>OZ253587.1:0-3783076 GCA_965263175.1 Chloroflexota bacterium
CCAGTCCCACGACCGGAATCGAGGCCTCGGGCCGCAATTCGCACGCGCGCTCGAAGGCTCGTCGCGCCATCGCCTCGGCGGTTGCAGCCGAGACCGCTTGTTTCGGTGGCTCACCCAAATAGGCGGCCACGGCGGCCGAGCTGTAGGGCACCGCGATGTCCAGCACGGTCCGTGACCCGCCCGGACGCCGCAGCAGCATGGGAATGACCCCCGTCCCGCCGCCCGTCAGCACCAGCGCCGCGGCCGTTCGCGCGGCGTGAATGCAGTGAACCAGCCCGCCCAGCCCCCCGCCCACGGCGGTCACGCGCGGCCTAGGCCAGGCTTAGGAGCACGCGGCCGTCCGCCACCCGGACCGGATAGACGCGCACACGCGCTCGGTTCGGATCGGCCAACGCGCGGCCGCTGGACAGATCGAAGATCCAACCGTGCCAGGCGCATTGCAGCAGCGTCCGTCCGCCCGTGCGGTACTCCACCGGCCCGCCAACCGCCTCGGCACGCACCTCGCCCTTGCAGAGGCCAGCGGACAGGCGCGCCCCTTGGTGCGGACAGACGTCGCGGGCGACGTGAAACTCCGTGCCCGCATTCACGACCACGAAGCCGCGGCCCTCGATCTCCACGCGGGTGGGCCGGCCGACCTCGAAGTCGGCCACCGCCCCTACGTCATGCGCGCTCGAAGTCATAAAACGCGGCGGCGTTGAGCGACATGATCTTCTGCCGCAGCTCGCCGCGCACCACGGACGGCACCGCACGGTCCGGCGCGTCGAAGTCCCAGTGCGGGTAGTCGGTGGCGAACATCAGGAAGTCGTCCCGACCGATCATGTCGAAGATCTGCAGCAGATGCTGCGGATTGGGCGGCTCGTCCATCGGCTGCGTGGTCATGCGGAAGTGTTCCAGGATGTACTCGCTGGGCAGCTTACGCAGCCAGGGCACTTCCTCGCGCAGCCCCTTGTAGTTCTTGTCGAACCGCCACATCAGCGGCGGCAACCAGGCGAAGCCGCCCTCGATCAGCGCGATCCGCAGGCTCGGGAGTTTCTCAAAGATGCCCTCGGACACCAGGCTCAGCACCTGCGCCTCGAACGCTTGCGTCATCCCCGTGTGGTCTTCCAGGTAGTAGGAGGGCCAGCCGGTGGCGGTGATGGGGTGGTTCCCCCAGCCGCCGAAATGAACCCCAACCGGCAGGTCCATGTCGCAGGCGGCTTCGAAGATCGGATGGTAGTGGCGCTTGCCGTACGGCGCCTGGCCGCGAACCGTCAGGATCACCTGCACGAAGCGCGGGTCCTTGCCGCAGCGGCGGATTTCCTCGGCCGCCGCCTCGGGCAGCTGCGGCGTGACCGTGATGGAACTGCGCCAGCGCTCGTCGCTATCCAGCCAAACGTGCCGCTGCCACTCGTTCACGGCGCGGGCCAGCGCGATGGCGAAGTCATCGTTGTGGACGTGGCCTGCGGCGTAAAGAGGCGTGAGGATCCCGAACTGCATGTCCCACTCGTCCAGCAGTTGCTCGCGCACGAAGTCGGGATCGCCGCCGGGCCGCAGGCCGTTGGGCGGCCAGGCGTCGCGCCGCGAGGCCATTTCGTAGCCCTTGGGGTACTGAGTGCCGGGCGGTGCCGAGAACCCGGACTGCTTGATGTACTGCACCCAGCGATCCGACATGAACGGCGTCAGGTCGGCGATGGTGTTCGGGTATGGATGCACATCGCAATCGATGACGGTAAGCGACGTACGGCCGTTCGCGGCCTGGGCAGCCACGGGCGTGCTAAGGACAGCCTGTGCCATGGGGACGCCTCCTTATCCGCCGATACTCGCCACCAAGACCCCAGGCGTCAAGACCCGGAGGCAATTTCCAGTACCTAGACATCCTCACAGCACCATCCGGCCAAGGACGTACACCCTCCCAAAGTCACCATCGACCAACTCCACCTCATCACCGCTGCCGCAACGGTCAATAAGTGCCCAGCCTCCTAGCCCGCCGACCGCAAATTCCCGTTTCCTACCCTTCCGAGAGTGTCGTGCCGCGCTCAAGACCTCACCGCCACACACAAGTTGAGCGGACCACAAAGTCACCCGTTACGCACTCCGACTATTATTTGCACTCGCTCATTCAGTCGGACAAACCAGCACGACACAGCCTGCTGCCTACAGCCATTGCCAGACTACGACTAAACCAATGGTGGTGCCAACCGATCATCGATTCGGTCATTATTCCAATCATACAACCAAATCTCGCCATTGTCCAAGATCTGCGCTCGAATACTACCATGGAATCTCGTTGACACTGCTTTATCGGAGTAATGGCGATACTTATTCGAAGCATCTGTCTCAGGCTTCTTGCCCACTGACACGACAGTGAATACGGGATCAATCGCCTTCACGGACGGTTGATGGTAACCGGAATCTCGCCCATGGTGTGATGCCTTAAGGATATCTGCCTTTAGACCGAGGTCTCCGTAATGGGAGTGAATGTCAGCCCAAGCTGCGATGTCCGCATCACCGCCGAGCACAACTCGCCGTCCGGCATATTCTACAGTCAGAACATAACTCAATTGATTCCACGACTCACTCCTGTTTGCTTGCTCAACTAACTCAGATGTTGGCGAGAGAATGCTCATGCCGTCCTCGGACCAGAAGTGCCCTCCCTGATTGCGGTAGTTGTTCAAGACTGTATGCGCCTCGTCTGGGTCCCGTAGCCTAACGTACTCTTGCCAGTCGTCCCACATTCCCTTTGATCCCGAGCCTTGAAAGTCATTCTCTGACATGCTCTTTTCGTTGTCTGTATCCCAAAAGTTTGATAGTGCGATGTCGTCCTGATGAGGACTAAACAATCGATATAAGCCCGACATATGGTCCATATCAGGATGAGTGAGTATAAATCGAAATACACTCCTACCCGGATAGTACTGGGCCAGGTACTTGGCGGGGTCAACTAGGCGATCTTCGAGAGACTTGAGCATGATGCCTAAACTATAGGGAATCTCACTTCTCATCTTCATCAATCTATATTGCAGCTGGTTCAGTCCGAACTCAGCAGCAAGATCATCTTCGGTAGATTCGTCCAGACCGGGCGAGTTATTGATATCAATTATCGACAGTCGACCGCTCGGAAAGTCGATCACCGTACAGTCTCCATGCCCGACGTTCAGAAAGTGAATATCCAAGGCCATATTCTTTCTCCTCGAACTACATCTCGTACGAAAGACCAACGCGGTAAACTTCGTCCGCGAAGCGTATCCCGTACGACTTGGTGCGTCGCTGGCAAAGAACAGCTGAGGCCGCAAGACCCGCAACGCATAGACCCTGAAGGATTATACCCTGCCACTCGGCACGGTCTGAACATGACGCGATTGCGGACGCAGTGACGGCCGTAGCGGCAATCAGGAACGCGGCAGTCAGTCCTCGCCCGAGAGCATATAGAGCGTTGAAGGTCTCAATTAGCTGCCCTCGGCCGTCCGCGACAGCTCGCGAGTAGAGCAGGTCAAAGTACTCCTGCTCGGATAGCTCACCGGCAGACCAGCGACTGCAGATGCGTCGATTCAATGCAATTTTGTTCTTGAATGCTTGTGAGTGCGTGGTGTCGTCGTCGGATACTAGGAACTTTGAAGGCATCCCACGACTTTTCGGATACCAGAACAGCCACATCTCCAGCGGACCTGACAGAGTTGACTGAAGGAGGAATCCAATAACATATGCAGCAAACAGGGAAACAACAACCACCATCAGATTTGCGTCGTTTAGTGTCTCAACTGAGACATCGAAGTGTCTTGTGGCTAGGTAAACGAGAGTAGCGCTCACGACAGATCCAGGAATCAGATATCCGAGAAACTGATAGAGAGTAAGGCTAAGCCTTACCATGTCACCATCACCGCCCTATATGATCAAAGATCACGAGTGCAGCTTACTACACTCTCACGTCCTGATCTGGCAGCTGGCCATCTCATCAGCCCTGGTTTTGAGTCTTCTCAATGCTTGCGAGCCACCAGTACTCAGGAAGCAGTCTGATCTTCTGGCACTCCGACTGAATTCACGGTCAATTGCGATGCCGATTCATACGCACTCGGCGTCGTGTCAACAAACCTCCACATCCGTCAGCGCAAAGTCGCGACCCTTGAACAGCAGCGGCTCGCCGGTCGACTCCGCCAGGGCATAGGCAAAGCAGTCGCCAAAGTTCAGTCCCGCCGGGTGGTTCCCCTTGCCAAACCGTCGCCATGCCGTACGTGCGACCTGCGCCTGCTCAACCGTGACCGGCGCCAGTGCAATCGCTGCCTCCTCCAAATATGCGTCCAACTGATGACCAGCCGTGACGCCTCGACGACCCTCGAGCACCATGACTGTCTCCCGATAGTTGACAACTGACAGTTGGCAGTGCGGAGCGTTGACAATCGCCTCGTCGAACTGCTCCGCTTCGTGTTCGTCAAACAAGATGCTAATGACCGCCGAGGTATCGACGATCACTTCGGCAGCCCTCGTTCGTCGTACAGCAGGTCCCCGTGATCAACCACCGGACCTCCTTCGCGCAACAGCTCGGCGCAGCGCTTGGAGATGGCGCGCATCTTGCGGAGACGCGCCTCAACGCTGCGCTCGCGCTTCTCACGCTCCAGGCGCTCCCTGAGCGCCACGGTAATCGCGCCGGTCTTGGCCTCGCCAGTGAGCTCCGCCAATTCACTGGCCAGCCGACACGTTTCCTGATTCTTGATGTTGAGGCTCACGAGTTCCCCTCAAGGGTGGAACGGCCAATTGTAAATCTACCCTGCGCCGTGCCGCCACTCTTAGCAAGGTTGCCCGACCTTCGGGCCGGCCGCCCGCTTCAAGCACTCAGTCGCGCTACACCCGCGCCCCCGAGCTCCCAGCCGCCGCGCCACCGCGTCCAGCGCCAACGCTGGGGGCCAGAGATCAAAGTTCCGGTTGAAGCTTGGTGCCGTGACCGTGCTTACTGCCGTCCGCCGGGCCGCCGACTCGAAGGGCGCCGGTCGCGACGTCAGGCGGCGTCGATGTCGGTCAGCGCGAAGTCCCGCCCTTTGAATAGCAGTGGCTTGCCGGTCGACTCCGCCAGGGCGTAGGCGAAGCAGTCACCAAAGTTCAGTCCCGCCGGATGATTCCCCTTGCCGAATCGCCGCCACGCCCTGCGCGCGGCCTGCGCCTGCGCAACGGTGACCGGCACGATATCTACTGGCGTTCGTTCCAGAACAAGGTCAAGCTCAAAGCCGACCGCGGTGTTCCTGCGACTCTCGAGAACGATCGCCGCCTCCAGATAGTTCGCGGCGGACATCTGGCAGCGTGACGCTCCCGCGAGCGCGCGCGCAAAGTGCTGAGCGTCCGGCTCGTGAAACAGAATCGCCAGGACCGCCGAGGTGTCCACGATCACTTGGGCAACCCGCGCTCGTCATACAGGAAATCGCCATGATCCTCGGCCGACGGTCCGTCGCGCAGCATCGCGGCACAGCGTTGCCCAATGGCAAGCAACTCCCGGGTTCGCGCCTCCACGCTGCGCTCGCGCTTCTCGCGTTGCAGGCGCTCCTTCAGCGCCACTGTAATCGCCCCGGTTTTGGTCTCGCCGGTGAGTTTCGCCAATTCACTGGCCAATTGGCACGTCTCTTCGTTCTTGATGTTGAGGCTCATCGGTTCCCCGCAAGGGTAGAATTACCAAGCGTGTATCTACCCTACGCCGTGCCGCCACTCTAAGCAAAGTTGGGTAGTGTCCTACTTTGACTTGGCCGCGGGTATTGCGGCGCTGGCGTCAGCGCGGAGCGGTGTGTCAACTGCAGTTGGTGGCTAACGCTTGGATGGCGCTGGTGCGCGTCGCCATAGTGGCCGGCCTTGTGGCTAGCTCTGAACCTAGGTTCCCTTGTTGACCACTGTGATGACATTCGTGACGAAAATGGTCGCCGGTGTTAGCAGCGCCAGCGCGACACCACCACAAACCACGGCCACCTGAGCCTTGGTCGGGCGGTGCTTGACCTCGCGCTCCAGGCTAGAAATCCGTTCGACAAGGCCATTGACCGTGAGGGCGACCGCATGGAGCGAGTCTTTCGAGGCGGCCGTGTCGGCCACGCGTTGCAGTTCTCGAACTTGCCCCTGATGCGAACCCAGATCCCCGAGGGGGTCATGCATCCTTCACGCCCATCCACTTCCAGAGCGTGTTGTAATAGAGACCCGAGTACGATCCGTTGAGGCTAAACACTACGCCAGGCACCGGCGGGTCAGCTTGGCCCAGACCGATCCCGGCCTTTTCTACAACGGTGCCCGCTTCATCGTTGGTCTGTACGAAATACACGTTGCCGGCAACTTGGTGAACGTCCTCAGCCGTGTATGCGCTCGTCAATGCCTCCCCGACCTTGGGGTTCTTGTCGGGGAGAATCACAGCAAACACTTCGGCCATATGCGGTCCTTCCTGGCGACGAGGCGGGTGAGTATCACATTCAAGCCTATCAAGTCAAGCTACCGTTGATCACGCCGGTCCTTGCGCCGCTTTGCCACGTCTTCGGCCGTCTCTTCACGGTCTTCGATCAGCTTGACGATATCGGCCATCGTCCACGGCTTGTCGGCTAGGCCAGCGGCCATCGCGGGCGTTGTCGGCTTGCCGTGCGCGGCCTTGGTGAGCGTCGTGTGCGGGCGCACGAAGTTGTAGTGGAAGACGTAGAGCGCCACCGAGCAACTCAGGTTGTAGACCTTCTTGGAGAAGGCGTTGGTCAACCGCGTGAATCGGCGCATCGACATTCGCATCGTGAGATTCTGTCGCTCCACGTGCGACGTGCTGACGTGGGATTCGTCCGGGTCGCCCATGATCCGCGTCGGAACCGCGGCCACACACACGGGCGGGCTGTAGAAGCGCTCAGGGCCGTCAGGGGCGCTGTAGAGCTTCACCAGCTGCGCGTAGTCAATCTGGCCGCCGAACGCGGCTTCGGCCGCTTCACGGTAGAAGCTGGCGCCGTCGGACGTGAGTTGGAACCGGCCGCGAATCCGGCGGCCAAGGTCAATCAGGAACCGGCGCGCACTGGCCGCGTCACGTCGGCCAATCAGCCACGTCGGTATCAACTTGGTTTCGGGATCGATGCTCGTGAAGGTCCAGACGTCGCCGATGCCGAACTCGTCTTTGCGCTCGGCTGGCACGCGCCGCTGTTTCATCGCCACGAAGGCCCAGAGCTCGTCCACCTGGACCTGTTCGCAGCGCAAGTCGCGTACGAGGTTCCCGTGCGCTTCGGCGCATGCCTCGCCGGCCTCAACCACCAGCCGCATCACGGTGTCTTTGGAGCGGCTGGTGATGCGGCTCATCGACCGAATCGACATGCCTTCAACCTGCAAGGCGAGAATCTGGGCGCGGTCATCGCGGGAGAGGCGGCGCATTCGAAACACCCCTGCTAACTGATATCTAAGTATAGCAGTTAGCTTAGCGGTGTCAAGCGGCAATGGGCAGTTTCGGCACCCGTCCCTCGAAGTAATCGTCCACGGTGTAAATCTGAACGCGGGGTACATCCATGAACCGGCCCGTGCTCGCTGCGGCATCCCGCATACGCGGCGTCACACGGTCCTCAAAGCACGTGAAGATGCCAAGGTCGGCGTCGGCTTGTTGCCGTGCCCCGTTGAACGCCTGCACGTCTCCCGGTCCAGTGCCGCCGCCCTTGACTTGTGAAACCAGGTCGATAAATCGGCCCTTGCGAATCGCGAGCCGCCCCCAGCCGTCAATCCCGCCGTCACCACGCTGCCGCTCGTTGTATCCGACGCCGCGAACCAGCGACGCGGCCCAACGCTCGAACCGGAACGCGTCCAGGTTGGCGAGCACGCGAGCATCGTCGCGCGTCTTGGGAATACCAATGAACTCAATCTCCGACCACAGACTGTCGAAGTGACTGCGCAGCCGATCCTCGATCACGCGGCATGCCTCAACGCAGATATCGACGCCGATCCATGACCGGCCGAGATTCTGGGCGGCGTGAATCGTCGTGCCACAACCACAGAACGGGTCGAGGACGACATCCCCAGGATTGCTGGACGCCCTGAGAATACGCTCAAGGAGCGCGACTGGCTTCTGGGTTGGATACCCCAGCCGCTCCCGCGCCTGCGGCGCCAGGGAGGAAATGTCAGTCACGACATCGACGGGGGGCAGCCCCTTCTGTTCATGCAAATAGCGCTTGAGTCTCGGCTTCCCATTGCGGCTCCAGGCGATTCGATCGTCACGAGCCAGTGCCTCCAACTTCTCCCGCTTCACCCGCCATCCCCAAATCGGCGTGTACCCGTTGAATTCGTAGGCCAGGTTCGGGCGCGGCCCCATCGATTTGCTGCGCTCTAGAACGTCCGACATCCACTGCCCACGCGAATCGTGATGGCGGTAGAACTTGTCAATGTATTCCTGCGAGTACGCCATGCGCACGTCGTTCCAAGTGAATCGGTCACTCTTCGAGTAGAACAGGATTACGTCGTGAACAGCCCCCCCAACGCTTCGCATCATTACGGCTGGCCGTGCGCTTCCAGATGACTTCATTACGAATCCCTCCCCTCCGAAAGATTGCGTCGAGAACGAGCTTGAGCGAGTGGCTGAAGGTGGGGTCGCAGTGGAGATACAGCGATCCCGTCGGTTTCAGTGTCCGGCAGCACTCGCGCAGCCGGTTTGCCATGTATGACAGATAGGCGAGGTTCGGCCCCTCGCCGTGGATCAGCCGCATGGCCTCCATCGTGTGCGCCAGCGGCCCCGGCGAACTGGCTACATCGTGGAAGTCGTCTACGGCCTCGTGCCATTGCCACGTGTCCCTGAACGCGTCTTGCTGTGACCCGCCAATGAACATGTTGTAGATGCGCTTCGAGTTGAAAGGCGGATCGGCATACACCAGGTGAACGGATTCGTCAGCGAGTTCCTCGCGCATCACGTCAAGGCAGTCGCCGAAGTACAATCTCCGCACGGCGGGCCTAGCCTGTAGCGGCGTCCGCCCATCGCGCCTTGCCGCCCTTGGCAGCGATGGCGGCGCGTTCGGCGGCGTTCAGCGACTTGGCGCGGGCCTCGCCCCCCTGACGGCCAGCGACGGCCTGGGGGGATTCGTCGGGTTCCTCAATGGGAACCGCACCACTCATGCGCTGGAACAGCCCGTGGGCCAGTTCGTTAAAGTCGGGCGGTCCTGGATGCTTCGTCATCGACCTTCCCTCATGCGCGAGTTGCCAAACTGTGGCCCGCGCCTTGCAAACCTGTCAAGTCAAAGTAGGACACTACCCTCGGTTGAGCTGGCGAGCACGATCGCCCGGGCCGCTCCATACATTTACCTTGCGGAGTGGACCGCCTATCCCCTCAGCGGTCAAGCCACGGACTATCTTGCCGAGAAGGGCATTTATGTGGCGGACGTGGAGCTGAGCACGCATACCGACCCCGACTTCGCACGAAATCTGCGGGGCCTGAGCGCGGCCCTGGCGTGGGCGCAAGAACTGCCCGAGCCCATCGGATCCCAGCGCGATGCCGCTGCCGAAATTTCCGATGGCTGCGGATGTCAACTGGGAACAGATTTCGCAAGTCTGACGTCCACATTATGTCATTGGTGAGCGCGACGAGCTCGTGCCGCTCCGCTCAGTGCTTACGGTTTGTCAGGTTGCCGTCGCCGCGGAGCGAATCACCCTAAGTTGAGACCTTTGCACAACGCCCTTCGTCCGCGAAGGTGCGGGCCGCTCTTGCTCCCTCTCCCTGTGGGAGAGGGTTGGGGTGAGGGTCTTCCGGGCAACAGTCCCCCGGATTACGCAAAGGTCTCTAAGTTGTGAGAACGGGCGATGACCGGACCCTGGGTGGCGTCTGATGGCTGTCGTTAGCGTTGGCGAGAGCAGGCTGCTCGCAACGTCGAATGGCCCGGAAGTCTCAACGATCTTGGTGAGTCCCGACGACGCATTCGAGCTAATGGTCTTCGGTCACGGGTCCGCGACCCCAATCCACCGGCCGCTCATGGTTCAGATGGCTGAAGCTCTGGCCCACCAGGGAATCGCGACATTCCGCTACAACTACCCGTAAAGCGAGCGTCTCAAGACAGTCTATCCATCCGATCTGATCGATTCCCTCAACGTCCTGCTGACCACGGCACGCCCGGCGAGGGATGCGGCGAAAGCACTGTCGCCGGACCTTCCGCTTTTCCTGGGTGGACGCTCAATAAGCGGACAGGTCATATCGCTTGCCCTGGCTCGCCAGGTCTGGCGCGACGTTCAAGGCGCGGTGCTCTACGTCTATCCCGTGAAGTGGCGCGTCCCGCTGGATGACAGCGTCGGCCATCTCCAGCGCGTACCGGTGCCGATGCTGTTCGTTCAAGGCAGTTGCGATGAGGAGTTCACAAACCTTGACGAGCCGCAACCTGTGCTGAACGGACTTGGAACCCGTGCGGACCTGCATGTCATCGAAGGCGCGGACCACTCCTACGATCTGCCGCCCGGTACCGGGAAGATGAAAGCGGACACGCTGGCAGAAGTTGCCTCGGTTTCGGCGGCATGAATGCGCAAGCACCTGCAAGAGCGCGGGAATCCGACAATACCGCCGTAAGGCGCCGCGCTCGACGGTGACCGACCTTCCGCTGTGGCGCGGCCGCCATCTCTCAGACGGAGGTTGCCCGATTGGGCGTCTGGCGCCCCGCACACATGCCCATGAACGACCGTCCGGTCGAGGCGCTCAATGCGCAGATCACCCATGTATTCAACGCCTCGTACATCTACCTGGGGATGGCGGCGTATTTCGGGTCCATGGACCTCGACGACTTTGCCGGCTGGATGCGAGCGCAGAGCGCGAGTGGTGGCCTCGGTCAGCGGCTCAACGGCAAATGTCGGCATGCGATCCTCGGATCATGCGTGGAACAGAAGATCACGCGCATGGTACGCAGCCACCAATAGCGATGCACGGACACGACCTCAGCTCACGAGAACTTTCGCCCACAACGATCAGGCAGTAGATCCCCAGGTCCGATCCCGCAGTCACGTAGGCCCGTCGCACGCTCGGCCTTCTCTTCATACCCTTCGAAACACTCCGTATCATTGACTCACCACGCTCCACCTGCCGCACCCGTGACCGAATCCCAACTACCTCGGCTGTATCAACGCCAGCGACGCCTTCTTGCGCTGTTATTTGCCCTTGGCGGGGATGTCGGCAATCTGGACTTTCAGAAACTCCTATTCCTCTACTGCCAAGACTTGGCTTCAACGGACTCATCTATAACATCTGAGAGTCTGTACCAATTCGTCCCGTACCAGTATGGTGCATTCTCATTTACATCCTATGCTGACCGACGTAAACTCGTCGAAAAAGTCATTCTCGCTGATCACGATCGGCGTTGGGTTCTCACTGACCTTGGTCGCGAAATCGTCAGAGGCGACCAGTCAAGCCTGCCAACAGCATTTGCGCACCGCTTCAGCAATCTCCGAGGCAATCGTCTGATCGCAAAGACATATCGTGACTTTCCCTACTACGCGACCAGAAGTGCTATCGCCCCTACCATACTCCGGGATGACCCCGATACCTTAAGCCGGATTGCCACTTTCCAGCCAAAGCAAAGTCAATCCAGACTGCTCACGATCGGCTACCAAAACCGATCGCTCGAAAGCTATCTTAACACACTACTCGGAGCAAACGTCACAATACTCTGTGATGTTCGAAGGAACGCGATCAGTCGTAAGTACGGATTCTCAAAAACTACGCTATCTCGTGTATGTGAAGGCGTAGGTATCCGATACGAACACCTTCCCGAACTAGGCGTCGCGTCAAATCTGCGACGAAGAGTTAAGAGTGAATCTGATTTAGTGTCCTTATTTCGCACCTTTAGGAAACTAGCGTTACCAGAAAACTCTGATGCCCTCCGGTTGATCTACGATTGGATCGAGTCAGGTGAATCTGTAGCACTCACATGCTACGAGCGTCAGCCTCATCTCTGTCATCGACATTGCGTCGCCGATGCGCTATCGGAGACCACGCCCTTCCTGGACTCGGCGAACATGCCCCCACGGCAGCGCCAAAGCACTCGGCGATCCTCTGTGACGCACTTGTAACACCAGGGGCCAAGGAGCGCATCCTCGTCACGGTCAAGACCTATCCGACTCTCTCAACCAAGTACGGAGAGACCGTTTGTACCGCCGGAATTCGCGAGGACGGAACATGGGTGCGCATCTATCCAGTGCCCTTTCGACGACTCGATGAGGCTGAACGATATAGCAAGTACGATTGGATTGAATGTCATCTCCACCGCCGAACCGCTGACCCTCGTCCAGAGTCGTTCAGCCCTGGCGACCTTGGCGACCTTGGCGACCTAAGACGTATAGGGAAGGTTGGCACCGCTAACAACTGGAGTGAGCGACGACGGCTGCTTCTGGAAACGGCGAGAGTGTATGACAATCTTGACGAATTGATCAACGGAGCTAAATGCAACGAGCTTTCGCTGGCGGTGTTCAGGCCCACAACGATAACCGGCTTCATTTCGGAGAGCGAGGATAGAGACTGGGATGCCAAGAGGCTCGAGCAGATGCGCAACTTGCACGGCCAGCTTGACCTATTTGAAGACAATAGCTGGCGAAAGACATTCACCATTATTCCAAAGTTGCCCTACAGCTTCTCATATAGATTTGAGGATTCAGTGGGCAGGAAAAGCGAACTTCAGATACTCGACTGGGAAGCCGGCGCATTGTATTGGAACTGTCTGAAATCCACCGATGGTGATGAATCGCAGGCGCTAAGCAAGGTGCGCGAGAAGTACTTCGAGGCGTTCCTGAAGACCAACCTGCACTTTTTCCTCGGCACAACGCAGCAGTTTCACCAAGTAGCCCCAAATCCGTGGGTCATTATCGGCGTGTTACCAATACCCCACGACTCTCGGCTCCGCCTCTTGTGAGCCAACTGCGCACGGAGCCTGGCTCCGAGTTCGCAGCCTTGGTCGACGCTCGCCAATCCGGTGTAGCCTCCGTCGTTCAGAGCGGTCAACTCCAGCCTGGAGTAACCTCATTCGTCCCATCAGCGCTCCTTGAGTTGACCGTCGCACAGCGGCACGGCGACCACCGGTCAAGGTACTACCGCGGCCCTAGCGCGCTGGCTCCCCGTCGCTCTTCACGATCGTCGACGCCAGCGCCAGCATGGACGACAGATCGCTGAGGTTGGCGGGCACCACCAGCGTGTTGCCTTCCTTGGCAATCTGGCCGAACTGCTCGATGTACTGCTCGGCGATCCGCAAGCGCATGGCGTCCATGCCGCCGTCGGTACTGACCGACCCGGCGATCTGCGTGATACCCGCCGCCGTCGCCGTGGCCACGGCCAGAATCGCCTCGGCTTCGCCTTGGGCTTCGTTGATCTGCTGGGTCCGCGTGGCTTCGGATGCCTTAATGACGCGCTGCTTCTCGCCCTCCGCCTCGTTGATCTTGGCGTCGCGTTCGCCCTCCGAACCCAGAATCACGGCGCGCTTTTCACGCTCGGCGCGCATCTGCTTCTCCATGGCGGCCAGCACGTCGGTCGGCGGGTTGATATTGCGGATTTCGTAGCGGAGCACCTTCACGCCCCAGGGCGCCGAGGCCTGGTCCAGCTCGTTCACGATCAGGCGGTTGATCGAGGAACGCTCCTCGAACGTGCGGTCCAGGTCGATCTTCCCGACCTCGCTACGCAACGTCGTCTGCGCCAGTTGGGAGATGGCGAAGATGTAGTTCGTGATCCCGTAGGACGCCTGTCGCGGCTCCAGCACCTGCAGATAGAGCACGCCGTCAACCCCGACCTGCACGTTGTCGCGCGTGATGCAGAGCTGCTCCGAGATGTCGATGGCCTGCTCTTTCAGCGTGTGCTTGTAGGCAATCGTGTCCAGGAAGGGCAGCAGGATGTGGAACCCGGCTTGCAGAGTGCGGCTGTAACGGCCCAACCGCTCGATCACGTAGGCCGACTGCTGCGGCACGATCACCGCCGTCTTTACGAGGACGACGATCACCAGCAGCACGATCGCTACCACAACTACGAGACTGACAATGCCGGATGCGTCCACGTCTACTCCTCCTCTGCGTGCAGGTCGACGATCAGGTTTTCGACGCGCTCAATGCGTGCGCGCTGTCCTTCGGTTAGCGAGGTGCGGCCCGCGTTGCGGGCCGTCCATTCGGTACCCCGCAACTGGGCTCGGCCCAGCGCGCCAGGTTCGATGGCTTCTGCCACCGTCGCGACTTCGCCCACCACCGCATCGTACATCGGCGGCGGAGCGCCCACCAGCCGGCCATAGAGTTGCCGCCGGACGCCAAACATCAGGACCACGGCCAGCACCGCGAACAGCGCCCACTCGGCGTACGGCTGTCCAGGCAACCCGGCCGCCACGCCAATCCCGGTCAGCAGCGCCGCCACGCCCAGCAGCACCAGGTAGAACTGGGCTTCGATGGCCAGCAATTCAGCGCCCAGCAGTACCACGCCGAAAATGATCCATCCCCACCAGGGCATTGCCGCTCACTTGCTGGGCTTGTCCTCTTCAGACTACTCCCCAGCCAGCCCACCCAGGTGGCGCTCCGCCCGAATGACGAGATCATGGTGGACCCTCGCGCGAGCGCCGGCCGGCTGCTGGACCGTGTCGGACAGCTCGAATCCGGTCTTCTCAAACGCCCGGCGGCTCCTCCGGTTGGAGTCGGCCACGTCCATGGCAAAGATGGCGTCCGCGCACTCCGACTCGAACCCGAACTCGACCAGCAACCGAATCGCCTCGGTGCCAATCCCCAGCCCCCAGAAGCCCTTCTCGATCGCCAGATCGATTCGTCGGCAGTCCAGCCCTGGGTTCCGCCGGAGGATCCGCTTCATGTTCATCTCCTGCAGCCAGCACTCGCCCGCGGGCCGGCCCTCAGACTCGATGACGAAGCAATAGGCGTGGCTGGAGATGCCTCGGACGATCGCCTGCACTTGCGCCAGCGTGTACCCGCCGTTCTCCGCATCGGCTTAATAGGCGTTCTCCGGGTCGTTCCACCACCCGACAACCAGGTCCCAGTCGTCCTCGGTCAGCGGCCGCAGCGTCACCCTGTGGACATAGAGTTTGCGACCAGCCACTACCTGAACCGGCCGGGAACAGAGCGAGGATGGCAAGTTGGTAACGCTCCAAGCATGCACCCCAGACTGCCCGGCGCCCCGACAATCATTACACCTAACACCAGCCAGACCAACATCTCCGTCCTGACCTAAGAGTCCCCACTTTTCGATGTATAGCTACAACGTTTCCCTGGACCGTACGATCGGGCGCAACGCCGCCATTTCTTCGGGATGCGATGCGTGCCCGAGGCTACAACTTCCGGCCGGTCGTATGACCGGATGCAACGTAACCATGGCGGGAGCGGTTGCCTTAGCAGATGAAAAACGCCTCTGGGTCTGGTATGCCGTCCCCGTCGGCGTCGATTGCCTCCGGGCATAAGCATGTCAACGGGTCGTTGCAGGTGGCTGAGGTTGGCGCTGGAGTCATCGCTGGGGTTGGCGCTGGAGTCGCCGCTGGGGTTGGCGCTGGAGTCGCCGCTGGGGGCGGCGGCAGCTGGGCCGCTGCCACCGTGACCGTTGATGACGAAGAGGGTGAGGACCCGTCGACTGGACGCGGATGCATACAATCGTACTCCCAGCGCCACCTGCGTAGCTGCCGGTCACCCTCCAGATCATTGCCACCCCATTTCCGGTAGAACAGATCCCGCACCTCGAACGCTTCGCCGTGCAGCGTCTTTCCGTTCCAGGTGGCAATCCGCGCATCGTTCGGATCCCAGGCCGGGTCGCAGGCGGCTAGGACTTCGTGGCGCCCGGGATCATCGTCCCCATCATGCTCGGCCAGCACCGCAGCCGGCAGCGCGAGTAAGACCGAGGCGCACAAAACTGCGAGGAACCTGCGAGACGGCATGTGCAGAACCTCCTGGATAAGCACCGAACGCCAGATGTGCGATGCCGACAATGTTTCAAACCTCAACATGAAGTTTACAATAAGCCGCGCAAGCTACGGCGCATAGTCGAATTATCAGGCCTCAATCCTCACCCGGCCCACAAGCTGGGTGCGCCGCCTGAACTCAGTGTTACGCCCGCTTTTAGCCAGTTCGCCAGGCTACGCCCGGACCAGCGCCTCGATTTCGTGCCGTGGGATTTCCACTCGATCCGCCGCCTGCAGAAAGCCCTCCCAGGTCGGTTCCGGAATCTGTAGCGGGCCGCCGGCCAGGGCGGCGCGGGAGCGGCGTTCGAAGTCGCCCGGCACCTGCACGTCGCTGAACCCCTCGGCAGGCGCGGCCGAACGCAGTCGGGTGAGCTGATGCTGGATGAGAGCCCGCGTCTCGTCGCCGCGGCCGAAGGCATCCGGATCGATGGCAAAGGCGAAGACCGATGCGCCGTCGGCGATGTCCTCGGCGGCGCTGGCAGTCACCACGGAAAGCAGCGTGGTCATGATCGCTATGGCGGAGCCCTTGTGTTCGCCGAAGGCCAACAGCGTGCCCCCGCCGTACAAGTCGTTGGGATCGGTGGTGGACCGGCCGTCGGCGTCGCGCAGCCAGCCTTCGGGGACGGACTTGCCGCTGTCGCGCGCCACCCGGATCTTGCCCTCCGCCGCCGCGCTGGTGGCGAAGTCCATCACGAACGCGTCGCCGTCCAGCCCGGGCGCTCCGAAGGCAATCGGGTTGGTACCCAGCCGCCCTTCGGCCGACCCGAAGGCGGCCGTCATCGAGCCGCTGGCGGAACCCAGCGACATGTACAGCAACACGCCCAGGTCGGCGGCCAGTTCGCCCCATTCGCCCAGGCGTCCGATGTGGCGGCCGTTGATGATCCCGCCCATGGCAATGCGCGATTCACGACACTTGTCGGCCAGCTCGCGAGTCAGCCGGTCGGCGGCGAAGTGCCCGATTCCTTGCTCGCCATCGAGCACCACCGTGGTCTCGGTTTCGACGTGCACGCGCGGTCGCGCGGTCGGGTCCATTTGCCCTTCCTGGATCTGCCGCACGTACTCGGTGACGCGCTGTAGACCGTGCGAGGGGTGGCCCGAGAGATTGGAGTTCACCAGCCAGGCCGTCAGCTGCGTAGCCATGTCGCCGGAGACCCCGGCGGCCGTGAAGATGCGCGTGGCGGCGGCGCTGACGCCGTCGATGGCAAGGTCAATCATTGGGGATCCGGCGGGGAGCGGTCCAGGGCATGGTAGGAAGTTTGCCGACATAATGACCGGCCCGCCGCCGGAGACTCACCGAATGTCCAACCTGCTGGACCGCTGGACCTATCGCACCACGCCCACCGTCGTCTTTGGACGCGGCTGTCTCGACAAGCTGCCGGATCAGGTTCGACGGATCGCCGACGGCCCGGTGTTGATCGTCACCGACAAAGGTCTGGTCAAGGCCGGCGTGGTCGAGCGCGTGATCGACGAACTGGCGCGCGCGGGCATCCACGTCGAAGTCTGGGACGAGGTGCAGCCCGAGCCGCCCACCATCAGCGTGGACGCCTGCGCCGAGGCCATCCGCCAGGGCAAGCCCGCCGTGGTGCTGGGCGTGGGCGGCGGCAGCGCCATGGACACCTCGCAAATCGCCGCCTGCGTGGCGACCAACGGCGGCAAGGCCGAGGACTGGATCGGGGTCGAAGTGCTGCGCGAACCCGGCGTTCCCACCATCAGCGTGCCCACCACGGCCGGAACGGCCTCCGAAGTCACCGGCAACGCGGTCATGGTGCTGCCGGACCGCTCCAACAAGATGACGGTCGTCAGTCCGTTCATCTACCCGCGGACGGCGCTGATCGACCCGGCCCTGACCGACTCGGTCCCATCGCACATCACGGCAGCTACCGGGATGGACACCTTCTGCCACGCGGCGGAGTCGTTCATTGCCGGGCGCGCCACCCACCACACCCGCCAGCCCGCCGCCGACGCGCTGCGCCGCACGCTCGAGTTCCTGCCGCGCGCCGTGGCAGACGGCACCGACCGGGAAGCCCGCGACCAGATGGCCTACGCCTGCCTGCAGGCCGGCTTCAGCCTCGCCAACGCCGGAACCATCCTGGTGCACGGCCTGGCGCATGCCATCGGCGCGCGGGCGCGGATTCCCCACGGCGTGGCCAACACCGTCTGCCTGCTGCCGGTGATGCGACTGACGGCCGAGCGCAACCCAGCAGTGATGGCCGACCTGGCGGATCCGCTGGGCGTTCCCGCCGACGTAACCGATGCGCCCGAACGAGCGCAGGCGGCGGTGGCGGTCATGGAGCGGCTGGTCGCCCAGGTGGGGCTGCCGACCCGGCTGCGCGAGGTCGGCGTCGAACGCTCCTGGCTGCCCGACGTAGCCGCCGCAACCCTCGGCAATACCCGCCTGGTGTTCAACAGCCCAGTCCAACCCAACGCCGCCGAACTGACCAGCCTGCTCGCAGACATCTTCTGGGAAGCCCTCGCCTAGCGACAGTCCGGGCGACACCGTCGCGTTGGTTTTCTCGCCTCTTGAACCTGTTACGGAGCGGACTTGAGCGCGACATTGGCGCCGTCAGTGTCGCGTGCCTCTTACTCCTACCGCCGCCAGCGCCGCGTCCAGATTCTCCCGGGCGTCTGCGTCCAGCGCCTGCCAGTAGTGGAGGGTGAAGAGGGCGAAGGCGAGGCCGTTGGTGGTGTGGATGGCAGCCGGGTCGGTGGCATCGCGTTCGGCCAGTTCGAACCAGAAGCCGCCGTCGGGCGAGGCCAGGCAATGGAACATGGCGCTGACGCAGCGGCGGGCGGACTGCACAGACTCGGCGCGACGATGCCGAGTCCGGCGCCCGTACTCGGCCAGCAGGTGGACGGCGTCCATGTTGGCGCACATGCCGCCGTCGTGGAATAGCCCGTCGGGCCGCTGGCAGGCCAGGGTGGCGTCGATCATGCGCTCGACGCCCGGCTCGTCCACGCCCAGGGGCCAGAGCAGGTTCAGGGCCAGGTTGCGGTGGCCGCGCATGGCCCAGCCCAGCTCCACGCCCGACCCCGTGCCGATGAAGCCGGTCGCCGGATGGCGGCGCGCCTCCATGTAGGCCAGCACCCGACGCGCGTGAGCGTCCAGGTCGCCAACGCGCTCACACCCCGTCAGTCGGGTGTAGAACCACAGGTACTGAAACGCGGCCTTGGCGGCGGCGCGCGGGTCGTCGGCCCAGGCGTCATCCAGCCAGGGCCGCCAGGCGTCCTCCCCGGTAGGCGCCCAGGGGAAGTCGGACCGGCGCTCCAGGCCCCGTGGGAAGGGGCACGGGATCTCGCCCAACAGCTCGAACCCGATCCGCACGACGGCGTCATAGTGCATCCGCCAGGTGCCCGGACCGCCGCCGGTCTGGGTGGCCGTCGGCTCGTAGATGCCCAGATCGGGGTTGTAGGCGGCGTGTAGGGCCGCCAGCGCCCGGGGTCGAGCGCGTTCGATCGCGTCCTCGGCGCCCACCTGCCGCAGGGTCGCCAGCGCCCACACCGTGGTCTCGATATCGGCCGGAGCGCCGGGGCGCGGGTTGTCCCGGAAGGGCAGCGGGGCATCCGCCCGCGTTTCCACCCGTGCCACATAGCGAACGACCTGGTCCCGCAGCCAGGAGGGCGGGTTGTGGAGGCCGCCGGCCTGCGAGATCAGGGGCACTGCCACGGCCCGGCGGCGGCTGGTGTCGACATATACGTGCAGCGCGCGCTCGTCCGCCAGCCCAATTGCGCGAATCTATGCCTTGTCCGCAGCACCAAGCGCAAAACGTGACAGGCCATCAAGCATTTCTTGATTGGGATTGGCACTGCTGTACCCACCATGCTCCTTCCATGACGCCGTACGCAGCCAATTGGTCGTCTCTCCCGCGATTCTGACAAGCTCATCGTGGTGTATCAGATACCAAGTTCCGTTGTGAGGAAATGTCATATACAAGTCCTTCCCAAGATACTTTCGGTCAATTGTCACGCGACCCTTGAGTTGAACCTTCAGTGTCTGTTCGCCGTCCTTGTGGTAAGCCAGAAAGTCGGCGCCTTGCCAGTCGTCGGCTAGCTTGATGCAGTTGAACCCGTAATCGGCAAGCGCGCCAGCGATTTTCTGAAAGTTGAAGATCTCCTTTTGCTTCGAACTCAGATCAGCATACTCAATTCTCTTCAATTTCATACTAAATACCTCCTTAGATATCTCATTACCACGGCTTTCATCGTCGGACGCGGGCGGAAGCAGCCCTACATCGCGCAGCGGCTGCTTGTCGCCAGTTTGGTAGTACTCTTGCCAGGCGCGGCTCCATCGGCGTCCGCGCGCCCGAGCCTCTTCAGAGAGCGTCGACTCGTCGACGAATATCGGGTCCGTCCATCGTCTGTCGGCAGCCTTAGGTCGGCCTCTCTCCTCAGAATGTCTGTCCACCCCTACGTTCCATCACGTGCGTAGTTCAGCATCTGGTCGCGGGTCATGCCTTCCAGTCCCAGATCGCCCAGGGTGCGGTGGTTCGTGTCCAGCGGCTCGTGCAGGACGGTGAGGCCGAGGGTAATGACGGCATCGATCACGGGGGTGGGCACGTCGAGGGCGGCGCCGAGGCCGGACCAGGCGCGGAGGCCGTAGGGCACGTCCTCGGAGAGCCAGCGGGTGTTGAGCTGGCCGGGCGCCTTGAGGGCGGTGAGCATCTGGCTGCCGTTGATGGTGGCCCAGAGGTCGGGCGGCGCGGCGCGCGGGCCGAAGCCGGCGGCGTGGAATGCTTGGGCGGCGTCGGGCAACTGGTGGCCGAGGGCGGCGGCCACCGCCCGGCGCTCCGCATCCAGCGCCATGATGGCGTCCACCACGCCGGGCGTGACGCCTTCGTCGTAGAAGTAAAACTCGCCGCGCGAGCGTTCGATTCGTCCGGCGTTGAGCAGCACGCCCGGCGGGTGCACCACCGGGTTCATGGCCCCCAGGCCGCAGGCGAACACGTCGGGCAGCGGCACGATTCCAGGGAAGAAACGCTCCAGCGCGGCGTGCACGCGGGCGGTAGCGGAAGCCGGGAAGACGCCGAGGCCCAGATGCGGCACGACGCCCCAGATGGTGGCTTCGGCCGGACCGGTCTTGCGGCAGACATAGGGCGCGGTGTCCGTCTCCGCTACCGGAATCGGCGGCGCGCCGGCTTCACGCAGGATGCGCGCGACTTCCAGCGCCCCCAGGGTGCCGGGCATCAGGGTCAGGGTGTGAACGTCGCGTAAATGCGGCGCCAGCGCCTCGGCCCACGGTGCGTGACCGTAGGCGGGCACGATGACCATCAGCGTGTCCGAAGCCGCCGCGGCCGCCGCCACGTCGTTGGTGATGTCCGCAATCTCCGCCGAGCCAGTGTGCGCGACGCCCAGCAACTCGATCGTGCGCGTGCCGCGCACGGGCGCTATGGCCTCGGGGAAGGCCGGCAGTTCGCCCAGGGTCACCGAATGACCCGCCAGGGTCAGGTTGGCCGCCACCGCAAACCCGGTATTGCCGGCACCCAACACCGTTACGTCCGTAGCCACTCGTTCCTCCCCGCCGCGCGACCGCGCGCCAAGCCTACGGCGCGGCTGTCCACCAGGTGGTCACGCGACGGCGTCAAAGTGGTCCGCGTGCCACGTCAAGGGTCAGAGGCCTCATAGACCGGTGTTGGTCGCTCCCGGGTACAATTTCGAAAGGGCGGTTGTTTGGTGGCCACTTGCCCGCGCCACGTGAGCAGCGGGGCAACGGGGCTTTCGGTGTGGAGCAACCGCCATGACGACCGAATTGGGAACGATTCTTGGGCTGAGCATTCCCGTGGTTCTGTCGGTGGTCGGCGTCGCGTGGCGAATGGGTCGCGTCGAGGGTCGAATCGCGGGCGTCGAACAGTCGGTGGAGCGGCTCCATGTCAACATTGACCGCCTACGCGAAGACATGAACCGTCTACGGGATGACATGGGCCGTATGCGGGAAGACGTGAAGGCCATCCTTCTGCGGTTGCCGGCCCAATCCGAGTAGGCCGCTGGAGCTTTGAGCCCTCGCTCTTGAGGGGAGAAGCGGGGCGGCACTGTTTCGGTTGGAGGTCGTGCCCCATCCCCGCACGTTGCGGCCTTGGGGAGGGTCCCAGGTTGCGCGCAGCCTGGGCCACAGGCCTGTGCTCAGGACCTTAGGCGCCAACCTGTAAAGGAGTGCCTTTGCAAGGGGGACGCATGAGGGACACGGAGGCTAGGGTGCCCACTCAAGGAAGGGAACCCGCCATGCCCCCACGCCGCCCACGCGAAGAGGCGGTTCGCTTGGGCAAGGAGATATACGAGCGGGACATCCTGCCTCAAGTCGAAGCCGACCACGTTGGAGAGTACGTCGCCATTGACATTGAGACCGGGGACTGGGCCGTTGCCGACACTACCCGCACCGCGGTTGAGCGTCTGCGAGCGCAGCGCCCCGATGCCGTCGAAATCTTGTGTGAGCGCGTCGGGTACCGGGCGTTGCGCAGCTTCGGGGCCGGGTCCCTGCGGAGGACCGGGTGATCGAGGGGGTAGTGAATGCCGCCCGTGAAGCAGTGGTTACCCTTCATCTCCAGGAACCGGAGGGCCGGACTCGGGATATCGAGGCCGTGGTGGACACCGGCTACAGCGGCTTCTTGACCTTGCCGACTCCTTTGGTGACCGAATTAGGGTTGCCCTTCGCATACATGGGCCAGGCGATTCTGGCGAACGACGCTCACGTCGATTTCGACGTTCATTACGTCACCGTGCTCTGGGACGGCCAACCGAGAGACATCGAGGCCGACGCGACAGGCAGCACTCCACTTGTGGGGATGCTGCTCCTGGACAGGCACAACCTGAACATCGAAGTCGTGGACGGCGGCCGCGTCGTCTTCCAGGCCAGCGAGTAGCCGAGCGCCTAACCACCGCAGTTCTCCTGCCCCGCCGCCGACCTGAGCATCGCTGCCGGTCCTACCCATGTGTAGCGCTTCCTGGGTTTCCGGCTCGGCGGCTGACCTACCGGCAGCCGAGTGAACCGCCGTGGACCGACTTAGACCTGCCAGGGACTTGAAACTCCCTAGTGGACCGGTCCGTGGTTGCCCAATTGCGGGGCTCAGGGCCCACGCCGACAAGAACCCCTCCATGGTCACCGGCGAGTTCGTGGACGATGCCGAGAACGGATGCATCGCAGCGTTCACGCGTCGCGCCGGACAAGTTCAAGCAGCATGATCTTGGGCACCGGGTCGTCGGGTAGATGCGGATCGGACGGGACTGGGCGGACGTCCACCAGGCTGCGCAGAACGAGCCCCGCCTGCCGAAACGCCATCACCCACTCCTCAAACGTCCGGTAGTAATACGGGACCTTGAATTCCGCTCGCTCCGTGCCGAACGTCTGCGTGAGAGGTCCCGACGCAAAGTAGTCGTCCACCTTTCCCCGCGTGACAATCGCGTAGGGGTTGTTCAGCGACAGGAGCAGACGACCATCGGCCTTGAGGGCGTCGGCTAGCGTGGCAAAGACTCCGGCAAGATCCTCGCCGTCATCAAGCATCATGTTCGCCGTCGCCAGGTCAAAGGCGCCACGGTGGCAAGGCAGCCCCTTGGCCAGATCCGCCTCGATGAATTCGATCTCGTGCGAATCCTGCGCCTCAAGACTTCGCGCGAGATTCAAAAGCCGCGGCGAAATATCAACGGCCACGACTTCGGCCCCGTGGCTCGCAAACAGCCGCGCAACGTGACCCTCCCCGCAGCCAGCGTCCAACACCCGCTTGCCGGAAACGTCGCCCGCCAGCTCCAGGAGGCCACGGGCCAGGTGGACAAGGAAATGCCTGTGCGAACCCGTGCGGGCCTGCGCTGCGTACCAGTCGGCGATCGGGTCGTAAGCGGCCATCAGGGTGCCAGAGGCCGCGCCGCGCGACTTTCGTCTTTGGATCGCGCAAGGTCGCGCACAACGATGCGGTCAGCCTGGCGACGGGCAACTACGGCGCGCTCATCACCGGTGTAACCGTAACCGCCCAGCGCGACGAGTCGATAGACTTCACACAGTCCTTCGTCCCGCCCAGCAAAAAGGTCTGCATGTCGTTGTTCGGCTGCGGAAGTGACGCGGTGAACGGGACTATTAGCTAAATATTCACGGCGACGTCTGAAGCTAAGCCAAAGGCCGAACTTGCAGTCGAACATTCGCCGATTCACTTGAAAGTGGAACGGATTTAGTGAACAGCGTTCGAATCCTGAATGCGCCGTCACCCTGAGTTTCATGATTAGAAACTTTATTCGACGGCACGGCACGCCGACTCAAGCTGCGCACGGGAGTCTCGTCCGCCGACAATGGCCGCCAGTCTAACTGATTGTTGAGCGACATTTCTTGTCGTTCTGCCGCTAGTCGAAACGATCGAAGAACAAGCGCGAGACGAGGTGGAGTGACGTAGCGAAAAGCTTCAAAAAAGGATTTGTTGAATTTCTGAATGATTTCCTGACGCTTGTGCGAATTCTGACGATTCGGGAGCCGCGACGTAAATTTGACAAAAGAACCCAGATATGTTACAATTGTACACCGGTTGTAGTGTCCAACCGATGTCGTTAGAAAGAGTCTGCCATGAAGCGTCAGAAGTTTCGGCTGATGATAGCAATTGTACGGTTGCTAGAGCGAATTATAACCACTTTCTTCTAGCCACCATTTCATTTACGAAAATCCTGTCCGGCGTTTCACCGCCGGACAGGATTTTCCTTTCGACGGTCCATGGGCCTTGACACGTTACTACGGCGTACAAGGCTTGCCGTACGAGGCCAGTAAAAACACCCACTGCCCGTCGATGTGCCACACGCGCACTGGATGTTCATAGAAAACGGAACTCCCGCCCCTCCAGTCCTGCCACCATGTAGGTCCCCCTCAGAGCCAGAGGGCGATCGCTTCGGTCCATTTCGGGTCACGCGGCTCGAAAGGCGTCCACTCGAACTCGATGCGCCAGCGCGCGAAGCCGGCGAGCGGGCCGCCGCGGTCGGTGAGCACGCAGATCCCCTGGTACCACGGCTCCGGGCCGTACCTACGTCCCGCACGATGGCGATGTCGTCAAGCGGGACCGCGACCGCGATGGCAAGGTGTGTGCGTAGCTGCCGGGGTACGTAAGGGGTTGCACCATGACCGAGAAGACGACCAAGTCATTTGCGGCGCACGCAAAGGATGCCCAGTGGGGCAAGGATCTGCGGCCCTACTTTGCCTACCGCGACCTGGGAATCAAGGATGCGACCGAGGGCAAGGTGCTGGCGCACATCATTCGCGCCGATCAACCCTGCGACGGCCCTTTGGGCTACCACTCCCATGCGCTGGACTTCCAGATGGTGTACCTCATCAGCGGCTGGGCGCGGCTCTACTTCGAAGACATTGGCGAGATCCGCGTGGAGGCCGGCGATGCCTGGTACCAGCCGCCGGGAGTCAAACATGAGGTCCTGGAATACTCCGATGACTGGAAGGTGCTGGAGATCACCATGCCGGCTGAGTTCGAGACCCACGACGAGTCGCGTTAGGCGGAACCGGCGAAAACGGCGACGTCAGAAAGTCGCCGCAATGCACGATCAGATCGGGCGCGTGCCGGTTGCTGGCCTCAAGTGCGGCTTCGAGGCCGGGCACGAAGCCGTGGGTGTCGCCGATCAGGCAGATCCGCACACGGCGCTCCAGAAGACGTGCGAGGCATCGGCCCGAGCGTAGCCTCCAGATGCACGCCCTTTGGTCCGCGCGTCACGTCGCCAACATTCTTGACGACCCGTTGACTCCCCGCCGGGAGGCCGCAACATCGAGCCAAGCGATCTCCTGTCGGGCAAGCTGTCGCGGACCAAATCGCACAGGCTGGCGGACGACCGACTTCGCTCGAAAGGCTCCGCCACGGACGGAGTGACATGGCGGGCTCGCCTATCCAGGTCGTGTTCTTCGACATCGACGACACGCTGGTCGATGACGCCGCAGCGACGCGCGCCGGCGCGCTCGGCGTGTTCGAGAGGTACCGGGATCGGCTGACCGGCACGGACGAGCGTCTCATGCAGCGCTGGAACGCTCTGTTGGATCACCACTTCGAGCGCTTCCTACGCGGAGAAACCTCGTTCATCGGCCAACGCCGCGCACGGATTCGGGGTCTTTTCGGTCTCACACCAAGCCAAATGCCCGACTCCGAGGTTGACGCGATTCAAACCGTCTACCGGGAGTTCAAAGAAGGGGCCCGGCGGCTCTTTCCAGATGCAATCGAAACCCTGGATGCTCTGGGGTGTTGCCGCCTGGGAATCATCAGCAACGGGTCGTCTGCGCGGCAGCGGCAGAAGCTCTCGGAGGTTGGCGTCCTGGATCGCTTCACGGCGGTGGTGATATCCGAAGACATCGGAGCCGCGAAGCCTGATCCGGAAATCTTCCAGGCCGCCTGCCGGTCCATGGGTGCGTCACCGTCGGCCTGCCTGCACGTGGGAGATCGATTGGAGGTGGATGCGCTTGGGGCCTGCGACGCAGGGCTGCGGGGCGTCTGGCTTGACCGGCGTGGCAAGGGTGATGCGCCATCGAGCGTCACCACGATCGCGCGGCTCAGCGAACTGCCGGCGTTAGTGCTGCAGCGCTAACCGCCGGCGACCACACGCCGATCGTCTCGCACGGCGCCAGGCTGTGGATGGCCCGGCCCAAGAGCCCAAAGAATCCAAAGGCGGGCGTTACGTCATTGCCCTGGCCGTCTCGGATTCGGGCCGGGAATCCGTAGGCGGCGCGCCAGAGAAGGTTCATGCCGTCGACGACGAGCATCGGTGTGAGCTTCGACCGGCGAGGCTGGCGATATGACACTCAGAGCTGACTTGCCCGCTAGGCCACAGGTGCCGTCTGGTCGGATCGCTCGGTCAGTACGGCGACTTCAGGTCGCTGAACATGGGGAAGTGCCGGACGTTGGTTGTCAGAAGGTCCGCCCCGAGGAGCATCGCCGTGCCGGCAATCAGGTAGTCGACATCGTCAATGCCCTGGTAGGCCTGACGGTATTGCCTGGCCAGAGAACCGGCAGCGCGCATCACGGGCTCGTCAACCGGCGCCCAGGTGAGCGCTGCGAAGAAGCGCTCGAGGCTGTCCCGCTCGTCGTTGCGCACGCCGGCCAGCAGTTCGAAACGCAGGACTTCGCTCGCGGCCACGGTTTCACCAGTGGCGATCAGGCGACGCAGGAGAGTGCTGGAAGCCTCTACCCCCCGCAGATGGTCGATGGCCACGGAGGTGTCCAGCAGCTTCATTCCAGACCGAGTTTGCGTAGCCGTTCGTTGAGATCGCCACGAATGGCGTCTACGTACTCGGCGCCCGTAAACCCGCGGTCGGACCACGAACCAGCGGTTGCTTCGATCGCAAGCAATTTGTCCGCCGTTGAGAGCGTCCCATACGTGCGCCGAACCGCACGCCGAATCAGTTCGGACCGCGAGGCGCCAGTGGCGCGGGCGGCGCGATTCAGGACCGCGAGCTCTTCGTCGCCGAGATAGACCTGTGTTCGACCCATGACGCTGCTATACACCAAATGGTGTCGTCAGACTCTCGGTCATTCCAAGCGTAGCGAGGAATCCAAAGCCCGCCCCGCTCAAAGTTGCCGATCACGCAGCAGGCCTTCGGCGCTCCAATGCGTTACGGTTCGGCGTCCTGACCGTGCGGGGCCGCTCTCTAATGTCCGACGATTCGTTTCGCGTTGCCCTGACCGACGGCTTGCGCCATGAGCGGGTCGTTGAGCACCGCCAGCCGCTGGACGCCATTGGCGCCACGCTGGAGGTGGTGCCGGCGCCGACCAGCGACGACGAGGCCTTGGAGCGGCTGGCCGGCTACCAGGGCGTGATCTTTTCGCACGGGCACTACCAACTGCATACGTTCGACCAGTTGCCGGACCTGGTTGGCGTGATTGCCCCGACCGTGGGCGTGGACCACGTGGATATCCAGGCCGCCACCGCCGCCGGGGTGGTGGTGGGCAACATCCCCACCTTCGCCACCGAGCAGACGGCGGACACCACGCTGTACCTGATGCTGGGGGCGGTGCGGCGCATTCCCCGGATCCTGAACGAGTGGGAGGCCGGGCACCGCGGGATCGCTGAGTGGGAACGCCGGATCGACCACATCGGCGACATGCGCGCCAGCACCCTGGCCCTGATCGGCTTGGGCCGCATCGGCCGCGCCGTGGCCGTTCGCGCGCAGGCCTTCGGCGCCCGTTGCATCGCCTACGCGCCCACGGTCTCTCCCTGGGAAGCGCAGGGGCTGGGCGTGGAGCTGGTTGGCCTGCACGAGGCCGTGGAACAGGCCGACATCGTTTCGGTCCATCTGCCCTACACGCCCCGGACGCATCACTACGTGGACGCCGACCTGCTAGCGCGGATGAAGCCCACCGCCGTGCTGATCAACGTCTCGCGCGGGCCTATCGTGGACGAAGCGGCGCTGGTGGCGGCCCTCGAGTCCGGCGCAATTGCCGCCGCTGGCGTTGACGTGTTCGAGTCGGAACCGCCTACGCCCGACACGCCGCTGATCAACCTGCCGAATGTGATCTGGACCCCCCACGTCGGCGGCTCCACCTCGGTCAGCGTCCACCGCGTCGGCGCGGGCGCCGCCGAACAAATGGCCTGGATCGCCCAGGGCTACTGGCCCCGCGACACCATGAATCCTGAAGTCGAACCCCGCCAGCCATTTCGGCGGCAGGGCTATCCCGAGCGGACGTGACTAGGAACCTGATCCGCTGGGGAATCCTGTCCACCGCGGGCATTGCGCGCCGGTCGGTGGGGCCGGGGATTCATAAGGCCCGGAATGGGGCGCCGCGGGCGGTGGCCAGCCGTTCGCTGGAGCGGGCGCGGGGTTTTGCGGCGGAACTGGAGATTTCGACGGCCTATGGGTCGTACGCGGAGCTGCTGGCGGATCCGGAGATCGACGCGGTTTACATCCCGCTGCCCACGTCGCTGCATCACCAGTGGGTCATCGCCGCCGCGCGGGCGGGCAAGCACGTGCTGGTGGACAAGCCGTTTGCGGTGGACGCGGCCGAGGCTGTCGAGATGGTGGCGGCCTGCCGCGAGGCGGGGGTGCAGCTGATCGAGGGCTTCATGTACCGCTACGACCCTCGGCATGCGCGGCTGCGCGAACTGGTCGAGGACGGGGCGATTGGCGACCTGCGGCAGATCAACACCGCCTTTAGCTTTCCCATCGCCCGCAACCCGGCCAACGTGCGGATGTCGACCGAGCTGGCCGGCGGCGCGCTGGGCGACCTGGGGACCTACTGCGTGAGCGTCAGCCGGCTGCACATGGGCGGCGAGCCGCGGCGGCTGACCGCGCGAATGACGGATGACCCGGAGTTTGGCGTCGATTTCGACGGGAACGCGCTGCTGGAGTTCGACCAGGGCCGGACGGCCATGCTGGCGTTCAGTTTTCAGACTTGGCGCCGTCACTTCCTGGAGCTGATCGGCACCCAGGGGTCCTTGCGTGTCGAGCGTCACGTGCTGGCGCCGGGCGAGTGGACCAGCATCGAGATCCAGACGGCAGGTGGAACCGTGACCGAGCGCTTTCCGCCGTTCGACACCTACCAGGCCGAGGTCGAAAATCTGGGCGACGCGATCCGCGGCGACGCGCCGCCCCTGGTGGATGGCGACGAGGCCGTGCGCAACATGCGGGTGCTGGACGCCGTGCGCAACAGTGCACTAAGCGGGACGTGGGTCGTCGTTAGCGGCTAATTTTCGGCGGGCCTTGCGGCCGCGGGAGGACGCGATGAAGCGTGTAGCTAAGCCTGCGGGCAAGTTCAACGTTGTGGTGGAGGACGCACCCACGCCGGCGGTCGGTCCGCACGAGGTGCGGGTGCGCAACGTACGCAGCCTGATCAGCCGCGGCTCGGAGCTCTGGCGGCGCTACATCCGCGAGGAAGCGGTTGACCCGCGGATCATGGGCTACTCCGTGGGCGGGGTGGTGGACGCGGTGGGCACGCAGGTCGAGGGATTCGCGCCGGGCGACCGAGTCGGGGTGTCCGGACCACATGCCCAATTTGTGGTGCAGGACAGCCGGATCGGCTCGCGCGCCGACGGTCCGACGATTGTCCAACTGCCCGATGCGCTGGACTTTGAGCAGGCCACTTTCTGGCCGCTGACCACCAGCGCCGTCCTCTGGATCGAGAACGACGACATCCAGCCGGACGACACCGTGGTGATCGTGGGTCAGGGCCTGGTGGGCAGCCTGATGTTGCAGGTGGCGCGGGCTAATGGCCGCGGCCGCCTGGTGGCGGTTGACGCGCTGCCGATGCGTTGCGCCCAGGCCGCGGAGCTGGAAGCGGACGAGGTGATCAACGCGGCGGACGAGGACCCGGTGGCACGAGTGCTGGACCTGACCGACGGTAACGGGGCCGACGTGGTGATCTACGCCGTGGGCGGACGGGCCGGGCTGCGGGCCTTCGACCAGGCCCAGCGCATGACCGCCAGGGGCGGCCTGCTGCAGGTGTTGGGGCTGTATGAAGACGACCCGCTGCCGCTCTCATCCAGCGAAATCCAGCGCAAGCGCCTGATCGGCGGCGCCTTGCCCAACAGCGACCGGGTCGCGGCCTCGGCGCGCGCCCTGGACCTGCTGACCGGCGGCCGCATCGCCACCGAACGCATGGTCACGCACCGCTTCCCCTACCAGCAGGCGCCCCAGGCCTTCCGCTTCCTGCACGACCATCCGGAGACGGCGTTTGGGGTGTTGCTGACGTGGGATGACGACTAAAGGCGGCCGGCAGGCAGCGGACGGCAAGTGCTTGCCGCCGTAGGCAGGCGGGTGCATCCTTGTTAGGAACTGTTGATTGCGGCGAAATCTCAATGTCTAGGCGGAACGAGGAGTCGAACAACTTCCCAAAGGACCTGGAGGTCCGTCGACTCAGCGACTACAAACGCACCCTTAAGCGTCGCATCCAGCGGTTCGAGTTGCGCTACGAGATGACCACCGAGCGGATGCTCGAACGCACCGCCACTGGCGAGTTCCGGGAGACGGCCGAGATATCGCGCTGGCAGTACGACGCCGACGTGCTCGCGGATCTGGAAGCAAATGGCGCACGCAAGATGAATGGATCAAACGCAACTGCCAGAAGCGCCGGCGGCAAATCGGCGCGTCCTGGTCGGACCGCCACTAACGGTCCCCAGTTCAGGGCATCCAGTCCAAACCAGGCGCTTCACCGGCCGGTCAAGGTCTTGAAGGCCCGCCGGCTCAGCGACCACAAGCGCACGCTGCGCCGCCGGATCCAGCGGTTCAAGTTGCGCTACGAGATGACCACCGAGCAGATGCTCGAACGCACCGCGACCGGCGAACTCAGGGAGACGGCCGAGATTTCGCAATGGCAGTACGACGCCGACGTGCTGGACTTCCTGACCGCCGAAGGGGCGAGAAACACGGCTGGCTCAGGTTTGACCGCTACGAGATAAAACACCAAGAAGTCCTGGCCGCTCACCCTTTCATCGTTGCGGACCGTACGCAGTTCGTGCCGACCGAGGGGAGAAGGCGGCCAACGGCGTACTCGTGTGAGGGCGCTGTGGTCTGTCGCGACGGCGTAGAAATCGAAGTCTCGAAACAGTTCCGTGTCCGGGTTCGCTCAGGGCAGTTCGAGGTTCGTGGTGCTAAGTACAAATACCACGCTCGAGTCTTCGAAGGCGGGGTGGGCAGGAATGTCCTCCGCTACGACAGTGGGCACGCGCATACGCCGGGTGTCTACCACCGCCACCAATATGACCTCGAAACCGGGGAGGACCGCCTGACGACACTGGGTCGCGAGGAGTTTCCGGTGCTCAGCGAAATGGTGGATGAGCTGGCGGCGATGTTCCCGGACGCAAAGTAGACAGTGCCCGAGCCGTATTCGCAGTTCATCGTTCCGGCGTGGGGGGTGCTGCGTTGGTGGAGCGTGCTGCTGACGCTGGGCGTTCTGGCCGGGGCTTGGGTGGGGCGGTGGCAGGCGGGGCGCCTTGGGTTGGACGCGAGGCAGGCGCTGCCGTTGCTGCTGGCGGTGGTGCCGGCGGGAATCCTGGGCGCGCGGATCTACTACCTGGTTTTTGAGTGGGAGCGACGCTTTGAGGACGAGCCGGAGCTGGCCTGGCAGATCTGGGAAGGCGGGGTGGCCCTGCATGGGGCGCTGGCCGGCGGGTTGCTGGGGATGGCGATCTACGCGCGGCTGCGACGCCTGGATTTTCTGCGTTGGCTGGACGCCGCGGCGCTGGGGTTTCCACTGGGCGTGGGCGTCGCGCGCTGGGGCGACTATTTCAACCAGCAGTCGTTCGGGGTGCCGACGGACCTGCCGTGGGCGCTATCGGTCAATGAACGGTACCGGCCGCTGCTGTACCTGGAGCAGAACGGCTTCCATCCGACGTTTCTCTACGAGTCGCTGTGGGCGCTGGCCGTGTTTCTGGGGGCGCTGGCGGCCGTTCGGATCGGGCGCGGGTTGCGTCCGGGCGATCTGGCGCTGGGGGTGCTCGCTGCCTATTCGGTCGGGCGCTTCTGGATTGAGGCGATTCGCGCCGACCCCATCATCGTGGGCGAGGGGCTGCGGCTGGCCATGATTGTGAGCGCCGCCATCGTCACAGGTGGGCTGGGCGCGCCGCTGGTTCGGCGATGGCTTGGGCGAATGTTTCACGTGAAACATTCGCGCTGACGTAGAGGCGCGCGGGCTGCCGGACGAACTGGATGTTTCACGTGAAACATATGGTCAGGCGGCGGCCTCATCGCTGAGGGCCTCGAAGCTGGCGTGCAGCCAGAGCGATTCCAGGGCCAGTTCCAGTGCCGACGCGGTGTCCAGCGTGGGCTCGACGGATGTCCAGCCGGAGGCTTCGCGGGACACGGCGCGTGCGAAGACTGGGGCGGCGTCGGTGCGTACGGCTGGGTGGCGGTAGGCGGAGGCGTCCAGAAGATGCTGCTCCCAGGGTTGGGCCACGCCGTCGGCCCGACCCGGCGGCGCGCCGCGCATGAGGCCGCTGCGGTTGACCAGCGAATTCCAGACCGTGACCAGCAAGTCGCGGACGTAGCGTCGCTCGATGGGCGGCTGGCCGTGGAAGGCGGCCATGCGGAGCGCTCGTAGTAGCGCCGCGACGTCGTCGGCGGAGTAGGTCAGCCGGTCGTGCAGCCAGCCGTTGTGCCGGTCGAAGGATGTCGCCAGGTCCAGGAACAGGTCACCGGCGCGTTCCTGGACGCCGCTGTCGGCCGGCATGAGCGGAGTCAACCGGATCAGCGCGGACAGGGCGTTTGCCGCTTCCAGGATGTCGGCGGGCTGCTGGTCGCGGAGCCAGTAGGCGATACGGCGCTGCTGGACCGGGATGAAGGCGCTGAAATCGTCGCGGCCCGTTATCGGCTGGAGGCGGGCCTGCGCGCGGACCATGCGATGGGCCTCATCAATTGAGCCGGGCAGGCTGGTTCGGTAGACGGCGTACAACTGGTCGGCCGTGGCTTGCAGCCTGGCGGCGACTTCTCTCGAGCCGCAATCCAGCGCCAGACGGGCGGCGTCGGCCGTGGACCAGATGAGGTCGATGTTGCCGAGCGGGTCGTAGGTGTCATCCGAATCGAAGAGGACGCCCAGGTTGGGTCGGAGCAGGTCGGCCTGGATGCGGTCGGAGGCTTCGAGGGCGAGGGCCGTATACGCCGACGCCAAGTGTAGTTCGTGAATTCGGGCCGCGCCGTTTGGCGCCTCGGTCACGCGCACGCGATGAGCTCGCGCCAAGGCCTGAAGCAGGCGCATGTAGAGGGCGGCGGTGCGCACGCGGACGACGCCGTCGGTCTGACGGACGCGCACTGATTCGCTCGAAGTTGCCGGGTCAGCCACAGTCGCGGTTGCGAACGGGAGGGCGATCGGCATGGTGCCCGGCCGTGCCGCTTCGAGCGCCGCCCGGCTTTCGGGGTCGAGTGTGTCGGCTTGCACACCAAGTCCAGGTTGGGTCGCGATCAGGCCACCGACATAGCGAGCGTACCAGTAGCCCTGCCAGCCGGCGGTGGTGAGGGCCGCCGCGCCGTCCGGCGTGGGTTCCGGCCAGAGCTGGGACAGGCGCCGCGGCGCAACGGGTTCGGCGCAGGCCGCCAGTACAGGGGAGACCGCCGCGAGCGCCAGCAGGCGACGGCGCGAAACCCGCCAAGGCCTCAGCGGCATTGGTCTGCCCCAGGCAGCTGCCTACCCAGCGATTCCTCCTTCACACCGTTCCCGGAGCACCCGGCCGATCCATCCGTGTGTGTCCAACCCTTGCCTCGGTCTACGATCGTGGCATGAGACGACGACGCGCGCTGGAGACCCTGGCCGTGGCGGCGGTGCTAGGAGCGCTCCTGTTCCTGCCGCAGCAATCCACGGCCTATGAGCTGCGTTGGGACGTGCGGACGTTGCGCGACGGGATTCAGCCAATCTACGACCCGATCCTCACCACGCCCGACAACAGCGATCTGAAACCGCACGAGATGGTGCTGGCCGTGGAGATCAACGGCGACGCCCGCGCGTATCCCATCGAGCCGCTGGTGAGCTACGAGATCGTGAATGACGTGGTGGGCGGGGTGCCGGTGGCCATCACCTGGTGCCCGCTTTGCTACACGGGCCTTGTCTATGAGCGGGTGTGGCAAGGGCAGACCCTAACGCTGGGCGTGCAGGGGGCGCTCTACAAGGGGGCGCAGACCTGGTGGGACCACGAGACCGGCAGAATCTGGAGCCAGGTGTTCGGGGAAGCGCTGGAGGGTCCGCTAGACGGTGCCAGGCTCAAGCCGGTGGTCGCGTCGCTGACGCCCTGGGGATCGTGGCTCGAGCAACACCCAACCACCCTGGTCCTGAATCAGCGGCTGCCGTTCGGCGCACCAAACAGTGCGTTCCACATCCAGAGACTGCCCAAGGATATCTGGGTAGTCGGCGTCGACATCGGCGGCGCGGCGGCCGGGTTCTACTTCGACGAGACGGCGCGACTCCGCGTGCAGCAGGCCGTGGTGGGCGATACGCCCGTGGTGGCGTTTGCGGACGGGGAGAGTCGACTCGTGCGCACCTACGAGGCGCGAGTGAACGGGCGCCGACTTACCTTTGACACCGACGGGACCGACTTGATCGACCGGGAAACCGCGAGCCGTTGGGACGCGCTGAGCGGCCGGGCTGTCTCTGGGTCGCTGGCGGGCGAGACGCTGACGCCGGTGCCGTACTTCAGCATCTGGGACTGGGCGCTGCGGCTGCATTACGGGCGCGACACGCCGATCTATCCTTTAGAGTCCTGACCCTCTGACTGACACGATCCGATGGAATCACAAACGCTACATCCACGTGCAATCTAGAAAGGCAGATCGAAACCGAACGTCTGATGGAAGCTACCAAGGTAGGCTAGATCTTCATTCAGAGTTACCTTAGCAACGTAATGCGAGCGCTCCGTACGTAATGCTATCTGCAGCGCCTTAGCCGTCGCCACAAACTGATGGTCCGAATACCCAACTTGCCAGCCTCCCGACAACCACTCTATACGTAGATCAAACGGACCTCGCCAAGCGTCTTCGCTATCGGCAAAAAACACAAACCGCGACGAGTCAGAAGACAGGGTCACGTCCTTCACGTAGGTGCCTCTACGATTGAACAACCTCCGTGGACCTTCATCAACTACTATTTTCCGAATCCACACAGATCTCGTCGATCCATCGATAAGGGAGAGCAGCGTATCCCGCTCTGCACCGGACCTGCAAACGACGAACCGCAAATGGTCAAGGCACAACTCACCCGCCGCCAGCACTTCCGCATGGCGAGCGTTCAGAATCGCAGCACGACGCTCCGACCCGCGTTGACCAACTCCGCTGTCGTGATACACATCCGCAAAGTCGATCCTCCGGAGAAAGTCCACCGTTCGCCCTACTTCACTCAAAGACATGAGTCTGCCTCTAGTGAACAGTATTCCCTCATCCGCCAAGAGTCGCACAGAAAAAAGCAAATATACGGGCACAGGCATGTGTGCCTCATACTGGATCTTCCGAAGCGGACGCACTCCCTCGTTTGCATACTGCGTCGGCGTGCGCGGCCGGAAGTAAAGTCTTACGTATTGACGCTGTCGCTCAGTCGCCTGCGCTAGGTGCTGCGGGCTGCCACTATCTTTGACAATGCACTGTCGCCGTTCTGCCAATGCTCGCGACAGAAGGACCCCACTATTGAGGATTCGCGCTGCGTTCTCGACATGATCTGATCGATACAGATACTTCGGCCACCAGCGTCGTGCACGCCTAAGCCGCAAGGTCGCTGGTAGACCACGCATATATTCAAGAATCTCATCGGCGTCAAGCCGAAGTGGCATCGATCGGCTGTGCAAATAGACTTGACATCGTCCACTCCGACTGCCGATCAATCGGTATGATCTGCAGTCCTACCTGAGGCTTGTTCTTCAGCCCGCCGATCGATGGCGACAAGTCGATACGCCGGACATATCGTAGGCTCTCGAATATCGGCGTGAGGTACGAGATTCGACACTGCTCTGGCACTATGTTCCTGTACGCAAACCCGTAATCACGCAACTGTTGCCAGAAGTCCGCTAGCACATCTCGGTAGATCTTGTATTCTCTGTCGGCAGCGGTCACGATAAGCTGTGGTCGATCCTCGAGCGCTCTGACCGTATAACGGTTGGCCTTGGTCGGCGTCCTAAACGTGTCTTGCTCACGCAGGACATCTACTATGTCACCCCAGACCTCATCGAACGGAAGATTCGCCGGATCCGACTTCAGCCAAGCCTCTATCCGAGCAGTGTCCCGATGCTCCGGGGGCTCGGCTCGCTGCCGACTTGGATATATGAATATAGGAATCGATATATTTTTGAGATGTTCGTGCATTACTGGTCTTACCTGACTCTCGAAATCAAGCTCCCCATTGCCGCATCCAAGCGCAGGGAATGCTATGGACGTAATGCCTGCCTCGGCATATGTCGCGACAAATTTTCTGAGTCCATCCTCAATGTATTCGACACGAGAGGGATTTCGCCAGTGCCTTTTGGTCGGAAAATTCAGGATCCACTTATGTGGCGTCTTGAAGAGGAGCAGTTTACCTATATCTAACCGTCCGGTCTCGCAGTATTCACGGTATATCTTGAACATCTCAGGGTAAATGCGCTTGAATTGCAGTGCAATCCCCTTGCCCATTGCGCCTTGTGTATTGACCGTATTTACAAGAACCTTGGCTGGTGACTCGAAGAGGTCACCCTTAACATATGTAATCACTCTGACGACCCCGTGCAATTTACTGGGGTAATCGGTGCACGCAGCAGCCGGAAGTGCGACGTCATCTCGCGATCCTCTCGAAGATGCAACGTCATCCCGAAGTCCCGCACTCCAGCATCGGTCAGGTTAGGACTCCTAGCCCGCCCACGATGTCAAGAGCGACATCCGTGCTCAATTGTAGTGAGTCGCCAGGGAATTCGCATTCGGTGCTGGCGCTACTTTCCCGTGAATGACACGGCAGGCTGTAGCCGTTTCTGACCTAGCGAGGCACCCTACTCGAGCCAACTGGGAATATTGAGAGTCGTGGTGCAAGGGCTCGGTGTCGCCGGCCTAGTACTCGACACCTGCAGACCAGTAGCAGCGGGAAGCGGAACCTTGGTTGCGGGGGTCGGATTCGAACCGACGACCTCCGGGTTATGAGCCCGACGAGCTACCACTGCTCCACCCCGCCCGCCATTGTAGCGAATCAGCGGGGGCCGGGCACGGGCAGGACGACGTCTGGGCGGCCGGGGGCCAAGCAAGGGATCTGAATCGAGAACAGGAGTCCGGGCGCAGTTGCCGAACAGGCGCCGCCGGTTACCGCAGAGCGTCGGACCGGTCGATAAGCCGCATTCTGTCGCGGGCGACCATCTATCTGGGACCGGCGTTGCCGCCGGCCTCGTGCAGCCTACCTGGGACTGGGCGAGCAGCCTCGTGGCGTCCCGACTTGGCCTTGCTTCCGGTAGAGGTTAGCCGTTTCACTCCCGCGCCCCCGGCGGGGGCCGTGGGCATCGTCACTGTGCCCCTATTCCGACCCTTGCCGGCGCGAACCGACTTGGGCGACGGGTGTTACCCGCTACCGCGCTCTGTGAAGTGCGGACTTTCCTCTCCGGGGTGACCCGGAGCGGCCGCCTGACCGGCCCGACGCTCCATGTGCATGGTGGCACACAGCGGACCTTGAGAGGGAAAGAGGAACCTTGACAGGGCAAGAGTGAGTGTGAGGCCGAGCCATTCCTGTCGACTCGATGGATTTATCTGTCTGGCGCGCAGGAGCCGTCAATGCGACGGCGTTTCCGCGTGATCGCTCAACCTGGGTGGCCGCTCGGCCGAAACCGAGCGACACAGTCCCTAGAAAGGAGGTGATCCAGCCGCAGCTTCCGCTACGGCTACCTTGTTACGACTTCGCCCCAATCGCCAACCCCACCCTCGACGGCTGCTTCCCTAAGGTTAGCTCACCGGCTTCAGGCGTTGCCGACTTTCATGGCGTGACGGGCGGTGTGTACAACGCCCGGGAACGTATTCACCGCAGTGTGCTGACCTGCGGTTACTAGCAACTCCGACTTCATGCAGGCGAGTTGCAGCCTGCAATCCGAACTGGGACCAGCTTTAAGGGATTCGCTTCCTGTCGCCAGGTTGCTGCCCGTTGTACTGGCCATTGTAGCGTGTGTGTAGCCCGGGATATAAGGGCCATGCGGACTTGACATCATCCCCACCTTCCTCCGCGTTGTCCGCGGCAGTCACGCTAGAAATATTCAACTAGCGTCGAGGGTTGCGCTCGTTGCGGGACTTAACCCAACACCTCACGGCACGAGCTGACGACAGCCATGCAGCACCTGTCACACGGTCCCGAAGGAACTCCCGATTTCGCGGGATGGCCGTGTGATGTCAAACCCCGGTAAGGTTCTTCGCGTTGCATCGAATTGAACCACACGCTCCGCTGCTTGTGCGGGCACCCGTCAATTCCTTTGAGTTTTAGTCTTGCGACCGTAGTCCCCAGGCGGGACGCTTATCGCGTTAGCTTCGGCACGCAGGAGGGTTGAGCCCCCCACACACCTAGCGTCCATCGTTTACGGCGCGGACTACCAGGGTATCTAATCCTGTTTGCTCCCCGCGCTTTCGCCCCTCAGCGTCAGTTCAGGCCCAGACCGCCGCCTTCGCCTCTGGTGTTCCGTCCGGGATCTACGCATTCCACTACTCCCCCGGACGTTCCACGGTCCTCTGCCTGCCTCTAGCCTGGCGGTTTGCTCGGACCCTCCCCGGGTAAGCCGGGGGCTTTCACCGAACACCTGCCAAGCCGCCTACGAGCGCTTTACGCCCAGTGATTCCGGATAACGTTCGCCACCAGGGTATTACCGCGGCTGCTGGCACCCTGTTAGCCGTGACTTATTCCTGGGGTACCGTCATTTGCGTCCCCCAGAAAAGGGGTTTACGACCCGAAGGCCTTCATCCCCCACGCGGCGTCGCTGCGTCAGGCTTTCGCCCATTGCGCAAGATTCCTCCATGCTAAACCCCGTAGGGCTCGGGACCATATCTCAGTCCCCGTGTGGCGGATCATCCTCTCAGACCCGCTACCGATCACAGCCTTGGTGAGCCATTACCCCACCAACTAGCTAATCAGCCGCAGCCCCCTCAGCCGGCGCCATTGCCAGTTCCCCGACAACAGCTTTCGTCCACCTGTCTACCAGGTGACCATATGCGGGATTACCTCCGGTTTCCCGGAGTTTTCCCCCACCGACCGGTAGGTTAGCTACGTGTTACGCACCCGGACGCCACGGTCGTGGGTGCTCCGAAGAGCCTCCCCGTACCGTTCGACTCGCATTGGTAAAGCACGCCGCCAACGTTCATCCTGAGCCAGGATCAAACTCGCCAAATCAATCTCAAAACACGCCTATAACGGCGTGGATAGATCGCAATATCGCCGGGGCACCGGCTGGGCCGGGCCCCAGAGCCACCGAGTCGTCCTCAATCACGTGGATCTACCGTCGCGCCAGACTCTATGGAATGACGCGAGCACTCACACTCACTCTTCCCCTGTTAAGGTGCCGTCGCGCCCGCGCCCAGCTGGAATCGCCGGTGCGCCCGGGGCGGCTGATGAATCAGTCGCCGCCGAAATGCGCGGATGCCTTTTCAGGCAGACGCTGATAGTAGCACGCGCCTGCCGGTGGTCCGCAAGTCTTTCTTGCCATTCCGGCAGACCGTCGGCTGCGAAGTCCGCGCGGTCAGCTCGCAGCCCGGTTGCTCTCGGGCGTGGTGTGGATGCTAGGCTGGGCGAACACCAAGTCTGACGTGACGTACCTCTCATCACGATTGGTGGAGGGAGTCGGCCCAACGAAGCCGGGCAACCTTTGAGCGGACGCTCGAAAGGTGCCAATTCCGGCAGCGGACGCTGCAAGATGAGAGGGTCACCGGCGCCGAGGGGTGCCCCGCGGGCGGGGCGCGCAGCGCCAAGGGGTTGTGACGGAGTGAGAGGCACATCGTCCCGGGCTATTCGGCGGCTGATGGCGATGGCGGTGCCCGCGCGTGACGCGGGCCGGCCGGGTCACCCGGCGATACGGGAGTTCGCCATCCGCTGACATCTCCGTCGGCGCCTCAGTCAAGGATCATCCGCCATGTCCACTACCCAGACGCTTCGCTGCCGTGAGTGCAGCCGTACCTATCCGCTGCTGGCCACGCACATCTGCGAGTTTGACTTCGGGCCGCTGGAAGCGCAGTTCGACTACGCCGCGATTCGCGCGTCCATCTCGCGCGACGCGATTGCCGCCCGTCCGCCCACCCTGTGGCGCTACCACGAACTGCTGCCGGTGGACGGGGGCTGGGACGAAACCTGGCCGGTGGGGTTCACGCCCCTGCAGCGCGCCGACAACCTGGGCGAACGGCTGGGGCTGACCAACCTCTACATCAAGAACGACACCGTGAACCCCACCTACTCCTTCAAGGACCGGGTGGTGGCGGTAGCCGTGACCAAGGCCCGCGAATTTGGGTTCGAGACGTTTGCCTGTGCATCCACCGGCAACCTGGCCGGGGCGGTATCCGCCGCCGGGGCGCGGCATGGCATGCCCACCTACGTGTTCATGCCGGCCGACCTGGAGATCGGCAAGGTGCGCGGGGCGGCGGTCTACGGGGCCGGCATCGTGGCCGTGGACGGCACCTACGACGAGCTGAACCGGCTGTGCAGCGAAATCGCCGACCTCTACAACTGGGCTTTCTGCAACATCAACATCCGCCCGTACTACGCTGAAGGCTCCAAGACGCTGGCCTTTGAGTCGGTGGAACAGCTTGGCTGGGTGGCGCCCGACCACATCGTGGCGCCCATTGCCTCCGGCTCGCTGTACACCAAGATGGGCAAGGCGATGCAGGAGCTGGTGGAAGTTGGACTACTGGACAGCCAGTCCACGCGCATCCACGGCGCCCAGGCGGCGGGCTGCGCGCCGGTGGCCGAGGCCTACGCTCGCGGGCAGACCACCTACCGGCCCGTGCGGCGTCCCGACACCGTGGCCAAGTCGCTGGCCATCGGCAACCCCGCCGACGGGTTCTACGCGTTGAAGCTGGCGCAGGCGGTGGATGGCGTGATCGAGTCGGTCACCGACGACGAGACCGTGGCCGCGATGCAACTGCTGGCCTCCACCGAGGGCGTTTTTGCCGAGACGGCCGCCGGCGTCACAATTGCGGTGCTGGCCAAGCTTGCCGAGCGCGGCGTGATCGGTCGGGACGACCTGACCGTGGCGCTGGTGACCGGCAACGGGCTCAAGACCCAGGAGGCCATCGACGGCCGAGTCGACGCACGCTTTGAAGTCAAACCAAGTATCACCTCGTTCGAGCAGACGCTGGCCGACCGCGGCGTGCTGACGCCGGCCTAATCCGCGCAGGAGACGCACCCATGCCCCGTGTCCGTATCCCAACCCCGCTCCGCAGCCTGACGGACGGAAAGAACAGTGTGGAGATCGACGCCACCAACGTCGCCGACCTGGTGGAGAAGCTGAACGCCACGCACCCCGGATTCTCCGAGCGCATCCTGGACGCGGACGGGGAACTGCGGCGTTTCGTCAACATCTATGTCGACGGCGAGGACATCCGCTACCGCGACGGCTTCGCCACCGAAGTCGGCCCGGGTGATGAGGTGTCCATCGTGCCCTCCGTGGCCGGCGGCTAGCCGGGAAGGCCCTCACACTGCCCTCTCCACCAGGAAAGGGCGATGGCAGCAGGCCGACCGGGCGCTCAGGCGTCGGGCGGCAGGGGTTTGCGGTTGTCGAAGCCTTCGTCGCGGGTGTGCCAGTAGTCGATGGCGTCTTCGCCCAGGTGCCAGCAGAGGAAGGCGTCTTCGCCCTCGATCTCTGAGGGGAAGTCGATGAGGCCGGTGGCGGGGTCGCGCAGCTCGATGTTGCGCGACCTGAGCCAGGCCACGAGGGGCTGCACGTCCCAGAGGGCGGCAACCAGCGCCTGGTGCGCCAGGCTGACCTCGACGGGAGATCGGTGGCTGGAGGTCTGGGCGGCCTCAAACCCGCGCCGTTCGGACCCGGCGTCTATCCAGACCCGCTGCAGGCGGCCAACGATGCGACGCACTTCCGGCAGGAGCTGGGTGGCTTCCTCCAGCGTGTAGGTCAGGCCCTCGTCGTCGGGTTCGTCCATGGCTGCGGGCCTCGCGTCAGGTCTGTGGGTAAGTATCGGCCAGCGCGGCGCGTCCGTGCGGCCCGGTCGGGTGCGACCCCGGCCACATGGTGCGTTCGCGCACGACCAACTGCGTTGGGTACCAGGCGGCGCGCAGATTGCCGGCCAGGTACACCGAACCGGCGGCGACGACCGATCCGTCGTCACCGGCCAGGTCAAGCGCCGCGTGCAGCGCGTCATGCGGGTCGGGCGCCTGGGCATCGGGGGCGCGGTTCAGCGCTGCGCCCGCGGCGGCCAGTGCCCTGATGGGCAGGGCAGGCTTCCGGTAGACCCGCGGCTCGGTGGCCACCCAGTGGTCGAGGTGCGGCAGCAGCTGCGGGAGCACGTCGGAGGCGGCGCGGTAGCCGACCATGCCAATCAGGCCGATCCGAGGGCGAGGCAGTCCTGCGCCGGCCATCACGCGTCCCAACGCCTCCGCCTTGTCACGGTTGTGGGCGCCGTCCAGGTACACGGCTGGGCGGCCGGGCATGCGTTCGAAGCGGCCGGCCAGGCGTCCCTGGGCGACTGCGCGCCTGACCGCAGGCGGGAGCACAGGGCCGGGCGTGCCGATGACCTCCAGCGCCGCTTCGGCCAGGCGGGTGTTGCGCGAACGGAAGTCGGCGCCTTCCAGCGGCACTTCCACCAGCGGTTGACCCACGGCGGCCGCGGCGTCGCGTACTGGTCGCAGGGCCGGCGGTGGGAGCGGTCCGCACATGGCGGCGGCGCCGGCCTTGAAGATGCCGGCTTTGTGCCAGGCCACGGTTTCCAGCGTGCCGCCCAGGCTCTTGAGGTGATCGGGCCCCACGCTGGTAATCAGCGCCAGGTCAGGTTGAACCACGTTGGTCAGGTCGAATCGACCGCCGGCGCCCACTTCCATCACCGCAATGTCCACGCCCGCGCGACGAAAGTACTCCAGCGTGAGCGCCACCCAGACCATGCCGTAGGTGGGCGGGCCGTCGGGATCGGCGACAGCAAAGCGGTCCACGTACGGGCGGATCCAGTCGACAAGTTCGACCAGCTCCGAGGGCCGGGCCAGCCGGCCGTCGCAGTCAAACTTCTCCAGGGCAGTTTGCAGGTACGGCGTGCAGTGCAGGCCCGTGCGCAGACCGGCCGCGGACAGACCGGCCGCCAGCTTGCCGGCCACCGACCCCTTGCCAGACGTGCCGCCAACATGCACGCAGCGCAGGCCGTCCTGCGGGTTGCCGAGGGTGGCGAGGAAGCGGCGGAAGCGGCCCAGCCGCCGCTCACCGGACTGAATGGACTGTTCGAGCGTGCGCTGCGTGGTTGGTCCGGCGGGGCCCTGGATCAATCCGTTGACGTAGCCGACGGCCGCGTGGCCGGCGGCGATCTCGGCGTCGGTGACCGGAGAGTCGTCCCTGGTCAGAACCGACCGTTCACGCACCGTCTGACCGGGCGAGATCGAGCGCCTGCAGCATTCCGGCGAAGGATTCGCGCGAGTTCGCTTCCTTGCTGCGGCCCTCGGGGCGCCAGTGCGTTTCCAGGTTCACCGCGCCAGCGAAGCCGTCGGCAATCAGGGCGCGGAGTTGGCCGACGAAGTCCATCTCGCCGCGGCCCACACACTCCCAGGCGATCAGGCCGGTCGAGGGATCGACGACGCGCGCATCCTTGACGTGGACGTGGGCGGTCCATGGACGGGCAATCTCGTAGCCGGGCGGAAAAGGGTCGCCGCCGGACACGAAGCCGTTGGACGGATCCCAGTTCAGCTTGACCCTCGGGTGATCGGTGGCTTCCAGGATGCGCACGGTGTTCACGGCCGTGTTGCCCCAGCAGCTGCGGACATTTTCGACCAGCAGCGTCACGCCGGCGGCATCGGCGCGGTCACCGGCGTCGCGGAGCACCGCGGCGATTCCGGCCAGCCGGACCGCTGGCAGCGGTCCGCCGTCCGGCAGGCGCGGGCTGGGATTGCCCATGCCTACCATGCCGGCACGGCGGCAGGAGAAGACCCTGACGAAGGGCGAATCGAGGGCCTGGGCGACGCGGATGCCGCCCTCCAGTTCCATCCGGTGCTGGTCCCAGCCATCAATCGACGCGAGGTCCCCCACGTCACCCGGCGGCAGGATCAGGATCTTGAACGCCTGCGTGCCGACGGCGGACACGCTGAGGCCGCCGCGTTCCACGGACGCGCGGGTGCGCTCCAGCAGGGCGTCGTCCACCTGCCAGGCCGCCCGGCCCCAGAAGTCCTCGATTTCGATTCCGGACATGCCGAGGTCGGCGGCGACGTCCACGCCGACGTCCACATCCGCTGAGATCTCACTGTTGACCACGCCCACCGAGAACGGGAGATCCGTGTCAATTCGGGTAGCCATATCAGACCGCCGTTGAACGAGACCAGAACGACATCACCAGTTCCTCCATTTCGGAGCGACGGTCCGCCGCCGCGCGCAGCGCTTTCATGTCCAGACCGTCACTGCTCACCGCCACGCCGCGCAGTAGTTCGGCCACCTCGTTCGAGGCTCGGGTCCAACTGTGCATGAGGCTGCGGAGTTCGCGGGCCTGTTCCCGCGTCAGCGCCATGGACGGCTCGCCGGGCAAGCAAGTGCGCGAGCGTAGCGCGTCAGGCGGGAAGACGGAGGGATAGGCATCCCTCCGTTCGTATATTGTACGGTTTGGGGATAGTTGCTACGCTAGCCGCCAGGGTTCAGGGTTGACGGGAGCCGCCGAATGACCAGGAAAGACTGGCTGTTGCTGGTCGTCGTGGGGCGCGAAGGAACGGAGGCGAAGCCCATCGACGCGCTGCGGGCGATGAAGGTCCTCTTCGTTTTCAGCCGGCAGCTGGGACCAAAGCTGGAGACGCCAGGATTCTACGCGTATGAACCCACCGGCTACGGCCCCTTTGCGCGCGAAATCAACGCGGACCTGGACCAACTCGAATACGAAGGGCTGATTGAACCTGTGTCGAACCCTGGCCGGTCCTGGCCCAGGTATCGGGCGACGCAACTGGGCGTAGACACCGTCGCAGCACTGGACGGAGCCGACGGACGGATAGCGAACTATCTGCTGGACGTGCGCGACTGGGCGATGTCAATCATGTTCTGGGACTTGCTGCGGTCGGTGCACCAGCGATGGCCCGAATACGCCACGCGCGAGGTAGCCGGAGTGTGACCAGGGCATGACCCTGATCGTCGCCGCGGCGTGCAGGGGTGGCGTCGTGGTGGCGGCCGACAGCCAGATAACCGCTGGGGACGTCCGATTTGCAAGCGAGAAGCTGCGCCGGATGGGTGAGCGGGTGATCTGGGGTTCCTCCGGGTCCCTGGGAACCACGCAACTCATCGAGCAAGAGCTGGCGAAGCACTTCGCGGCCGGCGCCGATGGCGTGCCCATTGAGGACCTGCGACACAGGGTTTTGGAGGTCGTCAATCCAGTTCAGCGGGCGGCGTCAGCCAGATGGCCAGGACTGCCCAGGTCGAACCCACCAGCAAGTGCATTGCTTTTTGCTGGTCATACGGCTGGACGGTCGTGGATTCGGCAGATTGCCGAGAACGGGGAGTCTTTCGTACACAACCCTCGTGATGAGGAGACCTACGCCAACTTTGCGGCAATCGGTTCGGGGGGAGCGTTCGCCTACCTGGCACAGGCGAGCCTGGCGCACTACGACTTGCCCAACACAGAAATGGACCTGGCTCGCGCGCTCATCATATCGCGCGATGCTGGACATCATTCGGACGTCGGCCCACGGCGTGGGCTTTCCGATCAGCATGGGGTTGGTGACGCGTGGTGGCGTACGCCTGCTGGACGAACAGGAGCGCCGTCTGGCTGACAGGGACGCGAACTATATCGCAGAGCTTGAAGCCGAAGTTGTCCGGAGCGTCTTTGGCGACAGCACGACGGGGACGGTTTCGCGTGAACCCAGCGCGCCTGAGTAGAACCGACCCGGCGTGCAGCCGGATCGGGCAGACCTCTCTGTAGTGCCTCGCCCACTACTTCCGGGCGCCACGCTGGCGAAAACCGGCCGGTGGTAAACTTCGCTTCCTGTTGCCGGCGTGCGGCGCCCAGTGGTTGCAGGCGTTCGCCGCCGCTCGCCCCGTAGCCGGGGGAGGCTCAATGGCGATTCATGCTGGCGCGCCGCGTCGCTCGACGCTTGCGCCCGGGGACCACGCCAAGCTGGACGACCTGCGAGCGCGCCTGGCCGACCTTAAAGACGAGCCGGGCGCCACGCTGGAAGCGTTTTACGCCGCGCAGGACATCTTTTCCTACGTGCCGCCGGAAGCCGTAACGATGATCGCCGAGGAGCTGCGGCTGCCAGAGAGCGAAGTCTTTGGCGTCCTGACCTTTTACACCATGTTTCACCGCAAGCCCTCGGCCACGTACGTGCTGCGGGTCTGCCGGGACCTGAGTTGCCACCTGTTGGGCGCGCCGGCGGTGCTGCACGCCTTTAGCGAGGCGCTGGGCACACGCGTGGGCGAGGTGACCGAGGACGGCCTCTTCGAAATCGAGGCGGTCTCGTGCCTGGGGCTGTGCGACCTGCAGCCCGCAGCGCTGGTGAACCTGGAGCAGCACGGGCCGCTCGACCCGGATAAAGCCCGCGGCCTGCTGGCCGACCTGCGCGCGCGGGAGGCCTGATGGAACTCGTCGTCACCAAGAATTTCGGCAACCCGCGGTCGTGGACGCTGGAGAGCTACCGCGCGGCGGGCGGCTACCAGGCCCTGGAGAAGGTCCTTCGCGAGATGACGCCCGAGGATGTCTCGGACCTCGTCAAAGAGTCAGGCCTGAGCGGTCGCGGCGGGGCGTTCTTTCCCACTGGACTGAAATGGCAGTTCGTGCGCGGGGACCCCAAGACGCCGCGGTACGTGGTGATCAACGGCGACGAGAGCGAGCCGGGCACGTATGTGAACCGGTACTCGCTGGAGCTGGACCCGCACCTGATGCTGGAAGGCATGTTGATTGCGGCGTACTCCTGCAACGCCACGCTGGGCTACGTCTACATTCGCGGCGAGTACGGGCTGGCGCACGAGCGCACACAGGCGGCGATCCGCGAGGCCTACGCGGCCGGCTACCTGGGCAGCGACATTCTGGGCAAAGCCGGCTTCGACTTCGAGGTCACGTTCCGGCGCGGCGCGGGCGCCTACATCGTTGGCGAGGAGACCGCGCTGTTCAATTCGCTGGAAGGCAAGCGTGGAAACCCGCGCTACAAGCCCCCCTTCCCCACCAACGTGGGCGTGTGGGGGCTGCCGACGGCGATCAACAACGTGGAGACGCTCTCAGCGGCGCCGGCGATCATTCAGAACGGGGCCGAGTGGTTTCAGAACCTGGGTCACGGCGATGCGACCGGCACCAAGATGTATTGCCTTTCGGGTCGAGTGGCCAAGCCGGGCGTCCACGAATTGCCGCTGGGCACCACCCCGCGCGAGCTGATCTTCGACTACGGCGGCGGGGTGCTGGACGGACGGCCGCTGAAGGGTTTCAAGCCGGGCGGCGCATCGTCGGCGCCGTTGGGGCCGCAGCACCTGGACGCCGCGCTGGAACCGCGGTCCATGGGCGCGCTGGGCACGATCATGGGCACCGGCGGCGTGGTCGTCTATGACGACACGGTTTGCATGGTGGACGCGGCTTATCGCGACGCGCTCTTCTTTGAGGAAGAGAGTTGTGGGTTCTGCATTCCCTGCCGCGAAGGCGCGCCGAACCTGGTCCAAGTCTGCGAGCGCATCATGCACGGGCAGGGATCCCTGGACGACCTGGACCTGCTGGAAGACCTGGGCGCGAGCATGATGGCCTCGTTCTGCGGGCTGGGGCAGTTCGCGCATCAGCCGGTGCGCGGGGCCGTGCGGGCGTTCCGCGACGAGTTCGAAGCCCACATCCGCGACCACCATTGCGAAGCGGGCGTCTGCCCAATGACGAACGGCCGATTGGCTTAAGCGGGACTCGCGCTCCGGTTCGCAGGCTGGGCGGGTAGCTCGGAGACGCGAGGGCACCTGACTAGGCGGTGTCCGTCGGGTCGTGCCGCTCGGCGTCTTCGGTCCAGCGGTACGCACAGCACTCGCGGAAGTCGCAGTACGCGCAGTGTTTGCCGGGAGTCGGCTCGAATGCGGCCTCCCCCACGCGCTCGGCCAGCATTTGATAGCGGCCGAGCACGTCGTCAGCAAAGGCCGGGTCGGGCGGCGCGGACACGGTCTGGTTGTCCTTGAGGTAGTAGACCGTGAGTCGCGACACGGCACGATCGAAGCCGCGTTCCAGCGCCAGCGCGTAGGTGTGCAACTGGGTGCGCAGACGGCCGGGGAGTTCCGCCGGCCGGCCGCCGCTCTTGTAGTCAATGATCTCCAGGCCGTCGGATCGTTCGTCGACGCGATCGATGATTCCCTCCACGGTGTAGGCGTCGTCCGGGCGCAGGCGCAGGCGAAAGCGCCGTTCCAGCATTAGCGGGCGGCCCGGCGCGTGGCCGCGGGCCGTCCAAAAGCCATCCAGCAGTTCGTGGCCGCGTTCCCAGATGTCTGGAAAGCGCTCGCGGTCCAGGCGTGGTGCGCGGCGCCAGTAGGCGGCGTGCAGTTCGTGGAGATCTGCGCGCGTGAGGCGGACGCCGTCGTGCAGACGCTGGAAGGCCCGGTGCAGCACCGCGTGGACGATGGCGCCCACGACTAGCCAGGGGGCGAAGGGCGTGGGCACGCGCTCGATATAGCGGAAGCGGTAGGCGTAGGGGCAGAACTCGTAGAGGGCGAGCTTTGAGAAGCTCAGGCGCATGGCAGTGGCCAGTCGTCGGTGGCCAGCGGCCAGGGAAGAGACGACCGTCGTTGCTCGTATGGGTAGTCCCGCTGGGCGTCCGTCATGAGTTCGAGGCCGCGAGGTTCGCGGCAGAGTGGGAAGGCCGGCGGGCAGCGGCGGTGAAGGCCCGGCGGAGGACGGACTCGGCGGGTTTGCCGTTGGGTGGAAAGGCGGCGTTCTCGGCGTCGGCGGAGTCGGGGTCCCAGCGCCACCAGAACACGCCCTGCAGGACCTCCCGCCGGTAGGGCAGGCCGAAGAAGGCGGTGTAGAGGCTGGCCTGCAGTTCAGGATCCACCTCATGCGGCGCCACCGGGTCGGCGGCCCGCGGCTGAGTGGCGGCGGTGGCGGCGCTGCGGTAGCCCAGTTCCGTGAAGATCACGGGGCGGTCCAGGCTTCGGTCGTCGCGCCATTGCTCGATCTCATCCAGCCAGACGTTCCAGGCATCGGCCAGTTGGACGTGGCTGATCAGGCGGTTGGCCAGCGGGAAGTAGGCGTTGACGCCGATGAAGTCCAGGTCGTCCCAGAAGGGCACGCCGGCATAGCCGCCCACGTCCGCCGAGGGCGCGTGGCTGGCCGCGTAGGTGAGAGGGCCGCTATATCGACGCCGGACATCCGTGATGAGCGTGCGCCAATCGGCGGCCAGCGCGGTCTCGGAGAAGCCCAGGTCGGCGCCGACGCAGAACAGGTCAGCGTTGGCCCGTTGGGCCAGGTCGGCGTAGCGGCGAAGCATGACGGCGTAACCGGCAAACCAGGCCGCTGGATCCGAGGGCCGAATGTCGCCGCGCCAGATACCGCCGTCGCTGTCCACGAACGGCTTGAGCATGACCCGCAGGCCGGCAGCGTGGGCGCGGTCGATCAGACGCCGGATGTCGTCGTCGGGCGGTGTGCGCGACGAGTCCGGCTGGACGCGGTTTGAGGTGTGAGTCGCCTGGTACCAGCCGGGAGCTATCGCGATCCAGTCAGCGCCGGTATCCGCCGAGGAATCCACCAGTCGCCCGGCTCGCTGTTGGGCGAAGTCGGTTCCGGAGAGACCAGCCAGGGTCAGGCCGTGCATGAACGGAGCGCGGGTGGGGTCGCGCCGGCTGACGCCAGCGAAACCGCAGGCGGCGAAACCGGCGCCAGCCGCGCTGAGCGCCGCGCCGGTCAGTAGCGTCCGGCGCCCGATAGGGGCCGGCACGCGCCTCCCGTTCGGCGCAGGCATCGGGAACGGCTCAGGCAGCGTAGGCTAGCGGCCCAGAATCCAGCGCACGTCCTCGCTCATCATCTCCTCGTTCCACATCGGATTGAACGTGAGATCGATCTCGGTTTTGCGGACGTGGTCCAGCGTCTCGGCTTCCTGCTTGACCTGCTGCAGGATGTACGGCCCGGCCGGACAGCCCGGCGTGGTGAGGGTCATGGTCACGGTGGCGCGCTCGTCACCGGCGGCAGCGGCAGGTTCGCCTTCACCGGGGACGTAGGGAACGACATCGACCTCATAGATCAGGCCCAGATCGACGATGTTGATGCCGATCTCGGGGTCGATGACGGTGCGCAACTGATCTCGGACCTGGTCGGGGGTTGTGGTAGCCACGGGATATCTCGCTTTCAGGGGGGTCGCTAGCAAGCTTGGCAGCCAGTCAGGGTCGCCACAAGACCTCAGGGCTCAGTGACGACGGCTGAGGCGTCAGCCGGAGGCGTAGCCGGGGAGGATGCGTACGCCGGGGTAACCCACGGCGCGTCCGGCCTCGATCTCGAGCCGGGGGTTCCATTCGACCTGGCGTATGCGGTGCGCCCAGGCGGCCCGCTGTGGGTCCCACCAGACCTCAGCCCAGTGAGCCACGCCGGCCCAGTGGGGCTCGTACTTCAGACCCACGCTGCCAGGGCGGAGGATGGTGGTGCTGTTGAACTCGAGCTCCAGCGGCGCGTGGATGTGCCCGAACACCATCAAGGCGGGCGGATTCGGTCCGACCAGCCGTTCCACCTCCGCCTCCGGCGTGTCGGCCCAGATGAAGTCGTCTAGATTGACCGCATTGGCATGTGCCAGCAGCAGCTCGGGTCCATCGTCGACTCGCAGCCGCAAGTGCTCCGGCAAGGCGGCGACGCGTTGGCGCAGGTCCTGCGGAACTAGCTTCACGGTCCAGTCGAAGACGGCCAGGATCAGGTCGTGGCGCAGCCCTCGGCCGGGCACGGCCTTGAACGAGCCGACCGCCAGGTCGCGTTCGGTGTCGCCTTTCAGCAGGGTCACGCCGGCCGCTTCCAACGCGCTCCAGGTTTCCAGCGGCCGGGGACCGCCGCAGAGCTGGTCGCCGGCCGAGACGACGAGTTGAAATGGCCCGCGCGCGCGGACATCGGCCAACACCGCCCGCAAGGCGGTCAGGTTGGCGTGTACGTCAGTCAGAACCGCTATTCGCATGCAGCGCCGGGGGGTGGCTGGCTCCGCGCCGGCTCCGCGACGGGGCGGCAAGCGGAAACGCGCTCGTTCAGCCTAAGCAGCGCGCGCCGCCGCTGGCAATAGATTCGAGCTGGGCGGCCGAAGGCGCCGGGAGGCTGTGCTAGGCTCGCGAGAGCGCGACGCCCATCCGTGCGTCGCGTCCTTTTTGTCCCCAATGCCAAAGCTCAAGACCCGGAAAGCCGCCGTCAAACGCCTGCGCCGCACGCGGCGCGGGACGGTTACATCCGCCAAATCTTGGGCCGGCCCTTACCGGCGCCGCAAGAGCCGTCGCGCCCGCCGGGCCAAAGGCCACGAACAGCCGCTGGCGCCCGGGCAGCGACGCCAGGCCATGCGTCTGCTCGCGTCGAACTGAGGCAGACGAATGGCCCGCGTAAAACGCGGCGTGACCAAGCGCCGCCGACACCGCAAAGTGCTCAAGGCCGCGCGCGGCCACCGTGGCGCGCGCAGCCGCCACTTCCGCGTGGCGCATGAGGAACTCATGCACGCGGGGCAATACGCCTATCGCGACCGCCGAAACCGCAAACGCCAGATGCGACGACTCTGGATCATGCGCATCAACGCCGGCGCTCGCCTGCACGGCCTGACCTACGGCACGTTCATGCACGGCTTGCGCGAAGCGAACGTCACGCTGGATCGTAAGGCGCTGGCGGACCTGGCAGCCAACGAACCGGCCGCGTTTGCAGCCTTAGCCGAAACCGCCCGGGCCGCGGCCTAGCGCCCCAGCGGGCGCGGTCCCGCCATGATCACCAGCGTTCGCAACCCGCAGGTAGCCTTGGCGCGCCGACTGCGCCGCGCTTCGGTTCGACAGCGCGACGACCTGACGCTTCTTGAGGGCCCGCGCCTGGTGCTGGAAGCCGCGCAGGCGGGCCTGTTGCAGACCGTGCTGGTTGCCGCCGATCCCGCCGGGGACGTCCAGGTAGCCGCCGATACCGCCGCGCGGGCCGGGGCCAACGTGCTGCAGGCCGCGCCGCACGTGCTGGCGGCGGCCGCGGACAGCGGGTCTCCGCAGGGCATTGTGGCCATCGGGCGCCGTCCACGGGTCGCGGCGATGGATGGCACGCCGCTGGTTCTCGTCATCGACGGTGTTCAGGATCCGGGCAATGTGGGCACGCTGGTCAGATCGGGCGCGGCGGCTGGCGCAACGCTTATCGTGCGCACCCCGGGCAGCGCCGATCCCTTTGGCCCCAAGGCGCTGCGCGCCGGGGCAGGCGCGCATTTCCGGGTTCCGATTCACGAAGCGGGCAAGCCGGAGGACCTGCGGCCGCTGGCGGCGGGCGTCGACTTCTACACGGCGGCGGCCGACGCCGAGCGCGCCTACGACCGCATTGACTGGACCGGTCCCCGTGGCCTGGTAGTTGGCGCCGAGACGCGCGGCGTGTCGTTGGCCTGGCGATCCGCCTGCCGGGACGCGGTCAGAGTGCCCATGCGCCGCGGCGTGGAATCGCTGAACGCAGCGGCGGCGGCCGCCGTTATCCTGTTCGAGGCCGCGCGGCAGCGCGCGGCGATCTCTCCTCAAGGCTGACCGGACCGTGCGCGAGCGACTTGACGCCCTGCTAAGCGCCGCACGCGCCGAACTGGCGGCCGCCGCGGACGTCGCGGCGCTGGAGCAGTGGCGCGTGACGCACCTGGGGCGGCGCAGCGAACTCACCGGCCTACTGCGGTCGGTCGGCAGCCTGCCGCGCGAGGAGCGGCGAGACGCCGGTCAGGCAGCCAACGCCGCGCGCCGGGAACTGGAAGAGGCGTTCGAGGCCCGCCAGGCGGACCTGCGCCGCGGTGCCGACGGCGCGCGGGTGGACGTGACCATGCCGGGCTACCCGGTGCGCCTGGGCAGCCTGCACCCGCTGACGCGCACGCTGCGCGAGATTCGCCGCGTGCTCGCGCCGATCGGATTCCGCGCCGTGAGCGGTCCCGAGGTGGAGTGGGACCGTTACAACTTCGAATTGCTGAACATCCCGGCGGACCACCCGGCGCGCGACATGTGGGACACGTTTCACATCGATGACAAGGCCCGGCCGGGCGAACTGCTTCTGCGAACCCACACGTCGCCGGTGCAGGCGCGCGTGATGGAACAGATGCGCCCGCCGGTACGAGTGATCGTGCCGGGCAAGGTCTACCGCTACGAGGACCGCGACGCCTCGCACGAGGCCGAGTTCATGCAGGTGGAGGGCCTGGCCATCGACGAGCACATCACCATGGCCGACCTGCGCGGGACGTTGACGTACTTCGTGCGCGCCATGTTCGGCCCCGACCGCGAGCTGCGGATCCGCGCCAGCTACTTCCCGTTCACCGAACCCAGCGCCGAAGCCGAGATGTCCTGCCACGTCTGCGCAGGCGACGGCTGCCCGGTGTGCGGGGGAACCGGATGGATCGAGATTCTGGGTTCCGGCATGGTCCATCCGAAGGTGCTGGCCGACGTGGGCTACGACCCCGACGTGTACCAGGGCTTCGCCTTCGGCATGGGCGTGGAGCGCATCGCCATGCTCAAGTACGGCGTGACCGACATCCGATCCTTCTACCGCAACGATCTGCGGTTCCTGCGGCAGTTGCGCTGAGCCATGCGGGTTCCCTTCGAGTGGCTGTGCGAACTGACGGGGATTGACGCGTCGGTTGACGACGTGGCGCAACGCCTGACCAACGCGGGATTCGAGGTCGGAGCGATCCATCGCACCGGCGAGCACTGGGACCGCGTGGTGGTGGCGGAGGTAGTTCGCATTGACCCCCACCCCAACGCCGACCGCCTGAACCTGCCCACCGTGACCACGGGCAGCGAGGAAATCCAGGTGGTCTGCGGCGCCTGGAACTTCAACGTGGGCGACCGGATCGCCTTCGCCCCCACCGGCGCCCGTCTCTGGGACCCCTACGCCGACGAGCCGGTGTTGAAGGAATTGAAACCCACCCGTATTCGGGGCGTGGTCTCGCGCGGCATGTTGTGCTCCACCAGGGAGTTGGGCATCAGCGACGACCATGAAGGCATCCTTGTGCTGGACCCCGACGCGCCGCTGGGCCGTCCGCTGGCGGAGGCGCTGGGCAGCGCGGTGCTGGAGTTCGAACTCAAGGCCAACCGCCCCGACGCGCTGTCGGTGCTTGGCATCGCCCGCGAGGCGGCCGCGCTGTGCGGAACCCAGGTTCGCTCGCCGATTCCGGACGCTCGTCCAAGTGAGGCCGGGTCCGATCCGCCGGTTGAACTCCAAATCGACGACCCGGCGCTCTGCGCCCGCTATTCGGCCGCCCTCGTGCATAACGTGCGCGTGGGCGAGTCGCCGGCCTGGCTGCGGGACCGCCTGGAACAGGCGGGCGTCCGCCCGATCAGCACGATCGTGGACGCCACCAACTACGTGATGCTGGAGTTGGGCCAGCCGCTGCACGCCTTCGACTGGGACACGGTGCGCGGCGGGTTCATTGGGGTCCGCACGGCGCGGCCCGGCGAGCGCCTGGTGACCCTGGACGGCCAGGACCGGGAACTCACCCCTGAGACGCTCTGCATTGTGGACGGCGAAGGGCCGGTGGCCCTGGCGGGTGTGATGGGCGGCCTGGCGACCGAGGTCACCGACCGGACGTCGACGGTTCTGCTGGAGTCGGCCACGTTCGATCCGGTCAGCATCCGCCGCACGGCACACCGCCTGACCCTACGCAGCGAGGCCTCGCGCCGCTTCGAGAAGGGCCTGCCGCCGGAATTGACCGTGCTGGCCCTGCGGCGCTGCGTGCAACTCATCCAGGAGATCGGCGCCGGCCAGGGCGAGTTTCTCTCCGCCGACGCCTACCCGTCCCCCTCAGATCCAGCACCGGTGTTGCTTGAGTTCGACCGCATCGAGCGTTTGATGGGCATCGCCTACGATCGCGCCGAGGTCCGGCAGGCGCTGGATGCGCTGGAGTTCGCTGTCGACGAGCACGGCGACGATTTGCGGGTCACGCCGCCGTTCTGGCGTCGTGACGTCACGGCCCCGGCGGATGTGATTGAGGAAGTCGCGCGCCTGGTCGGCTACGAGCGCATCCCGGACACGCTGCCCACCGGGCAGGTGATGGACCTGGCGCCGGGGGAGATCGACGAACGCGACGACGAGGCCCGGGACGTGATGGTGGGCCTGGGCTTCGCCGAATGCGTGACCTATGCCCTGACCAGCGAGGCGCGGATGGCCCGGCTAGTGCCACCGGACCTGCTGGACGCTTCCCCGGACGCCCCGCTGGGCGACGCCGACGCCTGGTCGGCGGTTCGCGAATCGGCCATGAACGACGCCGGCCGGGCCGTGGCCGACCGGCTGCTGCCCCTGCACCGTGAGCCGCTGCGCCTGCGCAATCCGCTTTCGATGGACGAGTACGCCCTGCGCCTGACCGGCCTGGGCACGATGCTGGAGACCCTGCGCGCCAACCGCCGTCACACCGACCGCGACCTGCTGCTCTTCGACTATCAGCCCGCGTTTCTGGCGCGCGACGGCGACCTGCCGGAGGAACCGAACTTCCTGACGGCCGTGATCGGCGAACGGATCAGCGGCGACCGCTGGGACGAAACCCGGTCCGTGGAACTACCGTTCGTGCGCGGTGTGCTCGATGAATTGCTGACCCGCTCAGGCGTGCCCGCCGCCGAGGCCAGCCACGACGAGCTTCAGCACCCCACCTTCGCCGCCGGCGCCGCGGCCGCCGTCACCCACCGCGGCCGCCTGCTGGCCGCCTACGGCGAGGTGAATGCCGAGGTCGCGGCGGCGTTCGACCTGGACGAACGCGCCTGGGCGCTGCTGGTGGACATACCCGCCGTGCGCGAAGCCTCCGTAGGACCGCCGGCCTTCAGCGCCTGGTCGGAATACCCGTCAGCCCTGCGCGACCTGGCGATCGTCGTGGACGCGGAGGTCACACAGGCCGAGGTAAACGACACCATCCAACGCGCCGGCCGCCCGCTGCTCCAGTCAGCCCGCCTGTTCGACGAGTACCGCGGCGAGCAGATCCCCGCCGGCAAACGCAGCCTCGCCTACGCCCTCAGCTACGCCGCCCCCGACCGAACGCTGACAGACAAACAAGCGGATAGGGCGCACAACCGCGTGGCGCGGGCATTGCAGCACCGGCTTGGGGCAGAACTGCGGTCCTAACTTCCCGGACGTCTCGACAAACGCAAACTGCTCGATAAGGGCACCAGCTACAGTGGCAACTACCCGTCAGCACGCAATCAGCGCAACCAGGATGCGCTCTATGGCTTCTTCTTCTCAGACAGACGGCTCACTGGGTATTGTGGCAGGCTCTTGTTCCATGAAGAAATATTGAACACGGCACAGTCATGAACAATCGGCTGGGCCCATGTGACTGATTGAGGCACCCAATAGGGTATTTGCCTCTTCAGCTCGTCCGTCTTGGTCACCAGATCTGCATGCGTTAGCTTGTTCCAAGCAAGCAGCACCCAATACACAACAGGCTTGCTGAGTCGTCCAGCCGCCCACTCGTAAAGAATTGAATCGCGATATTTGTACTTGAGATCGTTAATAAGCGTGCCGTGCTTAAACCTTCGAATAAACTTTTTCACATCTCTACTCGGTGCGCGAGGATGCTGAAAATCTTTTAGTTCAATAAAGATAAAGTGGTCAGGAAGCTCAACTATAAAGTCTACAGCCTTCATGCAGTGAGACATCCCATAGGTATCATCGAACTTCCGTGTACTGACCACGCCATTGAACGCGACTTCCAAATCGCCTTCCGTAAACACCGTCACCGAACGAGATCTCCCAGACTGCGATCAATCTCACGGTCGTACAAGTCGGCGAATGCCTCCGCAATGGCATTCGGATGGATGCCGAGATAAGTGTCTGTCGTATGGCACGCTATCTCGCCTTCCTTGCGGTAAAGGGAATGGAACGCGACCTCGTCGGTGCTGCGCTTCTGAAGGTCAAGCTCCTTGAGCAGTACATAGTCGTGCGTTGCAATGAACACTTGGACGCCGACGCGCTGCAACTCCAACAGGATGCTCATGAGCACACCGAACATCCCCGGATTGAGATTGGTCTCAGGCTCATCCCAAAAAAGCACTGATCCGTCTGACAAAGTTCCATTTTGGATCAAAATCCACAATAAACCTAGCTTGCGCATCCCTTCAGCCAACAAGGTGAACTCGAGGTTGCCTTGTCTATTGCGTAGGAAAAAGACTTCATCCTTGACATAGACTTTTCCGTCAATAGCGTCTTGCAGACTACCAAGCAGCTGTTTGCGTAGCCCGTCCGTGGGACCTCGGAGCAATGGCAGATAGGCTCGGTCGATGATGTCCGCGTAGACCTCCTCAAAGTGAATCTCGCGCTGGCTGTAGAGCGATCGGAAACCGGGCGCATTTGAAAGCATTTCTTTTACCGGAATATAGACACTATCCACGGGATCTCTTGTCCAGTTCCTTGCTCCCGTGATCGTCACCGATCTTGGAACGCCTGTGTGGCTGGTAAACCCCGCTCGAATCGACATGCGATCTCGATAAACCGTCACGGATCCGCCGACGCTCTTGCCCTGACGTTTGATCAGACGTCCAGGCCTGCGGTCTAGTGGGAGAAAGACACGGACCAGTTTTTCTGCGAAGGGTACATCGACGTAGGAAGCTTCACAGGCTGCATAACAGACCTTCATGAGATGGGTCTTGCCCGTTCCGTTTGCACCTACGAAGACGTTAATGCCAAGCGAGAACTCCAGGTCCAAGTCCGCGAACGCGGTGAACCGAACCAGTCTCACGCGTGTAAGACTCATAGCTCGTCCACGGGACAATCTCCCGGTTCAGTTGAGAAGCGGCCGACTACCTTGGCCATTCTACTGTTAGGACAGCAGATCAGCTATCCAACGGCAACTCGGCCAGCGCCGTGGAAGTTAACCGCTTCAGGTCAACTCGAAAGCATCCGTGGCCGCCGTTGACCCCAGAGTAGGGAAACGGAGCAATTACCCTCAGACCATCGTAGTTTTGCTCGGCGCTCGGTTCGCCCATACACAAGCCTCCCAGCGACTGGCTTGCGTCGGGTGGTGGGACCGAGGCTATTCCTCGAAGACGACGCTCGCCGCGTGGAGTTCGTCGGCGCAGGCCTGGTCGATGGGGACGGGGGTCGGGAGGTTGTTTTGCTGGATGTAGCCCTTGGCGGCCAGCCAAGCTTCCACTTCCTCGCCGCTGACGTCGGCCAGCATGCGGCCGTCCACGACCACACACGGGGAAAGCGGCTGACCGCTCTTGGCGACCATCTCGTAGTAGTTGGTCGCGTTGTTGATGATGTCCTTGTCCTCGTAGTCCAGGCTGTACTTGTCCAGCACGGCGCGGACGCCGCCGCTCCAGCCGCAGACGGGCTTCAGGTAGGCCGTAATCGCGGGCTCGGGGTTGGTTGCCATGGGTTTCACTCACAGGTGGAGATTGCGGGCTAACCAATTCTGGCAGACGCGGGCGGCCACGGGAAGAGGAGTAGGCCAGGAGCACGTGACCGGGTTTGACCGCTGGCCACCGAGCCGCCACGCTGCGGAGGCGCTGCGCTGGAGTGAACCGTCGTCATGACGCGACTGAATCCCGGTGACCGATTTCCCGACCTGACGGGACGCTGGGCCGACGGCTCGCCGGCCCGGATTCCGGCCGACCTGGACGCCGCACCGGCCGTGCTGCTGTTCTATCGCGGCCACTGGTGATCGCATTGTCGGCGGCAGTTGGCCGCCTACAGCTACGTGCTGGACGCCTTTACGGCGCTGGGCGTGCAGGTGGTGGGCCTGTCGGTCGACTCGGCGGCGGACTCCGCCGGGCTGCGCGAGCGGCTGCAACTGGACGTGCCGCTGGTCGGCGAACTCGCCTACCCGGACTCGGTGGACGCGCTGGGGGCCTACCGGAACGAGGACCGACAGTCACACCAGGCCAGCGCGTTCGTGCTAGACGCGAACCGAGTGGTGCAGCACGCCGTATACAGCGCCACCAACATCGGGCGGCTGATGCCCGAAGAGGTGCTGCGCGTCCTCAGCTAGCCGAGATCAGGCCAGGTTCGGGTTGACCGACGACCATTCAGCGATGGGCGGCAGGATGCCCATGGCAATCGTCTCGTCGCGCAGCGCCTGCAGGTGGGCGTAGGCGGCGTCGAGTTCCGCGCGTTCAGCGGCGTCGCCCTTCGGGATGGACCACCCAACGCCTTCGGGTCCCAGGTCCGCCGGCATGGCCATCATCACGCGCTCGTACGGCTCGCCGGTCAGGTAGGCGCCGCAGGGCCACCCGAACAACGAGCCGCCGGCGGCCGCGTGCACCATCATGGCGGTGAGATGGCCGGGCGACTGGAACGACGACCGCCCGCGCAGCTTGATGATGCGTGAGCCGCCATCCAGCACGTCCTCACGGATACCCGCCCAGCCTTCGGCGTCCAGCCCGACGCCATTGACCGTGGCCGCGCTCGCGACGATGTCGTTCAACAGCACGCCGTCGATGCGAGTCTCGGACTTGTAGAGGGCCATCTCCTGACCGTGCCCGCCGTAGGTGCGGCAGCCGGTGACACGGTATTGGGGCACGCCAAAGTGCTCCGCCAGCCGGGTTTGCAGGCGGGTGCTGTCCAGGGCCGCCAGCGTGGTGACACGTCCTGTTGGCAGGCCGGAGTGCACCAGGGTGACCAGCCCAGTGATATCCGCCGGGTTGAAGACGATCACCACCAGCCGCGCGTCCGGCGCGTGGGCGGCAATGTCCCGGCCCAGCTGCGCGGCGATCTCGGCGTTGCCCCGCAGCAGGTCTTCGCGCGTCATGCCCTCGCGGCGCGGAGCGCCGCCCGAACTGAGCACGTAGGCCGCGTCGGTCAGCACTTCGGCCGCGTCGGTCGTGCACGTGACGTCGGCATCTGGAAATCCGCAGTGATGGATCTCCGCCGCGGCGCCTTCCAGGCCCGGCCCGTAGGGGTCGTACATGGCGATCCGGTTGGCGGCGCCGGTGGCCAGCAGCGATTGGACGATGTTGGAACCCACCGCGCCGGCGGCGCCCATGACAGCCACTTTGGCATTGGTGACGTAGTTCATCGGCGCTGGCGCTAGGCCTTCATGCCCGCCAGGGCGTCGCTGGCGGCGGTGCTCAGCATGCGCAGGTCGTTCCCGAAGTCGATGAGGGTGAACCCCTGCTCAACCAGTTCGCGGGCCTTGGCCACGTCCGATATCGGCGTGCCGGCGGGCTTGCCGTTGGCCTGTGCCCCGGCCAGGATCGCGTCGATGGCGGCCACGTGGTCGGCGTTGACAAAGGCGTCGGCGGAACTCAGCCCCATGGACAGAGCCAGGTCGTTCGGGCCGATGAAGGCCACGTCGATGCCCTCCACCGCCATGATGGCCTCGATGTTGTTGACGCCTTCCATGTCCTCGATCTGCGGGCAGACGAGGAGTTCATCGTTGATGCGGTCGCGGTGGGCCATGTTGATGGTGGCGCGGCCCGAGCCGGCCGAGCGCTGGCCGCGCGGCGGATAGCGGCAGGCCTGGGCGATGGCCTCGGCCTCTTCGACCGTGCTGACGTGCGGAATGATCACGCCCATGGCGCCGGCGTCCAGCGTGCGGGCTAGGACTACGGGGTCGTGCGACTGCACGCGGGCCATGGGAATCCCGCCGCGGGCTTCGGTCGCACGGAAGGCTTCGGTGGTGCTGCCGATATCCCACTGGGCGTGCTCCACGTCCACCGCCAGCCACTCGTAGCCGGCTTCGATGAGCGCCTCGGCGGCAATGGCCGAGACCAGGTTCAGGAACGAACCGTAGGAGGGCTGGCCAGCCTGAATCTTCTGACGGACGGGGTTGGGGAACTGCACGGGAAACCTCTCCAGGTGAGCCGACGAAAGCTGGATTGATTGTTACGCACGGACGGTGGGCTGTCAGTCGGTCGTGCGGTTGCCGTCTGGTGAGACCTCTTGTGCCCTGGTAGGGCACAGCAGGGCGGCAAGGGTCGCGGTGGGCACCGACCACCGCGGAACACCGAGAGGCGCTCTGATGCTGCATTCGTACACCGTGGCGGTCTATGAGGCCGAGCTCGACGAGGGCGGCTTTTGGGCCGAGGTTCATGAACTTCCGGGCTGCGTGGCGCAGGGCGAGACGCTCGACGAGCTTCGGCGCAACGTGCTGAGCGCGATTCAGGCCTCGGAAGCGACCTGCGAGGACCTGGACGGTGAGCCGGTCGCGCAGAGCGCGTTCATCTGGAACCTGCCGGCCGCCCAGGTTTTGACGGAGACCGTTCACGCCTAGGAACGGGTGCCGCCCTGGTAGGTGATTGGTGCCCGTGTAACCGGAACAGCCGCGCCTACACTGGCAGTAACGGGCGAACCTGGAGACTCACGTATGCGGACCGAGATCGAGTACAACCCTGCCTACACCATGCTGACGCTGGAACTTTCCAGCGGCGAATCGGTGAAGGCGGAGCCGGGGGCCATGGTGGCCCAGCAGGACGTGGAGATGACCACCGGCATGGGCGGCGGCGGGCTGTTGGGCGGCCTGAAGCGCATGGTCGGCGGCGAGTCGTTCTTCGTGAACACCTTCACCTGCAACGGTCCCGGCAACGGCTGGGTGAGCCTCGCGCCGCCAACGCCCGGAGACATCGTGGGCCACGACTTGGGCGTGGGCGAGAACCTCATCGTCCAGTCAGGCTCTTTCCTGGCCTCCACGGGCGACGTGGAACTGGACACCAGCTTCTCGGGCGGACGCGGCCTGTTCAGCGGCGAGGGCCTGTTCCTGCTGCGGGCCTCCTCCAAGAGCGGACGGGGCACGATCTGGTTCGACTCGTACGGCGCGGTGAAGCAGTTGGAAGTCACCCACGGGTCCGAACTGGTGGTGGACACCGGCCACATGGTGGCCTTCACCGAAGGGGTGGAGTACAGCATCGGCAAGGTCGGCGGCATCCGTTCGCTGATCGGCGGCGGCGAGGGCTTGGTGATGAAGTTCCGGGGCAGCGGCTCCGTATGGGTTCAGACCCGGAACATGTCCGCGCTGGCCAGCTCGCTCATCCCGTTCCTGCCCAAGCCGAGTTCCAGGTAGGCCGGGGGGTGCCGCGGCCGCCGCGTCAACGCCCGCCTCACGGCCCACTCGGTCGCGCCCGAGTGGCCAATCAGGCCTCTGACGCCTTCAGGAACGGCAAGGTCAGCCGCAGCACGCCGATCTACGGCAACTAACGCCCCAAAGCCTTAGCCGGAAAGGCAGGCCATGACTGGGTCGTAGTCCGGCAGTTCCGCGACCTCTGGAGCGGTCTCGATGTGCGCCACCTTGCCGTCGCCGTCGACCACGACGACCACGCGGTTGGCGATGTTCATCTCCTCGAGAAAAACGCCGTACGCGCTGGCTGTCGCCCCGATCGGGTTGAAGTCGCTCAGCACCGGATAGCTCACGCCCATCTGCTCGGCCCAGGCCTTCAACGTCCACGTGTTGTCCGTCGAGATCGCCACCGTCACCATCCCCGCGAGTCCGCCCAGCTTCTCCTCGATGATCGGGAGCTGGTCGCTGCACACCGGCGAGAACGCTGCCGGGACGAAGTTGATCACCACCGTCGACCCGCGATGGTCGCTCAGCTTGAACGGCGCCCCGCCCCTGGGGCTCGTCGGAAGCTCGAAGTCCGGAGCCTCGTCGCCCACCTTCAAAGTCGCTGTCTCAGACATCACACGCCTCCCGAAGAAGTTGCAGCCGCAATCGTACGGGCCGCCGCCCTCGCCAACAAAACGGGGGCTGCTGTCCTCAGACGAAGGAGCGCCATACCGCCAGCGCCCATGCTGGTCAGACCGTCGCCGTCGTCGGTTGCGGCAGCGTAGGTCCAAACGTCATCCAGGGCGCCATCGCCGCCGCTGCCTCCCCCGACGATCGGCCACGGGGAGCCGCATGCAGGCGCGCTTCGCCTCTTAGAGTCTATCTGTCAGTGGTTCCGCACGTTTCGGGCTGGCTATCGATAGGCGGATGCCTGCATGCCGAACCAGGTGGCGTAGGTGCCGTTGAGGGCGATCAGTTCCTCGTGGGTGCCGTGCTCGGAGACCTGGCCGTCCTCGATCACGTAGATGCGGTCCGCCATGCGCACGGTGGAGAAGCGGTGCGAGATCACCACGGCCATGCGTCCGGCCACGAGTTCCTTGAAGCGCTGGAAGACCTCGTACTCCGAGCGGGCGTCCAGGGACGAGGTGGGTTCGTCCAGGATCAGCAGCTGGGCGTCGCGCATGTAGCCGCGGGCCAGGGCGATCTTCTGCCATTCGCCGCCGGAGAGTTCCGTGCCGTCGCCCCACCAGCGGCCCAGGGTGGTGTCGTAGCTCTGCGGCAAGCCCTCAATGGCCTCGGCCGCGCCGCTGCGCCGGGCCGCGGATTCGACCAGACCAGGCGTGTCCTTGAGGGGCAGGTTGCCGTAGCCGATGTTGTCGCCCGCGGTGGCCTGGAAGCGCACGAAGTCCTGAAAGATCGCACCTATCTGGCTACGCACGCTGGCCACATCGAATTCGCGCATATCGATGCCGTCGATGGTCACCCGGCCGGCGGAGGGGTCATAAAGCCGGGTGAGCAGCTTGACGATCGTGGTCTTGCCCGCGCCGTTGGCGCCGACCAGCGCGACCGTCTCACCAACGTTCACCTTCAGGTTGATGCCGCGCAGCACCGGCTCGCGGACACCGGGGTAGGTGAAATTGACGTTGTGAAGTTCGATTCCGTCTCGGACCGGTTTAGGAACCTCGCGGCTGCCAGGGTCAGGGCGAATCTCAGGCTCGAAGGCCAGGAAGTCGAAAAGGTTGGTGAGGAACAGGTTGGCCTCGTACATCGAGTTCACACCGGCAAAGATATTGCGCAGCCGGTCTTGGGTTTGCACCAGCGCCTGGTGGTAAAGCGTCAGATCGCCCAGCGTCAGGCGCCCCGCGATGGTGGCCAGCGCCACGAAGATGTACAGCCCGGACGCCGTGCCCGCCGACACGATGCCCAGGGCGAAGGTGACGCTCTCGCGCGAAAGGGTCAGCTTGCGGTTCTCACGGTAGAAGCGGGCGAAGGTGGAGCGGTACTGGTCGAGGAGGTGGCCGCCCAGGTCGAAGAGCCGGACTTCCTTGACCGTCTCGTCCGAGGTCATCACGTACCCGAGATACCAGAGCCGGCGGGATTCGGGCGCCCGCCGCCAATTCAATCGATGCCGTGCCCGGGCAAACCACATGTCCGCGCCCAGATAGGGGATGGACGTGACTGCCACCACGAGCAGAATCCACCACGCCAGCGACAGCAGCAGCGCCGCGACCGACAGGAGCTGGATGAAGCTGCCGGCCAGTTGAAAGGTGTTGGTGACCAGGCCGGCCGGGCGCATGTTGGCCTCGCGGCGGGCGCGCTCCAGCATGTCGTAGAACTTGGAGTCCTCAAAGTAGGCGAGGTCCAGCGTCTCGGCCTTCTCCAGGATCATGATGTTGATCCGGTTCGAGAAGCGGTCGCCCAGCAAGGTGCGCATCGTGTTGCCGCCGTGATCGAGCGCCGTGGCCAAGAGCGCCAGGACAAGCTGCAAGACGACCAGCGTGACCACCCGATTGACCGACCCGTCGGTCCCACCGGCCGCCACGGCTTCGACGACCGCGTCGATTACCAGCTTGGTCAGCCAGATCGTCGCCGCCGGGATGAGGGCGCGAACCACGGTGACGGCGGCCACCCCGGCGGTGAGGCCGGGGCTGGTGTGCCACACCATCACCATCACGCGCGGCGTGTAGGCCAGGGTGGAACTGAGGGCGCGCAGGTACTCGCGCGGATCAAAGGCGGCGCGCCCGCCCGAGGCGCCGCGGCGGGGTGCGATAGGCCTGCCTGACTCGCGGAACCGAAGCGGTTCTTAAGGCTAGCAGCGGACCCGGGACGGCCCTAAGCCGGGTGCGTCACCAACCGGGTCTGCGGATTGAACGCTGCCCAGGCGAACCAGAACGGGCTGCCGTGCACCAGCAGCGGAAGCTGCGCGCCGGCCGGCGAGCCCGACTGGGCGCGTCCGCTCAGGTTCCAGACGCTGCCGGTTTCGCGGTCACGGAAGGCCCCTTCAGCGAACTCGAACGTGAGCAGGCGGCCATCGACCTCACGGCCGTGGACGGCGGCCATTCCTACGTCGCGCGCGTCGGCAATACGCGGGGTATCGAGTACGGATAGCGCGCCGGGCGACCACAGCGCCACGACCGGCTCGCCGCCGACTTCGTCGTTCACAACGCGCTGGTTGGCCAAGTGACTGAAGTCGAAGGCCGCGGCCTCGCCGTTGCGTTCGAGCGCCAGCACGCGGGCGGTTGGCGGGAGTCGGGGATCGAGGACACCGTCGAACAATGGCGGCGGTTCCAGGCTGCTGTCATAGCCGGCGTAGTTGGTGGCGCCGTATTCAGACTCTTCGTCGCGATCCGGACGGCTATTGGGACCGAGAACCCGGCCCTCGGGAAACGATTGGCGGAACTCCGCGTAGCTCACCAGCAGCGACGGTCGCGGCTGGAGTCGCAGGCCGGTGTAGTCGCCAACGATGGCCTCGCCGGTGAACTGACGCCAACAGCTTTGCGTGAGGGAGTCCCATAAAAGCCGGCCGCCGCGATAAAGGCCGTCGACGGCGCGGAAGCCCATGGCCGCACCCAGCAGACGGCGTTCGAACACCTGCGCCGCGTTGGTGCGCGGGTCGTAGGTAACCAGTACCGGCTGACCGCCCACGACGTCGTTGACGACCTCGTGCCAGACCAGCAATCGCAGGGGATAGGCGCGGGCGTCCACGCCAACGGCAAACGCAATGACCGGTTCGCGCGGATCGAGGAAGGCATCGGCCTTTTCGACATCCTCGAAGACCGGCATTTCAATCGGTTCGGCGCGATAGCGTTCGAGATCGCTGGCGCGCAGCTCCGAGAGGGCAACGCTGGCGATCTGGAAATTGGTGTTCCAGAGCTGGCCGCGCAACGCCTCTGCCCGCCGCAGGTCGGCTGGCGTTGCAACCACCAGCGTCGCCTGGCGAGCGGCAATGACTTCCGGTGGTACCTGCATGCGGCTGGCGGCGCCGGCGATGGACGTGTCGGGCGGTACCACCGCAGCGAAGGGCGGCTGTTCAGCCTGGCTTGAAGCGCCCGATTGCGGTGTGGCCGGTGCGCTTGGGGCCGAGTCGCCGCAGGCGGCCAGGGCCAGACCGGCGGCCGAGGCCAGGGTCAGCAGGCGCCGGCGGTTGATTCGCCGGTTCAGGAACTCGTGCCGGCGGTGAATACGCGTGTCGCGGGCCTGAAGGCCGCCCAGGCGAACCAGAAGTGGTTGGCGTGCACCAGCGGCGGCAGTTCCGCGCCGGCCAGCGGACCGGTCAGCGCGCGGCCCGTGATGTCCCACGTCGATCCCGTCTCCTGGTCCGTGAACGCGTCGTCCTTAATGGCGAAGGTTAGTTCGCGACCGTCGACCACGCGTCCATACGCGACGCCCGATCCAACTGCCTCGGCGTCGGCAATTGCGGAACTGTCCAGCGCGGACGCCGTGTCGGGCGTCCAGAACACGACGATCTTCTCACCTCCAACCTCGTCGTTGACGACGCGCTGGGTGCTGAGCTCGGTGAACGGGTAGGCGGCGGACTCGCCGCCGACCTCCACGGCCACAACGCGCTCGGTGGCTCGCAGGCGCTCGTCCATGCGGCCCTGGAACCAGAAGGGCCGACCATCGGTGGTGTCGTAGCCGCTGTAGGGGTTTCGGCCGTAGGGGCGCGGGAACCCGGTGTCGCGGGAGAGCACCTGGCCGTCTGGAAACGCGGCCTTGAATTCGTCGAACGAGATCAGCTGCGACGGGACGAAATTCAGCGTGACCCCTGCCAGATGCCCCACCAGGCCCTCGCCGGTCAACTGCTGCCACCAGGTCTCGGTGACGTCGTCCCACATGATGAGGTCGCTGTTGCGCAGGTTGCCGGAGACGCCGAAGCGCAGGACCGATCCGAGGACTTCACGGTCGAACACGACCGACGAGTTGCATAGCGGGCAGAACGTGACGGCGACCGGCCGTCCGCCAATGACGTCGTTCACGATCTCGTGGAACGTCAGGATCTGCAGCGGGTAAGCGCGCGCCTCGCCGTTCACTCGCAGGGCGACCACCGGCTCGCGTCCAGCAATGAATTGAACAGCTTCCGCAAAGTCGGTGAACTTTGGATCGTCGATGGGCGGGATGCCGTCGCGGGGCACGCCGCCCGAGAAGATCTCGTCGAACTTGACCAGCGATAGCTCGAAGTTGGTCTTCCAGCCAATGTTGCGCCAGGCGGTGGCGGATATCTGGTCGCGCTCGCTCAGGGCTACCAGCCGCTCGGCGCGGACGGCCACGATGTCGGCCGGCACCTCGATCGGGCTGTCGGACACGGTGGCCGGCGGCGGCGGCAGGATGCCGATGTCGCCCTGCGCCTGCCGCACGCGAGCCGCGATGTCGGGCAACCTGGTCCCAGCCGGCGGGCCCGACGCGGCTGACGGGGTAGCCGCCGGGGACGGCGAAGCGTCAGCCGTTGACGGCGCCGAGCTATCTGACGCCGCTGCAGGGGACGGCGAAGCTGCCGCCTCCAATGTGGATGCGGGCGCCGGCGCGTCCTCGCCGCAGGCGGCCAACACGCCAAGCGCCGCGCCGCCGAGTGCCGCCGTGAGCAACCGGCGGCGAGTAAAGGGGGATGGGGAGTTCATGCTGAATCGATGGCCGCGGCCAGTGCCTTAACAGTACGGCTACGCAGTCGGTTCGTCGGGAAGCATTCGAACAGAGCCGGTGCCCGTCTCGGTTCGAGGCGCTCTCAAAGTCCGTGGGCGGCGGCGCTGTGGAAGATATCCACGCCGGCGCCGAGGCCGCCGTCGGCGTCGCGCAGGATGATGGCCGGGCTGGCGAAGGCGGTGCGGCCGGGGTAGGACGGGACGCGCACGTCCCAGCCGCGCGCCCGCAGCTCGGCGATGGCTTGGTCGCCGAAGCGTGGGTCCACCGTGACCCAGGGGGTGCTGGCGTCCAGGCGCGGCGCGGCCACGGCGGCCTGGGCGCCCAGGCCGTAGTCGAACACGTGGGCGATGAGCTGCGTCACGCAGTTGGTGATGCGCCGACCGCCGGAGGCGCCAACGGCCAGCATGCGGCCGTCCGTTCCGCGCACGATCGTGGGCGTCATGTTGTTGAGACCCGAGCGATTTGGTTCGACCGAGTTGGGACGGCCCGGCACGGGGTCGAACCAGAACATCCCGTTGTTCCAGACGATGCCCGTCTCGCCCGCCACGATTTCCGAACCCCAGGAGCTGCCGAGCGTGTTGGTCAGCGACACCAGCATGCCGTCGGCGTCGGCCGTGCAGAGGTGGGTGGTGGAGGTCTCCGACTTGTGGCGTTCAAGCGCCCGAGCCGGGTCCTGGTACGCCCAGGCGTCGCCCGCGGAAGGGCGAGCGGGTGGGGCGTTGGCGTCGATTTGGGCAGCGCGTGTGGCGGCATAGGCCTTGGACGCCAGCGCGTCCCAGGGCGCATCCGCCCGTTCGGGATCGGTCATGAACTGGAACCGGTCGGCAAAGGCCAGGCGGGAGGACCACAGATACGCGTGCAGGCGGTCCACGTCCTCGAGGTCCAGACCTGCGAGCGCGGCCTGTTCGTAGATGTTGAGCGTCTCAATCGTGGTGGGTCCGGCGCAGCCCGGCCCGGGCGTCAGGACCTCGGCGCCGCGGTAGGTGGTGGTCAGCGGCGGCGACACGCGAGCGCGGTAGGCGGCCAGGTCGGCCCGTTCGATGACCCCGTCGTTGGCGGCGCAGGCGGCGGCGACGGCTGCCGCGATGTCGCCCTGGTAGAAAGCGTCCACGCCGTCCTCCGCCAGGACGTCCAGCGTGGCGGCCAGCTCCGGCTGGGTGATGCGGATCGTCTCCATGTGGTCGGACTGGGGCGGTTCGCCGTTGAGGTAGAAGCGTCGTTGCAGTTCGGGGTGGCGTCGGCCGGCCAACGCGGTGGACTCCATGTACATCGTGTCGAACCAGCCGAGTTCAAAGCCCTGACGGGCCAATTGGACAGCCGGAAGCACGAGGTCGCGCCAGGGCAGACGTCCGTGGCGCTCGTGCAGACGGCCCAGGCCAGCAACCGCGCCCGGAACAGCCATGGCTTGATAGCCGTGGATATTGGCGTCGTCCACCACGCCGTCCCACAGGAATGCGCTGACATTGCTACGTCCGTCGCGCGGGTAGCGGTCGGGGGTGGCCCCGGAACCGGATCGCATTGGGAAGGACACAACTTCAGCCTGGTCAGTGCCAGCAACGACGGCATACCCGCCGCCGCCGATGCCGCTGCTCCACGGCTCCACCACGCCCACCGCAAAGGCAGCGGCCACCGCCGCGTCAACGGCCGAACCGCCGGCGGCCAGCACATCCACGCCCACGGCGCTGGCGGCCTCATGCTTCGTGGCCACCATGCCGCGCCGGCCGCGGGCCTCGGACTTTTCGATCGTGAGCTGGGTTCTCAAGTCAAACATCAGCGGACCGCCGCTTCGGCAAAGAGGGCGCTGACCGACTCGCCGGTGTGAATGCGGCGGATGGCCTCCGCCAGCATCGGCGCCACCGAAATCACGCGGATCTTTCCGCTGGGAAGGTTTGGATCCAGCGGCACACTGTCTGTGACCACCATTTCTTCCAAGGGTGAGTCCTCGATCAGTTCGTACGCCTGGTCCACGAACACGGGGTGGACGCAGGCCGCGTAGATGGCCCGCGGCTTGTGGCGCAGGACTTCGCGCAGGCCCTCGCGGATGGACTGGCCGGTCACCACCTCGTCTTCCACGTACAGCACGGTGCGTCCGCGCACATTGCCGGCCAGACCGCGGATGGTTACGTCCGAGGTGATGGGATCTCGAAACTTATCCAGCACGGCCAGTTGGGTGCGCAAGCGCCGGGCGCACTCGCTGGCGGCCTTGATGCGACCGGTGTCGCCCACCACGACCAGATCATCGATGTCGAGCCCGGCAAAGTAGTCTGTGAGCAACGGCATACCGGTCAGGTGGTCGCTGGGCATGCTGAAGAATCCGCCGATCTGGTCGGCGTGCAGGTCCAGCGTGAGCACGCGGTCGGCGCCGGCCGTGGCCAGCAGGTCCGCCACCAGCCGGGCCGTGATGGGCACCCGCGGCTGGTCTTTCTTGTCGGAGCGCATGTAGGGGAAATACGGCAACACCGCCGTCACTCGAGCCGCCGAAGCACGGCGCATGGCGTCGATGGTGATGAAGAGTTCCATCACCGAGTGGTTGACGGACCGCCGCGACGTCTGCACGACGAACACGTCGGCTTCGCGTACGTTCTCCAGCACGCGGACGAACGTGTTGTCGTTGCCGTACTCGAAAATCTCGATCTCGCCGGGATTGCACCCCAGTTCGCGGCAGATGCCGTCGGTCAGCACCGGATGCCCGCGACAGCCAAACACCATCAGGCCGTCATCGGCCATGCCAATGCCCTTTCCGCGCAGCGCCACGGTTAGCGTATCGGGTCGTAGCAGACGACGACCGGCGTCACGGCGTGGCGGAGGACGTGCGTGGCAGTGCGCCCAAGGTCGCAGTCCTGTTCGCCCAGAAACCGGTGCGCACCGACCACGATCGTGTCGGCCTCTTCATCAAGGCTGGTCTCGACAATGGCGCTGAAGGCCGAGCGGGCCTGTTTGATCTCGCTGCGCACCGACGCGCCATTGGATGGCAGCAGGCGTCGGGCGTTGGCCAGCACCGCTTCGGCCTCGCTGATCATGGCGTCACTGGAGACGTCTACGGGCTGGCGGTGGCTGACTTCGATGACGTGCAGCAACAGGACGTCGGTTCTGTGCTCGCGCGCGAGCAACGACGCGGCTCTTACGACGGCGGCGTCCATGTGCCGGCCGCTGACGGCGGCGATGACGGGGTGCTGAGGTTGGGTCGCCATGCCGAAGGGCGCGGCTAGGTCGCAACGGCTTCCTGAGCGCGCCCGGCGCCCTTCGCCTTGGCGTCGTCCGGGCGGGCGAGCAGCAGGCCGCGCAGTTCGGCGTCCAGCGCCTGGGCAATGTCAGTGTTTTCACGCAGGAAGGCCTTGGCGTTCTCGCGCCCCATGCCCAGGCGGGTAGTGCCGTAGCTGTAGTAGGCGCCGCTCTGGGTGAGCACGCCCTCGTCCACACCCAGCGTCAGCAGGTCGCCCTCCCCGGAAATGCCCAGACCGAACATCATGTCGAACTCGCAGAATCGGAAGGGCGGCGCGACCTTGTTTTTGACGACCCGCACGCGGGTGCGCGCGCCAATGACCTCGGTCCCCTTCTTGATCTGCCCGATGCGCCGGATGTCCAGGCGAATCGAAGAGTAGAACTTGAGCGCGCGGCCGCCGGGAGTGGTCTCCGGGTTGCCGAACATGACGCCGATTTTCTCGCGCAATTGGTTGATGAATACGACAATGGTGCGCGAGCGGCTGATGTTGGCCGTGAGCTTGCGCATGGCCTGGGACATGAGCCGGGCCTGCAAGCCCACCTGCGTGTCGCCCATGTCGCCGTCGATCTCCGCCCGCGGAACCAGCGCGGCGACCGAGTCGACCACCACCAGGTCCACGGCGTTGCTGCGGACGAAAACGTCGGTAATCTCCAGCGCCTCTTCGCCAGCGTTGGGCTGCGACACGATCAGCTCACCCACGTCCACGCCCACGGCTTCGGCGTAGGTGGGGTCCATGGCGTGCTCCACGTCCACGTAGACGGCAGCGCCTCCGGCCTTCTGCGCTTCGGCGACGACGTGGAGGGCCAGGGTGGTCTTGCCGGACGCCTCCGGACCGAAGATCTCGACCACGCGGCCGCGCGGCAGCCCGCCCACGCCGAGGGCCACGTCCAGCGACAGCGAGCCGGTGGAGATGGTAGGCACCGCGTCGGCCTTCATGTCACCCATGCGCATGACCGAGCCCGAGCCGAACTTCCGCTCGATCTGCTGAATGGCGGAGTCGATCGCCTTTGCCTGATCTTTGGCCATGCGCGTGATCCCATCAGCCCTGGCGCCGGGCGGCCGGCGCCCGCTCGTGCGGTGCATGATATCGGAAGACTAGGGGTCGACGCACATCCCCTGCTGATCGGATCGGCAATCCCACCGAACTCCCAACGGCGCCACGCGCGACGACCAACAAGTGCACGATCTGGCCGCCCCCGACGTCGGATACTAGGCGACACGTCGCGATTTCAAGCCACCGAGACCGACGACCACCATGCCAACCGGAATTCTGCTGGAGCGAAGTGTCCACGCCATCTACGAGGTCGTGGAGTCACAGACCGAATGCGTCGACGGCGACGTGTGCTTTGATCTCAGAGGCCTCGAATTGATTCGTCCGGGTGCACTTACCGCCCTTGCGGCCCACGCCTTTCGTGTAACTCAGGCCGGTCATCAAGTGCACGTCAAACTGCCAACGGATCCCGAATGTTGCGAGTATTTGGAAACGATCTCGGGTTTCTGTTGGTTTCTCGTAAATCTGAACGTCCGGTTCGAAGGTAAACGGTGCTCCGGAGACTTTATGTTTGAGATGAACGATACGATCTTGAGTATGACTACGGTCAGCGGGGCCAATGTGTTGACGGTCACCGAGGAAGTGTACGAAGGATTTGGCCGAACTGGAACAGTCCAATCAAACGTACTTCTGGACGAGATCTTTGAGGGCCTATGGGAGCCAGCCGACAATGCAATTGAGCACGCACAATCCGACATCGGGGTCGTCTGCCTCGCGCAGACATGGCGCACGCGCTACGCCCGATTCGCCGAAATTGCCGTAGCGGATGCTGGCGTCGGAATCTGGGCGACGCTGCGACGCCGCTATCCCGAACTCTCATCGCACGAAGAGGCCATCAAGATAGCGCTGGAGGAAGGAGTTTCCGGGCTCGACGATCCGGAGCGAGGCCTCGGACTCACACGAACGCATGAAGTGACTAAGGCGGGCGTAGACCGTCGTCTGATGATAGTATCGGGCGACGGGCGGCTGGTCGCGACACCACACGGAACTAGCTTCGCCACGCTAACAAAGCCGTGGTCCGGGACGCTGGTGTCGTTGCTTTTCCCACTGAGTCGGTGACCTAACGGTCTGATACGGGGAGTCGCCGGCTGGAGAACACAGCAATGATCGAAACCTCCGTTGAGCTTGGTTCGCACGGACGCGCTTTCGCAACCCGCGGACGTGCGCGTGAAATCGCGGCGCTCATCCGCCGTGACTATCAGCCCGAAGCACAAGAGGTCTTACTCGACCTTTCGTCCGTCGCGCTAGCCGGCACGTCGTTCATGAACGAGTTCGCCGGGGAGATGGGCGCCCTCTGGCCTCACGCAACGCTGGTTGTGAAGGGGCCGAAGATCCTGGCGGACAAGCTGCTCCTCCACGGCAAGCGCCGCGGCTTGCGCATTCGCGCCGCGGCTGACCAGGAGTCGTAGGGACGACCACCCCCGCATAGCGCGGCGTGCCTGTTGCGCCTGGCCGTCCGCTCGGCTAGCGTGCCAAGGGACCGCTTCGGGAGCCGGTGGCGCATGCAAGCAAACCAGACGCGAGCCGCGGTGCTCTACGGGCCGGGCGACCTGCGGGTGGAGTCGCAGGACGTCCCACCGCCCGGCGGCGGCGAGGTGGTGTTGCAGGTCGCGGTGTCCGGCATCTGCGGAACTGACCTGCACTACTGGGACGGCTGGCAGTTCGATTCGTGGTTCCCGGAGAGATCCGAGCCGTGGATTCCCGGACACGAGTTCACCGCCGTCGTGCAGGCGGTTGGCCCCGGCGTGAACGACCTGAAGCCGGGCGACGCGGTGGCCGTGGAGCCCAATAACTCCTGTGAGGACTGCCCGGAATGCGATCGCGGCATGTTGAACTTCTGCTCCAATCGGTTGCCGATGGCCTGGGGCGCGTGGTCCGACGTAGTCATCGCCAACCGCCACCACGTCACGCCAATGCCGGCCGGGGCGGACATGCGCACGGCCAGCCTGACCGAACCGCTGGCCTGCGTGGTCCGCGGGTTCGACCGCGTGACCGTCAATCCCGGCGACACGGTGTTCATAGCTGGCGCCGGGCCGATCGGGCTGCTGGCGTTGCAGGTCGCCAGGCACCAGGGCGCCGGGCAAACGATTGTGAGCGAACCCGGCGAGACCCGCCGCAAGCTGGCCGCCACGATGGGTGCGGATGTGGTGCTGGACCCCACGGTTGACGATGTGGTGGACGCCGCACGCAGCCTGACCCAAGGCTATGGTGCCGACCTGACCATCGAGGCCGCCGGGGCCGGACCGGCCTTTCAGTCCTGCCTGGACGCGGTCCGCGACTCCGGCACGGTGCTGGTGATCAGTGTGGGCAATCCGTCCGAGCGGTTTGAACTGCGGCTCTACGACTTCTTCGCGCGCGAACGCACGATCGTCGGCAGCAACACGCGCGTGCGCACATTCCAGCGCGCGCTGGACCTGCTGTCTGAGATCGACGTCGAACCAATCATCACGCACACGTTCGACCTGGACGACGCGGTCGAGGCCGTGATGACCGCCAAGTCCGGCGCGGGCGCCAAGGTGGTCTTCGACTTCCGGTCCTGATCGCGGTCAGCGACCCCTGGCCGGACCACGACCCTTCGCGGTGGTGGGCTCGCGGCAGCTAAAGACCTGGGAACCGTGGGCGCCGGCGATTGGTGTTACCGCGCGGAAGTTTGGCTGCAGGAGATCTCGCGGGCTCTGGGCGCTGGTGAGGACCACGCGCAACTCGCCGTCCGGCTGAAGGCAGTCGCGGGCTGACCGAATGAGCCTGGTGGCGGGGCCGTGGTCGACCCGCGGCCCCACGTGGAACGGCGGGTAGCAGAGCACCACGTCGAACGGCGGATCCGCCGGCGGCGCGTCGTCCGCCAGCCGCACTGCCGCCGTGAGATCGTTGGCCGCCAGGGTCCGTCGCGTGGTCTCCACGGCGGCATAGCTCCAGTCCACGGCGGTCAACGTGCGGTCGGGTCGCGCCGCGGCCACGGTGAGGACGCCTGAGCCGCAACCCAGATCAAGCCAGCGGCCGTCCCGGTCCGGCAGGTTGTCGGACAGCAGCGCCGTAGCCGGGTCGACGCGTGCGGGCGAGAACAGCGTGGGGTGCTGGCATAGCGTGAACTCGCGTCCGGCTACGCGCGCCTCAATGGTCCGGGCGAACCGCTGGGGCGGGGGTTCGTCGACCTGACGCTCGAAGAGGTAGAGGCGGCGGTGTTCACCGGCCGCGCGTTCGACGATCGGTCCTACGACAGACGTGAGGCGAGGGCGCAGCGACTCGACCCCGCGTGCCCGATCGCCCAGCAGCGCCAGCAGTCCACCCGGCGCAAGCGCGCGAGCCGCCGCGCGAACCACCCATTCGACCCCGGCGCGGCCCAGCCAATGCGGCGCGCGCACCACGGCAAACCCGGCCGCCTGCGGCGGCAGGTCGTCGGGCGCTTGCACGGTCCAGGCGCCCGCGCCGGCCTGGCAGCTCTGCCATGCCCCCAGGTTGATCGGCGCAAGCACGCCGTCATCGGACCATCCGGCGCCGGCCGCGGCGATGGTCAGACTCGCGTCCCAGGCGGCGACCTCCAGCAGCGGCGTCCCCGGCTGCCGATCCAGCGTGCGCATCAGCAACCGCAGTTCCTGGTCCAACTCGCCGCCCGGCTGGTCGGCGCGGGCCGGAATCACAACCTCCCCGCGCGGCAGCCGCAGGCGGCGCCACGTAAGGGCCACGGCGTCGGTCAATTCGGTGGAAGGTGACGTGGCATCCGGCGAGCGTAGCTAGCGCCGCGCAAAGCGGCGGCTGACCACGGCAATGCACATTGGGCGTTCGCCTTGCATTTTAGCATTAGGTAATGCGACAGTCAGATTAGTAATGAATCAAGGGTGTGCCGCATGATCGAATCACGCATTACGTCCAGGGGCCAGACGACCTTGCCAAAAGCCGTGCGGGAGGCGTTGGCGGCCCAGCCCGGTGACCGTCTGCGTTACACCATTCTGGACGGCGAGGTCCGCATTCGCACCGTACGCCCGCTGCAAGAGCTTTACGGCGTGCTGAAGTACGACGGGCCGCCTGTGACTCTTGACGACATGGAGCGAGCCATCGCTGAGGGAGCCACGGGCGATTGATCGCCATCGATACGAATGTGCTCGTGCGATATCTCGTGCGGGACGATGTCCGTCAAGCCGATGCCGCCCGCGAGTTGCTGGATGGTCTAAGCGTTGAACGGCCCGCATTCATCTGCCGCGAGGTCATGATCGAGACTGTCTGGGTATTGGAACGCTCCTATCGATTCGCACGCGAGCAAATCGCAATCGTCGTAAACGGCCTGGTCACGGCCGAGACCCTCGTGGTCGAGTCCGCCGACGCGGTTTCCCGGTCGGCCGCGCGCTACCTCCAAGGCGGCGCCGGCTTCGCCGACCTGATGATCGCCGAGGCTGCGGACCGAGCCGAGGCATGGCCACTCTTCACGTTCGACCGCCGGCTGGCGCGAGAGGATGGGGTAGTCCTGGTCAACGTGTGAGCTACCCGGGTGCTACGCATCCGCCAGCTGCCACCAGCGCGTCCGCTCGAGCAGATGGGTGCCGGCAACTCCGCGGGCCGCATCTCGCGTAGCATGCCGGCGGCGCGCTTGCGCCGATCGCATGCCTGGGGCCGCGCGAACGCCGCCGGCCATGGGGGACGGGCCGGTGATTCCGCGATGCAACTGATCGACCAGCGCCTCGCCTATTCCGCCACCGATCTGGTGGGTTTCCTGGAGTGCCGGCACCTGGCGAACCTGGAGCGCGCGGCGACGCTGCGCCACCTCAAACGCCCGTTCCGCGACGACCCCGTGCTGGATCGCATGTCGCGGCGCGGTCAGGAGTACGAGGCCCGCTTCCTGGAAACGCTGAAGGCAGAGGACATCCGCGTGGAGGAAATCCGACCGCCCGACACGGTTTCCCCGTCAAGGCAGGTCAGGTCGGAACACCTGGCCACGCTACGGGCCATGCAAACCGGCGTTGACGTCATTTACCAGGCCGTGCTGCTCGATGGACGGCGGCTGGGGTATGCCGACTTCCTGCGCCGCATCGAAACACCCAGCGACCTCGGGGCCTGGAGCTACGAAGTCTGGGACACCAAGCTGGCCCGCCAACCCTCGGCGCCCGCCGTCCTGCAGATCTGCATGTACTCGGATCTGCTGGGCGCCATCCAGGGACGGATGCCGGAACGGATGCACCTGGTGCTGGGCGGCGTCGAACGCCAGACGGTGAGCCTGCGGGTGGCCGACTACGCGGCCTACTACCGGCTGGTCGCGCGCGACTTCGAGGCACTGCTGGACGATCCCGAGGCGGCCTTTCCCATCCCAACGAAGCCTGAACCGGTGGGGCATTGCGATTTCTGCCGCTGGGGCCAGGAGTGTCGGGCGCAGTGGCGTCGGGAAGACGACCTGGCGCTGGTGGCGAACCTGTCATCCCGCCAACGGCGCGCGCTGCACGCGATCGAGGTGACCACGCGGCGCGGGCTGGCCAACCCGTCGCCGCCGCTTCCGGAGCAGGTGGAGGGGGTCGGCCAGGAGGCCCTGGCGCGCGTGCAGGCGCAGGCAGCCATCCAGGTTCGCGGCGAGGGCCGGGTGATCTCCGAGCGCATTCCGCCCGAACGCGACCGGCAGGAGGCGCTGGTGCCGGACCGCGGACTCTGGGCGCTGCCGGAACCCTCGCCGGGCGACCTGTTCCTGGACCTGGAGGGCGACCCCTTCTACGGCTCCGACGAGGTTGACGGGATCGACTATCTCTTCGGCCTCATCGAGCCGGGACAGACCGACGCGGCGGGCGAGCCCCTATTCCACGCGTTCTGGTCGATAGCGGACGGCACGGTCACCCCTGCCGCCGAGCGCCAGGCGTTCGAGGACTGCATCGACCTCATCATGGACCGCTGGACCGCCTATCCGGACACGCACGTCTATCACTACGCGCCCTACGAAACCACGGCGATGAAGCGGCTGGCCGGGCGCTACGCCACGCGCGAGTCCGAGGTGGACCAGCTGCTACGCGGCGGCGTGTTCGTGGACCTGTACCGCGTCGTGCGTCAGGGCATCCGCGCCTCGGTGGAGAGCTACTCCATCAAGCGGCTGGAACCGCTCTACGGCTTCAAGCGGGAGATCAACCTGCGCGACGCGGGCGAGAGCATCGTGGAGTTTGAGCACTGGCTCGAGCCCGAGCCAGGCACGGACCGGGATGCCCTGCTGGAACAGATCAAGGCCTATAACCGGGACGACTGCGTCTCCACGTACTTCCTGCGCGAGTGGCTGGAGGAGCAGCGGGCAGCGCTTGTGATGGAAGTCGGGCCGGGAGCCCTGCCGCGCCCCACGGCCACGGCGCCTGATGAAACCGAGGACTCCGAAGCGCAAAAGGAAGTGCAGGAACTCGTGGACCGGCTGACCGAGGATCTGCCGAAGGATTTGACGGATGGCACATCGCTGGAAGACCCGACCCAACGTGGGCGCTGGCTGCTGGCGCAGCTGCTCGACTGGAATCGGCGGGAGCACAAGGCGCTGTGGTGGCGGTACTTCCATCTGAAGGACGAGCTGAGTGAGGACGAACGCGCCGAAGAGTCGGATGTGCTGGGTCGCCTCACGTTCGATAGCGCGTGGCCCGATCCCAACCCCCGCGCGCGGTCCACGATCTATCGCTTCCGGTTTGCGGAACAGGACCACAAGCTCGCGGCCGGCGACTCGGTCTGCGCCCAGGACGGCAAGGATGCGGGCAGGATCGTGCGCCTGGACGACGAGGCCTGCGAGGTTGACCTGCGGCTCGGGTCGCGACGCCCGCCGCCGCAACCGACGTCGTTGATCCAGTTCAACTACATCAACCCGAAGCCAAAGCCCGGCAGCCTCCTGCGGCTGGCCCAGTGGGTGGTCGACAACGGCATCGACGGGGCAGGCCCCTTCCGCGCGGCCCGCGACCTCTTGATGCGCCAACCGCCGCGTGTCGGCCAGGCCTGCGGCGCGGCGCTGGCGGGGGACGGCGAGGACGCCCAGGCCGCCGCCCGGCGCCTGGTTCAGACGCTGGACGAGAGCTACCTGGCCATCCAGGGGCCGCCAGGCTCCGGCAAGAGCACCGTGGGCGCGGAGATGATCGTGGACCTCGTAGAAGCCGGGAAGCGCGTGGGCGTGACGGCCAACAGCCACAAGGTCATCGGCGAACTGCTGGAGAAAACGGCACGGGTCGCCGACTCCAGGGGAATCGACGTCAGGATCGGCCAGCGCACCAACGACTCCCCCGCCTCCGAGGGTTTCCAGCACCTGGAGAGCACCGACGACGCCTGCGACAGCCTGACAGCCGGATTTCTGGACGTCGTTGGCGGCACCACCTGGCTTTGGGCAAGCGAAAAGATGCAAGGTGCGGTTGACGTACTCTGCATCGACGAGGCGGGCCAGATGTCGCTGGCCGACGCTCTGGCCGCCGCCCCCTGCGCCACCAACCTGCTGCTGCTGGGCGATCCGCAGCAGTTGGACCAACCGCTGCAGGGCGTCCACCCGCCGGGCGCCGACCGTTCAGTACTGGCCCACGTGCTCGACGATGCCCGGGTCATGCCCAGGGAATTCGGCCTGTTCCTGGACGGCACCTGGCGGCTGCATCCGAGCATTTGCGCCTTCACCTCCGAGGTCTTTTACGAGGACAGCCTGCGTTCGCACCCGGGCCGGGAGAACCTGGATCTGGAAGGCTCGCCGCCATTCCAGGGGACGGGACTGCGCTTCGTCGCCGTGCAACATCAACGCCGGATCAGCGACTCGGAGGAAGAAGCCGAGGCAATCGCCGAGCACGTCGACCGGCTGCTCCGGGCGCAGCCGACCTGGACCGATGCCGAAGGCGCGGCCCACGCGCTGACCGGTCAGGACGTGCTAATCATCACGCCCTACAACCGGCAGATTCGGGCGCTCGCTTCGATGCCCAAGCTCAAGGGGCTGCGCATTGGCACGGTCGACAAGTTCCAGGGGCAGGAGGCGCCGATCTCGATCTACTCGATGGCCACCAGTTCCGCCGACGAAGCGCCGCGCGGGATGGAGTTTCTCTACAGCCTCAACCGCCTGAACGTCGCCACCAGCCGGGCCAAGTGCCTCGCGGTCGTCGTGGCCAGTCCCGGCCTGCTCGCCGTCCGCTGCCGCACGCCCCGCCAGATGCACCTGGCCAACGCCCTGGCCCGCCTGTGGGAAATGGCGGAGGACCGCGTAGCGTGAGCGCACAATCCACGCCCGGCGAGACGCTCGAGGCCACCGAGGCATGGTTTCGCCGGCAGGGCGTGCCCCACCTCATCGAGGACTACAGCACTCGGCGCGACATCCTGACCCGCACTCTGCCGTTTCTTATCACCGTGTTGGCGCTGCAAATACTTCTGACCATCAGCCTGGACTGGCCGTGGTGGGCGAACGTGCTTTCGGTCGTCGGTGCGCTGGCGGCAGTGACGGCGGCCTGGATGGGCATCAACGCCTTGCGACATCGAACGCTGCTGTCGCTGCCGGAAGAAGCGGGGGCCGTGGAGGTGCTCGTGTTCCTGCTGACCCCGCCGGCGCTCGCCGGCTTCATTCTGGGAGATTGGGAGTCCGCGGCTTTGGAATTCGTAGGGAACGCGCTGCTTCTGCTGGGCGCCTATCTGACGGTGGGCTTTGCGCTGGTGCCAATCCTGCGCTGGGGTGCGCGGCGGCTCATCCGCGACATCGGGGATGTGCTGGGGCTCTTCGCGCGGGCCCTGCCGCTGCTGCTCATTTTCATGACGTTCCTGTTCGTCAACGCCGAGGTCTGGCAGCTGGCCGGCACGCTCGAGCGCGGGCGCCTGGGTGCATTGATCGGGCTCTTCGCGCTGGTGGCCGGAGTGTTCCTGATATTCCGGCTGCCGCTCGAACTCAACGATCTTGCGACCTTCGAACGCCCCGAGCGGGTGATGGAGCTTGTGCAGGGGACTCCCGTCGCCGGCCTGGGCCGCTCGTCGGGCTCGCTGAAAATGGACGCGCCGCTCAGACGCGGGCAATGGGTGAACGTCGGCCTCGTCGTGCTCGTCGCCCTGACGCTGCGGGTCCTGTTCGTCAGCACGCTTGTGGGAGTGTTCTTCTTCGTCTTCGGGGTGATCGCGATGGACTGGAGCACGATCTCGTCATGGACCCAAAGCACTCCGCGGGTCCTGCTGGACCTTCGCTGGATGGGAACGGCGGTGACCGTGGAGCTGCTGCAGGTGGCCACCTTCCTGGCTTCGTTCTCGGGCTTCTATTTCATGATCAGCGTCCTGACGAACCGCGAGTTCCGCGACGAGTTCTTCGAGGAGGTGGTGGGCGATGCGCGACGAGCCTTTGCCGTGCGCGCCGTCTATCTGGGCGTGCTCGCGCAGATCGAGAAGGAAAGCGGCTGACGGCCGACTCTCCGGAGCGGGTTCGGCCGAGGCGTGCCCTCGGGAGGTGCAGCTCTCTTCGCTGCTCACGTCTCTCCTGACGGCGTCCCCGTGGCAGACTGCCCACACCGGAACCCCCAAGGTGTACGGGTATGTCCGCCAGCGCCGATCTGAAAGAGCGCATCGCCGCCGTCGTGGAGTCGCATCGCGACGACATCGTCGAAGTCGGCGAAACAATCATGCGCAACCCTGAACTGGGCTTCAAAGAGTTCGAGACCGCGGCGCTGGTCCAGCGCAAGTTCGATGAATTCGAGCTGGACTACCGCGCGGGACTGGCCCGAACCGGGGTCAAGGCCCGCATCGACACGGGGCGTCCCGGACCCACGCTGGCGCTCATCGGTGAACTGGACGCGCTGACGGTGGCCGGTCACCCGATGGAGAACCCGGAAACGCACGCGGCGCACGCCTGCGGGCACAACGCGCAGATCGCCGGGTTGATCGGTGCGGCAGCCGCGCTCAGCGATCCCAGCATCCTGCGAGATCTTTCCGGGTCCATCGTGCTCTTTGCCGTACCGGCCGAGGAGTACGTGGAAGTCGAGTATCGGTACGGCCTGGTGCAGGCGGGGGAACTGGAGTTCCTGGGTGGAAAACCCGAGCTGATCGCGCGCGGCGAGTTCGACGACGTGGACCTGGCCATGATGATCCACACCCACTCGCGCCCCGACGAAAACGGCATGGCCGCCGTAACCGCATCCAATAACGGTTGCGTGGTCAAGCAGATTCGCTACGTGGGCAAGGCGGCGCACGCCGGCGGCGCGCCGCACCTGGGGATCAACGCGCTCTACGCCGCCCACATCGGCCTGGCGGCCATCAACGCCGTGCGCGAAACCTTTCGCGACGACGACGCGATCCGGGTGCATCCGATCATCACCCGCGGCGGCGACCTGGTGAACGTGATCCCGGCGGACGTGACGCTGGAAACCTACGTGCGCGGGAAGACGACCGACGCCATCGACGCCGCGGCCGTCAAGGTGGACCGCGCGCTCAAGGCCGGCGCCCTGGCGCTGGGCGCGGAGGTGGAGATCATCACGCTGCCCGGCTACCTGCCCCTGGCCAACGACGGCGACCTGGCCGAACTCTTCATGGCCAATCAGCGCGTCGTGCACGGCGAGCCGCAGGTGCGGCGGCAGGGGCACCGCACTGGATCGACCGACATGGGCGACGTGTCGCACATCATGCCGGCGCTGCACCCCTCCATGGCGGGCGCCGTGGGCAGCAACCACGCCGTGGACTGGGCTATCGCCGACCCACAGATGGCCTACCTGGAACCGGCCAAGGCCCTGGCCTGGATGGCCGCCGACCTGCTGGGCAACGGCGCTCAGGAAGCGCGGCGCGTGCTGGACAACTTCCAGCCACGCATGAGCAAGGCGGAGTACCTCGCGTATCAGCGCGGGCTCAACCAGGTCGAGCGCTGGTCGGGCGCCGCGTAGTGGGTCAGGGTGATCCCATCGTTTGGACGAATGGCTAGCCTTGGCTCTCCAACCCGCAGGTGCCGCTCGGGTGCGTGAGCAGAACGCGTGGCCGTACCGATCTCAGACGTTTCCGGAACCCGCAAGCGTCCATGGGCCGGGGTTCTCACGAGCCTCGTTGATGAGGATCCGCATGAGGGGCGAACCGTCCAGCGCCGAGGAGAACGCCGGTTACCGAATTGCCCGGGTTTCGTCCCAAGCTCTCTCACGACAAAATTCGGGGTTCCATAACGTAACGACGGGCGTTGTGCAGTGGCGCAATCGTCCACCGGCGCGGCGCAGGTGCCGATGCGTTGGCCAGACACTCGGTAGCCGCCCGGCGCAGTTGTCAAGACCGCCTGGCCGGCGCGAAGTACGATTCGGCGCCGTCCGCGCCGCCTGGCGCCGCGTAACCCGTGGGTAGGTCACTCTACCTGCCATTTGCGATGGCGGCGCTCTGGTTCTGGGCAAGCCTCGTGCCCCATGTCACGTATCCGACGAGTTCGAGCGGTGAGCCCGCCGGCGATGTTCTGATTGCCTGGCCTGGGTGGGCAGTGCAGCAGAATCTTGGACCACTGAGCGGAACTATAAGCCAATTTAAATTATGGGTTTCGTCAGCCCTCGATGGAGGCGAACTCACCCTGGAGGCCTCGCTGGTGGATGCGTCCACGAAGGACGTGTTGCGGCAGACCACCATTGATGCGACGCCGTCCTACACCCCGGTCGCGCGAACCCTGACATTTCCCAGCTATGACGTGCCTGAAGGCCGGCGGCTGCTCCTGCAGCTTGAGGTGGCAGCCTTCGAACGGCGCCCTGTCGTCTACGGGCTAACTCACGCTCAACCCGAATTCTCCAACCTGGCGCTGAACGGCGTCCCGGACGCCGGCAGCGGGCCGCTGGCCTTTGCGCATCACGTCACCAGCAGCGGCCTTCGAGCGGCGCTTCACGGCCAGCCGGACGCCCGCATCCAACTGGTCCTGGCGCTCGCCCTGACTGGACTGACGGCGTTGGCGCATCCCCGCCTGGGGGCGCTGGGCGGCCTGCGGCGCGTCGGCGCCGCGGGGAAGCGCCTGGCGCGGCAAGCAACGGTCTGGAGGCATCGGCTCACGTTGCCGAACCGCGAACCTCGCGCAGGCAGTCCGCCCACCGGACTTGTCCGCGTATTAGCGGCACCCTGGTATCCCTGGCCGGCAGCGCTGATTCCAATCCTGCACTTCCTGGCTAGCAATCCGCTCCACTTCACCGTACGTGAGGCCCTAATTCCAGCCGCCGGCATCCTGCTGGTCGTGTCTGTCGGCATGGCCGGCCTGTGGCTGCTGCTGAGAAGTTGGAATCAAGCAGCGGCCGCTGCGACGGCCGTCACAGTCGCCGTCTTTGCATATGGCCACGTCGATCAAGCCTTCGACGGCCGACTTGACGATCAAGTGCTCTTTCCTGCCACTGCAGTCCTTGCCGCCGCTGCTGCCGGGATAGCCATTCGAAGCCGAGGCCTACTACCTGGTTGGGCACCGTTTCTCAACGTGACCGTTGGCACATTACTACTGTTTCAGATCGTAATCCTGGTGGGCACGACGTCGGGAGCTTCGATACGCACGCTCCAGCTGTTTTCCTTGTCCCCTCCAGACGTTACCGGCAATCGTCCCGACATCTACTATATCGTTTTAGATGCATACGGACGGCACGACACGCTTGGCGACTTCGACAATTCCAACTTCCTGAATGAGCTTCAACAGCGTGGGTTTTTCGTTGCGACGGATGCAACGAGTAACTATAGAAATACTATCCAGTCGCTAGCCTCAAGCCTTAACCTCGCCTATCTACACGACGTTAAACCTGCCGTACCGAAGACCAGGAGCGACGGAATTGCCCTCATACAAAATAACGCGCTTGTGGCAACACTCAGGAGCCGTGGATATACCTACGTGCATCTCGAGTCCGGACACGTCATGAGCAATCGCGCACCGCAAGCGGACATCGTCGCAACATTCACGCCTGCAGGCGTCGTCGTCTCCGACGCCGAAGAAGAGACGAGACAATCTCCCTTTGTCTGGGCCACGCAGGACGAAGGAATTCGTCGCCGCAGTGACTTTCTTCGCTCCGTCATTAAGACTACCGCGCTGCGTACGTTGACTGGTCATCAATTTCTCCCCGGTGATGATAGCCCGTGCGATTGGTGGGCACCTGAACGAGCGCTGCAAATGTTCAAGTTTCTTTCCGAGCCGATCTATACTTCTGGACCGAAGTTTGTGTTCGCTCACATCATCAAGCCTCACCCGCCATCAACTTTCGATAGACACGGGAACATGCTTATTAGTCAGCAAGCGGGCGACAATTTTAGCGACGAACATGATCTCTCGGTTCCTAATGCGTACATAGGACAGTTGATTTTCATTAATTCGCTGGTGCTAAAAACGGTTGATAGTATTCTGAAAAGTCACATTGAGAAACCCATCATCGTCATTGCTGCGGATCACGGCCATAGCGCACCCGATACACACGCTATTCTAGCCGCATTTCATTTGCCAGACGGTGGAAACACTGTGCTGTATCCATCCATTAGTTCGGTGAACCACTTCCGAGCCGTTCTCGATTATTACTTCGGGTTAGATCTTGGTCTATTGGAGGACATCAACTTCGAGCACGATGCCAGCCAATTTGACATTCCGATTGCCTCGGCCAAAAACGGCACGCCTCGATAGCTCTATGAAGCTGATTGGAGGCCTCAGGCCAGCTTGGTCCGTTCATACCATTGAACAGGCGTCACCGCCCTCGTTCGGCGGGGCACGCTCGTGGGACCAACGTCTGGTTTCCTACCGCCGACAACGAGTCGCCATGCAGACCCCACACATCGCCCTAACACATGAACGGGCGCCGGGACGGATTGAGCCGGCCGCCTACAATGCCCCCTGACGGCTCCCGAGGGTGTTGGGATGCGACGGATCCTTATGATCGGACTCTTGCTCATCGCGCTGGCGGCGTGCGGTGAAGCCGAACCCGCCGCCGAAGCTTCGGATACCCCGGAGGGTGACGTGAAACAGTATTCGGCTCATCCCGGCGTCGTCATCGAGGCCGGCAAGAGCTACTCGGCCGTCGTCAAGACCAACCTGGGCGACATGATCTTTGACCTGCTGGCGGACGAATCTCCGCTGGCGGTCAACAGCTTCGTGTTCCTGGCCCGCGAGGGCTATTTCGACGGTGTGATCTTCCACCGCATCATCCCCGGCTTCATGGGACAGAGCGGCGATCCCACCGGAACCGGCGGCGGCGGTCCCGGCTACAAGTACGACATCGAGACGCCCAGCGGCCCCTACATCCGCGGGTCGCTGGCAATGGCGAACGCGGGACCCGGCACCAACGGGTCGCAGTTCTTCATCGTGTTCGACAACCTGACGGACCAGGGGCGATTGAGCCCCGACTACTCGCTCTTCGGGCAGATGTCGGACGGCGAACCCGCGCTAAAGGCGCTGGAGAGCGTCCCGGTGACGGCGAAACCCAGCGGTGAACGCTCGCAGCCGCTCGAAGAGGTCCGGATCTTCACGATTGAGATCATCGAGCGCTAGCCGGTGGCCGGCGGCGCCGCGCCAGCGCTGCGCCTGGCGGTCGATCCCCCGTTCAGCCTGTGGACGGCGGCCCTCCTGCACGGCTGGCATGCGCTGGCCCCATTTCGCTGGCTGCCGGACTCCGAGACGCTGGAACGCGTGGATCGGTTGCCGTCGGGGGCCGTCTACACCGTGCGCCTGCGGCCGGCCCCGGACTTCGGTGACGGACGGCGCGCGATCGACCTGCAGGCTTGTCCCACACCGTCAGCCGCCGACGCTTGTGCATTGGTAATCCGTGCCCGGCGCATGGTGCGCCTGGACGAGGACCTGACGGACTTCCACGCGCGCTGTCGTCGTTCGCGAACGTTGCGACCGGTCGCGGCGATTGGCGCGGGACGTTTGCTGCGCAGCCCCGACCTCTGGGAAGACGCGGTGAAGGGCATCTGCACCACCAACGTGACCTGGCAGCGAACCAAGCGCATGGTGACGGCGCTGACCGCGCTGGGTCCCGCGCCAGACGGCGCAAGCAGCGGCGCCTTCCCTACGCCTGAGGAGGTGCTGGCGGCCGGCGAGGACTTCCTGACCAAACAGGCCGGCGCGGGCTACCGGGCGCGCTCCATCCTCAAGCTGGCCGAGGGGGTGGCCGACGGCGCGATTGACCTGACCGCTGCCGACCATCCGGACGCAAGCTCGGCCGAACGCCTGGCCGCGCTTGAGGCGTTGCCGGGCATTGGCCCGGTGACCGCGGGCTACCTGGCGATGCTGCTGGGGTCCTACGACACCTTGGTTCTGGACAGCAGCACGCGCGACTTCGCCGTGCGCACGTTCGGTCCGGCGGCGGCCGACCCCGACCGGCTGGCGCGGCACTACACCCGCTTTGGCCGCTGGCGGGCGCTGGCCTTCTGGTGCCAGCGCTGGGTCACCGGGGCGCAGGTGCAGGCGCGGCTGACGGCTGAGTTGGCGTGACGGACGCAGAAGCGCCAGTCCCCGGAAAGCCGCCGCGGAGCCACGGCCTGTCGCCAGTCGCGCGACGACTGCTCACCTTCGGCCTGGCCGGGATCGTGGCGGTGCTGGATCAGGTGGTGAAAGCCGTCGTGGATCGCGTCCTGCCGCCCTGGGGAGCGACGGTCGGGCCGCTCTTTGATTTCCAGCGGGTCTACAACCCGGGCGTCAACTTCGGGTTGCTGTCCGAGTACCCGCGGGTGGTGCTGGCCTTGACCCTGGTTATCGGTGTCAGCTTCGCGGCCTATGCTGTCGCGCGCCCGCCGCAGCGCTGGACGACCGTCGGCGGATTCGCGCTGCTGCTGGGCGGCGGCTTCGGCAACGTGGTGGATCGCTTCCGGCTGGGTGCGGTATTCGACTACCTGAATATCACCCCGTTTGTTGGCTATCTGAACCTGGCCGACCTGGCGATTGGCGCCGGCGTGATCCTGCTGCTGCTGGACGCCATGATTCGCCGCGAGGCGGGCTAGGGCCTGGGAACTGCCAGGCGCTTACGCGGCCCTTCGGCGCGCCGTCAGTCTGAAGAGCCGTCCTCCGCCGAATCGCTCAGGCGCTGATTCGACTCCCTGGACGACAGTTCCCCGCGACGCACGATCACGGAACCATGCTCGTCCCCCTGCAGCCCGAACCCCTTCTCCTCCAGCAGTCTTGCCACCCGCTCGTTGTGGTCCCGGAACTCGGCCTTCAGCCGCGCCTCCTCGGCGGGATCGTCCGATGTTGGGCGCATCTCATACAGCGACTCCAGCCCAACAACCCGTCCGTCGTCATACAGCCGCACGTGGCTGTCGTTGGTCATCCGGTGCGAGGAGTAATAGTCCAGGTATTCGCCTCTCTCGTCGGAGCCGAACAAATACCAGATCGTCCACCCGGCCTGCACGATCTTCCCGCGCTGCCGGGCCGCGATGGCCTCGCGCGGAAGCCGAATGTCCCAAATGCGGAACGACTCGTTGAACTGCGCTTCAATCCGACGCATCGCTTGCCTTCGTCGGCGAGAACTCCCCCGCCTACGCAGTTTCAGGGACCACGCGCCACAGACGCGCGCCCGCGGCCGTTGGGTCCCCGTCCGGCGGGTGGTCGTTGTAGAAGTCCAGGAAGTACAACCCATCGGGCAGGTAGGCGACGCCGGTGATCGTGGCGAAGCCGTCGCCCACGTACGTGACAAAAACCGACGGCAGGCGCGCAACGGCGCCAGAGGCGTCTAGTTCAATTTCCCAGATCCGTTTGCCGTTATCGACCGTTCCTTCGACGAAATTGAACCCATGCGTGCCCATGTAGAGGTTGCCCTGACGCGCCGCGGGAAAGGATCCTCCGGTGGCGAAGGCGATGCCCACGGGTGAGACGGCCGGAGGCCCGAAGAACCAGAGGCCCCGCCGCACGATGCTCGCGTCGGTAGCGGCGAATCCATAGTTATGCCCGGCTTCCAACCTCAGAAGGCGGTCGATGGCCGGGCCGTTCTCAGCGGTGTAGATCGCGTCGTCGCCCGGACGTTGGGCCAGAGCGAAATCGTTGCGCAACCCCTTGACCCATTGGTACGAAATCGGAGCATCGGGCTGCGTTGAGTCGAAGTGGGGGTTGTCAGCGGGTGCGCTCCCATCCCGGTTCAGCCGCAGCAATTTGCCGCCGAAGTATCGATCGGAAAGTCCGCGACGCTTGTGCAGTCCGTTCCCCACCGCCGCGTAGAGGTAGCCGTCGTTCCCGAAGAGCAAGCTATGGATCTGGTGCGACGGACTAGTGTCTTCGCCGTCCATGCGCAGCACGTCCACCGCGCGCGCGGCCGTCCGGCCGCCGTCGTCGCTCTCCAGTCGCACGATCTTGTTATGCAGAACGCCGTCCTCGCCCCGGTATGTCGTGGAGACGAAGACGTCACCAGTCAAGGGGTCCACCGCAACGCCCGATGTCCCCGTCTGACCGCTCAGGCGGGGCGGCGGATCGGACGGCCGTTCATCGAGCACGTCGGTCGCGTACAGCCAGACGGACCCGTCGGCGCCCAGCGCCCGAACTGAGCCGTAGAGCTCCGTGATATAGGCAACCGGCGCCGTGGGCCGGTCGGCCGACAGGGGGTTGGGAGCAATCTGTACCGGCAGCAGCAGCCCATCGGCCACCAGTTCCACGCGGAAGCCGTCCGAGACCCGCCACGGAAGCTGCGGCGAGCGAAACCGTGAAATGAGGATTGGCTCGGCGGTTGGATCCCCCAGCGGCGTATTGTCCGGCTCGAAATAGAAGCCGCCGTCAGCCGCCGGCGCCCCGATCAGGAAGCGCCCTGGCGCCAGTTTCATGTACGGCATCCACACGAAGCGCCGCACGCCGGCGCTATCGACGAATGAGACCAGTGACGGCGGGACTTCCAGCCCCTCAGGACCGGCATCGAACCTGAAAAACGTGCTTTCGTAGCGGGCAGCCCGCCAGAAGTCGCGCACCGAATTGCGAACGATTCCACCCGTGATCTCGTAGAGCGGGCTCACCGAGCCGGTGATCAGAAGCGAACTGCCGGGCTGCAGCACCACGGGCGTACCATCCTCCGCCTCCCACTGCAGCGTGCCGTACCGAATGTTCCGCAGGCGCATCGGGTTGGGATTGAGCGCACCCTGCTGGGCGGTGAGCACGACGTGAGGCACGGACCAGGCGGACCATTCGCTCAGTGGATCGCGGCTGGAATCGCGATGGCGGGCGCGGATGCCGTAGACCGTCTTGTGTTCCAGGCCCATCCGCTGCGCCAGCGGTCCCTCAAAGACCCCTTGCTCCAGCACCGTCTGATCGCGCACCCACGAAGTGACGGTCGACGACCAGACGCGGACGCCGCTGTGAAACTCTCGAATCTCAAATTCGCTGGCGGTGTGCCAGTCCCCTGAATCCGCATCGGCAAAGGGCGCCGTCTGCATCGCCATGAAGAACGGCGACAGTTCGCGCGTGCGAAGGGCTGGCCCGGGTTCGATGATCGCGGGGGCCTGGGGCGGCGTATTCCCGCTCGGCGCCGGCGTAGCCACAACTGCGGGCGTTGGCACTGGCGTGGAGACCGTCGGTTCAACGGTGGGGATGGGCGTGGCCGCGGGCGCAAGCGAGACCTCCCCCGCCGTCGCCGGGGACAGGGCGCCGGAATAGGTGACTCCGCGCGCATCTATAAAGAAGGCAACCACGGCCAGATACTCGGCGTCGGACAGGCTGCCGGGACCGTCACCCGCGAGCGGCATCGTGGTCTTCACGTACTGAAACAGGTTCAGCGCCGAGGCGAAGCGGTTATGGAGCCCCGGCTCGGTGAGCGTGGGTCCGGCTCCGCCCTCCAGGTTGGCGCCATGACGGACCGCGCAGTGAGCCGCATAGACATCCGCGCCGCTTTGGATTTGCGAGGCGTCCGTTCCCACGACCGGTGCGGCGGTGAGGCCCAGCAGCGTCAGTGTCCCGGCCACCAGGACCGCAGCCAAAAGGCGCGCGTGTACGTACGACCTCTGCGTCATGCGGGCCTTTCATCGGGGCTCGGAGGAAATTCAGGCAGGACTGGCCAAGTCATCGGTACCCCCGGCGCGATTCGAACGCGCGCTCCCGGCTCCGGAGGCCGGCGCTCTATCCACTGAGCTACGGGGGCTGGAGTCAAGGGCATTCTAATAAGCTGCGGTTCCATGGAATCCTGGCGGCTGCTCGTTTCGCCGGCCGACCGCGGGGCGCGCAACCTCGCCACCGATCAGGCCGTGTCCGAACACGTGCGTGACGGCGCGTCGCCCCCCACCCTGCGTTTCTATACGTGGCGCCCGGCGGCGCTCAGCCTGGGTTACGGCCAGCCGCTGGCGGCGGTGGACGCGGATCTGGCGCGCCGGCACGGGATCGACCTGGTCCGACGACCAACCGGCGGGCAGGCCATCTTGCACAACGACGAGTTGACCTATGCCGTCATGCTGCCGCGGGACCACGCACTGGCCGCCGGAGGCGTGCTGGCTTCATACGAGCGGCTAAGTACCGGGTTCGAACGCGGGTTCGCCGCGTTGAGTCTGGGTGCGCGGCAGGGCGATTGGCAACCCGCCGCATCCAACGGCGCGGGGCTGCTCTGCTTTGCCTCCCCAAGCACGCATGAGCTCTCGGCGCAGGGCGTTAAGCTCATGGGCAGTGCGCAAACTCGGCTGGGCGGCGCCTTGTTGCAACACGGAAGCGTGCCGTTCGCGCACGACCCTCGAATCTTCGATCTGCTGCGGCTGCCGCGCCCCGCCACTCTGCGCGGGCTGCGAGACCTCCTATCGCCGGGCCCGACCGTGGGCGCGCTGATTGAGGTTCTCTCCACTGGATTCGCCCAGGCGCTGCAGGTCGCCCTTACCCCGGCCAGCCTCACCGACTCGGAACGACAGCGCCGAGATGAGCTGGTCCGGACCCGCTACGGCACGAGCGCCTGGCTGGCCCGGCGCTAAGCCATGAAAACCATCTCGGTGTTCAGCCGAGGCCTGATGGTCATCCGTACCCTCGAGCCACGGGTTGTCCTGGACCTTGGGTGCGGCACGGGTCCCGAAACCGGCGCGCTGGCCGACTTGCCGGGCGTACGGGTCGTGGCCATTGACGTCGACGCCGATGCTCTTTCCAAAGTGCCGCGGCGCGCCAACGTGCTGCGCGTGCGCGCGGACGCCACGCGCCTGCCGTTGGCGCAAGGGGCCGCCGACGCCGCCTACAGCTTCGGGCTGGTGCAGGTCCTGGGCATCGGCAGCGACGCGCGCGTGCACCACCTGATGGAGGAACTACGACGCGTCGTGCGTCCGGGCGGCGCGGCCGTCATGGGCACGCTGGCCGACTTCGGGCGCACGGACGGGCCGGATCGCAGCCTCACCGGCGCTGATATTTCCAAGGCCATGCGCGGCGAACTGGTGCTGCAAGAGCTGATCGGCGTTATGGACACGGACCGCGACGGCCGGCCGGCGCGCCACTGGTACATCTCCGCCACGCCCCAGCCCTCCACAGATTCGAAAGTTCCCAGATCCAACTCTCGCGAGTCAAGCTCGTCACACCTCCACCATCACCGGTAGAGCGCCCCGAGCACATCCTTTTCCCTTTCTCGTACATCGGCCAGCAGCAGCGAATTTCTGCTCAATTCCTGCGACGCAGATCGGTAATCCTCTACCAGCGCAAGTATCGTCGCGCCCTCACACCGTTCGCGTCTAGGCATTGGCACCAGCACCGAGCCAAGATCCCTTGTACGGATTCGGCTATGCGAAGCGGAGGTCCCGGAGGTCAGGCTAACTATCTGATCAACCACGAACCTAGTCTGCATTAGATATGACAATAGATATACGTCAGCCCCTCGCTTCATTCTCATCACTTCGAACTCGGATGAGCACAGAACCTCGGCGCTAACGTCTGGAACAACGCACACTCTAGGAATCCGCGGGTTGATTCGCGATATAAGAAGCTCCCCTGGCCGAATTGGAATGCCTGGCGTCTTAGGCGAATAACTGAAAGCAGCGGCAATGTTCAGAAACCCCTCCCCGACGACGTGCAAGACCGAGATATAGGCGCACCCTTCACGCCATGCCTGTGGCTTCCTCTGCCGAGCACAGAACTCCACTACGTCCCGAAGAGGCGTAAGCTCAAAGTCTTCACACTGGTTAGCACGATCAATTCTAGCCACCATCGTCGCGCTAAACCGATTTGGCGACCATGACCCTTGATCCAGCACCGCCCCGACCGGGGCAATTACGCATGATGGCTCCGACGAAAGCACCTCGACACCTTTCGCGTCACCCCTCCGCCGATACTCTAGATAGGAGCTCGCGACCCTCACCAGATCATTCTCACCATGAGCGAGCTTGATCTGCACACCCTTCCGGGCCGAAACTCTAAAGCCGAGAGAGCGCGAAATACCCAAGAATACAGGGCGCGAATCTTGTACAGCACCTTTCTGCAAATATACAATAACTGTCTTAGTCCGAGTTCCCGCTTGAGCGAAAGTTGTACTGGGAAGTTCAATCACGGCCCGCAAAGTCGCCACACCAGCCAAATAGTGACGGATCAATGCCGACAGCCCTTTAGCCGACACTACTCCATTCGGTACTATTATCACCAATCTGCCCCCTTTACGGAGCAGCTGAAGTGACCGATCCAAAAAGAGAAGTTCCGATGTAATGTTGTTTGCAGACCGGTAGCGAGACGAAAAGAAAGGGGTGTTTCGACCACAGTTCGCGGTTACATGACTCTGGCTGAATCGGGCCCCAAACGGCGGATTAGTAAGTATAGCGTCGACACGTTCGCTCAAAGAGTCGATAGGGGAACCTATCTCTAGCGAATTTCCCATAGTGACACGCTGCTCACTCACGTCGAACAGTTCTAAGTTTATTGTTGAGAGTCGAACCATGCGCTCGACCTTGTCCTGGCCAAGGAGTCGAATGCGGCGAGCGTTAAGCAAGTCGGCATCTTTCGCCCGATGATAAAACGCTGCAAGAAACGATCCGACACCGCAGGCAGGATCCAGCACCGTAAATGGCTCGTGCACGTCGTGCTCTCGAAGACCATCATGTAGCAAGTCCTGCACCAGCATTTCAGCCATATATTCAGTGACTTCCGGCGGGGTCATATACTGTGCATCCTCTATGTTGCTACGGAAGTTATCACGGACAAAATGACCAAATGCTTCATTGAGAATGTCAAAAGGTCGTCCCTCACGCCGAAGTTGAAACGCTGCGTCCACGCCCAACCGAACTAGCTTTGCCATACCAGCCGCCATCACCTCATCACCATCAAGTATGGCTAGTCGTGGTTCAGGACCGAAGATCGTACTGCCATTAGCCAACTGGTATTGAGGAAGTCTTGAGGCGGCTTCAAATGCGGCTTGCAACTCTACCACCAGATCATCCGAATCGGTAGGTGGAAAACGCTCTATCTGCCCATTTTTGAACGCTAAGTATGTGGCGAAGAGCTTTGCCACCTCGTCCAGCTTCGAGTTTGAGTCGTCGAGGCGACCGGAGCGGTGAAATATCTCGCGCAACTCCGCGAACGCGTCATATGCTCCAAGGTAGCTTGCGGAGACAGGATCACGACTTTCGAACAAGTCGAGCATGGTGCATCGCGGCTGATCAGATAGCAATCCATTTTGTCATCTATGACGTGCTGTCGTCAAGAGCCTTGGAAGGCGATACTGGCGTATGGGCGGCATCGTGTGCAGGTTCGGTCAGGAAATCCGGTCCCGCCGGTCATCTCTTGGGCTTTCACAAGAGGCTCTGGCCGAACTCGCCGGGATTAGCCGTGGCTACCTCGGGCAAGTCGAGCGCGGTCGCGCCGTACCCTCCCTAATGACGATGCAGAGCCTGGCGGACGCTCTCGGTGAGACCCTTTCAACGCTAATCATTAGCTGCGAGGACGATCTTGACTAGATCAGAGGTCAAAGAGGTGCTTCGCCTTCTAGATTTGCACTATGAATCCTTCCACGCTGCGGAGTCTTACGCCACAAGGACCGGCCATCCAGTGCCCACAGACACACGGGGTCGGTCACAGATCCTCGTAAGCGTGCTGTCAGGAGTGAACGGCCTTCGGCGCAAGAAAGGCCCCGACTTGGCCGATGGATCCGACGTCAAAGGCGCCAATACTTGGGAAGCGATCGACACCCCTCGCTTTAACAACGTAATCAAGGCCGGCACGCAGTCGAACACATCTGGAACAATGTCCAGTTTGGACGCTATGCCTCACATCTATTTAGTCTTGTGGGATACTACGGTACGTGATTCGGCACGCTGCCGAATCTGGGTGGTAACGCCGCTGGATGACGCTGCATTTCGAAACGTATGCAGCAAGTGGTACGCGCAACGCTCGGAGGGCCTAATTAAGAGCAATAACTTTCAGCTTCATCCGCCTAGGGGACTAGACACAAATCTGATCCGCAATAACTGTGGGAGCCTCTTGTACCCTCTGTACTTTTGTGCCGAGCGCGAAGAAAACTCGAAGTATGAGCTTCTCCGCTTCGACCCACGAGCACGCAGATCGGGCGTCTGCTCTCTTCCGCAGTAGGTAGAGTAGACGTTCAATCTTCACTTTAGCTTAGGGCCGAAGGTCCGTTGCCTTCCGATTGCTCCTCGCGTCTTAGCCTGCAAGACATTCAGCCGTAGTTCGAAAACGGGTGCTCGCCCAGGTAGCGCCGCTGCCGCCGGGTGGCCTGGGCCAGGATGTCCTGGTCGAAACGGAAGTCCAGATACGGCGGGAACTTCTGCACGACCATCCGGCGGCCGTAATGGACCTGTAGCAGATAGCGGATCCTGGAACTGGTGTTGGCCGTCCCCCGATGCCAGACGTCGGACCGGAACAGCACCACGTCCCCCGCCTTGCACAGGATGTTCTGCCCTTCCACGCCTTGCCAGCTGGTCTCGCCGTCATGCGGCCTGCGTCCGGCGCGGTGGCTGCCCGCAATGAAGTTGGTCGGTCCCAGCGCATCGTCCAGGTCGTCCAGGTAGTAGTGGGCGGTGGCGGTAAACACCGGGATCTCCACCCGCGGGTCGGCCATCACGTCGCTGGGCAACTCAATCGGCTGATAGTCCGAGTGAAAGGGTTGGTCCATCCGGCCGGGTCCCGTCACCCAGCCCGTCATGCTGATGCAGTGGCAGTCGTCGCCCATTACTGCATCGGCCACTTCGGCCACGGGCGGGCGGTCCAGGAACTGAAGAAAGTAGGCCGAGCGGTTGAAAAGCATATTGACTACGGCCTGATGGAAGGTCGTTGCCTCGCCGCTGGACGGATCAATGCCACGCCGGACGCTTTCCTCCCGCCGATCGTTGGCGCGCGGATTCGGCTCAAGTCGATCGATCTCGCGCCGTAGCGAGTCGACCTCGGCCGCGCTCAAGACGCCTGGCATGTATGCGAACCCATCGCGGCGCACGGCCTCGGCCAGTTCGTCCACGGTTGCATAGGCGACCAGTTCAAGGCTGGGCATCGACCGAACCCTCCTGTTCACGCTATGGACCGCAGCTCGCGTGACATCCCGCGGACCGCACGCCGAGCCTACCCAGGCCGCCCCTGCCGGATCGGCTCAACTCCAGGCAGCCCCTAGTCGTAGTTCGAGAATCGGTGCTCGCCCAGGTAGCGTCGCTGCCGCGGGGTGGCCTGGGCCAGGATGTCCGGGTCGAAATGGAAGTCCAGGTACGGCGGGAACTTTTGCACCACCATCCGCCGGCCGTAGTGGACCTGCAGCAGGTAGCGGGTTCTGGAGCTGGAATTGGCCGTGCCTCGGTGCCAGACGTCCGACCGGAACAGCACCACGTCGCCGGCGCTGCACAGAATGTTCTGCCCCTCCACCCCTTGCCAGCTCGTCTCGCCGTCACGGGGTGGGCGCCCGGCGCGATGGCTGCCCGGTATGCACTGGGTCGGTCCCAGCGCCTCGTCCAGGTCGCTCAGGTAGTAGTGGGCCGTGGCGGTGAACACCGGGATTTCCACGCGCGGGTCGGCCATCACCTCGCTGGGCAGCTCGATCGGCTGATAGTCGGAGTGGAAGTGCTGGTCCACCCGACCGGGCCCAGTAATCCAACCGGTCATGCCAATGCTGTGGCAGTCGTCGCCCATCACCGCGTCGGCCACTTCGGCAACCGGCGCCCGGTCCAGGAACTGCAAAAACCAGGCGTGGCGGTTGAACAGCAGCTTGGTATGCACTTCGTAAAACATGCCTTCGGAGTCCGAGCCGTCGGCCGCGCGCGGGCGCAGGTGGCGCCGATCGTTTGCGCGGGGATTCGGTTCGATCTCGTCGATCAGGTCGCGCATCTGCGCAAGTTCGTCGGCGCTCAGCACGCCCGGCATGTAGGCGAATCCGTCGCGACGGACGGCTTCGGCCAGATCCGGCACGGTGGCGTACGTCTTCAGTTCCAGGGCCGTAGCCATAGCGTTCCTAGCCTTCCCGCTCGAGCCGATCCACGGCTGCTTTGGTGACGTCCTGCGGGCCGCCCGGTGATCTTACCGAGACGGCGCCGGCGGCGTTGCCCCGTCGGCACGCCGCCTCCAGGTCGGCGCAGCCCAGCCAGGCGCCCAGCAGGCCGCCGGCAAAGGCGTCCCCGGCGCCGATGGGGTTGATTGCCTCGACCTCGAATCCGGGCGCCCGTCGAAGCTGCTGACCGGATCCCGGATCCAACAGCGCTCCGCCCGCGCCCTGCTTCACCACCACCGGACCGTCGAACCGCTCGCGCAGCCGCGCGCGGCCCTCCGAGTACTCGCAGCCCAGTGCCGCCGCGAACTCGGCGCGGCTGCCGATCAGCAAGTCCATCTGGCTGGCAATGGTCGTGATTTCGTCAAAATCCAGCGCGCCCGGACCGCCCTGACCAATGTCCAGCACCGCCCGCCCGCCCGCGGCCCGCGCGGCGCGCCCGAAGGCGCAGGCCGCGTCCGCGAGCGGCCGCTGGAAGCACAGGTTGATCCCGGACAAGTACACGTGCCCCGGGGCCCAGGCGGCCAGCAGCGACTCGGGGTCCAGCGGAGGTCCGGGGTACCAGTAGGCCTGCCTTCGGCCATCCACGCCGAGGGCAATGGTGTGCGTGGCCGTGCTGCCGGCCCGCTCGCCCAGTACCTCCACACCGTGATCGGCGAGGCCGACGGCCAGAAAGTCGCCGAACGGGTCCGCGCCCAGTACCCCGCCAAGCTGGCAGGCGCCCGTGAGACCGGCGTACACCATGGCCGTATTGGCGGCCGTGCCGCCCAGCAGCAGACGCGCCGGCTCTTCGTGGGTGACATCGCTGGCCTGGGTGAACTCCGCGTCCGGCACGGGAAAGTGCGTGAGGCCCTGGATGTTGACGTCCACCACCATGCTGCCAACGCACAACAGGCGCGGCGCCGGTCGAGGGTCGGATGCGCCTGTCAGGGCCACTGCATCATTCCAGGTAGTTATCCGACAGCCGTGGCAGCGTACGGTACCCGCCGAACCGCCCCAGCTTCCAACCTGCCGATACGCCAACGGGATTCCCGGCCGGACGCCGCCAGCGAAATATCAGGGTGACACCGGAGTCCTGAGAAGAAACTTGAGGATGAGTCCAGCGCCGGTCCCCACAACAGCGATAAGCACCGTGACTACCAGGCCGACCAGCCACCTAGTCTGGCCATGCCCCAATCAGCCATTTCGATCTTAGTGGCGAAAATCTTTTCGTGAGATTCAACTTGGGTTTCTAATCTAGTTAACCTCTCGCCATAAATTGACCCTGATCTCGGCGATACATCCGGATCTGGGGATGGCTGCATCGTGCGACCGCCCAGGTCGTCCACGGTCACTCCTCAACCTGCTCAAGCCACTCCCAGAGGTCACTTGACGCATAGCCGGAGTATGAGCCATTGAGCCTGAAGACAGCGCCATACCCCTCGTCAATGCGATCAGAACCTTTGATTCCGACTTTCCGTGCCACAGCCGCCGTGGTGTCGTTGCCGGATACAAGAAAGCACGTATCTGAAATCCGATAGGATTCAGGATAGATGGCCTCGATACGCGCAGCGGCTTCCGGATTGTCCGCCTCCAAAACGACAACAAAGACCTTCGCGGCCATTGGTGCGCTCTCCTTGTGCGAACAAGCCCCTGACTGTAATCGACCTACTCGCTCCAAACCGGGCCCTCCACCACATAGCAGCAGGGAGGTGGGCAGTATGAGCGGATATCGATGCCGCGCTTAGGCCGAAGGGACGGTTTGGCTCACGACTGAGGGTCGCGCTCGATGCGCTCGGGCACGTAGGTCTGACCCTGAGCCAGCGGGTCCGCGGCGTTGAAGCTGGCATGGGCGGCAAACGACTCGTTGGGGTAGAGCCGGTTGCGCAGATCGTCACCCAACAGCCGCAGCTTCACGGGTTCCGGATCGCCCGGGTGGTACTCCATCACGCTGGACTGAAAGTACTGCCGGATGAAGCCCGGCGACGCGCCGGGGATGTTCAGCACCGCGCGCGGGTCGTCGTCGCGTCGGGCGTCGGTTTTGGGGAAGCCGAAGGCCGTTACGCCGCCCAGAGCCTCGAAGAAGTCCAGGAAGCCGATCTCGGCGCCGTCGATGTCGAAGTTTGAGACGCGATGGCCCCAGGGGCCCACCTCTTCGCCGGGCTGGGTGCTGAGCAGGTCGGGTTCCACGCCCAGGTCGGGCGCGCCTTCCACCCCGCCGCCCACGTAGTCCCAGGCCAGCCGGCGCTCCATGCGCCAGGCGCCGGCGCGGTGGTGGCAGTCCACCACACCGCGTTGGTAGTACTGCGTCAGCGTGTTCGGGCGCTCTTCCAGCACCTCGGAGGTCGCGTAGCCCCAGCGCGTCAGCCCGCCCGCGGTTTCGTAATGCGTCAGGAAATTGCAGCTGATCTGCTGGCCGTCGAACGTTACCTGTAGGTCCGGGATGTTGTGCGCCAGGCGTGGGTCCGGCGCGGTGAAGGCGCTCCGCTGCACGCGTATCGAGCGCCCCGTGGCCGAAGGAGCGACCGGCCTTGGCGTGGCCGTGACCACGGGAACTGCGACGGGCGTCGGCGAAGCCGTGGGTGCGGGCGACGCGGTTGGCGTGGTCATTGATCCGGGCTGCAGCGGCGTGACGTCCAGCGTGGCCAGCGTCAGTTCGGCGGCGCCGCTGGGCTGGCCGCGCTGGACCAGCAGCCAGCCGATCACGTCCAGGTACTGCCGCTGTGTCAACGATCCCTCGGCGGCCAGCGGCATGGTGGTGCTGGTGTAGTCGTACAACTCACGGGTGGATGCAAATCGGACCAAACTGCCCGGTCCCTTGAGCGGCGTGGCAAAGCCGTCGTTGCCGTTCGGTCCGTGGCAGGTGGAACAGGACTGTTCGAACACCGTCGCGCCGCGCGCTACCTGCGCGTCGGTCAACGCGAGCGCCGCGCCGGCCGCCAGCAGGGCGACGGCAAGCGCGGCGGCCAGGGCAAGGCCCAGCGCTCGTCTCACGAGCCGTCCTCTAGCATCCGCGCGCGCAGTTCGGCGATCAACTGCTCGGGCTCGGCCACGCCCAGCCAGAGGCGGTCTACCCGCAGAAAGGGGAACAGCCAGGGCGTGCCCATGCGCACGCGCCGGCGCAGGGCGACTTCCACCGCCCGTTCCAGGCGGCCCAGGCTGAACTCATGCCGTCGGTAGGAGGGCGAGACCCCATAACTTGACCTGGGGCGCGGGATCGGCCCGCCGACCAAGTCAACGTCGGCGTAGGAAATCGCGGTATCCACCAGGAACCCCACACGCACGTACAGGTCGGTCGCGCGCAACTCGACATACCCATCACTCGCCGCCCTGTAAATGGCCACGATAAATGGCACGACCGCAAACAGGGCAACCGCCGTGGCCAGGTTGACCGAGCGCCCCGTGGAGTCATCCGGATTGCCGAGGGCGCGCATGAGAGCAAAGCACGCCAGCAGCGCCACCCCGCCGGCCATCAGGTACAGCGCGTTGCGATCCACGCCCGTGCTTAGCCGCCAGCGGCGGGAACCGACGTCGAGCGGGGCCGGATCAGGCGCCATTGAGACCCTCGATGCGGTCGATCGCCTGGATGCCCAGCAACCGTACATCGGCGGTGATGGAGTCGTCGCACAGCGCCCGGCGGTCAAACCAGCGCATCTCACTGTGCTCGCTGTGCGCCAACTGCAACTCGCCGCCGACCGGGCGCACAAAGTAGATCAGGTCGATGTGAACGTGGCCGGGTTCGATGTCCTCCAGCAGGATGGTTTCGGGCGCCGGCAGCACGTGGACCCCCCGCTGGTCGATCTCGGGGCGCTCGGCCACGATCTCAATCTCGAACCCGGTCTCCTCACGCGCCTCGCGGTGCAGGGCCTCAACCGGGTCCTCGCCCGGTTCGATGTGCCCGCCAAACGGCAGCCACATGCGCAGCTTGCGGTGGTTGACCAGCAGGACCTTGCCGTCTCGGACCAGAAAACCCGTGCTGGTGAAGTGTTTGTCGACGTCCGTCACCCGCAGACTCACGCGCTTGCGCGCAGATTGTACGGATTAGGAGCAGGGGCATGGCGGATCGGGGAACCCTCACGCCGACCCTCGCCCTTTAGGCGGACATGAGAAGGCGGTGACCTCCCGGCCCTGCACTGCGGGCAGTGCAGGGCCGGGAGACACTCGGTCTATCCCAGCAGGATGAACGGAGGACCAAGGATCAGCGCGTCCAGGATGGCCAGCGCCAACACAAGTATGACGATAGTGCTCAACCCTATAACGACGACGCGAGCAATCCAGGCAGGCGTCGGGTCCCGCTTCCGCACAATGATGACGCCGAGGATTGGAATCGCGATCGTGACGAGTATGAGCGGCAACAGAGGATCCATAGCCGCGACTATACTCTTACGCCTGAATCCCAGTCCTTGCCGGGATCATGCGGGTTAAAGCGGCCGGTCCCATAGACCGTCTTGGTAATCCATGCCGTGACGCAACTGAGGCCGCAGAACCTGCCCTCGGCCCGATCGTTGGAGTAGGCCTGACCTCTGCCACCATCGGTGATCCGCTCCATCGTGACGCCTTCAAAGCTGACTGTGTGCGAGCTTTCACCCCTAGCAGTCAAGGTCGGGCCATCCGTGATGATTGAGCCGTTCCAGCACCACCATGTCCGCGAGAAAAACTTCGCGACAGCATGTCCAGCGACACCGCCGACTTTTTGCAGCACCTCAACAGCCGCGCACGCGCTTTGCGCGCTGGCCAATACACTGGCCATATCTGCATGAATGCCGGCCGGACTCTCCCCGGGCTCGAGACGCCACACCTGGGTCATCGGCGTCATGGGGGACTCGTCACTCGTAACAATCAAGGTTATCTCAACGCCAGCGTCCCGAAGAACGGGCGCACGGTCAGGCGGGTCGGTTCCCTGCGGCCCTTGCGCCTGCGCAATTCCGGTAACCGCGACCATGGCCACGAGCGTTGCGACTATCAGCACGATCAGCTTCGACCGTTTCCACATGTCCGTACTCCTTTGTACAGACAGCCCTCATTGGCTGCCATCGGTCAGTCTGACGACTCCGCTGTTCACGCACCTCCTTTTTTGACGAGGCGACCCTCATTAGCCACTGTACTGTTCACCATACAGATGATTCGTACACGAATCAAGTTCTTCAGGCTGGCCAGCGACAGCCCTTGCGGGCGCTAGGGCGACGGGGGACGGGTCGGCACATCCCTAGGAAAGCTCTGAATAATTCGCCGAGACTTCGGACGTCTGGCGAGCGCCGAGGCGGGTCCCAGCCAGGTTGGGCGACCCCTGGATTCCGTCCCCGTATCAAGTACGGAGCAGGCTACGGCAAGCTGTTCGCCGGAATGATGGAGGGTTATTCAGAGCTTTCCTAGGAAGCGAGAGGGACCGCAGCGAGCGTTGCCGACCCGCCAGATTCCTGGTGGAGATGGGGGCGAGTTGAACGCCCCGTCCAGAACCGGTCACCCCGATGCGTCTACAGGTATAGCCGGACTCTTAAGTCTCGCCGCGGCGTCACTATCCGGCCGCAACGGCGCACGACATACCCGCGTGTCTTAGTCGGTCTACGCGGGCACCTTGACCGACGCACCCTAGATTCCTTGCGCCCAGAACGCCCCGCTAGGGACGGGCCGTCTGGACGTCGCGGTGCTTAGGCCGCGAGCGGGAGCTGTTGCTCTTCGCCAGTTACTAGTGTGCCAGGGGGATTTACGAGCTCCCCGGCAGGCTCGACCTGCAGCATCGGACTTCGGGGCTCTGTCAAAACCCGTCATCCCCGAGATAAAGATCTTAGCCAACGTAGCGGGCGATCTGACGCGCCGCTTCGCGTGCTCGAATCTTCTCCCGATTATCGTACCGTCGCAGGCCGCGCACCAGCCCAATTTCAACCTTGGCCCAGCCGCGCGATAGGAACAGCCGCAGCGGCACCGCCGTGCGTCCCTTGGCGTTGACGTGGCTGGCCAGCAGGTCGATCTCGGCGCGGTGCAGCAGCAGGCGGCGCGGCCGGTCGGGATCGTGGTTGGCCTGCGCGGCCGGCTTGTAGCGGGCAACGTGCACGTCCCGCAGAAACGCCTCGCCGTCCTCTACCGTCACGAATCCCTGCGCCAGGCTCACCGAGCCGTTGCGGATGCTCTTGATCTCCGACCCGCGCAACTCCATGCCCGCCGCCAGGGTGTCCAGCACCTCATAGTCGCGGCGCGCACGACGATTGAAGGCCAGGGTGCGCTGCCCAGACGGGCTCGCCTTGGGGGCCGCCCGGCGTTTGCGCCGCTTTCGTGCCACGATGTCCTGCCGCGCGCTGCGCGTGTGCCAAAGGCCCAACGGCCCGGCACCCGCATTCTGCCCTGAACCGGGGAACCCTGAAGGGCGCTCAGACGATAGCGATCCCTCGCGCGACCGGCGCCTCCACCATGTCGCTCATCAGCTTCGGCAGCGCCATCGTATGGCTACAGGTACGCCAGCCCTGGAAGAACTCGCAGTCGCAGGTCCAGCATCCGTCGGCGTAGGCGACGATGTGACTGCTGTTGTCCCCGTCAAACCGGACGCGCAGCGACTCCACGTGCACGCGCTCCGGCTCGGTGGCGTATTGCTGCGCTTTCTGCAACTTGCTGATCAGGCTGGATTGCACCCTGAAACCTCCCCGGCGGCCCGGCCGCACTGAAACGAAAAACGCCCGGCCGCACAGGCCGGGCGCATCACGCCACACGAACCGACCGCGGCACCCTCACAATGCCCACCACCGGTTCATGTTCCAAGTATAGCCCCGCCCGGACGCCCGGGGCGCCCCGGCTGGTAGTGGGTCATTTTGATCGCATCCCTCTCCACGAAGCGAGCTGTCATCTTTTCCCTTTCCTGGGAGACCTTTGCAAAACGCCCCGCGTCCTCGAAGGTGCGGGCCGCTCTTGCTCCCTCTCCTGAGACCTTTGCACAACGCCCTTCGTCCGCGAAGGTGCGGCCGCTCTTGCTCCCTCTCCCTGTGGGAGAGGGTTAGAGCCTGCCCCGGACGCGATCCGGGGGTGAGCGGTCTTCGCAGCTCACAACTCAAAGTGACCCACTACCCCCCGGCTAGGAGCCGTACTGCAGCCGGAACGCCAGCCGGTCGGGCAGGCTGACCGCGCGCATGGCGGCCTGGGTGGCGCGGATGTCGTAGTCCACGCGGTGAAATGTGAAGCGACCGGTGGCCGGCTCAAACCGAGCATACGCCGCGCGCGGATCGCCGTCCCGCGGCTGCCCCACGCTACCGGGATTGAGGATCAGCCGGTCGGCGCCCGGATCGATCGCATCGCCATCGCTGGGCACCGCGGCGGAAAAGGCGCCGCGCCCGCGCACGCCTTCGCGCCAGCGAAACGTGATCGGCACGTGCGTGTGGCCCACCAGGCACACCTGCGTGCCGAAGTACCCGAAGTTGATCTCCGCCAGGCGCAGGTTCGTCAGGTACTCCCACAGCGGGTCGCGCGGGCTGCCGTGGGCCACATGCACCGAGCCGAACACCGAGGAGACGTCGAGTCCAATGAGATATTCGCGGGTCTCGTCCTCCAGCACCTCGTCGGTCCACCGGCAGGCGGCCCGCGCATCGGCGTTGAAGACCGACAGATCCGCCTGACCGGTCGTCCCCCAATCGTGATTGCCCGCCAGCGACCGGAAGGGCAGCGTGCGAAGCAGTTGCACCACCCCGTTCGGGGAGGGGCCGTATCCAACCAGATCGCCCAGCGACCAGATTTCATCCACCGGCCCGGCGTCCGCCAGCACGGCCTCCAGGGCCGGCAGATTGCCATGCACGTCGGCAATGATGAGCACGTTCAGGGGCGGGCCTCCGCTCGGCGTGGGCCGGCAGGCGCGCCGGTGAGCCTCATTATGCGGATGTCACGCACCGCCGGAGCGAGCCGGCGCCTCGTCGGAGATCGCTGGCCGCAGGCCGAGTTCCCGAAGGCGGGCGACGAAGTGATCGCCCCGGTCGAACTCGTTGCTGAAGAGGCCAAACGAAGCGCAGGCCGGCGAAAGCAAGAGCGCATCGCCCGAGCGCGCCAGCGCCAATGCGCGGTCCACGGCTTGCGCCATGTCGGCGGCGGCTTCGAGCCGGCAGCCTTCCAGCAGCGGGCGCAGTCGGTCGGTTCCAGCGCCGGGGAGCAGCACCGCCCCGCGCAGCCCGGCGGCCGAGCGCAGCCGCCGGGCCAGCGGCTCGAAGTCCAGGCCCTTGTCGGAGCCGCCCGCGATGAGTACCCAGGGTCCCGGCACCGTGGCCAGTGCGGCCAGCGCGGCCTCGGGCGTGGTGGCCGTCGTGTCGTTGTAGGCACGCACGCCGCCCACGGTTCCCACCAGTTCCTGGCGGGCCGAAACGCCGCCGAAATCCCGAACGGTGCGCGCAATGGCGGACTCCGCCACCCCGGCCTGCCGGGCAGCCGTGGCCGCCAGCGCCAAATTGGCGCGGTTGTGCCGACCCGAGAGCCGGGCGCCCGGCCAGCCTGGCGGCGCGCGCCTGAGGTCGGGGCGCACGACCGCGCCGCCGGCCCCTGCCGCGAACCAGTCGGGCCAGCCCCGACCGGCAGGAATGACGGCCCAGTCGCCCGGACGCTGGTTCGCCACCAGCGACAGCTTGGCCTTGGCGTAGGCCTGCATGTCGGCGTAGCGGTCCAGATGGTCGGCCATCAGGTTGGTGACGATAGCGCCGCGCGTGCGCAGGCCGGTGTCGGCCAGTCCTTCGAGCTGGGCGCTGGAAAGCTCCAGAACCACGGTGGACCCCGGCTCGATCTCGTGCAGTTGCGCCAGGGCCGACACGCGCATGTTGCCGGCCAGCAGGGCGCGATCCCCGCCGGCAGCGAGCATGGTGTGCAGGGCGGTGGCGGTCGTGGTCTTGCCGCGGGTGCCGGTCACACCGATCACACGCGCCTGCCGGCACCAGCGCAGGAACAGCGTGAACTCCATCTCAATGTGCGCGCCGGCGGCGCGGGCGGCGCGCAGGTAGCGCGAGCCAGCCGGAACGGCCGGGTTGCGCACCACGATCTCGGCGCGCCGGAAGTCGTCAATCTCGTGCCGACCCAGCACGTAGCGCACCCCGGCCGTGCCCAGCGCGGCCAGGCTGGGCGCCAGCTGGGCTTCCGAGCGGAGATCCGTAACCACCAGATCGGCGCCGCGGTCTCGCATGAAGGTGGCCACGCCCAGGCCGCCGCTCTGCACACCCAGGCCCATGACCACCACGCGCCGTCCGCGCAAGGCGGCGGGACTTTGAGACCAGGCCGGCGCGGAGGAGCTCTTCAGGTCGATCCTGCCTTGTCATCGCGTGTTATTCGCAGCGACAAACGGTTATGACAACTCGCGCCTGGAATATCAAGAAGCACGCGCCGGGGCGCATGAAGGGCCGAACGATCTACGGACGCTATGTGTAAGCTATGAAGCGACATACGTCGAGGTCTCCAGCTGCTGCCTTTGGTAGGCCGCCGGCTGATTCGGGACGTTATCAGATTCAGTGTTGACGAGAGCGTACCGAGACTTACACTGGACCGAGTGCGGTAGCGGTTCGGACGTTGCTGCATTATCGGGATCAGGGAGGACGGTTCGATCGTGATGCGCTGCCACCATCGTTGCGATTAGCTGAGACATGCGCTCGCCCCACGGGGGGCGAGCGTTGTTGTGTCGAGGGTACGAGCCGTCTGTCTGGCGTTACGCAGGGACCACATGCACGGCGGGGAGGCACGGCATGGCATCGGACTGCTCAACGTTTCATTCGGCGCTGTCCTGGTACTCAAGTCAGCTCACGAGGAGCCGGCGGTTTCCGCCCGCGGAAGCCAAGCGCCACCTTGAGTGGCTGCGCGAGTTTGGTGAGTCGTTTCCCCAGCGGATGGTCCCCGCCAACGTGGGCCAACGTGAAGTGGTGCTGTACTTCGCCGAGCACTGCGATGACTTTGGCGACCCGGTGGAGTGGTACTACCGCTATAAGGCAATCGAGACGTTTTACGAAGACATGGCCTCCGAGTTGGAACTGCCCAGCAACCAGATCAAGGGCCTCTACGACGAGTCCGACCTCGACCCCGAACTGCTGCGGCGGATACCTGACCGTCCGCGCATGGCGCCGGTGGACTGGTCGCGCGACGAACGGCACATGTATTAGGGCCTGACGCCCGGCCGACCGTCTGGCGTCGAGCGCCGCGGGGCCGCGCTACCATCCGGCCACGCCGCGCTGCTGCTGAGTTTTGTCCGTGACCGTTCCCGAATTCCGCGCACACAAGGGCACACGCGACCCCCTGGTGTGCGTGACGGCCTACGACGCGCCCTTTGCCCAATTGGCCGAACGCGCCGGCGTGGACGCCCTGCTGGTTGGCGACAGCGTGGGCCGCACCGTGCTCGGGCACGCCAACGAACTGCCGGTGCGGGTCAGCGACATCGTGCACCACACCGCCGCCGTGACGCGCGCCGTAACGTCCACGCTGGTCATCGCCGATCTTCCCTTCATGTCCTATGCCACGGTTGACGCCGCGCTGCGGAACGCCGCGCGTCTGCTGCAAGCGGGCGGAGCCGCCGCCGTCAAGCTGGAGGGCGGTGCGGAGACGGCCGAGGTAACGGAGGCCCTGACGACCCGTGGCGTGCCGGTGATGGCGCACGTAGGGCTGACGCCGCAGACAGCGCAAGCGCTGGGCGGATACCGGGTGCAGGGCGTCAAGCTCTCGGCCGCCCAGGCGATCGTGGACGGTGCGCGCGCCCAGGCCGCCGCCGGCGCCTTCGCAATTGTGCTGGAACTGGTGCCCGCCGGCCTGGCCCGGGCGATTACCGAGCATCTGGACATTCCAACCATCGGGATTGGCGCCGGGCCGCACTGCGACGGCCAGATCCAGGTGATCTACGACCTGTTCGGCTTCGCCGCGACGACGCACCGGCACACGCGCGTCTTCGCCAATGTGGCGCGGCTGGCCGAATCGGCGCTCCGCGACTACGCCCGCGACGTGCGCCAAGGCCAGTTCCCCGCGCCGGACCAGAACTTCAAGGGCAATCGCGGAGTCGTGGACCGCCTGCGGTTCGACTGACCTAGTCGGCGCTGTTGCTTGACCGCGGCTCTTCCAGGTAGAACCCGTGCTTCTTGGCCAGGCGCTCGCGGTAGTAGTCGTTCCAGCGATGGTATGAGGGCGAATCGCCAACCACCGCCTCCGACGTGATCAGCATGGCGGCCGCGCTGCCGGCATTGCGCAACGCCGACCGGGTGACCTTGAGCGGATCGATCACCCCCGCCGCCACCAGGTCCTCATACACGCCAGTGGCGGCATTGAAGCCGACACGACCCTCCAGCTGCAGGACTTCGTCCACCGCCACCGCGCCGTCGTACCCCGCGTTGTCGGCGATCACTTCCATCGGCACACGCAGCGCCTCGCGCACGACGGCGCGGCCGATGGCCTCGTCCGTCGACAGCGATGGGTCGTCCTTGATCGCCTCGGATGCGCGCGCCAGAGCCGTGCCCCCGCCGGGCACGATGCCTTCCTCCAGGCCGGCCCGGGTTGCTGAGATGGCGTCCTCGATGCGGTGTTTCAACTCGAACCGCTCCACCGCGCTGGCGGCGCCAACCCAGATTTCGGCGAACGCGCCGGTCAGGTTGTTGGCGCGCTCCTGGTGCTTCTCGCGGTCGAAGTGATTCTTCATCCGCCCGTGCTGCATCCAGATATATTCCACCCGCTCGCGGATAGCCATCGGGTCGCCGTGGCCTTCCACAACGAAGGTTTGCGTCTTGGTGCAGCGCACGCGTTCGGCGGTGCCGAGTACCTCCAGGCCGATCGCCCGCCAGGGTTCGCCGGTTTCGTGGCCGACCAGGGTCCCGCCGGTGAAGATCGCCAGGTCTTCCAGCATCAGCCGCTGGCGCTGCCCGAATACCGGCGCCTTGACGCAGATAACTTCCAGATTTCCAACCTGCCTGTTCGTGACCAGCATCGTCACGACTTCGCCGATGATCTTGTTGGCGATGATCACCAGCTTCTTGCGTCCGCTGGCCGCGTACCGTTCCAGGAAGGGTAGAACGTCGCGCAGGAACTCGATCTCCCGGTCGGTGATGAGAATGTCCGGCTTCTCGATCACCGCCTCGGTTTCGGCTTGGTCGGTCGCGAAATGGGAAGAGAGGTATCCACTGTCCAGGCGCATGCCGTCCACGTAGGTGACCTCGGTCTTCAGGCTCTTGCCTTCGTCCACGGTAATCGCGCCTTCAACGCCCTGCCGTTCGATGACGTCGGCGATCAGTTCGCCGACATACGGGTCGTTGGCGGACATGCCGGCAATCCAGGCGATCTCCTGCCGGGACCGTGTCCGCACGGCCTGGCTGTACAGCGCGGACTCGGCCTCGGCCAGCGCCGGGTCCATGCCGCGCCTGATCATCATGGGGTTGGCGCCGGCCATGATGGCCTTGAACGCCTGGCTGTACATGGCCTGGGTCAGCACCGCCGCCGTCGTCGTGCCGTCTCCGGCCACCGTGTTCGTCTGGCGACAGGCCTCATAGACGATCTGCGCGCCAGTGTGGAGAAACGTGTTTTCGATTTTGATTTCCCGCGCCACGGTCACGCCGTCATTAGTCAGCGTGGGCGGGCCGAGGCTGGGCTTGTAGGCAACGTTGCGTCCCTTAGGCCCCATGGTGACTTTGACGGCGTTGGCCACCAGATCCACGCCCTCACGCAGCGCGAGCCGGGCTTCGAGGTCAAACACGACAGCGCGATCAAGTACCACGCGAAGCCTCCTCGGTCAGGTTCAGGGGATAGCGGGAAAGAAGGCGCGGCTCAAAGGGCCGCGCCGGTTAGCCATTGTCCGGTACGCGCCGCCGGCCGACAAGGACTCCTTGGCAGCGGCCGTGGGCCACGTTGATCCCGCCACTTCCGCGAGGAGCCTGGCCCGGACTCACGCTGGAGAACCTGATACGGGGCAGGGATTCATCCTCGATCCTTTGCCCAACAATCCGAGGGCGTTGCACGTCGGCCACGGACGATGGATCCCTACGCCGCACCCAGGCCTCAGCGTGACCCACCACGCACCCCCTCCCGAGCACGGCTGAGATCCCGGTAGTGGGTCATTTTGATCGCATCCCTCTCCACGAAGCGAGCTGTCATCTTTTCCCTTCTCCTGGGAGACCTTTGCACAACGCCCCGCGTCCTCGAAGGTGCGGGCCGCTCTTGCTCCCTCTCCCTGTGGGAGAGCTGTCATCTTTTCCCTTCTCCTGGGAGACCTTTGCACAACGCCCTTCGTCCGCGAAGGTGCGGCCGCTCTTGCTCCCTCTCCCTGTGGGAGAGGGTTGGGGTGAGGGTCTTCCGGGCAACCGCCCCCCGGGTTACGCAAAGGTCTCCTGTAGCGAGTCCGGAGTCCGCCCGAGGCGGACGAGAGTGGCCGCGAAGAGTGGCGGGATGTCAGGAGAACGGCGGCACGCGGCGGCAACGGCCGCTCAACTGGACGCGGCGGCTTGGGCGTCGCAGGGAGAAATCTCGTCCATGAGCCGGCGCTCCTCGGGGGACAGCGCCTGGCCCTCCAGCAAATCGGGACGTCGGCGCTGGGTGCGGTGCAGCGCCTGCGCGCGACGCCAGTGTGCGATCCGCTGGTGGTTCCCGCTGAGCAGGACGGAGGGCACACGCCGCTCCCGGAACTCCTCGGGGCGCGTGAATTGCGGGTGCGAAAGCCGTCCGTCGGCGTGTGACTCGCCAACCAGCGAGGCCGCGTCGCCAACCACCCCGGGAACCAGCCGGGCCGCCGCGTCAATCACCACCATGGCGGCTACTTCGCCCCCGCTGAGTACGTAGTCGCCCACGCTGATCTCTTCGTCCACAACCAGCGTGCGCACCCGGTCGTCCACCCCTTCGTAGCGACCGCAGATCAGGATCAGGTGCCGGCGCGTCGCCAGTTCCGCGACCCGTGGCTGGGTGAGCGGCTGCCCCTGCGGGGTCAACAAGCCAACCCAGCTGTTTGCCCCTCGCAGCTCCTCAACCGCCGCGATGATCGGTTCGGCCTTCAGCACCATCCCGGGACCGCCGCCGTAGGCGTAGTCGTCCGTGACTCGATGGGGCGGGTCGGCCCAGTCCCGCAGGTTGTGCACCCGTACGTCAATGAGTCCCGCGGCCCGTGCCTTGCCAAGCAAGCTGACGTCCAGAAACCCCTCAAAGCTCTCGGGGAAGGTCGTGATCACGTCCACCCGCCAGCTCGGCGCCATCAGCGCAGCCCTTCGATCAGTTCAATGGTGAGCACGCGGCGCACGGGATCGAAATCTTGCACCACGTCGTGGATCGCCGGCACCAGCACTTCGCCGTCGGGTCCGCGCACGATGTAGACATCGTTGCTGCCGGTGGCGATCACCTCGCGCAGCGTTCCGACCGGCTCGCCGGTCTCCGCCACCACGCGCACGCCGATCAGATCCGCGCCGTAGTAGCTGCCCTCGGGCAGAGGCACGGCCTGGGTCAGGGGAACCACCACCTCGGCGCCGCGCAGGTCACGGGCCTCCTCGCGCGTGTGCAGGCCCTGAAGCCGCAGGCGCGGTTTGGGACCCGGATGAAAGGCCTCGATTTCGGTGAGATCGCGACTCGGGCCCACGTAGACTTGGCGGCCGGGCGCCAGGTTGGCCAGCACGTCGGTTTCCAGCCGGACCTTGACTTCGCCGCGTACGCCGAATGCCCCCACCACGGTGGCGAGGACAATCTCCGTGGCCGTCTCGGTCAGGTGCTTTCCTGGATGTCAAGCGCCAGCCGACGGTCGGACCCGATGGGCGCGGCGTGCATCACCGCGCGGATGGCCCGCGCCACCCGACCCTGTCGTCCGATCACCCGGCCCATGTCCGACGGATGGACGTAGAGCTTGTAAATACTCAGGTGATTGCGCTGCACCCGGTCCACGCGCACCGCGTCCGGCACCGTGACCAGATTGCGGGCGATGAACTCAACCAGTTCGTCCATGCGAAGACGCTAGGCGCTGGGTCCGGCTGCCGCGGCGGGCGGCTGCGGCATGTTTCTGGCGATGTCCAGCAGCTTGCGTACGCGTTCCGTCGGCTGCGCACCCTTGCGGATCCAGTCCTCCGTGGCGGCCACGTCCAGGCGGATGGTCGAAGGGTCGGTCAGCGGGTCGTAATAGCCAAGCTCGGCGATGCGTCGGCCGTCGCGCGCCCAGCGCGCCTCGGCCACCACCACCCGGTAGCTGGGACGCTTCTTGCGTCCGGTACGGGTCAGACGAATTCGCAGCATGAAGAAGAAACTCCGGTGGATGCGATGGGAAGAACCGGCGGCGGGCCTCACACCCGTCAAGCACACCGGCCCCCGATCATACCCACCCCATCCGCCCCTGTCACCGGGGCCGCGCGCAGGTAGTGGGCAAGTTTGATCAACTCCCGTCCCCCGAGGTGAGCCACCATCTTCTCCCTCTCCCACGAGACCTTTGCACAACGCCCCTCGTCCGCGAAGGTGCGGGCCGCTCTTGCTCCCTCTCTCCTCGGAGACCTTTGAATAATGCGCCCTGCGCAGCGCCGAGGGGCGACGCCCGACCCGCGAGAGGGTGGCGCGGGGTGGGGCAGCCTGGGTCGCCGCTCGCCGGGGCCTGCCCGCAGGCCTGCGCGCCTGGTTGAGGGCGCAGCGCGCCTAGGGCGAGGCCGGGGCCCCGGCCAGCAAGCGGTCCGCGCGGCGCAGGTTGTAGGCCAGCAGCTTGAACCACATCTCGGTCGTGTTCCGGGCCAGGCCCCGGTAGCGCACCCGCTGGTAGCCGTACGAGCGCTTCAACGTCCCAAACACGTGCTCCACCGGCCGTCGCACCTGTTCGATCCGGGCGTGGCGGCGGCGCGCCGCCGGGCCCAGCCGGGGCTGATGTTTGGTGGGCCGTCGCATCAGCCGATCCGCGATCCCCCGCGCCCGCAGCCGGGCGCTGCGCGCGTGCGTGCCATAGGCCGCATCCCCGTACACCGCCCCTTCGTCCCCCGCGATCAGCTCGTCCGCCACCTGGGTCTCGTTCACGTTCGCCGGGGTCAGCACCGCGCGCCGGACCAGTTCCGACTCGGCGTCCACCCCCAGGTGCAGCTTGTAGCCAAAGCGCGCCTGCCGGCCCCGCCGGGCCCAGGCCGCGTCCGGGTCCCGGGGGCTGCCCGCGCCGGTGGCGCCCCCTTGCGGGCGGCGCACCTGCGCGTCCACCAACGTCGCGTCCACCAGCGTGCCCTGCATGACCAGCAGCCCGCGCGCGGCCAGTTGCTGCTCCACCGCCGCGAACAGCGGCTCGGCCACGCCCGCCGCCGTCAGCCGCGTGCGGAAGCGGCTGATCGTCGAGTGATCGGGCGCGTCGTCCTGCAGCCCCAACCCCACGAAGCGCCGGAACGACAGCCGCTCCCACAACGCCTCTTCCATCGCCGGGTCCGAGGCCTGATACCACTGCTGGAGCAGCAGCACCTTGACCATCAGCAGCGGCGGATAACTCGGCCGCCCGACCGGCGCGGCGTGCAGGTCCGCCACCAGCGCCTCCAGCGGCGCCCAGTCGATGAGCTGCGTCAGCCGCTCCAGCCGGGCGTTGCGGCCCACCCGCGGCGGCAGCCAGGCGTCGATCAGTTCCGGCGAATGGGTGGAACGGTGCATGGCCACGACTCTCGGCGGCGGGAACGATGGTCTCCACGATCCACCTCACGCCAGGGTTTTGCAAAGGTCTCTCCCACTGGAGACCTTTGCGTAACCCGAGGGACTGTTGCCCGGAAGACCCCTCACCCCAACCCTCTCCCACAGGGAGAGGGAGCAAGAGCGGGCCGCACCTTCGCGGACGAAGGGCGTTGTGCAAAGGTCTCTATGAGGGAGAGCGAGCCGAGGCCGAACTACCGACGCGGGTCTACCGGATTGATCCTGTAACCGGTGACGCTACGGTGGTAGCCGACGACTTGGTGAAGCCCAACGGGCTGTGCTTTTCCCCGGACGAGTCGCGGCTATACATCTCCGACACCGGGAACTCCCACGACCCCGATGGACCGGGGCACATCCGAGTTTTTGAGGTCGTGGAGGGGCGGACGCTGCGTGGCGGCCAGGTTTTCGCCGATATGTCCCCCGGATTTGCCGATGGCATACGGACTGATCGCGACGGCAACCTGTGGTCCAGCGTGGGCTGGGCCGGACCAGGAACGGACGGCGTGCACTGCTTGACGGCTGACGGTGAATTGATCGGCCGGATTGTCCTTCCGGAACCTTGCGCCAACCTGTGCTTCGGCGGCGCCAAGAGGAACCGTCTGTTTATGACCGGTCGCCAGTCGCTGTATTCGTTGTACGTGGAGGCCGTTGGTAGCCAAGGGCCCTAGCAATCGAATCCGCATCGAAGAGGTAGGCCGTCATGATCGAGCGGCGTGCCACGAGCTATGGAGCACATGCGCCTGATCTGCCCGGCTGCGTGGCGGCGGGGGAGGCGAAGGCGGAGGTTTGCGCCCCAGCTCGCGAGGCCATCGGGCTCTACCTTGAGGCGCTGCAGGAGAAGAAAGGCCGATAGATCAATCGGAAGAGCGCCGCACGCGCATTGCGGAGGTCGTGGGTTCGAATCCCATTCGGTCCACCAAACTTGACAAAATCAAGAACTTTCGTAATCAGGTTCACCTTGGAGCTTTAATCAGCTTGGCGCTCCGCCCCGGCTGGGTGTACACTAGAACATGCTTATGCCAATCGTCGGGGACGATACGCCAACCATCGGCGTTGGCCGCGCCGACAGGGCCCCCTGGTGGGCATCGCTTTACTCGACACAGGCACAGCCTGTACGTGGAGGTCAAGGACCGCGGGCGCGTCACCATAGAAGGAAGGGAGTACCCGCAGCGTCATGTTCAACCCTGAGACCCGCATGACCGCTACGAAGGCTTCCCACCCCGCCGCGGGCCTCCTTGCCCTGCTTTACCGCCCCCCGAATAGTCTGTTCTACTATGACGGTGCGTAGTCTGACCGGCTTGGTTCTGGTCCTGGCGGTTGTCGCCGTGGGGACGCTGTTCTCCGGCGGGTCTGCCCTCGCGCAGACGCCGGGCATCGACTACGACAGCGACGACGACAGCCTCATCGAGGTGTCGAACCTCGCCCAGCTGAACGCGATGCGCGTGGGATCTGGACGGCAACGGCGCGGTTGCGGCAGGCGATCAGGCCAACTACGCCGCCGCCTTCCCCAACGCGATGACGGGCATGGGCTGCGCGGCGACCTGCATCGGTTACGAGCTGACCGCAGACTTAGACTTCGACTCCAATCGCGACGGATACGTCACCAGCGGCGACCCTTATTGGAACAACAACGAGGGGTGGTTGCCTATTCGGGATTATACTGCTACCTTCGACGGCAGCTACCACACTATCTCCAATCTGTACATCAATCGGACAGGGAACAAGTTAGGGCTGTTCGGTAGTATAGAGTCCGGTTCCGTGATCAGGAACGTTGGCTTGATTGACGTGAACATTATCTCTGGTGGAAGTCGGGTCGGCGCTATTGTCGGTGAGGTAGCTGCTGGAGGAACGGTCTCGAAGGTTTACGCTACTGGCAGAATAAAGTTTCCAGCAAGCAAAAATTACGACATAGTTCATGTCGGCGGTTTGGTTGGTGAGTTAGGGGGAACACTCCAAGCATCATGGGCTGATGTATACGTGCGAGGGTGTACCACCCTCGGCGGTCTGTATGGCGAGGCTGTCCCTGATGGTACTGTTCTGACCGCTTCATATTCGCTGGGCGACGTTTTTTCACGTTGTCCAAATAGCGACAAACCAGGCAAAATATATTACGGCGGCATTGACGTGGGCGGACTATACGGGAGAGAACGTTCCGCTACCACAATAACTGATTCATACTACGCGCGCAGCGCAATAGTGCGGTTCTATTATGACGATCCAGAACGGACCATTGGTCGCGATACCTCTCGCACTACAGCACAGTTGCAGAATCCTACCGGCTACACCGGCATCTACCAGAACTGGAACCTGGACCTGGACGGCGACGGCACGGGGGACGACCCCTGGGACTTCGGCACTTCCAGCCAGTATCCGGCCTTGAAGGGGGACCGGAACAACGACGGCGTGTTCACCTGGGAGGAGTTCGGCGACCAGGGACGAGTGGACTACCCGGCCGTCAGCATCGGGGCGGCCCAGGCGGTCGTAACCGAGGGGCAGACGGCGCGGTTCACCGTCGCCATCGACCCGGCGCCCGCCGAGGCCGTCACGCTCAGCCTCCACGTCACGGCGGGCGGCGACTTCGGCGTCGCGGCCGGTGCGGGCACGATCACCATCCCGGCCAACCGGCGGAGCGTCACCTACACCGTGTCGACCACGAACGACGCGACGGACGAGCGCGCCGGCTGGGTGCAGGTCACGCTGCAACACGCCCACGGTTACGACCTGGCGGCGTCGTTGGCGAGAGTGAACATCAACGACGACGACCCGCCGTCCGCCGGCGCTCCCCGGCTGCCGCAGGTCACCCCCTCTCTCGAAAGCGAAACGACGCGGACGGCGCGGAGCATATCCCGCCCCGGAAGATTCTCTCTGTACGTCATCCCCGACGACGGCCGGCAAGCGCGGACTGCTCAGGAAGAGCATCCGGACTACTACGCCTCGCTGGAGTACAAGTGGGAGCAGATCAGCGGGCCTGTCGGGCTGGGGCCGCCGCTGCTCGGCGGCTGCGAGAAGCGGCTCCCCGGGCATCCGGAAGGGGCGTCAACGTACTGCGTCTATTCCCTGTACTCAGCGGAGCAGTCGCTGTCCTGGATCGTCTGGGACGGGGTGACGAGGCCGTCGGAATACCGGTCGCGCGGCGGCCAGGATGATCCTGCCTCTCCCACCCCGGCCAACCGGCCCGGGGACTACGTGTTCCGGCTCACCGTGACCGACCCGGCCACCGGCGATGTGTACACCGCACCGCAGACGGTCACGGTCACCGTGGCGGACGAAACCGGAGCGGCCAGCGGGCCGACGGCGGTCGGCAGGGTGACGACGAGTTCGCGGCATCCTCAAGGGGCGTACACCGTGATCGAGGCGGGGAAGGGCCCTGACGGTGTATACGGCGGCGGCGACGACACCGTCCGCCGGACCTCTTGCGGCCCGGACCGCCGATGCAACACGGCGGACGACGTGCATGAGACCAGGGATAAGGGGCCGGACGAAATCGTGGGGACGGACGACGACAACGTCCTGATCGTCGGACCCGACGGCCGGCCCTGCACGGACGACGACACGCTGGCTTGCGGCGAAGACGGCAGGCCCGGCACGGCCGACGACAAACTGAACCTCGGCGCCGACCGCAGGGTTGGCACCGCTGACGACAATACCGAGGTAGTTGAGCCGGTAGGCAACGCCCTCCAGACGCCGGAGCGAAAGGTGACGCTGAGCGGCAGCGGCAGCTCCGCCTCGAGCGGTCGTTCCATCCGCAGCTACGCCTGGCGGCAGATCTGCCTGCACCCGGATTCCTTCGGGCTGCACAAGCTGCTGGCCTACGATTTGCTTTTGCAAGGAAGAGGCTCCTGCGGCGTCGACGTCGAGTTGAGCAGGGTCACCGGGTCCACGACCACGTTCACCACGCCGGATCTGCCCGCCATGGTCAGGCGAGTCTCCGCTGACATCGCCGGAACCGAAACCACAACGACCGAGGACTCGGTCAATCTATTCTTCTTGCTGACCGTGACCGACAGCGGCGGCGCCCAGGACTACGACATCGTGAAAGTCGTAGTCGAAGAAGCGCCGGAAGTGATCGCGGACGTCGCGCCCATCGCCCGCGCAACGGCAACGTACGAGGGCAGCCCCGGGCGGCCGGCGCTGGAAAACACCCTGGTGACCCTGAACGGCGCCAGCAGCAGGGCCAGGCAGGGCAGCATTGCCGGCTACCAGTGGACGCAGATGAGCGGGCCTGCGGTAGAGCTGTCCGGCAGCGCCGGCAGCCGGGCGACGTTCACCACACCGACCGGCCAGACCGCCGACATGGCCTATGCCTTCTTGCTGCGCGTAAAGGACACCGCCGGCTCGTCGGACAGCGCCGTGGTGAGAATCGGGGTTCGGGCGCGTCCCACGGCGGCGATGGAGTTCACCACCAACGTGGAAGACGTGACCTGGAGCGCGGGGGACGTGGTAGCGATGCGGGGAACGATCGGCGGATACTCCGGCGAGACGCTGACCTACACGTGGAGCTCCGTACCGGCGTCTTTGAACAACGTGGCGTGGTCTGGAGACCTGACCGGTACGGTGGACGGTCCGGGCGGGCGGGTGACCACCAACTTCACGCTGCCATGCCTGACCGCCGAAACCCCGTACATCTTCAAGTTCACGGTGTCTGACAACACCAGCCCGGCGGTTACGACCCAGCGCACCCTGACGGTGAACGCGAACCCGGACGGTTGCAGTGCGGGCGCGGGCGGCAATTCCGGCGGTCCTGGCACGGATCCGGCGCCGCCAGAAGAGGTGCAGCAGGCGTCAGTGGCTCCCACGGCCAACGCCGGCCCTGACCTGACCGGCGCGCCGGGCGATAGCGTCACGCTGCAAGGCATAACCAGCATCAACCCCTACGGCGAGTGGTGGGAGATGGAGCACCAGTGGACGCAGCTGTCGGGACCGACCGTGACGCTGACGCACCCGCAGACTGGGCTGGTCAACCAGGTCGCCAGCAAGTTCGGCGATCCCAGGTTCATCGTCCCCGCCGACGCGGCGGGCGGGACGACGCTGGAGTTGCAACTGACCGTCACCGACAAGGAGGGCGAGTCCGATTCCGACACGGTGGTTATCACCGTGGTCGCGCCTGCGCCGCCCACCGGAGAATCCGGCCAACCGCCTCCTCAGAACGCCGAGTCGCAGGTTGAGCCAGAGAACACGCCGGTGACGGCCTGCTTCACCGACCTGAACGAACTCACGGCTGCGGCGGGGTTGAGTGGCGCCTGGGATGACCCGGAGTGCCGGGCCCACCACCAAGCGGACAGTCCTGCCCGGTACATCCACTTCACCGTATCGGAGGAGACCGAGGTGAGCATCACGCTCACGTCGGAGTCGGGCGGGGCGCTGTTCGTGTCGAAGGGCACGCCGCAGAACGACTGGGGGACGCCTCCCAACGCCACCTATGAGCATCGCGTCAACGTGCGGCTGGCCAATGGCAAGCTGCTCCACGCAGACGGCACGACGGTCACCCTCACACTGGCTCCCGGCGAGACCTACACGGTGGAAGCGGCGTCCACGTCCGACGGCGGGACCTTCACCCTGTCCATAGAGCCGCAGTAGTCGGTACTACGCAGGCACGTGGGCCGTGGGTGGAAGTCGCTCCAGCCCCGGCCCAACTCCCTTCCAAGTAGGTCTATCGCTGGAACAACCGGACAGCAGGCTTTGCCATCTACAGGTTCAAGCGCCCGTGGAGAAAGCCACCGTGGCGGTCGTGGGTAACGGCACGCCGGTCTGTGGTATGCGGCCCGTCGAAACGTCGCCACCGTCACTGACATTTGACGGCTGCCCACCGCGCCCTTCCTTTGCTACGCCGGACGCATGGCGATTTCCGACCGACAGGTGCTCGACTCCCTCAGCCGGATGCCGTTCATCGACTCAGCAGATCTGGCGGGCGTTCTTGGCGAGGCCCACGCGACCGTCCACCGCGCTCTGACCGGTCTGCTGGCCGACGGCATCGTGGGGTGGGACCGTTGGGGTTCGGCCGGAAGGGGTGGCACGACCGGAAAAGGCAAGGTTCGGAGGCAATGCGAGGCTGCGGGTCGGGCTGTCAGGCATTGCGCGGAAGAGGCCGGTCTCAGACCGGCCCCTACAACGGATGCCCCAACGGATACCCCTACGAAAGACTTGGACGCAAAGCGGGCTGGATTCCGGCGGCATGGGTTGTCGAAGGTGGTTCGGGGGTTTAAGTCGTTTTCGGGGCGGCGGGTGAATGAGTTGCGGGGGACGCCAGGGGTCGCGGTGTGGCAGCGGGGGTATTTCGAGCACGTGGTTCGGAATGAGGAGGATTTGAACCGGATTCGGCAGTACATCGTGGAGAACCCGTTGCGGTGGTCGTTGAGGCGGGAGGCGCCGGACGTGGGATTGGGGAAGGCGGTTTTGCGGTAGGGGCGCAGTGGGGTGGGACCGTTGGAGCTCGACCGGAGGACCCCTCTCCCCAACCCTCTCCCCGAGGAGAGACCTTTGCGTAATCCGGGGGACTGTTGCCCGGAAGACCCTCACCCCAACCCTCTCCCACAGGGAGAGGGAGCAAGAGCGGCCGCACCTTCGCGGACGAAGGGCGTTGTGCAAAGGTCTCCACTGGGAGAGGGTTGGGGTGAGGGGTCTTTGCGGCTCACAACTCAAAGTGACCCACTACCCGCACGCAAAGCTATCGCCGGACAAGCATGGATTGCTTGACCCGCGCCAGGAGCCCCGAGAAAGGGCGTCTCCCGAACTCCAGCAGGCAGCGTGCAAGGATAGGCTGGACCCTGTGGTGCCATCCGGGCATCCGCAATATCGGTGACTCCGACTAACCCCGGTGCTGCCAGTTTTGACTAACGTGTGGTAGGGGACTTTGGAAGTGTCGTCGATCAGACGTGGACGGTGCGCGCAGTCGCAACGTGGAAGGCTTGATTGAAGTGGGGGCTCAAAAGGGAAGCGTCCGGGTCGTGGACGAACGGCGACGCGTGACCCAGTCGACCCTGCGCGATCTGGCACGGCGCCCGCTCAAGGAGCGTCACCGCGTGCTGCGCGATGCGCAGATAACAGTCGACCCCGACGAGACTCGCGCATGGGACACGACGCTGATCGACCTAGTTCACTAGCCGCGGAACTCCCTTTGGCCAACGATTCACCGACTCGGGACGATTTATGGCTGATTCGTCTTCCCCGCGCCGTCGGGGCGGAATTGCAACGCGACCGTCCGGTCGTCGTCATCAGTTCGCCCGCTCTGGACGCGGTGCCCGTTCGCATCGTTGTTCCGCTGACAACGTGGCGCGACCAGTACCTAGGCCGAGTGAACAAACTGCGGATAGCAGCAAATGACCGGAACGGGCTGCACGCGGAGTCGGCCGCCGACGTTCTCCAAGTACGCAGCGAGTCCACGGAACGGTTCCTCAGGCGCATCGGCGCGCTGGAAGCCGATCAGGTTGAGGAGATCGTCGCCGGCGTCGTGATCGCCATCGACTACCAGACCTGACGGCAGGCCCAGCTAGACTGCGCGGCCCGCCATGCGAAGGTGAGCCGATGGCCGTTCGGGTTGGGGTGATTGGGGCCGGGGCCTACGCCCAACGCGCCCACCTGCCGCCGCTGCGGGAGCATCCGGACGCCGAAATCGCCGCCCTCTGCCGCCGCAATCCGGTTCGACTGGCCGAAGCCGCCGATGCCTTTGACGTCCCGGGGCGCTACACCTCATATCCGGATCTGCTGGCCGACGACTCACTGCACGCGGTCACGATTTCACTGCCGCACAACCTCCACTACGAGGCCGCCCGCGCGGCCCTGGTTCGCGGCAAGCACGTGCTGGTGGACAAGCCGTTGACGCTGCGGTTGGACCACGCGAGCGAACTGGTGACGCTGGCCGAACGGCGCGGTCTGACGCTGATGGTGGCGTTCAACCGGCATTACGAGCCGCCCTTCACGAAAGCGCACGCACTCCTGCGCGACGGCGCGATCGGCGAGCTGCGCCTGATCCAGGCCTACATGGCCTACGACTGGGACCTGTGGCTCCAGCCGCCCGAGCGCCGGTTCACGGGCGCGGGCGTCGCCATGCTGGACGGTGTATCGGACACGCAGGCCACGCTGCTGCACGAGACCAGTTTTCGGGGCGACACCGCGGCCAATGGCGGCGGCTTCTTCGCCGACGGCGGCGCGCACCTGTTGGAGGCCTGCCTCTGGCTGGCGGGATCGCCGGCGGCGACGGTCTTCGCCCAGATGGACTCGCCGGAGGCCGACCTGTATACGGCGCTCAACCTGCGGCTGGCGTCGGGCGTGTTGTGCAGCCTGGCCTGCATTGGCGACACACCCGTGCCGCGCGACTTCGCGTTCAACCTCTACGGCACGACGGGCGCCATCCACATGCGCTGGGGCCACCTCACGTTGGAACGCCAACTGCGCGACCCCGTGACCTTTGACATCACGTCCATGCCGTTCCTGGGCAGCGCCCCGGCCAATTTCATCGACGTGATCCTGGGCCGGGACACCCCGCGGGCCACCGCGCACGACGGCCTGCGTCAGGTCGCCGCCATGGAAGCCGCCTACCGCTCGGCACGAACCGGAGCGCCCGTCCGCAGCTAACTCTGGTTCGTGCGTTGCTCCTCCGCTGGCGCGCCCTCGGCCGGCGGCGAATCATCAGGCGGCGGCGTGGCCTCGGCCGGCGGCGTCTCCTCCGATGCCGCCTGCAACTCGGCGTAGCGCGGCACCAGGTTGGGATCGAAACTGCCGTCCTCGGCCTGCCCCACCTCCCAGCGTTCGGGCCAGGGGACGAACGCCGACGGGAATCGGTCTTTGAAGAGAACGCGGCCGCCAAGCGCGACCTGCCGGCTGATCACGGTTTGCAGGCCGGCAATGGCGCTGTCGGTCTTCTCGATCTCGCCCGGCGGCAGTTCCGTGGTGGGTACCACGCGCAGCGGGGGCGGCTGAATCTCCTTGCCCCGCCAGGGGTCCAGCGTGACCTCGCGCTCCAGCGGCGGGCCCATCAGCCGGAACGCGAGCGATTGCGCCCTGGCGTTGAAGTCGCGCCGGATCAGGATGTGGTTCGGGGTGTCGTTGGTGAACGCCAGGTCCTGGGACGGCTGCCAGATCGCCGCGTCGAACCCGGGCGGGTTGTTGGGGCCAAGCTCGTAGTAGCGGACGCGGTAGGCGTGCTGCCAGCGCTCGCTGATCGGCAGACCGGCCCAGAACGCGGCCCGAAACAGGGTGGTTGACACCTGGCAAATGCCGCCGCCGATGCCCGGTTCGGTGCGCGTGGGCGCGATGACCAGGCCCTCGACAAACCCGTTGCCCGCCGTGATTGGCCCCACCGTGGCATTGAACGAGAACGTCTCGCCGGGCGGCACCACCGTGCCGTCGATCAGCCGCGACCCGTTGTCGATGTTGTGTACGCGGTTGCGGCTGGAACCGGTGAAGCGGGACACGCCCTCCGCGATCGGGTTGTCAAATTGCAATTCGCCTGCGCTGCGCCGTGTAATGGCGGGCTGCAACACCACCAGCGGTACGTTGACCCGGTCGCGCCCGCCGGCAAAGGCTGTCTGCACGCGTGTCCAGAGGCTTTCGGCGTCGATCGTGCGGCCGGGTGTGCCCTCAACCAGCGGCACCACTTCACCCTCGTCGTCAACTCGGATCTTCGGCTCCACGGCGGGAACCCGCAGGGTGTCCGCGATCTCGCGCGCGACCCGGTCAAAGGCCCCATAGCTCACGTCCACGCTGATGTCCGGGTCCGTGGGCGGCCCGACGACGCGCATGTCCTGGGCCAGGTCTTCGCGCGCAATCGACCAGCGATGGCCCGGCGCGATCAGTTCGATATGCCCGTCCATCAGCAGGCGCGCGCGTTCGGCCGCGGGCGCCAGGGCGACCGTGGCGACCTGTGGCGCAATTGGGCGGGACTGCAAGTCGATGATCAGCCGCCGCGGCGAATCGAGACGCTGGCTCATCACGGCCAACACGTCAGCCGGTACCAGCTCGCGACCTTCGCGCGACGGATAGACCCTGGCGAGGCGCTGGCCGCCCTGGCTTTCGATCCGCAGCGAGGCATCCGTCGGCGTCTGCGCGATCTCGGCGGCAATGCGCTCGACATAGTCCGTGAACACGTGCGGATCGAAACTGACCGTGGTCCGCCATTCGCGCGGCGCTTCCAGGGTCTGGCGCTGCTGGCGGAGGCGTGCCCCCCAGCTGCCTCGCCGCCCCCAGGCATAGGCCTGCGCCAGCGGCGTGTCGTAGTTGACCTGAATCCCGACCTCAAGGCCCCTGGGGTTCCATGTCCGACCATCCAGCCGGAAGACGACGGGCGCGGCGCCGAAGCCGTCCCAGCGCGCCTGCAGCCGGTCGCGCGCCTGCGCCAGCGTCAGACCACCCACGTCTTCGCCGTCCACCCGCACGCCCGGATAGAACCGGTTCGCGTAGCGCGTCTCGCCCACGGCCACGAATGTGCCGGCGCCGGCCGCCGCCGCGGCCGCGCCGCCAAGCACGCCGGACCCGGCAAACAACAGGATCTTGCGTCGGCTGATGCGCATGAGGCTTCGGGTTACCCGCGCGGCGACAGTCGGTCCGCGCTCTCTCAACTATAGGCGGCGTTACTGGAAGCGCTACGGAGTCACTTCCCGGCTTGGAACGGCCGGCGCCTGAACCTATGCTATCGTCGGAAACGCCGACTAACCGGTTGGCGCTCCCTCACACGATCCTCACGTTCGCGGCGCCCTCCGCCGCACCCCCCTTCCGCACAACACCCATGGCAAGCCTGATCGATGAACTCGAAAAGACCTACCTGAAGCCCGAGGTTCCCGAATTCAACGTCGGTGACACCGTGCGCCTGCATGTGAAAGTGCGCGAGGGCGAGCGTGAACGCGTGCAGGTGTTCGAGGGTACCGTGATCCGACGCCGCGCCGGCGGGGTCAACGAGAACTTCACGGTCCGCCGCATATCCGGCGGGGTCGGCGTGGAGCGGACCTTTCTGCTGCACTCGCCGATCGTGGATGACATTCAGGTGGTCCGCCACGGCAAAGTCCGCCGCGCCAAGTTGTACTACTTGCGTGACCGCGTTGGCCGCGCGGCGCGCGTCACGGAGCGGCGCGTCAAGGATCGGCGCGCCTAGCCGGCGCCAAAGGCCAGCTCCGTCGGCGCCCTCCCGCTCAGGCTCCCACCGCCGCGCCGGGAACTCCGGCTGCTGCGGCAGGGACGCCGCCGAATCGCCGGCGTGGATGAAGCCGGCCGCGGTGCCTGGGCTGGCCCATTGACCGCCGCCGCGGTCATCCTGCCGCCGGTCGCATATCTGGACCCGCAACTGCTGGCCGGCGTAACCGACTCCAAGCGCCTCTCGCCGCGCGCCCGCGAACGGCTGGCCCGCCTGATTCACGCCCGCGCCGCCGCCATCGGCGTGGCCCACACCACGCCCCGCGAGATCGACGACGCCGGAATTGCCGCCGCCGGTCGCCTCACCATGCACCGCGCGCTTGGCCGCTTGGGCCTGGACCCTGACCATGTGATCGTGGACGCCTTTCCGCTGGACGCCGCCAGCCCCTTCGCCGACCGTCAGACCGCCATCATCCGCGCCGACGCCACCTGCCTGGCCGTGGCCGCCGCTTCGATCTGCGCCAAGGTGGCCCGCGACCGTCTGATGCGGCGGCTCAGCCGCCGGTTTCCTGCCTACGCCTTCGATCGCAACAAGGGCTACGGCACAGCCCGCCACCGTGCCGCGTTGCAGGCGCAGGGACCGATTGCCTTGCACCGCCAGAGCTTTGCCCCCGTTCGACAGGCCCATGCCACGCATACGCTGGCCCTGGCGGTCTAGGCGCCGTGCGCCGACCGACCGCACCCAGCTCGGCCGCTGGGGCGAAGATCTGGCCGCTCGCGAACTCAAGCGCCGCAAGTACCGCATCCTGGACCGCAATGTCCGCGTGGGCCGCGGCGAACTCGATATTGTCGCGACTGACCGCGACGCAACCGTGTTCATTGAGGTCAAGACGCGGCGTGACCAGGCCTTCGGCGGAGCGCGCGCCGCCCTCACACACACCAAGGCGCGCCAGTTGGCTCGCCTGGCCCAGACCTACCTGCGCCAGCATCCCGACCGCGCGGGCGACTACCGTATTGACCTGGTAGCCATAGACATTGACCCCAGTGGCACGTACACGGTGGATGTGATTCCCAATGCCGTGCAGCTCTGACCCGCAGACGTTGATGCGCTCGACCTCACGGGAAGCCGCCGACCAGTGACCGCCCTGACGCCGATGGCCGCGAGCTCCGGCGGTTTCGCGCTGGGGCGGCTGCTACGAGGCGCGGGCCTTCTGACCGCGGTTGCCCTCATGGCGGTCTGGGCAGTCCTCCCGGCGTGGGCGGACTCCGGCGACTACGCGGTTGAGGGCGGACGCCTGTTTACCCAGGCCGCCGAGAGCGACGTGCCCGATGCCGGCTTTGCCGTCACCGACGCCGATGGGATTCCGGTCTGGACCGAGTTTCAGCGCCTGGGCGGCGTGCAGGCGCTGGGCTACCCACGGTCCCGGCGCTTCGTCTGGGAAGGCTTCACCGTCCAGGTGTTCCAGAAGGTCGTACTGCAGTGGCGGCCCGAACTCGGCACGTTCATGTTCGTCAACGTCTTCGACCGGCTCAGCCTGGCGGGCTACGACGACACGCTGGAAGAACTGCTGGTGCCCCCGTGGAAGTACTTCGACGAAGAGGGCTTCACCTGGGATCAGGTAATCGCCACGCGCCAGGCGCTGCTGAACGCCAATCCCGCGTTGCGCGACGCCTACTTTGCCGTGGACGACCCGCTGCGCTGGTACGGGCTGCCCACCTCGCACGTGATCACCTATGAGCACGTCCACACCATCAGGTTGCAGCGTGCGGTGCTGCAGCAGTGGCTGATCGATTTCCCTTGGGCCTCGGCGGGCGAAGTGACGGTTGCCAACGGCGGGAACCTGGCCCGCGGCGCCGGGACTTTTCCGGCCGACGTGCTTGTGCCCGAGATTCGGCCCCGCGTCAACGGCGCCGCGCCGCAGTCCATCCCTGCGCCCACACCCGAACCCACGGCCGCGCCATCGCGGCAAACGAGCGTGCTGGCACCCGCAAACAGCCTTCGTGCTGCCGTGGGGCTGCCTCCGCTGATCGTCAGCCAGGAACTCATGCAGGCGGCGCAAGGCCACGCCGACTACTACATCACCAACCATGGCGACCCGAACTCCGGCGGGCTGCACACCCAGGTGCCCGGCTACCCCGGCTTCACGGGGCGCAGCATCGGCGAGCGCGCCCGCGCCAGCGGGTACCAACTGGGCTGGGTTGACGAAGTGTTCGCGTTCTTCGCCCCCGCCGACACGCTGGCCTGGGCGCTACAGACCGTCTGGCACCGCTACATGTACGTGCATCCGTCCGCCGTGCACGTCGGCTACGGCACCGCAACGGACGGCGACACCACCGTGACCGTGTTCAACGCCGGACTGTCGCCGCGGCACACCGCCGACGCGCCGTTGCCCGCCGTCGTGCCGTTCAATGGCGCCACCGACGTGCCGGTGAGCTGGGAGGGCTGGGAATCGCCCAACCCGGCGCCTGGCGCAACCCGCCCCTTCGGGCCGCCGGTGTCGCTGCAGTTCGGCCTGGACGACCAGGTCGCCTGGGGCCAGGCCGCGCTCTACGGGCCGGATGGCGCGCTCGTCACCACGGCCCGCACCACCAGCGAGTGGCGGCGCGCGCTGTCGCTGGTTCCGCACGACCCGCTGGCGCCGGGCGCCACCTATACCGTCAGGGTCAACGGAACCCGCAACGGCACGCCGTTCGAGGTGCAGTCGAGCTTCACGACTCGCCAGTCCTGGCCGCCCGTAGAATGACCCCGTTCCACGCCCGGACAACCTTCCCTCTATGCACCTGATCTCCGAGCTTGGCCACTGGGTGCTGGCTTGGGGCGATTCGCCCTGGGGCGCGCTGGCTCTCTTCGTACTGGCGTTCTGGGAATCCAGCTTCTTCCCCATCCCGCCTGACGGACTGCTGATCGCGCTGGCCGCCGGGAACCTCCCGTTCGCGCTGGGCTTCTCGGCCATATCCACCCTCGGGTCGCTTTTCGGCGCCATGCTCGGTTACTGGATTGGGCTGCGCGGCGGCCGCCCGCTGCTGAGCCGCCTCTTCGCGGAGGAGCGCATCCTCTACGTCGAGCGGCAATACCAGCGCCGCGACGTGTGGGCGGTCACCGTCGCGGCCTTCACTCCAATTCCGTACAAGGTCTTCGCCATCGGCGCCGGGGCCTTCCGGCTGAACTTCCGACGCTTCATGCTGGCTTCGCTGGTGGGACGCGGCGGGCGCTTCTTCCTGGTCGGTCTCCTGATCACGATCTTCGGCACGCAGGTGGAGGCAGTCATCGACGAGTACTTCAACGTCCTGGCCATCGCCTTCGTCGTGCTCCTGATCCTCGGCTTCATCGTGCTTCGCTTCGTCATGCGCCCGCGCGCCGCGGCCGCCGACGCCTCGTCCGACTAGCCGCATGCCCGCGCCGAGCCGCTATGCGGTGGCGGCCGATGTCGTGGTCACCGCCGAATCGCCCTCGCCCTCGGTGCTGCTGATCCGCCGCCGCAACCCGCCGGTTGGCTGGGCCATCCCGGGCGGGTTCGTAGATCCTGACGAAGACCTGATCGACGCCGCCCGCCGCGAACTCTTCGAGGAAACCGGCCTCAATCCCCCCACACTTGAACAACTGGCGACCTTCGGCCACCCCGACCGCGACCCGCGCGGCCGCACCATCTCCGTCGTCTATGGGGCGCGTCTAATACACGCCGTTCCGCCGGCCGCCGGCGACGACGCAGCCGCCGCCCGCTGGTTCCCGCTCGACGCCCTCCCCACCAACCTCGCCTTCGACCACGCCACCATCCTGTCCCAGGTCCTGCCGCGACTCATGGATCGAGCGTGCGAGCCTTCAAGCACTCCCTCTTGACCCGAACCCGTCCGACGACTACCGTAGTCGGTATCTACTCCCCGCCCGCTGGACGGTGGCTTCGGCCCCGACCCCGGGCGGGTGTTTTTCATGCGCACAGTCGTATTGGTTGACGGCCAAAACCTTTATCACCTGGCCCGCAGGGCTTGGGCGCCCAATCCTCCCGACGCTTCCTCGCCATACGCATGGCCAAGCTACGACGTCGAGAAGCTCGCGCACGCCCTGGTGGCTAGGTCGCCTGGCCGGTCACTCGCTCAGATTCGCTTCTACACGGGCGTGCCGGATCCAGGTGCCGGCTCCTCGCAGAGTTACTGGCACGGCTTCTGGTCCAACAAGCTCCGGTATCTGCGAAGCAGGAGCGTCTACGTCTATCGGGGAAGGGTGAGCAGTGGCGGTCAGGAAAAGGGTGTCGATGTCAGCTTGGCTCTGGACTTAGTTCGCGCCACCTACGAGCGGCGGTACGAAGCCGCAATTGTCGTGAGCCAGGACTGGGACTTCGGGCCTGCGGTGCGCTTGGCAAAACTGATTGCTCAATCTCAGAAGCGCAGCCTCGTCTTTGAGTCCTCGTTTCCGGTTGGCCCTGGCACCTCTTCACGCCGAGGTGTTCCCGGAACGACCTGGGTTCCGATAGATCAGGCGACCTACGACGCCTGCCACGATCCGACGGACTACCGTCCGAGGCGATAGTCGATGGCCTGGTGGTGGATGGATCCAATCGTCTCGATCAGCCCGCGAACCAGCGTGACTGTCTGCGGCTCCAGCCGATCGGTTTTTCGGCGTGACCGCGGTCGGTAACTGCAACTCGGCTCAAGTTGCCAGCGACGGCCGTCCGCCGTAGCGTGCCTAGCATCATGGCCGTAGCAACCCAGACGCCCGCCTTCGCACCCGCCGCCCTGCTGGCCGACCTGCGGCGCATCGTCGGCGAAGCCCGACGTGGTGGTCACCCCCGAGTTGCCCTCGCCCGCGTTGCTGCTGATCCGCCCCCGCAACCCGCCGGCTGGCTGGGCCATTCCCGGCGGGTTCGTCGAGCCTGACGAAGACTTGATCGACGCCGCCCGCCGCGAACTCCACGAGGAAACCGCCCTGGAACCGCCGGACCTCAAGCAGCTGGCAACCTTCGGCCACCCCGACCGAGATCCCTGCGGCCGCACCATCTCCGTCGTCTACGGCGCCCGGCTTCAACACGCCGAACTGCCAGCCGCCGGCGACGACGCAGCCGCCGCTCGCTGGTTCCCGCTCGACGCCCTCCCCACCAACCTCGCCTTCGACCACGCCACCATCCTGCAGCAAGTGCTTCCTAGACTCACTGTCCCCTCTCCCCGGCTACGCTGGCCCGTGCCCACTGACGAATAGACGGCTTCTCCAAGCAAAGAAGGCTACGCACCTTCAACATTTCAACCTTCCACCAAGACCCCGTCGGTATGCCCTCGTGAATCACTTTGTCACCGCACTACACCTTCCGGAGATTCACCGGCATCAACCGAAGATCTCGCCGCAAGTCCGTCGCACACATTCCGATGCCCACCGCGTTCAGCTGATCGCCAACGAAATACCAATCAAACTTATATCCGAAATTCATCCATACACAGACGAGCTAGCTCATCTCTCCGTTGCCAGAATTCTCCGCACTCCAGATCCGGCCTTTGGAGGCAATAGACTCGAACAATCTGCTCCCTGTCCTTATACGAGCAAAGCCGTTGCGCAATCGAATTGTCCACCCCTGTCGCTGGGAGTACCTCGCCGTCCCTTCTCATAACATACGGAGTGTCCGTCGGGATCTGATTGCCGTCCCTATTCATGATATCGTCATACTCCTGCTTGCTGCCCTCCGTCGCTATTTGAATTGTTTGGTACGTCAAGAATACATGCTCGGGATCTAGATTGCTCCCATCCGTAAACTCTCTACGTCGCTTCTCGAACCTATACTTCGCATCGCCGAGCTTCTCATTGCCACGCTGGCGTAGTTCCAATACTAGAACCGGTGGCCTTCGTTCGATCAAATCCGTAGCTAGTTTCGCTCCCAGACCCTCACCTGTAGAAGCGAGCTTCGCGACTTGCTGCCAAAACCAAGTATCATCAAAGCTTCCATATTCACCGTTGTCAATTGATTCACAAATTGCAGCTACCGAGGTCGGCTTGACACAAGCCTGACTAAGTGCAATCCAGACAGCTCCGGCCAAAACAGAGAACGCCGTAACCGCCTTGTGGTAGGCAACTTGTCCATACATGAAGTTTCTAGCAAGCAGATAATGTTCCAGATGGGGCAAAGCGCGTTCATCGACAACTACCGTCGTAGGGCTAGAAGAGTCTCTCTTGTATAAGCTCATCCTTCTAATAAGGTGGTCCACTTCTACAGTTCCGAATCTCGCTCCGGTATAGTAGGAGTCGCGAACGAGATAATCTAGTCTGTCAACATCAAGCTCGGACGACACTAGCTGCCGCTGGTAAATCTCCAATGCCTGCTTTTCGAGAACCTCAATGACTCTCTCCACGGCGTCGCCGCACCCGACATAATTGTGAATCGCACATCTCAATTGCGGATCACTCTTCAGGATATACGTCGACAGGCTCTCATGGTGTGCCAGCGACTCACGGCTCACCTTGATCCCTGGTGAAGCTATTTGAAGCCACCATGACGGGTCATTGATGCTAATCGGCGTTGCTCTGTCTGGCCTCGGCTCGGTTTCCTCGATTCCAATTTGAGCGGTGCCGGCTTCAGCGTGAGATTCAATTGCGTCAACGACACCTTCTATCACATGGGACAGTGGATAGTGGCCTATGTCGTGTACTAGAGCTGCCGCTCGCAGCACTTTCGCATCGCGAGGACTGATCGCACCGTTTTTGGATGGCGGCCCTAGCTGATTGAGTACACGCCGCATTATCTCTTGGGCACCCAACGAATGTTCGAACCTAGTGTGCCTCGCTCCTGGAAACACGAGCGAAGCAGTTCCTAGCTGCTCAAGTCTGCGCAACCTCTGGAAGACCGGTGTGTCAATAATATCCACCAGCTTCGACTCAAGCTCAATTGGACCAAGAATATTGTCGTGGATAATCTTCAACGTAGCGGGCCCCTCTATTTGTGAATTTCTATTAGTCCGTTCTCTTCCAATGAATTCCATACAGCCTGTGCGTTTGACTTGTCGAAAATGTTGCCCTTCCAAGCCGTCACTTCTGCCCAAACCGAGTCAAACTTGGCTGGCTTCTCCAAAAACTTCATATGCAGAGACGCCACTAATTCAAGCCACACTACGTACGGCGTATCGCTCTTGTCGCTTACAACCCCCTTCACGCGTTCCAGGCGTTCCATCGCTCCAGTATTCAGTTTGTACGAAGCAGCCCGTTCCTCTGCTTCACTCAACTGCCCCGGCTCAAGGAGGCTGTACAGGTCGCGGGTTAGTGACGGTGAATAGGGTCCCCGAATATAGGGATTGAAGCTGTATACCGAAGCTCCCGTCGCCACCTGCGCGAGATACACGAGCTTCTGGAGCTTGATTCGATCGTTGAGCGACGTGAATTTGGGGCGTTCACCGAACGCCCGCAGGGTCAGCGACAGCCAGACAAGCCGCATTTGCGAGCCAGACAGCCCAGCCACAATACCCTCCCCAGCGTTATCGTCCGGCCGAAAGCCGAACAAACAACGAACATCCGCGTGAATAGCAGCATGAGCGCCGTGAGCGCTTATGTCAATAGCTTCTTCATTGGCTCAATCAATCGGCCGCCGGGAGATACCCTAGCGGCTGAGATCATGGCCGTAGCAACCGACACGCCCACTGCGCCGCAGGTCGCCCTGCTGGCCGATTTGCGGCGCATCGTGGGTGACGCTTGGTTCCTGTCCAACTCCGACGACCTGCTGCTGTACGAATACGACGGCTCGGTGGACCGTGCGTTGCCCGACGCCGTGGTGTTTCCTGACACCACGGCCCAGGTCCAGGCGATCGTCCAATCGGCGCTGCGGCATGGCGTGCCGGTGGTGGCGCGCGGCGCGGGCACGGGGCTCAGCGGCGGCGCCATCGCGCGCTGCGGCGGGGTGGTGGTCGCCACTTCGCGTATGAACCGCATCCTGGAGGTCGACACGCGCAACCGTCGCGCCGTGGTCGAGCCGGGCGTCGTCAACGCCGACCTCAGCGCCCACACCCGCCGCTTCGGCTTTCACTACGCCCCGGACCCGTCCAGCCAGCAGGCCTGCACGCTGGGCGGCAACATTGCCACCAACGCCGGCGGCCCGCACACCCTGCTCTACGGCGTAACCACCAACCACGTGCTGGGCATCGAGTTCGTCACCATGGACGGCCGCGTGGTCACCACCAGCGGGCTGGCCGACGGCCCCGGCTATGACCTGACCGGGCTGTTCTGCGGCAGCGAGGGCACCTTCGGCATTGTGACCAAGGCCGTCGTCCAACTGGTACACACGCCGGCCGGTGTGCGCACGCTGCTGGCCTCGTTCGATTCGGTGGCCGCCTGCAGCGCCGCTGTCTCCGGCATCGTGGCGGCCGGCATCGTGCCGGCCGCCGTGGAGATGATGGACCAGCTGGCGCTGGAAGCCGTGGCCCAATTCATCCCGCAGGCCAACCTGCCGGTGGACGCCGCCGCCGTGCTGCTGCTGGACGTGGACGGCGTGCCCGCCGAGTTGGACGACCGCGAAGCCGAGATTCGTGGCGTGCTGCTCGCCAACCAGGCCCGCGACATCCGCGTCGCCCAGAACACGGCCGAACGCAACCTCTTCTGGCTCGGCCGCAAGAGCGCCTTCGGCGCCATGGGCCGCATCTCCCCCGACTACTACGTGCAGGACGGCGTGATCCCCCGAACCACCATTGCCCACGTCCTGGGCGAGATTCGGCGCATCAGCCAGACCTTCGATCTGCCCATCGCCAACGTCTTCCACGCCGGCGACGGCAACCTGCACCCCCTGTTGCTGTTCGACAACCGGATTCCCGGAGCGCTGGACCGGGTGCTGGAGGCTGGCAGCGCCATCCTGCAAGTCTGCGTGGATGTCGGCGGCATGCTCAGCGGCGAACACGGCATCGGGATGGAGAAACAAGCCGCCATGCCGCTGGTGTTCGGCCCTGACGATTTGGACGCCATGCGCCGCGTGCAACAGGTCTTCGACCCGCATGCCCTCTTCAACCCCAACAAGATCCTCCCGGCGCCCGCCGGCTGCGCCGAAGTCAACAACCTGCGCCGTTCGACCCCGGAGGCCTCGGCCTGACCCCAGCCAGATCGCTGGCGCGGCGCCTGCTGGGCTCTGCCGAAGGCGTGGGGACGGCAGTCGCCCTGGCCTTCCTCGCGGCGGTCCTCCTGCTCGCCACCCTGTGGACCGTGGAAGTCGGAACCGGCGAGGAACTGGACCCGAACTTCGAACTCGGCCCTCTGGGCCCGGACCGTGTCGTGGCACAGGAACTCACGGTGCGGGTCTCGGACATGGTTGGTCTGCAGGTCGCGGCGCGCGCCGAGGGCACGCTGCGCCCATTGCAGGTGCAGGCCGACCTGCTGGCCGGCGACACCGTGATCGCCACGCGCATGCTGCCGGTCTTCCCGTCCACGACCTTCCAACTCCGGCGCGTGGCGTTCGACCGCCCGGCGCCGCCAGGCCCCGTGGTGGTGCGGTTCCAGGCACTTGCCGGACAAGCCGGAGGCGTCGTCTACGGCGCCACACGGGAAGACCGGCAGCCGGATGGTGACCTGCGTCTCGATGGGCAGGTGGAGTTCGCCGACCAGGACCTGGCGCTACGCATGCTTCACCGTCGTTCGCTCTGGACGCATGTGGAATCCCAGGTCGGCGATCTGCGAGCCGCGCGCGCCGTCGCGGCCCTCACCCTCGCGGCCATGGCGGCCGGCCTCGGCCTGTTGGCGACCGCGGCAATTCGTTCTTTGCGTCCGAGTCGAGCCAACGCTCGACTCAGCCAGCCATGACCACGCCGGAAAAACGGCTGGCCGCGATCGTGCTGGCCGCCGGCGAGTCAACCCGCATGGGCCAACCCAAGGCCCTGCTGCCCTGGGGCGGCGTGCCGCTGGTCCGGCACCAGGTGGACCTGCTGGCGGCCCAGCCGGCGGTCGACCCGGTGATCGTGGTCGTCGGAGGCCTGCTTGACGAAGTGCAGGCGACGCTGGACAGCACACCGGCACGTGTGGTCGCCAACCCCCGCTTCCGCGAAGGCCGGGCCACCTCGCTGGCCGCCGGCGCGCGGGCCCTGCGCGGCGGCCACCCCGCCAGCGTCCTCGTGGTCAGCGTCGATCAACCGCTGGCCCACGACCTGCTCGACCCGCTCGTCTCGGCCTGGCAGGCAAAGCCCGATGCCCTGCTGCGGCCAACATTCGCCGGACGGAGCGGCCATCCCCTCATCGTCCCGGCCGACGTCGTCCCCGAACTCGAACAGGTCACCGAGGCCACCCAGGGGCTCCGGGCCGTGGTCACGCGACACCGCCACCGCCTGCGTTCCGTACCCGTCGAATCCGAACTGGCCGTCCTCAACCTCAACACCCCCGCCGACGTTGCCGCCGCCGAACCCTCCAGCGGCCCCGCCCCATCGCCTAAACTGTCGGCGGGCCCATAGCTCAGCTGGAAGAGCGCCTCAATGGCATTGAGGAGGTCGTCGGTTCGAATCCGATTGGGTCCACCAACCGCCTAAATCTGATATCCCGGCGAAGCAATGACAATTCTAGGGATAAAAAACAGAACAGAGAACTGGAAAACAGCCCGCTACTTTGCCCCGTTCGTCAAGTCTGATTCAGCCCGCGCCGCCCTTGCCCAGCGACTAGACAAGTCTGCCGATACCCCGGGTAGAGATATTCGGATCGAGTTGTTTTGGAAGGGAGTGCGAGACTACCTAAAGATGGAGCAAGTCAAGGCCAGAGAGCTTTCCGATGATTTTACACAGCGCTACCGGATCCTTTTCTGTAATCTGCGTGAGGAAATAAGTGATTTTAGAGGATTTCATACGCTTAAGGACTGGAATTATGACGCGTCGGTGAAGTACCCGACTAGAGTTGGAAAGCCTACCGAGTCAGACAAGCTATCCGACAATCTCGAGAACACGGAAATAGATATTGTCCTCCAAACCCCGGAGCATCTCTTCATTGGAGAGACTAAGGGCGTAAGTGATCTTGGCACTGAAAGCAAGTACGTCCTCGTGCATCAAATCATTCGTCAGTATGTGATGGCTCGCATCCTTGTCGATCTGATTCACAGCGATAAGATCGTAGTTCCATTCGTCGTCGGTAACGCAGGTAAGATTGCCAGCCTAAAGAGCACCGATCAAGTCAAGTTTATGCTCTCTAAAGGATGGATAAAGAAGCAGAACGTGCTGTCTTGGAACGAAATTGATGAGCTTGCCAAGGCTGGGCCATCCCCTCATCGTCCCAGCCGACGTGACTCCAGAACTCGAACAGGTCACTGAGGCCACCCAGGGGCTCCGGGCTGTGGTCACGCGACACCGCCACCGCCTGCGTTCCGTACCCGTCGAATCCGACCTGGCCGTCCTCAACCTCAACACCCCCGCCGACGTTGCCGCCGCCGAACCCTCCAGCGGCCCCGCCCCATCGCCTAAACTGTCGGCGGGCCCATAGCTCAGCTGGAAGAGCGCCTCAATGGCATTGAGGAGGTCGTCGGTTCGAATCCGATTGGGTCCACCCCTTCTTCCAGCCCACGCCCCCTGTAGTCAGAACACGACCAGCTAGGACGCGCCTGGTAATGTCTCAATCTGCCCTGCGATTTGCCAACAAAACTGTTGCCAACAATCTTGTTGGCATGCTAGGGTCAGTCCATGACCACCCAACTCATCAAGGCTGGCGCCAACTGGGTCGCTGGCGAACGGTTCTTTGACCGCGAGGCGGAACTCCAGGATCTGAGAGAGCGGGTCCGGGACGGAACGCACACGCTCCTGACCGCACAACGGCGCATGGGCAAGACCAGCCTGGTGCGCGAACTCCTGCGCCAGTTGGAAGGCGAAGGACACTTCGCCAGCGTTTTCGTAGACCTCGAAGCGGCAAACGACCCGGCCGACGCCGTGGCCGAGATTGCGATTCAGGCTAGACCGGTCCAAGGCGCCTGGACCCGCATTCGGTCCGGGTTTGCTAATCAACTGCGCGATGTCCGCGATCACATCGAGGAAATAGGACTTCTTGAGCTGAAGGTGAAGCTCCGCGCCGGCATCGACGCCGGGAACTGGCAGCACCGGGGAGATCAGGTCTTCGCGGCGCTGGCGTCAAGCGAGAAGCCAGTGGTGCTGGCCATCGACGAGCTCCCCATCCTCGTCAACCGTCTGCTGAAGGGTCCTGACTACCGCGTGACCCCCGAGCGGAAGGCCGCCGCGGACCAGTTTCTCGCCTGGCTGAGAAAGAACGGACAAGACCATCGCAGTGCAGTGACTCTGATCATCTCAGGCAGCGTCAGCCTCGAACCGGTGCTTCGGCAAGCAGGTCTCAGCGCCCACGCCAACATCTATTCACCCCTGGAGTTGCATCCCTGGAGCCACGACACGTCCAGCCGCTGTCTGGCCGCCTTGGCCCGTACCTATCATCTGGACCTTTCGGAGGACGTGCGAACCGAGATTTGCCACCGCCTACGTTGTTGCGTTCCGCACCACGTGCAGCAGTTCTTCGACTACCTGCACCAGCATCTCCGCAGGAACGGCAGCAACACGGCGACCGTCGAAGATGTCGAACTGGTTTACAGACGTGAGTTGCTCAGCGTTCGAGGGCAGATCGACCTGGAGCACTACGAGGTGAGGCTCAGGCTGGTTCTCGGAGACGAGGGCTATGGGACCGCGCTCGAATTGCTAACCGAGGCGGCCGTGAACGACGGGCTGCTGACCCCACAGGCCCTTCGGCTTTACCGCGACGCGCTCGCGTCGTCAGACGCTGATGGCGGACTTCCAATTGAAGACGTGCTCTACGCGCTGGAACATGACGGGTATTTGGAACGAAACACTGGCGGATACCGCTTCGTGTCCCGGCTGCTTCAGGACTGGTGGCTCGCCCGTCACGGTCAGTTCTTCACCCCCATCGAGGATCGCGACATATAGAAGGTAAGGCTGCAATGGCGGTAGCAGTTAAGAAATACAATCCCGGCTTCCTCAGCGACGACGACATCGTAGCTTCGTTCTGCGTCCGATCCGCGGAGTTCGAGTCGCTCATCGAGTCCCTGCGCGAGTGCGACGCTAGCTCCAGCCCTCACTCGCTCGTCATTGGACCCCGCGGCAGCGGCAAGACGCACTTGCTGCTTCGCGTGGCGGCCGAAGTGCGTCGGGACCCTGTCCTTGATGGTCTCTTTCCGATCGTATTTGCCGAGGAAAGCTACGAGGTCACGACGTGCGGTGAATTTTGGTTGGAGTGCCTGGGTCGCCTGTTCGGACAGGCGCCCAGCGAGGAGCGCGACAACCTGCGCCTGACCTACGACGAGCTCCGAACCGTTACCGACGATCAAGTCTTGGCTGACCGCTGCATCGGCTCGCTGCTCGACTTTGCGGATCGTCACCAGACTCGACTGCTACTGCTGGTCGAAAACCTGAACATGCTTTTGGCCGACATCGACGATCGCGAGGTCGGCTGGCGGCTGCGACAGACCCTGCAGACCGAGCCCCGAATCATCCTGTTTGGTACCGCCACCAGCCGATTCGAAGAAATCGACAACCCTGAGCACGCCCTCTACGACCTCTTTCGGGTCATCAGTCTACGTTCACTCGACACCGACGAATGCAAGACTCTCTGGCAAACCGTTGCTGGGAAGCCCTCCACCGGCGAAGCGGTTCGCCCACTCGAGATCCTCACCGGTGGCAACCCGCGTCTTCTCACCATCATCGCCCGCTTCGGCGCGGGCAGGTCGTTCCGCGACCTGATGGAGAACCTGCTCGACCTGGTCGACGAGCACACCGAGTACTTCAAAAGCCACCTCGAATCCCTCCCGCCCCAGGAACGCCGTGTCTATCTCGCGCTGGCACGCCTCTGGAAGCCCTCCACCACCAGGGAAGTCGCCGACCTCGCGCGCCTCAACACCAACGCATGCAGTGCCCTTCTCCGGCGCCTCGTCCAGCGCAGCACGGTCGCCATCGAGGGCGGTACGCCCCGCCGTCAGCTGTATTACCTCACCGAGCGCCTCTACAACATCTACTACTTGTTACGTCGAGGCAAAGGCACTGACCGACTCGTTCAGGCGTTGATTGACTTTATGATATGCCTGTACTCGCCATCTGAGATAGCGGATGTCATCGAGAGTACTATCGAGGACTCCTATCGCTTAAATGTTCTCCCACAGATTGTCGGAGCACAGATGGCCGGTGCACTGCTGAACAAGGCGCACTCCCTGCAAGGGATGGGTAAGAATGACGATGCTATCGCTCTCTATGACCAAGTGATTCAGCGGTTCGGCCCTGACCATGGCCCTGGCAATGAATTGCAGGTAGGTGCCGCATTGACGAGCAAATCATCGCTGCTCATTCAGCTTGGTCGGGGACACGAGGCTATCGTTACTTGCGAAGAAGTCATGGGCCAATACAGAACGGGAAAGGTAGAATTCTCTGCAGTACTATCGGCGTATGCGCTTTGGGTTAAAGGCATAGCGATAGACGCGGTTGGCGATCCTCCAAAGGCTCTTGATACATTCAATCACGCCCTAGCGTATATTGACACCCTTGAAGCGCCGGTTCCTGACTTCATTATAGCTGGCATTCTACATTGCAAGGGATTAGTGTTTGTTCGGCTTAATCAGCTTGACAAAGCGCTTGCTGCATTCGACGAGGTCCTAACGCAATATGGCATGGCGTCGGAACTTCAGCAAACCGGAACAACAGCAATGGTCCTCATAAGTAAGGCTCTCGTATTGGATCAATTCGATCGCACCATTAGCCTCACCGAATTATCCTTTTTACTGAAGAGTCTGGCTGAGCACGGCAGCGTTCGTCCCGGCAGCACCGAGGCGCTGCTTCCCTTCGTTGCCGCCGTCGAACCGGCCAATGCCCTCGACCTCCTTCAGGCCTCGCCGGCGGCTCACCTTCTACTGCCCCTGATAACCGCCCTGCAGCAGGAACTGGGACAGAATCCGCAGGTCGCCAAAGAGGTCGCCGAAGTCGCCAGCGACGTGCGGACCAAACTGGCCGAAGCCAGAGTCAGACATGCGCATGCCCGGGCCCAACTCCACGCATCTTGAAGCAAGCCGAGTCTTCGCGGGCCGGGCGCTCACGTCCCTAACCCCGCGCAGCGTCAGGCCGAGAGCCTCACCCTACTGCAGCGGCGAGAACGCCGTTGGCGTCATGTAGCTGTTGAGCACGCGGGCCACGATTTGGCCGCTGGACTCGGTTTCGGCTTTCACGCGTTGCCATTCCGGGTCCGACTGGAACGCCGTCCACTTGGCCTCGCGGTCGGCCTGGCTGGCGAAGCGGGTGATGTAGACCAGGCGGTCGCTGCGGCCCACCACCTCCTGCCAGAACCCCACCACCTCGATGTCCAGGCGCTCGAAGATCCGCATCGTGTGCTGGGAGAAACGGGCCATGATGGCGTCCATCCGGCCGGGCAGGATTTCGTAGACACGGAGTTCGTAGAGCATCGGGGCGGTCTCTCGGCTGGCACTGCGCGCCGCAGCATGCCCCACCGGCCCGTTGCTTGCGTACTATGGCCGCCCGGCACTTCAGCCGAGTCGTATAAAGGGGCGGGGTCGCGGTGTACGCCATCGTCATCGGCTGCGGGCGCGCGGGCGCCGAGATCGCCAGCCGCATGTGCGAGCAGGGCCACTCCGTGGTCGTGATCGACCGCGACCGCGCGGCGTTCCGCCGGTTGTCCGAGGGCTTTAGCGGCACGACCCTGCTGGGCCAAGCCATCGACGAGGACTGCCTGATCTCCGCCGGCATCGAGCGCGCCGACGCCGTCATCGCCACGACCTACGGCGACAACTCCAATCTCATTGCCGTGCAGCTGGCCCGTAAGCGCTTCAACGTCGAGCGCGCCATCGCCCGCGTCAAGGACCCCGTACGGGCCGCCGTCTTCGCCGAACTCGGCTTTGAGACGATCCCCTCCACCACCATCGTGGGCAGCGCCTTCGAACAAGCCCTCGGCTGGGATCCGCCCGAGCCGAACGGCTTCGAGGGCAACGGGAGCTAGCGGCTCGTGTTCGTCATCATCGCCGGCGGCGGCAAGGTTGGCGGCCAGCTGGCCCGCGACCTGCTGGCCGGGCGCCACGAGGTCGTCGTCATGGAGAGCAACCCCCTGAAGGCCCGGGCCCTGCAGGACGAGATTGGCGACGCCGTCGTTCCGCACGACGCGTCCGAGGGCCGCTGGCTGATCGACGCGGGTATCGCTCGGGCCGACCTGCTGATTGCGGTCACCGGCGACGACGAGGACAACATCGTCATCTGTCAGCTGGGCGCGGCCCTTTCGGACGGTCGGGCCCGCACCATCACCCGCATCAACAACCCCAGGAACAGCGACACTTTCCGCACGCTTGGGATCGAGGCCATCGTCAACGCCACCGACCTGGTGATGACCATGATCGAGCGCGACGTCAGCGTGGCCCCGGTCGTCCACCTCATGCGACTGCGCAGCGCCGGCCTGGAACTGGTGGAAATGACCGTGGCGGAAGGATCCGCGGCGGACGGATCGACCCCCGAGGAACTCGGCTTGCCTGAACAGGGCGGCCGGATCAGCGTCATTCTGCGCGACGGCACCGCCGTGCTACCCGCGCCGACCACCCGCCTGCAAGTCGGCGACTCCGTAGTCCTGGTCGCCCAAACCGAGTTCGAGGAAGCCCTCGGCCGCCAGTTCGCGGCCCCCACCATCGTCTAGTCGCGCCGCATCGAGGCGGTCCGCCAACCGTCACCAGCCCCGCAACGCCTATTCAGGCGTCCTTCGCCGCAACAGCCCCGAGTTACCCACGGAGCGTCCGCTGCTACAGCCGGTAGGCAATCTCTCCGTGCTCGGCCGTATCCAGGCCCGCCGCCTCGTCGTCGCCCGAGACTCGCAGCCCGACTGTCAACTTGAGCGCCCAGAGAATCACCGTCGTCATCACAAACGCCCAGGCCCAGGTGGCCAGGATCGACACGATCTGGATACCGACCTGCTCCAGGCGCGAGGCGTCCGTGAACGCCGCGATTCCGCCGAAGCCCACCCCCACGAACAGACCGGTCGCTAGCGCGCCCCAGGTGCCGCCGACGCCGTGCACGCCCCAGACCGACAACGAGTCGTCCAGCTTGAGCTTCTTGAGCAACTCCGCCGCCAGGTAGCAGAAGATTCCGGCCAGCAAGCCAATGATGAGCGCCGGCATCGGACCCACAAAGCCCGCCGCCGGGGTCACGGCAACCAGGCCTGCGACCGCCCCGGACGCCGCCCCGATCACCGACGGCCGGCGTTCAACCGCCCAGGCGGCGGCCGTCCAGCCCAGAATCCCCGCCGCGGCCCCGGTATTGGTCACCACGAACGCGTTGACCGCGCTGGCGTCCACGGCCAGCGCCGAGCCGGCGTTGAAGCCGAACCAGCCAAACCACAACAGGCCCGCCCCCAACACCACCATCGGGATGTTGTGCGGCTCCATCGGGTCCGATCCAAAGCCGAGACGCCGGCCAAAAATAACGGCCGCGGCCAGCGCCGCCACGCCGGTGTTGATGTGCACCACGTTGCCGCCGGCGAAATCGAGCGCGCCCATCGCGTCCATCCAGCCGCCGCCCCACACCCAGTGCGCCACCGGGGCGTACACCAACGTGACCCACAGCACCGTGAACAGCACGTAGGCCTTGAACTTCATCCGCTCGGCGAACGCGCCCGTAATCAGCGCCGGCGCGATCACCGCGAACATCCCCTGGAAAATCATGAATGTCTGATGCGGAATATTGTCGGCGAAGGGGCCGGGCGCCGTGGCGCTCACGTTGTTGAGGCCCAGATACTCCAGGCTGCCGATGAACCGCCCCACATCGGGGCCAAACGCCAGGGTATAGCCCCACAACACCCACACGATCCCGACGATGCCCATGCTCATGAAGCTGTGCATCACGGTGGCTGCCGCGTTCTTACTGCGTGCCAGCCCTCCGTAGAACAGTGCCAGGCCCGGCGTCATCAACAGCACCAGCGCGGAGCAGACGAGCATCCACGCCATGTCCGCCTGATTCATCGTCGGCAGCCTCCGACGCCCGCCCGGTCGGCGCGAGCACTCCAGCGGTTGAATGACCGGTGGCCGTGGGCCCTGGTTCCTGCCTCGGGCAAGGTGTGCGTCGTTGCACTGGATGCTGCCGTCCTTGCGTCGGCGGCCACGGTCCCTCGCTCGGCTATCGAGGAGATTGCCGCCACCGCCGGTCACCCGATCACCTCGCGGCGCCTGGAGCAAATTGACCCGTGACCCAGCCGACCGTCAGCCTCCAGCACGTGTTGCCGGGCGCCGCTCTGGGCAGTGGGTCATTTTGATCGCATCCCTCTCCACGAAGCGAGCTGTCATCTTTTCCCTCTCATGAGACCTTTGCACAACGCCCTTCGTCCGCGAAGGTGCGGCCCGCTCTTGCTCCCTCTCCCTGTGGGAGAGGGTTGGGGTGAGGGTCTTCCGGGCAACAGTCCCCCGGATTACGCAAAGGTCTCTCCTGGGGGAGAGGGTTAGAGCCTGCCCCGGACGCGATCCGGGGGTGAGGGGTCTTCGCGGCTCACAACTCAAAGTGACCCACTACCCCGCTCTGGGCATCGAGGCCTCAGACCGCGCAGATTCAAGGGCGGCCGCCTGCGGATCCGCTGTCGGTCGCGCCCGCTCGGCTACTCCCCGGACCGGCCCCGGCGGAGGGCGGTTCGGTGGCTTCCACCGCCTCGCCGTCCGGCACCGGAGCGGCGCCTTCCTCTAGCAGGATCTCTTCCAGCTCGTCCTCGGGCGTCTCCTCTTCGACCTGCCGCGCCGCCGTTACCTGGACCACGGGCTCGTCCGGGTCGGTCAGCGGCTCATACGCGCCGTCCGCCGCCCGCAGATCGCGGACCTTTACCTCGTCGCCCACCTCCTCCAGGCCCGACACGTCGGCGATCAGACTGGAGGGGATCTCGATTGGCAGGGCCGTGACTTCGACCTCTTGCAGAATCTGAATCACCACCACCTCCGCGTCGTCGCTGGCCGGCGCGTGCCCCGTCAGCGATACGCGCACCATCAGCTCAATCGGCTTGCTGATATCGATCTTGCGCAACGTGACGTGCACCAGGCGGTTCGTCAGCGTGTCGATATCCACCGCATCCATCAGCACCGGCTCGGTGGCGTCCGGCGACTCCAGGTCCACCAGCTGGCCGGTCGTCTGGGCACGCACCAGGTCCGCCAGCGCCCGCTCGGACACCTGCATGGCAATGGAAGGGCGGCCGGCTTGCACCAGATTGGCCGGGATCAGACCTTCCCGCCGCAGGCGTCGGACCTTCTTTCCCAGGACGGTGCGGGGTTCCGCCGCCAGGCGTTGACGTTCGGGCACGGCTCGCTGCTCCTCGGTTCGGGTGGCGGCGCGACCTTGTGACGGAGACGCTGGGTCGGCGCGGAAAAACACGCGGCGCCGCTACCCGATGAGTCTAGAGAGACGCCGCACCGCGCGTCAACGCTTCTCGCACAATCGCAACGGCGGTCCGCGATTGTGGACAATGGGCCGCTGGCGCTTCGATGGCGCATGTTTCCCGCAAGGAGTTGTGAACGATTTGGCTTCCCGACGACGCGTATCGCTGAGTGACCTCTATTCGGACGCCTGCCGGCGAATGGACATCACGCCGGAGGAAGCGCTGGGCTGCGAACGACAGCCCGACCGCCTGCGGCTGATGATCACGCAAGACCGCTGGGTGGACTTTGAGCTGGTGGACGACCCGGAAAACGACCGCCTGGTTCTGGGCTCCACGCTCGAGTCCTGAGGCCGGTCGCCCTGGCTCTTGCGGCGCGTGGCTGCTGGCACTAGGGCACCCACACCGCAACCGCGCAGCCTCAGCGGCCAGGGCCGGGCGCTGAGGCGCCGCCACTCATGGCCCTAGCCCCCGCCAAACTGCAGGATCGACCAACTCACGGCCACCCACGCAATCACTGACGCCAGGATTCCCGGGTCTCCCAGCAGGACGCGCTCGGGTTCCTCGCCCGATCCGTTGGCCTGCAGGAGATAGACATACCGCAGGATTCCGTACAGCACGATCGGGATGGTGATCATCATCAGGTGGTTCTCCGGCAGGTTGGGCGCGGAAAACGTGTACAGGGCGTAGCTGAGCGGCGTGGCCGAGGCCGTAATGACGATGAGCGTACGCAGGAATTCCGGCGTATAGCGGTCCAGAACCGGACGGGCCGCGGACGAACGGGCTTCCGCGCCAAGTTCAGCCCAGCGTTTGCCCACGGCCAGGAACAACGCCAGCAGGAACGTGCAGATATAGAGCCAGGGCGAGATCGGCACCTCGATCACCAGGGCGCCCGCCGCCGCGCGAATCACAAACCCCACCGCAATCGCCAGTAGATCCAGGATCACCAGGTGCTTGAGCACCAGCGAATAGCCGATCTGCAGCGCCAGATACACCGCCAGCGCCGCCCCAAACGGCCAGGTCAGCGATGTGGCCAGCGCCAAGGCCGCGACGCTGAAGAGCGCTCCCACGCCAACGGCCATGCCAACTGGCACCAGCCCGGCCGCGATCGGTCGGTGCCGCTTGACCTCATGCTGGCGGTCGCGTGACGCATCAATCGCGTCGTTCAGCATGTACAGCCCGGCCGTGGCCAGCGTGAAGATGGCCACGGCGGCCACGGCGGCCAGCAGGCTGGCGCCGCTGTGGAACTCGCGCGAAAACAGTAGCGCGGCCAGCACCAGCAGGTTCTTCGGCCACTGCCGCGGCCGGCTGCTGACGGCAAGCCCCACCAGCCTGGCCCTCAGCCTGGGGGATGGCTCCTGCGGTCGCTGCGCGGGTGTCATGGCGCGATCAGGCCGGTCAGTCGCCGTACCGGCGGTCCAGCACCGCGTTGGCGGCCCGAACCACCCCGGCAAAGGCGAGCAGCAGGCCAACCAGGGTGCCGGCCGCAGCCCACGCCTCGCCGGCCGCGGCCCACGTCAGCAGCGCAAAGACTCCCCAGGCCGACCCCACCAGGCCCAGGATGATCAGCGGGAAGATCACTCCAATCGCCATCACCGTGTAGCCCGCCGTCTGCCGCACCAGGCCGGCGTCCACCACGCGAAACGCGCGCCGGCTCGTACGGTCCAGGTGATAGGCCGCCGTGAACCAGAACACGCCCAAGATCAGCGGCGCGCCGACCCAGGCCGCCGCAACCAGGCTCGTCGACCGGTCCACGCGCGGGTCGTCGGGCGCTGGAATCGGCGGCCAGGCCATGTCCAGCGCCAGCGCCGCCTGGACCGACTCCACAATCCCGCCGGACCATGGCACCGCCACCGAAAGCAGCCCCCAGGTCAGCGCCCCCATCAGCGCCACGCCCAGGATCGTCAGACCGGTCCCGCGCCAGGTGCCGTCCATGCGCCGCAGCTGGTCCTGAACCATGACCAGGGTCTCTCGCAGCGTCAGCGGCTGGTACGGATCCTCGGACGTCGGCGCCGCGCGCTCCGCGGCCGGCGGCGGCGAGTCCGCCGGCTCGAGACCGACGTCGTCCTCAGGCCGGCTTGCTGGCGTCACCCGCTTGATCACCAGCGACGGCGCAGCCGACTGCTCGTCAGTGGGTGCGTCCGCACTCGGCCCAGGATCGGAGCGGCGTTCAGCGAGCGAGGATGCCAGCGGGTCAGCAGCGCGCGCAGAGCGTCGCGGCGCACCCGGCGGTTGCTCGCCATGCGTGTCGGCGGCCGTCCGGGTCGGCTGCCGGGCTTCGGGCTCGACGCGTGACGACGCGTCGGCATCGGACGCCCGATCGCGGCGCGGACGCGGCGGTCGAGGACGGCTGGGAATGAGACGGGCCTCCGGGCCAGATGCGGCTGGCCAATATTACGGAGACGCCAGCCAGTGAACCGCTCCCGGCGGACGGCCGGGCCACTCCTGAGCCCGCCTCGGAATCCCGACGCCTGGGTAAGTACCCACCGCGCCACCTACGAGCGCATGGCGGTGGACTACGCCCGCCGCATCGACGACTACGCCGCCGCCGACGAAGCCGAACGCTTCACACGCCTGGCCGCGCCGTCGGACTGGAGCGGGCCGCGCATCCTCGACGCCGGCTGTGGCCCGGGCCGCGACGCCGCCCTGCTGCGGCTGGCCGGCGCCGAAGTCGTCGGCCTGGATCTGGCTCGGGCCATGCTGCAGGAAGCCCGGCGTCTCGACGAAAGCGCCCGGCTCTGCCAGGGCGACCTGCGTCGCCTGCCCTTCGCCGCGAACTCCTTCGACGCCGTCTGGTGCTTCGCCGCTCTGGGCCACCTGCCGCCCGCCGCCATCCCCCATGCGCTTAGCGAGTTCAGGCGCGTCCTCGATGGCGGCTGGCTCTACGTCGTCATCCGCCAAGGCTCCGGCGTCCGCGCCTCCTCCTGGCAGGGCTCGCTCCCCCGCTACTTCACCGACCTCACGCCCGAGACCCTCACCACCGCCCTCCACGCCGCCGGCTTCACCATCCACGAACAAAACACCTGGCCCGCCCCCAACCACCACCCCTGGCTCCACACCATCGCCCGGGGCTTCTGACCCCCTCAGTCGTTCAGCCAGGCCTCGTCCGGTTCCTCGCGCGGGCGGCCGCCGGCGGCGGTGTGGCGCTCGATGGCCGCAACAACCGCCCGCAGAAAGCCGTCCAACTCGCCCAGGTGCCCGCGCAACGCCTCGGCCACGGGAGCGCGGCCAATCGGACCTGGAACGCGGTCCGACCCGGCGTCTCGAAACGTCACCGGCGCCTGAGCCACGCGTCGCCCGATGCCCGCAATATCCCCCAGCCAGATCCGTCGCTCCTGCAGCGCCGATCCCAGCGCGGGGTCCAGGAACATCAGGCGCCCCGTCAGTTCGCGGCCGCCGGGGTCCGGACGCACGCGCGACGCTAGCCGCAGGTCAAAGGCCTCGGCCAGCCAGCGTCCGGTTTGGGCCACGCTCTCGGCCACGTGACGCAGGGCCGCGCCGGCCAGCAGGTCGAACTCCGCCGTGGCCGGATCAGCCATCGCCGCGCCCGCCGCCGCGATGGCCGCCAGCCGGTAGTGCCCGAACACGCCCCAGGCGCAGTCCGACTCGGTCGTACCCGGCGCATCCGCGTACGCCTCCAGCAGCGGCCGGGCGAACGCCACGTCATGCGCAACGCCCGCGGGCAACGGCCGCCCCAGCGCCGCCAGGTCAGGCGGCGAGGCCGTCGGTCGACCGCCGAAAAGGTTCTCCACGAGGCTGCGAATCCACACCCATCGGTCGTCGGCAGAGAAGCCCTGGCGGTGGCGTCCGGCGAATCTGGCAGGCCGGTTCACTACGATCTCTCGCCGCAATGTTTCACGTGAAACATCGCCGCCGTCACCCGGCCTGGGCCACAGGTCGGGGATACACTGAACGGCGTTTCGCACTCTGCCAACGGCCCTACTCCATGCAGCGCATGTCCCGGTTATTCGCCCGCACGCTTCGCGACGATCCCGTCGAGGCGACCATCGTTTCCCATCGCCTCCTGTTGCGGGCTGGCTACATCCGGCCGTTGGGCGCGGGCATCTACAGCATGTTGCCGCTGGGCTGGCGGGTGCAGCGCCGGGTCGAGCAGATCGTGCGCGAGGAAATGGACCGCATTGGCTGCCAGGAACTGCTGATGCCCGTCGTCCACCCCTCCGATCTGTGGGAGCGCACGGGCCGCTTTCACTCGGTCGGCTCGGAGATGGCGCGGCTCAAGGACCGCTGGGGCCGCGACATGGTGCTGGCCATGACCCACGAGGAGGTCGCCACCGATCTCGGCAAGTGGGTCGCCTCGTCCTACCGCCAGCTGCCGCTTTGCATTTACCACTTCCAAACCAAGTTCCGCGACGAACCGCGCCCTCGCGGCGGTCTGCTGCGCGTCCGCGAGTTCACCATGAAGGACGCCTACAGCTTCAACACCGACCTTGAAAGCCAGGAGGCCACCTACCAGGACTTCATGACGGCCTACCTGCGCGCCTTCCGCCGCTGCGGCATCGAGCCGGCCGTCGTCGAATCGGACGCCGGCGCAATGCAGGGATCCGGCGCCCACGAATTCCACTGCCTCACCGAGGCCGGCGAAGACACCCTGGTCGTCAGCGCCTCCGGCCGCTACGCCGCCAACATTGAAATCGCAAAGGCCCAGAAGCCCGTCTTCGACCACGGCGAGCCGCAGCCTGTCGAAAAGGTCGCCACGCCCGGCCAGGAGACCATTGACGACGTGGCCGCCTACCTGGGCGTGGAAACCCACCAGACCCTCAAGGCCGTCTTCTACTGGACCGGCGACGCCCTGGCCTTCGTGGCCATCCGCGGCGACCTGCAGGTCAACGAAGCCAAGCTGCGCAGCCTGTTGCAAGCGCCCGACCTGCGGCTGGCCGCCGACCAGGAGCTCAAGGCCGCCGGCCTGGTCGCCGGCTACGCCTCACCCGTCGGACTGTCCAACGTCACCGTGGTGGTCGACGACTCCGTCGAGTCGACAACCAACCTGGTGGCCGGCGCCAACCAGCCTGGCTATCACCTGATCAACGTCAACTTTCCGCGCGACTTTGAGGCCGATCTGCGCGGCGACATCGCCCAGGTGCGCGCCGGCGACCGCAGCATCGAGGACGACGAGCCGCTGGAGCTGATGACCGGCATTGAGATCGGCAACACCTTCAAGCTCGGTACCTTTTACAGCGACAAGTTGGACGCCCAATACCTGGCCGCCGACGGCCGACGGCACCCCTTCATCATGGGCTCCTACGGCATCGGCATCGGCCGCCTGGCCGCCTCGGTGGTGGAGCGCTATCACGACGCCCACGGAATCATCTGGCCCGTCAGCGTGGCCCCCTACGACGTCCACATCGTGCAGCTCGGCGCCGGCGACGTGGCAGCGGACGCCGAGCGCCTGGCCGAGGAGCTCGAAGCCGCCGGCCTGGCCGTGCTGCTGGACGACCGCGGCGACAGCGCCGGAGTCAAATTCAACGACGCCGACCTGATCGGCCTGCCCTTCCGCCTCACCGTCAGCCGCCGCACCCTGGCTGCGTCGGCCGTCGAGTTCAAGCCCCGCGCGTCAACCGAACGCCAGTCCATCCCACGCGACCAGATCGTCAGCGCCGTCCTCGACGCCCGCGCCGCCGCGATCGCGGCCTTGACCCCCAACGCTCCCGTCACCATGCCCCCACTCGAAGCCGCCGGAGCAGTTCGCTAGGGCGTTTGCCCCAACACTCCGGACCGGCCGCCACTGAACGCTGACAGCCCCCGGTCTGGCGCAGGGCCTCGAGATCTTGCGCGGCGCCTAGAATGCCCCGGCTCCGCCGCCTGACGCGGTGGCCGCCGGTGCCTGGGCATGCAGTGGATTAGAGATCCGCAACGCGACTCGCGCGAGGACCTTCGCGCGGCCCAGCAGGCCTTGGTGTATGCCGGCTATCCGCATTCCGACGCGGTGACCGAGGTCACCACCCACCTCAATCGCGTCCGCGCCGCCCTGGCCGCCCCCCGCCAGGCCCTCGTGGCCGGATTCCTGACCGGCGCGTCCATGGCCATCGGCGTCTTTCTGGTGCTGTCCCTGGCGCTCGGCGGGCTTGGCCTGGTGATGCGCGCTGTCGGCGATTCCGGGACTCCCGGCAACATCGGCCCGGCCGCATCCGACGCGGCGCCAGCGGAGGCTGGCCCTGGTTCGCCGCTCGGCGTCCTGCCGGCGGTGGTGGTGGCGGCGCCGGTGCTGGGACTTGCCGGAGCTGGCATGGCCCGCGTCACGCGTAACCGCTGGCGACGGGCCGGCGTCCTCCGCACGTTTACCGATCTGCGCCCGCGCCGCCGCTACCTGCTGGAAGCCGCCGCCGTCTGGCTGGGAGTGGCCGGAGTGATCGTGCTGATCGTCTGGGCATTGGCCGGACCGCGGCTGGGCGCCAACGTGGCGCAGGGGCTGGCCTTTTTCGGAATTCCCCTCGGTGCGGCCGCCTTCGCAGCCTGGTTTTCCAAGCTGTATGCCTTGATCTTGCCGCGAATAAGTCCCGTGGACGCTGCTGCTGCTGCGCGCCCAATCATTGAGCGCGACGCGGCACGGCAGGTTGTGTCGGAGCGGGGATACTACGGCCGCGCCGCCTATGACCGCACCGCCTACGATCGCAGCCGCTGGGCCGACGAGGTACTCGCCTCCAAGTCCCAGGGGGACTTTGCCGAGGCACGGCGTAGCCAAGCTACGGCCCGCGACATCGCCCAGCGGTCGGGGGCATATTCATACGGCCAGACACCGTGGCGTCGTATCGCGCACTACGGCCTGATCACGGGCGGGGCCACGATTGCCGTCACCTTCCTCATCTATCGGATGGCTTGGCTCATGTCGCCGCAGGCGCCCGGCCCTGGGGTGGGAGTCCTCGCCCTGTTCGTCGGCCTCATCCTCGGCGTCGGCCTCACCTGGGTCTACGCCCGCTACTTCGAGGGCCTGTGAACGCCCACCTCGCACCGAAAGCACGGTCATCGTGACCCCCAGGCGCCCAACGGACGGTGATCGCGCGCGCCGCCCCTTTTCTGATCCGCAGGACCCCTTCAACGAGCGACCACGTCGAGCATCGCGCAGCCAGCGGCGCCTCCAAGAATCCGCCCGCCGTGAGCAGGCGACACGTCATGTCGGTCGCCTATCCGCCCGGCGCGATGCAACGCTTGGATGGCGACTGGGGGTCTACGGGCTGATCACGGTCGGAACCACGCTCGTCGTCTGGCGCCTCACGCACTGGATCGTCTGGGCTTACGATCCCAGCGGCGCCGTGAGCACTCGCGTCGCGGGCCTCCCGAGGCCCGGGTTCTATGCCGGTCGTAGCGCCGCCGAAATCGCCGCCTCCGGCCTGGCGAATCAACCGGAGCCGGCGGCCTGGATCGACCCGGTTGGCCTAATCGTTGGTCTCGCCGTCGGCCTCGCCATCACCTGGGTCTACACCCGCTACTTCCAAAACCTGTAAGCCCCCACGCGCGCCGTAGTCTGTGTCACCGTGGCGGCGGTCGATACAGACGCTGCGACTGTTCTCATACCGCCTATTGAAAGAGCTAACCCTTGCAACTGGACTTCGCCTTCATCTGCGACTACGCCGACAGCACATCCAAGGTCGTGGCCATCGGCATTGGGTTCGATCAGATCCACGCCCCAAACCTCCCCGCCCGCCATCCGCGCCTCTGCGTCGTCGCTCGTTTCCGAGCCCACAAGACCGAGGTCGGTCGCAAGCAGGCAAAGGTCGTCATTATGGACGCCGATGGCGCCGAAACCGCGGCAGTCCAGGGGAACCTTGAGTTCACGGAACTGATCAACCGTCTCGAAACCACAGCCACCCTGGTCGTCAACTTCGACAACTTGAACTTCGAGCGCTACGGCCCCTACTCGGCGCACGTCCTACTCGACGGCAACGAAATGCACCGCATGGCCTTCGAAGTCTCCGAACCTCCGGCCGCAGGCTAGACCTTCGTCGCCGACGCAACTGACTTGATTCGCTTCGGGCATTCGGTCACACACGTTCACTGAGCAGCCACGGCATGCTGGGCGGCAGACCGGACAGCAAAGCGATCGTGGCGAGACCCAAAGGGCGGCGGTGCGATAATGCCTTGGTTCTCCGACCCCCAACGCGACTCGCGCGACGACATTCGCGCCGCCCAGCAGGCGCTGAAATATGCCGGCGACCCGCGTTCCCAGGCCGAGGTCGATTACGCGACGCATCTGTACCGCGTGCGGGCGGCCTTGGCCACACCCCGCCACGTCCTCGGGGCAGGCTTCCTGGTCAGCGCCGCCATGGCCGTGGCGCTGCTCCTGGCGCTGGGCGTCGGTTCGTTCCTGATAGTTGCGGCGTTCGGTTCAGCGGTCCCAGCTTGGGGGCCCGCCGGCCCCTTCGTGGTGCGTGGGCCGGACGATTCAGGGTCCTCGGGTGGGTCGCTGCTCGACATCCTTCTGCCTCTGGTGACGACCGTTGCAGTGCTGGGCGTGGCCGGGGCCGGGATTGCGCTGGTCACGCGCAACCGCTGGCGGCGCGCCGGCGTGCTGGACACGTACATCGACCTCGCCCCTCGGCAGTCCTACCTGCTGCAGACCGTGGCGGTCTGGGTGGGGGTTGGCGCTCTCATGGTCCTGGCTGTCCGGTGGCAGGGCGACGAGGAGATGGTCACCGGCGCCGTAGTGATGCTGACCTTTGCTGGGATTCCGCTGCTGGCTTTGCTGTTCTCCGCCATGTTTCCCAGCCTCTACAAGTGGCTCCTGCCCCGCTTCAGCCCGGTCGACGCCGCCGCTCACGCGCGGCCCATCATCGAGCGTGAGGCGGCACTGCGGATCAATGCCGACCGCGATCTCTACGGACGCAGCGTCCACCGTCACAGCATCGACACCCGAAACCGGTGGGCGGACGAAGTCCTGGCTCGATCTGACGCCGCCCGACGCCGACGATAAACCGAACGCCTTCCCCTGAAAACCGAGTCGTACCTACATGGCGCCCCGCAGCCTCAGCGGGCATGCCGTTTCGCGCTCCTTACCGGAGACCTTTGCCCAACGCCCCGCGTCCTCGACGGTGCGGCCCGCTCTTGCTCCCTCTCCCTGTGGAGACCTTTGCTTAACTGCGGCATGCACGGCCGAGGGGGTGAGATCGGGGCCAAACGGCGGCCAGCGGCGGCCACAACGGCCGGGCGCCGGGGGATCGTCGGGCGGTCCCGTGGGGTTCCCCCGCCGCGACGGCGCACGGATCCCACGTTAGCCACCGGCCAGCGCCTGCAAGCGGCTCGCGCGCCGCAGGTTGTAGGCCATACATTTGAACCACAGTTCCACCGCGTTCCGCGCCAGCCCCAGGTAGCGCACGGTCCGGTACCCGTAGCTCCGCTTCAACGTCCCAAAGACGTGCTCCACCGGTGCCCGCACCTTCCCGATCAGCGCATTGCGCCGCTGCTGCCAGGAGGGCAGCCCGCGCTGGTGCTTGTGCGAGCGGTGCATGATCCGGTCGTTAATCCCCTGCGCCCGCAACCGCGCCCGCCGGGCCTTGGACTCGTAGGCCTTGTCCGCGTAGACCGCCCGCTCGTCGCCGCTGATCAACGTGTCCGCCACCTCGCTTTCGTTCACGTGCGCCGGCGTCAGCACGGCTCGCCGGATCAGCCCCGACGCCGCATCGACCCCCAGGTGCGCCTTGTAGCCGAAGGGGGCGCGCCCACCTTTGCGCGTCCAACTCGCCTCCGGGTCGGTGGCACTGCCCGCCCCCGGCCCCTCGTCCATCGACGGCCGCCGCGCCTGCGCCGCCACCAGCGTCGCGTCCAGGAGCGTGCCCGCCTTGACCAGCCAGCCGGCGGCGTCCACTTGCCGGGTCACCTCGGCGAACAAGCACTCGCCCAAGCCCCGGTCCGCCAGCGCGGTCCGAAAGCGGCTGATCGTCGAGTGGTCGGGCACCGGGTCCTGCAGGCCCAGCCCGACGAAGCGCCGGAACGACAGCCGGTCCCAGAGCGCCGCCTCGATCTCGGGGTCGGAGGCCTGGTACCACTGCTGCAACAGCAACACCTTCACCATCAGCAGCGGCGGATAGCTGGGCCGCCCCTCGGGGGCGGCGTAGATGTCGCTGACCACGACCGCGAGCCGCTCCCAGTCCACGACCTCGTGGAGCTGGTCCAGCCGCGCGTTACGGCCCACCGGCGGCGGCAACCACGCGTCCACGAACGAGGCGTCCCCTACCTGTCGATGCATGGGCCATCTCCACCAAAGTCCCGTCGTCCCCATGGTGGCCGCATAGCCCAGTTATGCAAAGGTCTCCCTGTGGGAGAGCAACTGTGTGGCACGTCAAACGCCAATGGACCCTGCCGCTCTTTCTCCTTCTCCCTTGAGGGAGAAGGCTGGGATGAGGGTGGCTGCTGCCTCCAGCAACCACGCCAAATCGGCAGCAACCCGCCGCCCCTTCGCCGCCTCTTGCTCCCGCTCCCTGTGGGAGAGGGTTGGGGTGAGGGTCTTCCGGGCAACCCACACGGGGTTACGCAAAGGTCTCTACAGGCGGCACGCCAATCAGCGGCTGGATTCTCACCCGCCCGGCTGTCGGCGTCGCGTTCAATCGCACTGGCGCGATAGGGCGCGCAGCTCCACCGAACCTGGCGCCACGGGCTGGATGCGCGGGATCGGACTTCGCAGGCTTAGCATTGGGCTGGATACTTGGCGTCGGTCTAACCTGGCTATACACCCACTACCTGGAGGGCCCGTGAGCACCAAGCCCTCGCCCCTGAACCGCCGCCAAGCCCTCGCGGCCGGCGCGGCCTCCCTGGGCGCTCTCGCCCTGGCCGCCTGCGGCGAGTCGCCAACCGAACGCGCCGCCGGTTCGCTGCCGCAAGGCCTCCAGGCGGAGTTGGCACGCAACCTGGAACGCGCCCGCGCCGAGGCCCGCACCGTCACCGAGGCCGCGCCGCGGGCCGCCGTCAATTTGCCCGCGCCGGGCGCAGGGCATCCGGTCACCGTGGCCATGTACCCCTCCAACCGGGTCGGCGGCAGCCTGTTCGGCCAGTTCGTCAACGGTCTGGCCGCGGCTCGCGAGCGCGCCGAGGAGCGCTACGCCTACACCGAGGCGCCCCTGGACTACGGGCGCAACGCCTCCTCCTTCAGCATCAGCACCTCCCTGGACGCCCTGGTGAACGTCAACCCGGACCTGGTCATCTTTTTCCGGGCCGACCAGGCCGACCTGCTGGCCAACGACCGACTGGCGCCGCTGGACGACTTCCTCGTGTCGGACCCGGACTTCAACTCCGCCGACTTCTGGCCAGGCCTGCTGGAGACCGGCCGGCACGAAGGCGCGCAGTTCGGCCTACCGGTGGCTGTCTCGCCGCATGTGCTGTTGTTCAACCGCTCGCTGGCGACCGAGCTACAGGTCGAACCGCCCGCCCCCGATCCGCTGGCCTTCGACGCCGAGGTCTTCCTGGATACCGTGCGCCGGCTGCACATGGAGCCGCCGCCCTCCGGCGGGTTGGGCAGCGTGGGCTACATATCGCGGTTCACGCCGGAACCGAATGCCGATGGCGACTACTCGGCTTCGCCATCGCCATTCGAACTGCTGCAGTCGGCTGTCGGAGACATTCGGGGACCCGGCAACGACTTCGCACCCCTCACCTCGCCGCCAGCCATAGCCGTCGCCGAGTTCCTGCGCGCCTGGGTGCACGACCATCGCTTGGCCATCACCGATGGCCGCACCACCCGCTCATATCAACGTACGGGCCAGTTCGGCTTCACGGGCACCATCCTGGCGTTTCTCCCGCCCACATGGCTTATCAGTGGCGGGCTGGACGTCTACCCCATGCCCAACATGGGCACCGGCCGCAACCCGGCCTTCGTCCACGCCATGATGGGCGTGCTGGCCAGCGCCAAGAACCCGGAACTCGCCTACGACGCCCTGCGCCACCTGGCGGCGGGCCTGCGCTCGAGTTCGATTCTGCCCGCAACCCGGATCTCAGCCGAAGGCGTGGCCGCGCGCGTCCCGGACCTGCCCCCCCAAGGCGCCAACCTAGTCGAGCAGCTGATGCCCAACGCCGTCTACTCCACCCTCAGCCGCCGCCAGGCCGGCCTCATCACCAACGGCATCGTCGGCGACATCGTCTTCGGCGACCAACACCCCCAAGAAGGCATGCAAGCCATCGCCAACCGCCTCCGCGCGGAGAACACTGACGCGTAGGAGTACGCCTCGGCTAGAATTCTATCGGCTGCCGGCTATGTCGTACGACAGCTTTGTTGCGTCGAGAGAGGCTGACGTGGCGGACAACACCATCGCCCTCGAGTTGCACGGTTCCGACTTTGTCCTAGACGACTTGGGCACAGCGGTCGAGCACTTTCGGGGGCTCCTAAGCGACTTGGCGACCGAAGTGGCCGAGGGTGTCGTGGTTACCTGACGGCTTGGCCGTCTCGGGACCGGAAGCATCGTCGCCGAAGTTCGCTGCGAAGCCGAAGATCCCACGGCGGTAGACCGGGTCATCGCCGCCTACGACTGCGTCGGCGCGGCCCTGGCCAATGGCGAGCCCATTCCTTATTCAGAGGCTATCGTGGCGCACACAGACCGCCTGACCGGCCTGATTAACGGTCGAGTCACGTCGGTCCACTTCAGAACCAGGGGCCAGGTGCACGAGGTTCAACAGCCCGCGCCGAGCGCGCTCGCGGAACAAGACCCGCACCTGGACTCGTTCGGCGCGGTCGAAGGCATGGTCGACACGCTGGCTTGGCGCCGCGGGATTCGATTCGTTGTCTATACGGACGACGAAGCGCGTGGCGTTCCCTGTTACATGAGCCTCGAGGACGAGGCAAAGATGGCGGGGCTCTGGCGCAAGCGTGTGCGCGTCGAGGGACTGCTCCGGCGCGATTCGAACACGGGCTTGCCCTTGTCCATTCGTGACGTGACCAACATTGAGGTCCTCGAACCGCCAGCCGCCGAGCCCGAGGACCTCTGGGGCATCCTGCCAACCGTTGGCGACCGCAAGCCGGAGGAGATCATCCGAGCGGGGTGGGATGGCGTCTGACCGTCCACGGCTCTATTGGGACTCGTGTTGCTTCATCTCATACCTCAACGGGGACGCCACACGTTCAGAACTGCGCACGCTCATGGCTGATGCCCAGGCCGGCGGCGTGCTGATCGTCACCTCGGCTATTTCGGTCGCGGAAGTGGCGTACGTTGCGCCGGAGTCGCCGGGCCGCCCGCTGGATCCAGATGTTGAGCGCCGGATCGAAGACATGTGGCGCTGGCGGCAGGCTATTCGGCTGGTCGAAGTCCAAGCCGGCCTCGCCGCACGTGCGCGAACCCTGCTTCGCCACGCGCTAACAAACGGCTGGGAACGGAACCCTCGCGATGCGATTAATCTCGCCTCGGCCCGGCAAGTGTCCGCATCGACGGTTCACACCTACGACGAGCGATGGGACCGTTACGCGCAGGTCATCGGCAGAAACATCGAGCGCCCAGATCTGCTATATGTGTCGCAGGCCGCGCCATAACCGGCATCGGCCAACGTCTCGCAAGACGCCAAAGCGGCCTTGAAAAACTCGAGGAAACCCGCATCCGTTCGTCACCAAACCGCCGATAACGCAGCCACACACCAACTGCACGCCCGCCACCCGGCTGTCGGCCTGGGGCGTGGCCACCCGCGCCCCGGACCTGCCCCCGAGAAGAGACCTTTGCACAACGCCCTTCGTCCGCGAAGGGGCTTATAGCGATAGCTAGCCAAACCGTCTAATCCGCGCGGGCCGCATCGCGCCGCGCCTGGGCCTCGCGCTCGAAGTCCCATTCGGCTTTCGGCGGCCCCTGCATAATGGCGCGCGCGATATTCTCCGGCGTGTCGGGGATTGGTTCGGGCAGCGGCTTGGGCGGGCGGCCGCGCGTGCGCTTCTTCGTCATACGAGCCTCATTTGCATCGGCTTGCCGGTGTACGGGTCGGCCATCAACGGCAAGACGGGCGGGAGCTGGTTGAAGTAGTCGGCCATGGACCAGCGTTGCATCCGCGGGTAGGCCATGCCGCCGACCTGAATCGTGCCCATGCCGGCCGTCTCGGTTCGCGCGGCGTGCGTGTCTACGCGATCCACGGTGAGATAGCAGCCGAGGGCCGCGCGGTCACGGGCGATGACGTGGTTGAAGTCGCGCAAGTTGCCGAGGCTGAACGCGCCGCCCTTGACTTGAGCGAGCGCGAGCCGCGTCACGTCGGCCTCGGGTTGCTCCCAGACCGTGCCCCGGCCGTCCACGCCACCATCCGCCACCTGCTTCGTATTGGGCACAAAGCCATTAAGCCGGGTGACCGCGCAGGTCTCGAACGCGAACGGACGTTCGGCGGCCAGCTTGGATGCGCCCGCCAGGTCGTAGGGGATGCCGTAGGCGGGAATGCTTGGGTCTTGGAGCCGCCGGTCGCGGATCACGTCAATGGCAAAGGGCGAGATATCGACGCCAAGCCACGGGCGGCCCAACTTGTGCGCAGCCTCGACGGTCGTGCCGCAGCCGCAGAACGGGTCAAGCACAACGCCATCCCTTGGGCTGGACGCGGCGATCACACGCTCAAGCAATGCACGCGGTTTCTGGGTCGCGTAGCCGAGGCGCTCTTTTCCAAGAGCCACCGGGATGTCACTCCATAGATTGCTCACCGCCACGCCGTCCCATTCGTCACGGTACTGCTTGCGAAACGGCTTGTTATTGGCGTTGTAGTGGATGCGGTTTTCGGCATGCAGGCGCTTGAGGTTGGCTCGACTGACACGCCAGCCGTGCGGCGGGTTGTGCCCGTTCCATTCGTATTTCGGTGAGGCATGGAGACCTGCATCGCTGTACAGGTCAGCCACGGCTCGATAGACCCCTTGCTCATCGCGATGCTTGAACGGTCGCATGCCAGGCGTCTCTTTACGGACGCGCGGGATGGTCACGACGTGCTGCGGCTTGGCGTAAAACAAGACGAGGTCGGTCACCGTCCCGAACGTCCTGGTCGGACCACGTGTGCCCTTGACGCCTGACCGCTCCCAAACGATCTGATTCCTGAAGTTCGCAGCACCGAAAATGCCATCAAGCAGGATTTTCAAGTAATGGCCTGCGGTCGGGTCACAGTGCAAGTAGAGGCCGCCCGTCGTCTTCAGCAGCCGATGGCAGTGTTCGAGCCGTTCGGCCATGTAGGTCAGGTAGCTGAGCATCCCCGACGGCCCCAGGATGCTGTACAGGCCGACGATGGCGGCGTGCGCGGGCCGTGCGATGGCTGAACGGTAGGCGTCCATGCGTTCGGCCGCGTCCGCGTCCCAGTGCCACGTATCGGTGAAGGCGCGGTATTGCGCGCCGCCGACCGTCTTGCCAAACAGCACGTTGTAGTTCGATTGCGAGTTGAACGGCGGGTCGAGGTACACGAGGTCCACGGTCTGATCGTCCCACTCGCGCATCCATTCCAGGCAATCGCCGTAGTACAGCGCGTTCAGCGTGGGGTGCATGGCCTAGGCGATGAGGCTCGCGCCGGTGAGTTGCTTGCCCTCGAATCCCCGCACCATCGCGGTCATCTGATCGATGGTGTCGAGGCTGCGCTGGTTGTAGCGGCCCTCGAACTCGCGCACGTAGCGATGCAAGTGCTTCGGACTCATCTTGTGGTACACGCCGTTGTGACCGCGCTTCAACAGGCTCCAGAAGCTTTCCAGGCCGTTCGTGTGGGCCTGATCGTTCACCCACTGGTGCGTGCCATGCCGGACGGTTTCGTGATAGGGCAGGCCGCGATAGGCCAGCGCTTCGTCCGTATAGACCAACGCGCCGGGGTGCGTCCGCTCGCGCACGAACGTCCGCAACGTGGGGCCGGTGGTGTTCGGTACCACGTCGGCGCTCACGCGGCCTGTGGCGCGGTCCCTGACGCCAGCGACCGGCGTCTTGCCCACGGTGCCGCCACCGGCGTAGAGCTTCTTGTCGGCGTGCTTGTTCTTCTCCAAGCCGCCCACGTACGTTTCGTCGGCTTCGACCGGGCCGGTGAACGCGGGGTTTTCGTCGCGCCAGGTCTCGCGGATGCGGTGCGCGAGACGCCAGGCCGACGTGTAGGCGATGCCGAGGTCGCGATGCAGCTTCATGGCCGCCGTGCCCTTGATGCCGGTGGACATCAAGTAGACCGCGATGGCCCAGACCTGGTAGTCGAGATTCGAGTTGGCCATGAGCGTGTCGGTCTTGACCGAGAAGTGCTTGCGGCAGGTGCGGCAGCGAAACGGCTGTGGCTTGCGGGATTTGACATCGGCCACGTTCTCCGACTCGCAGCGGGGGCAGCGTACGCCATCGGGCCATCGGGTCTCAACGAACCAGACTTCGGCGGCGTCATTGTCCGGGAACATCCGCGTCACGTCCAAGAGGGACAGACCCTTGCGCTCGGCTCGTCCCGGCCCCTTGCGGCTCATGTTGCGGCTCATCGCTCACCCCTTCGAATTGATACACAATTCTAGCCACCACTCGAAGGGATGTCAAGGCTTTTGGCTAGCATTCGCTATAAGCCCCTCCGCGAAGGTGCGGCCCGCTCTTGCTCCCTCTCCCTGTGGGAGAGGGTTGGGGTGAGGGTCTTCCGGGCAACAGTCCCTCGGGTTACGCAAAGGTCTCTACCTAGCGGCAGATTCCATGCCCAAGTCTGGTAGAGTTCTATTCTGTCCACGCAAATTGCCAGCCAACCATTGGCATCGCAGCCCGGCGGCAGCGACGGAGGAACGAGGAATAGTGTCAACATTTAAAGCGAATGCGTTCCTACTCAAGAATATTCTTGACAATGTTGCCAACGGTAGCATCCAACTCCCCGACTTCCAGCGCGGCTGGGTGTGGGACGACGACCGAATAAAGGACCTGCTGGTCAGCATTTCGCGCGGCTTCCCTATCGGTGCCGTGATGACTCTCGATGCCGGTGGGGACTTGCGGTTTCGAAGCCGCTTAGTCGAGGGCGTGGATTCGAATGGCGACGATCAAGCATCCGAATACCTGCTGGATGGCCAACAGCGTCTTACGTCGCTGTACCAGGCGCTGCGGTATGAAGGGCCGGTAGAAACCCGCCACCGACCTGGTGGAAGATGGGTCATCAAGCGATGGTATTACATCGATATGCAAAAGATTCTGAATCCCCTGATCGATCTGGAGGACACCGTCGTTAGCGTTCCTGAAGACCGAGTTGTCAGGTCAAATTTCGGCCGTGATATCACTTTGGATCTGTCCTCGTCTGACTTCGAATTCAAGCATCATATGCTGCCCACCGAGAAAGTCATGAATATCATGGATTGGATGCTTGGATACCTTGGTTATTGGAAGGATCGCGGCGAGCATCCGGAGGGTGACCCGGTTGCTTTCTTCACCCAGTTCAAGGCTGCCGTGCTGGACAACTTCACCGACTACCAGTTGCCGGTCATCAGCCTTGGAAAAGGGACGTCCAAGGAGGCTGTTTGCACGGTCTTCGAAAAGGTCAACACCGGCGGCGTAACTTTGAATGTGTTCGAGTTGGTGACCGCCGCCTTCGCTGCGGAAGTGGGCGAGGACGATTTCTCGCTGCGGGACGACTGGGAAGCGCGAAGCAGGCGGCTACACTCGGAATTCGGCGTGCTTCAAGGCGTCGGCGCTGATCAATTCCTGCAAACGGTGACACTGCTGGCGACCCAAGCACGGCGCAGGCGAGCTACTTCTGAGACTCCGTCGAGTCAACTTCCCGGTATCGGCTGTAGGCGAGCAGACATCCTCAACCTGACGTTCAGCGACTACCAGACATGGGCCGACCGAGTGGAAGAGGGATTCAGGGTCGCCGCAAAGTACCTGCGCGGCCAATTCGTTTTCACCAGGTACAACGTGCCTTACAACACCCAACTGGTTCCCCTGGCAGCGTTGTACGTTGAGTTGGGCAAGGAGTTGGCGCCCGCCAACGCGCAGGATAAGCTGAACCGCTGGTTCTGGTGCGGCATCTTCAGCGAAGCCTATGGCGGCGGCGGTGAGACTCAGTTTGCTCGTGACCTCGAACAGGTTGCCAACTACATCCGAGGCGGCGCCGAACCGGAACTTGTTAGCCAGGCGAGCTTTGTTCCCGAGCGGCTGTTGTCGTTGAGAACACGCAACAGCTCTGCCTACAAGGGTCTGTACGCGCTGCAAATGAAAAGCAACGCGGCTGACTGGCGCAGCGATGGACCCTTGACCTTCGCCACCATCCATGACGAGAACATCGATATCCACCATATTTTCCCGGTCGCCTGGTGCAGGCATGCCGATCCGGAGGTGCCAAGACACCTGTACGACTCGGTAATCAACAAGACGCCGATTGACGCGCAGACGAACCGAATCATCGGTGGTAAGGCGCCGTCCATCTACTTACCCCGCTTGCGCCGTCGTGATATCGGCGAAGAAAAATTGAATCGAATTCTTGAATCGCATTGGATCGATCCCAAGCTGCTTGAGAGTGATCTTTTTGGCGACTGCTTCGTCGAGCGCGGTCAAGCAATGCTCGACTTGATCAACCGCACGATGGGTAAGCCAGCCGTCGATGGGCGTCAGGTCTTTCGCGATGCGCTGGACTCCGCCGGTCTGGCTGAGCAGGACAGCGATGACGAGGTTGAGTACGATCCCATCGGCGACAGCGCCTTTGGCGACGAGACACTGGGCGGCGACAATTCATAAACGTCTGAGAAAGCTCTGATTTAATCGCCGAGCGGTGACGGTCTATGCTCACGCGTCACGGCTGCGTGGGGATGGGCGCGTTGCTGCCGTGGCCGCAACTGGAGCAGCGCATCCAGCCGGTCTATCCGACCAGCCAGCGCGGTCGGCCCCCTATCCGCTGGCCGCGATGCTGCGGATTCACTGCGTGCAACTGTTCGACAACCTCAGCGACCCGGCGATGGAGGACGCACTCTATGATATTGCGTCCATCCAGCGGTTGGTGGGGCTGGCGGCGCGGGCTGCCTGGGCGTGGACCGGCGGCCCGAGCATCAGGGCCGGGCGATCGACTGGCAGGTGGCCCAGCGGCCCGGGCAACGGTGGCGCTTGGCCCCGGGCGGCGAAGCCGCGCGAGCCGAGCGGCGCAAGGCGTCGATCCGAGCGAAGGTGGAGCATCCCTTTCGGTATGTGAAACGGCAGTTCGGCTACGCGTGGGTGCGGTATCGAGGCTTAGCCAAGAACCGGACTCGGCTCTGCCTGCTGTTTGGGCTAGCGAATCGCTAATCGCCGAGCGGCAGGCACCCGCCTAACGCGGGATCCGTGTGCCCTGTGCGGGGCCGCGCACAGCCCGACCACGGCTGAGGATAGCGTCCCGGCCCGAACGGCGGCTCTCCCGATGCCTCGCGGGCCCCATCGACGCCCTCCACACTCCGCGACCCTAGTTGTTCAGAGCTTTCCTAGGACTAGGCTCGGGATATAGTTCTGAGAGTTACGGGCGACGCTGTCCGACAGCCTTGGCTCGCCGAAAGAACCCGGCCTAGCGGAGGACTGCGTGGCGGAAACGCCTCTGAACGACACCTCGCACTGGAACTCGTTTGGGGCTGTTGAGGGCGCGGTGGAGAAGCTGGCCCAAGGCCATGCGGCGCCGTTCGCCGTGTACCCGGACGAAGCTCCGCGCGGCGTTCCCTGTTACGTCCGCGGCGAGGACGCGGCCAAGCTGTCAAGGCTCTGGCGCAAGCGTGTCCGAGTCGTGGGACTGCTCCGACGTGATTCCAGCACGGCTCTGCCCTTGTCCATCCGCGACGTCACCAACACTCAGCTTCTTGAACCGCCAGCTGCCGAGCCCCAGGACCTCTGGGGCATCCTGCCGCCGAGTCCTGGCCCGACGCCCGAAGAGATCATCCGAGCGGGGTGGGATGGCGTCTGACCGTCCACGGCTCTACTGGGACTCGTGCTGCTTCATCTGGCACCGTACTGGAACAGAGACAGATTGGCGGCGTGTGTGAAATAAAGGCAAGTAAGCTAAAGGCCCGCCCCTATTGTGAGACCTTTGCACAACGCCCTTCGTCCGCGAAGGTGCGGCCGCTCTTGCTCCCTCTCCTCGGGGAGAGGGTTGGGGTGAGGGGTCTTCCGGGCAACAGTCCCTCGGGTTACGCAAAGGTCTCTATTGTGCGGGGGCGGGCCACTCAACCTGAAAGGGGCTGATATGGGACGGAGTGTGACCCTGCGAATTACTACGGTGGTGTTGGTTGCAATCTTGCTGTTCGGCTATATCGGCTTTACTGAAGTCCGTATCTACACGCTCTTCAACTTCAACTGGCAGGCGATTCAGCGGATAGACGAGGCTGAGAAGCGAATACTTGAATATGAAGATGAAATTGCGCAATTCCGAGGAAGGACTAGGTAATGTACGGCGATCCGTTCCGGCCCCCAAAGCCAAAGCATATGTCAGTAGGTGATTATCTGAAGGCACAAGCGTTTCGAGGCTGTGTGTTGCCAATTGTAGGTCTTGCGATTCTCTTGGCTGTGCTCGTGAAACCAAAAGGCCCCTGAGCCAATGGTCGGCTCAGGGGCCTAGTAAATACTATGCGCTTACTTTGATCTGCCACAGCCTCCACAGGACGACAAGGCCCGAAATAACCCATAGCGTTTCCGTTACCACAGGTATCACATAGTGCAGCAGCACGAATGAAACTGGTGGGTCGGCGCTGATGAGCGCGCTAGTCATCATCCCGGTCCTTTAGGCGTTTTAGGATTCGCGGCAGGTTCCATGCAGCAGCCAGGGCAAGCACTGACCACAGGAAATCGGCAATCCCGTCAGCCACGATTGAGATGGTTGCCGCCCAATCGCGTGATAAATACAAGAGATCAATTCCCACGACGAACTTCCTTACAGGTCATACAGAAAATACTTCCATCGGGTCGATGCACCATGTTGGCCTCATTGCAGATAGGGCAGCGCATTCGACGACCAAAGAAAAAGAACCAAATGAAGGCACGCCAGAACCAGTCCCAGGCGAGACGTGGGATGTTCAGGATTCGTTTCATGTGTTTGCCTTTCAATTGAACAGCCCTGGGCAGGTTGTCCCACCCACGGCTGCGAGCTTACATGCTACGACCTTGGTCTGTAGTCGCCGTCGCCGTATTGTGTCTTGTTCACGTCAATAGTAATAGAATCTTGGCATTTTCCAGTCCAAGGTGGATTACGGTCCCGCCAGTCCTGTGCACGGATTTTGTATTTGCCGTAGGTGTAGTCACTGTGTGACGGCTCACCTGATCCACCATCGGTTGTGTACATGTCGGAATTTCCACGCGAGACGTAGGTGCCCAAGAGTGGTGAAACGCCTGTTTCCCATCGGTACCACAACGCTGGTTCACCAAAGGCGATCAGGTAGCCGTCGTAGCACCATTCTGTCCGAGATGTGAGTTTGTACATCATGGCCCGAGTGATCGGGACACGGTGCATACGGATAACCGTTGTTTCCTTGCACCTGACATCACCTGACGCCGCTGCCGACATTGCGGCCACGTTGAACATCGGGTAGTTTGGTGCGGCGCTCAGCACAGTGGTCGAGGCAAGTGGAACATCGCGAGTGATCACTTCAAATGTTTCAACCCCTGGTGGGTCAACCGGTACGTCGTCAATGGCAGGGGGTTCAGGTACCGGACCCTTCGCGCTGACGCTCCCGATCATCAGGGCCGCCAGGAATGCAAGCCTCCGAAATTCAATTAACGCATTCAGGTGAAAAGTGGACACGTCGCCGGGAAAAGTGAACACATTCGGGCGAAAATCGAACACATCGCCGCAAACACGGTGAACACGGCCTCCGCCTCCGTGTACGGCTGCCGGCACCCCAGCGGCGGCGCGTCGCCAATCCCGTCAGCCCCGCCCTGCCCGGCCGCGTCGACCCCTGAGCCGGTCGAAGGGCCTGCCCTGAGCCTTTCGAAGGGCCCACTCATGGGTTCGCCCGAGCCTGTCCTGCACCGGTCGACTCACCCGCCACCACCGGCAGGCGGTGGCTTCTGTAAGAGGCCGCCTGGCGTGCCCACAACCCCGAGCCCCCAACTCCAGACTTGTCATTCGTAATCATCTCGTGTACACTATCGCACAGCCCCCTTGCCCTGCCCCCGGAACTCCATGCCCCCACGTCATGCCCGTCTGCCCACCCTCCCCATCTTCCTCCGCACGCTCGGACTCTGCCCACGCTCCGTCCTCCCGGTATGCCCACACCCTTGGGCGTCTAGCCCTGCCCCAAAATCCCGCCCAAGCTGCCTCTGGCCAGAGGCAGTTCCCCCCTTCACCCCCCGCCGGACCCGCGGTGCGGGCAAACCGCCGATAATGCAGCCATACACCGACTGCACGACCACTAGGGAGCACGGATGAGTACGACCGCCGCGGCGCCGACCAGTAGCGCGGACGGGGTGACCTGGGACCTCAGCGTCCTCTACGACAACCCCGACGACCCGAAGATCGCGGCGGACCTTGATGCGGTCGCCGAGCGCGCCGCGGCCTTCGAGAAGCGCTACCGGGGGCAGGTTGCCGGCCTGGACGCGGCTGGCCTGCGCGACGCGGTATCGGAACTGCAGGACATCCACGAGGCCATGGACCATCCGGCCATCTACGCCCACCTGCTGCACGCCGGCAAGACGGACGAGCCGACCCATGGCCGGCTGGTGGTCCTCACTCAGGAACGCAGCACGGCTATCAACCGGCACCTGATCTTCTTCGACCTGGAGTGGATCAAGGTTGACGACGACCGCGCCGCGGAACTGTTGGCCGACCCGATCCTGCAGGACTTCGCCTACATGCTGCGCCTTGAGCGCCGCTACAAGCCCCACCGGCTGTCCGAGGGCGAAGAGCAGCTATTGGACGAAAAAGCCAACACCGGCAGCCGCGCCTGGAGCCGCCTCTTCGGCGAACTCACCAGCCGCCTCACCTGCGAGGTGACCCTGGCCGGGGAGACCCGCACGCTCACCCAGGCCGAAACCCTGGCCCTCAGCTACCACCCCGATCGCGAAGCCCGGAAGTCGGCGGCCGACGGCATGACCGCCACCCTGCGCGACAGCCTCCATCCCCTCACTTACGTCTTCAACATCCGCCTGCAGGACCACGCCACCGACGACCGGCTGCGCAGCTATCCCACGGCCATGGCTTCCCGCAACCTGGCCAACCAGATCACCCAGGACTCGGTGGATGCCCTGGTGGCGGCCTGCGTGCGCGGCTTTCCCATCGTGGGGCGCTACTACCGGCTCAAGCAGCGCCTGCTGGGTCTGGACGAACTGTTCGACTACGACCGCTACGCCCCGCTCAGTTCCGACCTGCCGTCCTACGACTGGGCCATCGGCAAGGACGTGGTGCTGGAGAGCTACCACGCCTTCTCCAGCACGCTGGGAGGCATTGCCCAGCGGGCATTCGACGAGCGCTGGATCGACGCCGAACTGCGTCCCGCCAAGCGCGGCGGGGCCTTCAGCATGGGCGGCACGCCCAGCACGCATCCCTACATCCTGGCGAGCTACACGGACACCGTGCGCGACGTGATGACGCTGGCCCATGAAATGGGCCACACCGTGCATCAGTACCTGTCCTACGGCGTGGGCTACCTGCAGGCGCATACGCCGCTGACCACGGCTGAAACAGCCTCGGTGTTCGGCGAGATGATCGTCTTTCGCCGCCTGCTCCAGGCCCAGCCCTCGGCCGCCGCCCGCCTGGGACTTCTGGCCAGCAAAATCGAGGACCACTTCGCCACGGTCTTCCGCCAGATCGCCATGCACAACTTCGAGTTCCGGGCCCACCAGGCCCGCCGCGAGGAGGGCGAACTCTCGTCGGACCGCCTCAGCGACCTGTGGTTCCAGGCCAATGGCGAGATGTTCGACGGCTCGGTAACGCTGCGCGACGACTACCGCGTCTGGTGGAGCTACATCCCCCACTTCATCGGCTCGCCCTTCTACGTGCATGCCTACGCCTTCGGCGACCTGCTGGTACTCGGACTGCTACAGCGCTACCAGGAGCAGGGCGCCGCCTTTGAGCCGCGCTACGTGGAGATGCTGTCCAAGGGCGGCTCGGTCAGCCCCAACGCGTTGCTCGAACCGTTCGGGATCGACCTGGCCGACCCGACCTTCTGGGACGGCGGCGTACGGCTGCTGGGCGACCTGGTGACCGAAGCCGAAACGCTGGCCGAGGAGGCCGTCACGTGACGACGCCGAACGGGGTGCTGGAGGCCGTCGGATCTCCGGCCATCAGCCTGGCGGAGGTGGCCGGTCTGGTCGGCGAGGCTCTTCGGAGCGCCCCGGCCGGCGAGCGCCGCTTCCTGGTGCTGGTTCCCGACTCGACGCGCAAGGCCCCGGTGGCCGACGTGTTCCGCGCCATCCACGACGCCGTGGACGGCCGGGCCGACCGGGTGGACGCCATGATCGCCCAGGGAACTCACGGACCCATGTCCGCCGCCGAGAAGCGCGCCTGGGTATTCGGCGGCGCCCGCTACCCGCGCAGCACCGTCTTCGACCACGCCTGGGACGACCCTGACGCGCTGACGCCCCTGGGCGTGGTTCCGCTGGACGACCAACTGGACCGCTTCGGCGAGAACCGCGAATTCGCGCCCCTGCTGGGGTTCGACGGCGACATGCGCATTCGCGTCAACGCCAAGCTGCTGGAATACGACCGCCTGGTGCTGCTCACCCGCGTGCAGCCGCACGAGGTCGCTGGCTTCGCGGGCGGGGCCAAGCAAATCTTCCCCGGCGTCTCGGGCCCGGAAATGATCAGCCTGCTGCACGCCATCGGCAGCCTGCGAACCAACCGCGGCATCCACGGCGTCATGCCCAACCCCGTGCGCGACCTGATCGACGACATGGCGCTGAACCTGCCCAACCCCATCACCACCATCGGGCTGGTGATCGATGACGACAGCGACGCCATCCACGGCGCCTTCGTGCAGCCGGACGGCTGGCGCGAATGCGTGGAGCAAGCGGCCGCACTCAGCGCCGCCGTCAACATCCGCTACGTCCCGCGGCGCGTCCGGCGCGTGGTGGCGGCCCTGCCCCAGCGTAAGGACGGCAGCTGGCTTTACCCCGACCTCTGGACCGGCGCCAAGGGCGTGCTCAAGACCGAGGACGCCGTGGCGGACGGCGGCGAACTGGTGGTCTGGGCGCCCAATATCGACTCCATCTCCGACGCCCACGGCGACCTCATCAGCACCATCGGCTACCACACCTACGCCTACTTCCTCTCGCGACCCGAGTCCTGGCAGCGCGCCGGCGCCACGCCGCTGGCCCTGAACGGCAGCGCCCTGATGAAGGGCGAGGGCCGCATGGCCGCCGGCCGTGAAGTCCCCCGCATCGACGTGCGCATCGCCACTGCCATCCCGCCCGACGCCTGCGCCCGCATGAACATCGGCTACGAGAACCCCGACGCCGTGGCCGCCGAGATCGCCGCCACGCCCCCCAACGCCATCGCCGACGACCGCCTCATCGTCCCCAACGCCGGCGGCATCCTCTGGCGATATCGTGCATCCTGACGCGCCCCGCGTAGCCGCTCCCTCCGACCGGCTGGATCCCGTGACGCGCCCCCGATACGCTGGCCGCCGTGATGAATATCCGCCGCTCGTATCGTCCCGTCCCCACAAGCTCACCATCAAGGTTCCCGGCGCCCGAGGGCCGCTAGTCAGCGATGACCGTCAACCTTCTGCCGGAATTCATCAGGTCGAACTACGAAGTTCACGAGACAAAGCACAGCTGCGCGATCCTCAGAGGCGACTTTCCTGGGGAATGGCGTGATCTGGTCGATATGCTGACCGAGTTCAGGCTGCTGGAAAGCTATGTGTCAACGCCGGGAGGCAGGAAGTCTCGGGTGTCAAGTTTTATAGACTCCTACTTGTATAACCGATGTTGGTTAGAGAAAGAGTTTGAAACCAAGGTGGTTGTGGACGGTCAAGAAAGCGAGCAGCCCACGCATAAGATCGACTGCTTCCGCAACCGGATAGCCTTGGAGATCGAATGGAACAACAAAGACACGTTCTATGACCGCGACCTCAACAACTTCAGGCTGTTGTTCGATTTGCATGCGGTGAGTGTTGGAATTATCATCACACGGTCCGACGACCTTCAGGAAATCTTCAATCAGCTGGGCCGGGGCAAGTCGTACGGGTCGTCAACCACACACATGTCCAAGCTGTTGCCGCGTTTGGCCGGCGGCGGCGGCGGCGGTTGCCCGGTTCTGGCTTTTGGTATCACGTCCAAGCTATATGTCCCTGGGGAATAGGGCGTGAGCATCTCCCAGGGCCTGTTGGATGGATTTGAGGAACAGAGGTTTTCGACCATTCTCGCCGACCCACCGTGGCAGTTTCAGAACCGCACCGGCAAGGTTGCTCCAGAGCACCGGCGACTTTCCCGCTATCAAACGTTGTCACTGGAAGAGATCTGCGACCTTCCGGTAGCGTCCATAGCGGCTGATCCTGCACACCTGTACTTGTGGGTGCCCAACGCGCTATTGGCCGAAGGTCTCAAGGTCATGCAATGCTGGGGGTTTACGTACAAAACGAATCTCATCTGGTACAAGGTCCGAAAGGACGGCGGCCCGGACCGGCGCGGCGTCGGGTTCTATTTCAGGAACGTAACGGAGATTCTCCTATTTGGTGTACGTGGAAAGAACGCGCGAACCCTGCCACCAGGCCGCAGCCAGGAGAACATCATTACTTCAAGGAAACGGGAGCATAGCCGCAAACCGGACGAGCAGTACCCCATCATCGAGGCGTGCAGCCCCGCCCCACGAGTCGAGTTGTTTGCCCGCGGGTCCCGCCCCGGCTGGCATACGTGGGGCGACCAGAGCGAGAACTACACCCCGGACTGGAGTACGTACGCCAACCACTCCCAGGTCGTCCGGTCGCAGGAAGCACCACGACCGCCATCCTTGCCGACAAGCGCGCGCTTATGAGTCTCGGCTGCCGGGAGTTCTAGACGGTGGGCACATTCAGAGGCGGTTGATGTCGGCAAGCCGGTGGTCCGCGCGACCCGTGGCATGCTCTGGTACTATTGAGCGTCCTGAATCGGGGCCGGCGCTTCAGGTCACCCGCTGTTGCGACCTTTGGTCGATCGCTAGGAGCGCACCCCAGCAATGAGGACCGTCCACAAGTACTCGCACCTTGGCGGTGCTGAAATACTTCAGGTTCGCCATCCCGAAGTTATGGCCGATATTCGTGCTGTGATTACCGCCGTTGCGCCAACCGGGTTGATGATGGGTGCCGAAGCGACCTCGCACGGGCAGTGGTCCCACCCGCCCGTGGACGTAGCTGACCAGTTCGCAGTGGAGTTCCACAGCCGTGGATTCCAGACAGCCCGCGATCCAAACGCCGCTGTTGACGCTTGCGGGCAGATCGCCTTCGTCAAGCAAAAGGTCTACGTCGAGGTTCAGCTTAGCGCGCAACCCTTCGTGTTTTACGACTCGGCAAAGTTCCAGCACTTCTATCACAATGGCCAGGCGGAGGTTGCCGTCAAAATCGGACTGGCTCACGCACGTTTCCAACCGGTGCCGCGCGGGGTGTCGGGCGCCGACCAGCCTCTGTGCGACATTGAGCGTATGAAGCACTGTTTTCCAGTTGTGCCGATTAGCGTCCTGTTGGTTGATGTCTAGAGCGGCCGCCTGTCCGGTCCGCTGACCGTCGTCCCTGCCAATCTGATGCACGACACCCGGGCCTTCTTCTTTGATCTTGACGACACGCTGGTGGACTTCGGCAAGGCCCGGCGTCAGGGCCTCGAAGCCCTAGCCGGCGAGTTGGCCGCGCGCATCCATAACCAGTCGCCCGACCACGTACGGGAAATCCAGTCACGCATCGTCGAGGACCGTACCCGCCGCGGCCGCGGCATTCCCCAGACCGGCGAACTGCGAAACAGCCGCATCCGTATCTGGACCGAGGTGCTTGAGTTCATCGGCACCCCGGACCTCGCCGACCCCGAGCAACTGGTGGACGAGCACGACAAGCTCACCCGCCGCCACCTTGAGCTATATTCCGACGCGGACGCGGCCATCCGCTGGGCGGCCAGGCGCTTCGAGGTCACCGGCATCATCACCAACGGCCCCAGCGACGTGCAGTGGGGCGAAGTGCGAGCCGTCGGTCTGGAAGACCGCGTCGACCGCGTGATCGTCGCCGGCGACATCGGCGCATTCAAGCCCGATCCGCGCATCTTCGAGGCGGCGCTCAAAGGGCTTGGCATTCCACCGCACGCCGCCGTGTTCATCGGCAACTCCGCCGACCACGACGTCGCCGGCGCTCTCCAGGCCGGCTGGTCCGCCATCTGGCTCAACCGCGCTGGCGCGACCTATCCCCCGCCACTCCCGCCACCAACCGCCACCGTAACCACCCTCAACGAACTCCCAGCCATCTTCGCCTGAGGCGGCCACTCTGCTCGTCTTTTTCGCTAGCTCGTACGCTGAGCGCGGGTCATTGCCGGCGGGTGACCTGACCCAAGCTCGCCTACTGAGGCAAGGTGGATCGTTTTGATTCGCACGCGCCGGAACACTGTCCGGTAATCACTTGACACGCAACTAACTTGCATGTTAGTTGCACTGTCAGGCCCGGCGCGAGTCGCTGCAACGTTGGCCAGCGACAGCTCCTCGGTTTATCTCCTAAACGTGATGTACGTCGGCGTGATTCTGACCCTGAATCGCTTGCCGGGATAGTTTTGGTGTATGGAGAAAGCGGATTCGATTAGTTCCCCGAGCTCAGCCACACGTCTAGCACCATCGGTTTCGTCGCAGGCAAATCCAATGTGTCCGAGTTTGCTTTGGCCAGGTGAATCGAGCGCCCCTTTTCTGCGGTCAATCCTCTGAAAGTCTCTTATGTTCCATGTGACAACTAGTGCGTCAATCGAATCGGCTAGATCCGAAACGACACGATCCGGGTTGCCTGGTAAGAGTAGGCTCAGAACGTTGATTACTTCATGCCCTCTCGCCTCGAAGGCCTCGGCCGTAGATCTCGGAACGCATTCGTCAATTAGCAGCCGCATTGATCATCGGTTTCTACGCAGCCACAGCATAGTCCTTAACTTGCCAATGCCTCGTCATCGGATTCATGAAACCTGATCGCTGCATTTACATCCTGAATGGTTAGGGTTGGGAACTCGCTTATGATGGCGCCTGATTCATATCCGGCCTTGTGGAATGCCCATATCGCCGATGTGGGGATTCGTGTGCCGGATATAACAGGTCGATTATGTGCAACGTACCTGTGCTTGGATATCCGGCCAACGTCGTCTTCTTGTCGCTGGCGCAGTCGATGCACAGCAGTGGACACCTCGCCTATGACATCTTGCAGTTCGATGTCGAAGGTTGACTGCGCACCATCCTTGGCTAAGACGATCACGTCATCGCTCTGTTGGACGAATACATCTCGGCCTCTGGTAAAGAACCGAAGGCTTGCCCAAGGGTGCTCATAGTGCTCATGCAGCCACGCGCCGATCTTTCGCAGCGACTGGAGCGACGCTCTGTTGCGCAGAATGGCGAGCGTTCTGAGACCAACAACATCTCGAAATGAGTACAGACGCGAATAGGGACCGCGTCTCTTACGGGCTGATTCAGGTCTGAAGAACTCAGTCGCGTCCCAGTAGCGAAGACGCCGATCGGGGAGACCTGTCAGGCGGCACACCTGATCGGCGGTGAATGCCCTAATTGGGTTATCGAAGGAAATCTCAGAAAGCACGTCAGCCTACGCCCCTTTCCGGCCTATGCTCCAGACCGAACAGGAAGTCTTCTGCCAACACTCACACCTCGGCGCTGTTCGGGCACGACCGAGAGTCTTGGCGAGCCTGCCGCACTCCTACAGCTCGCTTCTCCGACACTAGGCGATCCTCTCGGCCACGCCGGAGCGACAGTCGACCTTCCCAAACCTTAACATGGACATGCCGTTCTTCCCACCGACGGATAGTGTCCCGTCTTGACTTGGATTGATTGGGCGACCGCACTGTTTCGTCAACGGCACGCCGCGCCTTGCGTTCGTGCGCGCCGACAGGCCAACCGTGAAGCTCTTCCTTAAGGCCGCGCTGTTCACGGCGGTGGTGCCGGGCACGGTAGCGGTGATCGTTCCGTTGTTGCTCAAAGAGGATCGGCTGGCCGCCGGTGGCGCAACTCTTGGGCTGGCCGTGTGCCTGTTCGCCCTCGGAATCGGGCTCTACCTGCGCTGCGTGTGGGACTTTGCGGTATCCGGCGGAGGGACCCCCGCGCCGATCGACGCGCCGAAGCGCCTGGTAACAAACGGTGTCTATCGCTACTCGCGGAACCCCATCTACATCGCGGAGCTCACCATGATTGCCGGCTGGGCCATCCTCTTCACGGCCCCGATCATCGTGGCTTATGGAGTCGTGTTGTTCGTCGTCTTATCGCTAGCCGTGCGCCGCTACGAAGAGCCGCGCCTTGCTCGGCAATTCGGCGACCAGTACGCGGCCTACGCAGAAGCGACCGGTCGCTGGCTACCCCGGCTCCGTCGCAAAGATCGGCCCTAAACCCGAACCAGCCCTAGCCGGTTCCCGCGGTCGTCTCTTCGATTAGCCAGTCCACCACGGCTTCCAGGGCGTGTTGTTCGGTGGCGCCGGCGCGGCGCTGGGATTCGTAGACGGCCAGTTGCCGGTGGGCGCTGGTGCCGCGCGCCAGGATGGTGCGAACGTGCTCCACTTCGGCCACGCAGTCCAAGCGTTCGGAATCCTCGCGAATCAAGTCCAGCAACTCCTCCATCAGCGCGTCCAGCGGCTTGATGCGGTTCTGGCCGAAATCCACCAGTCCGTTGTCGATCCCGTAGCGCTGGGCGCGCCAGCAGTTCTCATGCAGCAGCGCCATCGGGTAGATGCGCCACCGCTGGTTCCCACGGCGCATCCGGGCCAGCATGGAGGTCAGGCACACGTAGAGCGCCGCGATGCTGACCGCATCCTCCAGGCTGGTGCACACGTCGGTGATCCGCATCTCCAGCGTCGGCAGATGCGCGTGGGGCCGCGCGTCCCACCAGACCTTGGTCGGGTCGTCCATCAGCCCCGCGTCCAGCAGGTCCTGGATCATGCGCTGGTACTCGCCGTAGCTTGCGAACCGCTCCGGCAGTCCGGTGCGCGGGAACCCCTGCATGATCGTGCGTCGGTAACTCCGCAGACCCGTGTCCCGGCCCTGCCAGAACGGCGACGACGTGCTGAGGGCCAGCAGGTGCGGCAGGAAATAGGTGATCTGGTTCAGCACGTCGATGCGGTCTTGCGGGTTGGGAATGCCCACGTGCACGTGCATCCCGCCGATCACCATCCGCTGCGCCAGCGCCTGCATGTCCTCCGCCAGCGCCCTGTAGCGCTCCTTGTCCGTCGGCAGCTGCCGCGACCAGAGCGCAAACGGGTGGGTCGAGGCCGCCACGATCCGCAGCTCGTGCGCCCCCACCGTCTCCGCCACGGCGCCTCGCAGCGCCGCCAGCCGTTCGCGGACTTCGGCGATCGAGCCGCACACGCTGGTGCCGACCTCGATCTGCGAGCGCAGCAGCTCCGGGCTGACGCTGCCCACTTCGGGCGCGATGGCCGCCGCGCACTCGTGCAGCAGCGCTCGCGGCGGGTTGGCCACCAGATCCCGCGTATCGGGATCGACGATCAGGTATTCCTCTTCAGCGCCAATGGTGAAGTCCGGCAGCCCGTCAATGAAAGCCGTCACGCGCGCACCCTTGGGAACCTGCACGGTCATGCTACGCGGCCCCGTCAACCGCGCGGCCGGCGTGAATGATTCACGTGAAACACTCACGCCGACCTAATCCCCGACCCGATAGCCAGCTTCCGGCCCCCGCGGGTACCCTGCACCCATGATCAAGATTGGCCTGCGCTTCGTTGACCTTTCGTCTGACCACCTGCAATACGCGGCGCAAATCGGCGTGGACGGCGGCACCCTGCGCACCGACGACCTTCCCGGCGTGGCGGAGACGGGCCATGTAGACGCCGCCGGTCTGCGTCATTTGCTCCAGCGACTGGACGCCCTGGACCTGCAACTGGCTGGCATGGAACTGCGCCGCGCCCGCATCGCCGGCGTCTTGCGCGGCGACCCCGCGGGCGAAGGCGAAATCGACGACCTCTGCGAGACGATCCGCATCCTCGGCGGCGAGGGCGCGCCGTTGGTCACCTGCGGTTTTTCCGTGGCCCACGCCGACGAACACATCCAACCCTGGCGCGGCTACCGCGACCTGCCCGGCGGACGCGCCGGCACCGACCTGCGCACCTTCGACGCCGCCTGGGTCGAGGAGTCCGACCTTGTCACCTGGGGCATCGACACCGGCGATCCTGCCGTGCGCGTGCCCGAAGCCGAGGTCTGGCGGCGCATGGACGGATTCATGGACCGCGTCCTACCGGCCGCCGAAGCCGCCGGCGTGCGCCTGGCCTTCCACCCCAATGACCCGCCCCTGCCGCTTTACCGCGGGGTCGAGCAGCCGTTCGTTCACCCCGAGGGGCTGCAACGCCTGCTGGACCGCTACGACAGCCCCAACGTGGGCCTGCTGTTCTGCCTGGGCACCATGCAGGAGACCGGGGCCGACATGCCCGCCGCCCTGCGCTCATTTGGTGAGCGCGGCAAGCTGTTCACCATCCACTTCCGCAACGTGCGCGGCGTCATCCCGCACTTCGAGGAAGTCTTCCAGGACGAGGGCGACTACAACGCGGCGGACCAGATGCGCACCCTGCACGACGTCGGGTTCGACGGCTTCGTAATGCCCGACCATTACCCCGGCCTGCTGGGCGACAACGAAGCCCGCGAACGCGCCCGCGCCTGGTGCGTCGGCTACCTCCGCGCCCTCATCCAAGCCACCGCCTAGGGACGTACGCCAGAACGGAATCGGCGGAAGCACCCGCGCGCGCGCTGCGGAGAGCAGCTTTGGGGTGCAGGTGACCCGTGCCTCGTCAGAGACCTTTGCAAAACCCTGGCGTGAGGTGGATCGTGGAGACCATCGTTCCCGCCGCCGAGAGTCGTGGCCATGCACCGTTCCACCCATTCGCCGGAACTGATCGACGCCTGGCTGCCGCCGCGGGTGGGCCGCAACGCCCGGCTGGAGCGGCTGACGCAGCTCATCGACTGGGCGCCGCTGGAGGCGCTGGTGGCGGACCTGCACGCCGCGCCGGTCGGGCGGCCGAGTTATCCGCCGCTGCTGATGGTCAAGGTGCTGCTGCTCCAGCAGTGGTATCAGGCCTCGGACCCGGCGATGGAAGAGGCGTTGTGGGAGCGGCTGTCGTTCCGGCGCTTCGTGGGGTTGGGGCTGCAGGACGACGCGCCCGATCACTCGACGATCAGCCGCTTCCGCACGCGGCTGACGGCGGCGGGCGTGGCCGAGCCGCTGTTCGCGGCGGTGGAGCAGCAACTGGCCGCGCGCGGGCTGCTGGTCATGCAGGGCACGCTGGTGGACGCGACGTTGGTGGACGCGCAGGTGCGCCGCCCGCAAGGGGGCGCCACCGGCGCGGGCAGCCCCCGGGACCCGGACGCGGCCTGGGCCCGGCGGGGCCGGCAGGCGCGCTTTGGCTACAAGCTGCACCTGGGGGTGGACGCCGAGTCGGAACTGGTCCGGCGCGCGGTGCTGACCCCGGCGAACGTGAACGAGACCCAGGTGGCGGACGAGCTGATCGCGGGGGACGAAGGGGCGGTGTACGGGGATGCGGCCTATGGCACGCACGCGCGCAGCGCCCGGCTGCGGGCGCGGGGGATCGCGGATCGGCTGATGCGACGGCCCACCAAACATCAGCCCCGGCTGGGCCCGGCGGCGCGCCGCCGCCACGCCCGGATCGAACAGGTGCGACGGCCGGTGGAGCACGTGTTTGGGACGTTGAAGCGCTCGTACGGCTACCAGCGGGTGCGCTACCGGGGCCTGGCCCGGAACACGACCGAGATGTGGTTCAAGCTGCTGGCCTACAACCTGCGCCGCGCGGACCGCTTGCTGGCCGGGGCCCCGACCTCGCCCTAGGCGCGCTGCGCCCTCAACCAGGCGCGCAGGCCTGCGGGCAGGCCCCGGCGAGCGGCGACCCAGGCTGCCCCACCCCGCGCCACCCTCTCGCGGGTCGGGCGTCGCCCCTCGGCGCTGCGCAGGGCGCATTATTCAAAGGTCTCTCGTCAGGCAGATGACGGTGCCACTTCCTCGTAGCACTCTCGGTCCAAGCAGTCAATTAAGGGCGTGTGCGCGTTGGCGCAGCAGACGATCGAAAGCGAACGGCTGGAGCGCGTGATTGCCACGTAGAGCTGCGCGCGTTGCCGGTCGATCGGGAATCTCTCAGCCACGGGGTCAAGCAGGTACACCGACGCGAAGTCCAGCCCTTTCGCGGAGTGCACCGTGGCCAACGCTACAGAGGCACCGTCCGGCGGAGCGTTGCGGTCCACCACTCGCACGGGTACACCTGCCCGCTCCAGGGCTACCCTCGCCTCGTCGCGCTGCGGGTTCGAACCCGTCAGCACTGCAATCTGGCTGACAGGCCGTCCCGCCTCAATCTCCGCGAGTACCGACTCGACCACGAACGCCAGGGCTCGAGGCCCCTCAGCGCACCTAGCCAGCCGCGGCAGCGGGCCTTCGCGCTTAGGCGTTGACAACTCTTCAACGTCGCGGCGTACCTCGTCGACGTCTGCGTAGATTGAGGCGGCCAGGGCGTGAAGCTGACGGGTCGAGCGGTAGGGCTCGCGCAAGACGTGGGTCCGACCTCTACGCGACCCGAATTCGGGGGCAGCCCACCGGTAGCGTCCGGCGTAGAGCGCCTGTGCCGGGTCAGCCAGCACCAGAAGCCGCGTCTCAGCCCCAGCCACAAGCGCCTTGGCCAGCCGGGCCATCACCGGCGAGCAGTCCTGACCCTCGTCGACAATCACGTCACGGTAGCGAGGCGGATTCGGATCCTTCGCAATCGCGGCGCGCGCCCGTTCGATTAGGTCATTCCAACTGTCCTGCGCGTCCCTCCGGTGCCGGATCCGCTGATAGAGCGCCCAGACCGCCCGGCGTTGAGGCTTGAACAGACGCACCAACCCCTCACTCTCCGGCCTATTGAGGTCAAGGTAGGGCTGTACCTCGTCGAACTGGTTGGGGCCAAGGACATCGCTAATCTCTGTGAAGAGATCGTCCTCCGCGAGCCTCTCGAGCGCGCGGCGGTCGGCATCCGGCAGCTGCCGCACTTCCTGGGCTAGCACTGTGCGGAGCCAGCGGTCATACACAGCCGGATTTGCCGAGTAGCTGTCTACACGCCGTCGAAGGTACCGCCCAGCCCAGCCGTGGAAGGTGTTTACCTCGATCTGCCGCGACCTCTCGGGTGGGGCGAGCGTTCTGATTGCTTCTCGCACGGTGCGCATAAGCACTCGGTTGAAGCAGAGATACAGCACGCGTCCGTCTTCAAAGCCTGGCAGCAGGCTCTGGCGCAGCGCTCGGTGGATTGCGATCGAAGTCTTGCCAGTGCCTGCGCCAGCCGTGACGAAGGACAGCTTCGTTTGGTTGGTTTTGCTCGCGTCAAAGGTGACTAGGAAACGCTGTGCCTCATCGAGGGCCGCGAAGTAATGCTGGTACCCGCGTGCCGCCAGCGCACCCAATTTGTCTGGCTCCGTTATCGGGGTAGGGTCCTGCGAGGCAACGCTTGGAACCGGCTCGTGTCGCTGAAGAACCTTGCTGCGCCTAGGAATCTCCTGAAGGTGCCTATCCTTCCACGCGTAGGCCTCGTCGTGTTTGCCGACCCAAAGAAGCACGACTCGATTCTCAGTCTTGGCAAAGACCAGCCGATACTCCTTCGTGACCCGGGCTGAACGCACCTCCAGGCCGCAGTCGAACCGATGCAGCAGCTCGTCGTTTAGTCCGGCGCGCTTGTCACCCGCTACAAGGCGACGCGCGACCATGAGCGTTTGGTTTTCGAAGCGGCCGCTTAGTCTGTTGAGCGCATCAGAGAAGTCGTGTCCGCGCCAAAGTTCAAAGTCCGCCATCCAGCCTCCCGCCCGCCGTAGGCCGTACTTGTCGCGTCACCGAGTTTCGCGCAGTTTATTGAGCCGCCCGCTGTGCGTTAGTGGACATCACGGTCGCGCTCCCCGCGAATGTTGGTCCGACGGCCAGGGTCGGGGCGTAGGATCAGTCAGCTTCCAGGGTTCGCAGGAAGGTGTTCTGAGCATGCATGACCCGGTGAAGGTTGGATTTGTTGGGGCGGGGAACCTGGCGAGCCGGGTGCATTACCCGTCGCTGGACGAGATCGAGGCCACGGACTTGCGGGCGATTTCAGAACTGGACGAGGACCGCCTGACCGCGACCGCCGACCAGTACGACGTGCCCGGCCGCTACACCAACTACCGCGACATGCTCGAGCGCGAGGACCTGGACGCCGTCTACGTGGTCATGCCGCCGCACCTGCTGCACGACATCGTGGTGGACTGCCTGCAGGCCGGGAAGCACGTATTCGTGGAGAAGCCGCCCGGGGTCTCCACCTACGAGACGGAGGCATTTGCCTGGTACGCCGAGCGGCACGACTGCCTGACCATGACCGGGTTCAACCGGCGTTTCATCCCCCTGCTGCGCCACTGCAAGGCCGTGGTTGAGGCCGCCGGGCCCATCCACATGGTCTCCGTGCGCTTCCACAAGAACGACCCCGACATTGACGGCTTCGGCTTTTACCGGGGCTCCGTCAGCCACCTGACCTCCGACATCATCCACGCGGTCGACTCGCTGCGCTGGCTGGCGGGGGGCGAGGTGGTGGAGGTAACGGCCCACACCCGCGCGCTGGGCCGCCCCTACATCAACGTGCACGCCGCGCTGATCGAGTTTTCCAGCGGCTGCTCAGGCGTGCTGCTGGCCAGCCGCCGGGCCGGCGCCCGCCGCCACACCTTCGAGTTCCACGGCGGCGACGTCTCCGCGTACTGTGAAGACGGTATCGAGGGCATGATCTACCGCGACAACTCGGACACCCCCGAGTTCGTGCGGGGCGCGGACCTTGTTGACGACTCCGACGCCCTGCATCAGCGCTCCGGCTTCCTGGCGGAGAGCCGACACTTCATGGAGAGCATCCAGGCCGGCACTCAGCCCCTCACCAACTTCGCCGAAGCCGCCAAGACCATGCGCCTCGTCGACCAGATCGCGGCGGATCGGCGCTAGCTGTCGGGGCGCCTCGCAGTCAATGATCCGCCTTTCGTTAAACCACTGGGGGACAACAGCCCTACCAGGCGCGCCAATTCCGCTCTCTGGCACCGGTTCATCCGTGAATTGGACAGGAATTGGCTCCAGCCGATAAACCGCCTGCCCAGCAATTCGCCACAGAACAAAGACGTCCCAAGACTCCTATCCACCCGCTGCTCGAATCGCGTCCCGAAGATGCGTTCCAGCCGCTCAACAACCGTCCTGCCATTGCCCAGCAGCAACCTGATGTTGGGGCTATCGTGCAGTACTCTCTCAAAGAACGGCAGGCCGTCCTCGATCAACCTGTCCTGAATCCGCCTGTCCAACTTCCCCCATAAGGGATCGGTAGGCCACTGCACGATATCCAGAGAACAGGCCAGGTGAGGCTGACGGGCAACGTAGCGGCCGCCGTACGACGCGCCGCACGCGTTGAGAATCGGCTCCAAGGCCGTGAAATACCTGTACCTGTGGTTCTCGAAGTACCGACGCTTGTCTTCCCACACCTGTTCGGCGCCGCCCGCTTTCATTGACGGATAGTTGCTGCGGTGCCAGACGCCATGAGGATTGATGCCAACGGTTGCGACGCCGGCGACGCTCACGTGGCCCTCGACGACCTGGGGCAGCGCTCCCGGTGGCACGCAGCAACCGTCAGGTGGCGCTGCGTCTCGGATGCAGGCGGGATAGTCCAACCCTCGGGTCATCTATCGATCCTCCATGTAGTAGTCAGCAGATACCACAGCTACCGCCGAACACGCGGGCGGGCGCCCATCCACTCCTACCTCCGCACCCCCCGCACCACCGCGTCCGCGACGGCGGCCTCAACGCGCCACTCACACTTCGTTCAGCATTCGCGCGTCAGCGGTCACGGGCCACCTCAGGCGCTCTGCAGGTACTCCAGGGCTTTGACGTAGCTGCGCCGTTGCAGGAAGTGGCGCAGCTGCGGTGGGATATCCGCGCCCAGCGACTGGGTCAGGCTGTCCACGCGGCCCAGCGCGGCCTGTAGCTCGGCGGCTGGGGCCGGCGGCGGGCCGATGGCCCGCAGCAGGCTCTCCAGCGCATTCGTCAGTTCGGCTCGGCCGTCGCTCACCTCGCGGCTAGCCCGCCAGCGTGGCCGAGACGGAAATCTCCACGTTGCCGCGAATCGCGTTGGAGATCGGGCAGCCGGCCTCGCCCTGCGCGGCCAGGTCGGCAAAGCCTGCCTGGTCCAGCCCGGGGACCACGCCCTCCACGCTCAGCGAGCTGCTGCCCACCTTGAAGCCACCGGCCGGCAGCGGCTCGAACGTGACGGAGGCGGACACCCGCAGCTCCTCGGGCGGATGGCCGGCTTCGGCCAGCGTGTGCGAGAACGCCATGGCATAGCAGCTGGCGTGCGAGGCGGCCAGCAGTTCCTCCGGGCTGGTTTTGCCGCCCGGCCCCTCGGTGCGCGCGGGCCAGCTCACGGCCTGCGCCGTCATTGCGCCGCTTCCCACGTCGAACGTTCCCGTTCCTTCAATCAAGTTGCCGCGCCAGACGACGTCGGCTCTTCGGACGATGTCCGCCATAACGTTCCCTCTCCGTCACGTGACCGCAGTGATCCCACCGCGGATTGTCGCCTTTGTCGGCCATGCTTACCACACGCGGTGCGTGTGGCGGCGTCGCAGCGTTCGCCGGTCAGGCGGCCCGTACAGGTTTGACGGCCGACGCAGCCCGCCCGGTTTGGTTGCGGCTGGCAACCTCGCTATAGTGCCTGTCCCTTGCCTATGGGCTTTGCCAACGCCGTCCGCCAACTCCGCGAGCAGCGTCGCCTCACCAAGGCGGCGCTCGCTGTGCGTTGCGGACTGGCCCCCTCGTACCTCTCCCGGCTCGAAAGCGGCGACTACAAGAGTCCAACCGTCGCCACCCTGGTAACGCTGGCCCATGGCCTGGAAGTTGACCCGCGCGACCTGTTGGTGCTGGCGGGCTACGTGCCGGACGACATGGCCAGCACTCGCCGGCGGTTCGCCGAAGAGACCATTGCCAGCGTGGCGGAATCAGCCATTCGCTCCATCTCGCGCACGGTCAGCGCCACGCTCAACCCCGACCAGGATGACAGCGACGACGAGCCGCTGAATGTGGACCGGGCGCTGCTGGCGGAACGGTTGCGCACGCACCGCCGCACGGCACGTCGAACGACCCGGCAAGTCGCGCGGCAAGCCGGTGTGCGCGTGAGCGTGATCACCGACGTCGAGGCGGGCCGCGAACTCTCCACGCCGGTCGACTTGGCACAAGTGCTCACCCGCGGCTACGCCCTGGCGACGGCTGAGGTGGACGATTTGCTATTCGAGGTTGGACTCAGCCAGTACCTGGCCGACGACATCGTCCTGTCGTCCGAGTCGCGGCGGATGACCCTCGAGTTCGCGCGCCTGGCGCGGATTCGCGACCGCCACAGCCGCCAGGGTCCCGGCCTGATCGACTAACGCGCTGCGTCGGGCCACCCCCGGAGTGCCGGGATGTCCTCCGGTCAGTTTCGCGGAGACCGCGCGTCGCCGGCGGTTAGCTGCTGGCCACGACGCCGACGGCCAGCGAGCTCGCGTTGGTCGTGGGCAGCCCCTGGGCACCCGTGAAGGCGGTCCAGGTTGAGCCGTCAAAGCGCCCCACCCCACCGTCGGTTGCCACCCAGATGTGACCCCGGCTGTCCTCCGCCAGCGCCCGCACGCTGTTTGAGGGGAGCCCTGAGTTCGCGACGTTGGCCGTGGAGAACACGTTGTTCTCGAACCAGCTCACACCTCCGGCGGTCGCGACCCAGACCGTTCCATCGCTGGCAACCAGGATGTCGCGGACGCTGTTACTCCCAAGCCCTTCGCCGGAGTCGAAATGGTCCCACGCCAATGGGTTGCGCGTGCGCGACACGCCGGCGTCGGCCGTGCCGAACCACAAGGCCCCGTCCAAGTCCACCTCGACAGCGGTGACGTTGTTGCTGGGAATGCCCGAGTTGTCTTTGCTGTAGAAAAACCAGGTCTTGGCGATCTCGTTGTACAGCGCGGCGCCCTTCGCCGTGGCAAACGAAAGGCCTCCCTCAGGTCCCGCGATCACGCGCACCCGGCGCACGTCCGAGCTTGGCAGGCTGGTGTTGTCGGAGCGGAACCGGTACCAGTCCTGGCCGTCGAAGCGGCTGGCGCCCTGCCGCTTATGGGCCATCCAGAGGGCATTCGCCAACTGCCCCCCGGCCAGGGACGTGACGTTGTCAGCTCCGATCCCGTTGCTCGTGGTCGCCCGGCGGAATTCCGCGCCTTCCCCGTTCCGGTTGAACCGGAAGAGGCCCGCGTCCGTACCGGCCCAGATCTGGCCATCCTTGTCCACGAGGACCGCCTGGACCCGATTGGTGCTCAGCACCGATCGGTCCACGTCGAGCTGGCGCCAGGTGGCGCCGTCGTAGAGGAGGACTCCGCCGTCCGTGGTGCCCACCACAATCAGCTCCCCCGTGGAACTGAGGGAGTCAGGCGCGGGCGTCAGCGTAGCGGCTGCCGTGGGCGACGGGGTGGGCGCCGTGAACTCGACGATCCGCGGGCTGTAGATCTGCCCGGACGCCACCGGCACGGCGGCGCTGAAGACGCCAAACCCCTGCCAGACGCTTGCCGGGTATTTCTGGTTGCGTAGGTCGTCGCCCAGGAGTCGCAGCTTGACCGGGGCCTGGGAATCCTGCTGGTGGTACTCGATGACCGCGGACTGAAAGTACTGCCGGATGAAGCCGGTGGTGGCCGCCGCGATGTGCACGGTGCCGGGCGCGTTGGTGTCGATCCGGGCTTCGGTCTTGGGGAACCCAAAGGCCTGCACGCCGCCAAAGGCGTTGAAGAAGTCAAGGAAGCCGGTCCGTCTGCCGCCAACCGAGTAGTTCGAAACCTTGTGGTTCCACGGCCCCAGCTGCTCGCCGCTGTTGTTGTTCAGCGTTCCGGGTTCCACGCCAAGGTCGAGACTGCCGCCCACGCCGCCGCCGAAGTAGTCCCAGGTAAGCCGCCGCTCAAGGACGTAGATGTTGCCGAGGTCGGCTCGCCGGTGAAAGTCAACCACGCCCCGCTGGTAGTACTGCGTGAGGGTGCCGCTCTCCTCAAGGTGGACCTCGGACGTCGGGAATCCCCACCGCGGCAGGCCGCCGGTGCTGTCGTAGAAGGCCTGGAAATCGGCCGTGAGGGTTTCGCTGCCTACCGTCACGCTCAGCCGCGGAATGTTGTGCTGGAGCGCCGCATTGCCCGGCGCGCTGACGAACGTGTTGTCGAGGACCGTAATCTGCCCAAAGCCGGATGTGACCTGGGCGGTGAGGGTCGCAGGACCTAGGGCCAGGGCCATCAGCAGGGCGATGGCCGCGATACCGAGCGTGACGCGTACGCGGGTCAGCTGCGCGACCCTTCCTTCGTCGCTACGGACAACTGCGCCACCGTCATGTCCATTCGAGGGTACGCAGCGCCAGCGGCGCCACCATCGATCAGGATTATAGGTAATACCGCCAGCGCCGCCACTGGTTCCTAGCCGGTCGCCAGGCCAGCGACGACCACCACCAGCGTGAGAGCGACGCCGAGGCCCGCACTGAGGGCCAAGTCTCGGCGCAGGTGCGGCAACGAAGCCAATGACAGCGCCCTGCGATCGGTGGTGGCAGTCGCGGCGACTGCCGTCGGCGCGGCGGCGAGCCGTCCGGGGGTCTCGGCGGCCACCGTCGGCCGGCGCACGGTGGGCCGGATCGGCGCGCGGCGGCGGCGGCGGGTTGACCGCCGTCGGTTAGCCATCCGTTCCCTCCTGGCGGCCAGTTGGCGCAGACCCTGCGTGGCCCGCGTCGGAAGCAGCGCCGCCCGGCCGGCGGCGCTGCCGGCACCGTCGGAACTCCCAGCGCACGAGCAGTCCTCCCATGATGCCTGTTGCGAACCCGCCGAGGTGAGCTTGCCACGCAACGTCCGCGTCAAGCAGCTCCGGCGCCTGGGCCAGAGCGCCGAACAGTTGCACCGAGAGCCAGAGGCCGCCGGCCGCCAGCCCCGCCCAACCGCCGACCGTCACCACGCCGATGAGACCAGCCACACCCGCGCTGGCCCCGATGGTCGGGATGATCGACCCGCTGTTCAGCAGCGCGTGGCACCCCCCGCCAACCGTCACCCCCGCGGTCCAAATGGCGGCAAACCGCCACCAGCCGATCGCGCGCTCACCCATTGATCCAAGCACCGCGATGAACGCAAGGTTGACCACCAAATGCGCCAGGTTGCCGTGAAGAAAGGAGGAGCTCAGCAGCGTCAGTGCGTACGGCGCCGGCGCGCCCGGGATCGAGAATCGCTCTCCATGAAACAGCACCGCGGGGATCAGCCCGTAGCGGACGATCCACTCCTGCCCCGCCGGCCCCTGAAGGGCCTGGAGAAGAAAGACCGCGGTGTTGGCCACCAGGAGCGCGCCAGCCACCGGGCTCGGCCGCCAGACGCCGTTCCGCCAGCGCTTCATGTGATCAGCTCAGTCCGGCAGCAGCATGCTCAGCAGCGTGTCCAGATCCTCCGGATCTCGGTATTCGATCTGGATGCGACCACGCTTCCGGGTACCCACAAAGCGAACGCGGGTTCCCAGCCGCCACTGCAAGCGCTCGGCGACATGCGCCAACTCGACGTCGGGCGGGGACGGTGGCGCCAGGATGCGGCGGGCCGCCCGCTCGGCCTGCCGCAGATTGAGGCGACCGGTCAGCATGCGCAGAAACAGCCGCTGCCGCATTAGCGGGTCGGATATGCCCACCAGGGTGCGGCCGTGACTCTCGGTGATACGGCCCTCGGCCAGCGCCTGCTGCATCTCCGCGTCCAGCCGCTGCAGCCGCAGCGTGTTAGCCACCGCCGACCGGCTCAAGCCCACCACGGCCGCCACCTGCGCTTGGGTCAGTCCAAAGTCATCGATCAGTGCCTGGTAGGCGTGTGCTCGCTCCATCGGCCCCAGGTCGCTGCGCTGCACGTTCTCGACCAACGCCAGTTCAACCCGACGCCGAGCGTCGGCTGCGATGATCGTGACCGGAATCTCGGCCAGCCCCGCCGTGCGCGCCGCTCGCCAGCGGCGCTCGCCAGCCACCAGCAGAAAGTATCCCGGCCGCTCGATTGACGGCGTAACCAACAGCGCCTGGAGCACGCCGTGACGTCGAATCGACGCCCCCAGGGCCGCCTCTTCTTGCGCGTCAAAACGCCGCCGCGGCTGTTCTGGATTCGGTTCAATACGGTCAAGCGGAACCGAGCGATGGTCACTGCGTATGTCGGCTGGGAAGTCAGTCACGCCGTGGTCGGATGCCATCTGATGAATCGCCACCACCGCTAGCTGACACGCGTTCCGTATACGATTAGCTTACATTACCTCGGATGGGCTGTCCAGCAACTGCGCGTCGGTACTCCGAAACAATACGGCTCGCCACGCGATTCATCGCGCGCCCCTGTCAGGATCATGCCGTGCGCGCTGGGGCGCACCCAGAACACTCCGGTCCTGCTAACAGGGCTGGGGTTCTTTGTTAAGAAGAGTTGGCCGTAGTCGTAGTCGGAGCGTGAGTGCTGGGGAAAGAAGGCTGCGCGCGAGCGCGGCACTCCTTTGTGGTGGGTGTCCCGCGGCTCAAGTGGCAGGAGATCCGGCTGTGGACGGGCTGGGCACATGAGCGGAAACGGCTGGAACCAGGGTCATCGTGTGGGCTGAGGAGCACGAATGTACGCGGTGTATCCACACCTGCAGGCAGTTATCCACACAAAAGAGCCGGTAATCCACAGTGGGGGGTCTTTTGGGGGCTATGCCGCCAGATGGGCGCGGATCGCTTCGATATCTGCTTTGAGCTGGTCCTCGAGCTTCAGCCGGCGCTCAATCTTGGCGCAGCCGTACATCACCGTGGTGTGGTCACGGCCGCCGAGAACCCGGCCAATCTCGGGCAGGGTCTCCTGCCCGTCGTTGCGCATCAGATACATGGCGACCTGGCGTGCGCCAGCGGTCCGGGCGTCGCGGCGCTTCCCCAGCAGGGCGTCTTGCGAGATATCGAAGTGCTGGCCGGTGGCCGCCAGGATGGCGGTCGGCGCGGGCGGGCGGTCGGCAGTTGCCCGCCCGAGGCCCGACAGCGCCTTCTCGGCGGCGGCCGGCTCAAGCGGCAGCCCGTGCAGCTCGGCGTAGATCAGCGTGCGGGTCAGGGCGCCTTCCAGCTCGCGGACGTTGCGGGTGATCTTGTCCGCGAGATAGTCAACCATGTCGTCCGGCAGGCTGACGCCGGCCGCCGCGGCCTGCTGGTGCAGAATCATGCGCCGCAAGTCCAGGTCGGGCGCCTGAACGTCGGCGACCAGACCGACCTCGAACCGGCTGCGCAGACGCGCTTCAAGGCGTGCAATCTCGCGCGGCGGGCGGTCGCTGGTGAGCACGATCTGCCCGCCGGCTTCGTAGATGGCGTTGAACGTGTGGAACATTTCTTCCTGCGAGGCCTCGGTGCGCGAGAGGAACTCAACGTCGTCCACCATCAGCAGGTCAACGGTGCGATAGCGCTCGCGGAAGCGACGGCGACGGTCACCCCGGCTCTCGGTGCGGATCGCGTGTAACAGGTCGTTGACAAACGTCTCGCAGGGTACGTACCGCATGCGGGTCTCGGGACGACGCGCCAGCACGGCGTGGCCGATGGCGTGCAGGAGATGCGTCTTGCCCAGACCGACCCCGCTGTAGAGAAAGAGCGGGTTATACACGTCACCCGGCCGCTCGCTCACCCGCAGTGCCGCGGCGTGCGGTAAGCGGTTCGACGAACCCACCATGAAGCGCTCAAAGGTGTAGCGGGGGTTGAGCCGCGCCCCGAGGGACCCGGCGCGGTCGGCAGCGGGCGCCGGTGCCGGCGGCGGCTCCCCCAGCCATGCGGGTGGGCCCGCAGGTTGGTCAGCCTGCACGACAAATGTAACGTTGACATCACCGCCGTGCGCCTTCGACACCGCGCGCGCGACCAGCTCGCGGTACCGCCGCGTGACGATTTCCTTGGCGAATACGGTCGGGACGGCTACGACGATCTCGTGGCCGCCGGCGCGGACGAACCGCGCATCCCGAAACCAGGCGGCATAGTCCGCCTTTGGAACCTCAACTTGCAGCGCCCCGAGGGCGGCCTCCCATGTCCGTTGACTCAGCATTCCATCCCCAAGCTCCGCACCGCGCATTTGATGCGGGACGAAGAGGCTACCAGACCGTCGTCGGCAAAGCTGAGCACACCAAACCTGTTAAGAAAGGGAACAACTGGAACGATAGAGGTTATTTTAGTGACGATTTGGGCCACCCGACGGCTGAGTGGACCGTGTGCCCGGCCCGGCCTATCGGCTCCGCTTCAAGACAGCGGGCCAAGAGCCGCGGCGGGGACGTTACGCGTGACAAGCCAGATTGCACCAACCTGAGTTTGAATTAGTCAGTTTCCGGCGCTTCCTTGCTGTCGTCGAGATGGGCAGCGTGGTTCCGAACCTGAAACGAAAGCACCGTTACGAAGTCACGGTTACCAAAGTAACCAGACGCGCGGTCTACCCGTGGTCGCGACGCCTGCGCGGTCATAGAATTGGGCGCAATTCGCGACGCCTGCCGTGCTCACGTGAAAGGGTTGATTCCTATGCGATTGATAACCGGCGCCCTGGCGGCCATCGGTCTGATGGTCGTGCTCATCCTCGTCGTCGCGGTGGGAGTCTTTGCCTACGACGAGGCGAAACGGCGCCTGGTGGGCGATGAGTTTGCGCCCGAACCGCCGACCGAAGGTCCGCCAACTAACGGTTAGCCCGTCAGCCAGCCCAGCAGCTGCAGGCCGGCTGCGCCGGCCCAGGCGAAGCCGATGTTCTTGACGGCCCGACCCGGCCATGACACCAGCATGAAGCGCAGCACGCCAAAGCGGGTGGCGCCGGCGATCATGCCGGCGATGTCAAAAAATGGGTTGGGGATCAAGGCCATCACGAACAGGGTCAGCCCGCCGTAGCGGTTCATCCAGCCGCTGACCCGTTCGTAGCCCTTCATGCGGCCCAGGGCACCCTTGCCGGACCAGCCCACGTAGTAGCCGGAGAGCTCGCCGAGCGTCTGACCGGTGGCGGCCACCAGCCCCACGGCCCAGATGTTGTCCAGCGCCGCGGCAAAGACGCCCACGCTGACGGCGGCGGGCGCCGGCAGGATCAGGGTGGCGGCGCCGACGGCGGTGATGAGGAAGACGGCCGCGTAGCCGGCGCCCTGCAGTCGCTCGCGCAGCAGGTCGGCGTACACGACGGCCAGGACGGCGATGGCGAAGACGCCCAGCAGACCGAGGGCCTGCGCCGCAAGCCGCCAGCGGCGGTGTGCGGCCGAAGGTGTGACCATCACGCAAGCTCCCGGTTCCGAGGCTTCACCGAAGGGCCGCGAACTCGCGGCCGTGCAGCGCGTAGCCTTGAGTGGACGACACACGAAGGACCGCGGCCGCGCGGCGAGACGGGGCTATGGCCAAACGTAGACGGCTGACCGCCAAACCGCGAAAGCGTACCAGCCGTCTCTGGCTCTGGGCGGGCCTGGCCGCGGGCGCGCTGGCCGGGCTGGGCGCTGTCCTCGTGGCGTTCGTCGTGGCTACGGGCATCGGCGTGGCCATCGCCCTCAACGTGGCCGCGACCTTCCTGACCGATCTGCCGCCGGTCGATGAGATAGCCACGGTCGGCGGGCAACTCTTTCAGACCACCACGATCCGCGACCGCCGGGGGCGGCCGCTTGGAGAGCTGCTGGGCGAGGGCCGGCGCCGGGTGGTGCCGCCCGAGGACATCCCGCAAGTCGTCAAGATCGCCGTGGTGGCCGCCGAGGACGCCACCTTCTACGACAATCCCGGCGTGGAGGTGCGCGCCATCGCCCGCGCGATCTGGAGTAACTGGCGCGGCGGGGCAGTGGTGTCCGGCGCCAGCACGATCACGCAGCAACTGGTCAAGAACGCGCTCCTCACGCCCGAGGAGACCTACGAGCGCAAGCTGCGGGAGGCCGTGCTGGCCTGGCAGATCAGCCAGAGGTTTTCCAAGGACGAGATCCTGGGGCTTTACCTCAACCAGAACCACTACGGCGGCCTTACCTACGGCGTGGCCGCGGCGGCCGAGGCCTACTTCGACAAGGATCTGGCCGACATGACGCTGGCCGAAGCCGCCATGCTGGTCGGCCTCTTGCCCGCGCCCTCGTTGCACAACCCGCACGTCGACCCGCAGGCCGCCCGGCGCCAGCAACTGCGCGTGCTGGCGGCCATCGCACGCCACGGCCTGGCGCCGCCCGGCGCGGTCGCGGCGGCGCGCGAGGAGGACCTGCGGATCGCCCCCCCGCGTGAGACCAGCTCGCCGGCCCCCCACTTCCTGGACTTCGTGGTGCGCGACCTCCAAGACCGCTACGGCCCCGAAATCAGCCGCCAAGGCTGGGAAGTCACGACCACCCTCGACCTGGACCTACAGACCGCGGCCGCCACCGCGGTTCGGGACCACGTGGCGACTCTGGCCGAGCGCGAGGTCACCAACGGAGCGCTGGTAGCCATCCGTCCCGCCACCGGGGAAATCCTGGCCATGGTCGGCAGCCTGGACTTCAACGACGAGGAGATCGACGGCCAGGTGAACGTAACCACGGCGCTGCGGCAGCCGGGCTCGGCGTTCAAGCTCTTAACCTACGCCAGTGCGCTGGAGCAGGGCTATAGCCCTGCAACCATGCTGCTGGACATTCCCACCACGGTGCCAATCGCCGGCCAGGCGCCGTACCGCCCGCGCAATTACGACCGTAAGTTTCGCGGCCCCGTGAGCCTGCGCACGGCCCTCGGCAGTTCGTTCAACATCCCCGCTGTGCGAACGCAGTTATTCGCCGGGCTGGACGCGACGCTGGATGTGGCGGACCGGCTGGGGATCACGTCACTGACGGACCGTTCGCGCATCGGCCCGGCGCTTTCCCTGGGATCCAATGAGGTGCGCTTGCTCGAACTGACCGGCGCCTATGCCACCGTGGCCAACGGCGGGCGTCGCGTGACACCGGCGGCGGTGCTGTGCATCCGGGATGCACGCGGGCTGATCGTGGAGCAGCTTGGCGACGGCTGTTCGCTGGCAGCCGATGCATCCTCGCTTGGGCTGGGGCGCCTTCCGCTCACGGAGCGTGTCTTGTCGCCCGAGATCGCCTACCTGATGACCTCCATCCTCTCGGACCGGGCGGCTCGCGAGCCGGGCTTTGGCCGGGTCCGCGAACTGCTGGATCTGGCCGACCGACCGGCCGCCGTCAAGACCGGCACAACCGAGAACACGCGCGACGCCCTCACCGTGGGCTTCACGCCCCAGCTGGCAACCGGCGTGTGGGTGGGCAACGCCGACGGCACGCCGATGGACGACGTGACCGGGGTCCGCGGCGCCGGCCCGATCTGGCAGCGGTTCATGGATCGCGCGCATGCGGGGTTGGACCTCGTTGACTGGACCCGGCCGCCAGGCGTGATCGAGCAGGACGTCGACGCGCTGTCCGGCCTTTTGCCGTCGCCGTACACGCCCGAAACGAAGCAGGAAGAGTTCGCGCCCGGTACCGTCCCGACCCAGCGCGACGTGGTCCATCAGCCCTTCCGCATCCACGTGCCCACCGGACTGCTGGCCACCCCGGACTCGCCGCCCGACGAGGTGGAAGAGCAAGTATTCGTCGTCCTGCCAACGGAAGCGGCAACTTGGCAGCGCGGGGTGGACGAGGACTCGCCGTTCCGGCTGCCGCCCGACGTCTTCGCCGGCGGAACCGCGCTGCCCGTGGCGGCAGCCGAGGGCAGCGGGGCACAGATCACGGCACCCGTGGAAGGGCAGGCTATTCGCAACATTCTGGAAATCTTCGGCACGGCCACCATTGGCGGATTCGGCTCATCCGAACTGCACTACGGCGACGGCCCCGTACCAGGGGCCTGGACGCGGATCGGCTCGCCAGCGGACGTCCCCCGGGCCGAACAACAGCTGGGCGCCGTCGACACCATCCAACTGACCGATGGGGCCTACACGCTGCGGCTCACGGTGCGGGCCGTTGACGGGGGCGCCGAGATCGCCTTCCGGCGCTTTGTCGTAGACAACACGCCGCCCGTGGTGGAGGTGGTGGGCCTGGGCGCCGAAGCTGGCGCGGCCGCCGGAACCGTGCCCCTTGGCGCCGCGGTCGAGGACGCCGGCGGTGTGGCCAGCGTGGAATTTCGGGTCGACGGCGAGTCAGTCGGTGTGGCCCGCTTCGCGCCCTACCAGGTGACTTGGTCCAGCGAACCCGGTGAGCACGAGGTGGTGGCGCTCGCGACCGATCGCGCCGGCAACTCGACGACGTCGGAACCCATCACCTTTCGGGCCGGATGAGGCGCCCATTGACGCCGATCCGGGGGTTCGCGGGCGGGTGCGAACCCTCCCACTTCCGGGCCGTCACAGCACACGGCGTGCTAACGGTCAACGCGTGTACAATGCGGCCACGTTCTAGTCTGCAGCGCGCGTTCTTGGGCCCCAAGACGTTTAGGGGAGGCTCCGTGGCGCGAGACCGCCGGCAGTTGTTGACCTGGGGGCGGCCTAAGACTGGCGGCCCCGGGAATAGGGGGCTGCGGTGAGGAGCCTGCGACAGTATCGACTGTTCGTCACGCTGCTGGTTCTGCCTGTACTTGCCATCGTCCTGATCGTGGTGCTGGTCATGGCATTGACCCGCGGAGGCGAGGAGGATCCGGCAGCGGCGACGCCGTCGCCAACGGCCGCCGTTGGCGGCCTGCCGACGACCCCACCGGCCGGCCGAACGCCGGTTGCTTCGCAAATCACGGTTGCGCCCACGCAACCGCCAGTGCCAGAGCCCACGCCCACGCTGGCGCCTACCCCCACCCCCACCGAGCCGTCGGCGCCCACGCCCACGCCCACGCCCACGCCTGAAGGTCCGATCGAATACGCGGTGCAGGACGGCGACACGCTGTTTTCCATCGCCTCGGCCTACGGGGTGAGCGTGTCCGATCTGGTCAACTTCAACGACCTGCCGGACGAGAACTTCGTCCTCATCGGCCAGGTGCTGGAGATCCCCACGGACCCGGCCCAGGTCATTGAGCGGCGTGAGTCGCAGCCCGTGGCGACGATCGCCGTGGTGGTGCCCAATGACGGGCTGAATGTGCGCGAGGCGCCCAACACCGCGACCGGCACCGTGCAGTACGTGGCGCCCGGCGGCACCGAATTGGCCCTCACGGGCGTCGTCGAGGTGATTGACGGCATTGAGTGGCGCGAGGTTACCGACGGCAATTGGGTGCAGGCCCAGTACCTGGAGATCGGTGTGCGAGCGGCCCCGGCTCAGCCGGCCGCGCCTGCGGCCACTGAGGCCCCGGCCCCGGCCGCCACCGAAGCTCCGCAGCCCACGCAGGCGCCCGAGGGCGAAACCGTGCGCGCCACCGTGGTTCCCACCGCCGGCCTCAACGTGCGGACGACGGCGGACCCGACCGGAGCCGTGGCCTACGTGGCGCCCGGCGCGTCCGAACTGGAACTCACCGGCGAAACCCAGGTCGTCGACGGCGTCACCTGGTGGCAGCTGACCGACGGCAACTGGGTCCAGGGCCAGTTCCTCAAGTTCGGCTAGCCGGACAGCATTTTCAAAAGGGGCGCTCCAGACGGAGCGCCCCTTTTTTGCGATACCGCTAGGACGTGGCCGGGCTGGCGCCAGCCAGCCAGCGATCCATGAAACCCAGGGACGTGGCGGCCCGAAACTCGTGCCCGCCGTCGAACTCGTCGCGCTCCAGTCGCTCCGGCACGCCCGCCGCTTCGTAAATCGCGGCCAGGCGCGCGTGCGCCTGGCGCGAGGCCTCGATAGCGAAGCCCCGGTCCATCCGTCCGGCCTCGATCAGCAGCGGCCGCGGGGCGATCAGCCCGTGCAGGTCCGGCACGTCCGCGTAGGCGTAGATCCCCGGCAGGAACTGTGACCCGCAGAAGTTGCCCGGGCCCAGGGCGTAGGCCTGGAATGTGGTGAGGTAGCCGCTTACCACCGCCGCGCGGATCCGTGTGTCCAGCGCGGCGAGGTACATCGTGCGCGTCCCGCCGAACGACAGCCCGGCGCAGCCCAGGCATCCGGCGTCCACCTCCGGCCGCGCGGCCAGGAGGTCCAGGCCGCGCCGGTCGTCCTGGATGTTCAGCGCCATCAGGTTGATGCCGAACAGCAGCGCTCGCATGAAGTTGACGTTGCAGCCGTCGCGCTGCCCGTAGCGGCGGAAGCCTTCGGCGCGTTCGCCGAATCCAATCGCGTCCGGCGCCAGCACCACGTGCCCGCGCTCGGCATAGCGTCGGGCAAAGCTGCGGTAAATGTTGGGGCTGTCGTCGCGCGCCACCAGCTGGTCCTTGCCGTCCCCGTGTCCGTGTAGCGCCAGGATTCCGGAGGCCGGCTGCCCGGCTGACGCGCCGACGGGTACCAGCATCCAGGCGGGGACAAACACGTCGGGGATGGTCTCGTACACGAGCTTGTGCTGAACGTAGGCGCCGCAATCCGTCGATTCCAGGATCGTCGGCTCGGACCCGGTCAACGCGGGCAGCTCGCCCAGCAGCGCCTGCACCCGCTCAAGCAGCGCCGCCCGCCAGGCGCCGAAATCCATGCCCGGGTGAAAGGCCAGCGAGGGTTCGCGCGCCTCGTCCAAGCCCTCAATGAACCCGTCAAAGGCGTACGCCGGCGGGTCTGCGGTCGTCATGACGCCGGAACGCGCGCCCGCAGGTAGTCCAGCGCCAGCCCGGCCTGGGCCGGGAAGTCGGTGAACCGCTTGCCGTTGTCCTCCACGCTCATCCGCAGGTCATAGCCTGTGGCCAGCAGGGCGTCCAGAAAGTCGTCGAACCCCGGGTCGGTCGGCTGCGCCGGCGCGTCGGGAATGGGAGGCACGGGCACGTGGATGTGACGCAAGCGCGGGGCGACTTCGGCCAGGGTTTCCAGCGGCTCGTCGTTGTGGAAGACGTGGAACCAGTCGGCCAGCGTCCACACGCGCGGCTGCCCGCTCTGGCGGGCGGCCGCGAAGCCTTCGACGATGGTGTTGATCGTGTCGCACACGTCGCGCCAGAGCGGTTCGATCACCAGGTCCATGTCGTGATTGGCGGCGATCTCGCCCGCCAGCAGCAGGAAGTCCTGCAACTGTCCGGGGACCAGGTGGTGGTCAAACCCCGGCGGCGTGGAGCGAGCGCCGCCGCTCCCAAACACCACCAGCCGGGTCCCCAGGTCGCGCATGCGGCCCATGGCCGTGGTTACGTAGGCGCGCAGACCATCCAGGTCGCGCGCCGGTCCCACCACCGGATGGTGGGGCGGGATGAACACGTTCAGGGCCTCGGGCGGCAGACCGGCGTCCTCGATCCGGCGCTTGATCGGGGCGTAGACGGTCTCGTCGTCGTCGGGCCGGAGGTCCACCACGCGCAGCTCGGCGTAGTCATAGCCGGCCGCGCGCATGGCCGGCATGTTCTCGATCGGTCCGCAGCAGCCGAATCGCATAGGGCGCGTATCCATCCTCAGGCTGGGCTGCCCGGCATGGTACGCGAGCGCCCACCCGAACCAGGGGTAGCCGCCGAATGACCTACGACGACCAAGGCGAATTGCTGGAGGTCGTCACGCCCGACGGCCGCGCGACCGGGCGCCTGCTGCCTCGCGGACAGATTCACCGCGAGGGCCACTGGCACCGCACGCGCACCGTCTGGGTCGTCCTGACCGGCGAGCCGGACGGCCCGGCCCTGCTGCTCCAGCAGCGCGGGTTCACCAAGGACACCTGGGGCGGGCTGCTGGACGTCAGCAGCGCCGGCCACCTGGCGCCTGACGACCCCGACCCGTGGCGCGAACTGGAGGAGGAGCTAGGCGTACGGCCCACGCAGGGACCGCTGATCCAACTGGGCACCCGCCGCGTGGAAGGCGCTCATCCGCGCGACGGCCTGGTGGACCGCGAGTTGCAGGACCTGTGGCTCTGGCTGGCGCCGCTCGCGCTCGACGGATTGCGACCAGCGCGCGGGGAGATCGAGGCCCTGCTCAGCCTGGACCTGGCGGTCGTGCCGGATCTGGAGCGTCCCGACGCACGCACACCCGCCCGGCGGCTGGACGCGGTGACGCGCACGGTTGAGCCGGCGGTCGTGACGTTGCCCGAGTTGACGCCCGGCCTTGGCCCGTATGCGGTGCATGTGGCGCGGCTGTCGTATCGCGCCCTGGCGGGTGAGCGAGAGTTGCGCTACGACCCGCGTTACGACATCCGCGCCGAAACCTGACGGGCCGGGCCGCTTTTGGCGACCCGGCCCGCTGGGGAGAGACCTTTGCGTAACCCGGGGGCGGTTGCCCGGAAGACCCTCACCCACAGGGAGAGGGAGCAAGAGCCGCCGCACCTTCGAGGACGCGGGGCGATTTGCAAAGGTCTCTGGGGAGGGAGGGGATGTGGATTAGCGAATGGTGATATTGCTCACACCGGCTTCGATCTTGATCGTCACGCGGTTGGCGGCGCTTTCGAAGTCGGGCGAGACGTATTGGCCGTTGTCCTGCTCCGGGAAGCGCGACTCGTCGATGTCCATGCTGGACACCCCGCCGTCGAAGTCGATCTGCGCCGCGACGCCCGGCGGAACCATGATGTCCAGGTCCGCCGCCCCGATGCTGAAGTCAGCGCTCGTACGCCCGGCGTTGGCGGGCAGCACTACGCTGATGTCCGCGGCGCCCGCTTCGACGTTCAGGCTCTGCACGTTCAACTCCCGCAGGTCCAAATCGAAGGTCGATGCTCCGCCTTCGATACGTATATCGGACGGGATGCCCTCGGCGTGACGCAACGCCCAGCGTGGCGACGAGCTGGTGCGGCGCGGCGGGAACTGGAAGCTCCAGTCGGCGTTGAGGCGCAGGTCCACCGTGCGCCGGCCGTCCGCGGTGCTCACGCTCAAGCGCTGGTCCGTCACTTCGGTCAGGGGCGCCTGGGATCCGCCGGCCAGCAGCACGCCCGGCGGGGCGCCGCCCGTGAGCGAGAGGTCGCCGGCGGCCAACGTGAGGTTCAGGCGCGCCGACCGCGCACCGTCGCTCGGCACCCAGATCGACTTGTTCCCGATTGTCAGGCTTGGCGGCGGCGAGGGGTCGGCCACTGCCAACACCCAGGCCGCGGCCAGTGAGCCCGTCACGACCGCCAGCGCGGCCAGCGAGCCGATCCAGGCGCGCTGGCGGGACAGCACCAGGTTTACGCCCACGGCCACCAGCAGCAGCGGCCACAGCGTCCAGAACTCGCCCCAGAACCCGTCGGGCAACACTTCCAGGTTCCAGAGGAGCCCGAACACGCCGAGCAGGATCAGGCCGCCGGCGAATCCGAAGCCGTGCTGCCGGGTCAATGTCCTTGATCCGTTCATTGCGGCCCCCTGGCGTGCCCGACGTACCTGACGATCATCACCAGGCCGATCCCAATCAGAATCACAGGCCACAGCTCTCGGAACTCGAACCAGCCGAACTGGTCCACCAGGAAGATGGCGCCGATCAAAATCAGCGTGGCGCCGCCCACCAATGCGCCGTCGCCGCGTCGCCGCCTGCGACGGCGGCGAGCCGGGCCCGAACCGGCCTGGGTGTCGTTACCTGTCATCGCAGCCTCCTAGCGAATGCGGCCAAGGATCAGCGCGCCGCCGATCCCGATCAGAATGAGGGGCCAGAACTGCCAGAAGCTGAGCAGGCTGAACTGGTCCACCAGGGCCAGCGCGCCCATCACGATCAGGACGGACCCGATAACCAACGCGCCCCGGCCGCGCCGCCGCGCCGCCGCTCGCCGCCGCCGCGCCCGGCGGGATCCGGCGCGCCTGCGCTGCCTCGGGGCCGCCGCCGGTGGGGCGTCGGGGCTGGAGGTGCTCGATGCGGCCGCGGCCGTGGCCGTAGCGCCGTCGGGCTTGGGCTCATCCTCGGCGTCAGCCTCGTCCTGACTTTCGTCCGTGGTCTGGCTGTCCGATTCGTCCCCGGCCTGGGCATCAGCCTCGTCGTCGGCTAACTCGTCGTCTTCGTACTCGTCTTCGTCCTCGTACGCATCCTCGCCGTCGGGCGGCGACGGCATGATGATCGCCATCACGAAGTAGGCGACGAGCAGCAGACCGCCAGTGAAGAGCGCGCCCAGTACCCAGAGCAGCCGGATGATGACCGGATCGATGTCGAAGTACTCCGCCATCCCGCCGGCCACGCCCGTTAGCATCCGGTCCGTGTGGCTGCGGGTCAGCCGCTGATCCATGACAAGGCCTTTCCGCGGTTGTGTCTGACTTGCAACGCCACGGTATGCCGTGAGCGCCCCGCCGCCATCGCCCCAAGGCCCTATTTTTAGCTCGTGGACTCGGCCAAAAGGACTAGAGGTGTTGGGCCGCGTGGCCACTCGGCGAATCGAGTCGCGTCGCTGCGCCTGCGCGTGTTCCCGGCGCAGGCCGGGTCCAGGGCGACGGCTGACCCCCGCCCTCGGCCCCTGCGCGGCGCACATGGCGCGGCTGGCCCTGACGGGCGCACGCGCACTCCGCTACGACCTGCGCGCCGAAACCTGACGGGCCGGACCGCCGTCGGCGACCCGGCCCGCTGGGGGAGGGAAGGGAACGAGGATTAGCGAACTACGATGTCACTGACGCCCGCGTCGATCGTGATCGCCACGCGGTTGGCGGCGCTCGCGAAGCCTGGGGAGATGTAGCGGCCATCGCTTTGCCGGGGAAACCGCGACTCGTCGATCGTCACGCTGGACACGCCGCCCTCGAAGGCGATCAGCGCCGCGACGCCGGGCGGAAGCGTGATCTCCAGGCTGGCGGCCCCGACATTGAAGTCGGCGTCTATGTGCCCGGCGGTGGCGGGCAGCGCCACATCAATGTCTGCGGCCCCCGCGTCGACCGTCAGGCTTTGCACGGCCAACTCCCTAAGGTCGAGGTCAAGGGAGGTCGCGCCCCCTTCGATCTTGATATCGGTCGGGATGCCGCTGGCGTGACGCAGCACCCAACGCCCGGGGGAGATCGTCCGGCGCGGCGGGAACGGAATCCCCCAGGAGCCTTCCAGGTCGATATCCATCGTTCGCCGGCCGCCCGCCTGGGTCATGCGGACCGAGGATTGCGTCACCGGAAAGGCCAATCCCTCAAACCCGCCGGCCAGCAGCCGTTCGGGCGGCGCGCCGCCGCTGAGTGCGAGCGCGCCGCCCGAGGCCGTCAGATTCAGGCGCGACGCCCGCACGCCCTCCAGCGGCACGGAGATTGATTCGTGGGTGATCGACAGGGCCACTGATCGGTCATTGCTGTCGGCCAGGCTCCACGCCGCCCCCAGGGCGCCGCCCACGACGGCCACGGCTGCCAGCGAGCCGGCCCAGATGCGGTAGCGTGAGAGCAGCATGTTGGCGCCCATGGCCACCACTAACGCAGGCCACAAGAGAAAGAATTCCGCCCAGAAGCCGTTGGGCAGAACCTCGAAATTCCAGAGGAGCACGAAGACGCCAACGAGAATCAGGCTGCCGGCCAGACCGAAACCTTGCCGACGGACTCGCTCCTTCATCGCGGCCTCCCGACGTTGGTGAGCGTGGTGAAGATCAGCACCACGCCGACGAGGACGACGGCCGCGCCGCCCACCAGCGCCCCGTTCCCGCGCCGGCGCCGGAAGCGCCGGCGCGCGGGTGTAGGGGCGGCCTGAGCGTCGATACGAGTCATCGTGGTCCTCCTAACGCCAGCGGCTCAGGATCAGCGCGCCGCCGGTCCCGATGAGAATAAGGGGCCAGAACTGCCAGAAGCTGATCCAGCCAAACTGGCTGATCAGCGCCAGCCCGCCGATGAGGATCAGGCCCGTGCCAATCACGAACGCGCTCCGGCCCCGGCCGCGCCGCCGCGCGCTCGTCTTGAAGCGCGTGACCGGGCCGCCGTCGGCGTTGGCTTCGGCTTGGCCGTCCGCTGCCTGCTCGCTCAGGTCGTGGTCCTCGTCCTCATCCACGTCGTCCGCGGTGACGGCATGATGATCGCCATGACGACGTAGACGATGAGGAGCAGGCCGCCGGAGAAGATGGCGCCAGGACCCAGAGCAGCCGGATGATAACCGGGTTGATGTCGAAGTGCTCCGCCATCCCGCCGGCCACGCCCATGAGCGTGCGGTCGGTGTGGCTGCGGGCCAGCCGCTGTTCCACGACAGGGCCTTTCCGTGGTCGTGTGTGACGTACAAGGTCACGGTACGCCGTGAGCGCCCCGCCGCCATCGCCCCAAGGCCGTAATTTTAGGCACGCCGAATCGGCCAAAAGGACTGGACGCGCCGGGCCGGACGGCCGTTCGGCGAGCCAACCCGAGACCGTGCGCCTGCATGTATTCCTGGCGCGCGCCGGCGCCGGATCGCGCCGCGCGATGGAGGCGGCCATCGTCGCCGGCCGCGTCGAGGTCGACGGCGAAGTCGTGAACACGCTCGGCCAGCGGATCGACCCGTCGCGCGTGGACGTGCGGCTGGACGGCCGGCTGGTCGGCACGGCGCCCGTTCAGCGCCTTGTGGTGGCCCTGCACAAGCCGGCTGGTGTCCTCACCACCGCGCGCGATCCCCACGGGCGGCGCACGGTGCTGGACCTGCTGCCGGCCGACCTGCGGGCCGTGCGGCTCTATCCGGTCGGACGGCTGGACGCGCCTTCCGACGGGCTGGTGCTCCTAACCAATGATGGCGAGCTGGCCGAGCGCCTGCTGCACCCGCGGTACGGGCACGAGCGCGAATACGCGGTGGAAGTGCGCGGCAGCCTGCCGCGCGACCTGAGCCAGCAATTCGCTCGGGGCGTGTCCATCGGCGACCCGCGCCCGGCCCGAGCTGTAGTGCGGCGCATGCGCCAACACAGCGGCGGCGCGACGCTGCGCCTCGTGCTGCGCGAAGGACGCAATCACCAGATCCGCCGCATGTTCGCGGCCGTTGGAGCCGAGGTTGCAAAGCTGCGGCGCCTCCGAATCGCCACCGTGCGTCTGGGCAAGCTGCCGCCCGGAGCGGCGCGGGTGCTCGACGCGGCCGAGCGAGCCCAATTGGCTGCCGCGGTCGCTAGCTCCCGGTCAGCGCCCGGCGCTGGGCCGAAGTAAGCGACCAGCCCACCGCCCCCACGGCCTCGTCCACCCGCTCCACCCGGTCGGTCTTGGGGATCGCCATGACCCCCGGCCGATCAATCACCCAGTTCAGCAGCACCTGCGCCGGTGTCTTGCCCACCTCCGCCGCCACCTCGGCCAGCCGCTCCAGGGCGGGGTCGCCGAAGCTCCCCTTCACCAGCGGACTGAAGGCGATCACCGTCACGCCGTGTTCCTGGCAGTACGGCAGCACGTCGTCCTCGATCTGGCGGGCGGCCAGGCTGTAGCGCACCTGGTTGGCCACCAGCGGCGTATCGCCCAGCGCGTCCTGCGCTTCCTTCATCTCGTCAACCGAGTAGTTGCTGACGCCCACAAAGCACACGCGGCCCTCTGAGACCAGGTGGCGCATCGCTCGCATCGTCTCCGGGATGGCGATGTCGGGGTTGGGGTGATGCACCTGGTACAGGTCGATCCGGTCCGTCCCCAGCCGCTCCAGGCTGGCCGCGGCGTGGGACAGCACGTCGTCATAGGCCAGGTTGGCGGGCGAGACCTTGGTGGCGATGAAGTACTCGTCGCGCAGGTCGCCGATGTCGCGCGCGACCTGGGCCTCCGTACCGTACGCCTCGGCCGTGTCCACGAAAGCCGCGCCCAGTTCATGCGCGCGGCGCAGCACGCCCCCGCCGCCCTGGTACTGCCAGGCGCCAAAGCCAATCTTCGGGATTTGCGTCGTCGTGCGACCTAGTGGCAGGTACTCCATGGTGAGCTCGTGTGGGGGCTGTCTTGTAAAACTATGGCCGCGGCGCCCAGTCCTGTCGAGTGCCCTGCGGACCTGTGGGAGACTGCCCGCCCACGCCTTCTCCCTGGACTGCCCATGCCGCCGCGCGCGCCAATTGGCGGGGTTCCCCTCTTCGATTCGGCCGAGGGCGTCACGCTCCTACGGCCGGAAGTCGACGCGCCCGGCTACTGGGTGGGCGCGCCGGCCCTGTGGCTGGACGGCGAGACGCTGTACCTGAGCGTACGTTGGCGGCGGCCGCTGGATGAGGGCCGCGGCTGGAAGTCTGAAATCTATGTCCTACGCGGCGGGGCGCCGCCGGAACCCGTGTGGGCCTGCACGGCGGAGCAGTTCGACAGCGAGTCGATCGAGCGCTGCGCCCTGGTGCGCGTCCCCGACGGCGCCTGGCGCTACTACGTCAGCTACCTCGACCCGGCCGACCGCCGCTGGCGCATCGACCTGCTGGAGGCCGACGAACTCAGCGCGCTGGATCCGGCGCGCCGCACCCCGGTGCTGGATGCCGCCAACACCTTCTCCGAAGGTGTGAAAGACCCGGTGGTGCTGCTGCTGGACGGACTGTTCTACCTCTTCGCCGGCTACGGCCCGCGCGACCGGGTGGCGCAAGGCGCAACGCCAGAGCAGCTTCACGGAACCGGCAATGTGTTCACGACCGGGCTGGTGGACCACCCCACGGGCCTCTGGGTTTCGGCCGACGGCCGCCGCTTTGGCTTCGAACGCGACATCGTCACGCCCGGCGACGGATGGGACGCCAACGTGACCCGCGTCAGCACCATCATGCCCACCGACGCCGGCTTCCTGATCTACTACGACGGCCGCACCACGGCTGGCGACGTGTACGAAGACCGCACCGGCATGGTCTTCTCGCAGGACCTCAGCGCCACCGTGCGCTACTCCGCGGACGGCCCGCTGCTCGAAGGCCACGCCGGCACCCGCTGCCTGCGTTATATGGACTACGCGGTGCTGGGCGACAGCCTCTTCTACGTTTACGAGACGTCCACGGCGAAGGGCGCCCACGAGCTACGCGCCAGCCGGGTCCCGCTTCGGTAGGCAGCGCCGCGTGACCCGCGCGGCGCTGTCCCTGGACTAACGGTCGGGACCATGCACGTAAACTAGCCGCGCGTTGTGCCGGCCGGCGGTCGTGGCCCGGCTCCCCAAAACCGCGCGAGGCTCTGTTGCAACACAAGCAGACGAGGCCGGCCTGATGGACCTCGGGCAGATCATCCAGGACATCCTGGCCGACCCGGCCGCCCTCGGTCAGATCATCCTCTTCGACCTGATTCTCAGCGGCGACAACGCCGTGGTTATCGGGGTGGTCGCCAGCCGGCTGCACGGACCTCAGCGGCGCTGGGCCATCATCATCGGGGCCGGCGGCGCCGTGGTGTTGCGCATCGCGCTGGCCTCCATCGCCACCTTGCTTCTGGTGCTGCCGATCATTTCGATGGTTGGCGGGCTCGCCTTGTTTTGGGTCGCCTGGCGTCTGCTCAAGCCGGAAGGCGAGGACTTCCAAGCGTCCGCGACCACGTTCGCGCAGGCCATCCGCCTGATCATCCTGGCCGACGTGGTGATGAGCCTCGATAACGTGCTGACCGTGGCCGGCGCGGCCCACGGCAACATCGCCCTGTTGGTGTTCGGGCTGGCCCTTTCGATTCCGTTGCTCTTCGTGGGGGCCGGCCTGATCGCCCTGGCCACCGACAAGGTGCCGCTCATCATCTACATCGGCAGCGCGCTCATCTTCCGTATCGCCGTGGTGCTGATCGTGGACGACAAGCTGCTGCACGAGTACCTGACGCCCAGCGTCTGGTTCCAGCACGTGATTCCCTGGCTGGTTGCAATCGGAGGTCCGGCGCTCTACATCGCGCTGGCCCGCTGGCGCGGCCGGCCCATCGTTCCGCTCTGGGCCAACCCGTTCGCTAAGGAGTCCTGACCGGGCAGGGCCCGGCCTTGCGCCTGGGGTGCGCCGACTGAACGGCGGTCGGACGTGCGACGATGACGCGCCAACCGCACGTCCGAGGCTCCATGTACCAACTGCTGCACACCCGAATCCGCGTCAGCGACCTTGACCGCTCCATCCGTTTCTATGAAGACCATCTGGGCTTCAAGCTCATCAGCCGCTCCGACCGCTCGCCCCACGGCAACCAGATCGTCCACCTGGAACTGCCGGGCAACGAGCACACCATCGAGCTCACCTGGTCCGCGGACTACAAGCTCAACGTGCCCGAGGACCTGATGCACTTCGCCATCGGCGTTCCCGACCTGATCGCTTTCTGCGACGAATTGGAAGGAAAGGGCCTGGAAATCTGGCCCGACGACTGGCGCGCAACCTTCCCCGCCGGACGCAAGATGGCCTTCATCGACGACCCCGACGGCTACGAGATCGAACTGCTCGAACGCTCCGGCTAGACCTGAACTCCGCCAGCCCGCCTGTATGTGGCGGCGGAGAATGCTCGCGTCGGCAATCGGGCGCGGGACGGAAGCTCCGATCGGCGTCCCTCAGCGCAGGTCGTTGACGAAAGCCAGGGCCAGCGCGGCGGACGTGTCAAAAAGATCAGCCGCCAAAGTCCTCGGCCAGCGCGTCGTCATGACGCTCCGACAGGGGCTGCGGACCGCCGGGCTGCGACCGGCCCGAGCCGATGAAGGAATAGCTGCGCTGCGACGCCGGCCGCTTGGCGGGCGCGGCCACGTACCGCGCCAGGGCTTCGCGGACGACCGCCGCCATGGACGTGCCCACCGCAAAGGCGCGTTGCTTGGTCAATTCATACAGATGCTCGTCCAGTTGGACTTGCGTGCGCAGCATGCCTTCAGGATCCGAGGAACCACTGATGGCAGCATGCCATTACGCTCCGTCCAGGAGCGCCGCCAGGCGGATTAGCCCCCCGGGATATACAGACTCCGGTCCGCCACCGGCACGTCCACGCGCGCGCCGCCGGCCAGGTGGGAGTGGGCGATGGCGAACTGGGCTTCCACCGACTGCATGGTCACGTCGATGTTGCCGCGGGTCGGCTGGCCGGTTTCCAGCGAGTGGATCAGGTCACGGATGGTGTTGACGGTGGGCGGTTCGCCGAGCGGGTAGATCCGGCGCGTGGTGGCGCCGGCGGCGTTCGAGCCGAGGCTGTGGCGGACTTCGAACGATTTGCCGTTGTCCAGCGCGTACGCCCGGCCTTCGCTGCCCAGCACTTGCACGTCCAGGAATCCGCGGTGCGGGATGAAGTAGCCCACGGCCCCGTTGGCGTAACCCACCTGGAAGTGCCCCACGTACGGGTCCGCGACCTCGAAGCCGGGCGAGGGCAGGTAGCGGTTGTTGGCGGCGTCGAACTCCGGCGGCGCGCGCCGCGGCTCGGGGTCGAACGGGTCGCCCGCCTCGATCAGCCGACCGCTCACCCACCGCGGCTGCGGGTCGCCCAGCAGCATCGAGACCAGGTCCAGCGTGTGCGGGTGGTGTTTGATGAGGTCGGTGTAGGTGAGCATCAGCACGGCCTCGGGTTCGCCGATCTCGCCGGCGGCGATAGCCTCCGCCAGCGCCCGAAAGCCCATGCTGTGCCGGCGCATGGCGCCCCAGTTGAAGGCCACCCCGTTGCTCGTGACCGCCTCGCGAATCCGGTCCGCCTCCGACAGCGAGGCGCATAGCCCCTTCTCGCTGTAGATCGCCCGCACGCCGTGCTCGGCGGCGTAGATCAGCGGCTCGGCCCGTGCGAACGACGGCGTGGTCACGCTGACGATGTCGGGCTGCTCTCGGTCGATCATCTCCCGGTAGTCGAGGTAGGTGTTGGTGATCCCGAACCGTTCGCTGAAGCGCTGCAGGCGCTCGGCGCCGCGGTTGGCCACGGCCACCACCTCGGTCTCGTCGATGTACTGGTAGGCCGGAAAGTGCCCGTAGGGCTTGTTGGGATCGCCCGGCGGAATCTCGTCCTCAATCAGCCCGCCCATGCGGCCGGTCCCGATTATCGCGACGCGGTACTTAGCTGCCATCGACCCACCCTCCTCCCCACGACCGCGCCATGCTCACGCAGTCCACCCCACGGCGGCAACCGGGGCGAGCAGTGGCCACTGCCCTTTGGGCACAATCGCGGCGACGTGGAATCCTTGGACCGAACTCCATGACCAAATCGACCATCCTTCGCCGGCGGCTGGCTGGCGACGAGATCATCGTGCTGCCGGGCGCGTACGACGCGCTGTCGGCCAAGCTGATCGAGCAGGCCGGCTTTCGCCAGTTCTTCACCACCGGCTTCGGGCTGGCCGCCAGCACCCTGGGCGAGCCGGACATCGGCCTGCTGACGCAGACCGAGACGCTGGACCGCGCCCGCCGCATTGCGCACACCGTGGACATTCCGCTGGTGGCCGACATGGATACTGGCTACGGCAACCCCATCAACGTCATCCGCACCGTGCGCGAGTGCGTGCAGGCCGGAATTGCCGGAATCATCCTGGAGGATCAGGAGTGGCCGAAGCGCTGCGGCCACCTGGAGGGCAAGCGGGTGGTACCCGCCGGGGACCACGTGCAGAAGCTGCGCGCGGCGGTTCATGCTCGGGGCGACGACGACCTGGTCATCATTGCCCGCAGCCACGCCAACGTGGAGGCCGGCGCCGACGTGGTCTTCATCGAAGCGCCGCGCTCCCTCGACGAACTGCGCGCCGTCCGCGCGGCCTTCGACGCCGAAGTGCCCCTGTTCGCCAACATGATCGAGGACGGCGTCACGCCCTTTCTTTCGGCGGCCGAACTGCAGGACCTGGGCTACAAGATGGTGGTCTACCCGCTCTCCGGCCTCTTCGCGGCCACGGCCGCCCTGCAGCGCACCTTCGCGGCGCTCAAGGCCGACGGCACCACCACCACCGCCGGACCAATGGCGGGCCTGGAAGAGTTCAAGGACATCATCGGCGTGCCCGCCTACGGTGAACTGGAGCGCGAATTCGTCAGCGGGGCCTGAGACGCGGCGAGCGCTTGCGCCGCCGTCGTCGTCGGTTCGACATCTCACAAACCGACGCCTCCGACCGCACTACCGTAAGGGAGGGCAGCGGCGCCGCTCGAAACTGCCGCGGTCCTGGACTCCGGCGCGTATGTCAGGCCTCAATTCGACTGCCTGATTCGGCGACGCGTCCAACAGCACCTCTGGCTGGGGCGGATCAGAAGGGAACGCTGTGACAGCTTCTGGTAGGGCACTCAAGCAGGCCGCCGCCGTGGGCGCCCTGACCCTGGCCGTCATCGCGGGTCTGGCGTGCGGCGATTCCGCGTCCGCGCCGGCCGCTACCCCGATGGCGGCCACCGAAACGACCAGCACGGCGCCACCGACGCAGGCGCCCAGCACGCCAACGCCAACAGCAACTCCGACCCCGCCGCCCACGCCGACACCGGATCCCACGCCAACGGCCACACCTGACCCAACCGCCACGCCGACACCAGATCCCACGGCCACCCCAACCCCCACGCCGACGCCGGAGGCTATTCCAGCAAACCAGGGCATCGTCTGGAGCACGTGCGAGTCCAGCCCCCGGTTTGAGTGCGCCGTCGTGGAAGTCCCGGCGGACTACCGGGACCCCGAAGCCGGCAGCCTCAACATTGCGGTCAACGTGCACCGCGCCACCGAGCCGGACGAGCGGATCGGCTATCTGCTGGTCAATCCCGGCGGTCCCGGCGGGAGCGGGCTGGAACTGGTCGAAGCCATCAGGTCACGCTTTTCCCCGTTCGCCGTCGAACTGGTCGAACGCTTCGACATCGTCGGATTCGATCCCCGCGGCGTCGGGGCGTCAGAGCCGAAATTCGCCTGCGGCGACCTTGGCGAGCAGCTCGACCTGCGCCGCACCATCGACTCGCCGATCGACACGCCGGCGGAAATCGCGGCCGGCGAAGCGGCGGCCAACCTCTGCATCGAGTCCATGGGGCCCGTCGGCGGCCTGCTGCACACCGCCTACGTCGCCAGGGACATGGACGAGATTCGCAAGGCCCTGGGCGTGGAGCAGGTCTCGTACCTGGGCTACTCCTACGGCTCCGCGGTGGGAGTCTGGTACGCCACGCTCTTCCCCGAGTCGGTCCGGGCCATGGTCATTGACGGCGCGGATAACCCGGTCGATGCGGAGGCAAACCAAGAGGCGCGCATAGCCGACGCGATTGAAGAAACCGCGCCGATCGAAAACCTGCTCGAGAAGGCGTTGACGGCCTGCGACAGTCCCGAATGCCCGATCTACAACGACGGCGACCCGGTCGGCTACTACCGGCAGGCCACCGAGAAGCTGCACTTGGTCAATGCCGCCGCGGGCAATCATCCCGATGCGGCGGCCTTTGCGGTGATCTCGCCCCTGTACGCCGAGTTTCTATGGCCGATCCTGTGGCAGGGTTTGTTTCGACTCAACGAGCTCGACGACCCGTCGATTCTGCTCCAGTTCACCACGTTCCAGTGGGAAGACGGCGGCCCTCGCGCGGCCCGGATGCCGGAACACGTCGGTTGCCTGGACGATTGGACGCTGCATCCGGAGCAGGACCGCGCGACTCGGCTGGCTGACGGCGATGCCTTTGATGCCGCCCTGGACGAGGAACTCCCCCTGCTGGCGCTGCTCGGCCGCCCGCTGTTCTCCGCCTGCCCGTTCTACGACCAGTTCGCGCCCGATCCTCTTGAGGGGCCGCTCGACGGCGGCGGCGTGCCGATCCTGGTCGTTGGCAACCACGGCGACCCCTTCACGCCGTTCATCGAATCGGAAGAGCTGATCAGAGAGCAGCTCACCAACGGCTATCTGCTGGAAACCTCCCACGCCACGCACATCGTGTACCCCAACAACACCTGCGTGAAGGACCATGTGCATCGCGTGCTGATCGACGGCGAATACCCCAGCGAGCGGCGGATCACCTGCGAGCGCGAGGACTCAGGTCTCCCGTTTTAGTCGCCGATCACTTAAACGGCGCGGGCCGAAAATGCGACCCGGGAGCTAAGGGTCAGACGGTTCCGCAGGCGGCGATGAAGTCCCGCGAGTCGGCCGTGAAGAACCAGCGCTCCAGGTCGTGCAGCACCGCGCTAGTGATCTGCAGGCCGTCGTAGGTCTCGCGGGTCTCGATCCCGCTGGTGCAGTCGCGCAGCAGGATCGGCGCATAGCCGCGGTCGCGCATCGCCTGCATTCCGTAGTCCCGGAACCGCACGCAGATGTTCGTGGCGAACCCGACGTAGATCAGGTGCACAAGGCCCAGATCGTGGAGCGCCCGCTGCAGCTGATCGCCGGTGGCGATCACGATGTCGTCAGGCTCCGGCGCCACGGCCTGATGAATCGTGCGGAACCGGTGCCAGCGCTCCGGCGGCTTGCCGGCGCTGTCCGGCGGCAGTTCGCCCGGCGCGCGCCGGAGCGAGTCGTACGGTTCGATCAGGGCGCGATAGGCCGGCGGCGGCCAGCCGGTGTCGGGCTCCGGCGAGGGGTGCAGCTCCTCCACGCCGGCCCAGCGCGTCCACCGCGGATAGGTGGCGGCGATTGGAGGAGACGGCGCATAGATGGGGACGATTCCCGCCGCCCGCGCCGCGTCCAGCACCGGCCGGATACGCTGCACCGTGATCTCGCTGGTGCGCGCGCGATGGGACTCGATCGGATGTTCGCCCCAGGTGTCCACCAGGACCAGGGCCGTTTCCGCCGGGTCCAGGTCGGCCCGCAGTTCTGTCGGCACGATGTTCACTTCCACGTTGTCGGCGGGGCCGGTGCTGTGCATGGCCTGGTAGCGCAGCATCAATTGCATGGGATCGGTCCTGGGACACGGACGACGCGAGCATACGCGTGCCAGGACGTTCGCTTTTTGTATGGTATAAGTACCGCCCCCACCCGAGTCCACGACTGCCGGCCATGAGCCACGCTCCAATCCGCTTCGTACATCTTGCGGACGTCCACCTGGGCTTCCGCCAGTACGGGTTGTCCGAGCGGGCCGCGGACTTTACGCGCGCGTTCGAAGGGGCGATTGACTATTGCCTGCGGGCCGCGCCGGACTTCGTGATCATCGCGGGCGACCTCTTCGACTCCAAGTCGATCGAGCCGTCCACCTACGCCGCCGCCGACATCGCGTTGGAGCGGCTGGCGCGAGCCGATATCCCGGTCGTGGCCAACGAGGGCAACCACGAACGCTGGTTCCGGCGCGGCGAGCGTTCCTGGCTCTGGCAGCTGAGCCGTCACGGGCGGCTGCGACTGCTGCGGCAGTTCGACCCGCTCACGGGCGAGTTGCAGGCCGATCCCTGGACCAGCGAGCGCGGCTTTGGCGCCTACACCGATGTCGGCGCCGCCCGCGTCTACGGCGTGGAGTACCTGGGCGCCCGGCTGGCGGCGCACCTGCCGGAAATCGCCGCCTCGCTGGCCGCCGCGCCGTCCAGCGGTCAACGCGCCGTGCTGGGCTTGCTGCACACGGGCGTGGACGAAGCCGTCCACCTGGGCGTGGGCGGAGTGACCCTACAGGAGCTGGCGCCGGTCCAGACCTTTACCGACTACCTGGCGCTGGGGCACGTGCACTACGCCTACAGCCTGCCTGCGCGCAACCCCTGGATCTTCAACCCCGGCGCGCTGGAAGCGCACAACATCCTGGAAGGTCTGATCGGCGAGCCGGGCGAGAGTGTGGGGCGGGCGCGCGGCCTTTACGACGTACGCCTTCAACCGGGCCGCCCGGCGGAGATCGACGCGCGTTTCCGTGACGACGTGGTCGCGCGGCGTCCGTTCCGGCGACTGCGCGTCGAGGTCAGCGAGGACACCGACTTCGACGATCTGTGCGCGCACGTCCAAGCTGCCGTGGCGGCCGGCGTCGAGACGTTCAGCGAACCGCCGGTGGTTGACCTGCGGCTATCGGGCCGCCTGCGGTTCGAGCGCATCCACCTCGACAGCGAGCGCCTGGCCCAGATCGTGCGCGAGTCGTTCCAGCCGCTGCACGTGCGCGTGACCCTGCAACTGGCGGGCGACCGGCGTCGGATCGCCGCCGCCGAGTACGGAACCAACGTGCGCGCCATCGAGCGCGAGGTGCTGCGGCGGCTGATCGAGGACTCGCCTCACGCCGGCGAAGCCGAGGCCCTCACCGCCGCCGCGCTGGACCTGAAAGTTGGAGCCCTGGAAGGGCAGTCGCCGGAAGTCCTGGCCCAGACCCTGGAACGGCGGCTCGGCTGACGTGTTCGTCCACGCGGTCGCGCTGCGCAACGTCAAGAGCTTTGTGGAGGCGGAAGTCAGGTTCCAGCCGGGGCTCACGGCCGTCGTCGGACCCAACGGCGCCGGCAAGACGACCCTGCTGGAAGCCATTGGCTACGGCCTTTTCGGCTACATGCCGCACCGGCCGCAGGTGCGCTTCATGCGGCATCGCACGACGGAAGCGCTGGTCCAGGTGGAGTTCACTTCGCCGCGCGACGGCCGCGTGTACCGCGTGGAACGCACCATGCGGCGCGCTCGCTCGCGAGCCACGGGCGTCCTGGCCGAAAACGCCACGACCACCGTCTCCCTCTATGACGTCGAGCTGAATCGCGCCATCGACCAGCCGGCCGTTGAACTCGAGGCCTGGCTGGCGGGCCAGTTGGGCGTGGAAGGGTTGAGTAGTCCGGCCGACGTGTTCGAACACGTGGTGGGCGTGCCCCAGGGTCGCCTGACGGCGGATTTCCTGGACTCGCCCCGCCTACGTCAGGCGCGCTTCGACCCCATCCTGCGCACCGCGGAGTTCCAGGTGGCCGTGGAGCGGTTGCGCCCACTGACCCAGCACTACGCCCAGGCGCGGCACGCGCTGCAGGTGAAGGCCTCGCATCTCGAAGGCCGGCTGGCCGCCGAGCCGGAACTCCGGTCGCGCCTGTCCGCGGCGCAGCAGGCACTGGAACAAACCCGCGCCGCCGAGGCGAAGGCGACGACGGCACTTGAGACAGCCAACGCCAACCTTGCGGCGCGCGACGCCGAGCGCACGGCCTTTGAAACGTCCGAACGGGCGTATGCAGCCGCAATGGAGCGCCGTCAGCAGGCGGCGGACCAGGCGAAACGCGCCTCGGCGGCGGTGCAGGAAAGTCGGCGTGCCGCGGATGTGCTGGAGAAAACCCGCGAGGCGCATCTGGCCTACCAGGCAGCCCAGGCGCGCGTTGTCGAGCTCCAGCCCGTCGAACGCCGGGCGCAGAATCTGAACCTGGAGCGCGCCGGCCTGGCCGCCCTGCTGGACCGCACGCGAGACGACGTGTCGGAGGCCCGACGCGAGGTCGGACCGCGGGCCGTGACACCGGCCGTGGCCGAATTCGAAGGCGATCTCGAAGCGCGGTTCCAGCAGGTGCGCGCGGCCTTCCGGCACGCGGTCGACAAGGCGAAGGCGCGAGATGCGGGCGCTCGCACCTCCTTGCGCCAGGCCCTCGAAGACACCCGTGCGCTGCACATCCGCTGGATGCGCGAACGCGAGTCGGTCATTCAGACCTACGACCAGGGTCGCCGCCAGTTGAAACCGCTGGAAGCGCGCGCCGCGGTAGCCGTGGAACTGTCCGACCGTCGGACGCTGCTCGACAAGCGGCGTCAGGAACGCGCGACCGTTGAGGCCTTGCTGGAGGCCGACCGCCACGCCCAGCGTCTGCTCACCGACACCCGCACCTGCCCGTTTTTCATGGATGTCTGCCGCAACCTGGACGCCATCCCGGATGTGGCTGGGGTATTTCGGCGTCAGGCGGTCGAACGCGAGAACCGGCTGGCCGAACTCCGGGCGGCCATCGCGGACAACGAGCGCGCAGTGTCAGAGGCCGAACAGGCCGAGTCCGAGTCCCGCAAGGCCGACGTGGTCCGCGAGCGGCTGGCGGGCCTGAGCGAGCGCCTCGACAGCGCCGATGCCGACATTGCTTCGGCCACCGCCCTCCTGGACGCACTGGAAACGCGCAACGCCGCCGATTTGGCGGTTCTGGCGAACGGCAAACGGCAGGCACGGAGTGCACAGGGCGCGTTGGTCCAGTCGGCCCGACGCGCCGCCGATGCCCTGACCCAACTGGCGTCAACCGAGGACGCGGCCGCCAAGACGACGGGCGCCGAACTGCTGGCGGTGGCCGAACGCCGGGCTGAGGCCGCTGCCGCGGCGCTAACGGCCGTCGACGCGGAACTGGCATCCCTGCGCGACGACCTCAACGCGCTAGCCGAAGCGCGCTCCACCCTTCAGGCGAACTCCAACGCGCATACCCAGTTCCTCAAGCACGAGGTCGTGGCCGGGCAACTGCAGGCGCGAACCGCCGAGCTCGACACTGCGCGTCAGGCCGCCACCGCCGCCGAAGTCGCCGTGTCCAACGCGCTGGCCGACCTGAAAGAAGCTCGTGCCCGATTCGATCCGGAGGCGCTGGCGGAAGCCCGCCAGTCCCGCGACGCCGCCCTGGGTCTCGCCCGCCAACTGGCCGAACGAATCGTCCGCATGCGAGTTGACGAGAAGCGGCTGACGAGCGACGTGGAGGCACTGCGCCAGGTGCGCGTGGACCTGCAAGCCGCGCAGGACGGGATTGCCCGGGTCACCCGCCTGGAAGACCGCGCTGAGTTCATCCGCGGCCTGCTGCGCGACGCCGGTCCCCACGTGACCGAGGTGCTGCTGGCCAGCGTGTCCGACACCGCCGACGAGATTTACAGCGACATCATGGGCGCGCCTGGCGGACGCCTGCGCTGGGCGGCCGACTACGACATCGTGCTCGGCCGCGGCGGCCTGGAACGTCGCTTCGGCCAGCTCTCCGGCGGCGAACAAATGGCCGCCGCCCTGGCCGTGCGCTTGGCCCTGCTCCGCGACCTGCTGAACCTCGACATCGCCTTCTTCGACGAGCCCACCCAGCACCTGGACGCGGAACGCCGCGAAAACCTGGCCCAGCAAATCCTCGCCGTCCGCGGCTTCAGCCAGCTCGTCGTCATCTCCCACGACGACACCTTCGAACGCCACATCGACAACATCATCCGCGTCACCCACACCGGCGAGGCTAGTGCGGTCGAGGTGGGGTAGGCGCGGCAGCCGTGGATTAGGCCCAGGGCGGTTTCTACAGGGAGTATCAGCGGAGCAACCGCATAAACTCCTCCCTGGTCAGGCCGGTGTCGCGGATCAGCGCTCTCAGGAGGCCTCGACCCAGTTCCTTATGCCTGGGGACTGAGAGCCTGCGGCGCGCAGGCCCCAGCAGAATCATGTGGCTGCCCTGTGTTCGGTCCCAGACGTACCCGATTCTGGCGACCGCCCTGACGAACTCGTCGCCTGAGACAACGGGAAGACGCGCCACTACACGGGCACTTCAAGAACCTGGAAAGTAGACGAGGACGGTATCGGATCACCGTGCTCCCGCATGCTCGCCAGATACCCCCGGATGGCTTCGCGAATGTTCGCGAGCGCCTCGTCCCTGGTCCGCCCCTGACTATGACAGCCTGGGAGCGTCGGGCAGCTCGCCACCTCCCAGCCGTCCTCGTCGGTCTCGATTACGACCAGTAGTTTCAGGACTTGCAGGGCGTCGTCGCCCGCGTCCACGACGATGGTCGCTTCCGGCGAACGTTCCCCGCCGTCGATTCTCGTTTTCGGCGCACTTAGCGGGCCACCGTAGACTTCTTGATCTGGACGCTCTGAGATTTCAAAACCCAACCTGCTGAGAATTCGGTAGGCGTACTGCGCCGTGAACACGGGTGACGCCAGGCCGGTGACCAACTGAAGGACCTGCTTGATCGGGTACTCCCGCCCGTGCAGCGTGACGAAGTACTTGTTCCTCCCGTCAGTCGCCCTCGGCTGAACTCGCCGCGTAGCGGTCATCACGTCATCGGGCTCGATCGCGTACCACGCACCTCTGATCTGAAAGTCCACGTCAACACCCCCCTGGGCGATTCTGATATCGATACCGATACCGTCGATACTATCGTAAGGTGCCGGACTCAGAGCGTCAAGCGGTTCCCCGGGACCAGTTCACGGCTCAGCGACGGCGACGCATGCAGTGGCGCGGAAGCGAAGGGATACGTGCAGCTAGTCGGCGCGAGGAGTCCGTCTTCTGACGCCCCTGGCAGCCGCTGACATCGATGCCCGTAGCGCCGGGGCCGCCGCGCCGCAGACGCGGCCCCGCCAAGACATGCCTACACTGGTGGCGCGGGCACGCTGGCAATCGACGCACCCGCCGAACGCCGATGAAGAAGGCACTCACCATCACAGTGGACGACGCCCTGCTTGCCAGGGCCGAGGCCTATGCACGCTCGCGGGGCGTGTCGCTCTCGTCGCTTATCGAGGCAGCCCTTAGGGAGGCCGTCACGGACGACGCCCCCTCGTTCGCCACGCGCTGGCGCGGACGTTTCCGCCCAGCGCAACGCAACGACCCGCGCTACGAGGCGCTTGCCCGCAAATACCTTTCCGACTCGCCCTGAGCTTGTCGAAGGGCGGCCTTGCTGGAATCCGCCGGACGCCAAACCGCGCGGCTCGAACGAGAATGGACAGGCTGCACGGGATTGAATACAGGAAGGCGCGTTGCTAATCGAGCCCTTCCACGAGTTCAAACCTAGACGAATAAGGTGGCGCGTCGCCGTGGGCGATCTTGCTTGCTAGATAGCCCTCGACGGCCTCGCGGATGTTCGCCAGTGCCTCGGCCCTGTTCCGTCCCTGGATGTGACACCCCGGCAGCGTCGGGCAAGTCGCAATTACCCAGCCGTCTTCGTCGCTCTCGAAGACCACCTCGATCCGCAGCACGCCATCGTCAGTCACGGCTGCCTGTCCGGTCGCGGCTTGGACTGCTTGCCAGTCACGGACGCGCTTGACCGCGACGGCCTGAGCTTCGGCAAGCACGCCGTCCGCGTCCAGCAAGTCGTCCAAGCTGGAGCCGAGATGAGGATTGAATGCGGTCGTCACGATGCGGGTTCCGGTTGAACTCTTGGCATTGTCGCGCATCTACGTTTGGCCTTCCAGTCGCTTGTCGCGCCAGACCAGCGGTTTGCCGGTCTCGGCGTCAACGGCACCATCCAGGAAAGGCGGGTTGTCAGGGTCGGCCCGAGCCTGATTGAGTTGAGATTGGGTTAGACGGGTTTCCGGTGACGCATTCTCGTGGGAAAGCGTTGCGCCGGACAGCTTCGCTTGGAAGAGGGTCGCCCCAGACAAGTCCGAGCCTACGAGCGTCGCTCGGGATAGTACTGCGTTGTTAAGACACGCATTCGCAAGGAGCGCGTTATGAAGGTCCGGACCGGACAGGTTCGCCTTAACTAGATATGCGCAGGTCAAGTCGGCTTCAGGGAGTTGCGCGCAGGACAGATTCGTATGGACCAGACGTGCGCCGGACAGGTCTGCGGATAGAAGCTGCGCTTTGGCTAGATTTGCGTAGTGGAGATTCGCGTTTACCAGGTTGGCGCGCACGAGCAATACGCCGGCCAAATGGGCACCGCGGAGATCCAGTAGAAACTTGGCTTCCTTCTCAAGGTCGATTTGCCTCGAGTGGCATGAGCTGATCGCCTCGATGGCGGCTTGAATGTCTTCACGCAGTCGAGGTTCTTCCTCATTGTCTGGCTGTGTCTCGACTCCGTCACCATTAGTTGGATGGCGCACGAATGCACATAGCAATTGCATAATCTGGATGTGATATTGCTCTGGGTGTTCCTTGGCCAGACGTTGCAGTGCATAGATGCCGCCTAAACGAACTGAGAGAATGTTGCTACCGAGCATCTCGCCCCCTCGCTGATAGCGCTCGTTCAACAGATGCTGCTGGGCCGTGTCGGCTTGGCGCTGGGATACCCAGCTGCGCCAGATAGCTAGCAGCAAGGCGACTGCACCAGCGAAGACCAGGCCGAGATTACGGATCGTCGTGCTGCCGGATTCCACGTCATCCGTCTGGGCGCGCAGCCAGTCCCAGACGTCGGTGCTTAGCCAGTCCCAAGAGGTGATCAATCTCCAGAAGCTGACGCCGATGACCGCCAGAATAATGACGTGTAGGGCAAGCCGACCGCGATTGGCCTTTATGAACCTGAGCGTGTCGCGGCCCCGGAGTCGTGCTCGCTGAAAGGCGCGTAAGCCGCGGGTCAGGACGGGACGCCCGTCGGCTCGAAGCTGATCCGCAGGCGCGCGCCGGTGGCCTGGGCGAACCGTTCCAGCGTTCGGGTTGAGGGGTGGGCCCGGCCGCTTTCCAGGCGCGCCACTACCGACTGCGTGGTCTGCATACGCTCGGCCAGTTGCGCTTGCGTGAGCCCGGCGTTGGCCCGGGCCTCGATCAGCACGCGAGCCAGTTCGAACTCCGGCCCCAACTCGTCGTAGGCGGCCCGATACTCCGGGTCCCGCCGCCACTTCCGATGCAGGTCGCGTATATCGCTCATTTCAATACCTCCGCGGCGCGGCGCAGCGCCAGATCGATCTCGCGGCGGGGCGTCTTCTGCGTCTTCTTGACAAAGGCCCGCACCACGACCACCCGTTTGCCCCGGACGGTGACGTACAGCGCTCGAGAGATTCCATCCCTGCCCCGGCAGGCGCATCTCCCAGAGCGGTCCCGTCAGATGCCTGACATGCGGTAAACCAACGCGATTCAGCCCGACCGCTCGGATCAACTCGCAGATCCGTACAAACCGCGCTCGCATATCGGCAGGTAGCGCCTCGAGCTCCCTGTCGACGACCGCATTCAGGGTCTCAGCCGTCCAATGCATCGCTACCTTAGTATAGCAAATGTGCTATGCCAGGCGACAGGAATGTTACGGGCGCCAAGCTGGGCCTGCGCGTCTTTGGACCCGGCCAGCTGGCCGGGCTGCTTTCAAACCGACCTCTCTGAAAAGCAGCTTGGCCAACAGCAACTCAGGCTTGGGACCCCGCCTCTCGCCACGCCTCCGCCAGGTGTTCCTGCACCTTGACCGGCAGCCCGGTCTGACTGCTCTCGATCGCGGCGGTGACCAGGGCTACCGACTGCAGGTTGTCGATAACGTTGGTTTCCACCGGCTCGCCGCCTTCCAGCCAGCGGACGAACTTCTCGATCAGCCACACGTGCCCCCAGGTCGGCTGCTCCAGCCAGGGAACCGTCGCGCCCTGGCCTTCTTGCTTGCTGGGTGCCTCACGCAACGGATCGAACGGGAAGCATTCCAGGCGGTCCTGTCCGAGGATCAGCGTTGCCCCTTCGCACTCGGCGCGCGTGTACTCGCGGCCCCAGCCGTCCAGCCCCACCGCGTTCGTGCTGGACCCCTCGTAGGTGGCCCGCACGCCGTTCTCGAACTCCATCGTCACCAGCGCCTGCCCGTCGCCCGCGAAGTCGCTCCAGGCCGGGTTCCAGGTCTGGGCGTAGATGCGGTCGCACCTGGCGCCGGCCAGATCGGCCAGGATGTCCAGATGGTGCACGGACCCGTCCACCAGCATGGGGTCGTCCATTTCGTAGCGAAAGCCAAATCCCCACGATCCGAGGTGCCGCGCCTCCGCCGTGAACCGGGACACCAGGTAGTTCAGCGATCCGTGCCGGCCCGAGCGCAGACCCTCGCGCAACGTCGTCTTGTACTGGTTGAAGCGATGACTCATGGTCACCGCCATCTTCTTGTCGGCCTGCGTCACCTTGTCGGCAATGCGAACCGACGCCACCAGCGTGTCGGCAATTGGCTTCTCCGAAAGGATGTGCAGGTCGTGCGCCAGAGCCGCGTCGACCACCGCTTCGTGGGAAAAGGGGGGCACGACGACGGTGCAGAAGTCCGCCGGATTCTCGTCGAAGGCCTGTTGGATGTCCGTGTAGCACTGCGCCTCGCCCAGGCCCAGCGACTCCCCGGCGTTCGCCAGTGCCGCGGGGTTCGTGTCCACCGCGGCCACCACCTCGATCAGCCCCGCCTCCACGTTCGGCGGCAGGAAGTCCATGCACCACCTCGCCCCGAAGCCGCCGGTTCCAACCTGGATCATTCTGAGGGCCATGTGTGGTTCTCCAACGAGGGTTGCTTGCTGGAACGCTCAAGGCAGTCCGCCCGTCGACCGCGAAGATAGACGGCTTGCGCCAGCGGGCGCGTCGCGCAGCGGCATCCTAGCCCGGTTGACGCTCGCTATTCCCGTCGCGCCGGCAGGCGGTCGCACCCTGCGCCGCCCTACGAGGTGAGCGACTCCGCGAACGCCTTGAGCGCTTCCCAGTTGTCATGTGTCCGCGTGAGCTTCGCGTCTTTGATCCGGATATGCTCCTCGATGTGCTCGTCCACGGTTTGTTCGCCAGACACAGCACTTGCGAAGAAAGTCGAGACCAAGATCTCCAGCCAGTCGGGGTGGGCCATCTGGCCGTGCCGGTGGTCTGGCAGTTCCGCAATCTCACCCAGGATGTGTCCGCCCCGCGGCACGGATAACGCGTGCTCGGACGAGAACATCGCCGCCTTGTTGGCTGGGGTCGATCCGCCCTCGATCGCGATCCGCGTCTGTACTTGCTCGCCGCTCATGAACACCAGCAACTCAATGGTCTCATCAAGCGTGCCGCGTGCTGAGGCCGCGTTGGTGACCACATGCGGCTGGCCGTCGAAGTTGGCCGGGATCGTGCCGCGAACCCCCTCGGGATTCGCTCCGATCGTCCACGGGAACCGATCCTGGACTCGGTTCACGATATTTCCATGCCCACCGCCGGCCACGTTGCAGAAGACGTTTCCGGCCGAGAACGGGTCGCCGAACTCGCCGCTTACTCGTTCCCGCGCCTCGGGTGGATAAGCCACGTCGTACTCGTGGATCATGTCAATCGCAAGTCGAAAACCCCGGTCGCCGCCATCATCGAATAGCTCGAAGTGCGTGGCGTCGGCGTTGTACCAGACCATCGAGTCGTCTCGATTGGACATGCCTATCGCCCACCACCCGGTCGCGGGCCACGAACCGCCGGCCGCCGCTATGCCGTACTTGTCGGTTTCTGGATCTCTCGCCTGCTTCATCGCCTCCAGAAAGTCTGTTTCAAGGCCCCACGAGCCGCCGGCATGGACGGACGTGGCCGGCAGGTCGATTCCCGCCGATTCGGCGATTTCCAGGTTGTATCGATAGCTGGTCATGTTGCCCTGGTACGGCAACCCAAAAGCCGGACCTTGCATGCTGCCCAGACCGGAATAAGGCTTGTTGTGAACGTTGAGCGTGTTGATGTCCGGCGTGGCGAAGTAGGCTGCCGGATCAAATCCATCGTTCTTGGCGAGCGCGTCGTTTATTTGCGCAAAGGCACCGTACTGGACCCACGACCAATTGAACCAGCCAGCCAACAGGGCAATCTCGCCCTGCGTGCCAGCGGCGAGCCGAATGTTGAACGACTCCGTGAATTCTGCTGGCTGCGGGATGAATCTGACTTTGATATGCGGAAATTCCTGCGCAAAGCGGTCCAGGGCCCACTTCATGGCCTCGCCACGCGGACCGGAGGTGTGGTCGTTGAGGAACTCGATCTGGACGGGTTCCTGTACAGGTGTTGTCTCTACCTCAACAACCTTCTCGACCTCAACGACCTTTTCAACCTCAACGATTTGGGTCACGACTTTCTCGACCTCAACGACCTTCTCGACCTCGACTTCCTTGACCTGAATCTGAGTCTGCGTCACGACCCTTTCAACCGGAACTTCCTTGATCTCGGTCCTGGTCACGACCGTCTCGACCGGGACTTCCTTAATGACGACCCTTTCGACCGGCACCTCTTTGGTGACGACTTGTGTCTCACCGCAGGCGGCGAGCACGACGGCACCGCCCAATCCCAGGCTTGCCGCGGCGCTCGCGCGCAACATCCTCCGTCGAGTAACTGCACGAACCATGGCTTCCTCCCGAGGGCTACGGCGTGCGCCAGGCACACGCCAAGACCGCACGTCGTTCGTCCCGCGCGGGCGAAACAAGCAGAGAAGATATAGCAGACAAGAAGTAGCAGGTCAAATATTTGAGCCACGAAGCTTCGGCAGGCCCCGGAAGGTCAGTTAGGGGACGACGCGCCGCCCGTGAACGCTGCATACCAGCGGCCGCCAACCGGGCGGGGCCGCGTTCTGCTGGTCTGAGCCATGGTCACCGGCGCGGATGCTGGCTGGGGCGCCGGGTGCGGTTTGAACCGAGCAATCCGGGGTGTCGTGGGCCGGGCCGTGCGTGCGGTGTCGCGGACCCAAACTAGTTGGGGCACGGTATATCCAGGCTAGACTGGCGCGGCTACGCTAGGTGAGGCCGCCGATGCCGATTGATCCTGAGCGATTCCTAGACTACGGCTACGTGATTCTGAAGAACGTCATCCCGCCTGACCGGCTGGATGAGCTGCGGGCCAGCTTCGAGGTGCTGGTCGACCGGCAGCAGGCGATCTGGGCGCGCGACCCCGACGACCCGCGCACTATGGCCTACAAAGTCAAGCAGCCGCGCCTGTCGTTCCAGACCGTCGTGGACGCATCGACGGCCAACACGGTGGAGTTCTGCCTGCACCAGAACACCCTCGGCGTCAGCCGCCAGGCGCTGCGCACGCCCGACGTGGGGCTGAAGCAGATGTTTCTGATGTGCAACCCAGCGACCCACTACGGGCCGGATTTATGGCATCGCGATAGTCAGCCAACGAGCCAAGCCCCGCTGGCCGGCTTACAGGCGGACATGCTGGCCAACGGGCCGGGCCTGGTGCAGTGGAATATCGCGCTGTACGACGATGACGTGCTGTGGATCGTCCCCGGCAGTCACCGCCGCCTGAACAGCGCGCGGGAAAACCGCGAGCTCCTGGAAAACCGGCGCGCGCCGCTATCGAACGGGATGCAGGTCAAGCTCAAGGCCGGCGACGGCGTGATGTATATCAATTCCATCCTGCACTGGCCCAGCAATTACAGCACCAAGCTGCGGCGCATCATCCACCTCGCCTACCGCTCATTCGGCGGCCAGTTGTATCCCTACGGAGTGCGCTTCTCGTGGGAGCCCAGCTTTGTCAGGCACCTGTCGGCTGAGGCGCAGGCCACGTTCGGGCGGTTCACCGAGTTGGCTGAACGCGAGGATGATCGGATTGAGTCCTTCTTCCGCGCGATTCTCGACGAGGATGCGGACGGATTTCGCGAATACCTGGCCCTGCTGCATCCCGGCGAGACGGGGCGCATGGTCTGTGTGGTCCTGCTGTCGAAGCTGGCGGCCAACCTCAGCACGCTGAAGCGTCCTGAGGTCGCCGGCCTGCCGGAACCTGAGCGTGCCGCGGCCGTGGGCGAGCAGTCGTTCAGCATCCGCAATATCGACGCCCTGGCCGACCGCTTCATGGCCGCCGAGGCCGATCGACTCGTACAGCGCTTCGCCCCGCTGGACGCCAAGCTCCATACGGAGACCGAGCAGTTTGTCCCCGGGTTTCAGAGCGGTCCCACCCGCCACCGCTTCGAACACATGCCGCCCGACTTCGAGGTGGACGACTTCATTGCCAGCTGGAACGAGGCCGTCTAGCCGCCGACCGCCGCACGCCTCATAGGTTCCTCCCCCTGGGATCCCGCACGCAACAGCCACCCGTCGTGGCCGCGCGTCGTTGGTGGGGCCGAGAAGCCGCCCGTGGAAATTGCCATGGCGGCGTGCCCGGAGCGACTCCGGGCCTTCGCTCAGCGCTACGCAGCGCTGACTCGGCGCGCCACGGCGCCAAACTGTCTTGAGTCCCGCGGACCCGCGCTAGACTGACGCGGCCACACCGGTTTAGACAGCCAATGCAGATCGATCCCAAGCTGTTCCTCGACGACGGCTACGTGATCCTGCGGAACGTCATCCCGCCCGACCGCCTGGATGAGCTGCGCGCCAGCTTCGAGGTGCTGGTCGACCGGCAGCAGGCGATCTGGCAGCGCGATCCCGACGACCCCAGCAGCTTCGCCTACAAAGTCAAGCAGCCGCGCCTGGCGTTCCAGACCGTGGTGGACGCCGCGACGGCCAACACGGTGGAGTTCTGCCTGCACGAGAACACCCTCGGCGTCAGCCGGCAGGCGCTGGGTACGCCCGACGTGGGGCTGAAGCAGATGTTTCTGATGTGCAATCCGGAGACCGACTATGGGCCGGATTTGTGGCATCGCGATACCCAGCCAACGAGCCGGGCCCCGCTGGCCGGCATCCAGGCGGACATGCTGGCCAACGGGCCGGGCTACGTGCAGTGGAACATCCCGCTGTACGACGATGACGTGCTGTGGGTCGTCCCCGGCAGTCATCGCCGCCTGAACACGGCGCAGGAAAACCGCGAGCTTCTGAAAAACCGGAGCGTGCCGCTGTCGAACGGGATGCAGGTCAAGCTCGAGGCTGGCGACGGCGTGATGTATATCAGCACTAGCCTGCATTGGCCCAGTAACTACAGCACCAAGCTGCGGCGCGTCATCCTTCTCGGGTATCGCTCGTTCGGCGGCCGGCTGTATCCCTACACACAGGGTTTCTCTTGGGAGCCGAGCTTCGTCAAACATCTGTCGGCCGACGCGCAGGCGACCTTCGAGCGATTCACCGAATTGTCCGCGCGCGAGGACGATCAGATCGAGGCGTTGTTTCGCGCGATGCTCGACCAGGATGCGGACGGATTTCGCGAACACCTGGCCCTGCTGCATCCCGGCGAGACGGGGCGCATGGTCTGTGTGGTCCTGCTGTCGAAGCTGGCTGCCAGGATCGGCACACTGAAGCGTCCGGAAGTAGCCGGCTTGCCGGCACGTGAGCGCGCGTCAGCTGTCGGCGAGCAAACGTTCAGTATCAGCAATCTCGACGCGCTGGCCCGGCGCTTCACGGCCGCCGAGGCCGAGTTGCTCATCCGACGCTTCGCCCCGCTGGACGCCAAACTCCAAACCGAGACCGAGCAGTTCGTGCCCGGATTTCAGAGCGGTCCCACGCGCTACAGGTTCGAGGACATGCCGTCGGACTTTGAGGTCGACGACTTCATCGCCAGTTGGAACGAGGCCGCCTAGCCACCGACCGCCGCTCCTGGGGTTCGGCCAGGGGGAGGTCTCTGCAATTGGGCGGCTTCACGGCCCGACGCTTGGCACGCGCCGGCGGGGCCGCTTCCAGTGCCTGGTATTCCATGCGCCGCGGCCGCGACGATAGCAGCTACCGCTGCCGACCCGGTTCCTAGAGCAGTCCGAATCCGTGCGCCCGGCTCGCGTTGTCGGGCGTCTCCGATTCACGACGATGTGGATGAAGCCGCTAGCGCGGCAGCGCGCGAGGGATATCCAGCCGTTGGCGGGCGCCGTAGAAAACAGGTGCGTAGGACGAGGAGTACAGCGGGCGGTGGTGGTAGCCCTCCGTGGCGTCGAAGCGATCCTGCGAATAGGGCTGTGGGATCGGCGTGCCCAGCAACGCCTCGACCCGGTCGCGCATCTCACCCACGATGTCGGCGTGATCGGCGTGGACGTTGTGGCGCTCGTCCGGGTCGGTCGAGAGGTCGTAAAGCTCGGGCGTGGGATCGTCGAAATCCCATCCGGTCGCATAGACCCAGCGCTCGTCGCGAATCGACACCCGGCCGGCCCATGCGGTGGTGCTGTAGGGCCGGATCGCCGCCTGTTCGCCGGTCACCAGCGACCAGGCGCTCTGACCGTCCATCGGCTCGGCCGCCAACGCGATCCCGGCGAGATCGAGGATGGTCGGGCCCAGGTCGTAGTTCTGGACCCAGGCATCGATGTCGCGGTCGTGATGGCTCGGGTCCGGGTGTCGGATCGTCAGATTCTGCTGGGTGTTGAACGGGTGCAACTCCGTCTCGCGCTTGCCCCACCCGGTGTGATCCGCGAGCTCGGTGCCGTGGTCCGTGAAGAAGATGACCACCGTGTCGTCCATCAGTCCCAGCGTGTGCAACTCGTCGAGCAGGGTCCCGACGTGACGGTCCGTGAAGGTGATCTCGCCCTTGTAGCAGGCCGCGTAGTAGTCGATGAATTCCTTTGACCTGACGTCAAGATCCGCTCCTTGCATGTTCGATGAAAACGACGGATGCAGGATGTGGCGCGGCTGCTGGTAGATGGGTCCCTGCCACGAGTCGTTGTAGCTCCGCACGTAGTCGATTGGCGGGTCGAACACCTCATGCGGCTCGAAGCAGTCGATCCACAGGAAGAACGGAGCGTTGCGCGCGTTGTCGCGCACCCAGCGTCGTGCCGACGCGAAGACCTGCGCCCCTGGCCAATCCGCCTCGTCACGCCGGTCACGCACGTTCTGTAGATGCTGGAGAAAGCCGCTCTCGCCGTGCAGCGACGACTCCGACGCCTCAGGCACGGCCGGCTCGTAGGCCCCGAAGTAGTCCTTGAATAGCTCGCGGACCAGGTCCCACGATCCGGTGCGCCAGCCATCGCCCCCGGCGCCCCGAATGTGTTCCCACGACATGAACCCGCGGGAGTGGTTCATGTTGGGCTTGAAGAGGTGAGGGGTGTCGGCGATCAGGCCGGTGGCGTAGCCTTGTTCGAGCAGAATCTCGGCGATGGTCGGGTGCTCATCGGGAACCTTGTGCCACCCGTAGTACCCGTGCTCAAACGGAAACCCGCGCATGCCTGTGAAGCAACCGTTGCGGACCTGCAGCGTTGGGCCGGGTTCGGTAAAGCAGCGGTTGAAGCGCACTGACTCGGCCGCAAGCGCATCCAGCGCCGGGGTAGCGACACCGCTGAGCTTCTTGCCCGGACCCACGATGTCGGCCCGAAACGTGTCGATGCAGATAACGACGATGTTCAGCTTGTCCATGGCGGGCGTTCGCCTTCCAAGTCACGTTGGCCGGCTAGGTCAGACGGAAACGATCACGCGAGGCCAGCATAGAGGTGTGCCGCAAGCCTAAGCCCCCGCGTGCCGGCTGCGGCTCCTTTACCAGGCCTGGTTATCGGGCCGCAGCGCTTCGAACTGGTGGTAGACGGGCGACTCGCCGGGCTCGGTCACGAACACTGAGTACACGGACGCCTGCCTCGCCGTCAGCCGGATTCGGGCCGGCTGGCCCACCGGTGCTTCAGCCTGACCGACGCCGCGCCACTCCACCCGGTGCGCCGTCGCGTCGCCCCTGATCGGCCGGCAGTCCGCCGCCGTAAACCCCGGCAGTGGCCGGGCCTCGGCGTCCTGGAGCTCGACCCGGACTTCGCCGTCGGCCGCTGTGCGCGCGTTGACGAACATGTCCATCGATGGCGGCCTGAACGCGATCGTCGACAGTCCGGCCGGCGCTTCGGTCGCCCGCAAGGCGACGAACCGATCCGGCTTCAGCCGGGCCATGCCGAGTCCGGCGTCCTGCGGCGCCAGCTCCCAGTGCCGCGAGTGCCGCACGTTGGTCCCGGCGTAGTAGTAGCGGATTTCATCGTCCAGAAAGACCGGCTGCGACGCCGGCTGCAGATTCCCGGAGTCCCACTCGCCGCCGGCGCCGTTGGCAATGAACGCCGTGCCCGACGCGGCTCGGTGCCAGGCCGTGCCGGCCCGCGCATAGGCCAGCTCGGGCGTCTGCAGCCCCCGCGACTTGCTCGGTCCACGGTCGCCGGGATCGGTTGTGTAGATCCACAGCGTGCCCAGCTCATAGGGCCCGTATGCGCAGGCGCCCAACCCGTAAAACTGCGTCTGCGGCGGATCGCCGGCGTCGGGTTCCAGCACCATTCGCGGTTCGCCCGACCAGTGCGCAAAGTCCCACGATTCACTCCGAAAGACCCGTCGCCCATGCCCGGCCATGCGGTGATAGGCCACGAACCGCCCATCCGGCGCTCGCAGGAAGCCGATGGGGCAGTCCGGCGCCGTTGCGATGACGGGCTGGATCCGATCGGCGAACGTCCGCGCGGATTCCCAATGAATACCGTCCGCGCTATGGAAGGCGGCTACGCATCCCGACGGCTCGGCGGCCGTCAGCAGCTTGTACCGGTAAGCCGGCCGGGGGTCCTGCCGGTCTTCGATCACGGCGGTCCCGAGTGGCTGCGCGTTGAAGACGATATTGGTCAGTCGCTCACCGTGCCTGAACACGTTCAGTTGTGGCTTGTGCCAGCGCAGCCCATCGTCACTTTCGGCGTAGGCAAGCCGTACGGTCCAGGGCGCTTCGACCACCTCATACCAGGCGCGAAACCGACCGTCCGCCGCCTGGATCACGCTGCCGAACAGCTGCATGTTGCCGTGCTCCCACGGCAGGTCCGGCGCCAGCAGCGGCGCATCCGGGTGCTTGACCGGCGGCTCAACCGCGCGCGAAAAGCCCTCCAGATGCTCCAACTCGCGATAGTCAAAAAAGAGCAGCTTCTTCATCGACACCACTCCTGCGCCTTAGGGGCGCCTCGGCCGGGTCGGCAGTTGCCAGCCACAGTCTGGCGCTGCGGCGCGCCGGTCTTCAGAGGACCTTTTCCGCCCCATCGGTGGGCTACTCGGGCAAGCGCACAGAGCGCCTCGGCAATCGTCACCCTAACAACGCCTTCAGTTCTTGCACCGCCATCGTGACACTGGCGACGCCGAAGTCGCTGCTCGCGAATCAGACACGGATAGAGTATTGATGCCAATTGCCGATTCGGCTGCCCGCGCGAGACCGGTCTCGCGGGTGGGCGCGCCAGCGGGGTCGGTCCGTACTCGGCAGGAGCGGTCAGTGCCAGGGACGCCGGACGACGCAGCGGGCAGAGCCTCCGAACCGGAGTTCGCGCCGCTGCGCCGTGCCGACCTTGTGCGCGATCTCGTTGCGATTGGCGTGCGCCGCGGAGACCTGCTGATGGTGCACAGCTCCCTGCGGAGCATTGGATTCGTGGAGGCCGGCCCTGAAACGGTTGTGGAGGCCCTACTCCAGGCCATAGGGCCCGAGGGCACTCTGGTCGTCCCGACGTTCACCTACCCATTCACCCAGGACCCGACGTTCGTTTTCGATCCGGCGCACACGCCCTCGGGCATGGGCGCGATCTCGGAGGCGGCGCGGCGGCGCCCCGAGGCGCGCCGCAGCATCCACCTCGCGCACAGCGTCGCCGCCATCGGTCCGCTGGCGGCGACCATTGCGACGTCCGGGGGCGCGTCGGCCTGGGACGCCGACAGTCCCATGCGGCAGGTGTTCGATCGCAACGGGCGCTATCTGCTGCTAGGCGTGCCCTACCAAAACCTCACGGCGATGCACCTGTGTGAGGTGTGGCTTGGCCTGCCGTACCGCAAGGCTCGGATCTCGGAAGGACTGATGCGTCATCCCGACGGCTCGTGCACCCCACTGGTCAGCATTGGAACCCCGCCGCTGCCTGGACACCCCGGCAGCGACTACAACCGGCTGGGCCAGCGCATGGAAGACGCAGGCTTGGTGACACTCGGTACCGTGGGCAACGCCGTCGCCCGCCTGCTGGATGCCCGCGACCTGCGCACGATGGCGCGTGACCTATCCTGCCAGGACTCACACGGATTCCTGCGGCAAGGCGGCGCGGTCACTCCTCTGGCCTACGGCCACACCATCGAATCAGACAAGGGCGAGCACTGCGTAGTTGACCCGGCTCGCATGTATCCGGCCACCTGAACAGAATCGACGCGGCACCGAGGGCCAGCTCCTGAGAAGCCGGCCCTCGGTGCGCCACACGACTGGCCGCCCGCCGCGGCCAACGCGTCTAGGGCGTGGCTAGACGCGCGGCAGGCCGAAATACTCGCGCATGAAGTTCAGCTGCTCGTGCTGTCCAGCCAGGATCACGCGAGCGGAGTTCTTGGCCGCCTCTATGGCCTCCGCCGGGGTGCTGTCGCCCGTGTACGCCTTGTCGATGTCGCTCCGGAACTTATAGAACTCGTCCGTGGACGGAATCATCATCATTCGATGGACCTTGTCAGGACGATCGGCGTATACCTTGAGCCACTTCATGCCCTCCGGCGGGGCCGCCAGGGCGTCGGCGGTCTCCAGCACGGCCTTGTATGGCGAGAGGTGCCCGCGGTCAATCGTGACCCGTGTCTGGTACATCGGCCCGCTCATGAACACCATGAAGTCCGTTGCCTCCTCGACGGTGCCCTTCTTGGCCGAACCATTGGTGATGAGGTTGGGCTGATCCTCGAACTCGTGCGCCGGCCTGCCGATGGGACCGCTCGGCTGCGGACCGAGCGACCACTTGAATCGGTCCTTGATCCGAGGAATGGCAAATCCGGTGGAGTAGACGCGGCCGCTGAGCCAGGACCAAACGGTGCCCGCGGCGAACGGGTTGCCGAACTCACCCGCGAGCTGCTTGCTGTCGCCGACAGGGAACGACACGTTCTGCTTGTGGATGAGATCTGTTCCGAACTGCAAGCCTTGGTCGCCTCCGTTGTCGAAGATCGTCAGCTCTGTATCTTCGGCGTTGCGCACGGAATTTGCCCCATAGCCGAGGGCCATTTCGCTCCATTGGAATTCGAAGTCCTGCCGCGCCCAGGTTCCCCAGAGGTCCTTCTCGGGGTCCGTCGCCTTCTTCGCGCTTTCCAGGAATTCGCCCGCGTACGTCCAATCTTCGCTCGGAAACTCGATACCGGCCTGCTCGCCGAGCGTGAGGTTGAGCACGATGCCGGCCACAGCGCCCTGAAACGGCGCGCCAAACTGCGGACCCTCGATCACCGCCGGGGGCAGCTTCCCCTGCGCCTGGTTGTGATCGAAGTTCGCCGTGTACGTGTCCGGGCAGAAGTAGTAGTTGTTGACGTCCCAGTCAGGGTGCTTGCCGATCACATCGTTGATCTGCACGTACCCCCCATCAGCCGCGAACGTACCGAGCAAACCGTCGCCCAGCATGGCGACGTCCGCCTGTGAGCCGGCGGCCATCTGTATGGCGAACGAATCTATGAAATCGGCCGGCTGCGGTATGAATTTCAACAGGATGTTAGGTCGGAACTTGGCAAACTCGGCCAGACCCCATTTCATGGCCGAGCCGCGCGGACCAGAGATGTGGTCGCTGACGTAACTGATGGACACTTTCTCAGCTTGGGGCGCCGCGGTCGGAGCAGCCGCGGCGGGCGCCGGCTGCGCGGCCGGGGCAGCTTCGGCTGCGGGCGGTTCCTCCTCTATCGCTTCGCCGCACGCCGCCAACACGGCAAGCCCGATAGAACCCACGCCTAGGGATTGAATCACCTGTCGTCGCGTGATGTGGCGCCACATGGTCGCTACCTACCTGTCAATCTGAGCAAGCCGAAGCTTACTGGCCCGAACTATTCGGTCAAGAAGACTATGCCGGCCGGGTCGGTCGTGCGCGAGTTTCGGCGTCTGCGAGACGGTCTTCTGGCGTGAGCTGTCCGCCGCATCCAAGCTTTGAGCGTCACGTTCCGGTTGATACCGCAGCGTGGATGGGCGAGGCCATGGCAAAGGGAAGGGCGCGCGAACATGGATCGCACAAGCGTCCCGCCGGGTAGGCATGGCCAGGCACGCGTCTCCTTTGTATGGCGCCGCGTGCGGCGAGCTGTCCCGGATTCAGTCCGCACGCGCGGAGTGGCTATGCCTCAGCGACTGAGCCTCAAACGCGAGCGGGAGTGCGCCCGCGGTAGTGCAGGGCCACCTTGCGGAACGCGCGCACGAGGTCGTCGATATCCGCATCGGTCAGGTGCGGCCACATATTGAACCCGACTGTGCGGCCCATCAATGCTTCCCCCTTGGGACACGCAGCCTGCTCGTAGTCGACCGGGTGGTCCCGCCCGTGGTCAAAGGGAAAGCGACTGCGGCCGTAGCAGTCGGGTCCCGCCAGAAACGGATCGTCATACAGGGGACCGCCCCCGCCCATGCGCGGCAGCCCTGTCGATGGGTGACGCGCATCCACACTGTTCTCGGCCTTGATCAGGAGGACGCCCTCGCGGCGCACCGCGTCGGCAAACTCGTCGGCCGAGCAGCCCAGGCGTTCGGTGTCGAGGGTGAACCCGAGGATCCAATAGGTATGTCGGTCCCCGGGCCGCACCGCCTGCGGGGTCAGTTCGTCGATGTCGGCCAGGCGGTCGATGATCTGCTCGGCCGCGTGGATCTTGCTGGCGATGTATCCATCGACCTTCTCGAGCTGCACCAGCAGCACGGCCGCCGTGAGGTCGTTGATGATGTAGTGCGGCGCAAGGAAATGGTGACCGTACGGGCGGTCCGCATACGGACCGTTCGCGCGCGGCAGCGCCACGTCGTGGAAGAGCACGGCACGTTCCCAGAGCGCCGTGTCGTTCGTAAGCACCGCGCCGCCGGTACCGCCCGAGAGATGTTTGCCCCCGAAACTGTAGCCCGCAATGTCGCCAATGCTGCCAACCACTCGTCCCTGGTGCTCCGCGAAGTGAGCCTGCGCACAGTCCTCGATCAGGGCCAGATCGTGGCGCCGGGCGATGGCTCGCAGGGCGCGCATGTTGCACGGATTGCCCAGGTAGTGCACCGCGATAATGGCGCGCGTGCGCGGGGTGATCTTGGCCTCCACGTCGGCCGGATCGAGCGTGTACGTCTCGTCGATGTCGGCAAAGACCGGCACGCAGTTCTGCAGCAGCGCGCCGATGATGGTCCCGCCGGCGGTCCACGGCGTCACGATGATCTCGTCGCCCGGGTCGGGATTGATGGCGCCAATGCAGACGTGCATCGCCGCCGTCCCTGAGGTCACGGCGATGGCGTGCTTGACGCCGTGGCGGGCGGCAAAGGCCCGCTCGAATTGATCGACCTTCGGCCCTTTGCCGACGTGCCCCGAGCGAATGACCTCGGTCAGCGCCGCGATGTCGTCGTCCCCGAAGTCGTGGCCCGGCCCAAAGGGCTTCGTGCGGACCGGTGGCCCGCCGTGGATCGCGAGACGCTCGCTCATCGTCCGCCTCCTGTGCCGTCCCCGCGATGCCTGGCAATCATCCTATGGCCTCGCGAACCGATCGGGTGGACCGCGTCTGCTGAGGATGGGCCGCCTGGCTCACTTGTCCCATCCTGGCGCCCTTTTGCCGGTGCGCCATTGTCTTGCGGCCATTGATTGATCGCTATACAAATAATTTGGGCATGAGGTATTCTAAGGCATCCTCGGATCGTGGGCGGGCAGTCCCGATATCGGGTAGTGTCCTACTTTGACTTGACAGGTTTGCAAGGTGCGGGCCACAGTTTGGCAACTCGCGCATGAGGGAAGGTCGATGACGAAGCATCCAGGACCGCCCGACTTTAACGAACTGGCCCACGGGCTGTTCCAGCGCATGAGTGGTGCGGTTCCCATTGAGGAACCCGACGAATCCCCCCAGGCCGTCGCTGGCCGTCAGGGGGGCGAGGCCCGCGCCAAGTCGCTGAACGCCGCCGAACGCGCCGCCATCGCTGCCAAGGGCGGCAAGGCGCGATGGGCGGACGCCGCTACAGGCTAGGCCCGCCGTGCGGAGATTGTACTTCGGCGACTGCCTTGACGTGATGCGCGAGGAACTCGCTGACGAATCCGTTCACCTGGTGTATGCCGATCCGCCTTTCAACTCGAAGCGCATCTACAACATGTTCATTGGCGGGTCACAGCAAGACGCGTTCAGGGACACGTGGCAATGGCACGAGGCCGTAGACGACTTCCACGATGTAGCCAGTTCGCCGGGGCCGCTGGCGCACACGATGGAGGCCATGCGGCTGATCCACGGCGAGGGGCCGAACCTCGCCTATCTGTCATACATGGCAAACCGGCTGCGCGAGTGCTGCCGGACACTGAAACCGACGGGATCGCTGTATCTCCACTGCGACCCCACCTTCAGCCACTCGCTCAAGCTCGTTCTCGACGCAATCTTTCGGAGGGGAGGGATTCGTAATGAAGTCATCTGGAAGCGCACGGCCAGCCGTAATGATGCGAAGCGTTGGGGGGCTGTTCACGACGTAATCCTGTTCTACTCGAAGAGTGACCGATTCACTTGGAACGACGTGCGCATGGCGTACTCGCAGGAATACATTGACAAGTTCTACCGCCATCACGATTCGCGTGGGCAGTGGATGTCGGACGTTCTAGAGCGCAGCAAATCGATGGGGCCGCGCCCGAACCTGGCCTACGAATTCAACGGGTACACGCCGATTTGGGGATGGCGGGTGAAGCGGGAGAAGTTGGAGGCACTGGCTCGTGACGATCGAATCGCCTGGAGCCGCAATGGGAAGCCGAGACTCAAGCGCTATTTGCATGAACAGAAGGGGCTGCCCCCCGTCGATGTCGTGACTGACATTTCCTCCCTGGCGCCGCAGGCGCGGGAGCGGCTGGGGTATCCAACCCAGAAGCCAGTCGCGCTCCTTGAGCGTATTCTCAGGGCGTCCAGCAATCCTGGGGATGTCGTCCTCGACCCGTTCTGTGGTTGTGGCACGACGATTCACGCCGCCCAGAATCTCGGCCGGTCATGGATCGGCGTCGATATCTGCGTTGAGGCATGCCGCGTGATCGAGGATCGGCTGCGCAGTCACTTCGACAGTCTGTGGTCGGAGATTGAGTTCATTGGTATTCCCAAGACGCGCGACGATGCTCGCGTGCTCGCCAACCTGGACGCGTTCCGGTTCGAGCGTTGGGCCGCGTCGCTGGTTCGCGGCGTCGGATACAACGAGCGGCAGCGTGGTGACGGCGGGATTGACGGCTGGGGGCGGCTCGCGATTCGCAAGGGCCGATTTATCGACCTGGTTTCACAAGTCAAGGGCGGCGGCACTGGACCGGGAGACGTGCAGGCGTTCAACGGGGCACGGCAACAAGCCGACGCCGACCTTGGCATCTTCACGTGCTTTGAGGACCGTGTGACGCCGCGTATGCGGGATGCCGCAGCGAGCACGGGCCGGTTCATGGATGTACCCCGCGTTCAGATTTACACCGTGGACGATTACTTCGAGGGACGGGTGCCGAAACTGCCCATTGCCGCTTGACACCGCTAAGCTAACTGCTATACTTAGATATCAGTTAGCAGGGGTGTTTCGAATGCGCCGCCTCTCCCGCGATGACCGCGCCCAGATTCTCGCCTTGCAGGTTGAAGGCATGTCGATTCGGTCGATGAGCCGCATCACCAGCCGCTCCAAAGACACCGTGATGCGGCTGGTGGTTGAGGCCGGCGAGGCATGCGCCGAAGCGCACGGGAACCTCGTACGCGACTTGCGCTGCGAACAGGTCCAGGTGGACGAGCTCTGGGCCTTCGTGGCGATGAAACAGCGGCGCGTGCCAGCCGAGCGCAAAGACGAGTTCGGCATCGGCGACGTCTGGACCTTCACGAGCATCGATCCCGAAACCAAGTTGATACCGACGTGGCTGATTGGCCGACGTGACGCGGCCAGTGCGCGCCGGTTCCTGATTGACCTTGGCCGCCGGATTCGCGGCCGGTTCCAACTCACGTCCGACGGCGCCAGCTTCTACCGTGAAGCGGCCGAAGCCGCGTTCGGCGGCCAGATTGACTACGCGCAGCTGGTGAAGCTCTACAGCGCCCCTGACGGCCCTGAGCGCTTCTACAGCCCGCCCGTGTGTGTGGCCGCGGTTCCGACGCGGATCATGGGCGACCCGGACGAATCCCACGTCAGCACGTCGCACGTGGAGCGACAGAATCTCACGATGCGAATGTCGATGCGCCGATTCACGCGGTTGACCAACGCCTTCTCCAAGAAGGTCTACAACCTGAGTTGCTCGGTGGCGCTCTACGTCTTCCACTACAACTTCGTGCGCCCGCACACGACGCTCACCAAGGCCGCGCACGGCAAGCCGACAACGCCCGCGATGGCCGCTGGCCTAGCCGACAAGCCGTGGACGATGGCCGATATCGTCAAGCTGATCGAAGACCGTGAAGAGACGGCCGAAGACGTGGCAAAGCGGCGCAAGGACCGGCGTGATCAACGGTAGCTTGACTTGATAGGCTTGAATGTGATACTCACCCGCCTCGTCGCCAGGAAGGACCGCATATGGCCGAAGTGTTTGCTGTGATTCTCCCCGACAAGAACCCCAAGGTCGGGGAGGCATTGACGAGCGCATACACGGCTGAGGACGTTCACCAAGTTGCCGGCAACGTGTATTTCGTACAGACCAACGATGAAGCGGGCACCGTTGTAGAAAAGGCCGGGATCGGTCTGGGCCAAGCTGACCCGCCGGTGCCTGGCGTAGTGTTTAGCCTCAACGGATCGTACTCGGGTCTCTATTACAACACGCTCTGGAAGTGGATGGGCGTGAAGGATGCATGACCCCCTCGGGGATCTGGGTTCGCATCAGGGGCAAGTTCGAGAACTGCAACGCGTGGCCGACACGGCCGCCTCGAAAGACTCGCTCCATGCGGTCGCCCTCACGGTCAATGGCCTTGTCGAACGGATTTCTAGCCTGGAGCGCGAGGTCAAGCACCGCCCGACCAAGGCTCAGGTGGCCGTGGTTTGTGGTGGTGTCGCGCTGGCGCTGCTAACACCGGCGACCATTTTCGTCACGAATGTCATCACAGTGGTCAACAAGGGAACCTAGGTTCAGAGCTAGCCACAAGGCCGGCCACTATGGCGACGCGCACCAGCGCCATCCAAGCGTTAGCCACCAACTGCAGTTGACACACCGCTCCGCGCTGACGCCAGCGCCGCAATACCCGCGGCCAAGTCAAAGTAGGACACTACCAACATTCAAGCATGCATGTAGCTACATTGTTTCGAGAGACCAATACCAGGCTCAGTGAAGTTCCCGGCTGGCAGCCCTGGATTCCGGCTTTCGCTGGAATGACGATGCGTGGACGGTGCTCGGGAACTGCCGAGCGGATGGAGCTCGCAAGGCTTGGACCGGGTAGGCGTGGTTCGGGTGGCTGCGTACCATGCGGGTGGGCAGCTACGCCGCATATGACCCGAGGACCGCATGCCGACATTTGCCGTTGAGCCGTTGACCGAGGCCACTGCCCGGGTGCTGGGCGCGGCAGGGACGCCGGAGGACATTGCCGCCAAGCTGGCGCGCTGGCTGATCAACGCGAACCTGTCGGGACATCCCTCGCACGGGGTCATCCGGGTGCCGCAGTACCTGGCGCAGATCAAGGCGGGCGCCTACCGGCCGGCCGAGCGTCCGCGGGTGCTGACCGAGAGCGATACGTCGGTGCTGATGGAGGGCGGGGGAGCGTTCGGGCATCTGGCGGCCGAGGAACTGACCATCCGGCTGGTGAAGAAGTCGCGCGTCTCACGGGTGGCGGTGGGCGGCATCGCGCGCTGCAATCACATCGGACGCCTGGGCGAGTGGTCGGAACTGGCCGTCTCGATGGGCGCGGTCTTTCTAATGATCGCGGGCGGCCCCGGCATGATGCGCACGGCGCCGTTCGGCGGGCGCGAAGGCCGGATGAGCACCAACCCGATCAGCTTTGGCGCGCCAGCCGGCGACGCCGATCCGATCATCCTGGACTTCGCGACCACGGGCGCGGCCGAGGGCAAGATTCGCGTGGCGCGCGACAAGGGCGTCGAGATTCCGCCCGGACAGATTCTGGACAACCAGGGACGCCCCTCGACCAATCCACACGACCTCTACGACGACGGGGTCATGCTGCCGTTTGGCGGCCACAAGGGCTACGGCCTGATGCTGATGGCCGAGTTGCTGGCGTCCAACCTGGTGGGCGACACCGTGACCGGCGCGCCGCAGTCGGCGATCGGCACGTTCGCGCTGGCCATCGACCCGGACGCGCTGGGCGCGGGCGCCGGATTCGCGGCAATGACCGACGCCACGATCAACCGGGTGAAGCGCACGTCGCCCGCCCCGGGGTTCAACGAAGTCCTGGTTCCCGGGGACGTGGAGCGCAGCTCACGGGCGGCCATCAGGGCGTCGGGCGTGGAGCTACCGGACGCCACCTGGAACGACGTGCTGGCCGCCGCGGCGGACGTGGGGCTGGACCCGGAGGAATTGACGGCCATCGCGGCCGGCGGTTGAGCGCCGGCGTCGGCCCGGCGGTTAGGCCAGGAACTCCTCCATGCGGCGGAGTGCTTCTTCCAGGTTTTCCATGCTGGTGGCAAAGCTGAGCCGCACGCAGTTGTCGTCGCCGAAGTCGCTGCCCGGCACCACGCCAACGTGCGCGTCTTGCAGCAGCCGACCGGCCCACTCGGTGGACCCTGACACGCCGACCTGCTCGTAGGTGTCGGCCACGTCGGGGAAGACGTAGAAGGCGCCGCCCGGCTCTGGGCAGACCACGCCTTCCAGCCGGTTGAGCGCGTCGCTGACGAACTGCCCGCGCTTTTCGAACTCGCCGCGCATCATCTCCACGCAGGCCTGGTCGCCGTCCAGGGCCGCGGCCAGGGCGTGCATGGTGAAGGTTGCGGCGCCGCTGGTGGTCTGCGACTGCAGCTTGGCCATGCCCTTGATCAACTCCACCGGCCCGGCCGCGTAGCCCACGCGCCAGCCGGTCATTGAGTAGGTCTTGGAGCCGGCGTTGAAGGTGATGGTGTGCTGGTAGGCGTGGTCGGAGACGGCGCCGAAGCTCTTGAACGTGCGCCCGCCGTAGAGCAGGCGGTCGTACATCTCGTCGCTGAAGGTGATGACGTCGCTGTCCGCCAGCACGTCCACCAGCGCATCGGTCTCCTCGGGCGAGTAGGCGGCGCCGGTGGGGTTGCTGGGCGAGTTGAAGACGAACACGCGCGTGCGCGGCGTGAGCGCATCGCGCAGCTGTTCGGGCGTGATCTTGAAGTCCTGGTCCGCGCCGGCGTTGACGATGACTGGGACGCCGCCGCAGAGCTTGACCTGCTCGGGATAGGACACCCAGTAAGGCGCGGGGATGATGACCTCGTCGCCGGGGTCCAGCAGGGTGGCAAAGGCCAGGTAGAGCCCTTCCTTGCCGCCCACGGTGGCAATGACCTGGTCAGGCGTGTAGGTCAGGCCGTTCTCGCGCGCCAGCTTGTTACAGACGGCCTGCTTGAGTTCAGGAACGCCCGAGGCCGGCTTGGCGTACTTGGTTTCGCCGTGGTCAAGCGCGGTGGCGGCGGCCTGCTTGATGTGGGCCGGCGTGTCGAAGTCGGGCTCGCCGGCGCCGAGGCTGATGACGTCCACGCCTTGAGCGCGCAGGGCCGCGACTTTGTTGCTGACGGCGATCGTTCCCGATTCCGCCAAATCTTGAACACGCTGCGAGATCCTCACGGGCTGGCCTTCTGGTGCAAGTCAGGGGGCGTCCATTGTGCCCGACGCCGGCTGCTCGTGGGCGCTATTGCGCGGCTGCGTTGCGTACGAACACGCCTTCGCGCAGGAGATAGGCGCTGACCTCGCGGTCCAGGCGCTCCGGGTATTCCAGGTCCAGCCGCGCGCAGGCGCGCTTGAGGTAGTGGCTGTAGGCCGCGGCAACTCGTGTCGCCATGCGACGAATGCCCAGCACGCCGCCCTCCCGCAGCGGACGCAGGGCGGACGTGATGACCGATGCGTCCTCAGGTCGCAGACGGTCGGGCGCGTCGGCCGGCACTGGCGCATCGCCTCGGGAGGCCACGAAGGCGAATTCGGCGGCGCAGCGGGCCGCGCCGGCGTAGCCCCAGAGCAGACCGGTGTACATGCCGCGGTTGAAATAGGTCGCGCCCACCATGGCGTGGACCAGCAGGAAGCATCCGGCTTCGACGACCTGCGCGGCCGGACGCGCGTCGGGATCCGGGCCTGGCGGCGCGGGCTGCAATGGGACGGCAGTGCCGTAGCGGGCTTCCGCCTCAGCGGCCAGCGGCCGCACCACAGCGAGCGTGGGTTCGACTGAGTCGACTTCAGGGTCCGGCCAGGCGTCGCTCCAGGCGGCGAGCGGGGCGAGTAGCGGTGAAATGTCCTGCGCCGTCAGCGCGTCCGCCGCGTGCTTCGGTCCGAGGAGACCAGCCGCTCGCGGGTCGCGCAACAGCAGCAGGAGCCGCTGGGCCGATTCCAGCAGGTTGGCCTGCGCCTGCATGGCGGCAACGATGAAGGACTGCTCGATGGCAGGGTGGAGGCGCCCCGCCTCCGCTGGAACCTGCGCGGCTTGGCGTTCGAGCAGTTCACGGGGCGTTCGACGCCCCGGCTCGTACGGGAACTGCTTAAGGCGAGCTACGAGGCCATGGGGATCCAATATCGGCGCGACAGGTTCGTAGCGGTGTCGGTCGAGGCTGGCCGGCGCGGTGACAATGAAATCCACCCGGAGCGGGCCTTCGAAGGTGACGACCACCAGATCGTCGCCGCGCATCGACCGCATGCGCCAGCCCAGCACTGAACAGATGGCTTGCAGGGTGTCCGCAATGCCGGCCATGAAGCCCGTCCGGGCGCCGTCGGCGACCGCCAGCCGCAGGTCCACGTCGGACCAGCGGTCCGCGGTGCCGTCGGCCAGACTGCCGCCGACCCAGACCGCCTTGACGCGTGGGTCGCGAGCCAGGACTTTGTGCGCTGATTCGACGAAATGCAGGTGCAGACCGTCGGGCGCCAGGCCTGGGTTGGCGGGCAGGTTCACGCGGGTCGTTCGATGACGCTGAGCAGTTCGTCGTGAAAGGCGTCGGTGTCGATCGAAGCGGCAAGCCGCAGGCCGGACGTCTCGTCGGCTGGAACAAAGCGAACCTGGTCATCGACCACGTCCGCGCCCATCGGGGTTGGATCGAGCGAAAGGAATGTCTCGTCCAGCGCCAGGGTCAATGCGGCCGGGTCGTACATGGAGGTCCCATCGCGTTCGCGTCGGTCGACGTACGTCTCCAACATGGTTGCCAGTGAGGCGCCGACGCCCGGCGCTCGTCGCACACGAGCCAAGTCGTCACGCCGCAGCTGGGCCTGGCACGTGACCACGTAGTCGCCCACGAGGACGGTGCCGCCGCTGTTGCAGACGGCAGCCGCGGCCGTGGGATTGGCGCCGAAGTTGTGCTCGCGCGGGTTAGCTGCCTCGTGCCGGCCGCCCATCATCACGATGCCCGCCAGGCCCTCCATGGCCTCGGGACGCTCGGCCAGCAGCCCCGCCGTGTTAGTGGCCGGGCCGATGGTCGCCAGCCAGACGGGTGGCGGCGCCGTGGCAATGATGTCGGCCATCAACTCCGTTACCGAGCGTGCGTCGCAACGCGGATCGTCGCTCCCCCGCGGCACGACCACGTCGCCCGACAACGTGACGGTGTTGACTTCCCCGCCCGGCGCGCCGGGCGCCACCGGAACGTCATGAACGCCCAGTTCGTCCAGTAGCCGCAGCGCCAGCGCCGCCCGCCAGCGCGTGTCGCCCAGCACCGTGGTGACGGCGCACAGGTTGATGCGCGGATGGCGGACCGCGTAGGCGAGCGCAAACACGTCATCCACGTCGTCGCCGAGATCGGTGTCGAGGATGAGCGAAATCACGCCGCGCGCCTCCCGTGGTCGTCCAGCCGGGCCTTGGCCAACATGACCTTGGTGAATTGTGCCCAGTGACGCTGTACGAGGGCCTGGTCGGCCTCTGAAACTTGCGGGTAGTGGCTTAGTTTGACTTGACGAGCGGGCGACCACTCCGACCGCGGCGCGTCAACAGCATTATTGTTACGCTCCCGGCACCAGGTGGATTCAATTACGAGTAGGCGGCCTCGGCCGGGGTCGCTGGGAGCAATCCGCGTGGTAACGGGTCGTCGCCCCAGTGGTTCGTCCGGAGCCGCCTTTCTTCGCGGTGCCCTCGGGAGTTCCCACGTGCCGCGCACCTTGCCACCTCTGTTGTCAGCAGATTGCTGACGGCGGAGGCGGGGCATGAACCGAGACTCGAAGCGCCCCAGGGGTTGCCGCGGCTGCCTCGGCCTCCTCGTGGTGATCGTGGCGACCAGCTTGGTCGCCGCCTGGTTCCTCGTCGGTGAGCCGGCCGCTCCTGCCGACGAGGCGCCACCGGCACCCACGGAAACGGCGACACCGGCTGGACTGACTCCAGTTGGTGCGACCTGGACCATCACGTCCGATGCCGTGCGCGACATCACGAACTATCGGTTTGTCGATGTCGTACTTAGCCAGCGGGTATCCGAACCGGACCTAACGGCCATTGCGCAACGCATCCGGCAGCAGAGTCCAGACCATCCCGTGGTCCACATCCTGTACTGGATCGAGGGCATGGACTCGGACAGGGGCGCGTGGGCGACTACCCGATTTGAGCACGGCCAACCGGTCAATGTCAGGATTAACGATCACCTTCTCACGCCGACCGCAACGCCGCAGTCCACGCCGACTCCGCAACCCACCGCCGCACCTCGCCTGACGCCCACGCCAACCGTACAGGTCACGTACTCCACCTGTGACGATGTGCCCACCTACTTGCTCCGCCTTGATACGCAGGGGCGCATCGCCGTTGAGGGCCGGTTCGTCCCAAGCCAGCCAGATGGCGATGGCGATGGCTTCGCCTGCGGGGATCAGCTCGAGCACAAGCGGGGGCTGGTTCGGTCTACCCCGGCGCCGACGGCCACGACGACTCGAGCACCGCAAGCCTGCGACGCGTTCGAGCGAACGTACCTCCGAGTGCTTGAGCAGAACATTCAAGCTATCGGTGCCGGCGCTCTGCTCCTCGTGGACCTATTCCAGCGGCTTGAACAGAATCCGAGCCTGCTCCAAGACCTCGATTTCAGGACTGAGTTCGCGATCATTGGTGGCCGGATGAATGGCGTCGGGAAGGAAATCCTCGATAGACCGCGCCCTCTGTCCCCTCGCTTTGCCTTGATTCACGACCGAGCCCGCACGATGGCCCGTTCACTCAAGGCTGGGCTCGACGGAATGATGGACGTAATCAGTCGCGTTGACAGTGCCGCGATCATTACCGGCAGCGATCAGGTCGAGGCGGCCGGGAGAGAAATCCGAGCTATCAGGCATATGGCGGAGGGTGTTTGCGCGTAGGCGCTAAAGCCAGCAGGGGTCGCCTGTATAGGCGACCCCTGCTGTGCGCGCAGCGGTAAAATGGCGTGCTAGCGTAGGTCCAGCGAATAGCTTACGGTTCGCGACATAGCGACAACAGGTATCGCGAACCTTCCGGCAGCGCCCGCCGTGAATGGTGGGCGGCTGCTGCGTCTCAGAAAGGCCGCACCGTGAGAATACTCAAGTTTCTCGCCTGGCTGTTCGGCCCTGAGGCGCGCAAATTGTGTGCGCGCATGATCCGGCAAGTGCTCGCTGGTCTGGCGCATCTCGCGCGTTGCTTCGCGCCGCCGCGTTACGTGCAGCTCGCACTCCCGCTTTAGCTATGGACGCACAGAAGCAGCGGGTCGCCGAACTCGAAGCGGAACTTGCCGCGTTGAAACGCTATCTGCATGCATGGCACATTCCGTTCCCCAACGACGGCATTGATCGGCGCTTTGGCGTGCCGCGCAGTGTACGCACGCCGCTCTATGACGGGCCACTGACGACTATCCAGGTGCTCGCAGATCCAAATCGAACGATGCATGGGTGATAGCTGTGGTTCCTCCTGACCTCGCCCATGCTGTGGCTTACGTCCAGCTCGTGCAGCACGGCCTATTCGCCCTCATCGCGTGGGTTTCGGTCGGTGTCTATGGGTCGTTTTACGTGCTACGAAGCCTCGCAACCCCACCGCGACCTCGGCTACGCGAAAATGCCCTTGAGCGTCTTGGCGGACCTGCTTCGATGCTGCTGGTGGCGCATCTGACGCTGGACAGTATCGATTTCGATGAGGAGTCGCCTCCGCACACGCTTGAAGCGATTGAGCTTCCTGCGTCTCCGCTGGAACTGCCGCTGTTGTCCCTGGTGGTCTGCGGGGTGTTCGGCGTCTTGTCGGTGGTCGTGCTGGTATTCGTCGCGTTCATCGGCAGCCGTAGCTTTCGGGTACGGCGCCTCGTAGCGCTCTCACTACTTCGCACTCGCCCGCACTGGACCCAATAGCTGCTTGGCGGGTGGCCTGGGCCAACGGGACCATGCCACCGCCGTCCAATTCCTGACCGACCTGGGGCACCGCAACCCTGGCCAGTTCCAACTCTCAACGGACGCCGCGTCCTTCTACTTCGACGCCGCTTGGTAGGCCTTGGGCGGCCACGGGGACTACGGGCAAATCTGGAAGCACACCGTGCCGCGCAAAAAGGCAGCGTCCGTCCCGAAGGTCGAGCGGACGCCCATCGTGGTGCACGGTCGACCCGACCCCGATCACATCAACGCGTCGTAAATCGAACGGCACAGCCCGACGATGCGGATGTCAATGTGGCGCTACACGCGCCGGACGAACGCGTTCAGCAAGAAGGTCCAGAATCACGCCTTGCGGTCGCGACGTACATGTTCCACTGCAACTTCTGCCGACCGCACGGGACGCTGACAAAGGATGCCCACGGCAAGCCGACGACGCCCGCGATGGCGGCTGGGCTGGCAGGTGGTCGTTGGACGATGGCGGACCTGGTTGATCTACTTGAGGGGCGAGAGGACGATGCGGTCGCCGTCGCGCGGCGGCGGAAGGATCGCCGATCAAACTAAGCCACTACCAACTTGCGGGCGGGGCTGCGCGGGCGCATCCTGATGGGGACGACACGTAAGGTCCCAGCACCGCTATGGCTACGAGAAACGGCTCGCTTTCTCACTTCCCGCCGCACCTGAAGGTCCAACGGCTCAGCGACGTCACCCGCACGCTGCGGCGCCGGATCGAGCGGTTCGAGTTGCGCTACGAGATGTCCACCGCGGAGATGCTGGAACGGACCGCCACGGGCGAGATGCGGGAAACGGCGGAGATTTCACGATGGCAATACGACGCGGACGTGCTCGCCGACCTGACCGGCCCCGCGGCGAAAAGCACGGCTGGCTCTGGTTCGACCGTTACGAACTGATCCATCGGGAAGTCCTGGCCGCCCACCCGTTTGTGATTGCGGACCGCACGCAGTTCGTTCCGGTTGCGAACAGGCTTGGCCGTATGCGCTGTATGGGCCTCATTGCCTGCCGGGGCGGTATTGAGATCGAGGTTGACAAGCACCTCGCCGTTCGCAGCGTCGACAATCGCACCCAGGTCCGGGGCTTCAAGTACCGGTACCACGCGCGAATCCGGGAGCGAGGGTCTGCACGGAACGCCCTCCGCTACGACAGCGGCCACGCCCACACGCCCGACGTGTATCACCGTCACGAATACGACCCGGAAACCGGCCACGACCGCCTGACCACAATGACTCGCGAGGAGTTCCCGGTTCTGCGCGAAATGGTGGACGAACTGGCGGAGATGTTCCACCACGCCACGTAAGGCCGGGTTCGACAGGCAACGGCGTCTCGTTGTCAGGGCTTCATGGCGCGTTGAGCACACGTCGGCCTGTCGGCTTCAGGAAACGGGTCTCATCGTTGGCTCACTCCGGCGTGGCCACGGCTTCATGGCGGGCACACAGCGAATCAGGCGGCGCCGGGGCTATATCCGAGCGCACCGATAACGCTCAACTGGAGTGCTCGGCCAGATACAAGCGGGGACTGCGGGTAACCCGGTCAGGCGACCGTGAGCGCGCCTTCGGCGTGGAGTTCCTGCAGGGTTTCGGTTACCAGCGTGCGGACGGCGGCGGCGGACTTGCCTACAGCGGAGCCCCAGGCTTCGGTGGCGTCGTCCACGATCTGCTGGCCGGTTCGGGATCCATCCAGCAGCCGCAGCAGTGACGTGGCGGCGATGGAAAGGAAGTGGGCCTTGGTGCTGTCGCCGTCCGGAATCTCGACCAGCGTGGCCGGACGCAGCACGTCTTCCTGGTCGTTGAGCATGTAGGGCTGCCACTGCACCCCTTCGATCCACCTTGGCACGCCGCCAAGCATTTGCTCGACCGTGACCGGCTGGTAGTCCCGCGCCTGCCGCTCCTGCTCCAGGTAGTCCTCCAGTTGCTCTTGCTGCCCGTCGCTGAGTTCAAGCTCGAAGTTCTGGTAAATGATCTTGAGCTGTTCGGGACTGAAGCCGCCGGCGTGCTTGAGCTTCAGGTGGCTGGTGGCGCCGGGGCTACGAGAGACCCCGGCGGCGATGAGCGAGAACGCCTGTTGCAGCGAGAAGCTCTGCGACGGGTCGACGATCCGCCGGGCCTGCCAGAACCAATCGTCGCGGTTGCGTTCGCCGTGATACCAGTGTAGGGCCAGTTCCAGGAAGTCCTGCGCCGTCTTGCGGTATTCGCTGTCGTACCAGTGCATCCCCAGCGGTTCCAGTTCGGGCTGGCGCAGCACGGCGGTTAGGGTCAGCGCGGCGCGAATGGCCCCGTTCATCGCCAGCGCGATGCCGGTGGAGAGCACCGGGTCCACAAAACAAGCGGCATCGCCGCAGAGCATGTAGCCGGGACCGTGAAACGACTTGCAGAAGAAGGACCAGTCGCTGTCCATCTCCACGCGGTCTGAGATCCACTCCGCCGGCCCCAGCAGGCGCAGCAATTCCGGCGTAATGGCCACGTTCTCAAGGAAGAACTCGACCCGCTGGTCCGGATTCATTCCGCGCACGTGGCTGGGGTCGGTCACGAAGCCAACGCTACTGATTTCGTCGGCCAGCGGGATATGCCAGAACCAGCCGGCCGCGCTGGACACGATGTGCAGGTTGCCGTCGTCGTTGAGCGTCAGATCGGGATAGATTTCGGAAAGTTTGCGGGCGCCGCGGTAGTAGCCGGAGAGGGAGACGTGACGCATCTCCTCGTTGAACTCCCGCAGGTTGAAACGTTTGCCCAAAAGCGACGACTGGCCCGAGCAGTCCAGGATGTAGCGGGACAGCAGCTTGCCTTCGGTCCCGTTGGGACCGCGCCAGCGCAGCCCGGATACGCGTCCGCCCAACTGGGTGACGTCCGTGACCTGGGTTTCCTCCCAGACGGCGGCGCCGCAGGCCTCGCTGTGGTCCAGCAGGATTTTGTCGAAATCGGCCCGGCGTACCTGGAAGGCAAAGAAGGCGTCGTCGATCATTTCCGAGAACCGCAGGGTCCAGGGTTCGCGCGAACGGCCCCAGATGTAGGTGGCGCCGTACTTGCGGACGAAGCCAGCCTGCAAGACCTTGTCGGTGATTCCCATTTGATCGAGCGCCAGGAAGGCGATGGGTAGCAGCGATTCGCCGATGTGCTCGCGAGGGAAGCGTTCGCGCTCGAGCACGGCGACCCGGAACCCGGCGCGTGACAGCAGGGTGGCGGCGGTGGATCCGGCCGGTCCGCCGCCAATGACGGCCACGTCCACCTTCAGCCCGTCGACCGGGTGGGTACTCATGCGAGGGCTTTCAGCCTGGCATGCGCCTGCGCGAGGTTGCCGCTGATCATCGCATGCTGCTGCGGGTAGGAGGCCGCGTTGAAGACGGCCGCGGCGGCCTCAAAACCGCGGACGGCCTCCGCCAGGGCCTGGGCGTCGCTGCCGCGCTGCATGAGGGCGACCGCCAGGTTGAAATGCACGCTGGCGGACTCCATCGGGTGGGACTCGACGTCGTAGGTCTCGGCTGACGCTCGGTAGGCCTTGATCGCGGTGGCCAGCAGATGCGGCTCGCCACGCGCGGCCTGGGAGGCGAGCGCCATGCCCAGCAGCATTTGCGTCTCGGCATGGGCCACCGGATCGGCGCTGGGGGTCCGGTCCTTCAGCGCCTGTTGCAAGTGGGCCGCGGCCTGCGTCAGCGCCTGGGACGAGGCGGCGCCGGATTCCAGGCCGAGGCGTCCCAGCAAGTGGTGCGCGCGCCCGACCAGCGCCCGATCCTCGTCAGAGGCCGTGATGGCGCGGTCCGCGGCCGCGGCCGCGCGCCGCAGGTTGTCGGCGCGGTCGCCGTCGGGGCGGGCGGCCAGGGCTTCGGCCAGCGCGACCTGCAGCGACGCGTAGGCCACGGGTTCGGCGTCGCGGTTGATGGTGTCCAGCCCGGCTTCGAACGCCTCCACGGCCGCGCGGACGTTCGAGGTTCGGTCACCGACGGTGGAGGCCAGCAGCGCCGAGCCCAGCGTGAGGTTTACGCGGGCGTATTCGGTTGGAAATTGGGCGCGCGGGAACGCCGACAGCGCGTGCCGGCTGAGCTCGATCGCGCGATCGAGGCGCGGCTGGGTGGGCGCCGGAGCTTCAAGCATTACCTGCGGCGCCTCGATCAGCGCCGGCGCAACCAGCGCGGTGGATCTCACCCGCGGCGCCAGTTCGATCGCGGCCTCGAAGTGGCGCAGCGCGGCCACGCAGGCAGCTTCGCCGCCGCCGGCCACCTGCTCGGCCCACAGCCGACCAAACCCGAGTCGCAGTTCCGCGTGACGGTCGGGCTGCTGCTCGGCCGGGGCCTCGGCCAGGGCGCGGTCAAAGTCCTGGGTGGCCTGGTCGAAACGCGACGGATCCTGCGCCGTCAGTTCAACCTGCGTGAGCGCCGCTTCGGCGAGGGCGGCGGAGCGAAGATCGTCGCGGTCACCGTCGGTCGCCACGTCCGCCGCGCGCGTGAACGCGTCCACCGCCGCGTCCAGGTGGCTGTGGCGACTTCCTTCCAGCTGCACGCGAAGGGCCTGCCCGAGCGCCAGCAGGAACTCGGCGTGCTCGGCCGGATGGGTTTCGGGGGGAACTGTCTGCAAGAGGCCACGGTATGCCGTCACGGCCTGTGCTCGTGACCGGGCATCAGGCGTGGCTGCCAGGACCGCGGCCACGTTGGCGCGCGCCCGTGCGTGATCGACGGGCGAGACGTCGGGCGAAAGCGCCTCCAGCACGCTCTCGAAGCAAAAGCGGGCGGACTCCAGTTGCCCCCCCGCCCAATTGGCCAGACCCAGACCGTGGTACGCGCGCGCGTAGGCTTCCGGAAACTCGTCGCGGTTGAAGACGACAATCGCCTTCTGATAGCAGTCGATGGCCTCGGCTAGTAGGTCGGGGTCGCCAAGACGTGCCCGCAGGCTCAGCGTGTCGGCCAGGTCCAGGTGCAGCGCGCCGAACTCCACCGGAAGGACGGCCAGCTCGAACGTGGCCGCGGCCTCGACCAGAAGGTCGGTGGCCGCGCGCAACTGCATGATGTCGCTGGTGTTGCGGAGTTCGCGCGCCCGCAAGATTTTTTGACGCGCCGCAGCCAGACCGGCCGGGTCGGGTACGCGCGACTCGAGCTCCATGAGTGGCGCGCCCCTCGGAGGAGCCTTGGCTCTATTCGCCGCCCGAGGCGCTGGACATCAGCTTGTCCAGGTTGGCCAGCGCCTCGTCGAACTCGCGCTTGATTCGGCTTCGACTGGTGAGCGAGCGGATCATGCCGAGCGGGCCGCCGCCCGACCAGGTGCCCGTGAGGGTGATCTCCGTATTGGCGGCGCTGGGCCGGAGGTCAATGACTGTCCGCACGTTGTGGAGCGAGCCAACGTCGCGACCGCCTTGCACCTCCCGAACGATTCGCCAGGCGATTCGCCGCGAGTTGTCCCAGGCCACGATGCGTTGATGGACTTCCACGCCGCCTTCCATTTGAACCACGTGCTCTCTACCGAAAGCCTTGGGAGGCCCACTGGTGTGCTCAATCGATATCACACCAGGCAGCCAGTCGGGCATCCGGTCGAAATCAGACAGCAGATGCCAGACGAGTTCCTGTGAACCGGATACCACCTGGCGGGCAACGACTTTGGCCATCGGCGGACGTCCTCTCGGCCGCGAGGTCGCGTGGGGCGCGTCCGCGGAAGTTGGGGCTGGACAGCCAGTGTGCGGCCTAAGGCGCGCCCGCCGCAAGGCGGGCCCTCGGTGCTAGGCTTAAGCCTTACCCGCGCCTCCGCGCCCGGCCCCCGTCGTCTAGAGGCCTAGGACACCACCCTTTCAAGGTGGAGACAGGGATTCGATTTCCCTCGGGGGTACCAGAACGCCCCGCGTCGTCTAGCAGTCCCCGCTGTTGGGGATGACACAAATGAACTTTAGGCGGCCCTGGCCCGTGTTGCGGAACTGGTGCATGGCGTCGGGCGGCACGTACACGGCCTGACCCTCCGCGAATGGCTCCGACCCATTGGCCGTCTTCAGCTCGCCCGCGCCTTCCACAATGTAGACCTCGTGCTCCCAGGGGTGCTGGTGGTACGGCGTGGCGCCGGCGGGGGCGACGTCGAACAGCCGCATGGCGAAGTTGGGCGGCGACACCTGGCTCGCGACCAGATCGTGCTTGATAACGGTTCCGACGCCGTTCGGCGAGACATCCAGGGTGGGAGCGTCCGTGGGCGCCACCACAAACGGCTTCTCAGCAGTGCGAGTCGCCATGGGGCTTCTCCGAGAACCTGAGCTCATTCAGCATACGACGGCGCCCTGGCTGGAGGACTGACCATGCGGCGTCTGGGCTCGAAGCAGGCTAGTGGGCCGACAATTTGAGCCTGGACTTGGAAGCGTGCGGCTGGCGGCGGGCACGAGGAGCCTTCACAATTGGCTAGCGTAGCGGCCGCGGGAGTAGAGCAGATGGCATCGGCGCAGCTGAGGTTGGCGTTGGAGCGAATCGACGAGATCAACAGTGCCGACCCGCACCAGATTCAGATCCGCGGCGAAGCCCGGCCCAAGGAGCTGACCCACGCCACCATGGTCTCTGCCTGGATCGAACGGTTGCGTCCGGACGCGGACGACGTCCTGCGCCTGGCGGCGCGGGGACACCACGTGCGGCGCTGGGCTATCCCGCGAAGCAAGTATCCGCAGGGCCGTCGGGGCTACTTGCGCTGGCGACAGGCGCTGCAGGAGCTGCACGCCGCCACCCTGGGCGAGGTGATGACGGAGGCTGGCTACGACGCCCCTGCCATTGAGCATGCGCAAGACTTGGTTCGCAAGAAAAACCTCCGGCGCGACCCGGATGCCCAAACGCTGGAAGACGCGCTGTGCCTGGTCTTTCTTGAGACGCAACTGGGCGAATTTCGCGCCCGGCAGTCGGACGACCGCATGGAGCACATCCTGCGAAAGACCTGGTGCAAGATGTCCGACAAGGCACGGGCGCTGGCCGCCGAACTGGACTTGCCGCCTGACGACCGCCGGTTTTTGCTGCGCGCCCTTCGGGCAGGCGACGAGTCTTGACCGAGCTGCGGCCGCCGTTCGCACCACGGCAATAGCAGAATCCCCGATCGCTCCGTTATGGTGAATAGGCAGTCGGTCGGGGGATTGATGCGCGGTGGCAGGCAGTCTTGACGAGGTGCAGCGTCTGATCTTTGCCGTCGTCCATCGGGACGATGCCGACGGGGTGACCCAGGCCCTTGTGGAATCCGGTTACCGCGCGACCCGCATCGACGCTCAAGGCGGTTTCCTGCGCCGGGGCAACGCGGTGTTCATGGTGGGCGTAGCCGCCGAGCAGGTGGATGACGTGATCGAACGGGTTCGCGGCGCGGCGCGGCGCGCCTCGGGACAATCCAAGGGCGGATCGGCCTACGGCGTCGTGTTCGTGGTGCGTGTGGACGCCTTCGCCCGCCTGTGAGCGCCCAGGCGATGGGAGCGCACGATGCCTGATCCCGTGGCCTATGACCGCATGGTGCTGTGCGTGGTGCAGGACGATGACGCTGGCGAATACTCCAACGCGCTACGCGAGGCTGGGATATCCCATACGCGCGTGGCCAGCGCCGGAGGCTTTCTTCAGGCCACCAATGCCGTGTTCATCGTGGCGCTGGAGGCTGCGCGCCTGGAGGAACTCAAAGAGGTCACCGCTCGTACCTGCGTTACGCGCACCGAGCTGGTAACGCTGCCCTGGACCGGCGAAATCGACCTTTCGCTGCCGGTCGAGGTCGAAGTGGGTGGCGCGGCGATGTTCGTGCTGGCGCTGGAGCACGCCGAGCGGCTCTAATCGTCGGCGTCAAGCCGGCTCGCGCCCGGCACCCGACCACCAGCGCTGTAGGTCGTCCATGGTTGCCGGTCCGTCATATGCGGCAACTCGCGCTCCGAAGGTCCAGGACGCGCCGCGCGCAACGGTTAGGGGTTCGTACATCGTGGGGTTGAGCAGGCTGGTTCCGTAGAAGCGGGCAAACGTGGGAACCGGCGCCGACGCCGGATGCGCCATCAGCGCGGCACCGCAAGGATGCCCGCCGATGTCGCCGTTGACGTCGACCCAGCGGACGGCCCGGCCGTTGATGGCGTCGGCGCCCTGCCGCCCTTCCGAGTCGCGCATGCGGCCGCCGTCGTCCTGGTCCAGGGCGTCGATCAGGCGGCAGCCCACCCAGGCGTGGTTGTCCACGGCGAGTGCCAGCGCGCCGTGCGAGGCGTGCAGGGTGGCGACCAGGTCCAGCACGTGCGCTGGCCCCACACGCTGCACCGCAAGCGTGCGGGTCTCGGTTGCGACTACCGTGCCCCGCCGGTCGCGCCACTCCAAGTCGAGGTCAATGCGCGCGCTTGCGGCGTCGGCGTCCGAGGAAACCCGCACTGGCACGATCCAGCCGGCATCGGCGAGGTCGTGAAAGAAGTTGACGCCGTTGACCTGCGCGTGGCCGATCCAGACACCCTTGTGATGGGGAAAGTTGTGGGCGCCCATCTCCGTGACGGGCAAGCCCGCAGGCGTGTACAGCGGGTGCACGCAGGGACGCATCAGGAACAGGTCCTTTGCCGCTCCGCCCAAGTTGAGCGCCATGACGGTTCGCTCGCCGTCCAGCACTTTCAGACGGTTGAAGAAGCGGGGTTCCTGAGTCTGAATCTGCATAGGCGATCCTGACCAGCATAGGTTGGGCCGGATTCGTGCGGGGTGACCCGGAGTTCTTGACCTACTTCTGTCCGCTCGTTTAGCCTGACTCACTTTATCGCTCTTGAAGTGACGAGCCTTGCGCCCTGTATCTGTACGATGCAGGCGGCGGATTCGTCGGACAGGGGCTACCTGGGAGGGAGCGGACGCACGGAATGGTTACGCGTAGACAAATGCTTCGCATGGGCGGCAGCGCCGCCTTGGGGATTTCCGGTGCGGTAGCGCTGGCGGCTTGCGGCGAGACGCAAGTGGTGACCAGGGAAGTCCCGGTCGACAGGATCGTGGTCAAAGAGGTTGAGGTCGAGAAGATCGTGACCCAGGAAGTCGAACGGGTCGTACGGCAGGAAGTTCCGGTTGAGAAGATCGTTGAGGTTGAGAAGGTCGTGGAAGTGCCGGTCGAGGTCGAAAAGATCGTGATCAAGGAAGTCGAAAAAATGGTCGAGGTTGAGAAGATCGTTGAGGTCGAGTCAGTGCCGGTGCGTCCGTCCGCCGTGCTGCGGCTGGCCAACGACCACTCGTCCGGTGCGCGCGGCGCGGCGATGAGTTGGGCGCTGGACAAGTTCGCCGCGGCATTCCCGCACATTGCCATCAAGTTCGAGCCGCAGGACCACTTGTACATTGATTCGTTCTCGATCCACATCGCCGCCGGCACGCAAGCCGAGTTGGCGCTGCTGGACGGTGGGTTCTTCAACACCTGGGTGCACCGCGGCGGCTTCGCCCGCATCGACGGCGCGCTCGCCAAGCATCCCGACTGGGATCCCAGCAAGTGGTACTCACCGCCGGACGAAATGACGGTCGGTCAGTTCGACGACGACCGCGCCGCGCGCCCGGCGCCGCACACCACGGGCTACGAGGGCGCCCAGTTTGGGATGCCCTACCAGGGCAACATCAACGGGAAGATCTTCAACTTCACGATGCTCGAAGAACTGGGCATTCCCATGCCGGTCGAGGGCTCGTTCCACCTGGAGCGCGAGGCGTGGGATCTGTTTATGCAGGCCACCGACGAGGAGACGGGCACGTACGGCCTGCGAATGGCCTCGAACGCCTGGATCGTCTGGGGCAGTTGGGCACGGGCCTTGCAGAGCAGCGGGAATCACATGTACCGCGCGCCCGACCAGTTGCACTGGGACATCTTCAACGACGGCGGTGACCGCGGCTTCGCATACGCGGTCAACAGTGTGACGGAAGGCGTGGCTCCGCAGTTCGACCAGCTTCAGCAGATCGCCGGCGAGTTCGGCGACCCGTTCTCGGCTGGAAAGATGGCCTCCTACTGGACCGGTGGTGGCGTTGGCGGGACCATTCCGCGCATCAAGGATCGCTTCTCCTGGGGTCTTGGACCCATTGAAGAAGGCGACCGCGGCGGCGCCCCGCACCACTTCACGAACCAGGGCCAGTACTGCACCGCCACGGCCGAGAAGAACGGCCTGGTGGAGGAATGCACCGAGACCCTGCTGTTCTTCGCGGGTCCGGAGGTCCAGGGCCGCATTGCTATTGACCGTGGATCGCTGCCGATGGTTAAGTCGGTGGTGGATTCCGACGAGTTCAAGGCCGGGCCGCCCGATAACCACGGGTACTACAAGACCTGGATGGACAAGACGGACCACCACCATTGGCAAAACGGCCACCCGAACTGGTGGGAGTGGTACGAGTCCTTCCGTGCGGCCGACCCGCCTTTCATCGGCGACATGTCGATCGAAGAGGGGATGCAGCACATCATCGACACCTCCGACCGTGTCCTCGAAAACACCAAGGAGGAGTACGACTCCTGGAAGGTCTGGATCGAGGCGCTGCCTCCGGCCTAGTCGCCAGACGCTCGTCCATCACCGGACAGAGGATCAGTCGGCCCGGCATTCGCCGGGCCGACTGTTCGTTTAAGGACGTGTTATTGGCACGGCGGCACCGGAGGCCGGGGCAAGGCTGCGATAGGCTCCGGTTCTCTGGCGCCGCCAGGCGCTTGGGTGCTGCTAGGCTGGAACTGGCGCTTGGTGCGGGGGAGACAGGAGTTGCGAGCTAAGGGCGACGCTATGCGAAGAATCAGGACGGCGCAGCTTCGCGCACTACGGCGGCCAGCCGTCCGGGGCGACCGTGTCGGCCGTGCGCTCGGGTCGGCCGAGCAACGGACCGCTTGGCGTGGGACGGCCCGCACGTGACGCCGGAACTGATCGGGATCCTGAGTGTCGGTGGCGCGCTCCTCGTCGGGCTGGGGAGCCTGCAACTAACGCTGTATCGCGGCCTACGAGCGGATCTGGCGGCGGCCCGTGCCGAAACCCGAGCGGATCTGGCGGCGGTCCAAACCGAAGTCCGTGCCGACCTGGCGGCGGCCCGCGCCGAGACCCGAGCGGACCTGGCGGCGGTGCAAACCGAAGTCCGTGCTGACCTGGCGGCGGCCCGCGCCGAGACCCGAGCGGACCTGGTGGCGGTCCAAGCCGAAGTCCGTGCCGACTTGAAGGCGCTGGACGCGCGTGTGGGGTCGCTTGAACAGCAAGTCGCCCGGCTGACCGGCGCGGTTGAAGTGCTGGCCGGGTTGGGCAATGGCCGCCAGCCGCCTCGCCCGCGCGAGCCTGAACACGCCGGGTGACGCTCCCTGCAACGATCGAGCGGATAGCTGACTGCGTCGTGGTTGGACCGGGTGCCTGGGCGTGGCTGCGATAGGCGCCGATTGCTGACGCTGCCGCAGATTGCGCGCGCTGGCCGTCCGGCACCGCATCTGGGGTGGCCCTTAGGGAGCAAACTGGCATGAGCTTTAAAGTCGGGATCATCGGACATACGGGGCGAGGCAATTACGGGCACTACCTCGACATGGCTTTCGTTGGGGTGGAGGGCGCGGAGATCGCGGCGCTGGCTGACCCGGACGATGAGGGGCGGGCCGAGGCGGCCGAGCGAACTGGCGCACGCACGGACTATGCGGACTACCGCGAGATGCTGGACCGGGAAAAGCCGGACATCGCCGTGGTGGCGTCGCGGGAAGTGGGCGATCACCGGGACTTGGTCATCGACGCGGCCCAGGCGGGTGCGAACGTCTTTATGGAAAAGCCGGTGGCCACCGCGCCCGAGGACGTGGACGCCATGCAGGCGGCCTGCGAGCGGGCCTCGGTGCTGTGCGTGGTCGCCCATCCCTGGCGTGGACATCCACCGATTCAGCGCGTGGCGATTCCCCTCATCAAGTCGGGACGAATCGGCGAGCCGCGCCTGGTCCGAGTCTTCGGCAAGGACGGTCAGCACGGCGGGGACGAGATGTTCCTGGACCTGTACCCCCACTTCTTCGACTTTCTTTGGCAGGTCTTTGGCGTCCCGCAGTGGTGCCACGCCCACCTGACGCAGGACGGCCGGACCTGCGAGCGGTCCGATCTCCGGCCCGGCTGGGAAGGCATGGGCCTGGTGGCCGGCAACGGCCTCAAGGCCTACTACTGCTTTGAGGGCGGCGTCGCGGCCGACTTCGAGTCCTACAGGGGCGACGGCGCCTCGGATCCGTACCGCGTCGACATCTACGGCACCGAGGGCACGATCTCGTTGCCAGGGCCGATGGGACGCGGTCCTGACATCCACTGGCACCCCAGGGCCAACCCCGATCTCATAGACGACGACGGGTGGGAAGTCGTTCCCGCCGAGCCGCCGCCGGACCGCCACAAGTGGCTGCGGGCGCACCGGCGCATGGCCCGATCGATGATGGACATGCTGGAGGGCAAGGCGCCGGAGTGGGACCTGGTGCAGCTGCCTAACGCGAAGCTGTACCTGGAAATGGCCCTGCTGGCCCACGCCTCGCACATGCAGGGTGCACGCGTTTCACTGCCGCTGGTGGACGGCAAGAACCCGTTCGACCACTGGACGGCATAGGCGCTGCACCCCGGTAGCTATCGGGAATCCGCGAGTTCAGGCACGCTGGTGCCGGAGTCTGGTCATCGTCGCAGGATCGCCGAGCGTTCTGCGATGATGCCGCTTGATCCGGTCGGCGGCCCGCGCGGCAACTGCCTGGCGCGCTGATCTCTGGTGGAGGGTGGTGGACGGATGACACCGAACGAACTCCCGGCCTTTCGCATTGGGGTGGTTGGCTGCGGCGGCATCAGTTCCCGCCACGGGCGCGCCGGCCTGGAATCCGGGAAGATCCAGCTCGTCGCCTGCTGCGACATTCGCGAGTCCGTGGCCCGGGAATGGGCCGAGACCTACGACTGCGAGGCCTGGTACACCGACTACGAAGCGATGATCCGGGATCAAGACCTGGACGGCGTGGTCCTGGCGACCTGGCCCAATCAGCACCGGGAACAGGTGGAGCGCTGCCTCAACGCCGGCGCCCGCAACATTCTGAGCGAGAAGTCGCTGACCGGAAACGGACAGGAAGCGCTGGAGCTTGCGCAACTCGTCGAGTCCGCGGGCGCGTTCCTGATGGAAGGCTTCATGTACCGCCACCATCCGTTTGTAGCCGAGCTTGAGCGCCAGGTGGCCGCCGGAACCATCGGCGAGATCGACTCGGTCAGCGCCACCTTCAGCGCCTTCGATCCTGAACACGAAAGCCCCACCGATCCGAATCGGAACTGGCGGCGCGATCCCGAGCGCTTGGGCGGCTCGCCCTGGGACATCACCTGCTACGCAATCAACGCGGTCAACCATTTCGCGTCCATGGGGGCCGGAGGACGTGGCACCGGCCTTGGGTTCGAGGCGGCCAGCGGCCAGGGGTCCGGCGCGAGCAGCCTGATCGCCGCCCGGCCTCGCAGGGTCTGGTCTGTCGGAAGCATGAGTGAGACCTACGGCACCCTGAACCGTCAGTTCGGCTTGATCGAGTACGACAGCGGCTGCGTGGGCCACGTGGAGGCCAGCCGCAGGGCGCATCTGAGCGAGGCGCTGCAGATTTCGGGTGCCGAAGGCCGGTTGGGCATCCGACGAGCCTGGCGGCCGCACGTCGAACCGGTTATCGAGCACCAGTTCGGCACCGGGCAGTTCAGGGAGATCCCGGTGCCGGGCGCCGAGATGTACCGGCTGCAGATGGAGAACTTCGCGGACGTGGCCCAAGGCGTGGCCCAGCCGGTCATGCCGCTCACGCAGACCGTGGTGAACATGTACACCATCGAAGCGACAGTCACCAGCCAGTTGGAAGACCGGCTGGTTGAGATCGAACTCCCGGCCAGCCTCTTCAACGATGCGTCATAGCCGACGGGCCGGTAGGCGCAAGGCCTACCGGTGGAGTGAAGAGCCTATCCGCCGGACGACGCGGGGGTGACGCAGGCGGTGCGGGACGACACGCCCGGCGGGCGACCCGGAGCACACGCAGCCGCTGGCGACGCTGCGCCGCCGGGACGCGGTGGCGGGGAGGCGACGGGTTCGTTTTGCCACCATGATTGTTCAGCCCTGTGTGATTGGCAGCAGGCCGCCGATGGTTCAGTCGAGGGGCGGGACGCGGGGCGGGCGAGGTTCGCTCACGCGGGTTGGGCGGCTGGCGCGGGGGCGGCGTGATCCGGCCGGGGCCGGGTGGTCATCGCGGGGCTGGCCGCCGGGTTGGTGCTGGCGGCGGCGCTGATCGGTGGGCAGACGTCGCTGCGAGCGCAGGCGGCGGCCGAGGGGCCGGGCCCTGCGGTGGGCATCAGCCTGCGCGACCTGAGCGAACAGCCCACGCATACGACCGTCGACCGCTTCATGGTGGACGTGGCCAATCTCAGCGCGGCGGAGGCGTACCAGGTCAGCGTGTCGGGCAGCGCCGCCACCCTCGGGATCGGCGGGTGCGGGACGGCCTCGCAGACGCGGACGGTGACGGGCGTGGAGGCCGAGACCCTCACGTTCCTGCTGTATGCCTGCGCGGTGGGGGGGCGGGACGGTGACGGCGGAGGTGCGCCGGGCCGGGTCGAGCAGCAGCGAGGCGTCAGTCAGCCAGGGCCTGCGCGTGGAAGCGATTCCGGCGTCCGTGCCCGAGGCCGAGCGGGGGGCGCAGGGAGCGGCGGCGCAGGTGGGGACGCCCGGGATTGTGCCGAGTATCAGCTTCGATCGGATTACGACCACCTCAGTCCGGGCCAACTGGCGCGCGCCGAGCGACGGCGGGCGGGCGCTCACGGGTTTCGGGCTGCTGTTCTGGCGGGCCGCCGATCCGCAGCCACCCTATAGCCGCGCATTCGTGGCCGGCGCCGGGTCGCGCAACCATATCTCTGCCGGGTTGCAGCCGGACACGAGATATAAGTTCCGCATCCACGCGTGCAACGGTCCCGGCAGTTGCGGCTGGTGGTCGGACGCCAAGGCCGTGACCACGCGGGCGCCGAGCCGACACCGACGCCGACGCCGACCTCGCCGCCCACGGTGGGGCGGCCGGGCCGCGTAGACGGGCTGCGCTATAGCAACCGGACGGGGACCTCGTTCACGGTGCACTGGCGCGCGCCGCACGACGGCGGGCGGGCGCTGACGGGGTTCGGCATCCTGCGGCGGGAGGATCCGGGCGCCTGGCCGCCGCATAGCCAGGCGGCGGTGGTGGGGCCGGGGCGGCGCAGCTATACGTTCACGGGGCTGGCGTACGGGCGGGGGCAGGCGGTGCAGATTCGGGCCTGCAACGGGCGCGACCGGTGCGGGGCGTGGTCCAGCGAGTTGCGCGTGCCGCCGCTGGCGGGGCCGCAGCCGTCGCTGCGGCTGCCGAAGGAGACGATCGCGATTGGGGAGCGGATCAAGGTGGGGGCGTACGACGTGCCGGTGGGGGAAGTGGCCTACATCCAGCTGGAGGGGCCGATCCAGCCGGCCGGGCGCTGCTCGGCGCGGGCGGCGGGAGCGGACGCGGTGGCGCGGGCGCCGCGGCCGTCGACGGGGCCGGGGTACTACGACTCCATGTGGATCGACGGCTGCGCGCCGGGCGGGACTGCGACGATCCGGCTGGAGCGGCAGGACAGGTCGCGGGTGTTCGCCAGGGCGACGCTGACGGTGGCGCCGGCGGCGACGGAACGGCCCGGGCGGGTGGCGCGGCCGCAGGTCACGGCCTACAACGCGGCGCTGGAGGTGACGTGGCGCCCGCCGAGCGACGGCGGGGCGCCGGCCCATTACGACGTGCGGCATCGGCCGGGGACGTCGGGCGGCTGGCGCGAGCGGCAGTCCCTGGACGACGGGTCCATGATCCTCGACCAACTCACCAACGGCGTGACCTACCAGGTGCAAGTGCGGGCTTGCAACACGCACGGCTGCAGCGACTCCTGGTCGAAGACCGCCACCGGCACGCCGAGCGGCGCCGCGCCGGACCTCCCCGATCCGCCTGGGCCGGACCCGACGCCGGTGGTGGACCTTCCAGACTGCGGCGGCGTGGCGACTCGCGACCACACGGCGCCGACCGGGCTCAACGTGATTCCGCTGTCAGGGCATCAGGTTCGCCTGACGTGGACTGGTTCGACGGGCACGACCGCAGGCTACACCGTCGAGTTCAATCCACACGGAGCCAATTGGCCCGAGAAAGTCCCTGATAGCAATAAGAAATCGGTGGTCCAGAAAGTCACGTCGACTGGCCCAATAAAAACTTGCTTGGACTTTAGCCTCGACTCAATGATTAGCAGAGCCCCTCAAGACGGAGATGGCCTCGCAGACAACGCCGCCTACGACATTCGAGTGAGGGCGAGTAAGACTGTTCTAGATCAGACAGTGGAGTATGTGAGCGAGGCGATCACGATTATTGACACCCCGATCACGAAGGCCGACGGTTACGTGCCGGCATCGCAAACGCTTCCCATCGTCGGCCAGGCGGATTTCACATGGACGGCGGTAACCGATGTCCTTGGCGATCAATACGCCGACGGCACGTACATCCTGCGGCCTCGACGCCTCGCCGACCATCCTGCAAGTGCGAGTTGGCGACCGAATGCGTATGCCGCCGCTAATCCTGACGATACTGCGCCGACCGCGGCAACGGAGCAGACAATCGCTGGGCTGGCACCCGATGAAATCTACGCTGTTCAGCTGATCTACCTGCCAGATGACAGTGCGAACACCAATGACGCAATGGTCTTTTCCGGTCGAGACGTCTACGTGTGGCCGGCGACCACGCAACTCCTTGTGCCTGGATCGGGGACCAGCAAACTCTTCGCGAGATTTCCGGTTAAGAGTAGGATGCCGAACACGACGTATGACTATTTCATCTGTACCGACACATTTACCGAAAACGCTGACACGCAGGCGGCCAGGGATAGGCGACAGGCCTGGGTCCGATTCATCGTCCATGCGCTGGAACAATGGGAGTTGGCAACGAATGACACGGTCGCCATGACCTATCTCGGCGAGTCATGCACGGACTTTCAGCCACTTGTCGACATGGCCGCGAAACGAATTGCGCATCTTTTGCCGACCGAAAAAAGCAGCATTGAAAGGCATCTGACCAAATTCGTTCAACACGAATGGCACTCGCAGATTCTGCCGGCAAATACGTCTGATCGTGACAAGAACGAGATTATGATGTTCGACGACTACGGCGACTACCCTGAAGGGAGCACGTTGTACTTCGCCTTTACGGAGGCAATGTCGAATGAACCAGTGATAGAAACGGATTATCCTGAGGGTCTAGAACGAATAGGCAAGTTTGGCAACCGTTTAGGATTCGTTGCGAGCACGACTTGCTGGGGAGAGACGTCCACGGTTGAGGCCGTAGCGTGTGCGCATTTCAGCAAGCGGGGATCATCGCCAGGTTACACCACAGACATCGTTCTACGGCGCACGCGAGTGGATCATGATCCACTCGCGATTCCCGGCGGCACCGCGGACCTTGACAGAGATGGATTCCCTGATGTTGATCTCGGCGATGTGGTGTTCAATGCGTGTCCAAGTATGGGTCGTTATACGGAATGGATTCCGTATGATGCCCAAAAGAACCGTGACAGCAGCATATACGGCACATTAGTCCATGAGGCAGGGCACGCGCTCGGCATTGCCCATCCACTTGGAATTGACGATAGGACGGTGGCGGTAACAGTGTCTTTTAAGGATACGGTTATGACTGGTGGTAAGACATACAGTTGCTTCCCTCATCCGTTAGACGTGTTGCTAGTGTATGCGCTGCACCGCGGTAGGTGAGGGCCACGTGACTCCACGACGCTCAGTGCGATCGCGAGACATAGGGGCTCGGCTGGGGGTGTCGCTCGCGATGCTGCTGGTGGCCATGCTATGCGGCGTGGGATGTACGCAGCCAGCGGCCTCCCACGGAGCTGACAGGCCATCGCCCGGGCCTGAACTAACCGCGATGATGGGTGCAACGTCGCCGGCCGTCGGGTCGGTCGAAAATCCGGGCGCAGCGAGTGGATCGGCGCCACCGGGGGGAAGCGGCGTGGCGCCGCAGGCGCACGGGTCGTGGCCGCCCTTCTGTCTCAAACCGAACTATCACCTGTATGGATTCCCGGGAGATCGGCTGCTCTACAGCTCTTCTGGCAAGCCGCGCGGCGTGCAGACCGCATTGCGGTGGAGTCGCGACGGGTCGGAGGTGCTGTTTGCAAGCGGTGCCCAAGTCTACGCCGCGACGGCTGACGGATCGCGCTTGGATCGACTGATCGATGCGCCCGCAAAGGCCTATCTGGACCAGTCGCGCTACGCGACGCAACCGATTACCGCAGTGTCCACGAGCCCCGACGGCGAACGCATCGCCTATGCCAGTTGTTACTCGTATGCGCCGAACTGGACCAATCCGAGGGATCCTGACGTGGCGCGCTGCCGACGTGGGTTGCACTTTGGCGCCGTAAATACGGACGATGAACGCTCCTGCCACGAACTCCCCTTGATAGTCCGCGACTATGCGGCGGGGCCGGTGCGGCTGACGCCTGGCGATGCGTTCGACGAAGTCCTGCTGTGGGATCGACCAAGCAAGACGACGCTGCGGCTGGCCGGTGGGTACGCGCCGGCCTGGTCGCCCGACGGCACGCGCCTGGCGTTCCTGTCCCGGTATAGCGACGCGTACGACCCGGACCGGAAGGTCGGCGTTCGCCGGCGGGTGCCAGGGCTGTACGTCATGTCGGCGGCCACCTGGGAGCTGCAGTCGCGCGTGTCTGCCAACGTCACCCGGCCGCCGCGCTGGTCGCCGGATGGGCGGCTCCTGGCCATCGTCGAGGAGACGGGCGCCGAGGCCACGCTCTCCGTGGTGTCGGCCGATGGCAAGGGCCGGCGGCGGCTGTCGGAAGCGCGCAGCGATCCCGCGTGGTCGCCGGACGGGTCGCGGATCGCCTTCGTGCGAGCCGAGCGCGGCGAGTTTGTGCTCTACACCATCGCGCCGGACGGGACGGACGAGCGGCGGATCACGGCCTACCGGAACTCGCGTGACTGGTGGGATCAGTCCGTGGCGTGGTCGCCGGACGGCACGATGCTGCTGTACGGGTGTGGGGGGATCTGCGTGGTCACGCGGGACGGGCTGCGCGTGGGGTGGCGAACGCTCGCGTCACGGGAGGGCTACAGCGCGGCCTGGTCGCCCGACGGCGCCCGGATCGCGATCCTGACCGTGGACGGAACGTGGGGCGACGATCGGGTACTGGTTACCACGGCGGCCGACGGCGCCGAGCCCCAGGTCCTGGTGATCCACGACGACGAGCACGGCCTGCTGGGCGTTGGAGTTCAGGGAGACAGCGCGCCGGTGGACGTGGCCGGGTGTTTGGCCGGGAAGGCGGTTGCATCGCCGGCGGCCAATCCCGGGCTGGTAAGCGACTGCGAAGTGCTGCTGCGGGCCCGGCCGGTTTTCGCGGGGAGTGTGCCGGCGGCCCTGAACTGGAGTCCCGAACGGCCGATCGCGGAGTGGGACGGTGTGGTGGTGGACGGGACTCCGCCACGGGTGGTCGAGTTGACGTTACCTGCATCCCGCGCCAACGGCCGGATTCCCCCGGAGTTACATGGGCTGACGCAGCTGCGCGAGTTGGATTTGCGCGGTCTGTATCTGGGCGGCGAACTTCCGCCGGAACTGGGCGAGCTGAAGAACCTCCGAGCCCTGCGCCTGTCAGTCTCCTACATCCACGGTCCCATCCCGCCGGAATTGGGTCAGCTGGCGCAACTGGAGGAATTGTCGCTGTGGTACACGTACCTCAGCGGGCCGATCCCAGCCGAACTGGGCGGGATGCGGCAGTTGAAATCCTTGGGGCTTCGCCGTTCGTTCGTCTCCGGGCCCATCCCGCCCGAATTGGGCCGGCTGGCGAACCTGGAGGGCCTGGGCCTGCAAGACAATAGGCTCACGGGGCCGATTCCTGCCGAGTTGGGGCAGCTAGCGAATCTGCGCAGGCTCGTTCTGAAGAGCAACCAGTTGACGGGGCCGATCCCGTCCGAACTTGACGCGCTGACGAGGTTGGAGCGCCTGGAACTCGGCGGAAACCTGTTGACGGGCTGCGTCCCGCCAGGGCTGGCCGGCTTGAGTCCCGCGCAAACAGATCTGGATGACCTGAGGCTGCCGAGTTGTGAGGCGACGGCGTGAGGCAGGCGTTGCGGACAATGCGAGGACGGCTCAGTGGCGGCCCAGGACGCCTCGGGGCGCTGGCTGTGCTTGGCCTGCTCGTGGTTGCGGCCGGCATGGGTTGCGTCGGTTACGCGACGTCTGATCATCCAGCGGCGATGGAACCGGGAGTTGCTGGGGCCAGTTCGCCGCCCGCCCGCGAGGTCGTCAGCACTGGCAGTTACAGGGCGCAGGGCCTCGGCGCGGCCGACGCGATCGGTGGTCGAGTCGGCGCGGCGGCCGCGTCGACGGGCCGCGAACCGACGGTGGAAGAACTGTTGGAGGAGGGGTTGGGTCGAGCCGACGCCTCGCCGGTGCACCTGGCGATCCGGGGGACGCCGGCGGCGGACGCGGTGCGGTGCGCGTGGCGCGGGGTGGCGCGGACGGCGAAGCAACGGGAGGCGGCGATCCGGTTCTTGCTGGGGTTGGATTCGGACGATCCGGTGCCGAGCGTGGCGTATCTGGAGACGTTCTTTGCCGTCGCACTGGACACCTGGAATCCCGAGTATCGGGAAACCTCGAAGGCCCATTTTCTCGGGATCGCACAGGGCGGGGTGTCGACGGAGTACCTGTTCCTGACCTGCTTCGCCGACTACACAGTTACCAACTTTCTGCTGGGCAGTGGCACGACGCCGGCGACGGTGACGGTGGCCTACGACCGGCGAGCGCAAGCGCGCTCGTACGACCTGTACGTGCGGGAGCACGACAGCGGCACCTTCGGCGACGCAGCATTGCCGACGCGGGGCGCGTACGAGGCGTCGCTGCAAGAGCTTGTCGTGGCGGCGGAGGAGGCCCTGGCGGCCGAGATCGGGGGGCGGGAGGCGGTGGTCTTCCTGGCCCCCATGGGCGCCCACAACGCGATCGGGTTCGAGGCCTGGCAGGCGGTGGCGTCGTGGGCGGTGACGACGGACGACCAGGGAGTGACGCAGGCGGTGCGCGACGACACGCCGGCGGGCGACCCGGAGCACACCCAGACCCTAGCCAACCTGAGCAGCCGGATCACGGCGGCGGCCGGGAGCGACGCCTTCGCGGGGCAACGCATCGCCAACGTGAGCGGCTTGCAGCAGAAGTACCGCGATATGGGGGCCTACGGGGACATCACGCCGGGGGACGGGCAGACGACGACGTTCACGCCGGCCCAGCCGCCGGCGGCGCCGACCTGCGCCAACGGCGTGGCGGTTCCGAACCCCGCCGCCAACCGGGCGCTGGTGCAGGACTGCGAGGCGCTGCTGGCGGGGCAGGGGACGCTGGCGAGCAAGGCCACGCTGAACTGGAGCCCCGACACGGCGCTGAGCGGCTGGACCGGCGTCACCACCGGCGGCGCGCCCAGCCGCGTCACCGGCCTCAACCTGGCCGGCCAGCGCCTGACCGGGACGATCCCGCCGGCGCTGGGCCGGCTGTTCCAGGTGACGACGCTCAACCTCAGTTCCAACCAGTTGACGGGGGATATCCCGGCGGCGCTGGGCTGGCTGGACCACCTGACCGAGCTGCGGCTGTCCGGGAATACGCTGACCGGCTGTATCCCGCTGGCGCTGCGGTCGGTGGCGACTAACGACCTGGGGGCGCTCAGCCTGCCGTACTGCGAGCCGCCGGCGTTCGAGGCGGCGAGCTACGCCTTCAGCGTCCCCGAAAACGCGGTGGCGGGCGAGCTGGTGGGGACGGTCAGGGCCACGGACCGCAGCGGCGAGCCGGTGACCTACGCGCTCGCCGAGGGCGAGGGGGCCGCGACGTTCGCGATCGACGCGGCGAGCGGGACGATCACGGTGGCGGGGGCGCTGGACCGGGCGGCGACGCCGAGCTACGCCCTGACGGTGACGGCCACGGACGGCCGCGGAGACGCGGCGACGGCGCCGCTGACGATCACGGTGACGGACCCCGTCCCCCGGCTGCCCGCGGCGCCCGAGCACCTGGCGGCCACGCCCGAGCCGACGGGGATGGTCCTGCAGTGGGCGGCGGCGCCGGGGGCGCGCGTCTATGGGGTGGACTACCGGGCCCGGGGGGGCGACCCGCGGTGGATCACGGCGGACGACGCGATCGCCGCCTCGCCCTACACCGTGCAGGGGTTGGGCTGTAGCACGGTCTACGAGTTCCGGGTGCGCGCGTATGGGGACGGCGTGACCACGACCGCGGGCTGGGGCGCGGCGTCGGCGCCGGTGACGGCCCGGACCGGCGGCTGTCCGCCGCGGTTCAGCGCCCCGGCCTACGCCTTTGCCGTGGCCGACGACGCGGTCGTGGGAGCGCTGGTGGGGACGGTGGCGGCCACGGCAATCCCGGCCGGGGGCGCGCTGACGTACAGGCTCACGGCCGGCAACGCCCTGGGGCATTTCGCCCTGGGGGCGGACAGCGGGCAGATCACGGTGGCGGGCGCGTTGGACGCCGCGGCGACGTCGGCCTACGCGCTGACGGTGCGGGCGGACGATGGGCGGGGCGGCGTGGCCACGGCGCCGGTGACGATCGCGGTGAGCGCGGCCGGCGTGCCGCTGCCCGAAGTGACGGTGGCCTTTGGGCAGGCGGCGTACACGGTGAGTGAGGCCGCGGCGGAGGGCGTGACCGTGACGCTGACGCTGAGCGCCGTGCCGCTGCGGGAGGTGACGATCCCGCTGACCGTCAGCCTCCAGGGCGGGGCGGCGGCGGCGGACACCACGGGCGTGCCAGCCAGCGTGACGTTTGCCGCCGACGCGACGATGGCGAGTTTTCAGGTGATGGCCGTGGACGACACGCTGGACGATGACGGGGAGAGTCTCCAGCTCGGGTTCGGGGCGCTGCCGTATGCGGTGACGCCGGGCGCGGTGGCCGTGACCACGGTGACGATCCAGGACGACGACGAGCTGGCGTTCGCGGGGGCGCCGTATGCCTTCACGGTGGCCGAGGACGCGGGCGTGGGCACGGTCGTGGGGACCGTGACGGCCACGGGGGCGGCGGAGGGGGCCACCGTCAGCTATGGCCTCACCGCCGGCACCGCCGAGGGCACGTTCGCCCTGGAGGCGGGAACCGGGCGCCTGACGCTGGCGTGGGCCGTGGATTACGCCACGGCGGCGTCGTACACGCTGACGGTGACGGCGAGCGACGGGACCGGCGGGACGGCGACGGCGGACGTGACGATCACGGTGACCGAGGTCGTGCCGCCCGAAGTCACCGTGGCCTTCGGGCAGGCGGCGTACACGGTCAGCGAGAGCGCGACCGACGGCGTGACCGTGACGCTGACGCTGAGCGCGGCGCCGGAGCGCGCGGTGACGATTCCACTGACCGTCAGCCTGCAGGGCGGGGCGGAGGCGGCGGACTCCACGGGCATCCCGGCCAGCGTGACGTTTGGGCCGGCGGCGACGGAAGTGAGTTTCCAGGTCATCCCGGTGGACGACACGCTGGACGATGACGGGGAGAGCCTGCAGCTCGGCTTTGGCGATTTGCCGGCGGGCGTGACCGTAGGCGCGGTGGCCATGACCACGGTGACGATCCAGGATGACGACGAGCCCCCGGTGGTCCCCGGCGTCCGGTTGTCGACGGAGCGGCTGACGCTGGTGGAGGGCGCCAGCGCGCAGGTGACGGTGCGCTTGACCACGCGCCCGATCTCGCGAGTCCAGGTGCAGTTCCGCACCCAGGCCGGCGCCGACGTGCGGATGGATCCGGTGGACCTCTACTTCATCTGGTCGACCTGGGACCAGCCGCAGGCGGTGACGATCACGGCGCTGGCGGACGAGGAAGCCGAAGCGGCCGAGACCTACAAGATCAACGCCTGGGTCGTGGACGCCATCGACCCGAACTACATCGGGCTGGGCAAGACCACCGTCTGGACCACGGTGACCGACGCCGGGACGCCGACCGCGCTCGCGCGGCCGCCGCCGCCGTATATCCAGAGCGCGTCGGTGGCGGCCACGACCGTCACCCTGACCTTGTCGGCGCCGCCGGCGGAGGTGGCGCAGTGGCGGATCGAGTATCGCGTGGGCGCGGCCGCGGCCTGGACGCTGGCGGCCGACGTGAGCGCCGCGGGCAGCGCCGACTATGCGTTCACCGGCGCCGCCGGGACAACCTACGAGTTTCGCGTCCGAGCGTCCGGGGACGGCACGACCTACGCCGCCGAGTGGAGCGACCCCTCAAACACCGTCACGGCGACAACGGCACCCGAATCGTAGGGGCGCGGCCGGCGGGTGCGGCTGCTGGTAGTGGGTCATTTTGATCGTATCCCTCTCCACGAAGCGAGCTGTCATCTTTTCCCTTCTCCTGGGAGACCTTTACGTAATCCGGGGGACTGTTGCCCGGAAGACCCTCACCCCAACCCTCTCCCACAGGGAGAGGGAGCAAGAGCGGCCCGCACCTTCGCGGACGAAGGGCGTTGTGCAAAGGTCTCTCCTGGGGGAGAGGGTGAGGGTGAGGGGTCTTCGCGGCTCGCAACTCAAAGTGACCCACTACCCGGCTGCTGGCGCTGGCGGTCACCGTCGCGCGTGGTGGTTGGCTGTCGTGACTATGACCCGGGCGGCTGCGTTGATCCGCACATCGACGATCGCCCTAGCTCCTGGTCCAGTTCCAGCAGCGCGGCCACCACGCCGGGCCCGTAATTCCGCGAGCGCCATGGGGCGCTCACCCTGGACCCGCGCGACGCTTGGCGGCCAGTCAGTGGGAGGACCGGCTGGTGGACGTCGAACTGCTAGCCAGCCTCACCGAGGCGTGGTGATTGGCCGCGGTGCGCGTCTGGGTGCCAAGATGACGGCCCGATGAGTGCTCCCGTCACAACCGAACGCGAGGCCGCCGAGCTATTGAGCCGGCTGGTCGCGACGCCCAGCGTGACGCCGGGCGTCGAGGACGGCACCGGCGAGGGGGCCATGGGCGATCTGGTCGAGGACTTCGCCCGTTCGATAGGCGCTCGGGTGATTCGACAAGAGGTCTATCCCGGGCGAGACAACGTGATCTGCACCATCGCGCCCGACGCGCCCGGTCCGCACCTGCTGCTGGAAGCGCACATGGACACCGTGGCGCTTGGCCCCATGACCGACGGGCACCGGCCGCGCATGGACGCCGAGGGCCGGCTGCACGGCCGGGGCGCCTGCGACACCAAGGGGTCGCTGGCGGCCATGCTGCTGGCGCTCCAGTGGGCCGCCGGTGTCTCCGATCCGGCCGGGCCGCTCACCGTAGCCGCGGCCGTGGATGAGGAAACCGGCAGCGCCGGCGCCAAGGCGCTGCCCGCGTCCGGGCTGCGCGTGGATGGCGCCATCGTGGGCGAGCCGACCAGTTTGGAGGTGGTTCGTTCACACCGGGGCGGCCGCTATTGGCAGCTCATCACCCACGGCACGGCGGCCCACAGCTCAACGCCCGAACTCGGCGACAACGCCATCCTCCGCATGGCCGACGTTTTGCACGTCCTCCGTGAAGAATTCGGCCGGCGCCTGGCCGGGCGCACGCACCCGCTGGTCGGTGGCTCGTCCTTTTCAGTTGGCATCATCAAGGCCGGGACCTCGTTCAACATGGTTCCCGACCGCTGCGAAGCCATCATCGAGCGGCGGCAGATCCCCGGTGAATCAGTGGCTGACGTGGAATCGGAACTCGACGAGGTCCTGGAGATCGCGCGCCGCCGTCATCCGGACTTGCGCGTTGAAGTGCTGTCACCGGTGGTGTTTGGCGATGTGCTCGACACGCCGGCCGACGCGCCGATCGTGCAGGTGCTTCGCGACGCCGTGATGGACGTGTGCGGTGAGGCAAACGTGATCGGCGTGTCCTACGGGTCGGACGCCGCCACGCTGGCGGCCGCCGGAATCCCCAGCGTGCTGTGCGGGCCGGGGGACATCGCCTACGCGCACAGCGCCGACGAGTTCGTTCCCATTGCGGAAGTCGTGCAGGCGGCGGCCATCTACGCGCGCGCCTGGGAACGCTTCACCGCCGCCTGATGCCGCGGCCGGCCGCCACACGGCGTCCGAACATTGTCCTGGTCATCACCGACCAGCAGCGCTACGACACGATTGCCGCGCTCGGGCACCCCCATGTGGACACGCCGAACCTGGACCGGCTGGTGCGCGAAGGCGTGAGCTTCGACCAGTGTCACGTCACGGCCGCGTCCTGCGTGCCGGCCCGCGCAAGCCTCTTCAACGGCTTGTATCCCCACACGACCGGGGTACTGCGCAACGGCTGCGAGTGGCGGCGGTCCTGGGTCGAGCAGCTGGCCGCTTCGGGATACCACTGCGTGAACGTCGGCAAGATGCACACCATCCCGTTCGAGACGCCGCTGGGGTTTCACGAGCGCTACGTCGTCGAGAACAAAGACGGGTTTCTGGAGGGCCGCTACTACTTCGACGAGTGGGACAAAGCCCTGGCGGCGCGGGGCCTGGTCAAGCAGCAGCGCGAGCTCTATCGGCAGCGGCCGGACTACCGCGAGGCCATGGGCGCCTTCACCTGGGAGCTGCCCGCTGACATGCACAGCGACAACTTTGTCGGCGGTATGGCGTGCTGGTGGCTGGATACCTATCCCGCCACGCAGCCGTTGTTTCTTGAAGTGGGATTTCCAGGGCCGCATCCGCCCTACGACCCCACGCCCGAAGCGCTGGCGCCGTACCTGGAGCGCAATCTGCCAATACGTCCGGTCTCGCAGTCGGACCTGGACGGCCAGCCTGAGGCGCTGCGGGTCATGCGTGAGCACGACACCGAGGTCGACCACGACTCGGTAGTGCACATCGTTGATCCACCGCTCGAGCTGAGGCGGAGGCAGCGGGCGCACTATCTGGCCAACGTGACAATGATCGACGAACAGGTCGGCGCGCTGATGGACGCCCTGGAGCGCAACGGCTACGCCGAGGACTGCGTGGTGATCTTCACCTCCGACCACGGGGACTGCCTGGGCGACCACGGCCACATCCAGAAATGGACCATGTACGACGCGATCACCCGGGTGCCGTGCATTGCCTGGTCGCCAAGTCGGTTTGCCGGCGGGCGGCGGATCGATGACCTGGTCCAGTGGTTCGACCTGGGGCCGACCATCCTGGAACTCGCCGGCTGCGAGCCGGCCCCCAACATGGAGGCCCGCTCGCTCCTGCCCGCGCTGGAAGGCGGCTGCCCGCCGGAACGCGAGTACGTCTTCACCGAGCAGGGTCGGGACGACGGTAGCGGCCTGCACGTGGACCTGGTAACCGCGATCCGCAGCCGAACCTGGAAGCTCGTGCATTTCCTGGGCGTGGACGAGGGGCAGCTCTTTGACCTAGAGGCCGACCCGCACGAAGAACGCAATTTGTGGAACGACCCCAACGCCGCGCCGATTCGCCGCGAACTCCTGGATGCCCTCTGCGACTGGCGGCTGGCCAGTGGGGTCGCCAGCGCCAACTGGGCCGCGGACGCGCGGTAGTCTGACCACAAAGGCCCCGGCCACTAGACTGCGGGCTATGAAACCGTCCGAATTGCCAATCACCATCCGCGGCTACGAGTCGCGCGACCAGGCCCGCATCCGCGAGTTGACCCTGGAAGGCTTCGACGGCGTGAGCATCGACCAGAACGCCGACCGCCTGCTGGGTTTGGACACGCCGCCCCTGTGGCGGACGCGCAAGTGGGTGGGCGTGCAGGCGGAGTTGGAGGCCTCCCCGTGTGACCACTTCGTGGCCGTGCTGGACGGCGAAGTCATCGGCTACATCACCACCCGTCCCCAACCGGACGCGGGTATTGGCCTCATTCCCAACATGGCCGTGGACGCCCGCTATCGGCGGCGCGGCGTGGCCTCACGCCTCATCGAGCGAGCGCTCGACCATCTGCGAGCCTGTGGCATGCGCGTTGCCAAGATCGAGACGCTGGTGCAGAACGCCCAGGGGCAAACGCTCTATCCACGCTTCGGCTTCCAGGAAGTGGCCCACCAGATCCACTACGTGCGGCGGCTGGACGACGACTAAGCGGGAGCTAGTCCACTAGCGCCAGTCGAACAGGCAGCCCACCAGGGACGGCTCGAAGTCGAACAGCAGGTCGTAGACCGTCTTGAACTCGCTGCCCTTGACCCGGTGCGTGATCAGCGGGTCCAAGGTGATCCGTCCCGCCGCAGCCATCCGCATCGCGACCGCCACGTCGCGTCGCGCGGACCAGAGCACCGGCAGTGCGTTGAGCAGCGGGTTGTCGCCGGCGTCAGGCTGACGGATCGAGTCGTGCGCGCCGATGATCGTGAGCCCCTTCTTATGCACGTCGCGGTAGAAATTCACGCTCTCAGTTGACCCGCGGGTGCTGCCGAGCAGCATGACCCGCGCCAGGTGGCCGGCCAGGATAAACGCATCGTTGATCGGCGCGGGGAAACCGGTGGACTCGATCACCACCTGCGGCCCTCCGGTGTGACCGACAGCCAGGGCGGCGCGCTCCTCGTCGGAGGTTGGATCCATGGATTCGAGCCACGGCACGGCTTCCGCCATGGCCCGCCGCGAGGGATCCAGATCGGCCACCAGCACGCGACCCGCACCCGCCACGTAGGCCCACTGCGCGGCCATCTGCCCGATCAAGCCGCCGCCGATCACCAGTACGGTCTCGCCAAGCTCGACCCGCGCCTTGCGCACGGCCTGCATGGTGATCCGCAGCAGGGTGTGGAAGGCTGCCTCCTGGTCGACCACGTCATCGTCAACCGAAAACACGTCGTGTACCGGGGCCAGGTCGGCCGTGCCGTGCCGACCCTTGGTCAGCACGCGCGTGCCAGGGGCCAAATCCACGCCGGGGCCCGCCGCGACAACCTCGCCCACCGCGCTGTAGCCCATGTTGCGCGGCCAGACGCTGGCGGGCGTGTTCGGCAACGCCAGCAGCGAGGCCCGCTCGGTGCCAGGCGACATGGCCGTGACGTGGTGGCGCACCAGGACCTCGCCGGGGCCCGGGTCGCCAAGCTCAATCGTCTCCATTTGAATCGTCTCGACCGAGTGACTGACTAGGACTTGCGCTTGCATGCGACCGGCCGCCTTCAGCTGCCATCCGAGCATTGGCAGCCTGCCACAGCCGCTCGCGGCGCGTACGATGCAGGCTCCCGGCGCTTACGTGGAGCATTCATGCAGATCACCAAAGTCGAACCGATGCTCTTGGATCAATACCTGCTGGTGCAGGTGCATACGGACAACGGGCTGGTGGGCCTGGGCGAATCCGGATCCTGGGGATTCCTGGAAGCCTCCGCCGCCGCCATCGAGAAAATGGGCCGCTACCTGGTGGGCGAGGACCCGCTGCGGATCGAGCACCACTGGCAGTACATGTACCGCTGGAGTCACTTCCGCGGCGCGGCGGTGATGGGTGCGCTCAGTGCCATTGACATCGCGCTCTGGGACATCGCCGGGAAGCACTTCGAGGTCCCCGTGTACCAACTGCTGGGCGGTCGCGTGCGCGACCGCTGCCGCGTCTACTACCACGTCCTTGGCGACACCCGGGAAGCTCTGGTGCAAGGTGTGGCCGACGCGCGCGCTCAGGGCTACACGGCCGTCGGCCACCTCACGCCCTTCCTGGACGAGGAACGGGACGTGACCTACTTCAAGACGCACGTGGACAAGATTGAGGACGCGACCGAAGCCGTGCGGCTCTACCGCGAAGCCGCCGGCAACGAGGTGGACCTGTGCGTCGAAATCCACCGCCGCATGACGCCCACCGAGGCCGTCCAGCTGGGGCGAGCGATCGAGAAGTTCACCCCCTACTTCTTCGAGGATCCGGTCACGCCCGACAACCTGGACGAGATGGCCTACGTTGCCTCCAAGATCAACATTCCCATCGCCACCGGCGAGCGTTACAGCTCCCTCTGGGAGTTCGACATGGCCCTGCGGCGCGATGCGGTGCAATACGTGCGGCCCGACGTGTGCATGGTCGGCGGCATCACAGGTAGCAAGAAAGTCGCCGCGCTGGCGGAGGCGCGTCACGTGGGCGTGGTGCCGCACAACCCGCTCAGCCCGGTCAGCACGGCGGCCTGCCTGCAGGTGGCAGCCGCGGTGCCCAACTTCGCGCTCCAGGAGTTGCCGCTCGGCGAGACGGTGCCGCCCAAGAGCGCCATGGTCGAGGGCATCCACCCGCACGACGGCGAGGGCTACATCCGCCTCACCGACCGCCCCGGCATCGGCGTCACCCTCAAACCCGACGCCGCCCAGAACGCTCCCTATAAGCCCCGGGAAATCCACACCCGCCTGGGCGCCGACGGGGCGGTGGTGGATCAGTAGGGGGCGGCGTCATAAGGAGTTGATCCCCTTGGGTGCTGCGCCGCTGTCGAAATTGATTCGGCAGGCGTAAGATCAGGGCAATGCGCGAGATGCAGGCCGAACCCATCGTGTGGACAATCGGCGACGCCCCCTCGTACAGCTTGAGCGCTCGCGATCTTCGCTTAAGCCCTTGGACGTGCGCCGAGTTCTTTGCTGGAACTGGGCTTGTTCGCGCAGCTCTGGCACCGGTTGGCTTTTCCGTCGTCTGGGCGAACGACAACAGCCCAGCAAAGCGGAACCTCTACCACGACAACTTCGGGGACTCGGAGTTTCGGTTCGACGACGTGAGAAACGTTCGCGGCGACCAGTTGCCTAGGGTCGACCTAGCGAGTGCGTCATTTCCTTGCGTCGATCTCTCACTTGCCGGGTCGCGCCGTGGGATTCACACCGGCGAATCAAGCATGTTCTGGGAATTTGTCCGGGTCATGGAAGAGATGGGTGACCGACAGCCTTCGGCCCTCTTGGTCGAAAATGTGCTGGGATTCGCATCGTCCGCCAATGGCAGAGACCTCGAGGCGGCTATTGCTGGACTAAACGGTCTTGGCTATTCCTGCGACGCGTTTGTGGTTGATGCGCGTCATTTCGTTCCGCAAAGTCGGAAGCGCCTGTTTCTCGTCGCGTGGAAAGGCGTCCCTGACCTTACGGATATGTGGGTTCCTTCAGAATTGCGTCCGAAGTGGCTATGCGACTTCATGCACTCGCATCGACATCTGGGAGTTCATCCGTTGCCAATGGCCGCCGCGCCGCCAGGCCCCCGGTCGCTGGACGGCATCGTCGAACGTTTGGCACCAGATGACGAGCGGTGGTGGGGCAAGGAGAGACAGCGCCGATTTATCGACTCGCTATCGGAGGTGCAGACAGCGCGGCTGAATTCGCTGGTCGCGTCGCACCGGGTCAACTGGCGCACTTCGTACCGGCGGACCAGGGCCGGAGTTGCCAGATGGGAAATACGGCGTGACGCGATCGCGGGTTGTCTGCGCACGACGCGCGGAGGGTCTAGTAAGCAAGCGCTGGTGGAAGCGGGTCAAGGCAATGTCCGCGTTCGTTGGCTGACGAGCCGTGAGTACGGCCGGCTCCAGGGCGTTACTGACGACTACAAAATCGACGGTGTGACAAACAATGAGGCCATGTTTGCTTTCGGAGACGCAGTTTGCGTGCCAGTCGTACGTTGGATAGCTCAAAACTATCTGACGCCATTGTTGAGTAGGGGGCTGCTCCGAGTTGCCGCAGCGTCGTAAAACAAAGACTCCACCTGATGTTGAGGATATGCTTAATGGTCTCAAGGAACTGTTAAACACTCCTGATAGCACTGGAAGTAAGATCGGCGCTTCAAAGTATGGAGTTTACGTACTATATGATTACGATGGCGAGCCCATTTATGTTGGTCAAACATCGGAGAGAATCCGAGTTAGGATTCGTCGCCACTTGTCAAACCAACGGACGGACGCCGTAGCGATGTCGGTGCTTGATCCGATGGAAGTTGCTGAAGTTGAAGTCTGGCCGTTGCGGGTTCTAGAGAGTGAGACCAGCAAGGAAAAGATAAAGCACCTCTTGAACCAGTCTGAACAGGCAGTCCTGCAGCGAGCCATCCGTCAATCCTCTTTTGGTGCTGTCTTGAATGAGGGTGAAATCGCCTCCGCTGAACCGGCTCCGCTTGGCGAGTCGGTGCGCAGGCGCATCATTTCAAGCGAAGCGTTTGAACGCAATCTCCATCCTGACTTGCGAATTGCGCGACGAGCCGCGACTATCGCAAGTCTTGCGAAGGTGGTAAGTCAACGAGATGTATCGATTGGGCTGCGTCGCGCCCTTGTAACCCAGGCACGACGGATGGAAGCGCTTGCTCGTAGCCGTCTGGCCGAGGCTGGCGTTGACTATGATGAGTGGCTTCGTGAGCTAAAGGACGACGGTTCCTCGAATGCCTGATACGTATGGCCCGGAAGTGCGGCGTCGGGTGATGCGCAGCGTAAAGTCCTCAAACACGAAGCCAGAGCTACTCCTTCGTCGGAAGCTCTGGTCGATCGGACTGCGCGGATGGCGGGTAAACAGGTCTAATCTCCCAGGGAAGCCCGATATCGTGTTTGGTCCTGCGCGCGTCGCGGTATTTGTTGATGGCGCCTTCTGGCACGGGCATCCGACAAAATACTGGCCAGGCCGGTGCGGGCTGTATTGGGACAAGAAAATTCAGCGAAATATGAGCCGTGATCGCGAGGTCAATCAGAAGCTGATTACCGACGGGTGGAGCGTCGTTAGGGCGTGGGACTTCGAGATCGAGAAAGATCTCGCATCTGTTGCGCAGCGCGTGCAACAGCTTGTAGCCGAGAGAACCCTCAGCTTTCGAGCGAGCGCTTAACCCGCCTGCTCCTGCAGCTCGGCCACGCGCTCCAGGGCTTCGGCCCAGACGTCGGGTGGGATGGCTGAGGTGGCCTCGCGGACGTTGGTTTCCATCTCGTAGGCCGAGGCCGCGCCGGTGAGGACCACGTCGATGTCCTCGTTGGCCAGCACGAAGCGCATGTTCAGGTGGCGCAGGTCCACCTGGCGTTCGCGGCACCAGGCGTACCAGTCGCGGGCGCATTGGATGTCTTCCTGCGGGTACAGCTCGGTGAGGCTGGGCCGGACTTTGAGGGCGATCATTGGGTCGCCGTGCGCCAGCAGGCCCTGCATCTGCGGCGAGCCCAGGATCACGCCCACGCCGTTGGCCTTGGCGTGGCGGATCAGCGGCGCGGCTGATTGGCGCACCAGGCTGTAGTCGGCGTAGGTCAGGATTGCGTCTACCCGGCCGGCGTCGATGGCCTGGCGGTGGTAGTCGTGATCGCGCACGCCCAGCCCGATGGCTTCCAGGCGGCCTTCGTCGCGCAGGGCCTCCAGCGTGTCAAAGCCGTCGCCGGCGGCCATCACCGGCTCCATGGTGGGCGGGTCGTGAATTAGCACCAGGTCAAGACGCTCGCGTCCCAGCAGCCGTGAACTGTCATCCAGCGACCAGCGCAGATCCTCGGCCTTGTAGCTCCATTGCCGGCTGGGATGCGATCCGACCTTGGTGGAGATGAGCAGCTCCGGAAGTTCCATGCCCTGCATGGCCTTCCCCAGATTCTCCTGGCTGTTGCCGTAGAGCGGCGACGTATCCAGGTAGCGCACGCCCAGGTCGTACAGGCGCTGCAGCGTGGCGCGCACCTCGTCCACGGTGATGGCGTGAACCATGCCGCCCATGTGCGCGGCGCCCAGGGCCAGACGGGTTGGGAAAAGGTTGGTCCGGCCCAGGCGGCGTCGTTCCAGCGCGCTCATCGGACTACACCCAGCCGTGCTGAATCTGTACGGGCTCGCCGGCGGCTTGCGCGGACCAACTCTCGCCGGACTCCAGCATGACCTCGCTGCGGGTCATCTCTGACGTCTCCGCAGCCAGCAGAATCTCCATGATGTGGCGGCCGTACTCGCCCGGTACAGGGCTTTCGATGCCCTGGTCGATGGCCTCGGCGAAGCGTCCCCACTCCAGCCGCATGTTTTGCGGCCAGTACTCGTAGTCCACTTCTTCCCACGTGTTGCCCAGGCCAATCCAGAGACCGCGGCCCGACGCGCTATGAGCAAACTTCAGGCTGCCGTAGGCGCAAATGATATGCGTGTCGTGGATCGGGCCGCCGTCGGCGTAGCCAACGGAAACCGCTACCCCGGCCAGACCGTTCTTGTACCGGATGAAGGCCGTGGCCGAATCGTCGCCGGCCTGGTAGTGCGCACGCGTTCCAATTGAAGCCGACACCGACATGGCCTGGGATCCCATGAACCACGTGACCCGGTCCACCACGTGCACGCCATTGCTGAGCCACATGCCCCCGCCGTGATAGCGGCTGCGGTATTGCGGCCGCCGGCCGGCGTGGTTCCAGTTCTTGGACATGTAGCTCACGATGGTGATCAGCGGTCCCAGCTGCCCTGAATCCAGAATTTCCTTGGCCTTGATGTTCACGGGCAGGAAGTGGTTGGTCAGGCCGACCATGAGCTTTACGCTGTTGGCGCGGGCGGCTTCGATCATCTCGTCGCACTGCTCCAGCGTGAGCGCCATGGGCTTCTCCACCAGCACGTGCTTGCCGGCGTTCAGCGCATCCACGCTCAGGCGATGATGCAGCTGGTGACCCAGCACCACGCCCACGGCGTCGATCTCGGGATCCTGCAAAAGCTCGGTGTGCGACGCGTAGCCCTTGGGGACGTCGTAGGTGTCCATGAACTGGGCGCGCGTGGCTTCGATCAGGTCGGCGCAGGCCACAAGCTCTACGTCTTCCAACTGCGCGATGCCGTCGGCGTGGGAGCGGGCGATGCCGCCTAAACCAATGAGTCCAACTCGTAGCATCTCGGTGGTTACCCATGCGAATGGCTGTCTGGACGGTGCCAGCCGCACTCGTACGCGTCAATTGCACACAGGTGATCCGCGCAGGGTAGGGCAGGTCTGGACACGCCCGGACTGCGTCGGAGCATGGGCACGTCATCCAAGTCGACGTCGAGTGAATGATCGGCTTGATGCTCAACTCGGTGAGCGCCGCCGTTACGATTGCCGTGGCCGTCGATCGGTAGTGGACCTGACCGACCAAGTCAGAGGGTTTCGGTCCGGTCGATTACCCTCGATTGCGGCATTGGCCAAAGCTATCCAGAACTCCAGCCCTCCGACTGATTCCCGCGGGAATCCGGGTACCATTGGCAACCAGCTGCAGGAGTCATTCCGTGATATCCAGGCGTCGAGCCATTCGTGGTGCGCCGGTTGTGCTGGCGGCCTTGGGCATGGGCGCGGTTGCTGCGTGCAGCGGCTCCGACAGCGACGCTCCCGGGCAATTCAACTTTCCCAGGGTTCGCGATGGGCATCAGTACTACCTTTCCGAAGAGGAACGCGCGAAACTGCAGAAGCAGGCCGCCGGTGGCTACACTCCGACCGCCGCGGCCGGTAGCTAGCAAGCTCGGCTGGGACGAGTGTTGTCACGGGGGGCTTTGCTCAGGTTCGCCCCGATCGCGGCGGCTGGGCTTGTGGTGCCGGGCGCCTGCGGTAACCGGACCGATGAGCCGGGCGGCTACGCGTTTCCCAGGCAGCGGCCCAGCAGCACCGACAACATGAGTGAAGAAGACCGCGAGAAGTTGCGCCAGCAGTCGTCGGATCGGTCTCAGCCATCGGCCACAGCCGGAAGTTAGATGCCCGCGAAGGTCCGGCTGATGTGTTCGCGGCGGGCGCTGCTGCGCCTGGCGCCGGCTGCTGTGGCTGGCTTGGCGGTCCTGGGCGCCTGCGGCAGCAGTACCGATGAGCCGGGCGGCTACGCGTTTCCCAAGCAGCGGCCCAGCAGCGACGACTACATGAGCGAGGAAGAGCGCGAGAAGCTGCGCCAGAAATCCGCCGCTGACGCCGCCGAACGCGAGCGCCAGAAGGCCCAGCAGTCAACTCCCGCCAGCGGAGGCGGCTAGCCGCGTAAGCTTGCCGAGTGCGCTCGCGACGGCGGCGTCTTCGCTCCGAGGTTTGCGTATGGGTGTCCTGGATCGATTCAGCCTGGCCGGTAGGACCGCGTTGGTTACGGGCGGCGGGACTGGCATTGGCAAGGCGCTGGCGATTGGGTTTGCCGAGGCTGGCGCGTCGGTGGCGGTGTGCGGCCGAACGCAGGCGACGCTGGACGACACGGCCGCCGCGATTGAGGCCGCCGGTCAGTCCGCGCTGGCCTTGACCGCCGATGTGACGCAGCCCGACCAGGTGCAGGCGCTGATCGACTCGATCCTCGGTGCCTGGGGCCGGCTGGACGTTGCCTGCAACAACGCCGGGGTGAATAACTGGGTGGATGCGGCGGAGATGTCGGAAGAGGACTGGGACTGGATTTACGACACCAACGTCAAGGGCGCGTTTCTCTGCTCGCAGGCGGAAGGCCGCGCGATGATTGCCGCCGGCCGCGGCTCGATCATCAACCTGGCCTCGATATCCGCCCGGATCACCAATCGCCCGCAGCCTCAGTCCCACTACAACTCGTCCAAGGCCGCGCTGGTGCAGCTCACCAAGTCGCTGGCTGCTGAGTGGGCGGAACACGGCGTGCGGGTCAACTCGCTGAGCCCCGGCTACACCCGCACCGAAATGGCCGACGCCCCCCGCACCCGCGAGGCCCAGCCGATCTGGAAGCGCGACACGCCGCTGGGTCGCATGGCCGAGGTGGAGGAACTGCAGGGCGCCGTGGTGTTCCTGGCCTCCGACGCCTCCTCCTACGTCACCGGCCACGACCTGATCGTGGATGGCGGCTTCACCGTCTGGTAGAGCTGCCGGCCTTGGCGCCACGCGCGCCTGCCGGTCGGACCTGATCGTGGGGGGATATAGGCGAGCGACGGTTTTTCGCGGATTCGCGGATTTGCGGGGCCGGGAGCGGGGCGTGCGGAGAAGGGTATGGATGCCCGCGTAGGCGAGCATGACGGACAGGAGCCGGCGGCCAGTGGTCCGTGGGGAGTCGGCGGGAGCAGCGGGTAGGAGTTCGTGAAGCGGCGATGGAGGCGGGCGTGCCGGGCGAGGGTGGGCCCCCGGGACGGGACGCCAAACGGACGAGGCAAGCCGCCAAGCGGACGAGGAAGGACGCCAAGCGGAGAAAGGGCGCAAGCACAGGGTCTCCGGGCGGTGGTTTCGTTAGCGGCAGGCCTAGTGTACACTGAGTGATTACAGAGGTCAAGCCTACCCGCGGCCGAGGAGCGGATCACTTCGATCAGGGTCTGGCGGGTTCCCTCTCCTTCAAATCCCTCGCTTTGCTTGCTCCTCCCGTCCGGGGTGTCCAGGCGAGGGCCGCGGTGAACAGGTGTTCAGCAGGTCCCGGCAAAGTGTTCGGAAAGTCCCCGAATGTGTTCACCATGTCTCTGACCAGGTGCTCGCGACGTTCCCGGTCCGCACACCGGGGGAGGGCAGGGGGCAGGCGGATTGCAGGGGCCGAACTCCACCTGGAATAACGCGACCCGCTGCCCGCTGGTGAGGCGAGTGGCCCACGCCGGCCAGGGTTTTTGTCGTAAACGCCCCAATGGGAGCGGCGAAACCGGCTACGACTACCGACCACTGGTTACTGCCGGCCGCCCAGGGGCACGTCGCGGTCTTCGTCGAGGTCCAGGCGGTCGAACTGACGGCTCAGGTCGGTGCGGTGGGACTGGCCGATGTCGGCCATGAACTGCCAGTAGCGCTCGCGCGCCACGTCGTCGTCCGGCGTCCTCGTCATCATTTGATGGTTGAACGCCATGATCTCGGTGGCGGACCGCGGCGTCATCCGGGCCTTGACCCAGGCCCAGACCTCGTCGTCGCTTGATCGGGCCGCTACGGCGTCCACGAAGTCCCGCGGTTCGATTCCCAGGAACTCCAGAAGCATGCCGGAAAACCCGGTGCGCGAGAGATAGTCTCCCAGCGTTCCGGAGATCTCGGCGCGTACCTTGTCGATGGCCCGCGGCAGGAACACGATCCCGTGCATGGACTCATACGGACTGCGTGGTATCCCGTTTACCAGATCCATTGTGTACCTCTCTCCGACGGAGACCTTTGAATAATGCGCCCCGAGCAGCGCCGAGGGACGGCCGCCGCCCCTCGATAGGGTAGCGAGGGGTGAGGTCGCTCGGGTGGGCGCCCAGCGAGCCCGGCACCGGCCGAACCGAGGTAGAGGTCACAGAGGCGACGAACGCCCGCCCCTTGACTGATCGTCATGCGCAGCTGGGGCGACTGGATCAACGGCGGCCCCGAACCCGAAACCAGCGGCCCCCAAAACCTCCAAATCATCGGCGCCCTCGACGCCCTCCTCCAATCCACCCTCTCCGGCAAAACCGAACCCGTCCACCTATAGGGAGCGTCCCTTTGTCGGTGCTTGCAGGCGGCCATTGCTGCGATCCTCTACCCACCCAGTTCTTTAGGCGACAGCCCTGGAATCAGCACGAAGCCATACCTCAGGCTACGCAGCCCGAATCGCCCAACGCCTTAACGGCGTCTAGCAGCTAGAATGCGGGCAGGGGCTATTTCTGAAACAGTGAGGGATCCCATGCGTGTCCGCCGTTCCTCCAGGTGGCTTGGATGGCTCTGAAGTCAACGGCCCAGGATATCCTGATGGGTCTAGCTACTGGTGACTTGAGCGCTATAACAGAGTTGAAGGTTTCTGGGTTTGCATCCTGTAGTGCTCCTCAATCCGTAGATATACGGCCTCTTACAGTTCTGGCCGGTGCCAATAGCACCGGAAAATCCAGCGCGATCAAGCCCCTTTTGATGCTGAAGCAAACACTTGATGACAACACGGACTCGGGACCGCTCTCGATCTCTGGAGACAACGTACAATTTGCAAGCTTTGATGAAATCTTTACACACGTATCAGAAGATATCCACAAGGATACTTTCTCTGTGACATTGGAAATGGCACGCGGAAAACTAGAACTGGATTTCTCCCGTAAAACAGACTCAGACTTAGTTATTAGCAAGGCAATATACGAGCTATCACACAATGACTTCGAGAACAGACTCATGCTAACCCCAAGCATGTCTTCCAATGATATTGAGTCACAGATTTCCGATAATATCAAGGACGAAGCCTCAAGAAATGCATATCCTTTCCAAGTTTCAGCCAACTATGATTATAATATCTCAGAACTGATAAAGACGATAGATGATAAACTGGATGTGAGTGCTGAGACCATAGCGGGTCTTAGGAGTCGGGCTGGTAGTGATCTTCGCGGTGCGCATTGGGAAGTTAAGCGACAGCGCTGCTTTCTCGTCGCCTCTTTTACTTCCTTTGGGAGGGATCACTATGTAATAAATCCGTCGAGCCTTCCTACCTGCAACTTTGCCTCAGCCATCAAAAATACACTCCACATTCCAGCCTTCCGCAGAAGAAACATCCGCAATCATCGGAGATCAGACGTAAGAGGAAGGTTCGCCGTCACTAGCTTTCCGGGGACGTTTGAGGACTATACAGCGTCCGTTGTTTCAGCTTGGGAAGCGGATGGGGACGAGCGGCTGGCTAGATTGATTGAATCATTGAAAGATTTGGGTCTCACATCGAAAGTATCCACCAATCGGATTAGCGACATTGAGATAGAACTCCGTATCGCCCGGCCTGGGCGGAGAGATTCAACCGACAGACCAGAGATGATCAGTCTGGCCGATGTGGGCATCGGAGTCTCCTACGTCCTACCAGTGCTAGTAGCACTGGAGGCGGCGGCTCCCGGTCAGATCGTCTACGTGGAACAGCCAGAAAGTCATCTGCACCCGCGGGCGGAATACGGCTTGGCAAAAGCGCTGGCAAGGGCCGCAAGCAGGGGAGTCCGCGTGATCGCTGAAACCCACAGTTCCTTGCTTCTGCTCCATATCCAGACGTTAGTCGCTCGCGGCGAATTGGAGCCGAGTAAGGTCGGACTGCATTGGTTTTCGCTGGACGAGGATGGGTTTACGAAGATCGAATTCGTGCAGCCCGACGAACACGGCAGAACCGGCGATTGGCCTGAGGATTTTGCGGATACCGAGATGCACGCCAGTTCTCAATTCATACGCGCCGCGCGCGGGCGTTAGCGCTATAACTTACTAGTTATCAGTTGAGCAACGAAATCGATAAGAGAGTGTTCGTTGTTGATACCGATGTTCTCGTAACTGCTTCCGGAGCGCAAAGTCTCGACCCGCGATCAGTTGAATGTCTGGAGTTCCTTGATTCAATCCTCAAGATTTGTCATTCGGTCGCATTGAGTGAAGAGCTTGAACAGGAATGGGATGCTCATCCTTCCCGATCGTCTGACAGATGGCGCGCCGAGATGGAAGACAGCAGGAAGATTTCGCGTCCCGAAGTCAGTGAAGAAGAACCACTCAGACGTGCGATCAAGGTGATGGCCGGGACTACCGGAGTCACGACTAGGCTGGAAAAGGATGCGCACCTGGTAGAGGCCTGTCGCCTGGCAGACATGCTAGTCGCCTCGAATGACAACCGGGCGCGCAGAGGCTTTGCTCGCTGTGCATCTGACGTTGACTGGCTCGGGGACGTCGTGTGGGTCAATCCCGCCACGGACTCGGACTTGGTGGACTGGTTGGAGCGCGGAGCACCTCACGAAGAATCTGGACTGGTTGGAGCGCGGAGCACCTCACGAAGAATCAAGGCGGCTGTCTACTGAAAGCCTCTCTCAACCCTGACGAGCTAAGGCCAAGAAGGACGGACTCGACTTGCGTGCGACTGCTAGTTCTCTAGACGTATCCAGAATCCGCAGCTATATGACGAGTTCTGCGCCCGGCGGCCGCTGTTTCCCGCCATGAACCGAAGGCTCGGCGCACCACTTGGCCGACAGCCGTCGCACTGACTGATACACAGCCTCGTCAAACCCAAGCAGGTCGCAGAGCACGTAGCGGTCCAGCAGGGCACGAATGGGGTCGGCGTCAGCCAGGTAGGCGGGTCGCAGGTCCTTGTCGCGGAACTCCTCGAAGATCGTTTTGGCAGTACTGAGTTGCCCGTCATTCAACTCGCGGAAGTCCAGCACCGGCAATGATTCGGCGGAACGAATCGTCATGGTGGCCTTGCTGGATTGCTGGCGGGTGGCGTGCCACCAGCAGCCCAGGAGTCCCAGCGTGCAGTTGCCCCATACGGTAAAGGCGTAGTCCAGCCGCTCGTCGTTGAAGTTCACGTTCGGCCAGACTCGGCCGCCAATCGACTCCCGTTCGGTAAACGCGACCGCCAGCGCCTGCGACCCAAACGTAAAGTCGCGGTTCAGATGTACCCGGCCGGCGGTAGCCCAGACAGTCGCGGCTTTGGTTTCCATACCTGGCCGAACCAGCAACTGCGAGTCCGGCTCGCAGATCAGCCGGGTTTCCTTGCGGGCGTGGTGGTTCCACAGCGTGGGGTACGTAGCCGTCCGATTCGATGCGGCTTTGTCGAATGGTCCGCGGGGACGCGGGCCGGTAATGTCACGATCAACGAGTCCAAGCTGACCTACAACGCGCAACGGTGCCGCGTTCAGATGGAGCGGCGCGGGTTGCCCTGGCAGCCATAGCCGCGAATGCGACAGCGCATAGGCCGTCTGCGCGAGTGAATAGTCAGACAGCCGCACCCCGCCCCACGCCAAACCGTTGTCCGTTACCGGAGCGGTGAGCGCCCCTCCAGCCTGTTCGTCACCAATCGTCAGGTGCGTTCCACCGTACGGCCCGTCCTCGAGCCTCCGCACATCCGCGCCGTTGACGACGGCACCGGCCAACGCGGCGGCCTGGGCGAATCCCTGCGGGCGGCGTGCCAGCGACGTGAAGTGCACGCGAGTTGTCGGCGGCTCGCCATCCCGGCGTTTACGCGCAATCACCAGGCACTCCGCCATGCCGGTGTCCGACGAGAACGACATGTCACGGTTGTTGGCCGCAATGCTCAGAACCGACACGTTAGCGTAATCGCGTACCAGCATGTGCCGGAAGTTTTGCCACGACAGCCCAGCCGCTGCGGACAACGGCAGCACTAGCGCCAGCACGCCGCCAGGCTTCAGCTTGCCATCCCCCAGCGCCGCAAACGCCGACGCGATCCCCGCGTTGCCGTGATACGCGGTACCCCGCCCCCTGGTGTTGAGCCGCTTACCCATCGCGCTCATGTCGTCCTTGGAGGCATCGAAAGCGGCAAACGCAGGATTTGCCACGCTGGCGCGCGCACCCTCGTGATTGGTGGCGCGTGTAAACGGCGGATTCATGATCACCAGATCAAAGCCTTGGTCAGGTACGTCTACGACGATCTGGGTAGCGGTCTCCTCGCCAACGCTTCCGGTTCGCTTGGCGGGGTCGCTGGTGTTGAACAGGGTCAGAGTCTGAGAGGCCCGTAATAGCTCCAGCGAGCCGATTGCCACGCTTCCGTCGTCCTGTCGACCGTAGGCCAGCGTGTAGAGACGCGAGTTCTCGAACTTGCCGCCGGGCTGCATGCCGGCCAGGGTGGACCCGGTGATGTGAATGGCCGAGGGCATCACGTCGCATCCGTAGAGCACCTCTTCCATCATCGCGGAATGCAAGGCTGCGGCGTCGCCGCCGGCCCGCTCGTGGCGGGCCGCGACCTGCTCGTAGACGGCCGACAGCAGCGCCCCGGTGCCGCAGGCGAAGTCGCCGACCCGCAGCTTTCCGACGGCCTCGGCGTCGGACCAGTCAACGCCCTCCATCTTGGCCACCGCCAGCCGCGCCAGCAGCGCCGCCGAGGCGGGAAGCGTATAGAACGTGGCCAGGTACTTCCGGTCCGCGATCAGCCGCTGAAACACCCGCCCGGTCAGATCGTGTGCGTTGTTCACGCCGGTAGCGTTGACGCCCTCGGCTGTTGCTCGCAGCGTCCGCAGGATCCGAACTGCGTCCCAGGTCTGTAGCTTTCGAACGATGTCCCGCGCAATCGCAAAGATCGGCCAATAGTTGATGGCCAGAACCTCGTTCCAAGCCGTTAGAACTTCACGCTTCGGATTGAGTGTTTCCTCACCGCACACCTCGTCCAACGACTTGACGGTCTCGTGCACGCCGGTCAGCCGTTCCTGAAATATCAGAGCGTTCGCGACTATCGCGCCTGCCATGCGCCAGGTCTGCCGCACGTTGGTCATCCCGAGCATTCCGGCGATCTCACGTGCGACAAACGGCCGTTGATCCGCCATCTCCTCGATGATCTTCTCGGCCCTGTCGATGCCCTGTTCCAGAACTTGCGCCGCTCGATCCACCGCGTGCTGCGGCACCGACACCAGCCGAACCAGGTCCGCCAAATCCTCAACCGGCCCGTCCAGCCAACCCGACGTCGGAAAGCGACTCGGACCGTCACCGTCCTGCGTGAACACGCCGTAGGAAAGGCGTGCGTCCGCGATCTCGCATTCGAGGTCCGCTGCGTCGGCCACGGCCGACGGATAACGCAGGGCAACGGCCCCTTCGATCACACGGCCGTCAGCGGTGGTTCGCAGACCCAGTCGTTCGCGGGCCTCGACTTCCACGTTGGCACCGGGCGCAAATTCGGCCTCGATCACCACCGGCGCACGGCCAGTCGCGGTTATCAGAATGTCCGGCCGCAATCCGGGGCGACCGGCAATGGCCTGCGTGTTCTCCGTCCGCACCTGACACGTCGGCAGCATGCGTTGCAGCAGCCGTCCCAGCGCGTTGTTGGCGCTCGGCTCGGTCTGGCGAGGCATCAAGCGGTCATGCCGTAGGCACGAGGATTAAGCAACGTGTGCGGTTTTCGTTCGGTTTCCGCCGCATCATAGCCCACAGGCAGGATCTGTAGCCGCCCACATGGCCGTCGAACCCGCACCAGCCGCACCACCGGCCGCCCACGTTTCGTAGTCACAATCTCCCGCCCCGTCTGCGCCACCTCATCCACTACCCCCAAACACTTCGCCCTGAACTCTGTCGCCGTGAGCGTCCGGGCCGACCTGGCGAACACCTTGACATCACGGGTCAATGATGCTTTGATGCCTGCATGCGAACCACCCTCACCCTGGACGACGATCTCGCCGACGTCCTCAAGCAGCGGGCGAAGTTGCTCGACGTTCCATTCAAGCAAGTCGTCAACGAAACCCTGCGCCGCGGCCTGGCGCCAGAAGGCGCCGAGGATCGGCCAGTGTTTCGCGTCCGACCGTTCCGCAGCGGATTCCGGCCGGGGATCGACCCCATGAAGCTGAATCAGCTCAACGACCAGCTCGAGGTCGAGGACTTCCTCGAAGAGCAGCGGGAGTTCCTCGAAGAGCACCGGGAGTGATCGTTCCGGACGTCAATCTGCTGCTTTACGCCCATGACGAAGCGGCGCCCTTGCATCCCTCGGCCCGACACTGGTGGGAGAGCTTGGCCAACGGAACGGAACGCGTCGGCGTTCCCTGGGTCGTTGCCATGGGCTTTGTGCGCCTGGCCACGCACGCGTCCGTGCTCGCGCATCCGCGGTCTCCGGCAGAGGCCGTTGACTACGTGGACGAGTGGTTCCGCTTACCCCATGTCGCGCCCTTGAACCCCGGCCGGCAGCACCTGACCCTCGTGCGCCACGCCCTTGAGGCCGCCGGCGTGGGAGGCAACCTGGTCACCGACGCCCACATCGCCGCCCTGGCCATGGAATACCAGGCCGAAGTCCACTCCAACGACAGCGACTTCAGCCGCTTCCCCGGGCTGCGCTGGCGCAACCCTCTCTAGAGATCTTTGCGTAACCGGAGGGACGGTTGCCCGGAAGACCCTCACCCCCAACCCTCTCCCACAGGGAGAGGGGGCAAGAGCCGCCGCAACTTCGAGGACTCCGGGCATTGTGCAAGGGTCTCAGGAGAGGGAAAGATGACAGCTCGCTTCGTGGAGAAGGCCGCGATCAAAATGACCCACTGCCGGCGGTCATTCCGGGTTGTCGGCTGGCACCATGAGGGGTGTTGTCTGCCCGCGCGTCAGGCGCCGCTATGAAGATCGCCGACATTCAGTTCTACTCCTTCAATCCGGGCAGGCGAAACTTGCAGGTGGTGCGGGTCGAATCCGACAACGGCTACTACGGGTGGGGCGAGGCCGGGCTGTGCACGCGCGATTTGGCGGTGGGCGGGGCGGTGTCTCACTTTCGCGACTTTCTGATCGGGCAGGATCCGCGCCGCATCGGGCGCATCTGGCAGGAGACCTACCGCAGCCAGTACTTCGAGGGCGGGCGCGTGCTGACCACCGCGATGGCGGCCATCGACATCGCGCTGCACGACCTGGTGGCCAAGAGCCTCAATGTGCCCGTCTACCAGCTGCTGGGCGGCAAGCAGCGCGACTTCGTGCCTTGCTTCGTCACCACCCGCTCGCAAAATCTGGACGACCTGATCGAGGAAGTGAAGGGTTACGTCGCCGACGGCTGGGAGTGCATCCGAACCCTGGTCTGGGGCCTTTGGATGAACGGCCACCGAGTCTTCGAGCCGCGCGAGTCCGTGGCCATCACCGCCGAGTGGCACACGGCCCTGCGCGCGGCCGTGGGGCCGGGCCCCGTGATTGGGCCGGACTACCACCACCGGCTGAGCGTGGCTGAAGCGGCGTCCTACTGTCAGCGGATGCCGCCCGGCACCATCGACTTCCTGGAAGAGCCGATCCGCGACGAGACGCCCGCCGCGTACGCCAGCCTGCGCTCCATGACCGACGTGCCCTTCGCCATCGGCGAGGAGTTCTCCAGCAAGTGGCAGTTCGCGCCGTATATCGAGCAGGGCCTCACCAACTTTGCCCGCGTCGACATCTGCAATGTCGGCGGCTTCACCGAGGCCATGAAAGTGGCCGGCTGGTGCGAGACACACTACATCGACCTGATGCCGCACAACCCGCTGGGCCCGGTCTGCACCGCCGCCAGCGTGCACCTGGGCGCCGCCGTACCCAACTGGGCCTGGCTGGAAGACCGATCGTCAGACCTGGGGCAGCTCTACGCCGACGAAATCTTCCCGATCCAACCAAAGCTGGACGGCGCCTGGTACCCCGTGCTCGATACCCCTGGCCTGGGCGTGGAGATCGACCTGGAGGTCGGCAAGGAGATCCCCGTCAGCCACTGGGAGAATCCCCACCCCATGCGCCCCGACGGGTCGGTGACAAACTATTGAGCGTTATCGTTGAGGACGGAATCGCGGAGCGGGTCGTCGTTACAGTGTACAAGACATCCCGTATCCACAAGTACCTCGGGGACTAACGGGTAGTGTCCTACTTTGACTTGGCCGCGGGTATTGCGGCGCTGGCGTCAGCGCGGAGCGGTGTGTCAACTGCAGTTGGTGGCTAACGCTTGGATGGCGCTGGTGCGCGTCGCCATAGTGGCCGGCCTTGTGGCTAGCTCTGAACCTAGGTTCCCTTGTTGACCACTGTGATGACATTCGTGACGAAAATGGTCGCCGGTGTTAGCAGCGCCAGCGCGACACCACCACAAACCACGGCCACCTGAGCCTTGGTCGGGCGGTGCTTGACCTCGCGCTCCAGGCTAGAAATCCGTTCGACAAGGCCATTGACCGTGAGGGCGACCGCATGGAGCGAGTCTTTCGAGGCGGCCGTGTCGGCCACGCGTTGCAGTTCTCGAACTTGCCCCTGATGCGAACCCAGATCCCCGAGGGGGTCATGCATCCTTCACGCCCATCCACTTCCAGAGCGTGTTGTAATAGAGACCCGAGTACGATCCGTTGAGGCTAAACACTACGCCAGGCACCGGCGGGTCAGCTTGGCCCAGACCGATCCCGGCCTTTTCTACAACGGTGCCCGCTTCATCGTTGGTCTGTACGAAATACACGTTGCCGGCAACTTGGTGAACGTCCTCAGCCGTGTATGCGCTCGTCAATGCCTCCCCGACCTTGGGGTTCTTGTCGGGGAGAATCACAGCAAACACTTCGGCCATATGCGGTCCTTCCTGGCGACGAGGCGGGTGAGTATCACATTCAAGCCTATCAAGTCAAGCTACCGTTGATCACGCCGGTCCTTGCGCCGCTTTGCCACGTCTTCGGCCGTCTCTTCACGGTCTTCGATCAGCTTGACGATATCGGCCATCGTCCACGGCTTGTCGGCTAGGCCAGCGGCCATCGCGGGCGTTGTCGGCTTGCCGTGCGCGGCCTTGGTGAGCGTCGTGTGCGGGCGCACGAAGTTGTAGTGGAAGACGTAGAGCGCCACCGAGCAACTCAGGTTGTAGACCTTCTTGGAGAAGGCGTTGGTCAACCGCGTGAATCGGCGCATCGACATTCGCATCGTGAGATTCTGTCGCTCCACGTGCGACGTGCTGACGTGGGATTCGTCCGGGTCGCCCATGATCCGCGTCGGAACCGCGGCCACACACACGGGCGGGCTGTAGAAGCGCTCAGGGCCGTCAGGGGCGCTGTAGAGCTTCACCAGCTGCGCGTAGTCAATCTGGCCGCCGAACGCGGCTTCGGCCGCTTCACGGTAGAAGCTGGCGCCGTCGGACGTGAGTTGGAACCGGCCGCGAATCCGGCGGCCAAGGTCAATCAGGAACCGGCGCGCACTGGCCGCGTCACGTCGGCCAATCAGCCACGTCGGTATCAACTTGGTTTCGGGATCGATGCTCGTGAAGGTCCAGACGTCGCCGATGCCGAACTCGTCTTTGCGCTCGGCTGGCACGCGCCGCTGTTTCATCGCCACGAAGGCCCAGAGCTCGTCCACCTGGACCTGTTCGCAGCGCAAGTCGCGTACGAGGTTCCCGTGCGCTTCGGCGCATGCCTCGCCGGCCTCAACCACCAGCCGCATCACGGTGTCTTTGGAGCGGCTGGTGATGCGGCTCATCGACCGAATCGACATGCCTTCAACCTGCAAGGCGAGAATCTGGGCGCGGTCATCGCGGGAGAGGCGGCGCATTCGAAACACCCCTGCTAACTGATATCTAAGTATAGCAGTTAGCTTAGCGGTGTCAAGCGGCAATGGGCAGTTTCGGCACCCGTCCCTCGAAGTAATCGTCCACGGTGTAAATCTGAACGCGGGGTACATCCATGAACCGGCCCGTGCTCGCTGCGGCATCCCGCATACGCGGCGTCACACGGTCCTCAAAGCACGTGAAGATGCCAAGGTCGGCGTCGGCTTGTTGCCGTGCCCCGTTGAACGCCTGCACGTCTCCCGGTCCAGTGCCGCCGCCCTTGACTTGTGAAACCAGGTCGATAAATCGGCCCTTGCGAATCGCGAGCCGCCCCCAGCCGTCAATCCCGCCGTCACCACGCTGCCGCTCGTTGTATCCGACGCCGCGAACCAGCGACGCGGCCCAACGCTCGAACCGGAACGCGTCCAGGTTGGCGAGCACGCGAGCATCGTCGCGCGTCTTGGGAATACCAATGAACTCAATCTCCGACCACAGACTGTCGAAGTGACTGCGCAGCCGATCCTCGATCACGCGGCATGCCTCAACGCAGATATCGACGCCGATCCATGACCGGCCGAGATTCTGGGCGGCGTGAATCGTCGTGCCACAACCACAGAACGGGTCGAGGACGACATCCCCAGGATTGCTGGACGCCCTGAGAATACGCTCAAGGAGCGCGACTGGCTTCTGGGTTGGATACCCCAGCCGCTCCCGCGCCTGCGGCGCCAGGGAGGAAATGTCAGTCACGACATCGACGGGGGGCAGCCCCTTCTGTTCATGCAAATAGCGCTTGAGTCTCGGCTTCCCATTGCGGCTCCAGGCGATTCGATCGTCACGAGCCAGTGCCTCCAACTTCTCCCGCTTCACCCGCCATCCCCAAATCGGCGTGTACCCGTTGAATTCGTAGGCCAGGTTCGGGCGCGGCCCCATCGATTTGCTGCGCTCTAGAACGTCCGACATCCACTGCCCACGCGAATCGTGATGGCGGTAGAACTTGTCAATGTATTCCTGCGAGTACGCCATGCGCACGTCGTTCCAAGTGAATCGGTCACTCTTCGAGTAGAACAGGATTACGTCGTGAACAGCCCCCCAACGCTTCGCATCATTACGGCTGGCCGTGCGCTTCCAGATGACTTCATTACGAATCCCTCCCCTCCGAAAGATTGCGTCGAGAACGAGCTTGAGCGAGTGGCTGAAGGTGGGGTCGCAGTGGAGATACAGCGATCCCGTCGGTTTCAGTGTCCGGCAGCACTCGCGCAGCCGGTTTGCCATGTATGACAGATAGGCGAGGTTCGGCCCCTCGCCGTGGATCAGCCGCATGGCCTCCATCGTGTGCGCCAGCGGCCCCGGCGAACTGGCTACATCGTGGAAGTCGTCTACGGCCTCGTGCCATTGCCACGTGTCCCTGAACGCGTCTTGCTGTGACCCGCCAATGAACATGTTGTAGATGCGCTTCGAGTTGAAAGGCGGATCGGCATACACCAGGTGAACGGATTCGTCAGCGAGTTCCTCGCGCATCACGTCAAGGCAGTCGCCGAAGTACAATCTCCGCACGGCGGGCCTAGCCTGTAGCGGCGTCCGCCCATCGCGCCTTGCCGCCCTTGGCAGCGATGGCGGCGCGTTCGGCGGCGTTCAGCGACTTGGCGCGGGCCTCGCCCCCCTGACGGCCAGCGACGGCCTGGGGGGATTCGTCGGGTTCCTCAATGGGAACCGCACCACTCATGCGCTGGAACAGCCCGTGGGCCAGTTCGTTAAAGTCGGGCGGTCCTGGATGCTTCGTCATCGACCTTCCCTCATGCGCGAGTTGCCAAACTGTGGCCCGCGCCTTGCAAACCTGTCAAGTCAAAGTAGGACACTACCGACTAACGGACGTGAAGGTGACCTACGACACCCAGACGGACACGGTGGTGATCAGCCTGCGCGAGTCGGACATCGAGGAGAGCGACGAGGTCCGACCGGGCGTGATCGCCGACTTTGATTCGGCCGGTGACGTCGTGCGGTTTGAGGTGCTTAGTGCGTCACGCGTCGTGCAAAACACGCGCGAGATGCACTTTGCCGTCGTCGAATAGCAACTAACAGCGCCCAGTCGCTCCATCGGCTGGCACCATGAGGTTTGTTGTCCGCCGCCGTGTCAGGCGCTGCCATGAAGATCGCCGACATCCAGTTCCATGCCTTCAACCCGGGCTTCCGCAACGTGCAGGTCGTACGGGTCGAGTCCGACAACGGGTACTACGGCTGGGGCGAGGCCGGCCTAAGCTCCCGCGATCTGGCGGTGGGCGGCGCCGTGGCGCACTTTCGCGACTTCCTGATCGGCCAGGACCCGCGCCGCATCGGGCGCATCTGGCAGGAGGTCTATCGCAGCCAGTACTTCGAGGGCGGGCGCGTGCTCACCGCCGCGATGTCGGCCATCGACATCGCCCTGCACGACCTGGTGGCCAAGAGCCTCAACGTGCCCGTCTACCAGCTGCTGGGCGGCAAACAGCGCGACTTCGTGCCCTGCTTTGTCTCAACCAGGTCCCAAGATCCGGACGACCTGATCGAGGAAGTGAAGGGCTACATGGCCGAGGGCTGGGAATGTATCCGTACCTCCATCCACAGCCCCGGGATCAACGACGGCGGCAATCGCTTTGAGCCGCGTGCGTCCATCGCGGTCACCGCGGAGTGGCACACGGCCCTGCGCGAGGCCGTGGGGCCGGGACCCGTGCTGGGCCCCGACTACCACCACCGGCTGAGCGTGGCCGAAGCGGCGTCCTTCTGCCAGCGCATGCCGCCGGGAACCATCGACTTCCTGGAAGAGCCGATCCGCGACGAGAGCCCCAGTGCGTACGCCAGCCTGCGCAGCATGACCGACGTGCCCTTTGCCATCGGCGAGGAGTTCTCCAGCAAATGGCAGTTCGCGCCCTACATCGAGGAAGGCCTGACCAATTTTGCCCGCGTCGACATCTGCAACGTCGGCGGCTTCACCGAGGCCATGAAGGTGGCCGGCTGGTGCGAGACCCACTACATCGACCTGATGCCGCATAACCCGCTGGGTCCGGTCTGCACCGCCGCCAGCGTGCAGCTGGGCGCCGCCGTACCCAACTGGGCCTGGCTGGAAGACCGCGGCGCCGACCTGGGACGGCTCTACTCCGACGAAATCTTTCCCGTGCAGCCCAAGCTGGACGGCGCCTGGTACCCCGTGCTCGACACGCCCGGTCTGGGCGTGGAGATCGATGTGGACGTGATCAAGGCCCTCCCCGTCAGCCACTGGGAGTCCCCCCACCTCACGCGACCCGACGGCTCCGTCACGAACTGGTAGGGGGATCCCGGTTCGCGGCCTCAGATCGGTCGCGGCGCTGGCGTCGCCATGAGGTGGGGCCCATTCGTGGCGGATGACTGGCGGGCCAGGTCGTAGACGCCGTCCTGGAGTTCCAGCACACGGACTGCCTGCCGGAGCGGAATGGGCGGCGGGTCGCCGTCCAGCAGGGCCTTCAGGGAGCGACTCATGATGCTCGCCATCATGTCGGCCCTCGGCGTTTCGTCGTAGACCTGCACTCCCTGGTCGGTGTGGACCTGCACCTGGCCCACAAGGTCAGCGGTGTACTGACCGACCACGATCGCCCGGGTGCCCACGGCACGGACGACGTACTCGCCCGAGTGATCGCCCAGCGGATAGGCGTAGCTGCATTCCACCAGCCCGGTGCTGCCGTCCGCCGCCCGAAACAGGCCGGCGGCGTAGTCCTCGAAGGGGCGCTGGAACATGGCGTTGGAGATCACGCCCGCCACGGTCTCCACCGGCTGACCGCCCATCCCATCCAGCATGATGTCGATGCCGTGCTGGCATTCCACGGCCCAGCAGCCGCCGCCGGAGATGGACGGATCGTTGTGCCAGGCGGAGGGCATGCCGTCATAGCGCGTTGGCGTTGAGGTGCTCAGTCGGCTGTGGAAGTGCACCAGGTCCCCGAGCGTGCCGTCCGCTATCGACTGACCAATCACGTCGATGACTTTGAGCTCACGCGTAGGCAGGGTGAGTGCTCCCCAAACGCCCGCGGCCTCGGCGGCCTCCACCGCAGGTCGCAGGCGGTCGGCGCAATCAGCCCAGGGCTTGTCGAAAAGACAGGGCACTCCGGCGTCCACACAGGCCTGCAGGTAGTCGGGGGCCAGGGTGTGGCGGCCCGACACCAGCGCCACGTCAGGCTGCACGACCTCCAAACACTCGGCGGCCGAGTCGAAGACGGGGCAGCCCCAGGTGTCCGCCATCACCGCGCGCTCGGACTCAAGCGGGTCGAACGCGCCGACAAGCTCGTGCCCCAACGCGACCGCCGTGCGGCCCATCCCAAACCCGTGATGACTGTAGGAGAGAACTACGGCGCGCATACGGCTGGCTCCGGCTGGCAGAGTGGCGCGTGAGTGTACGGGGCGCCGTGAAGGTATTCAGGGGCCCGGCTGGAATGGTTGACCGGCGTAACGTTTCTGACGGCCGCCCCTTCGGCACTCCGGACGCGTTAACCCAGGTTAGCCCGGCTTCGGGAAGTGCTCTGTAAGGAAGCACTCGATCTGCTTGAGTCGTTCGTCGAGCTTCTCGCCGGCTAGGTGCCCGCCGTCTTCGTACCTACCAAGCGCGGTGGCAGCCTCGTCTTCACCTATGTCAGTAAACCACTCAGCAAACCGCCCTGGACCCACCCAGATACCCAACTCGCCGCCGTTCGCACCGGCCCGCGGCGCCGCGTACATCAGGAACCGGGTGCGGTTTGCCGGTGGCGCGATCCTCACAGATGCCCGTTGCGGCTGTACAGCCAGACCCGCCTGCTCTGACATCTCGACAAAGTGATCGAATTGCTCGCGCACGCCCACCTCGCTAGCCAGGCCACGAATCGTCTCAACGGTGTAGCGGCGTTTTTGAGGAGCTGGCTTGGTCGGTTCGTCGACCACCTCACGAATCAACAACCTCGGGCCGCCCTCCAGCTCGAACACCTCGAAGCTGACGACGCTGATCGGAACGCCGAAACGTGCCAGGAACTCGTTCATGCGCTCCAGTCCGGCGTGGGTTCCGGCGCCGACGAGCAGCACGGCGATCTCCCGCTCCTCCGCCTCGCCAGCCAATTGCTGTTTCACTCTCTCCGACAGCGTCTTCGCTTCACCAAACGCGCCGAGCCCGTCTTCGAGCTTCTCGTAGAGTTCATCCGCGTCGAGTCGGGCAAGCGACGCGGCATAGTAGAGCGCCTGTTCCAGCGCGCCGGAATCGAACCTCCCGGGCTTTATCTCGATCACGACCCAGCGGTCCTGCGAGTCGATAGCCAAGAGATCTAGCCGTCCGTCATCGATCGAAACCTGGCGGCCGACCAGGGCGTATCCCTCCCCGATCAGCGTCACGTCGTTCACGATCCAGTCTTCGAGATGTTGCTCAAGTCCGATTTGGGAAAGCCCGAGTCTCTGCGGTTCCGACGGCTGTGCGTCACCCTCGCGGTGCTGCGCGTCTATGCTCCAGGCTGCCAGTTTCGCCATTGTTCGCTCCCGGACTGTCAGTTCCCTATGGGTCTCGTTGAAGTTGTAGGTCCGTTCCACAAACCGCCGGAGTGGGACTGGACTTAAGTCGCGACTCCTGGGTCAGGCTGACTCTTCGGCCTGTTGGGTTTGGGTCTCGCCGAGGCCGGGCTGGGTGACCAGGATGGGCGCGCTGTCTGAATCCACGGTGTCACGCGTGACGACCACTTTCTTGACGCCTTTTTTGGAAGGCAGCGTGAACATGGTTTCCAGCAGCAGGTCTTCCAGCGTGGTGCGCAGGCCGCGCGCGCCGGTGTGCGTTTCCAGCGCCCGGTGCGCGATCGCCTCCAGACCGTCGTCGGTGATCTCCAGTTCAACGCGGTCCATCTCGAACAGTTTCTGGAACTGACGCAGCAGCGCGTTTTTGGGTTCGCAGAGAATCTGCACCAGCGCGTCGGCATCCAGTTCGTCCAGCGCGGCCACCACCGGCAGGCGGCCCACAAATTCGGGGATCAGCCCGTACTTCAGCAGGTCGTCGGCCGTGACATGGTGCAGCACGCTCTCGGCCTTCTCGCCAAGGGCGCGCTTGCCAAAGCCCACGCCTCCCGCCTGGCCGACGCGCCGGGAGACGATGCGGTCCAGCCCTTCGAACGCGCCGCCGCAGACGAACAGGATGTCGCGCGTGTCCATCTGAATGAAGTCCTGGTGCGGGTGTTTGCGCCCACCCTGGGGCGGCACGTTGACCTGGGCGCCCTCAATGATCTTCAGCAGCGCCTGCTGCACGCCTTCGCCCGATACGTCGCGCGTGATCGACGGGTTGTCGGCTTTGCGGGAGACCTTGTCGATTTCGTCAATGAAGATGATGCCGGTTTGGGCCCGGGCGACGTTGAAGTCGGCCGCCTGAAGCAGGCGCAGCAGAATGTTCTCCACGTCCTCGCCCACGTAGCCCGCCTCGGTAAGCGCCGTGGCGTCGGCGATACAGAACGGCACGTTGAGAATCCGGGCCAGTGTGCGCGCAATCTCGCTCTTGCCCACACCGGTGGGACCCAGCAGCAGGATGTTGCTCTTGTGCAATTCAAAGTCGTCGTCGGAAGCACCCGCCGCGACCCGCTTGTAGTGGTTGTAGACCGCAACCGAGACGACCTTCTTGGCGCGGTCCTGACCGATCACGTAGTCGCTCAGCAGATGGAAAAGGCGTTCGGGCGTGGGGATGCGGCCCGCCAACGCGCGCGGACTCGGGGTCTGCGACTGTTCTTCGTCGATGATGTCGCGGCAAAGATTCACGCACTCGTTGCAGATGTAGACCCCGGCTGATCCGGAGATCAGGCGGCGGACCTGGTCCTGAGTTTTGCCGCAGAACGAGCAGCGGTAGCTCGCGCGGCTTGGCCGACTACGCGCCATAACGAATCCGAGGGGCGAAAGTCTGGGCAGGGTACCGAGGTCGGAGCATGCCGCCTAGTCCGCGCCGTCGCCGTCCTGGTTCACGTTCGCCGAGCGCGGCGTCACGATCTGGTCGATCAGCCCGTAATCGCGGGCCTCCTCGGCCGTGAGATAGAAGTCGCGGTCCGAGTCCGCGTGGATACGATCCTGCGGCTGATCCGTCGCGTCCACAAATATCTTCTCGATCCGGTCGCGGACCTTGCCGATCTCGCGCGCGCGAATCTGCAGGTCGGCGGCCTGCACGAAGCCCTCGAAGCCTTGCGACGGCTGGTGCAGCAAGACCGTGCTGTGCGGCAGCGCCGCGCGTTTGCCGCGAGCGCCGCCGGCCAGAATCACGCTACCCATGCTGGCGGCCAGGCCCACGCAGGTGGTGGCCACGTCATTCGGCACGTACTGCATCGTGTCGAAAACCGCCAGGCCGGCGCTCACGCTGCCGCCGGGCGAGTTGATGTACATGTAGATGTCGGCTTCGGCGTCCTCGCTGGTCAGCAGCAGCAACTGGGCGATTACGGTGTTTGCCACCGCGTCATCGATCGGGGTGCCCAGAAAGATGATCCGGTCGCGCAGCAGGCGCGAATAGATGTCCATCCCGCGTTCGCCGCGGTCGGTCTGCTCGATTACATATGGGACCAAAACCATGTGATTGTCCTTTCCCTGCCGGCGGCGCTAGGCCTCGTCGGTTTCGGGGCCATCCTCTGGCTCGGCGGCGGCGGCCAGTTCGGGCGGGGGCTCGTGATGGTGATGGTCGTGGTCGTGTATTGGGGCCGCGCCATCGGTCACCGCGGCGACCAGCGCCCGTAAGGCCTTGCGCGAGCGAATGGTGGCCTCCACCCGACCATGCGCTTCGTCGCGCATCAGGTTCGTGCGAATGATGTTGCGGCGGTCCTGCGGGTAGTACTCCGCCACGCGGTCCACCTCGGCCTGCATTTCGTCCTCGTCGGCTGTGATGTCCTGGGCGTTGGCGTACGCGTCCAGCGCCAGCCCGCGATGGATGCGATTCAGCGCTTCGCCGTCGGCTTGTTCCTGCCAGGCGTCGCGCGTCTGTCCCTGCATGGCCAGATACGTATCGACCGGCACGCCTCGGCTGACGAGAGCTTCGGTGCGCTCGCGGAGTACCTGCTCGCGTTCACGTTCGACCAGCACGTCGGCGATTTCGAACGTGGTGCACTGGATCAAGGCCTGCACGGCTTGCTCTTCAAGTTCGTGCTGAGCCTCATGCGTCTTGCGCTCGCCCAGCGCGCTTGTAATGCGTTCGCGCAAGCCGTCCACGCTCTCGAACGGACCCACGCTACGGGCAAACTCATCGTTGAGGTCCGGCAATTGGCGCTCGGTCACACCATCGACCTGAATCTCGAACGTGACGTTCTCGCCGCGCAGCGCCTCGTTGGGGTCGTTCGGCGGGATGCGGGCCTCGTATGAAACGTGATCGCCGGCCACGGCACCGGTCACGGCGCCGTCGAACCCGGCAGGAAAGCCGTTATTGCCCACCAGCACGTTGTACGGCTGCGGCGCCTCGGGCTCGCCCCCTGCCGCCAGGATGCGAATGCGTGTCTGCACCATGTCCTCGGCAACCGCGGGGCGCTCGACCGGTTCCCAGGAGGCCTGGGTGACGCGCAACTGCTCGATCTCGGCGACGATCTCGTCTTCGGCGACCTCTTCAACCGGAACGCTGATGGACACGTCGTCCACATTGCCCAACTCGACGGTCGGCGCCACGGCAACTTCGGCCGAGAAGAGGAAGGGCGCGTCAAGCGACGGAAGCTCCGGCACGTCCAGTTCGGGCTGGTCGATCGGGTTGACGCCCGTCTCGCTTAGGGCCGAGGTATAGGCCCGCGGCACCACCGCTTCCAGCAGGTCCTGCATGACCATTCCCACGCCGGCGGCGTTCTCGACTAGACGACGGGGCGCTTTGCCTGGGCGGAAGCCCGGAATTTTGACCCGGCGCCCGACTCGTTGAATCGCGCGGCTGTACTCCTTTTGCAGATCCTCTGGCGGCACCTCGACCGCGAGCCGAACGCGGCTGCCTTCCAGCTTCTCAGCGGTCGCGGGCATACCGATCCTCTGGGTGGGGTCCACCAGCCGATCGCGGGGCGGGTGGGGAAGGAGAGACTCGAACTCTCACGGAGAGAAATCTCCACGTGATCCTAAATCACGCTCGTCTACCAGTTCCGACACTTCCCCTTGGAGTGCTCGAACGGACAGAACAACCGCCCGCGCGAACGCGGGCACCGTCAAGTATATGGCGGGCGGGCAAGTCTGCCCGCCGTATTCGGCCGCCTGCGGCTTTAGCAGCGTCCGCCGACGGGCTAGGATTGATTCCAGCCCTCGACCCGCCTGATCGCCGGCGGCGCCGACCCAAGCAGAGGACAGGCAGCATGGCCTACGAACTCCCCGACCTCCCCTTCGCCTTTGACGCGTTGGAACCCACCATCGACGCGCGAACGATGGAGATTCACCACGACCGGCACCACGCGACCTACATCATGAACCTCAACAACGCGCTGGATGGTCATGACGACCTGGCCGCGCAGAGCGTCGAGGACCTGATCAGCAACCTGGGCGCCGTGCCGGAGGGCATCCGCACGGCCGTGCAGAACAACGGCGGCGGCCACGCCAACCACTCGCTGTTCTGGACCGTGATCGGCGGCAACAGCCATCCGCACCCACACGGCGCGCTGGCCGAGGCGGTAGACGCGGCCTTTGGCAGCCTGGAGGCCTTCCAGGCTGAGTTCGCCCAGGCGGCCACCACACGCTTCGGCTCGGGCTGGGCGTGGCTGATCAAGCAGGCCGACGGCTCGCTGGCCGTCACCAGCACGCCGAACCAGGACAGCCCGCTCATGGACGGCAGCGGCACGCCGATCCTGGGGCTGGACGTGTGGGAACACGCCTACTACCTGAACTATCAGAACCGCCGCCCGGACTACATCGCGGCCTTCTGGAATGTCGTGAACTGGGAAGAAGTCGAACGCCGCTTCGGCTAAGCCGACCTTGACGCTGGGGAGCGCCGACGGCCGGTCAGATGGGCCGTCGGCGCTCCGCACGCACGGACTGAGCCAGACCGGCTAGGATTAACCCATGCTCACTATGTATCGGCGCGCCCCGTGGCAGGTGCAGCTGCTGACGATCTTCGTGATCGTCGCTGTCCTGATCATCGTCGGGTTCCTGGCGCTGCGGCAGTTCCAGGCTGGCGATCCGAATGTCTCCGCGGAACCGACGTCGGTAGACGTGGGCGGTGCGGCGACGCTGATACCGCCCGGCGAACGCCCCTTCGGCCTGCACATCATCGGCGAGGGCGAGGTGGTTGTGCCGCCCGACCGCGCGATCGTCACGCTGGGCGTCGAGGCCTCGGCCGACACGGCGGCGGAGGCGGCGGATCAGACGAACGCCACGGCCGAGAAGCTGATTGAGGCGATTCGCGGCGTCAGTTCCGACGAGAATGAAATCCTGATCCAGACGACCGGCCTCAGCCTGTCGCCGATATTCCCCCCGGCCGCGCCCGGACAGCGGACCGTGTCGCCCGATCCGATTGGCTATCGCTCAGCCAACACCGTCACTATCACCATTGACCGGATCGAGCTGACGTCCATGGTGCTTGACGCGGCGCTGGGCGCGGGCGCCAATACCGTGCGTTCGATCAGCTTCACGCTGCAGGACGACGGGCCGGCCAAGGCCGAGGCGCTGCGCCTGGCGGCTCTGGATGCCGCCGCAAAAGCCCGCGCGGTGGCTGACGCGCTGCGCGGCAACGTGCGCGGCTTGATATCGCTACATGAAGACACGATTTTCGTGCCGGTGGCGCGCAGCGACTTCGCCGTGTCTCGAGCGATGGCCGCGCCAGGTGCGGCCTCGGTTCCGGTGGAAGCTGGCGAGTTGCGCATCCGGGCCGTCGTACGCGCTAATTTCGCCTACGAGTAGGCGCTGCTCGGACTGAGCCAGGCTGACGGCGCTCGTTAACCCGTCCGTGGCGACCCTTAGACCTGCGTAGAGTCGCTGGCCCCGACCGTCAGCCCAGGTCGGCGGGGCAAACCGGGGCGCCGGTGCGCGCGGACTCCTCGATGGCCAGCGTGGCTTGCAGGGTGAGCAGGGCGTCGGCGTATGTCGATCGGATGTTCGACGAGTCGCCGGTTTGCACCGCCCGCACAAACGCCTCGTCCAGCAGGTACTTGGAGTCCGTGCTGTTGGTAGTTTCGCGGACCTCGCCCGGGCGCGCGATTCGTCCCCCGTCGGTCCACACCCACAGCGACAAGTCGCGGGCCACGATGGTCAGGCCGTGGTCCCAGCGTTCACCCGGAACCCCATTGAGGCCACACGTGTTGAGCAACGTGCCCACCGCGCCGTTCGCGAACTTGAAGGTAGCTGCCGATACGTCGTTGATGTCTAGATTCGGCGCGTCGGTCATCAGCCGCGTCGCGGCGGCGGTGTGGATGCTCTCGATTTCGCCCACCAGATAGCGCTGCAGGTCGACCACGTGGGTCGCCTGCTCCACCACCTGCCCGCCCGATTGCCCCTGCACCCGCCACCAGGCCGTCTGGGGCATTCCGCCGAGGTAGGCGCCGATGGCCATGCCAACCGTCCGGTCCGCCAGCAGCGCGCGCGCGGTGTCGGCGGCCTCGCTGTAGCGCGTCTGGTAACCAACCGCCGTGATCAGGCCGCGCTCGGCGATGGCCCGTTCGATCCCGCGAACGGTCGGCATGTCCAGCCCCACGGGCTTCTGGACCAGCATCGGAACCCCGGCCTCGATGCACTGGTACTCAACCTCGCCGTGCGCGAAAGGCGGCAGGCTGACGAACACGGCGTCCGGCGCAGCCGAGGCCAGCATGCGGCTGGCGTCATCGAAGGTCTCGATCGTCGGCGGGGTCTGCGCGGCGGCGGCGCGCCGGAGTGTGACCGGGATGCGCGATGGGTCGATGTCCGCCAGCGCCACGACTTCAGCTTCCGGCATCCGCAGCAGGTTCCTCAGGTGCATGGCTGCGATGCCGCCAACGCCAATCAGGGCGACGCGTACCGGGGGGTGCTCAGGCATAGGTATTCGGGACCGGCAGTTGGCCGCCGAAGCCTAGGGGCCGCCCGCCGGAGCGTCAACGCGGGTCTACACTGCCCGGCTGTGATGCGGTGCAGGTTGACGCAACAGGAGCGCGCCACGTCGCGCTGGGCCGCGGGGCGGCCGCGGCCCGGACGCGCCTGATGCCCGCCGCGCCGCGCCGGCCCGCCGGCGTTCCGCGGCCCCTAGGGGCGGGCGACCGCGTGATCCGCGTTCCGCGGCGGGTCGCCGTCAGCCTGCACGTGGACGCGGGACTGGTGCGTCGCGGTCCGTTCCGGCCGGGCCTGATCCTCATCGTTGCCTTCGCCGGCCTGATCCTGGTGGGCACGGGGCTGCTGATGCTGCCGTTCGCGCTGGCCGACGGCCAGCAGCCAGATCTTCTGGCGGCCCTGTTCACCGCGACATCGGCTGTGTGCGTCACCGGTCTGACGGTCGTCTCCACGCATGACCACTGGTCGCTGTTCGGCCAGATTGTGATCCTGGCTCTGATCGAGGTCGGCGCCCTGGGCTTCGTCGTGGGTGCGGTCGTCATCTTTTCCTTGGCCGGCCGGCGCACGTCCACCCGCGAACGCCTGATGTTCGGCCAGCACATCGGTCACGGCGAGCCTGGAGGCCTCAAGGGCCTGGTCTGGCGCATCGGCCTGTTCACGCTGTTTCTACAGGTCGTAGGTGCCGTACTCCTGTTCCTGCGCGTACAGGACGACGCGTCCGTGGAAAACCCGACGTGGTGGTCGATATTTCACGCCATCTCCGCGTTCACCAACGCGGGGTTCGATATCGAGCCTGGCTCGGTGAGCTTCGCGCGGCTGGTCGACGACCCGACGACGGTAGGCGTGCTGGCGGCGCTGGCCATTATCGGGGCCATCGGCTTCACGGTGATCTTCGACGTGATGCGGCGGCGGCTCTGGCGCCGCCTGGGACTGGAATCTCGAATCGTCCTGACCGCGATGCCGGCCTTGCTGCTGGTGGGATTTGCCCTGCTGATGATCCTGTCCTCGGATTTCAGTGGCGCGGTGCCGGCGGACGACGTAGGGCTGCGCGCGAATGCCGCGCTCAATCATTCGGTCTGGCGCACCACGGGCTTTTCGACCATTGATATGGGTCGCCTGCACACCGATACGCTCATCGTATTGATCGTGCTGATGTTCATCGGCGGCGCCTCCGCCGCGGTAACCGGCGGAATCACCGTGAACACCTTTGGCGTGCTATTCATCGCGATGGCGTCGCACATTCGTGGTCGCCGTTACCCCGAGGCGTTTGGCCGCCGGATTGCCCAGCACTCGGTCATGCGCGCGCTGGCTGTCGTTGGGCTGTCCGGTGCCGCCGTGCTACTGGCTACGGTGCTCATGTCCATTGCAGAGCGCGGCTCTGAGACGGTGCTGTCGAACCTGTTGTTTGAGGCTGTGAGCGCCTTCGCCGTCGTCGGTTACTCCACCGGTATCACGGCCGATCTGACGGTGGCCTCTAAACTCGTGCTGATCGGAACGATGTTCGTTGGGCGTCTTGGGGCCTTGACCCTTGCCCAGGCGCTCGTCACGCGCGAGCATCAGCCACTGGTCCGCTATCCGGAGGAGGCCATCAAGGTCGGCTAGCCGCCGACCGGGCTCATGCAGATCCTGGTGACCGGCCTGGGCCGGTTTGGAAGCAGCCTGGCCCGCACCCTGGCCGAGTCCGGGCACGAAGTCATAGTGCTCGACACCTCCGAGCAGGCGGTCCAGATGGCCACCGACGTGGTCGATCAAGCCGTCGTGGGCGACGCCACCAACGAGTCTGTGCTGCGCGAGGTCGGGGCGACTGACGTGGACCTGGCCATCGTGGCCATGGCCAACGTCGAGGCCAGCGTGCTGATCACGACCCACCTGAAGACCTTGCAGGTGCCCCTCGTGTTCGCCAAGGCCTCCAGCGAGGTCCACCGGCTGATCCTGGAGCGCGTGGGGGCGGACCGCGTGGTCTTTCCCGAGCGCGACATGGCCGTGCGGCTGGCGCAGAGCGTGTCCACGCCCGGCATGCTGGACTATCTGGAACTGCTGCCCCACCTTGGGATCACCGAGATCAGCGGTGCCGCGTTCGTGGGGCAGTCACTCGCCAACCTGAACCTGCGGGCCAGGTACGACGTGAACGTCCTGGTGATCAAGCGGGGCAACGAGCTGATCGTGACCCCCGGCCTTTCCGAGCGCGTGATCGAGGGCGACATGCTGATCGTGGTCGGCCGTGACAGGCGGATCGCCGAACTGCAGACCGCCGCCGGCTGAGCGGCTGGGACACCGTTGCCTGTGCGGCGTGTGGATGCGCTGTGGACAAGCTGTGCGCGCGGCCGCGCGGTCGCTCGCCGCCCGGAATACCGGCCGGCTGGCCTCACTTCAAGGGACGGACGGAAGGGCGAGCCAACGAATGTGCCTGGCCTCGTCGCGTAGAACTGTGGACGGCAGGCGCCGCCGAAGTGTTGATAAGTCGGGTTGACACCCAGCATGTGGGATGCCAAGATTTCTGCCCACCTATATGTGGTATGCGGTTCCCGCTAGGGGTAGGCTGGGATTGCTGCCCGTAGGTGCCGGGGTGCCTCAAGCACGGTGTCCGAACGCACGGGTGGTGACCTGCCTGTAGATAGGAGCGCGACGGTGATCAGATTGCTTGGCGAACTGCACCGCACGCGCGACGGGCGGCAGTTCGCCATAGATTTCGCCCAGATCATTCCGTCCGCCGGCGCGTATGACCTGGTGCTCTTTGGCCTGCGTCACGCGGAAACGGAATTTTCGATGGGTGTGGCCTTCCCGCAGGATTCCGCCGGCGCCTGGGGTGCGCACGACGCTCTGGTGCATGAAGGTCTGGGGCAGATCCGCACCCAACTCGAACGTGGTAACACTGAGGACGGATCTCTGGTCGAGATTCCGGCCACCATGTGGGGAGGGTGGCGACCGAGCTATCGTTTCTCGGTGCCATCAAAGACTCGTTATGCATAAGCACGGCACGACCTATCCGGAGATCTCCGACAACGCGCTGGCCGTCTTGCGTAAGCGCTACTTTCTGAAGGACCGCGTCGACCACCCCATAGAGGACGTGGACGAGTTCTTTGACCGCGTCGTGCGTGGCGTGGTCGACGTCGAGCGCGAGCGGGGCTGGGTGGACGCCGACGGCCACACCGAAATCGTCGACTCCATGTACGACCTGCTGCGCGGGCTGCGCTTTGTGCCCAACAGCCCCTGCCTGATGAACTCGGGCAAGCCCCAGGGCTACGCGCAGATGGCGGCCTGCTTTGTGCTGCCGATCGACGACGACCTGCGCAGCATCAAGACCACCGACATGCACGCCGCCATCATTCACCAGAGCGGCGGCGGCACCGGGTTCAACTTCTCGCGCATTCGCCCGCGCGGCGACTTCGTGCGCAGCTCCGGCGGCGTGGCCAGCGGCCCGATCAGCTTCATGTCGATGATCGACTTCTCCTGCGGCGAGATTAAGCAGGGCGGCACCCGCCGCGGCGCCAACATGGGCATCCTCAACGTCGATCACCCGGACATCCTGGACTTCATCGGTTGCAAGACCGAAGACGGCCGCATCTCGAACTTCAACATTTCGGTCGGCATCACTGACGCCTTCATGCAGGCGGTGCGGGACGACGCTGACTACGACCTGGTCAACCCGCGCACCGGCGAGGTGTCGAAGCGGATGCGAGCCCGCGACGTCTGGGACCGCCTGGTCGACGGCGCCTGGCTGAATGGCGAACCGGGCATGATCTTCCTGGATCGCCTGGAACGTACCAACCCCACGCCGGACGTGGCCCTGCAGGACACCACCAACCCCTGCGGCGAGCAGCCGCTGCTGCCCTACGAGGCCTGCGTGCTCGGCAGCCTGAACCTCAACTGGCACCTCACCAACGATCGCACGCGCATCGACTGGAACGCGCTGCGCCGCGACGTGCATCTTTCCGTCCGATTCCTGGACGACATGGTCGAGGCGTCCAACTTCCCGCTGGAGGAAATCGACGCCATCGTCAAGCGCGGCAACCGCCGTGTGGGTCTCGGTGTCATGGGCTGGGCCGACGTGCTGTTCTACCTGGGTCTGCCGTACGACAGTCCCGAAGCCGAGGCACTGGCCAGCGACGTGATGCGTTTCATCAACGACGAAGCACGGCGCGCCTCTGAGGAACTCGCAGCCGCCCGTGGCGCGTTCCCCAACTTCACCAACTCGGCCTGGGACCGCCGCGGCCACTCCGCGCGGCGCAACGCCACGGTCACCACCATCGCGCCGACCGGCACGATCAGCATGATCGCCGACGCTTCCAGCGGCATCGAGCCGCTCTTTGCGCTGATCTTCTGGAAGAACGTGATGCGCGACAGCGACGACAACGCCGCCACCACGCTGCGCTACGTGAACCCGATCTTTGAGAGCTACGCGCGGCGCCGCGGTTTCTTCAGCGAAGAGCTGGTGGATGCGATCGAGGCCAATCACGGCAGCCTGCGGATCACCGAGGAGACGTCCGCCGACGCCCGTCGAGTACTCGAGCAGGTGCCCGAGTCGGCTCGCCGCATCTTCATGACCGCCCACGACGTGTCGCCCGAGTGGCACATCCGCATCCAGAGCGCTTTCCAGGCGCACACCGAAAACGCGGTGTCCAAGACGATCAACTTCCCGCACGATGCCACCCGCGAGGACGTGGAGCGCGGCTACTGGCGGGCCTACGAACTTGGCTGCAAGGGCGTCACGGTCTACCGCGACGGCAGCCGCGACTACCAGGTGCTGACCACCAGCGACTCCGGCGACAAGACGCGCCGCGACGAAGCCGATGAGCCGCAGGCCGCCGAGGCCCCCGTGCCTGTCGAAGAGGTTTCTGCACCCGTGGCGGCCGCCTCCGTCAACGGCCACAGCAACGGCCATGCGCCCAAGCTGACGCCGACGCCAGCAACCAACGGTGCGTCAAACGGCCATGCCGACCGTACGCCGCTGCCGATTGTCGCGGCCGTCGAACGCGAACGGCCCGACCAGATTCATGGCACGACCACGCGTATCCGCACGGGCTGCGGTCCGCTGTTCGTCACGATCAACGACGACGAGCGTGGGCTCCCGTTCGAGACCTTCGCGACGCTGGGCAAGGCCGGCGGCTGCGCCGCCGCGCAAACCGAGGCCATCGGCCGGCTCGCTTCGCTGGCTCTACGCTCAGGCGTGCCGGCCGAAGAGGTGCACAAGACCTTGCGCGGGATCACCTGCCATCGGCCCGCCGGGTTCGGCCCCAATCGCGTGCTCTCCTGCGGCGACGGTATCGCCCAGGCGATGGCCATGCAGCTCGACGTTGAGAACTCCGACTTCGTCCCAATGGTGGACCTGCAGGGCGAGGGCACGTACACGCCCCCGTCCGAGCAGCCGACGGCCGCGGCCGCGCCAGCGCCTCGCCAGTCGGCGCCGACCTTCGGCAGCGGTTCGGCCCCAGCGGCTGAGACCTATGTCGAGGGCGCCGCGCGCGACCAGGGATTCGTGGGCGCCTGCCCGTCCTGCGGCGGCAGCCAGCTCCACTACGCCGAGGGCTGCATGAAGTGCATGTCCTGCGGCTACAGCGACTGCGGGTAGCCGCGACCCGCAAAGCCCCACCGGCTGAATCGACCGGCAGCTGCCGAGGCGGGCGCTAGGTTCCGCTTGACGCGGAGGACGCCGCTGGCTTTGCTTTCGACTCTCGCTCGTCAATCAGTTGTCGCAGGGCTGGTTCGGACCAGTACAGATCGCCGACGTTGGCGCCTCGATCCAGAAGGATTGTAATAACAGCCGGCTCACCTCGATGGGCTGCCTTCGCAAGCGGTGTGTTTCCGTAGTCGTCCTCCCCCTCGATGTTGGCGCCGTGGTCCAGCAGCGCCGTGACGATGGCTGGCTCGTTGCTCTCTATCGCCGTGTGCAGTGGGGTATTGCCGAGATTGTCCCTTGCCTCAGCGTCGGCGCCGTGGTCTAGGAGAACCTCGACCACCGCTGCGATGCTCTCTCCCGCCGCCATATGCAGCGGGGTATTACCGAGATTGTCCTTCGCCTCGATGTCGGCGCCGTGGTCCAGCAATGCCGCAGTGACAAGTACATTGCCGTCCTCTATCGCGTTATGCAGCGGGGTATCGCCGAAGTCGTCCTTCGCCTCGATGTCGGCGCCCTGGTCCAGCAGAGCTTTGACCATGGCTGAGCCGGCCTCGTGTACTGCCGTATGCAGCGGGGTACGGCCCAAATCGTCCTTCGCCTCGACATCGGCGCCGTGCTCCAGCAACGCTGCAGCGGTGGCTTGGTCGCCGTTCTCGACCGCCTCGTGCAGCGGCGTATCCCCGAATTCATCCTTGGCCTGGATGTCGGCACCGTATTTGAGTAAGACCGCGATGACGGCTACTTCCTGGCCGAACGTTGCCGCCAGATGCAACGGTGTGTTGCCGAAGTCGTCCCTGGCCTCCAAGGCCGCGCCGTAGGCCAAGAGGGTTTTGACGACGGCCGGATCCTGACTGAATGCTGCCGCCAGATGGAGCGGCGTCCAGCCGTCTTCATCCCTCGCCTCAATGTCAAATCCGCAATCCATTGAGGCATGAACCAAAGGCACGGTCGCATAGGCCCAGAACACCAGTGTCGTCCAAGCCTCCCCAACCTCGTTGATCGACTCGGGGAGAACAGAACACGGAGCCGGCGTGCGCCTAAGCTCAGGCCTTGGGGCGCCACCGCACGCGGCCAGCCAGACCGTGACGACGATGAGCAACCCGCACCAAGCGACCAACCGCCAGCCGAATGGCCTTGAGACTGGGATAGCGGTCAGCGCAAGAGGAATCACTGGCGTTCCGCTCCGAGAATCAGAGTCAGCGCGATCAGTCTAGTTGGAACGTCGCTCACGACGGACTGCCGCGCGGGCGGTGCTTGGCAGAGGCTACCGACACCTTGTCAAGTCGGTGAATGCGCTCCGGCGCTCGCTTTGCACCACTAGAGGCCTGCGGCCAGCCAAGCCACGAAGTCGCGGCGGGGGGCGTCAAACTTTAGGAGTTCGATGCCGTGGCCGGGGGTGTCGTAGACCGCAACCCGGCGGGGTTCGGCGGTGCGGCTGAAGAGGGCCTGCGACTGGAGCGCCTCGGTACGGTCTGATTGAAACAGGACGCCGCGGGGCTGGAAGTTCGGGATGTCCTCGCCCATCAGCCTGCGGCCCGGCTCGAAGCGTCCGCTCACGGCCACCGCCCGCCTTACGGACGGGATTACGGCGGATGCGATCCAGGCCGTGTTGCCCCCCACGCTGGCGCCGCCGACGCCGATGCGGTCCAGGGCGATATCACCGCGAGCCGTGAGCCAGGCTACGGCCGCCGCCACATCGTCCGGCCAGCCATCCAGCGTATTGGCCCGATCGGTTTCGAAGTCGTAGCCGCCGTCGGCGCGGACGCGCCGCAGGCTCTCGCCGTGGGCGCGCGCGTCGGGCGCCAGCACCGCCAGCCCCGCCGCCAGCAGATGCGGCGTCAGTTCGTTCCACTGGGCACGCGTCCCCTGGTACTGGTGCATCAGCACCACCGCCGGCCAGGGCGGCGCCGTGGCCGGCGGCGTGAACGTGGCCACCACGTGGATGCCGTCGGCCGTGCGGTAGGTGACGTTGCCGCGATCGGCGCTCGCAAGAGGCAGCGGTGGCAGGGCCGGCGGGTCGCCGCAGCCGACGAGCGCGCCGGCGCCCAGTGCCAGCCCGGCCGCCAGCACCACCCGCCGTCTCATGTGCTGGTACACGTTGGTTTGGTGTTGGACATCATCTGCCTGCATCGTAAGCGCCACCGCGGGTCAAGACACGGGTAGCCCGTCGTGACGTACGGTGCGGCGAGACGTTTGCTGCCTGGAACGGAGGGGTCGCATGCGGCTGGCCTTGTCGGGGCTGCTGTTCGACCAGGCGCCGGCCGCCGAGTTCGCCGCCGCCGCGCGGGAGATTGGCTACGCCGGCATCGAACTTCGCGGCACGCGCCATCAGTTGCCGCCGGACGCGGACGCCACCCGCCTCGATCTCCTGAGGGAAGTCTTTGAAGGGCTGGAGATCGTCAACATCGCCTCGCACGCCGGCAACTTCGCACTGCTGGACGAGGCGGAGGCCCTGGCCGCGCGCCATACGGCGCACCGTTTCCTGGAGTGGGCCGCGGTCCTGGGGGCTCGCAGTGTGCGGATCTGGCCCGGCTGGGTGGCAGCTCCGGAGGCAGAGCACGGGCACTGGGAGCGGGCGGCGCGTCATTTGCGCTGGTGCGCCGACGCGGCGGCCGACCTGGGCGTCATGGTGGCGATCGAGATGCACCACGGCTCGCTGGCCGAATCGGCGGCTGGCGCCAACCGGCTGCTGGACGCCATCGACCGGCCGGCAGTGGGCCTGATTCTCGACCCGGCCAACCTGATGCAGACGCCCACGCCGTTTGGCCCCCGCTCGGTTGGACCGATCTGGGACCGCCTCCTGCACGTCCACGTCAAGGATCACGCGCTGGTCAGCCCCACCGACCCGGGCGCCTATCCGTTCCGCCTCTACCTGCGGCACATCGGCGCCTGGATCGAGCGCATGGAACCGCCGCGAGGCCGGCTGGGTCCCGGCTGGTTCGCCAAGCGGGCGCTGGGTTGCGGCCACGTACCCTGGCCGTCCGTTCTGGCCGGGTTGCGGCGGCGCGGGTACACCGGACACCTGATCGTCGAATCGGAGGTCGGACCGGGGATGCCCAAGGGGCGTACCCTTGCCGAGCGTGAGTTCGAGACGCTGGGTCGCTGGATCAAGGCGCTATGACGAACCTGGACATGCGGCCCCTGCAGGCTAAACACCTGCCCGAGGCGGCGGCGCTATGCGAGCGCGAGATTGCGTATCTGCCGTTCTCGCCGGCCATTCTCGAGAACCGCATCCTCGACGACCCGGACTTTGACCCCGACCTGAATCCGACGGTCTGGCAGGGCGAGCGCCTGGTTGGCCTGGCCTGTGGGGCGCCGCCGAGCGAGGAGTTGCAGACGGCCGGCGGCGTCAAGCTGTTCGCCGTCGCGAGTGAGATGCGTCGCCGGGGCATTGCGACCCGGCTGTTCGGTCACATTGAGGACCGGCTGACCGGCCTGGGGGCCGCCGAGTCCCTGGCAATCATCGCCGGCAACAACCGCTTCATGCAGGGCCTGGACCTGCGCTACACCGAGGCGCTGTGCTTCCTGGAGGCGCGGGGCTACCAACGCGCGGGCGACGGGATGGACATGGACGTGGACCTGTGCAGCACGCCGCTGGATACCTCGGAGACGGAGGCGGAGCTGGAGCGTGACCACGGCCTGCGAGTGCGGCGGGTAACGATGGACGACTACGACCGGGCCTGGGAATTCGTGGCGCGCGAGTTCGAGTATCCCAGCGCCCTGGCCACGGCCCCCATTGGAAGGCGCTGGGCCTACCTGGCGACCTCCGGCCTGAAACTCGATCCGCCCACCCTGTGGATGGCCGAGCGGGACGGCGAGTTCCGCGGCTTTGCAGTGACCGACGTTGCGGCGCCGGAACGCCTGGGGCCGATGGGCGTCTCGCTGGAGGTCCGCAAGCTGGGTGTGGGCACGGTTCTGCTCAAGCGAGCGCTGGCCGACCTGCGCGCGCGGGGCGTGGACGTAGGGGTGATCTACGGTGCCGGCCCGTACGCTTTCTACGCCCGCACCGTGAACGCAACCATCAACGCCGTCTTCTGGCGCCTGCGCAAGCCGTTGCCGTAGATACCGAACCTGCAATGTTTCACGTGAAACATTGGGCGCAAGCCGTCCGGTGCTAGGCTCCCTCGCGCGAGTCGCCGGTAGGGATATCCGCATATGAGCGCCAGCTCCTGGGCCTATTCGAACGGTGAGATCGTCCCGCTGGAGCAGGCCCGCTACTGGCCGAATGACCTGGCCATCATCTACGGCGAGATCGTCTACGAGGCCACGCGCACCTTCGGCGGACAGCCGTTCAAGCTGAAGGAACACATCGACCGGTTGTACCGCTCGCTCGACTACTGCCGCCTGGACCCGGGCCTGACGGCCGAGGAGTTGACCGCCGCCACGCTTGAGGTGGTGGAGCGCAACCGTCCGGACCTGCCGGACGGCAGCGACACCTGGATCTTCCACAACATCACCCGCGGCTCGCACCCGCAGTTCCCGGACGTGGGACGCGGCGACGCCGGGCCTTCGGTGCTGGTGTGGACGCACGAGCTGGGATTCAAGTACTGGTACCGCTCCTACGAGGAAGGCGCGCACTGCGTGACCCCCTCGATTCGCCAGATCGCCATCGCCACGCAGGACCCGCGAATGAAGACGCGGAGCCGCATGTTCCTGGCGCTGGCCGAGCAGGAAGTGAACGCCCTGGCCCCCGGCGCCTACCCGCTGCTGCTGGACACGGAGGGACGCATCGCGGAAGCCACCGGCGCAAACTTCATGGTGGTGCGCGACGGGGCCATCCTGACCCCGCGCGCCGGCACTGGCCTGGCGGGCGTGAGCCTCTCCACCGTCCGCGACCTCAGCCTGGACCTGGGCGTGGAGGTGCGCGAGGCCGACCTGACCCTCTACGACGTCTTCACGGCCGACGAGGCCCTGCTCAGCAGCACCCCCTACTGCCTGCTGCCGGTAACCCGGGTCAACGGCACCGAGGTCGGCGACGGCCAGCCCGGCGAACTCTTCGCCCGCCTGATCGACGCCTGGAGCGAAACGGTCGGCGTCAACATCATCGACCAGGCCCGAAGGCTCGGCGAAGCGACGTAACCGTCCACCTCAGCCGCGGCTACCCTGCCGCGCTCAGGTTGAGCGGAGCGTGGGAATGAGGCCGGCGGCGATGAGTGACGGTTTGACTGGCCGGGCAGGGCCGCAGGGCCGCAGCTGGCTGGCAAGCGGATGACCGCGCCCGGCGGACAGGCGCCAGGGTACGGTCAAGTGGCCAGCGCAAGACGGCCCAGGAGCCCTGGGGCGATGACGCGGCGGCCGCAGCCTGCTATTGGCCGCTGTTCTTCCAGGCTTCGTACACCGCCGTCGTCAGCACGCACAGGCGCTTCTTGTGTTGCTCCCACTCTTCGGCGGTGAACTCGAACTGGATCTCGGTGTCGGGGTCTTTCAACGGCTCTCGATTCCTCGGCCATGTCTCGTATCGGATTTCCTCTACGGGCTGCCTGAACTCGTCCAGGCACAGTGCTTTGGCGCGCGGGAAGAAGACTATATTCACGCTTCCCTCGCTTAAATCAATGCGTGCATATGTCCGACTCTGGAATCTGATACTTAGTCCCCAGACTCCCGGGTTTGTGCTGAACCGGGGCCAATTCGCCTCGAACATGCCCTCCACGGCGCTGAAGGTCTCGGACATGCCGGAGTCCTTTAAGTTTCTCTTCAGCAGCTCTCTTCTCTCCTCCGTGCTCCGGTATCGTCTTGGCGGGCGCGGACCGGAATCTGCGGCTGCTTCCACTTCCACCTGCCTGGCAAGCAACGTCTTGCCGTTGTAGGCAAAGCCGTGGAAAGTCAGCAACGAGATATCCATGCCGGTGTTCGTGGCGAGGAACTTCACCATCCGCTCCGTCCTGTCGTCGGCCCCCAAGCCGATCAGGAATAGGCGCAGCGGCCTAAGGGAGTCGAGGCTCTGGCCTTCGGTGTTCTCGCCGTACCACTCCTCGAAATCCTCTATGCGCTCGATGCCACCCACGCCGGAGTTGGCGGCGATGTGCTCGGCCAATGCAACGTTGGTCTTGGCGTCCAGGTCGGAGGCGTAGTCGATAATCTGCGCAACGGCGTCCCGCGACAGTGTCCCGCGCTTCAACTCGAACACGACCAGCCGGCCGTCCTCATCCACCCCGAGCAGATCGAGCGGCCCGCCGTCCGTCGGCGTCTGTCGGCCGACGAGCCTCAGTCCCGGAATCAGCAGGTCGGGGTTCCTGACGACCGTATCCTCCAGCAAGGATTCCGTGTCCGTCTGGTCCTTCGACGCCAAGGGCGTGACGTTCGAGTCACCATCGAGCGCCCAGATCTTCACTTCGTCCATTGGAGACCTTTGCGTAACCCGTTTCGGATCAGGAGGTCCGGCGCCTATCCGGGCGCGTGCAAAGTTGGGCGGCGCCTGGATTCCCGCCTTCGAGGGAATGACGGAGGGTAACGCAAAGGTCTCACGAGGGAGAACCGGCCCCGCCGCCCGATCGATTCGGGACGACTTCGGGACGGAACCGCAGCGACCGTCGAGACGATTCTCGGCGCGGAGCCGCGTAAACACGGGCCGCACGCCGTGAATGAGCGCTACTCACGGCGGGATGGCCGCGCACGCTCCTGCGTGACAGACTGACCGGCAGCGGCGGCGTGCGGAGTGAGGCTGGTGCCCATGGACGACGGCTTGATTGGCCGGATGCTCCGCGCCCTGCGGCTGGACCCGACGCTCTACCGCGAAGTTGCGGCACCCGGCGCGAGTACCGAGCAGGCGGCGCTGGTCGTCATTCTTGCCGCGGTCGGGTTCAGCTTTTCGCACAGCGCGATATCGCTGGTTTCCTGGCTAGGTGCTGAGGGAGGGGGCGTGTTGTCGGCCGTCACGCCTACCGAGGCCAATCGGTGGATCGCCATGGACTTCGAGAACTACCGCGTCGCGCTCGGGGTTCTGGCGCTGGCAGCCGCCTGGCCGGTCTGGGCCGCCGGAGTGTGGCTGGTTGCCAAGTGGCTGGTCGCTCCGGGCGGACCGAGGCCAGGGTACGGCCAGGTCGCCCGCGTCCTGGCGTTCGCGCAGGCACCGGGTGTCTTCGGCCCGGCGCTTCTACTCCCCGCCACAATCGGCGCGGCCCACGTTTTATCCCAGAGGGGCTGGATAGCGCACGGAGAGCCCGCGCCCCTGGCGCTCGTAGATTTCTTGGTGGAGGCAGGGTGGTCGCTGCTCGTGGTCTGGGTGTTCTTGGGGACTCTGCTGGCTATTCGGGAAGGGCTGGGGCTGAGCGGCGGCCAGGCGCTGAGCGCGTTGATCACGGTGGCCGCTGGCGTGGCCGTACTGCTGGGACTGTTTGTGACCATTGGGAGCGTTGTAGCCGCCGCGGTTGGCGCGGTGCCTGAGGCCTTCGGGGCCGATCCACGCGTTCCTATCGGGCTGGACCACGGCGACGCCATCGCCGCGCAAGTCGCGCCCTGGATTCCCTATCTCACCGCGTTCGATTTTGACTTCAACCTTGGCCTGCACTTTGCTCCATCGCTGATGGACAGCCTTAGCCAAGCGCTTGCAACAATCCGGTAGCGCGTCGAATGAAACGGAGCACAGCGGCCGTGGATGCCAGCCTGTCTCGCAGGCTCAGCGAACGAATGCGCGACGCCGCGCTGCTGGCACGTCCCTTGTACCGCGACGTTGCAGGCGCCAGCGGCAGCACCTGGGAGGCCGTCGCCGTCGCCCTGATGGCCGCCCTGGGATTCGGCGTGGCGACCTTTCTCGGCTGGACCGTTGCCGGATCACCCCTGACGGGCCTCGTGGCCGGCATCATCCTGGAGCCGCTGGTTACGCTGGCTGCGTGGTTGGGCGGATCCGCCGCGGCCTGGCTTGTCGGCGCACGACTGGCGCCGGCCGACGCCAAAGCAACACGGTTTTGGCCGGTGGCGCGGGCATTGGCCTTTGCCCAGACACCGAACTTGGTTGGCGTGCTGGCATTCCTTCCGCCGCCTTACACCAGCGGGGTCTGGCTGATGGCGAGGCTGTGGATGCTCGCGGCAAGCTCGACCGCCATCCGCGAGTCGCTGGGACTGACCGGCGGGCGGGTACTGGTGACGCTGGTGGTGAGCGCCGCGGTGTATGCGGCGCTGCTGGTCGGGATCTTCGCGGCGCTCGGGAGCGTGGGCGTAGGCAGGGTGACGAGTGTTTACGGCATCGGAGGGTTGTAGTGCCGCGTCCGGCTGGCGGCCGTGCGTCCGACATACCCGGCATACGAACTCTGGGGGATAGCCGCAATGGCCACTAGAGCGCATGACGGCCTGGCTGACCGCGTGGTCCGCGCCCTGCGCCTGGACCCGACGCTGTACCGCGAAGTCGCGGCACCCGGCGGCGATTCTTGGCAGGCGGCGGTGGTGATCGTGATCGCAGCCGTAGTCTCCGGGCTCAGTTGGGGCGCCGTGGAGTTCACCGGCTTGTTGGGTAGCTCCGCAGCCGCAAGTACGGACTGGGGGGCGGTGGTGGCGCAGTATGCCGTGCCCATTGCCCTCGCGCACCTCATTGCCTGGCCGGTCTGGGCTATTGGACTCTGGGTGTTCGGGACACGCTGGACAGGGCCGGACCGAGAGCCGCCGTGGTTTGGGCAGGTAGCTCGCGCCCTCGCGTTCGCCCAGGCGCCGGCCGTGTTGGGCGTGCTCTACGTTCTCCTGGTCGCGGTCGTCGCAGTCGCTCGGGGTCCCGAGGGGCTCCGCTCCGGCGTCCTGTGGGTGACGGGGTTCTGGCTGCTTGTCCTTACTCAAGTCTGGGTGCTGGCGGCGACCTTTCTAGCCGTTCGCGAGGCGCTGGGGCTAGGCAACGGCTGGACGCTGGCTGCTCTGGTCACCGTCGGTCTGGCGATCGGAGCAGTCGCGGGACTCATTGTGATGCTACTGAGCGGTATCGCTGGCCGGGACTTTGTGGGTCTGAGAGATGACTACATAGCAGGCTTCAGGGACGACGGCCCCACCGCGCTGGATATCGCGGTGGGGCTCGACTTCAACCTCCGCTTTGTCGGTCAAAGTGGCACGGTCGTGCATCTCTTGTCCAAATCTATCTTGCATCCGCTCGTTGGCGTGGGCGACATCTAGAGCGGGCGTGCAGGTCGGCTGTCCAGGGTCCCTGCGACGCGTTCGCTGGCTACTAATCGACCGGCAGGAGTTTGATGCAGACGGGGCTGGGGACGTGGGTTTGGTGGCCGGTGGGGTGGAGGCGGCCGGATTGCTGGTCGATGTGGAAGGTGACGATGGTGTGGGTGTCCTGGTTGGCGGCCAGCAGGCAGGTTCCCGAGGGGTCGATGGCGAAGTTGCGCGGGGTCCGGCCCCGGGTGGATTCGTGGCCCAGGCTGGTGAGGCGGCCGCTGGCCTCGTCGATGGCGAACATGGCGATGCTGTCGTGACCGCGGTTGGCGCCGTAGACGAACTTGCCTGACGGCGCGACGTGGATGTCGGCGCAGGTGCTCTCGCCGTCGAAGTCGTCCGGCTAATGTAGGGATGGTCTCGAGCGCCTGTTTCAGAAGCCAACGAGACCCGCTCATGGTGAGCCCTTCGGCGGACTCAGGGCAGGCTCTGTCGAACCAAAAACGGCCCTTCGACAAGCTCGGCGCCTGCCCCGTACGCGATGCGGGGGCGAACGGGTCCAATGCCGAACCGCGTGTTTTGAAACACGCTCTCGATCTCGCCCAGCATGCCCAGGTCCGCGTCGATCAGGTGCCGGCGGTTGGGCAACCTCTCCTCGGTCTCCACTACCTGTGTCTGGCGCGCCTCCAAGCGCCTCGGGTGGTGGGTAGCGTTGAGTTGTGAGCAGCGAAGACCCTCACCCGGCGACGGCCGCAGACGCTCCCCGCTCTGCTTACAGACGCCCGCTGGCGAGACTGGCCACAGGCATAACCACGCCGCCGATTGAGTCACCCTTTGTTTGGCGGTAACAGGACGTGCGCAATGTCTCACCGGTCACACCTTCTGCTATCCCCGTCTACTGCTGGCGCCTCCAGGCGTCGCCGAGCCAAGGGTCCGGCTTGAGGTCTCGGTCGAATCCTCGCAGCGGGTGACGTTCGGGATCCAGTTTCTCGTCGAGATCCCACGGCTCGAAGGCGTTCTTGACGTTCCCCAGTCCGGTACCGGAAAGCTCGGGGAAGTGGCGAAGTATCACGGTCTTCAGATCGGATCCATCAACCCAGGCGAGGCCTTCCTTGGTGTACGTTTGCTCGTTGTAGGAATCGGTGTAGAAGCGATCCGCTTGGAGCCTACGGGTCGCATTCAAGATGAAAATTTGAAACATCGTCTCGCCGAATCCGAATCCAGTGGGGCGATGTGCTTCCGCCAACGTCCCGATCATCAAGTCAAGTTTCTCCACGTCGCCCGGTTGATTCCCGTATACGTCTCTGAGTTTCTGCACCTGCTCCAAGTCGTCAGTGAGATCGGCGAACGATCGGATGGGGTTCAGGCCCAACTGACGCCTGAATTCGTTGTACCTGGGCACGCCTCGTTCACGCGCTCTCAGAATATCAACGGCTCCCATGTCAAACAGCGGGTTGCCGGGAATGCTCAACTCCCGCATGAACGTGGGGTAGTTGTTCAACACCAATTGTCCTGGATGCTGAACGCCGAACGAGTAGAAGAGGTCGGCCATGGATGTTCGTTGCGTCAGCTTCCCGGATCCGGCTTGACGAGTCTCCACGAACGGCGTTTCTTCGACTGCCTCGCTGTCGCCAACGCGCCTGATCTGGATCGTCTCGGGCAGCAGGGAGTGCAGGCGGTAGACCTCCACGAACTCTTCGGTAAGACCGTAGGGCTGACCGTGCTTGTCAAGCGGGTTGCCGACAACCCCGCCCATTTCCGGATTTCGCACATTGATGTGCGCGACCGTCTTCCTGTTTTCGGGGGCTCTGAGCAGGGTAAACAGACCGTACCAATTGGCGTTCAGGCCGGAATCGAGGCCTCGATTCGGCAGAATGGCCGGCGTCCATTCGATAGAGTGGATCTTGGCCATGACCGCCGCATTGACGAGGCGAGCCACGTTGAACAGGCGCGCATCGTCCCAATCGGGATAGGCGCTCTTCAAGTGGTCACAGATGGCATTGTGTTCTCTGGTGAAGAGCGTATGCAGCATGGTGAGACCGATCCACCAGTTCCTGGTGAATCCGGTCTGCTCGATTCCCTTTTCGTCCAGTGGCAGATTGCCTTCGGCGGTGACCCTGAGCTTGCCGTCTACCCCACTGCGCAGCCTGTCCAACGTCTCCTGATCGCTGCCGTAAATCTGCGACCCATCCCACCAGTGCGTAACCTCATTCACGAACGTGATGGGGGTTTGTTCACCGTCAGGCATACGTGTGGGGTCTGCTTGCGTCTTGCCGACAAACATCTTCGTTTGCCAATACTTCTTTCGAGCCGGATCGTCTTCGGCCAGTGGTATTTCGTGCACGTCGTTGAGCAGAGGCTCTCCATGATGGACCCAGTCATGGTTCTGGAAGTTGATCCACGAAGCGGCTAAGAGGTTGAGGAACGGCACTTCCTTCATCGCCTTCCCTCTAGCTAGGAACAGGCGACTAAGCTCCCTGGGGTTGGGAGTCATTAGCGCTTCGTCTGTCTCCGGTTGAATGGCGGCGTTGCTGACATTTCGCGGGAAGCGTGTTCCCGCCGCGCCCTCCTTCGGGTCTGACAGATTGTTCCAGCTTCCATCCGCGGTGCGGAAGTGCATGACGCCGGGAGGGGGCGACTGCCCCTGCGGTTGAAATCCTATTAAGGATCCCGGAGGGTAGGTGCTCTTAAGGTTGTTCGTGTTGAGCTGCTCGCGCATATAGGCCAGCGTGAGAATGCCGATCACGAACGGCCGGCGGTACCAGCTGGTCCAGACTTCGTCACGGTAACCGGCCAGCTTGCCGATCGCCTGAGTCAGTCCGGCCATAACCGCCGATACCACCACTCCCACCAAATTTCCTACCGCAACGCGCAGCAAACCGAGCACTCCGAGATGTGGCGTATCCATGGCAGTGCCAGGGAGAGCGCCCGCCCGCGCAACCGGCTTCGCGAGCAACTTTTCGCGGTCGAAGAAGGCGATGTCTGGCACATGCACATGCACTTCGGCGACAGCGTTCGCGCGGGACTTCGTCAACATGTCCTGCCACACCCGGTTGTCCGGATCGCGCTCCAGCGCAAGCGCGTAATTTGCAGGGGCTTCTTCGTACGCTTCCAGGTTGTAATGGGCCGCCGCATACAACCCGTGCAGTTCACCGTTGGAGTCTTCCGATAGCTGAGAACTCAGAGTGGCGACGGCCTCCTTGTACTTTCGCTCCTCAAGCAGCCTCGCTGCCTCCGCGTACGCTCCAGATCTCGGCTTGTCGCTCATCGTCCGCCCTCCTCCAAAACCAAGTGTATGGATTCAGCCCGAAACATTCATCCAGTATCTACGCTGAACCGAAGCCCGCCCTCCGGGAACGAGTACGGCAGTGGGTCGTCGGACAGCTCCCCACATTGAGACCGTACGTGCCCGTGGTTCAGCAATACCGCTAGTGCAGCCGTGCATACGAATAGGATAAGGCCCTTGCCCGGGCAATCTCTCGCGCCACCAAGGAAAAGGCTGGGATAGATGGCCCGTGCCTTGGTTCCAGGTTCCATCCACCGCTCGGGCCGGAAATTATCGGCGGTTGGGTCTATCGCGAGATCCCGTTGGCTCGCTGTGAAGCAGTGCAGAATCTCTAGTCCTGCCGGAATGCGGGTGCCTTTGAACACATCTCCTCGGGGCGCGACGTGAAAGGTGCGGGTTACCGGGGGGAAAAGACGGCACGTCTCAAGCAGACAGGACTCCAGGTACTCCAGGTTCATCACGGTTTGCACGTGGGTCGTCGCGCTCCACTCCATCGCCTCCGCCCGCACCCTCGCATAGATATCCTCTCGTGACGCCACTATGCCAAGCGTTCGGGCCAGCAGGTCAGTGCCGGAGCCTGTAAACGTAAACATCCAGTGGGGAATCTGCTGGATGAGCTCGTCTTCGGAATGTCTGCCATCAAGGGCTACACCCTTGGCTGTGGTAATGAGGCTCGGGGGCCCCAGCGCTGAACTCTCGGTCCAGACTTGACGAAGCGCTTCGTCGAATCGTCTTCGACGTCCTCTCTGTCGCCAACCGAACAGTATCCTTTTCCCGGGATTCTGGACGTGCTCGAAAAGCACCTGCACATCCTCGACTACGTGGGCGGGGGCGCTGTCAGGTCCGAAGACCACCATGCGCATAGCTTTGGCCATGCTATCCCTGATGGCATCAATGTCCGACACCGGCGCCGGGAACGCCTGCCGAACTCCGTCCAGGACGAACTGCATCCGCGCATCTGCGTGTCGTGTATCAAGCGTTGCCTCATTGAAGCGCCTCAGGCGCTGCCACTGCTCGCCATGGGTTATGGTCAGCGCCTGGGGAGCGAGAAATGACATTGCGCGGGCCTTGGTCTTTCCTTCCACGTAGCCCTTCGCGTCGGGAGGCTGCGTCAGGATATGCTCCGACAACTCTCGTCCGGTAATCACCAGGAGCTTCTTAACATAGAGGTTAAATACGATGGCTTCGCTCCCGCTGCGGCTGAGCAGCCCTCCGAGCCATTCTTGGAACGTCAAGCCGAGATCAAAAGAACGCGGCGCGCTGACAAGCCCTCCCACACACCTGCGAAGAAGCCGTAGAAGATCAAAGAGACCGGTTGAAGGATAGCTCCGCACAGCGCGGTCCAACTTGTGCCTCCGGGTTGTTTTGTCCGTGCGGCGCGGGAGGGCTCGGTGCGTCACTGCGTCTTCAAGTACTCCAGGAGAGCCTCGACTTGCCGCTCACTAAGGTCTGTGCCATAGAGATGCCCCTGGTTTCCGTTTCCACGCTCCGTAGTGTCAAACCTGAAGCCTGCCGCCTCAGCTTCCGCGCCGCTGGACACAAACCCTAGGTTTTCATAGTCGTAGACATCATACCCCCGGTAGAATACCGATGGGCGCTCGTGGGCGGGCGCGAGCAAGTCTCGTAGCGTTGGCACCGACCCATTGTGGAGATAAGGCGCTCGCAGCCAGATACCGTCTAGAGGCATGTTGGAGTACCCCTGAGTCTTCTTGAAATGGGAGAATCTCCATGCATGGCCCTCACCCAGGGTATTCATCTTGTCCGCAAGTTCGGAAGTGAACGAGTGCAGGCGTTCGGGGTCCGTCCCGATTTCCTGTATAGGGACTACCTGCCCTATCTTCGCACCCTTGAACGAGTGGCAGACAGCGCAGTTCTGCTCATACACGGCAGCCCCTTCCAGCGCCTTAGCGCGATCTATCTTGTCGTTCGGGAAGGAAGGAGGCTGGAGCATAGCTACCCACTCGGCTAACCGCTCCATGGCGGGTACCTCCAGCGATTCAGACGACGCGCCCGCGCCGATAGCTGCGCTCCTGTTCCGCTCTTCTATCGAGTCGTTGTTGCCGTCCCAGTGTAGCCACATCCCTTTGCGTGGGGCCTGATTCCACAGCGATGGAAGGTCGGCGGTGCCGACATAAGGGTTATTATCTTTCAGACTAAACAAATTGAACTTGTATGGGTTAAACGTATCCACTCGTCCGGGACCCATAGCTGGGAACTGCTTCATCCAGGCAAAGAGAGCCGCTTCTCTCAGTAGCTCGTCCCTAGTCCTTGGAATGACCATGTACCTGTAAAACAGGCTGTCAATCCAAGAGAAATCGGGATCGGCCCTCTTGATGGCCGGTATAATGTTGTCCGCATCAAACCGGCTGTCGTTGGCGGCCGCGAACAGAAAGTGCAGATATTCTTGCAGATTGAATTGGTTGGCTGGCATTCCCAATACAATCTTCCGCGTGGCCTCCGCCGACTCACGAACTGTACCGGTATGGCACACTGCGCAGTTGAGACCAACCCTCGGTACCGGGTCTTCCCTGTAGGATGTTCCAACTGGACGGCCCATAGGCGCCTCAGGTTCAAAGATGAACCCAAATCTGCTATAGCCCTTGCCCGGGCCGTCAGGCAGATGCTCCGGAAACACTTCGGGCAGAACCAACCAGACCCAATAGGGAATGCCACTTCGCTCCTCCGAGCCAATGGAACCGTACTTGAAGTGAGCGATCGGATCATCATGCGTCTCCGGCGCGTTTCTTTGGGCCCAGACCAACGCGGGAATGCCAAGTGCTAAAACCACAATAACAATAACGACACTGGTGATCAGGGTAATTCTCTTGCGTCTTATCATATCTACCCCCTAGTTATTAATCCCAGGCGTTACTTGCGCCGTGTCTTCCGGCGACTCTACGAAAGGACGAGGATCGAACACCGACATGATCTCACGAACCATCTCCTCTCGAGATTCGAACCGGGATTCCTCATAGCATCCCAGCGGATTGTTCGCTACATGTACTAGACACTTGTTGCAGTATGTACACGGCCTTGGTGGACGATCATAACCGTCGGCAAACAGCTTCACCAGATCATTGTTGGCTATCAGGGAGCGCGCGATACTTACCGCGTCGCACTGACCGCTAGCGATGGCTTCACGGACGACAGATGCTGTCTGAAACCCACCAGTGCAGATGACCGGGATATTAACGGCTCGTTTGATGGTTGCGGAGTCTGACAGGTTAATGCCTTCAATCTCCCCACGATGAGCGCGCGTCCAACGCCAATGGAAGACATTGCGAAAGGGCCGCCTGCGAAAAATTCAGTGATTTCGCTGGGTGTGTGCCCCGCTGGACAACATCGCTCCATAGTTCTGAACCAACTCATCCATAGGCAGGTCTCCAGCGGGGTTTCTGGGATGGGGGAACATATTGCCAGTAGATACGTGAATGGCATCCACGCCGTCTTCTTCCAACCACTTGCAAACCTGCGCGGACTCGCCAATCTGAGTCCCCTTGTGCTCCCAGGGAAACAGATCATTATTGTAGTCCGTAGTGCTGATTTGCATCTGCAGGTGAAAGTCAGCGCCAACCTCTGAGCGTATTGCGCGGACAGTTTCCCGTACGAACCTGGCACGGTTCTCGAGGGGTCCCCCGTAGTCATCTTGTCGGTCATTGATGGCCGAGCTGAGAAATTGCGTCATCAGGTATCCGTTGGCTCCGTGGAGCTCAACCCCATCAAGGCCCGCTTCACGCGCCTGCCTCGCCCCTTGAGCGAAGGCGTCCACGGTCTCGCGAATGTCCCGTAGCGTCATGCTTTCACATTGGAATCCGTGAAGCGGCTCGGCCTTATCTGTAGAACTCATACCCTTGCCGTACTCGACACCGCCGATGTCACGTTGTCGCCCGGAGTGACTTAGCTGTAGAATGAACTTACAATCATAATCATGAACTCGATCGCCGAGTTCTCGCCAAAACGCAATATCCTCATCTCGATGAATGGTCGCGTAGTTTGGCACTATACGTCCCTGGATAGTTACCGGAACAAAGGATGAAATGATTGCGCCTACGCCGCCCTTAGCAAACTTCAACTCCCAGTTTATTCGGCTTTGATTTCCTGAGCCATCGTAATTGTCGAATCTCCCGGAAATGTTCGACCGAAAGATGCGATTCTTAACCGCAAGGTTCCGAAACTTGATCGGCTCAAAGATCACATCCATGGCGCTACGCCTCCTGTACTTGCGCTGTCCATCCCTCAAGGCACGTATTTCTGAGAATAGACGCTAAGCGTTGTTCCCCAGATCCGGATTCAAGCGAAAGTCTATGACCCACGATTGATCCTCGCACTGTTGTGCTGCTTCAGTCCAAGGTAGAGCAGGACTCCTTTGATCACGCCGAGTGACGCGTCGGTGATGAAGAACCACATGAACGAATCGGGGTTATCTGACGACTCGAGAGTATCGAATGCCCATATCTCTAGGAAAAATGCGGCCGCGATAAATCGTCCCGCGACTACGAGCCACGCGAATAGCTGATATCGGTAGGGGTCAATGGCCGCCACAACGTTGGTGAGCGTCACAATCAGCAGCAGCATCCCAACGTGTCGCAACCACACCGTGTAATAGTCGGCGCCAAACCCGAATGTGTGGTTGATCAGCTGGGGCGCAACCAGCGCGGGGCCCCAGAATGCGGCGTTCGCCAGGGCACCAATTGCTACGACAATGCGGAACCCATTGATGAACTGGAAGTTCATGACTCGGTACTGCCGAATACTTCTATCCGTGGCCGCATCCGCCGATGCAAGGCGTAGCACAGGTCGCCCGGATTTGTCAACTGACCGCCAGACAGAGGCGTGGGTCACGTTGATTGGCTTGCCTCCCCTGAAGTGAGCCGACGCCTTTCCCTCACCCAGTGGATACCTTTCGTGCCGCGAGGGGGTGAGATTGGTGCCGGTGGCCGGGCATGCAGCAGCTGCGGATGAGGAGTTGAGCCTCGATTCCGAGGCAGCCTCCAACTCACTTCCTGGGTCCCGCCCCTCGACTGGCTCAGGGCGAACGGGACGATAGGCCGAGTTGTCGGCGGCGCCCGGGCCAGCTACGGCTTGATTGGCAGCAGCTTGATGCAGACGGGGCTGGGGACCTGTACCTGGTGGCCGGTGGGGTGGAGGCGGCCGGTTTGCTGGTCGAGGTGGAAGGTGACGATGGTGTGGGTGTCCTGGTTGGCGGCGAGGAGGCAGGTTCCCGTGGGATCGATGGCGAAGTTGCGCGGGGTCCGGCCCTGGGTTGCTTCATGGCCCAGGCTGGTGAGGCGGCCGCTGGCCTCGTCGATGGCGAACATGGCGATGCTGTCGTGCCCGCGGTTGGCGCCGTAGACGAACTTGCCGGACGGCGCGACGTGGATGTCGGCGCAGGTGCTCTCGCCGTCGAAGTCGTCCGGCAGGGTGCTGACGGTCTCGATTTCGCCCAGGATTCCCAGGTCCGCGACGTAGCGCAGCACGGTGATGGACGACGCCAGTTCGTTGATGAGATAGGCGAATTGGCCGTTGGGATGGAAGTCGAAATGGCGCGGCCCCGCGCCAACTGGCGTGCGCACCCAGGGCACGTGGTTGGGCGCGAGCGTGCCGTTCGCAAGGTCGAGCTCGTAAACAAATAGCTTGTCGATGCCCAGGTCGGCGGTAAAGGCGAAGCGGTTGGCGGCGTCCAGCATGATCGAGTGGGCGTGCGGCCCGGTCTGCCGCACGGGATGGATGCTGGACCCCTCGTGCTGGATGAAGCCGGTCGCTGGCGCCAGCCGCCCGTCCGTCTCGATCGGCAGCATCGCCACGCTGCCGCTGCCGTAATTGGCCAGCAACGCGTAGGCGCCCGTGGCGTCCACGCTGATGTGGCAGGGGCCGTTGCCGCACGAGGGCTGCTCGTTCAGATAGGTCAGCGCGCCGCTCTCAGCGTCGATGGCGAAGGCTTTCACCACGCCGCTGTCCTCGGCCGTGAAGTCCGCGCAGACCGCGTACAGGTGCTGGCCGGACGGCGCGATGTCCAGGAATGACGGATCGTCGACGCCGCCGGTCGTGCTCACATGCTCCAGCGCGCCGCTGGCCGCGTCGACACGATAGGCGTAGATGCCCTCGCTCGCGCCGGTGGTGTAGGCGCCGATGTAGGCGAGGTAGTGGTTGGTCATGCGGTGCGCCGCCTTGATGGTTCTCTTGCAAGCATTTCAAGCAGCCCTCCGGGGCTTGTCAAGCGCACGGGGCCTGTTGCAACAAGCGAACGCCTCCGTGCGCCGCTCCGTCTATCTCGCCCTGACGCCGGCTTCAACAGCTTGGTCCGTTTCAAGTCACTCGGGGTATTCGGACATCCAACCGCCTGCTTTCGTCGTGCCATACTCAAGCCCGACCCGAAGCCGAGGAGGGGGACGCGCAATGGACGCCGTTCCCTCCGGCGGGCTGGGCGCGCGGATGGTTCGCGCCGCTCGCCTGGATCCTGCGCTCTATCGCGATGTGACAACCAACGGCGACACCCGCACGGCGGCCTTGGCCGTCCTGCTCGCCGCCTTCAGTTCCGGCACCGCCTTAGGCGCCCTCGCCGGGGCGTACGGGCTGGCCTCGGACGCAAGTGGGAGGTCGCCGGCCCATGTCTGGGAAGTGCTTGGAGAGATTGCGTTGGTGGCGTTGAGCCAAGCGACGCTTTGGGCCATCTTGGGAGTGTTGATCGTTTGGCCGGTATGGGCCGCCGGCCTGTGGTTCATTGGCTCACGGCTGACGACTGGGGCCCGCGGGTCCGCGACCTTCGGCAACGTCGCGCGCGCCATCGCTTTCGCGCAAATCCCGGCCGTTTTTAGTTTTCTGATCCCCATAGCGGTCGCCGCCTTCGTCGCAGTTCAAGGCGCAACAGCTTTCTCGGACTCTGTCCCGCCGTTGCTCAGGAGTTTGCTCTCGGCCCTGAACGGTTTGATTGGGGTCTGGGCGCTGATCGCCACGGTTGTCGGGATTCGCGAGTCGTTGGGGCTGAGCGACGCCCGCGCATTCGCCGCTTTAGTCTTGGTCGCCACGGGCCTCATGTTGCTGCTCCCGCTAATCGCCGCCGCGATTGCGTTCATTGGCGGCCTGGGCGGGGCAAGCGACGATTCCGGTTTGCTCACGTACATCGTCCTTCCCGCGTATGCGCGCGCATTCGATTTTAACCTCGGCTTCCTCACTTTCGGGGCCGTGGAATTCGCCGCAGGCTCGGTATTCGAAGCTTGGCGCTAGGCGCCCGGCCGAGCTTCAGGACGCGGCGTAGATGGCTGTGGTGACCCGGTCCCAGAAGTATGCGAACGATGCAGAATGCAGCCTCGCCCTGTCAGGGTGGAATGCGCGCGCGACGGCTCGAGCGAGTTCAATCTTGCCGCCACCCGGATATCCCACGCGGCCCGATTTCTTCCACAGACGGCGGAGCGTGGATTCGGCGCTGCGCACGCCTGTCTCTGGCGGCGCGGAATACTGCACGTCTGGCCGGACGTGCCGGATGGCTTCTTCGTCGGCGAGGTACCACGACTCAAGTTCGGCAACCGCCACGCAGACGAAGACATTCCGCTTGCCGAGCGGCGTACGCGCCGCGGCGATGATTTCTTGGTCAAAGGCCTGAACTGTCGCCCTCACACACGGATCCGAGTTGCGGTCAACCAGGATTATTGAGAATGGATAGTGAAGACTTCTAAATCCATCGACCAACTCGGCGGCTCGCGCCACCAGCTTGGGGCGACCCTTCAGCGCCTTGATGTCGAATCTCACGCCAAGGAACTCGCGGTGCAGAATCGTCTCCCAGAAGGCTAAATCTGATCGACCCTCGACGCACACGCCAATCGTCAGGGCACTCCCCCCATAGCGCCCTGTTCCCACAACTCGCCAAGCGAAAATGACCGCCTGAATACTTCAACCTCTGGCTGCGACGCCGCCTGCGCCAACCGTGTGAACCCGCCAACTTTGGTGCATAGAAAGACTTCGTTCGGCGAGGCTTCGTCCAGGAAGTTTGGATTGTGGGTGGTCGCGAACACCTGCGCACCCTCATCCGTACAGTACCGAAACAGCGCCATGATTTCGGGAATAAGATGTGGGTGCAGGCCATTCTCCGGCTCTTCGATCGCAATCAATTCTCCGGGAGCGATGTCCAATGTAATCGCGAGCAACGCAAGCAACCGCACGGTTCCGTCGGAGACGGAATCCGGATCGAAGGTGCCGGTGATGTTGTCTTCTTCAACCTGAAACGACAGTTTCTCGCCAGTGGAAACAGGGTGCAACTTCGCGAACCCAGGAACCATCCCGCGCAGGGCTGCCTCCGCCGCCGCAAGTGCCTTTCCGTTGTGGCGTTTCCATCGATTGAGAGCTACGGCCAGATTCTCTCCTGAACGGCCAAGGCCGGTCCAGGGAATCTCGCGACAGGCCTGTCGCGCCGTGGCGGCGTTTATGTGGTAGAACCTCCAATTCAATATCCTGCCGCGTAGTATGACTGGAACTATGTCGAATGAGAAGTTAGGAATCAATCGTCCAGATGCAGGCTGAGGTATATTTATTGTATCCGTGCTTTTAAAGCTCGGATTGATTAGGTTACTAGTAACTTCCACGGTGTTTGCACGTCGGGAAATCTCGTGTGAGATTTGCTCGCCTGCGCTATTGCTGATCTCGGCGGTCAGGCGCTCTGATTCGACCTTGAACTGCCCGTCGTTGGGCTGCGCAGCAAGAGCCAACTGATAGTCGTAGGCGTCGAGCCGGTGATTCTCGAACGCGTATGAACCGAGATCCTCAAACACTTCGTCGCGGATGCGGATACGAAGGAGCGCGGACGAGTCCTGCTCACGCAGGCGTTTGTTCCACACCTCCGAAACGCCGCCAAACGCAGCGATCGCCGTCTCGACGTCGTGTCTGACGGCCATCTGGAGGAATTCGAGCGCGGACAAAAAGTTCGACTTGCCGGAGGCGTTGGGACCGACAAAGAAGGTCAACGGTGTGACATCGACCGTAGCGGCGGGCGAGCCGAAGCTCTTGAACCCCTCGATCTCTATTTGCGTGAGCATCGGTTTACCGCTGTGGCGTTGCCATGCCCGCACGGAAGGGGCAAGCGCTTTGACGACTCAATCCTACGCGACGCGATACAGCAGACGCGGTTCTCAGCCGCGACACCGACCGCTGGCGTGGAGTGTGCGCTAGGCCGCGGACCGTGCCGCCAGCGGGGCGGCGTTGCGGACTTCGGGGGAGACGCCGGCGGCGAAGGGTTTGAAGGCGTTGTGCATGAGGGCGGCGAGTTCGGTGGCCTGGGCGTCGTACCGGGCCGGGTCGGACCACTGGCCGCGGGCGTTGAGGACCTCGGCGGGTACGTCGGGACAGGCGGTGGGGACCTGGAGGCCGAAGATCTCGTCGGTGGCGTAGGGCACGTCGTCCAGCGCTCCGGACAGGGCGGCGCGGATGATGGCGCGGGTGTAGGGCAGCGAGATGCGGTCGCTCTCGCCGGCCGGGCCGCCGGTCCAGCCGGTGTTGACTAGCCAGACGGTGGAGTCGTGGGCGTCCAGCTTTTGGCCCAGCATTTCGGCGTAGACGCTGGGCGGACGCGGCAGGAAGGGGGCGCCGAAGCAGGCGCTGAAGGTGGCTTCAGGCTCGGTGACGCCGCGCTCGGTGCCGGCCACGCGGGCGGTGTAGCCCAGCAGGAAGTGGTACATGGCCTGATCGTGGGTGAGCCGCGAGATCGGCGGCAGCACGCCAAAGGCGTCGGCGGCCAGGAACACCACGTTGCGCGGGTGGCGGCCCAAACCGTCGGGGACCACGTTGGTCAACTGCGAGAGCGGGTAGGCGCCGCGGGTATTCTCGGTGATCTCCTCCGAGTCCAGATCGACCAGCCGAGTGTCCGGGTCCATGGGCACGTTTTCGAGCACGGTGCCGAACTGGCGGGTGGTGGCAAAGATCTCAGGCTCGTTCTCAGCCGAGAGCTTGATGGTCTTGGCGTAGCAGCCGCCCTCGAAGTTGAAGATGCCCACGTCGCTCCAGCCGTGCTCGTCGTCGCCGATCAGCGGGCGGGTGGGTTCCATGGAGAGGGTGGTCTTGCCGGTGCCTGACAGGCCGAAGAACAGGGCCGTCTCGCAGTCCGATCCCACGTTGGCGGAGCAGTGCATGGGCAGCACGTTCTGCGCGGGCAGCAGGTAATTCATGACGGTGAAGATGGACTTCTTGATCTCGCCGGCGTAGCGCGTGCCGCCGATCACGACCAAACGGCGGGCGAAGTTGACGACGATGAAAGTTTCGGAGCCGGTGCCGTCGACGGCCGGATCGGCCTGGAACTCGGCGAGGTTGACAACCGTGAACTGCGGGTCGTGGTTTTCCAGTTCCTCGGCCGTGGGACGAAGGAAGAGGCTGCTGGCAAACAGGCTGTGCCAGGCGTAGGCCGTGACGATGCGGACGGGCAGCCGGTAGCGCGGGTCGGCGCCAGCGTAAAGGTCCTGCACGTACAGGTCGCGGCCCTGCGCGAAGGCGCGAGCGCGGGCGAACAGCGGCTCAAAGCGCGCTTCGTCGAACGGCTGGTTGTTCGGACCCCACCAGACTTCGCCCTCGTTGCCGGAGTCCTGTACGACCCACTTGTCCGTGGGAGAGCGACCGGTGTGCGGGGTGGTGATGGCGATCAAGGGGCCGTGGCTGCACAGCTCGGCCTCGCCGCGTCGTACGGCGTGCTCGTAGAGGGCGCCGGTGGAGAGGTTCCAGTGGATGGCGCCGGTGTGCGTAAGGCCGAGGTCTTCGAGGTTCTGGTCACGTGCCATGGCGGTCGTCTGGCTCCCTTGGTCGGTGTCGACGGTGCGGCGCGCGGCTAGAGCGGGCCGGAGTGTTCGGGTCGGTGCGGATTCGCCTCTTGGGGCGGTTCCTATCTTATTCGACCGAACCCGGTTGTGGGCAGATCAGACGATGCGTTCGTCGGAGTCAAGACTGCGCCAGTGTAAAGTTGAACACAATGAGTCGGCGGCAAGGTGTAGATCTCCTCGGCAAGCTCTATCGAGCCTTGGCGGGCTACGAGGCTAAGCCGACCACAAAGGACGCCGACGCGATCCGCGCAGCAGCGCTGATGCTCGCAGGCGAAGCAGTTGATGGGACTGCGATAGCGGCGCTGAATGGAGCACTGGCCGGGTACGCTTCGACCCCCTGGCGGCCCAGCGCATTCGCCGAGGTTCGGTCAGCGTCTCTGGCACTGGCAGGTGGGGAGGCGGCGACTGACCGGAAGACCAGCGCTAAGGACCTAACCTGCAGATTCTGCGGCTCCTACATTGGCGAGCGAAGTCGAAGCCCCTTGCGCTGCCAAGGTTGCGGAGCCGTGCGACGGCGTGGCGCACCGTTCTTCACCGGCGTTATTCACGACGCCTACGACTCTGACCCCTTCGGCTACGGTGCTGAAGTCGACGAATACGACCCTGGAGCTCACTCCTACGACCCCGACCGTCCAGACGACGACTCTGAGAGCATCACTGAAATCCTTGGAGATCCCGATGATGCTTACGGCTACTTCTACGACGACGACTACGACGGCGACTATTGACGTGGTGCGTCGCATTAGAACTTTTGCGAATCAGACGATGCGTTCGCCCTCGAATCCGGCGGGGCGGCGGCCGGCGGTGGCCTGGCGGGCTGCTTCGATCGACTTGCTTCCAGCTGTCAGGGCGCGGTCGTAGTCGCCCAGGCGGTAGGCCTCCAGATGTTCGTCCCAGGAAGCGTCCGGCGTCTTTCCGGGCGCGTCGGCCGAGGCCAGGTAGGCGCGTCCGTAGACGACCATGTCGTCCATGGCCACCTGTTGCGCCACGCAGCGGAGGTGCTTGCGGCGCTCTACCGGGTCGTCCAGCGCCACTAGCCGACGGGCGGCGGCGGCCACGCGGTCAATCAGGGTCTCGGCGTAGTGCTCGCCGCGTTCAGGGGAGGCGTGGGTGCGTGGATCGTCGCCGCCAACGCCTTCCGGCCATTGGTCGGGCACCGGGTCGAGCGCCGTCAGATCCACCGTGTCGCGTTCGAGGTACATCATGATCGAGGTTTCGATTGCGGCCGCATGGTCCATCGGCTTCTCGAAGTCGGTCAGGAGATGCGCGTCGACGGACGCCATCACCAGGAGGTCCGCCTGCCGCATGGCGGTCAGCGCGGCGCGGCGATAGGCCAGATAGTCCTCACTTCCGCCGTGTCCACCCAGCCAGATCACCACGCGGGCGCCGTTGCGGGCGAGGTAATTGAGCACCATCAGGGCGTTGGCCTCGATCAAGTCGGGGGCCACGGGCATTCCGAGTGGCGAGGGAATCTCGTGCGCCCCAAGGAAGATCGTGGGAAAGACCAGCCCACCGGTCCGGTCGGCGGCACGCCGGCAAATCGCGGTCGACTTCACCGCGTCGAGGCCGATTGCGTTCTGTCGGCCGTGCCACTCCAGGGGTCCCGACGGCACGTAGACGCAGGGGAATTCGGCCAGGGCGTCCCAGATTTGTTGGGGGCGGCAATGCTCCCAGCGGCGTTCGACAGGGGTCGACATGCTTACGACGCCTTTCCGACTCGTCCGACCACGCCTCTTGAGGTGAGGTTTTCGTACACGTCCCTAGCCCAGGTCACCTCGGAGTCATCCTGCGGCGCGTAGCCGATGACGCGGCGGGCGTTCTCAAGGCCCCAGAAGGATCGGGTGTTGTCTGAGATGCCGTAGAAGACCTGCCAGGGCACGCCCCACTCGTTCTCGATGTTCACGGTCTCAATGGACTTGACGAAGAGCTGGGTCAGGTCGCGGGGGCTGATGTAGGCGCCCAGGTTGCGTCGGACCGGATAGCCCTGAACGTCGCCCTGAAGCTCGTTGGGATCGAGCTGGCGCGGAGCGCCAATGCGAATGTGGACGTTCTGCAGCTGGCGGCCCAGGGTGCCGGTGGCGAAGACGAAGCCCAGGTGCTCGTAGGACTCCTTGGCCCAGCCGTAGTAGTTGTCGGAAAGCGGGCGGATGTCGTTGGTGGGCTGCAGCATGTCCATCTCGCGGCTGCGCAACAGGTGTTCGTAGAAGTCGGCGGCGTGGTTAGAACTGGCCATCACCACCCGACGCACGTCTTCCTCCAGCGACAGCCGGAACACGTTGTAGGCCATGCGAATGTTGTCCATCTCGCCGTTGAAATGCTCGCCGACGTCCTCGGTTCGACGAATGAAGGCCAAGTGAATAGCCGCGTCGCAGCCGGTGAAGAGCGGGCGTAGCGTGTCGAGGTCGTCGACCAGGAGGCTTTGGACCTGAACGCCGGGAATCTCGCGGCCCTCGCGGTCGGTGGTGGTGACATCAATGAGCGTGCAGTCGTAGCGTTCGCGGAGGGTGGGCAGCATCTGGGCCGCCACGTAGCCGGCGGCGCCGGTGACGAGAACCTTGGGACGGGCCATGCTTTGAACCTTGAAGCTGTTGCCGCATCGTAGCAACGGCGACCCGGTGGCGACTCGCGGAATTGACGTTCGCTTTTTGTATGGTAGCGTGACCTGACCGTGTGAGGATGGTTCCGGCGGCGCGGCAGCCCCGCACAGCCGGCTTGCCGAGTCCTCGCTGCCCGCGGACGGCCAAACGCCGTACGCAGTTTTTTGGCCGCGCGCATCCCCCTGCCGCCGCGGCCGAAGAGACCGGTGGCGAGTGGTCGGCGGCCGATCCTCCGACGCGCTGTCGGAACCTCCTCCGCGCGGTTCTAGGGGGATTTGGTCGCTCTGCTCGTCTTTTTCGCAAGGGCCTCACGACGGCTCGCGGGAGGATCTCGTCTAGTACCCTTCGGGCAAATGGCGCGCACACCTGAAGACGCTGAGATCGCCAGGCTTCTGAAAGACCCGAAGCCCGTGCCGCAGGATTGGCGGAATCGTCTCCAGCCTCGCGGTCGGCAGGATGCTGGCCACAGGCGTCGTTCGCTCACAATAACAGCAGAGACCGGAGATGAGTTCCGCGTGGACAGCAGGCAGAGCTCTCACAACCACCTGGACTTTTCAATCATCTTGACATTTGCAGACCACAGCGGTGTTGAGTATCGCCTGCTGCGGTGCAATGGAATGCATGCATCACGACACACGAACAGAATTGAGCGAGGCAATGGCCAGGCGAACGCGGTAATACAGTCAGCATTTCACGTGCACATGGCAACCGAGAGCTATCAGGAGGCAGGCCATCGCATTGACGGAAATGCTGAGGAAACCCAGAGATATACGGACTTTCAGTCGGCTTTGGAAGAATTTTCACGACTGACGAATCTAGTGTATCCGCCAAGCGGGCAAATGGTCTTGATATAGATATGTGTATTGATTCGATCGCAAATGACTTCAGACGTTCTGTAGCTTCAGCTATCGAAGTCGAGCCAGCGGGATTAGATCGATATATTGTTCACGTGCCGATGACTTTTGGTGATGGCGATCACTATGCTGTGGTACTTCGACGGTCTGGCAAGCACTGGCATTTGACGGACGAGGGTCACACGTTGATGCACCTGTCGTATGAGATTGAAGATCCCCGGAGAGGATCGAGAGGCCGTATCATCGATACGGTTGTCGATCAGTTGGGTCTGGCCAACCGAGATGGAGCCCTCGAAATTGATATTCGTCCCGGAAGGCCCGGGGACACATTGTTCACGTATCTTCAAGCGATTACCCAGATCAACGACGTGTCGTATCTGCAAAGAGAGAGAGTCAGATCTACTTTTATGGAGGACTTTCGGACGACCATTCAAAAGTCGATCCCTGGCGCTGATGTCAGGTTCAACTACGCACATCCGACTTACGATCCAGAAGAGAGATATCCAGTCGACGCTCGATTGAATGGGTCGACAGAGCGGCAAATCGTTTTCTTTGCCATAGCTTCCGATGACAAGTGTCGTGATGCAACAATTACTCTCTATCGCTGGCGGGAATGGCAAGAGAAATTCTGGCAGATCACGGTTTTTGAGGATCAGACTCAGATCAACCGAAGGGTGTTGGCTCGATTTTCGGATGTGGCTGACAAGCAGTATTCAAATTTGGATTCGGCGCGTCGCACAATTGGCGACCATGTCAGTGATCTGGTGGGTATACACTCCTAGAGCCAACTGCACACCGAGCAAGTACGAAATTTGGTTCTTATGAGAAGGGCCTGAGGAAGCAGCTGAATGGCCGCACCGTCGGACAGTACCAGTGGAATCACAGTCGGCACGGCCAATTGGTCGGACCACACGGGCTTCTATCCACGCGGGACGAAGCCGGCGGAGCGGTTGGCCTATTACGCCTCGCGGCTGGGGATTGTCGAGGTCAACGCCAGTTTCTACCGACGCATCGATCCGTCGGTTTACGCGCAGTGGGCCGAGCAGACGCCTGACAGCTTCAAGTTTCTGGTCAAGGCGCACCGCGCGGTGGCCAACCGTCCGCGCGACCACAGGCTGGCGGCCGAGTACATCAGAAACCAGTGGAATGCCGTGCAGCTGTTGCGAGAGGCCGGCAAGTTTGGCGGGTTCCTGGTGCAGTTCGGCGCGAACGTGCGCCCTAGGCTTGAGATGTACGACTACCTGTCGCGGTTGCGGGACGGTCTGGGCGAAGACCCGGTTGCGATTGAGTTTCGGCATCCCGCCTGGCTGGAGCACGAGTCACGCCAGGAGACGCTGGCCCAGTTGCTGACGCTAGGGCTGGCGGCGGTGATCCCCGACGAGCCGCGCGCCGCGGCCGCTGGGCTGCCTGAACCCGTGCAGGAACTGACGGCGCCCTCCCTGGTCTACTACCGCTTCATGGGCCGTGACAGTGCTGGCGAGGTATCAGTTCGCGAACGCCGGGCGCTGCGGGCCGAACACGTCTACACGGATGCGGAGATCGCCGAACTGGCGAACCTGGTGACGGCGCACCACCGGCCAGATACCAGCAGCTTTGTGATCTTCTACAACAAGAAGGGGCCGAACCGGGTGGAAGCGGCGATCCGGCTGTCGAAGGAGCTTGAGCGGCTGGGCTACGCGTGGGGCTAGCGGCCGGTCGACGCTGGCGAGTAAGCGACTTCGTGAAGGACGGCGAGCAGCCGTTCGGCGGCACGGCGCCAGGTGAACTCCCGTGCCCGCTGTCGACCGCGTGCGACGAGGGTGGCGCGCCGATCCGGCTGGTTGATTACGAGCTCTATGCCGGCCGCGATTGCTTGGACGTCCGTCGGATCGACCAGTTCGGCGGCGCCGCCGGTGACTTCCGGCAGCGAGGTGGTGTTGGACGCGATCACGGGACAGCCAAAGGCCATGGCCTCCAGGGGCGGATGGCCGAAGGTTTCGGCCACAGAGACGTAGACCAGCGCGTCGGCCTGCCGGTAGAGGGGACCGATGCGGTCGTGCGGCACCGCGCCGAGCAGGGATACCGCGTCGCCGATCCCCAATTCAGCCGCCATGCGCCGCAGGTCGGCGGCGCTGAGATCGGCGTCGGCGCCGGCGATGCGCAGCTCGTGCGGGATGGCGTTGCGTCGGCGCAGCGCCGCGAAAGCCTGGAGCAGGCGGGGGTAGTTCTTGTGGCCGTAGAGGGTGGAGACGGCCAGCAGGTAGGGGCGGGTGGAACGCCGCGGGGCGGAAGGCTCTTCAAGCGCGGCGGCGATGTGCGGGGCCAGACCGTGGGGCGCCACGCGGAGGCGAGCCCGGTCGAGACCCAGCAGGCGGACGGCTTCACCGGCGGCGGCCGACGACCCGGCGACAACCCGGTCTGCGCCACGCAGCGAGCGACAGACCGTGAATTGCAGGTAACGCCGGCGCAGCCAGCCGAACTGGTCCGGATGCGTGAGGAATTGCAGCGAGCGCAGCATGACGACGCGGGGGCGAGGCCCTCCAACTGGCGCGACGTTGACGGTGTGAAGGGTGACGTCCGGGCGGGCGCGCCGGAGAGCGAGCGCGTAACCCGTGTGCTGGTACAGAACGCGGAGTGGGCGCCATCGGGCGGCGGCTCGAACGGGGTGGATGCGCACGTTTGGGCGTCCGGACAGTTCGTGGAGGACGGCGAAGGCCGGGCAAAAGACGTGCCAGGTGGACCGAGGCGCCAGGTCGGCCAGCGCGGCAACGAGGTTGACAGTGGTGTGGCGCAGCGGCCCGGCGCCGGGCAGCAACCCGGGACCGGCAGCCACGGCATCCACGGCGACGCGCATGCCTAGCGCCAGGGCAAAGCCCACGGCACCGCCGGCGCCCGTGCCTGGAGGCTCTCAGCGGGCGCCACGGTTGGGGTGCCGCGGCGCTACAAGCCCAGCAGCTTGCGGTAGCCCTCGAGCGTGAATTCGGGCGAGGCCGCGAACTCTTTGCGTCGGCTTTCGTCGGCGATGACATCGCGGGCGGCGTCGGCCACCTCGCCGGCGATTTCCGAGGGGATCGCCACCAGCCCGTTCACGTCGCCGTGCAACAGGTCGCCGGTCTGGATGGGCACGCCGTCGATGACCACAGGCTCACCGGCGTCGAAGATGACGGCCGTGCCGTGGGCGACCACGGGACCGCGGGCGAAGTAGTGCAGGCCCAAGTCCTCGACTTCCGGCAGGTCGCGTACGCCGCCGTCGGTCACCAGCCCAATGCCGCCCAGCGCCCGGATCAACGTGCCCATCACGTCGCCGCAATGGCAGGACTTGGACGGGTTGTTGCCGGCGTCCTGGATGACGACCACGGATGGATTGGGCGACTGGTCCAGGGCTTCCCACAGGCCGAACTGCAGGGCCGGATTGCGCCGACGCGCGTAGGTGGTGCTGTCGCCCTTGGCGGTAACGGCGTAGCCGACCATCGGTTCTGCCTTGCCGGGAAACAGCGCGCGCACGTTGGCGCCCACGTAGCCGAGCGTCTGGTCGCGAACCTTGAAGTGCTCGATGGCGTTGGCGATGGTGGCTGAGTCGAAGCTCTTCAGCTCCTCGAGTTGGGCGTCGCTGAGCGTGGCAGGCATGGGGCAGGGTCTCCAGATCAGTTCGAGCGCACGCTAGCAGAGGCGCCCGGTGCCGTGCCTAGGCCAGTTCCCTTGCCCTGCGGGTTGCGGCCTCGATGGCCGCGCGCATGGCTGCTGAAAAGTCGAACCCCTCCAGCGCCGCCAGGGCCGCGGCGGTGGTTCCGCCTGGAGAGGTGACGGCTTCGCGGAGCGTCGCCGGCTGGCTGCCCGTGGCTTCCCAGAGCGCCGCCGACCCGGCGATCGTCTCGCGCACCAGCAGTGTCGCCATCTCGCGCTCAAGTCCCTCGGCGGCGGCGGCGTCGATCCAGGCTTCGGCCAACAGGTAGACGTAGGCCGGACCGCTGCCGTGGACGGCGGTGGCAACGTCGATCAGCGATTCGTGCTCGATTTCGAGTTCCACGCCCAGCGCCCCCAGAACCGTACGCGTGCGGCCTCGGTCCGCTGGTGTAACGCCCTGGTCAGCAATCCAGACGGAGACGCCACGGCCCACTTGCGCCGCGATGTTGGGCATCACTCGTACCAGGCGGTCGGTCCCCAGCCCGGCGCGCAGCGTCTCCAGTGTGACGCCTGCCATGATCGAGATGACCAGCGCCGAGCCGTCCAGGGCCGGACTGAGCGTTGGGGCGAGGTCCTGGAAGTTCTGGGGTTTCACGGCCAGGATTACGAGCCCTGCGCCGGATACGGCGGCGTCCGCATCACCAGTGACCCGGACGCCGAACTCTGCGGCGAGCGCGGAGCGCCGGTCGGCGTCGATCTCCGCCACGGTCAGGTCGGCGGGTGCTGTGCCGCCGCGCTCGATCAATCCGCGCGCGATCGACGCGCCCATGGCACCGCCGCCAACTACCGTTGTTTGCACCGCAGTGCCCCGTTCCGTGGGCGAACTGAGCAGGATCGTACCCGGCAGGGGGCCTCAGGCTGGCCGGCGAACCTCGATTTCGCCTGTCTGCGCCCGGACCGAGACCACGGTTCCGGCAACGATTTCGCGGATACCCGGCTGTCCGTCCGGCTCGATGGCCACGGCGGCGATCTGGGCACGCGTCGGGTGGGGAATGAGTAGCAGCCGGACGCCCGCGGCACGGAGCGCGCTGTAGTCCGCCGGAGCGAGCGTGCTGCGCCGGTTGACAATGAGGACGTCGGCTGTCGTGCCCGGCGGTGGACGTGCGGCGCCTGGCGGGGCCACGAGGGCCGTGAGGTCCGTGGTCGATAGCTCGGACCACGTGCCCGGTGCGTCGTCGAGCAACCGCAGCTTGAGGCCGCGGTTGGATGCGGCGCGAACCTGTGTGACCAATGCGCGGCGGGCGCCGTCCCGAGAAACGAGCGCCGTGCCGAGCCCGTGCAGCGGCGGGGCTTCCACATGCGCTATCGGTCGCTCCGCCAGGAGAGCTTGGGCGGCGGCGCTGGCGCGTCCGTCGGATCTCGGCATAGCCAGCACGTCGATCGTCGGGTTCCAGGCCGGCAGGGCAGCGTCCAGCACGTAGGGGCGCATTCGGTCTCCCGCTACGACCAAGCTCTCGTCGGCGCGCAGTGCATAGACGGTGGGAGTCGAGCCGGCAAAGTCAACCACGAGGCGAGTCGCGCGCTCGTCGAACAGGCGCGGCGCGGCAACGACCGCGAGGACCGGCGGCACGACGAACGCGGCGACGCTCAGGCCGATGGCCAGCGAGCGGGCACGGCGTGCCCTGGCCTGCGGGATCCGCCACGGCTGCCGGCCGCCGAGCGCAACCAGCAGCACGATGGCCGCGTAGACGGCGGCCGCGTGTCCCAGGCCGAACCCGGGGATCGGAACGGACGCGCCCGGCAGCGCCGCGGCCAGGCGCGCGGCGCGGATCAGGTATTCCAAGGGCAACCACGCGGACCAGGCGAGTACTTCGCCGAACGGCCACCCGGCCGCCGCCCACACCGCCACGGGCGCTCCCGTGGCCATGATCCAGACGGGCGCGGCCAGAGCCAGCAGGTTGGCCGGGATTGCCGCCAGCTGAACGCGCTCGAAGGTGTGGGCAATGATCGGCGTGACCATGAGGCTGGCGGTGGCGGTGACGGCCAGGGGCTCGGCGGCCAGACGGGGAAGCCTGGCGCGGGACGTGAGCCACTCTGACAAGCCCGGAGCGATTACCACGAGTCCCAGCGTGCCGGCGAAGGAGAGTTGAAACCCGACATCGGTTAGGGCGGACGGGTCAATTAGGACGATCGCCAGCGCCGCCACGGCCAACGCCACGAGCGCGTCGGTATCGCGACCGAGCAGCCAGGCCAGCAGAATCAGTTCGCCCATCAGCGTGGCCCGCACCACGCTCGGCTCGCCGCCGGCCAGGGCGGCGTAGAGCGGAAGGGCAAGCATGGCCACCAGCACGCTGTAGCGGCCGATCAGCCAGCCGGCCATGCGCCGCACGCCCAGGGCCACCAGGGTGATGTTGAAGCCGGAGATCGCGACGACGTGAATCAGGCCAGACGCCAGGAAGTCATCGCGCAGGTCGCCCGGCAGCCGCGACCGCATTCCCACCAGGATTGCCGACAGCAGGGCGCCGTGCGGCTCCGGCAGGACGCCGCGCACGCTGCGGTCGATGTGATCGCGCAGTCGGGTCAGCCAGGGTGCGCTGGTGTCGGACGGCGGCGACAGGATGCGGACGTCTTGGACGTCGATGCGCCCGGCAAAGGTTTGGTCGGTCCTCTGAAGCCGCGGCGAACCGTGCGGCTGGGCCGGTTCGAAGGCGCCGGTTACCGCCACGCGGGCGCCTGGCGGGGCCGCTCCTCCTGGGGCGAAGAACTCCACACGGCCGGCGGCGTTCGAGGGCGGACTTCCAATCCGGGCGGTGCGCCGGACCTGGAGCGTTCGGCGCGCTCCGGGGTGCGCGTCGACGACAATGCCTTCGAGTTGGAGTTCGAGGCCCGGCGGCGCTTGCACCAGCGGCGCCTGAGCCTGCTGGTGGTGGGCGGCGCGTGCCAGGCCCAGGGCGAGCGCCGCAGGGATCAGCACGGCGGCCAAACGGCTTGGTCGGAATGCGCCGCCCACCAGTAGGCCCACCGCCAGGGCAGCTGTCAGCCAAGCCGGAGCGACGCCCCACCAGACGGTTGCGGCGACGCCGACCAGAAATGCGGCGCTGGCAGCGACGATCAGGGCAGGTGACCCAAGCCCCGCCCCGTATGATTTGCCGCGTCAGCCAATGCCCCAGGCCAACCTATGGATCGCCGACGCCAACGCGCCTTTTTCGCCGCCATCTTTTCGATCTTCTTCATCACGCTCATCGTGTTCGTGTGGTCGCTGCAGGCCGGACCGCTGCCGATCATCGTGGAGGGGGGCCTCATCGGCACGATGGCGCTGCTGGCGCTGCGAGGGCGGCGACTGACCGCGCCATTGCGGCGCAACCTTCGCCGCGTGTTTTGGCTGTTCTTCGTCGCCATTTCGATCAGCGTGGTCGCATGGGTTCGGGAGGTTGGGCCGCTGCTCCCAATCGTGATCGAGGCGGTGCTTCTGGTTGTGGCGCTGCTGGTCATTCGTGGAACGCGACCCGAGGACGACCCTACGGTTGAAAGCTGATCAGCGGCAGTATCTGCTTGATCGTCGCGTCTGGAATGCCCAGCGCACGCAGGTCGGCGGCGGAATGCAGCGGCCCGAAGAACGTGCGGGCGTGGACGATTCGGGCGGCGTAGACGGGGCCGATCCCTGGTAGCTGGGCGGCCAGGTCGTACGCTGAGCGCGAGTTGACGGCGACGGTTCCCGAGGCCTCGGGGACGGGCGACGGGATGAGCGTCGTAGTGGAGGTCCGGGCCGACTCGGGCACCGCTCCCGTGCCCGCCAGCATGATGCTGAAGACAAGGGCGGCGACAGCTGCGGCGACCGTTAGCAGGCTCAGCCCGCGCCGGCTGGCAGAGCGTTCACCGGCAGCCGACGGAAGCTCGGCGGGCAGCCAGACTGGTGGATCGGGCAGGGCCATCGGGCGTTAGCGAGCTCCACCGAATTCGGCCATGACCTCGCCCATCTGCGTCGTGTCGTAGCCGCCCATGGCGTGGACCGCCTCGGCAAAGGTCGGATCGCGCAGGATGTCCAGCAGGGCGGCGACGGGCGGGTGCTCCAGGTGCTCATTGGGAACGACCAGGTCATAGCGTTCCATGCCCACGGGGATAAAGTCCGTGCCCAGGGCACGAGCCGCCGCGCGGATCCCCAGGCCGACATCGGCCATGCCGCTGTCCACGTCCGCGGCCACGGCCAGGTGGGTGTATTGCTCGCGGTCGTAGCCTTCGATTGCCGACGGCTCGATGCCTTCGCTCGTCAGTAGATGGTCAAGCAGCATGCGCGTGCCCGCGCCGCGCTGGCGGCTTACGAAGCGCACACCGGGTCGGGTGAGGTCGCGGAGCGTACGTAAGGCCTTGGGGTTGCCGCGGGGGACGATCAAGCCCTGCTCGCGCTGGGCAAAGTGAACGAGGGTCACGGCGCGACGGGGCAGGACGCGGCGCACGTCGGTCTCGTTGTAGACGCCGGTGGCCGGGTCCAGCAGATGACAGCCCGCCAGATGGGCCTCGTCGCGACGCAACGCGACAAGGCCGCCGTAGCTGCCCGCGTTGGTGGAGGCTAGCCGCATGGGAGGCGAGCGGCGGGAGAGCTCGCTGGCCAGCAGATCAATGGCGGGGTCGTGGCTGCCGATGGCGACGGCCGTGTGCTCGATGGCCGCGGCCTCGCCCAACAATTCCACCTCGACCTCGGACCCGGCCGCCACGCCTTCGGAAAAGCGCGGGACCGTGACCAGCCCGTCGGCCCTTACCAGCGACATGATGACGCCGGCCGCGCGCTCGAGCGGGGCGGCGACGATGCGGTCGCCGACGCGACCGACGCGCACCCTGATGAACTCGTCGTCGCCGGCGTGCGAGGCGAGTTGGCGCGGGGTGACGGCCCGCACCACGCGGCGCGACTCGGACGGGCGGCCCAGGCATTCGTCGATCAGCGGGCGCACAAAGAGTTCGAAGGTCAGAGCGGCGGAGACGGGATAGCCGGGAATGCCCAGCACCGGTTTGCCCCGGGCCACACCGAGCACGACGGGGTGTCCGGGCCGAACCGCGACGCCATGCACAAACACGCGGCCGAGGTCGGCGATGACGCGGGCGCTGAAGTCCTGGCGGCCCGCGGACGAGCCGGCGTTTACGACGACGATGTCGGCGGATTCGAGCGCGGCCTCGGTGGCGGCTCGGATGTCCTGGAAGCTGTCGGCCACGATCTCGCGGCGCAGCGCCCGCGCGCCCCAGGATTCGGCCAGCGCGCCGAGCATGAGGCCGTTGAACTCGATGAGTTCGCCGGGCCGCGGCCGGCGGCCCACGGGCACCAGTTCGCTCCCGGTTGGGATCACCGCCACGCGGGGCGGCGCAATCACTTCAACCTCGGCGTGCCCGGCGGCGGCCAGCGCGCCGAGGTCGCGCGGTTCAAGGCGGCGGCCCTGGGGGATCACCAGTTCGGAGGCCACAATGTCTTCGCCCATCGGCCGGACGTGCTGCCAGGGAGCGGCGGCGGCGATGATCTCGATCGTGCCGTCGCCGCGGTCGTGCAGGTCTTCGATCATGATGACGGCGTCGGCGTTCGGCGGCATGACGTCGCCGGTGTCGATCCAGAGGGCTTCGGTATCCAGCTTGAGTCGCCGCGGGGAAGTCTCGGTAGCGCCAACGGTGTCGGCGGCAGACACCGCCACGCCGTCCATGGCGGCGGCGGGGAAGTGCGGGCTGGAGAGCGCCGCCCAGACAGGCGCGGCGGTGACGTGGCCGCGGGCCTGATCCAGCGGCAGCCTGAGCGTCCGCCGGGGCGGCCAATCCGGCAATTCGGCCAGCGCTCTTGCCAGGCGTTCGCGTGCCGTGGCCAGCGGCACGTCGTGCAGGTAGACCTCGCGCTGATGCGGGCTAGAAGGTTTCGACGTCAACCCAGGCGCCTTCCGGCAGCCCGCCGGCGTCCAGCGGAATCCGAATCAGACCCGAGGCGCGCACCAGGGTGGCGATCAGGTTGGACGGGCCGAGCACCGGCGTTGCCCACCACTGGCCTTCGCGCTGTCGCAGCGCCGCGGGAACGAAGTCGATGCGTCCGGTCTGGGAGGCCAGGTTTCGCGACAAGCGCGCCCTTCGGCGGGGCGGCTCGTCGGCGGGGCCAGCTCCGAGCAGCCGCCGAATCGTGGGCACGACCACCAGCCCGAAGACGACCATGGCGGACACGGGGTTGCCCGGCAGGCCGAAGACCGGCTTGCCGGCGGCCAGCGCGACGATGGTGGGTTTGCCCGGCTTGACGGCGATGCCGTGGGCCAGGACACCCGGTTGACCCAGACTCGCGATCACCTCAGCCGTCATGTCGCGCGTGCTGACGGAGCTTCCGGCCGAGATGACCACCAAATCGCAGGTCTCCAGCGCCGCGCGGGCGCGGCGTTCCAGTTCCGCCCGGTCGTCGGGCGCGACGCCGAACTCGCGCACCTCGGCGCCAGCCTGGCGGGCCAGCGCGGGCAGCGTGGTCGCGTTCACGTCGCGAACCTGACCGGGCGCCGGGGCCGACTCTCGGGGCACGATTTCGTCGCCCGACGACAGCACGCCAACAACCGGACGCATCGCCGCGTCAAGTTTCGTAAGACCCAGCGCCGCGAGCGCGCCCAGGTCCTGCGCCCGCAGTTGATGCCCGGCGGGTAGCACCACGTCGCCCGTGGCAAGGTCCTCGCCGGCCTGGATTACGTGCTGGCCGGGCGCGGCGGGTCGTAGGACCTCCACCGAGGTCTCATCCACCGGCTGGGTGTATTCCACCATCACCACGGCGTCAGCCTCGGGCGGCAGCATGCCACCGGTGTGGATCAGCTGGGCGGTTCCGGGCTGCACGGGCCGCTCGGCGGCCGCGCCCATGGGCGCCTCGCCATCCACGGTCAGGAAAGCGGGCAGCGCTTCGGACGCGCCGTAGGTGTCGGCGGCGCGAACCGCGTAGCCGTCCATGGCCGAGCGGGCAAACGCCGGGCTGTCTTCGGGCGCCCTCAGCGGCGCGGCGGTGATCCGACCCACCGCGGCGTCCAGCCCGATGCGCTCGCCGCGCGGCGCGCTGCTCAGGCGGTCGAAGAGGCGAGCCAGCGCTTCGTCCGGTGTCACGATCTGAAAGAAGATGTCCGTCGTCATGCGGCAGGGGCGGGCGTGGATAAGGCTCGCGCGCATTGTCACGCTCCTCGACAGCACCGGTCCATGCCTGGGCGTCCGTATAATTGCCAGACGTTCCCACACCGTCTGGACTGCCGTGGCATCCGACCCGCCTACAAGCGACGACCGCGAGGTCACGTACATAGAGTTTGACGACCTGGAAATTGAGGTCAGCGTCTGGAAAGGCATGGCCGGCTGGAACGCCAACGCCGTGATCGACGGGCGCGATTATCGCGCGATGGGCGGGGCAACCCGCGACGACGCGCTGACGCGGCTCAAGTCATCGATCAGCTTCAGCACCGAGGCTACCTTCGCCCTGGGCGTGAAGAACCGTCGCTACTGGTCGCCCAATCCGTACTGGAAAGGGCGCTAGCCCGGCGGCGGATCCCGGTCGGACGACTGCCGGACAGGCAAAAATCTCGAAGCGGCCGCCGATGCTATCGGACCGATCAGGGGCAAATTTCCGCCCATTTTCTGGCGTTGCTGCGCTACAATTGTCAGCCGAATGACGGCGCGCCGTAGTGCGCCGCTTGGCGCGCTCCGCCCCTCCCATTTGACCTAACCGCTGGAGTGCGAAACCGCCACGAAGGAGCTTGTCCGGCATGCCTAAAGACCTGATATTCGATGAAACCGCGCGCAGCGCGCTGCTCAGCGGCGTCAACGCTGTCGCCGACGCCGTACGCGTGACGCTGGGGCCCAAGGGACGCAACGTCGGGCTCGCGCGCAAATTCGGGTCGCCCATCATCACCAACGACGGCGTGACCGTCGCCCGCGACGTCGACCTGCCGAACAATTTCCAGAACATGGGCGCGCAGCTCATCAAGGAAGCCGCCACCAAGACCAACGACGTGGCCGGCGACGGCACCACCACTGCCACCGTGCTGGCCCAGCGCATGATTCAGGACGGGCTGCGTGCGGTTGCCGCCGAGATGAACCCCATGATCGTCAAGCGCGGCATGGAGAAAGCGGTTGCGGCGGCCGAAACGGCGCTGAACGAGCAGGGCCGCGAAATCAGCGAGCCCCAGGAAATGGAATGGGTGGCCACGATTTCGTCCGGCGACCAGGCCATCGGCAAGCAAATCGCCACGGCGCTCGACCGGGTGGGCAAAGACGGCGCGGTGTCCGTGGAAGAGGGCCGCACCAATGCTCTGGAACTCGATTTGGTCGACGGCGTACAGCTGGACCGCGGGTACCTATCGCCCTATCTCGTGACCGACGAGACTTCGATGTCCTGCGAGTTGAACGACGCGTTCGTCTTCGTCACCGACGACAAGCTCAGCAGCGCCCAGGACATGCTGCCGCTGCTGGAGAAGATCGTGCAGTCGGGGCGGCGCGACGTGCTGTTCGTGGCCGAGGACCTGGAAGGCGACATGCTCGCCACCCTGATCGTCAACAAGGTGCGTGGAGCGATTAACGCCTGCGCCATCAAGGCGCCGGCCTACGGCGACCGCCGCAAGGCGATTCTGGATGACATCGGCATCCTCACCGGCGCCCAAGTCATCTCCAAGGACCTGGGGCAGGACCTGAAGGAACTGGACCTGGATGTGCTGGGCCAGGCCCGCCGAATCGTGGTTCGCAAGGACGACACCACCATCGTGGAAGGCGCCGGGTCGCGGCAGGACATTACGCGGCGTATCGCCCAGATCAAGTCGCAGATGGAGACCACGGACTCTGACTACGACCGCGAGAAGCTGGAAGAGCGGGCGGCCAAGCTGGCCGGCGGTGTGGCGGTGATTCGAGTCGGCGCGCCGACCGAGGTCGAGCTCAAGGAGAAGAAGCACCGCGTGGAAGACGCGCTGTCAGCCACGCAGGCGGCCGTCGCGGACGGCATCGTGCCGGGCGCGGGCACGGCCTACATACGCGCGATTCCGGCCCTTGACGCGTTGATCGAAACGCTTGAGGGCGAGCACGCCATGGGGGCGCGCATCGTGCGCAACGCGCTGATGGCCCCGCTGCGCCAGCTCTCGTCCAACGCCGACGAGGTCGGCGACGTGATCGTGGAGCGCGTGCTGACTGCGTCCGACGCCATGGGCTGGAACGGCGACACCGGGCAGATCGAAGATCTCCGCGAAGCCGGGGTCGTGGATCCGCTCACCGTCGTCCGGGGCGCCCTGCAAAACGCGGCCAGCGTGGCCATGATGCTGCTGTCCACCGAAGTGTTGATCGCCGACGCGCCCGAAACCAAGAGGCCCGCCGCCGCCATGCCCCCCGACGGTGGCATGGGAGGTATGGGCGGCATGGGTGGCATGGGCGGCATGGGCGGTATGGGTGACATGGGCGGCTTCTAACCGCGCACACTCCGAGATACAACCAAGCCCCGCCGGCCGCAGGCCGGCGGGGCTTGTTGCGTCAGACGGGCGACTCCGCCGGCGTCTAGGTCAGGAAATCTTTGAGCTTGCGGGCGAGGCGGGGGTGGCGGAGGCGACGCAGGGCCTGGGACTCGATCTGGCGAATCCGCTCGCGCGTCAGCCCGAACTCCTGGCCGACCTGATCCAGGGTGCGCGGCGTGTCGTCGTCCAGCCCGTGCCGCATGCGCAGAATCTTCTGCTCGCGGGGGTCCAGCATCTCCAGCACGCCTTCCAGGTGCTCGGACAGCATCTGGGAGGTGGCAGCCTCCACCGGCTCCACCGCGTCTTCGTCGGGTATCAGGTGCCCGATCTCGGTGTCGCCGTCTTCGCCGATCGGCGTCTCGAGCGAGATCGGCAGGCGAGCGGCCAGCTTCAGTTCGCCGATCTGCTCCTCGCTCATCTCCATTTCGTGGGCGATCTCGTCGTCGGTCGGCTCGCGACCCAGGCGCAGCTGCAAGTCGCGCTGCACCCGGTAGGACTTGGTGAGCTTCTCGTGTACGTGCACGGGTAGCCGGATGGTGCGGCTCTGCTCGGCGATGGCGCGGGTGACCGCCTGGCGGATCCACCAGGTGGCGTAGGTGCTGAACTTGTAACCGCGGCGCCAGTCGAACTTCTCGGCGGCGCGCATCAGGCCGGCGTTGCCTTCCTGCACCAGGTCGAGCAACGGGATGCCGTGGCCGGTGTATTTCTTGGCCACGCTCACCACCAGCCGCAGGTTGGCCGTGATCAGGTGCTGTCGGGCGGACTCGTCGCTGCGCTCGATGCGCTGGGCGAGGTCGACCTCTTCCTTGGCCGTGAGCAGCGAGATGCGGCCAATTTCGTTCAGATAGCTGCGAACCGTGTCCTGGCTGGCGGACTCGAGCTCCAGGTCGCGTTCGCGACGCGACTGAATGGTGGTGACCTTGGAGGCGTCGTTGCCTTCGGTGTCTTCCGGTTCCTCATCGCGAAGCTCGATTTCTTCCTCGGCCAACTGCATGCGGAACCAGGTCTCGACCTCGCGCGTGATGTGCGCCTCGTCGGGCAGGACTTTCTTGAGTTCGGACTTGTTGAGATACCCGGGGTCTGACCCCAGGGCCACAAGTTCGGCCAGGGCGTTCTCGAGGGTTTCCTCGTTCAGATGCAGTGCGACTTCAACCGTCACGGATCATCCACCATCCCCCTGCTGCGGCAATTCCAGACGTGCGCGCGGCCCGTCCGTCGCCTGACGCTCCCCAAATCTATCGCCTGACCGCGCCGGATATCCACCGTGCGGCACACGACGATCCCACCACGCGGGCGGCGTGGTCCCCGACGGCCCGATGTTGCGCGGTGGCGTTTGGAAGAGGACAGGGATGGTTCGCCTGTCAAAGCGGTAGGCGCTTGTGCCGAAAACGCCCGCGCGTCACATCGTCCGACCAAGCAGTGAGGAAATCACTACTTGACTTGAGTATACGCCGATCCTGCGGCCCCGTAGCAGGCAAGTTCAGAAGGGCAGAGCCACGGCGGTCCTCTGCCAGTTGGATCGTATTGCGAGCTGCGGCAGCGGCTGCAACAATCGGGGTAGCGGGGCGGTTTCCGGGCGCGAACAGATATCAGTGCCATGGCCGCAGACACCGAGCCGCTGACTCGAAAAGACCTGCGCGAGGAATTGGATCGGACCCTGAGGCACTACGCCACGAAGGCCGACCTGCACGCTCTTGAGACGCGCCTGACAGTTCGCCTCATCGCAGCGCTCACGGCGCTAGGTGGCGCGCTGGTCGCCGTTGACAGGCTGTGGACCTGACGGCGCACCGTGACCGGTTGACGTAGGCGCGTCGGCCGCAGACGCCAGCAATGAATCGTGCCTACGGCCCGCCGCCGCCGAATGTCTTGCGGCCCGCCCGCCTGCTTCCCTAAGCTTCAGCTAATTCCCAAGAGCCCACGGATCACTGTCCCCGCATGTCCCGAGCCCATGTCCACGCCCCGCGTCTGGTTGTGCTACTCGTGCTGGCCGCCGTGCTGGCTGCCTGCGAAGTCGGCGTTGTCCAGACCGCCATCGAGAATCCGACCCCGGACCCGCTGACGGCCCTGCAAACCATCTGCGCGCCACCGACCTGCGAGGAGCACGCGATCCAAATCGGCGATTTCGCCATCCTTCCGCCCGTGATTCGCGCTAGCGCTCCGCGCGTACGGTTCGCGATCACCAATATCGGGGCCTACACGCACAGCCTGGAGGTCCGTATGCCCGGCGGGACGGTCCGCTCGCCGCGGATCGGACCGGGGCTCACCGGCTATCTGGAAACTGACCTGGAGCCCGGTACACACGAGGCGCTGGATCCGATTCCTGGCCACGCGGTTCGCGGCGCGCGGGCCAGCATTGTGGCGGGGCCCGCCAGCTGAGGCGAGCCGCTGCGGTCAGCGCCGGCGCTCAAGACTCGGGCTGCCGGAAGTGCGTCGCCCAGGTCCACGAGAGATTCGAGCACTCATGGTTTGACAAGGCGGCAGATGCTGTTTAATTTGACTGTGACTCGGCATATAGATACCCGGTCGGAAGAAGAGGGTGTCGGAAAAGCTCAACCTGCTCGTTATAGGCGCCACGGGACAGCAGGGCGGGTCGGTCGCGCGGGCACTTCTTGGCAGGGGACACAGCGTTCGGGCTTTTACACGTAACGCCGAGTCCCCCGCTGCCCGGTGCCTGCAGGAGCTGGGTGCCGAACTGGCCGTGGGCAACAGTGAGGCAGGCGAGTCGCTGGTTCGGGCCGCCCAGGGAATGGATGCCGTGTACGCCATGACCTCGTTCTCCGAATCGGGGGTCGAGGGCGAGGTGGGCCAGGGTACGAGGATCGCCGATGCAGTCAAGGTCGCAGGCCTAGGCCATCTCGTCTTTTCGTCCGTCGCCAGCGCCGACAAGTCAACGGGCATCCCCCATTTCGAAAGCAAGTGGCGGATCGAGCAGCACATCGCGTCGCTGGGAATACCGCACACGATCGTCGGCCCGGTGTATTTCGCCGAAAACCTGTTCAGCCCCTGGATGCTGCCGGGGCTGATCCGGGGAACACTTGCTCTGCCGATGCCTGTGGACCGACCGCTCCAGCAAATCCCGGTCGGCGACATCGCGTCGTTTGTCTGCCTTGTGCTCGAAAACCGCTCCCGGTTCCTCGGTCAGCGAATCGATATCGCGTCGGACGAACTCAGCTGCGAACGGGGGGCGGAAATAGTATCCGCCGCCAGCGGGCGTGAAATTGGCTGCGCCGAGATTCCGATCTACGAGATGAGCGAGGATATGGCTCGCATGTCCGAGTGGTTCGATGCCGTCGGGTACAGCGCCGACATCGCCCTGCTCCGCCGCGACTACCCGGAGACAGGCTGGCACACGTACGAGCAATGGGCGTCGGTCCAGGACTGGAGCGTCCTCGACGCCGACGGGACGGGAGCTTCGGACGCGACATGACGGGCATCCCCGAGAAAGCGTTCGGTTGTCGCGAAGCCGCTGCCTGGAGCTCTGAGCTGCTTGCTGGCCCACGTTCCCATGCTCTTTAAGCTAACGCGCCGAGGCCTTGCCAAACGAGACCGGTAGGCCCGTTGGGCAGGAGGTGGCACAGTGCGCCCTGTAGGAGAAGGAGGGTTTATGCGGACGGAACTGGGCGAGCACTTGCCCGTTCAACCTGCCACCGTGACGAACGCGCGGCACCGACTGGGAGCGCAGGGATCTGGTACGACACACACCCGATGCAGACGGCCAGCAGTCTGACCAGCCCCAGCCCGGCGATCCGCAGCGCCGGGACGCGGGGCCTGCCTGACAGCCAGAGCGCGCCAATCGTCAGGATCAGCAGACCCCCAGGCCCGCCAGCACCCGATGGGTGTGTTCGATGATGGCCTTCACATCGTCCGGCGGCGGCGTGAGCGCGTTGTAGCAGAGGGACCAGTCCGGGCGCAGCCCAGGCCCGAGCCGGCGGCCCGCACGATGCCGCCCTGCGTGGCCAGCAGGGCGGCGAAGACGAGCGACATGATCGCCAGCGCCCCGAAGCGCCGACGGCCGTCCATTCGTTCACGGCCGTTCCGGCTACGCTGAGCTTAGCGTCGGGCGCGCCCCAGCAGTTCCCGTTCGCCCGGCGTCTGCGAGATCCAGCGGAAAAACTTCACGGTGATGACGCTCCACAGCAGGGCGGTGCCGCCGAGCTTCATTATCAACCCGCCGATTCGCTGATCTTCCAGAGCTGACAGGCCACCGGGGTCCGCGGCCAGCAGGTAAGTCGGGTAGAGCGGCTCCCCGGCAAAGACGAAGAGGGAGCTCAGCAGACCCGACGGCAGCGTGAGCAGGAACAGGTAGAACATCTGGATGGGCACGCTGGCCGCCGGCGCCGCCGGCACGCGGCTGACGACGGGCCACCACATCGCCAGGGCTGAGAGGACCATCGTCACGTGCGCCGTGTCATGCACGATTCGGTCATTCAGCGCCCCTTCGTAAAGCGTTGGCAGGTGCCAGCCCCAGAACACCGCGACCCCGACGCCTCCGGCGACCAAGGGTTGCGTGACCCAGCAGACGGCGGCCCGCACCGTGGCCCGCCGCAGCAACGGCGTCACCATCCAGGCGGGGATGCCCAGCAAGAGCAGCGGCGGGGCCATGAACGTCACCATCAGGTGCTGGACCATGTGCACGCTGAAGTACTTGGAGCTGAGGGTGTCGATCGGCGGGTGCAGGGCCGCAAAGAACACAGCCGCGCCGAGAACAAAGAGGCCAACACGCCAGGAGTCAACCCGCCCTGGCCGGTCCGGGTTCCAGGGGCTGACCGCGTAGCCATAGGCGCCAACCAGCACCACGACGCCGAGCGTGATCTCAGGAACCAGGTAGAAGGTCATTGGACTTCCTCCTCACCCGTTATAGCCGCCGGTCGCAACGTTCCGCGCGAGATCGCGCCCGGCTTTTTCAGGCTGCGCGCGTTCCCGCTCTCAAGCCTAGCCGCCGGTCAGCGTGAACATGAGGAAGAGGATCAGGACGATTATGGAGGCGATGGAGAACGGGAACATGAACAGCGCCGTGAAGAGGCGACTGTCATCCCGCAGGTGCATGTAGTACGCAACCACGCCCGCGCCCTTGACAAACGAGAGTACTAGCAGCGAGGCGACCACACCGGTCCGGGTGAGCGCGTCGCGGATCTCCGGACGGCTGGGGATCGCAATCTCGACGATGGTGATAATGGTGAGGATGACGCCCACGAAGACGTACTTGAGATAGCCGTGGCGATGCTCGGCGTGGTGGGTCATGTCCCCGCCGTGGTCCGCGTGCGTGTCAGCCATCAGATCAGGTAGATGAGCGTGAAGATCGCGACCCAGACCAGGTCCACAAAGTGCCAGTACAGGCCGATCATCTCGATGCCCCACATGTCGCCGCCAGGCTGAAAGCGGCCGCGGCAGCTGTAGACCAACGCAGTGCCGAGCCAGAGCACGCCGATGGCGACGTGTGCGCCGTGGAAGCCGACCAGGGTGTAGAACGAGGCGCCGAAGAGGTTGGTGGACGGCGTCAGATCCTCGTGCGTGACGAACGACGTGAACTCGTAAACCTGACCGCCCAGAAAGACCAATCCCATCAGCATCACGAGCCCGAGCCAGGTGCGACCCCAGAGCAGCGACCCGTTCCGGAACGCGGCCAGGGACAGCACCATGGCGAGACTGCTGGTGAGCAGCACGAAGGTCGTGATTGAGGTCAGGAACAGATCCAGGACTTCCTGGCCGTGCCCGCCCAGCGTGTTGTGCTTGTTGATCAACATCACCAGGATCAGGCTGCCGAAGAACATCGTCTCGGAGCCAAGGAAGGCCCACATGCCGAGCTTGCGGTTGTCGAGCCCGGTGGAGCTGTGGTGCTCCTCGTGGTGGGCGTGAGCCTCGGAGCTCATGCGGCGGGTTCCTCGATCCAGCCCAGCAGCGAGATGCCGAAGATCACAGCGCCCAGCAGGATGAACACTTGGTGGAAGATGAGGCCGCAGGCGGCGATTACCAGCCCGGCGGCCAGCAGAATCGGCCAATAGGAAGGGTTGGGCATGTGGATGTCCGGTTCCTCCGTCTCGCCGCCGGCCTCGGGGGCGGTAGCCACCGCACCGGTGTGCCCGCCGCCGCGCTTCATGTCCCAGGCCGGATAGCGGCTATCCACGATGGGAATGTGGGCAAAGTTGTAGACCGGCGGCGGCGACGGGATCGTCCACTCCAGCGTGCCGCCATCCCACGGGTCGCTGCCGGACGGTTCGCCCTGACGGATCGAGCGCAGCGCGTTGATGGTAAAGATCAGGAAGGAGAGCCCGACCATGAAAGAGCCAACCGTGGACATCATGTTCCACAGGTCGAAGCCCATGTCCGCCGCGTAGGTATGAACGCGGCGCGGCATGCCGTCGATGCCCAGCATGTGCTGCGGCAGGAAGGTCAGGTTGAACCCGACCAGCATCAGCGCCCAGTGCACCTTGCCCCAGCCGTCGTGCATGAACCGTCCCGTGAACTTGGGGAACCAGTGGTAGATGCCCGCGAACAGTCCGAAGACCGTGCCCCCGAAGAGCACGTAATGCAGGTGCGCGACGACAAAATACGAGTCCTGCACTTGTGAGTCGATGGGGGGCGATCCCAGCATGATGCCGCTGAGCCCGCCGATGATGAACATGGAGACCATGCCCACCGCGAACAATAGAGGCGATTTGAAGCTGATCGAGCCGCCGTAGAGGGTGGCGATCCAGTTGAAAATCTTGACCCCGGTTGGAACCGCGATCGCCATCGTCGAGATCGCGAAGGCCGTGTCGGCGATCGGGCCCAGCCCAACCGTGAACATGTGGTGCGTCCAGACGCCGAATCCGAGTAGCGCGATGGCTGCCCCGGAATAGGCCACCACCGCGTAGCCGAACAATGGCTTGCGCGAGTAGGTGGGCAGGATCTCCGAGACGATCCCCATGGCCGGCAGGATCAGGATGTAGACCTCCGGGTGGCCGAAGACCCAGAACAAGTGCTGCCAGAGCACCGGATCGCCGCCGCCGGCCGGCAGGAAGAAGCTGGTGGCCAGATAGCGGTCGAAGACCAGCAGCACCAGACCGATGGTGATGACGGGGAAGGCGAAGATGATCAGGAAGGCCGTGATCATGCTCATCCACACGAACATGGGCATGCGGTTCAGGGTCATCCCCGGCGCCCGCATGTTGATGATGGTGACGATGAAGTTGATCGAGGCCAGGATGGAGGAGATGCCCAGGATCAGGAGTCCGAAGGCCCAGAAGTCGATGGCGTGCGTGGCTTCGAAGGCCGTTTCGGTCAGCGGCGCGTAGCCGAACCAGCCGGCGTTGGGCGCGCCGCCGGCCACGAAGCTGATGTTCATGAAGATGCCGCCGAACAGATAGATCCAGTAGCTCAGCGCATTCAGCCGCGGGAAGGCCACATCGCGGGCACCGATCATCAGCGGCACCAGCAGGTTGAAGAAGGCCGCACTGAGGGGCATGAGCGCCAGGAACACCATCGTGGTGCCGTGCATCGTGAAGAGCTCGGTGAAGCGTTCCGCCGACACGATGTCGGCTTCGGGCCTGGACAGTTGCAGGCGCATGATCAGCGCCTCGACCCCGCCGAGCATGAAGAAGGAGAGGGACGTGACCAGGTACAGCACGGCGATCCGCTTGTGATCGACCGTGGTGATCCAACTCCAGGCGGTTCCGGAAAACGTGCGGGTGTCCGGGGCGGTCGTCGTTAACGTCGCCATGTGGTCACCCTTCTGTCCGGCGCCTGTGCGCCGCGTCGCGCGCGCCTCACTAGTTTAAGCCCTCGAGGTAGGCCACCAAGGCGTCGAGCTGCTCGCCGGTGAGTTCGGGAATGACCATCGAGTTGCCTGGCTTGACGCCCTGTGGGTCGCTCAGCCAGCGGCGCATGTTCTCCGGCGTGTTATCCAAGAGCCCGGCGGCGATGTGACCGCGACTGCGCATATGGGTCAGGTCTGGACCCAGGATGCCGGCCGAGTCGGTGCCGCGAATGGTGTGACAAGCCACGCAGCCGCCGAGAGTAAGCGTCATTTCGCCTTCCTTGGCCAGGTCGGTGCTCGGCGGAATGCGGTCGGTGAGTTGAGCTTCGGCCCAGGCGTCGAAATCGGCCTGCGACTCGACGACCACGGTGAACTTCATCAGGGCATGGGCCGTGCCGCAGAACTCCGCGCACTGGCCCGGGAAGGTTCCCACTACCTCGGGCCTGATCACGAACCGGTTCGCCCGTCCGGGAACCATATCCAGCTTTCCGCGCAGGCTCGGGACCCAAAAGCTGTGAAGCACGTCGTTGCTCTCGAGTTGAATCTCCACGTCGCGGTCGACCGGCAGGTGCAGTTCGTTGGCGGTCACCACCCCAAGGTCGGGGTACTGAAACTCGAACCACCACTGGTGGCCGATCGCCCGGACCTGCAAGGCGTCGGGGCTGGCGGCGCGGGCGTTGGAGAAGATCGCCGGAACAGTGAGGACAACGATTATCACGACCAGGAGGGCCGGCGCGATGGTCCAGCCGATTTCGAGCGGGGTGTTGCCGTGCGTCTGGGCCGGAAGCTTGTCGCCGCTGCGCCGGCGGAAGCGGATGAGGACGTAGAGCAGCACGCCTTCCACAAGCACAAAGGCCACGACCATCGCCCAGAAGACGAACATCAGGAGATCGCGCGCGGTACGCGCCGCTTCAGTGGTTGGTTCGAGCGTGGTCTGGGGTGTTGCGCCACAAGCCGCGAAGGCAAGCGCGGCCACGGTGAGCACCGGGACCAGAAGCGCGGCGTAGATGCGGCGGCGGTGGGTCAAAGGTGTGCTGTGCTGCCCTTGCGCGGGACGGCGCTCATCCCCGTTTGCGAGAGTCACGATACGCCGGGCTTTGTGCACCGTTTCACAATCTCGTGGGCGGCGGCAAGCGTAGCACGAGGGTCTACTTGCCCCCATGTCGAGCGGCCGGCCGAGCGGCGATCAGGATGGGGTGGAAACGTCCAGCACGTGAGCGCGCGCGGCCCTGATGGCGGCCACGGTTTCCTCGGCGGGCACGTCATCCGTGCTGCCCCAAATAAACGTGAACATTCCGAAGTAGTTGCGCTCGTCCAGCATCGAGGTCAGTGCCCCAAAGTCCACCGTACCGCGTCCTGGCGCCTGGTCGGCGGCCGGGCCCAGCTCGTCGGCGTCGCGCATGGCCGGGCTGACGCTCCAGAGGCAGGTGTGCCCCACGCGCCCATCGGCGGCGTCGGCCACCGCCCGCAGCGTGGTGCTGGTCAGCCGCACGTGCGGCGGGGTGAGGCTCAGCTGCACGCGCGGATGTCCTACGTCGTCCAGGAAACTGGCGATCTCGGCGGGTTCGTCCAGCCAGGTGCCCACCTGGTTGGCCAAGGCCAGGGTCACGCCCAGGTCCTGGGCGGCGCGGCCCAGCGCCCGCACGTCGTCCGCGGCTTCGCGCCGCTCGTACTCACGCAGTGGGGCGGTGCCGATGACCAGCGGGGCGCCGATGGCTGCCGCGAACTCCAGCCGCGCGACCAAGTCGTTCCCGAAGGTCGCATAGGCCGAGATCGACGAGGGGCGCAGATTCAGGTCTTCCACCTGGGCCTTCACATCGCCCGGCGAGTCGCGCATGGGGTCCAGGTGCTCCAGCACGCCCGGCGTGGCCCAGAGGTCCACGTACGTCAGTTCGGTCTGCGCCAGCGCCGCGAGCGCGTCGCCCAGGGACAGCGACCGAAAGAGCAGGGTCGAGCCCGCGAATCGCGTTGAAATGTCAAAGGCGAACATGAGCGGCTCGTAGTCGCTGGCGTGCCGACGCTAAAGCTCCCCGCCTATTCTGCCCTATTTTGGCGGATTTCGGCTATTCGCGGCTCACGACGCGAAGAATGGGTTGTGCGCCAGTTCCTCGCCCACGGTGGTCGGTGGTCCGTGACCGGCAAACAGCCGCGTGGCCGCCGGCAGCGAAAGGATCTGGGCGCGCACCGCCGCAAGGTGGTCGCCGTAGTAGGCCGGACCCAGCGCCGTGCGCCCCAGCGACCCGGCAAACATGGCGTCGCCCACCAGCACCAAGTCACGTAACGCCAGCGATGAGTGGCCCGGGGCGTGGCCCGGTGTACGCCGAGCCTCAACTTCGAACGGACCGGCCTGGAACCGCTGGCCGTGGTCGTAATTGCGGATGTCAGCCGCGTCGAGTGCGGGCATTCGGGGCTGTTCGAGCGGGTGAACCCAGATCGGAACGTTCAGCGCCCGGTGCACCGCCGGGAGCGCGTTGATGTGATCGGCGTCGGCGTGGGTGATGAGGATGGCGGCGGCCGTCCATTGCTCGTCGGCCAGCACGCCGAGAATCCGGTCCGGCTCAGCACCGGGGTCCACGACCACGGCCTGGCCGGTTGCAAGGTCGCCTACCACGTACTGATAGACGCGCATGGGTGGATACGGAATGACCCGGATTCGGACCCCGCCGTGGTCCAGCGGCACCGGGGCGGGCACGTAGGCGTCCTGGGCAACGGCCAGCAGGCGCTCCGGATCGAGGTTTAGCAGCGCGGCCAGGCGATCGCTTTCGGGTTTGGTGGGGCTGCGGAGGCAGTCCTCCAGCACCTCAAGGTCGGAGGCGGAGATGCCGACCTGCGCCGCGACCTCGTCCGCCGAAAGGTCCAGGCCGAACCGGGCCTTGCCGATGATGTCGCCGAATTCGTCTTCCAACAGGTCGGTCATAGCGTCGTCAACCGGGGGAGCGCGGCGTTCGGTGTGAGCTTCGCACGTCTGGCCAATCGCGTGCCTCAGGACAGCGCTTCGGCGCTCTGCTCCGGGTCAGCGGCACTCAGGTGGCGTTGCTGGTCTAACCAGGCGCGCACCAGCCGCAGTTCGTCATAGGAGTAGTCGTCGCCGAGCAGATCCTTGACTGGCGTGAGGTTTCGCGACTCCGTCTGGGTAAACGCCTCTGTGATCCGAGTCACCCGCTCCGGCGGCGGCAGGTCTCGCTCAAGGGGCAGCGCTTCGCCGGCGGCGATCAGGCGTTCCAGGTGGGAGACGATCGTGGTCGTAGACAGGCCGCGCCGCTGGCTGATTTCGGAGATCGACAGCCCACGCATGTAGAGATCCAGCGTGTGCCGGTGGGTCGAGCCTTTACGACGAGTGTCGCGGCGGCGCCTCGTCGCGTGCTGCGCCTTCGGTCGTTCCGCGAGGCCGCGGGGTTCGGCGTAGCCGCGGATGACGTCCAGGAACTCGTCGGCGAATTCGTTCAGTTTCACTTGGCCGACGCCGGAAATGCTCAAAAAGCTCTGCTGGCGCTGCGGGACGTAGTACGCCATTTCCTGAAGTGACCGGTCGCCGAAGATCACGTAGGGCGGAACGTTGCGATCCTGCGCCAGCCTGAAGCGCACGGAGCGCAGACGGGCAAACAGATCGCGGTCGAAGTCAAGCTGGTCGGTCTCGCGCCGGGGTTCGCGCGCGTCGCGCTCCGTGCGCTTGATGCGGGTGAGCGTCAGCGTCTCGCGTTGGCGCAGAAAGTCGCGGCCCGCGGGCGTCACCGAGAGCGTGGGGTACTGATCGGCGCTGCGTTGGGCCAGCCCGGCGTCTTCCAGCAAGCTCACAATCTCCTGGAGTTGGGTGCTGCTGCTGTCGCGGGCGATGCCGTAGACCGACAGTTGATCGTGTCGCGCCGTCAGCACTCGGCGCGCCCGCCCGCCGCGCAGAACCTGGATGACGTGGGCGGCGCCAAACCGCTCCCCGGTGCGGATGATGGCTGAGAGAACCTTCTGAGCAATCTCGGTGGCGTCGAACTCCTCGCGCTCGCTCAGACAGACGTCGCAGCCGCCGCAGGACTCCCGGTCGTAGGACTCGCCGAAATAGTCGAGGATGAACGCGCGACGGCATGTTTGCAGTTCGCTATACCTGACCATCTCCCGCAGCTTGCGCCAGGCCCGCGCGCGCTCGGTTTCGTCCTCAATCTGTTCAATGAACCCCGTGAGTGCGTGCCGGTCGGACGCTCCGTAGAAGAGCACGCACGTGCTGGGTAGTCCGTCGCGCCCGGCCCGTCCGGTTTCCTGGTAATAGCCCTCCAGCGTCTTTGGCAGGTGGTAGTGCGCGATCAGCCGCACGTCCGGCTTGTCGATGCCCATGCCAAAGGCGATGGTCGCCGTAACCACTGGGACTTCGTCCCGGATGAACCGTTCTTGCGTGGTCCGGCGGACGGACGGGTTGAGGCCGGCGTGGTAGGGCAGCGCTCGAATGCCTTCCTCGGTCAGGTCGGCGGCCAGGTCCTCGGCGTTCTGGCGGGACAGGCAGTAGACGATGGCCGACTCGCCAGGTTGCTGATTCAGCAATTCGACCAGTCCGTCGAACGCCTGACGCTTGGGACGCACGACGTAGGTCAGGTTTTGGCGGTCAAAGCTGGCGACGAATCGCCGCGCGCTCGAGATCGCCAGCTGCTCCGCGATGTCGTCCCGTACCTGGGCGGTAGCCGTTGCCGTAAGGGCAATCACCGGCGTCTCGGGAAACCGGCCGCGCAATACGTGCAGGTTGCGGTAGTCCGGGCGAAAGTCGTGGCCCCACTCGGATATGCAGTGGGCCTCGTCGATGGCGATCAGACTGACGCGCACGGCCCGCAGAAATTCGCTGAAGCCGGCCACGGCCAGCCGCTCGGGGGCGATGTAGAGGATCTTGAGACGGCCCGCCCTGACCTCCCCGTAAATGCTGCGGGCCTCCGGCGCCGGGACTGTGCTGTTGATGAAGGCCGCCGCCACACCGTTGGCGCGCAGGGCGTCCACCTGGTCTTTCATCAAGGCGATGAGCGGAGAGACGACCAACGTCAGGCCCTCCAGGCATAGCGCCGGCAGCTGGTAGCACAGCGACTTGCCCCCGCCCGTGGGCATGAGCACCAGCGCGTCGCGTTCGGCCAGCACGGTCTGGATGATCTCGGCCTGAAGTGGACGGAACTCGTCGTAGCCGAAGCGCGTCTTCAGCAGGTCGTGGATGTCGGGCTTTCGCATTGTTCGCCAGGTAGCCGTTCAGGGTCTCCCGCAAGGTTTCAGGCCCAGGCGCGTCCTACCGGCCCTGCCAGCCCTAGTTCCCCGGCTACCCGCCGGAGACAGAACGTGCGCAAGACGGCTACCGTAAGGGCGCTGCGCGGCGGGGCGCGCTACGTGCGCCATTTTTCCACGGCGGGCCGAGACGCAGCGCTCTTGGTGTCTCGAGCTCGCCGGGTCCGACCTCACTCAGTCACAGCCAGCCGGCGTTAGGAAGGGTGGCTGAGCGTGCGCGTGCTTGTTGCCGGACATACCTATCTGCGTCGGTTCAACCAGCGGAAATGGGAGGCATTCGCCGACCTGTCGCCGAGCCACGCGGTGCTGCTGGTCGTACCGAACGGCTGGCTGGACCCGCACTTCGGTCCCGTGGCGCCCGAGCCGCCGGCGCATCCCCGTGTCCACCTACAGGTTACGCAAGCGCTCTTCCGCGGCCGGGGCACGCTGACGTTCCACGTCAATCCTCGGCTGCTCGCGGCCGCGCGACGCTTCCAGCCCGAGATCGTGCTCGTCGAACAGGAGCCGTACTCGCTGCTGGCTTTGCAGGGCCGTTGGCTGGCGCGACTGCTATCCGGACGCCCGTTCTTCACATTCTTCAGTTGGGGCGGCCGCGGGGTCCGCCGACGCCCGTTTCCGCTGGACGTTCTGGCACGAGGCGCGTTGCGGGCCGCGCCCCTGGCGTTCGCCGGGAATCAGGCGGCAGGCGACGGGCTGCGGGCGGCCGGGTTTGGCGGCCCGATCCATCGCATGCCGCAAGTGGGCGTCGATCTCCCCGACCGACCGGGCGAGACGCGCACGCGTGTTCGAGCCGACCTGGGTATTTCTGGCGTGGTGATCGGGTTTGCCGGGCGGCTGATTCCCGAGAAGGGGATCCTGGATTTGGCGGATGCGTTGGCCGGCCTCGACCGGCTCGACTGGACCCTGCTGGTCGTCGGGCGGGGACCGCTGCGCGGCGCACTGCATGACCGTCTGGCGGCGGCGACCCTGGACCGGCGGTTGCGGTTCGTAGACGACGCCCGGCACGAGCGCGTGGCTGCGTTGCTCACCGCCCTGGACGCGTTGGTCCTGCCCTCCTACGCCACCTCGGACTGGGCCGAGCAGTTCGGGCACGTGCTGATCGAGGCCATGGCGGCGGGTTGCCCGGTGGTGGGGACGAACTCAGGTGAGATTCCCCACGTCATCGGCGGCGCCGGCATTGTTGTTCCGGAACGTGACGTCCCCAGGCTGCGAACCGCTCTGCGGCGACTGATCGAGGACGCCGAGCTGCGGGCGCGCCTGGCCGCGCAGGGCCGGAGCCGGGTCCGGCGTCACTTCACGCACACCCAGGTGGCGCGACGGCTGGCGGCGTGTCTGGAACAGAGACGCACTGGCGTAAACGGGCCGTCGAACGCATGAGCGGACGGCCAGCACGGCAGCTTCGCAAGCGGGCCTACTACCAAGGACCTGGAGTGCCGCCCACGCTCGTCCGCGACTACTTTCGCCGCATGGGGCACGTCACCCTCGTGCTGGACTTGGGCTGCGGTACGGGTGGGGTGGCGCGGGCGGCGCCACCGGGCGTCCGCGTGCTTGGTCTGGACCATGACCGCGGCGCGCTGGAACTGGCCGCCCAACACGGCCCGGTGCTGGCCTGGGACGCCGCGGCAGCTCGGCGGCTGCCCTTCCCGCGCAACTGCCTCGACGCTGTGATCGCCAGAGACGTGCTGGAGCACCTGGATCATCCCTGGGACGCCGTGCGCGAGGTGCACGAGGTGCTCAGGCCCGGCGGTCTGGCGCTGGCCTCCGTGCCGATGGCGCGGGCGCGCGTGGTCTGGAACGACTACACGCACCGCCGCGGCTTCACTCGCGCGGCGGTCCACCTGCTGTTTCTGGACGCCGGGTTCGAAGTCGAGCGCGTAGAGCGTATGGGACCGGTGCCGGTGCTGGCGCGGCTGGGGCTAATCCGCGCCGTTCCCTGGTTGCTGCGGATACCGGTAGTGGATCACGTTTGGGCAGCCAGCTGGGAAGTCCTGGCGCGCAAGCCATGAGGTTTCACAATCCCCCGGACGACGGTTCCAGCCCGCAGCCGCGCGTCAACCTCTATCTCGTTAATCCCAGCGACTGCCGGCCTTCCATGGACCGCTATGGCCGGACGCTGGAGCGGGCGCTGCGTTACCTCAATCCGCCGCTGGATGTCCACACCGTCACACCGCCCCCATGGCCGCAGCACGACGACAGCCCATTCGGCCGCCTGGCCGAGAACGTGGGCAAGTACCGGGTGCGCTACACCGACTACCCGCGTCGTGTGTCCGGCGAGTCGGCCACCGTGCATCACGTGATCGACCACTCGTACGCCCATCTGGTGCCCGCGCTGGGGGCACGGCGTACGGTGGTGACCTGTCACGACCTGATGCTGCTGCGCATGGCTGACGGTCGAATTCCCGGCGCGCGACCACCCCGGATTGCGCTGCTGGCCTTTCGCTACGCGGTGCGTCACCTCCCACAGGCCGCGGGCGTGGTGTGTGTCAGCCAGGCGACGGCCGATGACGTGCAGCGCTATCTGGACTGTGATCCGGCCCGGCTGCACGTCGTGCACAGCGGTGTCGCGGACCACTTTCGGGCGCCGCCTGCCGAGCAGACGGCCCACCTGCGCGAACGACTTGAGCTGCCGGACATCCCCTTGCTGCTGCACGTCGGGGGCGCGGACGCCTACAAGAACATTGAGGGCGCGCTGCGGGTCGTCCACACGCTGCGCCAGACGCACGGCATCGCCTGCGGGTTCGTGAAAGCGGGCGAGCGCCTGACCGGCGACCAGCGGCGGCTGGCGCACCGCCTGGGTTTGGAGCGCTGGGTCGTGGAAACCGGCTACGTGCCCGAGCTCGACCTGCCCGCGCTCTACGCCTGCTGTCAGGTGCTCCTGATGCCGTCGCATTGGGAAGGCTTTGGCTGGCCGGCGCTGGAGGCCATGGCCTGCGGAACGCCCGCCGTCACCTCGGACTGTTCGGCGCTGCGCGAGGTTTCCGGCCCGGCGGCGCTGCAAGCTCCGGCTACGGATACGCGCGGGTTGGCCGCCGCCGCGGCGCGGCTGTTGCAGGATGAGTCGACTCGCCTACGCGCCCAAACTCGCGGACTGGCGCTGGTTCGACGCTTTCCTTGGGACCGGACCGCGCGGGAGCTGGCCGAGGTCTATGCAACCGTTGCCGCGGCGGCCTGAGCGCGGCCCGGCGCCACGCGGTACGGTTCGCGGGACCACCTGGAAAGGATGAACCCGCCCCATGGCTACCGGAACCATCGTGGTGACCGTGCACCGGCCGCTGCGCGAAATGATCTTGAAACCCGAGGACGAAGCCCGGCTGGAAACGCTGGCCGCGCACGTGGTCAGTAACGAGGGCGACGAGCCCTGGACGCACGATGATCTGCTGGAGCATCTGGATCCCGACGTGCGCGCCGTCATCACGGGTTGGGGCAGCCCCAAGCTCGACGCCGAGGCGCTGGCCGCTGCGCCGAACCTGGAGATCGTGGCGCACGCCGCCGGAACCGTTCGGCCATACGCTGACGAGTCGGCCTGGGACCGCGGGGTGCGCGTGACCCACGCGGCGGACGTGATTGCCGAAGCCGTGGCCGAATACACCCTTGGCGCCATTTTGCTGGGCCTCCGCGGCTTCATCGGCCACCAGGAAACGCTCAGGGCCGGTGGCTGGAAGCAAACCGGCGGCGGGCCGAACGTCGGCGGGCTGCTGGCCGAGCGGCGGGTTGGCGTGGTGGCCGCCAGCATGGTTGGACGGCGGGTGATCCCCTTGGTGCGCGCCTTCACGTCCGACGTGGCCCTCTACGACCCATTCGTGGACGAGCAGGCGGCGGGCGAACTTGGTGTGGAATCGACGGATCTGGACACGCTGATGCGCACCAGCGACGTGGTGACCCTGCACGCGCCGATTCTGCCCGCGACCCGTCACATGATCGGCCGGCGGGAACTGGACCTGATGAAGCCGGGCGCACTGTTCGTGAACTGCGCGCGCGCCTGGCTGGTGGATCAGGAGGCGTTGCTCGACGTCCTGGCGGCAGGGCGAATCCAGGCGGTGCTGGACGTGTTCGACGAGGAGCCGCTGCCGGCCGACTCGCCGTTTCGGGATCTGACGAACGCCGTCCTCACGCCGCACATCGCGGGCTTCACCTTGGAAACGCGGGCCCGCCAGATGGGCACGATGGTCGACGAGATCGAACGTCACTTCGGCGGCCAACCGCTGCGGCATGAGATTTCACGTGAGGCGCTGGATCGAATGGCGTAGCTCGGCCGCTGGCGCCCTTGCATGTTCCGGGACTGGGCGAACGCCGTTGACGCGCGCCGTTCGCTGATTCAACAGGCGGACCTGCAAGGCCGCCTGGCCGTGGCCCTGCTGGTTGCGCTGGGCGCCGCCGCCGCTGGCGCCGCTGGTGCGCTCGTCGTCAGCACGCTGCCGGGCCACCTCGCGACTCCAGTGCTCGCATCGGGCTGTCAGCGCTGGCTCTGGCGCCTGCCCTGCATGCGCTGGTCACGCGTGGCGACCTGTTTCAGCCGATCGTGCCGATCGGCCTGTTCTTCTTTCTCGACTTCGGGCTGCGAATGCTGCTGGTTGATGCCGGCAGCGACCTGGTGGACCCGTTTGTCTTTGTGAACATCGAGGACACTCGCGGGTCGGCGGTTGCCCTGGCCGCGCTGGCCATTGCATTGACCTTTATCGGCTATTACGCGCCCTGGTGGCGGCGAGTGGTTCAGCGACTGCCGCCGATATCCCTGGCGGTACCTGAGCGTGCGCCGTGGGTGTTCCTGGTGTTGATCTATGTGGTCGGCGTGATTGCCCGCGGCGTCCTGCTGTTGGACCGAGGGGCCACGTTCGCCAGCCTGGACCTTCGAGAACGGCTGACCGACGACTTCAACGTCCTGCTGCAGCTTGGTGGCTTCAGCCAGTTCGCCGTGCTGCTGGCCGGCGTCTATGCGTTTCGCAGGGACCGAGTGCGCTTCGGCGTCGTTGCGGCGGTTCTCGCGGTAATTGCGCCAATCGAGGCGGCCTTCACGGTGGCTTTCGGCGCCAAGCACGTCTTTGTGTTTCTGCTCGTCGGCCTGGCCGGCCTCTACAACTATCGGGTTCGACGGTTGGGTGGGCCCCGCTTCCTGCTCGTGGCTGCCGCGGCGGTGATCGTGATGTTCGGCGTGGTGACCATCTACCGGGACCGAATCCATCAGGGCGTGCTGCAGCGACCGACCGACGTTGCGAGCATGGCGACCGCTCCCGTGGAGCTGGCCGGCGAAGTGCTGGCGGCCGGGCCGGGCGAGTTCCTCCAGGTGGCGCTGCGGACGCTGGTGAACCGGCAAACGTCGGGCGAGACGGTGGCGTCGATCCTGGCGTACGGGGACGTGGTGGATCTGGAAGTCACGGGAATCGACCTGGCGCTGATTCCCGCTTTCGCATTCATTCCACGCGCTATCTGGACGGACAAACCCGCGCCGTTTTCACCGCGGGTCAGCAGTGCGTTCCGGGGCGTGGAGGGCAACCGAGCCTCGTTCGGAATCACGCACGTCGGCGACCTGTACCTGCGCTACGGACTGGCGGGTGTGGTAGTCGGGAGCGTGGCCTTGGGTTTGCTCTATCGGCTGCTGTACGGCTGGCTGGTCGACCGGCCAGCCGCCACGGCAGCCGGCGCGGTGCTGTACATAGCGCTGTTCTGGCGAGTCATTTTCGTGAACGCCGAGATCATCCCGGTCTACGTGCAGGCCCTTCGGTCCCTGGCGGTGGGACTTGGCTTGTTGCTGCTGGTCGGCTTCGCGGCTCAGCTGTCGGCCCGTGCTGAGCCGCGACGGTCGTAACCGGCGCGCCGTTCGCACTCAGCGCGGGCGGTAGGTCCCGGTCAGGACTTCGCTCACGCCTTGCCACACGCCGACGGCGCGCGCCGCACGGGCCGAGGCGTCCAGCAGCGCGAACCCGAGCAGGTCGGTTCGTCCCCGCGGCGAGCGCGACGCCAAGCGAGCGGCCCGACGTAGCGGGACAACCAGCGTGACAATCTCCGCAGCGGTCAGAGCGGTGCGCGCCAGCGCCGCAACCAGCAGGTGGGCGATGCCGTGGTGCCGACGATTGCGCCGGCTGTAGGCAAAGTTCCGGCCCCGGCGGCGCTGTAACGCCAGAAACGAGCTCCATGTCGTCGGGCGGTGATGCCGTACTTCGATGGTCCGGTCCTCGACGCGCCGGTAGCCGGACGCCATCACGCGTTCCCCGAACTCGGAGTCGTCGCCGCGCGGCAAATCGTCACGGAACGGCCCGACCGCCTGGACGACCGCTTGGCGCGCTGAGAACGCCTGCGAGCTGCGCTGCAACTCCGGCGCGGCCATGGCGGCCTCGTACTCGCTTTGGAGGTAGCGCGAGGTCGAACCCAGGCGGTCGGCAACGCGCGAACCGACCAGCACGTAGTCGGCCCCCGCGGCGTAGTGCCGCAGGATGCGGGCCGCGAAATCGTCAGGCAGCGTCAGATCGGCGTCCATGAACACCAGGACATCGCCCGTTGCGATCCGCGCGCCGCTGTTGCGGCCGGCGGCCACGCCGTGCGGGCGCGGGTGGCGGACCGTGCGCACCGGCAGGCCGCCAGCCAACCGCACGATGTTGGCCAACGTTCCGTCGGTGGCCCCGTCATCCACGAACACAAGCTCGATGTTCCGGTGCGTTTGTCGGTCGATCGAGTCGAGGATGGCGGCGACGCGATGCGCTTCGTTGTAGGCCGGCACGATGAACGAGACGAGCGGATCGCCGCCGCGGTCAGGCTCAGACCTCGGCAACTTCGGCTCAGGTTGGGACATGGCGGGCTGAGGTCTCAGGTATCGATCCGGGCCACGACCGCGAGCGTGAAGGCCGCCGCACCGCTGCTGTGAAGGTTCCAGAAGAAGATCTGGACGGCCTGAATGTCGGGCGGCAGCCGTAGCAACCGCGCTTCACGGCGCCACCCGTCCGGCAGTCCGCCCTGCAGACCGAAGACCGCCGCATCGGCCCGGGTTGGTCCGCGCAGAAATAGCCCGAAGTGCGGCTGGCCGCCGGCCACCCAGACCTCGCTGGCGAACAGGTAGCAGGCATCGGGCGCGGCCGGAATCCACGCGCTGCGCAGACGTGAGGTCCGCCGCGGTCCGTCCAGGTTGTCGATGACCAAGGCGGCAACCGGCTGGCCATCCAGGTCCGCGAACCCTACGTGGATGTCGTCCGGACGGGCCGCGCCGCTGGCTGACAGTTGCGGATGCGCCGCATACCCCAGGGGCAAATTGGCGCTGGTGGCGCCCCAGGTGAACGCGCCGTTGGGCGCCAAGTTGCGCAGCAGTCGCAGGTCGGTCGCGGCGCGCCCTTCGGACGCGTCCCTCCACTCCAATTCCGCACGAACCGGTCCGCCGGCCGCGATGTCGTTGCGCGAGAGGCGCACCCTTGCCAGTCGGTGTCCGCCTCCACAAGTGTCGCGGCGCGGGTCGACCGGAATCTGGACGGACGCCAGTGACCGGCCGTACGGCCGGTCCGCAACGTCCCGCGTCAACTCGTCCAGCAAACGTAACGCCGCCCGGGGCGCGTTGACGCCGGCGCGCGCGACTGCCTCGCGAACGAGCGCCAGCGCCTGCTCCAGGTCGCCGGTTCGCCGGGCCAGGATTGCATCCAGGTGCAGCCGCACGCTTGATGTGTTGGCAACGCCGCGCGGAACGCCGCCGCGGACGCGCAAGGCGGCCAGTTCGTCGGCGGCCGTGTCGTAGTCGCCGCGAACGAGGGCCTGCGACAGGCGGAAATTGCTTGCGGCATGGCTGGTTGGATCGACGGCCGTCGCGACGTCGAACACGGAAGCGGCGAAGTCGTCCGCCCCGCGCGGCACGGCCAGGTTCCCGACATTTACGAACAACCCGGAGACCCCGCAGCGGGCCGTGAAGCCCATGACCGCTCCCACGAGCAGCAGGGCTGCGGCCAGCGCGACCCGGCGGTGCGGGGTCAGCGCGTGCGCTGCGTCAGTCCGGCCAAGCCGTGCGTCGTGCTCAGACACGCTCCGACTGGTCCGTGGCTGGGGTGGTGGCTGAGTCCGGCGCGCCGTCACCGTAGGCGTAGTCCCCGTAGTACTCCGTGGTGACCCGCCGCTGGGCGGCATTGATGACCGCGCCCAGGAGCACGACCTTCGTGTTCAGCAGCGCTTCCCGCGCCCGTACCAGCGACTTCGGTCGTGTGGCGCCGGCCTGCGCGACCAGCAGCGCGGCGCCGCCCGCGGCCGCCAGGATGATTGGGTCCGACACGCCCAGCACTGGCGGGCTGTCCACGATCACGATGTCGGCCAGCCCGGAGAGCTCATCCAGGACGTCGCGCATCCGAGCGGAGGCCAAGAGTTCGGCGGCGTTCGGGGGCGACGCGCCCGCCGGAACGAGCGAAACGTTCTGGAAGGCCGTGGGCCGCAGCGTTGCGCGCGCGTCCGCCTCGCGGTTCACCAGCAGACTGGTCAGGCCACGCGTGTTTCGCAGTTCGAACAGCCGGTGCAGATGCGGCCGCCGCAGGTCGGCATCCACCAGGACCACACGTCGATCCGACTGACCGAATACAACGGCTAGGCTGGCGGCCGTCGTCGACTTGCCTTCGGCTTGGCTGGCGCTCGTGACCAGCAGGCGGACCGGTTCCTGTAGCCCCCACAGGTCGATGCTGGTGCGAATCTTGCGGTAGGCCTCTGCCGCCGCCGGCGGCAGCTTTCCCAGAGCCGTCGGCGCGCGGTCCTCGCCAAGTGGCAGCACGCCGACGACGCCCAGCGAGGCAAGCCCCAGCGGCTGCAGGTCGTCAGGCGACTTGACGGTGTCGTCTCGGTGTTCGAGCAACGCGGCGATGGCCGCCGCGGCCAGTAGGCCCGCCAGCACTCCCACAATGGTGTTCAGGACCACGCGCGGTGCCACCGGCTTGGTGGGCAGCGCCGCCGGCTGTGCGATTCGCAGGGCCTGCGCACCCCGTTCAGGCGGCAGGAACGGTTGCTGTTGTTCGATGAAGACGCGCGCCACGCTGTTGGCCAGGTCGCGCGAGAGCGCCGAATCTGGCGTGTCGGCCCGGACTTCCAGAAGCTGTGTCTGGGCGATCGCCACGCCGTCGAGCAAGTCGTCCAGGTCGGCCGGCGTGATTGCCAGCTCGAGTTCCTCGGCAACCTGCTCCAGCACCACCCGCTGTGTCGCCATGCGGGCATACGTCTTGACGAGTTGCTGGCTCAGCAGCGCGTCGCTGTAAGTCACCGTGCCCGGCGCGGCCGACTGGTTGACCACGATGGTGGCCGTGGCGCGGTAGGTCGGGCTCACCGCTTTTGAGACGCCCCAGGCAGCAGCACCGCCGGCCGCAAGGCCGATCAGCAGCACCCACCACCAGCGCACGGCGACCGCCGTCAGCCAGCGAAGCTCCACACCACAACCTTTCGGGAAGAGCTGCGCCCCGCCCGTCAGCTGCGGCTCGTGCTGAACGTATACCGTAGCCGGACGCTAGGCATGGTCGCGTCCGACCGGTGGCCTGAATAGTAGCGGCGCGGCCTGGAGCGCGGCAGTGTCCTCACTGGCCCGGCCCATCCGCCGTGTGCGAATGCCGGCGTAGCTTGACGCCAAGCCTTGGCGCCGATTACACCGTGACAGGCAGTGCGCGCCCGCGCGCAAGGAAAGACAATCCGACATGACGCTCTGGACCGGCGATCTGAATTATCTGGCTGTGGTTGTGGCGGCGGTCATCCCCATGGCGCTCGGCATGTGGTGGTACGCCCCGCGCTTCGGTTTGGGCAACATCTGGCTGCGGCTGATCGGCATGACCGATGAAGAAATTCGCGAGGGCGGTGGCGGGCAGGGACCCATGATGGGCCTGATGCTGATCAGCGCCCTGGTGCAGTCCTACGTCCTGGCGCTGCTGGTCAAGCTGACCGGCGCGGCCGGCTTTGGCGAAGGCGTGGTTCTGGGTATCTGGCTCCTGATCGGCGTGATCGCCACGACCAGTCTGGGCGTGTACTTGTTTGCCGGTCGCGGACTGCGTCTGTGGGCCTTCAACAACGCCTATCACCTCGTCACGGTCGTGCTGATGGCGGGTCTGCTTGCCGCCTGGGCATAGCCGCCGGCAGCTCGCGGACCCCACGGTTCTGACAGGCATGGACACTGGCTGTAGGGACCGACTGACTGTCGCCGACTAGCCGGGCTGCAACCGATGCTTGACCGCCTCCGCTCGTACCGCGACGTAACCCTCTACGGCCTGGCGCTGCTGGCGACCGGCCTCGTGGCGCTGGCGCCGGCGGGCCTTATCGACGCTGTCGCGGCGCGCGCTGGACGGCTGGTCTATCGGCGCGCGGGCCCCCGTGGCGCGCGGCTGCGCGCGAACCTGCGCGTGGTGGTGGGACCGGACGCATCGGACTCTGAGATCGAATCGCTGGCCGAAGGCGTCTACGCGGCCTATGGGCAGTACCTGGCGGAGTTCTTCACCTTGCACTGGCCTGACCTATGGGGCCGCCGCCGCCGGCTCATCGTGGACGAACACACGCTGCGGCAGGCCAAGCGCCAGGGTCGCGGCGTGGTGCTCTTCGGAATCCACGCGGGGAACTGGGATATGGCCGCTTCGGAGTGCGCCCGCCGCTTCGGCGCGTTCCACAGCGCCGGGGAGTCCGTGGAGCCGGCCTGGCTGGGAAGGTTGACCAACCGGGTCCGGCGCGGGGCGGGCACCCGGCTCTACGACCCGATGCGCGCGGCGCGTCCCTTGCTGCGCGCCCTGCGAGACGGCGACATCATCGGTCTCGTCGCCGACCGCCCGGTCGCCGGGCCCGGCGTGGACGTGGAGCTGTGCGGACGCCCGGCGCGTCTGCCGGTCGGACCCGTCTGGCTGGCCCTGCGCAACGGCGCGCCGCTGCTGCCCACGGCCATCGAGCGGCAGGCCAACGGCACGGTCCACGTCGAATTCCTGGAGCAGGTCGACCTTGCGGACCTCAAGCCCAACGCCGAGGGCGTCGCCATCGGCGTGCAGCGCATGGCCGACGCGCTGACGCTCCTGATCCGGCGCGGCTACCCCAGTTGGTTCGCGCTCCAGGAAGTCTGGCCCGACGCAGGGGCGTAGGTAGTGGCCAGGCGCCAGGCCGCTCTCGCGCTCGGTGTGGGCTGCAATAGGGTATTGTTGGGGCACAACACAACCGCTGCGCGCAGCAAAACGACCAGCGCGCGCGAATCGTCGGACACCGCGCACCTAATCAGCTTATCGAGCGCGCGCCTGACCTAGGGAGTCTCCTTCATTACCAGTTTTACGGACCTTGGGGTCCGCGACGACCTCGCACACGATCTCGAAGCCCAGGCCATCACCGAACCGACGCCCATCCAGGCCGCCTGTATCCCGCTCCTGCACGCCGGGGCCGACGTTGTGGGCCAGGCCCGCACCGGTTCCGGCAAGACATTGGCTTACGTCCTGCCGCTGCTTGAACGCATCGACGGCGGCCGTATCGGGCAGCAGGCGCTGGTGCTGGGACCCACGCGCGAGCTGGTCGAGCAAATCGCCTCCGTCACCGAGCCGCTGGCCGCCCGACGCGGCGCGCGGGTCGTGCGAGTGCTGGGCGGGGTGGGCTATGGCCCCCAGCGCAAGGCGCTGGACGCCGGCGTCCAGATCGTGGTGGCAACGCCGGGCCGTGCGCTGGACCTGGTGGAAAGCGGCAGTATCCGCACCCAGGATATTCGCGTCGTGGTGCTGGACGAAGCCGATCAGATGTTCGACATCGGCATGGCCCCCCAGGTCGAGGCCATCCTGCGGCACCTGCCGGCCGACCGGCAGACCTCGCTGTTTTCGGCCACGGTGCCCGCCTGGGTGCATCGCATTGCGCAGCGCCACCTCAGCGACCCGCAATGGACCGAACTCGACACCGAGCCTGACGACCTCCCCGACATCGACCATGAGGTCTGGATCGTGTCGGAGGTCGAGCGTCTGGCGGCCGTGCGGCACATTCTGGACGAATCACGGGGATCGCCGACGATTGTGTTCGGGCGAACCCGGCGTCAGGTGTCCCGCCTGGGCTCACGGCTGAAGGATATGGGCCTGCGCGTGGACTCCATTCAGGGGGCGATGCCCCAGAACGCGCGCAGTCGCGTGATCAAACGCCTGCGCGCCACCCAGATCGACGTGCTGGTCGCCACCAACGTGGCCGCCCGCGGGCTCGACTTCGCCGGTCTGGCCCAGGTCATCAACTACGACGTGCCCGATGACCCGAATCTCTTTACGCACCGCACGGGCCGCACGGGCCGCATGGGCGGCCTGGGACGCTCGATCACTCTGGTCAGCGGCGCCGACCTGAACGCCCTGCACGCCATCGAGCGCATCCTGGGCAACAAGCTGGTACGGCGTATGTGGCGCGATATGGCGGGCGCGAACGGCGCGGCCCATGGCTCGACCAACGGCGCGGCCAATGGCCACACGCCCCGCGACCTGGCGGCCGGCGCAACCGTCGGCCCCGGCGGACACAAGATGCTGCCCGGTGAACGGCTCAGCGCCAACCGGCGTAGGAGCGAGCCGCCGGCGGCTGAGACGCAGTCCCCAGCCGCCAACGGCCAGTCGGAAAGTCCCCGCCGCCGCAGCCGGAGCAGACGCCGCCGCCCCATCGCCACCCGCTAGGAATCCGTCGCCGGTCGTCGGTCGCTGGTAGCCAGTCCTCAGTGGTCAGCCCACGCCTCCGCCAAACTCTGCGCGGGCAACTGTCGGCTGACTACCGGCCACGGTCGTCTGGCCTACAATTCGGCCCCACCGACAAATCCGATACCCCGCTATGTCTGACACCCTGCGCGTCGGCCTGATTGCCGAACCGGCCGGCTGGCATCTCGACGGCCTTATCGCCGTCTGCGCCCAGCATCCCGAAGTCGGCGAAGTCGCCGTCGCCGACCGCACCGGCCAGGTCGCCGGCGTCTTCCGGCCCATCACCGGGTCCTCGCCCGACCCCCACTGGCAGGCCCGCGCGCACGAGCCCGGTTCCGGCCCGCCGCCCGGCTGGACCAGGTTCGGGCGTGAAGTCAATACCCCGGCCATCCTGGGCGACAAGCTCACCGCCAGCTTCACCGACCACCGCCAGTTGCTGGCCGAATACAAGCCCGACGCCGTACTGGTGACCATGGAACCCCGCAAGATGCCGCCGGTGCTGATCGACTGCCTGGAAGCCGGCGTGCACGTGTTTCACGAGAAACCCGGCTGCGGGCGCATCGAGGACTATCGCCGCGCTGTGGACGTGGCCCACCGCTCGTCCGCCCACCTGTGCGCCGCCTTCAACATGCGCGGTCTGGCCGCCGTGCGCGAAGCCCGCGCCGTTGTGCAGAGTGGCGCCCTGGGCCGGCTCTTCGGCATGCAGGTGCACTACGTGGCCGAACACCCGCGCACCTGGCTCTGGGAAGAACTGGCCGACGGCTGGATGTACGACCGCGACCGTGGCGGCGGGCACCTCATCTTTCTGGGCTGCCACTACCTCGACCTCATGCGCTACATCACCGGCGCCAACGTCTCCCAGGTCGCCGGCTTCGCCGACAACGTGGGCGGCGAACCCATCAACGCCGAAGACGCCTACGCGATCAGCCTTCGGTTCGACAACGGCATGGTTGGAAGCTTCACCGGCGGGTTCATGACGCCCACCGGCCAGAAGCACGACGGTTTACAGATCTGGGGCAGCCGCGGCTGGCTGCGCTTCAACCCCGAGGCCGACGACGGCTTTGAGTGGTTCACGCGCGAAGGCGCCGGTGTCACGGCGCCTCAGCGCCGGCTCAGCTTCACAGATACCGGCGTGAGCGGCGGGTTCGACCAATTCAAGCACGAGTTCTTCCAAGCCTGCCTGGGCAACGGCGAACCGCCCATCAGCGCCGACGACGGCCTCTGGATGCACGAAACCGCCTGGGCCGCCCGAAGGGCCTCCGACAGCGGGCAAACGCAGACGGTCAGCCTGGGCGGCGCGTAGCGCCCCTTTGGCTCGGCTGGTCCGCTAGCGACTTGGGAGCATGGCGTGAACGCTACCGGCGAACCGCAGACGACGAAGACGGCGCAACCTCCAGCCAAGCTTGCACCGGTTCACCCGGGTGAGATTTTGAACGAGGAGTTTCTTCGCCCTCTCAACCTCAGCCAATACCGGCTGGCCAAGGCCATTGGTGTCGATCCACGCCGGATTCATGCGATCGTGCACGGCCAGCGGGCCATCACGGCTGAGACGGCGCTGCTGTTCGCGCGCTTCTTCGGGAACTCGGCTGCATTCTGGATGGGGCTGCAGAGTCAGTACGATCTGGAGACGGCCGAAGACCGACTGGCCCACCGCTTGGACGAAGTGACGGCATACGCGAGCGGATAGGCTGTGCCGCCCGTTCGTGGTGCACCTGTCGAACCACGAACGGGCGAGTGCCCAGGTGGGCTTGGACTGCTTTAGCGGGATAGCGGCTGACAAGGGGCTCTTTGAGCGTATGGAGATGCTGGCAGCGAGGCACCTCTCACGCGCGGCCCTGTGATGTGTATCATGCATACACACGCGAGTGTGCGCGACAGGTTTTTCGATGGCCAGGGTCCAGGTGGTCATTCCCGACGTAGACCGTGATCGGTTCGTGGACCAGGCGCGCCGGGAAGGCATGACGTTCAGTGCCTGGCTCCGGGCCGCCGCCCATGAGCGGCTGGAAGCCCGGCAGCGCTCCAATCGCATCGAGTCGCCGGCTGACCTCGAGAACTTCTTCCGCGCCTGCGACGCACTCGAGGGGCCCGAGCGCGAGCCGGACTGGGCTGAGCACCGACGCGCCATCCTAGAGTCACGTAGGCGAGGCACGCCCAGCCCGTGACGTTCGTTGACACAAACGTCTTCATGTACGCCGTAGGACGTCCCCACCCGCTGCAACAGCCGGCCCGTGAGTTTTTCACCAAGTCCATCCGGCGCGGGTCACCGCTTTGCACATCTGCAGAGGTGCTCCAGGAGTTGGTGCACGTCTACCTTCCGGCTGGAAGGCCGCAGACGCTGGACGTGGTCCTATCGCTTCTGGCCGATTTAGGTGTGGAGGTGTGGCCGCTGGAAGAGGCGGACGTAACGCTGGCTCGACGACTCCATGACAGGTACCCGAGTCTTGCCGCACGCGATCTTTGCCACCTTGCAAGTTGCCGAAGGCGCGGCGCGCGCGAACTCATGACCTTTGACCGGGCTCTCGCTGCCGCCAACCAAGAGTCGGCACAGCCAGCGGGATAGGCGAGGTCTACGCTGCCTACGAGCCTCTTGCCGTGGATGGCGCGGATGCGAGCCTGCACGACAATTGCTGATCGACGACCTGTTGATGGTCTATATTTGGTCTGACAAGGAGGTTTCGTTTGAGACTTGCCAGCCGAATCAGACCGATCAGCTACGTCAAGGCCCACGCCGCCGAGATCGTGCGGTCCCTTGGGGAACAGCCGGAGCCGCTGATCATCACGCAAAACGGCGAGGCCAAGGCGGTTCTTCAGGACATCGGCAGCTACGAGGAAATGCAGGAAACGCTGGCGCTCCTGAAGATTCTGGCGCTGGGCAACCGGCAGATCTCGGAAGGTCGGGTTGAACCTGCCGCTGATGTCATCGCCAGGCTGCGGGAGCGACGACCGACGAGTTGATGTCCTTCGAGGTTCAGTTGACCGCAGACGCGGTGCGCGACCTGGAGGACATCTGCGGCTACATCGACCGGCACCGGTCGCCAGCCGAGGCGCACCACATGCTGGAGCGGATTGAACAGGCATTCAGCGACCTGTCCGAGCACCCCAACCGCGGACGTTACCCAAGGGAACTGCTTGACCTCGGAATCCGCGAGTACCGGGAGATCTTCTTCAAGCCGCATCGCATCATCTATCGAGTGATAGAGAACACGGTGTACGTGTTCCTGATAGCCGACGGGCGTCGTGACATGCAGACATTGCTCCAGCGGCGCTTGCTGCAGGCCTGATCTCAAGTCGAGCGACCGAAGGCGGGCTTCGTGGCGCTCGAGCTTCACTCACTCCCAGTCCCACTCCTCCTGATCGAAGTCTGAGGGCAGCGCTTCGTCAAGTAACTGGTCGTCACCCTGACTTCGGAGCCGTGCCGCCGCCTCGGCCCATCCGGCTCGTACCGGCGACCCGCGCTCGATAAGAATCCCCGACGCAACGACCCGCAACCGGATGTTTTCCCCGAGCCGAGCCTCTTCGATGAGCGTCTTCGGGATGCGAACTCCTCGAGAATCCCCCATCTGCACGATCTTCGTCCGCACAGATCTGTCAGTGTCTCGAGTCATGCCTTTGGCCATTCTTTGCCGTTCGGGCACGAAGCGGTGTCGGCCTCGTCCACCATTGCCAGTCAGCGAGGCCTCAATTCGTCGCTCGGCGGTACTCATACGTTGCCGCGCCCACCAGCACCGCGGTGGTGGCCAGCAGCACCCACAGGCCGGGCAGGATGCTGTCCCAGACCCAGCCTTCGATGATGACGGCGCGCACGGCCACCATGATGTATTCGATTGGGTTCAGGCCCACGGCCACCTGAAACCAGCCGGTCAGCAGGTCGCGCGGCATGAAGGCCGAAGTCAGAAACGCCAGCGGCATGAACAGCAGCCAGCTATTCACCGTCACCTGCACGCTTCGGGTGCGCATGGCCACGATCAGGCCCACGCAACCCATCGCCACACCCAGCAGCGTGGTGCCCAGAATCACGCCCAGGATGCCGAGGATTCCTCCCTCGAACCTGACGCCGATTGCCGTGGCCACCAGGATGATCGCCACCACCTGCGCCATGGCCCGCGTGCCCCCGATCAGCAGCTTGTCCACGTAGCCCGACATCATGTCCGTCAGCAGCACCATCGCCATGTCGCTGCCGCTGAAAACCACGGCCATCACGATCACCATCGAGGCCAGAAAGGCCTGGTAGTCGTCGGCGGGGAATCCCGGCAGCGCCGTGATCCCGCGTAGCGGTTCGCCGAAGAACAGGAACATGAAGGCCGACGAAAGCACCGCCGCCACGATCATCCAGGGCTGCGCCAGCCAGGTCTTCAGATTGCGGACGTAGATGTAGAAGCTCTCACGCAACACGCGCATCGGCGCTACCTCCGGGTGAGACCTGCCGACCGTAGGCGGAGGTCGAGCATTCCAATGTCAAGAATCCAGGCACCGGGCTACCCCCGGTTGACGCCCATCCACTGGCTCCATATGCGGTCCTCCGCGTCGCCGTCGGCGTCCACGTCGCGGATCTGTCGCCCGGTGTGCTGCAGGAATACATCGTCCAGCGAGGGGCGGGTGATGGACAGGTTGGCGATCGACAGGTTGGCGTCCTGGAGCGCGCGCATGATGGCGGGCGCCGTAGCGCCCCCATCGCTAACCGTTACGGTCAGCCCGCCGGCGGCAATGTCCGCCTGGCGGACCTCGGGTAGGTCGCGCACGGCCGCCAGCGCCGTCGCCACGCGCTCGTCGGATGTCTCCAGCGTGCCGTAGTCCGCGTGCACGATGTCGCCGCCCACCCCAGCCTTTAACTCGGCGGGCGAACCTCCCGCCACCAGGCGGCCGTGGTCGATGATGGCCAGCCGCCGGCAGAGCCGGTCGGCCTCGTCCATGTGCTGCGTCGTCAGGAAGATCGTCACGCCTTGGGCGTTGAGATGTTTCAGGTGCTCCCAAACGGCGATCCGGCTCTGCGGATCCAGGCCCGTGGTCGGCTCGTCCAGAAACAGCACGCCCGGGTTGTGCATGAGCGCCCCGGCCAGGTCAATTCGCCGCCGCATCCCGCCCGAGTAGGACCCAACGCGGCGGTCGGCGACGGACGTCAGCCCCACCAGGTCCAGCAACTCCGCGGCCCGGGTGCGGGCCTGGGCGCGCGGCAGGCCGTAGAGCAGCCCCTGTAACACCAGGAAGTCGGTCCCCTTCGAGAGATCGTCCAGCCCCACCTCTTGCAGCGCCACCCCAATGGCCTGCCGCACCGCCTTCGGTTCGCGGGTCACGTCCAGGCCGGCAACCTCCACGCGTCCGGCGCTCTTGGGCAGCAGCGTGGCCAGAATCTTGATGGTGGTGGTCTTGCCCGCGCCGTTCGGTCCCAGGAAGCCGAAGAACTCGCCACTGTCGACCTGAAAGCTGATCCCGTCCACGGCGCGCACGCCGCCGGGATAAGTCTTGGCCAGATCCTCCACCAGAATCGCCGGACCGTTCCTCATCAACTACTCCTACTTGCCGGGTCACCACCCGCCCACAGCCGACGATCCCTGTCGAACCGGCGAATCATCGCGCACGCGGGTCGCTTACATGGGGATATCCCTTACAAAGCCGGCCGGCAGTACGTGCCTGTGGCTGCGCGATGCACGGCGATCGGTCACCCGCAACTGCCTGCCAACCCCGCTCTGCTACCGTGCCCGCCGAAGCAAGCCTCCGCGCCGGGTCAGTCCCGACGCCGACAGTTGCGATAGGAGTCCACCGTGGCCGACGTAATTCACGAAGCGGCGCGCGATGTGCCGGTGTTGCATGACACTGAGGTTCTGGTCGCGGGCGCTGGCATTTCAGGGCTGTTCGCGGCACTGGAAGCCGCCGCTGCCGGGGCGCGTACCACGCTGGTGGACGAATATTCGGCCGTCGGCGGCAACTACGGACCGGGCCTCGGCTCGCGCCATGACCTCTGGCAAAGCCCCCAGCAGCACGACCGTGGACTGGGCGGCCAGGTTGGCGACTTCCTGGATCGGCTGGACGCGCGCGGCGGCATCAAGACCTTCGACTTCATCAGCGGCGGCGACAACGTGCCGTGGCGCTGGGACGGCATGGCCCGAATTCCGGTCATCGACCGCAATGAGTTCCAGCGGCTGGCTCTGCAACGTCTGCGGGAATTGGACGTGGCCCTGCTGCTTTCCACCACCGTGGCCGGAGCGATCGTGGACGACGGTCGGGTACGTGGCGTGCTCTTTGAGACCGGCGAAGGCCGGCGCGCCATCACCGCCAAAGTCGTCATCGACACCACCGGCGAGGCCGACGTGGCCGCCGCGGCCGGCGCTGACACCGAGGACAGCCACGCCACCACTGAGGCCGGGTTCGGCCTGTTCTTCCGTGTGGAAGACGTTGACTGGGAGGTCTACGAAGAGTTTCGAGCGGCCGAACGCGACAAGCCGCTGACCGCCGAGGAACAGCGCTGGGTGGACGAAGTGCTATTCGTCGCCTTGGAGCGAGTCTGGGCCAACTACCCGCGCGAATTGCTGCCCTTCATCATGGCCGACTGGGAATCCGGCGAGTTCAAATACGTGGCTTCCATACCCGGCGGCGCCCACGCCTACAAGATCCCGTTCGCCACGCACGACCAGGACGTCACCACCATCGAGACCCGCTGGCCGGCCCGCACCTTATCGGCGTTGAACGCCATGCAGCACTCCACCATAGAGGCCGCGGCCCGGCTGCACGCCTACGACACCATCGACTTCTACAGCCGCCACGTGCCCGGGTTCCAGAACGCCCGTGTCAGCCAGCTGGCGCCCTACATGGGCACGCGCTGGAGCCGCACGATCGTGCCCGACTACACCCTCAGCCGCGATGACATCGTCGGCGAGCGAAAGTTCGACGATGTCGTCCACGTCCTGACCACCCTCTACCGCTACGACGCCGAAGCGCAGAGCGGCGGGCGCACCCGCCAACTCATCAACATGCGCGAGCGCGAAGAAGGCCACCACTTCGACATGCCGCTGGGCCAGTTCCTGCCGCAGGGCGTGGAGGGCATGCTGGCCGCCGGACGATCCATCGGACGTGACCGCACCGCCAGCCTGCGCTGGCGCTGGATCGCCAAGGTCACCGGCGGCGTTGCCGGAATGGCGGCGGCTCGGGCCGTGGCCGAAGACGTACCGCCGCGCCATGTGGACATCCGCGCGTTGCAGCGCGCCCTGGTTGCAGCCGGCTACTACCTGGGCGAGCCGCGGCGCCTGGCGGACCTGGGCGTCGCTTAAAACCCGAAGCGCCGGGGTTTCCCGGCGCTTCGGATTAGATGCAGGTCGGGTAATCAGCCCGACGGGCGTGGTCGTCTAGTAGCGTCCGCCGCCGCCGCCGTAGCCACCGCCGCCGCCGCCGCCGCCGTAGCCGCCGCCACCGCCGCCGTAGCCACCACCGCCGCCGCCGCCGTAGCTGCCGCCACCGCCGCCACCGGTGCGGGGCGCCCGCGGGCGCGCCTTGTTCACCGTGAGCATGCGGCCGCCCATGTTGTTGCCGTTCAGGCCCTCAATCAACGCCTCGGCTTCTTCATCGCTGGCCATCTCGATAAAGCCGAAGCCTCTCGACCGGCCGGTCTCACGATCGATGATAACCGTGCACGATGTGAGCTCGCCATATGGCGAGGCCATCTCACGCAGTTCATCCTCGGTGGTCGTGTACGGCAGATTGCCGACATAGATGTTCATACAAAATCGTTCCTGGACGCCGCCACCGTGGGCGTGCGTCCGTCTACACCCGCCTTCGCGCGGGAGGTCCAGACCATCCGTCAGTCAACAATACGCCGCAGTGAACCAAGTGTCGGAAAGGCCGATTCATGTAGACCGTTCGGAAGTCGAAAGGCTTGGTGTGAACAAGAAACCTCGCAGACGGCGGCAGACGGAAGATTCAATACCAAGGTCACTGAGGGCAATGTAGCACGCAACCGCCCCTTCAAACCGTCATTTTGGAATTAATTGACGATCTTGGCGGACGTGGTCTCTCGCCGTGCGGTACGGTGCGCCTGCCCGGCAGCCAGCCCGACAGGTCCCTCATGGCGCACCAGCGGCCCAACATCCTGTGGTACTGCACCGACCAGCAACGCTTCGACACCATCGGCGCGCTGGGCAACCCGCACATCCGCACGCCCAATCTCGACCGGTTCGTGGCCGCGGGCACGGCCTTCACCCACGCCTTCTGTCAGAGTCCGATCTGCACGCCCAGCCGCGCCAGCTTTCTGACCGGCATGTATCCCAGCCGGGTGCACAACCCGCGCAACGGCAACGCCTGGGCGCACCGCGAGGTCGCCGCCAACCTGGTCACGCGTCTGCTGGCCGAGGCCGGCTACGACGGCGGCCTGGTCGGCAAGCTGCACCTGGCCGGTGCATTCAACGGTCGCGAGCCCCGCGTCAACGACGGGTACCGCTACTTCAAGTACAGCCACGCCCCGCGTCACGACTGGCCGCTTGATCAGCACGACTATGCGGCCTGGATCCAGGGCAAGGGCGTCGATCCCGGCACCGTCCTGCTGCACAACTTTGACCGGCGCCATCTGCTCGGCGCCCTCATGGAACCCACGCCGGACCAGGACCTCACGCCGCCCGAGTTGCATCAGACCACCTGGGCCACGGAGGCGTCGATCAACTTCATTACGCAGCCGCGCCCGGCCGACCAGCCGTGGCTGTTGAGCGTGAACGTGTACGACCCGCATCCGCCCTTCAACCCGCCCTGGGAGTACTACCGCCGCTACGACGTGGACGCCCTGCCGGGTCCGCACTTCCGGCCCTCCGACCTGGAGCACCAGGGCCGGCTCACAGCCGCCGGTATTGACTTCCAGAGTGAGGCCCAGCCGCCGGAGGACTTCCAGGGCAAGAAGGTCCAGGCCGCGTACTTCGCCATGATCGAGCAGATCGACGAGCAGTTCGGCCGTCTGCTCGCTGCCGTGGAATCCTCAGGTCAGGCCGACAACACGGTCGTCATCTTCACCAGCGATCACGGCGAGTCAGCCGGCGACTACGGTCTCACCCAAAAGGGCTGCCGCTTCTTCGACGGCTTAACCCGGGTCCCGCTGATCTGGCGTCAGCCCGGAGCGATTCAGGCCGGCCTGCGCAGCGACGCGCTGGTCGAACTGACGGACATCGCGCCCACGCTGCTGGAATTCGCCGGTCTGCCCGTGCCCGACGCTATGCAGGGCCGCTCCTTGCGCGCCATCCTGGCCGGCGACGCCCCACCTGACACGCATCGAGACTTCGTCCGCTGCGAATACATCGACGCCGTCAATCTGACGGACCACACCTTCGCGACCATGTACCGCGACCGCCGCTGGAAGCTGAATGTCTATCACGGCAACGGGATCGGCGAGCTGTTCGACTTGGAGTCCGATCCCCACGAGCACGAAAGCCTCTGGGACAGCCCCCAGCACCGGGACGTCAAGCTTGACTTGATGCGGCGCAGCTTCGACGCAACCGTTCTGGCCGCCGACCCGGGTCCCCCGCGCGTCTCGTCCTACTAACGCGCCGCTACCTCGGCAACAAAGGTGGCGCCCAGCCTGAGACCCTCGAGATTTCCCGTCGGCTCTCAGGTGGTCGGCAGTTCAGGCCCGGCCGTCACCAACGTGTAGGCCGGGTCGCCCATCACGGCGGCGGTGACGTTGCGCACGTCGTCCGCCGTTACCGCGTCGACCAGGTCTGGATACGCGGCCAGGTGATCCAGGCCCAGGCCGTAGCGTTCCATGGTCAGCAGCATGTTGGCGATGCCGTCGTTGCGTTCCAGGCGCAGCGGCAGCGAACCGATCAGGGCCTGCTTGCTCAGGCCCAGTTCCTCCGCGTCGGGCGGAGTGTCGGCCAGCTGTCGCGCTTCATGCAGGCTGGCTTCGATCGCTCGGTCCACGTTCGCGGGGTTGATCCCAGCCCGCACCGTCCACGGCTGACGAGTCAGACTGGGCACGATGTAGCTTGACGCGTGATAGGCCAGCCCTTGGGTGTCACGCACATTGGTTCCGATACGCCCGCCGAGCCCCATCTGACCAAGGATGAAGTTGGCCACAATGGTCGCGTGGAAGGTCGGGTCGGTTCGCCGGATGCCCAGCCAGCCCAGCAGAAACTCGGTCTGGGTCTTGCCCTCGATAGCCAGGTCTTCGCGGCGAGGCTCGGTGGGAGCGACCTGCGGCGCGTCGGCCGCCGCCAGCGCTTGCTGCCAGTCGGCCGGCGTCACCGCGTCAGGCTGCGGCGCCCAGGCGCCGATAGTTTGCTCGGCCAGATCGCGAACGGCCGGCGGATCCACCGCGCCAACCACCGCCAACACCAGCGTGGCGGGCGCGAAGGCGCGCGCATGGAACGAGCGCAGGTCGTCCGCCTTGAACTGCCGCACGGTTTTCGCATAACCGTCTTCCGGCCAGCCGTTGGGGTTGGCCGGCCCGTAGAGCAACTCCCGAAACCGGCGGGCCGCCCGCGAGCCGGGGCTGTCCTCGGCGTGCGCCAGCACGGTCAGCGTCTGATCGCGCACGCGTCCCACTTCGTCTTCGGGAAATACCGGGTTGGCAAGGACATCGGTCGCCAGCGTCAGCAACAACGCCAGGTCCTCGGCCAGCGCGCGGCCGCCCAGCGCCGCGTACTCCGTGTCGGCGTGGAACGACAGCGAGGCCCCGACCTGATCCAGCGCTTCGCTGAACTCATAGAACGTGCGGTTCGCGGTGCCGCGGTTCAGGGCGTCGGCCGTCAGGCTGGACAGCCCGGCGCTTGCACGGGTCTCCAGCACCGCTCCGCCCGCGTGATACCCGCCAATCGCGACCGAGGGCGACGCCGGATTCGGATACACGAGCAGCGTCGCGCCGTTTTGCAGCGTATGCCGCGCAACGCTGTCCGCGTTGATCGCGTGGCGGGGGCCGGGCGTCACGCGGCCGCGCCGTTGGCCGCCGCCGGCAGGAACCAGCCCGTCACCCGCGCCGACTCACGTAGATAGGTTCGCGCCACCCGCTGGACGTCCGCTGGCGTCACCCGGCGCAGATCGTCGGTCAGCGTTTGAGCCAGCCGCCAGCTGGCGGCCATTTCCAGCATCCCCAGCTGGACGGCCTGCGCCGTGACGCTCTCCAGCGTGATCGCCCGCTTGGCACGCGTCTGCCGGACCACCCGGTCCAGCTCCGCCTCGCTGGGGGCTTCGTCATGCAGCCGCTGGATCTCCTCCTCGACGGCCCGCTCGATCGACTCGGGCGCGCCGCCCGGATGCAGCACCACCAGAATTCGATGCAGCGAGGGATCGATGTTGACGCCGACGTCCGCACCGACCGACGCGGCCATGCCGGAGGCGATGAAGCGCTGGTAGAGCCGCGATGTCCGCAGCGTCCCGCCGCCGCCAAACGGCCCGCTGGGCGGACCCGACAGCAGGGAGTTCAGCACCAACAGCGGGGCGCAGTCGGCGTGCGCGCGTTCCGGGATGTGGTGACAGAGCATCAGCACCGGGAATGGACCGGGATGATGCACCTCCACGCGCCGGGCTTCCATTTGCTGCGGTTCGCGCTCGGCTACCGACGCGGGAAGGCTATTGGCCGGTAAGCTGCCGAAGTGGTGCTCAATTCGACTCAGCAGGTCGTCCGTCACAAAATCGCCAATTGCCGAGATCACCGCGTTGCTCGGCCCGTAGTGCTGCTGGTAATGCCCAAAGAGGTCGGCCCGCGTCATCGAGCGCAGGTCGGCCTTGCTGCCGATCACCCCGTGGCCGTAGGGATGCACGCGAAACGCCTCGGCTTCCACCGCCTCCATCAGCCGAAACATGGGCGAGGCTTCGTGCCCCTCGCGCTCCGAGATGATGACCGTCCGCTCCGCTTCCACGTCTTCCGGATCAAACACGGCGTTGAGCATGCGGTCGGACTCGATCTCCATCGCCAGGTCCAAATGCTCAGCCGGCAGCGTTTCGTGATAAGCCGTGGCGTCTTCGTACGTGAACGCGTTGAACGTGCCGCCCACGCCCTCCACCATGCGACCGATATCCCCAGGGGCCAGGCGCTGGGTACGCTTGAACATCATGTGCTCGACCCAGTGCGAAGCCCCACTCATGCCGTGGGGTTCGTCCCGTGCGCCGACGCGGTACCAGACGAAGAAGGCTGCAATGGGGGCGGTGTGCACCTCGCGGGTTAGCACCGCCAGCCCGTTCGCGAGCGCGTGCTCGCGCACGTCATCCATGCTGGCGTGCGGCTCCCGATCCGAGGGCGCGGGATGCTATCACAGGGGCTGCAAAGGCCCCCGAAGGGTGGTGCAACTGTGGCGAACCTGACGCCGGCCGGCTTTGAGGACGTCGTGATGGATGCCGTGGCCTCGATTCCCGAGGCGCTGCGCGCCCGCCTGGCCAACGTGGACGTCCTGGTCGAGCCCTGGCCCTCGGCCGCCGACCTGGCAGCCGCCGAAGTGCCCGAGGGCTACACCCTGTTCGGCCTCTACACCGGCGTACCGCTGACCGAACGCACTTCCGGTTACAACATGGTGCTGCCCGACCGCATCACCATCTATCGCGGGCCCCTGCTGGCGGCTTTCGATGATGTGGTCGAATTGAAAGCGGAGATTCGGGCGACTGTCATCCACGAGTTCGCCCACTTCTTCGGTCTGTCGGACGCCGACCTCGAACGGCTGGGAGTTGCCTAGATGGACACACCGGCCCCGCTGAAGCCAACGCCGCTGCCGGATGCCGCGGGCGGCTGGGCGGCGTTGCGCGACCCGGCCCGATCCGGCGTCTGGCGTCACCGCCCGGCGCTGAGACTGCCCGTGAACATTCCGGAGATCAGCCTGGGCGAGGGCGACACGCCCTTGGTCCCGCTTCCGCGTTGGGGCGCGGCGCACGGGCTGCCCGGGGGGCTGGCCAAGCTCGAATACCTTGCTCCCACCGGCTCGTTCAAGGACCGCGGCGCGGCGACGGTGATTTCCGTGCTGGCCGGTGCGGGCGTTACCTCGGTTGTCGAGGACTCCTCGGGCAATGCCGGCGCCGCCATGGCGGCCTACGCGGCCCGCGCGGGCTTGCGGGCGCGGATATTCGTGCCCGAATCAGCTCCCGCGGCCAAGCGCGACCAGATTGCGGGCTACGGCGCCCAGGTGGTGGTCATTGCCGGCCCGCGCGAGGACGTGGCGGCGGCGGCCGAAGAGGCGGCCCAGGCCGACGACGTGGCCTATGCCTCACACGCCCGCCATCCAGCCTTCGTGGAAGGCGCCAAGACCTTTGGCCTGGAGGTGGCGGCGGCGCTCGCCGACGATCCGCCGCTGCACATCGTGCTGCCGGTTGGCAACGGTGGACTGGTGCTCGGCGCGTTCAAGGCCTACCGCGAACTGGCAGCTGCTGGCTATCCGGCGCCGCTGCCCCGTCTGCACGCCGCGCAGGCCCAGGCCTGCGCACCGCTGGCCGCGGCGTTCGCCGCGGGCGCCGACGAGCCCCTGTCCATCCAGGCGCGGCCCACCGTGGCCGGCGGCGTGGCGGTGGGCCAACCGGCCCGCGGCCGAGAGGTGCTGGCGGCCATTCGCGCCTCCGGCGGAAGCGTGGCGGAAGTCGACGACGACACCGCGCGCGCGACGCGCGCTGATCTATCACGGCTGGAGGGTCTGGACCTGGAGTACACGTCGGCGGTGGCCTTCGCGGCGGCGGCGCGGCTGCGCGCAGCCGGACTGATCGGCTCCGGCGACCGCGTAGTGATCGCCGCTACCGGCAGCGGCCTCAAGGATGCCGGCGTCTAAGCGTCGGCTCGGGCTAATTAGCCCGTCGACAAGCTCAGGGCGAACGAAAGCCGAGACCCAGGGTGAGCGAGGGACTACGCGGCAGCACGCAGGGATGATTCACGTGAAACATTCGATTGGCAGCGGCGGCTGCGGGTGGCCCTTGGATAAGCGCAGCCGATCGGTGCGCTTTCTGGCTAGGCGGGCCGCATCGGCGTATCGGAATCGGCGGGCATCACCCGGATCACCCGCGTCTGCACCGTCAGGTCGTGCAGGCTGCGCCGGTCCGGTCGGTGGATGACCACGTACACCAGCATTACCTGCACCAGGGCCGGCAGGATGGCCCAGCCGGTCGCCTGGGCGGCCCCCAGCATGGCGCCCAGGGCGACCTCGCGAACCAGAATTCGCAGAGCCCCGGCCGGACCGCCGTCCGCGCCAGCGAGCCGCAGACCCAGCGCCAGCTTGCCCAGCGTGAAACCGAAGGCGGACTGCACGGACCATCGGTAAAGCACCTCGAACACCAGCACCCAGAGCGCGAAGGTCGGATTGATGCTCAGCGCGTCCGAATCCATTCCGACCGAACCCGTGCTGACGCCGAGGATCGTTGTCACGATGGCGACCAGCAGCGAGTCGATGACATAGGCGCCCACGCGTCGGTAGACCAACCCGGAATCCGCGGCAAACCCGCCCAGCCCACCGGTCGCGGGCGGGCCGTCGTCCGAATCCGCCGGCTCGGGCCAGTCGCGGCCGGCAGGCGGGTCGTCCGGGGATCCTGGCGGCGGCTCGCGGTCGCGCTCTGTCGGATCCCTCACGCCGCCTCCATACGCGCTAGCGCAACGTCGTCCTGCGACGCTGGCCGTGATACCGCTCGCGGCAGTATCTCACCGGCACGGCCTCGGCGCGCGGCCAATGCGGCCCGGCGCCGCGCGTACACTCGGCCACGATGCCAATTCGCGGTGTGATCTTTGACGTCGGCGACACGCTCCTTACCCAGGAGCCGTTGGTCGGGTCGCCAAGCAACCGGCGCGGCGCCGCCGCGATTGCGCCGCTGGTCCGGCCGTTCCTGACCACCGAACTCACCGACGACCAACTGGCCGAGTCGCTGGGCGAAGGCCTGCAAGAGGCGCTCGTGGAGGCCTATCGGAACGAGTGCGCCCTGCCGGACGCCCACCGCGTTTTTACCGAGGTGTTTGACGCGCTGGACTGGGAGCCGTCGTCCGAGGTCGTCGACGTGCTGCTGCCGGCCTATTTCCAGCCCTGGTTCCAGGCCATGCAGCCGCTGCCGCAGGCTGCCCGCGTGCTGCAGCTACTCCGCGAAGCCGGTCTGCGAACCGCCGCCATCGCCAACCTGCTCTACGGCGAGGACCTGCTCATCGAGCGCCTGCGCGCGCTCGGCCTGGCCCCGCACCTCGACACCCTGGTCTTCAGCACGGAACTGGGCTGGCTCAAGCCGCATCCCGCCCCCTACCGCGCGGCCGCACAGCGCCTGGGACTGTCGCCGCAGACGCTGGTGATGGTGGGTGACGACTGGGAGGTGGACGTACGAGCCGCGCAGCGCCTGGGGATTCGGGCCATCTGGCGCCGCTCGGCCGACGTCAGACCCCGGGACAACTCGGCCGCGGCGGTCATTGACGACATGGGCGACCTGATCCCGGCGATTGCGGCGCTGGACCAGGACGAGCGCGCGGCATGAACGGTCGAACGCGCGCCCAACTGCTCGGACTGGCGCGGCGCATCTACCGCGTGCCCAGTCCCACCTATAACCACGCCTCGAACCGCAACCTGCAGCGTTTCGGCAGCGCCCTCTCGGCGCCCGCCCGCCGCGAAGGCGCCCGCGTGCTCAACGTCGGCGGCGGCGGCCGCCAGTTCCCGCCCGGCACGCTGGACGGCTTCGTGCGCGAGGTCATTGTGAACATTGACGTCGAACGGCATCCCAGCGTGCACGTGCTGGCCGACGCGGCTCGCCTACCGTTCATCTCCAATGCCTTCGGCGGCGCGCTTTCGACCGCCGTGCTGGAACACGTGCGCCGTCCGGGCGCTGCCCTGGCCGAGATCGCGAGGGTCTGCGCGCCCGGCGGCTTGGTCTACATCGAAGTCCCCTTTCTGCAGGGCTTCCACGCCTCCCCCAACGACTACCAGCGCTATACCAGCAGCGGCGTGGCCGAACTGCTGCGCGACTTTCAGGACGTGGAAGTCGGCGTGTGCGTGGGTCCCAGTTCCGCCCTCAGCTGGGTGCTGCGCGGCTACCTCAAGGGCTTACTCAGCGGGTTCTCCCGCCACCGCGTGCGCGAACGCGCGGCCGAGTTCGTAGCTGCCTGGCTCACCACGCCCGTCAAATACCTGGACCGCATGGTGGCCGACCGCCCAGCCGCCGAAGACCTCGCCTCCGGCTTCTACGCCTTCGCCCGCGCCCCGCGGGACTGAAATTCCTAACTACAGCACGCGACGCCATCGGTGGAAACAGGTTTCAGAAGCCCCTGATCCGGCTCCAAGCTCACCGCACTTGGCGCAGCCGAGCGCCCGTGTGCTCCCAGGTCTCGACCTTGGGGACGCCGCGCGGTAGGTGCTTGTTGACAACCTTCAGCACGACGTCGTAACGCCGCTTCACTTCAGGGCTCCTGTCGTCGCGACCGAAGCCAATCACCGGCCGAAGGCCGCCGCTAAGCCTGGGGACGCGCGGCGTCAACCCCACATCAACGCGCGCGTCGATCAGCGCCTGCACGCCGTCGCGCACCGCGTCCAGCGCGTCGTACCAGACCCAGACGTACTGCAAGAGTTGGAAGGACGCATAGTACACATCGCCGGTTCGCTTGGACGCGTCTTTGAGTTCGATGAGCACCAAGCGCCCGCGCGAGTCAACCGCGAGTTGATCGAGTTCGACGCTCCCGGCCTTTGGTGCTTCCCACTTGTTGCTCGTAGCGATGGTCTTTAAGTCCGCAAGCGCCGACCTGACCTCAGGAAACGCCGTAGCTTGCGCCTGACGTTCCAGAACCACCTCGCGGTCGACCGGAACCCAGGGTTCCCGCACCCGCGACCACTGCATCTGGATCGCGCCTTCGGCTTTGGTCCACCTGGGACCAACCGTTACGCCGCGCAGATAGGTGGTGAGCGCTTGGCCGAACCCCGGCTCGCCGGCGCGCCACGTTCTGAAGAGACCTTTCGCGCATGGCTGCGAGGTGTAGGTCCGATGCGCCGTCAGCTTCACGTTTCCGCCCCAGAGCGCCTGAGCGGTAATTAACCGCGTCATTCCGCAGTAGACGTGAACTTCGTCATTGCGCCGCAAATGCACGTCCAGGCCAACACCGGCGGTGTTCTCGTTGACCAAGGAGAGCAACGATTCCAGGAAGCCTCCTCGCCGCAGCAGTTGTTGCAATTCGGGCGAGGGCGCGCGGTCATAAGGCTGCGTTGTTGGCATACGTAGCTCCTTAAAGCTGGTACCGCTCGCGCATGTAGCCCGCCCAGTCGGTCAGTCCGCGGCTCCGCTGGTGCCGACGACCTTGGGACGCCGGAAGAAACGATGCGTTTGATCTGTAGCATGAGACTGCTGCCTATCCTGCCGATAGAGGCGTTACACGATTGGGAGCGAGCGTTCTAGGGTAGTTGGACGAGCTTGTATAATGTAGGCTTTGGCCGTGTTCGATCCTTGGATGTGCATGCTGTGATTCACCCTGCATGGGACGACCTGTCGCTTGAGGTTTCTAGAGACTTGCCGTGGCAGGCCCAATACCGTCGTTTGCAGTCATGGTACCGCGAGAAGGTTCTGGACGTGCCTCCCGGAATAGACAGGTACGGTATTGCGCGCGGCAATGTGCTTCCCGAGGACGAAGTGGACCGCAATCCCGGCCTTAATTTCCTTGACGACGATATCGCGGCGTACGCTTATGAGCGGATGGCTAGGCCGGGAACGATAGATAGTGACCGGCTCAAGCGCAACATGCTCTCGAGCATGCCTCTCTGCTTCAATTTATTTGGTGCCCTGCGTAGGCACCCAGTAGCGGCGGCGCGGGGCCTCACGGCGACTCTAAACCTTGACATTGACGATATTCTCGAAATCAAAGTCGAATGGGCACCGGATCCTTATCTGCACCTTCGAGACAGGACAGCATTCGATACGTTCATTCGATACAGAAATGCTGAAGGTCGGCACGCATTCCTCGGCGTCGAGACAAAATACACTGAGAATCCTTTCGACGAAGAAAGAATTTATACGTCGCCTCGCTACACTGCTGTCACGCGGGACTCCGCTTCAGGGTTCAGGTATGGAGCTGAGTCTCGCCTAGCTGAAGCGCCGACGAACCAACTCTGGCGGAACGCGCTGCTTGTGTGCAGCCTGCGATCGACTCACGAATTTGACGATGGACACTTGGTGGTGCTATCGAGCGCTGAAAATGAGAGTGTTGCGGCGGCAGTCAATGGTCTCGAGCGTGAACTTCATAGCCCGAAATCGTTGGTGAGGTTCGCAACGTATGACGATCTTGTAGCGAGGCTCTGCGCACAGGAGGAACTGTCGTCGTGGGCTGCGAAGTTTCGGCAACGCTACCTAGATCTTTCGACAGTGCGGCGCGGCGTTCATAGAGCCTGGCGACGCTAACTGCTGCAACTGGCCCACTACTGGTTCCACGCGCGTGCCAAGTATGGTTCCTGGTGCGGGAAGCGGCAGTGGCAGCTCGGGCTAGAGCGTAACCACGCGGCCTTCGGCCGCCGAGGCGTAGGCGGCGTCGATCACGCGCTGCACCTCCAGCCCGCCCGCACCGGTCAGCACAGGCGTTCCGCCGTTGACGCCCTGCACAAAGTCGTCAATCAGCGCCAGGTCGTGTAGTTCGTGCTCGGCCAGGGTGATCGTCTCCGAGCGGTCGGGCCGCTCGATCGTGAACTCCTCGCCGCGCGCGAAGGGCACGTTGATGTGACCGTCCGTGCACCACACCTCGTAGTCCCCGCGCGCCGGGTTGATGGACCAGAGGGCCGAAATGGTGGCCTGGACGCCGGAGTGGTACTGGACGATCACCGAGGTCGTGTCTTCCACGTCGCCCGGGATTACGCGTTGGTCGCTGAACGCGGCCACCCGCGCGGCCGTCCCGGCCAGGCTGTAGAAGATGTCCAGCCGGTGGCTGCCCAGGTCCATCAGCGGCCCGCCGCCGCTCTGCGCGCGGTCGACGCGCCAGTACTTGGGGTCGTCCGGCGTCATGGTGAACGGGCCCGAGGTGTTGGCGTGCAGCGCGATCAACTCGCCCAGTTCACCCGACTGCACGATCTCGCGCACTCGTAGGTTGATCGGATAGAAGCGGTGATAGAAGGCGATGCCCAGTTGCAATCCGGCGCGGTCGGCCGTCTCCACCATCCGCGCCGCTTCCGTCGCGTTCATGGCCATGGGCTTTTCCACCAGCACATGCATGCCGCGTTCCAGCGCTGACAGGGTCTGCGGGCCGTGCAGGTTCACCGGCGACGCCACGTACACGGCGTCCAGTCCGCCCGCGGCCAGCATGTCGTCGTAGCTGGTATACGCGTTCGAGACCTCGAACTCCCGGGCGTATTTGTCCAGAAGCTGCGGGTTGCGGCGGCAGATGGCTATGAGTTCGCTGCCCGCGTGGGCCTGAATGGCGGGCGCCACGGCCCTGGCCGCAATGTCTCCCAAGCCCACGATTCCCCAGCGCACCATCGGCCAGCCCTCGCATACACAGGTACGCAAGAAACCGTACCCGGCAGTTCGCCCGCGGGCAATCCGAGGCCGCCACCCGACACGTGCGGTGTCGCGCTGGCCCAGCGCCCGATGCGTGTGGCGTGCGACATCACACGGCCTGGGCCAGAATCAGAACCTCCGCCCGCCGGGCTTGTCGGCTAGCGAAGCTGCTGGAGGATTGCGGTCAACTCCTCGACCGAGATCCGTCCACCAACGCGCAGTGATGTCGTGCCGTCGGAGTTGACGAAGACCCAGTACGGGTAGCCGCGCAAGCCAAAGGCGTCGGCTATTTCGTCCTTGGTGTCCACCACAACCGGCGCGGTCCAGCCTTCGCGTTCCAGCCACGCCTCGGGTGGATAGTTCGGTCGCCCGGCGTCGATGCCTGTGGCAACGGCGTAGAGATCAATCTGTTCTGGAACGCCCCCGGCGTCCACCAAGGCCTGCACGACAGGTACCTCGGCCTGGCAGTGCGGTCACCAGTGCGCCAGGAACACCAGCGCCTTCGTGCGTCCGTCGTTGGTGATCGACACGGCCGTACCGTCAAACGAGGTGCCGCGCACCTCCGGCGCCGGCTGGCCCGCCGCGCTATCGGGGACGGGCTGCCTGAATGCGGCCAGCTTGGCGCCGCTGACCTCAGGATCCCGGACGCTCGCGCCGCCGTCCTGCGCTTCACCGCAGGCGGCCACGAGCGGCACGATCCCAACGACCAGCGCAAGCGCCACCAGGCGCACGGCCAGCGTGACGACGTTCTTCAAGTTCACTGGTCGGCGCCTCCCCAGGCAAGCGGCTCACTCAGCATAGCCTCGAGTCTCCCAATTCGGTCCAGCTACCTCGCCCTATCCCGAATCGATTGTCTCGGCCAGGCGGCCGACAGCGTCGGAAAGGTCGGAAAGGTCGGCATCGCGGCCGAACGCGGCATCCACCTCGCGGAACACCTGTGCCGCGCCGGTGTGGAAATCGGGCGTGACGCCTACGTGCTCGAAGGTCTGGGCAATCTCCTCCATTTCACCGATCCAGCGATAGGCCACGTTCGGCAGGCGTCGCATGGCCTGCTGCGCGGCGCCAAGGGCGGCGGCCTGGCTGTGCTCCATCTCGGCGATCAGTTCGTCGTACACGTCCAGCCGCCGCGCGGCAACCAGCAGCGCCGTGCGCAGGGCGGTGGTTCCCTTGGTCATGGCCGCGTAGCACATCTTCACGGCCGAGGCCTTGCCGATTTCCGGACCAACGTCGACCACGTCGATCCCGCGTCCGTCGAGCTCGCCCAGCAGGTGCGCCGCTTCTCCGGAGGCGTAGACGCGGGGGCCCTGGCCGTTGCGGGGAGGCCCACCCACGATTCCGCCATCAACCAGGGTTACGCCGCTGCCCGCCAGGTCGGCTTCAATGGCCTGCATGGTCTGCGGCGCGATCGCGTTGCAATCGGCCAGCACGGTGGCCGCGCCGGCCGCGCGCGCCGCGTCACCTAGCTCGCCGGCCAGACCGCGCGCGTGCGCCGGCACCAAAATCGACAGGACCAGGTCGCAGCGCTCGACCAGCGTGGCCAGGTCGGGCACGGCTTCAAGCCCGGCGTTCTGCGCCCGCTCGTGCGTGGCGGGGCTGCGCCCGGCCAGGCAGGTGAGAACCGAAAGACCGCTTGCTCGAAGCGCGCCACCGACGCCCGCGCCCATCTCGCCCGGACTCAGGATGCCAACGGTATGCACGGCCATGCTCACCCCTTCCACTTGCAACGCACGATCACAGGTGCCCGGTTGCATGATGCCGGAGAAGCGCCAAAGCACCGGTCTGGCTGCCCGGGCGCTGTCTCCAAGTCCCCGCTGCCCGCAATGCGTCTGGGTAGCCCCGCCCGGACTCGAACCGGGGCGCATGGTTTAGGAAACCACTGCTCTATCCACTGAGCTACGGGGCCATGGGACGGCGCCGCCCCGCTAACGATACCGAGTGGCGCCTGAGCGCAGTTCTAGCCCAGCGGCGCTCCCAGGCACAGGCCCGTGTCTCGCGCGGCCAGCATCCAGGGGTGGTCCAGGGGCACCGTCTTGCGCTGGCCGGCCACGGCTGCCACGTCCACCAGCGCGGTGCCTTCGCCGCGAGCCGCCACCATCACACCCCTGGCGCCGGCGGCCACCGCGTCGGCCCCGGCCGTCCCCAGCCGAGTCGCCAGCAAACGGTCAGCGGCCGTGGGCGTCCCACCGCGCTGCACGTACCCAAGAATGGTCAGGCGCGCTTCCAGGCGTGTCAGCACTTCCAGGCGGCGCGTCAGCGCCAAGGTGGATCCGGCGAACTCGAACGCAAGGCTGTCGTCGGAGGCCGCGTCGGGCAACCCCAGGTCCGCCGGATTCCGCGGCTGCGCGCGCTCCGCCACTGCCACGATGCTGAACCCGTGCCCGCCCAGGCTGCGCTGACGGATGGATTCCGCCACGTATTCCACGTCGTAGGGCAGTTCGGGCAGCAACACCACGTCGGCGCCGCTGGCCAGACCCGCGCCCAGGGTCAGCCAGCCCGTGTTATGCCCCATGATTTGCACCACGATGATGCGGTGGTGACTGTGGGCCGTGCTGTGCAGCCGGTCGATGGCCTCGGTCGCGATCGACAGCGCCGTGTCGAAACCGATGGTCGTGTCGGTATGCGCAATGTCGTTGTCGATCGTCTTCGGCAACGTGACGATGTTCAGTCCGGCGTTCAGCAGCCTAAGGGCGCTGGAGTGGGTGCCGCCGCCGCCCAGGCACACCAGCGCGTCCAGATGCAGATTCGCGTAGTTCTCGCAGGCGCGGGCCGTCATGTCGATGACCTGATCGCCGACCCGAAGTTTGTGCGGCTTGTCGCGGCTGGTGCCCAGGATCGTGCCGCCGCGGGTCAGAATCCCGGCCAGCGACTCCGAATCCAGCTCCACCACCCGGTTCTCCACCAGGCCGCGGAACCCGTCGCGAATCCCCACAACCCGCATGCCGTAGCGCCCGATGGCGGACTTGCCCACCGCGCGAATGGCCGCGTTGAGGCCGGGACTGTCGCCGCCGGCGGTGAGGATGCCAATGCGGCGGGGAGTCACGCTTCGACCGCCCTGTCTGTCTGCCTGCCCATTCACCAGCCTCGTCGCACATCCTGCCCAAATACGTTACACCGCGCTGGCGCGAGCCGCCCCACAAGCTCGCCAGCCAGCCGTCGATCGCCTTCTGGTCGCTTGGCCATCCGGTTTGACGTGCGCGCCGCGATGCCAGGTTGCCGGTCTCCGTATGGTTCGCTGCTCTCGCGGCCTGATGTCGGATAGTCATATTGCATACGCAATCTAGTCGTTTATTATCAGACTCGGCGTTGTAGTCCAAGAAACTACTCGACATGCTGTTCAAAGCTCCAGCGCTTGACGAGCGCGAGCTCGACGTCTGTGCACGTCTGGACACGTTGCGCGCGGCGCTGCGCAGTCAGGTCACCCCGGAACGGCGCTGGAGCGGGATGCTGCGGCGTGTCGCGGCCGCGCGGGCAATTCAAGGGTCCAACAGCATCGAAGGCCTGAACGTCACGCTGGATGACGCCGTGGCCGCCGTAGCCGGCGTGGACCCGATGGACACGCCCCCACGCGTCTGGCGGGCGATCCAGGGCTATCGGGAAGCCCTGACGTTCATCCTGCAGTTGGCGGACGATCCGAGCTTTCGCTACGACGCGTCGCTGCTCAAGAGCCTGCACTTCATGATGACCAAGGACGACCTGCGCAGCGGCCCGGGTCGTTGGCGGCCCGGACCCGTGTACGTGCGAGACGAGCGGACGCAGACGCTCGTGTACGAGGCGCCTGAGGCGCTGGAAGTTCCCGATCTGGTGGCCGAACTTGTTGAGGAACTTCGCAAGCCGGATGAAGGCACACCGGCAGTGGTGCACGCGGCAATGGCGCATCTCAACCTGGTCATGATCCATTCCTTCCGGGACGGCAACGGCCGGATGGCCCGCGCGCTTCAGACCCTGGTGCTGGCGCGTGCGGGCGTGCTCGCCCCGGCGTTTGCGAGCATCGAGGAATACCTGGGACGCAACACCAATGCCTGTGACGCGGTGTTGGCCGAGGTTGGAGGAGGCGCTTGGCAGCCGCGGCGCGACGCTCGACCGTGGGTCCGATTCGCTTTGACCGCGCACTACCAACAGATACAAACGCTGCGGCGTCGCGCCGCCGAGGCCGAGCACCGCTGGGACCTGCTGCAGCGGGAGATTGAGCGACACAGGCTGCCAGAGCGATCGATCCCTGCCCTGTTCGACGCCGCGCAGGGATTCCGAATTCGGAACGCGGTCTACCGCGAACTGGCCGAGGTGAGTCAGGTTGTGGCCGGCCGCGATCTACAGGCACTGGCGGCCGCTGATCTGCTGGAGGCGCGGGGGCAGCGGCGAGGCCGCTATTACATCGCCTCACCGGTGCTCACTGGTCTGGAAGCCTCGATCCGTCACGACCGCACACCGATCCCGGACCCGTTCGAGGCCTGATCAGCCCCCGCGCTACGCTGCGGACGCCAAACAACGGGCGCCGTTCGGATGAGAGGCGTAGACGCGATGTCGAAGGGCCACTGGTCGGAGACCCCCGCCGTCTTGCAGGGCGCCTACGCCTGCGACCTGGCGCCGGACGCCGACGGGCGGGCCTTTGGCGCCTGGGCCGCGAGCGACTGGGCCGAGGAGGCGCTGTTCGCTGCGCGCTCCAACCAACGGGGTGGAGGGTGGCAGCTCGCGCCCAGTCACGACGAGCGCGACTTCATGGCGCGTCTTGGTGCCGCTCGATATCGCGTGTACGCGGGACAGTTGGCCGGAGATGACCTCGAGCCGGTCGAGTTGACCGAGAGCCCGACCGTCATTCAAGACCCGGCAGTCGCCGCCTACGGCGATCGACGCCTCGTGGCCTGGGGCGAACGCATCGACAACCGCTTCGTGGCGCGAGCCTGGACCGGAGCCGAGGCTGAAACCGTGGCGTCCACGCCGGCTTCGCTGACCCGGCCGGCCGCGGCCATCGACACGGACGGGCAGCCGTGGGTCGCCTGGCAAGCCTTTGACGGCGATGGCTGCGCGGTCGTGGTGAGCCGCCGCCAATCGGCCGGCTGGACGCCGCCCGTGGTGGCTTCCGTGCCGGGCCAATCGGCCTGGCGGCCGGCCTTATGCGCGTCAGCCGGTCACGGGGTGTGGCTGGCCTGGGACGCCTGGACCGGTCACCACTTTCACGTGTTTGCCCGGCGCATTGCGCCGGACGGAACCCTCGGCCCGGCAATTCAGATCAGCGACCTTCCGCTCCTGGCCATGGACGCGGATATCGCGGTGGATGCGGACGACACGGCCTGGATTGCCTGGGAGCAAGCGCCGCCGTGGGGCTCGGACCATCGTTTCAACGCCACGCGCCAACTCGTACTGGCGGCCGTTGATGCCAGCGGTCAGACCTTCCTCGCCCAGAGCCCGTGGCAGGCCGGTCAGGCGCCGATCCCGATCGAGACCTATACGCACATCCAGTCGGCCGAGTACATCGTGCCCGTGTCGCCGCGTCTGGTTGCCGGCCGTCACGGCATCGAGCTGTTCTTTCAGCGTTTCCGAAGCCGCCACTACTCGGAGTTCGGCTGGCGACTCGAACGCATGGTCTATTCCGGGTCGTCCTGGTCCGCCCCCGAGACGGTGAGCCCCTTCGAGGGAACGCCGGACACGCGCTACGGCGTGGCGGCGCTGCGCGACGACCGGCGGGTCGTGGCGCACAACGCCACCGAATTTGCTCCAATGCAGACGATCGAGCGCTGGGGGCTTGGTCTGCCGTTTCTGCATCCCGCCGCCGGGCCCGTGGCTCGTGAGCGAATCGAAGTTGTAACGCTGGATCCGCCTGACTCCGCCACTGAGCCGCCGCTGCGGGTGGAGTTCCCACGCTACGAAGGCGTGCGCGCGGAAAGCCCGCGGATTCGCCGGGACGGCCGCACGATCACCGTGGGCGACCAGACCTATCACCTCTACCGGGGCGACATGCACCGGCACTCGCACCTCTCGAAGTGCCTGGCGGCAAACGACGGAACGCCGGTGCAGAACTTTCGCTGGGCGATCGACCACAACCGCATGGACTTCTGGGCGCTCACGGAGCACCTGGAGTACATGAGCTACAACGAGTGGCGACGGGTCGAGGAGACCGTAGCGGCCTTCACGAACGACGGCAGGTTTGAGCCGCTCTTCGGCTTCGAATGGGGCGACAATCCCGGCCACACCAACATCTTCTACCGCGATCAGCAGCTGGGCGAAGAGCTACGTGCGTTGGCCCTCATGTCGCCCAGCCTCGAGGACCTGATGGAGCGCTGGGACGCCCGGATGCCCGCCGGCGAGGTGCTGGCCGCCCGTCATTATCACGGTCACCGGCAGTCGGATGTCTTCGAAGGCTTTCGGCCCACCTGGGAGCCCTGCATGGAGATCATGCAATGCCGCGGCGACCAGCGGGAGTGGATTGAAACGTTCCTGCGCGAGGGCGCAAGGATCGGTTTTATCGGTGCCACCGACCACGCGCGCTACTGGCATTTCGCCTATTGCATGACCGGCGTCTGGGCCACCGAGCCAACCCGCGAGGCGATCTTCGAGGCCATTTGGAGCCGTCGAACCGTGGGTGCTTCGGCCAAGATCCTGCTGCATACGGAGGTTTCCGGGATCCCAATGGGCGCTGAGGGTGAAGTTCAGGACGATCCCCAGCTGCGAGTGATCGCCGAATGCGCCCAGCCGCTCCGAGAGATCGAGGTCTACCGCAACGGCTCGCTGGCGCACCGGGAAACCGTGGATACGTCCAGCCTCGACTGGACCTGGACGGACCGCGGCAACCCGCGCAGCCAGAGCTACTACTACGTCAAGCTGACCGCCCAGACGACCCATCCGCTGGCCACCCCGGCCGTGGCCTATGCCTCGCCGGTGTGGGTGAAGACTCAGGAGTCCTAAGCCGCCGCGCCGTTACGGCAGGCCCAGTGCCTCCACGGCCTGATGCAGGTCGGGCGCCAGCGGTCCAGCCTGGACGGCCGCCACGCTTTCCTCGATCTCAGCCGGAGTTGCCGCCCCGACCAGGATGGTGGCAATGCTTGGGTCGGCCACCAGGTATCGCAGGGTCAGCGTGACCAGTGACAGCTGGTTCTCCCGTTGCAACTCAACCAGACGCAGCACGCGGCGCTGTTCCTCGGGCGTCATCCCGCTCGGCCAGACTGGCGGTGTCTGGAGCCACTCCGGGCGGATCGTCACCAGCTGACCACGCCTAAATACCCCGCCCAGCGCAATTGCAGTACCGAGTTCTCCGGCAACCGCCAGTAGCTGGCCACGGATGTGGCGGTCGATCAAGCCGTAGGCGAGCGCGCTCAGGCAAACATCCACCGCGGCTTCGCCTGCCGCGCGCAGGATGTGCGCCAGGTGGTTGGGGTTGTTTCCGGTGATGCCAATGTATCGGCAGCGGCCCGCGGCTTGCGCCTCCCGGAGCACCTGCATCACCGGCGCGTTCGCAACGTCGGGCTCGGTCTCCAGGTCGACGAACAGGCTGTCGCTCGGTTCGTCGGACCACCAGTAGTGATAGTCCGCTTCGTGAATCAGGAGCACGTCCACGCTCTCGCGGCGCAGGACCCGCAGGTTTTCCTCAAGCTGGGTGTGCAACGCGTCGGGCGAGCGGTACCGGCTCGGCTGCGCCAGGTGGCCCAGCTTGGTCGACACCAGGTGCGGCGCCCTGCGTCCTTCCAGGGCGACGCCGAGAATCGCCTGCGCGACCCCGCGGCTGTAGAGCGGCGCCGTGTCGAAGTAGTTGATCCCGAGTTCCAACGCACGGTGGACCGTTGCCACGCCGTCGGCGAAGGACACTCGCGGCAGACCACAGCCACCCAGGCTAAGGGCGGTTACCCGCTCGCCGGTACTTCCAAAAAGCCGCTGTTCCAGCCTGCGCATCGTCAAGCCTAACCCGGGTTGATCTGGGGTAGACGCTCGGGAGAGATGGGCGCGGCGCCACGCCGGGGTTCGAGTCTCTCGCAGGCACCGCGCTAGGCTGGCGAAGGCGAGCCTCCGGCGCCGTTCGGCAACAAGGAGAAGGCGCGATGACGACAGACATCTGGCCTGACACCCCCACCGTGCTGCAAGGTGCCTACGCCTGCGACGTGGCGCCGGACCCGGACGGCGGCGTCTTCGGCGCCTGGGCCGGGAGCGGCTGGGGCGAAGAGGCGCTCTTCGGACTGCGCACGTCGCACCCGGGCGGGCACTGGCAGTTCGCGCCAGGGCACGACGAACGCGAGTTCATGGCTCGCCTGGGAACCGGGCGCTTTCGGGTCTACGCGGGCCAGCTGGCCGGCGCTGACCTCGATCCAGTCCAACTCACGGAAAGCCCTACCGCGATTCAGGACCCCGCCGTGGCCGCGTTTGGCGATCAACGCCTCGTGGCCTGGGGCGAGCGCCTTGACGGCCGCTTCGTCGTGCGGGCCTGGACCGGCGCGGAGGCCGAAACGGTGGCGTTCGCGCCCGCCTCGCTTACCCGGCCGACCGCGGCAATCGACACGGACGGACAACCCTGGGTCGCCTGGCAGGCGTTCGCGGGCGACACGTGCGTCGTGGTGGTGAGCCGTCGGCTGCCGGGCGGGTGGACGCCCCCGATGGTCGTCTCGGTTGCCGGCCAGTCGGCCTGGCGGCCGGCGTTACGCGCGTCGGCCGGTCATGGCGTGTGGCTGGCTTGGGACGCCTGGACGGGGCACCACTTCCAGGTCTTCGCCCGGCGCATCGAGCCAGACGGGGCGCTTGGCACCGCAATCCAGGTCAGCAATCTGCCGCTGCTGGCCATGGATGTGGACGTCGCGGTCGATGCCGACGACACAGCCTGGCTGGCGTGGGAGCAATCGCCGCCCTGGGGCGACGATCACCGCTTCAACACAACCCGCCAACTGGTGCTGGCCGCCATTGACCCCAGCGGCCAGACCTACCTGGCCCAAAGCCCGTGGACCCACGGTCAGGCGCCGATTCCGATCGAGAGCTTCACGTACAGCCTGTCGCCCGAATTCATCGTCCCCGTGTCGCCGCGTCTCGTTGCGGGGCGTGATGGGATCGAGCTGTTTTTTCAACGCTTCCGCAGCTCCCACCAGAAGGACTTTGGCTGGCGGCTCGAACGCATCGTCTACGCTGGCTCGTCCTGGTCCGACCCGGAGATCGTGAGTCCGTTCCAGGGCATGCCGGATACCCGCTACGGCGTGGCGGCGCTGGACGACGACCGGCGCATGGTGGCCCAGAACGCGACCGAATACATCCCGATGCATACGCGGGAGCGTATGGACGCCGGTCTGCCCAGGCTGCGCGCCGGCAGCGCACCCGTGGATCGAGAGCGCATTGAAATACTGACGCTGGCGCCGTCGGCCGCCGCCGTTGCGCCGCCCGTGCGGGTTGAGTTCGCGCGCTACGAGGGATCGCGTACCGACAACCCAGAGGCTCGCCGGGACGGCCGCACGCTAACCGTGGGCGACCAGACCTATCACCTCTTCTGGGGGGACATGCACCGGCACTCGCATCTCTCCAAGTGCATGTCGCCGAACGACGGGACGCCCGTGCAGCACTTCCGCTGGGCCATTGATCACAACCGCATGGACTGGTGGGCGCTCACGGAGCACCTGGAGTACATGAGCTACAACGAGTGGCGGCGGGTCGAGGAGACCGTGGCGGCCTTCACCAGCGACGGCCGGTTCGAACCCATGTTCGGCTTCGAGTGGGGGAACAACCCCGGCCACACCAACATCTTCTACCGCGATCAGCAGTTGGGCGAGGAGCTACGGGCGCTGACCCTGATGTCGCCCAGCCTCGAGGATCTCATGGAGCGCTGGGACTCGCGTATGCCCGCCGGCGAGGTGCTGGCCGCCCGCCACTTCCAGGGCCACCGGCAACCGGACGTCTACGAGGGCTATCGCGCCACCTGGGAGCCCTGCATGGAGATCATCCAGAGCCGCGGCGACCAGCGGGAATGGATCGAGACCTTCCTGCGGGAGGGCGCGAAAGTCGGCTTTATCGGCGCAACCGACCACGCGCGGCATTGGCACTTCGCGTACTGCATGACCGGGGTGTGGGCCACCGCGCCAACCCGCGAGGCCATATTCGACGCGATCTGGAATCGTCGCACCGTGGCGGCGTCGGCCAAGATCCTGCTGCACACAGAGGTCTCCGGGATCCCGATGGGCGCCGAAGGTGACGTACAGGGCGACCCGGTGCTGCGCGTGATCGCCGAGTCCGCCCAACCGCTCCGGGACATCGAGGTCTACCGCAACGGCACACTGGCGCATCGGGAGTCCGTGGACACGCCCAGCCTGGACTGGACCTGGACCGACCGCGGCAATCCGCGCAGCCGCAGCTACTACTACGTGCGCCTGGCTGCCCAGCCGGCGCTGCCCCATGCCACCCCCGCCGTGGCCTACGCCTCACCCATCTGGGTGCGCGCCAGCAGTCCGTAGGCATCAAGCCGACCGTCCCGCCGGGTCCCTCATTGCGACCGACAACAGGAAGCTGGCTACTCGCTACCGGACAGGCCAATGGGGAAAGTGCCTCTCACTGTCCGATGGAGCACCCGTATACTTGCCACGGCACAGGAAGTCGGCAGTGATAGGATATCCTCCGATATGTGGAGAGTTTGCTTTCTAGTCGAGGCGAGCCTGGATCAATGTTAACTCAGCGTATTATCCAACGGGTTCTATTGCGTCTTCTTGAAATGTTCAGCTTCCCCAATCCCGTCAATGAGGTTGCCGCCAGGATCGTAGCTGGAATGGTCGTGGCCCTATCCCTTACGATATTACTGACCGATCAGTGGTGGTTGATACTCCTCCTCGCCTATGGCTTTCTGGCCAGAGTAGCCACCGGACCTACGTTGAGCCCGATGGGGCAGTTGTCGACCAGGGTGATAGCGCCGCGACTAGCTAGACCGAAGCTAGTTCCAGGGCCGCCCAAGCGCTTTGCGCAAACGGTGGGGCTCGTCTTCTCAATGACTGCGCTGCTGTTGTACTTCGTTGCAGAATTGTCGGTGGCGGCAGGTGCCGTTCTGGCCGTGCTGACCGTATTCGCCGCGCTTGAGGCATTTCTGGGTTTCTGCGCTGGCTGCTTCGTGTTCAACTACCTGATTCGCTGGGGGTTGGTACCGAAGTCGGTCTGCGAAGTGTGTATCGACTTCGACCCGACACGAACTTAGGGAATCCAGCCGAGGGTTTCGAGAAAATCCGACTGCCTAATCTCCGCTGGATCCGCCGGAGCTTGGGTTATACGTGCGAAGCAGCGGAACCTTGAGCCAAGAACCGAAGCTCAGACCTATCACAGGGAGAATCTGCCAATGGCTGAACGGACTGGACCGGCAGACGATCAGCTGGGGCAACGTCGGCACGATTGACGTGCAGGTCGATCACGAGTACGGCGATTGGGTCCTTACGTTGGAAGCAGTGCCACGGTCGGGAGGCGACAGCGTGATTGTGGGCTGCGAATCGGAGGGACGGAGCGGGATCATTGGCGAGGAGATATACAAGGCGGTCTCGAAGAAGGCCCGCAAGTACAAGAATCTCGACCATCCGCTGGTCGTCGCGGTGAACATCCCCAGCGCCGGTGCCGAACCGCACGAGGAGGCTGCGTTGTTCGGCCACCCGACGCTTCGCCTCCGACGTAGCGAGGATGGCGACGATCTGACACCGGCGGGGATCATACACACCGGGAAGGCGCTTTGGTTTGACAATACGAAGCGCCGCAGTCGCTACCCTAAGTTGAGCGCCCTGATGATGTTTCACGATCTCGCTCCATGGACCGTCGCGAACGTTTCTGCCTGCCTCTACCTGAATCCGTACGTGAACGACCGCGTGCCGCGGGAGCTGCGGGCCCTGGGCTACGCCGCGGAGGCGGACGGGCAACTCCGGCGGTACAAGGGAAGTCGTTTAGTCAGGAATGTGCTTGGGCTGCCGGAAGACTGGCCTGGCAGCTTCGGCCTCGGCGACTAGGCTGTCCCGTCACCGAACTGACCGGCTTCCGATGCTTCCCATACGAGGAAACCCGGCGGCGGACCGGCCTCCTGCCGGCGCGCCGAGACACCGGCACGGGGCTGGGATTGGAAGTCCCGACCTTGGTGACCCCACATGACGGGACTCGGGCATCGAGGGCCTCGAACTGCTCGACCCTGCTCGCCGGAGACGACTCTGCTGGCTCGGACGAGCACCAGGGCGGCTCGCTGCAGAGCGCTTTGGTAGGGCATGCGGGATTCGAACCCGCGATCTCCGCCTTGAGAGGGCGGTGTCCTGGGCCGCTAGACGAATGCCCCGTGCGGACCGGCCTCCAACGCTGCCTATGCTACGAAACCTCGCGGTGCTCTGGCCTGCTACCCGCGCTCCGTACAATCGACGAATGCCTGTACACCGCCCCAACACCCCATGTTTGAAAGCCTGACCGAGCGGCTCTCCGCCGTATTTGGCAACCTCGGCCGACGCGGCCGCCTGGGCGAGCAGGACGTGGACGCCGCCCTGCGCGAAGTCCGCATGGCCCTGCTGGAAGCCGACGTCAACTTCCGGGTGGCGCGCGACTTCGTGGCCTCGGTGCGCGAGCGCGCGGTGGGCCGCGAGGTCACCCACAGCGTCACCCCAGCCCAGCAGGTCACCAAGATCGTGCATGACAACCTGGTTGAACTGCTCGGCGGCGAGACCGCGCGCCTGGCCACGGCGCCGCGGCCCCCGTCAGTCGTTCTGATGGTCGGGCTGCAGGGATCGGGAAAGACCACCAGCGCGGCCAAGCTGGCGCTGGCGTTTCGCAAGAACGGCGGGCGACCGCTGCTGGTGGCGGCCGACACCTACCGTCCGGCCGCGATTGCCCAGCTGCAAACGCTCGGCAAGCAGATTGACGTGCCCGTGCACCAGCAGGGCACGGACGCCAGCCCGCTGCGGATTGCCAAGCGCGGGCTCGAACTGGGTGTGAGCAACGCCCATTCGCACGTGATTGTGGACACCGCCGGCCGGCTACAGCTGGACGTCGCGATGATGGACGAAGTCGAACAGATCAGCCGCGCCGTTCAGCCGGTCGAGACCCTCTTCGTGGCCGATGCAACCACCGGTCAGGAAGCCGTCAACGTTGCCAAGGCCTTCCACGCCCGCACACCGTTGACCGGCCTGATCCTGACCAAGATGGACGGCGATGCGCGCGGCGGAGCGGCCCTCTCGATTCGGTCCGTGACCGGGATACCGCTCAAGTTCATCGGCACCGGCGAGCGCATCGAGCCGCTGGAGGTCTTCCATCCCGACCGGATCGCTTCCCGCATCTTGGGCATGGGCGACGTGGTCACGCTGGTGGAACGCGCCGAAGAGGTCGTCGATGTCGAGCGCGCCATGGAGCTGCAAACCAAGCTCCGCAAGGCCACCTTCGGATTGGACGACTTCCTGGAGCAACTCAATCAGGTACGCCGGATGGGCCCGCTCAGCCAGGTGCTGGGCATGCTGCCCGGCATGGGCGCCATGGCCAACCGCGCCGAGGTGCAGGCCGCCCTGGACGGCGATGTTGTGGGGCGCTTCGAGGCCATCATCCTCTCGATGACCCCCGGCGAGCGCGCCAATCCCGACGTCCTCAACGGCAGCCGTCGGCGCCGCGTGGCCCGCGGCAGCGGCGCCTCCGTTCAGGAAGTCAACCAGCTGCTCAACCAGTTTCGGCAGGCCCGCCAGGTCATGCAGATGGTCAGTTCCGGCCGCATGCCCGCCGGTCTGCGCAACCTCACGGGAATGTAAAGCGCGCGATCACTGAGTCTTCATGAGGCGGACGGTTCCCTCGGCATCGCCGCGGCGCCGCCCGCTCGCCTGATTCCTATCCCATCGCGGCTACTTGCTAGACCACGAATCGCTTGCGTGGCGACTGGCAGCTGGTCACGGACGACGGGCCGCTGACCAAAGCTCCGGAGCAGGCGGTGGTTCGGGTGATCCGGCGGCGACCCTGGCTCGTTGTCATCGAGCGGGTTTGGGCCATCAGTGCCCAATTCGCAACAGTGCGGTGCCTTCGTCGGGGAAGAAGCCTGGGCTATCGCTTCCGAAGGCGGGCCGGAATAACGGCCCACATCATAAAGAGACCGGCAAAAGCAACGATTCCCAGAAGCGCTTCAAGCGGCAACGGCAAACCTCCAAAGCCTCGCCGGGTAAGCGGCGAGGCAGCTATTGCCACCGTCACACCTCCGAACCACCACCTGAGTCCACGCCTAGTCTAGCCCGTCGCCCAGGCCGCCGTTACAGGTGGTAGTGGGTCATTTTGATCGCATCCCTGTCCACGAAGCGAACTGTCATCTTTTCCCTCTCCTGAGACCTTTGCAAAACGCCCCGCGTCCTCGAAGGTGCGGCGGCTCTTGCTCCCTCTCCCCGTGGGAGAGGGTTGGGGTGAGGGTCTTCCGGGCAACCGCCCCCGGGTTACGCAACGGTCTCTCCTGGGGGAGAGGGTTAGGGTGAGGGGTCTTCGCGGCTCACAACTCAAAGTGACCCACTACCGTTACAGGTACAGGATCTCAATCTGGTCATCGGTCACTTCCAGGTCCAGGTGCACCCGCTCGATGAACTCCAGGATCGCGCGTAACTGCGCGTCCAGCCGGCGCGGATCGTTGGCCACGCAGGCCACCCCAACCCGTGCCCTACCCGGGATCGGGTCGGCATCCAGGTCGGCCACGGCGGCGTTGAACGTGTTGCGGATACGCCGCTTCAGCGACTCCACCGTCCGCCGCCGGTCCTTCAGGGAACGGGCGGCGTGAACCGCCAACCCGACCTCCAGCGTCCCTACGTGCACGGCTACGATCCCTGGACGGGTTGCCGCCCGGCGGCGGCTAGTCCAGTCTGGCAGGCGAGCGCCCACCGGACCGCACAGCGAGGAGTCGATCCACATGTCCTCTACCCCACGCACGCTTGCCGACATCGATACGCCCGCGGCGATGATTGACCTCGACCTGGTGCGGCGCAACATCCACACCATGCAGCGCCATCTGGACGGCACGCCCGTTCACGTGCGGCCCCACGTCAAGCACCACAAGACGCCGGGCATCGCCCTCATGCAGATCGAGGCCGGCGCGCCCGGCGTCACCTGCGCCAAGGTCGGCGAGGCCGAGGCCATGGTGGCCGGCGGCGTCGGCGACGTGCTGATCGCCAACCAGGTCGTCGGACCAATCAAAATCGCGCGGCTCTGCGCCCTCGCCCGCCAGGCTCGCGTCACAGTCGCCGTGGACGATGCGCGCAACGTGCGCGAACTCTCCCAGGCCGCCGTGGCCAACGACGTCACCGTTGGCATCGTCATTGAGATCGAAGTCGGCATGAACCGCTGCGGCGTGCTGCCGGGCGACCCGGCCGTGGCCTTGGCGCAGGTGGTGGACGCCGCCCCCGGTCTGGATCTCGTGGGCCTGATGGGCTACGAGGGCCACGCCGTCGGCATCGTGGACCGCGCCGAGCGCGAAGCCGTCGCCCGCGCCTCGCTGGCCGCCGTGATTAAGACCAAGGCCGCCTGCCAGGCCGCCGGTCTCGAAATCCGCGAAGTCACCGGTGGCGGGACCAACACCTTCGACATCACCAGCGCCATCGACGGCTGGACCGAACTCCAATGCGGCACCTACGTCACTATGGATGTCAACTTCCGCCAGCACGTCGGCCACGTGTTCGAGCAGGCGTTCTGGATCCTGTCCAGCGTAATCAGCCGGCCCGCGCCCGGCCGCGCCGTGCTGGACATCGGTCGCAAGTCCATGGCCGTGGAACCCGGCGGCCTGGCCCGCGTGGAAGACCCGCCCGGCGTGGAGCTGCTCAGCCTCTCCGAGGAACACGGCAGCCTGGCCCTGCACGACCAGGCCCCCGACCTGCAACCCGGCGACCGCCTGAAGGTCACCCCCTGGCACGGCTGCACCACCTTCAACCTGCACGACACCCTCTACGTCATCCAGGACGACGAAGTCGTAGACGTCTGGCCCATCTCCGCCCGCGGCAAATTCACCTGACCACGGACGCCGCCCAGGCTTGACACTCAAAATCCCCCGGTGCTAGCGTAGGTGCCGTAGGCATATTGGCTGCTCGGCCTTGAGTTGAGCGGCCGCTTCACCCGCCCTGCCCACCAGATTTTCGCCTTTCCGTGTGGGTTCTGTATGCCGCTTGGCAGGGCCTCGATACCAGAAACAGCCTGTGACTTCGCACACACTGCGGCCCCGACCGCGACCGCCAGCCGAGCTTCGACGCCCGGCGCGACGCGTAGGAGGATCGAATGACTGAGGCCAGTGGACGCTCGGGCGCCTATCGCCGTCCGCGGCGCACCAACCGTGGCCGTCGCACCCCGCGCCGCCCGCGCCAGATGCAGCCGGACCCCGACCGCGAGTTGACCGAGCTCGAAGCCAAGCCCATGGAGGACTTGCGCACCCTGGCCAGCGAGCTTGAGATCGACGTCAACGGCGCCGCCGACCTGACCAAAGACGCCCTCGTCAACATGGTCCTCCAGGCCCGGTCCGAGAAGGACGGGTCCATGTTCCTTGAGGGCAACCTCGAGCTGATGGACGAGGGCTTCGGCTTCCTGCGCCGCAACCCAGGCTGGGAGGCCGGGCCGGACGACGTCTACGTTTCCCAATCGCAGATCCGGCGCTTTGAGCTGCGCACCGGCGACTTGGTCAGTGGTCACGTGCGCCCGGCGCACGACGGCGACCGCTATCACGGCCTCGTGCGGGTAATGGCCGTCAATGGTCTGGCCCCGGACAACGCCCGCGCCCGACCGAAGTTCGAGCGCATGATTCCCATCTTTCCCAACGAGCAGCTCGTGCTCGAATACTCGGGGGCCGAACTCACGTCGCGCATCGTGGACATCATCGCGCCAATCGGGCGCGGGCAGCGCGGCTTGGTGCTCTCGCCGCCGAAAGCCGGCAAGACCGAGTTAATGAAGCGCCTGGCGCGTTCGGTCGTGAATAACTACAGCGATGTGCGCGTCATCGTGGCGCTGATCGGGGAGCGGCCGGAGGAAGTAACCGACTGGGAGCGCGGCGTCGACGGCGCCGAAGTCATTAGCTCGACCTTCGACGAGCAACCCCACAGCCACACGCGCGTCGCCGAACTCACCTCCGCCCGCGCCAAGCGCATGGTCGAAAGTGGCGAGGACGTGATGATCCTGCTCGATAGCGTCACCCGCCTCGTCCGCGCCTACAACCTCGTCCAGCCCTCCAGCGGCCGCACCCTCTCCGGCGGAATCGATCCGCAGGCCCTGTATCCGCCCAAGGGATTCTTCGGCGCCGCGCGCAACATCGACGGCGGCGGCAGCCTCACCATCATCGCCTCCTGCCTCATCGAGACCGGCAGCCGCATGGATGAAGTCATCTACGAAGAGTTCAAGGGCACCGGTAACTGGGAACTGATGCTTGACCGGCGGCTCGCCGAGCGCGGTACCTTCCCCGCTGTCAACGTGCTCAGTTCCGGCACCCGGCGCGTGGAACTGATGCTGGACGCCCAGGAGCTAAAGTACTTCTGGACCCTTCGCCGCATGCTCAACGCCCTTGATCCCCACGACTCCAATGACTCAACGGAACTCATGTTCGACCGCATGAAGCGGACGGCAACCAACAAGGAATTCTTCGCTTCGCTCAGCGATTCGGCCCGCTAAACTCGCTGCGTGACTGTGTGGACGGGGAGCGCGTGACTCATGGCTGACGTTCAGGTGGTATTGCTTGAAACCGTGCCCGATCTGGGGGATATCGGGGACGTAAAGTCGGTCACCGCCGGCTATGCGCGTAACTTTCTGCTGCCCCGGCGCCTGGCCGTCTCGGCCAGCACGCAGCGTCTGGACGACTCCCAATTCCAGGCTAAATTACAAGACCGTCGCGACGAGAACGCGCGCCGTGACGCCCAGCATCTGGCGGACATGATTCAGGGCATCACGCTTAGTCTCCAGGTGCAGGTTGGCGGTCAGGGACGCATGCACGGTCAGATCACCAACCGCGACGTGGCGGCCGCCCTGCTGGAACAGCGCGGCGTTGAGATCGATCGGCACCTCATTCAGATCGACAGTCCGATCCGCTCGCTTGGGCGCTACCTCGTCCCGATTCGCCTGGCCGCCGGCTTGGAAGCTTCGGTCATGCTGGATGTCCTGGAACAGGAAGCGGCGCCCGAACCGGCCGCCGAAGACGAAGAGGCTGCGGCGCCGGACGAGCTCGGCGTTACTCACCTCGGGCACTAGGGACAGCGCCAGCCCTCCACCCCCACTCGCCCAGGAATTCCGGAATTGCCAGCGGTAACGATTGGTGCCCAGCGGGTACTGTGGATAACTTCCTGACCAACGATCACGCCGTCCCCAATCAGCAACGGCTGTCTCCCGGTTGCAAGTCGCTGTAACCGGCAGGCGTAAGCTGGAGTTACGAACAACCCGTGTGGATGCCCGTCACTGTGGATTACGGGGATAGATTGAGCCTGGTGGTCGGACTGCCGGATGCATCCGCCGCCGTTCCCAGCGTCCGTTGTTCAGTAGCGCGTGGTTGCGTAACCATGCCCATCCACCCAACAGAACGCTCCGAGTTGAAATCCTGATACCCCCGCCAAGCGGTCGCCCGGCATGACCATGGCCACCACGGCGTCGGCGACCGACCGCCTGCCGCCGCAGAACATCGACGCCGAGCGCTCGCTGCTCGGCAGCCTGCTCATTGACCCCGAGGCCATCACCCGTATCGCCGGACAGATCAGCGCTGACGACTTCTACCGCGAAGCTCACCGGGCGATCTTTTCCGCCGTCACCACATTGGCCTCGCGCAACGAGAAGACCGACTACATCACCCTCTGCGACCAACTGGGCCGCGACGGCACGCTGGTCGACGTGGGCGGTGAAGACCGCGTCATCGAACTGGCCTCCGCTGTCCCTACGCCGTTCCACGTTGAGCACTACGCCGGCATCGTGCGCCGGACCTCCATCCTGCGGCAGATCATTCAAAGCGCTACCCGCATGGTGGCCTCGGCCTACGCTCCCGAGGCCGCGCCCGAGGAGGTGCTGGACGAGGCCGAGAGCCTGATCTTCAGCATCGCCAACGAGGTGCATTCCCGCGACATCCTTCCGATTCGCGAGATCCTTCACGAGGTCAGCGACCAGTTGATGTTCCGGGTCGAGCACCGCGGCACGCCCACCGGGGTCTCAACCGGCTTCCGCGGCCTCGACGTGCTCACCGGCGGCTTGCAGCGGTCCGACCTCGTGATCCTGGCCGCCCGCCCTGGTATAGGGAAGACCGCCTTCTCACTCAACATCGGCCTGCACGCAGCCAAGCAAAACGATGTGCCCGTGGCCTTCTTTGCCTTGGAGATGCCGGCCGAGCAGATCGTCCAGCGCCTGATTGGGACCGAGGCGCGCATGGATGCAATGCGAATCCGCGACGGCAACCTGGACGACGACCAGCTCCAGCGCGTGGTCCGCACCATGGGCAACGTCGCCGAGTACCCCATCTTCATCGACGACTCGCCGTCGCTCAGCATCCTCGAGCTGCGCGGCAAGGCCCGCCGCATGCACCTGGAGCACAACATCGGGCTGCTGGTCGTGGACTACCTGCAGCTGATGACCGCGTCAGGCCACCGCGAGAATCGCGTGCAGGAAATCACTGAGATCACGCGCTCGCTCAAGGCGCTGGCGCGTGAATTGAATATCCCCATCATCGCCTGCGCCCAACTCTCCCGCGCCGTTGAGCAGCGCCCGGATTCCAAGCCCCGGCTGTCCGACCTGCGTGAGAGCGGGTCGATCGAACAGGACGCCGATCTCGTAGCGTTTCTGCACGAACCCGACCGCGGCGACGACGAGGCAATCGGCCGTCCCGTGGATCTCAAACTCGACATCGCCAAACACCGCAACGGGCCGGTGGGTCATGTGGACCTGCGCTTTATCCGCCCGCAAGGCCGCTTCGAGGAGACTTCGCGGCGTGACTACTAACGGCCGGCAACCAGGCACGGACCATGGCTGAGGCGCAGGGCCGGGACTTCCGCGCGCCGCCCGTCATCCACGTCGGGCACGGTGCGCTCAACCAGCTTCCGGCCGCGCTGCGCGAACTGGGTGCGGAGCGCGCCGCGATCATCACCGACCGGGTAATGGGTGGTACCGAGTGGACGCCCCGGCTCGAAGCGCTGGCCGCCGACGCCGACGTCACCACCCACATACTGGCCGAACTCACCGGCGAACCCACGACCCGCGACGTTGACGCCGCCCTGGCCGCAATCCGCGCGGCTGACGCCGATGTCGTGATCGGCTTCGGCGGCGGCAGCGCCCTCGATACCGCCAAGCTGGCGGCCGTGCTGCACACCAACCCCGGCAGCGGACCTGACTACGAAGGCTATGAACGCATTCCAGCCCCCGGGCTGCCGGTTATCGCCATTCCCACCACCGCCGGTACGGGCAGCGAAGTCACCCGCGGCGTCGCGATTACTGATCCGGATCGCGACGTCAAGATGCTGCTCATGAGCGCCCACCTGGTGCCCGCCGTCGCGATCGTCGATCCCGAGCCCACCTTCACCATGCCGGCGTCAGTCACGGCTTCAACCGGGCTGGACGCCCTTACGCACGGCATTGAGGCGTACGTCTCGCGTCGCCGTTTCCCCATCACCGACGCGCTCGCCATCGACGCTGTTGACCGCATCGGGCGCTTCATTTCCAGGGCCTATCACAACCCGAACGACGCCGAGGCGCGCGAGGAAATGCTGGTGGCCTCGCTCCACGCTGGCCTGGCCTTCAACAACGCGTCCGTCGCCCTGGTACACGGCATGTCGCGTCCAATTGGCGCCTATTTCCACGTACCCCACGGACTCTCCAACGCCATGCTGCTACCCAAGGTGATGGAGTTCAGCCTCAGCGGCGACATCCCGCGCTTCGCCCACATCGCGCGCGTCCTGGGCGCCACCGAGCGCGACGACGATGCGGCAGCCGCGGCTGGCGTCGCCATCGTGCGCGACCTGGCGGCTGACTTGGAGGTCCCAACCCTCCGCGCCTGGGGCGTGGACCAGGACCGTTTCCGTGAAGTCACGCCCGCCATGGCCCGCGACGCCCTAGCCAGCGGCAGCCCCGCCAACAACCCACGCCTCGCCACCCTCCAAGAAGTCATCGCCCTCTACCAAACCGTCATCACCCTCTGACCCCGCGCACGTCCCAGCCGCCTGCCACCCAGGACAGATATCGTCCCGCCGGCGCCTCTTCCGCGTCGCATCAGTCCAGCGAGGCCAGCACCTCGTCCAGCCGGTAAAGGAACGCGGTCCGAAACACCCGGCGCTCTGGCAAGCCACACACCGCAACGTACGCCTTCCAGGCCTCTGAGCCTTCCTGCAGGTGCTCCCGCGGGTCAGCCCATGAGACCTGCCCCTCCTGTTCGATCCGCGCGCGAACATCCAGCAGCGTCCGGCGCACGGAGAGTCGGGGCCGGGATGGTTCGACCGGCTCGCTGAGAATATCCAGCTGCGGCGAGGGAACGGGCTCGGCGCGGCCGGGATCGGAGGCGGACGGTTCGGCGACGCTGGCGACCGGCTCGGATTCGGCCACGTCGTCGAGCGCGCGCGGCGCCGACTTGCCGTCCCAGTGCCGGAACTCTGCCGGCAGTACCTTCAACAGCGCGTCGGGAGACATGCCGTAGACGTCGTAGGTGCGTTCAAGTTGGTCGAGAACACGCAGCAGGTGCCGAAGGCCGCCGGGGGCGTGACTAAACCCCCGTCTCTGCTGCGTCCCCCGCGTGTACAGACGCAGAACGAGTTGGATGATTCCGTCCGAGTTGAAGATGCGAATCGCACCAAATGTGCGCTGGAAAATGTCCCCAAACGACGTCAGGTTCTGGTCGAGCAGAAACGCCACGCTCTCGCCATGCGTCTCGTACAACCGCCAGGACCCCCAGAGATAGTGACGGAACCGCAGCATGTACGACCGGCTGTCCTCGCGGTGTACGACAAACGTCTCGTCGAGCGGCGACAGCCGCGCCACGCCACTCTCGACCCGCACCGTACCGGCAAAGTAGAACATCCCCAGCCACGACCAAAGGCGCGAGTCATCGACTACCAGATGCCGGATCGACTCTAACTTGGGCACAAAGTACTCGGCAGCTTCTCGGCGGGTCTGGAACGACCGGCGCTCCACCCGCACGCTTTCCCTAAACGGACGGCTATAGCGCTCGCCAAACAGAAGCTCGCGCGGCGGCTCGCGCTTCGCGCCCGGATGCTCGCGCATGTAGGCCAGGAACTCGCGCGCCCGTCGCAGGCCATCATCCGTCAAGCGCCGAACTTGCGTGCCCGCAGGGCTGTCCGCCGGGGTGTGAGAAGGCCGCGTGTCGGAGGCGTCTCCAGACGCTTGGCCTTGAGTTCGCCCCTGTGGTGCCCCATCGCTGGAATCCACCTGGAGCCGAATCCCGCCAGGAGCAAACACCACCGGCCCGCGAATCGAATCGGAATACACCGGGAACAAAGTCTGGTCTGCCCTGCTGTAGATTAGTGACAATCCACCAATATCGTGACAGGGTGGCCAGATTTTAGTAGCGTACAAACTAGCGCGAGCTATCCGAATCTCTTCGTCTGTCTCGTATTTCGAATATTGCTCCAACACAGCATGTGCGTCTATCCAACCCATAAGCCCTTACCTTGCTATCTCAGTCCAGAGCTGCCAGCACCTCGTTCAGGCGGTACAGAAACGCGGTTCGAAACAGTCGGCGCTCCGGAACGCCGCACACCGCAACGTACGCCTTCCAGGCCTCCGAACCCTCCTCCAGGTGCTCGCGCGGGTCGGTCCAGGTGACTTGCCCCCGCTGTTCGATTTGCACACGGATATCGAGGAGCGTCTGGCGGACGAATGATTGAGGCGAAGGCGGTTGCCTTGGCTCACCAGGCCTGGCCGTTGGTGGTGAACTTTTCGAACCACGAAGAGGTTCGGCAGGATCGTGGTGGGCGGCCGACGGATCGGCGGCGCGGGCGGTGATGGGATTCGGGGTGGCTTGCTCAGGGTAAGCAGCGTCGGGGGCATCGGCGTCGGGCTCCACGGCAACCATGGCGGTAGGCTTGGACGACGTTTCGCCGTTGAGAGATCCCGGCGCAGACTGGCTGTCCCAGCGCTGAAACTCTTCCGGCAATACCCTGATTAGCGCGTCGGGGTCCATACCGTAGACGTCGTAGGTTCGTTCGAGTTGGTCGAGGACGCGGATCAGATGTCGCTGTCCACCAGAGCTATACATGAATCCTCTCTTCTGCCTACCGTTATGAGTATATAATCTTAGCATCAACTGGATGATGCCAGCCGAGTTGAAGATACGAACGGTATCCAGCGACCTTAAGGCAAGTTGCCCAATCCAGGTCAAGTCCTTATCGAGTAAGAACGCCACACCTTCTCCGTGTGTCTCGTACAAACGCCATGAGCTCCAGAGATAGTGTCTAAATCTCCTACGGTGCGATATTCCGTCTTGTCGATCGAAAACAAATGTCTCATCTTCACGGGAAAGCCTGGCAACACCGCTCTCTACTCGTACGGTATCAGAAAAATAGTACATGCCCAGCCACGACCAAAGCTCGGCGTGATCAGCCACGAGATGCCTGATCGAATTGAATTTTGGAGCAAAGTACTCAGCCGCCTCGCGCCGCGTACGAAACGGCCGACGCTCCACCCGCACGCTTTCCCTAAACGGGCGGCTGTAGCGCTCGCCAAACAGAAGCTCGCGCGGCGGCTCGCGCTTCGCGCCCGGATGCTCGCGCATGTAGGCCAGGAATTCCTTCGCGCGTTCGATACCGGCGTCCGTGAAGCGCCGAACCTGGGTTTCCGACGTATCTTGCGGCGGAGGGATGATGACCACACCCGGGCTCGGTGGCGCAGGCGCTCCGCGTTGATCGCTTTCAGCTTTTTCGTCCACAGCAACCGGCCGACGGGCGAGAGACGACTGGTCAACGACCGCGTCGACCGTCGCTTCACGATCTCGCGCAGGTTTGTGCTTGGTTGATTGAGCAAGGCTCCGAAACACAACCTTTTCGATCGTCGGGTCACGACCCTTGGAGACTTCCTCTATCACACGGTTCGCGGTGGCGATGGCCAAGCGCGCTGAGCGTTTGTGAACATTTGTTGTGCGGTAGCCCAGCGCGTCGTGCAGCAGTTGTAGCGCCAGCGAATTACCGCCGGTCAGAACCGTCAGATCAACGCGGCCGGGCCTACCTTGTTCAGCCTCTAGGAACTCAAGTGCTCCGGCCAACGCCGCGCGCGCTTCGCGAAGCTCATCGAGCGGAGTGGTGTCGGGCGGCCGCCGGCCCACCATGCCCTACGCTCCCGACTGCCGTGCTGCGTCATAGGCGGCGGCCGCGAAGACGCGCTCCTTCGCAAACGCGCGCACTACGGCCTCGATCCAGTCCCGAGCTTCGCTGAGGTCGGCGTCCGAGTCTTCGGGTTCCACACGCGGAACATCCACGTCCGGGTGCAGACGTTCCGCCAGCCGGAACCAGCCTTCCCAGGGACTTTCATCGTCGTCCGGCTCCGCGCCTTGGTCGATCAGCGCGTGCGTGAGAATGCTGCGCAGCACGGCGGGCATGACCAGTGAGCGGAATGTCCTATCGCTCCGCACGATCTCGCTGATGCCGGTGACGCTGGAATTGAGCAGCAATTCGGGCAGGTCGTCGTCGCCGAAATCGACTTGCCAGACCTCCTCGCCCAGCTCCTCCTCACCAACCTCCTTCACCGGTAGCAGGGACTTATGCGGTAGCTCGGGCCGGATGCTGGGCAAGTGCCCTAGCAGCCGCCCGGATCCGTCGCCAGCCACCACCAGCACGCGGAACTGGGACGACTGCGGCACGTCGCGCATCCGCCGCTCGTCCTCAGTCGGCGGCGTCAGCGCCCCTACCGTGCCGTAGTCCCAGCGCTGAACCGCGTTGCTGCGCCAGGCTTCCGCCCGCACCCGCGCGTCGGGCGGGAAGTTGTGATTTCCCAAGTTGAGCGCCAGGTCAAAGATCGGCGGTTCGTTGCCCTCTGTTGACCGCAGCCGCACCTCAACATCGGCGCGCGCAATTTGGCGGCGACCGGTGCGGTTGAGGCGGCGGATCATTCCGCTTGCTCCGTATCGTCCGCGTCGTGGTCTTGGTTAGGTCGAGCCTCAACTGCTTCAACCAGCACGTCGCGCTCGTCGAAACCGGTCACCGTCAGTCGGAAGTCGTCACGGATCACGCTCACGCGCAGCGCGTTGTCACCGACAACTTCGTACTCGCACCCGTCGTGTTCGACCGCCAGCCCGTTGCGCAGTGAGAAATCGGGCGCGCCCTGTTTGGCGCCCTGCTCGAACTGCCGGAAAGCCCGACCCTTGCCGCCCCGCACCACGTCGTAGGCACAGCGCAAGTCCCAGGTCGAACCGGCGGCGTCCGTTGCGCCAGCCGCCGCGCGGAAACTGAACCCGCCGTCGATGTCCGCCAGCCTGACCAGCGACAGCCGCGACAAGCCCGCCGGGGCCGGTGTGGACGAATCCCCGCTTTCTGTCCCCAAGCGTCGAGTTCTGGAGCGGCCGCGTTCCGCCGCGAGGTCAGACGGAAACAGGTCGGCCAGCGCGTCGTACTGCCGTTCCTCGGGCCGCTCGGTCAAGCGCTGTAAGAGCCGGATCGCGGCGCGGCGGACGCGCTGGACGCGGTCGTAGCCGCCGATCCAGCGGTCTTTGAGACGCTGCGCCTGCGAGTCCCACGCGGCGTGGGCGGGGCCTTCGGCGTCGCGCAGCAGGTGGCCGAGTTCCGACTCGCCGTCCACCAGAATCAGGGCGCGGGCCTTGTTGTTGACGCCCAGGTGGTCCATTTCGGGGATACGCAGGTGGCCGCGGACGAAGTAGTCGTGGCCTTTCGGCAAGCTGTCATCCCGTTCCAGGTAAAGCCGGAAGTTAACCGGAGTTGTCGTGTCTGGATTCCGCCGGCGCGCGTTAAGGCTTAGCTGGAACGCCAGTGCGTTGCCGCGGTCGTATTCCTCGCGGAGCGCGGGCAGGTCAACGCTTTCGAGATCGTTATCCCTGCCGGTCGGGACCGGCAACTCGCGATGCGCACCGTCCTCCAGTCCGGTCGCCCAGCGCGCCAGCCGGATCGCGCTGTGCAGGGCCGGGATCGAGTTGTCGTCGCGCCGAGGCCGGGCGATGTATTGCAGTTCACCCTCGATCGTCGCGGCGTCGATGACCCGCCCGCGTTCGCCGGGCTTGCAGATATTTACGACCAGGTCGCCGCGCACGATGGGCAGGAAATACTGGATGACCACCGCGCGGGCGATGGTGGCCGGCGTGAGGACTTCTTCCTCGGCGTCGCTCTGTTCGCGCGGGTAGGGCACGACGATGGAAAGACCCGGGCCGCCGGTGCCGCGCCGGAGCCGGAAGTCGGCGATGGCTTGCTCAACCGCATTGCCGGAATCCACGGGCAACGGCAGCCACTCGTCGTCATCCAAGTCCGAGGCCGCGGCGAAGTAGCCGTAGGGTGGGTATTTGACGTCGTCGTCCAGATGATGGGTCTTGAGCATGGCCATGCCCATCAGCAGGTCGCGGCGCTCGTTGACGCGTCGCGTCACGCCCAGGTAGGCGTTGATGCTGGACGCGTCGGGGAACACCCACTTGCCCAGGCCCCAGGAGCCCGCGGAGTCCTCGCCCTTGGGCGAGATGCCCACGCTGCGGAAGAACCCCCAGAAGTCGTTGCCGGCTTCCCGCTCGCGGTTGCCGCGAATATCGCCCCGCAGCCCGGTGGTGCCGAAGTCCTCGATGGCCAGCCAGGTCATTGGTTGGTCCAGCCGTTCGAGTGCGGCGCGCATGGCGGCCGCCTCGCCGCCGCCGGCCGGCGCGTCGGCTTTGGCTGCCGCCTGGATGTGCGGCGCCAGGCCCTCCAGATAACGCCGTGCGGTCTCCACCGGCAGCGCGTGCTCGTGACCGCTAAAGGCGAAGCGGACGTCTACCGTCTCGCCTGGGCGCCGCGCATCGAGCGAATTCTGGATCGATTCACGAACTAATCGGTCCGGCAGGTCGGCAGCCGCCGTGAAGAACTCGCCCTGCACCGGGTCCTGGTTGACCTGCGAGGGCGACATGCGCGCAAATCGCCAACGAGGAACCTTCGATGCCATTGGCCGCCCGTCCGCCCTGTGCCAGTGTTTGCGGCCATACTATGCGCTCGCCGAAGAATCGACATTCGGTGCTCGCTTGTCACCAGACCCACCCTTTCCACGCTAACGCCGACGCGCTCAGACATTGAGGCCGTCACGGACGCTGCAAACCCTCTCGATATACTCGAATGACGCGCCGCGCCTGCCGCGGACGCTACGGCACTTAATCGATCCACATGCCGCTGGGATTGCTGAAGCGACTGGTCGGCGACGACGCCAGCCGCACCGCGCGCCGCTATGCGCCGCTGGTCAAGCGCATTAACGCGTGGGAGCCTGAACTGCGTGCCTGCTCGGACCAGGAACTGCTGGGCAAGACGCCTGAATTCCGGCAGCGCCTCGACGCCGGCGAGTCTCTGGACGACCTGTTGCCGGAAGCCTTCGCCACCGTGCGCGAAGCCGTGCGCCGTCATACCGGCGAGCGGCAGTTCGACGTGCAACTCATCGGCGGCGCCGTGCTGCATGGCGGCGACATTGCCGAAATGCGCACCGGTGAAGGGAAGACTTCGGTGGCCGCGCTGGCCGCCTATCTCAATGCCTTGCCCGACAAGGGCGTGCACATCGTCACCGTCAACGATTATCTGGCCAACCGTGACGCCAACTGGTACGGCCGCGCGCTGGTCGAACGGTTGGGGCTGCGCGTCGGCGTCATCCAGCACGGCATGGCCGTCGACGAGCGGCGCGACGCCTACGCCGCCGACCTGACCTTCGGCACCAATAACGAGTTCGGATTCGACTACCTGCGCGACAACATGGTCCACGCGCTGGACGAGCGTGTGCAGCGCGGCTTGCACTACGGGATCGTTGACGAAGTCGACAACATCCTCGTCGACGAGGCGCGCACGCCGCTCATCATCTCCGGCGCGGCCGAGGAGTCCACCCAGCACTACTACCAGATGGCCCAGGTGGTGCGGCGGCTAGTGGAGGACACCCACTACACCCTTGATCTCAAGCTGCGCACGGCCAGCCTTACCGAGCCCGGCATCGCCGTTCTGGAGCGAATACTCAACGTCGACAACCTCTACGACGAAGCGTCGTTCCAGCTCGTCCACTACGTCGAGCAGGCCCTGCGCGCTCACGCGATCTACAAGCGCGGACGCGACTACGTGCTGTTTCGGGATTCCCGCGTGGTCGAGGGAAGCGACCGCCGCGCCGAGGTTGTGATCGTGGACGAGTTCACGGGCCGCCTGATGCACGGACGCCGCTACAGCGAAGGCCTGCACCAGGCGATTGAAGCCAAGGAAGGCGTCGAGGTCCAGCGCGAAAGCCAGACGCTGGCCACCGTCACCTTTCAGAACTACTTCCGCATGTACGACAAGCTCGCGGGCATGACGGGCACCGCCAAGACCGAAGAGCAGGAATTCCAGTCCATCTACGACCTGAACGTCAAGGTCGCGCCAACCAACCTGCCGATGGTCCGCGACGATCGGCCCGATCTGGTCTACCGTACGGCGGCGGCCCGCGACGCGGCCCTGGTCGATGCCCTGGAAGAGATACACACCACCGGCCAGCCGATCCTGGTCGGCACCACCTCCATCGAAAAGTCCGAAGCGTTCAGCCAGCTCATCCAGCGGCGCGGCATTCCGCACAACGTGCTCAACGCCAAGTACCACGCCCAGGAGGCCGTAATCGTGGCGGACGCCGGCCGTGAAGGCGCCGTGACCATTGCTACCAACATGGCCGGGCGCGGAACCGACATCATCCTGGGTGGTAAGACCACGGGGCGTGACGCCGCCGACTGGCAGGCCGGGCACGACCGTGTGGTGGAGCTTGGCGGCCTCTACGTGCTGGGCACGGAACGCCACGAGGCCCGCCGCATCGACAACCAGCTCCGTGGCCGCTCAGGTCGCCAGGGCGACCCCGGCGGCTCGCAGTTTTACCTGTCGCTTGAAGACGACCTCATGCGTCGCTTCAGTTCCGACAAGATCAAGGGCGTCATGCAGCACTTGGGCGTCGAGGAGCACGTTCCCATCGAGAGCGCCATGGTCTCCCGCGCCCTCGAGTCCGCCCAGACCAAGGTCGAGGCCCACAACTACGAGATGCGCAAGTACGTGCTGGAGTTCGACAACGTCATCAACCAGCAGCGCGGCGTGATCTACGACCAGCGCGAACGGGTGCTCAACGCCGACGATCTGGCAGCGCTGTTCCTGGAAATGCTGGGTCAGGAAGTCGGGCGGCTCGTGGAAGCCCACGGCATTGAGCCGCATACCGACATTTCCGAACTCGAGCAGCTCACCCAGGCCTACGCGGTGGCTATCGGCATTGACGGCCAGCAACTCGTCCCCGCCGCCGAGCTGGAGGGGTTGAAGAGCGACGACGTGGCCGAGCTGCTCACCGCGGACGGCGAGGCTCGCTATCAGCAGCGCCTGGCCGACATCCCGCCCGATCTGGGGCCGCGTCTCCTTCGCTGGCTGATGCTGCAGACCATCGATTACCTCTGGGTCGGTCATTTGACCGCCATCGAAGACGTTCGTCAGGGCATCGGCCTGCGAGCCTACGGGCAGCAGGATCCACTGGTCGCGTTCAAGCGCGAAGCCTTCCAGATGTTCAGCGAACTCATCGCCTCGATCCGCGGCGACATCGTTCGCCGCTTCTTTCGCGTACAGATTCACGACCCGGTTGAGGAAGAGACCGTCCTGACCCGCCACCGCGACAGCCTGACCGACACGCCGGCGGCAGCCGACAGCCCGCCGGGTGCCGCGCCGCCCGCCGCCGCCGCCAACGGTGCCGGCAAGGCGCCGCGCCTCACCCGGCGTGAGCGCCGCGCCCGCGAACGCGCAAGCAAAAAGCGCGCCAGACGCAGCACACGCCAGCGCGTCCACTAACCGGGAGCTCCCGTTCCATGACCGAAGCCATCGACACCGCCGATCTTGAGGGTCGCGCGCGCCGTGCCCGGCACCGTGTCACCGAGATACGGAGGCATCTTTGACTTGGCGGCCAAGCGAGACGCGCTAGCCCAGCTCGACCGTCAGGTAGCCGCTCCCAACCTCTGGGACGATCCTGCCCGCGCCCGCGACGTCATGCGGCGTTACCGGCGGGTCCAGGACGAAGTTGTCCTGTGGGACCAGTTGGACGTCGAAGCGGACGACGTGGTCGGCCTGGTTGAGCTTCTGGACTCGGGCGATGCCGATCTCCTGCAGGAGGTTGCCGGCGAGGTCGGCGCGTTGGAGATCCGCCTGGCTTCGTTGGAGTTTCAACTCCTGCTGGGTGACGAGTACGACGAGCATGACGCCTTCCTGACCGTCCAGTCAGGCGCGGGCGGCACCGAATCGCAGGACTGGGCCGAGATGCTGCTGCGCATGTACTCCCGCTGGGCCGATGCGCGCTCGTTTGCACCTGAGGTCGTGGACATCTCGTTCGGGGAAGAGGCGGGCATCAAGAACGCCACGCTGCGCGCCTCGGGCCGCTACGCCTATGGCTACCTCAAGGCCGAGCGCGGCGTACATCGGCTCGTCCGACTCTCGCCGTTCGACGCCAGCAATCGCCGCCACACCTCCTTCGCGCGCGTGGACGTCGTGCCGGTGCTGGAGGATCTGAACGAGGTGGCGATCAGCCCGGATGAGCTCCGCGTTGAGACGTTCCGGGCCAGTGGCGCCGGCGGCCAGTACGTCAACAAGACCGACTCGGCGGTGCGCATCCGTCACGAACCCACCGGCATCGTGGTCTCGTGCCAAAACCAGCGATCGCAGCATCAAAACCGTGAGGTCGCCATGGAAATGCTCGGCGCGCGCCTGCTGGAACGGCAAATCGCCGAGCGCCAGGCCCAGCAGGCCCGGCTGCGCGGCGACCAGGCCGCCGTCGACTTCGGCAGCCAGATTCGCTCCTACGTCCTGCATCCCTATCGCCAGGTGAAGGACCTGCGCACCGGGCTTGAGGTCGGCAACGCGGACGCAGTGCTTGATGGACGCATCGATCCCTTCATCGAGGCGTGGCTCCGCGCCTCGATTTCGGCCGGAAGCGACGCCCGCGCGTGATCGCCGGGCTGCCATATCGGGCGCCCAGGCGTCTCGCGGCGGCAATCGTCGCGCTCGGCGTGGCCGGCCTCGCCTGGCTCGCCGTCGGTGCGTCCCCAGTCGGCGCGGCCCCATCGCTTCAGGCCGATCTCGGCGCCGACGTGGAGATACGGTCCGCTATCACCTTCCGTCTCGATGCGCCGTGGATCGGTCCGCCGCCGTCCAGCGTGTCCATCCTGTTCGGGCTGCCGCACGGCACGGTCACTCGGCGCGGCCGCGCGCCGTTCGAAGTTGCCAACGGCCGCCTGACCGCCTCGCACCGCTGGCGTCCCCGTGGGACGCTTCTTCCGGGCGCCGAGATCGAATACCGGTTCGAGGTTCGTGGCTCGGAGGGTACCGCGCACACGTCAACCAGCACCGTGACCTACATCGACCGCGATCTCACCTGGCAGAACCGGTCCGAAGGCCTGGTGGATATCTGGTGGTATGCGGGCGGAGAGAGTCTGGCCACTGACGCCATGAACGGTGTGCGCCGCGGGCTGGCGGCGCTCGAGGCCGACTTCGGGTTGCAACTCCAGCGCCGGACGCGGCTGATCCTCTATGCCGACGATGCCCGCATGCGCGCCGACATGGGCCGCGGCACGCGCCCGTGGGTGGGCGGCGTCGCGGCCGCCCGGTTTAATCTGATCGTGCTCTATGCCTCCGAGTTCGAATGGGGTCGAACCACGCTCCCCTCCACCATTGCCCACGAGTTGACGCACATTGCCATCGAACACGCCATCGGCGAGCCACCGCGGAACGTACCGAGCTGGCTACACGAAGGCGTTGCCACCGTCGTCGAAGGCGCCGTGGCTGAGCGGTTCTCCTACGACGGCATCCTGGCTGCATCCGTGGCAGCGAACCGGCTCGTCTCGCTGCGCGGTCTGACTGGGTCGTTCCCTGTGCAGGGAAGCCGCGCTGTGTTGGCGTACGCCCAGAGCAACTCCTTCGTCAAGTTCGTCATCGACCGCTGGGGGCATTCCGCTATCACGCGGATTCTGGAGGCCTACCGCGAGGGCTCATCCCAGGACGCGGCGCTTCGGCAAGCCGTGGGTCTTGGGCTCAATGCGCTCGAACAACAATGGCTCGCTACCCTTGGCTTGACTGCCACGAGATCCGCGGCGAGTTCCAGCGTTCCGTCCACCGCTTGGGCATTCGCGCTGCCCCGTGCCCCCACATGATCGTTCTGCAAAACGTCACCAAGGTCTACCCCAGCGGGACGGTGGCCCTCGACGACGTCAGCCTCCAGATCGACGAGCGCGAGTTCGTGTTCCTCGTGGGCCCCAGCGGCGCCGGCAAGACCACGCTCATCCGGCTCATCAACCGGGACACGACGCCTGACAGCGGCAGCGTCTTCGTCGAGAACATCGACATCACGCACATTCCACGCCGCGCAGTGCCAAAACTCCGGCGTCGCGTCGGCATGATCTACCAGGACTACAAGCTGCTCCCTGCCTTCTCGGTGCGGCAGAACCTGGAGTTCGTGCTCAAGTCCACCGGCGAGTTCAACGGGCGCACCGCGAAATGGGTGGACGAAGCGCTCGACTTGGTGCAGCTAAGCGACCGCGCTGACCATCACCCCCACGAACTTTCGGGCGGCGAGCAACAGCGCACCGCCATCGCCCGCGCCATCGTCCGGCGCTGTCCAATCCTGGTGGCGGACGAGCCGACCGGCAACCTGGATCACGCCACCAGCTGGGACACGATTCAACTATTGGTGCGGATCAACGCGCTTGGCGCAACGGTGCTCATGGCCACCCACAATCGGGAAATCGTGAACACCATGCGGCGCCGCGTCATCGAAATTGCGGATGGCAAGGTCGTCCGCGACGAAGTCGGCGGCGGTTATGACAGCTAGGCTCAACGTCCTGCGCTACGTCCTGGGCGCGGCCATGCTCGGTCTCTGGCGCAACCGCACCATGACCCTTGGCGCCGTGGTCACCACGGCCGTCATGCTGGTCACCCTGGCCGCCTTCCTGGCGATCAACGACACACTCAACGAGATGGTCACGGCACTCGGCCGCAAGAGCAACCTGATCGCCTATGTCCGCGACGATGCACGTCCCTCCCGGGTTACCGAAATCATGCGGGACCTGGAGCAGCGGCCCGGCGTTGGCGAAGTCGTCTTCGTCACCAAGGACGACGCCCTCCGCATCTTCCAGGAACGCTTCTTCGACCAGCGCGACGTGATCGACATCCTGCAGGCCAACCCCCTCCCGGCCAGCGTCGAGCTCCGGATGGACGACCCGGCGGTCCTGCCGGCGTTGGCGGAAGAGTTGCGCGCGTTGACGGAAGTGTTCGAGACCGTGGCGGTGCCGCTCGACGTCGTCGAACGCCTCATCTCCATCAGCAACGTCTCGCGCGCCGCGGGCACGGGCATGATCGTGGCGCTCACCGCCGTCGCCTTGTTCGTTATCGCCAACACCATCCGCATCGCGGTCTACGCGCGCCGCCAGGAGATCGAGATAATGAAGCTGGTCGGCGCGACCGACTGGTTCGTGCGCGGCCCCTTCATCATCGAGGGCGCCGTGATCGGCCTGGTGGGCGCCACGCTGGCCGCGGTCACCCTCATCGTGCTCTACCTGCAGGCCGCGCCCACCGTATCCCGGATCATTTCGTTCTTGCCCATCGCCACCGATGTGTCGTTCGTCCGCAACCTCGCCGTCTTCATCGTGCTGGTCGGATTCGTGGTTGGCAGCGTCGGGAGCTACGTCTCCGTGCGCCGCTACCTCGCAGTTTAGGAGCGCGACTCTGATCGTTGTGCAGGGGGTGAGCAAGCGCTACGACGGAGACGTGGCGCTTGCGGACGTTTCAATCGCAATCGCCCGCGGCGAGTTCGCCTTTCTGATAGGCGCCAACGGCGCGGGCAAAACCACCCTGCTCCGGATTCTCCTGCGCGAGGAACCGTTCGACTCGGGCGTCGTGCTGGTCAACGGCGTCGACGTGTCCAAGATTCGCGGCGCCGCGCTCACCAAATTTCGCCGGCGTATCGGCGTGGTGTTTCAGGACACCCGCCTGCTGCCCAACGCCACGGTCCGGGAAAACGTCGGCCTGCCCTTGCAGGTCCGCGGCCACCCCGGCCGGGACATCGACGCCGCCGTCGCGTCCGTGCTCGACCGCGTAGCCCTGTCCAGCAAGGCCGAGCGCTTTCCCCGGCAGCTTTCCGGCGGCGAACAGCGCAAGGTCGCGCTGGCGCGCGCCGTCGTCGCCAAGCCCGACATCCTGCTCTGCGACGAACCCACCGACAGCATCAACCCCGCCCACGCCCGCGAGATCATCGGCTTGCTGCTTGAAATCAACGGCGAGGGCGTCACCACCCTGGTCGCCACCCACGACAGCGAAATCGTGAACGACCTCCGCCGCCGCGTCATCCGCATGGACGCCGGCACCGTCCTCGCCGACGAACCCGTGGGCGTCTTCAGCACGACATAAGCCGTGGATATGCCGCTTGTCGTGGGGGCCGATTAGACGGCAAGATCGAATGGAAGGTCACTGATGTCGCGAAGTCGGTCACCCTGAATCATCGTTTCCAGCATCTCGTATTGGTCTTCGGCTTTTGGGAGAGTCGCTCACACGTCCCGCAACTCGTTCAGCGCGAAGTGATACCCACAGTCGAGATCTCCTGTGCCGAGCGCCAGCGACGCAATCCGCATTGGCAGTGGTTCAGCCGTGACCGCGACGATGTGGTGGAGATGGCCCTTACGATTCCTGATGAGATTCAGCGCTTCCGTGCGAGTGTGCTGGGATCGGTCACTCCGAATCGTCCATTTGCAAGACACGCTTGCATGTAAGAACGGAAGACAGTTTGGTTGATTTGTGTCCAGAAACGGCGTCAGTGAGGCAGTTTCCGAGTCATCCGGAACGACGCGGAATTCATTGACTTCCTCTTGTCTCGTGGCAAGGCGGGAGATGACGATGTCTGGCGTCACAATGTATCCGTGACCAAGAGATGCTGAGAGGTCGTGATTTGTGCTGACAAGCCTATCTGGAATCTCCAAATGTCGGTACTGAACGAATCTGGAAATGCCTGTCTGGGTTGTCAGGTATTGCCAGCGCCCAGGTCGTAGGTGGTCGATTTCCGCAAATGCTCCCTCGATGAAGTCGCATGTGAGCTTTTCAAATAGCGAACCTGCGGTTTGCCCCGAGATTCTCTCCGTCTCCTGCTCGCTGAATCCGAGCTTCGAGGCAATACCATTTGATATCAACACACTGGATCGACTGCTTCCGTCCGCGAAATTGGGATGCGCCTGACCTCCACCGTCCGAGAACCAAACGATCTGGCTACCAATCTTCGAGTGATAGACTCGCCGAAGTTCTGCAAGTATGGCCATGTCTTAGTCCGAGAAAGTATATCCCCGCTATGCGTGTATACTAAACAGGCGCTGTACGCCATTGTCAATCCGTGACCTTGACTGCGCAGCGTAATCTCCGTTCAACTCAATGAGAATCGCTCTGCGATTTAACTCGGCCGCCGCGACGCCGGTCGTTCCGGATCCGGAAAAGGGGTCAAGAACAACATCCCCGGGTCGACTCCCTAGGAGAACGCAACGTCTTGCAAGTTCTCGCGGGAAAACGGCTGGGTGAGATGTTCCGCCTGGATCGGGCCCCAGAATCCAGTAGTTCCGGAGGTTCGCACCGGTTTCCTCCCGGATTGCCTGATTGTCGTAAAAGTACTTAGGGTTCTTCGAGAACAGAAAAACCTGTTCGGTCGCGTTCGACGGACGGTTTTTGACGCTCTCCGGCATTGGCGCTTTCTTGATCCAGGTGACATTCGAACGCAGCAGCCAGCCATCCGCTTGCAGCGCAAACGCTACCCGCCACGGCAGCCCCATCAAGTCGCGGTCCTTCAGCCCCCAGCAGTCGGGCACCTTGCAATTACGCTTCTGGATCAGCTTCCTCGTGTTGCCAACCTGGGCGTTCGGTCCGCTTCTACCGGTTCCGCCGTTGCGGGCATAGCCGTCTCCAACGTTTAACCATAACGTACCGTCGTTTGACAACACGCGCCGAACCTCGCGGAAGAGTGCGACTAATCGTTTCACGTATTCTTCCGGTGATGACTCCGCGCCAATCTGGGCCTGGTGGTCATAGTCTCGCAGGCCCCAATATGGAGGCGACGTGATGCAATTTTGAACAGATTGGCTTTCGATTCCGGGCAGTACGTCTCGACTGTCGCCAGCGAGTATTTCAACGTCGCCGCCGGCCAAGCGAACCGGCGTTGTACTGCTTGTCGCCATCGGCTAGCCACACTCCAGACCCAATCAATCGCTCCATCAGATCCTACGAGATGAAGCAATTGGAAACATCCTAAGGTATGGGAAGGTGATGACGCCAGAAGCTGATCGTCGCTCACCTGGACATTCGGCGAGGCCGCCAGCCGGCCCCTCGCACGCCGCCAACGCCCGCTAGCGACGCTGCGAGACCGGCGGCCGGGTCGTGGGGCGCCGGGTTCCTCACCGCCCGCTCACCTCGCTGGGATACCGTGGAATCAGCCGCCTCCGGTCGTACGTCCCATGCAACGCCCCATACGCACTGCCTTGATGCTGGCCGGCTCCGTCATCGCGCTCTGCCTCGTGTTCTCCATCGGCTTCGTCGCCGGCGCCACGGCGCTGGGACCTGGCATCCCACCCCCGCAGGTTGTCGCCGGCGACCCGCCGCCGGAACTCATGGACGACGTCGACTTCGGACTGTTCTGGGAAGCCTGGCGCGTCCTTCAGGACAACTTCTACGACGGCCCGCTTGCGGCCGAGAACTTGCGCGAAGGCGCCATTCGTGGGCTGGCCGAGGCAACCGAAGATCCATACACCCTGTATCAGGACCCCGACCAGGCCCGGCGGTCCAGCGCGCAACTGTCCGGCTCGTTCATCGGCGTCGGTATCCGCATTGAACTGCGCGACGGGCTGCCGTTCATCACCCAGCCGTTGCCTCAATCGCCGGCCGAGGCGGCCGGCATTGGCATACGCGAGTTCGTGCTGGCGGTTGACGGCGTCTCGACTGAAGGACTGTCGCTGTCGGAATTCGGTCAACTCGTGCGCGGCGAGCGCGGCGTGCCGGTCACCCTCACACTGCGTCGCGAAAACGAGGCGACGGAACGCGACGTCACCATCGTGCGCGACCGGATCGTCGTGCAGTCGGTCACGACCAAAGTCTTCGACGACGTCGGCTACCTGCGAATCGCCAACTTCTCGTCCCGCACGTCCGGCGAAGTCCGCCGCGCCCTCAACGGATTCCAGACCGTCGGTGTCGAGCGGCTCGTGGTGGACCTGCGCAACAACCCGGGCGGGCTGCTTGATGCCAGCGTCTCGGTGACCAGCCGCTTCCTCCCGGAGGGCGAACAAATCCTTCGCCGGGAAAGCCGCAACGAGCCGCCGCACGTCTACAACGCCATTAGCGGCTTCCGCGACCTGCGAACCCCGCTGGTCATCCTGGTAAACGCCGGCTCGGCCAGCGGCTCGGAGGTGTTCGCGGGCGCTCTGCAGGCACATGGTCGCGCCACACTGATCGGCGAACAGACGCACGGCAAGGGCTCCGTGCAGGAACTGCACAAGCTCTCTGACGGCTCCATCATGCGCGTCACCACCGGCATCTGGATCACCCCAGCCGGCGTCGCCCTGGCCGGCAGCGGCAGTGGCCTCACCCCGGACGTCGAGGTCGAGATGTCGGACGGCCCGGTCGGCGGCGACGACGATCCGGTGCTTGCGGCCGGTCTGGACGCGGTTCGCGCTCTGCCGCTGGACGTTAGCCGCTAGCCGTCGGCGCCGGCGTTGGCGTCGGGGCCGCGCCTGGGATCGCCACGATCAGACGCACGCCGAATCCCCGTGCAACGTTGGCCCCCGGGCCCGGTTCCTGGCCGACCACAATGTCGCCGGCGGCGCCCTCGGTCGGGATGCGGCGAATCGAGCCGATCAGCAGACCGTGGTCGAAAAGCGTCCGCTCGGCCGCGTCCACGGCCTGTCCCACCAGCTCGGGAACAACCACCTCCCCGATGCGCACGACCGTGAGCTGCATCTCCGACCCGCGTGGCGCGGCCGCGCCGCTGGCGGGGACCTGCGCGGCTACGATCCCGTTCGGTACCGAGTCGTCCTCGACATACGTGGTCTCGCCAACCGCAAGCCCCACCAGCTCGATGGCTCGTCGCGCGTCGTCTTCCGCGCGTCCCACGACAAGCGGAACCGATACGATCTCGACCCCGCGGCTGATCTGCAAGACGACCACGGAGCGCCGGTCCACCGTGGCCCCCGCCAGCGGCTCCTGGCCCAGCACGGTGCCCGCCGGCACGTCCTCGTTGAAGGCGGCGACTTCGATCACCTGGAAACCCCGCTGGTCCAGACTGACGCGCGCGTCTTCTGCCGGCAGCCCGACGACATTAGGGAGCGGTGCCAGCGACGGTCCCCGGCTGACCGTTACGATCACCGGTTCCAGTCGCTGAGTCGACGTGCCGGCCGCGGGTTCCTGGCGGATCACCAGCCCTACGGCCACCGTGTCGTCGAACGCCTCCTCAACCTGCGGCCGGAAGCCTGCGTCTTCCAGCAGTTCGCTCGCCGCCGCCGCGTCCAGGTTCACGACCGACGGCACATCCGCCACGTCGGCGTTTGGATCTTCACGGCGCGGGACCAGCTGCTGGTCGCTGCTCGGGACCGGCGCGCCCGGCTGGAGCAGCGCGCCGGCGTCGTCGGCCAGGTACTGCAATCCGGTCAGCGGATCGGCCACGGCGGCCAGCACAATCATGAACACGGTCGCCGCGGTCCCCAGCGCCAGTGCCAGACCCCACACCGGTACGGTGGTCCGCCGAGTGTGCTGCCGGCCGGGGCGCCGACCTCTCCGCCGAGGACCACGCGGTGCGCGGCCACGCGAAACAGGCCTCCGGCGCCGGCTAGCGACGCGGCTCATGCAACTGGATCGTTGAGCCGAAGGTCGCGGGCCGTCGGCTCACGCCGCGCTGGCGGCATTTCGATGCTCCGCTGCGGCCGCGCTCGACTTTGGGACGTGGCCGTTGGTCCGCTGACCGTCGGTCGGACTACCGTCCAGGCTCAGCGACAGCAGTTCGGAGACGCCGTCTTCGCCCATCGTCACTCCGTAGACCGTAGAGGCCGCCTCAACCGTGACGGCGTTGTGGGTGATGAGCAGAATCTGCGTGCGCTGGCTCAGGTCGTGAACTTGGCGGCAAAACCGCAGCACGTTCTGATCGTCCAGCGCGGCGTCCACTTCATCCAGAATGCAGAAAGGCGGCGGGCGGATTTTCAGCAGCGCCAGGATCAGTGCCGCCGCTACCAGCGCCCGTTCCCCGCCCGACAGCGCGGCCAGTTGCTGTGGCCGTTTGCCGGGCGTGCGCACCGAGAACTCCACCCCGGTCTGCTCGATGTCGTTGGGCGACGTCAACGTCATGTGCGCCTCGCCGCCGCCAAACAGGTCCGTGAATGTCGCGCTGAACGCCGCGTTCATGGTTTCGAACGTCTCAATGAATTCAGCATGCAACTGGTGCTGCAAGTCGCGCGCCAGCGTCTGCAGGTTGGTTTCGGCCCCCTCCAGGTCCGCGATTTGCCGCCGGGCGTCCTCGGCCCGGCCGCGTTCGCGCTCGTACTCCGCCGGCGCCAGCGGGTTGATCGGTCCTAGCCTGTCCAGCATCCGCCGCAGGTCGGCCGTCCGCCGTTCGATCTGACCGATGGGAGTCGCCGCCTGTTCCGCCTGCAAGCGGTCGATACCCAGATCGTCGCGCGCCTGGGCCCGAATTTCGGCGCGTCGTTCCACCAGCCGCTCGGTCTCCCGCTGCGCCGCCGCCACGTCCGTCGTCGCCCGTGCCTGCTCCTCCGCTCGCCGTTCGGTCTGCATCTGAAGCCGCTGCAGGTCCAGCCGGGCTTCCAGCGCCTCCGCTTCCAGCCGGCGCACGCGCACGTCGTCAGGCTGCTGGTCGCTGTCGGGATAGCCATCCATCTCGGCCAGGGCGGCGGTCGCGGCGTCGCGCGAACGCTCGGTTTCCAGGCGTTCGTGCTCAAGGGTGTCCGCCTCGGTCCGCGCCTCAGCCTCGGCCGTCGTTCGATGGGCCGCCTGCACTCGCAATTCAGCGGCGCGGCGCTCGTTCACCCCCAGCGCGGCCTCCAGGGCCGCCAATCGTGCCTCGGCCTGGGCCGTGCCGGCCGCGGCGCCGCCTGCCTGATCGAGGTCCTCGCTCAGACGCGCGACCTCGCGCTCGGATTCGTCGATCCGTGGCGCCAGCGCCTGCAAGCGTTGCTCAATCTCGACCAGGCGCTCGTGTGTGTCTCGCTGTTGTCCGCCGGTGGCCCGAGCTTCGCCGTCGAGCCGCTGGTGCCGTCGCGCGGCCTCGGTCGCCGCGGTGTGAGCGCGGTGGTGGGCGCGCGTCGCGTCGGCGCTGCCCGCCTGGGCGTCGCGCAGGGTGGCGTCCGCGGCACGCAAGGCCGTGGCTGCGGCCGCCGCGGCCGCGGCCATCCGCGGCTTCCGCTGTCGTGCCTCGCGCAGCGCCCGCTCCACGGCGGTGAGCCGCCTGCCGACATTCCGGTCCGCCGAGTCGGGCAGGCTCAGCCGCACGGTTCCATCGACGTCGATAGCGTCGCCCTCCAAGGTGATGAGCTGATAGGTGGCGAGGTCGGAACGGTGCTGGCGCGCGTGAAGCGCGGCGCCCAGATTCGCGGCCACCAGCACGCGGCTCAGCAACCGTCGCACCAGATCCGCATCCGGGCCGACGGTGTCCATCATGTCGGCCAGCGTGCCGCGCAGGCCCTCCGTCCGCTGTTCAACCAGGTCGCCTTCGTACGGCCATCCCCGGAACCCGACGGCTGGGCGCCAGCGCAGTCGCGTCAGACGGAGGTCATGCGCGGCGTCGCGCAGCCCGGACCCGTCGTCCGGCGTCGCCACCAGCAGCGTGTTGAGACCGCCTGGAAACGCGGCTTCAAATAACCGAGCGGCGTCTGGGCTGCGTGGACGTATTCGATCGCGCAACCGACCAATAACCGTGGCGGGCACGGCGGCTTGCAACGCCCGCAACGCCTCGTCCGTTCCGCCGGCCTGCGTGTGCGCGTCCTGGAGCGCGTCCAGTTCGCGCTCGAGCGAGGCGCTGGTTTCGGTGGCGGCGTGCAGGTTCGCTCGCGCCCTGGCCTCGGCTTGTTGCGCGGCTCGCGCCGCGTCCATCGCGGCTCGCTGCGTGCCGCCCGCCTCGTCCAGCGTTGCCGTGGCCGCGTGGGCGTCACGCTCCGCCGCGTGCGCGGACGCTCGCCTGGCCTTGGCCTGCTGGCGTGCATCGTCCGCCTGGCCCGCCAGGCGCGCCAGCCTGGTCTCCAACGTCTCGCGTTCGCCGGACAGGTTCCGTCGCCGCTCGCGTAGCGATGCGCGCCGGTCGCGCGCGCTGGCGATCTGGCTGGCCATTGTGTGCATCCGCTGCCGGCGTTCACGTTCCGGCGCCAGGGTTTCCAGCAGCCGCTGCTGCTCGCCTTGCACCTGCGCCATGTGCGCGTCCAGTTCCGCCAGCGACTGCCGGGCGACCTGCGCTTCCTGCGCCAGGGCGTCGGCGCGCGCCGCCTGGCTCGCACTCCTCGCGCTCAGGTCGGCGTGTCGGCTCTCCAGGTGACCTTGCCGTTCCACCAGCCGCGCGCGTTGCGTCGCACGCCGCGCCGCCGCTTGCCGAGCTTCCTCAAGCTGCCGCCGCGCGCTCGTGAGTTCCTGCTCCAGTTCACCGCTGTGCAGCGAAGCTTGGGCGGCTCGCCAGCGCAGTTCTTCCGCGGGTTCCGCCAGCAGCGCCGCCAGATGGTCGGTGGCCTGTTGCTCGCGCGTTTCCGCGGTCTCGAGCTGTCGGTTCACCGTGAAGAGCCGGTGCCGTACCAGCCTTGTTTGACCGTCACGCAGTTCGCGGTGCAGGTCCGATCCGCGCTCGGCGACCTGGGCCTGCTGGCGCAACGTGTCCAGCCGGGACTCGACCTCCGCCGTCAGGTCGCGCAGACGCTGGAGATTGCGCCGCGTCTCCGTCAGGCGGCGCCATGCCTGATCCCGCCGCGCGTAGAACCGGGCCACCCCCGCCGCTTCTTCCAGAAACGCCCGCCGATCCTCGGGACGCTGCTGCAACATCTGATCGACTTGGCCCTGGTTGATCACCGAGTGCCCGCCGTGGCTGGCGGATCCCGCGCTCATCAAGTCCAGCACGTCGCGCAGGCGGACCCGCGCTCCGTTGAGCGTGTACTCCGACGCGCCCGACCGGAACAGCCGCCGTCCAATCACCACGTCGTTGAACTCGGTCGGCAGCCAGTCGGCGGCGTTGTCAAAGGTGAGTCGCACGTCGGCCATGCCCGTCCGCGACCGCGACTCCGAGCCCCCGAAAATGACGTCCTCCGCCCGGCGGATGCGCAGCAGGCGCGGCGTCTGTTCGCCCATCGCCCAGCGGACGGCGTCCGAAAGGTTGCTCTTGCCCGCGCCGTTCGGCCCCACGATGGCCGTCACGCCGGGCCGGAACTCCAGCGTCGTGCGCCGCGGGAACGTCTTGAACCCCTGGAGATCAATCCGCCGCAGGTACATCCGTCACGCCTTCGGCGTCATCTATTGCCGTCAGGGCTGCGCACGCGGCCGCCTGTTCCGCACGCTGTTTACTGGAGCCTTGGCCCGAGGCCAGCACCGCGTCGCCGGCACGAACCGCCATCGTGAACAGTTGGTGGTGGTCCGGACCCTGCACGGATACCAACTCGTATGCGGGCGTTGCGCCCTGCTGGGATTGCAGGAGTTCCTGCAGTTGCGATTTGAAATCCTTGGCCGGGCCTTCCCAGCCGTAGCGGTCGAGCTCGCGGATCAGGATGGGGCTCAGCAGCTCGCGCAGCACGTCGAGCCCCTGATCCAGGTAGACCGCGCCCAGCACCGCTTCCAACGTCCGCCCAAGCACGCTTGCGCGCCTGCGGCCTCCGCTAAGGTCCTCGCCGCGCCCTAGCTGAACGAACTCGCCCAGTCCTAATTCCTCGCCAATCTCGCCCAGCGACGCCAGGTTCACCAGGGACGCCCGCGCGTGCGTTAGCCGGCCTTCCGCGCGGTCCGGGTAGCGCCGGTACAGCAGTTCCGCGGTCACCAGGCCCAGCGCCGCATCGCCCAGAAACTCCAGGCGCTCGTTGCAGTCCGCGTCCGCCAGGTCGGCTTCGTTGACCAGCGATCGGTGGACCAGGGCCTGCGCCAGCAATGACTGTTCCTTGAACCGAACGCCCAAGCGCGCCTGCAAACGCTCCAGCGTCGCGTCGTCGAGTTCCAGATTGGCCATAACTCAGGCGCGCGGTGACCGGCAGTGCCGGAAGAGTCGGTGAGCTACGAAACTGGCGGTGGAACGGCCCATAGGCGTTGGCTTGTGGAGGCGTGTCGCGTTCAGCGCGGCCGTGCCTTCTTTCGCCTCCCGGTCATGCGCGCTGCGCGGCGGCCTGTTCCTGCACGCTCAGACACCACCCACGATACTTCGGTGACCGGCCGCGCACGATATCGAAATAGATGTCCTGCAAGGCCCCGGTCACCGGACCGATCTCGCCGTCGCCAATGATGCGTCCGTCGATTTCCCGCACGGGTGAGATTTGGGCGCCTGTCCCAACCAGGAACAACTCGTCGGCGATATACAGCTCGGTACGGTCGATCGAGCGCTCGATGGTCTCGATCCCCAACTCGTCGAGCGCGATTTGCATGACCGTGCTGCGTGTCACGCCTTCCAGGATGTCGTCGCTCAGCGGCGGCGTCAGCAGCTTGCCGCCGCGCACGATGAACAGGTTCTCGCCCGAACCCTCGCTCACGTGGCCGTCGTGCGTGAGCATGATCGCTTCGTCGAACCCGGCTTCCAGCGCTTCCGTCTTGGCCAGCGACGAATTGACATAAATGCCGGTCACCTTGCCCCGGGCCGGAATCATGTTGTCGTTGACCCGCCGCCACGCCGAGATCGTGCACCGGATCGGCTTCTCGATGTCCAGGTAGTTGCCGAAGGGCAGCGCGAACAGCGTGAACCCGTTCTCGATCGGCCGCAGGCCGTCCGGCCCCATCACCACCATGTTCAGCCCAACCTGCAGCGCGCTCTTGAACGCCAGCGGCCGCACGTAGACATCCTCGCGGAACTTGCCGGCCCTGAGCACGTTGATGCAGATCTCCACCAGCTCGTCGACCGAGTAGTCGATGCCGATCCGCAGGATTCGGCCCGACTGGTGCATGCGCTCGAAATGTTCGCGCACGCGGAACAGCAGCAACTGCTCCTCGTCGTCGTCCCAGTAGGCGCGAATTCCCTCGAACACGCCGGTCCCATAGTTCAGCGCGTGCGTCATCACGCTGACCTTGGCGTCGGCCAGATCCATGTATTCGCCGTTAAGGAACGCTTGCATGAAGACCCCCGCCGAGGGGCTGACGCCCGCCGAACACGCCCAACCGCGCGACGGCTATCTCACCGTCGCGGACGGGCCGAATGGTATCACCGGACCTGTGCCGTCAGCGGCGTCTCGAACACCTCGCGCCGCATGAACACCAGGTCGCCGCGCAGATCAAAGCTCTCGTGGTAGCGCTCAAATCCCCACTTGGCGTACAGCCGCCGCGCCGTCTCGTTTGGCCGGTCCACCCCGATCGTGACGTGCGTGCGGCCCTGCCGGGTGGCCAGGGCTGACGCGCTACGCACCAGGCCCTCGGCCACGCCCAGCCGCCGAAACTCCGGCATCACCACCAGGGTGTGTATGTACGCCACCGCCAGTCCGGCCTCGATGGCCGGATCGATGAACCGCAGCCGGACCCACAGCTGGCCGATGAGATTGCCGTTGAAGTCGGCCACCAGGCCACGCTGCACGCCGTCCGCCTGTTCGCGGAAATAGCGCCGCAGATGCCGCAACCGCGAGGTGGTGCCCTTGGGCCCCCACAGGTCGCTCAGCCGGCGCAGCTCGTCCACCCGCGCCGTCCGTATGGTGACAGGGACGTCTATTTTTATTCGATGCGTACCGTCGGCCGCCCGTTCCACGCTCATGTCCTCACCCGCCCCTGGGAGACCTAGGAGCGTACTTGGTTCGGACGTCGCGTAACCGCCAAGTTCGAGAGGCGGACCCCGGCGTAAGGCACGCCGGTCAGAACACCGCTGCGAACGGCTGCCCGACGCGCTGCTCGGCCCGCCCTACCCCGCCAGTACCCAGCCCGCCCGCGCCGACTATCCCGCCTGCCGGACGGCGTAACCCGCGACACGCGCCCTCACGCCCCCGCAGGCGTGAGACGGGTCGGGCAGCCCATGCGGCGCGCTGCCGGCTGGGTGCGGTCCCGGTCTCCGAGCCGACCTTGCCTAATGGTTCAGTAGAACATTCTTCGGACTAAAAGGAGTGGGAGCGCTAGGCGTCGGACGCCTCGGTACGCCGCCTTCGGTTCAGCGGCGCTCGGCGTCACGTCGTCAGGAGCGGCCTGGGCCTGTACCTGAAGCTCGGCTTCGTTGGGTCCATACGCACCCGTCGCCCGATACATCACGTCGCGAGCAATGTCGAAGGCGCTCGCGCGGCCCGTGTGCCTCTTACGCGACTCTCTGATCCCGACGTGTTCGTCCGTAGTGTCTCGTGTTATGTCAAAACGATCCATGCGATATGGGTTCCTCTATTATACCCTAACACCCGCGTTAGCGTGGATGTTTTAGCCCGAGCACTTTACCTTTTAGCGCCCCGTACTTCGTGATCTATGCGCATCCCTTGTCTGCGGTCACCCTGGGACTTTAGGAATTGACGAATAATGTTTGCCATGACTCGCTCATTACGAAATACCACGCATATGACTAGGCTAATCGAGCCTGCCAAGACGGCAAACCAGACCTCCTCAAATAATCCATTCATTTCTACAAACATACCCAGCACGGATACCAGAGATACCCAGATTCCCGAATACACGCTTTGCATCAAATAAGTCATAACGTCCTTATAATACTTACTGGTTGCCAGATACCTCAATATCTCAGACCCGTTCATCCCCAGCAGCATGTTTCGCTGAGTACCTGCAAAGCCAGTAACGATCATCCCGAACGACAGGGTGCTTAGCGGGATCACCTTCGATGGCTCCCACGGGAGATTATGTAACAACGTGAACGCAATAAAACCAATGCCAACAGACACCGCTAGCGGCCACCATCTCTCGCGCAATAGAGCCACTATGAACTGTAACCTTCCCGGATTTCCTCAAGCTCCCTCCATCGCACCTCATGATCCACTCGTCGATTACCAGCCCCGACGGCAACTAGCCGCTCTCGGCGCTCACGATGGCGAAACAAATCGAGCTTTTCCAGCTTGTCGCCTTCGTGCTCTCTCCCACGCAGGATCAGACGTTTGATGTCATCGTGATCCTCCCCATTAATAAATTGATTGAGGAATGACCACACTGGACCCTTCGACAGAGAACGCTTTCGACTATTCATTGAAAACATCAAATCCACGTACTCTGCCTCGAACTCTCTACCAGTCGCGGTATGTACGTCCAGTCCACTTTCGCGATCATCTCGCCGCTGAACGGCGGCTCGAACACCAACATTACGGATTTCGATGAAGCCGCGAGCCCGCCTGATTACATCTTCGTCGAAGCGTGGGTAAACGCCATAGGCCGTGGTGTCCGCAAAGTGCGTGAAGTACCGTGCGATGGCCCCTGACCTCATACTGGTTTGGTGACTCTCCACGAATAGAATACTGTGCTCTATATCGTACAGCATGGCCGTTTCATATGCGAACAATTCGCCCGGATTTAGGCCAATCGAGGACACTGGATGGGTGGTGTCTGCACGACCTGGACCTTCGTATTGGAGGGCAGCGAAGTTCAGGACGTAGTAGTCCTCGGCCTCACACATATGCTCCAGTCGAAAGGACCTCCTAGGTTCGCTTCTATGTCGTTCTGATAATGGCTGCTGCCATGCACATTCTATGGCTTCCTCGAATGGCAAGGGTCGATAGTTGTCGTAATCTCTGACAACGACTTCATAGATATTCACGTTGAATGGCCGCGTCGGCATGATGGTTTCTTAGAAGGATATGACGACGTGGCGATCTTGAAAGCGTCTCACGCCACGCCAGCGTAGAGTGGCGGACGCTACCACTCCGACCGGGACTTGCCTAGCCGATTCCCGTTGCCCGATTCGCGCGCGCGCTAGGCTCCGTGCCCCTGTGTCCATGAGGCTACGCCATGACCGAGAACGACAAGTCCCAGCAGCGTCTTCGCCTATCGTCAGAGGATCAGACGCGCCTCCAGGCTGAACTCGCTCGGTTCTACGACCACCTGATCGACGGCGGGTATGCGGTCCGCACCGCCGACACCAAGTGGAGTGGCGCGGAATGGTTTGTGCGGTTCCTCAACGGTGAGGAGTTTCGGAACGAGTCCTAAGCCCGCGCGCTAGCTGCCGATGGTGGCGTCGAACGGGATCAGGCCCGTCAGTCCACGTCTGGCCGCGTCGAGGTGATCGGTGCCTTCGCGAAACGCCTTGACCGCTTCGTGAATCTGCGAAGGGGACGGGCCGTCGTTTCCGGGGTAAGGGCCATGACGAGGTTGGCGGTGAGGCGGCGCTTCTCGTTGTTGAGGACGTCGAAGGCCTGACGGATGCGCGGTTCGCAGAGCACATCGTCCATGCCCAGCGTCTACCATCGTCCACCTCTTCCGTCAACCCTGCCCAACTCATAATGAGCCACGACCCGACCTTGGACACCTGCCACGCCGAGCCCTTCCGCCGCGCGGACTGCGAGTCGAGCCCGCGCGGTCGTCGGGAACGCGCCACAGCGCCGGGAGCGAACGAGGTGGAAGGCATGGCCACTGCCGCGCGGAATTCCATGGGCGATGTGCCGCGGCGTGGAAGTGGTTGGCGGCGGATTGCCGGGCGTCTCATACCCCGAGCAGGAGCGGTGCGTTGCGAAGCGCTCGGCGGCGCGAACGGCGCGCCTGATATCCATGACCGTGCGAGCCTTACTGGCTGCGTGAAACGCTGCGACTGAGACGCCGATGCGGATTGGCATGGTCACCCTCTGCTCCTTGCGGGGGCAGTTGGACGCGAACCTGGAGAAGATCGAGGCGTTCGCGGAGCAAGCGGCCGCCGCCGGCTGCGACCTGGTGCTCTTTCCCGAGTTCTCCGTGCATGGCCCCTGGGTGACCTACGACGCGGACGCCGACGCCGCCGAGCTCGAACGGCAGTCCGAGCCGATTCCCGGTCCCACAACCCAGCGCCTCACGCGAATTGCCGCAAGCCGTGGCCTGGCCATTGGCGCCGGCATTGCCGAACGCGGGCTCGCGCCCAAGCCGTTCAATGCTTACGTGATTGTGAATGGCGACGGCCTGCGGCACGTCCAGCGCAAGCTGCAACCGACCACCAGCGAGATGGCCTTCTACCGGGGCGGCGGCGATGACATGGCGCCGTTTCGACTTGGCGAGGTCTCGATCGGGGTCACCATCTGCGCCGACAACGAGTCGCCGGCCATCCACGACACCCTGGTAGGGCTCGGCGCTCGCGTCATCGTTGAGCCGCATTTCGACTGCATCAAGGACTTCCAGGACGCCGGGACGTCATGGGACCAGATCCTGGACTTCAACCGGCGCGACACGCTCAAGCGCCGCGCCCAGGACCTGGCCGAACGGCTGGGAGTGTTCGCGCTCTATCTGGACGCCAAGGACCCGCGCGGCGAGTTCCACGAGCGCCCCGAGTGGCCGCACCGGGTCACCGGCCGGGCCGCCGTCTTCGCTCCGGGCGGCCAGTTGCTGGCGGCAAACGCCGGAAACCAGGAATCCCTCCTCCTCGTCGACATCGAGGCGACGGCCTAGGCAAGGTCCGAACAACGCCTCGGGATGGCGGCCTCAGCGCCCATCCACGACGGGGTGGCCGCAATTCCGGACGGCTGGAACCGTGTCACGGCCGGGTCGGGGGCAGTTGAGCGGGGCAATCGAGACCGATAGAGGTGACCGCGCCCAGGTCCGCATTCGCTGAGGAGCACCCGGCATCCCTGCCGTGCCAGGTACCTGCTGTGATGGCGATGAAACCCTCCTCCGCACTGCCTGTGGTCGCGGCGCGGGCCCCGTCCCAGGTCGGAGATCAGCGTCCTGGCGTTCCTTCAGGATCGGGGGTCTATTCGTCGCCTCGCTCAACTGCCGGCGGGCTTGCGACCGCAACACCCAGAGATTGCTGCGCCCTTCGCTGACTGCCCGCCAGGACCTCACTATGCTATCGCGGCTACTCCCTACGTTCCGGAAGCCCGCACGGTGATGACACCGAATGCCAGCCCAGTGAGCGCGACCAGCGCAGCCCTCGTTCGGCTGCTCGGCGCTGGCCCGGCAGGTGTCTCGCTCGATGGCGGCGTGCTGCGCTTCGGGGACGCCGAGGGCACGCCTGTTGGCGGAATCGACAGCATCGAGACGCGTCGCTCGTGGTTCTGGACGCGACTGACCGTGCGCGAGGCCGGCGGCGCCGAGCGCGCCATCGGCGGGCTCGCCCGCAACGAGGCCGAGCGGCTCGCCCAGGCGGTACGCGCGGACGCCGCCCGCGTCGCCGGGGCGCTGGCGCCGGAACTCACACAACTCCGCGACCGCTTGAACCGTCTCCACGCGAGCAGCCGCTATGCGCGCAAGTCTCAGAGCAGCGGGCTCCAGGCGGACATCGCGAGCACCGTGGAACGCGGCGGTGGCGCCCTGACGGAAGCCTTCCTGCCCGCGCAGGCGGCCGGGGCGCTGGCACGCATCCAGCCCGTCGCGCGCATCGAGGCGTACGAGGCGGCGAGGGAGCAGGCGAACGCTCGCTTCGTCGCCGCCACCGCTCCCGCCGTGGCCCGAGCGGCCCAAGGCGTGCTCTCCTCGCCGCCGACGGCCGAGCAGGCGGCGGCGATCGCCACGGACGAGGACGCAACGCTGGTGCTCGCCGGTGCGGGCACGGGCAAGACCGCCGTGATCACCGCCAAGATCGCCCACCTCGTCCGCAACCGGGGCGTCCCGCCACGCGAGATCCTCGTGCTCGCCTTCAACCGCAAGGCCGCCGAGGAGATCCGCCAGCGCCTTCCGGACGACCTCGCCGGCGCCCACGTCGCCACCTTCCACGCCTTCGGGCGCCGCGTCATCGCCGACGTCGAAGTCGCTCCCACGCTCTCAAAGCTGGCGGAGGACCAGGCGATGCTAACCGTGGTCATCGATCGCATACTCGTCGACCTGGTCGGCGATCCACGGCAGAGCCGGGTGGTCGCGGACTTCATCACGCGCCACCGCGCGGACTACCGCTCGCAGTTCGAGTTCAACACCCCCGGCCAGTACTACGACTACGTCCGCCGCTCCGAGTTGCGGACGCTGAGCGGCGATCTGGTCAAGAGCTTCGAGGAACTGGAGATCGCGAACTTCCTGACCCTGAACAGCGTCAGCTTTGACTACGAGCCGCCCTATCCCGTCGAGACCGCCACCGCGTGGCATCGCCAGTATCGGCCCGACTTCTACCTCCCGGACCACGACATCTACATCGAACACTTCGCCCTGGACCGGCAAGGCCGCCCGCCCAAGGGCTGGACTGGGTACGCCGAGGGCGTCGGGTGGAAGCGCGACATCCACCAGCGGTACGGGACGAGGCTGATCGAGACATACAGCTGGCAGCAGCGCGAAGGCGTGCTTCGCCACGGACTGCGCCAGCAGCTCGAGCAGGCTGGCGTCACATTCCAGCGCGTCCCGCTCCGGACGCTGCTCCTGGAGCTGGGACGCTGGCTGATCTCATGGCTGGCGCAGCTGATAGCGACGTTCCTGAACCACGTCAAGGCCAGCGGCATCTCCGCCGACACGCTCCGTGTGCGTGCGCGTCACTCGGCTGATCGCGCCCGCGGCGAGGCGTTCCTCGACCTCTTCGAGCAGGTCTGCTCGCGCTACGACCTGCTGCTGGGAGAGGAGAAGGACTTCCACGACCTGATCAACCACGCCGCGGCGCACATCCGCAACGGTCGCTGGGTGTCTCCGTACCGCTACGTGCTGGTGGACGAGTTCCAGGACATCTCGGCGGGCCGGATGGCGCTGCTCCGGGCGCTCAAGGGCCTCGGCGTCGCCTACTTCCTCGTGGGCGACGACTGGCAGTCGATCTACCGATTCGCCGGAAGCGACGTCGCGCTCGTGCGCGAGTGCGGGCGTTACCTCGGTCACGTACAGGAGCGGGCCCTCAGCCGCACCTTTCGCTTCGCGCGCGGCATCATGGAACCCTCCACCGCGTTCGTGGTGCGCAACCCCGCGCAGACGCAGCGCGCGCTACGCCCGGCCGAGGGCGTGCGCGACGGCGGCGTCACCGTCATCGCCAGCGATGATCCCGCCCGCGGACTGCGGGACGCCCTTCGTGACATCCAGGCGTGCGAGGGCGCGAGCGGCGCGCCAGTCGCCGTGCTCGTCCTCGGCCGCTACCGGAGCAGCCGCGGCGCGCTCCCCTCGCCACGTCGCGGTCGGCTGCGCGTCGAGTTCAGCACGGTGCATGCCGCCAAAGGCCGCGAGGCCGACTACGTGGTCGTACTCGACCTCAGGGACGCCCGCCGCGGCTTTCCTTCGCAGCACGAGGAAGATTCGCTGCTCGGCCTCGTGCTGCCGCCTCCGCCTGGAGGCTCATACCGGCACGCCGAGGAGCGGCGCCTGTTCTACGTCGCGTTGACGCGGGCGCGGCGCGGTACCTACCTGGTGGCGGACTCGCTGCGTCCCTCTGCCTTCGTGAACGAGCTGCTCCGGGAGTCCACTCGGCTGCGCCGCCTCGGCGAGTTCAGGCGGGACCGCACGCCGGCTTGCCCGCGCTGCCGCACGGGGAGCCTCGACGTGTCGAGTACGGGGCAGCGCATGAGCTGCCTGAACTTTCCCTTCTGCCGCTATCGCGCGCCGCGCTGTCAGAGCTGCAGGCGGGGCTTCGTGGTGATCTCCGGTCGCTCGTCCCGCTGCACAAACGCCTCGTGCGACGCCAGCCGGCCGGCCTGCGGGTCGTGCCGCGCGGGGGTGATGGTCACCCGCAAAGGCCGCACAGGCTGGTTCCTCGGCTGCTCGCAGTACGGCTCCGACCAGCCGTGCACGAACACCCAGCGTCTCCGCCACCGCAGATGAGCCACCACCGGCTCGCCCTCCGCCCCCGACAACACAAACACCGTCCCAAACCCCACCTTCTCCGAATACCACCCCACCGACGCCCCCACATCCCTAACCGTAAGCGTCGGAAACATCACCATCGGATCAATTTCCATCCCCTCCTCCATCACCCCACCGCTCCCCAAAACACCCGCCAACCATTGGGACTGCGCTGCCCGTCCATCATCCCGCTGTCAACGACTTCCTCGAGCATAGGCCCGGTGTCTCAGACCCGTCCGTCCTTGGCGCTCCGCCGCGCCGGTCGATTCCCCACCCACGGACTCTCCGTAAACCGAATAGCGCCGGGCAAGCTTTATCTGGCTGGGTTGGCAGTAGCAGAGTCATCTCCGGGATTTCGCTGGGCGCGTAAGCCGGTCTATTGCCTAACTGTCAGGTCACAATTGCCGACCTAGATGTTACGATGGTCCAAGTGGCTGGAATTCGTAGCCCTTGACATTGCTGTCAGACTCATCATTCATGTATATCAAGAACATGTTGGGGTTGCCGAGAATCCTAACTTTGTGCGAATTGAGTAAATTGATGATGAGATTCATCCACTTCGGGATCGCCGCCATCCAGTAGTCGTATTCGACAGGATTACCGATCGGATTACTTGTATGAAGAATATCCTCTAATCTACCGTAAATCTCTACAAACAGTTCTTCGGTCAGGTAATCGTCATTCCGGTCTGTGATCTTAGACTTGATAGGTCCTGTCATAGGGATTTCAATTACGGGCTGTGGATAGAAGTTAGGATTGATTCTTCTCAGCTTTTTCAGAATGTTGTTTGCATTCCAGGCGTTCCGCAATTCTCGGAGAGAACCGTCCCAAACACCTTGGTTCGCGACGAGTGATCCAAGGGCAACAAGCTCAAGGATTTTGCGAATCTGTAAACACATGCACTCTATCGCCGTTGCTTGATAGAGAGCGTGTTGCGGTCCGGTCAAGAAGTGCTTGACGACGTTCGTGCGCCGTTTGACCTCCTCCATCAATTGGCAGTACTTAGCTAAGTCTAGGCTAGATCCATCTTCCTTTCCAATATGTGCCTTCAATCTGGATTCTATTTGGGACCAAGGAACTTATCCCCATTGAAATGAATCAAGTGATCCGAAATCTCAGCAATCCAAACCTCAGTCTCCCAGGCAATCTCATCCACATGCTGTTTGAACTGCCGAAAGTCCGGGAAAGCAGTGACGTACACGCGCGTAGCAGTCGAGTTCCTTAGGGTGGTTTCCAACTCCTGAAACCGCTTGGGAGTGACCGGTCCGTGAGACGTGACGGCCTCGACTAAGAACAGCCAATTCCTCTGCTCGTCAATGAACACCACATCAGGCAGCTTGTCGTGCTCGGTGAGTGGAACGCCAAGCTCGACCAGTCTCTCTCTGTCCAGATGCAAGAGCTTGTCGGCGGCGTCACCGAGGTACAACAGAATCGCGCCCGGCGCGAACTTGGGTGCGAATTCTGTTACCACCTGCGCCTGCAGCCTGTTATGCCGGCCAGGGGACAGCCGAATCTCCGCACCTGTAGAAGTGCGGACGGGAATCTCCCGCATTCGGCGACGGCGCTGGTAAATCTCCAGCAGAGCGCCGTGGCTGGAGCGGAAGGCACTCAACTCGGATTCCCAGCCGCTGGTCCCGTAGAGTCGGATGACTTTCAGTGATTCGTCGGTGAGGCCGTAGTGCGTCCTCGGACTGTTGGTGGGCAGGTCAGGTTCGTCGGGGTTGCGGTCCACCACCCGCGCCTGCTCCAATTGGTGAATGACCTGACGGCGCACCACCTCCCGTGTGTTCTCCGCGTAATCCCTGCCGTATGTATCCCTCATGAAGCCAAGCATCTCGTGGATCGTGCGTGAAGGCTTGGAAGCCTGGCTCCAGGCGTCCTCCTCGGAAAGTCGGGCAAGTGCCAGCAGCGTCAGGCAGGAAATGTCGTTGCGCTGGGCTGCGGGTAGTCCAAGCTGCTCCAGGATGTCCCGCGATTCATTAATCTTGCTCATCTCGCCGCCGGCTCTAGCTCCTTTGCAAGTTCCGGCGCGAGATCTAGCGTCCTGGCAACAAGGGCGTCGAGGCCAGATAGGTCGGCCCCGGGACCGCGTGGCGAACGAGCCTCGGCGCCGATTGCTCGGATCTCCCGCTCGGCTGGAAGCGGCATGGCCCTCAGTTCCGTGGCGCTGACCTGGGTGTTCCCGTTGGAGATGCGGAAGAAGCGGTCGAGGTAGACGGAGTTGAGGAGTGCCGAAAGACCGTAGGCCAACTCGACATCCAACTCTCTCGAGAATCCTCGAACGTAGTTCAGGTGGTTTTCCACGCCCACCATGTTCGCGTTCAATGAGCCTCGAATCACGGGAGCGGAAACGAGACGGCGTTTCTCCTCCTTTGCGCTGAAACGACGTATAAGGACATAGGTGGCGTCGGCTATCAGTAGCTTCGTGGACTCAGGCCTTACCTTGATCCACTGCGGCTTGTCGACCGCCGCCAACGGCCAGGCCGTCCGCATGGGGCGGACGTGCTGCATCCAAAGCAATGGGACTGAGGATTCTTCTGATCTGGCATGGGCCAGGAATTCGGTGGCCCTGAACGGAACAACGGGGCCGGTGGAGATGTCCAAGCCGAGAGTACGGAGCGTATTGGGCCAGGCCCGCATGGTCTGGACTAGCTCAAGGTCTTCCGCACAAACGGGAATGGACAGTTCTTTGTTCTCACTCGCCAAGTCCAGCACGGAGTCCATAACCACCAAATGGTGCTGACGGTCAGCGAGGTCGTCAGCCCCCTTGCTATGAGACACGAGAACGCGACGACCATCCAGAGCCTCGTCGTCCACTCTGTTCTGTGCGGCGATTATCAGGTTCTCCTGGAGCACTGTCTGGTTCTTGAAGACATCTTTTCTGGACTCGAACAAGTGAATAACCGTGGGAGCGACCCGTCGGAAAAACGCCTCTCGAAACTTCCTGAAGTACGGCCCTGACGCGAAACTCCTTGGCACGATGTACACAAGCTCGCCGGATTCCGACAAGAGTTCCGCGGAAATCGCCATGAACAGGGCGTAAATATTGGGCTGACCATGCACGACTGATGACCATGCTGCGGCCCTGGGGTCGTGCTTTCCTATCTTGAAGTACGGTGGATTGGAGATTACGAGGTCGTACTCACAGCTGGATCGCGTGCTTACTCCAAACCAACTCAACTCCGACATGGAATTCCTGGCGGCTGCGCTCTCCAGCACGAAGTCTCCATCCTTCACTTCGAAGGTCAGTGCGACACCATGCCCCCCAAGCCAGTCTTGCGAGAATGTCAGTACGAGACGGCTGAGATCGGCGAGCAGTGGCTCGGTTTCATAGGCGTCCACGTGCAAACTCTTGACGCCACTCTCTGCTGAGACTGCTTCACACACTGCAGCGGACAGGATTCCCGATCCGCTACCCGGATCTAGGACTCGAATGTGCGGCTCAGAGTAGGACGAGCACTTGGCCATGAATCTGGCGACCGCAGCGGGCGTCAGGAAATGCCCAACATTCTTCCGGTCCTGGCGCTTGGCGAACGAAAGGTAGGCCTCGCCGAGCGCCTCAGCGTACTCAACAGGCGATGACCGCGCGGACGGCGTCGGAATGAACAGCCCGGACGGGAGCGAGTGGGACGGGATCTCAAGAGCCTCCGCCACCGTAGCCTCGGTCGCTGTCACTTCAGTTGATGTCACGGATATGGGTCAAGTGTCGCATAGCGGACCATCGTGCTGCGCTCCGTGCCGGCGGAACGCTCACACCTCCATGAATTCGTACGCCTGCGGTGCCTCAATCGGCTTACCTTCCTCCGCTAGCCCCTCCAGGTTGAGGTCGATGGCCTCACGGATCAGCACGCAAACCTCCGCCTTCGCCTCCCCCGCCGCCACGCAGCCGGGCAGATCAGGCGCATATGCTCCATAGCTCGTGGCACGCCGCTCGATCATGACGGCGTACCTCTTCGATGCGGATTCGATTGCTAGGGCCTCTGGCTACCAACCGCCTCAACGTACAACGAATACAGCGACTGGCTTCCGGTCATGAACAGGCGGTTCCTTTTGACCCCGCCGAAGCACAGGTTAGCGCAGGGTTCCGGAAGGATAATCCGGCCGATCAAGTCACCGTCAGGCGCCAGGCAGTGCACGCCGTCCGTTCCTGGTCCGGCCCAGCCCACGCTGGACCACAGGTTGCCGTCGCGATCAGTCCGTATGCCATCGGCAAATCCGGGGGACATATCGGCGAAAACCTGGCCGCCACGCAGCGTCCGCCCCTCCACGACCTCAAAAACTCGGATGTGCCCCGGTCCATCGGGGTCGTGGGAGTTCCCGGTGTCGGAGATGTATAGCCGCGACTCGTCCGGGGAAAAGCACAGGCCGTTGGGCTTGACCAGGTCGTCAGCTACCACCGTAGCGTCACCGGTTACAGGATCGAGTCGGTAGACGCGCGTAGGTAGTTCGGCCTCGGCTCGCTCTCCCTCGTACGACATCAGAATTCCATAGCCGGGGTCGGTAAACCAAACGGCGCCGTCGGAATCAACAACCACGTCGTTTGGCCCATTGAGGCGTCTGCCGTCGAAGCGGTCCAGCAATACGGTCAGACTCCCGTCGTGCTCCGTGCGAGTAACCCGGCGCGTCAGGTGCTCGCAAGTAATCAGGCGTCCCTGCCGGTCTCGGGTGTTGCCGTTGCTGTAGTTGGAGGGTTGACGAAACAGGGTGACCTCATCCGTGACCTCGCAATAGCGCAGCATCCGGTTGTTCGGAATATCGCTGAAAACCAGTGACCTGAAGTCGCCAAACCACACCGGGCCTTCCGCCCAGCGAGCTCCGGTATACAGTCGCTCTACGGCGGCATTACCGAGTCTGTAGGCGCCGAAGCGCGGGTCCAACACCTCCACCGCCGGGTCCGGGTAACGAACAATTCCCTGGTCCCACCGCCGGCTCAACTCAGGAGTCCACGAATTGTCAGCCATGCTTTTCCGTCCTTGATCGGTCGCCACATTGGAAATGAGCCAAGATTGTGGTCTTGATGACGATGCCAGTCAGTGTTGCACTCACTCCTCGTAGTCTTGCTGTCTTTCCCTCGCCATCCAGTGGCCGAAGTGCCTCTCGTTGAAGATGAAAGTGAGGTTTGTCAACGTTAAGGAATTGGTGGACCGGATGGGATTCGAACCCACGACCTCCGCAATGCGATTGCGGCGCTCTCTCGACCGAGCTATCGGCCCTCGTCTACGCCTAACCCCGATCCCCGCAAGTCCCGTCGCCACCTACGAGCCCAACACCCCGTCCACTCTCGGTTTCTCTTGTCCGCTCTCACTTCTCACTTCTCTCCGCTCACTCCATCCTCCCGGGGTGAAGGGGCTTCCGGTCAACGAGGCCCTGGTCGCGCTCATGCGCAAGCTGTCGCCGCGCCTCAACGCCGGCCCCGCCCCCGATTCACCCCTCACGTCGGCCTGGCTTGCCGCAGCCGCTGCCTCACCCAGCCCTGAACGCCCAGCATGCGCTGCGAGGAGTACAGCAGGAAGATGGCGAAAAGCCCGCGCAGCACCGGTCCGGGTAGCAGCTGGGCAATCTGCGCGCCGCCGAACCCGCCGAACACTCCACCGACCCCGATCGTCAGCGCCCGCCGCACGTCCACGTTGCCCAGCCGATAGTGTTGAAACGCACCCGAGAGCGCGGTCGGAACGATCACTGCCAGGCTGATCCCCTGCGCCACGACTTGCTCGATTCCCATCAGGATCACCATGGACGGAACCATCACGACCCCGCCGCCGACGCCCATGACCCCGCTGACGAGGCCCGCCGCCACCCCGGTGATCACCGCGGCGATCACGCGTTCGCCGCCCTCCAGGTGCAGCAATGCGACGTCCTGCAGCGGAATGAACATCCGCAGCGCCGCCACCAGCAGCACCAGCGCAAACAGCTGGCGTAGTCGCGTGGGGTTGATGTAGGCCGTCAGCCGCGCGCCCACCGCCGCGAATACCACCGAGGTTGCCGCCAGCGCGGCCGCCACGGTCCAGTCGATGGGGTTTACGCTGGCGTAGCGAACTGTGGCGGCGAAAGCCGCCGGTACGATGATGGCTAACGATGTCCCGTGTGCACGGTGCTGCGTCATCCCCAGCAGGCCCACCATGAGGGGAATCAGGATGATCCCGCCGCCGACGCCGAGAAGCCCGCTGACCACGCCCCCGGCCAGCCCGATCCCGATCAGCACCGGGACCGGCGCCTGTCGCTCCCCGTTGGTTGCCGGGGCGTTTTCCATCGGCGGAGTATATGGACCGCACCGCGGCCGCCGCCCGCAGCCCCTCGCCGGCTGCCAGCCTGCATCGCGGTTGCCTTTTGTCTGCTATCAGTGTACACTCGACCTGATGTCACCGCAACCTGGATCTCGGATGGCCTCGCTTCACCCGACGCTGCCCCTCGCCGTTCCCTCGCCCGGCGACGCCCGGTCTCGGCTTCTGTTTCCGGCTAAGAGCACCCACGGTGTGCCGCCTCAAGCGATCGGCAGGCGCGCCGCTCCTTCTCCCTCTCCCTTGAGAGACCTTTGCAAAACGCCCCGCGTCCTCGAAGGTGCGGCCGCTCTTGCTCCCTCTCCTGAGACCTTTGCAAAACGCCCCGCGTCCTCGAAGGTGCGGCCGCTCTTGCTCCCTCTCCTCGGGGAGAGGGTTGGGGTGAGGGGTCTTCCGGGCAACAGTCCCTCGGGTTACGCAAAGGTCTCTCTCCTGGGAGACCTTTGCACAACGCCCTTCGTCCGCGAAGGTGCGGGCCGCTCTTTCTCCCTCTCCCTGTGGGAGAGGGTTGGGGTGAGGGGTCTTCCGGGCAACCGCCCCCAGGGTTACGCAAAGGTCTCTCCTCGGGGAGAGGGTTGGGGTGAGGGGTCTTCCGGGCAACCATCCCCGGGCTACGCAAAGGTCTCCTTGAGGGAGAGGGCTGGAGCCTGCCCCGGACGCGATCCGGGGGGCAGGGTGGCTGCCCCCCTTTGCACCCAGGCGCCGGGCACGCGTAACCCAGCCCAGACACCCTGTTCAGGCCGCCGATCCCCGCCAAAATGCGCCCCGCCGCCACCGAAGAGTTTTTTGGAAAAAACTCTTACGCGCGCAACCCCGCCCCATTTCGCGCTCCCAAGCGCCCGTCCCATGGCTGGAACCTCGCTCGCCGTCGGCCGGGCATCCGACACCTCCCGCGGAGCTCGATTAGGCCTCTCGCATGAGTGATCTGGAACTCCCCGCCGAAGTCTTCAGCGGCTCGCCCGACCCGTTGCTGGAGCGCGAGTGGCTGGTCACCAACGGACTCGGCGGGTTTGCCTCCGGCACGCTGGCAGGAACCGGCACGCGCCGCTATCACGGTCTGCTGGTGGCAGCCGACCCGCCGCCCAACGCCCGCTGGGTGCTGGTGTCCGGGGCCGACGAGTTTGTCCAACACGGAGACGCCCCCGAATCCCCCCTCAGCACCCAGGAGTACGAGGGCGGCGTTCTACATCCGCGGGGCTACGCCAACCTCGTCGCCTTCTCGCTGCACGGCCAGCGTCCCATCTGGTGCTACGAAACCGACGACGGGCCGCTCGACAAGACGATCTGGATGGAGCGTGGTCGCGACCGAACATTCGTTCGCTACACGAACCTCTCTCGACACATCCTGCGCTTCCGCGTGCGGCCGTTCGTCACCCTGCGCTGGTTCCATGCCCTGCGCCGCGGTGACGACCCGTCCTTTGAGGCCCTGCAGACCGGACCCGGCTCGCTCTCCGTGCGCGCGCAGGGCGGCGCCCCCTGTGTCCACCTTGGGGGCAGCGGTTGGCGGCTTGAGTTGCGCCCCGACTGGTACTGGAACTTCCATCGCCGTGTGGAGCGGGCGCGCGGGTTCGACGCGACCGAGGACGCCTACGCTCCCGGCGACTTCATTGCCGAGTTGGCGCCCGGGCGGTCGGTGACCCTACAGATAGCGGCGGACGAACTGCAGTCCTCATCCGAGGTCGATGCCTCTTTGGCCAGGTTCGACGCCCGGTCGGTCACATTGGTCGCTTCGGCCGCGGACCCGCTGGAGCAGCGCCTGCGCCTGGCCGCGGACCAGACCCTCGTGCATCGCGGTCCGTCGCTTCCCGGCTTCACTCCAGAGCCCAACACGGTTATCGCCGGCTACCCGTGGTTCGGCGACTGGGGCCGCGACACCCTCATTGCGCTGCCCGGCCTCTGCCTGGAGACCGGCCGCGCTTCCACTGCCAAGACAATCCTGCTCAACTACGCCCAGTCCATCGACCAGGGCATGGTCCCCAACCGCTGGCCCGATGCCGGCGACGAACCCGAGTACCACGCCTTCGACGCCGCCCTCTGGTACGTCTACGCCCTGGCTGCCTACGTGCACGCCACGGACGACGCTGAAGTCTTGGATGTGCTGGCCACGGCGCTACTCGAAATCATCGAGTGGCACATCCGCGGCACCCGCCACGGTATCCACATGGATCCCGCCGACGGCCTGCTGAGCGGCGGCGCGGACGGACTACAGTTGACCTGGATGGACGCCAAGTTCGAGGACTGGGTCGTCACGCCGCGCCGCGGCAAGCCCGTGGAGATCAACGCGCTGTGGTATGCCGCCCTCAAGTTCGCCGACCAGGCCTTCGCCCGCATCGGCTGGCGCGGCGCGTACGACAAGAGTGTCCTGGCCCTGGTTGAAGACTCGTTCGCCACACGCTTCTGGAACCCCGACACCGGCGGTCTTTTTGATGTCGTCGATGGACCTGACGGATCGGATCCGGCCATTCGCCCGAACCAGGTTATTGCGCTGGCGGTTGCCGGCGATCTGCTGTCGCCGCAACAACGCGCGTCGGTCCTGGCGCAGGTCCGCGAATCCTTGCTGACGCCGGTCGGGCTGCGCTCCCTGGCGCCGGGCGACCCGGCCTACTGCCCCCACTACGGCGGCGGACCGCGCGAACGCGACGGGGCCTACCACCAGGGCCCTGTCTGGAGCTGGCTGCTGGGCATGTTTATCGAGGCCAGCCTCAAGGCCGGCGCCCCGGCCGATGAACTCCGCGGCCTGCGCGAAGCCATGCTGGCGCACTTGCACGATGGCCTGGTAGGCGGCGTGAGCGAGATCTTCCAACCCGAAGCCCCGTTCGAGCCTGACGGCGCGTCAGCCCAGGCCTGGGGCGCCGGCGAATGGCTGCGGGGCCTCCGCCTGCTACGAGCCGCCAATGGCCGCTGACCTCGCCGGCGACTGGGCCCCTCCGGAGGGCCGGCACATTCAGGTTCCCGCCGGCGACTGCTTTGTACGCGAAGCGGGGCACGACCAGCCGACCATCGTCTTGCTTCACGGGCTGCCGGACGATTCCCGAATCTACGGCGCCTTGCAACCGCGGCTGGCCGCGGCCCACCGCACGGTCGCGCCCGACTTCTTTGGCTGGGGCTCCTCGCAACCCAACGAAGGGCTTTCGCTCGGCTTCGACATGCTGGACAGGACCCTCACACAGGTCCTGGATGCACTTGAACTGACGCGCGTCGTCCTGGTGGCGCACGACATGTCCGGCCCGGCGGCCATCCGCTGGACGGCTACGCATCCCGACCGCGCCCATGCCCTGGTGCTGCTTAATACCTACTACGGGTGGAACTCCGCCCGCATGCCGCTGGCCCTCAAGCTTCTGCACTTGCCGTACGTCGGACGCCTGGTGCGGCGCTTTCTCGATGTCGGCCGCACGGGCCTGTCGTGGCACGTCTACCGCTGGCAAGTCGGTCAGGTCTGGCCCGGTTGGACCGCCGACTTCGATCGCCTGCTACGGATGTTTCACGGTGTATTCCGCCACTCGCGGACAGCCCGCCGGGCCTTCCACACCATCAACAACGAGATCGTGGGCCAGATTCATGCCAATCAGCGCAGCCTGGAGACGCTGACGGCCCTGGACACGCCCACGCTCATCCTCTGGGGCGCGCGCGATCCCTATCTCAAACCCGCCGTGGCCCGCCAGTTCCACCGGCTGCTACCAAGCTCTGAACTTCAGATGGTCCCCGGGGCCGGTCACTTCCTGCAGCTCCAGGCGCCGGACGAGGTGGCCGACCTGATCCTGCGCTTCATTCAACGAGCCGGCGGCGACTAAGCCGAAGGGCGTCGTCGCGGCGGATGCCGGTCCGAGCGCACCGCGTTGGTCCCGCCCCGCCGCAGCTTGCGCGTCTCCGCCCGCGAGTCGTCGCGCGGGCGGAGACGCACTCCCGTGACCGCCCGCACCCCGCCCACGATCGCCGCCCGCTCCTCGTCGGTCAGCGTCTCCCAGCGGTAGTTGTGGTCCGACTTGCGGATGAACTCCCGCAGCCGGTCCCGCAGGGCCGACCACCCGCGGTGCTGCCTGGCCCGCAGCGCCGCAAACCCCGGCCGCCGGCGCAGCGCCAACCTGGCATGCGGCAGGCAAAACGGATCGCCCTCCCGCAGCGCCTCCTCCAGCTCTCGCTGGTTGGCCTGCTGCGTCAGCACGTCCAGCGCCCGTCCGGCCGCCGCCGTCTCGGCCTCGCACACGGGACACGTCGCTGCGGTCCTTGGGCTCCGCGACCGACCTGGCGCGAGCCCCCGAAGTCGCGCGCGTATGCCGGTCGATCCGTCCAGACCAGCCTCGGCTGTGCCGTCAAGCTCTTTGACCAGGGTATTCAGGATGTCGCGGTACGTAATGGCCACCGCCAACGCGTCCAGCTTCTCCAGGAAGTGGCCTGCGTGAACCTCGCAGAAACCGCGAGCCTCTCGAATATTCGCGCGCAGCTCCACGTCGTTCACGTGCTCATAGATGTACGAGCCCAGGAACCGGTCGGCCCGCCGCGTTGACAGGCGGCAAATCGCGCAGCCTGGACGCCCCAGAGCATCCACCAGGTCTTCGAAAGTCGCTTCTGTGCTCACCGGTCTACGGTTTTCCGAGCGGGCTGTCCGTATCTCCATGCAAGGTGCCATACGGCCGCCTTGGGCCGCCTCGGGCCGCCGCGGCTGACTTCGCCCGTATACTCTTGCCCGCTCGCCTCCTCCACCGTTGCCATGTCCACGCACGCCATTGCAGTTATTCCCGGCGACGGGATCGGACTCGAGGTCATTCGCGAAGGCCGCCTCACCCTCGAAACGCTCAGCGAGGTCACCGGCGACCTGATGCTGGAGTTCGAGGACTTCCCCTGGGGCTGCCAGTACTACCTCGACCGCGGCGAGATGATGCCGTCCGATGCCTTGCGCACGCTGGAGCAGTTCGACGCCATCTACCTCGGCGCCTGCGGCTTTCCCGGGGTCCCCGACCCCATCTCGCAGCGCGAGATGATCCTGCTGATCAGGCAAAGCTTCCAGCTCTACGCCAACATTCGTCCCGTCCGCATCTGGCCGGGTGTCCCCAGCCCGCTGGCGGCTGACCGGCTGGAGGGGATTGACTTCATCTGCGTCCGCGAGAACTCCGAGGGCGAATACGCCGGTGCCGGCGGGCGCGTGCACACCGGCACCCCCTACGAGGTGGCGCTCCAGACCACCGTGTTCACACGAGTTGGCGTTGAGCGCGTGATCCGGCATGCCTTTGAACTGACCGAGCGTCTCGGCCGTCGCCACGTCACCAACGTCACCAAGTCCAACGCCTTGCAGTACGCCCCGGTGTTTTGGGACGAAGTGTTTGATGAAGTGGCTGGCGAATTCCCCGCCATCACGACCGACCGCAACCTCGTGGACGCCTGCGCCGCGCGCATGGTGTGCGACCCTGAAACCCTTGATGTCCTGGTTGCTTCCAACCTGTTTGGCGACATCCTGTCCGACATTGGCGGGGCATTGATGGGCAGCCTGGGCGTTCCGCCCAGCGCCAACCTCAGCCCGGGCACGGCCTATCCGCCGATGTTCGAGCCGGTCCACGGCTCCGCGCCCGATATCGCCGGCCAGGAGATAGCCAACCCCCTGGCCGCCATCTGGTCGGCCGCCATGATGGTGGATGAACTCGGGAATCCCGAGGCGGCCAACCTGCTGCTGGACGCCCTGGCGGACGTGACCAGTTCGGGCGTTCTCACCGTCGATCTGGGCGGCACGGCCTCCACCGGCGAATTCGGCGAGGCCGTCCGCACTGCCCTCAAGGCGCGCGCGTCGTAGGTCAAACGCTTGGTAGTGGGTCATTTTGATCGCATCCCTCTCCACGAAGCGAGCTGTCATCTTTTCCCTCGCCTGGGAGATCCTGTGCAAAACGCCCCGCGTCCTCAAAGGTGCGGCCGCTCTTTCTCCCTCTCCTGAGACCTTTGCACCCCCCCTCGTCCTCGACGGTGCGGCGGCTCTTGCTCCCTCTCCCCGTGGGAGAGGGTTGGGGTGAGGGTCTTCCGGGCAACAGTCCCTCGGGTTACGCAAAGGTCTCTCTCCTGGGAGACCTTTGCACAACGCCCTTCGTCCGCGAAGGTGCGGCGGCTCTTGCCCCCTCTCCCTGTGGGAGAGGGTTGGGGTGAGGGTCTTCCGGGCAACAGTCCCTCGGGTTACGCAAAGGTCTCTCCTGGGGGAGAGGGTTGGGGTGAGGGGTCTTCGCGGCTCACAACTCAAAGCGACCCACTACCAAACGCTTGTCGGGGTGCCCGCGCCTGCCTACGATTGATCGCCTAGGCTCCTGACCGTCGGCCGCCGCCGGCCGCTGTGATCCTCGATGTTCGGCATAGGTGTCGCCGAGTTATTCGCTGTTCTGGTCCTGGCGCTGATTGTGCTGGGACCGGAGCGGCTGCCGCTTGCCATGCGCACCCTGGGCCGCTGGGTGCGCCGCCTGCGCGAGATGACCCGCGAGTTCCGCCAGGAGTTCGCCGAAGAGTTCGCCGTCCTCTACGAGGAAATGGACGTGCTGCGCCAGGAAGCCGAGAACACGCGCAAGGAACTGGCCAACATCCGCGCCGAACTCTCGGACACCCTGCAGGGCGCCGCGGACGACGTAAACGAGGCGGGCCGCGGCGTCATGGAGGACCTGCGCGGCGCGGTCAGCGCCCCCGACGGCGCTGCGGAGACCACATCGTCAACGGGTGCCTCGTCGGCGGCAACCACGGCCAACGACTCGGCCACTTCTTCGCTGCCGGCGCCTGCGGCGACCGCATCGCCCGCGCTACCTGCGCCCTCTGACCCTCTGCCCGCCGCTGATGCCATGGCTCTGGCCATTCAGGACACCTTTGCTCCGGCAACCAACGGTCAGGCTTCAGTCGCCCCACCGGTACCTGCCCCAGACCAGGCGACCCCGCAACCGGCTGGTCAACGACTCACGGCGTACGCCCCCGACGTCAACGGCCCGGCCGAGCCTGACGCGCCGGCGCCGACTGCCGAACCCTCAGCCGCGGCGTCGGCCCCCACTCCGGCGGAAACCGCTGCATCCACCGCCACCACGCCCGACGAGCCGGTGGCGCCGGCGGCGGCCCTCGGTCCGCCGACCCCCGGCCTGCAGAACCAGATGGGTGGCTTCATGCGGCTGATGGTCATGCAAGCGCTTGAGGCCGATCCCGGCTTTGCCGATCAGGCCGAAGCCGCTCTGCGCAGCCAGGCCCGCGCCGACGCCGATAGCCTGGGCGACCTCGAAGACCCCGAGCCGCTGGACATAGCGCAGGCGTGGGCAGCCCGCCGCCGCCATCTCGTGCCGCACGATTCCGTCGAAGTGGACCAGCGCGCGGAGTCCTCGGCCGTGATTGAACTCGGAATCTGCCCCTACGGCCTCACGCCGGGCAACGACCATCCGGTCTGCAACGTCAGCAACGTCTACGACGACGAGTTCTTCAAGCAGTTCAACATGAAGGGGACCTACACGACTCGCATGAGCGACGGTGCGTCAAGTTGCCAACTCGTTATCCTCACGCATGCCCGCATGCGCCAATTCGGTCTCAAGATCGACGACGACGCGCGCGACCGGGATGAAGCTGCCGCCGAGCACGAGGCTGTGGTCTAGTGGCGCGCCCGCGCGCGGGCTTGGCTGTTCGTTGCCCGACGCCATCGACGTGCTTCCCTCCACTGACTACCGAGCCCTGGCCACCAACCTGCGTTTGATCGACCGCCGCACATTCGGGGTGGCCCTGGCGTGCACACTCTTCGCCGCTTGCGGCGAGGCGACCAAGGCGCCGGACGGAGTGCCCCCGGAGCCCGCGGACGCGGAGCGTCGGGCGTACAAGGCGACGGTGGCCGCGATCCTGACGGACGAGCGAGCCGCGTTCGACGCCTTCTTCGGTCCCGAAGCCGACGCCTGGGCCAACCTTGACGACATTTCCGGCGCCGAGCCGTTGGCCGTTGCCTTCCTGGACGCTATGACTGACGCCCAGGCGATCGCCGTTGAACTGGAGGCTCCGGCCAGGGCCACCCTATTTCACGGCTCGTTTCTCGAACACTTTGACCGCTTCGTGGCTGACGCCGCGGGCATCGTGGACGCGATCCGCGCCGGGCAGGCCGAGGACGCGCTGGGGACCTATCACCGGCTCCGCCGCGGCGCATTCGCCCGCCTGGACTTCCTGGCCGACCGGCTGGCGCTTATCGACGCCTAAGCGGCCAGCCGGCTGGCGTCCTGCCCTGCCTTCGCGTCATCCCGCCAGGCAAGGCCCGTAGCTACGAATCCCCCGAACCGGACTTCCGGTATCTGTCGCGGAGTCTTGTCTGTCGCCGCGAACGACTGGGCGAATCTGATGGTTCACCGTTGCGCCCATTCGATCCGTTGCCGTTGCCGCCGAATGTGTATGACTGCGGTTCGGCGTCGGAGCCCACCAGCACCCCGCCTTCGGGCAGCGCCTTCAGCCGGTTGCCCTCGGCGATCTGCTCGTCCCAGCGATGCACCATGTCCTCCACGTCCTGGCCGTCCACCTCGTCGTTCGCGATCAACTCCTGCGCCAGTTCGTGCATCGCGCCCGAGTACTCCGAGAGCAGCCCCTTGACCTTGCGGTACTCCTGTTCCAGTACCTGGTCGATCTTGCGCTTCATACGCGGATCGGCGGCGTCCACCATCGGACCGAATGGCAGCGACGAATAGAAACTGCCGTCCATGCCCCAGAAGCTCAGCATTTGGAAGACCAGATGCGTGGCGCCCGCGAAGTCGGACGTGACGCCCAGCGTCTGCGACCCGAGAAAGAGCTCTTCGGCCGCGCGGCTGGCCAGGCTCACCTGAACGCTTGCCAGCAACTCTTCGCGGATGAGAATGCGCTTCTCTTCCACCGGCTTGAATGCCGCCAGCCCCAACGCGTCGCCGTGGCGAATGATGGTCACCTTGGTCAGGCGTTCCCACGTCTTGAGCTTGACCTGCGCGATGGCGTGCCCGGCCTCGTGGTAGGCCAGCCGCCGGCGGTCCTCGTCGGTCAGCCCGCGAATCGGTTCGCGCAGCCCCCACTCATGGTTCTCACGCGCTCGGGTGAAGTCGTCGTAGCTCATCGCGTCGCGCCCGTCGAAGTGAGCGTGGATCACGGCTTCGTTGATCACGAACTTGATGGCCACGGGCGTGTAGAAGATGGTGTCGTTCGCCATCCGGTCCACCGGCATGTCTTCATGACGCACCTTGGCCAGGTAGTACTCGATGATGTCCTTGCGCCCGTCCACATCCGGCAGGTCCACGTGGATCTTGCGGTCGAAGCGCCCCGGCCGCAGTAGCGCATGGTCGAGCGCGGACGCCAGGTTGGTGGCGCCCATCGTCAACACCAGCGGCGGCGCGGCCCTGGTCTTCCGCAGACCGACCGTGCGCAGCAACCGCGATACCCAGCCGCTGTCGAAGTTCGGCGGGTCCATCTGAAGCAGCAGCTCATTCAGCAGCCCGGCTCCAGCCCCTCCGCCCATCATCCCGCCCATCATCATCCCGCCGCCCGTCTGCCCGGCGCGGGCCATGCCGATGGCGTCAATCTCGTCAATGAAGACAATGGCGGCGCCGTGCTTGCGCGCCAGCTTGCGCGCCTTGCCGTAGAGCATTCGCACCCGCAGGTTGCCGATGCCCATGAACATGTTCTGGAAGCCAGGCGCGGAGGCGTATGCGAAGGGAATACCGGCCTCGTTGGCAATTACCTGCGCCAGGTAGCTCTTGCCGGTGCCAGGCGGCCCCTCCAGCAGCACGCCGCGCGTGACTTCGCCGCCCATGCGCTTGAACGACATGGCGCCTTGCAGCAGTCGCACCACCCGTCGCGCAACTTCCAGCACCTGGTCGTTTCCCCGATAGTCGGAGAAATACACCCCCGTCTCGCCTGGCTGGACCCAGTAGACGCGGCCCCGGCCGAGCATGTAAAAGAGTGCGCCAAACTGCAGGACCATGAACATCATTCCGTACAGCATCATCCCGACGAAGCTCAGCAGCCCGAGCACCATTTCGGACGCATTGGTCAGGCCGTATATCAGCGCGCCTGAAAGGAGCAGGTAGATGAGAATCCCGCGCCAGTGCTCGCGCACGAACGTGAGCGGGCTGCGGCGCATATGCGCTTGGCGCCGAAGGTCAGAATCCATGGAAGCCATCACCACACCTCAGTTCCGGGCCAGTCGGTCCCGGGGGGTGCCGGACACCCGGCAGCCGCCCGCGGGGAGTCTCGGAGTATAGCCCCAGGCTACGGTCGCTAAAGTGTCGAACATTACCCCCGGACAAGAACGTCGACTGTCGTGACACGCATGAGCGCCGTCGCTGCGCGGCTGGATCGGCCACCGATCCTCGTCGCGCTGGGACTGGCGGCCCTGGCCTTGGCCCTGACCCTCCGGGCGTTCGAGGGTAAGACCTTCCTCTACGGCGACCTCCAGCACTTCTTCGCCTTCGCCGAGGTCCTCTACACCCCGGAACACTTCAACTACTACGCCAGCGTGGCCGACGAATCATTTACCTACGCCCATTTGCCGCTCTTCCCAATGCTGTTGGCGCCGTTGCAGCGAATCTTTGACGGTCAGGGCTGGGACCGGATTCTGGCCGTCAAGGTACTCGTGCATGCCTTCGAGGTCGCGACGGCTGGGCTCCTCATCCTCCTGGCCCGCCGGCAGGGGTTGTCGCGACTGTTAGCCCTGGGCATCGGGATCACCTGGCTCTTCACGCCATGGATCTTTGAAGCCGGAGCCCTCAACGGCCACGCGTCGGCCGTCGCGGCCTTCTTTCTGGTCGGCGCTGTGCTTCGGCTTGGGGTTCCCTGGCAGGCTGGCGCGCTGATCGGCCTGAGCGTGGTCACACGGTCGGAGTTCGTCCTGCCGGCCCTCGTTCTCGGCGGCTTCTACGCCCGCGGCGGCCGCGGGCTGGTTGTCTCATACGCGGCCGGCGCTCTGGGCATCTGCGCACTCGTCGTCGGCCCCTTCCTGCTTCCAGACGCCGCGGCGGTGCACTGGGCCGTCGTGGGCCACCTCCAGAACCGAGGCGACGGCCTCCCTGTTATCCGTGGGGTCGCGCGCACACTCACTGGCGACATGCCAGATGGTCTCAAGGGTCCGCAGGACTGGGCGCTGCTGGCGGTCCTGGCGTCGGCGCCCCTGCTTGGCTGGATGAGCACCGATCCTCGCTCGGGAATCTTTCGGTCGTCGCTCCTCTATGCCTTCGCTCTCACGCTCGGCCATGGCCGCTACTACGTCTTGCCTCTGACGGCTGGGCTTATGGTCGCCGCCCGTCCCGGCCGGATTATCTGGCTCATTCCCGTCTATGTCGTGGAGTTCGTGCTCCCGGTAGCGCGCGACCTCTTGTGGGTTGTGCGCACCGGCGAGGTCCTGGTGCTGGCGCTGTGGTGGTTACCCCGGCGGACAGTGGCTCTCCGATCGTCCACTGACCAACCGAACTCGGCGTGACCGGCGCTACGTCGTCGACATTTCGCACGATAATCGCTGCGCTAGCGCTGTTGGCGGCCTGGGCCCTTGTGCTGGCGAACACCCTGGTCGCATTTGAGCCTGAACTCGTGTCGGAGGATCTTCGCGGTTTCCTTGATCCTTCGGTTGAGTTCGGGCCGGCCAACGCCATGTCTGCCAGTCTCTTCGCTCTGCTCGCCGCCGTCAGTGGCTGGAACGCGCTAACGATCGTCCGCAACCTCGGGCCGCGCAACGGGCGAGTGCTTGGATGGGCGGGGATTGCGGTGCTGGCTATGGGGCTGGCGATCGACGAGCTGACCGATGCTCATCTCCGATTGCTCTCCGACGCCTATCTGGCACAGGTCGGTCGCGAACTGGGATTCATTCGCGGATATGCCGTGTGGGTTGGTCTCGCCGCGCCGCTGGCTCTACTGATCGCCGTGCTCTTCATCCGCTTCATCCGCCGGGAACTGGCCGAGGCGCCACTCTTGCGGCGCGCGGCGTGGATTGCTGGCTTCTTGTGGGTGACGGTTCTCGCGCATGAGGCGTTGGCCGGACGTGTGTTCGCAACCCGAGCACCGGCGCTCGAGAATTTGCTGGAGGAAGGCGCGGAGATTCTGGGTACGGCCACGCTCATCGCGGTGGCGGCACTGGCCTTCAACCAGGCACCGCGGACGGCCAGCGTCTCACGGCGGCGCATCGGCCTGGCCCTGGCGGTCGTTGCCCTGTCCGCGGGGGCCTGGCTGGGCTGGCGTGCTGAGGTCCCGCTCAACGACTGGGGGACGACCGACGTGTGGATGGGGCCGTTCCCCGCTGGTACCGCGGCCGCGCAGACCTTGGCGCTTCCAGGCGGACCGCTTGGCCGCGTTGATTTTGAGGCGTCCTACGCAGCCTCGGACGATCGCCCCGGAGTCTTGGCTATACGCCTGCAACGGCCAGACGGCGCCAGCGTCCGCGAAGCGTCAGCAGCAGTCGTTCCAGGCACGATTATGACGGAGCACGTGGCCCGGTTCACTCCAATCGTCACTACGGCTGGTGAACGTGCCGTGCTGCAGGTTTCTGCTCTGCCCTCGGTGTCGGGCGCTTTCACTCTCTCGGTCACAATCGACGATCTCCAGGTCGATGGTGCGGTCTTTCCCAACGGCCAAGACGCCCCACCGGGCCAGGACCTGAACTACAGGCTCTATGGCCCGCGCGACCCCTCGTTCGCCAAGCTGGCAGCCGTGGTGCGGCTGATCCTGCGCGATCCCGTGATGCTCGCAATCCTTGCCGATGCAGCTCTACTCGGCACTGTGGCTGCCGCCACGACCATGAATCTGCTGGCCGCCTGCCTCAGTCTTCGTCGCCGACGTAGACGATTCGCCACACCGCTGCGTCGCCCGCTGTAGGGTCCCCGCCGGCGGGGTGCTCGGGAAACAGATCGAGGAAGTACAGCCCGTCCGGTCCGAACGCAAGGCCGCTGATACTTGACCGGCCCTCGCCCATGTAAGAGACCTTTGCAAAACCCTGGCGTGAGGTGGATCGTGGAGACCATCGTTCCCGCCGCCGAGAGTCGTGGCCATGCACCGTTCCACCCATTCGCCGGAACTGATCGACGCCTGGCTGCCGCCGCGGGTGGGCCGCAACGCCCGGCTGGAGCGGCTGACGCAGCTCATCGACTGGGCGCCGCTGGAGGCGCTGGTGGCGGACCTGCACGCCGCGCCGGTCGGGCGGCCGAGTTATCCGCCGCTGCTGATGGTCAAGGTGCTGCTGCTCCAGCAGTGGTATCAGGCCTCGGACCCGGCGATGGAAGAGGCGTTGTGGGAGCGGCTGTCGTTCCGGCGCTTCGTGGGGTTGGGGCTGCAGGACGACGCGCCCGATCACTCGACGATCAGCCGCTTCCGCACGCGGCTGACGGCGGCGGGCGTGGCCGAGCCGCTGTTCGCGGCGGTGGAGCAGCAACTGGCCGCGCGCGGGCTGCTGGTCATGCAGGGCACGCTGGTGGACGCGACGTTGGTGGACGCGCAGGTGCGCCGCCCGCAAGGGGGCGCCACCGGCGCGGGCAGCCCCCGGGACCCGGACGCGGCCTGGGCCCGGCGGGGCCGGCAGGCGCGCTTTGGCTACAAGCTGCACCTGGGGGTGGACGCCGAGTCGGAACTGGTCCGGCGCGCGGTGCTGACCCCGGCGAACGTGAACGAGACCCAGGTGGCGGACGAGCTGATCGCGGGGGACGAAGGGGCGGTGTACGGGGATGCGGCCTATGGCACGCACGCGCGCAGCGCCCGGCTGCGGGCGCGGGGGATCGCGGATCGGCTGATGCGACGGCCCACCAAACATCAGCCCCGGCTGGGCCCGGCGGCGCGCCGCCGCCACGCCCGGATCGAACAGGTGCGACGGCCGGTGGAGCACGTGTTTGGGACGTTGAAGCGCTCGTACGGCTACCAGCGGGTGCGCTACCGGGGCCTGGCCCGGAACACGACCGAGATGTGGTTCAAGCTGCTGGCCTACAACCTGCGCCGCGCGGACCGCTTGCTGGCCGGGGCCCCGACCTCGCCCTAGGCGCGCTGCGCCCTCAACCAGGCGCGCAGGCCTGCGGGCAGGCCCCGGCGAGCGGCGACCCAGGCTGCCCCACCCCGCGCCACCCTCTCGCGGGTCGGGCGTCGCCCCTCGGCGCTGCGCAGGGCGCATTATTCAAAGGTCTCCGAGGAGAGAGGGAGCAAGAGCGGCCCGCACCTTCGCGGACGAGGGGCGTTGTGCAAAGGTCTCATGTAAGCGACCAACTCGGTGATTGGCTCAGCCACCACGCTGCCTTCCAGGCTGAGCTGCCACACGCGCTTGCCTGTTGCCTGTGGTCCGCGCACGAAATTACGGCCTGACGTTGCCATGTAGAGCGTGCCGTCCGGGGCCGGGAATTGGCGCCCGTTCAGCGCGGCCAGCCCGGTTGGCGCGTGCGCGGGCGGGCCAAACACGCGCAGTGCCTGCGGCACCAGCGAGGCGTCCTCGCCGTCATACCCCAAGTCCAGCCCGGCCGTGACGCGTGCGATTCGGTCCAGACCCTCTCCATTTTCTGAGATGTAGAGCTGACCGTCCGCTTCGCGCCAGGCCGCTCCAAAGGCGTTCCGAATCCCTGACGCGAACACGTAGCCGCGCGGGTGGGCAGGACGATCAGGGTCGTGGAACGGGTTATCCGGCGGCGCGCTGCCGTCGAGATTCAAGCGGAGGATCTTCCCGTTGAACGTGTCTGGGTGCTGCGATTGGTCGGCGCTGAAGGCGTTGCCGACGTTGGCGTAAAGCTTGCCGTCCGGACCAATGGTCAGGGCGTGAACCTGGTGCGAGGCCGAGGTTGGCGCCGCATCCATCGCCAGAATGCGCTGCACTCCGCCTGCCTTGGCGCCCAATCCGCACGATCGCGTTGAAGAGTTGGCCGTCGCGCTCGAACACCAGCGACGCGAACAGGTCGCCGCTTGCAGGATCCAGCACGATTCCTGAAAGCCCGTTCTCCCCTGGCAAGCTAACCGGCGGTGCCGCCGGGTCGTAGTTGAGCAGGCCATCGGCGAACGGCACCAGAGCACCGGCACGCGTCAGACCCTTGATGCTCCCGCTCAGCTCCGTGATATATGCCACCACCGCTTCTGCGCTTGCGGGTGCGTCGGGATCGAACACGAGATGCACTGGGAATCGCAGCCCACCGGCGATACGCTCAACGCGGTATCCCGACCGAGCCAGCCAGCCATTTGGGGTATGCCGGGCCGGAGACGCGAGCAGCGGCCGGACCGGGCCAACGCCATCGAGTACATCGTCAGGCTCCCAAAACGTCGAGCCCGTGGTGGCTACCGAGAGCAGGATGGTCTGGTTAGGCCCGAGTGCTAGTCCGGGCAGGTGAACGTTGACTTCGCGCCCGAGCGTGTCAGCAAAGCGCAGGGTTGAATCGGGGACAGGCAGCACGTCCGCGTCTCCCGACGTGATCCGGACCACGAGGCTCTCCAGTCGATCGCCGGGCGGCTCAGCCGCAATCTGGACGGGGACGCCGGGGCGAGCCGTGATCGTGAATAGCGGCCGGCGGCCGGCCATAATCTCAACCGAACTCGGCTGCGACAGGCCGGCGGGCAATTCGATCGGCTGACCATCCGGTCCGGTCCAGGAAAAGGTCCCAGCCTGGGCGCCTGAGACGCGGCGCGGGTAGCTCGAAGGGCGCTCGCCGGTCACCGGGGCGGCCACGATCCGCAACACGGTACTGGACCACGGCGACCACTCCGTCTGGGAGTCGCCGCTGGCGTCGCGCACCCGGGCGCGGATTGCGTACACGCGTCCCATCTCGAGACCTAGCCGGCCGGCAAGTGGTCCGCTGAACGTGCCGGATTGCAGGTCCGCTCGTGCCGCCGGCCCTTCCAGCGTCGTGCGCCAGACTGGCGTGTTGAGCGTCGCGTCCAAAACCTCGAACTGCGTCGCCGTCAGTCGGTCACTCAAGTCCGGGTCACTAAATGGTCCGGTCTCGAACCAGACGAAGTACGGCGAAATGTCGCCGTTTGGGCCGGGAATCGGATCGGTGAGTTCAGGCGCGGCGGGTGGCGTGTTGCCAGTTGCAGCGGCTTGTTCTACTACCGTGCTCGCGGGTGCGGGATGACTGACTGGGGTGCCGACAGGGCTTGGCACTGGCGGCACCGTTACCACCGACGTGGTTGCGGCATCTTCCGCCAGAGCGATCGTCGCGGTGTCCGCCCGGAGCAGGGGGCGAGCGAATTCGATTCCCCGCCTATCGAGGACGGACTCCAGAATTGCGAGGTACTGGGTCTCGCTGAGGCTGTCCGGGGCATTCATTGGCATGGTGCTTTGCACGTACTTGGATAGGTCAAAGACCGTCTGGAACCCGCGTGTGAATGGCTGGCCGACCAGTGGCGGTCCGCTTCCGCCTTCAAACGCTTCTCCGTGGCACTCCGCGCAATGACGGGCGTACAGCACGCCGCCCTCGCTCGTCACGTCAGGTCGGGCCGGCGTTGGCGTCGGCTCGGCGACGGGTACCGGCGCGTCGCTAGGTCCGGGGCTGCAAGCGCCAACGATAGCCGCCCCCGCCAGCAGTAGCGCAGCCAGTCGTTTCATGCAGCCGTAACCACGCCTGCGCCGTCCGTGCGGCGGATTTGGCGGATCAGGTCCGCCCCAATTGCCAGAAACAACAGGGTCCGCCAGGTCACGCTCAAAATCAGCCCTGCTTCAGGCGCGCCAACCGCCTGGCTCGTCGGCCGCCAGAACAACTCCATCGCGCCCAGTCCCGCCGCGAGGATGACGCCGCGTCCATTGGGATACACCACGATGAGAAACGGCAGCACCCAGTTCACGAACGACGGGCTCCAACCCTTGAGGTAGAGAAGAAAGGCCAGCAGCGAGAGGAAGGCGACACGGACCTGCGTTCGCGCGTCTTCGACGGGCCGGCGCGCCCGCGCCAGCCAGACGTAGAACGCTCCCAATGCCAGCAGTGGCGCGAACCAGAACCAGTCAGGCATGCGACCAACAAAGTCGTAGTCCGTGGCGAATTCAGGGTTCAGCCGGTATGGATTAGCCCAGCCTTGCCCGAAGTGGCCATCTAGTAGCGCCCAGGCTGTTCCCCAGGGTGGGCGGCTCAGCATGTTGCCTATGGAGGCCTCGAACCAAGGGCGGCCAGCGAGCCAAAACGGCGCCAGGCTCAGGGTCAACCAGGCTGTGCCCAGCGCCGCCAGTCTGGCCCGTCCCCGCCAGGTCGCTGTGGCACGCAACGCCAGCACGGCGCCAGCCACCGGGACGATCTTCACCAGTACGCCCAGGATCACGGCCAGAATCGCCGTGTGGCGACGCCGGTCCAGCACGAGGTACACAGCCAGCAGGAGGAAGAAGATCGGGACCGCGTTGAATCGCCGCATCCAGTCGTGCATAGGAACCGCCAGGGCCGTGAACGCCCAGGCCGCATAGACGGCCCGCTGCCGGTCCCAGGCCCGCTCCGTCAGCTTGTACACAAGCACCAGCGACCCGATGCCAAAAAATAGAACTGCCAGCGTGATGGCGGCGTAATAGCGCTCGTAAGTCACGCCGAAGAACGACACGGCCCGGTAGACGCCTGCAGATAGCCATGGAAAGCCAGGCGGATATTCCGACCAGCGATGCAGGTAGGGGTAGACGCCTTGGTCGGTGAGCGTGGCGAGGTTGTAGAAAATGTTGTAGGGGCGATTGGGATCGACGAACCGGGAGGTCTCGAACGCAAAGCGTACGGTCAACCGCAGCAGCGTGTAGGCGATCACGATGACCAGCAGCGGATGCGGATCGTGCCTGATCAAGCGCCGCAACCCGGCCAGCCAGTCCCCTGGTCCGGCCCGCCAGGACACGCCGCCGTCCAACTGCACGGGCAGCAGCGCGATCTGCGCGACGGCAAAACCGAAGGCCACCCCGCCCCACCACAGGCCCATCCCCGGGTGGTACACGAACCAGTGGTTGGCCGTGTCCGAAAAGGTGACGCCAAGCAACAGTGGCCAGAGGAGGAGGAGGGGGCTGAACGACCCGGTGGTGGCGCGCACGGCGTCGCGTAGCGGCCGCCGAGCGATCAGCGCTATTAGCGTGGTCTGGATGCCGAACAGCCCAATCAGCGCCGCGCCAGTCACTGCGGCCACCAGCGCCCAGTCGGCGCTCGGTATCGGTAACTGAGGACGGCCCAGCGGTACCAGCGCAGCCGTACCGCTTCCGGCGCCGACAGCGAACATCCCAACCGCGAGCGCCCCACGCAGGCCCCGCGGATTGCTCATGCAACGACCTTCGAAATGCCCGAGCGCTTGTCGAATGAGATTACCCGCGCGCTAGTGCGTCGGCCCGTCGTGCCAGCGGCGGGCAAACTGGTCCAGCCGAGCCTGCGCCGCGCCAAGAATCGTGTCGGACGAGAAGCGGCCCACGGCGTTCTGGGCGCCGGCCCTGCGACCGGTCAGGAGTTCGACAGCCTCCGCAACCTGCCCGGCGGCGTGGATGTGAAACCTTCCTTCGTCCACGGCGCCGGCCACGTCCCAGCGCAGCGTCAGATTCCGCACGTTGCTGGCGGGAATCAGCACACCTTGACGCCCGGTCAGGCCATGACGGACGCACAGGTCGTAGAACCCCTCAATCTTCTGAGTCACCGCACCCACGGCCTGCACGTGCCCGTGCTGATTCACGGACCCGGTCACGGCCATGCCCTGGTCCAGCGGATAGTCGGACAGCGCCGAGAGCAGGGCCAGCAGTTCCGCCAGCGATGCGCTGTCGCCCTCCACCCCCCAGTACGACTGCTCGAAGGCAATGCTGGCGCTCATCGTCAGCGGGCCGTTCTGGCCAAATACGCCGTTCAGAAACCCGGCCAGGATCATGGCGCCCTTGTCGTGAATGGGGCCTGACAGCTTGGCCTCGCGGTCGATGCTGATGACGCCGTCGCGTCCCGCGAACACCCGCGCCGTGATGCGGTTGGGCTGCCCGAACTCGTGCCCCCCCACCCCGATGATCGTCAGGCCGTTCAGCTGGCCGACGGCCGACCCGTCGGCGTCAATCATTACCGTGCCGTCGGCCATGCGATCGCGGATGCGGGTTTCGAGCAGGTTCGACCGCCGGGTGCGCTCGTCAATCGAGGCCCACACATCCTCCTCGGTCACCAGTTCAGCGCCGCGTCGGCGCGCCCAGTACTCCGCTTCGCGCACGATGTCGCTGATGTCGCCGAAGCGGGTGGAGAGCTTGGCGCGGTCGCCGGCCAGCCGCACGCCTTCTTCCATGATGCGCGCCACCGCCGAGCGGTCGAAGTGGCGCAGATCTTCGTCGGCGCAACGGGCCGCGATGAACTGCGCGTAGCGCGCCGTGTTGTCAGCGTTCAGGTCGATCTCAGTCTCGAACTCTGCCAGAACCTTGAACAGATCTCCGAAGTCCGGGTCGAGTTCGTACAGCAGCGCGTACAGGTCGGGTGGACCAACCAGCGCGACCTTGAGGTCCAGCTGGATTGGTTCCGGTTCCAGCCGCACCGCCTGCGGCAGTCCCATTTCCTCGGCGACACTCTCGATCCGCACCCGCTCGTTGCGCAGAGCGCGCTTCAGGGCCGGGTATGAGGTGCCTGACTGCAACAGGTCGTTCGCGTCCAGGACCAGGTAGCCGCCGTTGGCTCGGTGCAGCGCACCGGGCTGGATTAGCGTGAAGTCGGTGACGCTAACGCCCAGTTCCGGGCGGGTTTCCACCCGCCCGAACAGGTGCGGATGGGTGGGGTGGGTATCGCGAACCAGCGGCGCCCCCGTTCCCGGCTTGTGGGTCACCATCACGTTTACCCGGTAGGGCAGGTAGGGATCCGGCGTGGGACCCGGCCGTTGCGCTGGCAACGAGGTTTCGTCGGATTCCAGGAAGTTCTCGTGGTTCTGCGTGACGTGTGCTTCCACCGCGTCCAGATGCGCCGTGACATTCGGCAGCCCGGCGTACTCCTCCCGCAGGTCGTCCAGAAGAGGCTTTGTCACGCTGCGCGCCACATCGGCGCTCAGGGCGTTCAGCGTGGTGCGCGCCTCGCGCTGGCGCGTTCGCAGCCGCCGCATCAGGCGCGCCAGCCGGTCCTCGAGTTCCTGGTTTGTCGACCGGATGCGCTCCCGCTCCGCCTCGGTCAGTTCGCGCGGCGCCTCCGGCGACATCGGACGGCCGTCCACGACCGGCGCCACGCTCAGGCCCACCGGTGACTGCCTCACGGCAAAGCCTTCGGCGGCCGCGCGCTCTTCAAAGCCGCGAAACGCCTCGCGGCGCTCCATCTGCACGGCTTGCGCCACGGCGTCGCGCTGGTTCTGGTACTCCTCCGTGTCGAAGGCGCGCTGCAGATCGTGACGCAGCGTCTCCACCGCTTCGCGCAGCTGGGCGCGGAAGGCTGGCGCCTGGCCCGCCGGGAGCCGCAGCGCGCGCGGCCGGTGGCTGTCGGCGAAATTGTGGACGTAGCACCAGTCGTCCGGGGTAGGCCGACGCGCGGCCTCGGCCCGCAGCCGCGCCATGATCATCGAGGTGCGCCCGGTTCCTGGAGTGCCGGCGGCATAGATGTTGAACCCGCGGCTGCGAATGTCCACGCCGAACTCGAGCGACCGTTCGGCGCGTTCCTGACCGATCAGCGCGTCAGGCGGCGACAGTTCAGCCGTTGAGTGAAACGGCAGATCGGCGGGGTTGCAGGTCCAGCGCACCTCGGCGGACGTGAGTCGCCGCGCCCCGCCGTTCGTTTCTCCAGGATTCGCCATGCCCGAACTGGCCACGCTCCAGCCCCTCGGGCGGCAAGCGCGCGAAGTCTAGCAGCGAATCCCGCTCCCGCGTTCGCCGGAGTTCCTACACTGCGGACGCCCGAATCAGGGTCCAAGCGCATGAAAATCCTCATCTACATGCCCAGCCACTGGGCGGACGAGTGGACCGGGGTGGCCGCGGAATTCTCGGACCACCAGTTCGCCTTTGCTTCCGACGTACGGTCGGCCGTCGCCGAGATTCGCGACGCCGAAGTCCTCATCGTGCTGGGCGCGGCCATCGAGCCCGAGGTGCTCGACGCGGGCGCGGTGCTGAAGTGGGTGCAGATCGCCAGCGCCGGTGTCGATTCGCTCGCCGCTCTTGGGGCCGATCGCTACGGCCATCTCCTGATCACCAACGCGCGCGCGCTGCTGGCGTCGCATGTGGCGGAGACGGCTGTGGCGCTGCTCACCGCGTTGACCCGCGGCATCCACCACGCGGCCCTGCGACAGACCGAGCACCGCTGGGTGACGGACTACAACTACGACGAAGTGGCCGGCAAGCGGGCGCTGATCGTGGGCGTGGGAGGCATCGGCCGTGCCGTCGCCCGTCGCTACCACGCGCTCGAAATGGAAGTCCGTGGCGCCGACATGTTTGCTGGTGAGCCCGACGACTATCTCCGGTCGATTGACGACGTGTCGGCCTTGCCCCACCTGCTGCCCCAAACCGACGTGCTGACCCTGTGCTGTCCCTACACGCCGCAGACGCATCACATCGTCGACCAAGCGGTCTTCGACGCGCTGCCTGAGGACGCCTACCTCATCAACGTGGCGCGTGGCCCGTGTGTCGATACCTCCGCGTTGATCCGGACCGTGCGCGCGGGCCGGCTTCGTGGTGTGGGTCTGGACGTGGTGGAGGTGGAACCGTTGCCGCCGGACAGCGAAGTCTGGGACCTTCCGAACGTCCTGATAACGCCCCACATGGCCGGATCCTCGCCCCGCCGCGCCGAGCGTGTAATCCCCTTCGTGACCGAAAACCTGCGCCGCTACTTCGCTGCCGAGCCGCTGCACAACGTGGTGGACCTCGCCCTCGGGTTCTAGCCTCCGAGCACCAAGCGGGACCGCGGGATCGGCGCCGAGTAGCCCCCGGCGCCCGGGCTAAATGGCGTGGCTCGTGCCGCCGTCAATCGCGATGGCCGTGCCCGTGATGTAAGCGGCTCGCGGCGAGACCAGAAACGCCACCAGGTCCGCCACCTCGTCGGGGTGCCCAATGCGGCCCAGCGGCACGCCACCCCCGGCCCGGGCGTAGAAGTCCTCCAGCGTGCCGTGGCGGCCGGTCGCTTCCCAGCGGCGTTCCCATTGCGCGCTGCGGATCGACCCCAGCATCACCGTGTTCACCCGCACGCCCGCGTCCGCGTAGTCCTTGGACATGGCCTTGGTCAGGGCGATGCCGGCCGCCCGAGTCACCGTTGTTGGGACCGAGGCTCGCGACGGCTCCCGGCCACCCGTGGACGTGATGTTGACGATCGACCCGCCCGCCCGCCGGAGATAGGGCAGCGCGGCCCGCGCGCAGCGGATGGCGCCAAACAGCTTGACGTCCAGGTCGGCCTGCCAGATCTCGTCGCTGGCGCCGTCAAAGCGGTGGGCGCCCGTCCCTCCGGCGTTATTCACCAGGATGTCCAGGCGCCCCAGGGCCACCGCGGCGGTTTCCACGAATGACCGCGCGGAATCCGCCTGGCTCACGTCGGCCTGGATCGGCAGAACGCGGCGGCCGCTGGCTTGGGCGATGTCGTGCGCCGCGTCTTCCAACATGCGCTGGCGGCGCGCGGCGATGGCGACGTCGCAGCCCTCGCGGGCCAGGGCCGCGGCTATGGCGCGGCCGACACCCTCGCTGCCGCCGGTAACGGCCGCCGCCAGTCCATCAAGCTGAAGATTCACAGCAACTTCGGATCAGTTCGCGGCATCTCCGGCCGCTGTGCGCTCCCGCATCAGAAGCTCGCGCCCCTTGCGGATTATTTCCTCGCGCTGCCGCTGCTGCCAGCTCATGCCGGTCTTGGAGATGAACCAGAGGCGTCGCGGATAGCCCGGGATGCCAATCCAAACCACTTCTTGCCACGGCGGCATGAGCGTGGGAGGCGCCACGCCATCCCAGTGCACGGGGGTTTCATTGATGGTGAAGGCCACGAGCTGCTCCCTGGGCGTCGGTCAGTTGCGATGCGACCGCCGTAGAATATCGATCAAGCTCCGATGTGCGTCGGGCGCTCGCGCCCGATCCGCCAGTTTCCGTCGCACGGCGCGCTCGCCATAGTGGCGCATGCCCATGTAGGCGGCGGCCGCAATCAGGATGATGATGCCAATCACCCCGATGGTGTTCTGCAACTCCTCGCGGAAGAACCAGAAGCCGGTGAGCACCCGCAGTCCGATCACAATCAGATAGATCGTGGCCGTCACGGACAACGCATAGGCCAGCCGCCGCCGCATCCCGCTGTAAATCAGGAACGGGACGGTCGCAACCAGCATCCCCAAGATAAGTACACGAAACATGGCATGAGATCAGGCGCGCATCGCCTGATCGTAGCATCGGCCCTTGGCCGTTCGGACCGACGCGCGGCGCACGGCACACATCCATGCGCTAGGCTATGCGCTACCCGCATGACGCTGGCCTTGGCGACGCCTACCACTTGCTCGGTGAGGTTCGCCCGGCCCGGTGCCACTCGAGAGCTGTTACGCCTACCACGCCGATGAACGACCATCGACGGATGACCTGGATTGCCGGGGTCGGGCGCGCCGCTCGTTCACTGCCCGACAGCCCGTCGGCGCCCCGCTAATCGCGCCACCGCGTACCTGATCGAGAGGACTCCTGCTTTGTCCGCAATGTACGACCCGCGCTACGAGCACGATTCGTGTGGCGTGGGCTTCGTCGCGGACATCCGGGGCCGTCGCTCACACCGGATTCTGGAGCGGGCGCTCGAGGCGGTGGCCTCATTGACGCATCGAGGCGCGATCGCGGCTGACGCCCGCACCGGCGATGGCGCCGGCATCCTCACCCAACTCCCCCGCGAGCTTCTGGTCAGCGCCTATACTGACTTGGGATGGCCCAGTGTCGACCCGGCCCGGATGGCGGTCGGCGTCTTCTTCCTGGATCGGCATGACCCGCGCGGTACGCATCGTGCCCAGGTACTGGCCGAAGCGATTTGCGCCCGTCGCGGCTTCAGCGTGGCCGGCTGGCGCGACGTGCCGCTCGACCGCGAGGTATTAGGCGCGGCCGGTGGTCGCACGATGCCGGACATCAAGCATCTGCTGCTCGTCGATACTCAGGATTCGAGCGACCTCCTGCCCACCGAGCAGCGGCTGTTCCTGGGCCGCAAGGAACTGGAGAGCCGGCTGCGCGCCGAGTCTCTGGACGCCAACTATGTGGTCTCGCTGTCCTCGCGCACCATCGTCTATAAGGGCCTGATCGTCGGCACTGACGTCGGCCACTTCTTCACGGACCTCAGCGACCCCCGCTACCGCACGGCCGTGGCGGTGTTCCACCAGCGCTACAGCACCAACACCAGTCCGACCTGGGAATTGGCTCAGCCGTTCCGGATGCTGGCGCACAACGGGGAAATCAACACGCTCGACGGCAACCGCAACTGGATGTCCGCCCGCGAAGGCGGGCTGGAGCATCCCCTCTTCGGCGCGGACACGGCCGTCCTTCGGCCCATGACGGACCGCGTCGGATCCGCTATGTCGGATTCGTGCAGCCTTGACCAGGTGCTCGAGCTGCTAACCATCTCCGGACGCAACCCGGTGCACAGCGCCATGATGCTGGTGCCGGAAGCCTGGCGCTACGCGGCGGAGATGCCGGCGGAGCTGATGGACTTCTACGCCTACCACGCCTGCCTCATGGAGCCGTGGGACGGCCCCGCCGCCCTCGCATTCACCGACGGGCGCTGGGTGTGCGGCGCGCTGGACCGCAACGGCCTGCGACCGGCCCGCTACTTCGTCACTGACGACGACATGGTGCTCATGGCGTCGGAAGTTGGCGTGATCGACATCGACGATGCGCACGTCGTGACCAAGGGCCGTCTCGGTCCCGGCCGCATGATCGTGGTCGATCTGGAAACCGGCCGCCTGCTCACCGACTATGCCGCCAAGCGCGAAGTCGTTGAGAACAAGCCCTACGGCGCTTGGTTCCACAGCCACCGCGCAGCGCTCGACCGGTCGCTGCCTGTCGACCTCAATGGCAATGAGAAGGGGCTGGCCGGACCCCAGGTGCAGCGCTGGCAGCGCGCGCTGGGCTTCACCCGCGAGGACCTGACGCACATCCTCGAACCCATGGCGCTCAAGGCCATGGACCCAGTCTTTTCGATGGGCAACGATGCGCCCCTTGCTGTTATGTCGCGCTTTCAACCGTCCGTCTTCGGCTACCTGCGGCAGCGGTTCGCGCAAGTCACCAATCCGCCCATCGATCCGCTGCGCGAGAAGCTGGTCATGTCGCTCATGACGCGCCTGGGCGCGCGCGGCGCCTTCCTGGCGCCCACGCCCGAGGCCGCGCACCTGCTGCACCTGGAGTCTCCGCTGCTGAGCGACGAAGACCTGCGGCGCATTGACAAGCTGGAGGACCCCGCCTTCGCCACAGCCTGGCTCGATGCCCTGTTCCCTGTGGCCGGGGGGCCGGCCGGGCTGGAACTGGCACTGGACGAGCTTGTCGGGCAAGCACTGAGCGCTATCGACGACGGTGCGCGCATCCTGATCGTCAGCGACCGCGGGATGGATCGGACCAGGGCGGCCATTCCCATGGCGCTGGCGGTGGGCGCGCTGCACTTCGCCCTGATTGAGTCCGGGCGTCGTCTGCACGTCGGCATCGTGGTCCATACGGCGCAGGCTTGGGACGTGCATCACCTTTGCGCCCTCATCGGCTACGGTGCCGGCGCCGTGAATCCGTACCTTGCGCTCGCAACCGTCAGCGAACTAACACCAGCGAGCGCCAACGGATCCGAAGACCCCTTGCACACCTACCTGCGCATAGCGGAGGACGGCGTGCGCAAGGTGCTCTCCAAGATGGGCATCTCCACCCTCAGCAGCTACCAGGGTGCGCAGGTCTTCGAAGCCGTTGGCCTGGCCGATGCGGTGATCGACCGCTGCTTTCCCGGAACGCCATCGCGGGTGGGCGGCATCGGCTTCGAGGAACTCGCGGCGGACGTCCTGACGCGGCACGGAGAAGCCTTCGAGCCGGAGGCCCCGCCGCAGCCGGCGGACATCGGCTGGGCGCGCTACCGGCGCAACGGCGAGTTCCACGCCGCCAATCCAGGCTTCGTCAAGGCCCTGCAGCGAGCCCTGCGCACCGGCGCTCCCGAAGACTTCGCCGCCTACGACAGCGTGGTCAACGACCGGGATCCATACGCCATCCGGGACCTGCTGCGCTTCGTGCCGCGGGGCGGTCCGATTCCCCTGGACGAAGTCGAGCCCGTCGAAGCCATCGTTCGCCGCTTCACCACCACGGCCATGTCCGTCGGCGCCCTCAGTCCCGAAGCCCACAGCACGCTCAGCAAGGCCATGAACCGCTTGGGCGCGCGCAGCAACACTGGCGAAGGCGGCGAGGACCGTGCCTGGTACACCCCCGACGAGCACGGCAACGAACCCGACAGCCGCATCAAGCAAGTCGCCTCGGGCCGATTTGGGGTGACGCCGCTCTACCTCGCCAAGGCCGAGCAGCTGGAAATCAAGATGGCGCAGGGCTCCAAGCCGGGCGAAGGCGGCCAGTTACCGGCCCTCAAGGTATCCCCCTACATCGCCGGCTTGCGCCACACCATCCCTGGCATTCCCCTCATCTCGCCGCCGCCGCACCACGATATCTACAGCATCGAGGACCTCGCGCAGCTGATCTACGACCTCAAGCACGCCAACCCGAACGCCGCCGTCGGCGTCAAGCTGGTGGCCGAGTCCGGTGTCGGCACCATCGCCGCCGGGGTGGCCAAGGCCTACGCGGACTACGTGCTCATCAGCGGTCACGATGGCGGCACCGGCGCTTCGCCGATCAGTTCGATCAAGAACGCCGGCGTGCCCTGGGAAATCGGGTTGGTGGAGACCCAGCACGTGCTGGTGCGCAACGGCCTGCGCGACCGCATTCTGGTCAAGACCGACGGTGGGCTGAAAACCTCCCGCGACGTGGTGATCGCCGGCATCCTCGGGGCCGAGGAATTCGGCTTCGGTACCGTGGCCACCGTTGCCGTTGGGTGCATCATGGCCCGCCAGTGCCACCTGAACACGTGCCCCGTGGGCGTGGCCACCCAGCGCGCGGACCTTCGTGAACGATTCGCCGGAGAGCCGGAGCACGTAATCCGGTTCTTCACGCACCTGGCCCAGGGCGTGCGCGATATCATGGCCAGCCTCGGCGTGGCTCGGTTCAACGACTTGGTCGGCCATGTGCAGTACCTGGAACCCGATCCTGATCGGGACGCCGGGCGAGCGGCTGCCCTTGACCTGCACGACCTGCTGTCCCCGCCGGACGAGACCCATGTGTCGCCGCTGCGCCGCCACCGTGAGCGCAACGACCGGCCGCACGACGTCCATCTCGACACGCAGATCATCAACCGCCTGGACATGGCCGCGCTTCCCAACGTGTCCCTGGCGCAGGAACTGCCCATCTCCAACACCGACCGGGCCGTCGGCGCCCAGCTCAGCGGGGCCATCGTGCGCGCCGGATGTGACGACGGGCTGCCAGACGAGACGATCCGCCTGACCTTCCGCGGGACCGCTGGCCAGAGCTTCGGCGCCTTTGTCACGCGTGGCCTGCGCCTGAACCTTATCGGCGAAGCCAACGACTACGTCGGCAAGGGCCTGGGCGGCGGCGTGATCACGATCCGGCCGCCGGATTCCGCGGCATTCGCGCCGGAAGACAACGTGATCATGGGCAATACGGTCCTCTATGGCGCGACGTCGGGCCGGCTCTTCGCGGCCGGCCGTGCCGGCGAACGCTTCGGCGTCCGCAACAGCGGAGCGCAAACCGTAGTGGAAGGCGTCGGCGACCACGGCTGCGAATACATGACGGGCGGCACGGTGGTGGTCCTTGGCCCGACCGGCAAGAACTTCGCCGCCGGCATGTCGGCCGGCACGGCCTACATCTACGACTGCGGCGATGTGTTCTTGAAGCGCTTTAATCCTGAACTGGTCAGCGTCGCCCGTGTCGCTGCTCCTGAGCACGCCGAGAAACTGCGCGGCCTCATCGCCGAGCATGTGGAGGCCACCGGCAGTGCCCTGGGACGCCGAATCCTGGACGCCTGGACATCCGAGGTTGGGAACTTCTGGCAGGTCACGCCCAATCCGCCGGTGGTCGACACCGAAGCGCTGCCCAAGGCCGACGCGGCACGCTCCCGCCGCGCCGTCGAGTCACGTCGCCGGGCGGCCCTGCGGCACGGTGGACGTCGCCGGGCGGCGGCCCCACCCGCTAGCTCCTGAGGCTCGTCCAGATGGCAGGCAGCCTGCGCCTGGCCGCCTGGGGCGGGGCGCTGTGTCTGATCGGGCTGATCGCCGTCATTGGCGGCATCGTGGGCGGGCTGATCGGCTTACAGAGCGGCGACCCCCGCGGACCGTTCGACCCCACGCTCAACGGCGGTATGCGCGGCGCCTATGCGGGGCTGGCTGCCGGCGGCGCGCTGGCAACGCCCCTCGCGCTGCTCTTCGCCCGATCCGTTCGGCGCTGGGCACGCGCCCCTATCCGCGAACGCAAGCATGCCTGAGCTGCCCACTAACAACCCTGGCCGGGTCCTCATCGCCGGTGAGAACCACATTCTGCGCCTGCGCGCCGGGCGGGACCGTCCCGACGCCGCCCTCGTCAATCACTTTCGCTTGAGGCTCAGTCCCCACGGTCCCGGCCACGCGGTGTTCGTGCTGGCCGACCCAAACGCCGCCGACCCGCGCAACGCCTGCTACACCGACAACCCCGCGCTGGCGAACTGGTTGCTGGATTGGTATCTGCGCGGCAGCCCGATCTACAGCGACCTGCAGGGCCTGAACAACCTACCGATCGTCCCGGCCGGCGGGTTCACCTTTGTGGATGAACTCCCCCGACGCTGGACGGAAACGGTCAGAGCCGGCGACGTGACGATCCGCGCGGTCTGGAACGACTTGGCCGCGCCGTTCCAGGTCGAACGGCACGGACCGACCGGCGAGCCAGGCGCCATGGACGTCTTCTCCGTGCTGCTATCGGCGTCGGACGCTTCCCTCGATATCAACGGGCAAGAGGTGCCCGGCGTTGTCTTCCCACGCCAGGTAGGCCGGCAGCCCATAACCAGCGCATTCCTGGCCTTCGCCGAATCGTGGGTTGAGGTGCCGCCGCGGGACACCAAAGGCCCGTCGGTCCGCTGACCCCCTGAATTCGGACGGGTGCCGGTCTGGTGGTCCGGGTTAGGGCGCCAGAACTTCCAGGCGCCGCTTTCGCGCGACCTCGCGCCCGCCCAGGTACACGGACACGGTTCTGGTGATATTGCAGATGTTCTCGGCCGCGTCGCCGTCCACCACCAGCAGGTCGGCCTGTCGTCCCGGAACCAGTTCCCCGGTCAGGCCACCCAGGCCGATGGCTCGGGCTGCCGCGCCGGTCACCAGATGCACCGCGTCCACCGGCGTGGTGTCCAGCGCCACCACCGCGCTGACGACTGACAGCGGGAATTCGTGGAATGGCGTGTCGATCACGCCCGCATCGGTCGACACCACGTGCGGCACGCCACGCTCGCGCATGTAGCGGAAATTTGCGCCAGCCGCGCGGATGCGTTCGCGCTCGTCGGCGGGCAAAGCGTCCAGGTGCGCCAGATCGCGGAACGGTGTGCGGTTCATGGCGGCCAGCGTCATGTGGACCGACTGGTGGGCCGCGTCCACGCGCTCAACCGCCGCTTCATCCATTGTCGATTGGCCGCGGACCCCTTCGGGTGTGAGCCAGGAGCAGTGCTCCAACGTGTCCACGCCGGCATCTATGGCGTCGCGGCAGCCGTCGGATCCCAGTACGTGCGCCGCAACGTGACGCCGCAGCCGATGTGAATCCGTAACAAGGTCGCGCAACGTCTCCAGGTCGTACTGCGAGTGCCCGGCCTGGGAGCCGGGGGTCATCATGCCGCCGGTGGCCATGACCTTGATGAAGTCTGCTCCGGCTTCGACCATTTGGCGGGCAGCTCGTAGCACCTCGTCTCGCGAGTCCGCCCGCAGCCCGCACCAGTTCAGGTGTCCACCGGTCGTCGTGATTGGCGCCCCGCACACCAGCAAGCGCGGACCCGGCACGCGTCCGCTGCGCAGGGCGTCGCGCACCACCATGTTCAGCGCCAGATACCCGCCCGTGTCGCGCATCGTCGTCACGCCCGTCGCTAGCGCGCGCTGACCGTTGGCGATGGCGGTCATCACGCGTTCCTCGTTGGATGCCGACTTGTGGACCGCCAGCGTGCGCTCGTGGCTCTCGTAGGCGCCGAACTGCAGGTGGCAGTGGCAATCGATGAGCCCGGGCATGATCGTGGCGTCGCCGTAGTCCACGACGACCGCGTCGTCCGCGTAAACGCCCGCCGGACCAATGTGGGTGATGACGCCGTCGCGAAGAACGGCCTCGGCGTCGTGGCGCGGGTCCGCGCCGGTCCCGTCAATCAGCGTTGCGGCGCGCATAACCAGATCGGCCATTAGCTGGTGCCCCTAATCGCGGACGGCGCAGTCTATCGGCCCGCGCCCGGCTTGCCGGTCGAGTCGAGTGCTTGGTAGTGGGTCATTTTGATCGCATCCCTCTCCACGAAGCGAGCTGTCATCAGTTCCCTCTCCTGAGAGACCTTTGCACAACGCCCTTCGTCCGCGAAGGTGCGGCCGCTCTTGCTCCCTCTCCCTGTGGGTGTGCAGACCAGGGACATCATTTACACGTGTTCGGGGACATGGTTTACACATCTAGCGATGAAATGGAGGACCGGGATGTGCCGTTTGCGGAGCGACGGGTGAGCGACCTGCGGGCCGAATTTGTGGCGTTGGCCACGCAGCCGGGGGCCAACCGGCGCGAGCTGTGCCAGCGCTTGGGGATCTCGCCGCCGACGGGCTACAAGTGGCTGCGGCGCTACACGGCGGAGGGGGCCGCCGGGCTGCGGGATCGCTCGCGGCGGCCCCGGCGCAGTCCCGGTCGGACGGTCCCAGCCATCGAGCAGGCGGTGCTGGCCCTGCGCCTGCAGCACCCCACCTGGGGCGGCCGCAAGCTGCGCGTGCTGCTGGCCCGCCAGGGGAGCCAGCCGCTGCCCGCGGCCTCCACCATCACCGCCATCCGGCGGCGCCACGACCAACTCGATCCCACCCAAGGGGCCGGCCAGCCGCGCGCCTGGCAGCGCTTCGAGCATCCCTATCCCAACGCCTTGTGGCAGAGGGACTTCAAGGGCGGCTGGCCCTGTGGCCCGGGGCGCTGCCATCCGCTGACCATCCTGGACGACCACTCGCGCTACGCCCTGGGCCTGGCCGCCTGTCCCAACCAGCGCACCGCCACCGTCCAGGCGCACCTGATCACGGCCTTCCAGCGCTACGGCTTGCCCGACCGGCTGCTGGTCGACAACGGCAGTCCCTGGGGCAATCACCCGGCGCATCCCTACACCCCGCTGACGGTCTGGCTGCGCCGCTTGGGCATCGCCGTCAGCCACAGCCGGCCGTCCCATCCCCAGACCCTGGGCAAGGACGAGCGCTTCCACGGCACCCGCGAGCGCGACTTCGGTCGGCAGCCGCCACGCCCCGACCTCGGCGCCTGGCAGGTCAGCTTCGATGCCTGGCGGCACGAGTACAACCACGTGCGGCCGCACGCGGCGCTGGCCTTGGCGGTGCCCGCCCGTCGCGATCAGGTCAGCCCCCGGCCCTCTCCGGCCGAGCTGCCGCCCTTGCCCTACGGCTCTGCCGATCACCGCCGGCGGGTGGGCCTGGGCGGGCGGGTGTCGTTCCAGGGCCACCGGCTGCGGGTCCCCAAGGGCCTGCGCGGCGAGACGGTCGCGGTCCGCCCGACCGCCACCGACGGCTGCTGGACCGTGCACTTTATGACCGACCAGCTGGCCACCATCGATCTCCGAAACCCCGCGCGAATGTGGAAACCATGTCCCCGAACGTCTGTAAATCATGTGTCCGGTCTGGACAGTGGGAGAGGGTTGGGGTGAGGGTCTTCCGGGCAACCCACCCCGGGTTTCGCAAAGGTCTCTCCTGGGGGAGAGGGTTAGAGCCTGCCCCGGACGCGATCCGGGGGTGAGGGGTCTTCGCGGCTCACAACTCAAAGTGACCCACTACCGAGTGCTTAGCCCCGCCCAATGAATGGCTGGCCGACGGGCAGCACCGTGGCTTCCAGCATGTTCACGTGGTCCGGCATGGCGGCCATCGTCACGGCGGCGGTGGCCAGTTCGTCCACGGTCATCATCGGTTCCTCGTCCTCGCGCCGCTGGCTGCCGCTCCGCCGCTCCACCCAGGTGTTGCCCGGGTTGAGGCAGCTGCACGACACCCCGTGGGCGCGGCCTTCCAGCGCAATCACCTGGGTCAGGCCCCATAGTCCGAACTTGGAGGCGCTGTAGGAGGCTGACCCCGGACGCACGCGCTGCGACGAGATGCTGGCCACGTTGATGATGCGCCCGCGGCCGGCCGGAGCCATGACGCGCAGCGCGGCTCGCGCGCACAGAAACGGGCCGGTCAGGTTGACGTCGATGGTCGCCTGCCAGTCGGCCAGCGTCATGTCCACCAGCGGGGCGTGGTTGGCGATACCGGCGTTGTTGACCAGCACGTCCAGCTGGCCGAACTGCGCCAGGGTCCGGTCGATCAGCGCGTTGACGGAGTCTTGGTCGGTCACGTCCGTCGGAATAGCCGCCACCTGCGCGCCCAAGCCCCGAAACTCATCGGCGGCGTCATCCAGCAGCGCCGCGTCCCGCGCCGCCAGGGCCAGGCTGGCGCCCGCGCGCGCAAACCCGCGCGCGATGCCGCGGCCAATTCCGCGGTTCGATCCGGTCACGATCGCAACCTTGCCGTCCAGTACGCCCATGGGTCCCTCCATACCGCTGCTGCTCTACGCGCATTATCGGAATCAGGCGGCAACCATGGGGGCGGGAGGCCGGCCCTGGCTCGGTAAGCTCACGTGGGCTGGTAGCTCAGTTGGCAGAGCAGCGGACTTTTAATCCGAAGGTCGTGGGTTCGAGACCCACCCGGCCCACCAGCTACGGTAGCAAGCTGGTGAAGTCCCCAAAAGGCCCTGTCTTGAAGATGTCGCCAATATCCGCCAGCATTTCTGTCGTTGCTTGGGAGGCGGACTCGCCATTGTGTTTAGCGCGTGAGTCCGCGCCTCAATGCCCCTCATAGAGGCGGTCCAACTCACCAAGCACTGCGAGCGCCGGCGACCGCCGCGCAGGCCCTGGGAACTGCTGCGTAGGCGTCCAACGGACAAGGCGGTCGATTCGGTCCTCGCGGTCGACGATGTTTCTCTTTCTGTCGATGCCGGCGAGCGGTGCGTTTTTTGGCGGCTCACCGGCCGTGAGAATCTCCGGCTATTCGGGCGCCTGGTGTTCATGGACGGCAACGCGATTCGCCGACGCACCGATGAACTCATGCAGCGGCTTGGCCTCGCCGAACGTACTGATGAGCTTGTCGAGTCCTACAGCACCGGCATGAAGCAGCGACTCAATCTCGCCCGCACCCTGCTGCATGACCCGCCGGTACTTCTCCTGGATGAGCCAACGGCCGCCCTCGACCCCGCCGCGGCGCGCGCGACGCGCGGATTTGTCGACGAACTCCGGCGCGAGGGGAAAGCGATCCTCCTGACGACGCACAACATGCACGAAGCCGACGCGGTCTGCGATCGGGTCGGGATCATTGAGCACGGTCGTCTCATTGCCGAAGGTCGACCGGCCGACCTGATCAAGCGCGCGGGCGTCGAGCCGCCTCTGGAATTGATGCTGCGCGGTGACAGTTCCGCGGCGACGCTGCAGCTGGCCAGGATTGGCTGGATCATGAAGTCACGCCAGCCGCACTTCTTCGTGAGCAGCGCCTGGATGTCAACGTTTGCCGTGCTTCCCATGGCACTGGCGGCCATTGCCTGGTTGGCCCCAATGCCAGGCACATTCAACCATTCGTTGAACTCGCCGGTACGGACAACTACATGGCGTAGGTGACGATTGGTGCGACGGCGATAATCTGGTCGACTTCGATCGGCGCTAATGTTGGACTCGTCCTCGAGGCCCAGCGTATCCAGGGCACGCTCGGCTCGATCTGGTTGACCCCGGCATCCCTGCTGGCGCGCGTCGCTGGCCTGGGCGCATCCGGAATATCCGTTGGAATCGCACGGGCTGTCATTGCCTTCGCCGTTGCCTGGGCCATCCTCCGCTTCCCTGTCAACTTTGCCCCATTGCCGATGCTCGGCGTCCTCGCCGCGTCAACCTTTGCCGTGGGAGCCTTCGGTCTCGTCTCGGCTGCCGTGGTCTTGCGTGCTCGCGCGGGCGTGGTGTTGGTGCAGGCGCTCCTGGTTGGGGCGGGGATCCTGGCGGGCCCTGCCTACCCGACAACCGTGCTCCCTGACTGGGCCCGGTTTGTTGGCCAACTGCTTCCGCCGACATGGATGATTCGCGGGCTCCGCGCGACGCTCGTCTTCAACGACGCCGCCGCCGCGTGGGCATCAGTGGCGGCCTTGCTCGCCCTTGGACTCGGCTTCGGCCTTGGGGGAATGTGGCTGTTTGCACGGTTCGACCGCGACGCGCGACAGCGAGGACATCTTGAGGCCGTCTGAGATTGAACGCGCCGATCGCGAAGCCGCCCGGCGCGGTGTCATCGGGCTCTACACCTGAAATTGAGAGACCGGCCGTCAACCAGAACCAATCGCATCGGGCGGCCTCGGTAAGCGTGCTGCGGGGCAGGTGGAGATGAACGAACGGGAGCGCTGCCACGACGGCTTTCAAGCCGCTCGTGTGCGAGTGGCTGCGTTTATTTCCCCCTGATGCATAGTCCCGACGGTCTCCTTTCGGACCCGGGCGGATAAGGGTCAACGTGGGCGCATCATCCTTCTATTGCCTCCTACCAACCTACTGGCGCCCCGAGGAGTCGGCCGCCCGATATCAAGCAGCGAGTCATGTGGGCGGTGTCCCTCTAGGCATGAAGGGAGTTAACCCGTGACCGGATTTCTGGCCCGCATAAGTGCCCGACGACCGCTCGTCGCCATCGCGATCTGGCTGGTTGTGACGGTCATTGCAGGCGGGCTCGGTTCCAGCTTGCTCGATAGCGCCACGACCACCGAGTTGCGACTGACGTCCGGCGCCGACTCGCAGCGAGCCGCCGATATGTTGGAAAGCAGGCGGCGGGGGCCTCAACCGGTTACTGAAATCGTTGTCGTCCAATCGGAAACCCTGACCGTGGACGACCCGGCATTCCGGCAGAAGGTCGAGACCGTGTTCGGCGATATCTTTGCGCTGGGCAGCGACACCGTGGCCGCGGGCCGGAACTACTACCAGGAAAACGACGAGTCGCTGGTTTCGGAAGATCGCAAGACCACGATCATGCAACTAGTGCTCACCGGCAGACTCAAAGATGCCGAGAAAAACGTCGGGCACATCCTCGATATTGTTGAGGAAGCGGATGCGGCGGATGACTTCCGGGTGCTCATGAGTGACCTTTGCACAACATCCCTCGTCCGCGAAGGTGCGGCCGCTCTTGCTCCCTCTCCCTGTGGGAGAGGGTTGGGGTGAGGGTCTTCCGGGCAACAGTCCCCCGGATTACGCAAAGGTCTCTCATGAGTGGGACCGCCAGCATCTCATTCGAGTCCAACGAGCTTGCCCTGCACGACTTGGAGCAAGGCGAACGGATCGGCGTCCCGGTTGCGCTGCTTATTCTGGTAGCGCTCTTCGGCACGATAGTCGCCGCGCTGGCGCCCATCGGATTGGCCGTCGTTGCCATCATCGTCGCCCTGGGCTTGGTGGCACTGATCGGCCAAGCCTTCGAGCTGGTGTTCTTCGTAACACTGATGGTCACGATGATCGGTCTGGCGGTAGGTATTGACTACTCGCTCCTCATCGTCTCCCGCTTCCGAGAGGAAATGGACCGCGGCCTCGGCAAGTCGGCGGCGGCCGAACGCGCGGGATCCACGGCCGGCCGTACCGTGCTCTTTAGCGGTGTCACGGTAATTATCGCGCTCTGTGGGATGCTGATCTTTCGATCGATCGTCATTCCGATCAAAGCCGTCATTATGAACTTGCTATCCGTCGGCGCGACCTACGGGTTGCTGGTCCTGGTGTTCCAGAAGGGTGTGGCCACCGACTTGCTGGGATTCCGCCACGCCCAGGTCGTGGATGTGTGGATCCCGTTATTCCTGTTCTCCATCCTCTTCGGGCTTTCGATGGACTACCACGTATTCTTGCTAAGCCGCATCCGTGAGCGTTATGATCAGACGGGGAACAATGCCGAGGCCGTGGCCTATGGACTGCGTTCAATCGCGACGATCATCACTGGCGCCGCTTTGATCATGGTTGCCGTATTCGGCGGCTTCGCGTCAGGGGAGACCATCATCAACCAGCAAGTTGGATTCGGCCTTGCCATGGCGGTGCTGTTGGACGCAACCTTGGTGCGTTCGGTCTTGGTTCCGGCGAGTATGGAAGTGCTGGGCAATCGGAACTGGTACCTGCCATCGTTCCTTCGATGGCTCCCCGATCTGCGAATAGAAGCAGAGGAAGAATGAGAGTTTGCAAGTCTGGTTCGTCCGGATTGGAGTTGATACGGAGGCGCGAGGTCGTATGAAGATACCTTCTGACTACACCCACGGTTATGCGAGGGCCCGAAAAATCGCGCCCGAGATCGCGGACAACTACCTCGCGCACGCGCTCATTGTAGATCCGGTAGCCGAAGCAATGACAGAAGATCTCGCGGAGCTTGGTGCAGGAAAGTCGTGGCAACTCGTCGAGGCAGCTATGGACAACCAAGGTGAAGATGCACTTCGGGACGCGCCGGCCTCAATGCGAAGGTTCTTTGAAGAGGCGACGACTCCCCCGGAATGGCTGGACCATTCGGCATTCGAGCCGGGCGTTCGCATGTTTCACAGGAACTCCGGTGTGATATTGGCGGCGTTTGTCGCTGGTGTTCTGATAGAAGGATTTACGTCGAATATAGCTAAGTCCTTCTTTATCACTGGGCGGGTGCGTGACCAGGGCGTCAGGCGGTTGGGTCAGAACAATCGGCACATGATGGAAATATTTTTCCCTGGAGGCCTGGACAGGTATGGCGATGGCTGGAAACTCTCTGTTCGGATTCGCATTGTGCATGCTCGAGTGCGGCGCCTCATGAACAACTCCGATGAATGGGATACCGACGCGTGGGGTGCGCCGATCAGCATGGCACATCTGGGGTACGCCATTTCGGCGTTTTCGGCACGATTGCTGAAGCACATGAAGACCTTGGGCGCGGTTTACAATGACGAAGAGCGCGCGAGCTTTATGGCCGTCTGGCGCTATTCCGGTTATCTGATGGGCATTCCTGAGACGATTCTGTTCCGAGATGAAGAGGAAGCCCTGAGGCTGTATGACATTGCCCTGATCTGCGAGCCGGATGCTCCGATCGAATCGGTGGTGATGGCTCACTCGCTCATCAACTCGGCGCCGCTGATTGCTGGAATGATTGATCCGGAAGAGCGCCGGAAATTGGCCAAGTATGTGTACAAAATCTCGCGCGGTCTCATCGGAAGAGATTGTGCCGAAATGCTTAGGTATCCTGCATCTTCGTCGTTTGGAGCTGTTGCATGGTTCAGATTTCAACAGCGTTACGGCAGCATCTTGGGAAAATTGTTTCGAGGGCGTGCTCGTAGCGACAATTACACCAGATTCACTTCCTTACTCCATGCTTCGGCGTACGACGATACGGGCATCAGCTACCGGCTGCCTAGCCACGTGTACTCGGAAGAATCGAAGAAATGGTAGCGTGACTGACTTCTGACAGGCTGTCCGTACCGAGGTGTTGTCGCTTTGTCGGATTCGGCCGCTAGGTCAGATCGACAGACAATTCCCGCTCCAGCCTCAGACGCCCGCGAGTGCCGGCAAGGTCGTACAGCGGCCGTGATGACTCGCACGCGCGTTCCTGATAGCCGGTGTGCTCGTAGAAGCGGCGCGCCGGCACGTTTTCTGCCAATACATACAGACTGCATGCCGACACACGGGACGCCGCGCGCTGATACACCGAGTCCAGCAGGGCGTGCGCTACACCGTTCCCGCGGTGCTTCGCGGTAACGGCCAGATATGGAATGAACCAATGGTCCGGCGGTACGCGCGGGCTCGCTCGGATCAATGCTCGCAGTCGTGGGAGAAGCTTAAAAACTCGCACAGGGCCGTAGACGCGAAAATAGGCCCACATCGTCGCCCGATAGCGCTGGGCCAGCTCCGTCCATGCCGCGTGCGATACAAGCCCGGCCACCTGTCCGTCGACCTCGGCCAAGCTGACGAGGTCATAGCCCCAGAGCGTGCCGGCTCGCGCAAAGAGGCGTTCCAGGTAGCGCGTGGCGCCGCCCTCGACACCCAGACCAAATACGGCGTCCGCCAACCCAGGCGTCAATGCTTCGCGCAGCAAGCGACCTGCGAGTTGCTTGTCGTCGGGTCCGGCGCGACGGATCTTCAGCCTCGATCCGTGCGGCGATATTCGCGGGGAGCCAGGGACGGCAGGGACGGCACGCACGTCGGCTGTCACTTCGCCTTAAATGCCCCGCGCATTGTCCGGTCGGCCTCCCAACGCGCTCCGGATACAGTCATTGTGCAAAGGCTAGTGGTGGCCCGTCGAGCAAGTAGTGGGTCATTTTGATCGCATCCCTCTCCACGAAGCGAGCTGTCATCTTTCCCCTCTCCTTGGGGAGAGGGTTAGGGTGAGGGGTCTTCGCGGCTCACAACTCAAAGTGACCCACTACCGTCGAGCAGGTGTGCAGCGTCTATGCAAATCCTATGCACGCCATGAAATCGTCCCTGGCCCACAACGCGCGCTCGCGCAACTCGCGACGGTGCCTCTTACTCGATTCGGCCGCTAGGCCCGATACCGCCCGGGCGCTACCAGCCCAGCGCGTGCCCGATTATTCCTTTGGGAGATACCGCCCCCGCGATCACCCCGCCCGGCCCCGCGGCCCGAATGCCCATCGGCTTGCCATTCGACCAGTCGCCCGTGACTTCAACCTCGTGGCCGCGACGCCCGAGCTCCGCCAGCACCTCGCTGGCGATCCGTCCCTCGGCCACCATGCGTCCCGGGTAAGCCTCGCGCGGATAGAACGACGACGGGAAATGCACCGAGTGCACCGTCGGCGCGTCCAGGGCTTCCTGCAGGTTCATACCGAAGTGCACAAAGTTCAGGAAGAACTGGAGCGTCCACTGATCCTGCCCGTCGCCGCCCGGCGTCCCGAAGACCATGAACGGCTCATCGTTCCGCATAACCAGCGAGGGCGTCAGCGTGGCCCGAGGCCGCTTGCGCGGGGCCAGCGCGTTGGGCCGAGCCGGATTCAGATAGAACATCTGCCCGCGCGTGCCGATTGGAAATCCCAGCCCGCGTATTACGGGCGACGTCCCCAGCCACCCGCCGCTGGGCGTAGCCGCCACCATGTTGCCCTCGCGGTCCACCGCGTCCAGGTGCGTCGTATCGCCCACGTGCGCGTGGCCGAGCCCCAGGTCTCGAACCTCGCGGGCCGCCACCTGCAGCGCCCGTCGATTGTCCTCGGCCACGTCAATCGTGGCGTAGGCCGGGAAGCCACCGCCCGCGTCGCCCGGCCGCATCTCCGGCGACGCCCGCTCGCCGACCAGCGCCCGCCGCTCGTCCGCGTACGCCTTGGATAACAGCCGGTCAAACGGCACGTCGTCGAACTTCGGGTCCCCGTAATGGGCCTCGCGGTCGGCAAAGGCCAGCTTGGCGCACTCGATCAGCGTATGCAGGTAGTCCGCCGAGTTATGACCCATCGCCGCCAGGTCAAACCCTTCCAGCAGCGTCAGTTGCTGTAGGAACACCGGGCCTTGCGTCCAGCTGGAGCACTTATGGACGTCCAGGCCGTGGTAGTTCACGCTCACCGGCTCGCTGAACTCCGCCTCCCACTCCGCAAAATCCTCGTAGCTCAGCAAGCCGGCGTGAGTCGATCCACTGGCGTCCTCAACCGGCGTGCTGGTGATGAAGTCCAGAATCCGCTCGGCAATCTCGCCCTTGTAGAAGGCGTCCCGCGCGGCCTCGATGCCGGCCACGCGCCCGCCTCCGGCCGCCGCCTTCTCGGCTCGGCACAGGATGCGCAGCGTCTCGGCCCACTCGGGATTCCGATGAAGCTCGCCCACCTCCGGCGCCTTCCCGCCGGGTAGATACACCTCGCCGGTGCTGGGGTACAGCTCGGTGAACTTGTCCACGTTGCTCGCCAGGCTGTTGTGCAGGCTGTCGTACACTGGGTATCCGTTCTCGGCCAGCTCGATCGCCGGCTGCACGACCTCGCCGAAACTCAGCGTTCCAAAGCGCGCCAGCGCCGCCGCCCAGGTTCCCACCACCGCCGGCACGCAGGCCGGCAGATAACCATCGCCCGGAATCAGGTCAATGCCGTGCTCGCGGCACCAGTCGATGGTGAACGCTAGGGGCGACCAGCCCATGCCGCTCAACTCGTAGACCTTGCGCTCGCGCGCCGAGTAGATCAGCGTCGGCACCTCGCCGGCCAGCCCGTTGCTTTGCGGCTCCAGCAGATTCAGGCAAAAGCACATGGCCGCGGCGGCGTCGATCGCATTCCCGCCCTGCTCCATCATCCGGAACCCGGCCGCCGTCGCCAGGTAGTGACCCGAGGTCACCACCCCCCGCGTCCCCATCACCACCGGCCGCGTCGTAAACCCTGTACGCATCCCCACGCTGCGGTCTCCCAGGAAGGTCGTAATCGTCATCGCTGATTGCTCCAGTGCCGGCCAGCGCGGTCACGGGTCGCAGCTTAGCCCTAAGGGAACTGCCGCGCCCCCAAGGGTTGTCTGGTGACCGGATGGACTTCGCTCGACCGGAAACTCGGAGGGAACGAATCGCGCGCCGGTTACGTATTCTCTCGTAGTGGGTCATTTTGATCGCATCCCTCTCCCCGAAGCGAGCTGTCATCTCTTCCCTCTCCTGGGAGACCTCTGCACAACGCCCTTCGTCCGCGAAGGTGCGGCCGCTCTTGCTCCCTCTCCCTGGGGGAGAGGGTTGGGGTGAGGGTCTTCCGGGCAACCATCCCTGGGTTCCGCAAAGGTCTCTCCTGGGGGAGAGGGTTAGAGCCTGCCCCGGACGCGATCCGGGGGTGAGGGGTCTTCGCGGCTCACAACTCAAAGTGACCCACTACCTATTCTCTCGGCAGGGAACAAAACATCCCCAAGGCGCGCAGGCGTGAGGACTCCATGACCCACCGGCGGCAGCGACTACCGCTGTGGATCGCCGGACTCATGGCGATGCTGCTCACGCTGACGCTTTCACCCTCGTCGCCGCTAACAGTCCAAGCGGGCGCTCCTTCGCCGCCAGCGTCCCAAACACCGGCGCCCACTCCGCTTTCGACCGCGGGCCACCGCTACGTCGACGTCAGCAGCGGCGCATACCACACGTGCGCCCTGCGCGAGGACGGAACGCCCGTGTGCTGGGGCGCCCAGCCAGCCGATCCGGACGCCGACCTGGCGCCGGTCGATCTCGGCCAGGCCTCACCCCCCGACGGCGAGCGCCTCATCGCAATCAGCAGCGGTGCGTACCACACCTGTGGTCTGCGCGAAGACGGCACCGCCGTCTGCTGGGGTGCGCAGCTCAACGATGTGTTGAAGGACGGCGGGCAGGTGGGCTGGGGCCAATCGTCGCCGCCCACCGCTGAGGTCTTCGTGACCATCAGTAGCGGCGGACACCACACCTGCGGTTTGCGCGCCGACGGACAGGCTGTGTGTTGGGGAAAAAACGAGGACGGCCAGGCCTCGCCGCCGGATGACGAACGCCTCGTCGCAATCAGCAGCGGCGGCTACCACACCTGCGGTCTACGCGAGGACGGGCAGGCCGTCTGCTGGGGGCCCGAGCCGCACGGTGGGGCATACGGCGGCTGGTCGGGGCCGCCGGACGACCCGCTGGTCGCCCTGGCTAGTACCTGGGGAACAACCTGCGGTTTACGCGTGGACGGCTGGACTACCTGCTGGGGCTCCTGGTCGGACGTGGTCTATCCAGACGCGGATCCGCCCAGCGACCGCTTCGTCGCCCTGACCATCGACGGTTCGGGCGGCTGCGGGCTCTGGACCAATCGCACCGCGGTGTGCTGGGGGGTCGACTACCCCTACCCGACCCCCGAGCGGGTGCGCTTCGCCGCCATCAGCCGAGCCAGCAGGCATACCTGCGCCATCCGCAAGGACGACGGCGGAATCATGTGCTGGGGCGACAACGACTACGGTCAATCGTCGCCACCAGATGGCGAGCGATTCATCGAGCCAGAGCCTCGGGTCAAGCCGCCGAAACCGGACGATCCGTTCGTCGCCATCAGCAGCGGCTCACGCCACGCCTGCGGTATCACCGCCGACGGCCAGGCCTGGTGCTGGGGCGACGACGAGTTCGCCAAGGCGTCGCCGCCCGAGGGTGAGAAGTTCAAGGCCATCGCAAGCGGCTTGGACCACACCTGTGGCGTCCGTCTGGATGGTTCCGTTTCGTGTTGGGGCAAAGATGATGCGGGCCAGTCAGCGCCGCCCGAGGGCCACGGGTTTACCACGATCAGCAGCGGCTGGAACCACACCTGTGCGCTGCGTGAGGACGGAACGGCTGGCTGCTGGGGCGGCTATGTGGGGGACGAGAGCGCCGAACTCCTGGACGGCCAGCAGTTCACCGCCATCAGCAGCGGGGCGTTTAGCGTCTGTGCTCTGCGAACCGATGGCATCCCCGTCTGCTCCGAGGGCGGGATCTTTTTCGACGACCGGCCGCCTGATGGCGAGACGTTTACGGCCATCAGCACAGGCCTGGATCACGCCTGTGCGCTGCGCGCGGATGGTTCGCCGGTCTGCTGGGGCGGCGACTCTCCCTGGACGGCCAATGGCCAGGCCTCGCCGCCCGCCGATGAGCAATTTGTGGCCATCAGCAGTGGCGCCAATCACACCTGCGCCCTGCGAGCGGACGGCACGTCCGTCTGTTGGGGCGCCGCCGGCCCGCTCGTTGATCGCGGCCAGGCCTCTCCGCCGCCTGGGGAACGGTTCGTCGCCATCAGCAGCGGCGCCACATTTACCTGTGGGCTGCGTGAGGACGGTACGGAAGTCTGCTGGCGCTTCTATCCCACGGAACCTAGCTACGACTTCGAGCGAAAACGCGTTCACTCCTATCCCGGCAGCCTGGTCCCCGAAGGCATCAGCAGCCGTGGCTATGACACCGTCAAATACTGGGTTTTCGCATACGTCAGCAACGGCAATCGGTTCACCTGCGCGCTCGATCCGGACGGTTCCCCGGTCTGCTGGGGCATCGATGACTATGGCCAGGCGTCGCCACCGGACGGCGAGCGCTTCAGCGCCCTCAGCAGCGGCGAACGCCATGTCTGCGCCCTGCGCACCGACGGCACGCCCGTCTGCTGGGGCGACCCCGCGCAGGGACGCACCGCACCGCCTGCAGGCGAAACCTTCGTAGCCCTGAGTAGCGGCTGGGCGCACACCTGCGCCCTTCGAGCTGACGGCACGCCGGTTTGCTGGGGACGCGATGACTATGGTCAGGCCCTACCGCCGGCCGGGGAGACATTTGTCGACATCAAGAGCGGAGATACCCACACCTGCGCCCTTCGGGAGGATGGCACCCCCGTCTGTTGGGGTCGCAACGATCTGCAGCAGGCGTCGCCCCCCGAAGGTGCGGTCTTGGTTGCTATCAGCAGCGGCCTGGATCACTCGTGCGGTCTCCACGCCGACGGAAGCCCAGTTTGCTGGGGCGACGAGGACAACGACGTCATCAGGGCGCCTTCTATCGACCGGTACAGCTCGATCGTCAGTGGTCGAGACTTCGCCTGCGGTCAGCGAGCTGACCGCACCGTCGTGTGCTGGGGCGAGGGCTATGCGGTAGTCCCGCAAGGCGAAAGTGTCTCGGCCCTCACCCTCGGGCTGGCCCACAGCTGCGGCCTCCGCCAGGACGGTCGACCCGTCTGTTGGGGCGATGGCTATGACACGCCAGTCGAATCCGCCCGCCAGCCCGTCTATCAGATCATCAGCGCCCAGAGCGTCCGCTCTGTCAGCCCCGGTTACGAGCACGTCTGCGCTCTGCGACAGGACGGTCGTCCCGTGTGCTGGTCGCTCAGGGGTGGCTACACGAACTTAGACGGCGAACTCTCCCTGCCGTACGGCGAGGAGTTCACGAGCCTCAGCACCGGAGGCTCACACGCCTGTGCGTTGCGCGCCGACGGCACGCCTGTCTGCTGGGGCGCCGACTGGCACGGTCAGTCATCACCGCCTGAAGGCGAGCGTCTGACGATGCTGAGCAGCGGCTACGGACACACCTGTGGCCTGCGCGAGGACGGAACCGCCGTCTGCTGGGGAAGCAACGAAAACGGCGAGACATCGCCGCCCCAAGACGGCCGCTTCGTCACCATCAGCAGCAGCCTTGGTCTCTACGAGGACCATACTTGTGGGCTGACTGAGGACGGCACGGCCGTCTGCTGGGGTTCTGACGATGGTGGCCAAGCCTCACCGCCGGATGGCGAACGCTTCATAGCCATTAGCAGCGGCGCGGAACACACCTGTGCGCTACGTCTGGACGGGACAGCGGTCTGTTGGGGCCACGACTGGGACGGACAGGCCTCGCCAGCGGCCGACATCAAGTTCACCGCCATTGCCAGTGGACGCTCGCACACTTGCGCTCTCAGTGCCGAGAATCAGACGGCCGTTTGCTGGGGATCGAACCGCAACCACGTCAATGACTACCTCGGACAGGCCCAGCCACCCTACGGTGTCGCCTTATCCGCCATCAGCGCCAGTAACGTCCAAACCTGCGGCGTGCGCGCGACTGACTCCACCCCGGTCTGTTGGGGGCAGGGCGTGAACAGGGAACCGACGCACAAAACCTTCGCTGAGGCCAGCGACGAGACCTTCAAGTCGATCAGCAGCGGCGGAGGTCACGTCTGTGCGCTGCGGCACGACGGGACCGCCGTCTGCTGGGGAGACAACGAGAACCGTGAAGCTTCGCCTCCGCTCGAGCGATTTAGCGCCATTAGCTCTGGGGCCGACCACACCTGCGCCCTGCGGGCGTCCGATGGCGCGGCCGTCTGCTGGGGTAGCAACCGCGATGGCAAGTACGGCGACGACCGCGGTCAGGCGATGCCCCCGTATGGCGAGACCTTCGTCGCGATCAGCAGCGGATTCGCACACACCTGCGCCCTGCGGTCCGACGGCGAAGCCGTTTGCTGGGGTGGGACGAACAGCGGCGTAGCGAATCCGCCGGAGGGCGAACGGTTCACGGCCATCCAGAGTGGGCACGGGAATACCTGCGGGTTGAACACGGACGGCAAAGCGGTGTGCTGGGGTTCCCCATACCCCTACCACGCGACACCGCCCGACGAGGACCGATTCGTGGCGCTCGGCGGTGGCCAGCAGCATGCGTGCGCCATCCGCGAGGACGGATCGCCGGTCTGCTGGGCTGGTTCTGGCCGAGGCGAGGCATTGCCGCCCCAGGACGACAGCTTCGTATCGGTAACCGGCGGCCGCTCCCACACCTTTGCCTTGCGCGAAGACGGCGCCGCCGCGTGTTGGGGTCTCAATGTCGAGCCGTCTCGTGGCGCCTGGCTCGGCCAAGCGCTTCCGCCGGCCGACGAGCGGTTCATCGACATCAGCGCCGGCCCCCTATTCACCTGTGCGGTTCGCCAGGACGGCGCCCCCAGCTGCTGGGGCAAGGGCTACGACACGCCCGAGCCGGCGCGCACGACCTATGAGTCCGTCACCAGCGAGCACTTCGTTGCCATAGAGACCGGCTGGGACTACACCTGTGCCCTGCGTCCCAGCGGAAGCACGGTCTGCTGGGGGTCCCGCGATGAGGACGCGCAGAACGCAACCAGTTGGGGCGACCACGCCAGGGAATGGCCCCCGGACGGCGAGCATTTCACGGCTATCAGCACCGGTTCCTCGCACACTTGCGGTCTGCGGAACGACGGCGCCGTTCGCTGTTGGGGCGAGAATTCCAACGGTTGGGTGTTCCCGCCGCGAGACGAGACGTTCGTAGCCATCAGTAGTGGGAGTTACGACACCTGTGCCCTGCGTAGTGATGGGACCCATGGCTGCTGGGGACCCGCCACCGGTACTACGGGTGCAACCCGAATACCGGCGCCGCCCCTCACCGAACGTTTCACCTCGATCAGCTATGGCGCGTCCCACGTCTGTGCGTTACGTGCGGACGGCTCGCCGGTCTGCTGGGCGAACAACGACGTCGGGCAGGCGACCCCACCCGTGGGTGAGCACTTCGCCACGATCAGTGCCGGATCCGATCACGCCTGCGCACTGCGGTCAGATGGCACAGCCGTCTGTTGGGGTGATCCACAGGATCGCAACCAATTCGGCCAGGCGACACCGCCTGAAGGCGAGCGGTTCGCCGCCATCAGCAGCGGCCCCAGCCACACTTGTGCCCTACGCTCGGACGGCACCGCCGTCTGCTGGGGCGCCGCGCTGGGTGACAAGTACACCGTATACGGCAACACCACCGTAGTCGGCTACGGCCAGTCGGAACCGCCCACGGGCGAGCGCTTCATCACCATCAGCAGCGGCAGCCGTCACACCTGCGCGCTCCGCACGGACGGAACTCCCGTCTGCTGGGGCCACGGATTTCCGCCCACCACCTAACCGAGCCCTCTCAGCGCGCACCCTGAAGCCTTGCGCATTCGTAAACCTGCCGCTGGCCCCGAAGAGAGGATTCTGTGTCCGCGAGCCTTGCAAGGCCTGTCCCCGTCTGTTGCGGTCACAATGGCATGAGGCGCCGCGTGCGCGTCTCAAAGCGCTCGACCACGAGAGGTAAGTGTTCAATACGAAGTCTCACGCAAAGCTCTACGCCCGCGCTCGTCCCTACCACCACGACCTCGTCATCCAGCGAATCGCCGCCCAACTGGACGGTAGTGGGTCATTTTGATCGCATCCCTCTCCACGAAGCGAGCTGTCATCTTTTCCCTCTCCTGGGAGACCTTGGCACAACGCCCTTCGTCCGCGAAGGTGCGGCCGTTCTTGCTCCCTCTCCTCGGAGACCTTTGCACAACGCCCGGAGTCCTCGAAGGTGCGGCGGCTCTTGCCCCCTCTCCCGTGGGAGAGGGTTGGGGTGAGGGTCTTCCGGGCAACCGCCCCCGGGTTCCGCCAAGGTCTCTCTCCTGGGAGACCTTGGCACAACGCCCTTCGTCCGCGAAGGTGCGGCCGCTCTTGCTCCCTCTCCTGGGAGACCTTTGCACAATGCCCGGAGTCCTCGAAGGTGCGGCGGCTTTTGCTCCCTCTCCCCGTGGGAGAGGGTTGGGGTGAGGGTCTTCCGGGCAACCGCCCCCGGGTTACGCAAAGGTCTCCTGTGGGAGAGGGTTGGGGTGAGGGTCTTCCGGGCAACCATCCCTGGGTTCCGCAAAGGTCTCTCCTCGGGGAGAGGGTTGGGGTGAGGGGTCTTCGCGGCTCACAACTCAAAGTGACCCACGACCAACTGGACATCCACCAGCGACTCGACCGCGCGCTCGACGTAGCCTGCGGAACCGGCCTGTCCTGCGTCGCCCTCAAGCAGATCGCGACCAAGATCGCCGGCGCCGACGTGTCCGCCGCGATGCTGGGACAGGCCGATCGCGACGAGCGCATCCGCTATCTGGTCTGCCCGGCCGAGACCCTTCCGCTGGCGGACGAGTCCTTTGATCTGGTTACCGTCTCCTCGGCCTTCCACTGGTTCGACAGAGATGCCTTCCTCCCGGAAGCCCGACGCGTGCTCAAGCCCCGCGGCTGGCTCGTGATCTACAACAACCTCTTCTTCGCCACCATGCAGGGAAACCCGGACTTCAAGCCCTGGATCACCTCCACGTACGTCAAACGCTTCCCCACCCCACCAAGAAACAACCAACCGCTTGATGACCAAATGGCCGATCGATCTGGTTTCCATCTCGTCAAGCAGGAGTCGTACACCAACGTCGTCTACTTCAATCGACAGCAGTTGATCGACTATCTGCTGACCCAAACCAACGTCATCGCGGCCATCGAGCGCGGCGAATCGACGCTCCACGACGCCAGGGCCTACCTCACCACCGAAATCAGCCCGTTCTTCACGTCATCCGAGCAACAAGCCTTCGACTTCGGCGGTCCGATCACCTACCTGCGCAAAGCCGGCTAGCCCGACACCACGCTCCGCGCGATGTCCTTCAGCGTCGGCCGCTTCCCGTACATCAGCAGGAAGGCCCTGAACAGCCGCATCGCCAGCCCCAGCGCGCCAGCGGCGAACAGCGCCAGCACCAGCAGCGCGGCAATTGCCTCAACCGGGTCCATCGCGTCGATCGCCAGTCGGATAAGACCAGTTACCGGGGCTGTAAAAGGGATAAACGTCAGCACCCGCGCCACCGTGCCTTCGGGTTCCGTAAATAGGCTGAAATTCAGCCAGACCGGGATGAATGCCGGAATAATGACGATGGCCGAAATCTGGTTGGCTTCGCGCAGCGATGTCGAAACCGCCCCAACCGCTGCCATCAACGAGGCGAACAGCGCGTAGCCGAACAGGAAATACGCCGCCGCGACCGCAATGTCGCCAACCGACGGAACCGCCAGCAGCCCGTCCGGAATGTCCACGATCAGGCCGATCACCAGCACGCCCACACCGACGGATGTCAGCCAGGCCAGCATCTGCAGCAGCCCCGCCGCGCCCAGCCCGAAGAACTTCCCCAGCAGTAGCGCTTCCGGTTTCACCGACGACAGCAGCACCTCCATCACCCGGTTTTCTTTTTCTTCCACCAAGGCGTTCAGCGTGTAACCCGAGCTGAAGAAGATCGAAACGATCAGCGAGATGCCCACAACGGCAAAGAACGCGGCCCGGCCAAGATCGAACCCCGGATCATCCTCCGCCGCGCCGCCCTCGGGCTGGATCTCCTCCGTCACCAGCGAGTAGGGGGTCTGTAGTCGCCCAGCCAACCCGGCCGGAACCTCCGCCGCAAACAGATTCGACAGCACGAACCCGCGCAGCGCCCCGCTGTAGGAGGGCCCATCCGATCCGAAAATGCCGCCCTCGTCTTCGGCCACCTGGACCCGCACCACCGTCCCCGTTTCGACAAAGTCCGCCGGGAACACGAACAGCGCGTCGATCTCTTCATCTCTAAGGGCAGTGACCCCGGCCTCGCGTCCGAGTACCGGCACGAACACCGCAGCCGGTTGTTCCCGGTGCCCGCCAAACAGCGCCGGACCGTCCGTGAGGTCCACGTAGCCAAGTCGCGGCAGGTCCGCGCCGCGCTCGACGCCGGGCGCGGCTTCCGATTCAGCGTCCTCACGGGTCACGAACGTGAAAATCGCAAAGCCCGCCACGGCCAGCGCCACGAGCACCGGCACGGCCGCCGTCAAGATGATGTACGACAGGCGCGTCGTCGCCGTCCGGAATTCGTGCCGGGTCACGATGCGCACGCTACCCATCGGCCCGCGCCCCCGAATCCAGCGACCCATCCCCTACGCCGGTCCCGTTAGAGCCGCCCACGATCTGCAAAAAGATCTCTTCCAGCGTCGGCGCCTCGCGCTCAAAGCGTTCGATCTGCACGCCCGCGTCCAGCAGCGCCCGCAACACGCCGTCGGCCGATCCTTCCTGGTCCAGGCTGAGCCGCCAGCCAGCGCCGTGCGCTTCCACCGCCCCCACACCGGGCAGGCTCATGGTGTCCAGCGAGTCGCCCGCGCACTCCACCAGCAGTCGGTCGCTCGCATGACGGCGTCGAATCTCCCGCACGCCCCCGTTCAGCACGATCTCGCCATGATTGATCATCACCACGCGGTCGCAGAGTTCCTCCACGTCCGTCATCTGGTGCGTCGAGAACAACACGGCAACGCCTGTGTCTCGCAACTCGCCAACCACTGTCTTCATCAGCCGCACGTTCACCGGGTCCAGGCCGGAAAACGGCTCGTCCAGAACCAGAAAGTCCGGCCCGTGTTGAATCGTCGCCGCAAACTGCAGCAGTTGCCGCAGGCCACGGCTCAGTTCGCCCACCTTCTTGCCGCGGTGCTCCGTCAGCTCCATCCGCTCCAGCGCCGCGTCCGCGCGCCCCGCTGCTTCCTGCGGCGGCACGCCCTTCAGTTCCGCCATGTACTTCAGGATGGGCGTGATCCGCAGTCCCGGATACAGCCCCCGCTCCTCGGGCAGGTAGCCAATCCGCCGTCGCGCCGCGTCGTCGATCGGCGCGCCAAACACCTCCACCGTGCCCCGGTCCGGCGCAAAGATGTCCAGCATCATGCGAATCGTGGTGCTCTTGCCCGCGCCATTGGGGCCCACAAAGCCCACCACTTCGCCGCGCTCGATCTCCAACGAGACGTCCCGCACCACGTCCAACGCCCCAAACCGCTTCCACAGGCCGGTTGCGCTCACCGGTACGCCGCGCGCGCCGGTGGGTGTCAGGGTCGCCATGACAGAGAGTCTATTCGTTCACCACCGCCGACCGCTGTAATGAATACGCCACAAGCGGGCAATGCCCCCGCCGACTACGATGGGCGCGCAACGCTTTCGCGCGGGAGGCCGGATAGATGCCCGTAGGTAGTGGAGCGCATCGCTATGCGCACGTCCAGGGGTGGCCGCAACTGCCGGCGGGCATCACGCTGGGTTGGATTGGCAGCGTGGGCGTGGACAGCCAGGGCCGCGTCTACTGCTTCTGTCGCGGCACCCACCCCATGGTCGTATTTGATGCCGGCGGCCGCATCGTCGATACTTGGGGCGACGACCTGCTCAACCACGCCCACGGCGTGTACATGGATGCCGACGAGCAGCTCTGGCTCACCGACCGCTTTGCCCACGTCGTCTGGGTCACCACCACCGCTGGGCGCGTCGTGCGCCGCATCGGCTATCCCAACATGACCAGCGCCGAAGGCGGGCACTTCAACCACCCCACCAACACCCACATCGGGTCCGACGGCGCCATCTACGTATCCGATGGCTACGGCGATGCCCGCTGTCACCGCTTCGCGCCCAGTGGAGCGCTGCTCAACAGCTGGGGCGAGCCTGGGACCGGGCCGGGGCAATTCGACCTCCCGCACAGCATCTGGGCGCTCAGCGATGACCGCATCCTGGTGGCCGACCGCGAGAACCACCGCATCCAGATCTTCGATCCCGACGGCGTCTACATGGACCAGTGGACCGGCTTCCGCCAGCCCGCCGACTTCTACGTAGACGAAACCGCGGGCGTCATCTACCTCGCCGAGGTTGGCAGCCGCGTCTCCTTGCTGGATCTAAGCGGCCAGACCATCACCTCCTGGGAAAGCCCCGGCGACGGCGCTGAACCCTTCAACGCCCCCCACGGCATCTGGGTCGACCCCGAAGGCGCCATCTACGTCGCCGAAGTCCAACGCGACGACGCCCTCCACAAATTCCAACCCATCAGCTAACGACCTGGAGCACACCTGGACCCTGGCCAACCTGACCAGTTGGAGCACGATGGCGGGTCCTGGCGAACCACGACCGGATGACCGGAACGCCGGCGTATTGCGCTCGCTCGCCGGCTGGCCATGCGCCTCCTACCTCGAAAATATGGGCGCGCCACCTCGATTGAATTCTCTCGTGAAAACAGCATAGGTTGAGACAACTGAAGTTCGTGACTAAATAGTTGATCGAGCGTTGAGGGGAAGGGCGGCCCGGTCGTGAGACGCAGGATGCGCATGGTGCAGCGGCCCCGGACACTGGCGGTTGCCGCACTGGCCATGCTGGTGGTTGCGTTGGCTGGTTGCGGCAATAATGCCAAGGCGGAGTTCTACTACAGTCAAGCCTTTAGCCAAGCTGAGCGTATCGAACGCGACTCCGCCAAGGAAGTTCGCTTCCTGCGGGCCGCCGCGCGCTTGTTCGCCAGCCCGGAGCAAGTCGCCGCCTCCCGGCGCTTTTTGGGGGTCTCGCCGGCGGAGGACGGCGTCGATGCGGGGTTGGCGGCGGAATATCTGGCCCGCGCGGCCGCGATCGAGGCGGACCCGCAACTCTACGCGCAGACGGAACGGTGCGCGGCGGACATCGTCGCCGAGCGGTTCGGGATAGAAAGGTTGGGTCGGAAGGGGCCGCAATCGGAATGTGGACACTGCGTACGATCGCCGTCGTGCGAATCGTGGCGTCCAAGCGCAGTGGTCGGGCGGTCGTGAGACACGGGATGCGGACGGCAGGTCGATTCCGGGCGGTGGCCGTAGCGAGCCTATGGCTGGCGCTGACAGTGAACATGCTTTTAGAACGTATCCAGACCCAATAGTTCTGCGGTTCTCGTCACCAGAGGACGTGTCAGGCCGTCTGCGTGGTATCAGCAACGCGATCAATAGCGCTAGGCGCCAACTTCCATCTGGAGGGAAGGGCGTTATATATATTGATGCTGCAATTGATGACTATGAATCTCAGGAGCAGGTTTATCGGAGATTGAACGAGCTGATTGATGGCTGGCTCGCAAACTGCGGATCAAGAGTGAAAGGAATAATGATTGTAAATGCGTATCCAACGTCGAGTTCTAATCATATGCGTGGGTGGTGTGTGCGTACAATGGGACGGTTCGTTGACCCAGAATCAAGCGGAGTCTCAGAGAGTTTTCCGTTGCTTGGTGGAGTAGGCATGGATGATCGACAGGGATTTTTCAGCGGTAATTGGGGAGACTTCTAGTGGTTGCATTGTGCGGACAGGTACGATGTTGAGCCCTTGACCGCGAGTGCAGAGTTCGGCTAAGCGAAGTTTCGTAGTTCCTCGTGCACCCGGTGCATGTGGACGGAGTCGACTCGATAGTTCTGTGATATATGCTGTTTTATCACGTTCAAATATATACGTGTGAGATCTCTGTGACCTTCTAGGGCAATTGCGTTCTTCACGGTGGCCTCTAGAAACCCAAGAGGAGGGAGTGCAGGTGCTGGGTGGGGGTCTCCAGTCTTTTTCATTGATAGGACGAGATCTTCAGTTACCACTTTCTCATAGCTGCTGGTCAGTCCCTTGATCGACCGTTGACCTTTGTTGAGAATAGCGATGCGATCCATGTCTAGCGTGAAGCCGGAATTAGCAATCGCCCGCTGTATCAGCGCCCACAGCTCACCGTTGGTATTCGAAAAGACAAGTGAGAGCCACCTGTTTGGCTTTAGAACTCGATAGCATTCCTTGAGTGCCGACGCAATCAAACTCTCGTAACGTTCTGCATTGCGTACGACTTTTACGTTCTTTGAGCGATCGACAACGGCCTCACTAGAATGGTCTGTGGTTTGGCCTAGCCAGGCCTCTTGGAAGAGAGTCATATCGCTGTAGAATATATTGCTTCCGAAAGGTGGATCAGTGAAGATATAGTCTATCGAGGAGTCCGGAATGTCCAGCGCAGCAGCAGAACCGATCTCATATTCTACGTACGGCCTGCGCAGGTAGTGGTCGCCAGGGTCCATCAGGGCGTTCAGCTGCATTTCCTTACGAATGTAGGCATCTGAGCGGAGGGCGGAAGCAACCTTGCGCGTGAATAGATCAAAAATGTTCCACTCGTAGAAAACTGGTGCAATGTAGTAGTGTTGATTAGCGGCGTTGAGTGGACGCTTTCTGCTCCACTGATAACGCTTCGATGCGCGGGCGAGTATTGCGGTGAACGCGAAGAGCATCTTTTGACGCAGTTGTACATGTGATTCCAACGAGATGGCACATTGTAGAGCTGCCAGTGCGCCTAGATTGCGTTGTGAGAAGAACTTGCTCGTTGTGACTAGACCGTGCTTGGCTAGTGCCGAGGCCTGGAACATTTGACGGTCGGAGTCAATCGGTAAATCTGGCCACGCGAGGTCTCTTGTAGTCGGCTCGGTGAGCGCATGGCTCGGTGCCTGATCGAGAAGTTTCGATGAACAGCTGCAGGCGATGGTATCGAGCACGGGTTCTTCGCTTGTCCGGAGAGCACCTCGTGTAGCTACTGAGCTGTTGCAACTTGGGCAATGGAGCTGCTTCTTTTGCCAGCTCGCGGCCTTGAGTCGATGGTAGTAGTTCATATTGGTCTGGCATACGGGACACTGGATTAGAAAGCTCCACGTTCGGCGAGATAGTTGAGCTGGCCGACCGCATTCCTGACATAGGATCCCATAGACATCGCCGATCATGGCAACTGCCGAGTGCACGGCACGGTCGCAAACGGTGGCGAACCGGGCGGGATCAACCAGGTTGACGTAGTTTGTCCCGATGTGCCGTCCAAGGACGTTGATGTCTCGCAGGATGGCTGATCTACCGGTGATAGCGGCGGCAACTCCTGTCATACCAGAGCCAGCGAAAGGATCAAGGACGCGTCCGCCTGGGCTGGTGAATGCCTTGATGAATGGCTCAATCGCCGTGACTGGGATCTTCGTGAGGTAGGCGTGTGCTCCGTAGACAGGATCATTCCGCTTAACCGCCACGACTCGCGGCACTGCCGGCTGATTGAGGCATATGCTACTCATAGGCTGTAGACGCATAGTCTTCTACAAGCAGAGCCTACGGGCACTATGCCCGTGCGAACGCCCAGAAACCGCCAGGCAAAGCTGAGTGTGTTCGGTCTTCGGCTTCGAGAGCTGCGCATTCACGCTCAGCTTTCGCAAGAGGATCTCGCCGACCGTGCCGGGCTCCACCGAACGTATGTGGGTTCTGTCGAGCGCGGCGAACGAAACATCTCGCTCAACAACATCCACGCGCTTGCTGAAGCGCTCGGAGTACCAGTTCAGCATCTGTTCGAAGACCTCGGAGTCGGCCGGCCGTCCTCAGATCTGGGATCGCACCGGTGAACCTCGACTTCGCAGACTCCGAGCGAACGCGACACTTCGAAAGGGCTCGGGAACTCATCACGCAAGGCTATCGCATTCTCCGTGACGATGTGGGCGCCGATAACCCAGCCGACAATGCGTTCCTCCGGGAGGCAACCATCTGTGCTCATCAGCACCTCGTCTGGCTTGCTGACCGCGGTGGTTCAGACGCTCGCTCGCATGTTGGTGCGGAAGTCGAAATCAAGAGCACTCGACTAGACTCCAGATCAACCATAGCGTTTCCGACGAGTCGCTATGTCTCAAAGACGGTTATCGCGCGCTTTCGGTCCGCCGATTGGTGGGCATTTGGCATCTTTGACAGGTACGAGTCACTAGTCGCGTTATACAGAGTTGATCAATTCAAGATGCGTCCCCTGATAGACCATCTCGAGCAGAAAATGAAAAGTCGTATGGCTCTTGATCAGGCACTGGAGAACAACCCGAAGTTCCCATTTGCACTGATTAGAGAAAGGGCATCGGTACTCTACTTCGACAGCGAATCATACCGAGAGGTTCAATCTCAGAGACGTTGGACGATCGAACAACGCTGATTTCATTGCCGATATTACTTGACGTGATATCGCGAAGCCCGAGCAGGATCTCTTAGGTAATCTTGCAGGCTTGTCCGTCGACATTGCAGGGTCAGATTCGGTGCTGCCTTCGCAGGTGCTGAGGTTTGGCTAGTCGGCTTGCAATTCCGCCAGCACCGCGTCCGTCATCCCCTCCAGGTCGAACCTCGGCGACCAGCCCCAGTCGGCTCGGGCGCTGGTGTCGTCCATGCTCGAGGCCCAGCTGTCCACGATGTCCGCCCGCACCGGATCTGGGTCAAACTCCAGTCGCACGTCCGGCATTCGCTGCTGCACAACCTCCGCCATCTCCCGCACCGTCGGGTTTGAGCCCATCACCTGGTAAACCCGGCGCGATAATTGGCTGGCCGGAGCGTCGTGCAGTTGCAGCAGCGCGCCCACCACGTCCTCCACCCACACCAGCGGAATGCGGCTGTGGGGATAGACCTTGAAGGTATAGCCGCCCTCGCGCACCGCGCCCATATAGAGCTCGCACACAAAGGCGCTGGCCGCGCCGGCCGCCGGCGCCGTGGGCGCCACCATGGCTGATAGCCGCACACAGCGGAAATCCACGCCAAAGCGCTGGTGGTAATACACCCCCAGACGCTCGCCCAGCACCTTCGTCACGCCGTAGAGACCCGCCGGCCACTGCGGGCTGTCGTCGGTCACCGTGTCGCCCACGCCCATGCCGAAGGTCGCAACAGAACTCGGAAACAGCACCCGCCCCACGCCGTGAATCCGCGCCGCTTCCAGCACGTACCGGATGCCGTCCAGGTTCACCCGCCAGGCCAGGTCCGAGTCCGTCTCCGACCGTCCCGACAGCAGCGAGGCCAGGTGAAACACCGCATCCGGCCGCGTCTCGGCCACGATGCCCTCGATAAACCCCGCGGCCTGCGTCTCCCCCACCCGCACGTCCGCCTGCTCGAACGCGGCCGACGGCGCCACCGGGTCCGGCCGCACGTCCACCACCGTCACTCGATCGCCCCGCTCGATCAACGCGGCCGCCAGCCGCGAACCAATGCTGCCGGCGCCCCCGGTAATCAGTGCGTGCACGATCTACGCCTCATGGTCTTTTGCGCTCCCGCGACTATCGCCCGCCATTCTGCCCTGTACTCCAAGGCCTCGCCGCCCGCACGGCTATCGGGCCACGGTCGACAGTCCTAGCTGCCATGACCCGAGCTACTCGACCAGGGCGTCAGCCCAGCCCCACCCGCGCGGCGCTCAGCCGCTCGATCGTCGCCGGCGTCGCCTCATGGGCCTTCAGCCACGCCAGCATCTCGGCATGAATCCGCCGCGCTTCGTCCCGCGCGCTATCAATCAGGTTCACCGTCTCACCCGGATCATCGGCGATTCGGTACAACTCCGGCTCGCCGGCGCCGTCCTCCTCGTCCAGCAGCAGCTTCCATTCGCCGTCGGTTACTGCTGGCCGCCGGGTCTGCACCCAGCTACCGTCGATGTTGGTGGTCGTAGCCGTGACAGCCAGCGGACGCGGCCCCACCGAATCGCCCTCCAGCATTGGAACCAGGCTCGCGCCCTCCAACTCCACATCGGCCGGCACCGGGATGTCGCACAGTTCCAGCACGGTCGGCATCAAGTCCGGCGCCTGCACCAGGCCCGGCAGACGCAATCCCGGCGCGCTGGTGGTCCGGTTCAGCGAGGGCGGCACGTGCATCGACCAGCAGATCCGGTTGATCTCGCAATGGAACGGAAACACGCTTCGGCCGTCGGGCTGGATGCCCGACTTACCCGTGCGCCCACGCTCGCCCAGGTACATCCCATGGTCCGACATGAAGACCACGATCGAGTTGTCCAGCAGCCCGGCGTCCTGAGTCGTCCGCAGCATGCGCCCCACCGCCTTGCTCAGCAGCGTGCACATTGCCTTGTAGCGGGCCTGCATGTTGCGCAGTTCAGCCGGCGTATAGACATCCGCCTCTCGGTAGTTGGGCGCCGCCATCGGCGGACCGTCATAGGTCGAGTCGTAGCGGTCCAGCAGATACCGCGGCGGAAACCACGGCTCGTGCACGTCAAAACAATCGACCCAGAGCATGAACGGCTGCGGACTCCGGTGGCAGTCCTCCAGGAACCGGCACACGTCGTCCGCCATCCGCATCGGCTGCGACTGATCCTCGTAGCGGCACCAGTAATTCGTATGCGCGTGGATATCGGAAAGCACCGGCGCGTAGGCATGGTTCCCAAACTCCACGCGGGTCTTGCGTGGGTCTTCCACCAGGTGCTCGATCGGATCGTTCAGCCGCAGAAACTTGCCGTCCGCTTCGTGCCCGCGGTTGAAGTGGTGGCGCTCGAACACTCGAAAGAAGTGCGAGTTCAGCAGATGCGTGGTGTCCGCGATCAGCTGCGTGCGATACCCGTTCGCCGCCAGCACCTCAGGCAGCGTGACCGCTTGCGGGTCCAGGTCGCGCCAGCCGTGGCGCGGGTGGGCGAACCGCCCGGTAAACCAGTCCGTGCGCATCGGAATCGTAGGAAAGCTGGACACCGTGGCCTGCTCAAAGGTCGCGCTCCGTGCCAGCCAGTCGTCTAGCTCGGGCGTGTACACGTCGGGATGGCCGTTCGCCGCGATGTGGTCGGGCCGGTACGTGTCGCTGACGATCACGATTACGTTCGGACGCTGGCTGCGGGACATGGAAGCGGCTCTAGGGGCTACAGCACCGTCGGCCTCATTCTCGCGCATCGCGGTCGTGGCGCGGTCAAGCAGTCAGAGTCCCTCGCGCGCCTGAGGCCACCTGGGGGCTGGCCAGCTGTTGCGAAACGTTGAATAAGGCATTCCGCTACTAAGACTTCCGCCCTGAACTTTGAATAACGAGAACACGGGATGGCAGACGGTCATCGACCGGTCGCGGTCCGGTGCTCCACGGACCCACAATAGGCCCCGTCGCCTACCGAACCAGGAAGCTACCCCATGACCGCCTTCAACGGCCTGGATCTGCATCTGGGCAACCTGTCCCGCCTGTCCTCGGCGCAGACCCGCTCCATCTCCGCGGAAAACCCACGTGGGGAACGCGGCGGCGGCGCCCGAGCCGAGGCCGATCCCGACGGCCCTGCTCGCCAGCTGGGCCTCGGCTGGAAGTGCCGTCCCGCCGTCTGGGTTGAACCGGGCCAGACCTTCGAGCTGGCCGATATCGAGGGATCGGGCGCAATCCAAAGCATCTGGATCACCGGGTCGATCAGCCGCAACTTCATCCTGCGCATGTACTGGGACGACCAGAAACAGCCAGCGGTTGAGGTGCCCTTGCCGGACTTTTTTGCCGTGCCTTGGGCAACCAAGGAAGGCGACCTGAAAGACCATTTCGCCCAGGTCAGCGCCCTGCCCATCGCCGTCAACCCGAACCACGGCTTGAACTGCTTCTGGCAGATGCCCTTCCGTCGGCACTGCCGCATCACGCTCGAAAACCAGCATCCCGCCCAGCCGCAGCGCTGCTTCTACCAGGTCAACTACACCCTCACCGACGTGCCGGACGACGCCGCCTACTTCCATGCCCAATACCGCCGCGCCAACCCCCAGCCATACGGTGAGGAATACACCGTCGCGGACGGCATTCGCGGACGCGGCCACTACGTCGGCGCCTCGCTCGGCTGGGGCGTGCTGGACGACCGCTGGTGGGGCGAGGGCGAAATCAAGTTCTACCTGGACGGCGACCAGGAGTTTCCCACCATCTGCGGCACCGGAACCGAGGACTACGTCGGCGGGGCTTACGACTGGAGCGTGGCCGGCCAGTACCGCACCTACACCACGCCGTTCCTGGGCATGCACCAGGTCATCAAGCCGGACGGTCACAGACTCACCAAGCACCGGCACGCCATGTACCGCTTCCACGTCCTCGACCCGATCCGCTTCCAAAGCGACCTGCGCGTCACTATCCAGGACCTTGGCTTCCACCCCGACAGGGATTTTGACGGCAAGGGCTCGCTGTTCATGGCCCGGCAGGATGACATCTGTTCCGTGGCCTACTGGTACCAGACCTTGCCAACCGCGCCATTCCCGCCGCTTCCGGATCGGATGTTCCTGACCCTGCCCTAAGGCTGCCGCGTCCCTGGGCGGGGCCGCCGCCGGCTCCGTTCGTTAGGCCGTGGCCGCGCCTGCCTGCCTCCAACGAACCGGCTGCACCGCCCGTTTCGCGTGGCACACTCAATTGGTATCGAACATTCGGCTGCGGGAGCTGACTCTCTGACCGCAAGAGATCTGCAGTCAGCCGCGCACGTGCACGACCATGGCGTTGCCTGTCAGTGCGCCGGTCGCTGCGACGCCGCCCTATTCAACGTACCTGGCCTGCGGCTTGCGTCGCGCCGTGGCTTCCTGCGCGCCGCCCTGGCCGGTGCTGCCCTGGCCGGCGCAACCCCACTGATCGCCCGCGCCGTGACCGAAGAAGAAATCGCGGCTGCCGAGCGCGAGCAGGCCGAACTCGAACGCCTGGCCCAGGAAGAACAGACGCTGCTGGTGGCCGCCCAGGTGCGCGAAGGCGCGCTCCAGCAGCAACTGGCCGTGATCGACCGCCAGAGATTCGGGGCGGTTGAGCGCCTGCGCGATGTCAATCGCCAGCTCGAGACAGTCGAGCTTGAGGTGTACGACATCAACGCCTCCATCGCCAACCTCAATCGAGCCCTCGCTCGTGAGACCGATAACCTGGGCGCCCGCGTCCGGTCCCTCTACAAGGCTGGCCGCACCACCACCCTCGAAACGGTCCTCTCCTCGGCCTCGTTCTCCGAGGCGCTCGACCGCGCCACCTCGCTCGAACGCGCGCTGGCCCAGGATCTTGAAGAGATCGAAACGCTGCGTCGCAGCCGCCAGACGGTGCAGTTTCGAACGGCCGACCTGGCCGCGCGGCTCCAGCAAATGGACGAATTGCGCCAGGAAGCGGCCACGATCCAGACGGAACTCCAGCGCCGCTCACAGGAACAACAGGACCTCATTTTCGGCGTCCAGCGTGAACAGTCCACGCTGGACGCGGGCATCGACGCCTTCAGGGCCGAAGCGGCGGTCGTCGGCAGCCGCATCTTGGTGCTGCGCGACATTCAACAGAGTGAAATCGCCCAGCTTGAGCGCCGCCGCGCACTTCAGCAACTCCAGGAACAAGCGCGGGAACTTGCGCAACAGGTAGCCGAGACCCAGGGAACGTCCGTGGCCGGGATCTACACCTGGCCGCTGTGGGGAGTTATCACGACCGAATTCGGAGGTTGCACCTTCGGCCAGTGCCCGCACATCGGCATCGACATCGCCGAGGACATGCTCGCGCCCGTAGTGGCCGCCAACGACGGCATCGTCCTTGCCGCCGGCTACGTCGTGCCCGATAACCGCCAGGCCTCCTACGGATTGATCGTGGTCGTTGCGCACAACCAGAACGAAGAGACCCTCTACGCGCACCTGGACGACTACACCGCCCCGCCGCCAGTCTCGCCCGGCCAGTTCGTCAGCCGCGGCCAGGTCCTTGGCTACGTGGGTCTCACCGGCTGGACCAGCGGCCCCCACCTGCACTTCGAATATCGGGTCAACGGCGTCGCGAGGAATCCTCGTGATGTGCTGGCCTAGCGGACAGCGCCCGTCCTGAAGTTGGATTCGCTCGGTCCGCGCCGCATGGCGCAGCCGACTCGGTTCGTATCATGACCATTCAATTTGCTGCTCGATTGGGACGAACCAACGGCCGGCCGCTACCTGGGAAACGCTACGGATGGACACTGCCACTGAGACAACCGTCGACTTCCAACTGAAGTACGACGCCGCCGGCCTGATTCCGGCAATCTGTCAGGATGCCGTCACCGGCGACATCCTCATGCTCGGCTACATGAACCGCCAGGCCTTCGCTCGTACGCTGGACTCAGGCACGGTTTGGTTCTACAGCCGCGGCCGCCGGAAACTCTGGAACAAGGGTTCCACCTCCGGAAACTACCTTCGCGTGGTGGGCCTCGTGGCCGACTGCGATCGCGACGCCCTCCTGGTGCAGGTCAACCCCGCGGGCCCCACCTGTCACACGGGCCTACGCTCCTGCTTCCACAACCCGCTCGACGCGTGATTGGGACGTGGAAGCCGGCAGCCGCAGCCGTCTGACAGCCATGTCCGACCTTATCGACGCTCATCTGAGCATGCTGGGTCGGCAGGTTTCCGCCCTCCCGCGCGCCGCTATTGAACCCTTGGCCTCGGCCGTGGAAGCCGCCTGGCGCGGGGATCGCACGATATTCATCGCCGGCAACGGTGGTAGCGCGGCCACCGCGTCCCACTTCGCGACCGACCTTTCCAAGACCACGCTCAGGGACGCGCCCCGGGCCCGCCGAATCCGCGCGCTGGCCCTCACCGACAACGCCGGGTTGCTGACCGCTTGGGCCAACGACTACGCGTACGAGCACGTCTTTGCCGAGCAACTCCGCAACCTCGCGCGCCGCGACGACCTCCTGATCACGATTAGCACGAGCGGGGAGTCGCCCAACCTCATCGCGGCCGCTGCGGCCGCCTGCGAGTGTGGCGTTCGCTCCCTGGCCATGGCGCCACCAGCATCCACACTGGCTGGACGCGCCGATATCGCGATTCCCATTCAAAGCGAATCCGTCCAGGTCGCCGAGGACCTGCACCACATCGTCTGCCACGCCGTCACCGTGCACATGACGGCCGTCCTGGCTACCGCCTAGCTGCGATGCCCCCCAGCCGTGCTGGCAAAGGCCCGACCGCTTTCTCCGCCTCCCACCGAGACCTTTGCACAACGCCCTTCGTCCGCGAAGGTGCGGCCGCTCTTGCTCCCTCTCCTCGGAGACCTTTGCACAACGCCCTTCGTCCGCGAAGGTGCGGGCCGCTCTTGCTCCCTCTCCCTGTGGGAGAGGGTTGGGGTGAGGGTCTTCCGGGCAACAGTCCCCCGGATTACGCAAAGGTCTCTCCTCGGGGAGAGGGTTGGGGTGAGGGGTCTTCCGGGCAACAGTCCCTCGGGTTACGCAAAGGTCTCTCCCACGGGGAGACCTTTGCACAACGCCCCGCGTCCTCGAAGGTGCGGCCGCTCTTGCTCCCTCTCCCTGTGGGAGAGGGTTGGGGTGAGGGTCTTCCGGGCAACAGTCCCCCGGATTACGCAAAGGTCTCTCCTCGGGGAGAGGGTTGGGGTGAGGGGTCTTCCGGGCAACAGTCCCTCGGGTTACGCAAAGGTCTCTCCCACGGGGAGACCTTTGCACAACGCCCCGCGTCCTCGAAGGTGCGGCCGCTCTTGCTCCCTCTCCCTGTGGGAGAGGGTTGGGGTGAGGGTCTTCCGGGCAACCCACCCCGGATTACGCAAAGGTCTCACGGGGGAGTGGGTCGGGGTGAGCGGGGCCGCTGGCCCCGGCAGCCACGCTCGAATTGGGCAGTCCCGCCGCCCTCCAAGACAACATCGTGATCGTTACCCAAACGCCGCTGCGCCTCAGCTTCTTCGGGGGTGGCACCGACTTTCCCGACTACTATCGAGTCGACGGCGGAGCGGTACTCACCACCGCGATCGACAAGCACGTCTACGTCATCGTCAAGGAACGATTCGACGATGACATCTACGTCAACTACTCGATCAAGGAGATCGTGCAATCGGTCGCCGAGATCCGGCATGACCTCGTCCGCGAGGCAATGCGCGTCACCGGCGTGGACCGCGGCGTCGAGATCACCACCCTCGCCGATGTGCCGAGCACGGGAACCGGTCTGGGGTCGTCCGCCGCCGTGACCGTGGGTCTGCTGCATGCGCTCCACACCTATCGCGGGCGCCTGGTGGACGCCCGCACCCTCGCCGAGCAGGCCTGCCGAATCGAGTTGGAGACTCTGGACCGGCCGATCGGCAAGCAGGACCAGTACATCACCGCCTTCGGCGGCCTTCGCGCCATCCGCTTCCATCCCGACGACCACGTTGAAGTGGACCGCGTTCGCGCCGCTCCGGACACATTCCGCCGCCTCCAGAGCCGGCTCTTGGTGTTTTTCACCGGCCGAACTCGGTCGTCGTCCGCGATTCTCGACCGCCAGCAGCAGCGCATCGACCAGACGCGGACGGATCTCGACCGGCTCAAGGCCTGCGCCCACGAGGCCCACGACCTGCTGGTCGCTGGCAGGCTGGATGAGTTCGGCGAGCTGCTGGATGCGGCTTGGCGTCTTAAGAAGGCGCTGGCCGAGGGCGTATCGGACGCCGCGATCGACGAGTTATACGCCCAGGCCCGCGCCGCCGGGGCTTTGGGCGGCAAGATCGCCGGCGCGGGCGGCGGCGGGTTTCTCGTGTTCTACGTCCCACCGTCCCGCCAGGACGATGTCCGCCACGCGCTCGCGCCCTTGCGCGAACTCCCGATCGCGTTCGACCCGGGCGGCGCCCGCGTCGTCTTCAATATCCACCGCTAAGCGGCGCGGCGCGCCCGTGAGCGACTGAATCCATGCACGTCCTCGTAACCGGCGGAGCCGGATTTATCGGTGCCCACGTCGTCGATGCGCTGCTGCGACGAGGCCACACCGTCGCCGTGCTGGACAGCCTGGTGGCGCGCGTCCACCCCGGCCGCACCTGGCCCGAAAGCCTGGCCAGCGTTAGGCGCGTGCGGGGCGACGTGACCGAACCCGAAGACTGGCTGGCGGCGTTGGACGGTGCCGACGCCGTGGTGCATCTGGCCGCCTACCAGGACTACCAGGCCGACTTCAGCCGCTTCGCCCGCGTCAACGACGCCGGTACGGCACTGCTCTACGAGTTGCTGGTGGGACAACGCCAGCCGATCCAGCGGGTCGTCGTCGCCAGTTCACAGGCGGTCTATGGCGAGGGCGCCTACCGCTGTTCCATACATGGGCGGCAATACCCGCCGCCTCGATCGCTGGACCAGCTGACCCGCGGCGTCTGGGATCCAGGCTGTGCCGTCTGCGGCGCACGGCTCGAACCCGTGCCCTCAACCGAGGACGTTTCCGCACCTACCAACGCCTACGGGATCTCCAAGCTGGCCACCGAGTCCTACGCGCTGACGCTCGGCGCCCGACACGGCATCCCGACTTCGGCCCTCAGATTCAGCATCATCCAAGGCCCCCGCCAGAGTCCCGCCAACGCCTACTCGGGCGTGCTCCGTGCCTTCGTCGGCCACATCCGGCACGGGCGGCGTCCCGTTGTGTTCGAGGACGGCCGTCAGCGACGCGACTACACGCACATTCGCGACGCCGTCGCCGCGGTTGAACTCGTTCTCGAACACCCGAACGCCGTGGGAAAGGCATTCAACGTCGGCAGCGGCCAGGTAACCACCGTGCTCGAATATGCGCGCGCCGTGCTGGAGGCCATGGGCGCGAACGCCGAACCCGATGTCAGCGGGCGCTATCGCCTCGGCGACACCCGCCACGTCTGGTCCGACACCAAGCGCATTCGCGCGCTCGGCTGGCGACCGACTGGAACGCTGAACGGGATCATCCGCGACTATCTGGCCTGGATCGCCGTCGCTCCCGAGGGCGCCGATTGGTCGGCCCGCGCCCTCGCCCGCATGGAAGCCGGCGGCGTGGTCCGCCGGGCTTCACAGCCGGATCGAGCAGATGGCAACTAAGGCGAGTCGTCCGGCAACCGCGTCCGCTGGAGGCGGCGCGTACTTCGGTTAAATGCGCGGGGCCGCTTCGCTCGCCTGGACAGGCGTCGGTAACTCCTGCCCGGCTTCTGTGGGATAGCGGCTGAACAACTCGCCCCAAGGCCCTGTGAGCGCCTGCCGAACTCGCCCTCGCCCGACAGCGTTGTACCAGTACACATCGTGGTACAGCCGCGACGCCGCGTATGACCAGGGCGCGATCACCGTCCGTAGGAGCATCTTCTCCAGCCGTTTCAGCGGCCCCCAATAGATCAGCTTCTGACCGCGGCTGGCGAACGTATCCTGCCGCGCCGCCACCTGCCACTTCACCTGTTCGATGTCCGCGCCCACGACCTCGATCTCGCGGGCGTCGGCCGTCCCCAGCCCGTCTTCGTGCGCCATGCGCAGGAACGGGATATCGAATGGGTCCAACCCCATCAGACGGGCACTCGTGGCGTCCACGGCAACCTGGTCGGCCCCGGCCAGCATCAGATTCCGCTCCTGCACCTGCATGCAGCGCGGTCCCGGGCCTTCGCCAACGAAGGTGCCGTCCATCACGGCGAACACGCCCGGGTGAATCTCCTGCTGAATCATCAGCAGGTCCACCAGCGTCTCGTGAATCGTCGCGTGGCAGTAATGTCGCTTCTCGAACAGCAACCCGCCAAAGGCGTTTTTCATGGCGCCCGTGATCGTGGTGAACACGTGCGTCTTCACCGTCGGCAGGTGGATGATGTTCGAGCCGATCAGCCGTTGCGGGATGCGCACGCCTTCCGGGTACACCTCGTGCAGCGTGCGCAGCCGGCCTTTCGGCTCATAGCGAACCCAGGCGTCGTCCTCGTACAGGTGAACGTTGCGCAGGCCGTGCGCTGTAACCACCGGCAAGTGCTTGTTCGCGCGTTCGCCCACGTGCGCGTCCACCACCACCGTGCGGTTGTGTGCCCCATATAGCGACTCGGGCGCGAACCCGTCGGCCCGCAGCTTTCGGATCACGCCGTCCAACTGCCACGGCGTCGTCGAGCAGGCCGGATACCAGTGATGCCACGAGATGTTGATCTTCAGCGCCGTCTCCGCGCTCCGATCAAGGGCCGCCTCGTAGCCGGCCGAGTCCATGGCCTGGCCTACGTCGTCCAGCACGGTCTCGGGCGTGGTTTGGATGAGCGCGACGCGAGCCATACAAGAGTGTCCTGGACTTGGAAGCGATCCCGGATCTTACGTCCTGGTGCCGGTTGGCAAGGCCGAGCGTCTCGCCACGCCCGACTCAGGCATGATGCGCCTATCCACCGTGCGACTTTCCGGAGGCCGTCATGCCGACCTATCGCGCCGCTGCCATCGCCGATTCCACGCTTGAACGGGCCTACGGCCATTCCATTCACAAGGCCTTCTACGAATTGCCCAACGTCGAGCTGACGGCCCTTGCGGACCCCCTCGCGGAACCCAGAGCCGAGCGCGCGGCTGAGATTGGCAACCCGAAGCAGTACGACGACTACCGCGACATGCTCGCGGCCGAGTCACCCGACCTGGTCGCCATCTGCCCGCACCACTTCAAGCACCATGGACGCTGGCTGCTGGATGTCATCGAGTCCGGCGCCAAGGGCATCTACATCGAGAAGCCCATCACGGCCAGTCTCGACGAAGCCGACGCCGTGCTGGAGGCGGCCGACGCCGCCGGAACCAAGATCGCCGTCGCCCACCAGAACCGTTACCGCCCGGGAACCCGTCAGGTGGCCCAGCTCGTACAGGCCGGCGAAATCGGGACCCTCAAATACATGCACGGCGTGGGCAAATGCGACCAGCGCGGCGGAACCCACGACCTCCGCGTGCTCGGGACCCACGTGCTGGACGCGCTCCGCTACATCGCCGGGGACGTGGCCTGGGCCACCGGCCACATGCAGGTCGAGGGACGCGACGTTGAGATCGACGATGTCTTCGACGGTCCCGAGGGCCTCGGCCAGATGGCCGGCGACGCCTTGACCGGCTACTTCGTCTTTACGTCGGGTGCAATTGCGCGCTTTGACACCTACACACGCGAGCCCGGCCCCACCCCATGGTTTGGCTACGAGCTATGGGGCGACGCCGGCGGCATCTCGGTACGCGACGGCGGACGATCCATCCTTCGCTATCCCGCGCCAGTCCACCAGCCAGGCGACCCGTCACTCACCTGGGAACCGGTCGAAGTCCCGGCGACCACCTACCCGGACGGCAGTCCCGCCGGCGCAGCGCAACTGCTCGACGCCCTGAACCGCCACGCCGCCGCCGACATCATTAACTGCATTGAAAACGGCGGCGAACCGGTCTCCAGCGCCCGCCAGGCCACCGCGGCGCTCGAAATGGTCATGGCAATCCTCGAAGGCCACCGCACCGGTGCGCGTGTCCCCTTCCCCATGCAAACCCGCGCCAACCCCCTCGGCGTCTGGCAGCAAGAAGGATGACCGTCAGGTTCCCTCGCCCTTGAGAGACCTTTGCACAACGCCCCGCGTCCTCGAAGGTGCGGCCCCTCTTTCTCCCTCTCCTGAGACCTTTGCACAACGTCCTTCGTCCGCAAAGGTGCGGGCCGCTCTTGCTCCCTCTCCCTGAGACCTTTGCAAAACCCTGGCGTGAGGCGGATCGTGGAGACCATCGTTCCCGCCGCCGAGAGTCGTGGCCATGCACCGTTCCACCCATTCGCCGGAACTGATCGACGCCTGGCTGCCGCCGCGGGTGGGCCGCAACGCCCGGCTGGAGCGGCTGACGCAGCTCATCGACTGGGCGCCGCTGGAGGCCCTGGTGATCGACCTGCACGCCGCGCCGGTCGGGCGGCCGAGTTATCCGCCGCTGCTGATGGTCAAGGTGCTGCTGCTGCAGCAGTGGTACCAGGCCTCGGACCCCGCGATGGAAGAGGCGTTGTGGGAGCGGCTGTCGTTCCGGCGCTTCGTAGGGTTGGGGCTGCAAGACGACGCGCCGGATCACTCGACGATCAGCCGGTTCCGCACGCGGCTGACGGCGACGGGCGTGGCCGAGCCGCTGTTCGCGGCGGTGGAGCAGCAACTGGCCGCGCGCGGGCTGCTGGTCATGCAGGGCACGCTGGTGGACGCGACGTTGGTGGACGCGCAGGTGCGCCGCCCGCAAGGGGGCGCCACCGGCGCGGGCAGCCCCCGGGACCCGGACGCGGCCTGGGCCCGGCGGGGCCGGCAGGCGCGCTTTGGCTACAAGCTGCACCTGGGGGTGGACGCCGAGTCGGAACTGGTCCGGCGCGCGGTGCTGACCCCGGCGAACGTGAACGAGACCCAGGTGGCGGACGAGCTGATCGCGGGGGACGAAGGGGCGGTGTACGGGGATGCGGCCTATGGCACGCACGCGCGCAGCGCCCGGCTGCGGGCGCGGGGGATCGCGGATCGGCTGATGCGACGGCCCACCAAACATCAGCCCCGGCTTGGGCCCGGCGGCGCGCCGCCGCCACGCCCGGATCGAACAGGTGCGACGGCCGGTGGAGCACGTGTTTGGGACGTTGAAGCGCTCGTACGGCTACCAGCGGATGCGCTACCGGGGCCTGGCCCGGAACACGACCGAGATGTGGTTCAAGCTGCTGGCCTACAACCTGCGCCGCGCGGACCGCTTGCTGGCCGGGGCCCCGGCCTCGCCCTAGGCGCACTGCGCCCTCACCTCGGCGCGGTGGGCTGTGGGTAGCCCTCGGCGGGTGGCGACCCGAGCTATCCCGCCCCGCGTGACCCCGTCGCGGCCCGGCAGCCGCCCCTCGGCGCTGCTCAGGGCGCATTATTCAAAGGTCTCACAGGGAGAGGGTTGGGGTGAGGGTCTGCCGGGCACCCCACCCCGGGTTACGCAAAGGTCTCTCTCCTGGGAGACCTTTGCACAACGCCCTTCGTCCGCGAAGGTGCGGCCGCTCTTGCTCCCTCTCCCTGTGGGAGAGGGTTGGGGTGAGGGTCTGCCGGGCACCCCACCCCGGGTTACGCAAAGGTCTCTCCTCGGGGAGAGGGTTGGGGTGAGGGTGGATTGCCGGGGGCTGCTTCCAGGCGTCCCGAGCTACAGCGTGATCCGGCTCCCCGACTCCGCCGAGGCGTAGGCGGCGTGCACCACCCGCAGCACCTTCACGCCGTCCGCGGAGGTAATCGGCGGGTCGATCTCACCCAGGCAGCCCCGCAATGTGCGGTCCACCCACGTGGTGTATCCGCCCCCGGGGGCGCTGTACTCGAAGCGTCGGTCGTTCGCTCCGGCCATGGCCGGTGAGATCGAGCGCCACTCCAGCGCGTTCTGCTCACCCTCGCGCGCGCGTACCCAGCCGTGCGAGCCGTACACCGTGAATCCGCTGTGTCCCTTCTGATCCATCAGGTAGCCGCTGAACAGCACCCCCAGCGCGCCGCCGTTGAACTTCAGGGTCACAATGCCCAGGTCTTCCACGTCGATCGGCGCGCCGCCCGCCACCGCCGTCATTGCTGACACCTCAACAATGTCCTCGCCCAGCAGGTAGCTCAGCATGTCCAGGCGGTGGATGCCCAGCCAGCTCAGGTGCCCGCCCCCGGCCAGCTTCTTTTGAAACGTCCAGTCCGGGTCGTCCAGTCGCCGCTGAATGCGCGTCTGGTCGTCCACCTGCACCGCGCGCACCGCGTACAGGTCGCCGATGCCGCCGCTCTGAATGATGCGGCGGGCGTCCTCAACCGCCGGGCTGAGGCGGTTGCCCAGCGCCAGCATCAGGTGCGCACCGTTGGCGTCGGCCAACCCGGCCAGTTCCTCAAAGTCCGCCACGTTCACGCAGGCCGGCTTCTCGGCCATCACGTGCACGCCCGCTTCCAGCAGCGGCCGGATCACGTCCGGAGCGTGCGCCGCGATCATGGTCACGATGGCCATGTCCGGCTTCCCGGCCGCCAGCAGCGAGTCCACCGACGTGTGCGTGCCGCCCGCCTTGCTCCCAATGGTGTCGACCGAGGCGGCAAACGTCGTCCCGCCCGGGTCCATCAACTCCGCCCGCTCGATCAGATCGATGTCGCGAATCGCGTCGCGGTACGGCTGTTGGTGGGCGGCGCCCTCCTCGGTAATCAATGCGACCGTGGCCATATCCAAATCTCCAGTGCGGGCTGGCGTCCCGCGCATGGTAATCGAGCCAGGCGTCAGTCGGCCCGGGCGTGCGGGAGGTATCTGCATTTCCCGCTGCGTTTGTCGAATTCGAGGATTCTGCGGATGAGTATTGAGCAGAGATTATTGGTGGATATTCTGTGGTAGAATTTTGATATTAACGCTGGACTTAACGACCCCATACTGCTTCGGGGATAAAAGGATTGTATGCTTGCTATTCGTTCGTGGCTTAGAACGCATATACGAATAATAATTGCGATCATTTTTTTGATCAGCATCGCGCTGGCTCTGGCGGGGGCAAGGGCGAGGGTGTTTCCCCTGTGGGAAGGGCATCTGAACCCCGATTCTGATACATCACTCGCGAACGCATTCTCCGTTGTTCTTTGGCTGCTTGTCGCTACCTTGGCCGGTGCGCTGGCCAAGAGAGGCCACGCTCGGCTTGGCTGGTTGAGTGTCGCGGTTCTCGCTGCAAGTGTCGCGATTGGTGAAGTCTCCGACTTTAAGGACGCCCTAGTCCCATTCTTCCCGGCATTGTCTTATGGCGCGTGGATCGCGGTAATCGCCCCCATTGCTCTCCCGCTGCTGTTTTTTGCGGCTCGAACGTTGTGGTCAGCCGTTCAATCTCCGACGCAACGGGTCCTTCTGGTTGCTTCGGGCATCTTCGCCGCCGCGCCGCTTGTATTAGATGAAGTCTCATCACCGATTAGCCTGGCCGAAGAAGGATCGGAATTGATGGCCGCGGCGGTGCTGATTGCTTTGCTCGCGTCCGTACTTGGCTGGGTCCCTCTGGCACCGGCGTTTCTCACGTGGCGGTTCGTCGCTATCGTTGCTGCCCCCGCAGTATTAGCCGCTGGAATTCTAGGCGCGCGGGAGTATGAAATTCGCGTCGCCGGCGCGGGCGGAGATCGACCTGAAGTTGATCACGGCCCGCTCACGTCTGTTTCCCAGACGCTGACGGTCGATCGGGCGCACCTTTCACGTATTGACGTCTGGGTGGGATCGACTGGCTCCGCTGCCGACCTTCTTCTGCGCGTAGCGCTACCTGGACAGCCGCCGATCCGTGAGAGTCGGGCGACGACGCGTTATCCACGCTGGAGCGACCAACCTGTGACTTTCACTTTCGCTCCGATCCCGGACAGTCAAGGACAGACGTACGAAATCACGATTGGAGCTCTGCAGCCCTGGCCTTACGTGTTTCTTGGCCTGTCAACCGACGATCCGATTCCGGAAAGTGTGGTTCAGATAAACGGGATCCCCGATCCATGGGAGAACGATCTATCGCTTCGTGCGTATACACCTGGGCGAGGCTTAGTCGCGTTCGTGGCAATGATCCAAGACCGCCCCTACAAGGAAGTTATGATTAGTGTCGAAGCGCTAATGTTTTGGCTCTGGATCGTGGTCATTATCTTGTGGCTAAGGGCGTCCAGAACACCAAAAAGTGGCGTCGGCAGATTGGAATGAAACGACGAATACAACAACATTGTTGAGCGCCTATTTCAAATCGTGGGTAGTGGGTCATTTTGATCGCATCCCTCTCCACGAAGCGAGCTGTCATCTTTTCCCTCTCCTGGGAGACCTTTGCACAACGCCCTTCGTCCGCGAAGGTGCGGCCGCTCTTGCTCCCTCTCCTCGGAGACCTTTGAATAATGCGCCCTGAGCAGCGCCGAGGGGCGGCTGCCGGGCCGCGACGGGGTCACGCGGGGCGGGATAGCTCGGGTCGCCACCCGCCGAGGGCTACCCACAGCCCACCGCGCCGAGGTGAGGGCGCAGTGCGCCTAGGGCGAGGCCGGGGCCCCGGCCAGCAAGCGGTCCGCGCGGCGCAGGTTGTAGGCCAGCAGCTTGAACCACATCTCGGTCGTGTTCCGGGCCAGGCCCCGGTAGCGCATCCGCTGGTAGCCGTACGAGCGCTTCAACGTCCCAAACACGTGCTCCACCGGCCGTCGCACCTGTTCGATCCGGGCGTGGCGGCGGCGCGCCGCCGGGCCCAAGCCGGGGCTGATGTTTGGTGGGCCGTCGCATCAGCCGATCCGCGATCCCCCGCGCCCGCAGCCGGGCGCTGCGCGCGTGCGTGCCATAGGCCGCATCCCCGTACACCGCCCCTTCGTCCCCCGCGATCAGCTCGTCCGCCACCTGGGTCTCGTTCACGTTCGCCGGGGTCAGCACCGCGCGCCGGACCAGTTCCGACTCGGCGTCCACCCCCAGGTGCAGCTTGTAGCCAAAGCGCGCCTGCCGGCCCCGCCGGGCCCAGGCCGCGTCCGGGTCCCGGGGGCTGCCCGCGCCGGTGGCGCCCCCTTGCGGGCGGCGCACCTGCGCGTCCACCAACGTCGCGTCCACCAGCGTGCCCTGCATGACCAGCAGCCCGCGCGCGGCCAGTTGCTGCTCCACCGCCGCGAACAGCGGCTCGGCCACGCCCGTCGCCGTCAGCCGCGTGCGGAACCGGCTGATCGTCGAGTGATCCGGCGCGTCGTCTTGCAGCCCCAACCCTACGAAGCGCCGGAACGACAGCCGCTCCCACAACGCCTCTTCCATCGCGGGGTCCGAGGCCTGGTACCACTGCTGCAGCAGCAGCACCTTGACCATCAGCAGCGGCGGATAACTCGGCCGCCCGACCGGCGCGGCGTGCAGGTCGATCACCAGGGCCTCCAGCGGCGCCCAGTCGATGAGCTGCGTCAGCCGCTCCAGCCGGGCGTTGCGGCCCACCCGCGGCGGCAGCCAGGCGTCGATCAGTTCCGGCGAATGGGTGGAACGGTGCATGGCCACGACTCTCGGCGGCGGGAACGATGGTCTCCACGATCCGCCTCACGCCAGGGTTTTGCAAAGGTCTCTCCTCGGGGAGAGCAACTGTGTGGGACGTCAAGGATTAGGTCACGGTGGGATCCCAGGTGGTCTGGCGCTGGCAGAGGGCGTTGCAGAGGACGTTGCAGAGGACGAGCAGCTTGCGCATGCAAGCGACCAGGGCCACCTTGGGCGGCTTGCCGGCGGCGACCAGCCGTTGGTAGCAGGCCCGCAGGCGGGGATTGAGGCGCGTGGCGGCCAGGGTGGCCATGGACAGCACGGCGCGGACCGGGGCGCGGCCGCCCCAGCAGCTCCGGCGGCCGCGCCGGGCGCCGCTGTCGCGGTTGCAGGGGGCCACACCGACGAGGGCGGCCACCTGCTGGCGGGTGCAGGTGCCGAGTTCGGGCACTTCGGCCAGCAAGGTGGCCGCAGCCACCGGCCCGATCCCGGGAATGCGCTGCAGCCAGGCGGCGCGGGCCTGCAGGTGGGGGTCGGCCTGCAGGGCGGACGCCACCTCCCGGTCCAGGTCCCGGAGCTCGGCGCGCAGCAGGGCCAGGTGGGCGTCCCGGCGCGGCCGGCGGGCGGGGGGTGCCTGGCGGCGTCGGTGCTGGGTGGCCACCCGCAACTCCACCAGCTGGCGGCGCTCCCGCACCAGGGCCCGCAGGTGCTGGACCGCCTTCGAGGGCTGGGGCCGAACCGGCGGCCGCACGTCGGCCGCGAAGCGCGCCAGGACCTGGGCGTCCAGGGCATCGGTCTTCGCCAGCATGCCGTGGGCGCGGGCGAAGTCGCGGGTCTGGCGCGGATTGACGACGACGACCGGCCGGTCGGCCAGCGCGGCGACCACCGCCCGTTCGTACCCGCCGGTGGCTTCCAGCACAATGCGGGTCGGCTGCAGGACTTGGACCCGGGCCTGCAACCGGCGCAGGCCATCCGGCGAGCGCGGCACGGTCCACGTGTCCCCGGTCGGCCACACGGCCACGTCCAACTGGGCCTTCGCCACATCGATCCCGAGCACGATGTCCACTGGGGCGGCCATCCGCTACCCTCCCAAGGCGCTGGCCGCACGCCCCACCTTGCGGATACGGGCTCGTCATGACGGCCCCGGCAACTGTTCGGGCTCTGGGCCAGCGTCGGGGCCGGGACGACCCTGCTCTCCCACGGTCTCGATGGACCCAGGGCTGGTCGGTCTGTCCCGGCCCATCAACTCTCACCTTGGACATTCCAAGGCCCTGGGAACATACAAGGGTTGGGGTGAGGGGTCTTCCGGGCAACAGTCCCTCGGGTTACGCAAAGGTCTCTCCTGGGGGAGAGGGTTAGAGCCTGCCCCGGACGTGATCCGGGGGTGAGGGGTCTTCGCGGCTCACAACTCAAAGTGACCCACTACCAAATCGTGTTGGTTGGGTCGAGGCAATCCACGCTGGACATCGGCCGGCCTTGGCGCCACCGTGGCCAGCGCGAGGCTCACAGGGTCGGCAACGCGTGCGAGCGTTAGGCCGAGTCGTTGTTCGGTATTACCGCCCGCATTGTGAGGCGCTGCGCGCGGGGTCAATTCAGGGCACGCTCGAGGAGAGCCAGGGCGTGGGTCGGTCGGTCGCAGGCGAGCACCCGGGCGTAAGCTAGCCGCGAACGGTCGCTAACGGCCAGGTGCGTGTGCCGCCAACTCGCACGCCGGCTGTGGTGCACAATCTTGGTGGCTATGCGCGTGCCGAATGCCAGCAGCGGGCCAACAGATGGGTCCGCGAATACCCCAGGTCGCTGGGCCGGACGCGCTCGTCGCGCACGAGCGGCGGCCGCGGCTCGCGCGGGCGGGGCCAGCGGCCCAGCCGCTGCCTCACCACGCCCACGGTCGAGGCTGCTCCCACTAGCCCGCCGGGGGGCACGGGACCGGCGGCGGCGCGTTTTGGAGCGGTCCAGGGTCGAAGCTTCTTCCGCCGCACTGCGGCGGCTCGGCCAGCATTGATGGTATACGTCACGGTGCCGAGACTTGCCCCGGCGCGCATCACGGCCACGGCCCCGCACCATGGAGGGCCTTGCTTATGATCGCCGCGTGAGTGCTCTGCGATCAGTCCGCGGCCTTACTTCTACCCCGCCGTCCCGTCCTTGCGGCTGTGGAGCAGGATCAGGTTGCCGTCGGGGTCGGATATCCCAGCCGCGTAGCATGACGCCTGCTCGCCAGGCTCAAGGATGATGTCCACACCCAGTTGACGAAGTTCGTCAACGGCCTGCCCGACGTCGTCGACAGCGAGGGCGACAGCGCCACCCTGAACGTCTGCACCGGCGCCTTCAGGATCCAGGCGAAGGGCCAGCACCGTTTGCGTGTCGCCAACCGCGAACTCGACCCAGCCCGAACCTTCCCACGATTTGAGCGTCAAACCCAGAGTGTTTTCGTAGAAGTCCGCGCTCCTGGCGATATCGCTGACGATGTAGACGAAGAAGTCAATCCCCCGTGGTTGCATGGTCCCTCCAAAGTGGTCGGTGTCGGACTCGATACGCCCCGACCGCGCTGGCGCTGCTCATGCTCCTACAGCGATTCAGTGACCGGACGCTAGCGAACGGCTGATTCCCGTGCGCCTGTCGCCAGAGCTCGCCGCCTAAGCGAGCCGACTTGCGCCCCGCACGCGGTAGCGCAGAAACACCTCACCCCCGCGCGCAACTGAGCCAACCAAATCCAACCGCTGCATCTGATCGCTCGGCAGCGCTGCTGGCCCTTCCACCGCCGTTCGCGGCCGCGGTTCCCCGATGATCGACGGGGTCACCGTGATGAAAAACTCGTCCACCAGCCCCGCCGTCAGCATGTGGTAGTTCAATATCGCCCCGCCCTCACACACCAACCGCCGCACGCCGCGCTCGTCCGCCAGGTAGCGCATTAGCTCCTCAAGAACGACGCGCTCGTCGCCAACCCTTACGACCTCGGCCACCTCCGACAGACCCGACGTGACCTCGGCAGCCTCCGGAACGACCACCATCGGCGCAATCGGATAACTGCGGCGCTGAAACACCGGGTCGGTTGGGTCAATCTGCCCCGAGTTTGACACCACGACAAATAGCGGTGGCTCGTGCAGCCCCCGCCGCCGCCGCTCCCGCTGCAGTTCCTTGCTCCACATGTAGCGGTCGATCCGCATCCCCAGCGTGCGCGCCCCATGCAGCACGGCGTCGAAATGCATCCGAAACCTTCGGAACGTGCGCTGGTCCGCCTCCAGGCTGATCGGCCAGTAGGCGTCCGTTGGACCCTTGATCGCGCCGTCCACCGTCATCACCATCTGGATCGCGGTGAAGGGACGCAACGTCCCGCTCGGAAGCTCCAGGTCGTCGTACACGCCGCCCGTCGGGTCGTCGTCGTGCCCGCTCACCGCAACTGGCGCTCAATCCTCCGCCGCGTAACGCCGCCCATCCCGCTACTCCGGCGGCAGCTTCGCGATGTTCAGCCAGAAATCCTGGATCGACGACACCACGTGCATGAATTGGTCCAGGTCCACCGGCTTCGTCACGTAGGCGTTCGCATACAGGTCATACGTGCTCAGAATGTCCTGCTCGGCGGCCGAACTGGTCAGCACCACAACCGGAATCCGGTGCAGGTCAGGATCCGACTTGAGATCCTGCAGCACTTCGCGCCCGTCCTTCTTGGGCAGGTTGAGGTCCAGCAGAATCAAGTCGGGCCGCGGCTGATCGGCAAAATTGCCTTGCCGGCGCACGTAAGCCACCGCCTCTTCTCCGTCCCTTACCACATTCAGCCGGTTGCGAATCTTGGACTCGCGAATCGCCTCCTGGGTAAGGCGCACGTCGCCGGGGTTGTCCTCCACCAGCAGAATCTCTATGGGCGCTCCGCTGACCTGAGCCACGTCACGTCTCCTTTCGCATGGATCTTAGTCCGGCGCTTGGCTCATTCCCTGGCAGGCAGGACGCGGGAACCGGCGGGCCGCAATCTTCAACCCGCTCCTCCCGCAGCCGCTTGCAGCGTGAAGCACAACGTCGCGCCCTGCTCTTTGGCCGATTCGATCCAGATCGTGCCCCCGTGGCGTTCCACGATTTTGCGGCAGACCGCGAGCCCGATGCCGGTGCCCGCGTAGGTCTCGCGTGTGTGCAGCCGCTGGAACACCTGAAAAATCCGCTCGAAGTGCGCCGGATCGATGCCGATCCCATTGTCCGCAACCCCAAACTCCCACATCGAACCCGCGCGCCGCGCCGTCACCGCCACGCGCGGCCTCCTGCTCGCATTGAACTTGACCGCATTGCTGATGAGGTTCTGAAATAGTTGGGTCAACTGGATCCGGTCGCCCAGAACTGTTGGCAGCGGATCGTGCTTAACCTCGGCGTCCCGCTCCGCAATGGCCTGCTCCAGGTTGAGTAGCGCGTCCCGCAGCACGGCCTCGCTGTCGGTGGGTTCCGGCGCCCGCCCGCGTGTTCCGACCCGCGAAAGGTCCAGCAGCCCGTTCAGCAACGCCTGCATGCGTCGCGCGCCGTCCACCGCGAACTCAATGAAGTCATCGGCGTCGTCGTCCAGTTTGCCCCGGTAACGCCGCTCCAGCAGCCCCACGTAGCTGGCCACCATGCGCAGCGGTTCCTGCAGATCGTGCGAGGCCACGTAGGCAAACTGCTCCAGTTCGGCGTTCGATCGCGCCAGTTCCGCTTGCGTGGCCAGCAGCGACTCAACGGATTGCGCGTTGGCCACCGGGCCGGCGATTTGCGCGGCGATCAGCACCGCAATCGCCTGGCTACGCGCGTCGTAGGCGTTCGGCGTTCGCGACATAAACCGCATGACGGCAACCACCGTCTGCTCCAGGATCACCGGGATATCCATCCAGGTCCGCAGACCGGCCGCGACCCCGTCCTGCAGGCGCGGCGACTGGGCCAACATCGCGGCTATGTTCCGCTCGTCCACGATCTGCGGCTGCTGGCTTCGCACCACGGATTCGACCACCTGCCCGTCCAGCGCCCGCCAGACGTCCAGCGTGGCCAGCGGCACGTCGACCCCCGCGTAGTAGCGAGCCTTGTGCTGCCAGGCGTCGGTGTCCACCACCACGACGGACAGCCGATCTGCCGGAATAGCCGATGTCACGGCCTCGGCAAATCGGTCGTAGATCTCGTCGATGTCCTCCGCCGACGTGATGATGCGCCCGATGTGCGCCAGCAGTGGCGCGAACTCGACTGCGATCGCAACGAAGTCCGGCTCAGCGCTTGCCTGTGATTGGTTCAGTTCAGTCACGCGTGCTGCCCCGGCGCGCCTGGTCGTGCGCTCGCATTGCTGAATGCCAAGCCCCCGGATTCACGGTCGCTTCGCCGCAATTGTTACAGTTTCGGCACACTTCGTCAGTGAACGATCTGGACCGCGACGACGCGGTCCCCCGCTGGGAGGGAAGCAATGGCCGCACAAACGCTCCGCATCTTGGTCATCGAGGACAACCCCGGCGACGTTCGGTTGCTCGAAGAAATGCTCGTTCCAACCGGCGCCGTGCAGTTTGAAGTTCAGAGTTTCGGCAATCTCTCGGACGGCCTCGCGGCAGTCAGCGACTTCGAGCCGGCCGTGATTCTGCTGGACCTCGGTCTCGGCGAATCTCAGGGCCTCGAGACCTTCACGGCCGCACAGGAAGGCGCCGGCGGCGTCCCAATCGTCATCCTGTCCGGACTCGGCGACGAGGCGGTGGCCACCGAGGCCGTCGCCCAGGGCGCGCAGGACTACTTGGTCAAGGGCGAATTCACCGAAGAACGGCTGCGTCGCACGGTCCGCTATGCGATCGAGCGGCAACGCAGGTCAGCCACGGCCGAGGAGCGCATCCGCGCGCTGGCGGCCGAAGAACCGGGCTTCGCCGACATCGTCATGAACCAGCCGGACGGCATGATCGTCGCCGATTCCACCCGCAAGGTGCTGTTTGCCAACCCCGCCGCCGCCGAGCTGTTCACCGTCCCGGTCGACGAACTGGTCGGCAGCGAGCTCGAGTTCAACGTGCGCCCCGGCGCTTCGCAGATGGTGCAGATTCGCGAGGACCCGCGGAAGCCGAAGTACCTGGAAGCCCACAGCGCCCAGGCCGTCTGGTCCGGCAGCGACGTCCACGTCCTCACCTTCCGCGAAGGCGAACACCTCGGCTTCTTCGCCCGCATCCTCCGCAACATCGGGTTCTAAACGTTCCGCGGCGCCTACACCAACCCGCCGTAGAGCCGGTCGAGCATCTGGCAGGCCTCGCCTCGGCTGACCGTCGCCTCCGGGTCTGCGGGCGCGGGCACGTCCGGCAGCGCCCCGATTGACATCCGCAACGGCGACGGCTCAGCCATCCAGCCTCGTACGACTTCAGTGAAGTCCGACCAATTACAAGGCGTCGGATCGTCAAATAGCCCCGCGTCCACCACCAACGGCCGCCACGGGTCCACCGCCCGCCGCGTCAGCCAGCCCCAGCGCTGCGCCTCGCCTTGAGTCAGTGGATCGTCCGGCCGCGCGGCGAACTGCCCAAACAATCCTCGTGCACCCCAAAACTGCGCCGCCGCCGACAGTTCGGGCGACTGCTCGTCGAATCCCACAAACCTGGCCGGCGCAATGTCGTTGAAGTACGTAATGACCTGCCCCCGCGCCAGTAAATCCCGCTGCAGTGAGACCTTTGCACAACGTCCCTCGTCCGCGAAGGTGCGGCCGCTCTTGCTCCCTCTCCCTGTGGGAGAGGGTTGGGGTGAGGGTCTTCCGGGCAACAGTCCCCCGGATTACGCAAAGGTCTCTGCAGTGCGCCGCGCGGCACGTCGCGAACCCGAACCCCTCGCTCCAGCGCCAGCGCGGCCGCGCTTCCCGCCGCTTCGCCCAGCGCCATCCACACCGGCTCCATGCGAATCGTCCCGTAGCCCAGGTGACTCGCCGACACCGCCACCGGTGTCAGCAGCCCGTCGATTCCCTCCGGAACCATCACCCGATACGGAATCTGGTACGGCACGGTCTCCTCGCGCAGCCCAATGAACCCTTCCAGCGCCACCTGCCGTCCGTCCGGCGCCGCTTCGTCGGCTGTCGCGCCGAGCCCCAGGTCCTCGCGTTGCCGCGTGGCGTGCGAGTCAATCTGGTAGCCGCCGGACGCCACGCTGTCCCAGTGCGTCGGCGAGCGCCCACCTGATGTGTCCAGCAGCGCGTCGCTGGCGCTGAACAGGTAACCGCCCAGGATGCGGCAGCCCTCGCGCACATACATCTGCCGCGGAAACCCGCCGTTGTCCTGGAACTCGTCGGCCGCCAGCCCCCACGCACGCGCCGCGTCTCGGAAATCCGCCGGCAGTTCCTCGTCGTTCTGGCAGAACCACACCAGCCCCTCGGTATAGGCGCGGTGCGCGGCCGCGATCTCCAGGCGTCGCTCGGGTCCGGCCTCCGGATAGTCGTAGTTCGTTTCCGCCCAGTCGCTGGACGTGAAACAGAAGTGGTGGTTGTTCGCGTCGGACTTCCGGTTGGGCATCGCTACCACGTTCAGCACCGCCGTACCGCCCCGCGGACCCTTGAACCCCGGCGTCCGCCCGCTCCGCACATCGTCGATCAGCGGCACATACGGTTCACGGCTGTAGCCCGCTGGCCGTTGGACCGGCCGCCGGTTCGATGGATCGTCGGTCAGGCACAGCCGGTAGTTATAGGCCTGGATACGCCGGTCCGCCGCCCCCGTGGACCCCGGGTACGTCATCCGGTCGTGAAAGTTCTGGTAGACCACCCCGGCGTGCGATTCACCCAGCTCGTCCCGCCCCTCGCGCCCGATCCGGTAGGCCGCGCCCGCACCCAGCGCCACGTCGCCCTCGTACGTGGCGTCCACAAACACCCGCGCCGCCAGTGGCATGCATTCGCCGGTGGCCCGACCCTGCGCGTCAACCGCCGCCAGCGTCACCGCCGTGACCCGGCGCTCCGGCGTGTCGGTGGGCTGCGTGACGTCCGCGCCTGGCGCCGTATGCACCAGCCAGCGACCGCCCTCGGGCATCGACGCCCCGCCCTCCCAGGCCAGCCGCCATCCACGCCAGACCTCCAGCCGCTCCTGTTCGCCGACCAGCGTCTCCAGCAAACCCTCCGCCACCGAAGGCTCGAACCGGTAGCCGTCGTTGCAGTCATGGAACTGCTGAGAGTCCTCGCCGTACGTGGACGCGTAGTGCTCGCGCACCATCCCGACGAACTGCCGGAAGATGCCGCCCACCGACTCGTTCGGCCGGATGTCCGTTGCCCCCAGGCCGTTGGTCATCAGTCCGCCCAGGTGCCGGGACGGCGCCACCAGCACCACGTCCAGGCCCTCTCGCGCCGCGGCAATGGCGGCGCCAATCCCGGCGGGCGTGCCCCCAATCACCGCCACGTCGGTCTGCTTCGCCGCCCCTGATTCAGTGCGCATGCCCGCCGTCCCTTCCCACCTGCCCGACCCCGCGCATACTTTCGCACCCGGAAGCCGGTAGTGGGTCATTTTGATCGCATCCCTCTCCCCGAAGCGAGCAGTCATCTTTTCCCTCTCCTGGGAGACCTTTGCACAATGCCCGGAGTCCTCGAAGTTGCGGCGGCTCTTGCCCCCTCTCCCTGTGGGAGAGGGTTGGGGTGAGGGTCTTCCGGGCAACCATCCCTGGGTTCCGCAAAGGTCTCTCCTGGGGGAGAGGGCTGGGGTGAGGGGTCTTCGCGGCTCACAACTCAAAATGACCCACTACCCGGAAGCCGGGCTCCGGCCAGCTGGTCCTACTATGGGCGCATGGACGGCGGGTTCAACCTCGGCGGCCTCGGCCGCCTGCTCATAATCCTGGGCGGGTTGCTATTGGCCGGCGGTGTGCTGCTGGTCCTGCTCGGTCAGATCCCCTTCTTCGGCCGCCTCCCCGGCGACATCGCCATCGAACGCGAACGCTTCTCACTCTTCATCCCACTCGTCTCAATGCTCATCCTCAGCCTCGTCCTCACCATCCTCATCAACCTCGCCCTCCGCCTCTTCCGCTAGCCAACCAAGAGCCTCATACACGAATTCAGTGGATGGCCCGACCATGATGTTCGAGGTACGTCCGGCGCCTATTGCGAGCAGGTGGTCAGACCACTCTGGTCAAGCGAGCTATTTCGTCATTCCAGGCTGTCTTGAGGGCCGTAGGGGTGTCGTCGCGTCCTAAGCGGTCAAGCAGCGCTCTGAAGAACATAGCCCTGCCCTCGGACCCAATGCTGGCAAGGGTGTGCCAGATCCAGGCCGCGATGTCGATGAAATTCACTTCATGACCGATCGTAAAGTAGGCACTGGCTTGTGCTTTGGCCTCCTTCTCCACACCGTCAGTCGTTAGAAACATGTAGTCCTTGATGGCATTTGGCGCGATCTTCGTCTGAAATGTGGCAATCACGCGGTCAGCTTCGATTCGTCGCTCAGTTACCTCCGCGGAAAACACGAGAATGTCGTTTTCTCGGACCTCAATGTCTCCAGCCGCTCCGCCGGCGCTGTCCGCGACATTGATGCCTTGCACCCGCACATCCCAGGCCAAAGCAAACCGCTCGTTGATCGCGGCAAGGGTTGCCTCAACGAGGTACATGGGATATCGCCCTCCGCTCGACAAGGCAAGCAGACGATTCACGAGGTCTGAAATCTGTTCGAGACTGACGCGCTGCGGCTGAGCTATCGCCACTTGTGATTCTTCGCGGAGCTCATAGAAACGTAGGAGCAGTTGGTCGAGGAAAGCTACAAAATCACTATTGGAGTCCGTTGCCTGCACGTGTTGAATGAGTCGGAGAAGCGCGTCATAGCCGTCCTGATCGCGCAGGCCGGCCCGCGTGCTCTGATCAAACCTGACGGACCGTCGGAACGTCGAGAGGTACGGGCCTCTGGAACTGGGGATGCGATTTTCCTGGAAGAACGGATTCACGACCCGTTCGTCGAGCGTGCGACCGTTGAAGGCGTCAGGCCCTTGGTTCACGTAGGGCTTCGTGATGTCGATGGCGCGGTCACTCCAACGCGCTAGTACACAGCCGACGAGCACCTCGCGATAGGCTTGCGTACGGGACTCGAAGACACGCTCAACGTCTTCCCCACGTGCCGAATCGGCAGTCGGCCGCTCGCCGGCCAGCACAACTCCGCTTACTGACGCAAAGCGCTGATCTAGAAGCGCTCTACTCGCCTCGTAGTCGACTGGCACGCCGCCCTCAATAGTTGACCCACAGCGACTCGAATCTTGCTGATTTCACAGAGTGACACAGTTTTTCAGGCGCGTCGATTCGACGGAATCCGCTATAAAGATGGTCCATGAGGTCGCAGCGATAGCCGGAGACCGCAACCTTCGCCTTGGCTGCGCAAAGGACTTCGGCCAACTCCGCGTGCTCAGAGTCGGTCATTTCGTTGCCGTACGCGCGTGCATCGCCGCGAGCTTCATGCGGATAAGGTGGGTCGCAGTAAAACAGTGTGCGCGAGTCGTCGTACAAGCGAATCACGTCGACAGCCGGTCGGTTCTCGATCTGGACCCGGATCAAACGCTCCGCAATCTCCGGCAGTGAATCGACGCTGCCGAGCCAGCGTGACACCACCCCGGACATGCCCGCTCGGCTCGTCTGCTTGCAGTTGGCCCATCGGCCGACCGACGCGGTTTGCGCCAGGCCCGTTCGAACCTGTCGCGCGCGAACGAAGAAGCGGCGCGCGCGCTCCAGGTCCGGCATGTCCGTTTCGTACTGACAGGCGACGAAGAATTCCTCGCGCGAGAATGGCGTCAAGGCAATCTGTCGGATCAGTTCGTCGGTGTGCCCACGCAGTACACGGAAAAACGTCGTGACCTCACCATCGATGTCGTTGTAGGTCTCGACCATGGCTGGCTCGCGGTTGAGTAGAACCGCCGCTGATCCGCCGAACGGTTCACAGTAGTGGTGCGCCTCGGGGAGTTGCGGTAGCAGCCACGCCAAGTGACTGAACTTACCGCCATACCAGCCAAAGGCAATTCGCCTGCGGCCTTTGCGACGAGGTCGGCGCAGAGCCAGCTTCCCAGCGTCATGAGCTAGCGCCGTATCGAGATACAGTTGTGAGGGCGTCCGGCTCACGGGAGACGCCGCAAAGTCGCGCCGCGAGTTGCTTTTTCAACTCCGAGGGCTCTAGCCGCTGCCGTCCGGGTCTGTCGCATGAATACTCCCTGACGAGCCGAAGACCGCCCCTGATATGCGCGGATGTTAACCGAATCGAGCGGAAATAGCAGTGCCCGAAAGGCACCCGGTCGGCCGCTTCTTCCGCTAGCTACGCCGCGCCCTCTCCATACACCCCCGGCGCATTCCCCTCCCGCGGCGTCCCCGGAACCATCGGCCCATGCGGCCGCCCCGCCACCAGCATTGACCCGTCCGTAAACCCTTCCGGCCGGTTCTTCAGCCGGTCGATCAGCCGCTGTCGCCACGGCCCCAGGTCCGCCGTCGCCGACAGGTCCCGCGTCTCGTCCGGGTCGTCCGCGACGTTGAACAACTGCTCGCGGCCCGATTGGCTGTACCAGATGTACTTGGTCCGCCCGTCGGTGATGAAATGCCAGGCCGTTTCCGGACGACGGCTCCCGCCGGAATGCTCCCCGTGCAGCAGGTCCCGCCAGTTCGGCGATTCTCCGCGCACAAACGGCATCAGGCTGCGTCCCGTCACCGATTCCGGAATATCCAGCCCAACCCCATCCAGAATCGTCGGCATCACGTCCTGCAGACCCACCGGCTCCTCGCGCACGACGTGCGTGGGATAGCTCTGCGACGGCGGCCCCTGCACCAGCAGCGGCACCCGGGCCGCGGCCTCGTAGGGCCACGACTTATGGAACAGCCGGTGATCGCCCAGCATCTCGCCGTGATCCGAAACGAACACCACCAGCGTGTCGTCCAGCAGGCGCATGTCGTTCATGTACTGCAACAGGCGGCTGATCTGCATGTCCACGTGGTTGATCAGGCCGTAGTACCCCGCGCGGCAGGCGTGCATCTGCGGCGCGTCCAGCTCCAGACCTTGCGACCGCGCCTCCTGCATCTCGATGTCGATCCCGCGCGTCGGCGCCTCCACCGGATCCGCCCAATCGCCGATCACCGGCGCGGGCAGTTCCCGGCGGTCGTAGCGGTCATAGAAAAACCTCGGCGGCGTCAACGGCGGATGCGGGTCGATAAACGACACCTTCAGAAAAAACGGCGCGCTCGGGTCCCGTCGTTGCAGGAACTGGATGGCTTCCGAGACGCACCAGAACGCGTGTGTCTGCTCCTCCGGCAGGTGACTCGGCCGCCCGATCCACCCGTTCGGCGTCGCTCCGTGCGCCATGGCCCAGCGCTGCAGTGGGATTTCACCGTGCAGCCAGTCTAGGAAGTCGTTGTGGCCGCCGCGCGTGCTGTCGGCTATCGACATCCGGTCAAAGCCGTAGCGTTTCCTCTTCGGCGACAGGTGCAGCTTGCCGCTCAGCAACGTCTCGTACCCCGCCGCCCGCAGCTCGCTCGCCAGCGTGGCCGGCGGGTCCCAGGCCGTGTCCGACTCGTTCTGCAACATCCCGTGCGTCGCCGGGTCCTGACCCGACATCAGCGTGCGCCGGGCTGGGATGCACTGCGGGCACTCGGCGTAGGCGCGACGGAACCGAGTCCCCGTCGCCCCAATCTCGTCCATCGCCGGCGTCTGCAGCACCGGATGGTCTTCAATCCCCAGGCAATCCCCCCGCTGCTGGTCCGTAACCAGCAGCAGCACGTGCGGTCGCTTGGCGCTCATGCCGCCCTCAGTCCCACTCGAACATGATCTTGCCGGTCGTCGCCGAATCCGCCAGCTTGAAGGCCTCCACCGCGTCGTCGATCCGGCAGCGCTGCACAATCACGTCCTTGACCGGCAGCCGATGCCGCCGCATGAAGTCCAGCAGGTCTTCCCACTCGTAGAGCTTGAAGATCCAGGAGCCGGTCAACGTGATCTCTCGGGCGTTCAACGGAGCGCTCAGCTTGTAGACGGTCTCCTCGCCGATCCCCACTTCCACAAAGATGCCGTGCGGACGCAGCCCTTCCAGCGCCGCCGTCCGTGCCCGTGTATTGCCTGAGGTGTCGATGGCCGCGTGCACCCCGTCGCCGCCGCCGAACGCGCGCATCGCCTCCACCGGATCGGTCTCCATCGCATTCGCCGTGGCATCGATGCCCAGCTTCTCCGCCATCTCGATCCGGCTCGGCTGCACGTCGATCCCAATCACCGAAGCGCCCATCGCCCGCGCCATCATTACCGTGTACAGCCCCACCGGTCCCAGCCCGCTCACCGCCAGCGTCATGTCGCCCGACGCCCGCGCCTTGCGCGCCGCCGCGAACCCCGTCCCCAGGTTGCAGGCCAGCAGTGCCCCGTCCTCAAAGTCAAAGTCGTCCGGCAGCGGCAGCGCGTTCCGCGCCGGCACCACCACGTACTCCGCGTTCACGCCGTCGCGCACCCAGTTGAACCCCTGCATCTCGCGACAGAAACCCGGCTCGCCGCGCCGGCAGTGCTCGCAGTGACCGCAGCCAATCAGGTGATACACCACCACCCGGTCGCCCACGGCTGGATAAGTCACCCCCGGACCCACCGCGTCCACCACGCCGGCCCCTTCGTGCCCCAGCGCCAGCTTGCTGTAGCCGTGCTCGTCGCGCTCGGCTTGGCTCTGCCGGTACTTGTGCAGGTCGCTCCCGCAAATCGCCGAGGACACGATCCGAATCCGGACATCCTCCGGCCCCGGTTCGGGAATCGGTTTCGTCGTCAGCTTCACGGTCCGGTCGCCGGGACAGACAAGGCACTGCATGGTGTTCAAAGTCATCGGGGCGCCTGTTCCTACTGGCACGCGCCCCGAAACCTAACGCCCCCGCCCCGCCCCGTAAACATCCCCGCCGCTCCAACTCTCATTCGAAGGCCGGTGGGCCGCCGCAATCGGCCCAAACCGCTGAATCAGTCTGTCATCGGCTCCCTCGCCCCGCCGGAGCGCACCCGTGTCGCCGGTCACCAGCGTCAAGCGACGTTGAGCCGTGCGGCTCGTGCTCCCTCCATTGAGTGCGAACGACTGTGCGAAACGTCGAGAGCCAAAGGGCCTGGCCGCTCTTTCTCCCTCTTCCTTGAGAGACCTTTGCACAACGCCCTTCGTCCGCGAAGGTGCGGGCCGCTCTTGCTCCCTCTCCCTGTGGGAGAGGGTTGGGGTGAGGGTCTTCCGGGCAACGGTCCCCCCGGATTACGCAAAGGTCTCACTTGAGGGAGAGGGCTGGGATGAGGGTGGCTGGTGCCCCAAGCACCCACGCTCGGCTACCTCTCAAACCTTGCTCAAGCGGGACTTTACCTTTCTCACGTTCGAATCTGCCGGGGTAGGGTGAGGGGGTCTTCCGCTCGAACCCTCGCCCTTAAGGAAGAAGACCGGGGCAATGGTCTCCCCCGCTCAATCATCTGAGCCACTCACGACCATTCGAGAGGCGCGCCATGACCCCATTCACTGAACTCCACGACCGCGTCGCCATCGTCACCTGCCGCTGAAGTAGGCTGTCGCCTTCCCCCTCTCCCTGTGGGAGAGGGTTGGGGTGAGGGTCTTCCGGGCTCACACTTCACGGCCAGCCACGACCAGACGAGAGGTGCCGTGCCCCCCTTCGACGAGCTCAAAAACCGCGTCGCCATCGTCACCGGCGCCGCCCAGGGCATCGGCCGCAACACCGCGGTCACCCTGGCCCAACACGGCATGCCCGTCATCCTGGCCGACCTCAACGACACCCGCGGTCTCGGTGTTGAAGCCGAGATCGTCGCCGCCGGCGGCCGCGCGGCCTACCTTCACGCCGACGTCGGCGCCATGGCCGGCTGCGAACAGATGGTTCAAACCGCCGTCGAGCGCTTCGGCGGCGTCTACGCCCTCGTCAACAACGCCCGCTGGCACCCCCACGACCTGCTGGCAGACGTCTCCGAGGCCGACTGGGATCGCAGCCAGGCCGTACTAATCAAGTCCCACTTCATGGCCTGCAAGCTCGCCATTCCCCACATGATCGCCGGCGGCGGCGGCGCCATCGTCGGCATCTCGTCCGCCCACGCCATCCAGGCCTCCGCCAACGAGGGCCCCTACGAGGCCGCCAAGGCCGCCATCAACGCGCTCATGCGCAACATCGCCGTGGCCTATGGCCAGCACGGCATTCGAGCCAACAGCATCCTGCCCGGCGGCATCATGACCGACGTCAAATACCAAGCCGCCGCCCGCGCCCCCACCCCCAAAGTCGACGCCCGCCAGGCCCTCCAGAACCCCGTCCGCCGCCGCGGCGACGCCCAGGACATCGCCAACGCCGTCCTCTTTCTCGTCTCCGACCTCGCCAGCTTCGTCTCCGGCGAATCCCTCGTAGTCGACGGCGGCCTCTCCATCGAACTCCCCGGCGCCATCGCCACCCGCCTCACCGGCCTGGACGTCTAAGCCCGGCCTTCCAGGTAAGACGCCCGAGAGCCGGCGGCCGTCTGACGACCCAAACGCTCGGCCGTGGATACGCGGTGATAGCAATGCAATCATGCTATAACGCTATGCCGTTGTAGCTGGAGGCTCTGTCATGGCCAGCATCATCGTGCGCAACCTCGACGAAGGGGTGAAGCGTCAGCTGCGCATCCAGGCGGCTGAGAACGGGCGGTCCATGGAGGCGGAAGTCCGTGACATCCTGCGGACGGCGCTCAACCGCCAGCCTGCGGCGCCGGTGAATCTGGCAAGCGCGATTCGCGCCCGGTTCGCGCCCCTGGGCGGCGTCGAACTGGACCTGCCGCCTCGCTCACCCATGCGCACGCCGCCCCGATTCGACTGAAGCGGCCGCGATGATCGTCCTGGATACCAACGTCGTCTCGGAACTGATGCGCCCCGATCCGAGTTCTAACGTTGTGGACTGGGTGGCCCGACAGGTGGTTCCACGGTTGTACCTCTCCACCATCAGCGAAGCCGAGCTGCGGTACGGCGTGGAAATCCTGCCGGCGGGTGAACGGCGAACCCGATTGCTGGACGAGGTGGAGGGAATGCTCTCGGAAGACTTTGCTGGCCGCATCCTTCCCTTTGACAGTGCAGCGGCCCACGCCTACGCCGTGATAGCCGCCGCTCGACGCGCTGCCGGGCGTCCTATCAACCATGCCGACTGCCAGATCGCGGCCATAGCCCGTTGCCGAGGCGCGTCAGTGGCAACCAGAGATGTCGCTGACTTCGAGGGAAGCGGGATTGACCTGATCGACCCTTGGGCCGATGCATGAGCGCATCCAAGCCGACCGCCGGGGTCGAGGCCTGTCGCACCGATCCGCGCCGGATACGGCCGTCCGGCCCCGAGGCATCATGACCAACGCCAAACACGAATCCGCCACCCGCGCCCCCACCCCAAAACCCCACGCCCACCAGCCCCTCCAAAACCCCGACCGCCGCCCCAACAACGCCGCACCCCATCCCCAACGCCGTCCTCAACCTCGTCCCCAACCCCGGCAGCCGCACCGCCACCGAATCCCTCGCAATCCACGGCGGCATACCCATCGAACCCCCCGGCGCCATCGCCACCCGCCTCACCGGCCTGGATGTCTAAGCCCGGCCTTCAAAGTAATTGGTTGGAAATTTCGAGCCCCGCAGGGCCCACTAGACTGGACAAAACCAACAACCTTCAGCATGAGGTTTGTTCTCGATCAATTGGCTTCGGGCACAAAAGGGAAGTCGTGCTCCCATTTCCGGTGGTCTGTGATATCGTTCTCATTAAGTTGACACTGCCCGCGTGAGGAATGTCGATAGAGAATGAAACTGACGGAGCTCATCACCCGTGCTCCCTGGCGGGAGGCGGTCACCTACCGGGACACTTGGCCCCATGAATACGTCCTCAGCGAGAAGGATGGGCAGCGGGAACTGCTGAACGCAATCTACGCTCGCTTCCAAGACGGCGAGGGCGTAGGCTGCCGCTTCTTACGCGTGAGTAACAAGCACCTCTTCATCGGTGATTTCAAGTACTGGTTCAACAACAAGTGGGATGGCTTCGACCCAAGTGGTGAGAATGTCATTAACCGCGCCCGCCTGTATCGGGATCGCCGAGACTTCGTGATTCAGCCCGGCGACACAGGGAAGCCGGAAGACTATCCAACCAGCCCAGCGCACATAAGCCCAGGCACGGGCTACTAAGGGAAGAATCGCCATGCCGGAAGAATCCACCCTGCTCGCGTACCTGGTGCCCCGCTTGACCAATAGAGTGGAGGACGCAGCTACCGACGCCTTGGCCTTCATCTTGAAGAAATCCCCTGCTTGCCGTGATGCCCTGGGCCTCCTGCTGAGGGAGGGAGAGGAAGCCTACAACCTGGACGCCCTGGTCAACTTCGACACTCAAGTGACGTACGAGGATGGGTCTCGACCGGACATGGTGGGGTATGACCAGAGAGGCCGTAAACGGCTGCTTGTCGAGTCGAAATTCTGGGCCACCCTGCTTGAGGGCCAGGCCAGCGGCTACTTCGACCAACTGGAGTACGCTGGGCCGGGCGTGCTGTTGTTCATCGCTCCCATCACGAGGCTGGAGATACTGTGGGGGGAGATCACACGCCAGATGGCGAGCGGGCCGGACGGGTTCAACTTGGAGGCGGTAGAAACATCCAAGCAGATACACAGAGCCAGGGTAATGGGGCCCGACAAGCAGGATAAGCGGCTGATGCTGGTTAGCTGGCCTCTGCTCCTTGACCGCCTAGCCGCCGACGTGCCTCATGATTCCCTGGTTGTCTCGGACATCCGACAACTCCGTGGACTGGCGCAACGGGAGGGCGACGAGGCCTTTCAACCCATCAACGTGGCGGAATTAAGCCCCTCAGTACCCCGCAGGCTCCAGTGGCTCAATCGCCTTATCGACGATGTAGTTGACAGTCGTGGTTGCCAAGAAGGCTGGATGTCCGTCAAAGGCGTGCGGGCCACGGCGCAGCGGGACGGTTACGGGCGGTATTTCAGGTTTAGGACTGATCGGGGCGAGGTGATCTCTGGGGACTTATTCCTGTGTGTGAACTTCCGCCAGTGGGCAACCAGTGGCGATACTCCCTTGTGGCTGCGGATTAACAGCGACGTTCCAATCAGCTCGGCCCATCTTCGCCTCAAGGTGCCCTTACTGGCCGAGTATGGAGGGAGTAGCGGGCATTGCTACGCGCCAATCTACCTGACGTCCGGAGCGGAATATGGGCGCGTCCTGGATGACGTAGTGCGGCAAGTCAAGGCCATTTGGAAAAATGTAAGGGCCGTTGACGCTGAGCCAGCCGGATGATAAACAGAAGCGCGGCCCGTCTGTCATCCTGAAATCCTCGTCAATAGATGACGGGTTGATGGTGGGTTAGCTGTGCCCAGAACTTGGATTCGATAAACGCCACGAGTTCGTCGTCACCATCCCAGCAGGCCAGATCCGGAACGGCCCCATGCGCAAGCTCCCCCCAGGACTGCACCTTGGCGATCGGCAATGGCCCGCCGCCATCCGCCAGCAACTCAGACAACGCCCCTCTGGCCGAGTCCGTACGAGACAAGACGAAAGCCAGCGCATCCGTGGCCACATCCTCCAGGTCACTCGTATACCGCTGCGCAATGAAACTGAGCAGACTCCTACTCTCTGCCATCATCACGAACTTTCACGTGTCGCACATTCCCACTGCGGACCTGAGCATCCGGCCCAGAGGCATTATGACCAAGTCGCACTCCAAACCCGCCGCCCACGGGCCCACGCCCAGCCGGACGCCCGCCAACCCCTCCAAGACCCATCCGCCGCCTTGCCGACGCCCAGGCGAAGCAGCGCAGGGCCTCCATCCGGGCGAAAGTCGAGTCTCTGTTTTTCTATGTGAAGCGCCACTTCGGCTGCGCGCAAGTGCGGTGTCGGGGGTTGGCCAAGAACCGCACCCGGCTCTGCCTGTTGTTCGGTCTCATCAATCTGCTGCTGGCGGAGCGCGCCCGGCCCGAATGAGCGGGCGATCTGTGCTCAGCCCGCGGATCTACACGGCCTGTAGCACCAATTAGAGACCTTTGCACAACGCCCGGAGTCCTCGAAGTTGCGGCGGCTCTTGCCCCCTCTCCCTGTGGGAGAGGGTTGGGGTGAGGGTCTTCCGGGCAACCATCCCTGGGTTACGCAAAGGTCTCCAATTAGCGGCAGCCCCAGCCTCAAGACGTGATATCCCGCCACCCTCTGGTGCTGTGCCGGCGCCCTGGAGCTCGGGCGTCCCGGTTACTCAGAACTCTCATGGGAATCCCGGGGCTGATCGAGAAGCAGAGTCTCTTGAGTCGCCGGCCGGTAGCGGGCAGGGCGCGGTTGTTTTTCCAGCTTGCCCTCACCGACCAGACGCTTTAGCCAAGCCACGGCCTGGGGCCTAGAGACTCCAAGCGCGCTCGTGATCTCATCTAACGACTTGGGGGCGGTCGTGGTGATTTCGATCGCTAACTCGGCGACCATGGCCAGAAGCCGTTCGTCCGGCGCCCCTGGTGGATCCTTCATGACCGCTGGAACTTTGTGCGTCTCCGGATCTGGGCGCACGGCGTTGTGCGCCATGCGCTCACCGCCGGCCTCGACGGGGAACTCGGGCTGGCTGGGCGCAGTGGGCGACGGACCGGAAGTTTCCGTAATCTTTTCCCAGAATTCCTCCGGCGTCTGGGGATTCGGCCACGGGTAGGCGCCCTTGTTGATGAGCGCCCGTAGCCCCCTGTCCGAGTCTGATCGCACATAGACCGGCACGAGCCTCAACTTGTCGAGTTGCTCAACCGCGCCGGCCCAGGTCCCGCCCTTCTTGTAATCCGAGTTCGCGACGAGCGCCGCGCTGGCCAAGGCGTAGATCAGCTTGTTGCGCCGCATGGCATTACCAACGTTGAAGCCGGCCGCTGGGTCGTAGGGCGAAACCAGCACCAGCCGCCCGTCCATCAGGACATCGCGGTGCTCGCGCCGCAGCGCCGCCCGCTGAATGTCGTTGCTCAACACGCCCACGACCCGTCCCCCGGCTTCGAGCGCGCCCCGCATCGCCGCCTGATCAATGCCGCGCGCGCCGCCGGACACCAGCGTCCATTCTGCACCGGCGGCTAGCTCGCCGATCCTGGCCGCGTAGTCTCGGAGTTTGTCGTCCACATGCCGTGAGCCGACGACGGCGAGGCCGCCACTTTCCAGGATGTCCCGCTCGCCGCATCCGTAGAGGACGGCAGGCGCATGGCCTCCCAGACGCGCCTTAAGCGTTTGGGGGTACTGCTCGTCCGCGCGGCTCAGTACCCAGATCGCCCGTTGCCGCCAGCGTTCGACCGCCTGGCTGAGCTGAAAGCCTCGGGCGAGGAGTCGGCTAAGCCGGTCTGCATCGATGCCGTCAGGCAGCCAGCTGTCGTTCAGCAGCTCGGACGCGTCCGCGCCCATTAGATCGGCCGGCTCCCATTTCTTGTCGTGAAGGAATCTGGCGAGCTTGCTGTACTCCCCCGGCTGCAATAATTCGGCCGCGGGCGTTCGCCGGCCGAGGATCAGCGGCGCCGTCAGCAGGAGGATGGCCTGCGTGTTGGCCGAGAGCTCACTGATCACGCGCTACTGCCCGCCAGGGAGAGAGCCAGGGGAAAGACCTCACCGCAGCCCTTGGATCGGAGCCTGTACGCCGCCACGGCCATGGTCCATCGCGAGTCGACGATGTCGTCGACGAGAAGCACGGGACCAGTTGGCGGCGCCCCAACTGCCGCCAGCGAATCGAACACATTGCGCGCCTGGAAGTAGCTGTTCTCCATCATCTTTTGTTCCTGATGGTCCTGCGTGCGCCCCAGGACGACATGAAACGGAAGACCCAATGCCTTGGCCAAGCGCTCGGCGAAGTCCGGCACTAGCGTAGGACGCCGCCGCGAAGGAATGGCGGTGACCCACATAGGCGCCGCCGCTGGCTTCCACTCGCTTAGCAGCTTCGCGCAGGCATCTACCAGTTCATCCGCGAAGCGCTGGTCCCGGTACTTCCCTCGTCTGACAAGCTCTCCCCAGCCAGCATCGCCCCAGAGGCATAGCGCTCGCCCGGGGTGCGCTTGCAGGTCCTCAGGGATTTGCCGGTTTTGCTGCAGTTGAGGCCGGCCGCCGCCTGGCCAGCGCTTGCGCGGCTCGATCCGGAGATTTGCGTGCCGAAGGAATGCCACCGCTTCGCGTACCAGTCTGGGATCCACCGTTGTAGTGAGTGGCTCAATCCGGGGCGGCGCAACCGCACTGGAGTCTCCGTCAAGCGCATCGATCAGAAACTCCATGTGTCCACCCGGCAGATCCACGTACTTCTGCATCTGCGCCTGCTCGAGATATCGCAAGGCCGTCAGCCGTTCGACTCGCTCCCAGAACGCGTCGGTCAACGCCGTGGCAACGAGCTGCCAGCGCTGGTCGTCGAGAGCGACCGGGGCCGGTGACTCGAGCGATAGCAATTTAAGCGTGTTCCTGATGCGCCCCGGGCTGATGTTCGCGCGGTGGGTAAGCTCCTGGACCGAGAGTCCGTCGGGCGCTTCATCCAGAGCCGCCAGCACTTCGGCAACCTCGTCTCGCGTCGGAAACGCGGTGCGAATGAAGTGGCTGGTGATCTCAGTATCTTCTTGACCACTGAGCAGCACGCCATGCGCCTCGTCCAGCGCCCGGCCGGCGCGGCCTACCTGCTGGTAGTAGTGAATCACCGATCCCGGTGCCTGAAAGTGGAACACGAACGACAGGTCGGGCTTGTCGAAGCCCATGCCAAGCGCCGTTGTGGCGGCAAGCGCCTTGACTCGATTGTCCATGAGCGCCTGCTCCAGCTCCGGCCGGCGGTTGCCGGTCCTTCCGGTATACGCCTGGACATTAAGTCGTTGTGAGCGCAGCCATGCAGCCACTTGCTCCGCGTCACGCACCGTGAGCGTGTAGATGATTCCGCTGCCGCGCACCTCGCCCAGCCGTTCCGCCAGCCAGGCCAGGCGCTGGGCCTGACTGGGCAATTGAGTGGTCTGGAGCAGCAGCGAGGGCCGACTAAGATCGCCCCGCTGCAGCGTCAGCGAAGGACCCAACACGTCATTCAAGTCTTTCAGCACGCGATCGTTGGCGGTAGCCGTCGTGCCCAGCAGCCGCAGGTTTGGAGGGAGTGTTCCGATGATCCGTTCAATGCGCCGGTAGTCCGGTCGAAAGTCGTGGCCCCAATCCGAAATGCAGTGGGCCTCATCGATCACCAGCAATGCGATCCGGTCCGCGATGGGAGCGAGCACTTCCTCGACGAAGTGATTATTGGCCAGACGCTCAGGTGAGATGAGCAGCAGGTCGGTCTCACCCCGGCGGATCTTCCTCTCGACAACATTCCACTCTTCCGTGTTGTCGGAGTTGATTGTGACTGCCCGAACACCCATACGCTCCGCCGCCTCGATCTGGTTGCGCATCAGCGCCAGCAGCGGCGAGATGAGGAGCGCCGGTCCAAGTCGAGCCTCACGCAGCAACTTGGTTGCGATGAAGTAGACGTTGCTTTTGCCCCAGCCGGTCTTCTCTACGAGCTGAAGCGGCCCGGCCCCGTTCACGACGTGCCGTATGGCTTCTTCCTGCCCCTTGCGAAACCGCGCATCCCGCTGCCCGGTGCCGAGCCGCAAAAGCTCCAGGGCACGCCGCGCGTTGTACCGCACGCGAAAGCCACTTCGGCCGCGCCTAGCGAAAGCCATATCCAATTCTAGGTAGCAAGGCACGTCGCCTGAGGCCGGACGCGGCCCCAATGCGTTGCGCGCCCCGGCTTGTTCGAAGCCGACTGATTCATGCGAAATGCCTGCGGCACCCAACGACTTTGACTTGGTCGTTGCCCAAGCTCTCCGCGTGGCACCATCCAACCCCACCCATCCTCTGCACCGGCTGACCCATGACCCCCGACTACGACTGGCAATCCCTCCACCGCGATGTCCTCGTAATCGACCCCCACAACGACACCAGGGTGGGCCTCATCCGCCGCGACGGGCAAAGGCACCGAGGCCTTGGACTCGATCCGAACACGAATACCGTCCGGCCGCGACACCCAATCTTTCGGGCCGACGGCCGGCCAGACCTCGGAGGACGCCTGGGTGGTCAGTCCGTGGAAACGCAGTGCCGAAAGCATGCACGTCAATCCACGGGGCGTCCGTTTCCAGGGGTGACGCGGCACCTTGCCAAACGTTGCCATGCCGTCTAGCGTCGCATCATGAGCACGATGAACATCTCGCTTCCCCAGGCCCTCAAGTCATTCGTGGACCAGCAGGTCAGGTCCCGCGGCTACAGCTCGTCAAGCGAGTACGTCCGCGAATTGATCCGCAAAGACCAGGATCGCCAGCGCCGGCACGCCCGGCTACTCGAAGGCGCGGCATCGCCTTCGTCGCTCACCGCGGGCACTAACTACTTCAGCCAGCTTCGCGATCAGGTCCGCGAAGCCGACCAGCGGTGACCGAATAGCCCGTCGTTCTTCGCGAGCGAGCGCGTCGCGATGGCGACGCGCAGGTTCCGCAATCGATGGAAGTGTCGCCTCACGCTGCCGCCTCGCAGGTCGGAAGGTCCAGGTCGTCGCGATCGCGGACCGGAAGCCCGGGCGGCACACAGCCAGTGAACTGATGGCCCGTCAGCGCGATCTCCTGCAAGTTGGGCAACTCGGCGAGCGCTTGCGGAATCTCACCGCTCAGGCTGTTGTACGCCAGGTCCAGGGTGCGGAGCTTGGTCAGCTGGCCCATTTCGGGCGGGATCGGCCCAATCAAGGCATTAAGCCCAAGATTGAGATGCTCAAGCTGGGACAATCTCCCCAACGCGGCTGGAATACGATCCCAAAACACGTTGTCGCTCAGGTCCAGCGTGCGCAGCCCCGTGAGCTTCCCCAGAGCATCCGGTAACCGTGCCTCCATACTGAGGTTCGGAAGAACCAGGGCCTCCACGCGCCGCGGCGTCCCACCGACGCTCACACCCTGCCAATCGTCGATGCGGTGGTCGGCGCTCCAGTTGGGCCTAGACCGGCGATCAAGCACCTCGCGAAACTCCACGAGCGCGACGCAGTCCATCACCAGTTCGGGATTCGCGTCCGGCTCCGGCACCACGACGCCCGCCCGGCACGCTGCCGCGTCCGCCACATTGGGCTGCACCGGCTGCCACGGGGCGAATTCCTCCTTGTCGGCCAGCACCAGGACATCCGTGCCATCCGCCGTCACCGTCGCTACGATGTCAGGTTCCAGGGGATTGGCGTACTCGCGACCGACCAGCGCGATGTGCGTGCCGTCGGGCGACCACGCGGCGGCCAGTACCTCGCGAACGAATCGGTCGGGATTGCGGTCGCTCACGATCCTCAGCTGCGTCGTTCCACCGGACTCCAGCCTGACGACAAACGGCGGGTGATCGGGATTGGACCTGACGAGGATTCGCGTCCCGTCCGGCGACCAGGCCACGGTGTCGATCCAGGCCTCCGCCGGCAGGGAGTTGTGTTGCGGCCCGCGCCAGTGCGGGATGCCCGCGACCCGGCGCTCATCGGTGCCGTCGAACCCGATGGTGTACAGCGCCACCCCGTCGGCGTTCGCGCGCGCGTACACCAGCCGCCGGCCGTCGGGCGACCAGGAGGGCCCGCTCACCACATCGGCGGCCAGACGCCGCGGCTCCGCGCCGTCGGCGCCCACCACATAGAGCTCGCGGTCGCTCTGGCTAATCTTCTCCACAAACCCGTTCTTCACTTCCATATACCGAACTACCGCCAGGTGCCGGCCGTCGGGCGACCATTGGGGCGGCTGGTGCAGCATCATGAACTCGTCGTCCAGCACCTGCTGAACGTCCGTGCCGTCGGCCGCCACGGTGAACAGACTCAGGCGCTGGGCGCTGCCATCGTCGTCGGATCGTCCAGCATCGGAAAGGAACGCGATCCGTCCTCCATTCGGCGACCAGGCCGGATAGAAGTCAACGTCCACGTTCGCCGTAAGCTGCTCGACGCTTCGGCCGTCACGCCCCACCCGGAGGAGCTCAAGGCCTGTTTGGTGAGTCAGAACTCGCTTGGTGCCGTCAGGTTCGGTGACGGTCTGCGGCCGGCAGCCGGCGTACACCAGGTGGATCCCGTCCGGGGCCACAGCAAAGGACGTCAACGACACGTTCTTCGCAATCAGCCAACGCTGCGAGCCGTCCGACGTGACGCCCTGTAGGTCTCCTTGATCCGTGAAGTACACCTCCGAGCCGTCCGGACTCCACGCCGCGACGTCAAGGTCAAACCGTGGCCCCCAGGAGAACCAAGTTCCCCCACATTGACTAAAGGATTCATGACCGTCACGAGCGGTAGAGCCGGCGTGTGCGCCGACAGCACCCTCTCGCAAGACCTCGACATCACCCTCTCGCTCTCGCACGAGGACGATGTCGATGTCGGCGGACCGCGAAATCCGCTCTGCCAGGCGCCAGATGCCGATTGGTGCGACGACCGCGACCAGTACCAGCACCGCGACTAGGGCACGTCCCCGACGCCCGCGCAGCCGACCCAACACCCGAGCCCCCATCAGCGTGTCTGGTACAGCGCCATGATGTCCGCCGGGTGCGGTGAACAGTCGACGTCGCACGCTCCGCAAACCACAGATCTTTCAAGATTCGAAAAGTGGCCAGTGTTGTCGCCGATGCCTGGCAAAAGCTCGACTTCACGGAGCAAAGCCCTGGAAGCGACATCCACGTCCTCACCCCGGTTTAGGAATTCATTTGAGTGCACAGCAGTCCCGGCAACTTCAAACCCAGCAGGTGCCCCAGTGCAAGGCTCAACTTCGAACCTGCTCCGTCGGATCAACATCTCGCTCGCGCCCCCGCCGCCGGGCCCGCACGCTCGCCCGCAGCCTGGCCGTTGCATTCGGCGATACACACCAGCCAGAGCGAGACGGCCCAGTTCGCCGCGCGAAGCGGTCGCACCGTCAAGCCAGGCCAGGCGCAGTCCACCCACGCAAGATACTCCCGGGCATCACCTATCACGAACATATACGCACTGCGCTGCCCAATCGTTCCATGTCCCGCAATGAATTTCCGGGCTCTGTGGCCAAGAGCGCTACGGCTTGGGCAAGGCACCGGCCGCAATCCGGCTCTCGACTGCGCGTCGCCGGCGCCGACCCACGATGCAGCCTGACCCTCGCATTTGCGCCGCATGCCCCCAGTTCGTCGAAGCCGAATGTCTAACGTGAAACGTCTGCGGCCCGGATAGTCCGCGAGAATCTCCTTGCCTGAACACCCCGCGTGGCACCATCCACCCCACCCATCCCCGCCACCGGCTGAACCATGCCCCCCGACTACGACTGGCAAGCCCTCCACCGCCACGCCCTCGTCATCGACTCCCACAACGACACCATCGTCGGCCTCATGCGCCGCGACGGACAGAGCATGGCCGGGCCCGACGCCCCCGCCCGCGCCCAGCCGGAAAGCCTGATCGCCTACCTGCGCGGACCGGTTGACACCGCCGAAAGCGGCATCCAGTCCGACCTGCCCGCCATGCGCGAGGGTGGCCTGGACGTCGGCTACTTCGCCATCGACAACACCCGCGCCTGGGGCAACCACCTGGCCTACGTGTTGGACGGCTTCGGCTGGTTCCACGCCGAACTCCAGGCCCACGCCGACCATCTCGCGCTAGCCCTCACCGCCGCCGACATCGAGGCCGCCAAGGCCGCCGGCAAGGTCTCCGCCGTGCTCGCCATCGAGAACTCAGAGGCCCTCGAACGCAGCCTCTACGTCCTCCCCATGCTCTACCAGCTCGGCGTCCGCACCATGACCATCACCCACTCCATCCGCACCTACGCCGGCGACGGCGAACGCGCCCACCACTCCGGCGGCGGCCTGACCGAGTTCGGCCACGACCTCATTGGCGCCATGAACCAACTCGGCATGTTGGTCGACGTCTCCCATCTCAGCATCCCCGCCTTCTGGCACGCCATGCAGACCACCCAGGCGCCCGTGATCGCCAGCCACAGCTCCTGCCGCGCCCTCAACGAACACGGACGCAACCTGCACGACGACCAGATGAAGGCCATCGCCGACGGCGGCGGCGTGGTCGGCGTCAGCTGCGTCCATCACTTCGTCGACTGGACCAACCCCACCCTCGAGCGCTACCTGGACCACGTCGAACACGCCGTCAACGTCGCCGGCATCGACGACGTCGGCTTCGGCTCCGACTTCGACGGCGGCTCCTTCCTCCTGGACGACGCCCGCCAGGTCCCCCAGATCACCCAGGGCCTCGCCGCCCGCGGCTGGTCCGAACCCAACCTCCGCAAATTCCTCGGCCTCAACCACCTCCGCGCCTTCCGTCAAGCCTGCGGCTAGCCGGGCACGCCAGCTCTCGGCTGCCTGCAATTGCAACGGGAATCCTCTAGTGAGCCTCTCTTCATCAAGGCCTTTAGCCTTCGTATCTTGGTCGGAGACGAGCGTGTAAGAAGGCTTCCAGCAACGAAAGAAGGATCTTGCTTTTTGTCGATGGCAATAGGATATGCACTCGACTTGTCTCACGCTTGATCCAATCCCTCAGAGCGTGATTCTCTAGACCAGATATGAAGGCATACATTAACCGGTCTTCTGTAAGTGACTTTGCCAGGGTGCTACCGGCACTCTTTATGTTATAGTGCTGGGAAGCAAACCTCGCATGTGAGTTCGGGCCCGCCTTTCCGATCTTCAAGCAGTCGTCATCAAGCCAGAATCCATATACAGCCATTTTCCCTTTTGGTAAGCGACTTGGGGGTGCGTGAGGCGCAGGCAGGAACTCAACATCCCGACCGCCAAAGACCACTCTGTCACCTGCCAATTCAGATACAGTGCTGAAATCCCTTAACGCTGACCATATAGCGGAATGCCAATTCTCGGCTTCGCTCTGCTCGTACATTGGAGATGTCACCGCTTTCCCTCGCCGGCGGCTTGAGGAACAGAGTCAGTCCCGAATCACCCGCACCTCAACCCCAACGTCCAACTCCGCCCACGCCCGGTCCGCCGTCACCGCCGGCAACCCCCGCCGCGCTGCCAACTGCAAACAAGCCCGGTCGCCGAGGGAAAGTCCCCATCGCCGTGTGGATTCTCGGAGAGAACCGGATGCAAGCGCTTGATCTTCGTCAAAAGCCACGACCTCCAGCCCCATCAGGGAGAACGGGTACAGCCACTCGGTTGGACTCGCGCCGCGGTCTGCGAACTTGGCGGCTACCTCGGCCAGATTGATCGCCGATACGAGCGCATCGCCACGGTAACCAGCAACAACATCCTGGCCCGGTTCTTTTAGAAGCGCGGCCAGAATCGCCGAGGAGTCGAGTACGGCCCGGCTCACATGGCCTCGTCAGCCGCGGCTTCCCGCCTTCGATCCGCTATCAGCTCATCCACAAGGCTGACCCCTTCGGGCACGTATTGCGCGAGCACTTCGCGGGCCCGCTCAAACTCCTTCTCGTCATTGACAACCCGCAACTCCTCACCGTCCATGTGCATCACGATGTAGTCGCCCTCTTTGACCTCAAGCGCCTTGCGATAGGCCGCCGGAATCACCACCCGACCGCCCGGCCCAATCGTTGTTCGCACCAGTTCCGGAAGGGAATCCTCGGGCGCGACCTCTTGGGCCGGCAGCGGACGACTCAGCTGGGTTTCCATGAACCCGCTCTGCACCAGCACATTGCGCACGTGCTGGTAACGGATGTCCAGGCATTCCGCGATCTCCGAGCGGCTGTACCCCGCCCGGAACAGCGCCCGGATCTTGTCGGCCTTGGTCGTCAGACCGCTCATGACTTCCGCAGTCGGCCGCCGGCTGTACGAATACACAGCGCGCGCCATTGGAGTCCCCCAAACTGTCCAATCAGATACCTGTAGTTCAATACACACTCTGCCAAACAACCTAAAGTAAGTCAAATAACTGTTACTAGACCATCGGTCGTGCCACCAGCCACGATCATCTGCCACCGCCCACTACACTGCTCCACAGCCCACCTCGCCGGAACCCCACCCATGCAACGACGCCAGCTCGGACGCGTTAACCACCACAGCTCCGTCGTCACCCTCGGCGCTGCCGGCCTTGGCCGCGAGGACCTGCCCCAGGCCGAGGTGGACCAGGCCGTCGAACTCGCCCTCGCCGCCGGCGTCAACCACCTCGACATCGCCCCCACCTACGGCAACGCCATGGAACACATGGCCCCCTGGATGCCGCGCCTGCGCGAGGAATCCTGGTTCATCGGCGCCAAAACCGGCCAACGCTCACGCCAGGACGCCTGGGACAACATCCGCGCCTGCCAGCAACGCCTCGGCATCGAAACTTTCGACCTCTTCCAGCTCCACGCCGTCGTCGACCTTGACGACCTCGACCAGGTCACCCAACCCGGCGGCGCGCTCGAAGCCCTCATCGAAATGCGCGACCAGGGCCTCACCCGCTACATCGGCATCACCGGCCACGGCCCCCTCGCCCCCAGCGTCCAGCTCGAGGCCCTCAACCGCTTCGACTTCGACACCCTCATGTTCCCGCTCACCGCCGCCCTCTACCTCAACGCCGACTACCGGCGCGACGCCCAGGCCCTGCTAGCCGCTGCCCGTCAGCGCAACGTCGGCGTCCAGATCATCAAAATGCTCGCCCGCGGCGGCTGGGGCGAGGGCCCCCGCGAACTCAGCTGCTGGTACGACCCGCATCGCGAACAGCCCCAGATCGACCAGGCCCTCTGGTGGGTTCTGTCGCAACCCGTCCACACTGCCCCCTCCACCGGCGAGACCAGCCTGCTCCCCCGCATCTTCTCCGCCGCCAACCGCTTCCGCCCCCTCAGCCCCGCCCAACAAGCCGCCGCCATCGCCGCCCAACGCCCCCCACGCCCCGAACCCCGCCTCGGAATCCCAGCCGTGGCGTAAGCCTGCAAACCAGGCGGGGTTGGGGACGGACCGGCATCCCGTGACGGCCGCTGAACATCCGCTGCCCGCCACTCTCGCCCAGCACTACCGCTGGCGCCTCGCCCGCACCGGCCAACCCCCCAACCGCCTCCTCGACGTCGGTGCCGGCGACGGCCGCTTACTCCAGGTCGCCCGCCAACTCGGCGCCTGCCACCTCGTCGGCATCGACCGCAAACGCCGCTGGCGTCCCCAGGCCCAGGTCATCGACGACTGGCTCCGCTCAGTTGGAGGCGTCAGCGCCACCCAACTCGACGACTTCCAGGCCGACCTGCAACACACCGCCCGCCGCGGCGACCACCTCTTCACCGTCAACCGCTACGTCTGCGTAGGCCGCCCGGCCCCACCCTCTTCGTAGTGGCGGGTCTGAGACCCGCCTTCCGCTCTTCGCGAAGCCCCTGCTCCTATCGCCGCGGCGGCTTATTCGCCAGCGACATGGCAATCAGCAACCCAATCGGCCCCAGAAAAAACCCCACAAAAAACCACGCCGGAGCCCAGAACTCGCCCCAATGCTCCGGCTGATCCTTCTTCGCGGCCACGTTCGACGTAACCCACCCAAACCCAACCGCCACCAGAAACAGCACAAAAAACAGCGGCCCAGGTTCCGACATCCAACCACCCCGCTCTACAACCACCCCCACCAGCCTACGCGCCAACCCCTAAGCACTGCCGCCCCGTCCAACCTTCGCCCCCTCGAGGGAGAGCCTCCGTGCGAGTCATAAAGCACTATGTCGGCATGCCGCTCGTTCTCCTTCTCCCTTGAGGAACAGCACCGGTGTGCGGCGTCAACAGGTCTGCGGACACGCCGCTCTTTCTCCTTCGCCCTTGAGGGAGAAGGCTGGGATGAGGGTGGCTGCCACACCCCCGCACCCACGCTCGGAACGCCGCAATCGACCCGCGAGCCACCGTCTTACCCTCGCCCTTGAGGAACAGCACCGGTGTGCGGCGTCAACAGGTCTGCGGACACGCCGCTCTTTCTCCTTCGCCCTTGAGGGAGAAGGCTGGGATGAGGGTGGCTGCCACCCCCAGCACCCAAGCCTGGTCATCAGCAGTTCACTTCCCCTGACCGCCCTAGTTCTGCTCCCTCTGACAGGCCAACCAGATCGCCTCCGCCACCGCCTCAGATTCCAGCAACACCTCGAGATTCGTGAATCGAATCACTCGAATTCCCTGTTGCCGTAGGGCTACCGACCGCGCGGCATCGCGAGCGCGCGCTGCATCTTCCGCGTGTTGACTTCCGTCCACCTCAATCGCCAGCCGCAATTCCGGACAGTAGAAATCCAGCACAAAGCGTCCGATCGGATGCTGCCGGCGGAACTTGACACCCAGGTTTCGACTGCGCACAAGCCACCACACCGCGGCTTCCGCGTCCGACTGCCGACCGCGCATGGCTCGGGCCAGCGCGCGCAGCCGCGGTGGGATCCGGCGGAGCCGCGGTTCGGAAGGGGGCATTGCAACGAGCCGAGCTAAGCATCTAGCCCCAACGTACCCCTCCCGCCGCGCCGTTCCCCCCGCGCCATTGATGGAAAGCCTCAGTGCCAGTCATCAAATGATCGGTGGACACGCCGCTCTTTCCCCTCTCCCTTGAGGAACAGCACCGGTGTGCGGCGTCAACGAGTCTGCGGAGATTCCGCTCGTTCTCCTTCGCCCTTGAGGGAGAAGGCTGGGATGAGGGTGGCTGCCACACCCCCGCACCCACGCTCGGAACGCCGCAATCGACCCGCGAGCCACCGTCTTACCCTCGCCCTTGAGGAACGGCACCGGAGTGCGGCGTCAACGAGTCTGCGGAGATTCCGCTCGTTCTCCTTCGCCCTTGAGGGAGAAGGCTGGGATGAGGGTGGCTGCCACCCCCAGCACCCACGCCCGGAACGCCGCAATCGACCCGCGAGCCACCGTCTTACCCTCGCCCTTGAGGAACAGCACCGGTGTGCGGCGTCAACGAGTCTGCGGAGATTCCGCTCTTTCTCTTTCTCCTTCGCCCCTTGAGGGAGAAGGCTGGGATGAGGGTGGCTGCCACACCCCCGCACCCACGCGCGGAAACAGCACTCCCGCACCCACCTCGCCGCTACCCTGTCCAAGCCGCAGTCTTACCCTCTCCATTGAGGGAGAGGGCAGGATGAGGGTGGCCGCCACACCCCCGCACCCACGCCCGGGTAAAGCACTCCCACGCCCAACCTCTCATCCTCTCCCCTCTCACTTCTCACTCCTCTCCCCTCACTCCTTCCCAAGCCACGTATCCTTCCCCCACACCCCCTCAGGCCTCCCCCCATCCACTTCCCCTTCGCCCAATTCACCGGCGCCCCCTACAACCTCGGCCTCCAGCACGGCCAGCGCTTCCGCGACCTCGTCCGCCTCCAGCTCGCCGAAACCATGCAAGGCGCCGCCGACAGCGGCCTCACCGCACAGGCCGCCCTTGATTGGACCAATCAGCAGCGCCCCCGCGTCCAGGCCATCGCCCCCCACTGGATCGACGAGCTCGAAGGCCTCGCCCAGGGCGCCGGCATCAGGTCTGATGAGGCCCTCGCCCTCCAGCTTCGACCCGGAACCGGCGGACTCGCCGAAGGCTGCACCTCCTTCGCCGCCGTTGGCGACGCCACCACCAACCGCCAAACCATCGCCGGCCAGAACAGAGACCTTGGCGAGCCTTACCTCCACCGCATGTTCGTCGCCGTGATCAGGCCCACCCAGGGCCCCGCCATCCTCATGCACTGCGTACCTGGAGAACTCGGCGGCGTCGGCCTCAACAGCCACGGCGTCGCCCTCTTTGCCAACTCCCTCTGGGGCCGCTCCGGTCGAACCTGGATGGCCCCGCCCATCCTGCGCCGCGCCGCCCTTGAAGCTGCCACGGCCGAAGCTGCGGTCCAACGCATACAGGCTTTGCCTGGCCCATCCGTCGGCAACTTTCTCATCGCCGACACCCGCCACGCCCGCAACCTCGAAATCCTGGCCGAAGGCGTCCACGTCACCCAAATCGACCACGGCGTCTACGCCCACGCCAACAACTGCACCGCCCGCGCCCTGCTCCCGCACGAAGCCCAGCGCCGCCCGCTCCCCCACTCAGAGGGCCGCCGCCATTCGCTGCAGGTGGCGCTCGAACAACACGCCGGCTCAATCGATACCAACGTCTGCCGCACACTCCTCAGCGACGAAACCGGCCGTCCCGAACCCGTCTGCCGCCGGCCCCGTTCCGGCGACCCGTTCTCCACCATCGCCGCCCTCATCGCCGTCCCCCACACCCGCACCCTCCACCTCAGCTACGGCCCCCCAACCCACAACCACTTCACCACCTACCGCCTCTAACCACCCCCGCCGTCATCCCCGCGAAGGCGGGGACCCAGCAGCAACCACCGCTCTAAGCGCAACCTGCCACCCCGTTCACAAACGCATCCCGAGCTCACCACCCCTCCGATTCGGTAGCCCCCACCTGTCATCCCGAGGTCCCCCGAGGAATCTCGCCTTCTCCGCAATCCGCCCTCCATTCGTGGTGAGCCTGCCGAAGGGGCCGGCCCGAAGTCTTCGCAGAGCCGAGTCGAACCATGCCCCCTACCCCCCAACCACCCCAGGCCGTCCCCTCCCCCTCCTCTCCCCTCTCACTTCTCACTCCTCTCGCCTCACTCCTTCCTCTCCCCCGTCATCCCGGCGTCCGCAGCCCTCTCCTGCGTAGGGGCGGCGTCTCAGACCCGCCCGTCTTCCGCGCAACACCCATCCCCGGTTCACCCACCCGGTCATGGTGAGCCTGCCGAAGCGCCGGTCCAGAGTCCCCGAAGGATCGAGTCGAACTACGAACCCCCAAACCTCCCGCTCCTTCCTTTCCGCTCTCACTTCTCACTCCTCCAAGCTCACTCCTGCCTCTCCCCCGTCATCCCGGCGTCCGCAGCCGGAACCCAGCAGCAACCACCGTGCCCAGCCCACCTCAGCCACCCCCAGCGATCCGTTCGTCCGGACCCGTGCCAAAGGATCGGATCGAACCACGAACATCCTCCAGCATCCGGCCACCCGGAAGTCTTCAGTTCGCTCCCGGAGCCTGCAATGGAGTTGCGAGACTTTCTGGGCGCCACGAAACTAGCTGCCTGGTGAACCTCCACGATCAGCCTGGCCACCGTCCGGCCTGGGCGGCGCCAACTCCTTAATGCCGGACTCCCCTGGCGACCCCCGAGGCCGCCGCCTCGCTCGACAGAAGGCGCGTTACCTGGAAGAGGCCCAGCGCATCGGGTACCTGCTGGAGGCGATGCTCCGGCGCGCGGGCGCGCATCGGGATGCGTGCAACCAACTCCTCGACGATATCCAGCGCAGCGCAAGACGTGCGCGGCGTCAGGCAAACCAACGCATCGCTCCACGCAAGCGATATCGGCTCGGATCAGGCCATCCACTCACCGCGCAGCGCCCAGAAAACGTGCTGCACCTCGACGAGTCGGGCTTGGCCGGACCACAACCAGACCAATCGGAGTCGTGGTTCGCGATCGGTGGCGTTGCCATCGACCCGGCAGGCATCTCGGCCTACATATCCCGCGCCGACGCAATCAAGCAGGAGTTCTTTGGAACCACGGAACTCACCTTTCACGAGCCGCTGATGCGCCAGCGCAAGGAGCGCTTCTACTTCGCTGATGACCGTGAGAAGGAGACGAGGTTCGACCAAGCCATTAGGTCGCTAATCCATCAAACCCCCGCCACGTACTTCGGTGCGGGTATCCGCAAAGCCAACCTCACCGCCGATACGCTTGACCCGTATCTGCCAACCAGCGCCTACCCGCTGGCGATCACGCTGCTGCTTGAACGCTATATCGACTTTCTTGCCCATAACCCTAGGCATCCCTTTGGACGGCTGATGTTCGAGAGCATTGGTGCGCGCGAGGATGTAGAGCGGCAGGCAGTGGTCGTTGACCTCATGCTGCACGGAACCCAATGGGTCAGCGAGCGGGCGTTTCGCGGCCAGCTGCATCCTGGCGTGCACTATGCCCCCAAGCGCGGATCGGACGTCATGGAACTGGCCGACATCGTGGCTCGCGAGGTTTTCGAGTGGACCCGCAGCGGTTGCACGGAAGAGCCGAAGTATTGGGACGTGATCAGCCCGCGCTTCTATGCGCGTGGAGACTTCGCAATGGGGAAATTCGGCCTGAAGATCTTTCCCGACCGCGACATGCGCAACGTGGTCCAGGCGCACCGGGCGCGTTTCGGGCCCTTAAACACTGAAAGCGCCCTCGCAGAGCGAGGGCGCCGATAGCGCTCTCCGCTATCCACTGCCACATTGTAGCCCATCCAGTCCCGATGGCGAGCCCATCCCACCTGCCGCCGCCCCCGGTCTTCGTAGCGGCGGGTTCCAAACCCGCCATCTTCCGCTCGCGGCGCACCCCGTTCGTGGCAAGCCGGCCCGGAGTCTTCGGAGGACCTTGTCGAACCACCTCCCTCGGCATCCAAGATCCACAGCCAGTCCTCTCTCGTCCATCTCATCAGTTGTATGTTCCCCGCGCCTTGGATTGACCAAGGTCACAGTGAGCGGGCCGGCAACTGCAATCGGTGCCCGTGGCCGCCGGCGCTACAATCGGAGCACCGCAGGGGCCACTGGAGAGTTCGATGAATGTTCGCGAGGCTGCGCGGACAGCCAAGTCGTATATCGCCGATGTCTTCGCTGAAGAGGACATCGATGAAGTCGGACTCGAAGAAGTTGACTTTGACGACCGGTCAAATCTCTGGAAGATAACCATCAGCTTCCTGCGCCCCAGGGGCCGAATGGACAGGTTCCAAGCTTCCGCATCAGGCTATCCAGCGGGCACCCCTACAATGCGTCGTTCCTTCAAGGTTGTGAACATCGACGACGGCTCAGGCAGCGTCGTTTCCGTCAAGCACCGGGTGGTGGAAGGCGTGGACTGATTAGGTGCCCGCTGGATGCTATGTCGACGCTAATCTCCTCTTGCTACTCGTCGTCGGCACCACAGATCAGGCGCTAATACGTAGTCATCGTCGCCTGCAAGCATTCGACGCTTTAGACTATGAGCTTTTGGTCGGTTTGCTCAGCAATTTCCAGCAAGTTCTGGTAACGCCGAATACACTCACCGAGACATCGAATCTGCTGGGTCAACATGGCGAACCTCAGCGGTCCAGATTCTTTGATGCGTTCCGGTCACTAATCGAAATCAACAAAGAGATCGTCGTTACAAGCCTGCAAGCGTCAAGAAACGCATCCTTTAGACGACTGGGACTGACCGATGCCGCGCTCCTTGAAGTCGTCACGGCGGACACCCCGCTGGTCACCGTCGACTTGGATCTGTACGTGGCAGCCTTGGCAAAGTCGCCAAAGGCAGCCTTCAACTTCACGCATCTCCAGCACCCGTAATCTTACGCACTTAACCCCGTCGTCTCGACGACCCCTAGGAATCTCGCCTTCCTCCCGCGCCCCAGCCCGCACGGCCTTGTGGCCCAGGCTGCGCGCAGCCTGGGACCCTCCGCCGCCCCCCGCCCCGAACCTGCCGAACGGCGCTCGTCCCGCCTGTCGTAGGGGCCGCGTCTCAGACCGGCCCGCGACGCTAGCAGTCAGCTCCGTGCCGAATCAGGCAGTGCCTCCAGCCGCGTCACCCACCCATCAAACCGCGGACACTCCGTCCGAATCCGCCCCAGCCCCGCCGCTTCCGCCACCAGCGGCCCATGCAGCCGCTTCCTGTACCTCGGAATCAACGCCTCGATCCGCTTGCTCGGCGCGGTTGCTTGATCGTCGTTGATGTCCTCCGGCGTATCGAAGTGATTTCTGATCCATCGCAGACTCTCTAGGCATGCCTCGTCGATACCCGGCAGCCCCAACATCGAAAAGCCATCAGTGTCTGAGAAAAGCAGAGCCTCGAATTCGTACCGCTGGACGTAGGGAAACACAACTCGCTGTTCCCAACTCCGGCGAATCAACCGGTCCACCTCGTCGAATACCGCCTGTTCAAGCTGGCAAATCGTCTGGTTGCCTTTGTCCCTGAACCCGTAGAAATCGATCAGGGACGTAACGAAGTGATATCGCTGCCAGAACAGGTTCACCATCTCTTGTGCCAGTCGCGCTACGGTGATGTTGCCGCCAAGGGAGACCGGCCGCGTTTCAATCCCCTCGGCCCTCAAGTGACCGGCGATCAGCCTGTTGACGAACTCTTCTTCAGTTGGCCCTTCAACCGAAATCGCCAGCCTGATCAAGGACGCCCGCCCAGCAGGTTCTTATGCCACATTTGACTCGGTGTATAGTCCTGTTCCAGCCAAACCTTGTAATCGTCGGCCTTCAACTTCCGCAGCTTCGTCCGCCCGTCCTCTAAGTCCAACACGATGATCTCGTCGAGCTCGAACTCATCCACCAGCAATGGTGACTGGGTCGCTACGATGATCTGCTTGTCATGCGACAACTGCTCAATCATTCCGGCGACAAGGCCGATGGCTGCCGGATGCAGACCCAGCTCCGGCTCGTCCAGCAGAATCACGCTAGGCAGCATTTCCGATGGGAGGTTGAGTAATGTGACCAGCGCAAAGAACCTCAGTGACCCGTCGGACGTCAGGTGAGCGCCAAAGGTCTTGTCGGTCCACTTCGCTTTCCAACGCAGCAGGACCTTTCCGTAGCTTTCTTCGATTACGAATCGGTCGAACCCAGGCAGAACACGTCCGATATGGCGGCAGATGAGGTCGAATCGACGGACGTCCTCATGCTCGAGCCGATGTAGGATGGCTGCCAGATTCCCGCCATGACTGTGCAGGTGGTGGTTGTCGCTGATATCCCAGCTTATCTTCATGTTAGCAGTGTCTGAAGTGTCGTGAAAGTGATATGCTTGTATATCTGTAAGCAATCTAATCATGGTCAGGGCGTTTCCACCAGAAGATGGTGCCTTTCTGGCGTCTTGCAGATCTTCAATGATGCCGGCTTCGCTTCGTCCTCGTGAACTTATATGCCACGCGTTTAGCTCTTCGCCATCCTTGCCCCACAGTATCGTTTGAGGGCCAACGGTTAAATCGTCTGGCCGAGCGAAGGTCAGGGAAAAGCTATAGTTGCACGTTTTAACTCCTGTTCGCAGGCCCACAGTAGCTTCAATGCGTGACGTTGTTTTGTTACCACCGAATAACTGATCGTCTGCTCTACCGTTCAGCGCTACGAACTCAGCGAGTCGTCGTAACTTCAACATCCAACTCAGCATCTCGAAGAATTGGATGATGTTCGACTTGCCGGAACCGTTGGCCCCAATCATGACAGCAACGTCTGGAAGGTCGGATACCGAAACATCAGCCAGTGACCGGAACCCTTTGATGCTGATTGAATCGATCTTTGTTTGCGGTCCATGCATCGTCATTACTCGCTGCTGGTTATCGACAGTATAGCCCCAATCCGCCGCGTCGTTTCACTGAAATACCCCACCTCTTCCACCTTCAGCGCCCTTCCCATCACCTTCCGCTCCCGATACGAAAGCCATTTCTTCAGCACCTGGTAGCCTCCCAGCCGGTAGTTCCACACGTTGGCCGGAACATTGCGCCAGTAAGTCTTGTCGTTCAGGTAAATGTCATGGGTCGTCTCACCCAGGGTCTCTAGGTCGGCACCTAGGGCAACGCGCTCCGACCCCGTGTACGCCCGCTCCACCGCGCGGCCCTGCCCCGGCATCACGGCTTGGCCCGACCCGAAGTGTCCCCAGCCAGCCGTCAGCCCAAAGTCGTCGCCGAACATGTTGCGGCCGTGCGCGGTGGCGGGCACGGCGATGGCGGCGATCTCGGGGCGCAGCTGGCCGGTGGTGACGCCGGGAACCGGAGTCTCGGGGTCAAGCAACGCTGCCAGCTCCCGGCCACGAGCGACAGTGGCGGCCAGCGCCTCGGCCGCCGCTTCGGCCTTGGCGTCCGTGCCTTGAGTTTTCACTATGCGCGGCTCTTTCTCCCTCTCCCTGGCAGAGACCTTTGCACAACGCCCCGCGTCCGCGAAGGTGCGGCCGCTCTTGCTCCCTCTCCCTGTGGAGACCTTTGCACAACGCCCTTCGTCCGCGAAGGTGCGGCCCGCTCTTGCTCCCTCTCCTCGGAGACCTTTGCACAACGCCCCGCGTCCTCGAAGGTGCGGGCCGCTCTTGCTCCCTCTCCCTGTGGGAGAGGGTTGGGGTGAGGGTCTTCCGGGCAACCCACCCCGGGTTACGCAAAGGTCTCTGGCAGGGAGAGGGCTGGGGTGAGGGTCGGCCACGTCGCGTCCACCCGTCAGCGGAGGTGCTGTGCTTGCCGGGTCAGATCCTTCTTGGTGAGCGTCCGCCAAAGCTACCCCTATGGGTAAGTAAACCGGGGCTGAAAGCTCGGACCAGCACGGCAGCGGAATGCGCGGCCATTCCATGCGCAGCGCACCCGCATTCGCTTGCCGGTAGGCGGGGTCGTGCAGCACTTCCAGCGCGTGGTGGAAGAGGTCCTCAACGTTTAGATTCAGGCGTTCCAGGTAGCGGCGGGCGGCCGCTGACAAGTTATGACGCCGCGCACCGGATCCGTCGGCGCCCAGGGAGTCTTCGCTCAGAAATATGGGAAAGAAGCTCGACAGCCCGTTTCCGAAATTGTCGGCGAGGTGCTGGGTCAGCGTTCCCCGCGAGAAGTCGTCTTTCGCCTCGCGTTCGCGGCTTTCGAGCCACAGGTTCCCCGCGAAGACATGCGGCTGGTATTCGGATCGGGGACGATCAAGCAACCCGCCATCGGCTTCCCAGTACAGCCAGCGGGTATCGAACGGCCGATAGGCGTAGCGGACGAAGCCGCGTTCCTTCGGACCGCCGCGTGTCAACAGCGCGTCGCGCACGACTGAGGCGGTGAGACCACTGGTATTACGCATGGACACTGGATAGCGCCGCGCGATCTCCGCATGGCTCAGGTCAGGATCGAAGTAATCGGCGACGCGCGCCCGCAGCCGGTCCAGGTCGGTATCAACCAGGAAAGCGTCGCGGCTGGTCTTCACCCCGGGAAACGACGTGGGAAACAACTCCGGCAGCGCCGGCCAATCGAACCAGTCCTGACTTACGGCCACCGGCGCAAACGGCAGCCCCAGCGGCAGCACCGGCTCGATCGCGTGGTAAAGCGCGTCCGGCTGGACTTCCGCCGTTTCCGTCAGCGTCTCCAGCTTCGCTTGCCCCCACAGGTTGCGGAACTGCACGTCCGGCGCGGGCGTGTGCTCGGCCTTGCGAACCAGCGTGGCGACCGCGGTTCCCACCTGGATGCCCACCGGATCGTCAGGCGTCGAGAAGATGCTGGGATCCGGCGAGCCGTCGGGCGACACCTTGCCGGTCCGGTACCTGTCGCCGTTCAGATTGTCGATCCGAATGACGTCAAAGGCCTCCAGGTAACGCTCCCGCATCCCCGGACACGACAAGCTATCCAGCCACGAATAGTTGGAGATGAAGCAGACCACGCCCTGTCCGGTCTTCTCGGCGATCCGCCGTTCGGCCATGCGGAAAAACCGCACGTACAGGTCGTTCAGGCCTTGGCCCTCCGGCCGACGCACGCGCCGTGTCCTGCGGTAGGCCGTCGAGAGGTCCCGTTCCTCGTCCACCGCCATCCCCGCAAACCCGTTGTACGGCGGATTCCCCAGGATCACCAGGATCGGGGCGTCCTGCTTCACCCGTTCGGCCCGGTCCCGTTCCTCCTCCAGTTCGGGAAACGGCAGTGGTTTCTGCGCCTGCGGTTCCCAGCCCGTCAGGGCGTTGGTCAGGAAGATTCCCGCCCGTTCGGCCCCGTACTCCGCCAGCGGCGCGTCCAGGTCCTGCATGGTCAGGCCGACCTGCAAGTGCGCCACCACGAACGGCGCCGGCATGATCTCGAACCCGAACACCCGCTCCGTCGCCGCCTGCTTGACCCGCGCCCCGGTCAGCGCGCCCAGCCCTTGGCCTTGCAGGTTGTCGGCAATCCGCCGCAGCGTCTCGGCCAGGTACGCCCCCGTGCCGCAGCACGGGTCCAGCACGTACACGTTCTCGGCGGCCAGCCCCTCGGCGATGCCCAGGTCGTCCTTCAGCGCCCGGTCCACCCGCGCCACCATGTAGCGCACCACCTCCGGCGGCGTGTACCAGACACCCAGTTGCTTGCGCAGCGCCGGGTCGAAGGCTTGCAGGAACGGCTCGTAGAAGTACGGCACCGCCTGACCCTCGCTGAAGCGCGCGAAGAAGGCCTCCCGCTCCACCCGGTTCAGCGCGGACGCTGTCCAGTCCAGCACCTCCACCAGGCCCAGCGGCTGCAAGCGGCCCGGATCCGAGAGCTGCTGGAACAGCGCCCGTAGCACTGGCGCGCGCAGGTGCCAGACGGCCTCGTGCCAGTTGAACGTGCCTCTCGGCGGCGGCGTCTGTCGTGCCCACAACACCCAAGCGGAGAAGACGCCGTAGAACAGAGTCTGCACCAGCGTTGACCTGAAGAAGCGCGCGCCCCTATCGCCCTTGAACTGCACGCCAAGCGCCGCTTCCAGTGCGGCCCGCACCGTCGCCAACGGGGAGGCCCCATCCGCCGAATCGGTCTCGGCAGCCTCCACCCGTGCCAGCGCGTCCCTTGCGTGCGAGGCCAGCAATTCGGCCAGATCCCGCGGTTCCGCCAGCCGCGCTCTGTGCGATAGCACCCGCCGCAGGTACTCGCCCAACCCCACGCCGACCCGCCCCGCAAACGCCCGCGGATTCTCCAACTGCCGCTCGAAGTCCTCCGTATCCGCCGCCAGCCGAAAGCTCTCCAGTCCGGCCGGGTTCCCGTTCGTATCCTCGCCCACCAGCAGGAAGTCGCGGTAGTTCGTCACCAGCACCTGCCGGTAGCGCTTCCAGTAGCGGCTTACCTGCGCCCTCTCCGCTGTCAGCCACGCGTCGTCCTGCGCCGACTTCACCTCCACCACGCCGTGTTCGGGCAGTTGGCCCTCTCGTGGCTTGCCCCCACGCTGCACCTGCTTCGCCGCGTACAGCCCAAAGTCCGGATGCCCGGCCCCCTGATCGACCAGTTCGCTGACGCAGAACACCTTGGGTTTCAGCCCAGCGCCCACGTCGTTGAGCAGATTCGCCAGCGGCCCATACCCCGACCGCTCACCCGTCGCCCCACCGGAAGCCCCAATGCGCCGCAGGTCCCCCAGGTACGTCTCAACGATGCTCGGAAAACGCTTCACGACCGCCAGTCAACCGTTCCAGCCATGCGGGGTCACGCTACCCCGATACCGCAGTCAAGGCGAGGGACTCCTAGCCTTCGACCACGCCCCGCTGTTCGTAGCACTCCTCCGCTCCCAATCGCTACCGACTTGCCACCCGTCCCCAGAAAGTGTACACTGTCCGAGTAAGCCCCGCAACCCAATCCCCAATGCCTGTCGCCTCCCTCGCCCTCCTCCTCTCGCCGCTTCTTCAATGTCTCCACTTCCCCGTGTCCGGCCCCTGCCCGCGATCCCCATTCTCACTTCTCACCCCTCTGCCCTCACTCTTTCCAATCTCACTGCTCACTTCTCTTCCCTCACTCCTTCCTCATCCCGTCATCCCGGCGTCCGCAGCCGGGACCCAGCAGCAACCACCACACCCGGCCGCAACCTGCCACCCCGTTCGTCCCCCAACCCCCACCCCCCCGCTCCTCCGTCTCTCACTCCTCACTGCTCTCCCCTCACTCCTTCCTCCCACCCGCAGCCCGTCCCAAAAATCCGCCCAACCTCGCGCCCGCCGGCCGGGAACCCCCCCAAGGGGTTCCCGGCCGGCGGGCGCGAGTACCCCACAAACCGCGCCGCCCGAAAGTCGGATACTCCCCAATCTCGGTTGACAGCCCACCCCACCACGGCACGATTGACGCCATCCCCGTCCGGGAGCTTCATCGACCCATGTCCTACCGGCTCGCCGCCCTCACCATCCCCTACGCCCGCGACGGCCTCTCCCGCCGCCGCGCCTACGCCGGAATCGCCCGCGCCGGCTTCACCCACGTCGGCCTCTACGACCGGCATGACGAAGGTCCGGTCTGGGTCGAGGGCGCCGACGCCGCGGCGGCCCGAGCCGCCGTGCAGCCGGCCCTCGACGCCGGACTCCAGATCGACCACAAGTCCCACGGCGGCGTCACCTCGGACCCCGGCGAACCCGAACACTTCCTCAAGGCCATCGAACTCGCCGCCGAAGCCGGCGTCCCGACTCTCGTCTGCTGGGGTCCCTACGAGTACGGCCCCGCCGGGTTTCCCGACCACCCCAGGAGCGGCCCGGCCTGGCAGGCCGAGGTTGACGGTTTCTACGCCGCCTTCGAACCCGGCGTCCGCGCCGCCGAGGACGCCGGCGTCCTGCTGCTGCCCAAGCCCCACACCGGCGTCGGCAGGCACGGCACCGCCCTGCGCGAACTGCACGACCGCTTCCAGTCGCCAGCCGTCGGTGTCTGCTACGACACCGGCAACGTCCACTACTACGAGGGCCTGGACCCCGTCGAGGACATCACCCCGGTGGTCGGTCTCTGTCGCCAGCTCATCATGAAAGACCACGTCGGCCCCCGAGGCGCGCCCGTCTTCGTCACCCCCGGCGACGGCGACATCGACCACCAGGCCGTGCTGGCCAAGCTCGCCGCAGCCGGCTTCAACGGCACCCTGACCAACGAACGCGTCGACGTCTCCGGTGCTGACGCGATCGACGCCGAACTCGGGCGCGCCTGCCGTCATATGCTGGCGGTGGCCGCCGCCGCGTTTGAGGAGTCCACCGGTGCCTGAAACCGTCGGCGTTGGCATGCTCGGCTACGGCTTCATGGCCGCCGCCCACCTGGCCGGCCTCGGCCAGGTCCCCAACGCCCGCGTCACCGCCATCGCCGGCCCCAACCGCGAACGCGCATCCGCAGTCGCCGCCGCCCACGGCGTCCCCTCCGTCTATCCCGACGAGCACGCCTTGCTGGCCGACCCGTCCGTTGACGCCGTCGTGATCACGTCACCGGACGACCAGCACTACCCGCAAGCCATGGCCTGCATCGCCGCCGGCAAGCACGTCTTCGTCGAAAAGCCCATCGCCCTCGACGCCATGCAGGCCCGCGACATGTACATGGCAGCCATGGCGGCCGGCGTTCGGACCGGCGTCGGCTTCACCCTTCGCTGGAACCCCTTGGTCGAACGAATCGCCGCCATGGTCCAGGCCGGCGAGCTGGGCCAACTCGTCAGCGTGCATGCCCAGCGCTTCAACCGACGCCTGCTGGGCGACGTTCCCGTCATGGAGTGGCGCTACGACCCAACCCGCGGTCGCAGCGGCGTCCTGGGTGACCTGGGCAGCCACATGCTCGACCTGGCCCAGCACCTGGCGGGTCCGATCACCGCCGTATCCGCCGACCTGGCCACCGTCAGACCGCACGCCCTCGATCCCGAAACCGGCGCCGAGGTCCCGCTCACGCTCGACGACGACGCGGTGCTGAGCGTCCGCTTCGCCAGCGGCGCCCACGGCACGATTTCGACCAGTCGCGTCGGCGCCGTGGACTCGCATTTGCCGCTGGGACGCAGCAGCTTCCTGATCAACGGCACGGAGGCCGGCGTCCTGACCGACTGCGTCCTGCAGGCCACGATCAACCGGGTGGGCCACGAGCCCGAACTGGTCGATCCGGGCCTGCCACTGGACGACGCCGACCACGCCGGCATCCTGGCCTTCTTCGGCGAGCGCATGATGCGCGGCTTCGCGGACTCCATCCGGGAGGACCGCGACGTGCCACCCACGCTCATGGACGGACTGCGAACCCAGGAAGTCATCGACTGTGCTCTTGAAGCGGCCCGCACACGTCGCTGGATTGACGTGCCCCCGACCCATGGCTGACACCGGCGCGTTCGCCGAGTTGCGGGAGGCAATCCCGGCCATCCGCCACTACGTCTGCCTGAACTCCGGCGGCGTTGCCCCAACCCCGCAGGCCACGCTCAACCTTCAGCAGTCCTTCTACGACCGCGAAGCGGTCATGACCTCCACCAACCCCGACCTGCGCGAGATCTACAACGCCGAACTGGCTGCCCTGCGAGGCGAAATCGCCGCGCTGCTCAACGCCGATTCCGACGAGATCGCGCTCATCCGCGCCGTCTCGGAAGCCGTTTCCTTCGTGGCCGTCGCGCTTCAGTTGCAGCCCGGCGACCGCGTCATCCTCACCGCCGCCGAGCACCCCAGCGGCTACCTGGCCTGGCTCACGCTCCGCGATCGTCTCGGTCTGGAACTCGTCGCCATCGAAGCCAACGGCGACGACCAGGCCTTCCTGCGCGACATGGAACAGGCCATGACCCCCAACACCCGCGCGATCTGCCTCAGCCACGTCACCACCGAACGCGGCATCGTGCTTCCCGTCGACGGGGTCTCGGCGCTGGCCCGCGAGCGAGGAATCGTCACCGTGGTGGACGCCGCCCAGTCCTTCGGCGCGCGCCCCGTCGACGTTCGTCAGCTTGGCTGCGACGTCATGGCCTTCCCCGCCTTCAAGTGGAGCATGGGCGCCTACGGCATCGGCGCCATGTACGTCCGTCGCGACGCCCAGGAACGCCTGCATCCCTGGGGCAGCGGATCCGGCGCGGTAACCGAGTACAGCTTCCCGCCGGGCCAGGCCCGCCTGCACGAAAACGCCCAACGCTACGAATTCGGCGCTCGCCCCTACGCGCTCTTCGCCGCCTGGCGAGCCTCGATCCAACTGCTGAGCGAGTTGGGCATGGAAGCCATCCAGCAGCACAGCGCGGCGCTCGCGGCCGAAGCCCGCGGCGTCTTCAGCGACCTTCCCGGCGCCCGCATCCGCACACCCGAGCAAGGCGACGCCCGTTCAGGGATCTTCACGGTCGGCCTGGAAGGCGTCTCCGGAACCCCGCTGGCCGACTACTGCCTCCACGCCCACCGCGTCCTCTGCCGCGCCGCCGACGGCAAAACCGCCGTGCGCCTGTCCTTCCACGCCTTCAACAACGCCTCGGACATCCAGGCGGCCGCCGCGGCCTTCGAGGACTTCCCCGGCTAGACCCCGCGAATCTCCTTCAGGCTCCGCACCATGGCGATGGCCGCCAGGGCGGCGTCGCCGCCGCGGTTGCCGAACTTGCCGCCGCAGCGGTTGATCGCCTGCTCCACCGTCTCCGCCGTCACAATCCCATAAATCACCGGCGTCTCACCGTTCAGCGCCACCTGCGCAATCCCCCGCGCCGACTCCTGCGCTACATGGTCGTAATGCGTCGTCTCCCCTCGGATGATGCAACCCAGGCAGATCACCACATCCGGCTTCTCGGCCTCGATCAACTCCCGCGCCGCCACCGGCAACTCAAACGAGCCGGGAACCCAGGCAATGGTCTGGTCGCCCTCAGCCACGCCATGACGCCGCAACTCGCGCTGACAAGCCTCCAGCAGGTGTCCCACGAAGAACTCGTTGAAGCGCGCGGCCGCGATGCCCACGCGCAGTCCCTTGCCATCCAGCGGCGGATCGATCACCCGCGCTCCGTTCTCTTGCTCACTCACAGTTCATGCCCCATTCGTGCGCGCTTCGTCTCCAGGTAGCGCCGGTTATGCGCGCCCGGCTCCACCGCCAGCGCCAGCTGCTCCACCACCTTCAGACCGTAAGCCCTAAAGCCCGCGGTCTTCTTGGGGTTGTTGGTGAGCAGACGCAGGTCGGTGATCCCAAGCTCGCGCAGGATCTGCGCGCCCACGCCGTAGTCGCGCAGGTCCGCGGCGAATCCCAGATGTCGATTGGCATCCACAGTGTCCAGCCCCCGATCTTGCAGTTCGTAGGTCCGCAACTTATTCGCCAGTCCAATGCCGCGCCCTTCCTGCCGCATGTACAACACCACGCCCCGACCCTCGTCCGAAATCCGCGCCAGGGCCGCGGCCAGCTGGTCGCCGCAGTCGCAGCGCATCGAGCCGAACACGTCGCCGGTCAGGCACTCGGAGTGCACCCGTACCAGCGGCGGCGAATCGCCGGCCAAGTCGCCCAGGGTCAGCGCCACGTGGTCTTCGCGGGTTGTGGTGTCGTGAAAAGCGACGGCCTGGAACGCGCCATGCGCCGTCGGCAATTGCGCGGCAGCCACGCGGTACACCACCCGCTCGTTGGCCCGCCGGTGGTGAACGATCTGGCTGATGCGCACTACCGGGATGGGAGGCTCACCCGGACCGGTGGTCAGCGAGGGTTGCTCAAATACCGCGGGATCCGGCGTGTCAACGTGTGTCAACACAGCCACGGGCGCAAATCCGGCCAGCACGGCCAGGTCGACCGCTGCCTCGGTGTGTCCCAGCCGCCGCAGCACGCCGCCTTCGCGGGCCCGGATTGGCGTGACCGGACCGGGCGACCGGAAATCGGCGCCATTGCGATCGGAGGCCAGGGCCCGAACCACGGCGGCTGTCTCCTCGTCGTCTGATACCGCGGACGCGTCGGCCAGTCCCACGGAGGTGGCCAGTGCCGGCCGTCGCGCTAGCGGGTCTCCGGGCTCCGGCGGCTGCTCCGACAGGCCAAGTTCGTTGAGCCGCCGCGTAGCGGCGGGCGCATATACCTCGCCGTTGCCGAGATCTCGCAGGCGTTGCAGCCTTCGGGCTTCCAGGTTCTCGCCGGCTGCCACGAGATCGACGTCCGGCTGCGCCAGGCCGTCGTCGACGACCGCAACAATGCCGCCGTTCCGGATGCAGGCAATTGATGTCGCCACCGCATCGCGGGTCATCGTGACTCGTCCAGCCTGTACCCGGCCGCCCGCAAATGCGCTATGGAGGGGCCGCTCGCTTTCTCGGACTCCGGCACGCGTCCGTACTTGGCCAGGATGTCGACTTCCAGGTTCGCCCGGTAGCCGATGGGCGCCGCGCCCAGGGTGACTAACCGCAGCGTGTGCGGGATCAGGGCCACTGAGAAGGTCGTCTCGCCGGGGTCAACCACGGTAAGGCTCACGCCGTCCAGCGCCACGAAGCCCTTGAAAACGATGTAGCGCATGAGGTCGGGAGGCACGGCAAACCGCACCAGTTCGGAGTCGCCGTCGGGTCGCCGTTCGATCAGTTCGGCGGTAGCGTCCACGTGGCCCTGCACGTAGTGGCCGCCCATGCGGTCGCCATACGCCAGCGGGCGCTCAAGGTTTACGGGAGATTTGGCGACGAGCTGCCCGAGATTGGTCAGGCGCAGGGTTTCGGGAATGGCCTCCACTGAAACCTCGTTGGCCGCCACGTTGACGGCAGTCAGACAGACACCGTTGACGGCGATGGAGTCGCCGACACGCACGCCGTCGGCGCAGACGTCCGACCGAAGCGTGAACCGGCGCAGACCTTCGGAGTCCTCCACACGGATCACACGTCCAAGGTCCTCGACGATGCCCGTAAACACGTCAGGCCACCACCGGTCCGTAGCGGTGTAGGACACCCTCGATCAGGGTGTCCTGCCCGATCTCGCTGATGCGCGGACGGTCCAGCATCAGAGGGCGAAGGCTGTCGACGTCAGCAGCGGCTGCAAGCCCGTCGCCCATGGTCCAGGGCGCGACAAAGACCGCCAGGCTGTCGATGGCGTCGGCGGCCAGAAACGCGCCGGTCAGAGTTGGTCCGGCTTCGAGCAGAACGGTCGTCAGTCCACGCCTGCCTAGGGCGTCCAACGCCGCCTTGACGTTGACGCGGCCCGCTGCGTCGGCGGCACAGCTGAGCACGACGGCTCCGGCCTTTTCGAGGCGGCGAATTCGATTCGTCGGTGCGGCCGTGGTCGTCACGATCAGCGCGTTGCCGTCGGAACAAATAACACGGGCTGATGGGTCGGTGCGTGCTTGCGAGTCGAAGACCACGCGCACAGGCTGCCGGCCGTCGCCGGGCGCCGGTCGTACAGTGAGGCGGGAGTCGTCGACCAGAATCGACTCGACGCCGGTGATGATCGCGTCGGCGGCATCGCGCATTGCATGGACTCGCCGCCAGGCGGCGTCGCCGGTTATCTGACCTCCGCCGGCGGGCTTGGCGACCTTGCCGTCCTGAGTCATGGCCCACTTGGCGGTGACGTACGGTCGGCCGGTTTCAGCGAGCTTGAAGTGGCCTTGCGCGAGGGCTGCGGCCTCTTGTGCGCCCGTCCCGATCGTGACCTTCAGTCCCTGCTGGCGCAGATAGTCCGCGCCGCCGCCGCGAACGGCCGGGTTGGCGTCTCGTACCGCGACGGCTACCGAGCGGACTCCGGCCTGCAAGATCGCCTGCGTACATGGCGGGGTGCGACCGTGGTGGTTGCATGGCTCGAGCGTGACGACCAGCGAGGCTCCCCTGGCGCTAGGTCCGGCCCCGCGCAGAGCCATGACCTCGGCGTGGCTGCCGCCAGCCGGCTGGGTGGCGCCCTCGCCGAGGATGGTCCCATCGTCGCCAACGACCACGGCGCCGACTGGTGGGTTTGGATGCGTTCGCCCCCTCGCCCGCCGAGCGAGTTCCAGGGCGCGAGCCATGGCGGCTTGGCGGGTTGTAGGGGCGTCGGTGCTGCGGCGCTCGCTCAGGGCGGTCGTCACGTCGCGGCTCCCGACGCGTCAAACCGCCGGGGCGCAGGCGTGCACGCGGAGCACGCCCACGGCGCCTTCTCCCTTCCGGACTGTACCGTCGGCTCCGGATTCGCACCGGATCAGCCAGCGTTCGCCGGCTCGCGGGCTTGGCCATAGGCCTCACCGCCGGTCGGGAATTTCCCGGCGCTGGCGCCGGGATCACCCTGCCCCGAAGGCACGTGTGTGCGTGGGTCAAGCATACGCGCACGCGTCGCAGCATCCAATAGCCGCCGTATGCTCCAGGAGAACGCGGGACTGCTGGCAGGGGAGTCATGCGATGACGCCGCACCGCCACCTAGTCATCGGTCTTACCGGGAATCTGGGCGCCGGCAAGTCAACCGTCGGGCGGATCGCAGGTCAGCTCGGCGCGCGAGTGATCGATTCGGATCAGACGGTGCGCGACCTGTTGGCGAATGATCCCGAACTCGCGGCCAGCATCCAGGGCGCCTTTGGCGCCGCGGTCATGCTGGACGGCCGGCCCGACCGGACGGCGCTCGCGCGGATCGTATTCAACGATCAGACCGCCCTGGCGCGTTTGGAAGAACTCGTGTATCCGCAGGTGGGACAGCGCACGGCGGAGCTGCTGGCGGAACCGACTGCGGCACCGGCCACGGTCATCGAAGCGATCAAGGTGGTGGAGGGCCCGAGCGCCGAGCGCCTGGACGCGCTATGGATCGTGGTGGCGTCGCCCGAACTTCAGGTCGAGCGCGCAGCGGCCACGGGTCGAATCTCTGCCGCCGAGGCGCGCCGCCGCCTGGCCGTTCAATCAAGCGCCGATGACAAAGAACGCTTGTTCATTGCTCGACGTCCCCGACGCCCGGTCTGGCGAATCGACAACCGCGCCGACATGGATGCACTGCGAGAGCGAGTCGCCGCCGTCTGGCGCGAAACGCTGTCGTGCGGAGACGACCCGACGCCCTAGATACCTCGTAAGTGACCGCGCCTGGCGGTCAGATCTGTCGACTCAGGCGCAGAGCTCGTGGCTGTTGTCCCAGCGATGCGCCAGGATCGGCTCCGCCTCAGCCGACATCAGCCGGTGGTGGGTGTCCACCCACAGCTGCTCCCAGGCCGCGGCGTCGCGCAGCTCCGACTCCGGGTTCGCACGGCTGCGCGCCACGAAGCTGGGGAGATACGTGCGGCCGGTGGACTGGCCGGTTGGGTTATAGCGCAGGTCAAAGCTCCAGCGCACGTCGTCGCTGTGGTTGGTCAGCGAGGCGTGCATGCAGCGGCGGTGCATGAACAGCACGTCGCCTGGCGACATCGGCAGCGGCCGCACGCGCTCTTTGGGGATCAGTTGCATGGGGATGGTGGTGGCCTTCAGCCCCCGCTCGTTGGGCAAGGTGCAGTGCAGTTGCAGGCCCTCGTGGTAGCTGCCGGGCACCACCATCATGCAGCCGTTGCGCTCGGTGGCTTCGGTCAACGCCAGCCACACGGTCAGCATGTCGGTGTCGTCGGCCTCTTCGTGGACCACGCCGTTGTCCTGGTGCCAGCCGGTGGTGGTGACCAGGCCGGTGTTCGCGCGCTGCGTGACATAGCGCTCCGGCGGCTTGATCCGCACGTGCTGGACGGGGTTGGAGGTGATCTCCGGCCCGATCAGGGATTCCACGGCATCCAGCAGCCGCTTGCTGCGCAGCAGGGCAAACACGGCCGGGCCGAAGTGGTACTCGGTGTCCGGGTGCAGATGGGCGGTGTTTATGGGAATTGTGATGTCGAACGGCTGCGGGTTCAGCAGCCCGGCTTCGCGCGTGATGGCGATGGTGCGCCGTTCAAAAGGCAGCTCGGCGTAGGTGCTGGAAATCTCGCCGTTCTGGTGCATCCGGGCGGCCACCCGGTCCAGCACCGCGGCGTATTCGTCCATGACCGGCTGCAGGTCCTCGGAGGGCGACAAGATGTTGCGCGCCACGACGTAGCCGTCGCGGTTGAAGTCGGCCAGTTGTTGGGCTGTGAGGTGCATAGCGGTATGTCGGGGTCGAAGTTCCCGGAAGTCTATCCCAAACTGACGGACAAAATGCGGCCTTGGCTTGGCTTTTTTTCTGCTTGTTTTGACTAGGTTCGGCTGAGCGCCACCAGCAGGATGGCCGCGGCGAATCCCGCGATGCCTACGACGATTGCCAGCGCGCTGCTGACCAACAGCACGCCAGTGGACTGTCCGCGCTGCTCCGCTGGGTTTGGCGCGTTGAGGGCCAGATACGCGGCCAGTGCGACGATTGCCGCTACGAGGACGGCGCCGGCGGCCCGTACGTTCTCTATCAGGAAGAACGACGCGGCCAGCACGACACCGAACGCCAGCACGCTGGCCGCCAGCGTGCGGCACCAGTGGCTTCCCATGATCATGCGTGCGAGCTTACGCCAGCCCTGGTCGGTCGTTGGTAGGCGCCGGTTGCCGTGTCAGGTTCGGCGTGCCACCGTAGGGGCGCTCCCGCTTGGAAACGCGTGCGCGGAAGGACAAACGACGTGACTGGCGCCGATGCCCTGGCCCACATCCTCAAAGCCGAAGGCGTGAAGCAGGTGTTCTGCTTCCCCTACACGCCCGTCATGGAAGCCTTGGCCCGCGCCGACCTCCGCATCCTGCTAGCTCGGCAGGAACGGGTGGCCGGCAACATGGCCGACGGCGTCTCCCGCTCGACGAATGGGCGCGAGATCGGGACCTGGACCGTCCAGCAGTCGGCTGGCGTGGAAAACGCCTTTGCCGCCATCGCGCACTCCTACACCGACTCCACGCCGGTGCTGTTCGTGCCCGGCCACCCCGGCATGCCCAAGGCCGCCATCCCGCCGACCTTCGAGGGTGTCCGTAACTACGAAGCCACCATTCGCCATGGGGCCGTCGTGGGCTCGGCGGCCGAGGTGCCGCAGCGGGCACGCATGGCCTTCACGGCTCTGCGGTCAGGCCGTCCCGGTCCCGTGATGCTGGAGATGCCAGTGGAAGTCTGCGCGGAAGAGTTCGCCGGACCGCTGGACTACACGCCGATCCGTCCCGCTCGGTCGGCCGCCGACAGCGGCGCGGTATCGGAGGCCGCGGATCTGCTGCTAAGAGCCGGTTCCGTCCTGATTTGGGCCGGTCAAGGCGTTCTTTACGCGGAGGCTTCGGCCGAATTGCAGGAAGTTGCCGAGTTGCTGGGCGCACCGGTAATGAGCACCCTGCAAGGTAAGAGCGTCATTTCCGAGAAGCACGAACTCTCGGCCGGCGTGGGCGCTTACGTCCGTACGGCCATGGCCGCCCACTACCTGGAGACGGCCGACACGGTTCTGGTGGTCGGATCCAGCCTCAGCCGCATGTCGTTCACGCCCGACCTGCCCGAGGGCAAGACCATCATTCACGCCACCAACGACTCGGTGGACCTGAACAAGAGCTACGCGACGGCCGTTCCCATCCTGGCCGACGCCAAACTGTTCCTGCGCCAACTCGCCGATGAGCTACGCCGGCGCGTCGGCGACGGACGCGAGGCCGAACGCCAGCAGACCGCCGCCGATATCGCCGTCATGAAGCGCAACTGGCACGCGGACTTCGCCGCGCACTTCAACGACGACTCCGAGCCGATCAACGGCTACCGCATGCTGCGCGAACTCTGGAGCCTGCTGGACCCGGACACGAGCATGATCACGCACGAGTCCGGCGCGTCCCGTGACATCCAGAGCGTGTTTTACCAGTCCACGGCGCCACGCAGCTACCTCGGCTGGGGGCAGTCCTCCCAGCTCGGGTTTTCCATCGGCTTGGCCATGGGCGCCAAGATGGCGAACCCCGACAAGACCGTCGTAAACGTCATGGGCGATGGGGCCGTGGGTATGACCGGCATGGATTGGGAGACGGCCGCCCGCGAAAACCTGCCTATCCTCAGCGTCATCAAGCACGACGCCATCTTCAGCGGCTACGACAAGAACATCCCGGAGTCGATCGAAAAGTTTGGTTCGTCCACGCTGCACGGCGACTACGCCGGCGTGGCTGCGGCGCTGGGATGCCACGCGGAGTCGGTGTCGGGCATCGGGGACTTGCGGCCCGCCCTGCAGCGAGCCCTGCGCGCCGTGAACGAAGGGCAGCCCGCCGTGGTGGACGTGAGCACAGCGGAGACGCGCGAGTTGTCCATGGCGCCGAATGTCCGCCTCTACGACCGGTAACGAAGGCGTTTCGGAGCCGGGATCCGCGTATAGCCCGGCCAAGCTCGTCGGACGCGGCCGGGCTACGGGTGTGCTCTTTGCACACCCGCCACTGCTCGTCTTCACCCCCGGCGCGCCGGGCATGTCTCAACCCCCTACACTGCCGTCGCTGTTCACGCCCACGCGCCGCCTGGGAGGGCCGTAATGCCTGAAGTCACCGTGGTCGCCACCATCCATCCCAAGCCGGGACACACCGACGAACTGATCCGCAAGATGCAGGCCAACGTGCGCAACGTGCACGAGGAAGATGGTTGCCTGCACTACACGTATCACCGGGGCATTGACAATCCGGACGCCCTGGTCGTAATCGAGCGCTGGGAGTCGGAGGAAGCCCTGGCCGCGCACGCGGCGGCGCCGCACATGAAGGCATTTAGCCAGCTGGCCGCCGAACACCGGGCCGGCCCGTCTGAGGTCGTCCGCTACCAGCTGGTACCGATCGACGGCGACCCCGATAAGTCGTGCTTCTAGCCGACAGCACCAGGCTCGGTCAGAGTCACCGCCGTGTTGGCTTGAGGATCATCGAACGGATCGATGTGATTGGTCCGGTTTCCCGCCGGTCACGATTGCCATTCGCACTTAAAGGTGCGAGCATGGTCCTGTGACCAGCCGTGAGTTCATCAGGCGTGCACGGAGGTATGCTCGCCAGACGGGACAAACGTTCAGCTTCGATCCAGCACATGGCAAGGGCAGTCACGGAAGACTCTACGTTGGTTCCCGCTTTACCACGGTCAAGCAAGGCGAGTTGTCGCGGGGCCTGGTGGCCGCGATGCTGCGCCAGTTGGATATCGACCGCGAGGACTTCTGAACCATGATCTACGCCTACCCCTGTGTCCTCACGCCCGCTGAAGACGGAAGTCTGGTCGCCACCTTTCCCGATGTCCCGGAAGCCATCACGGGCGGTAGCGACAAGGCCGAAGCTCTGGCCATGGCCGAAGACGCCCTTGCCGCGGCCCTGGCCGGATACGTGTACGAGAAGTGGGACATCCCCGCACCCAGCGAGGCGGTTGCTGGCCAGGAGTTGGTTCCGGTGCCGACTGTTGTTGCGGCCAAGCTCGCCCTGTATGCAGCGATGCGGGAGCAGCGCATCACCAACGTTGAACTTGCCCGCCGGCTGGGCATCAGCGAGTCCGCCGTGCGCAAGCTGGCCAACCCGGACCACCGCTCCCACGTCAGCCAGGTGCAGAAAGCACTCCGGGTCGTGGGGCAAAGCCTACGAGTCGAGGTTACCGCCGCCTGAGCCAAAAGGCCCATGATGGCGGTGAGGATCAAGACGAGTAGGTTTCTCGCGACGACCCGTCATGTCGCTCCGGCACCGTCATCCCCGCCAGCAACTCGTCCGTGATGTAGCGCCCCAGCCCGAACAGCTTGCGGTCCGAGTACCAGAAGATCCGCTCGCCGTTGCGCTCCGTCAGGCTGGCGTACATCGAGAGCCACGAACGGTAGAACGGCGGCACGCCGACGCCGTTCGTGTCGAAGAGCAGTTGCGGGTCGCTGAACCAGATTGGCTGGTGCGCCTCGGGACGGTACTCACCCAGGGAGATGAATTGCGGCCGCCTGGTGGTTGTGGAGTCCGTTGGCCCCTTCGCCCCATAGCCCCAGCCATCGTGATTCTGGAGCAGCTGCAGGTAGCGGCCATCCCGCAGGCGGTAGAGCGGCGCCGGCGACACCGGGTTCTCCATTGGCGCGCCCGCGTCCTTGAAGCGCAGCATCTCCGTGGGCCGCCACGAGTGGCCGTGGTCGTCCGACACCGTGTACCAGATCTGCCCGTTGCGTGTGCGCATCACCGTGAACAGGCGGTCGTCAGGCAGCAGCGCCACCGCCGGTTCCTGGCAGAACGACAGGTCCGCCGGCGCGTCCGGGTCCGTGGTGATCGGCGCCGAAATCAGCTCCTCGCTGTCCGGCAGCCAGGTGATCTGCAGGTCCCGCGGCTCGGGTCCCTCGTCGATGTTGTCAAAACGCATGAACTGGCAGCGGCACTCGCTGTTGAAGACCTTCACCGTGCCATCCGGCTTACGCACGACCAGCGGCCGCCCCGCCGCCGGCGAGGACCACTCGGTGTATCCCACGAGCAAGCGGTCCCGCGCGTCCCGGATCGGCTTCTGCCACACGATGGCGTCGGTGCCCACGCTTGGGTCGGGGTGGCTGAGCATGGTGCGCCGGTAGGGAATGTCCACCTTGCCGGGCGTCCAGGTGCGGCCGTCGTCATCGGAGTAGCTGCAGCGCAGGAAGCTGGTCGTATAGGCGAAACCGGCGGCCGTCCCCTTGTTGTAGAAGACATAGATGCGGCCCGTACGGCTGATTACCGGAAACCCGAAGCACGCCACCTGACCGTACTTCGGACCCGGCGGATCGAACTCGCCGGGCTCGGACCAGGTGCGTCCGCCGTCCTCGCTGCGCGCATAGCGCACGGTCTGGTCCGAGGCGTCCGCCTTGGCGCCGTAGGTCCAGACGGCCAGCAGATCGCCGCCCGGCGTCAGGTCCACCAGCACGTGATCCACCGCCTCAACGAACTGCGGCGGCTGCGTGGGCAGGAAGAAGACAAGGTCAGGGTCTGTGCGGCGCCAATCGTCGCTGAAGCACTCGTAGTCGCCGGCGACAGGCATCGGGCGCCCCGCTCGCTATAACCCGGGACGCGCGCTGCCCAGGCAGTCGAAGCCTAGATCGCGGCTTGCCCCCGCGCGAACGGGCCGCACTGAATGCTGCGTGTGGAATGTGCGGAGGCTCAGGGGGCTCGCGACGCTTGGCACGCCGGGGAGGCAGGGCGGCGACGGACGTCGGATGGTCCCCATTGCTGGCGACCCGAAGAAGTGGCACTTCTTGCCATAGCCATCTGGCCCAATGCCAGGTCACTTGGGCGGAGGTGCATGGGAGTCGAACCCACCTGGAACGCTCACCAGCGCCCCACAACGGTTTTGAAGACCGCGAGGACCACCCGGCCCCGTCCACCTCCACTCTCACGCTAGCAGGTCTGGAGGGGTAAATCGGCACGCTGGGGACCCGCGCCCGACCGTTGGCGTTAATAGCTAATGGAGAGGCCAGCCAAGCGCCAGATGCTCAGCCAAGCGCTTGTGCGGGTGATCCTCGGGCTCCCAATCGGGGTTGTCGGGCCGTGGACCCATACATGACGGCGCAGACGCAAGTCGTCGCGCTCGGTTGGTCCGACCTTGCGGCTCTGCTGGAGCCCGGACGCTGATCGCCGCCGGACAGTTTGGTGACGACGCGCCGTCAAGGTACACTTCTTCCGTATTGGAATTTTGGCAAGACGAACCGACTGGGAGGGTAACTATGTCACCAACGATCACGCGTCGCCGGTTGCTTGCCGGGGCCGTGGGTGCAGCCGGTGCGACCGCACTGGCGGCCTGCGGGGAGACGCAGATCGTGGAGAGAGTCGTCACGCAGCAGGTGATCAAGGAAGTTCCGGTCGAGAAGATAGTGGTGCAGACGCAAATCAAGGAAGTCCCGGTCGAGAGGATTGTGACGCAGACGCAGATCAAGGAAGTTGCAGTCGACCGGGTCGTAACCCAGATCGTCGAGAAGGTTATCGAGGTGCAGCCAGAGGCCCGCACGGTGAAGTTCAACTTCGAAACGGACCATACGTCCGGTCCTCGAGGCAAGTCGACGCAGTGGGCGATTGATCGCTACAACCAAATCAAGCCAAACACGATCGTCAAGTTCATTGCGCAACCGGACCAATTCACTGAAAAGATCAATATTCAGGCGGTCGCCGGCACTCTTTCCGAGATCAGTCTGCTCAGCGACAGGGTGTTCCAGCAGTGGGTTGACGCCGGAACCTGGCTTCAGATCAACGATCTGCTAGCCAAGAATCCTGACTTCACGCCCGCCGAGTACCACTTCTCAGGCGAGGTGTATACGGACAACAAGGAGCCGCCCGGCCCGCTGCCCTACGACGACACGATGCGGGGGCCGCAGTACGGCATGCCCTACCAGGGCGCTGGAATCGCGGCATTCGTCTACAACGTCGATCTCCTGGATGCCGCGGGCATTCCGGCGCCCACGGATGGCTGGTCCTACGACGACATGCTCGAGGGCGCCATGAAGGTCCGCAACCAGGAGACGGGCGTTTGGGGACTCAATTCGGGCATCTTGGGCATGCAGCACCAGTGTTGGGGCTTTAACGGGCTCCAGAAGTACGTCGTGGGTCCGGAGGGGCACTTGGTCTTGGGCAACTTCCAAGGCGCCGGGAGGGAATCGCTCCAGAGAGCCTACGACTACATTCACACCTTCGATGTGCAGTTCAAATCGGAGTCGCGGCAGGAGATTGGCGGCGAATACGGCAACCCGTTCAATGCGGGGTTGCAAGGCTACGACCACGGGCGGGGCCGCAGCACGGGCTTTAACCTGACTCGAATTGGGGATCGGTTCCGCTGGGCGCAGGCCCCGAAACCGCGTGGGCCGCACCCAACGTCAACGGGCGACAACGAGTACGTCGATCAGCCCCATATCGTGGCCTCCACGGCCACGATCACGGGCACAGAAGAGCAAGTGGTCGACTTCGCGATATTCATGGCGGGTCCTGAGGTCCAGGGCCGCAACGGCATCGACCGGGGCTTCTATCCCTGTCGGCGCGGCGTCCAGAACAACCCTGCCGCCGTCGCGCCGCCGCCGGAGCGCATGGAGGAGCTGTATCTGATTTACGAGAAGTGCCTGATGCGCCCGGGGGGCATTTACGTACCTGGGTCACCCTCAGGTCGCGGCGAAGTCGAGGGCATGTGGGTTCGGCCCGTTCAGAAGCTGTTTGCTGGCGACATATCGGTCGACGAGGCGGTCGAGGTCGCCGAGAAAGACGTCAGCGTGCAGATGGCCAAGTACAAGGCGGATCTGGACTCCGGTCGCGTCAGCCGTTAGTCAACAGCACGCTGCCGTCGCCGGCCCCGCTTGATCGATAGGATGCGCGGGACTGGCGGCGGTGGCGGGCGACCGTGACATGATCCCCGCCGCCAGAAAGTGCGATCCCGGATGAAAGATCCGTTTCTCGAATACGTTGATGTGTTCCTGCCCGGTCAGGGCGACACGCTGACTCAGGCGCCGGCCTATCACTGGGAACGAACCGCGGCACCGACGGAGGTTTCCGCCAAGGAAGGCCTATCCGAACAGACCGAACGCCCGCAATCCGATGCGTTGCACACCCTGGGAGTGACAGCCAACTTTTACACTAGCACCCGCGACCCTGATGCGATGCTCGTGGCGGTGATTGGGACGGACCGCGCCGAACGAGCAAAACTGGCGCGCGCGAAGATCACCATGGACTTCACGAACCTTCACTACCACGACTTTGATGGTTTCGGCGTCCATCTTCCCGGCCTGCTAGTCACGGGCGCCGGGAGCGCGGTCGCCGTATGCCAGCGGCGCCACGGGTCAATGGGTGACGGCGGCCACGAGAACGATGTCCTCATGTCGCGCAGCGAGGACGGCGGCAAGACGTGGTCACGGCAGCGGGTGATCTATGCGGAGCAGGGTAAATACACGTTCCTTGGTGCCATTGTCGAGGACCGTATCGCAGGCACGCTCTTCGTTGTCGGTTGGAACATGCCGGCCGGAATCGTCGACGACCTTGGCTACTTCGCCACCTATGCCGAGCAGGGCGGCGGGTTCTGGGTCGTCCAGAGCGCCGATGATGGATTGACATGGTCCGAGGCGCGGCACGTCGACCCGAAGCCCAATCCTGATGGGTGGACCGGATGGCCCAACAACAGCGTGCACGGGATTCAGCTAGTCGCCGGACCGCACCGGGGGCGGCTGTTGATCCCGGCTTTTCTCTATAAAGAGGGCGAACCCGGAGAAGTACCTGGCGTGCGTGGCGGGCTACTGTACAGCGACGATCATGGCGAGACCTGGACGGTCGGCGCCGTGCTCCCCGAGGGATCGGACGAGGTGGCACTGGTAGAAACCTGGGGCGGCGAAATCTACGTCAGCTATCGGAGGAACACCTGCCGAAGGGACGGACGGACGATCGCCCGCAGCCGGGACGGCGGCCAGACCTTCTATGAGCTTGGTGAGCATGAGGACCTGAGCGGCCGGCCCGTCCACGTAGGACTGGCTCGGCACGGCTCGGCTGCTGACAACCATCCGGACATGCTGCTCTTCTCGTATCCCGTGGGCGTGCATCATCTGATCCCCGGCGGGGCGGACATGACGATCTGCGTCAGCCGAGACGGCGGACGGACCTGGCCGGTTTCGAAACTCATTGATGAACGACCCTGTCGATACTCTGATCTGGCCGTGACGGCGGACGGGACGGTTCTGTGCATATACACCGTTGGCGAGATGCGAGATAGCGAAAAACTCACGGTCGCTCGCTTCAACCAGGAGTGGTTGTTTGCCTAGCCAGATAGGTGGCCCGCCCGTTGTGAAGCTCGGGGCTTGTCGGCGCGCGTGGCAGATGGCGTACACATGCGCGCACAGGTCACCAGCTTCTCGGCGTGTCTGGTGCCGCGCTGGCGAATCCGGCGGTCACGGATGATGCTGCGGAGGGTGCCGCTGTGTGCTCGATGAATAGATTAACCAGGAACGTCTTGCGCGCGGCTCTTGCTCTATTGATGGCTACGGTGATTGCGGGGTGCGCCGAGAGCGATGAATTCGAGTACATGAAGAGTGAGCGGCAGATGATTCGGCAAGGCAGGTACGGTGCCGGATTGAGCGATGTCGATCGGCAGAAACTCCAGGAAAGCTACGCGAGTAACCAGCTGTCTAAAGCGACGCCGACCAGCGGTGGCGCGGTGCCATAGAGTCGGGCGCAGTGGCGATGAGTTCTGCAATGACCGGACTCCCTTCCCCGGGCGCCGATAGCGCGTCTGGAGCATTCGTCCATTGCATGCCCCTGCATTCCTGTCGACGTGCGCATCAGCAAACGCCAGCCCTGCCAGGCTACGTGCTTCCTGGTTTGATGAAGGAGCCGAACAGTGCCCGCTGAGTTTTTCGAGACGGTGGACGTATTACTTCCGGGGGTTGGCGAGACGCTCAACCAGGCCGTGGCCACGCATTGGCAGGCAAGCGAGAGCGTGAGCGCGCAGATCTATCTGGGGCAGCGCGGACAGGAGGAGGTCATGCTCCACCTGTCGGGCCTGACCGTCGATCAGCGGCGCCTCCTGACCGAACGGCCCGTGATCGTCGATGCCGGGTGGGCGCATCACGTGATTGACGGATATGGGGTCCGCATACCTGGAATCCTCGTCACGCCCAGCGGCACGGTCATTGCGGTCTGCCAGCAGCGGTTGGGCTCCCTGGCCGATGGAGGCCACGAGACGAATGTCCTGGTGACACGCAGTGAGGACGGCGGCCGAACCTGGTCGCGTCAGCAGGTGCTGTTCGCGGAATCGGGAGTCAACACCTTCCTCGGCCCCATTTTGGCGGACCGCTTCACAAACGATTTATTCGTGACGTATTGGAAGCTCCCGCAGGCGGAGGGCAACGGCCTGGGATACTTCGCTCCGTATGCCGAACAGGGCGGGGGGTTCTGGATCGTGCGGAGTTCAGACGAGGGTCAAAGCTGGTCCGAGCCTTACTTCGTCCGCCCGGCGCCGAATGCGGAGGGCTGGGTCGCCTGGGTGAACAACTCGTCGCATGGGGTGCAGCTGGCTCGAGGCCCGCGCGCCGGGCGGCATGTGATCGCGGCGTTTCTCTTCAAGGCCGGCGAGGAAGGGCAGGCCCCAGGGGTTCGGGGCGGCCTCGTGTACAGCGATGATCACGGCGAGACGTGGCGCGCGGGCGCTGTCCTGCCCGCGGGTTCGGACGAAGTCACCCTGGAGGAGACGGAAGACGGCGGCATCTACGTGAACTATCGGAAGAATCATCCGTACTACAATGGACTGCGCTGGTTCGCGCGAAGTTCCGACTACGGGGAGAGTTTTGACGAACTCGGGCAGCATGAGGAGCAGGTCACGACCTGCTGCCACGTCGGGCTTGTGCGTTACTCGAGCACGGACGATGGCGGCGAGAACGTGCTGCTGTTCAGCAATCCCAGAGGACCGAGCCGGAGCAACCTGACCATTCGGCTAAGCCGCGACGATGGGAGGACCTGGCCGGTTTCGCGAACGGTAACCAGCGATCTGGCCGGCTACTCGGATCTTGCCGTTCTGCCCGACAAGACGATCCTCTGTATCTGGGAAGGCGGCCAGCAGCGCTACCACGAGAAGATCAGCGCGGCGCGGTTCAATCTGGACTGGGTTCTGGCGGGCGACGACTGAGCAGGCGGTCAGCGCTTCGCAACCAACGCTAGTGGGCTGGCGACGAACCTACGTACGCCGCGTAGAGCTTGACGTCCTCTGGCCGCGGGCACTCGCGGCTGACGGGACCGACTTCGACCTTCAGGCGCAGCGGGGAATCGGCCGCGGGCAGCGAATCATGCTTGGGCCAGCGCACCGGCACGCGCAGGCCAGACTCACGCAGCGTGGCTGCGTCCGCACCCGAGTACCCCGGAAGCGGTCGGAATTGAAGGTCCACTACCTCGACCTGTGCCGACGCGAATTCGCCCAGACCCGAAACGTTTAGGTGAACCCGCGATCCGTCTGCTTCCGCATGGAACGGACACGTGACGAGTTGCGCTCGCGTGCCCGCCGCGTAGGGCTGCACGTAGCCCAGGCGGTCTCGCTCCCACTGCGCAAGCCGGACCTGTCCGTCGCCGCGCCAGACCGAATACCAGTACAGCGTCTTGTCGCCCACGTTCTCCATGCCCTGCCCCTGCTGCAGGGCGGGCCCCGCCCCCAGACGCGTGTCGCGCTCCTCGGAGGAAGGAATGAAACGAAAACCGGGAATCGGTTCGTGGAAGTGGAGGGCGTCGTGACTGATGGCCAGCCCCAGGTCGATCGTGACGTAGCGCCGGTCACTGTATGGATATCCGTGCCACTGACCGTAGATGCCGAGGATCACGTTGCCCCAGGAGTGCAGCCCCGCGCCCATATGGACTTCCTCCCAGATGTTCTGCCGGTCTTCCAGGTTCGGCCCTTCCAGCCGCGGACTGCGCGTCATGCTCAGTGCGCTGCCTTCGGTCCAGTGCTCGAAATCGTAGGAGGCGTAGGTCTCCATCTTCCGGCCGGGACCCGGGTGACCGACGCTGTGCCCGTTCACGAAGTAGCAGCCGTTCCACCTGATCAGGCCTGCGTGCTCGAAGGCGACGCTGCAGAGCGGGTTGTTGGGACTGGGCGTCCAATGCAGCCCGTCCGGGCTGTACGCCACGGATAGGCCGCCGCGGCGGGCGCCCGAGGGACTGGTGAGAGGACTGAAGGCGATCTTGAAGCGGCGGTTGGGATCGGGATCCTCACGGTCGTGGATGATCGCGGCCAAGGGCAGATCGATGTCCTGGGGGAAGTCCACCAGGTTGTTGGCCGTTGAGCCTTGATAGTCGACCAGTCCGAGTTCGGGCTTGGTCCAGCGGATGCCGTCGCGGCTGGACGCGTAGCACAAGCGCCCGTCGTAGCCCTCGTAGTTGGCCCATTCCGCATGGCGGCCAACGCGTCCGATGTACCACATGTGGAACTGGTCGCCTACGCGGATAGTGCTGCCGAAGTAGTGGACGCCCTCGTCATGTGAACCCGGCTCGCCTTTGGGCACCACGACGGTTGGACCCGTGCGCCAGCCTGGGGTTCGCTTGCCGTGAATGAGATGCAGTTGGAAGTTCGTGCGGAAGGGGATGCAGACGTCGTCGAAAGCGAAGAACGTGGCTTCCTCGACTTGCATCTCCGACGATCCAGTGTGGACACGGAGCACGGCTACAACCTTGGGCTCGGCTCAGCGCGGAATCGGAAGCCAGCTGGCTGGGGCGTCGCGGCTACGCTGGCGGAGCAGCGTCTGGTCACGCCAGCCTGGTCGATGCAAGCGCCTCAGGCCGGATCATCCTGTGGCGGAGCCTACATATGCCGCGTAGAGCTTGACGTCCTCTGGCCGCGGACAGTCGCGGCCAACCGGACCGACCTCGACCTTCAGGCGCAGCGGGGAATCGGCCGCGGGCAGCGAATCATGCTTGGGCCAGCGCACCGGCACGCGCAGGCCGGACTCACGCAGCGTGGCTGCGTCCGCACCCGAGTACTCCGGAAGCGGTCGGAATTGAAGGTCCACTACCTCGACCTGTGCCGACGCGAATTCGCCCAGTCCCGAAACGTTTAGGTGAACCCGCGATCCGTCTGCTTCCGCGTGGAACGGACACGTGACGAGTTGCGCTCGCGTGCCTGCGGCGTAGGGCTGCACGTAGCCCAGGCGGTCCCGCTCCCACTGCGCAAGCCGGACCTGGCCGTCACCGCGCCAGACCGAATACCAGTACAGCGTCTTGTCGCCCACGTTCTCCATGCCCTGCCCCTGCTGCAGGGCAGGCCCCGCCCCCAGACGCGTGTCGCGCTCCTCGGAGGAAGGAATGAATCGAAAACCGGGAATCGGTTCGTGGAAGTGGAGGGCGTCGTGACTGATGGCCAGCCCCAGGTCGATCGTGACGTAGCGCCGGTCGCTGTATGGGTAGCCGTGCCACTGGCCGTAGATGCCGAGGATCACGTTGCCCCAGGAGTGCAGCCCCGCGCCCATATGGATTTCCTCCCAGATGTTCTGCCGGTCTTCCAGATCCGGACCCTCGATGCGCGGACTGCGGGTCAGGCTGAGCGCGCTGCCTTCGGTCCAGTGCTCGAAGTCGTAGGAGGCATAGGTCTCCATCTTGCGGCCGGGTCCCGGATGCCCAACGCTGTGGCCGTTCACGTAGTAGCAGCCGTTCCACTTGATCAGGCCCGAATGCTCGAAGGCCACGCTGCCGACCGGGTTGTTGGGACTCAGCCGCCAGCGCAGCCCGTCCGGACTGTAGGCCACGCACAAACCGCCGCGGCGAGCGCCTGACGGACCCGTGCGGTGACTGAAGGTGATCTTGAACCGGCGGGTGGGATCGGGATCGTCAGGATCGTGGATGATCGGGGCCCACATGAGGTCAATGTGCTGAGGGAAGTCCACCAGGTTGTTGGCCGTTGAGCCTTGATATTTGACCAGGCCAAGTTCGGGCTTCGTCCAGTGGATACCGTCGCGGCTGACCGCGTAGCAGAGACGGCCGTCGTAGCCCTGGTAGCCGCCGACCCACTCCGGGTTGCAGCCCACGCGTCCGATGTACCACATGTGGAACTCGTCACCCACGCGGACGGTGCTCCCGTAGTAGTGGACCTGCTCGTCGTGCGCGCCGGGCTCGCCATTGGGGACCACGACGGTCGGTCCCGTACGCCAGCCGGGGGTTCGCTTGCCATGAATGAGGTGTAACTGGAAGTTTGTGCGGAAGGGGATGCAGATGTCGTCGAACGCGAAGAACGTGGCTTCCTCGACTCGCATCTCCGACGATCCAGTGTGAACACGGAGCATGGCTACAACCTTGGGCTCGGCTCAGCGCGGAATCGGAAGCCAACTGGCTGGGGCGTCGCGGCTACGCTGGCGGGGCAGCGTCTGGTCACGCCGGCCCGGTCGATGCAAACGGTTCAGGCCGGATCACCTCGTGGCGGAACCTACATACGCCGCGTAGAGCTTGACGTCCTCGGGCCGTGGACAGTCGCGGCTGACCGGACCGACGTCAACTTTCAGGCGCAGCGGAGTTTCGGTCACTGGCAGCGCTTCGTGGTTGGGCCAGCGCACCGGGACGCGCAACCCGGATTCGCGCAGCGTGGCCGCGTCCTCGCCGGAGTAGCCAGGCAGCGGTCGGAACTGAAGGTCAACCACTTCGACCCGCGCCGACGCGAACTCGCCCAGGCCTGACACGTTCAGGTGGACATTCGTTTCGTCCGTCTCGATATCAAACGGGCATGTGATCAGTTGCGCCCGGGTGCTCGCGGCGTAGGGCTGCACGTAGCCCAGGCGGTCTCGCTCCCACTGCGCCAGCCGGACCTGGCCGTCGCCGCGCCAGACCGAATACCAGTACAGCGTCTTGTCGCCCACGTTCTCCATGCCCTGCCCCTGCTGCAGGGCGGGCCCCGCCCCCAGACGCGTGTCTCGCTCCTCGGAGGAAGGAATGAAACGAAAACCGGGAATCGGTTCGTGGAAGTGGAGGGCGTCGTGACTGATGGCCAGCCCCAGGTCGATCGTGACGTAGCGCCGGTCGCTATATGGGTAGCCGTGCCACTGGCCGTAGATGCCCAGGATCACGTTGCCCCAGGAGTGCAGCCCCGCGCCCAGATGGATTTCCTCCCAGATGTTCTGCCGGTCTTCCAGGTCCGGCCCTTCCAGCCGCGGACTGCGCGTCATGCTCAGTGCGCTGCCTTCGGTCCAGTGCTCGAAATCGTAGGAGGCGTAGGTCTCCATCTTTCGGCCGGGACCCGGGTGCCCAACGCTGTGCCCGTTCACGAAGTAGCAGCCGTTCCACTTGATCAGGCCCGAGTGCTCGAAGGCGACGCTGCCGAGCGGGTTGTTGGGACTGGGCGTCCAGCGCAGCCCGTCCGGGCTGTAGGCCACCGACAGGCCGCCGCGGCGGGCGCCCGAGGGGCCGGTGCGGTGGCTGAAGGTGATCTTGAACCGGCGGTTGGGATCGGGGTCCTCCGGGTCGTGAATGATCGGCGCCATGAACATATCGATGTGCCGGGGGAAATCCACCAGGTTGTTAGCCGTTGAGCCCTTGTATTCGACCAGCCCCAGCTCGGGCTTTGTCCAGTGGATGCCGTCGCGGCTGGTGGCGTAGCACAAGCGCCCGTCGTAGCCCTCGTAGTTGGCCCATTGCGGGTTGCGGCCCACGCGTCCGATGTACCACATGTGGAACTGGTCGCCCACGCGGATGGTGCTGCCGTAGTAGTGGACGCCCTCGTCGTGTGAACCCGGCTCGCCCTTGGGCACCACGACGGTTGGACCCGTGCGCCAGCCAGGCGTTCGCTTGCCGTGAATGAGATGCAGTTGGAAGTTCGTGCGGAAGGGAATGCAGACGTCGTCGAAGGCGAAGAACGTGGCCTCCTCGACTCGCATCTCCGACGATCCAGTGTGGACGCGCAACATGGCTACATCCTCGGGTTCCGCTGAGCGCGACCGGCCGACCGCATGGATAGCGGTCGGCCGGTCACGCTTGCGGTCGCTGTGTGGTTCAGCGGTCGCTACGGAGTGACCGGATTCGGCTGGCTCGCCGCCCAGCTCTTGAGCTCCAGAAAGCGGTCGTGGTTCTCTTCCATGTACCGGTCGAGAATCCCCAACATTTCCTCGATGCCCTGTTCCACGGACACCTCGCCCAACATGACCTTGCTATTGCTGGCGTACCCGGACTGCTCCACCATTTCCTGCCACGCCGGATGCATGCGCTGCTGGTAGGCGGGGTTGTCGCTTTCCAGATAGTGCAGTTGCTGCACGTGATTCTCGGGCGGTCCCGCCGCGTATTCGGGTGACGACGCCACGTCCTTGCGCCAGGTAATAGAGCCGCGGTCAATCGCTACCCGCGATTGCACCTTCGGTCCCGCCAGGTACAGGAGCCACTCCACCACGGATTCGGTGTTGCCGCGCAGGCCGGCCATCTGGGTGATCAAGTGCGGCTCGTCGCTGAACTTCTGTGGCTGCGGGCCGCGCGGTCCTTCCGGCAGAGGGAGCAAGGCCCAGGGGAAGCGATCCTTGATGCGGTTGATGGGTCCGCCCACGCCGCCGCCCCAGTGGAAGAACCCTATCTTCCCGTTCGAGAACGGTTCGCCGGCATCGCCTCTGATCTCCCGGTACCGTGCGCGCGACGGTACCAAGCCCTCTTCGAGCACGAAGTCTCGGAGCATCTGCAACCCAACGTGCGCGCCGGAATCCCACACGGTCCAGCGCGTGGCGTCCTTGTTGTAGTACATCAGGTTCTCTTCGTCGGACAGCGCCCAGCCCCACGAGATTGCATTGCTACTCACAAGCGTCCCGGAGTCCCATAAGCCAAAGGTTTCCGTCTCGGGGTCGGTGATGCGCCGCAAGGCGTCAGGCATCTCGGTCTGGATGCCCCAGTTTCCAGGCGTCGGAAACTCCACGCCCGCGCTCTCCATTAACGCCAGATTGCCCGAGAGGACGTTCAGGTTGCCCTGATAGGGCATGCCGTGGAACGGCCCTCGCAACCCATCACGGTGCGGGAAGGGGCGTTCGTTGACCAGGTTCACGCTGGATTCGTCGGGGCACCAATACCACTCGGTGGGATCGAAGCCGTCGTGCTTTTGCAGCACGTCGTCGATCACCGTGAAGGCGCCCTGCGCCAGAAACTGGGCCGCGAACCAGCCCGGCATCAGCACCGCCTCGGGCTGGGTGCCCGCGGCGATCATGATGGCGATCATTTCCGAGTTCGCGTCCGGCGAGAGGACGAACTTCACGTCGATGTTGGGGAACTCCTTGGCGAAGTTTTCCAGCGCCCATCCCATGGCGGCGCCGCGCGGACCGGACGTGTGGTCGGTGTGAAAGACGAACTTCACAGGCGGGGCCATCGGCGCGACCTCCACGATCTTCTCGACCACCCGTTCGACGACCTTCTCGACTTCGACGACCTTCTCGACTTCGACGACCTGGGTCACAACCCGGTCGACCGGCACCTGGACTTCCTTGGTGACGATCTTCTCCTGGGTCACGATGCGGTCGACAGGAACTTCCTTTACCTCGGTCCTGGTCACGACCGTTTCAACAGGCACTTCCTTGATAACCGTCGTCTCGACCACCACTTCCTTGGTAATGACCTGGGGTTCAGCTTCACCACAGGCGGCCAGCGCGACCGCGCTTATTGCCCCGGTGGCGCCGATCAGCACTCGGCGTCGTGTGACTGTGGCCCTCATATCGCCCCCCGTTCAAGCCTGAATCGATGTGGTTCAAGCGTGAAGTGATTCATAACGAATGATTAGGCCATGGAAGTGTTCAGGCGTCAAGTAGGCGGAGGGCAGGACACTGCGAATCAAATGAGTACGGAACGGATCCCGTTGCGTCTGCACGCTCCGGGTCGCCACCGCTGGCAAGACCAGCGTCGGCCCGCGAGCACTACGGGAAGCGCACGCCGATCTTGATCGCGCGGTCCGGGGCGGCCAGACCATCGGCCAGCGCCTGGGCGGCGTCTGGGAAGTCGACGATGGGCGTGACGATGCCTGCGGAACTGACCATTCCGCGCCTGAACAGGTCGATGGCCGCCAGACGAGCGCGCTCCTCGTCCCAAAGGGGGTAGGAGCGGTCCGGGTTCCGCCACACGGCCTGGCTGCCGATGATGGTCGGTCGGTTGACGTGGAACTCCTCGTCCAGGTGTAGCGTCGAAGCGTCCTTCGGGCCGAAGGGCACGTGCACGATCGTGCCGCACTGACGAATGGCGCGAATGGCTTCGTGCAGTGCAGCGGCGTTGCCGGAGGTTTCGATGGCCACGTCCACGCCGTGGTTGCCCGTGGCGCGCTTGATCCGAAGCCCGGCGTCCTCGGCGGTCGGGTCAACGGTCAGGTCGGCCCCCAGCGCCAAGGCCCGCGTCCGGCGGCCCTCAATCGGGTCGACCGCGATTACCGTCGTGGCCCCGCCGCGGGCGGCGATCTGGACGGTCATCAAGCCGATGGCGCCCATGCCGAACACAGCCACGGCATCGCCGATCCGCACGTTGCCGTCGCGAACCGCCACGATTGCCACGTGGGCTGGATCGGAGCACACGGCGTCGGTTTCGGAGAGGCCGCCCAGCAGCCGCCAGGAGTCCGCGGGAAGCTGATGCTCCTCGCGGATGGGTCCGTAGCCGAAGACGCGGTCGCCAGGCGAGATGTCGGCGACATCTGATCCGACGGCGGTCACAGACCCAACCACCATGTTCCCGACCGGACGCTCGGTGAGCGGGAGCGATTCGGCCCGGGGGAGGTACAGGCGCAGTTCCTCGTCCCACTGTTTGCGGTGCTGGGGGCTCCCGGTCAGCGAGTGCAGTTCGGTTCCATGCTTGGGCGCCGCGAACTCAACCCGCGTCCGTACGTCACCGGGGCCCACCGCAGGCAGCGCGTACTCCCGATACCGAAACGACCGTGCATCCGTTGAGGCAATTTCCAGCGGCATGTGGATTCCTCCGAGTCAGCGAGTCGGCCGGCTACTTGCGGGCGGAGTGATAGCTATCGAGCCGGGTCGGCTGCGTCCCCACGTCAGTATTCCGCTCCGAGCGTTGCCCGAAGCGGGCCGAACGTCCGCAGCTCCCGGACGGACGATCTGTCATCATCCGCTGCCAGTCCTCCGGCGTCACGGGCCAGCGAGTGGCGCTGAATGCGTGGTCTCTTCGATGAGGAGGTCGACGCGCTCGACGAGGTCAACCATCCGCACGTTTATCGCCCCGCAAATCTCGCGGAGAGTAACCAGGTCGACGCGCAGTTCCCCGGACTCGTACTTGCTGACGTAGGACTGCGCCCGCCCAAGCCGCGCGGCCACGTCGACCTGCGTGTACCCAGCTTCGATCCGCAGATCGCGGAGCACTCGTCCGACAAGTGTCCGCCGCCGCCGCCGCTCGTGTGCTGTTGGTGCGCCCATTGATGCCTCGCAGCATCAGAGCGCTTGGCTGATATCCCAATATGGGATAGTCTCTCGGCGGTCGGCGCGATCTTTGCGTCGGCTTGAACCAAGGATCCTGCGCGTGGAGTCGGTCTCGTGGGCGGATGGGTATTGCTCCAGCCTCTGCCGTGTCGGCTGCGCTGGTCACAACCTGTCACGAGGCATGAATGCCGATATTGAAATCCATGCACCATCTAGAAGGTTCGCCACTCTGCTTCCCGCCAGCGAGACATCAAGTCGTTTCCACGTAAGGTAGGGAGATTCCAATGACGGAAGTCGACTATAGGGGCATTCTTGAAAAGAATGCAGCGCAATACGCAATTAAGGGATTTCGAATTGTGGCGCAGGGCGAGCGAATGTCGCAATTGGAGAAGGGTGGCGAGCGAAGCGGGTGCTTGCTGGTTGCGCTCATACTGTTCTTCTTCCCGGCAGCAATCGTTTACTACCTTTGGACAAGGAAAAAGTATGTGCTGGTCGAGGTGAATGACGGCGGGTCAGTTTCCGTCACGGAATACGGTGGCTTCAACAATAAGGTTGGGTATGCCGCCGGCGCGGTTGGCGTGGTGGTCACGCTTGTCATCGTTGTTTCTGTAGCCTCATCCGGAGGCAGTGGCTCAGCAACCTCGACTCAAACCGACGCACAGCCCGAGACGGAGGGCGGAGTGCGTCCTGACCCGACACCTACACCAGCACCTGTGCAAGTTTCCGCTACTGACCTTACATCTGCGTTCGATGAAAACAAAGTGAGGGCATTGAGGCAATATGAGGGGAAGCTTCTGGAAGTGACCGGAATTGTTAGCAACATCGACGATCGATCCTTCAGCTTGGAGGGACACGAGCTGTTTCGAAGTGTAAGGGCCAGCGTCCCAGCTACAGATGACTGTCAAGATTGGCTTGCTTCGCTTTCTAAGGGACAGCAAGTGTCTGTCGAAGGTCAGTACAGCGATGACTTCTTAGGCGGAATAAATCTTAAGGGTGTGAAGTGCCCTGCCAGTTGATCGCTGGTGACTCGGTAGGCTGTTCCAAGTAGGTAAGTTCGTTGCTGTCCCGAAAGGCGGTGATCAGTCTGTGGCGGATTAGCCATCAGGAACAACGGCTAGTCGCCTTGGTCGTTCCTAACGGCGTCTTCTTACCGCAAGGCGTCCTGTTCCGTGGCTTGTAAGGAGACTTACGCCGCTTGAATGACTTCTGTGTGCAACTCTAATGCCGTAGTTGACTTCACCTTTAATCCACACACAAGTGAACCGTCTTGAAAGATCGAACAGCGCTGCATGAACTTCAGAGTACCTCGAATCGAGGAATGATTGGCGTCGAGACTCTGGGAACTTGCTTGATCTCGACGCGCCGCGCGATACATTCTCTCCCTCATTGATGAGAATCTCGAGCGCTTCAACTAGAGACTGAGTGAATGCTGGGAGATCATTGGTGAACTTGGTGAGGTCGATTTTGATATCCGGACCGTCCTCGCTAGTGTCGATCCCTAGGTTCGCGAAAACATTCCAAAAGCGCCTCGTCGCTATCTCACCGAAGAAATAGGCGAGCGTCCTGTTCCGCTGGTCATTCACTACGAAGTCTCTGGTGTCGTGAAAGGTTCCTGCATGGTTGCGCTCGGCTCTAGACCCGAATCGCAATGCTCTCTTCAGAACTGTACAGATATTCATAGGTGCGTTCCATTCCGTCGTTAGGTCTGTCAGGATAGGATCATACATGGATCGCGCGTGCATATTGGATTCGAAGGATAAGGCCACGCAATAGCAGGCAATCGTACAATTGGCAGATGGTTCGCGGAGCCTGGGCGCGGATGACGGCTCATAGGCCGCTATTTGGTGACAGGGCCGGGTCAATTGCAGCCTTGATAACGCCGGTGCTGGCGGTGGCGTTGTGGATGAGGCGCAGGGCGTCGCTGGCTGCATGGAGAGGGAAGCGGTGGGTGACCATGCGGCCGAGGGGATAGCGGCCTGAGGCAGCCAGGGCGATCGCGGCGCGGACGGCGGCCTGGTCGTGGCTGTTGACCCCCTGGGCGCGGACTTCCTTGCGCACGAGTTCGTTCCAGGGCAGCCGGACAGTTGCCGCGGCTTTAGAGCCGGCCATCACGAAGGTTCCCAGGGGGCGCACCGCTTCGGCCGCAACCGGGGGCGACTTTTCGCTGCCCGTCACGTCGATCACGACGTCCGCCAGGCGTCCGCCGGTGAGGTCGGCAATGGTCTCGACGGTGTGCTGGTCGAAGCTCAGCGTGTGGGTCGCCCCGCATTCGCGGGCAAAGGCCAGACGCGCCCGGTCTGCGGCCAGGCCGACCACGATGATTCGCTCGGCGCCGGCCGCGTGGGCGGCAATCACGGCGGCCAGTCCCTGCGGTCCCGGGCCGAACACCGCCACGGTGTCGCCGATCCCGGCTCCGCCGACGGTGTGGACCCAGCGCACGCCGTTAGCCAGCACTGCTCCGATCACCACGCCGGTCTCCGGCGAGATGGCGTCGCCGATTCGGTGCACGCGCGCTCGGGGCGGCAGGTAGAGGCACTGCCCGTAGGCGCCCCAGAGGTGCGGAGCGACGGCGGCTGAAATACGCCCGCCATAGCCCTGGCCATCGGCGCACATTTGGTAGCTGCCGCGCAGACACAGGTCGCACAGCCCGCAGCCAAAGCTGGCTTCCACGATCACCCGGTCGCCGTTCGTTACGCCCCAGCGTCGCGCCGCGCGTTGGCCGATCTGCTCGATCCGGCCCACGATTTCGTGACCCAGGATGGCGGGCAGGTTGCGGCTCACGGCGGAGTGTCCGCCCCAGTGGAGCACGTCGCTGCCGCACACGCCGGCCAGCTCCATTCGCAGCAGCCCGTCGTCGTCGCCAATGGCGGGACGCGCGAATTCGCGCACCTCGAACACCTTCGGCGCCACCAGCACCGCGCTGACTGTCGTCGTCACGGGCGGCTCGCCAGGCAGCCGATGATTGTGTCGACATGGGCCACGAACTCGGCGGTCAGTTCCAGCGTTCGGCCCTCGGAGGCGTCGTCATCGAAGACCCAGGAACCGTCGCTGGCCTGGGTGTCGGCGAACCAGTGGCCCAGCTTGACGGCCCAGGCGGCGTAGCGCTCCTCGCCGGTTACCTGGAAGAGCAGGCCCGCGCCCCAACCGCTCTTGCAGACCTGCGGGAAGTCGAATTGGCGTGGGGTGCTCTGGATGGAGAACTGCTGGAACTCACGCGCCAGCGACACGTAGGCGGAATTGGGGTCGACCATGTACAGCCGGCAGAGGAACGCCGCCGCCAGCCCGCCCACCGTCCAGCGTTGCGCCCGCGGTTCTTGCGACTCGACGACGTGCCAAAACGCGTCGCGGTCGTCGTAGGCGGTGATGACGGCCTGCCGGCGGCGTGAGAGCGAGTAATAGAGACGCTCCGGCAATTCGGTTTGCGCGTTCCAGACCCGTTCAAGGAATCGGTAGACCTGACGTGCCTCGTTCAGCCGGCCGAGGGCCAGGCAGGCCAGCCCGCAGCCGCAGGTGTAGGGCAGATCCATGACGTCGCCCAGCGTTCCGTCCGGCTCGCGGTCGTTGGGGAAGCCGCCGGACGGCTGGTCCTGCATTTTCAGGATGAAGGCCAGCCCACGTGAACTGAGGTCGAACTGCCGGGCCATGTGGGCACCGTAGACCAGCGTGGCGTTGCGGTAGGCGTAGGCGTCGTAGAGCCGGCGGTGACCACGGTCGAAGTCGCCGTCGGGCGTGAGCATGTGCTCGCGAATCCAGCCGCAGACGGCCGTTGCGGTCTGGGTGTGACCCGCAACCGTGAAGGTCCAGGGCAGCCGGTAGAAGCGAAAGCCCTCGTCGATCGGTCCGACGCTTCCGTCCGGACCGACTCGAGCCAGCAGCCAGTCGGCGCCGCGCCGTTTGGTTGCGGTCAGCCGCTTGATGGCCGCTCGTCGATTGGAAGGCGTCGCGGTGTCCATCATGTCCATCCACCCCCCGGCGCCGCCCGTAACCTGCGACGCCAGCCTAGCCGCCGGCCCGAGCCGATTCTGCGTTAGGCGCGGACGCCCTCGTAGTACACCCAGCGGCGCGCGGCGATGAACTGGACGATGGTGAAAAACAGGATGATCAGAAAGAGGATCCAGGCTATCGCCGAGGCATAGCCCATGTTGAACGCGGTGAATCCGATCTGATAGAGGTGCAGGAGGATGAACAGGGTTGCGTCGGCCGGGCCGCCTTCGGTGATGATCAGCGCGGCAGTAAAGACTTGGAAGGAGCCGATGACGCCGATTACCGAGGTCAGAAAGATCTGCGGTGTCATCAGCGGAACTGTGACGTTCCGAACTTTGCCCCACCAGCCGGCCCCGTCGATTTCCGCAGCTTCATAGAGGTGCTGGGGTATGCCCTGGAAGCCGGCCAGGAAGATGATCATCGTCGTCCCAACGGTCCAAAAGCTCATGATGATGAGCCCCGGCATTGCCCAGGTGGTGGATCCCAGCCAGTTGGGTCCCTTGAAGCCCAGAGGGACCAGGAGGATGTTCAGGAAATCGTTGAGAAGGCCGTTGGGCTGCAAGACCCAGTACCAAAGCACCGCGGTGGCGACCCCTGTGGTGATGGACGGGAGATAGAAGCACGTCCGGTAGATCGCGATGCCCCTGACTTTTCGATTCAGCAGCCCTGCGATCACGAACGAAATGATCAGCACGCCCGGCACGTGGAACACCACGTAGTAGGTTGTGTTGTAGACCGCCTGCACAAATCGCTGGTCTTCGGCGGACAGAAGCCTGGCGTAGTGCTCCAGGCCCAGCCACTTCGCATCTCCGACAAAGCGCCATTCGGTAAGACTCACGAAAAACGAGAACAAGAACGGCCCGGCAAGAAACACGACAAAGCCAAACAGCCACGGCAGAACGAACAGGAACCCTTGAGTCTCGCGCCAACTCCAGCCAGGCAGCCGGCGGCGGCGCTTGCCCAGTTGTGCTACGGGCTGTTCGATCACCGCCATGAGCGACCTCGGCCAGCAGGTTGTCGCACGCTGTCATTCAGTTCGACGCCGAACTTGACGCGCGCAGCATACTTCCGCCCGGCGCCACACGCGACTGTGGGTAATCGCGGCCAGGCCGGAGTTGGCGGACTCCGTACGCGGTCCGAGGTGTCTCGAGGCCGGCTAGTAGTCCTCGGCGACGGTGGTGCGGATGTAGCGGATGGAGTAGTGCACGTCGTCGGGGTAGCCGTCCTCGGACCAGGCGGGGATGGCGCCCATGCCGGTGACCCGAACGCGGAGTGACGGTGGGATTTCGAGCACGGCGCAGCTCATGCCAGCCACGGGCAACGCGTGGTAGGAACCGCCCTGTTTCAGCAGGTCAGCGCGCAGGTGCATGCCCCAGAGGTTGTCCACGCGGAACCGCGCCGACACCGCACGTTCGTTTTCGCCGTCGTGACGGAAGCTGTCGATCGTGTCGCACTCGACCAGGATGGATCCCGGCGGCGTGCAGGCACTGCCGATGACGACCACGCGCACCATTGGCTCGTCCTCTTCAATCACGATCCAGTCGGCCGGCAGTTGGGTGGTGGCGGTTGAACCGTCCGTGGTCTTGATCGGAAAGAGCTCGATGCCGTGGCGTTCGCCACCGACCCAAACACGGTCCACGACCACGTTGGGATAGTTGAAGGGGAACTCGTACTCATACGTCGTGAGATTGAGCGCCTTGCGCTCGCGCGGCGGGTCGTTGGGGTACCCGGTGATGCGCTTGTCCGCGGCCTCGGTAGCCATTTGTCGCTCCTGTCTTCAGGCAGGCCGACGTCCAACGACGGACGCTCGATCGAGCCTGCCGGCTGCAATGCGAAATTCCAAAGGTCTTATCGCCCGGCAATCCCGGTCAGCGCCACGCCGCGAATGAAGTAGCGCTGGGCCGAGAAAAAGATGACGAGGACGGGAATCAACATCACGACGGATGCCGCCATCATCAGATTCCAGCGGGTGAGTCCGGCGCCGCCGCCGGTTTCGGTGTAGAGAAAGAAGCGCAGATACAGCGCAATCGTGCGCCATTCCTCGCTGTTCAGGAAGATCAGCGGATTGAGAAAGTCGTTCCAATGGTGGATGAAGGAGAAGATGCCCGAGGCGGCAAGGGCGGGCTTGGATAGCGGGAGCATGATCCGCCAATAGATGCGGAAATAGGATGCGCCGTCGACCAGGGCGGCCTCATCCAGCTCGCGCGGTAACTGCAACATGAACTGTCGTATAAGGAATACGAAGAACGCACCGCCAAACGCGCCGCCGCCAAACCACCAGGGGACGATCAGCGGCAGCGGCGTATCGATCCATCCGAGGGTCTTGAAGAGCACGAAGGTCGGAACCAGCGTCACGATTCCGGGCAGCATAAGAGTCGAAAGTAAGATTATGAACAACACACGCTTGCCAAAGAATTCAAGCCGGGCGAATCCGAAGGCGACCAACGACGAACTAATCACCGTTCCCATCGTGGCGAGGACCGCAATCATCAATGTATTCCCGAAATAGCGTCCCAGATTGGAGGTCTCGAACGCCGTGAGGTAGTTGCCAAAGGCGACCGGGTTCGGAATCCACTGCGGCGGGAACAAAAATTCGCGGCCAAACTCTTTCAACGAAGTCGAGACCATCCAGGCGAGTGGCAGCAGCGAAATCAGAGCCACCAGCAAAAGCGCGGCGTATCCAAGTCCGTGAGCCAGCACGATCCGTACGTAGGTTCGGAGGGTGCGCTGCCTGGTGCTGGCGCCACCGGTCTGGAAGGAAATCCGGCTCAGCCGCTTCACGCTGCTAGGCCCCTTCGCCTTCGTAGTAAACCCAGCGGCGGCTGACGATGAACTGGATGAGCGTAAAGATCAGGATCACGCCCAGGAGCACCCAGCCCAGGGTGGCGGCGTAGCCCATGCGGAAGTTTTCGAAGGCATGCCGGTACATCCAGAGGACATAGAAGAGCGTGGCGTGCTTGGGCCCGCCGTTGGTGGCGATGAACGCCGTCGCAAATACCTGGAACGAGCCAATGACGCCGAGGACGAGATTGAAGAAGATCACAGGGCTGATCATTGGAACGGTTACGTGCCAGAAGCGGCGCAGCTTGCCGGCACCGTCAATTGACGCGGCTTCGACCAGTGTCTCCGGAACGGCCTGCAGGCCAGCCAGGAAGATGACCATCTGGCCGCCGACGTGCCAGAGGCTCATGATGATGAAGGCCGGCTTGGCAAGGTTGGGGTCGGACAGCCAGCCCAGCTTGGGGATGCCGAACCAGCCGAGAATGGCATTGAATATGCCGAACTCGGGGTTGTACATATACACGAACAGCACAACGAACGCCACGGTAGGCGTGACGGTGGGCAGGTAGAGCGCGGTTCTGAACACATTGATACCGCGCAACTTCTGGTTGAGCAGGAGCGCCATGGTGAGCGCCAGCGCAAGCTGAATCGGTACGGCCAGGAGGGTGTAAAAGGCGGTGTTGCCCAGGGCAGTCAGGAACAGATGGTCCGATACCATGCGGCCAAAGTTGTCGAAACCAATGAATTCGGGCGGTCCCAGCAGGTCGTACTTGGTAAAACTCAGGAACAGTGAATAGATCATTGGGAACGCCGTAAAGAGGGCGAACCCCGCGATCCAGGGACTGATGAAGGCGTAGCCAATCAGGTGGCGGCGCCAGCGGATGGACCGCAGCCCGGATCTGGCAGGTGGGCGGGCCCGCAATTGGGCCGTGCGGCTAGCCACCGGGGCGGGCGCCAGGTGGCGGGTCGATTCGAAACCCGTGCGTGGGAGTGAAGCCCTGGCACCCGCGATTGCGGGCACCAGGGTTCACAGCCAATATGAAACCTGCCAGCTGCACGTCCGGCCTTAGATCGGCTCGTTGAGCAGCTTGTCGATTCCGGGCGTGATCCGGTCCATGGCCTCCTGGACCGTCTCCTCGCCGAGAATCACGCCGTCCACGGCGGGAAGCACGTAGTCCGCGTTGATCTCGTCGTAGCGGACGGGGTGGAAGAACACCCGGTCGTAGCGCTCGACGGCGGTGCGATGGACTTCCGGGTCCTCCCACGAGGCCAGTGAGTTCAGCCATACGTCCAGACTCTCGTGCGACTTTCGCGTTGGCGCCGTGAACCCGACCTTGTACATCTCGATGATGCCTTCGGTCGTCATGTACTTGAGCAGGTCCCAGGCCTCTTCGGGGTTGTTGCTGGCCCCGTGGATGGCGTAGGCATTGGTGGCGTCGCGGTTGGTGTTGGTGCCGTTCGGCATCTTGTACGGCGGCACGATACCGGCATTGATTTCGTTCGGAACCTTCGTGGTCGTCCACTTGGCGCCCCAATAGGTCCGCAGGTTGCCGCTGAGGAACATGCCCTCGGCGCCGCCGGGGAACGCTCGTGAGAAGTCGCGCTGCGGCACCAGTTCATCGCGGACCAGGCGGGTGATGTACTCGAAGCCGTCCACCGAGCCCTGTTCGTTCAGCAGCGTAGCGGTCGCGTCTTCGTTCCAGACGTTGCCGTCGTGGCCCCAGACCCAGAGGTAGTAGAGCTTGAGCGCCGCCGGCACTTCGACACCGCCCCAGATTCGGCTGTCGCCCTCGCCGGCGGCACCGCGCTGGAGAATGTCGGTGTGAACGTCGATCGTCCACTCGCCCTTCTTGTCCATCTCCCACAGGTCGCCGATCCCGAGCTCTTCCAGCCGGTCCTTGTTGTAGATCAGCAGAATCGGTGCGTGCTGCATGGGGATGGCGTAGAAGTTGCCGTCAAGGTATTGGTGCTGGAGCAGCAGGCCTTCGTAGAAGTCGCTGAGCGGAAACTCGGCGTCGTTTTCCCAGAAGGCGTTCAGCGGCTGGACAGCGCCGCGGGCCGCCAGAACCGAGTTCGTCTGCGGGTGGACGTAGACGATGTCCATGCTCTCGCCGCCGGCCAGCGCGGTGAGATACTTCGTGACAGCGTCGGGGTGGGGTACTCCGTTAACCTTAATCGTCACGTTGGGGTTTTGGGCCGTATAGTCAGCGGAGATCTTGTCCCAGGCCGGCTTGGTGTATTCGATCTGGTTGTACCAGGCAACCAGCGTGACCGGCGGCCGCTGCGGCGCGGCCTGGACCTCGACGGTCACGATTTTTTCGACTTCGATCGGTACTTCCTTGATGACAATCTTCTCTACGATCTTCGTGACTGCTACTTCTTTAGTTACGATCTTCTCGACTTCCTGGGTGACGATGCGCTCGACCTCGACGATCTGCGTTTCGCCACAGGCCGCCAGGGCCATGGTGCCCCCCGCGCCAAGCGCGCCGGAACCTGCCAACTTCAGCAACGAGCGTCTACTTACCTGCCTCTGTCGTTCCATGGCTTTCTCCCTGCGCAACCGGGCCGCACGAGATCAAGTGCTTCGAGGATAGAGAATCCCTATACGAAGCCTTGGGCTGAGGAGTTGTCTAGCACTCAGGAATACTGGGTGTCAAACGGTGGTGGCCCAGCGGATGAATTCCTACGGAATCGCGCCGGTTGCGCCGGCGACACTAGGATGCGAGTCAAGCGCAGGGTCGGCTGTCGTGCTGAAAGGCCTGACCATGCTCCTGCGTCTGCTGAGATTCGCCGTGCTGGCGGCCACCGTGGCGTCTGGGCTGGTGCTGGTTGTGAAGCCGGAGAGCGACAGCGGGTTTACGGGGCTGGCGCCGGACGCGGCGCGCGGGGTCACCGAGATCCGCGCGGCAATGGGCGGCGTATTCATCGCGCTGGGGCTGGCGCCGCTCTTCGAGGCCAATCTCGCGCTGCGCCAACGGTACCTGAGCGGTCGGAACCTGAATCTGGCGTTGGTTCGATATCCGTTTCTGACCGCGCGCGTGGCGACGGCCATCTACTGGCAGGCGCTGCGACTGTGGTTGAAGCGCGTGCCATTTGAGCCGCATCCCGGGCGCTGACAAGCGCGGAGTTGGCGGGTTGGCCCGTATGCTGGCGCGCCGCTCCGAGCCCGCACCGGGTGACGATCCCGCCATGACGACCCGCTATGAACCGAACTGGCGCTCCTTGCGCGAACACCGCACGCCGCGCTGGTTCACTGACGCAAAGTTCGGCATTTACACCCACTGGGGCATCTACAGCGTGCCGGCGTTCGGCCCTAACGCCACCTGGTACCCCTACCGCATGTACCGCGAGGGCGAGCCGCACCACGCGCATCACCTCAAGACCTACGGCCATCCCTCCGAATTCGGCTACAAGGACTTCATTCCGGAGTTCACCGGCGCGAAGTTCGACGCCGACGAATGGGCCGGCTTGTTCAGGCGCGCCGGCGCACAGTTCGCCGGGCCGGTGGCGGAGCATCACGACGGCTTTGCGCTCTGGGACAGCGCGCACACCGAGTGGAACGCGGCCCGCATGGGGCCGAAGCGTGACGTGGTGGGCGAACTGGCCAAGGCCGTCCGGGGACACGGCATGCGGTTCATGGTGGCCATGCACCACGCCGAGAACTGGTGGTTCTTTCCCCACTGGCGCACGGACTTCGACACCTCCGACCCGCGCTACGCCGGCCTCTACGGTCAGCCGCACAACCTGGACTTTCCGCTGCGGGACGTGGAGTGGGATGAGCAGGACAAGCCGAGCAAGGCGTTCCTGGATACCTGGAAAGCCAAGCTGGTGGAGGTGGTGGAGAAGTACGAGCCGGACTACATCTGGTTCGACTTCGGTCTCAAGGCCGTGCACGAGCAGTACAAGCAGGACTTCCTGGCCTACTACTACAACAAGGAAACCGAGTGGGGCCGCGGCGTGGTGGTGACCTACAAGTGGGACAACCTGCCGCCGGGCGTGGGCGTGCTGGACATCGAGCTGGGCAAGATGCCCGATCAGGCCTACCACGAGTGGATCACCGACACCACGGTGGACGATGGCTCGGGCTGGGGATACCTGCGCGAAACGGAATACAGGTCAGCCACCGAGCTGGTGCAGTACCTGGTGGACAACGTCAGCAAGAACGGTCTGATGCTGCTGAATGTGGGTCCCAAGCCCGACGGCACGATTCCGGACGAGGCGGTGGTGGCGCTGGAGGGAATCGGCGCCTGGCTGCGGGTCAACGGCGAGGCGATCTACGAGACCACGCCCTGGTGGACCTACGGCGAAGGCTCCACCCAAATGGAGGTTTCCGGCGCGTTCAGCGATACCAAGGAAAAACTGGCCTACCGGGGCAGCGACATCCGGTTCACGGTGAAGAGCAACGTGCTGTACGCGATCTGCCTGGACTGGCCCGAACCGACCTTCACGATTGAGTCGCTGAAGACGCTGTACCCGGACGAGATTCGCTCGGTGGAACTGCTAGGGGCTGAGGGCGAGTTGGCCTGGCGCATGACGGGCCACGGGCTGGAGATTCAACGGCCCGAGCGACGGCCGTGCGAGCACGCATACGCGTTTAAGATCACGCGCAATACGGCGATGTAGGGGGCAGTGGCCAGTGGCTAGGGGCGGCCTTGGACTCCGTCGCTATTCGTGCCCTGCAGCCAGCGCCAGGCCCAACGCACTTGCTCGTCGCGGTGCGTGGAGGTGCTGGAGTGATCCAGGAACGGGTAGACGCCGATGTCGCGGGTTTCGCAGTTCAGACGGTTGAACGCCCCAAATACCGTGGACGGTGGGCAGATGTCGTCCCACAGCCCCACGCTCACCAGCGTTGGGCAGCTAATGCGCGGCGCCAGGTTCACTACGTCGAAGTAGCTCAGTGTGCGGAAGGTCTCGTCGTAGCGGTCGGGAAAGGCGCGGCAGTAGGCCGGAATCTCGCCGTAGATAGTCTTTACGAGGCCGGGTGGGCCGGCGATCTGCACCGCGCGCGGGAAGTCGCAGAGGTAGGGAACCTCCGGCATGGCCAGCGCAACGCTTGGTTCCAGCGCCGCCGTCGCCAAGGTCAGGCCGCCGCCCTGGCTGATGCCGGTGCAGCCCACACGGTCGGCCCGAACGCGCGGATGCGACTGCACGTAGCGCACGGCGCGCACGCAGTCCACGTAGACCCGCCGGTAGTAGTAGGTGTCGGGCGACTGGATGCCTTGCGTCATCCATCCCAGGGCGTGCCCGCGGGGATCGGCGTCCGGATCCGTGCTGAATCCGGTTTGCCCTCGTACGTCAACCGCGAAGACGACGAATCCCTGTAGTGCCCAGGCCGCGGCGTCGAAAACAGATCCACGGTTGCCCGTGTAGCCGTGGAAGATCACAAGGCCGGGGAGTTGGGCGTCGCCCTCGGGGATCAGGAGCGAGCCGGCCACTCGGCCCTGTCCGTAGCCGGCGATGGTGACGTCCTGGACGGCGAGGCCCTCCACCGGGTAGTCCACCGGCGCAATGGTCGCGTCGAAGGGGTGGTCCTGTTCGGCCAGGGTGCCCGCCCAGAATTTGTCCAGGTCTTTCGGCGTGGTGGGCGGCGGGACGTAGACGCGCAGTTCCTCGAGCGGCCAGTCAATGCTTGGCATCAGACTTCACCGTGACCTTTCAACTACTCCGGAATGACTTCTAGCCGTGTGCGGCTTCGTGCTGGGCGATCAGTTGCTCCGGGGTTACGTGGGCGATGACCTCGCCGATCAGGTCCAACGCCGCAGCCTCGGCTGTGGGAAAGCGGACGCAAGACTTGCCCATGTTCAGCCGTTTGCCGGTCTGCGTGTAGGCCTTCACAAACCACTCGGTCAGCTCGGGGTCGGCGTAGAGGCCGTGCAGGTACACGGAGATATGGCGCTTCTGGGCCGCCAGCGCGGCCACGCCCAACGCCTGCTTGTTGTAGGTGTCGGGGAAGCGTTCCAGCGGGATCGCGTAGCCGATCATGCCGTACTGCATGCACTCCTCGAAGCCGTCCGGCAGGTTGGCCAGGATGACCTCGCGAACCTGCTGGACGTCCGCCCGCCGGTCCTCGGGGAGGTTGGCCAAGTACTCCGCCACGGTGGCTGCTTTGCTGGAGACCATGCGTCGATTCCTTCCGAGCTAGAGGCCGATAGCCATGCGGGTGGTGAGAGCGCCATCGACGTAGAGGGTCGCGCCGTTGACGTAGGAGGCCTCGTGGGAGGCGAGGTAGACGACGGCGGCCGCGATTTCCGAGGGCTGGCCGACGCGGCCGGCCGGGATGGTCGCTCCGATCGTGGAGGCGTTCATGTTTTGGTCGGCGTAGCGGTCGACCTGAATGGCGCCGGGTGCGATGACGTTGCAAGTGACGCCGTGCGGGGCCAACGCTAGCGCCAGCGCGCGGGTGAAGCCGTTGATCCCGCCCTTGGTGGAGGCGTACACGACGTTCTGGTCGAGATGCACGTAGCCGTGGACCGAGCTGATGTTGATGATGCGGCCGGATTCCCGTTCGACCATGTGACGGCCGGCTTCCTGGCTGCCGGTGATCATGGCGATCAAGTTGATGTTGAAGATGTCCAGCCAGTTCTGGGTGGCGCCTTCGAGGAAGGGTTCGCCGAGGGTCCAGCCGGCGTTGTTGACGAGGATGTCCAGCTGGCCGTAGCGCTCGATCGCGCCGGTCACGACGCCGCGGGCGGTGTCAGGGTCGCGGAAGTCGGCCTCAACGGTTTCAATTTCGGTTCCGCCGACGCTCAGCTCATCGCGCAGCGCCTCGGCTCCGGCGATGCTATTGGAGGCGGACACCATCAGGCGGCAGCCTTCCGCCGCCAGCCGCCGAACGATGCCCGCGCCGATGCCAGTGCCGCCGCCGGTGACGACCGCTACGCGGCCTTGCAGGTCTGCCATGGTTTGCTCGCTCACAATGCCGCTGGTCTTTGCCGCGCATTCTCGCATTGAGAGACCTTTGCGGAACCCAGGGATGGTTGCCCGGAAGACCCTCACCCCAACCCTCTCCCACAGGGAGAGGGGGCAAGAGCCGCCGCACCTTCGCGGACGAAGGGCGTTGTGCAAAGGTCTCATTGAGTGGGAGGGATGGGATCGGTTTGAGGCGGCGTGTGACAAGATTCGGGAAGTGAAAGGGGGACCAAGGCCCATGCTGCCTGACCGGGAGATGGGGTGCCGGATGGCCGGAGTGGGCGCTCGTCTCCTGCGGTGCATGGTCCTGGTTGTGGCGCTGCTGCTGGCGGCCTGCGGGCAGGCGGCTAGCCCGACGCCTGGCGACGCAGATGGTGCTGAGGACGCCGTGTTTGCCCAGCGGCGCTCGCAGCTCATAGCTGAGATCAGGGCGTCGGGTCGCGAGATATCGGCGCCGGTGCTGGCGGCGGTAGAACGGGTGGATCGGCACCGGTTCGTGCGGCCTGAGAACAGGGACGAGGCGTACGAGAACCGGCCGCTGCCCATAGGCGAGGGGCAGACCATCTCGCAGCCGCTGATCGTGGCGATGATGACCGAGGCGCTGGGCATTTCGCCCGGCGACCGGGTGTTGGAGGTGGGGACCGGATCGGGATACCAGGCGGCGGTTCTTGCGGAGATGGGTGTCAAGGTTTACAGCGTGGAGATCATTCCGGCCCTGGCTGAGTGGTCGGAGGGGAACCTGCGCGGGGCTGGCTACGAGGAAGTCAAGCAGCGGACGAACGACGGATATTTCGGTTGGGAAGACGAGGCGCCGTTTGACGGGATCATTGTGACGGCGGCCCCAGATCATGTGCCGCAGCCGCTGATCCGGCAGCTGCGGGTGGGCGGACGAATGATCGTGCCCGTCGGTCCGCCGGGGTTCTACCAGACGCTGTGGAAGATCGAGCAGACGGCGGAGGGGGTGGTGGCGACGAACCTTGGACTGGTTCGCTTCGTTCCGCTTACCGGGGCGTGGACGGCTGAAGATCCGTAGCTCGCCATAGCGGGACGGCGACGGCGTAGGCCGCGGCCGCGCCGAGCAGCGTCCAGGCGAAGCCGATGGATACGATCAGGATGGCGGCCACGAAGGCGGCGGCGACCGAGGCCGTGCCGTTGACCGCCCAGGCCCACGAGATGGCTGAGCGGTCGTCCGCCAGTGCGCGGATGGCGGAGGGCATGACGGTTCCCAAGGCCAGTGACGGCATGGCCGCCAGGACGCCCACGACTACCCGGACGGCGAGCGGCGCGCCGAGGGCCAAGGGCGCAGCGAGCAACAGGCCACCGAGCAGCACGACGCCGAGGGCTGCGGTAGCGGCGGCATCGCCCGGTGTAGGGCGCCACCAGCGCGAAGACAGGCTGCCGAGGCCGGCCCAGGCCAGCATGGCGGCGATGCCGGTGGCGAAGGCAAATGTGGGCGCGTCGAGCACCAGGATGAGTCGCTGCAGCAGGGCGATTTGCGTGGCCGTGAAGGCGACGCCGGCCGCGGCAACAAAGGCGAGGCGGCGGAGACCGACGCGACGGGCCCCGAGGCGACGGCGGCCCATGAGCGGGGCGATCGTGGTGAGGACGGCCGCGCCGGTGGCGGCCGCCGCCAATGGGACAAGCACCAGGAAACCCGCTCCGCCGAACGGCTGCCAGGTACGGCCCGTCGAGGCCAGGACTTCGCCCCAGCGCGCCCAGTCGAAGTAGTGGAAGAAGTAGGGGCGGTCGTCGGTGACGGGCGCCCAGGCCTCCGGCGTTGGCTCGCCCCGAACCACGGCACGAAACGCGCGGTAGAGCGAGGTGTCGGGCAGGCGGTTGAAGCGGTTCGACTCCGCTTCCTGAAGTTTCACGTGAAACACCCAGTCGAAGCCGTCGCGCTCAAGGACGTTTGTAAGCGCCTGGAGTTCCGCAGCTGTGAAGGGAGTTGGAGAGGCGACCATGGCCACGACTTCCAGCGAGCGCCAGGCCAGCACGTGGGCGGCTGGGTCGGCGATACCTGCCTGACGGAGGGCGTCCAGCACGGAGGCCCACATGCGTACTGACTCGGAGGGTGTGGCTTGCAGCCAGCGGGTTATGACGAGGCGGCCGTTGGGGGATAGGGCAGGCCAGCCGTCGGCGAGGGCGTCGCGGGTGAGGGCGTAAGTCTCGCGGAGGCCGAAGGTGCCCGCGGCCACGCCTTGAAAGGACTCGCGCAACGGCCAGATCACCAAGTCGTAGTCAGTGGCCGACCGCAGGGCCGAGCGGACGCCTTGCTCCACCACGCGGACACGGTCATCGCCAATCACTGTGGCGTCGCCAACGTCGTGCCAGGCTTGGCGCAGGGCGGCGTCGGGTTGGATGAGGTCGACTTGGTCGACGCCGGCGCGGAGCAGGACAGCGGCATCGAAGGCGCCGATCGGATCGAGTAGCAGGGCCGATGCGGCGGGTCGTATGCCGATGGCGTGGGTGAGTGGGACGTGGTCCAGGGCCTCGGCAACGGGGACGTCCAGCGCCGCGGCGTTTCCGCCGTCGACGGTCACGCCGACGCTGGGCCTGGGAACCGGGCCGCTGTAGTTCAGGCTGAGGCCGGTGGCTGTGCGCAGCCCGGCGTTCTGGAGGACGTCCACGCGCGAGTTGGCCGAGAGCCTCGTGTCGAGGCGTCGGGCATCGGGGCGTTGCAGAGCCTGGGCGAGCTGTGAGTGGACGGAGACTTGGGGCCCGGCGGGCGCGATAACGATGGCTGCGACGACGAGGGCGATGGCCGTCAGGCCGGCACCGATGGCCGGTAGCCGTGGGGCCGCGACGATCGGCGCGGCCACGGCAATGGCGGCGGCTAGCAAGATCGTCGTGGCCGATCCAGCCGAGGCCAACAGCGGCACGGCCAGCGCCGCGCCGGCGGCCGAGCCGACCAGACTCGCGCCATACGTCACTCCCGCCCGGGCCGGGTTGCGACGTAGCGCGGCGACGACGGCCACCCCGGCGCAGGTGAACGGCACCGCCGCCACGATGAAGAAGAGCGCCAGCCATACCAACTGACTGGCGTCGACACCGATCCGGTAGGTGTCGAGCGGAATGCGGTCGGCCGTGACATAGGCGCCGACGGCGGTGAGGGCGAAGAGTGCACCGGCCCAACTGATGGCTGTCTCAGGCGCCGCGCCGGCCAGACGCGAGGAGGTAGCCGTCAATGTCCCGGCCGCGCCGATGCCAAGCAGGGCCATGGCAATGGCGACGAAGGCGAAGTGGTGCCCCTGCGCAATCGCGTACACACGCGTAAGCGCAATCTCGAAGAGCAAGCTGGCCGCTGAAACCAGGGCCAGACCGGCGACGAGCCTGAATTTCACCGAACCTCGACCGTCGGGACGTGCTGCTCAGCAGATCGTCACACGCCATAGGCACTGGGCACCGGCCGATCCCAGACGCGAGCAGGGCAGTCGTAGAATCTCCGCCGCTGTTTGCGCGCGGCAATGGCAGCGTTAGCACAGCGTGTGGCAATGGGTCGGCATCTTCGATAATCATGGAGGTGCCAGGTGGAGGTCGCAGGCATGCCGCCTGTTCAGTTCGTTTTCACCATCAAGGGCGATGCAATCCCACCGCGGCGATTTGCCGAGGCGGTTCGGTTATTTGCGCAATTGCTGGACGACGTTGATGCCGCCTACTCCCCCAACAACAAGCCGACGATGCGCTGGCGTCTCGGGAAGCTTGAATCCGGAAGTGCTGTCGTGCCCTATATCGGGACTAGCAGGACCGCAGCTATCCCGTCGACTGTGAACGTGCCGTTGCTCTGCGTGCAGGGAGTCCGCGAACTCCAGCACGGCGTGGGAGAGCCGTCTGTCTTCGGACGCGAGGAGATTGGGCACATTCACCAGATAGGTCGAATGATCCGTAACGGGATGTCTGGGTTCCGTCTCGACGCTCCAGACAGCGGCACGCACGCCGAGATCACCCCGACTGCCGTTGCAAACGCCGCAAAATTCCTGGCGCAGCAAGAGACTCTTGGCGCAGTTGAGGGACGTTTGGAGGCCGTGAACATTCACGGAGAACGACTCCGCTTCACGGTCTGGGACGCTGTCTCCGGACAGTCGGTCCGGTGCCGCTTTGACGACAGCCTCTTCGACAAGGTTATCAAGGCACTTCGAGCCAAGGTTCTCGTCACTGGACGCGTGCATCGCGATCCCGACGGACGACCGCGTGAAATCAGGGAGATTACAGAACTGCGAAACCTGAGTTTGACGCCGAAGCGCCGCAGCGTCCTCGAACTGGAGGGCATCTACTCTGCCATGGAGGGGAACACGCTCGACTATCTGGCGGATATTCGTGGCGAGTAACCCGAATCGCGTCTATTGGGATTCCTGCGTGTACCTCGACTTCCTGCGCGGCGGGCATCCGAACCAGGCGCACATGAGGGCTGTATTGCGTGATTGGGAGGCCGGGAACGTAACCCTAGTCACATCGACACTGACCATCACTGAGGTTCTGTTCGTCAGGAACCTTCAACCGGCGGCGTGGCTGAATGCGTCGCAGCGCGCTGATCTGATCGATCTCTTTAAGCCAAGCGGAGAACGAAACCTCACACTTGGTGAACTCACCAGGCCAATCGTCGAAGCCGCGCGCGATCTGTGCTGGGACCAGCTCATACGCCCAAAGGATGCCGTACACGTTGCCTCGGCAATTGCGGCCGAATGCGAGGTTTTGCACACGCACGATGCGAATCTCCAGAAACGAAGCCGGCAGGTTGGCGGGAACCCGATTCTCCAAATCACGCCGCCGGCCTGGACCTGGCAGACCGGAATGGAGCTTCCCTAGCTACACCCGCCCGCGGCGCGCCGTGTGACAAGCTTCGAAACGAAGGTTCCCGACCGCTACGGATGTCACGTGTTCTGGAAGCGGCGGCGCGGGCGCGAGAAGCTGATGGCCGAGATTCGGCGGGCCGGCATCGTGCAGTCCGAGCCGGTACTCGAGGCCATTGAGCGAGTGGAGCGCCGGCACTTCGTGCGTCCGGACGACTCGAATCAGGCCTACGACAACCTTCCGCTGCCGATCGGGCGGGGCCAGACCATTTCGCAGCCGCTGGTGGTTGCGCTGATGAGCGAGGCGCTGGCTATCGGTGCGGGCGACCGCGTGCTGGAGATTGGAACCGGGTCGGGCTACCAGGCGGCGGTGCTGGCGGAGATGGGCGCCACCGTCTTCAGCGTTGAGGTCATCCCGCCCCTGGCCGCCTGGGCGGCGGCGAACCTGCGGAAGGCGGGCTACCACGACGTCATGCTCCACACGGCCGACGGCTCCTTCGGTTGGGAAGAGCACGCGCCCTACGACGCGATCATCGTCACGGCGGCGGCCAGCCGGATTCCCCGTCCCCTGATCCCCCAGTTAAGGATCGGTGGGCGCCTGGTGGTTCCGGTGGGATCGAGCGCCTGGGATCAGACCCTGTGGGTGGTCGAGCGGACCGAGGAAGGCGAGACGTCCACCAACCTGGGGCCCGTGCGCTTTGTGCCGCTCACCGGCGACGGGCAGTACGCGGCTGGCTAAGCGCCGGGTTCAGCCTCTGGTTACACTCCCGGCTCGTTGCCGAAGCGGTCGTGTTCTTCGGGCGTGCCGTCGAACTCCAGCGCGATAACCGTGTCGATGGGATCGGGGGCGTAGGCCGGCAGGCCGCGCAGCCAGACGCGGTGTCCGCGTTGCTCCACGGCGACCGGGAGGTCGGAACCCAACAGGCGCGCGCCAAGGATGCGTCCCCCGACGCCGCCGACCACGATCTCCTCGCCCGGCCAGCGCCAGCAGTGCAGGTAGAGCGTATTGCCGATCTTCGTGTGCGTGCGGCCCGCACTGCTGATGCGCAGCCGGTCGGCGGTCGCTTCGCTGCCGTATATCGACTCGCCGTACACGTCCAGCCAGCGGCCCATGGCGCGCAGCCGCTCCACCGACTCGAACGGAATGCGGCCGTCGGGATCGGGCCCCACGTTTAGCAGGTAGTTCCCTCCGCCGTTGGCCGCGGTCACCAGGTAGTGAATGAGCTGTCGCTGGGACTTCCACTCCCGGTCGATGGTGGAATAGCCCCAGGTCGTGTTCATGGTCATGCAGCTCTCCCACAGCCGATCCGGGGAGGGCGTGACGTGCTGCTCGGGGGTATCGAAGTCCTCCGGCTGCATGGAGCGGTTGTTGATGAGGATGTCGGGGCGCAGACGTCGGACTTCGGCGTTCAGCGGGGTCGAATCCCAGTCCTCCGGCGTGTAGGGCCAGCCGCCGTCGTACCACAGAACCGAGAGGTCGCCGTAATTGGTGCACAGTTCCAGCACCTGCGCGTGCACGTAGGCCAGAAACTTCGCCCAGCCCTCAGGGTCGCGGGCCTTGCCGCGGAAGTAGGCCGGGTAGCGCCAATCCAGCAACGAGTAATAGAAGCCGTAGCGCATGCCGCGCTTCTCGCAGGCGTTCACGAATTCGGCCAGCAGGTCGCGGCGGGCCGCGGTCTTGGGGGCCGTGAAGTCCGAGACCTTGGAGTCCCAGAGGCTGAAGCCTTCGTGGTGGCGCGAGGTCAGGATCATGTAGCGCATGCCCGCGTCCTGGGCCAGGGCCACCCACTCCTCGGGGTTGTAGTGCTGGGGATTGAAGCGATCCGCCAGCCCGCGATATTCCTCCGGCGGAATGCTCTCCTGGTACATCGTCCACTCGTGGCGGGCCAGGAGCGCGTAGAGTCCCCAGTGGATGAACATGCCGAAGCGGGCGTCGTGCCACCAGGACAGTGCGGCGGGGGTCGGCATAGGGGAGTCCTTGGATTTGGGTGTGGAATAGCCGGCAGCATGCTCCGGCGTGGCGCCATTGGGCAATAGCGGGGCGCCGGGCTGTGGGTCATGTGGGCATTGGTGTGCCGTCATGCAGCGCGTTAGATGCGGGCGGACGCGCGGGTCCCTCGATCCGTCTGCCAGCAGGCGGCGAGGTTCCTGACTATTCCTCGCTCCGCTTGGAATGACCAGGGGCGCTCGGAGTATCTGTGTTGGCCGTCAAGGGGTCGTTATGCTCGTGCATCATGCGAACGACGATCTCGTTGGATGACCAGTTGGCCAAGCAGGTGCGTCGCGCAGCAGCATCCCGCGGCATGAGCGTGAGCGCATTTAATTCCAGAACGCTGGATGATGCGCTGAAGCGCCGCGACGCAACAGAGCCGCCGCCATTCCGGTTGGCGACTGTGCGTGGCGTTCGACCCCGTCCCGGAGTCGATCTGGACCGACCGAGGACGCTCGATACCCACGACGACGAGGAAATCTCCACGCGTGGGCGTCGGTGATTCGAGCTACTGCCTCGCAGGATCAGTCGTTTGCATTGGCGTCTGCGCTCGTGGAACGCTCGACTGCTTGAACTGTGCCTGACCGTCGATCTCGCCTAACGCGTCCGCTCAATCCCATGCCGCCTGAGGTCGAACGTGCCCTGGAGGACGCCGGCCTGATGGAGGTCTACCAGGCCCGCCCGCCGTACCAGCGTAATGACTACCTTGGCTGGATCGACCGGGCCAAGCGGCCCGGGACGAAGGCCCGCCGCCTGCAGCAGATGCTGGATGAACTGGAGCAGGGAGACGTGTACATGAAGATGGCGTGGCGGCCTGGCGGAGCCCGCGGGCCTAAGGGAAGCGACTGACCAGGCGAGCCGAAGATGTGCAACGGCAGCGGGTTGATATGTGTATCGGTACACGGTACAATCAAGCGTGATTCGGACCTTCCGCCACCGTGGGCTCAGGCGGCTATATGATCGGGGCGACTCCAGCAGGCTGCGAGCGGACCAAGTGGAGCGGATCAGGGTTGCGTTGGCGGTCCTTGATTCGGCGCGGTCACCGAATGACTTGTCAATGCCGGGATATCGGTTGCATCAACTGAAGGGCAGCCTTCAAGGATTCTGGAGCATACGGATCACCGGAAACTGGAGGATTGTTTTTCGATTCGACGGTGACGACGTATATGACGTCGACTTGGTCGACTATCACTAGACCTAAGGGAGAAACGATGGCCATGTACGACCCCCCGCATCCCGGTCGAAACATCCAGGAGAACTGTCTGGAACCGCTTGGTTTGAGCGTCACGAACGCAGCTAAGGGCTTGGGTGTGGCGCGTCACACGCTGTCGCGGGTGCTGAACGGTAATGCGGGGATCTCGCCGGAGATGGCGATTCGACTCGAAAAGGCCGGCTGGTCGAACGCCGAGTTCTGGCTGCGGCTCCAGGCCGCCTACGATTTGGCGCAGGCGCGCCAGCGCCAGGACCAGATCTTGATAGAGGCATCGTTACTTGAGGCCCAGCCGGCGGACTGACCGTCGACCAGTGTTCGGTGCTACTTGCTGACCAGGAGGGCGGCGGCTAGGTCCAGTAGCGCCAGGAAGCCCACGACGTCGGCCTCGGCGGTGACCACGACGCTCGGGCCCAACGCGGGGTTATTGCCAGGCGCTTCACGCCCAGTAGATTCACCGCGCCGACGACGCAGGTTGCATGTGTTGCGATCAGAAAGGCCGCCGCGCATTCAGGCCCTGACACTGGCCCCCGCCAGAAGCTCGTAGTGTCGTTAATGAGGTCCTCGGCCGAGCGAGCCAGCGTGGACTCTCGAGCCGAGCTGTGCGTTCCATGAGACGCGGTACAGACACCTAGGCCCGGCACCGGTTCATCCAGTTACCAGACAGACTAAGCGCCGTAGACGTGTCGGGGATGTGCGACTGATTGCGACGGCCAGAGGCTGCGGTTCCGCCTTGAGCGTAATGCAGCGAGGAGGTCGACTAAGGAGTCCGAACAACTGGCTTTCCACAATGATCTTGTACTGTCTGTATAGTCGTGATCGAGTGAACTCGGCAGCGGCGATAGTCCCTGCGCACACTCCGACGGGTCGCCAGCACTATTCGAGGGAGGCTTGGCATGCCGAAGAGATTGGGAATGGCTCTCGTTTTCGGCCTGATGTTTGCAATCACGATGCTGCCTGTGCGAGCGCTGGACTGCGGTGGAGATGCCGGCGTCCCGCTGGACGACGGGTGCTTGTTCACAATCACCGGCAGCGATACGCCGGATTCGGCCGATGGCTTCGCCGTGACCAATGCGGACGAGGTTCCGCTGTGGGACTTCGTGCGGGTGAGGGACCTCCAGGCCATCGGTTATCCCATCAGTCAGCGGTGGGTCGAAGGCCAGTTCACGCTTCAGGCGTTCCAGAAGGTGATTTTGCAATGGGACCCGGGTCGGCGGCAGATGAACTACTACAACACGCTGGATGTGCTGGCGAATCGGTATCCCCGCGTGAACCTGCCGAACGTACCGGTACACGAGGTTCTGGCCGCAGACTTCGGAGCAGATTTCGCGACAGTGACGCAAAACCACCTGGCGATCCTGGACCGGAATCCGAAGATCAAGTCGCGCTTCCTGGCGGAGCCGGACTGGCTGAACCTTTACGGGCTGCCAATTCGGTATGAGGCACGGGAGGTCAACGGGAATGCGGAAGGCCTACAGGTGCTGCGCACACAGCGGACTGTGTTCGTGGTCTGGAACGTGCCGGCGCCCGGGACGACGGTGGGACAGGTGCTGCTTCAGAACGTGCCGGACAAGGTAAAGAAGCTGACCAACGTGATCATTCCGGACGCGGCCAAGGCGCCGATCCGACCCGAAGCTGTCGAAGACCTCCCACGTCTAACGTTGACGGATCAGCTGGCACCGCCCACAAGTGATCGGCCGACGAGTCTTGAGGGCTGTGCCGGCGGTGCAGTGGTCCCAAGTCCGGGATTGCATCCTGAGCTGGTGAGAGACTGCCTGATTCTCCTGCAGATCCGCGATGTGTTGGTGGCGGATGGGTCGCTGAACTGGACTGCGAGTCGGCCGATCGCGGAGTGGGAGGGGATCGCGGTTGGGGGCACGCCGCGTCGCGTCCAGTCGTTATCCATAAGCGGTGGCGAGCGCGGAGGGACAATTCCGGCTGAAATCGGCGGACTGACTGGGCTGCGTGCGCTTCAAATCCGAGGCAATGCATCAATCGACGCGATTCCGTCCCAGGTCGGGCTTTTGGTAAATCTGCAAGTGCTTGATCTCTTCAATAACCAGCTCACCGGGACGCTACCTTTGCAGATCGCACGCTTGGCCAATCTGCAGCACCTCAACCTGGGTTACAACCGACTCTCGGGTTCGATTCCCCAAGAGTTCGGTCAACTCGATTCTCTACGGGTTCTTAGCCTCTACAACAACCAGCTAGCAGGCGTGATACCACCGCAGCTTGGACGGCTGGGCACTCTGACATGGCTAGGCCTGGGCAGAAATAATCTGGCCGGCGGGATCCCGCCAGAGCTTGGGCAATTGAGCCGGCTCCAGACACTTAAGCTTGATAGCAATCCGCTCGGCGGCACCATTCCGATAGAACTTTCCGATCTGGCAGACCTGACGGAACTCGATCTGAGAGGAACTAGGCTGACGGGTGGAATCCCATCATCCGTGAACCAATTGGCGAGTCTTCGTACACTTGACCTTGGCGAGAATCAGTTAACGGGTCCGATTCCGGCGACCTTGGGTCAGCTGTCAAATCTGCAGATACTGCAGCTTCAGTACAACCCACTGAAGGCTGATATTCCACACGAGCTAGGCCGTCTGCACAGGTTGGAGAAACTTGTTCTAACCGGAAGCCAACTGACAGGCTCTATTCCAGAGGAACTGGGACAACTAACGAATCTGAAGGAGCTCAGCCTCGGCGGTAACAAGCTAACGGGTCCGATCCCGGCATCGCTCAGTGGCTTGACAGCGCTTGAGGTGCTTCATGCCGGCAACAATCAGCTATCGGACTCGATTCCTGCCGAGCTCGGCCAACTTCAAAACCTCAGAGAGCTTTCACTCCGCGTCAATCGGCTTAGTGGCCCAGTACCTTCTGAATTTGGAAACCTCACACAATTGCAGCAGCTTGCTCTCAGCGGCAACGGTCTCACGGGTTCGATTCCGCCGGCGTTGAGCCGCCTACCTGCGTTGGCCACGCTATATCTCGGGGGCAATCGCCTCACTGGTTCGATTCCGGCGTCGCTGGGTGAGCTCACGAGTCTTCGAGAGCTAGGCCTCGGTGGAAATCATCTAACGGGTTCGATCCCACCAACGCTCGGCTACCTCGCGAACCTCGAGTTCCTGGGCCTGGAAAGCAATTCGCTGACTGGGCCAATCCCAGCCGAGTTAGGCCGACTATCAAACTTACGGGAGCTAGACCTAAGCTTCAACCAGCTGAGTGGCCCGATACCGGCGGCATTTGGCCAGCTTATGAGCCTTGAGTGGCTCGGGCTTCGGGACAACCAGCTAGCGGGCTGCATGCCGGCGGGCTTGGCTGCTGTCCGTACGCGAGATCTTGGTCCTCCCGAGCATCCATTCTGTGACGACCAGCCGGTGCCAGAAACTGAAAGGACGCCGGATACGTCCGTCCAAACCAGCGTGAGTTCAGCCGACAATGGGGCATGCACGGACGGACTAGTCGTGCCCCAGCCGCAGACGCACCCCGGTCTGGTTCTCGACTGCAAGATCTTGTTCGCGATTCGCTGGACGTTGGCCGGGACCGCCGGGCTGAATTGGGGTGCTGGTCGATCCATATCCATCTGGGATGGGGTTGTTCTGGGCGGCTCACCGCCGAGGATCCACGAGCTTGTGCTGGCAAAGAAGGGACTCTCAGGCTCGATACCGGTGATCATCGGTGAGTTGACGGAATTGACTAACTTGGATCTTATGGAGAATCAGTTAACGGGATCAATCCCTGCGAGTCTCGGACGCTTGGCTCGACTAACGAAGCTCTACCTCAATTTCAACGAGCTGTCCGGGAATATTCCGGAAGAACTGGGGGAAATGTCCGAGCTTCAAGTGCTTTTCCTTTACAGCAACTCGCTGACGGGTCGTATTCCAAAGGAGTTGGGCCAGTTGTCGAAGCTGACACACCTGTACCTAAGTACCAATAGCCTGAGCGGTTCAATCCCCGACGAATTGGGCCGCCTTTCACGCCTTACGGAACTCTCTTTGCGATACAATCAATTGGAAGGTTCGATCCCCGCATGGCTTGGAAGCCTGCGTGAACTCGAAGCACTACACTTATCAAACAACCGGCTCACGGGGACAATTCCGACAGAGCTTGGTGGGTTGCATAAGCTTCGAGAGCTGTGGCTGAACACAAACAGTCTCGCTGGCTCGATACCAGCGGATATTGGCCGACTCTCGAATCTGCATCATTTGTATCTATCTGAAAACCAATTGGATGGTCCAATTCCTGTTGATCTGGGTCAGCTCTACAACTTACGGGAGTTGGATCTCCTCGGTAATCGGATTACTGGTTCGATTCCGGCGGAGCTTGGCCAGCTTGCGAGTTTGAGCAGTCTGAATCTCGGTTCCAATCGGTTGACGGGACCTATTCCAGCGACACTTGGCCAGCTGACAAACTTAGACAGCCTCCGCCTTCAGCACAATCGGTTGACAGGTGCCATTCCCGGCTCGCTAGGACTATTGTCTAGCCTCACACTCCTCAACCTCGCCCGCAATGATCTGACCGGGACGATACCCGGGGAGTTAGGACGCCTGGATGGTTTGCGCGGAGTTTACCTGAGCGGCAACCAGCTGGATGGGTGCGTCCCCGGTCGTTGGAAAGTGCTTCCGAACAGTGATCTCAATGCACTTGGGCTGCCGTATTGCTAGTAGCAATATCCGCAAACTTCTACGTTCTGGGTGGGAATGCGCTGTTGGTAGCCGCCAGCGCTTATGTGTGCGCAGATGAGCGTGCCTCAACCGCTCGTATTGGGTGACTGACAGATGTCGTTCCAGCCGTAGTCGCCAGAAGGCCAGGGAGCGTTGAAGGATTGCGGTAGTCGCCAATGCATCATGGTTGCGGCGTGCTAGACCATGAGTTCGCCGCCGGTGATGTCGAGGGCGGCGCCGGTGATGTAGGCGGCGCGGTCGGAGGCGAGGAAGCAGACGAGTTCGGCGACTTCGGCGGGTTGGCCCATGCGGTTCAGGGGGATGGACGGGATGTAGTCCTGGATGCGCTCTTCCGACCAGGCGACGCGCAGCATGTCGGTGTCGATCATGCCGGGGCACACGGCATTGACGGTGATGCCGTAGGGCGCCAACTCCTTGGCGGCGGCCCGGGAGAGGCCCAGCACGGCGGCTTTTGAGGTGGTGTAGGACGCGCCGCCCACGGTGCTGACGTTCTTTCCGGCGGTTGATGAGAAGTTGACGATGCGGCCGTAGCCGTTGGCCTGCATGGCCGGAATGACGGCCTGGGTGCAAAAGAAAACGCCGTTGACGTTGACGTCCAGCACCCGCCGCCACTCGGACTCCTCAATTGCCTCGAAGGCGGTGGGCGAGACAATGCCGGCGTTGTTGACGAGGATGTCGAGCCGACCGAAGCGTTTGGTGACATCGGCAACCATGGTCTCGACGGCCGCGCGGTCGGCCACGCTGGCGGGAAATGCGGCAGCGTCCGGGCCGAGTTCGGACGCGACGGCTTGAATCTGGTCGGCGTTGACGTCGTTAATGGCCACGCGGGCGCCGCCGGCCAGCAGCCGCTCGGCGGTTGCGCGGCCCATGCCGCGGGCGGCTCCGGTGACCAATGCGACGCGGCCCTGGAACTCAGCGGTCATCTGGCCGATCTCCTCTGCTGAACCGGTGGGCAATTCTGAAACGACATCCTGCCAGGGATGCGGTCATTCGACCGCGACATCAAACCATAGGCCCCAGTGGTCGGAGGCGTAGAGATCGCCATCGCAGTGTGTAGTTCCGAATCGTCCGTCGGCGACGATCTTCAACGGCGAGTGCTTGTCCAAGCGGACGAGCAGGTGGTCGATTCGAATTGGGGGCGCCTGCGGGTGGATGGGAGCGGCACTGCTCTCGGCGAGGGCCTGGCGGTTGCACATGGTGTTGCTGGTCGGGTAGGTGGCCGGTGCGTGGTTGAACGGCGGTACCGACTCCAGGCCCAGGGCCTGCATGAGGCGGTAGAGCTTGGGGCTCTGCGGCATGAGGTTCAGGTCGCCAATGAGAATCAGAAGGTCGGCGTCGGTGGTCATCGGCTGAATGACCTCAACGAGGCTGCTGATCGAGGCGTCCAGCGCTTCGGCCAATCCCCATCTCGGCAGATGGGTGCTCGCCACGACGAGGTGTGCTCCGTGGAGGTCCCAGTCCGCGGTCAAGAGCCAGGGCTCGTGGTAGCCGAGATTGGCGACGGAGTTTCGCTCGGCGAGCCGGCGGCGCGACGTGTTCACTGGCTGTTGGTTCGCCAGAAGGGCCGGCCCCATGCTGGTTCCTGGGTGGGACGTGGGGGCGTCGATCCAATCAACCACCGACAGGCCGCAATCGACGGCGATCTGCGCTGGCGTGGACTGACCGTTCTCCCACGGTCGCCGGGCGGCGCGCGCCTCGCGAAGAAATAGGGCGTCGGGCTGGAGGTCGGCCAGTTCAGTTTCTACCAGCGGGCGGCGGCGTGGCCATTCCCAGGAAAAGCCCCAGATGTTCCGGCAGGCGATGCGGACTTTGCTGGGAGCGCCGGGAGCGGATGGGGGCGTCACGGCGAGTTGTGTGACTTAGCGGCCTGGCGTCAGGCCTTGATGGCGGTCAGGCGCCCCTCGAACAGGAACCGGTCGAACAGGTCGTCCAGGTTCATTCCTGCAATGTCCTGCAGCACGTCGTCGGCCGCGCGTGTGCGCAGACGGGCTTGTGTGAGGGACAACGCTTCGTGCTGACCGTCAGCCTCAAGCTGCCGCAGGAAGCCAACAAGCGCGGCCAAATCCAGCGCGCCTATGGGTAGAAACGTAAGCCCGGAGTGGCGGTAGGATCCGTCGTCGTTGACCGAGCGCACCGCGAACTGGGTCACACGGCGGCGTTCCTCGTACTCCAGTTCGACAAGGTCGACGGGCCGGCCCGCCGCCGCGCCTTCGGCGACCACGAGCACGCAGTTGTTGGAGCCCTGCGAGGGCTGGAAGTCGCCGGTTGGCTGCAGCGGGTGCTCGGCAACCAGTAGTTCGACCTCTTCGGTGCGCGGGACGGCTCGCAGCAGTACCTGGACCTGTCCCTCGCCCGGGTTCCAGGCCTGGACGTGCAGACCGGGTTCCGCTGAGACGGCGTCCGGATCGGCGGTGATGACGGCGATGTCGTCAGCACCAATGCCGCGCAGGTGGTCGATTGTGATGTCTAGTTGCACGCCACCGCCGTCTGACGCGGCTGCCCCGTCCGCGGTCAGCCCGTTTCCGACAAAGATCACGCCCCGCAGGTCTGCCATATCACCGCCGTATTGCGCCGCTCACGCGGCATACAGTACGGCATATCGGCGTCAGCGCCAGAAAAAAGCCACCTTCAGACTGGAGAAGGCGGCTCCGTGACGGTTCAGCCGATGGTCGATCCGGCGGGCAGCAGGTGCGCCAGCCGCATTTTCAGGTTGTCCGGGGCCTCGTTGTAGACCTCGCTGGGCAGGTCCTCAACGAACGAGTCGATCCCGTCGCCAATGATGACCTGGCGTTCGACGTGTCCGCGGCGGGTCGGGTTGAGATTCAGCCACCACGGCGCGAAGCGGACGACAACTGTGACGCGGTCCTGCGCAGTCGTATTGGGCGACACCGCGTGCCAGAGCCGACTATCCACAATTGCGACCGAGCCGGCCTTGCCCAGGAGGCGGGCCTCGTCGTCGCGCGGGGCCATCCAGTCGCCGTGCGGGCCGTCGGGACGTGGATGGTCCTGCTGGCGGTGGCTGCCGGGCACCACGTAGGTCGCGCCGTTTTCGGGCGTGAAGTCGGTCAGCATCCAGAACGTGGTGAGGTGCATTGGCACGTCCGGGTAGGGCGCGGGGATATGGGCCAGGTTGCGCTGGTTGTAGGGAAAGTCGGCGTGCCAGATGTCGCGATCGGTTCCCGGCCCGGTGACGTAGCCCGTGACAAACGAGATGCGCCAATTGGGGCCGAGCACGCCTTCGGTGACCCTGTCCACTGTTTCGTTTCCAAGGTGGGGCAACAACGCCTGGTCGAAGCGCAGCAGGTTGGAGACGCCATAGCGTGGCGCGGGCGAGCGGGAGTGCTCGATGATCGACGCGCTTACCCGCTCGCGGACCTCGCTGAGAGCCGGCTCGGAAATCACGTCCGGCAGGACGCACCAGCCACGCGTTTGAAGGTCGTCAACAGCGGCCTCTAGGCCGTTCGATGCGTTCATGGTCATCTCCACCGGTGGACGCCTCGGCCCGGCCGGTCTGCTGATCGCCTGCGTCGCGCCGACGATAGCTGCTGTCCGCGAAATGCTAACAATGCCAGTTCGACGTTCGCACTGGACTGACCGACAAGGTCGGGATCAGCAGGTCACGTTGCCGCAGCGGGCCTTGGGGTCCTTGTACGGGAACGGATCGTCGCGGGTTCCTGCGGTACCGCCCGTATCGCCGCCGCACGCCGGGCCAAGGCCGACGGCCACGATCGTCAACGCGCCCAGCAGCGCTCCGCCGAATCGGCGTCGAGTCAACGACCGTCCGGACCGTTTGTCCATTGCGCCATCCCCGCGATTGTTCGGCTTTTGACCATTAGAACGGTTGTGCTCGTCTAACGCAAACAAGCGGTCCGGCCGTTGCCGCCCCCAGCGGCCCGTGGCTCGCCGAGACGGAGATCTGTCGTTGCTCACCACTCGAACACCGTCCCCATAAGCTGCGATGAGTCGTCGCGCAGCGTGGCGTAGATGCGTGGCGCCTCGGCAACCGGGACCACGTCCTGGATCAGGTCTCCGATCTTGACCAGGCCGCGGCCGACGAGTCGGCAGAGGTTCTGTAGATCGTCACGGTCAAAGTGGCTGTTCTGCTTGATCGTGATTTCCTGCCCCTGGCCGGTCCTGAAGGTGTAGTTCACCTCCCAGCGGCCCGCGATCAGGATCACGCGTCCCCGCGGCCGGACGGACATGATCAGCTTGTCCTCCATGCCGGGCACGCCCGCGAAGTCGATCACGGCGTCGAAGGCGCCTTCGCCGATGTGCCGGTCCCAGCCGTCGCCGGATACGTCCACGACGGATTCGGCCGAGCCGATGACGCGCGCAAGCTCCAGGCGCCGGCCGGCGACGTCGCCGACGGTCACGCGGGCGCCCATAACCGTTGCAATCTGCGCCGCCATCTGGCCGATACAGCCGGCGCCGCCGACGATCAACAGGCGTTCACCCATGCGCAGGTCGGCGTTGCGGCAACTGCGCATGGCCACGCCGCCCATGCCGAACAGGGCGGCGTGTACGGGGTCGATTTCCGGTGGGAGCTTGAGGACCAGGTCGTCCTCGGCGATGGTGACGAATTCCACGTGGCCGGCCGGGCTGCGCTGCGTTCCGGTGTGCGCCCCGATGAACACAAGGTCCCCAAGGTTCAGATCGGAGACTTCAGGCCCCAGCTCGATTACCTCGCCGACGCTTTGGTAGCCCTCGTTGGACGGCAGCTGGTCGTCGGGGCGCGAGTAGTTGCCGCCCAGCATGTTGTTGCGCTCGGTGCCGTTGGTGACGCCGCTGTAGATGGTGCGGGTCTTGACCTCGTTGGCCTTGGGGGTTTCGGTGTACTCAGGCCAGTCGTCGACCAGTCGCTTGCCCCGCCGTCCGTCGGCTTCCAGCACAGTTACCAGCGCACGCATGGCAGTCCCTCCTAGGCGTTCGGCTAGAGCGCTCCGGCGGCCCAGCGGATGCCGCGGTGCAGCACGGTGCGGAAGCCGGGGTCGGCAAACGTGGCGTTGTCGTGACCCGACTGAAAGCAGAACACGCGGGCCTTCCGGAACTGACGCGTCCAGGCCAGGGTGCGCATGCTCAGCGTGTGGTCGGTGGTGAGCAGGATGCGGCTGTCTTTGTCGGCACTGGACATGGTGTAGGTCTCGTCCGGCAACTCCCAGTCGTCCAGGCCTGCCGTGATGGGGTGTGCCGAATCGGCCACCTGGATTGGCACCTGCTGGTCATGGTGGAAGCCGAAGGTACGGTCGTTGATGCCGCAGATCTGGGACCAGCGCGGCCAGGCGGGGAAGGCCAACAGCGCGTGGTGCAGCACCACGATGCCCTGCGACGTCTGGCCTAACGATTCGAGCGCCGCGGCCATCCGCTCGTCCGGCGCCGGACGGTGGAAGTTGTAGAAGACGAGCACGTCGTACTCGTCGCGCACGCCGCCTTGATCCGCGACGAAGTTCTCCAGGGCCTGCGGATAGGCGTCGACGTCCGTCATGCCGCGGAAGGCCGCCTGGAAGCCCGGGACGTCAAAGTTGTGCTCGCCGGTGATGACCGCGGCCGTGATGGTGTTGTCGTCGTTCGGCAGGCTTCCCATGTGCTACCTCTTAGTCGGGAGTACGGCGACGCGGCCGGTCCTGCCGGCGGCGGATGGCTGACTGCATCTAACCTATTGCCGCTTTAAGCGCCTCAACCTGCTGGCGGATTCCGACTTCCGTCGGCAGGCGTTCGATGCTGGATGCGCCAAAGAATCCGGCCACGCCTTCGGTGTTTTCAAGGACGTAGCGCACGTCACCTGGGTCGGCGATCGGCCCTCCGTGACACAGCACCACAGCGTCGGGTTTCTCGGCCACGGCGGCGTCGTGAATGGCCTGGACGCTTGCCACGGCGTCGTCCAGCGTCAGCGCGGTGGTGGCGCCGATGGACCCCTTGGTGGTCAGGCCCATGTGCGGCACCAGTACGTCCGCGCCGGCCCGGCTCATCGCCACCGCCTGCTCGGCATCAAACACGTAGGGACAGGTCAGCATGTCCAGGTCGTGGGCCTGGCGGATCAGGTCCACTTCCAGGCCGAAGCCCATGTTGGTTTCCTCGAGGCCCTGGCGGAAGATGCCGTCGATAAGGCCCACCGTCGGAAAGTTCTGCACGCCGTCGAAGCCCATGGCCTTGAGCTGCCGCAGAAACGTGGGCATGAGCCGGAACGGATCGGTGCCGCAGACGCCTGCCAGCACCGGCGTGTCCTGGACCACCGGCAGCACTTCCGCCGCCATATCCACCACGATGGCGTTGGCGTCGCCGAAGGGCATCATCCCGGACAGGGACCCGCGGCCCGCCATCCGGTAGCGGCCGGAGTTGTAGATGATGATCAGGTCCGCGCCGCCCTGCTCGGCGAACTTAGCGGTGATGCCGGTTCCGGCGCCGCAGCCGATGACCGGCTGACCCGCGTCGAGCGTGGCTTGTAGGCGCCGCAAGGCCTCAGCGCGTGGAATGTACGGCATGGCCGCGTTCCTTTCGTTCGGTTGAGGGACTCCCCGGCGGCCCGGCGTAGGTGCGCATGGTCAGGCCAGGAACTCCAGCAGCTTGTCCGTCATGGCGTCGGCGAATGCCTCGTCGTTGACGTTGTGGTCCAATTCGTAGACGGGAATGTCGTCGCGCAGGTGCCGCTTGATGGCGTCGAACAGCGCTTGGTCGGCTTCCGGCCAATGGAACTCTTCGCCGGGCGCGCCCAGCAGTGACAGGCCCTTCAGCGGCAGGAAGATCGCCGTGGGCGCGGAGGCGCCGTTGGCCTTCTCGGCCAGGATGCGGCCAAGCTCTGCGTTCTCCTCGGGGTTCGTGCGCATCAGGGATATGTTGGGATTCCAATAGTGGAAGCGGCGGCCCTTGAACTTGTCGGGAATCGTCGCCGGTGCCTGGAAATTCACCATGTCCAGGCAGCCGGGCGCGATGACCTGCGGTACGCCCTGCGCCGCCGCGGCCTCCAGGCGGTTGGGGCCGGCCGCCATCACGCCGCCCACCAGTTCGTCTGCCCACTCAGTGGTCGTCACGTCCAGGACGCCGGTGGCGAAGCCGCCGGCTATCACATCCTCCATCGTCCGTCCGCCGGTGCCGGTGGCGTGGAACACCAGGACCTCGTAGCCCAGCGCGTCCAGCCGCTCGCGGCAGCGCTCCACGGCCGGCGTGGTGTTGCCGAACATCGAAGCGGCGATCAGCGGCTTGTCTTCGATTTCCGGGGCGGCCGTTTCCACCATGCCCACCACCGCGCCCACCGCGTTGGCGTAGATGCGGGCGCTGATGCGGTTCACGCCCGCCACGTCCACGATCGACGGCAGCATCACCACATCCTTGGTGTCCACGTAGCCGCTGGTGTCGCCGGAGGCGACCGTGCTGACCATCACCTTGGGCACGCCCACCGGCAGCGCGCGCATGGCCGCCGTGCCGACCGCCGTGCCAGCGCTGCCGCCCATCCCGAGAATCCCGTCTATCTGGCCTTCGTCGAAGAGCCGACGCACAACGGCGGCGCCGCCTTGGGCCATCACGCCGATGGCCGTGCCGCGGTCGCCCTGCGCGCGCAGGTCCGCCAGGCCGGTTCCACCGGCTTTCGCGACTTCGCCGGCGGAGATGTCAGGCTCGAAGCCGGGTTCGCCGATGACGCCGGTATCGATCACCAGCGTCCGATGTCCGCGCCGCTCGATTTCGCGGCGGACGAAGGCAAACTCGCTGCCCTTCGTATCCAGCGCGCCGATCACCGCGATGGTCTTCGACATGCCGTCCTCCTGTGCGCGCTCGCTAACACTGACGTCTACGGCCGCGCCTCCGCCAGATACTTCGCCACCTTAACCGGTTGGCGGTGCGGTTGCTCGTCATGTCAGGGCTGCGCTACCAGATCGTCCGCCACCAGCCGCGCGGCGTTCAGCGCCACGGCCGCCAGGGCGTCGTGTCGCAGCGGCCAATCCGGCGGGAGCTCGGCAAAGACGGCGTACGTGCCCGGCGTGGCCGGTTGCACTACCAGCGCTTGGCCTAGGGTGACCGTTGGTACGTGGTGCCAAAGGTTGCCGTCCAGCCGGTAGACGCTGGCTGTTGCCCTGTCCTGCTGCGCGAATGTGAGGCGCGCCGCGTCCGAGAGCCTCGTCGCCCTGCCGCTGGCGTCTCGGGCCGTGATCGTGATCGCCGGGGAGATGCGCAGCAGGTTGGGTCCTGCGCTGGGCAGCGCCACGTAGGTCGGCTGCGCCAGCAGCGTGAGGTCCACCCCGTTCGCGAGCGTCGCCCGGTCCTCCTCCAGCGTCGCGCTCGAGATCCGCAGCGTCAGCGGCGTGGGACCCGCGCTTTGCCCCACCGCCGGCGTTGGTGTTGGCGCCGGTTCGCGCAGCCGCACATCCGGGGCCGTCTGCGCTCGCGCGGCTGGTGGCGCGGGCGACCAGAGCGTGGCGACGGCCAGCATGACAACCACCGCCGCGGCCACCCCCGTCGTCAACCAGCGGCTCATGGCCCGGACAGCTGTCGCACGGTCGCCAACACGTCGGCCGAGCCGATCCCGCTCGCTTGAATGTCCACGGCCACCAGCGGCCGGTCCGCCGGCCATTGACCGGCGGCCAGCAGGATGTCGGGCGGCGCGCTTGTTGGAATGGTGGCCTGCCGTTCCAGCGTCTCCCGATACCAGGCGAACTGAAGAAGACGCCGGTCGACGATCGTCACGTCCTTGGGGCCGCCCGGTGCGTAGCGCGCGTACCAGAGCGGGAAGGTCGCGCGGTCGTCCTCGGTCACGAGCACGCTTCCGGTCTCGGCCTGCGCCAGCGCCGCGTGTGCGAAGGCCGCGGCGTGCGTCGCGTCGCGCATGGAAATCTCCGGGGCCAGTTCCGTGCCACGAATGACCGCCGTCGTGATCAGCACCGTCGGGATCATCGCCGCAACCAGGCGGCGCGTGCTGGGCCCGCCGGCTGAGGCCATCCGTCCGACTGCATCCACACCCACAACCGACCACACAGCGGCAACCGCCAGGGCCGGCAGGATGAACACTTGGTCGTCGCGCGTGCTGTACAGCGCGCCGAACGCCAGCGTGCTGACCGTCAGCCACACCGTCGCCAGCGCGGCGTACCCGTGCCGCCGCGTCAGCGCCGCGCCGCCTACCGCCAGCAGCGGTAGCAGCGTCCAGGTCAATTGGCGCACGAGTTCGCCCAGCAGCCAGGCCGCCTTCGCTGCTGCGGCGCCGACATCGCTTCCGCCCAGGCGCGAGCGGTAGATCTCGCCGCTCACGACGGCCCAAAACCTCTCCAGCGTCGTCGGCGCGCCCCAGTTGATCGGCGGGTCCAGCGCCGCCGCGATGGGCAGATAGACGTACACCGCGCAGCCCGCTGCGAAGCCCACGGCGACCAGCGCGGCCAAGCGCCAAGCCTCACGCGAGCGCGGCCAGTGCCCAAGCAAAATCGCTGCCAGCGCCGGCCCGCCCAGTGCCACCGTGAGATGCGCTCCCATACCCAGGCCCAGCAACACCCCGGCCGAGGCAGCCCACCTGGCCCGCCCGCCGCTTGTTGCCTGCTCGGCCCGCGCGCGGACCGCCGCGTAGAGCGCGCTCCACAGCAGCAGGCTGGCAAGCGCGTAAACCTCCGTGACGATCGCGTTCGACCAAACCAGCGGCGCCAGCCCGTAGAGGGTCAACACGGCCGCTCCCGCCGCTGCTTCCGGCAAGGGCAGCGCCGTGCCGGCGCGTGGACGCAGCCGGGCGGCCAGCAGACCCAGTGGAATCAGCGACCCGGCCGCCGCCAGCGCTGTCAGGACGTTCAGGCCTAGGGCCAAGTCACCCAGCGGGATGGCCCGAACCGCCAGTCCCAGCAGCATCAGCGTGGGGTAGCCGGTCGGATGCGGCACGCCGCCCACGGCCACGGCGGCGACCAGGTCCCCGCTGTCGATCCCCGCGCCGGCCCACACCACTCCCGGCGCCAGTGTCAGCAGATACGCCGCCAGCGCCCCCGCCGCCGCGCTCAGCCCCATGGCGGCGCCCGCGTACCGGTCGGCTATACGCGGCATCCGGGCGCGCGCCTAGGTCAGCGCTCGACGCCGAAAGACGCGGCCCAGCCGTGTCAGATCAGACTTGGCGTCTGCCGCTTCCACCAGCGATATCCCCGCAAACGTGGTGAAGATCGGGTCGGGGATTCCGTGATCCGCGAAGACGAACCAACGCTCCACTCCCAGCTGGCGGCCTCGCGTTTCCAACCAGTCGAGGGCCTCGACCAGGAATCGCTCGATCAGGTCCACGCGGAACCGACCCGCCGGTGCGACCAGGAGTTGCCCTTCCGGCCCTTCCGTGAAGCGCCAGTCGTCGTAGCCCCAGATGATGGCGAACTCGGTCAACCAGATCGGGCGGCCACGGTGTTGGGGAATTGCGTCCAGGTATGCCCGCAGGTTTTCCAACTGTGCCTGCATCACCGATACGTCGGTCATCGGCGGATCGATCCAGTCGATCTCGTAGGCGTGGATGCCCCAGATATCGATCGGCGGCTCGCCGCCGCGCAGTTCGCGGTAGGCGGCTCGAAACCCGTCGATCCACTCGCGCCCTGTCAGGTCGTCGCCCGCGCAGCCCCGGCAGCGGAAATCGAAGTTCAGGGTGTTCGGCGCCACGATCCGCGCCGACGGATCGCCCGCACGGATGGCCGTCACCCCCCGGTCGAAGAAGGCCGCGTACGCCCGTGGACTCAGGTTGTCCTGCAAGCTCGTATTCGGCTCGTTTCCAATCACCCAGGCCGCCCCCGGATGCCGCGCCGCCCGCGCTCGCAACTCGGCCGCCGGCGGCTCGTTCCCAGGCCGCACCATCGCAACCATCTCAGCCCCCGGCGTGGCGCCGTCTATGTCAGCTGTGTAGTCCAGGTAGCTGCGGGCGCCGGTTCGGGCCAGCACGTTGCGCACGCTGCCGGCCGCGTGCTTGTGCAGGGTGATCACGCCGTAGCGAGCATCGCCGGCGGGCGGCCAGGTCGTTGTGTCATTCGCGGGCCGGAAGGCGTCAGTCAGGTCGGTGCCCGGGATCGCGGCGGGGCGCCGTGCGCCCAGCGGCATTTCCGGCGCGTATTGGCGCAGCAAGGGACTGGCGGACGCCGCCGCGGCCAAGCTGGCGCTCAGGCTTTCGCCCGTAATCAGGGACTTTAGGTGGTCGCCCAGTAGCAGCCCGCCGGTGGCGCCAGTGGTCGCCGCGAAGTGCATGACCCCCCGCTGGAACCGTTGATAGATGAAGTTGGCGTTGGCCGGATCGGGCATTGGCCGGCTGAGCGGCAGGCCCCAGATCTCCAGCGCCGCCAGCTCCCGCAGGTGTGCTGGAATCGCGGCCGGCGCGGCCGCCAGAAACTCGCGCAGGAAACCCACGTTGTGGGCCCGCCAGGCATCCGATACGTGCTCACGTATGAACGCACGCACGGCCCGGGAATATCCGGGCGAGCCAACCTGCGGGGCCGACGCGGCCAGGCTGTCGTCAATGGCCGGAATCGTCAGACCGCCGAAGCGTCGATATTCCAAGTAAGGCGCCTGCAAGATGTTCAAACCCCGCGGCGCCCCGCTTGGTCCGATCTGGATGCCCTGCCGCTGGAAGAGCTGAACGTCGAACCCATAGAGCGTGAACACGTTGCTGATCGGATACCCAAACGTCTCCACACCGCCGCGAGACTCGAAGTAGGCTCGTGTCTCCGGATTCCAGACGCCAAAGCCCGTCTCCGAATAGAAGAGGGCGTCGTCCGAGTCCGCAGCGGCTGAACCAGCCGCCACCAGCACCACCAGCGCGGCGACGGCCAGACCGGCCAGACCGGCCAGATACGTCGGCCTAAGCAGCCGCCGGCCACGCTGTCGGGCTCTGCGGGTCGGCAAGCTGTCGACTATGGGACTTTGGCGCCGCCGCGGCGGTTGGCCGCGATGGTCTTGAGAAACTCGCGGCCGATTGGGCGGATGGTTACTGTTTCGGTCGCGTTGTCCATCCGCAGCTTCAGGTGCTGGAAGTACTGGTCGGTGAATCCGGGCGCCGCGGGCACCGCCTCGGTAATCGGGTATCCCAGCACCTCAACTTCGCCCAGGGCCAGGAACGAGGTCAGGAACGCGCCGCTCACGTTGTGGCCGGTCTGCGGGAAATACCGGCCCTCGCCCGAATTCGTCGCCGGGGGATCGGGTCCCGCGAACCGCCCGTCCTCGCCCCGCACCCAATGCGTGGCAAGCACCGGCTGAATCTCATATCCGGTGCCCGCCAACTCGGGGTAGTGCCCCAACACGCCGTTGGCGCAAACCTGGATGTACAAGCCCGCGCCCGCCGGGGCCTCCACGATCGTTCCGGCTGGCCCCACCGCCGCAAAGAACCCGTGCGTCAGGCATGGTCCCCAGGTGGCCTCGCCTCCGGTGGACGCGTAGAACGCCGCGAACTCGGGAATCACGGCCTGCGTGCCGGCACCCACAACGAAGGTGCCAGCCTCCGTGAACACAAAGTCCACGCAAACCGTCTGGCCGGCCAGGTGAGCCCCAATCCGCCGACCTGGGCTGACGGTCAGGTCCTCCAGGCCCACGCCCGGCGGTTTCATCGAAGCCGGGAAACACAGCCGCGACTGTTGTGCCCGAGTCAGCGATCCGGGCAGCGCGCCCCGTCCAGTGGCACCGACGCTGATTTGGATGCCCACAATTGGCTGCCCGCCCGACGCTGCAGCGATGAACTGATCGGCTGCCGTCGTGGCTGTGCGTGGTAGTCGCCGGCGGCCTGGGCTCGACTCCAGCGTGGAAACATCCAGCACCCGCACGGTCGCTCGTGAGCCAGCAGATGCCTCCGCGCCACTTGTGAATGGGCTGACGGAAACCGTAATTTCCTCGGACGGCGGCGCCGGCGTCGGGGCGGGTGGGGTCAGCGCAGGCCCTGTCTGACCCTTCACGGCTGCCGGACGGTACGTACAGACCATCGCCGTAATCGCAAGCGCGGCTGCGACGATTACCCAGCAGACCAGCATGCGGTCCACGCGCGCCAGCTGCGTCGCTGCCGCGCGCATCAGGTCGTGGCTGCCCGTGTCATGCCGCACGGGTCGCTCTTAGCTTGGCTTCAGTCTGAGCGAGCCGCGCCAGCAGCCTCTCGCCCCAGCCATTGTTGGGCTGGCTGCCCCACACCAGAACTACGGTGAGCACGGTCCGGGAACGTGTGACCGTCCACGTCTCGAGCGTGATTGCCATGCGCGTTCCATCCGGGCCAGTCAGCCAGCCGGTTCTGATCATGCGGGCGCCTGTCAGATCGGACGCCAGGTCGTGGCTGTTTGGCGGGGATGCCGCGAGTGCCGCGGTCAGCCCCAGTGCGCTCGCCGCGCTGCTGGAATCTGACAGTGCAAGGCTTTCGGTGAGGCTGGCCGCCGCCGCGAATTGGGCCGCGGACTCGGTGCTGGGGTGCTCGGTTTTCCGTGCGACCGCGGCCAGCGGGCCACCGCGTTCGATCCGCTCGTCGGGCAGCTTGGCGCGCTCGCTGAACCCGAACCCGACCACTGCGGCGCTGACGCCACCGGCGGGGCCTTGGTCGGGACGCGCGTCGGCTGTTGCGGCGAGCACTTCGAAGTAGTTCGGTCCAAGATCGGAGGCGATCGGCAGCCGCAGTCCTGCGGTGTCGCCACGCGCCGACGGGCGTGCAGGTGGCGCACGCAGGCCGCCGGTGCGTTGCCTCACCGGCGGCGCAGCACTCGGAGCCTGTGTGGCGGGCGCGAATGACGTGGCGACCGGATTTTCCGAACCCACTGGCCCATTGGGCGGTGCGGGCTCCAGCGGTGTACACGCAACGAGCAGCGCAGCCCCGCCGAACGCGGCTAGCAGGCGGCGGCCTGTTCGCTGGCCGCTCACTGACTCCGGGCCCCAACCACAATATCGGTCGTCAGCCTTCCGTCAGAGACCACGCCCTGCGGCGTCTCGACCGCCAGACGATGTCCGTCGGTTCCCGGCTGTTTCGGCACGTGCAGTGCGTAGCCGCTCGCGCTCCAGCGCGCCGCCAGATGCGGCGGCAGCCAGTACTCAAACTCCACCCGCCGCCGTCCGCCGCCGGACAAATTCAGAAAGCCGCCAAACTCCGTCAGCCCGTCCACCTGGCGTGCCGGCTGCGCGTCCGCCAGGCCCGAAGTCGAGGTCAGCCGGCTTCCACTCGGCACGTATACGCGCAGGTAATCCGCAAGCCGCCCGTCAGCGTCGCCCGGCGAATTGCGATTGACATAATCGATCGCCAGCGCCGCGTGTCCGGTCAGAGGGTTCGCGCGGTAGTGGATCGTCTGTTCGACCGACCGAAAGGGCGCGCCGTGGTCCACCTGGGCGTCCACCACGTACAGGACATCATCCGACGTCGCTGGCAGGCGTCCGTCCGCGCCCATGCGCTCCGCCAGGCGCTGCAGACCGGCGGGCTGGAACGCGGCCAACAGGTGCTTCTCCGCCACCATCGCCTGGATCGCGCCCAACACCGCACGCGGATCGGCCCGCAGGCGCTTGGTTGTCGTCTCCAGCAGGGCGTTGCTGAGCGCGGCATAGAACGGACGCGCGCCGAACCAGGCCCGCCGGTCGCCGGTGGAGTGCGCGAAGTGCTCCAGCACCGTGTAGGCGTTGGCGCTGGTGACGCGTACGCCGTGCCCCGGCACCTCCACGGGCCCAATGGCGGCCAACAGAATGCCCAATGCCTGCTGATCGAAGGCCAGCACGCCGTTCACCGGTTCCAGCCCGTTCAGCGCCAGGAACCGCACGATCTGGTCAGCCGACGACCGGAAGTCGGGATGCCAGTTGGCGTCGCGCAGATTCCAGTCGCGCATGCCCTGGTAGCGGCGGAACGGCGCCGGCGCCGGAACCCGTGGACGTGTCGGGTCCTCCAGCAGGTAGCTCCGCAGGTAGGTCAGGTCACGCAGCTCGCCATTCGCGACCGTCACGAATGCCACGTTGCCGATGAAGCCGCCGGTGGGCCGTAGCTCGTCGCTCTTTTGTGCCAGCAGGAGATAGCGCATCGGTTTCGGAGAGCCGAGCGCTTGCGGCGCCAGCAATGCGGCCTGAAGCGCGGTGCGCAAAGTCTCGGTCGTGTCCCGCAGCGCTGCTTTCTGACGGACGTTCAGCAGATCGCCCGCGGCTTGGGGCATGGCGTCTAGCTGACGGCTGGCCCGCTCGACAGCGGCCAGCTGCTCGCGAATCGTCTCGCGCTCGGATTCCAGCACGTCGACCAGCGCCGGCAGCGGCCCCTCCAGAGCGTTGGCCTCGCTCGCGACCTGCTCCATCACGCGCGCCGTCAGACCCAGCGTTTCGGCGGCCGCCGAACTAAGCGTCAGGTGGATTGCCAGCAGCGCCCGCGCACCCTCGATCCGCCGCGCGAGCGGAGGGACGGTGGATGCCAACGCGAGTCCGGGTCTGTAACGGTCCAGACGGCCCTCAGCCTTCACAAGCCGCGCACTCGCGGCTGCCAGGGCCTCGCTGTCGGCGCGCAGTTCGGCAGCGTCGAAGCCACTGCCGAAGACCCGCCCACGAACGTCGCTGATCGAATCGACGGCCGCCCGGGACTCCAGCGTCAGGCGGGCCAGGTCGAAGGCCGCCAGACCAATCAGCACCAGCGTCGCGGCCACCGCGGCCACCACCGCCACCCGCCGCCGGTGCCTCCGGGCACCGGCGGCGGGTGAGAGGACGGCCCGTCCGGATCTACGCGGCGCCACGGCGTGAGAGGACGGCGGGGATGGTGCGCAGCAGGATCGCGAGGTCGAGCGTGAAGGATTGACGGCGGACGTACAGCAGGTCCGTCGCCACCAGCCGGCAGAACGAAGCGTGCCCGCGCGAGGTCACCTGCTGGAGGCCGGTAATTCCCGGTCGTACGGCTAGGCGGCGCTTTGCGCGGGCGTCGTAATGCTCGAATTCGTAGCTCAGGGGCGGACGCGGTCCCACCAGGCTCATGTCGCCCCGCAGCACGCTTACCAGTTGGGGAATCTCGTCCAAGCTCCAGACGCGCAGCCGGCGTCCCAGGCGGGTTACGCGCTGGTCATTCAGCAACTTGGCCTGGGCGTGCGTCCCTCGGATGTAGCCGGCGGCGAACGCTTCGTGCGCGGCCGTTGGCGCGTAGGCGCGCATGGTTCGGAACTTGTAGTATCGGAAGGGTTGGCAGCCCCGCCCATGCACCACGGCGCTGTAGAGCACCGGCCCGGGCGAATCCAGCTTGATCAGGCCGGCAATCAGCAGCCAGAGCGGCAGGCCGCCGACTAGCAGGAACATCGCGAGCGCAATGTCCAGCGCGCGCTTGGCGTTTTCGTAGGTCACTCACAGGCGGCCCGCGGCCGCCGTGGTAATCCACCGCGCGCCGCGTGGGGTGCTGGCTCGGCCGCCCGAACATCCGCGGTCGGATGTTGCTCTGAACCGGTCGGGCCCGCGGCCAGTGTGTCACATTCGCGGGCGGCGAGGGTCGATGGTTCGACTTAGGGGTTCCAGCGGCGCCTTCGGGCGTGCCGGTGACCAGGCATCAATCGGCCGTCGCGCGATGAATCGCGCCAGGCCGGCGAGCGCCGCCAGGTTGGCCAGCAGCATGTAGCGCGCCAGTTCCCATGCGCGGAGGTGTCGGCCGCGGGTTCGGGACGCCAGCAGCACCGCGGCGAGGCCGAGAGCCGCCACTGCCGCCCATGTCCGGGGAGGCGCGCGTCGCCCTGCTACAGCCAGCGCGAGAGCCCCGGCCGTCATGACCGGCGGCGTCGCAATGCGCAACAGCTTGTGGCCGGCCAGCTTCCACCAGAGGTCACGGCGCCAAGGTCGGAACAATCCGGGCAGGCTGGCCAGTGCAAACAGTGCGCCGGAAACCGTGCGTGTTCGGGCCGCGACCGTGCCCGCCACATCAAGTGTTGGCATTTCAATTGACCGTGCGTCCGGCGCGAAGACGATTCGCCCCGCCGTTTGCGCCGCTCGGAGGGAGATCAGCAAGTCGTCCGCCGCGCCGGCACAGGCCGAGGCGTCTACTGCCGTTGCGCGGACGGCGTAGAGCGCGCCGTCGGCGCCGGGAATCGAACCGCTGGCGCCTTCCCGCGCCCGAATCCAGCGCTCGTAGCGCCAATAGGCGGCTTCGGGGCCGTCGCACACTTGCTTTGCGCCGGAAACCACCGCAACGGTGGAATCGGCGAACGGGGCAACGAGGTGGCTCAGCGCGTCCTGTTCGAGCATGGCGTTGGCGTCCGTGAGCGCGATGATCTCGCCGCGGGCGTGTGGAACGGCGGCGCGAACGGCGGCCAGCTTGCCCCGCTGTCGCGGTAGTTCAATGACCTGGAGGCGGTTGTTGCCTGCCCGGCGGGCTTCCCCGGCCGTACCGTCGTCGCAGCCGTCGCACGCAACGATGCAATCGATGCGGTCGGGCGAGTAGTCCAGGCCCAGGATGTTGCGGACTTTCGCGCCGATCAGCGCCGCCTCGTTGTGGGCGGCGATCACGAACGTTACGGGTGGCCGATACGTTGGGTCGGTGACAAAGGGCCGAGGTCGCAGGATCGACGCAGCCCAGACGAGCGCCGGATAGCCGACGTAGGTGGCGAGGGGAAAACCGATCAGCGCTCCCAGGCCAAGCCGGCGGCGGACCTTCACGCCGGATCCTGGTGTTGGCGGGCCAGACGGCCGCAGGCCAGCGCCAGGCCCAGGACCATCCAGAAGAACAATCCGCCGCGTGCTCCGGGCGCAATGGTGTCTGTGAGTCCGTACACGAAGAAGGCGGCCAGCGAGCCTCCCAGACCCGCCGCGAGCAGTTGCAGCGAGGGGTCGTCCGATCGCCGCACCACCGTGATCAGACCACGTACGGCGACCGCGATGAGAGTGATCAGCAAGACGGCCCCCGGCAGTCCCAAGTCCAGCAGGGTCTGGAGCGTGAGGTTGTGGGCATGGGGGATGTGCGGGGCGAGCGATGTCGCCAGCTCGGGAAAGGCCGCGTCCAGCGCCAGCGGAAACTGGCCCGGTCCAACCCCGGTGTACAGGTGATCGCCGATGAGGAGGATGCTGGCAGTCCAAATGCCGAGGCGACCGGTTAGCGTGTCGGTTGTGGAGTCCAGCGGCGTTAGCCACGTGACCGCAACGGCTGCGACGAGCGCTGCCATGACGAAGCTAAGGGCTGTACCGAGCGCGATGCGGCGGACGCGGACTCTGCGCGTCCACGCGCGGCGGCTCAGCCACCACCAGCCAACCAGGGTCAGGCCGACGACTGATCCCACGTAGGCGCTGCGCGACTGGGTCAGCACGATTAAGGCAACCGCCAGCGCCAGCACGGCGGCGGCCAGTCGGCGGATGTTTGGGCTGCTTCCGGTCCTGTCCAACGTCAGGGCCAGTCCCAGCGGCGTGAGCAGGGCCAGCACGCCGCCTATCTCGTTGGGACCGATCCCGCCTATCCGGCCGCCGTGATCCACCACGCGCGGGCCTTTCGGCAGCAGGGCGTAGAGGCTGTCCAGCGGCAGGAGCTTGCGCTGCGGCCACTCGGTCAGGAACAGCGCGGCGAGCACGATCAGGCCCGTCATACCGATGGCCAGGCCCGTCCAAAAAACGCGGATCCTGGAGATGGAAGGGGCGTCGACGCTGATTGCGTACACCAAGGCCAGCCCCAGCAGCACGCCGAACAGCTTTGGGGCCGCGGTCTGCCAATCCCTGACCGCCAGGGCGGTCACTCCGGTCCAGAGTGCGCAGGCCGCCAGCAGACCGTCCGTGACTCGCGGCACAACGGGCAGCCGGCAGGCGCGCCGCGCGAGCAGAGTCAGCGGAACAAGGGCGAGGGCGATGCCTCCGGGCGGTCCGCCAAACCAGATCGCCGGCGCCGCGCCTAGCAGCGCCAGCGGTCCGCCAATCTGAACGTATGACGCCAGCCGCCCCCCACTGGTCTGGCTGGCGTCCTGGCGCCTACGTACGCGGCGCGCGGTTACCGCTCCGTCAGCAGGTGCGGTAGCCGGGCGAAAACTTTGTCTCGGCGGTGGGTGCAGACGTACCAGTCGATCGTGGAGCGCAGCCCGTCCGCGAAGCGCACGCGGGGGCTCCAGCCCAGAAGCTCTTCCGCAAGCGACGGGTCCGCAACTCGATTCATTGGGCCTGTGGGCATGTCGTGGCGCAGGCGGATCTCTGGCCTGTGCCCGATGTAATTCAGCACCTGCCGTACGGCGTCCATCACGCGAATCCGTTCGCGCGTGCCCAGGTTGACCGCGCGGGCATCGTCGATGCGCGCGGCCGCCCGCAAGGTTCCGTCCACGATGTCGCTGACGAAGGTCCAGTTGCGTACCTGCCGGCCCGAGCCCCAGACCTCGAACGGGTCCTGCCGGATGAAGGCGCGCGCGATCATGGCCATGACGGCGTGGTTCTCGTGGCCGCGCGGGCCGTAGACGGTGAAGTAGCGGCAACTCACCGACTTGAGGCCGTAGTCCCGGTGGTAGGCGCGCAGACTCAGCTCGCCCATCAGCTTGGCCCAGCCGTACATGTTGTCGGCCTCGTAGGGCGGGCCGACCTGGTCCTCGCTGAGGTACAGCCGTTCGGCTGCGTCCGTCTGCAGGTAGTTCGGATACACGCAGCCGGACGAGGCATAGACGACCTTCTCGACGCCGGCCAGATGGCATGCCCGGAAGAGGGCGCCGTCCAAGAGGAGGTTCGTTGCGCAGGCCGCCTGGTGGAGATCGACGTAGCCGCGCCCTCCGTGGTTGGCGGCCAGGTGGAAGACGGTGTGGATGCCGGCAACCGTTTGCGCAGGAACTTCCGGGTCCAGCAGGTCCGCCTGTACGAGCTCGACGGCGCCGGCGTCGACGTGGCGCTGGATGTTTGCCAGCTTCCCGCTGCTCAGGTCGTCCACGACACGGACCCGGGCACCGGCCGCGACCAGAGCGTCCACCAGGTGTGAGCCGATGAACGACGCGCCGCCGGTGACCAGGACCGGCCGGCGGGCAAAGGCCTTAGCTACGTCTTCCGGTAGGTGACGAAGGTTGTTCACGACCCACTCCGTTGCCGGCTGGCCCGGTGGGCAAGCGAATCGAGGATGGCGGCCTGGCGGGCAACGACGGTGGGTCGGTCGAATTCGCGCGCGGCGAACGAGCGCCCGGCAGCGCCGAGTTCGCGCCGCCGGGCTGGGTCAGCCAGCAGTTCCGACACGGCGCCACGCAAGGCATCGGGTGCTTCGGGTTGAACGACCAGGCCGCAGCCGGCCTTGCGGATCAGCCGGGCGGCCTCGCTCCTGGTGTGCACGGACGCTACGACCGCAAGGCCGGCGGACATGTAGGTGACGAGCTTTGAAGGGATGACTGCCTCGATCACCTGTCGTCGTTGCGTCAACAGCGCCAGGTCGGAAGCGGCCAGAACGTCGGCCAGTTGTCGACGTGGAAGAAACGGCAGAAAGCGCATGCGTCCGGCTGGCGCGGCGCGCTCGACGAATTTCCGTTCGGGGCCGTCGCCCACAAACAGCCAGCACGCGCCGGTCAGATCCCCGTCCGCCGCCTGAACGGCGACCTGCAACCTTTGCTTCCGGCCGATGCTGCCGATGTGGGTGATCAGGGGGCGATCCGGGTCGAGGCCGTGGCGCTGCCGTGCCTCCTGGCGTCCGGTCGTCGGCGTCAGACCAGCCAGGTCTTCGGAGTCGCGAACGATGTGCAGCTTGCGTTCGCTCAGTCCGTGGCGGGTGAGTTCCTCGGCGAAGCCCTCGGTGAGCACCAGGAGCGCGTCGGCTCGCTTGTAGGTCGCGTACTCGACGGTGCGTAGCAGCCTGACCAGCGTTGGGCTTCGAAGCATCCCCACGGCAGTCGCGGCGTTGACGGCCAGGTCAGCGACTTTCGCGACCCAGGGCCGGCGCCTGATGCGTGCTACCAAGGCAGTGGCCAGGGCTGCGGCGGGTTGGGCGCCGACGTAGAGGTACACGTCGGCGCGTGGAAGCCAGAGGGCTGTCAGGGCGGCGGCCGAGGCAAACGACGCGTCGTAGAGCAGGCGGTGGACGAGTGCGCCGGGACGCGTCGGGATGTAGGACGGCAGGCGAAGGACCCGCACGCCTACGAGCGTTTCGCGAATGAATTTTTGTCCGCGGTAGCCGCAAGAAACTCGCCAGGCTGGGTAGTGGGGCCTTGCAGTCAGCATGAGTACGTCGTCGCCGCGGGCGGCGAGATGGCGGCAGAGCGCGGCGGTTTGGGGCGCGATGCCGGCCACCTCGGGCGGGTAGTTGATGCCGACCACGACGACACGCATGCGCGCCGCGGCTAGCGCCGCGCCACGACCTTCAGCGAGTTGCCCCAGCGGCCGACCGCGAGGTTCAGCAGCCGGTGGATCAGGACAAATGCCGCAAACACACGGGAGTGGTTCGCCAGCCGGTAGATTCCGAAAATCCAGCGCTGGTAGTAGACGAGATCACGAGTCGATCGAACATGCCGCCAGCCGCGTGCCCGAATGCGCGCTCGACAGCACGCGGCGCTGAGCCGTCGCACGACATTGCCGGCTGGCTCCACCTCTGCGGCGAGACCGAGCGCCACGGCGAGCCGAGTCAGGGTCGCGTGGGCGGGTTCCATCACCACGAGTTCGTGGCGCGCCACGCGGGCCATCTCGCCCAGGGCGCGGTAGGGGGCATCAAGGTGGTGTAGCCCGTCGTGGACGAGCGCCATGCCGAAGCACCGGTCGCTGAAGGGGAGACGGGCCGCGTCGCCGCGAACGAGCTTGATCTCGAAGCCATGCCGCGCGGCGCGAATCCGGGCCCGGGTCAGCGCGTCAGGCGATAGGTCGAGGATCGTTGGGCGGATGCCGAGGTGGGCGAGCCACTCGGCGTCCATGCCGGACCCGCCGCAGACGCAGAGGGCGTCGGTCGACGTTAGCGGCCCCAGCAGGGCCAGCGCCCGACGCAGCTTTTCCTCGAGCAGGAAGCGCACGGGCCGTGGATAGTGGCGGGGCCGCTCGATTTCTTCTTCGGCGTCGAGCGACGCATAGAATTCGACCTGCCGTGCGCGCGATTGCAATGCGGCCTCCATGGCACCCTGTTGGCCGCTGCAATTCCTGGCGCCCCACCCTGGCAGCCGTGCGCGGCTGTCACGTGAACATCTTACGAAGGCGGCCAGCGTGTGCGGAATCGCCGGGGCGTGGATATGGGGCGAAGGCGGGTCGGCGCGCGCAGGAGTAACGGCCGCGACCGACGCGATGGCGCACCGGGGGCCTGATGGCGGCGCCGTGCTGGACTTGTCGGCGCCGTACGGATCGCTAGCGTTTGGCGCGCGTCGCCTGGCCGTCCAGGACCTGACTCCGAGTGGCGCTCAGCCGATGCGGAACCCGCAAACCGGCAGCGTCATCGTCTTCAACGGTGAGGTCTACAACTTTCGTGAGCTACGCCGGCAACTCACCGCACGCGGCCACGTGTTCCGGTCCGAGACCGACACGGAGGCTGTGCTCCACGCCTACGACGAATGGGGCATGGACTGCCTGAAGCGCTTCGTGGGGATGTTCGCCTTCGCAGTCTGGGATGCGCGCGCGGGCCGGCTGGTGCTGGCGCGCGATCGGCTCGGCGTCAAGCCGCTGTACGTGGCCGTGACCGACAAGCTCGTGGCGTTCGCCTCGGAGGTTCGGGCCCTGCTGGCGGGCGGCTTCGTGGAAGCGAGGCTCTCACCCGCTGGTCTTGCCGGCTATCTGTCGTTGGGCGCGGCGCGTGAGCCGGGGACGCTCATCGAGGGCATCAAAGCTCTGCCACCGGGCACGGCTTGCGAATTCAATGGGCGAGCATCGCGCGCTCATCGCTACTGGGACCTGCGGGAGCAGGTTGCCCGCCGATCCGATGTGGGCTGGGGGAGGACGCGGGCGGCACAGGAAGTTCGCGAGCGTTTGGGACAGGCCGTGCGGCGGCGGCTGGTCAGCGACGCGCCGCTGGGCGTGTTGCTCAGCGGCGGGATCGACTCGGCGACGGTAACGGCGCTGGCAACGCGCGAGTCGAGCCGACCGATTCGGACCGTCTCGGCGGTATTCGACGAGCCAGCGCTCTCCGAGCGGGACGCGATGCGGGCGACATCGGCGCATTGCGGAACCGAGCACGTAGAAACGACCCTCCGTCCCGATGAAGCGCGGGCCAGCCTCGATCCGTTTTTCGCGGCGATGGACCAGCCGACGTTCGACGGTCTCAATACGTTCCTGGTGGCGCGAGCCGCGCGCGCTGCTGGCCTCACTGTCGTGCTTTCCGGTACCGGCGGCGACGAGCTCTTTGGCGGCTATCCCTCGTTCAGGTTTGCGCCGGTCCTGCGGCGTCTGCGTCACGTGTTGCCGGTACCGGCCGGACGCGTCGCGGGAGCCACGCTGCGCCGTTTGCCTTCAGCATCACTGCGCAGGCGGCGGCTGGCTAGCTGGCTGGCCCGTTCCGATCCGGAGTTGCCGGCCGAGTACGCAACCCGTCAGCTATTTGGCCGGGCGGATATTCGGGCGTTGACATCGACGGCGGCCGAGCCCTTTGATTCGGCACCCTCTGAAGCTAGCGCGTTCAACCGGGTGGCGTTTGCCGAAATGGACGTCTATTTGCGCAACGTGCTGCTGCGCGACGCCGACGTGATGGGGATGGCGCACGGGCTGGAGATTCGCGAGCCGCTGCTGGATCACGAACTGGTGGAGACCGTGCTGGCGCTGGGGGATGACGTGAAGTCTCGCGGACCGGGGCCCAAGCCGCTGCTGGCGGCGGCGGTGGGGCGCGAGCTTCCGCCGCACACGCTGCGTCGCAAGAAACAGGGTTTCAGCCTGCCGCTGGACCGGTGGATGCGGGGTGCCCTGCGCCCCGAGGTCGAGTCGGTGCTGTGCGACCCGTCGGTGGGTGGACCGGTTGGCGAGGCGCTGGACCCCGAGGCCGTTAGGTCGGTCTGGTGTGGATTCCTGGCCGGGCGGCGGCACTGGACCGAGGCGTGGGCGCTTTACGTGGTCAAACGCTGGGGCGAAGGTCTACGGGTTCGTTCAGGTCTATGCGTGTAGGCCGACAAGGCCGCGCCGGATGGCGATGCGCTCGCACCGAGCGTAGGCCCATGCTCCACCCGCCACACTCAGAAGGGCGATGGCACCGACGATCAGGAACTCGATCTCGATCGCCAGCAGCGACGGCGTACCAATCGTCGTCGAGCGCAGAAGGTCAATGACGTAGGTGAAGGGATTGACGTAGGTGATCCAACGCACGCTCCAGGGCAGGATGGCGATTGGGTAGGTGGAGCCCGCCATGACCATGGCGAGCCCGACAAGTACTTCCGGGAGGCGTTCGGCGCGGGTCACCAAGCCCAGGCCTGCGAACGCGAGACCCATGCCCCAAAAGGCGACCAACGCGATCAGCAAGGCCAGGACCGCCGGCACGGTGACGGTGAAGACCGCGCCTCCAATGAGGACGCTGGCAATCACGAGCACGAGCACACCTCGGAATGCCGCCAGGCCAACGTTGACCAGGGTTGCGCCGACCAGCCCGGCCCAGCGGGGCGCTTCGGCCGTCCAAACGTGCGGAAGCGTTCCCCTTTGGTTGGAGCGCACAAGGAACTCGCAGCCGTGCCACAGAGCGCTCGCCGCGACACCCAGCGCGACGTAGCCGATAACGGCGAAGGCCAGAAAGCTCTGGCCGCCGCCACTGGCCTTAAAGCCTTCGTCGCCGAAGGCCATACCCGTGAGTGCGAGGGGCAGAAAGAAAAGGAACGACCAACCAAGCTGATAGAACCAGATGGTCTTGAAGCGCGCTGTTTCCAGCCACTCGAGGCGGGCATAGACGAGGCTGACTCTCAAGACCGCGGCTACCTCGGAACCAAGGCTAGCCATCTACATCCACTCGAGTTCGCCCTTGGCCCGGGTTGCCGCGTCCATGACCTGCAACAGCACAAGCCCGACGGCGCCGTAGGCGAGCGCCATTCCAATCAAGACGACGCAAGCTCGCGTTACATCCTGCAGTTCGCCAAAGATGAGCGCGGCTCGCAAACCGCGAATCATCCAGGTGGCCGGAAAGAAACTGCCAAGCCACTGGCCCCAACCCGGCAGTACGTCTACCGGGTAGGCGATACCGGCGAGGATGCCGGATCCCATCACAAAGAGTTGTACGAGGAGATAGCCCTCGCGGAACCTCAGCAGGGCCGACGCCCACGACAAGGCGATTCCAATGCTCGCCAGCACGCCGCAGACAAGCACGGCCGCGGCCGGACCGACGTTTGGCTCGAGGGGGAATCTGAGCAGCGCCCACGCGATGCTGAACGTGCCAACTGCCATAAGGGACGGCGCGAGCGTGCGTCCGATTGACCCGCCGCAGATCAGCACGAGGCGCGCAGTGGCGGTGGCCCAGATGGTGGGCAGCGTGCCCAAGCTCCGTTCCTGGCGCAGGTCGTTAGCGAGGACCGTCGTTACCCAGCCGGTCCAAAGAAATGTCGTTGCGCCGACGACCGAATATGCAAGGTACGCGTCTGTCCCGGCCAGGCGAGCGAAGCTCTCCAGGCCGGCGTTGTTTGGCCCGGCCAGCGCTATCGTGGCGAGCACGATCGGCAGCACCCAGTGCAGTGTTCCCAAGAGGCTGGCCGTCGCGAACCACGGCTGACGTCGGTCGATCCTCCAACCCTTACGAGTGAGCGCCAGCAAGGCCCAGAACTCGCCGCGTACCTGCGAAACGCTAGCGTTCAATGAAGGGCCGCTCGATGCGTGATCCGGTGATGGCGATATAGGCGTCTTCCAGGTCGGGTTCGCGGAGCCGGGCTTCCTCGACCACGATGCCGTCGGCAACGAGCGCGGTGGTGATTGCATCACTGCTGCGCCAGCCCTCGGGGGCGCGAACGGCTACGGCGAACTGGCCGTCTCGGTTCACCTCGCCCCACCAGAGGCCGTCGGATCCGATCGTTGCTTTGGCGGTGGCCAGATCGCCGCGCAGCAGGAGATCAAGGCGCGGTACCTCGCCGGCCTGTCTGATGAGATCGGCCGGGCGGCCTTCGGCAACCAGCGTGCCGCTCTGAATGATCCCGACGCGGTCGCAGATCTGTTCAGCCTCGTAGAGGTTGTGGGTGGTGAGCAGGATGGCGGTACCCGATTCGGCGATCTGCCGGATAAGGTGGCGGGCCTCGCGGGCGGCGACGGGGTCGAGGGCGGCGGTTGGCTCGTCGAGCAGGAGCACGGGCGGCTCGTGCAGGGTCGCGCGGGCGAGGTTGAGGCGCTGTTTCATCCCAGTGCTGTAGGTCTCGACGAGGTCGTCCATTCGATCCTGCAGGCCGAATTGTTGGGCGGCCGCCTCAATGCGCTTGTTTATTTGCTGCTTGGGCATGAAGGACAACGTGCCGAAGAGTTCGAGGTTTTCGCGACCGGAAAGCCGCCAGTACATGCCGCGCTCGCCGGCGAACAGGACGCCGAGATTGCGGCGCACCTGGCGCGACGAACGGACAACGTCGAATCCGGCTACCGATGCGCTGCCGGAGGTGGGCTCCAGCAGGGTTGCCAGCATCTTGACGGTGGTGGTTTTTCCGGCGCCGTTCGGTCCCAGGAGACCGAAGCAGTGGCCCGGGGCTATCGACAGATTCAGGTCGTCGACGGCGACGATTCGCCTGGGTTCAGCGGGCTCGGCTCGGAAGTGCGGCAGCAGACCGCGCAGGCCCCGGCGCACCTTCGGCTCAAATACGCGTGTCAGCGACTCCACCAACACGGCGGGGGCATCCTGATTCACGTGCGGTGCGTCGCTTTCAGTCCAGGTCGAATGACCCGGCGGGCTAGCCGCCTCCGCCGCCGCCGGCGCGCACGCCCGGCTCGGTCATGGGCGCCGGGTCCAGGGCGGCGGCAAGTTCCTCCGCCGGGAGGTCGGTCAGGCGTGCCGCCACGACCGGGATGGTCTCGCCCGTGGCGACGGCCTGCTTGGCGATTTCGGCGGCGGCCGCGTAGCCGATCTTGGGCGCCAGCGCGGTGGCCAGCATGGTGTTGCGCTCCAGCCAGTAGCGCAGCATCTCGTCGTCGGTCTCCAATCCGTCCACGCCCTTGCGCGCGAAAGCCAGCGAGCCGGTGCCCAGGATTTCGATTGACTGACACAGGTTGTGCGCAATCAGGGGCATCATCACGTTCAGTTCCAGCTGTCCCGCCGTGACCGCCGAGGCGATGGCCAGGTCGTTGCCCTGGACCTGGAAGCAGATCATGTTCAGGCACTCGGCCATGACCGGGTTGATCTTGCCCGGCATGATCGAGGAGCCGGGCTGCACCGGCGGCATGCGTAGTTCGGAGATTCCGGTGCGCGGCCCGGACCCCAGCAGGCGGAAGTCGTTGGCGATCCGGTTCAGGTCCAGCGCCAGCGTGCGTAACGCGCCGGAGAGTTGGGCGAAACGTCCCATGCTCTGCATGGCGTAGAAGTAGTCCGTGGACTGCCGAACCTCGAACCCTGTCAGGTCGGCGATGACGTCGATCACCTGTGACTGATAGGCAGGCTCGGCGTTCAGCCCGCTGCCGACGGCGGTGCCGCCCAGGCTCAGTTCGAGGCTGGCGTCGGCGGCTTCGCGAATTGCGGCAGCGTTGCGCCGAACGGCTTCGGCGTAGGCCCCGAACTCCTGGCCCAGGCGAACCGGCGTGGCGTCTTGCAGGTGCGTGCGACCCGACTTGACGATGCCGTCCCACGCGGTGGCCTTGGCTTGCAGGCTCTCGGCCAGGATGTCGAGCGAGGCGTAGAGATCGGGCAGCAACTTCAGCGCGGCCAGGGCGATCGCGGTGGGGATCACGTCGTTGGTGGACTGCGCCATGTTGACGTGGTCGTTGGGGTGGATCGGGTGGTAGTTGCCGCGCGGCTGGCCCAGCAATTCGTTGGCGCGATTGGCCAGCAACTCGTTGGCGTTCATGTTGTGCGACGTGCCGGCGCCGGCCTGGAACACGTCGACCACAAACTGGTCGGCGTGTTGCCCGTCCAGCACCTCGTCGGCCGCGCGGACGATGGCGTCCGCCAGGTCGCCGTCGAGACGGCCGGTCCTCTTGTGGGCCACAGCAGCGGCTTTCTTGATCAGGACGGTGGCCCAGACAAACGCGTGGTGCGGTTGCAGCCCACTGATTGGGAAGTTCTCGACGGCGCGCTGCGTTTGCACGCCGTAGAGCGCGGATTCCGGTACTTCCAGTTCGCCCAGCGGGTCGTGTTCGATTCGCGTCTGCATCGGGTCGTGCTCCTTCGTGGCCGCGTGTCGTGGTTAGTCGGCGGTTGAGTCCAGGCCCCGGATCAGGTTCAGGTCAACTTCCTTGCCCTGGGTGAGCACCTGGAAGCGCCCTAGATCGGTCGGTGAAACCAGTTGAAATACAGCTTCGCGCTCGCTCCGATAGGTTGCCAACGCCGCGTCCGCGCGCACCTGGAAGCGTACGAGGTGGTCGCCAATGCCCAGCGCCGCCAGGAAGTCGGCCTGGAGGCCCTGTCGATGTTGGGCAAAGCCACGGGACCGGCCCGCGTTGACCAGCTGCGTGAAGTTTACGTGGGCGGTCAGGTCGGCATGGCCGGGGTTGGCGAGCACGTTCTCCGAAGCTCGATGCCGACGATAGGCCAGCAGGGTGCCAGCGGCCAGACGGTCCGAGTGCACGTCCGAACTGCTTCCCCCGTAGTCGATGCCCGTCATGACGACCCGCGAAGCGAGCCGGGCGGCGTGCCGGTAGACCGACTTCACGCCCTGCCGGACTTCAATGCGCCCTCCCACTGGCGTGGCGCGTGCGTAGCGGTTGGCATAGGCGCCCAGCGCGGCGGGCGCCGGCTGGTCGGTGAACACTGCCGTGGCGCCCTCGAAGGCCACGCACTCCTCGACCCAGCCATCCTCTGTCCGGCGCGCCAGTCGCACCGGTAGGGCGTCGAAGAATTCGTTCGAGATGATGGCCGTGGCGTTGGCGGCGGGAACTTCCGCAATCGAGGTGTAGAGGACATCCAGCGCATCCGCGGTCTGCGGACCCGGGGCGCGTTCGACGCCTAGGTATTGCAGCGCGCTTCCCCAAGGGAACTCGTCGGCCCCGGCTCGAATCTGGCGCGCCAGCCGGCCATCGGCCGCGCCAAGCTCGACGACGCGGAACGGATCGGGACGCCCCAGGGTCTGCCAGGCGTCGTCCAGATGAGCCGCCAACATCTGGCCGAATAGCGACGGATGCGCGCTGACGCTGGTGAAGTAGTCCGCATACGGCGTGCTCCGGCGGGTGTAGAAGCCGCCACACGGGTCGTAAAGCGCGTGCTCCATGAACACGCTGAACGGCAGCGGACCGTGAGCGATGGCCTGGACCCGGAGGCGTTCGGTTAGTGCGTGACCGGTCGACACTACGCGTCGATCAGCAGCAACTGATGTTGAAGCCGAGGTCGACGCCGCAGGCATGCCGGCCGCTTGTGATCGCTGACATTCGATGTCCCCGCAGGAGCGATCGGCGGAGATTGGCGTGGACTCGCGGCTGACTCCGAGGCGCCAAGCCGGGTTAGGCCGGGGCGGTTGCGCCGGGCCGGCCGGCGATTATTGCAGCGCTGACATCGCGTAGACGAAGGCGACGAGAAGGAAGATGACGATCCCCCAGGCGATGATGGGGATGCCAAGAATTCTCCCGGTGGCCCCTGCCGAGGGCTGGGCGGGTCGTTGGCGCCCGCGTTCTCGCTCGGTTCGGTCACGTAGTTTGCGCAGGTTCTCGCTGATTTGCGGCGCGAAGCGGCTTGGTTCCTCGCGATCGGCCGTAGGCCCGGCGGGCTTGCTCGAGGAGTCCGCAGACTGTTCCGGGTCCTCCGGGCGAGGTAGCTTGGCCCCGCAGTTGATGCAGAGCCAGGCACCTTCAGTGTTCTGGTGATCGCACTCTTGACAGCGCATCGCGCTCCGGTCTGACCAGTCGGTTACAGGTGTTGAATCATGCTAGCACCAGCCCGGCCCAGTCCTGACGCCACGTAACGCTTGATTCGCAGGGCGCCGGTCCCTTGCGGCGCGTCACCGCGACGCCTTCGCCTCCGTATACTCGAACCTGGCGCTTGTTGATTCGGAATGCGCCGATCCGTAGCTTTCGGGGGATGTCGTTTCGTGCCGACCTACGAGTATGAGTGTTCGGATTGCAGCCATCGATTTGAGGCTTTTCAGAGCTTTCAAGACGCGCCGTTGACGAGTTGCGAGAAGTGCGGTGGAACGCTGAAGAAGGTGTTTCATCCTGCCGGCATTATTTTCAAGGGCAGCGGCTGGTACGCGACCGATAGCCGGCCCGAGTCCGAGAGGAAGAAGTTCAAGGACGACGGCAAGCCACCGGCGGCGTCGGATTCCAAGCCCGTAAAGTCCGACGGGGCCAAGAGCAACGGCAGCGGGTCCGGGGACTCGAGCAAGGCCGGCGCCTCCGCGGGAGGGTCTGATAAAGCCTCACCCTCCGGCGGCGGTTCCAGCTAGCCGGTCCGCCGGTCGAAATTCCGGACTCTGGAGATGCGTGCGGTCATCCAGTGTGTCACGAAAGCCAGCGTTTGCATCGGTGGTCGCGAACACGCCGTGATCGGGCCCGGGTTCGTCGTGCTGGCGGGCGTCGCGCGGGGCGACGACGAGGCCGACGTGGCCTACCTGGCCGACAAAGTGGCGAATCTGCGGGTGCTGGCTGACGACGCGGGCCGCATGAACCGGTCGGTGCTGGACACAGGTGGGGACGTATTGCTGGTGTCGCAGTTCACGTTGATCGCGGACACGCGCAAGGGCCGGCGCCCAAGTTTCATCGGCGCCGAAGCGTCTGAACGGGCCGCCAGCCTGATCGACGACCTTGAGCAGGCCCTCACCGCGCGCGGCGTCTCCGTGCAAACGGGGCGGTTCCAGGCCGAGATGGAGGTGGAGCTGGTGAACAGCGGACCGGTGACGATCATCATCGACAGCCGCGACCGCCGTACGCCGCGGCGGCAGGCGTAGGCGCTGGCATGTCCGATTCGGCGGGCCGGTCCAGCGGGTGCTCGGTGCGGATTGTGCACGGGGCCGACGAGGTGCGGCGCAGGTTGTTGGCCCGGTCGCCGGACCTGGTCACGATCGACGAGTCGGCGGTGCGGGCGGCCTCGCGAGTCTTTGGCGAAACGCTAACGCCGGGCGCCTTCGTCGAACGTGTGATCCGGGAGGTTCGGGTCGAGGGCGACGTGGCGGTGCGCCGCATTGCCAGGGCGTTGGGCGACCATGTGAGACCGACGTTTGCAATTGCACCGTCGGAGTTGGCCGAGGCCCGGAGCCAGGTCGATCCGGCGCTGCGAGCCGACATCGAACTTGCGGCGGAGCGAATTCGCGAATTCCACGAGCGTGAAATGCCTGCCGGATTCGACATGCCGGACCTCGGGGTCGGTCAGCAGTGGGTTCCGGTGGACCGAGCCGGACTGCACGTGCCGGGGCAGGCGGCGCCGCTGGTTTCCAGCCTGCTGATGGCCGCGGTGCCGGCCCGCGTGGCCGGCGTGGGCGAAATCGTGGTGACAACGCCGGTCCGTTCGGATGGGATTGCGCCGGCGCTGGCGGCGGCGGCGGAGGCGGCCGGCGTTGATCGTGTTCTGGGTCTGGGCGGCGCCCAGGCAATTGCGGCGCTGGCGCTGGGCACACAAAGCGTGCCGCGCTGCGACGTGGTGGTCGCTCCCGGCAATGCGTGGGTCGTCTTGGCCACACGGGCGCTCTACGGCGTAGTGGGTGTCGATCTGCTGCCCGGTCCGACCGAGACGCTGGTGATTGCCGACGCCGCGGCGGACGCCGCCGAGGTGGCCGCCGACCTGATTGCGCAGGCGGAGCACGGCGGTCCCGCCAGTCCGATTGCGCTCACGACCGACCCAGGGCTGGCGGCTGAGGTGGCGCGCGAAGTGGAGGCGCAGCTGGCAACGTTGCCGCGCACGGCGGTGGCGTGGGACAGCTTCGTGCGTCGCGGCGGCGTGGGCGTGGTGGACGATCTGGCGCAGGCGGTCGAATTGTCCAACACCTACGCGCCGGAGCATTTGTGCCTGCTGGTGGAAGATCCGGAAGCGCTGCTGCCGCTGGTGCGCCACGCCGGCGGCGTTTTTCTGGGCAGCGCTTCGCCGGAGGTGCTGGGCGACTACGTGGCGGGGCCCAGCCACATCATGCCCACGGGGGGCACGGCCCGGTTTGCCTCGCCGGTTGGTGTGCGCTCGTTCCTGAAGTCGGTCTCGGTGGTGCGCCTGTCGGCCGACCGGGCGGCGGCGCTGGCGCCGGTGGCGGCACGTCTGGCGCGGGCCGAGGGCCTGGAAGGCCACGCGCGGGCCGCCGAACGCCGCGCGGGCGCCTGACTACAATGCCGGGACACCCGTGCAATCGAGACTTTCATGGCTGAACGACGCGCCAGCGTCACGCGCACCACGTCCGAAACCGAGGTTGACGCGACAGTCGCCATCGACGGCGCGGGCGCCTTTGGCGGCACGACCGGCATTGGGTTCCTGGATCACATGCTGGCGCAGGTCGCCAGACACGGGCTGTTCGACATCGACGTTCGTGCCAAAGGCGACCTGCACATCGACGCGCACCATACCGCCGAGGATGTTTCGATCGTGCTGGGCCGGGCGTTCAACGACGCCTTGGGCGATCGGCAAGGCATTCAGCGCATGGGCGACGCCACGGTGCCGATGGACGAGGCGCTGGCGCACGTGGCGGTGGATCTGGCCGGGCGCGACTTCTCCGCCTTTCACGGAGACTTCAGACAGGACCGAATCGGCGGCCTGGAGACCAGCCTGCTGCCGCACATCATCGGGTCGCTGGCACGGCACATGGGCGCGGCCATTCACGTCCGTGTGCTGGCGGGCGAGGACGACCACCACAAGGCCGAGGCCGTGTTCAAGGCCTTGGCGCGTGCCCTGGACCAGGCGACGGCGCTCGATCCGCGCCGCGCCGGGGCGGTGCCCAGCACAAAGGGCACGCTCACCGACTGACGTGGGCGCACAGCCCGCCGGTCGCCGGTTGCGGCTCGACCACCTGCTGGTAGCCCGCGGCCTGACGCGCAGCCGCAGCGCGGCTCGTCAACTCGTCAGGGACGGCGCGGTCTATGTCGCTGGGCGAGTCGAGACGCGTCCGGGGCGGCGTGTCGGTGACGAGGCGCAGGTCGAGCTTCACGGCCGCTCGATCCAGTACGTCAGCCGCGGTGGGTGGAAGCTGGCCGCGGCGCTGGAGCACTTTGGGCTTGCCGTTGCAGAGGCGGCAGTTCTGGACGTGGGCGCCTCGACGGGCGGGTTCACGGACTGCCTGCTGCGCGGCGGCGCGGCGCGGGTCACGGCGGTGGACGTGGGTCGTGGACAGCTTGCCCCGAGTCTCAGGGCCGATTCACGGGTCTGTGTGCTGGAGTCCACCGACGCGCGCGACTTGCCGGCGCTTGATCCACAGCCAGACATTGTGGTTGTCGATGTCGCGTTCATCCGCCTGCGGGACGTTCTGCCTGCCGTGCTGGGCGCGACGCCGCGCGCTCGCTGGGCATTGGTCTTGCTGAAGCCGCAGTTCGAGCTACCGGGTCGGCGCGTGCCGCGGGACGGAGTTGTCAAGGACCCGGCCGAGCGAAATTCGGCGCTCTTGCACTTCCTGGCCTGGGCCAGGCGCCACGGGCTGTGCGTGACCGCATCCGCGGCGAGCGAGCTACCGGGCGGGGACGGCAACCGCGAGACATTCGTGCTGCTGCGGCCGCCCTGGCCGGATCGGCGGCTCCCGGGCAGCGACTATGATGAGCGCGACGGCAATGTAGCGAGTGGCTGATGCGAGTTGCCCTGCTGTTTCAGCCGCGCATTACCGCCTCGGTCGAGCACGCGAACCGCGTTCAACAACGGCTCACGTGCCGTGATCTGGACGCTTGGTGTGTGTCGTCCTGGGAGATCACCGAACGCCCGGCGGATCTGGCGGGGGCCGATCTGGTCGTCACGTTTGGTGGCGACGGCACCCTGCTCCGGGCCGCGCGCGCCGCCGCGCCGCACGCGGCCACGTGTCTTGGCGTCAACTATGGGCGCCTGGGCTTTCTGACCGAATTCACGCCAGACGAATTCGACGCGCGTCTCGACGAGGTGCTCGACGGCGGCTACTGGATTGAAGAGCGCGTGTTGATCGACTGGACGCACCATGACGTCGAGGGCGTTGTTGCCTCGGGTCTGGCCGCGGGCGACGTCGTAGTGGGTCGAGGACGGATGGCGCGCGTGGTTGAAGTGGAAGTGCGGATCAACGGTGTGGTGCTGACCACCTATACCGCGGACGGAGTGATCGTGGCCACGCCCACTGGCACCACGGGATATGTGCAAGCGGCGGGCGGACCGGTGCTGCACCCGGAAGTGCGCGACCTCGTGATGACCCCGATTGTCCCGTTTCTCACGCCGGCGAACTCAATAGTCGTCGGCCATGATGAGCGCGTGGAACTCACCACGTTCACCACACACGAAGCGACGCTATCCATCGACGGGCAGACGGATCAGTTGCTGACCTCGGGCGACCGCGTCGTTTGCAAGGCGTCCGAACACCTGGCCCGCTTCGCGAGATTTCGTGAGAGCGACTACTTCTACGCCACGTTGGCCGACAAGCTGCGCTGGCGCGTTCCGCGGGAGATGCCGCGCCCGGTTCACGGGTCGGGCTAAGCGCGCGTGCTCAGGCACGTCAGCGTTCGCGACTTCGCGCTGATCGATGCGGTAGACCTTGCGCTTGAATCCGGACTTAACGTTCTTACCGGGGAAACGGGCGCCGGCAAGTCGATCCTGATCGATGCCCTGGCGCTGGTGCTGGGTCGCCGGGCGCATCCAGCCGACGTCCGGCCGGGCGCGTCGCGCGCGTATGTGGAAGCCGTGTTCGAGACGACGTCGGCTCCGGCTGCCGCGGTTCTCGAGGCGTACGGGGTGGAGGCCGACGAGTCGTTGATCCTGTCACGCGAAGTTCGGGGCGCCGGCCGGTCGACCGCGCGAATCAACGGGCGTGCCGTACCGGTGCGCGCCCTGGCGGACCTGGGGCGCCGGTTGGTTGAGGTGCATGGGCCGAGCGAGCACCAGTCGCTCTTTCGCCGTTCGCAGCAGCTCGAGTATCTGGATCGATTCGCCGGTTTGATGCCGAAGCGTGACGCCGTGGGCGAGCTGGCGCGCGACTTGCGATTCACCCAACGAGAGATAGATGACCGCCAACGCGCCACGAGGGAAACCGCGCGCGAGATCGATCTGTTGACCTTTCAGGTCAATGAGATTGACTCAGCGGGATTGACGGTCGGGGAAGACGAGCGACTGCGGACCGATCGGATGATCCTGGCCAACGCGGAACGGTTGCGAGATCTGGCCAGCCAGACGGCTGCTCGGTTGCAGGGGGAAGCGCTGGATCCGGCGCCCGACATCTTCGGCTCGACTCGGGAGGCGGCAGACGAGATGGCGACGTTGGACCCCGCCGTGCGTCCCCTGGCTCAGCTAGCCGCTCAACTGCAGGAACTGGCCTCCGACCTGGCGCTCACGGTGCAGTCGTACGCTGAAAACGTGGAGGCCGACCCGGCGCGTCTGCAGCAGATCGACGAGCGTCTGAACCATATCGAAACGCTGATTCGGAAATACGGCGACACCCCCGCGGACGTGCTCGCCTACGGCGAGGAGGCGCGGGCCCGGCTGGACGAACTCGATCGCGGGGATGCCCGCATCGAAGCGCTGCGCGACCACGCGGCTCGGTTGCGGGACCGCCTGACTCCCGCGGTCGCAACGCTTTCGGCAGAGCGGCGGCGGGCTTCCGGTGAGTTGGCGGAGGCCGTGGCTGCCCAGTTGGCCGACCTGAATATGCCGTCCGCCAGATTTCAGGTCAGTCTGCGTCGGCAGGCCGATGCGGACGGCCTTCCGGTTGAGGGTGAGTCTGAACCGGTCGCCTTCGATGAATCGGGCATGGATCAGGTCGACTTCCTGCTCGGTGTGAATGTGGGACAGCCGCCGCGGCCGCTGGCTGAGGTGGCGTCCCAAGGCGAACGCTCGCGGATTCTGCTGGGACTCAAAGTGGTGCTGGCGAAGGTGGACCAGACGCCTACGCTGGTATTTGACGAGATTGACGTCGGCGTGGGGCCGAGGGCTGGCGATATCGTTGGGCAGAAGCTGGCGGCGTTGGCTGCCTGGCGCCAGGTGCTCTGTATCACCCACTTGGCCCCAGTGGCGGCATTCGGCGACACGCACTTCGTGGTGGCGAAATCGGACGCGCACGGAGAGTCGAGGACGGGTGTCTCACGGGTGGATGGGCACCGGGTCGTCGAGGAAATTGCGGCCATGAGCGGCGTGTCCACCGCCGCCGGGCGCCGAGTGGCCCGCGACCTGATAGCCGCGGCCCAGTCGTGGAAGCGCGACGGATGACTCTTGGAAGGGTCCGGGCGCCGGCCTGCCAAACCGAGGTCTGGCGGCGACTGACTGGTCCGGTGATAGGCTGCTCGCGCCGTGGGGGGCGGCCAGCTGGGTTTCACCCGCGCGTTCCGCAGGGGCGCCGCGGGGCCTGGGTAGGCCCGCGGCGTGGTCCCAATGCAAATTGAACTCACGCACCCGTTTGCTCGTGACACTTCGTGGCCCGCGTTTCGGGCCACGGCGTACGGGTCTGACGCGTTTCAGCAACGCCTCGTTCCCCTGGCTCGCCGTTGGCAGCGTTACCGAACGTTGCAGGCCGCGCCGCGGGTTCTGACCTTTGGGTTCGGTGTGGCGTTGCTTCTTGCCGTTGGTGTTTCGGTGTTGGGCTTGCCGAATCTCGTGGTGGGCCTGGCTCTGAGCGCGGCGTTGGCGCCAGTGATTCCATTGGCCGCGCGATCACTGGTGGCGCCCTCGCCGCTGGCCGCGGCGCTAGCCTATGACCGGCGGCTGGGGATGTTCGAGCGCTTGTCCACGGCGGTTGCCGGCTCGCAGGCGGACTCGCACATGCAGGACTTACAGCGGCGCGACGCGCTACGGGCCCTGGCGAATGTCAATGCCGCCTTCGCGTTTCCCTATCGCGTGTCCCGAGGCGACTTGGGAATCCTGGCGGTTGCCGCGGCGGCCTTGGCCGCCGGCCTGTTGGCCTCGACCGCCGACTTGCTGCCGCGGGTCGGTGAGCGCGTGCCGGCATCAGCGCTGGCGGCGAGCGCGGGCGCCGCGGTCGACGGCTCAGCTCCGGCGCTGGTGGATCCAGCCGCGCTGGCTCGGGCGGACGAGATTCGCGCCGCAATGGCGGAACTCGAACAACAGCGCGATCCCGATGCCGCGCCGGCGGCGTTGGCCGCCGAGGCCGCTGGGGAGACGCTGCGGCGGACATCCGAGGGACGCCGACTTGGACGCTCGCTCGACAGCGGTGACTTCCAGGCCGCGGCAGCCGAAGCGCGCGAACTGGGCGGGCAACTTGCGGAGATGAACAGCACTCGAATGGACGAGTTGGCGCAAGGACTGCGGCAAGCGTCGGATCGCGCCGCGGGCTTCGACCCAGGTCTGGCGGAACAGTTGCGCGCGGCTGCGGCGGCGCTGGATCGGGGACAGCTGGCCGACGCCCGCAGTGCGTTGGAACGACTGGCCGAGGAGATCGAGACGGTTGGCGGAACGATCGAAACCGATCGTGGGCTCGAAGCGCAACTCGATCAGCTTGCCCGCCAACTGGCGGAGGCGGAAGGGGCAGCCCAGGGCACGATGCCCGGTAGCGAGAGTGACTCGCTCGGCGCCGCGGTCGCTGGGGCGGCGGAGGCCGCGGCGCCGGCCGACGCCGGTGCCGAGACTGGCGACGGTATGACTGGCGGCGGTGACTCAGCGGCCAGCGGACGCGCGCTGGAGGGGACGCTAGAGACGCTTGCGCCCGAACAGCGACTCAGCGTCGACGGTCAGCTCGAGATCGTTGAAATCAAGCCGACCGAGGAAGGCGCCGAGCTGGTCGAGCGACCGGTTCTGGAACTGGGTCCCGGCGGTTCGTCCGGATTCGAGGCTTCGGCCGGCGACCGCGGATTCGCTGTCGGGCGGCAGGACGTTGCCCGGAATGTCCCACTGGATATGCTGCCAATGATGGATCGTTACTTCGCCGCGCCATGACACTGGCCGTTGACGGGTCTGAAGCCACGGAACGCCAGGCCCAGGACTTTCGCGACCTGGCCGCCGCTATTGTCGGCGAGGTGGGCAAGTTCATTGTCGGTCAGCGCGAGATCGTGCGCGACACCGTCGTCTGCCTCATCGCCGGTGGCAACGTGCTGATCGAAGGCGTACCGGGTCTTGGCAAGACCGAGCTGGTGCGCACCCTGGGCCGGGCGATCGATCTGCGCTTCAGTCGCATTCAATTCACGCCCGACCTGATGCCGGCCGACATCACGGGCACGAACGTGGTGATGGACGGGTCGGACGGGCAGCGCACGTTTCGATTCGAGCCGGGGCCGGTGTTCGCCAATTTGGTTCTGGCCGACGAGATCAACCGGGCCACGCCAAAAACCCAGTCGGCGCTGCTGGAAGCGATGCAGGAGCGGCAGGTCACCGTGGCCCGCGACGTGCACGTGCTGGACCCGCCCTTCTTTGTCATGGCAACGCAAAACCCGATCGAAATGGAAGGCACCTATCCGCTGCCCGAGGCGCAGGTCGACCGTTTTATGTTCAAGCTGGTTGTGAACTACCCCTCGGCGGGCGAGCTGACCGAAATCCTGGACCGGACCACCGGGGCGGACCAGCCAGACGTCGCTCGCGTGGCCACGGGCGACGATTTGCTGGCGATGGGCGCGTTTGCCAGGCGCGTGGCCCTGGCCCCGCACGTTGGGCGGTACGTCGTGGATCTTGTCAAGGCCACGCATCCGCACGACCCGACCGCGCATGACCTCTGCCGCCAATACGTGCGTTATGGCTGCTCGCCGCGCGCCGCCCAGTCAATGGTGCTAACCGCCAAGGTGTACGCCATGTTGGATGGTCGCTACAACGTGGGCTTTGACGACATCCGCGCCGCGGCCCGCCCCTCGATGCGCCATCGGCTGCTCCTGAACTTTGAGGCCGAGGCCGACGGTGTCGCGTCGGAGCACATTCTGGACGCCATCCTCATGTCCACCCGCCGGGCAGGTGACTGACCGGACGGCTGGTGCGGCCTTGCCGGCGTTTGCGCCGGACGCCACGCTCCGCGCCAAGCTGTCTCACCTGTCGCTCGTTTCACAGCGTCCACACGGTCATCTGCACACAGGTGGGCGGCGTAGCCGGGCGACCGGCTCGTCGCTCGAATTCGCGGACCACCGAGCGTATAGCCCGGGCGACGACTACCGGCAGATTGACTGGAACATCTACGCGCGTACTGACGAGCTGTTCGTAAAGGTCCGTGAGTCGGAGGAGACGCTGGTTGCGCATCTGCTGCTGGACGTCAGCGGCTCAATGTCGTACGGCACGCCCGCAAAGTTTGATACCGCGCGCGCGGTGCTGGCCGCACTTGGCTGGACGGCGCTTGCCAGCCGCGACGTTGTTGCGGGGGCCGCCCTAGGCGCCGACCTGGGCGAGACGTTTGCGCCCCGGCAGGGCGAGGCCTATGTCAGACGCTTCTTCGAATTCCTGCAACGCCAGCACCCGTCGGGCGAGACCGGGCTCCCGCGTGCCGTTTCCTCTTACAACGCCCGCGCACTGCCCCACGGCGTTGCCGTTCTGGTCTCAGACCTGCTCGCTCCGGACGCGCCGCGCGCCATTGGCGCACTCGCCCAACGCGGGCATGAGCTAACGGTGATCCACGTGCTTGACGATGATTTCGTCAACCCGGAGTTCGCTGATGAGGTCGAACTCATAGACGCCGAGGGCGGTAGCACGCTGGAAATCCTTGGCGACGTTGAACTTCTGCGAGCCTATCGGCAGGCCGTCGGCGATTGGTCGAGCGACCTGCAGCGGTTCTGTCACCGACGGCACGTGCGCTATGTGCCGATTCGATCGAACTGGGCGGTTGAGGAGATCGTGCTGCGGCGCCTTCGCGAGCACGGAACTTTGGCGTGACCTGGATTGCGCCGCTCGCTTTTGCGTGGGCGGGTCTGACCCTGGCGGTGCTGGCCTTCTATGCGTTGCGACCGCGCCGTCAGCGCATTGTTGTTGCCTCCCTACTCGTCTGGCGGCGAACGATTCATGCGCGGGCCGACGACACGTGGCTGGCCTGGCTGCGACGCCATGCCCTCCTCCTGATCCAGCTGCTGACCGTGGTGGCTTTCGCGCTGGCGCTGGCGCGGCCCGAGCGCCTGGCAACGGTCCAACCTGGTCCGCCGGTGGCGCTGGTTATGGACGTCTCGGCGTCAATGGCAATCAGCGACCAAGACGGGATCCCGCGGATGCAGCGTGCCCGGCACGAGGCCGCCACGCTGGTTGACTCGCTCGATGAGGATCGACGCGTTTCGCTCATCACCGCGGGCGCCGTTCCGCGAACGCTTGTCGCGGAGTCAATCGATCGCGCGGAGGTGACGCGTGCGCTGGATGGGATCGAGCCCGAGGCCTCGCATGGTCGAATCGACGCGGCACTAGATTTGGCGCGCTCGCTGGCTAACCCGGCGGCGGGCGGTATTGTGGCGCTCTTTACCGATCAGGCGTCCGCGGGCGGTCCAAATCCCGCCTATGCCGGAGTGCGCCCGGTGATCGTCGGCGAGCCGGCGCCGAATGTTGCGCTGGTGTCGTTCCAGGTTCGACGGCGGCTCGACGTCCCGAACGCGGTCGAGGGCGTTGCCGTTGCGCGTAACGACGGACCGACGCAGGTCGAAGCCGCAATCTTGCTAACAGCCGGCCGCGGCTCGCCGACAAGCAGAACCGTCAATCTCGCCCCGGGTGCGCGCCAAATCATCGTGTTCGACGACATGCCGGTCACAGCAGGCTACAAGGCCGAGATTCGCGCTCCGGACGACGCCTTGTCGGCCGATGACCTGGCGTTCGCCTCACTGGCCGAGCCCTCCCCGCTAACAGTCGTGGTCGTTGGCGACGAGCCCTGGCCGATTGTTAGGGCGTTGCAGGCCGTGCCCGCGGTGACGGCGCAAGCCGTAAGCGTCGATTCGTTCGACCAAGAAGCCAGTCCCGCCGATCTCTACGTATTCCAGGGATTCGCTCCCGAGTGGCTGCCGCCCGCCTCCGCCGTGTTTGTGCAGCCTCCGGCGATGCTCGGCCTGGGGATCGACACGCCGGTCACCGCCGACACACTGCCGCTGGCGCTGCCGGACAGCCCGCTGCTGCGTTCGGTGGACGTTGGCGATCTGCTTTCCGGCGCGGACGTGACGTACGCGCCGCCTCCCTGGGCGCTGGTTGACCTCAGCGTTGGCGACCGCGCTCTGCTTGCCCACGGCGTGCTTGAAGGCCATCGTACGGCTGTCATCGGGTTTGACGTGGCCGGTCCCCGTGTAAGCCAGGCGCCGTGGTTCCCGTTGTTCTGGTCCAATCTCGTTCGCTGGGCTGATCCGTTTTCGCCTCTGCCGGAAGGCGCTCAACTCGAGCCTGGACGTCCATCGCGCCTGCTTCCGCATCCCCGTGCGGATCGAATCACCGTTACGAATCCAGCCGGGGACACAACTGAGTTCGCCGCACCGGGGCCCGCGGTCCTCGACGTGCGCTCGCCCGGCGCCTACACGGTGCGTCAGTTCGTGGGACCGGAACTGATGGCCCAATCGTCGATCGACTTCGTCCCGCGCCTGTCGACCCGGGCAGCGCGAGTCGGCGTGCCCGCGGCGCCGGTTGCCACAGACGAGTCGGCCGCGAGCATTAGGAAGCAGATTGAGATCTGGCCGTGGCTGGCCGGATTAGCTCTGGCGTTTCTGCTGATCGAATGGTGGGTGTTTCACCGGGTTCGGGGAGTCCGCTGACCTGTGGTTCTTGATCGTCCCTGGCTTCTCATCCTGTTTGCGACGCTGCCAGCCGCTGTCTGGCTGTCGTACGCGAGCGTCGCGCGTCATTCGGGAATTCGGATGGGTCTGGCGACGCTACTCCGTCTGGTCGGACTGGCCGCGATCGTCCTCGCTCTGGCCGGCTTCGCGATCGGTCGCGACACCCGGCCGGCTACCGTCTTCGTCGTTGATACATCCGACAGCGTGCTACTGGCCGAACGCGCCAACGCGCGTGCGATCGTTGACGCCTTTGTCCAGACATTCGGGTCGGATACGCCGGTTGGGGTCGTGCAGTTTGGCGCCGGCGCGGCGGTGCTGGCAGCCCCACAGCGCCTGAACGATGCGCCGTCCTTGCGCTCCGATCTGCCCGGAGATGACAGTAACTACGAGGCAGGGATCCTGGCGGCGTTGGGTCTGCTCGATCCTGACATCGGCGGGCAGCTCGTGCTTCTGTCAGACGGCGCCGGGGCTGGGCCGCACCTGGAGGCGGCCGCACAAACGGCCGCGGCGCGGGGTGTACCGATCTCAGTTGTGCCCGCCGCTGCGACTCGAGGAGCGGACCTTGTCGTTAAGGCCGTCGAAGTCCCAGAAGCCGTCCACAGCGGCACGGCCATTCAGGCACGCGTACGGATCGCATCGCAGCGGCGCACGACGGCGCGTCTGCGGCTTTGGGACGGTGAGCGTCTGATCAGCGACGGTCCGATTGTCGTCGCGACGGGCACGCGCACGTACGGGGTGGAGTTGGCGGGGTTAGAGCCCGGATTTCATCGTCTTCGGGCCGAGCTGCTGGAGGACGTGGATCCCCGTCTGGCCAACAACGTTGCCGAGACATTCGTGCGCGTGGCCGAGCCTGGGCGGGTGCTCACGATCGGCGACACGTCCCAGATCCGGGCGGCGCTACGGGCCGCGGACTTTGAGGTCAGGGAGGTCGCGCCCAGCGCGCTGGGCGGCGTCGACCTGACGCAGTTCGAGGCCGTCGTTGTGTCCAACGTGCCGGCCGACGCGTTCGAGCCCGACGCGCTGGAGGCCCTCCGTGCGCACGTGGCCGGCGGACGGGGTCTGGTGGTGCTGGGCGGTCCCGACAGCTTCGCCGCCGGCGGTTACCAGGGCACCGCCATGGACGAGGCGTTGCCGGTCTGGTCGGACCCCACCGAGGAGACGCCCGAGCCCCGCCTGGCGTTGGTGCTGGTTATCGATCGGTCATCCAGCATGGCCGAGGGCGCCAGCGAAGGACACGCCAAGATCGACATGGCCATCGAGGCGGCCATAGACGCCGTGGATCTGCTTGAAGAGGGCGACATCCTCGGAGTGATGACCTTTGACATCGACTCGCAATGGGTCGTGCCGCCGCGCGAATTGAGTTCCGCGGCGGACGTGGCCACGGCGATCGACCGCATCCGCGGGATCCAGATTGGGACATCCACCGATCTGGCGCGCGCGATGTTCTTTGCACGGTCGCGCCTGGACCAGGTCAGCGCCTCGATCAAGCACGTGGTGCTGCTGACGGACGGGCGTGCTCACTACGGCAACTTCGACGGCCTGACACGCTCGCTGCGCCGTCGAGACATCACGGTCTCGTCGATCGCCGTGGGCGAGCAATCCGACCAGGAACTGCTGGAGCGCATCGCCCGCATAGGCAATGGTCGCTACTACTACGTCCCGGACCCCCTTGCGATACCGCGGGTTCTGACGCAGGAGACCCTGACGGCGGGCGAGTTTGCCGTGGTCGAGCGGGAATTCCAGCCTCGGATGGATGCGCCGAGCCCAGTGTTTACCGGAGTGCTGGCTGGGCAGGAATTACCGGACCTGCGGGGCTACGTGCGAACCCGCGCCAAACCCACGGCCGAAGTGGTGCTGAGTTCCGACAACAACGACCCGATCCTGGCTCAGTGGCAGTATGGCCGGGGTCGAGCCATTGCCTGGACGTCCGACGCGGGCGCGGACTGGGCTGAGGAGTGGCTCGCCTGGGATGGCTTTGCGCCGTTTCTGCGTCAGGCGGTTCAGTGGGTCAGCCCGCTGCCCGGCGCCGTGGCCGGCAGCCCGCGCGTAGCAGCCGTGTTCGCTGACGGCGCTGCGGTAATCGAGGTCGACGCGGTCGACGCGGCGGGACGATTCCTGAATGGGCTTGACACAAACCTGGCCGTGGTTGGCGCGGACGGCGCCAACCAGACGCTGGTTGCCGAGCAGGTTGGACCCGGTCGGTACGAGGGCAGGCTGGATGGTCTGTTGCAGGGGGTGTACGAGATCGAGGTCACGCAGCGCGACGCCGCCGGCGTCGCGCGAACGGCGCGCTCGGGGTTCGTCGTACCCGCGCCTGACGAGATCGGCCACATCACGCCCGACCACCGCGCGCTGCGGCGCGTTGCCGCGTTGACCGGCGGCGTGAACGTCGAGTCCAGCGGTGATCTGGCCTCGCTGGCGCTCCGCGGCGACCACGCCGCACAGCTTGGATGGGCTCAACTTCTCACGATTGCCCTGCTGGCCTTTGTGGCTGATGTCGCGGTGCGGCGGCTGGCTGGCCGTCCGCGGGAGATTCGGGACCGCATGGGCGAGCGTGTAAGATCGCTGCGTGCGGCGCTTGGCGCGTTGCGGCGCTTGCACTGGCCGATTTCGCGCACCGCCTGAACCTGGCGACGCCTCGAATTCATGAACCCCACCGGGCGCCTCGCGCGCATATTTCGACAGGCCGGCTTCGACCTTTACCTCGTCGGCGGTCCGGTCCGCGACCGCATCATCGGGCGAACGTCGCACGACCTGGACTTCACCACTAGCGCCCGCCCCGATCGCGTGAAGGTGCTTGCTCGCCGGGCCGGCGCTATCAGCATTTACACGGTTGGTGAGCGCTTCGGGACTATCGGTGCGGTATTCGAGAGTGGGCCGGTCGAGATCACCACGTTCCGTGCCGAGTCTTATCGCCAGGGCTCGCGAAAACCGGAGGTCCAGTTTGGGGACTCGCTGGAAGCCGATCTCAGCCGGCGCGACTTCACTATCAACGCGATGGCTCAGGATGTCCTGAGCGGGCGCATCATCGATCCCCACGGTGGGCTCGCCGATTTGGTTGCCGGCCGAATCCGGGCAGTCGGTGTTGCGGACGACCGGTTTCGGGAGGACCCGTTGCGCGTGCTTCGGTGCGTGAGATTTGGGGCGCAACTGGGGTTCGACATCGAGGCGGGCACCTTGGCCGCGGCGCGGCGCACCGCGGACGAGCTTCGTCACGTCAGCGCTGAACGCATCGGCGCCGAGCTCAACTTGACGCTGCTTTCGCCGGAGCCGGGCCGGGCATTGGTCACGCTCCTGGAGATCGGGGTGCTGGGCCTGGTGATGCCCGAGTTGATTTCCCTCCAGCAGACGGAACAGGAAGAGCAGAGGCAGCACAAGGACGTGTTTGCCCACACCATGCGTGTGCTGTCCACGACACGGGCTGAACCCGAGATCCGGTGGTCGGCGCTGCTGCACGACGTCGGCAAGCCGCAAACCAAGTCCATCCGCACCGGGCGTATCCGGTTCTTTGGACACGAGGAGGTGGGCGCGCGCATCGCAAGGCGGATCATGCGCCGACTCAAGTTCGACGGCCGGCTCACGGACCGCGTGACGCACATCGTCCGGCTGCACATGCGTGCGAACGCCTACGAGCGAGATTGGACGGACGGGGCGGTGCGCCGGTTCATCCTGGAAGCCGGCGAGGACCTTGATGCGTTGATCGCCCTGTCACGCGCCGATATCACCAGCTATCGCCCGCGGCGCATTGAGGCCGGACTGGCGCGCGTCGCGGAACTGCACGCGCGTTGCCAGCACTTGCAGGCCGAGCGCGATGTGGCCGCGCTGGACTCGCCGCTGGACGGCCATGCGCTCATGGAACTGTTCGACCGGCCGGCGGGCGTGTGGATCAAGCCGATCAAGCAATTCTTGCTGGACTTGGTGCTGGACGGCGAACTCGAGCCGGACGATGTGGAACGCGCCCGCGTCCTTGCGGAAGAGTTTGTCCAGCGTCACACCGAGGCCGCTGACGCCATTGAGTCGGGAGCGCAGCATGCCCAGCGCTGAGGCTGGCGAGTCATGGACGCGTCTGCGAAGCTGGCTGCGGCGGCGTATCGATCAGATGGCCGCTGGCGATTACTCGCGTTTGCCGTCGTCGTTTGCCAGCGATGATGGTCATGTGGCTCGTGAGGCGTATGCGACAGTGTTGATCGCGATGGACGTGATCGAGGGTCGGCGCACGACGCTTGGGCGTGGGCGTGCCAACCGCAATCCCAGTTCGCCGATTCCGGGGCCGCCCTAGTGTCCGAACCGGGAGATTACTTCTCGCACCGAACCCTGGGCACGACGGGGCTGCGGATCACACCCATGTGCATTGGCACGGCGGCGCTTGGCGATATGCCGGAGGCCTTTGCGTATTCGGTGGCGGAAGACGATGCCCTCGCGGCTGTTCGGGCGACGCTCGACAGCGCGATCAACTTTATCGACACGGCGGCGTCCTACGGCGACGGTGAGAGCGAGCGGCGCATCGGGGTTGTCCTGCGCGAGCGCGGCGGCATTCCCGAGGGCTATGTCGTCGGCACCAAAGCCGACCGCGACATGACCACGGACGATTTCAGCGGTCCGCAGATGCGCCGTTCGGTTGAGCGCAGTCTTGATCTGTTGGGGCTGGATCGCCTTCAGCTCGTGCACCTGCACGATCCCGAGCACACGACCTACGACGCCATTACCGCGCCTGGGGGTCCGCTGGAGGTGCTTCTGGACCTGAAGGCCGAGGGTCTGATCGAGCACCTGGGCGTTGCGGGCGGACCGGTCGACCAGGAAATTCGCTACATCGAGACTGGCTGCTTTGAGGTGGTGGTTACGCACAATCGCTACACCCTGCTCAATCGTTCGGCCGAACCGCTGCTGGAAATCGCGGCGATGCGCAACGTGGCCGTGCTCAACGCGGCGCCGTACGGCAGCGGCATCCTGTCGCGCGGACCGGAGGCGTATCCGCGCTACGCCTATCAGACCGCGCCGCCCGAGCTCGTGGCACGCGCACGCCGGCTGCAAGCAATCTGCGACCGCTACAGAGTTCCCCTGGCCGCGGCCGCGCTGCAGTTCTCGCTGAAGGATCCGCGCATTGTCTCAACCATTGTGGGCGCCAGTCGGCCTGACCGCATTGAGAAGACCCTGGTTCTGGCCGCGTTCGAGATTCCCGACGAGCTCTGGGCCGAGCTCGAGACGGTTCCGTCGACGTCCATCGATCCCGAAACGCACCGGTGGAATTGAACACGGCTCGATCCCGGGGGCTGGTCAACGAGTTGGCATCTGGCCCAAGTTCAACGTATCGACCGGAGTTGACCTGATGAGAAGCGGAAATTCAGGGCGGGTCATGATCGGCCTGATCGTGGTGGCGGTCGGCGTGCTGCTGCTGCTCGCCAATCTCGGCCTTGGCGACTTCAGCCCGTGGGAGTACGCCCCATCGCTCCTCATCGTGCTGGGACTTTGGGCGTTGATTCGCAGTGGTTTTCGAGGATCGATCGGTCCCTGGGTACTGATCGGCATCGGGATCGCTGTCCAGCTGTCAGTGCTGGACGAGGTGCCCGCCGTGGTTCGCGGGGCGATCTGGCCAGTTTTCATCATTGGCGCCGGAGTGCTGCTGATTGTTACGCGCGCGTCTTTCGGTGGTCGTGAGTCTTCCGCCCGCCGCTCCAGCGATGGGCTCAGCCATGTGGCCATTTTCAATACCGTGAACGATGTTGTGGACGGTCCGTTCAGCCGTTTGCAGTCCACGACGCTCTTCGGCGGGGCGGACTACGATCTGCGCGACGCCCGCGTGGAGCGTCCGCCGGCGGTCATCGACGTGACCTGCCTGTTCGGAGGCGTGGAGGTGCGCGTGCCGGAGGACTGGACGGTCCATAACGACGTGCTGGCCCTGTTCGGGGGCGTGGACGACAAGCGTCGGGGCTCGAGAGCGGACGGCGAGGTGACCGTGAGTATCCGGGGAACGGTTGTCTTTGGCGGGTTGACGATCAAGGACTGACGCGTAGCCGCACGGCTCGTATGCTTCTGGTGGCCGAGTCTGGATGACGATGCGATGGCTGCGCCAGAACGCGATTCCGATGTCCTGATCGTCGGCGCCGGCGCCTCCGGGGCCGCCGCGGCGTGGTCACTATCGCGTCGAGGGTTGCGCGTTACCTGTCTGGAGCAGGGTCGCTGGGTTGATCCCTCCGAGTACGCGCACTCGCGGCAAGATTACGAACTCGCCCGCCAGACCTCGTTCGCCAAGGATCCGAATGTACGCGACTGGCCTGAGGACTACCCGATCAACAACAGCGGGACGCCCATCTATCCGCTTATGTTCAACGCGGTCGGCGGCAGTACGGTGCATTGGAGCGGGCATTTCCCGCGAATGCGTCCCTCCGATTTCCGTGTCCGCACGCTGGATGGCGTGGCTGACGACTGGCCCTTTACGTACTGGGACCTGGAGCCGTTCTACGACCTGAATGACTCGATGGTGGGCGTGTCAGGTTTGGCCGGCGATCCCGGCAACCCGCCGCGCAGTCCCCGGCAGACGCCGCCGCTGGCGTTCGATGCCGGATGCGAGGCCTACCTGCGCGGCTTGGAGAAGCTGGGCTGGCACTGGTGGCCGTGCGACAACGCCCTGATCTCCGAGCCGTTCGGCGAGAACCGTTCCCCCTGCAACTGCTGCGGGCCCTGTGACATCGGATGCCCCATCGGCGCCATGTCCAGCGCCCACGTTACCTACTGGCCCAAGGCGGTGGCTCAAGGCGTCCAACTGATCACGCACGCACGCGTCGAGCAGATCACGGTGGACCGGGCCGGTCGAGCCACCGGCGCGCTGTACTACGACGCGCAGGGCGTTCGCCAGAGCCACACCGCCGGCATCGTTGTCATGGCCGCAAACGGCGTGGGCACGCCGCGGCTGCTGCTCAACTCAACGTCGGCGCGTTTTCCCCAGGGTCTGGCGAACAATTCCGGGGTGGTTGGCGCTTATTTGATGTTCCATCCCGTTGCACTCGTAAGCGGGGTCTTTGAGGGAGTCGTGAACGGACAGCGCGGTCCGATAGGCGGATTGATGAACTGTCAGGAGTTCTACGAGACTGACGAGTCCCGAGGCTTCGCGCGAGGCTTTGAGCTGCAGCTCAGTCGCAACGTCGGACCGCTGTCGGTCGCCGTGGGCGGCATTCTCGGCACGTCCGTACCCTGGGGCGCTCAGCACCATGACGCGCTGCGCTCGCGCTACGCGCATACGATGACAACGACCGTGATGCTGGAAGATCTTCCGGAGCCTGAGAATCGCGTCACGCTCGATCCGGACCTGACGGACGCCCACGGTATCCCGGCGCCGCGCATCGAGTACCGTCTGGGCGAAAACAGTGAGCGCATGCTTGACTTCAGCATCGCGCGCGGCCGCGAGCTTTTTGAGGCTGCGGGTGCGGCGGAGATCTTGGTCGACCCGCTGGTACGGGAGTCCGGCTGGCATCTGATGGGAACCTGCCGGATGGGCGACGACCCCGAACGCTCGGTCATCAATGGCCGGGGCCAGGCGCATGAGTGTCCAAACCTGTTTGCTATCGACGGCAGTACGTTCACGACGTCCGCCGCGGCGAATCCGACCAGCACCATCCAGGCCGTCGCCCTGCGTTGCGCCGATTGGCTGGGCCGCAACTACCGTGCGGTAGCGACATGACGGCTCGCATTCTCACGCTGGCGGAACTGAAACTCCTGACGCTTGTTCAGAATGAACTCGTTCCTGCCTTCGACGCGCTGCCGGCGGCCGGAACGTTGGGCGCGGCGCTGACGCTTGACGGCTACCTTGCTGAACGCTCCAAGTTGCGTCGTCCGGTGCTGACCGCGTTGCGGGCCATCGAAGTCGCCGCCGGCGAACAGCCGCTGGCGGATCGCAGTTCGGCGGACCGCGTCGCCGTGCTCCGACAGGCAGAGGCTGACGCGCCGGAGGCGTTCGCCGAGCTTGTTCGCCAGACCTACAACGCCTACTACACGCGCCCTGACGTGCAGGCAACCCTGGGAATTGACGGGCCGCCGCAGCCCGTAGGGTTCGAATTGCCCGCGTTTGACGAGTCGCGGCTTGCCCGCGTGCGGGCTATGGGCAAACTCTGGCGGGACGCCTGAACCGTTCCGCCGCCAATACGTGTCTAAAGCGAAAGGCCGCGCCGAAGGCGCGGCCTTTCCACAGAGCGCGGGCGATTAGCTTTCCTTCTTCACTCCCAGGTCGCCGTTACGCATCTCAAAATTCACTTTGATACCGGCCTGAACGGCGGCTGCCTGGATCCGACCGCGGAGCGTCGGCTGACGCTTCTTTTCGTCGTCGGACAGGCTGACAACAACCCACTCGCCGTCCTTGCTGCGCCTGGCGGCGCGAACGATTTCTCTGATTTCGGGGCTGACGCGCCGCATGCGCTGCGGTCGGCTCGTCCATTCACCACCTGAAACGACTTCCTTAAGCCTCATCTACCGTCCTCCTAGCTACGGTGCAACGGATCATGCACTAAATGAGTTTGCTACATCTCTATGTGAAGCGCAACTGACAACTGTCGATCCACCGATGTGACGGTAGGCGTCAGAGTTTCGGAGCAAGGATAACTCTTTGCTGACTAGGGGCAGCTTTTCCAGTGCGCCTGACGGGACATATCAGGATGCAATTCCTATAGCTTTCGGCGCCGGCACAATGCAGTTGGACATGATTCCGGATTCGATCCAAGCGTCAACGCTAAGGCTGCGTCTGGGCTGAAGGCGATGGTGAGGCTCGGCTATATTGGTCGGCGTGGCACCAGCTTCCACTAACGCAGCGTCTCAAAATCCACCGGCGATCCGCTCCGCTCCCGAAGACCCGTCGACGACATGCTTTGCATGATGACGTGCCATTGCGCGTAACGAAGTCGATCCATGAAATCCGAGACAGCCGCGCACCGTAAGGCGGCAGCGTTACGTGCGCACGGCTAGAGTCGTGCCGAAGGAAATGTAGATAGTTCCAAAGTCATCACGTGCTATCGGAGCACGAAACGTACGCGGTCTGGGCGGGCCCGTTAGCTAGTCGAGGTGGGAGCGCGGTGGGTTATCACGCTGGAATGTGGACCCAATCCCAGGTGAGGGTGGATTGGGGGAAGACAGGGCCGGTGTGGCAGACGCGCTGGGGGCCGGTGGTGGTTTGGACGACGCAGGAGTAGCAGACGCCCATGGCGCACCCCATGCGGGCTTCCAGCGCGGTAAACGCGGGGCGCGGTCCGTGGATGGAGGTGAGTTCGTCCGTGAGCGCGGCCATGGCCCGCATCATGGGCGTGGGGCCGCAGACGAAGATCTGGTCGCACCAGCCGAAATGGTCGGAAACCAGGTCGGTTACGAAGCCGTGATGGCCGAGCGTGCCGTCGTCGGTGGCAATTAGGTAGTCCGCGCTCTTGTCCAGCCAGGCGGCCGGCGTGATCTGATGGGCGTCGCGTCCGCCAGCGAGCAGGCGCACCTGGACCCCTTGCGCCGGCGCCAGCTCGGCCAGCGCGATGAGGGGGGCCAGGCCGATGCCGCCGCCGACCATCAGCGCCCGCCGGCGGTTGGGCTGGAATATGAAGTTGCTGCCCAATGGCCCCAGCATGTCGACTTCGGCCCCTACCGGTTGGTCCACCAGCCACGCCGTGCCTCTGCCGACGGTGTCGATAAGGAAGGCGACCCGTCCGCGGTCAGGCTCGATGCGGCTGAAGCTGAGCGGCCGGCGCAGGAGCGGGTCGAGTTGATCGGGCGCGCTGCACAACACGTGTGCGAACTGGCCGGGGCGCGAACAGGCGGCGATCTGGGGCGCTTGGTATTCACACCACCAGAGACGTTCGGTGATGCGCGTATTGCACAGCACGCGGGCGGATTCGATCCGCCGAGTCATGCGCGGGACGCGCGGTATTCGTCGATCGTGCGCACGTTGAAGGAACCGTGGGCCTGGCGCAGGGCGGCCGCGAGGGCGCGGGCCGTGTCCAGGGAGGTCAGACAGGGGGTGCGGGTCTCGGCCGCGGCCCGGCGCATATAGTGCCCATCCTGAATGGCCTCGCGGCGTCCGGTGAGCGTATTGATCACCAGGACCGCACCGCCCTGGCGGATGCAATCCTCGACATTTGGGCTGCCGCCACGCAATTTGCCGACGCGCCGGACCGGCAGTCCGAGGTGGGACTCGATGAAGGCGGCGGTGCCTTCGGTGGCCAGCAGGCCGAACCCGAGGTCAGCGAAGTCGGCGATGATCGGGGCGGCCTCGGGCTTGTCGCGATCGGCGATCGACACCAGCAGGTCGCCGCTGGCCGGCACGTCGATGCCTGAGGCGATCATGGCCTTGTGGAGGGCTGCAGGGAATGTGGCGTCCAGGCCCATGACCTCGCCGGTGGACTTCATTTCCGGGCCGAGGTAGGTATCGACTCCGGACAGCTTGGCCGTGGAGAACACCGGCGCCTTGACGGCGAACAAGGGGCGCGACGGGACCAGTCCAGGCTCGTAGCCGAGGTCCGACAGGGTCGCGCCAAACATCACGCGGGTGGCCAGCTTGACCATCGGCACGCCGGTGGCCTTGCTCAGGAAGGGCACGGTGCGGCTGGCGCGCGGGTTCACCTCCAGGACATAGACCTCGCCGCCATACAGCACGTACTGAATGTTGACGAGTCCGTGGGCGCGGAGGCCGGCGCAGATGCGCTGGGTGTAGTCCAGCAGCACGGCCTCTTCGGCAGGGCTGACACTGACGGGCGGGTAGACGGCAAAGCTGTCGCCCGAATGCACGCCCGCGCGCTCGATGTGCTCCATGATGCCGGGGATCAGCGAGTCGCGACCGTCGCAGATCGCGTCCACCTCGACCTCGCGCCCTTGCAGATATTTGTCGATGAGCACGGGGTGTTCGGGTGAGGGCTGGGTGACTTTTTCGATGTAGCGTTCGAGATCGGCTCGGTCGTCCACAACTTGCATGGCGCGGCCGCCCAGGACGTACGAGGGACGGGCCACGATCGGGTAGCCGAGGCCGTCCGCGACGTCCAGGGCGTCGCGCATCCTGGTGACCGTCGCGCCGGGAGGGCGCAGGATGCCCAAGCGTTCCAGGAAGCGATCAAACTTGTCGCGGTTTTCTGCCTCGTCGATGGCGGCAACCCCGCTGCCGGCGATCTGGAAGCCGGCGGTGTAAAGCGGGCCGGCCAGGTTGATGGCGGTCTGGCCGCCGAACTGGGCCACGATGGGCGGTGCGTCGCCGTTCACCGCTTCGTTGCGCAGGACCTCGGCCACGCTCTCCTCGTCCAGAGCTTCGAAGTAGAGCCGGGTCGAGGTGTCGAAGTCGGTGCTGACGGTCTCCGGGTTGGAATTGATGAGCACGCTCTCGCGGCCAGCGTCGGCCAGCGCCCAGGCCGAATGCACGGAGCAGTAGTCGAACTCGATGCCCTGTCCGATGCGAATCGGGCCGCTGCCGAGCACCACGGCCGCGGGCCGGCCGCTCACCACGGCCTCGTTTTCGGACTCGTAGGTGCTCCAGAAATAGGGGGTGGCGGCGTCGAACTCAGCTGCGCAGGTGTCCACCATCTTGAAGGTTGGGCGGATGCCGGCGGCTTCGCGCAACTCGAGGACGCGCTCCGGCAGCGTGTCGCCCAGCGAGGCGATCATGGCGTCGGAGAAGCCTTGGCGCTTGGCATGCCAGACCAGGTTGGGCGTCAGCGGATCGGCCAGCAGGCGGCGTTCGGTGGCCAGAATGTTGGCGAGCTTGTCGATGAAGAAGCGGTCGATGCCGGAGCGGCTCGCGATCTCCTCGGCGGTAGCGCCGCGGCGCAGGGCGGCCATGACGGCCCAGAGCCGCTCGTCGTGGGCGTGCTCAATGCGCCACCAGATGGCGGATTCGTTGGCGGCCCACTCGGGATCTTCCCAGAGCAGGGTGCGGCCGCCGTTTTCCATGCCGCGCACGGCCTTGTTGAGGGAGGCCTCGAGAGTGCGCTCGATGGCCATCACCTCGCCAGTGGCCTTCATCTGGGTTCCCAAGCGCCGGTCGGCGCGGGCGAACTTGTCGAACGGCCAGCGCGGAATCTTGGTCACTACATAGTCCAGGGCCGGCTCGAAGGCGGCGGAGGTGGTTTGGGTGATGGGGTTGCGGAGGTCATCCAGGCGTCGTCCCAGCGCGATGCGGGCGGCGATGCGCGCAATGGGGTAGCCGGTGGCCTTGGAGGCGAGCGCGGACGAGCGGCTGACCCGCGGATTGACTTCGATCACGAAATAGTCGAACGAGTGCGGGTCCAGGCCGAACTGGACATTGCAGCCGCCTTCCACGCCCAGCGCGCGAATGATTTTGAGCGACGCGCTGCGGAGCATCTGGTACTCCTTGTCGCTCAGTGTCTGCGAGGGGGCGAAGACGATGGAGTCGCCGGTGTGGACGCCCATCGGGTCCAGGTTTTCCATGTTGCAGACGGTGATGCAGTTGTCAGCGCCGTCGCGCATCACCTCGTACTCGACTTCCTTCCAGCCGATCAGCGAGCGCTCGACGAGCACCTGGTGGATCGGGCTGGTTTGCAATCCGAGCGAAACGATGGCCTCGAACTCGTCCTCGTGGCGCGCCACGCCACCGCCGCTGCCGCCCAGGGTGTAGGCCGGACGGATGATCAGCGGGAATCCGCGGGTCCGGGCGAAATTCCAGGCTTCGGGCAGCGAGGTGACGGTTCGGCTCTGCGGAATCGGCTCGCCAATTCGCTGCATCAGGGCGCGGAAGCGCTCGCGGTCCTCGGCGTCGCGGATGGCCTCAATCGGCGTTCCCAGCACACGCACGCCGTAGGTGTCCAGCACACCGGCGTCCGCCAGGTCGATGGCCATGTTCAGTCCGGTCTGGCCGCCCATGGAGGCCAGCAGGCCGTCCGGGCGTTCGCGGGCGATCACACGCTCGATGACCGACAGCGTGAGCGGCTCGATGTAGACTCGGTCGGCGATGTCCTCATCGGTCATGATCGTGGCCGGGTTGGAGTTGACCAGGATTGAGCGGACGCCTTCCTCGCGCATGGCCTTGCAAGCCTGGGTGCCGGCGTAGTCGAACTCGGCGGCCTGGCCGATGACGATCGGGCCGGAGCCGATGATGAGGACGGATGAGAGGTCAGGCATGGGGGAGGCCGGCGGGGACGGGTCGGTCATCGGCGGGGATGGTCGTCGATAAGGTCAAGGAAGCGGTCGAAGAGGTACTGGTTGTCCTGGGGGCCGGGGCTGGCCTCGGGGTGGTACTGGACTGAGAAGACGGGCAGGGAGTCGTGGGCCAAGCCTTCCACCGACCCGTCGTTAAGGTTCACGTGGCTGACGCGAAATCCGCTGCCGGGGGGAAGCGAGGCGGCGTCCACCTGGAAGCCGTGATTCTGCGAGGTGATGTGGGCGCGGCCCGAATCGAGGTCCTTGACGGGCTGGTTGGCGCCGCGATGGCCATAGGGCAGCCGGCTGGTGGTGGCGCCAATCGCCAGACCCAGAATCTGGTGGCCCAGGCAGACGCCCATCAACGGGCGGCGGCCGATGAGATCGCGGACAGTATCCACCGCGCGGTCGGCCTGTTCCGGGTCGCCGGGGCCGTTGCAGACGACGACCCCGTCAGGGTCGGTTGCTTCAACCTCGTGCATGCTGGCGCCGTAGGGCAGCACGTCCACGTGGCAGCCGCGGCTCACGAGGGAGCGCACGATGTTGGTCTTCACGCCAACGTCCAGCAGCGCAATTCGGGGTTCGCCCAGGCGTTGCGGCGGTGAGGGCCAGGGGTCCCAGCGCACCGGGCCTGCCGCATGGCGGTCTGGGGTGGTGACCTCGGCCACATAGCGCTGCTCGCTGTAGGGGAGCACGCGCCGGGCCGCCTGGACCTGCGCGGCGGCCCAGGCCGCGGCGGCGGGCGCCTGACCGCGTATCCAGGCAAAGGGATCCAGCCCTTCAGTGACGTCTGCCGGGGCACGGCGCAGCACGCCGCGCTGGTGGCCCTTTGTGCGCAGGGTGCGGGTAAGGGCGCGCGTGTCAATGCCCTGGATGCCCGGGATTCCATGCCGCGCCAGGAAGGTGTTCATGTCGCTTTGCTGCCGCCAGTTGCTATGGGTTGGGGCCAGTTCACGGACGGCCAGACCGGCAATCCAGGGCCGGCGGGACTCCATGTCGTCCGGGTTGACGCCGTAGTTGTCGATGAGGGGGTAGGTCATCACGACGATCTGCCCGCGATAGGAAGCGTCGGTGGATATCTCCTGGTAGCCGGTCATGCTGGTGTTGAACACGACCTCGCCAGTGCCGGGCGCCTCCGCGCCGAAGGCGAAGCCGAAGAAGGTATCGCCGGTCTCCAGAGCGAGCACGGCGTAGTCGCTAGCCGGCACGCGCGCCTACCGGCCCCAGCGACGCGCGGTTGAAGACTTCAACGCCGTCGACAAACGTTCGATGCACCACGCCGTGCATGGGCAGCCCGGCCAGCGGCGTGTTCTTGCCTTTCGACAACAGCAGCGAGGGCTCGACGACGAACTCTTCGTCGGGATCGAAGACGGTCACGTCCGCGGGCTGGCCTGGTTCGAGGGTTCCGCCGGGCAGGTCGTAACAGCGGGCCGGGGCGATAGTCAGGCGCTGCACGGCTTCGCTGAGGTCCAGGCGGCCGGCATGAACCAACGTGAGTACCAAGGGCAGGGCGGTCTCCAGCCCCGTGAAACCCACGGCGGCGTTAGCAAACTCCATGTCCTTGTCATGCAGGGCGTGGGGGGCGTGGTCGGTGGCAATGCAGTCGATGGCGCCGTCGCGCAACGCCGCGAGCAGCGCGTCGCAGTCGGACTGCTCGCGTAGGGGCGGGGCGACCTTGGTGTTGGCGTCGTACGGCGCCAGCGCGGCGCTGACGGGGTCGGTTCGCCCAGCCACAAGGGCGTCGGTGAGCGTGAGGTGGTGGGGCGTGACTTCCGCCGTGACGTTGACGCCACGGTCCCTGGCGCGTCGGATCAAGTCGACCGAGCCGCCGGAGGTGACGTGAATGCAGTGGTAGCGCCCGCCGGTCAGTTCGGTCAGCAGCAGATCGCGTGCCAGCATGATCTCCTCGGCCTGGCGCGGGGTCCCGGGCAGGCCGAGCCGCGTCGAGATTCTGCCCTCGTGCATGGCGGTGCCGGCGGTGAGCGCCCGGTCCTCGGCGTGGTTGCTGATCGGACGTTCGAGCTGCGCGGCGTACTCCAGCGCGTGCCGCATGAGCTTGGCGCTTGAGACGGGAATGCCGTCGTCGGTAAACCCAATGGCGCCAGCGTCACTAAGGTCGCCCATCTCCACCAATTGCTCGCCGGCCTGACCCATGCTGATGGCGGCAAAGACGTGGACGCGAACGAGCGCCTGGGCGGCGGCCTGCTCCAGCACGTGCTCCAACACGCTGCGCGAGTCGATGACCGGGTTGGTGTTGGGCATGGCGCAGACGGTGGTGAAACCGCCGGCGGCGGCCGCACGCGTGCCGCTGACCAGATCCTCCTTGTATTCGAAGCCGGGCACGCGGAGGTGGGTATGGATATCCACGAATCCTGGCGTGACCACGAGACCGCGGGCGTCGATGACCGTGGGGTCGCCGAGCGGAAGCTGGCCGTCGGGTGGATCGATGGCGGCCACGCGGCCGTCTTCAATCAGTACGTCGGCAACCCGGTCGAGGCGCTGGGACGGGTCTATCAGACGTCCGCCGCGGATGACGAGCGGCCCGCTAGCCGTCACCGGCGGACTCCAGATAGGTGGCCAGGGCAACCTTGGCCTGGTCCAGGATCGGCTCACCGTGGCCAACGGCCAGACTGGTGAATTCGAGCTCGAGAAGTTGGCGCAGGGGAGCGGGCGGGCGCATACGCGGGTGGGCGCCCAGTTCGCCCTCCCCGTGCGTCCAATAGCTGGTCGTTCCCAGCGCATCGCCGACGAACAGCACGCCACGGTTCTCGCTTGAAAACAGCGCATGTTCGCCGGCGCTGATGCCGCCCAGGCCCACGGCCTGCAGACCGCCGGGAAGTTCGCTTTCAGCCGAATAGACGTGATCGGGGGTCAGCGTTTCCAGATCACCGACGTCGCCGGCTGGCGCCCACACGGGCGCATCGAACCGATGTCGCCAAATCGCGGCGGCGCGCTCGTGATAGTGGTTGGTGAGTATGACGTGGCGTACGCGCGACAAGACGCCCGCCAGTGCCAGGGGCGACAGATCTTGTGGATCGATGGCGATCACGCCGTCGTCCGTGTCGACGAGGTAGGACTCGAGCGTGTAGCGGTGCCAGGCGACGGTCCATTGGTAGACGCCGGGCAGAATCTCGCGTGGTGGTCCCGCGGTGTAGCCGCCCATCAGTGCGCTCCAGTCAGCAAGAGATAGAGGATGGCCATGCGGACCGCCACGCCGTTGGTGACCTGCTCGGTGATGACTGACTGTTCGCCGTAGGCGACGTCGGACGAAATCTCAATGCCTTGGTTCATTGGTCCAGGATGCATCACCAGAACCTGCCGATCAGCTCGGCGCAGGCGAGCGGGCGTGACGCCCCAGCGCCGCGCGTATTCTCGAAGGTCGGGCAGCATACCGCCGGCCATACGCTCCTTCTGGATGCGCAGGGCCATAACCACGTCGGCGCCTTCAATAGCGCGGTCAAGGTCGTATTCCACGCGCACCATTCCGTCGCCGTTGAGCAGGTCGCCAAAGTCCGGCGGCAGCAGGGTGGGCGGGCCGCTGAGGTAGACGTGCGCGCCCATGCGGGCGAACGCCCAGATGTCGGAGCGGGCGACCCGGCTGTGAAGCATGTCGCCCACGATGACCAGCTTCAGTCCTTCCAGGTCGCCCGTGTGTTCGCGGACGGTGAAAAGGTCCAGCAGCGCCTGGCTGGGGTGGCCTCGCAGGCCGTCGCCGGCGTTTACGACCCCGCAGTTCAGGTGTCGCGCTGCCAGGTCCGGAACTCCCGCACAGGCATGGCGAATGATGACCATGTCGGCGCCGAGCGCCTGGATGGTGTGGAAGGTGTCGACGAGCGACTCGCCCTTCTCAACGCTGCTGCCCGAGGCGGCCACGTTTACGACATCCGCGCTCAACGACTTGCCGGCCAGTTCAAACGAAACCCGGGTACGGGTGCTTGGCTCGAAGAACATGTTGACGATCGACTTGCCGCGCAGGGTCGGCACGCGCCGGATAGGACGGTCCAGCACCTGCCGCATGGACACGGCGGTGTCGAGGACCGTGTCGAATTCGTCGCGCGAGAAATCGGCGACGTCGATCAGGTGCCTACGATGCAGCGGCATTGGCGACCTCTGGAGCGGCGACGACGCGCACAGCGTCTTCGCCGTCGAGTTCCTCGAGCCGGACTTCCACGCTCTCGTAGAGCGTGGTGGGAATGTTTTTGCCGGCGTAGTCGGCACGAATAGGTAACTCGCGGTGTCCGCGGTCTACGACGACGGCCAACTGGATCGTGCGCGGGCGCCCAAAGTCGGTCAGGGCGTCCAGGGCCGCGCGGGCCGAGCGGCCCGTGTGGAGCACATCGTCAACCAGCACGACGTCGCGATCGGTCACGTCCACCGGGATATCGGTTGGGTGCATGGGGGGCGTGATGGCTCGGCTGACCAGGTCATCGCGGTAGAGCGAGATATCAACCGCGCCGGTGGGGACGCGCACCTCTTCAAACGCCGCCACGGCGTCGGCCAGGCGACGCGCCAGGATAGGGCCGGGCCGCGGCACGCCGAGAAACACGAGGTTGGTTGCGCCGCGGTTGCGCTCGACGATCTCGTGCGCGATGCGGGTCAGGGTCCGACGCAGATCGTCGGCCGACATGACCAAGCGGCCCGCGCCGCCGTTCAGCGCCACGTTGCCTCCCATGGCGTACCGGGCAAAAAGAAAGGGCCCGAAAGGCCCCTAATCCGCGAGACACGGCACGCCGCGAGATGCAGCCTTTCCGCCTCGCTGGACTGGATTAAAGGCTGGGAGATTATAGCGGGTGGGCCGGGCGGTGCGCGTGTGGGCGGCTTGGCGTCCGGTCAGGTCTGGAAGCCAAGCGCCACAGCCACGGCTTGCTGCTGCCTGTCCAGGGTGACGAACCCCATCTGGCCTGTCGCCTGGGCGGCGTACCAAGCCGTTGCGACGTGCAGCAAGTCGGCGCCGCGCAAGTAGCCCGCTTCGAGCGTGACCTCAATCTCCGCGGTCAGCGGCCGGTCCGGCAGCACCCATAAGAAACCGGTGATGAGGTGCGCATCGAATTCGCGCCGCTCGCGTGCAAACGCCGAGCGCAACTCGGCGCTCAGCAGGTTTGAGGCGAGAATATCCGTGAACCCGTCCAAGCGCCGGGCAATGGCTTGCCCCTCTGGCTGGTTGAAGGCGACGGCGAGCAGCGCGGACGTATCGACGTACGCGGCACTCACCCGTGGCGTTCGGCGAGGAACCGTTTCAGAACGCCAGGCTTGTAGGCGCCTGGGCGAAACGGACGCCTCGGCTCGCGTGGGCGAAGCAACACCCCGCGCCGTTCCATGTCCGCCAGCCGCTCCTCCAGGGTCTCGGGTGCTTTCTCTGTGGCCCCGGATTCTGGCGGAATCGGGCGGATTTCGGCCACTGGTTCGCCACGGTACGAGACCGTAACCGTCTTGCCCTCACGCACCTGGCGGAGGACTTCAGCGAACTGGACCCTAGCTTCAGATGCCGAGTACGTAGCTCCCATGTACGGCAGTGTAGGCAGCTCGACGGGTCAGGAGCGCGTGTTCGTGCCCGAAGTTCGTGAGGCCCACACTGCTAGAGATCAATGTCGAGCGCTGCCAGCACGTCGTTGACGTGTTCGCGCGGGTCGACGTCGCGAAAGATGCGGCGGACGACGCCGATGCGGTCCAGGAGGAAGGTGCTATGGCGGAAGCGTTCGCGCGAGATGGGGCCGAAGCCCTGGCGGACGCGGACGCCGTAGGCCGCGGCCACGGCGCCGTCGTCGCTGAGCAGCTCGAAGGGCAGCGCGTGGGTCGTCTGAAAGGCCTTCAGGTCATCAAGCGTGGCCTTGGCGATCCCGACGACCGTGGTGCGCTCGGCGACGAACACTTCGCTGGCGTCGCGAAACGAGGCGGCGATCTGGGTATCCGTGCCGCCGGCTGCGCTGTCGAGGAACAGTAGGACCAGGTTGGCGCGGCCGCGCCGGGCCATCAGCTCAAACGAGTCACCGGTGGTGGAGGTGAGTTGGAAATCCGGCGCTTGCACGCCCTCGGACACCGTGGCCATTGATCTGTCTCCGCTGGGGCGGGTTGGTAGCCGCCAGCCTACCGAACGATACGGCTTGGCCTACGCCGCCTTGAACGGATCGCGCAGGATGATGGCGGCATCACGGTGTCGGCCGGTGCCGATCAGGCCGAGGGGAACGCCGGTGATCTGGCTGATGGCTTCGATGTAGCTGCGAGCGCTGGGCGGCAGGTCGTCCAGATCGGCGATGCCTTCCGTGGATGTCATCCAGCCGGGGAACTCTTCGTAGATGGGGCGGGCGCGGTCGAACTTTCGGGTGTCGGGGGCCAATTCCACGCGCTCGCCATCCAGTTCGTAGGCGACGGCTACTTTGATGCGCTCCAGACCGTCCAGGCCGTCGACCTTGGTCAGGGCCAGGCAGTCGATGCCGCTGATGGCGGCGGCAGTGCGCACGGCTACCGCGTCGAACCAGCCGCAGCGGCGCGGGCGGCCGGTGGAGGCCCCGTATTCGCCGCCGCCGACTTCTCGCAGGTGGTCGCCGGTTTCGTCCAGGAGTTCGGTTGGGAACGGTCCCTCGCCCACCGAGGAGCTGAAGGCCTTGGCAACGCCCCAGACCTGATCGAGTTCGCGCGGTGGAATGCCCGCACCGATGCAGGCGCCGCCGGCGGACGGACTGGACGAGGTGACGTAGGGGTAGTGGCCCCAGTCCAGATCGCGCATGACGCCCAGCTGCCCTTCCAGCAGAATCCGGCGGTCCTCGGCCAGCGCCGCGCCCACGATGGGTAGGGTGTCCACGATGTGGGCGGCCAGCGCCTCGCCCCAGCCCAGGGCCTGATCGACCAGCGCCTGTGGATCCTGCGGCGCCACGCCGTAGCCGTGTTCCAGCAGTCGATTCTTGGGTTCCATCACCGCGGGGAGCCACGCCTGCAAGAAGTCGGCGTCCAGCAGGTCGCCCATGCGCACCCCGGCGCGGGCGGCCTTGTCGGCGTAGGCGGGACCGATGCCGCGCAGGGTGGTGCCCTGGACCAGGTCGCCGCGTTGGGCTTCCTCGGCGGCGTCCAGCGCCACGTGGTAGGGCATCACGACATGGGCGCGCTCGGCGATCCAGAAGCGGTCGAACGAAAGGTTGGCGCGGGACCGCAGTTCCGCCAATTCCTCCATCAGGGCGGCGGGGTTGATGACGGTGCCCGCTCCCAGAATGTTGGTGACGTCCGGATTGAAGATTCCGGACGGCGCCAGGTGCAGGGCGAACGTGCCCTGGTCGTTGATGACGGTATGTCCAGCGTTGTTGCCGCCCTGGAACCGGATCACCATCTCGGCGTGTTGAGCGAACCGGTCAACGACCTTGCCCTTGCCTTCGTCGCCCCACTGGGCGCCGACTATGGCGACCGTGCTCATGGCGACCACCCACGGCGCGTCGTGACTGTGAGAGATCCGATGGGTTTCTGCATGTGTGGGGTTGGGACCGTTAAGTGACGGCTTCGGGTTTGGATTCCAGCAAGGGAACTGCGTGGCGGCCCTCGGCGTGACGGATAGCTGCCTGGAGCAAGCCCGTAAAGAGGGGATGCGGTCGGTTTGGTCGCGAGGTGAACTCGGGATGGAACTGGGATCCCACGAACCAAGGATGCCCCTCGAACTCGATGATCTCGACCAGCTGGCTGTCCGGCGACAGCCCACTAAAGGTCATGCCTTCCGCGCGAAGCAGCCGACGGTACTTGTTGTTGAATTCCATGCGGTGACGGTGGCGTTCCTTGATCGAGGCCTGACCGTAGGCCGCGCGTACCAGCGTGCCCTCCACGAGTTCGCACGGCCAGAGGCCGAGCCGCATCGATCCGCCCATTTCGGAGACATCGTAGTACTCGGGCATCGGGTGAATCACCGGATGCTTGGTGTCGGGGTTGAACTCAATGCTATTGCATTCGTCCGTGCCGAGGACCTTGCGCGCGAATTCGATGACGGCGACTTGCATTCCCAGGCAGAGACCAAGATAGGGGACCTTGTTCACCCGGGCGTAGTACGCGGCCTGGATTTTGCCCTCGATCCCTCGGGGTCCAAATCCGCCGGGAACGATGATGGCCGCCGCACCGTCCAGCAGGTCGGCCGGGTCGCGATCTTCCAGGTCCTCGGAGTCGACCCAGCGGATTGCCGGATCAATGCCGAGCGCGATACCCGAATGCCGAACGGCTTCGATCACGCTCAGATAGGAGTCGGCCAGCGAGACGTACTTGCCAACAATCGCGACTTCCAACCGCGGCCGAGGTTCGCGCAAGGCGGCGACGATGCCGCGCCACTCGTCGAGGTCGGGCTGGACGTCGGGAAGCTGGAAGCGCTCGGCGATGAAGGTGCCCAGGCCGGCTGCCTCAAGCGCCAGGGGAACTTCGTAGATGGTGTCCACGTCGATGTTGGAGATCACCGCGCGCGAATCGATGTCCGCGAACAGGGCGATTTTCTCCCGAAGCTCAAGGGGGAGCGGCGCGTCGGACCGGCAGATCACCACGTCTGGATGGATGCCCAGCCCGCGCAACTGGGTGACGCTGTGCTGCGTGGGTTTGGTTTTCAGTTCGCCGGTGGCGCCGATCCGCGGCACGAGTGTCACGTGCACATAGAGCACGTTGTCGCTGCCGACTTCCCGGCGCATCTGACGGAGAGCCTCGACGAAGGGGATGTTCTCGATGTCGCCGACGGTTCCGCCGACTTCGACGATCACGACGTCCGCGTCGTGGGTCTCGCCTACGTCGTGGATGCGCGCCTTGATCTCGTCGGTGATGTGGGGGATGACCTGGATGGTTCCGCCCAGGAAATCGCCCCGGCGTTCGCGGCTGATTACGCGGTCGTAGACGCCGCCGGTGGTGAGATTGCTGACCGCACGGAGGTTCTCGTCGATGAAGCGCTCGTAGTGCCCGAGGTCCAGGTCGGTTTCGGCGCCGTCGACGGTGACAAAGACTTCGCCGTGCTGGAGGGGACTCATGGTGCCGGGGTCCACGTTGATGTAGGGGTCCAGCTTCATGACCGAGACCTTGAGCGACCGGCTCTTGAGTAGCCGGCCAATGCTGGCCACGCTGACGCCTTTGCCAACGCCGCTGAGAACGCCCCCGGTGACGAAGATGAACTTGCGCACAGTGCCGCCGGTCATGCGGTGTGGGTGTACGTCGGCGGGCGGGTGGCGCCGCGGTGGAGGCTGGGGGCCATCAGGCGGCGCGCGGCGACAGCACGCGCGTCGCGACCGGCTCCGGGAGGCTGGACACCGAGATGTTGACCGAGGTCTCGAGGGAAGGCTCAGCTTCGCTCAGAGCCCTGGCCGCGTCGAGCCACGGGGTTTTGCCGCTGGCGGCGCGGCCGTACGGGACCACGATGTTGGGTTCGATCCGGTTGACGAGGCTCACGACGCGTTCGGCGCCGTCATCGGCGTTGACTATTAGCACCTGTGCGGCGCCCAACTCCTCGAGTATGTCGTTGGTCATATCCGTCGCCAGGCTGGTGATCACGGCCACGGTGACACGGTCAATGTCCAGGGCGAAGAGGGTCGGGCCGGGACGTCCGTCGGGCGTCCGCGGACCGGATATTCCGTGCAGGTAGACGCCGGAGACATCGTATTCGCCGGGACCGGTGGCTACGTAGGGTTCGCGACCGTCGCGGTTGGGTAGGACGAAACGCTCAGCTCCCGGAGGAATGCCAGGGTTGCTGATGGCAACGAGGTCGGCCTTGGGGAAGGTGGACTTGCGAGTTCGGCCCGAGGTCTGCGGGTCGGTGACTAGTGCGCCGTCGCGTCCACGGAATCGAAAGCAGTCGCCCCCGACCCACGTGATTTCCATGCGCGAGGCAGGCTCCACCACCTGTCGGACTCCGAAGCGTAGCATGGTGTCCAGCCGACGGCCGCCGCGTGGCCGCCCGCGCTAGAATGGTCTGCCCCTGTGTCGAGGGGGCTTTTTTATGGCCACCGTTGCTGCAAAGGGGCGTCTCGCCCCGGCCCGACACGCCCTAGCCGCTGCGCGCGAACTGATTGCGTACGCCGACCTGCTGCGGAACCTGGTTGTGCGCGACCTGAAGATTCGCTATCGCGGATCGGTGCTTGGGTTTGCCTGGGCATTGCTGAACCCCCTGTTGATGATGGGGGTTTTCACGCTGGTCTTTCAGGTCTTGGCCAAGTCCGACCCGATCGAGCGCTACCCGTTCTTTCTCCTGAGCGCGCTGGTTCCCTGGCTGTTCACCCAACACGCGCTGACGTCGGCGATGCGCAGCGTCACCTCAAACGCCTTGCTCATCAAGAAGGTCTACTTCCCGCGGGAACTCCTGCCGCTGAGCGCGGTGTTGGCGAGCTTCATCAACTTTGTGCTGGCGTACATGGTGTTCTGGCTGGTGGCGCTGCCTTTCGGCGTGGGTGTGACGCGGACCATGCTGGCAGTGCCACTCGTGATGTTGCTGCACTTGGCCTTCGTTCTAGGGCTGGGCCTGTTGCTCTCGGCGGTGAACGTGTTCTTTCGAGACACGGAGCACATCGTGGAAGTGGGGCTACTGGCCTGGTTTTTCCTGACGCCCATCTTCTACGCGATGTCTATCGTGCCGAATAGCACGGTGCTAGGGCTGGACATTCACCGCTGGGTGTTCATCCTCAATCCGATGGCCACGCTGGTGACGGACTACCGCTACGCGTTCATGTGGGGATTCCCACCAGTGCGGCACACGCTGGTGACGATCGTGACAGCGCTGGCGCTGATCAGCGTGGGATGGTGGCTGTTCCGACGGCTGGCCGGCCGCTTCGCCGAAGAGCTCTAGCCCTAATGGGAAATCTCGGTTAGCCATGTCACGGACTGGTGCGAGACCCGCCGAGGTCAGGGTTCGTGCACCGCGTTTGATCGTCCGGGAGATACAGAACCGCAGGGTCGTCGCTCGCCGCCGATCAGCGCACGGGGAAGAAAATGTCAGTACGCCACTTCGACGGGTCGGGCTCTGCGCCGGGGTCGGTGGCGTAGACCTCCCAGGGCGCACCCGCGGGTTGGAGACCCTGCGACCCGATCCACTCCGTCAGGGCGGCCCAGGTCTGCGGGAGGTCGTCGTACGGCCCCACGTGCGTGACCGTCGCCACGGTTCCGGCGGGCAGCTCGCCCGCCGTGACGCGGCCCATACCCTCCGTCGGCGCGGCCCATACCCTCCGTCGGCGCGGCCACGGGCATCCCGCATTCGAGGTCGATCGCGTCACCGTCCATCGAGTGGTAGATCGAGAAGGGCATACCGGCCGGCTCCTGCCCGCTCTGTTGGATGCACCCGTACACCTCGCCGAACAGGGACCCCATGACTTCCCCGATCTTGTCCATCGTGGTGGCAGTTCGGATAGCCAAAATGGGCCGCGCATCGTGATGCGTCGTCTCGAATTTCTGCTTCATCGGCTGTTCCTGTCGGTGTGTCGCCGGCCGCGAATCAATCGAGCACGGCACCTCTATAGGCTACGTGGTCAATGGGATATCGGGGTCTAAATGCCGGCCGCTATTGAACTGCGTGGCGTACGTAAGCGCTTCAGGATCCGGCACGAGGCTGCTCGTACGTGGCAGGGCATGGCCCTGGCGCTGCTGGGTCGGCGGCGCGTCGAGCACGAAGAATTCTGGGCGCTCGCGGGGGTCGACTTTGACGTTGCGGAAGGCGAGACGCTGGGAATCATCGGTCCAAACGGGTCCGGCAAGACGACCATCCTCAAGCTGCTGGCGCGCACGATTGAGCCCACGGCCGGCGAAGTCTTGACGCGCGGCAAGGTTTTTGGCTTGCTCGAGTTGGGCGCCGGGATGCACCCGGACCTGACGGGCCGCGAGAACATCTTCCTGAACGGCTCGTTTCTAGGCATCCAGCGGAACGAGATGCGGCAGCTCTACGACCGCATCGTGGCGTTTGCCGAACTCGACCGATTTATCGACACGCCCGTTCGCCACTACTCGTCCGGCATGTACATGCGTCTTGGGTTCTCCATTGCGATCAACGTCGACCCGGACATCCTGCTGATCGATGAAGTGCTGGCGGTTGGCGACGCGCGCTTCACGGCCAAGTGCTATGAGACGCTGGCCGAAATCAAGGCTCGCGGTCGGACCCTGGTGTTCGTATCGCACGATCCGATTCAGGTGCGCCGCTTCTGCGACCGCGTGCTCTGGATCGACCGCGGCGAGATTCGGGCTCTGGGTGACCCGCGGGACGTGATTCAGCAGTATCTCCAACACATGCGCGGCGTCGCGTCCTCCACAAGCGTCGAGCGGGGGGGGCCGACGCAGGACCTCGGCGGCGACACCCTGCGAATTCGGGCGGCTACCGCCGCCGACGGCGCAACCGGAGCGGAGAGCTACGCCTATCTGCCGGGCGGCGTCGTTCGCCTGCAACTGGAGGTGGAGTCCGACGCGTACCTGGACGATGTCGTGATCGGCTGCGCCGTTCGCCGTAGCGACGGTCTGCTGCTGCACGAGACCTCCACGGCGGCATCTCTGGGGCCAACCGCGGTGCAGTCGGGCCGAACGCGTGTCGAATGCTCGCTGGGGCCGCTGCCGCTTGGACCAGGGAGTTACCAGCTATCAGTCGGCGCCTGGCCCTTCGAGGATCGTTTGCACCCGTATCACATCTGGCCTGACGCCATCACGCTGTTCGTGGGTAAAGCCGCGGCTTCTCAACGCGGCGTGGCCGTGGTTCCGTCTCAGTGGCGGGTGTCCGTCGCGCCAGTTCACGACGAACTGCGGAGTGCATCCGCGCCGATCGCGCAACCGGACATGCTGACCGAACCGGCTGGCCCGTTCTGGGCGACGCCCCCCGAGCAGTTGGCGATGGGCGCGCGCGACGCGGAATGGCTGGGCGAAGGCTGGTTCCCGGCCGAGAATTGGCCGCCGAGCGTGCGGTGGACCAGCGAGCGTGCCGTCGCGTACCTGCGCCAGGATGTCGGCCAGGGAGCGTTAGTCCTGTCCGCCTGTCGTCCCCTGCACGGCCGGGCGCCGGCGCGGGGCCGGGTGTGCGTGGACGGACGACATATCGCGACCTTCCGGCTGCACGGCATGGATTTCGAGGATGTGGTGATTCCACTGGACCTTGTCACGGCGCCCACGACTCACGAGTTCGTAATCGAAGTCGACGACGCGTTGGTACCCGCCGAAGTCGGCCTGGACACGGATACTCGACCGCTCGGTATCGCCGTGCGTTCCATCCGGGTGGAATGACCACGGATCAGCCGCCCGTTCGGGTTGTCGTCCTCAATTACAACGGCGCCGGACGTATCGAGCGCTGTGTCGAGCGGTTGCTGGAAACCCGCTATCCCGATCTGCGCGTGACCGTGGTGGATAACGCATCAAGCGACGGCTCTCCGGCGCGTATCGAGCAGGCGTTTCCCGCGGTCGAGCTAATCGAGAACGGCGCAAACCTGGGGTTTGCGCGCGGCAACAACCGGGCTCTGCGAGCGGCGGATGAGCCCTATCTGGGACTGCTCAACCCGGACACCGAAGTCGAGCCGGACTGGCTAGCGCCGCTGGTGGCACGCCTCAATAGCGACCCACTGGCCGGCGGCGTGGGAGCCAAGCTGCTGCATCAATATGACCGTCTCCCGCTAAGACTGACCGTACCTACGTTTACGCCGCCGGCACCGGACGCGCGGCAGTTGGGCGTGCGGCTGTACGGGGCTCACGCGAACGCCGGCGGGGCCGACGTGACCGGCGGGGCCCATGGCGTGGAACTCAACGCGTACGGCCATCCGTTTCGCTGGACCGAGGCGTGTGTTGAGCTTGCCGTGCCGGTGAGCGGCGGCGCGACTGCGCTGCGCCTGGACGTAGGTGCGGGTGATGGGCGGGAACCGGTGCCGCTCACCGTTCAGGCTGGCGACCATCTGCTGGGCGAGACGCAGGTGACGGGCGCCCGCGCGACGATCCAGCTTGACCTGGGCGCCGATCTAGTGAACGGCCTGGCGCAACCCGCGATCGAGTGCGCTGGCATTGCGCCACTGAGCGACGGCTCAATGCGCGATCGGGGAACAAACCTGCTCGCTGGCGTGCCGTGGTCGTCGTGGGACGACCCGACGTACACCAAGCCGTGCGAAGTCTTTGCCTGCAAGGGCGCCGCGGTGCTCTACCGTCGCACGATGCTGAAAGCACTCAACTATTTGGACGACGGCATCTTCATGTATTACGAGGACGCCGATCTGGCTTGGCGCGCCCGGCGACGCGGCTGGCGATTCTGGTACGAGCCCGAGTCCATCGTGCGCCACGAACATGCCGCGCTCAGTCGGGAATGGTCGCCCGGGTTCGTGCGCAGCGTTGAATTCGGCAAGCTGCGAATGCTCGGTAAGAACGCTCCGCGGTCATGGGTGGCCCAGCACGCGGCGGCCGCCTTGAAATTCACATCGGGCGACATCCGGCATGCGCTTGCTGTGCGCGACGTGGAAGCGGCGCGCCGCGCGGCGGCGCGGCTGCGGGCGCTGCGTGACGTGGTTGTAGCTGGGCCGCGGACTTGGCGGCTGCGCGGCGTGGAAGCCCGCCTGGCCCCGCTGGACGGGCGCGAGCTCCGTCCGTTCATCGAACTATCGTGAAAGCGGCGGTTTACAACCGCTGGCTTCATGAGAAGGGCGGCGGCGAGCGGCACGCCGTGATGGCGGCCCGGGTTCTGGCCGAACGTTTCGAGACCGAGCTCATCACGCACCGCCCCATCGAGCGGGACGAACTGGCAGACGCGTTGCACATCGATCTGGGCGGGATTGGAATCCGCGTGATACCGGCGCTGCCGCCCAACCGATTCGCCGAAGTCACCCGTGAATACGACCTGTTCGTGAACGCCTCGTTTATGACCAATCAGCCGTCGGCCGCGCGCCACAGCCTGATGCTCGTGCTCTTCCCGTCGCCAATCGACCGCGCCTGGCACGAGCGGCTGCGCCAGGCCGTTGGTCGGTTTCTGACGCGACAACTGCTCTTGCCGGAATGGAGCGACGGCTTTTATGACGTGCAGGAGTTGGGCCGAGGGTGGTTTCGGTTCGCCACCGACCACGCACGCGTCCGGCTGCCCGTGCCGACCGGCCGCCGGCCCGTGCCGGTCGATATCGTGGCCGGCAATTTTCGTCCCGATATCAGCCTGCCGGTTCGTTGTCTGGCGGACGGCCAGGTCATCGCGGAGCACTCGTTTGAGCCGCGTCCAGGCGCCTTTGAAGCCTGGCGTATCCAGCTGGACCGCCAGTTCGTGCATGACGGCGTGGCTGAATTGGCGCTGGAGTCGCCAACTTTCAATCCGACCGATCAAGTGGCCGGTGCGGATAACCGTGAGATCGGACTGGCTGTTACCGACGTACGCGTCCGCCACCCGCGACACCTTCTCTACGAATTGCTCTTCCGTCGCGCGTTTCCGGAGCTTGGCTGGCGTCTCGAATGGCTGCCGGGGGTCTATTCGCTGGCCAATCTGGATACGTACGATCTGATCTGTCCGATTTCGGAGTACAGCCGCGCCTGGATGGAGGTGTACTGGGAGCGCAGCGGGCCGATTCTCTATCCGCCGGTTGACACGAGTTGGGCCAGTCCGCGGGCCAAGACGCAGACGATTCTGAGCGTGGGACGCTTCTTTCGCGGCTCGCACGAGAAGAAGCACGGCGTGATGATCGAGCAGTTCAAGCGAATGTGCCGCGAGGGCTTGGAAGGATGGACACTCCGCCTCGCCGGCCACCAGAGTCAACGGGATGTCGACCTGGCGTATACCGACGACCTTCGCCGGCGTGCCGAGGCGTATCCGATCGAGTTTGCAATCGATGCGCCGTTCGAAGACTTGCGGCGCTTCTATGGTGAAGCGCCGATCTATTGGCATGCCGCCGGCTACGGTGAGCGGGTCACACGCAATCCGATCAAGTTCGAGCACTTTGGGATTTCAGTTGTCGAGGCTATGGCCAACGGCGCCGTTCCAGTAGTGCTGAACCAGGGTGGTCCGCCCGAGGTGGTGCATGCCGGGCACGATGGCTTTCTCTGGACGACAACCGCGGATCTGCGTTCGCGGACCTGGGACCTGGTGCGAAACCGCGAAGTGCGCGCCAACATGGCCGAACGTGCCCGCCACGCGAGCGAGCAGTTCAACACGTCCGCGTTCCGGGACCGTCTGAACGCGCTGGTGGCCGAGCTCATCGGTGACTAGCCGCACCCGGCGCCGGGCCGCCACATGACGAGAGCACGTCGCCTGATGCGCTGGGGCCAGGCGCGTCCGGCATTCCTCCTTTTCGTGTTCACGTTTGCGCTCTACGCCATGAGCATGGGCGCCGCCCGCAACGGCGCGGGCTACAGCGCGGACGGCACGTTTGCGTTCGAAATGGCCAAGAGCGTGATGGTCGATCGCGGCCATGCGTATTTGCGCGATCAGAACAAGAACTTCGCTCGCTGGGGCGTGGGACTGCCGACGGCGTTCGCGCCAATCGTGGCTTTCGCGGAGCCGCTGGCGAAGGCGGCCCCGCAGCGGGATCGGATACCGCTGGGTGACCACGACGTGCTGCTGGTGAGCCATCCCCCGCTTGGCGGCACCCCGGGATTGAAAGTCCGCCGCGCGCTCGACCTGGGTATTCCACAGGGCGTCTACGACACGCTCACCTTGGTTTCTCACAGCGGATTGAGCGCCGGGTTTGCGCAGGGGACCGAGATTGCGCGGCTCCGCCTGACCGACACCTCGGGGCAATTCACGGAGCATCCGATTCGGGTCGGCATTGAAACTGCTGAATGGGCCTACGACCGCGGCGACGTGCGCGCCGTGGTCCGGCACGAGCAGCCTCCGCCGGTGGCCCGACACATCGGCAACGCCCGCGCCTACTACTACGCGGCGACCTGGAAGCTCGATCGGCCCCGCGAGCTGGCGTCGGCGCGCATTACGTACGTGCAATCCGACGGCAACTTCTACGTGGACGGTTTGGCACTGCGAACACCGGACGGGCCGTGGCTTGACGGGCCGGGCGTCGGCCGGGTGTGGTCGGAGCGCCAGAACCGCGAATTCTTCCGGCGAATCTGGGTGGCGGCGGCCAGCGCGCTGGTTACGGCTCTGGGCGTGGTGCTGGTCTTTCGGATCTTGCGGCGGCTGCACTACGGCGAGCGTGTGGCCGTGATCGGCGCGTTGATCTACGCCGGCGGCACCATGGCCTGGCCCTACGCGAAGTTCGACTTCTCCGAGCCGCTGGTGACGACGCTCCTGTTGGCGTCGGTGTGGCTCTCGCTGATCTACGGCGCGACTGACCGGCAGCGTTACGTGCTGCTGGCCGGCCTCGCCGTGTTCGCGGCCGTACTTACGAAGTACGTGAGCGTGATCGCCGTCCCAATCCTGCTGGCCGGGCTGGTGCTCGGCGCCAAGTCAGGGCGGTCCTGGGGCGAACTCGTGCGGCAGTCAGTGCGGCCGACGCTGCTGTTCCTGGCGCCGTTCCTGGGCATTCTGCCGCTGGCGCTGGTCGCGGCGGCCGTGCTTTTCGACTTCCGCCTGTTATATGAGCAGGAGTTGATCGGCGGCCTGCAGCGCGGCTGGCTGGAGCTGCCGTTCGGTCTGGGACTCGGCGGGCTGATTACCAGTTGGGGCAAGGGGGTGCTCTGGTATAACCCGATTCTGTTGGTCACGTTGCCCGTGCTTCCCTGGTTCGTGCGTCGGCACGGCTGGCGATCGCTCGTGTTCATAGCCATCCCCGTCGCGTACGCGCTGCTCTACAGCCGCAAACAGGTCTGGTACGGCGGCAACGCCTGGGGGCCACGCTACCTGGTGCCGGCCTTGCCGCTGCTGGTGATTGTGGGTGCTCCGCTGTTCGAGCGTGTTCTGGAGCGAGCGCGAACCTGGCTCCCCGGCGCGGCGCTGGCCGCGGTGGTCCTGATCAGCGCCGGCGTGCAGTTCATGGGCGTAGCCAAGGACTTCATCGGCTACCTGAATCTCTTCGACCAGCAGGTCGCCGGCGCGGTACCGCTCAAGGGCGCAATCTACGGCGGCGCCGACTACCAGCCGTGGTCATCCATCCAGCCGGAAGGCGACTTCGCGGCAGTGTTCTACACCTACCAGTTTTCGCCGCTGCTGGCCCACGCTTGGCTCCTGCGGGCGGACGCCGTCAATCTGCTGGCGCCCGACCGCACGGACTGGCTGGCTGACGCTCTGGGCCGCACGCCGTGGTCCAGATTCGGCATTGAGGCGATTCCGCCGCGTCCCGCGCATGGCCTGGGGCTGGACTTCTGGTCGATGAGCCTTGTGGAGAGCTTTCTGGCCTATCCGGGCTTTCTGTTCTGGGTGGCCGGGCTGTTGCTGGCCCTCCAATTCGTCGCCCTCTGGGCATGGGTTGGCTTGAGTAGCCGTATCTGGCCGTCTGGGCGCAGGCTTTGGTCTGTTCGGTTCCTTGCGATTGGCGCATTTGCCGCGCTGCTGATTAGCTTTGACACGCTGCACTTCATGCTCTAGCTTCCAAGTGAAGGGAGCAGGCGTCACCGATGACTGATTCGGACGCGGATTCCGCGTCGCCGCTCATTCCAGACGACTTCCTCGCGATCCTGCGCTGTGTGAACGACGACCATCCGCGCGATGACGGCGTGTTGCACACGGACCGCGACCATCTGGTCTGCACGGTGTGTGGCTACCGCTACAAGGTTGAGGACGGCATTCCCAACATGTTGTGGGAAGACGCCATTGCGCCGGACGCCGGCGAGGCCGCCGCCTCGTGAACTCGATCAGCCAGGCCAAGGACCTTCTGGTCAAGTACCGGCGGCACCGCGCTGTACTGAAGCCGTCGCTGGGGCGTTTTGCCTACCACTGGATGCGCGGTTCGACCGAAGTGCCGTACGGGCCGATCAAGCTGCACATCGAACCGACCAGTTTCTGCAACCTGCGCTGCCCGATGTGCCCGCAAAGCGTGGGCGCGAACAAGCACAACGGGTTCATGGAGATGGACCTGTTCCGCAAGATCATCGACGAGGCACAGCCGTCCGTGCAGGAGGCCAACCTGTTCTTCCGCGGCGAATCGCTGATGCACAAAGACATTTACGAGATGATCGAGGTATGCGAGCGGGCCGGGATCGCCGCCCACATCAATACCAACGCGACCCTGCTGCGCGACGAAAAGATTGAGCAATTGCTGGACGCCGCGCCGAGCAAGCTGACGATCAGCTTCGACTCCGGCGAACCCGAACAGTACGAGGTGATGCGCAAGGGCGCGCAGTTCGACCGCACACTGGATCGCGTGCTGCGCTTGCTGGAGTCCAGAAAACGCCGCTCCGGTCCGAAGCCCTACTTTGTGATGCAGGTGATTCAGCTCTGGGACCCGAGCTATCCCAAGGGCGCCGCACCGGTCGTTCCCGATCACTTTCGTCAGCGCTTCGCCGGACTGCCGGTGGATGAATGGGACACGTTCTGGGCGCACGGCTGGGCGGGGCAAATGGACTCGTCCGACTTTTATACCGCGCGTCCCCACGGTCCCAACTACTACCCCTGCAACTGGCTCTGGAAATCCATGGCGATTTACTGGGACGGAAAGGTTCCGTCGTGCTGCGCCGACTTCGGCGAGGACCAGATCATGGGTAACCTGGCCGACGAGTCGCTGCTGGAAATCTGGAACAACCCGGCGTTCCGCGAGATTCGGTCCGCGCACGTGACCGGCAAGCTGGACAACTACAAGCTTTGCCGAGGGTGCGACGCCATCTGGCAGGAGGGCGGATCGGCCTGGAAGCTGTTTGCCGGCGCCCGGGCAGTGGTGACGGGGGATCCGCTGCCAGTTCTGCAGCCCGGGGCCAACGGCTCGCACGCAACCAACGGGACCGAGGCGCCGGGCGGCTGATCGTTTGGCGTGGCGGCACGCGCCGCCCGATGGGTTCGCTGGGCGCCGTTGTCTGCCGCCATGCTCGGTGCTAGCGTCCGAACGATGCGCATCACCTTTGTATCGAACATCTTCCCGCCGACGGTTGGCGGGCCCGCGACGCACATCTACAACCTTGCGCTGACCCTGCATGGCCGCGGCCACACCGTGCGGGCGGTGGTTTGCCCCGACGACCCCGAGGGTCTGGTGCGCCCGCCGTTTCCAACCGTACGCGTCTCCTGGAACACGCCGGTCCCGCTGCGCTATGCCCTCGTGTTGTGGCACACGTGGCGGGCCGCGTTGCGGTCCGACGTGATCTACATCAACGGCATCGAGCTGCCCTCAACGCTGGCGGCGCTGCTGGCGGGGCGGCCGCGCGTGCTGAAGATTGTTGGCGACTGGGCATGGGAGTCGGCCCACCGGCGCGGCATGACCACATTGGGGATCGAAGAGTTTCAGCGGACACGTCACGGGCCGCTGATCCGGGCGTTCCAATTGATCCAGCGGATGTACACCGCCCTGGCCACGGTGGTGGTTGTTCCCAGCGGGTACGTGGGCGCGTTCGTGCGCGGCTGGGGAGCTAGTCCGGAGAAGATTCGCGTGGTGCACAACGCGCTGACCGAGATTCCGGAGATCGAGGTGTCGCGCGACGAGGCGAAACGACAGCTCGGCTTCCAGGGGCCAGTGGTTTGCACCGTGTCGCGGCTGTACGGATGGAAGCGGGTTGACGACTTGCTGCGCATGGTCCCCGCGTTCGCGAATGACGCGGTGCTGGCCATCGTGGGGGACGGGCCGGAGCAGTCGGCTCTGGAACGCTGCGCGGCGGATCTGGGCCTGGGCGAGCGCGTTCGGTTCGTGGGCCGGGTTCCGCACCGGGACGTGGGCATGTACCTGCGCGCCGCCGACGTGTTCGTGCTCAATACGGCCTATGAGGGGCTGTCGCACACGCTGGTGGAGGCGCGCGTGGTGGGAACGCCAATCGTCACGACGGATATCGGCGGAAACCGCGAAATCCTCACCAATGAGCACAACGCTCTGCTTACACCGCTTGGCGACCAGGCGGCGTTCGTCGCCGCCGTGAACCGCCTGCTGACCGACCGCGACCTGGCCGAGCGCCTGGCGCGCGCCGGGTCGGAGGGTCTGGATCACTTTGCCTGGGATCGGCTGGTGGAGGAATCGATGGCGATCCTGTCGGAGGTGACCGCCTCTGCGTCGCGCGGGCGTTCGTGAGCGCCCGCTTGCTAATGCTGAGCGGCGACCGGGATGTCACAACGGGCCGTCACGGGCCATTCCATACGACGCTGGAAGGGCTGGCGGGCGAGTTCGAGCGGATCGACGTGCTGGCGTCGCGCGCGGATGGCGCGACGACGGTGGCGCCGTACCCGGGCGTTCGAGTCGAGCCGGCGCCGGTTTCGCGACTGGGCCAGTCCGGATGGATGCGGCGGCGCGGCGCCGAACTGCTGCGGCGGCATGGGCACGGTCTGATCGTTAGTCACGACTATGGAATTTTCGCGAACGGCCGCGCGGCTGCGTGGCTGTCCCACCGGTACGGGACGCCGTACGTTAGCGAAATCCATCATGTACCCGGTCACCCGAAGCGCGCCCAATGGTGGGAGCCGCTGGAACAGCTCGTCTACCGCGCGTACGCGACGCGTGTAGCGAGCCGAGCCGTCGCTATCCGCGTGGTCAACCGGCGGGAAGTCCCCGACCTGCTGGCGCGCTGGGGCGTGCCGGCCGAGCGGGTTCTGGTGCTGCCCTCGGCGTATATCGATCGGAAGGTCTTCGCCCCGGAGGAGATCGAGAAAGACTTCGCCCTGGGGTTTGTTGGGCGCTTGGTGGCCAACAAGAACCTTGGATACGTCGTGCGTGTATTTGCCGCCGTTGCGGCGCAAGTGCCCGGCGCGCGATTCGCGATTGCGGGCCAGGGACCCGAGGGGGACTCGCTGCGCCGCGACTTGATGCGGGCCGGCATCCTGGATCGGGTCACCCTTATCGACTGGCTTGACAGTCCGGCCGATCTGGCCGATCTCTATCGGCGGATGAACGCACTGATCGCGCCTTCGCTGAGCGAAGGCGGTCCGAGGGTATGCCTGGAGGCCATGGCCTGCGGGACGGCGGTCTTTGCCACGCCGGTTGGTGTGATGCCGGAAACCATCGAGCACGGCACGAACGGCTGGTTGCTGCCGTGGGATGAAGGGGCCGGGGCAGCGCTGGTGCGCGATGCGCTGCGTGACCCCGCCGGGCTGCGCGCCATGGGGCGCGCGGCGCGGGCGGCCACGGCGCAGTTCGAGAAGCCAGCCGTGCTTGGGGCTTACGCCGCGGCGTACCGCCGACTTGCTGAACGTGGGCCGTCTTGAACGGCTCTTCCGGCGGCGACCTGCGCCTGCTGTTCGTGACTCAGGAACTCGATCTTTCGAGCACCAATCTGGCGGTCGCGCATACCTGGGCAGCGGAATTGGCGCGACGGGCCGCGGCCGTGCACGTGGTGGCGGCGCGGGTCGGCGAGGTTGACCTGCCGCCCAATGTGAGCGTCCACGGCCTGGGGCGCGAGCGGGGAAGGTCGCGGTGGGCGGCCGCATTGGGGTTCGGGGCCGTTGGCGCCCGGCTCATTGTCCGCCGGCGTGTGAATGTCGTGCTGGCCCACATGGTGCCGGCCTACGCCGTGGCGCTGACGCCCCTGACGCGCGTTACCCGGACGCCGCTCGTGCTTTGGTACGCCAGTCACGGGTTGACCCCGATGCTTAGACGGGCCAACCGGCTGATCGACGCCGCGGTGACGGCCTCGCCCGACAGCTACCCGATTCGCAGCGAGCGAGCGTTTGTGCTGGGACACGGGATCGACACCGAACGATTCCGTCCGCCGCCTGACCGCAGGCCGAGATCCGGACCGGTGATCGGGATGGCGGGGCGGCTGACGCCGCTGAAGGGTTTCGAGCCAGGCATACACGCCCTGGCGGAGTTGCGCCGCGGGAGGTATTCGGGCGCCAGGTTGCACATCGCCGGTGAACCCTTTTACCCGTCGGATCGGACCTACGTACGTGAACTGGAGCGTATCGCCGATACGCTGGGCGTGCGTAACGCGGTGGCGTTTGTAGGCGCTGTACGCGGTGACGCGATGGCGGAGTTTTATGGATCGCTGGATGTCTTTGTGAACTGGCGCGCGCAACCGGCGCTGGACAAGACCGGCTTGGAGGCTCTGGCCTGCGCCACGCCGCTCATTTCCAACAACACGGCCTACCGCGGCGTGCTGGGCGATCTTGCGAACGACTTCCTGGTCGGGGACACGGGCGCTGAGCTGGCCGCTGGTCTGGATCGCGTCCTGGGTCTGCGCACCGACCCGCGGCAAGCCACGGTTGAGCGGCTGCGCGCCACGGTTGTACGCGAGCATGGCGCGGCCGGTTTGGCTGAGCGTCTGGTTTCGGTGTGCGATGCGTTGCGCGGCAGTGGACGACCCGGGTTTCCGTCGGTGGCCGAGGCCGGGATCACGCGATGAACCTGGACCCGTCGCGTCAGCTTGCTCGGCTGGTTGGGCAGGCGCCGGACCTGCACGCACTGCCGCCCTATCAGCGCGCGCTTTGGCGAATCCGGGCGATGCTGCTGCGACGCTCCGCCGGTGTGACCTGCGGCGACGAGGTTCGGATCGACGGCCGTTTCTACTTTCCGGCCGGCCTGCGGCTGTTCATGGGCGACGGTGTACGCATAAAACGCGACGTCAGAGCGGGATGGGAGCCGGGGCACGCTGAGAGCGTGGGCTTGACCATCGGCGCCGGGACGGAGGTGCTGTCCGAGACGCGCCTGGATTGCACCGGCGGGATAGCGGTGGGCGAGCGCTCGCACATCGGGCGCCGGTCCGCCATCTACACGCACCGGCATGTGCTGGATCGGCGCGATATCCGCGCGCTGGACGCGCCCATCGAACCCGCGCCTGTGACGATTGGCGACGACGTGATGCTCTATAGCGAGGTAGTGGTGCTGCCGGGTGTGACGATTGGCGACGGAGCCGTGGTGGCCGTGCGCGCCGTGGTATCCGACGACGTGCCGCCGTACGCCATGGTGGCCGGGATGCCTGCGCGCGTCATCCGCGAGCGGACGTAGCGCAATGACGGTGACTGCCGTTCAGCGACCCGCGCTGACGCCGCGCGCCGCCTGGGTATTGGCGGCGGCGTCCAGCGCGTTCGAGCGGCTGCGGGACAACCACGGCTACACGCGCTGTCCCGAGCACGGCGTCGATCACACCGGCAAGACGGCCCGTAGCATCGTTATCAACTGCGCGCTGCACGCGCACACGAACCAGGACCGCTACCTAACGCGGGCAATCGCGACGGCGCGGCGCGTGGCGGCGCGCCTGGCGCCCGATCCGGCCGCCGCTGGTGCGTGGGTGTTTTTCCCTGGCCGCCACGACCCCCGGAACAATTCGACCAACATCATCGACGCCGGTGAGTGCGTGGATGCGCTGGCGTCGCTGCTGTCGCACGCGGGCGATGCCCTGGCGTCGGAGGACCGGCGATCCATCGAGCAGGCGATTCGGCTGTGTTGCGACACGTATCTGCTCACGAACGTCGTCGACAAACCCGTGGTCAATCAGCGGCTCTGGGGGGCCATGGGTCTGGCGGCCGCGTACGCCGCACTGGACGAGCCGGCTTGGCTGAGGGCCGTGCAGGACTCGGTGGCGGGCTCGCTGGATGAGATGCGGTCGGATGGCTCATTCGCGTACGTTCGAGACGAAGCGCTGCTTGGCGAAGGCGCCGGGATCGCCGATCTGACCGTGTACTACCACAGCCGCTGCGTGGCCTTCGCACGCTACGCGCTCAGGCAGATACGCGCGGAAGCGTCGTTCGAGGACCGCTTGCGCGACGGCGCCGATTTCCTGGCCTTTGTGCTCCGGCCCGACGGGGTGAAACCCCTGGGACTGGAGGGCAAACGGTGGTTCTGGGACGCGGACGCGGAGATCGGGTCGGCACCTTACGACGCCTACGTGCTGGCCGCCGACGGCCGCCAAGCGTTGTTGCCGCTGGCCGGGCGGGTTGCGGCGCAGAGCGCGGCGGCGCTGGGCGACGGCGGGCTGATTGACGCCACTTGGGGCACCCCGGCGTTTGTGTGCCGGGTGATGCACACGGGTGACCTGGCCTGGCTGGCGCGGGCGCATGTCGAAGCTGAGCTGGATGATCTGCCGAGCAATCCACCGGCGGCAGGGCGAGCCGCTCCGGCGGTGGCGCCAGACGCCGGCGTGGCGCGGCTGGAAGCGCCGCGCGTGTGTGCGCTCGTGCGAACGAACAAGCGTCCTTGCGACCGATTGGTCGGGGGACGCATCGGGGGCGGTGGCCTGGTCTACGTCGGGAACGCCAGACACGGCTGGCGCAACCAGCTACGTTTCCGCTCAGAGCCGGAGGTTTCCGAGGGAACCTGGCAGGTCACACCGGGCTCCGAAAGCTCGGCGCTACCGAATTGGCGGCACGTACTGGCGCGTCGGGAGTCGCGATTCCTGCTGCACATTGCACGTTCCCACCTGCGGGCGGGCCGTCGGCGGTATGCACTCATGTTCCTGTGGCGCCACTTCGGTCCGCCGAGTTGGCGAGCGACCCGCCGGTGGCTGTCCAGTCACGCGCTCGAAGGGCGCACTCAGGCTACGAACGATGCGCTGACGGTTGAATCTGGCGTGGCCCGCGCCGACGGTCGCGCCCTGACGGGCGTGCGAACCCGCCGTACGTATCGGGTTGACGGGGCCGCGATTGCGGTCTGCGACCGGCTTGAGACTTCCGCACACCTGTCTGACGTTCGCTACCGGCTGCCTGCCGCCGCCCGGAAGCTGGAGGTCCATTGCGACGGTTCCTGGCTCGAGCGGGACCACGTCGTGAAGTTTGGCGCGCTTGCGGATCGAACGACCGTGCGCATCGAATTCCGGATCTGACGGGTGGGCCAGCCGCCGCGTATCGCGATCGTCGCGAACGCACGGATTCCCAGCGAGCGGGCGCATCCGCTGCAGCTCATGCACATGGCCGCGGGATTCGCGGCCGGCGACGCGACAGTTCGGCTCGCCTACGCCCGCCGGGCGAACACGACGGCCATGCGGGCGGTCAGCGATCCGTTTCGCTACGCCGGCGTGCCAAGGACGTTCGCTCTCGCCGGGCTACCCACCGTCGATGCCATCAAGCGCGTCACGATCGACTGGCCGGTGTTGAACCGCGGTCCAATCAGGCTGGGCGCACACTTCTTACAGCTCGGAAGCTTCGCCGTTGCCGCGCTTACCGTCGTGCGCCGCTGGCGGCCCAACGTGGTCTACAGCCGCGACCTGCTGCCGTTGACGGTTCTGCGGCTGCTGATGGGTCAACCGGCCCGTTTTTGCTTCGAGGTGCACACCGTCCCACGTTCGCGTCTCTCAGCTGCCCTTCACCTCTGGGCGGCGCGTCGCATGGACGCGGTAATCGCCATCACCGAGGGCCTGCGGCGCTGGTATCTCGACGCGGGTTTCGATCCTCGGCGACTGTTTGTCGCGCCGGACGCGGTGGACATTCGGGCGTTCGCGGACCGCGACCGCGACGCCGCCCGAACTGAACTGGAGATTCCGACTGAGGCTCGCGTGGTCTGCTACCTGGGTCACCTCTATCCCTGGAAGGGCGTCGATACGCTCGTGGACGCGGCGCGCCACGCCGATCCGGACGTGCAATGGGTCATCGTGGGAGGAGTTTCGCCCGATCTCGGTCGAATTCTGGCGGCGGCCGCGGACCGACCGAACGTACACGTTCTGGGGCACATGCCGCCGGACCGTGCGCGCCGGTACCTGATCGCTGCTGACGTCGCGGTGATTCCCTTCAGCGCCCGACAGGTCATCGCGCGCGAACACACGTCACCGTTGAAATTGTTCGAGTACATGGCCGCGGAGCGCCCGATTGTGGCCAGTGACCTACCCTCAATGCGCGAGGTCTTGCACGATGAGCGCAACGCCCTGCTCGTCGCGGCGGACGATCCGACCGCGCTGGCAGGAGCCGTCACTCGTTTGCTGACCGACACGGCGTTGGCAGCCCGCCTGGCCCAAGCCGCCCGCCTGGAGGTGGAAAGCCGCACATGGACGCAGCGCGCCGCGGCGATTCGCGAGTTTCTCGGATCGACTCCGTCATCCTGACCAGGCTGGGTGGGGTGTGGGCCCACCTACTTGGCAGGGTTGATGGCGCCTCGATTGTGCAGCGCCGCGCGCTGGTGGCTGTCGGTCTGCTGGCTCCGCTGCTTGTGCTGTACCGCGATCTGCTCTTCGCCGGTGCGCCCTGGCTCGACCTGGACCTGCTGCTGAGCTACCAGCCCCGCTACGCCCTGCTGGCCGAGGGCGTGCGTGAAGGACGCATTCCGCTTTGGGCCGACGGCATGTTGGCGGGGTTTCCGGTGGCATTTTCCGAATTCGGCTGGTTCTATCCGCTGACCTGGGTGCTGCTGCGCATCTTCGAACCGTTGCGCGCCTATTTCATTGAGTTAGCGCTTGGTCTGGCGCTGGCGGCCGGGGCGGCGTACTGGCTGGGGCGCGTGTGGGGGTTGACGCGGCCCGGCGCGTATGTGGCCGCCTTTCTTTTCACCTACGGCGGGTTCGTGTTCGCGACGTCGCGATTCCTCAATTACTCGGACATATTCTTTGCGCTGCCGGCCGGGGTTGGGGCGATCGAACTGATCGCCCGTGGTCAGCGCCGCTACAGCGTGCTTCTGGGAGTCAGCGCCGCGGTGACGGCACTGGCCGGCCATCCTCAGATCGCATTGCTGTGGGGCTTCGTCTGGCTGCTGTTTGCCGTCACGCGCCTCTGGTGGATCGGGAGCGATCTGGGCATCCGGCGAGCGGCTGTGGGACTTGCCTGGATTGCCGCGGCCGGCGTGGCCGGGCTGGCTGTCGGCGCGGTCCGCCTGCTGCCCACGATTGAGACCACCGGTCTCTCAACCCGCGCCGGGGGGCTGGACTTTGCCATCGCATCACAAGGCTCTATCCCGCCGTGGAGCCTAGTCCTCGGCTACCTCTACCCGTCGTTCGAGATCCCACGCGTGCTTAATGAAACCCTGAACGCCGAAGAGTTGCTGTATCTCGGGTTTGCCGCGCCTGCCCTGGCGCTGATCGCGGTCGTGGTGGGCCGGCGTCAACGACTGGTCTGGTTTCTGGGCGGCCTGATTCTGCTTACCTGGATTCTGTCGATGGGATCGTTCAGCCTGGGATTCCCGCTCCTCCACAAGCTACCGCTCTTCGAGTTCTTTCGGCAGCCGGCCCGATTCGGAATCGCCGCGTCCTTCGGACTGGCATACTTGGTCGCGATTGGAATCGAGCGGCTGCGCACCGATGACCTGCGATCCAGCCTTCTGGTTGGCTGGATCGGGCGCGTCTGGATCTGGATCGCGGGACTGATCGGGGTCGGTACCGTTGCTGCCACGATCGTGCTGACGGGCTTTGCCTTCCTGATCGTGCCCTATGGCTACGACTACATCGATCGGGCCATTGTTGGGTCGGAAGGCCGCTTTCTGACTGCCGAGCGCTACTACCGCACGTTCGATCAACTGTATGAACGCATGACGGCGGCGTTCAGCCTGGAGTACTGGGCGCCCCGCTGGACGCTGCTGGCGGCCCTCCTGACGGCTCTGGTCCTCTGGCGGTATCTACGTGGACGGATGTCGCCCGTCAGTGCGCAGGCGGCGCTGGCCGGCGTGCTTGTGTTCGACGTCCTCTTGGCCCCGGCCCACGCCATTGCGACCGTGCCTGCGGAGTGGTACGCCCGGGAGCCTCAGGCCGGCGCGGTGGTTCCGGCCGACTCCGGGGGCGAATGGCGCCTGTTTTCGTACCGTGGCCTGGCGCAGAAATTCGAGCTGTCCACGGCCGCCGGCACGCAACTGGATCGAACGCGACGAGACTTCCTGGAGTACGTATTCCTGAATGAGACGCTGACGCCCAACCTGGCCATGACCGGCGGGCGCGCTTCGCTGGACGGCTACGAGAATCTGATGCCGCAGGCTACCGCCGACTATCTGGCCTACGTTGGGAGCGAGCGCACCACCGTTCCCGGCTTTGCATCCGACGCGGCCCTCGACGCCGATGCGCGCGCCGATCTACTGCGGCGTCGGGCGCCGGCCTTGGCGGCCGCCAACGTGCGGTTCGTGACGTCAGGCGCGCCTATCGACGTCCCGGCGCTGCGACAGGTTCAGGCCGACGCGCTGGAGCTTCCGGCATGGGCGTCCGTGGACCAGACGCTGTACGTCTACGAGCTACAGGGCTGGGCGCCCCGCGCCTGGATTGCGCGGAACTGGCGGGTCATCGAGGCGGAGGCCGAGACTCAGGCCGTGCTGGACGCGATAGCCAGCCGGCCCGACCTGGTACTGGTTGACCGTGACCCGGGCATCCCTTCGACCGCAGCCTCCGGGCCTGACGTCGTACATGCGCCGGAACGCGAGGCGGAACGCGTCGCCGTACGGGTCGAACTAAGCGCGCCTGGGCTGCTCGTGTTTAACGAGGCCAGGTTCCCGGGCTGGGAGGCGACGGTGGATGGACGCCCAACCGAAATGGTCACGGTCAACACCCTGATGCGCGGTGTGCCGATCGATAGCGCTGGCGCCCACACCGTCGTCATGACGTACACGCCGCCGGGCTTTGCCGCTGGTGTCCTGATCTCATTCCTGGCGCTGGGCATGCTGGCGGCGCTGGCCGCCGCAGGTCTCTGGGCCGACCGCCGGTGAAGCTGGCGCTGGTCAGTGATGCGCTTGATCCAACCAACGGGTGGGGGCGCTATGCGGGCGAACTTGCCCGCGAGTTGATAGCCGCTGGCGTCGATGTGCGTCTGGTGAGTCCTCGCAGTCGGGCGGCGATGACTGACCTGCGCAACTACCCGGACCATTGCGAGATCCCATCGTTCCAACACGGCCGGCGTCATCCCCTGCGCGTGTTCCAGCGCACGCTGCCACCGCTGCGGCGGGCACTGCGCGGCGTAGACGTGATCCACTGCATGGTGGAGCCGTACGCACCATCCGTGGCGGCGGCGGCGGGCCGGCGCCCGTACTTCATTTCGCTACACGGGACGTATGCGATCTCGGCCGGCCGGCCGCGAATTGAGCGCTGGCCGCTGCGCTGGGCGCTCCGTCGGGCGTGCGGTCTGCCCGCCAACAGCGGCTATACCCGTGGGAAGGTTGAGAGCGACTCAGGAGCGCAGCGCGCCAGCGTGGTGCCGCTGGCGGTTCGGAGCGAGGAGTTCCAGCGTGGCGAGCCGCCGCCGCGTGAGCCTGGTCTGATCGTTTCTGTCGGGGAATGCAAGCCGCGCAAGGGCTATGACCTGGCGCTTGAGGCGTTTGCCCGCCTCAGGGCCGAAGGCGTGGCCGACCACTATGTGATTGTTGGTCTATGCGACGCGTCGTCACCCTATGTGGCCCGGCTTCGCGCTCGAATCCGCGAACTTGGGCTTGTTGGGTGCGTCACGCTGACCGGTGCTGTCAGCCAGGACGAGCTTGTGGACTGGTATCACCGAGCGCGTGTCGTGACGATGCCGTATCGCCTGTGGGGATCGGATTTCGATGGATTCGGCCTGGTGTTGCTCGAGGCCAACGCCTGTGGGACGCCAGTCGTCAGCACCCGCGACTCCGGGGCCGAGGAGCCGGTCGTCCACGGCGAGAATGGCCTGCTCGTTCCCGCGAATGACGTGCCGGCCCTGACGGACGCCTTGCGTACCGTGCTGGCCGACGCGGATCGCTGGCAGGGGCTGGCGGCGGGCGCGCGCCGCCGCGCGGACGCCATGACGTGGCGCCGGTCGGCGCAACAGCTCCTGGACGTGTATGCCCAGGCCTTGGGCAGACGCCTAGATGTTTCGCCGTGACCAGCAGCGCCGCGCCCGCAGCTCGCGACGGCAACCTGAGCGACCGCGCGATGCGCGGCGTGGTCTCACTCGGGATTCGCGAAGGCGGTATGAAGTTTGTGTCGTTGATTGGCAGTATTGTGCTCTTTCGCCTGCTGACCCCAGCGGACTTCGGGGTCATCGTGCCGATCGCTTTTCTGGCCGGGCTTGTCAAGCAATTTGCCGATCTCGGGCTGCAACCCAGCCTGATCCAGCGCGGCGCTGAACCCGACGGACATGACCTGCGGGCGGTGTTCACCGGACAAGTGGTGCTCGCATGCATGGGCGCGGCGGTCGTTTTCCTGGCCGGGCCATTCATCGTCAACAGCCTGTTGAACGACGCCGTTGATCCCTGGATGACGCGGGTCTTCAGTTTCGCCCTCTTCTTCTCGGCATTTCGCATCGTTCCGGCGGCGCTGCTCGAACGTCACCTACAATTCGGCCGGCTGGCCATCGCCGACATCGCCGGCACCCTCTTCTACTACAGTGCTGGCATCGGATTCGCGATCGGCGCCGCCGGCGTCTGGAGCCTGGTGATCGCCCATGTGGGAGCCAGCATCGTGGCCACGCTGGTAGTCGTGGCCGCCCGCCCCTGGTGGCCCGTACCCACGCACAAGCTTGGGGTGTTGAGGCCCCACGTCGGTTTTGGCGCCCGCTTCCAGGGCGCGCGTCTTGCTCTGACGTTGAAGGATTCACTCATCCCCCTTTTCGCCCCACGGGCGTTCGGGGCGTCGGCGACAGGCCTGCTCAGTTGGGCCAACCGACTGTCCTCGCAACCGCTAGTCATGACCCAACTGGTGGCGAGGGTCAGCCTGCCAACGTTCGCGCGTATTCAGGATGCGCCAGAGCAGGTGCGCCGCGGCGCGGAACTCACACTCAAGTGGAATGCCATCGTCACGCTGCCGGTGTTTGCCGCGGTTATGGCGTTTGGCCCCGAAATTGCAAGCTTGATCTACGGGGAGCAATGGCTGCCAGCGCTCCCTGCCCTCTATGTCCTGTCCGTGAATGCTGCCCTCGTGCCCATTAATGGGCTCATTACCCCAATACTCAATGCCATTGGCAAAACGAAAATCGTGCTTGCTGTTGCCGCTGTTTGGGCCCTGGTCGCGTGGACTATTGCCGTCGTTCTGATGGCCACCGGCGTTGGCTTCATGTCGGTTCCAATTGCTTTGGTGGTGTCCCAAGGCCTGGCGGCCTTGGTTCTGCTGGCGATAGGACGCCGTGAGTTTGACCTGCGGCTTGTCCACCGGCTCGCGCGCCCATTGGCGGCTGCGGTCGGCGCCGGCATATTTGGACGTCTTGTCTTGTTGCCGCTGCTCACTGACGCGGTCCTGCTCATTCAGGGCGGGGTAATGGTTGTGCTGATGTACGTTGCCCTGCTGTACCTCATAGATCACGACGCGCGATCGGAATTGGGTTCGCTGCGTCGACAGCGAGCGGTTGTCGGGTAGGCGCGTCATGCGTGTTGCCCTCAATGTCCGCAACGCCAACCTCGATATCCCGGACGGCGCGGGCGAGAGCATGCGTGGGCTCATTGGCGGTCTCGCGCACACGAACCCGGGGCATTCGATTGAGTTGCTGGCGGATGCACCCCCCAGGTTCCGCCCACCAGGCGATCAGCAAGTCAAGTTTCGCGCGATCCGACCCTTTCCGGTGGGCAACAGGGTGCTGCGCAAGGCGTGTGGAGGCGATCCCTGGTACCGCCTGCGTCTGGGTCTGGAGGGCCGCTGGTGCCGATGGGACGCCTACGTGCAGAATGCTCACGAGCCACCGCCCTCCTTTGGCCTTCGGGCACGAGCCTCGATCGTGTTTGACGTTGCATTTGCACCTGTCAACGCGACAGCCAATTTCGAAGCTCCGACAATTGCGGAGTTGCACCGCTGGACCTCCCGAAACGTGCACGAGGCTCACGCCATAATCACCATTTCGGAAAGCGTCGCGCGCGATGTGGTCCGAACTTACGGTGTGCCTCGCGAAAGGGTGACGGTTGCCCACCTCGGCGTTGATCGGACACGTTTTCGCCAAAACCATGCCGCACCCACCATTTCCGAGTGTCGTGCGCGCTATGGTCTCGACACGCCATATTTGCTGTTTGTTGGAACCGTTCAGCCTCGTAAGAACATCCCTGCGCTTGTGCACTCTGTAGTCCGCGCCCGGACAGCCGGTCTATCGACCGTGCTGGCGGTGGTGGGAGCCTCAGGCTGGCAATCTGAGAAATCGCTGGAAACGATGGCCAGTGCGGGACCGCAGGCCGTGCGGTACCTCGGACGGGTTCCGGCAGACGACCTCCCATTCCTTATGGCAGGCGCTCGAGCCTTTGTGAGCTTGGCGCGGACCGAAGGATTTGGCATGCCGGCGCTTGAAGCCATGGCCTCAGGAGTTCCAGTCGTCGTCGCGAACGATGCGGGACTGGCAGAGGTCGTCGGCGACGCAGGTCTGCGTGTGGATCCCGAAGATCCGGACGATATTGCGAGGGCGCTTGTTCGGATCACCAGCGACAGAGTGCTGCGCGGCAATCTCATTTCGCGCGGGATGGCCCGCGCCGCAGGCTTTACCTGGGACGCTGCCGGGCGCAGCGTGTGGCGGGCGATCGAGCAGGCATGCGCGTCCTGCTGATTGGGCCGCACTGGGACACCGGACGGTGGACCGAGTACTGCGTTCAGGGGCTGCAGGCCGCAGGTCATGAGGTGCGGATGTACCGCTACAGCCAGCGGCTCGAGCGTCGGGTGGGGCTTTGGGGGCGCGTGCAGCGGCGGCTGGCTGGGCCCGATCGATTTCATATTGCGCGAGTGTTCCAAGCGGCGCAGGCGGATAATCTGGATGTGCTGCGCCTCGCTGCCGATGTGCGGCCGGACTTCACGTTGGTGCTCAAGGGCGAAGTCCTAGTGCCGGAGACCGTCGAGCGCCTGCGGAATCTGACCAATGGCCCCGTTGTGCAGTGGTGCGGCGACGATCCGAGCTGGTTTCCGAACATCATCGGGGCGGCGCATCTGTACGACCGGTTCTATCTGGCCGATCCGACCTACGCTCCAGATCTTGAGCCACGCGGGGTACAGGCGAGATTTCTGCCGCACGCCGTCCACCCGGCGGCCTGGGCCGGTCAGGACGCGGATGCCGAGTCAGTGGACGTGATTTTCGTTGGCGACGCACGGCACAACATGGGGCATCTGCCGGCCAGTCGATCCCGGGTTGAGATCCTGGAAGCCATTGCCCGATCCGGGGTCGATCTTGCCGTCTGGGGCCGCGGGTGGGAGAAGCTGGAACCGAGCTATCGGGTTCGCGAGGCGCATCGCGGCCTGACACTGCTGCCCGCGGCTGCCGTGGCGCGGGCCTATCGCAGCGCCAAGGTCGTGCTGAACGTCCACCATGCCCAGATGCGCCAAGGGCCAAACATGCGCACATTCGAAATCCCCGCGGCCGGCGCGTTCCAGCTCGCGGACTACAAGGCACGAATGGAAGAGCTTTTCGAAGTTGGAACAGAGCTTGCGGTCTATCAGGACGCCGGCGACGTGGCCGAGATACTTCAGCGGTATCTGGATGACGAGCCGGCGCGGCGCGCGATTGTCCAGGCGGGCAAGGGTCGGGTTGAGCGTGACCACACGTACGCAGTTCGCATGCGGCAACTGATCGACGACGTGCTCGATGGATGAAGGACGTTTCCCTACCGCTCTCGTGGCGCGGAGCGACGCCGAGATTCTGCGACTGGCGCTACGCGCACATCCTCACCAGCCAGCCATCGCGCTCTGGCGCGCCACGGAATTCGCCATGCTGCGCGACGCGACCTTCGCCGCGCCGGTGCTGGACCTGGGCTGCGGCACCGGCGAAGTCGCGCGCTGCGTGTTGCGGTCGCACTGGCCCGTCGATGGGCTGGAGCTCGTGCCCAGCGAGGCTCGGGTCGCGCACGCGTCAGGCATCTATCGGGCGGTGATGCGCGCGGACGGCTATTCGCTGCCCCTGGCGTCCGCGACCTATGGCGCCGTCTACAGCCATAGTGTGCTGGAACACATTCCGGACGACCTGGGCGCGGTTGCGGAAGCCGCCCGGGTTCTGCGTCCCGGTGGGCGTCTGGTGTTCACGGTTCCAGCGCCCGCCTTTGCCGCGCGTATCGAGCGTGAATCAGGCGCCGATGCCCTGGCGTCCACGAATGCGCGTCTGGGTCACTACCACTATCGGGCGCTAGAGGAATGGACGGCGCGACTCGACGAGGTTGGATTGCAGGTCGTGACGAGCCGCGGGCATTTGCCGGCCGCAACGCAGCGAACCTGGCGGCGGCTGGATGAACTGATGGTGCGGCGGGTTGGCGGCCGCCGCGTACTGGACTGGTTCCGAGGCCTTCAGCGGCGCCGGCTTGTCCCGCTTCAACTCTGGGTTGGCTTGTGGTCGGTGCTGCTCTGGCGGACTTTCCGTCGGCCGGTTCAGGAACCCGGGGGCTATCTGATCGTGGCCGAGCGGCGCGCGTGAGCGAGCTGCGCGTGCTGCATCTGTCGCCAACCTGGTTCGGCGACGAGTCGGTGCGCGGCGGCGGTGAGCGTTACCCGCTCGAGCTTGCGAGCGCGATGCTGCGTCGCACGCCCACGCGTCTCGTTTCGTTTGGCGACCGACCCGGGACGCGCCGGGTTGACGGGTTTGATATCGAGGTTCATCGGACCTGGCGGCGGCTGCGCGGACGGACGTATGACGCGATTGGCCCGGGGTTTTTGCGCGCGCTCGCTTGGGCAAACGTCGTCCATTGCCACCAGGCCAGGTCGGGTCTCACGGCGCTGGCCGCGCTAATCGGCCGACCGCTCGGCAAGCGAATCTTCGTCACGGATCACGGCGGTGGTGGGGTGAACTGGGTGCGGCGGTTGCGGATCGGTCGCTGGATTGACGCGCAACTGGCGCAAAGCGAGTTTGCCGCCGCGACGCTCCCCTACGTGGGGCGACGGGCGGAGGTCATCTATGCCGGCGTTGATACGGCAAAGTACTCGCCGGGGTCTGAGAAGACGCTCGGCCGGGTCGTGTTCGTGGGCCGATTGCTGCCACACAAGGGCATCGAGACGTCGATTCGAGGTCTGCCGGCTGGTGCAACGCTCGAGATCTACGGGCGGCCCTACGACGCCGCCTACCTGGAGTTCATTCGTTCCGAGGCGGCGTCCCGTGCCGTGCGAATCCAAACGGGCGCGTCGGACGCGGAGGTGATTGCCGCGCTGCGGTCGGCCTGCGCGTTCGTGATGCCCTCCGTCTACGAGGATTACCGCGGGCGTCGCCAGGCGCTGCCGGAACTGGTGGGCCTGGCGCCGCTGGAAGCCATGGCGTGCGGGACGGCGGCTGTGGTTTCGGACGTTGCCGGAATGCCTGAGATCATTCCGCCGATTGGCGGCGCGATTGTGCCGCCCAGCGATCCCGACGCGCTGCGGCGTGCCCTGGCGCCGCTCACGGCCTCGGTTGAGCAGGCCGGGATCCAGGGCGCCGCCGCCCGCGAGCACGTGGTGCGCCGATTTACCTGGTCCGCCGTGGCCGATCGCTGTCTGGCGGCGTACACCGCCTAGAATCACTCCATCTCTCCTTCGGGCCGCTCCCAATGCGCATCGCCCTGCTTGCTGATACGTATCCCCCCGACAATCGGGGCGGGGCCGGGGTGGTGGTGGAGCGTCTGGCCGGCGCGTTCGTGCGTGCGGAGCACGAGGTGTGCGTGGTCGCGACGACCTCCGGATCACCGTCGGTCCGTGAGCAGGACGGCGTGCGAGTTCGTCGGCTGCGGTCGCGCTATCCGGAACGATTTCGCAATACGGTGGCCATGGCCAACCCGACCGTCATTCCTGGCGTCCGTCAGGAGTTGGCCGACTTCAGGCCCGAGCTGGTGCATGCGCACAATGTGCATCAACACTTGTCGTTCGCGGCGTTGTCCGAGGCCGCGCGCGTGGGCGCGCCGGTGATGTACACGGCCCACGACTACCTGCTGTTTTGCTGCATCAAGTTCATTTGCACCGGTGGCCCGGTCGACTTCCGCCAGCGCTGGTTCAACTGCGCCAAGTGCCAGCGCTTCCGCTGGAACCCGGCTCGCAACGCGGTCATCAATCACCATATGACGAACCACGTGGACCACCTGTTCGCCATCAGCCGGACGCTACAGACCGCGTTGCGCGCCAACGGGTACGGAGGCGCGGAGGTCGTCTACAACGGCGTGGACCTGGACTGGTGGGGCGGCGGCGATGGGGCGGCGTTCCGGTCGGCGCAGGGGCTGAACGGGGCGCCACTGGCGCTGCTGGCGGCTCGAGTCTCGCGTGAGAAGGGCGCCGAGGCGGCGCTGCACGCGCTGGCGCGTTCGCGACACCCCGACCTGCGCCTGCTGATTGCCGGCGAGAACCCGCGCTACGCGCCCAAGCTGCAGCGGCTGGCTGACGACTTAGGTGTGGGCGAGCGGCTGCTGCTGCCCGGCTGGATGGATCCTGAAGCGCTGCGTGACGCCTATGCGGCCGCTACGGTCACCCTGGCGCCCTCCACGTACCCGGACCCGTTCAACCTGACGTTGATCGAATCCATGGCAGCCGGCCGGCCGGTCATTGCGTCCACACTTGGCGCCGGTCCCGAAATCGTGGCCGACGGGGCCTGGGGGTACACCGTGGATCCCAACGACGCGTTGGCCCTGGCCGATCGGCTGGATCTGATCGTGGGCGATCCTGAGCACGCGCGCCGCTTGGGCGCAGCTGGACGGCGACGCGCGGCCTCTGCGTTTTCGCTCCAGCGGCAAGTCGATCAGACGCTCGCGCGCTACACGGCTGTGCTGTCCGCTCGGACGTGACGTCCCGCCGGCCGCGCGTTCTGCAGATCGTCACGTCGCTGGCGGTTGGCGGTGCGCAGCGCCACCTGCTGGAGCTGCTGCCAGGGCTGGACGAGTTTGCCGACGTCGACATGATCTACTTCCGCGATCACGACCTGCGTCCCGAGTTCGAGGCCTGCGTCGGCCGCGTGACGTATCTGCCCATGGCCGGACCGTTTGGCGCGGTGCAGCTGCCGCGGCTAGCGGCGCACATCAGGCGGGGGCGGTACGCGCTGGTGCATACCCACCTGTTGCGAGCCGACATGTACGGCGCGCCGGCGGCACGCGCGGTCGGCGTCAGCGCCATCGTTTCCACCAAGCACAACATCGAAGCGCGGCTGGCGGCGCCGTCGGCGCGCGCGCTGCACGCGCTGGCCACCCGCCCGGTGCAGCGCACGATTGCAATCTCGGATGCGGTTGCGGGCTGGGCGCACGAGCGGCTCGGAGTTCCTGGTGACCGGATTCGGGTGATCCGATACGGTTTGGACCCTGCGCCGTTCAACGGACTGGATCGGGACGCCGCACGCCAGGAGCTTGGTATCCAGGCGCAAGCGCCGGTCGTACTATGCCCGGCCCGTCTTGACCCGCAGAAACGGCACGACGTGCTGCTGCGGGCCTTCGCAAGCGTGCGCGCCGAGGTTCCCGACGCCCAGCTGCTGTGCGCCGGTGAGACCCAATTGGGCGGACCCGCGTACCGTGCGCGAATGCTCCAGCTGGGTGATGACCTGGGCCTTCGCGACGCCGTGCATTGGCTGGGGGTACGGTCTGACATTCCCAACCTGATGGCCGCCGCCGATGTGATTGTGCTGGCGTCGGATTGGGAGGGGCTGGGCCTCGTGATTATGGAAGCGGCGATGGCGGAGCGGCCCGTCGTCGCGACGGCCGTCGGGGGCGTACCCGAGATCGTCGAGCACGACGAGACCGGGTTGCTGGTTCCGCAGGGCGATGAGCGGGCTCTGGCATCGGGGTTGACAGCGCTGCTGCTGGATGCTGGGCGCCGAACGCGTATGGGCACCGCCGCGCGCCGCCACGCCGCCGCGGCGTTCGACCTTGAGGGCATGCGCGCCGCCACGCGCGCGCTCTATGCCGAGGCGATCGGGGACGCCGCGGCGTAACGCCGACATTGCCCCGCCGATATACTCGCGCAGCGCGCGGCTGGCGCGCTTTCTTCGCGCGGGGAATTGATGTCAAAGGCCAGCAGCCGTCCGGTGTCGCTCGTCACCGGGGCGGCCGGGTTCATTGCGTCCCATCTCTGCGAGTCGCTGCTGGCGCGCGGCCATCGGATAATCGGGCTCGACGGCCTAACCGACAGCTACGACCTCGATCAAAAACGAGCGAACCTGGAGACCCTGCGTCGGCACGAGGGGTTTGAGTTTGTCGAGGCCCATCTCATGGACGCGGATCTGGACATGGACCCCATGTTCGAGGACGTGGAGTACGTGTTCCACCTCGCCGCGCGGGCCGGCGTCCGCGAGGGCTGGACGCCCACGAACTTCGAGCGATACATGCAGGACAACAGCCGTTCGACCCAGCGGCTGGCCGACGCCGCGCTGCGCGCAGGCGTGAAGCTATTTAGCTTTGCGTCGACGTCCTCGATCTACGGATTCAATCCGACGATGCCGACCCCCGAGGATCATCCGCTGGAGCCGCGCTCGTTTTACGCGATGACCAAGCTGCTGGACGAGCACCTGCTTAGTTCGTACCACCGCCTTTTCGGTCTGCCGGTGGTCATGGTGCGGTACTACACGCTCTTCGGGCCGCGCCAACGCCCCGACATGCTCGTCCACATCGGCTTGAAGGCGATAGCAACCGGCACGCCGATCACGATCTACGGTGACGGCGAGCAGACGCGGGAATTGGCCTACGTGGCCGACGCGGTCGACGCACAGGTGCGTGTATTGGACGCGCTGCCGATCGGCGAGACGTTCAACATCGGGAGCGGTCCCACCGCTTCGGTCAACGAGTTGATCGACACGATGGAGCGCGTGGTGGGCAAGCCGGTTCAGCGCATCTACGGGGAAGCCCATCCCGCCGATCAGCTCCACAGCCAGGCCGATACCTCCAAGGCGCGCCGCGTGCTCGGGTTTGACCCGTCCACGACCATCCACGAGGGAATCGCGGCGGAGTTCGCATGGATGCAACAGGCGGTGCTGCGCTAACGCCGCCGATGTCCAGCCGGCCGATTCGAGTCCTTCACGTCATGGAGGCCACGATTGGCGGCACCAAGCGCCATCTGCTCGACCTGGCGGCAGCGGCTGATCGTCGGGACTTTCAGATCGAAGTGGCCTGTCCGCGCGTGCGCTCCGAGCCGCGCGGAGACACCTCGTTCTTCGATGACATATCCACGCTGGACATCGCCGTGCATGTCACACCGATGGTCCGGGCCATTCGTCCGATCAAGGACCTGCGTTCAACGTGGGAACTGCTGCGGCTCGTCCACCGTGGACGCTTCGACATCGTGCATACGCACAGCACCAAGGCCGGGGTGGTTGGTCGTGTGGCCGCAATGATCCGTCCCGGCGTGCGAACCGTTCACACGCCGCACGGGTTCTATTTCCTTAACTTTCCCTCGCCCATCGTGCGTGCGCCGCTGCGATGGCTGGAGTGGGTGCTGGGGCGTGTGACGTCGGTTCTGATCGCCTTGTCGGAGAGCGAGCGTCGCGTGGCGGTCGGGATTGTGCCGGCGCGCAAGCTTCGCGTCGTTCCGCTGACCTTCGCGCCGTTTGAACCCGTGCCGCGCGCTGAGGCCCGCCGCCGACTGAGGCTGCCGGCCGATGGCCCGATCATTGGCGCCACAGCGCGCTTTACCGAGCAAAAGGCGCCGTTCGACATCGCCGGGACGTTCGCCGAGGTCCATCGCCAGCGCCCCGATACTCGCTTCCTGTGGACCAACGACGGCGAACTCCGCACGCAGGTGGAAGAGCGCTTGCAAACGTTGGGCGTCCGCGAGGCGACCTCGCTTCCGGGATACGTGACCGACGCGCGCACCCTGTTAACGGCGATGGACGTTTACCTGCACTTGGCCCGTTGGGAGGGTGTTCCGTACTCGATCATGGAGGCCATGACGGCGGGAGTCCCCATCGTTGCCGCCCGAGCCGTGGGAACGTCCGACCTGATTGAGCATGAGCGAACCGGACTCCTGGTCGAGCCAGGCGACATTACGGCTGCCGCGTCGGCGGTGCTGCGCTTGTTGACACACCCCGGAGAGGCTCGCACCCTTGCAGAGGAGGCCCGTGCGGCCGTAGCGGTGTATCACGACGCCAAGGCAATGGCCCGCGCGACCGAAAAGGTGTACCGCGAATTGGTGAGGAAGCGCTGACGTGAGAGAGCGGGCTCGCCTCTTTGGCGGCTCTCTGGCCATTGTCGACATTGCCCTCACGTTGCTGGCACTCTATCTGGCCGACGTCCTGCGGCACGCCCTGCCCATCGGTGCCGGCGACCCCAGCCTTCTGCCTTGGCTTGCGGCCCGCGAATACGTGGTGGTCGCGGTCGTCTGGGCGTTCTTCTTCCGCATGGTCCACCTCTACGACCACCGGCGACTGCTGAGGGTCGTGGACGAACTCCGGGCGCTGATTCCGGCAATCCTGTTCGCGACCATCGTCCTGTTCGCGGCCTTCTTCATCCTCAAAGTCGAGTTCCTGTCGCGGCTGCTCTTCATCTATTTCATTGCGCTCAACGTGCTGTTGCTCATCAACCTCCGCTGGCTGCTCAATCTGGTGATGCGAAATCGTCGCATTTCAGGACGCGGTGCCACCCGCGTGCTGGTGGTTGGTGCGGGACCGGTCGGGGAGCGTGTTGCGTCCATGATTCGGGACCGTCCATGGTCGGGGTTTCAGGTTGTTGGGTTCGCCGACGATGATCCGGAAAAGCACGGGGAGCAGATCCACGACACCCGGGTGCTCGGCGGGTGCGACGAGTTAGAGCATCTGGTCGAGAGCTACGAGGTGGACGATGTCCTGATCGCGCTGCCCATGCACGCGCATGAGCGAATGCGCGAGATCGTGGTTGCGTTGGATACCGCGCCTGTGCGGGTGCGGCTGGTGCCGGACGTATTTCATCTCGTGGCCGGCCGGGCGATGGCCGAGGATGTGTGGGGCCTGCCGCTGATCAGCGTCCGCGCTCCGGTAATCACCGGATTCGATCGGTTCGTCAAGCGAATGTTCGACCTGGTTCTGGCCGGCGTGGCGCTGGTGCTCATGGCGCCGCTGCTCGCGGTTCTGGCGCTTGCCGTCTACCTGGACGGCGGACGGCCAATTGTGTTCGCGCAACGCCGCGTTGGGGAGACCGGTCGCATCTTCACCATGTACAAGCTGCGCACCATGGTCGCGGACGCCGAAAGCCGGCAGGAAGAGGCGCTCCAGCATGGTGCGGCCGTCAGTGCCGTCTATAAGCCGCTGAACGACCCGCGGGTCACGCGCGTGGGACGCTTCCTGCGTCGCACCAGCCTGGACGAACTACCCCAGGTCTGGAACGTGCTGCGCGGCGAGATGAGCCTGGTGGGCCCGCGCCCGGAACTGCCCTGGGTCGTCGAGCGGTACGAGTCCTGGCAACGGCAGCGGCTGGCGGTGCTGCCGGGGATCACCGGCTGGTGGCAGGTGAACGGGCGCGGCGAACTTCCGCTGCACGAGAACGTCGAGTACGACCTGTACTACATCCAGAATTACTCGCCGATGCTCGACCTCACCATCCTGCTGCGCACCCTCTGGGTGGTAGCGCGTGGCCGCGGCGCCTACTAGCAGTCCGCCCGCGCCGGCGATGCCAGCCGGCCGGCAGTGGCCGCGAACGCACGAGCGCGCGGACTCCGCTCCAGCCAATCGCTCCCGCGCAGTGGTCAACTGCCCGTCATGCGGCGCGGAACATTCCCGGTCGGCGGCGGGTCATCCTCGGGGAGCTTGCGGCCGTGGGTCAGGCGCCCTTCAAAGGTGTAGAAGGGATCGTCCTTGGCCAGAGGAAGGGTGACCGTCTTGCCGGATTCCTGCGACTTGTAGACCGCGCGCGTCAACTCGGCGTGGTGGTGGGGCACGCGCAGAGGCACGGGCGTGGGCGAGTCGCCCAGGATCGACTCCAACCAGATCTGGCTCTGGTACATCTCGGTGGCGCGCACGGGTGCGTCGGACACCTCGGCTTCGAGCGCATCCAGCCGCTGAACCAGCGAGGGATCGTGATTGGACCCAAACTTCACGTTGGCCTGCCAGCCGTTCTCGCGCGAGCCGAGCATCACCGACGGCAGGCTTGGCTGCGTGTACTCCTGGTGCAGGACCATCGAGGCTTCACTTCCAATCACTTCGATCTTGTTGTTTGGAGTGAGTGGATTGGGGTGATACAGCAGCGTGGACTGCACGACGCCGCGCGCCCCGTTGGCGAATTTCACCAGCGAAAGGGTCATGTCGTCGGTCTCGATGTGGCGAAGCATGGCGCCCGCGTAAGACGTCACTTCGACAATCGGCGAGCCAACCACGAACAAGAACGGATCGATGATGTAGCGCCCATGGTGGAAAACCGACGTGCCGCCTTCGCCGTCCCAAGTGCCATGCCAGTGGCTGGATCGGAAGTAGGGCGACTGCGGCCGGAATATGTTCAGTTCCACCCGTGCCAACGCCATCTGGCCCATGAGCCCGCTGGCGACCGCGCGTTGGGCGTGACGCAGGCCGCGGCTGTAGCGCGATCCGACCTGGACGTGCAACTTGATCCCCGACGCCTCCGCCGCGTCCAGCATGGCGTCGGCTTCCTCCACGCTGCGAGCCATCGGCCCCTGCGTGAAGACGTGCACACCCTGCGCGGCGGCTTCCACCGTGGGCCCACCGCGAACCGAGGGCGCCGTGAGCAGCACGATGGCGTCCACGTCGGCCTTGGCCAGCAATTCGGTGTGACTCGCAAACTGCTGGATCGTGTTGGAGGCTGCGTCTTCGGCCGATTCGGCGCGGGCCAGGGCGTCGTCACGGTCGGCCTCGCCGCGGGCGCCCGTGGCGATGGCATGTTCGCGCGCGGCCTCGGCCTGGTAGCCATGGGTGAGTCCCGCCGCCCGATCGCTCGCCAACTCGGGGACAAGATCCGCCACGGCGACGACGTGCGCCAGCTCGTGGAGTCCCAGGTAAATGTCCGTATACAGGCGGGAAATCCCGCCGCAACCCACAAATCCAACTCTCAGCGGCGCCGTTGCCATGTCGTCATCCTCCGGAGCCCGGATCCCGCCGTATCGTATCCGAGCCTAGCCGCGCCGTACTCCGGCCGCGACCAGCACCGGCCAATTGAACCAGCGGGCCCCGTCGTCCTCGCGCACGTCAAACGCGGTCCGCACCTTGTCGTGTTCCGTGAAGTCCCGCCATAGGTGGCGCCGAACGGCGTCGGACACCCCCGTCCTTCCGCACCAGGCGTCAAAGTCCTGCTCGGTACGGGTGTACATGGAGCGCTCGAGGTCAAGCCCGGCTTCCGCCATCAGCTCCAGCACCTGGGCCGCGTAGCGATTGCAGACGTGTGAGGGGTCTCGCAATGACTCAATTGCATGCATGGCTTCCGCCACGTCAGCATCGTCGGGCGAGATCGTGTCGGTAATCACCACGCGGCCGCCGGTTCGAACCACACGCGCCATTTCGGCGACGGCAGCGCTTCCTTCGCGGTAGTGATGGAAGGCGTGGCGGCAGGTGACCAGGTCGAACGTCCGGTCGGCGAACGCCAGCCGGTGGGTGTCGGTCTGAACCACCCGCACCCCATTCGGCGCCGTCGCGCGTGTGTGACGCAGCATGTTGGGGGCAATGTCCGCCGCCACCACCCGCGTCGGCGTGGCGGCCAGGGCGTGGGCGGTAAACCCGGTGCCCGTGCTCACGTCCAGCACGAGGTCGCCCGAATGCGCCCGAGCCAACTCAAGCGTGAGGTCGAGGGTCGGTCCCTCGCGATGGGTCCGCGACTGCGCGTACGCAGCCACGCGCTCGTCAAAGGCCGCCAAGCTCACTCCTCGAACGTCTCCAGGGTCTCCGCAATCGACGCGTCCAGAATGTCCAGCATTTCGTCGATTTCTTCCTCTGTGGAAACCAATGGAGGAGCGAGTACGTAGGTGTGGTCGCCCATGCGGGCGATCAGCCCATTTCGCTTTGCGGTCTGCCCGACGGCGCGACAGAGGAGGTTGGAAGCCGGGTAGGCGGAGCGCGCAGCTCGATCGTTGACAAACTCCACGCCCTGCAGCATGCCGTGGCCAGCCACGCGCCCAATCTGCTCATAGCGGGCTTCCAACTCTTCCAGACCGGCGCGGAGCTGCTTGCCCCGTTCGCGGCCGTTGTCCAGCGCGCCGCCGTCCACGATCTGGCGCACGGCTTCCAGCCCCGCCGCGCACGCCACCGGGTTCCCCGAGTACGTGTGGCCGGCGTTGAAATGAACGCCGTCGGCCAGGTCGCCCCAGAAGGCGCCGGCGACTCGCTCCGTCATCATCACGGCAGCCAGCGCCGCGTAGCCGCCGCTGATGCCTTTGCCGACCGACATGATGTCCGGACACGTCTCGTAGACGTCCGCCGCGAACATTTCCCCCAGCCGACCGAAGCCCGTGATGATCTCGTCGAAGATCAGCAACACGTTGTGGCGGTCGCAAACCTCCCGCAGAATCTTGAAGTACTCCAGCGGCGGTGCGATCAGGCCTTCGGCGGACATGACGACCGGGTCCGCAATCAGGGCGGCTACGGTCTCGGGGCCTTCGCCGAGGATCACCTCGTCCACGATCTCGGCGCAGCGGACCTCGCAGTCGGGGTAGGTCATTCCGAACGGACAGCGGTAGCAGTCCGGCGGATGCACGTGCACGAAACCGGTGGGGAACGGCTCGTACGGCAGCTTTCGGGACGCGCCGCCACTGGCGGCAAGCGCCCCCATCGTGGCGCCGTGGTAGCTCTTATACCGCGAGATCACCTTGTACTTGCCGGGGTTGCCGGTTTGGGCGTGGTACTGGCGGGCGATCTTGAAGGCCGTCTCATTGGCTTCCGAGCCGCCGCTGGTGAACTTGACGCGGGTTAGCGGTTCGGGCGTCACCTCGGCCAGCCGCTCGGCCAGCGCAATGGCCGGCTCGGACGCCGCGTAGAGTGGCAGGGCCAGCGCAATCCGATCGAGCTGCGCGCGCATCGCGTCGATAATGCCCTGGTTCCGGTGCCCCAACTGCACCGCCGCGACGCCGGCCAGGCCGTCGATATACCACCGACCGGTGTGGTCGCGAACCCGGACGCCGTCGCCCTCGACCAGCACGAGCGGGTCGTCCAGAAACGCCTTCATCTGGTTGAAATCCACAACCAGGTTGTTCAGGCCCGGGTAGGTGTTGGTGATCGGCGTGTCCGGCAGCTTCACGTCTTGCATTTGTGCCTCGATACCCGTGCGTCGTCGGTTGAGACTACGCGCCCCGCGGCAGGTTGTCGCGCTGGCGGGCGAGCTGATCGGGTACCGTGAAGCCGCGCGCAGCCTGGAGGACCGCCATGCCTGACAGCGATCGCTTCCTGACGGCGGCGCAGAGTGTGGCTGACAGCATTGCCGCGCTGGCGCGCCCAGCGGTCGGCGGCGCGCGTTGGGAGACTCACAGCTACACCGGCCAGCCGCAGTACTCGACGGCCGTGTTTGGCGGGACGGCCGGCGTGGTGTTCCTGTTTGCCGACCTGTTTCGCGTGACCGGTGATCCGAAAGCCCGCGAAGTGGCCGAAGCCGCGGCGATGTGGATCGAAGCCCAGTCCAAGGCCGACCTGAGGAACTCGAACGCCGACGCGGGCTTGTACTTCGGCATGTCAGGCCACGGCCAGATGTGTCTGCATTTGTATGAAGCGACCCGTCGCGAACGCTGGCTGCGCGACGCCCAGGCGCGAGCCCGCGCGGTGGCTCGCGCGAACTGGCCGGACGCGCACATACTCAGCGGATCTGCTGGCAGCCTGATCTTTCTCCTAAGCCTCTACCAGGCGACTGCCGAGCAGAGTGCGCTGGATGCGGCAGTGCGGGCCGGCGACCACATCCTGCAAACAGCCATGCGCGACGCCCAGGGTGCGCGTTGGGACTGGCTGCGCGAGGAACAGATCCGCTTCAGCGCCGGTTTCGTGCATGGCGCCAGCGGCATCGCCTATGCGCTGGCGGAACTCTGGCGCGTTACCGGCGACAGCGCGCTCAAGGAGCTCGTGTACGACGCCCAGGCATGGATCGAAGCTGCGGCGCTGGAAAACGAGCAAGGCATCTGCTGGGACCGCTGGCCGGGCGATCCGCACCGTCCGCGCGTGCAGTGGTGCCACGGCGCGCCGGGCATCGGGCTGTTTGCGGCCCGCGCGGCCGAAATCTTCAACGACGACGGCCTGCGCCGGTTCGCCGAACGGTGCGCGTATGCGACCCTCGCCGCCGGTGATATCCGCAACAACCCGAGCCAATGCCACGGCCTGGCCGGCAACGCGGAGCTCTTCATTGAACTCGCCCGGGTGGCCGGGGACGCTTCCTGGCTGGCTCACGCACGCGATTTCGGCGATCAGTCCCTCGCCTATCGCGAGGAGCACGACGGCGCAGTGCGCTGGCTTGGGGACGAGCCCGGCAACTACAGTCCGGACTTCATGTTGGGATCATCCGGGCTTGGCCATTTCTTGCTTCGCCTTGTTCGACCCGGGGACGTACAGATGCCGCTGATGGTTCACCCGCCCGCCCGAAGCCGAGCGCTCGCATGAGTAGGCCACCTGTGCGTCTGGGGGTACTGGGGGCGCAGCACGGGCACACGCCCGGGAAGCTGCGATGGCTGCGTGACCTGGCTGAGATTGATCTGGCTGGCGTCTACGAACCCAGCGCCGCCAGCCGTGCGGCAAACGAGGCTGAGCCCAACTCAGCAGGCGTTCCCTACATCGACTGCATCGATCAGTTGCTGGACGACGCATCGGTTCTCGGAATAGCCATCGGCGGCGCCGAGCGCCAGAATCCTTCCTACGCCCGCCGCGCGCTCCAGGCCGGCAAACACCTGCTGATGGAAAAGGCCTGCGGCTGGACCCATGCCCACGTGGATGAACTGACTGGCCTGGCCGAGTCAGCCGGGCTGCTGTTCCAGATGGGCTACAACAACCGGTTGACGCCGCACTTCCGCCGCGTGCTCGACATGGTGGCTGACGGCGAATTCGGCGATATCTACCGCGTGCGCTCGCACATGTGCAGCCTCTACGAACCCTCAGCCGACACCTACCTGGGTCGCGACCAATATTTCAGCGGCGGCATCGTCTATAACCTCGGCTCCCACGCGCTGGACATGGCGATGGCCGTGCTCGGGACGCCCGCCAAGGTCCACGCATTCCTTCGCTGCGACCGCTTCATCGAGTCGGGCTACGTCGACAACGCCACGGTAGTGCTGGAGTACCCAAATGCCATCGCCACCCTCGAAGCCAGCCACCTGGAGACCGAGCAGATTCGTCCGCGCAGCTTCGAGGTCTACGGCTCGGAGGCCCAAGCCATCGTCTCTCCATGGGCGTCCATCGGGGACCGGGCGCCGGCCGTCGCGATTCACCGAGGCGGACCCGGAACCGGCGCCGATGGCTGGAAGGTCTACGGCACGGGCCGCGAAGCACCGTTCCGCGACGACATTGAGGAGTTCGCGGCCTGCATCCGCGGCGAACGCGAACCTCGGTTCAGCTACGCCCACGACCGCGCCGTTCACCACACCCTGATGGACATCTGCGGCGAGACCGATGTCGCGGAAGAAGCCGTCTAGCGAAGCAAGCGCCTTACTCCAGAGGGCCGTTCGCGAACTTCGCGTGACAAGCGAATAAATCGTAGTTACGATATAGCTGTGCAGTACGAGCGGGACGAGGCGAAGCGCCAGTCCAATGCGCAGAAGCACGGGATCGACTTCGCGGCCGTCGAAGCCTTCGACTGGGAATCCGCGCTGGTCGAACGCTCGGATCGCGGAGGCGAGGTGCGCTACGTTCCCATCGGCTCCATCGACGTCCGTCTCCACTGCATCATCTTCACGGAGCGGTGGACACGGATTCGAGTCATCAGCCTGCGACGCGCCAGCCGACGGGAGGAACGGAGATATGCCCAAGCTTAAGCCGGACCACGTCAGCCCGACGCCGGACGAGGACTACGCCATCAACGCTGCTGTCGCCGCCGACCCGGAGACGTCCGAGTTGGACGACGCGTGGTTCAAGCGCGCCCGACCCGCCAGCGAGGTCGTGCCCCACATCGTGCAGCGCTACCGGCGCACGCGCGGCAGGCAACGGGCACCCACGAAGAACCAGATCACCCTGCGGCTCGACGCAGACCTGGTGCTCCACTTCCGCGAAACCGGTAAGGGCTGGCAGACGCGCATCAACGACGCCCTGCGTCGGGCGGTGTTCGACGACTGATCAAACGCTTTCCCGCTCAGGGCGCGTATTTCGCCGGGCCGCCCGCTTTCGCCACGGCTGACCAGCTTGCCCATGCCTTAGCACGCCGTGCACTGCTAGGCGCCCCGCGTCAGCGTTGTTTAGTTCCCGTGGATTTCTTGACTGCGCGGCCAACCACTTTCGCCACACCAACCACGCAAACCGTTATCCCGACCGCCGCGCCCACCATGCAGCCAATGTTTCGAGCGTGCGCGATTCCCTGAATCTTTCGCTCGTGGGCACTGTGCTTTGCTTGCGTACCAGAAATTTCGTCGGCCGGAGAGCCCGGTATCTGACGACGGCTTCGGCTGGGCGCCTCGTCCCACGGGCTGCATTCCAGAAGAGGCGAGTCCGCGAATCTTGCTACAGCGTCAGTCCTTGAATCGGCCTCAAGGACCTGAGACGTGACACGCTTTGGAACCAACGTTTGCATCGACATTTGGCTACGAGTGAGCGGAGGTGTTGTCGGGTCGGTGGGTCGATACGGCCAATAATGAATCGCTGATCATAATGGTGTTTTCACGGAATTGACGCTGACTCCCCCTGCGTTCCACGCGACTCGCCCTGATTCGCGACGACAGGGACCAAATCCCGAGCCGCGACGCACGCGACGCCTTGATGGGTAGCGCGACGTCCGGCTAGTTGACCTTGTCCTTGGCGTAAACGAGCGGGCGACGGATGTCGTACGCCCCCGGATACCGAACCGGGAGCGCACCCTCGTTGATCGCGGCTTCCAGCGGCGCCAGCTTCGTCTGCACGGGCACGTCCACCAGCGTATGCGTACGCGCGCTTTCGTAGAGTCCCATCAAGATTGACTGCGACTTGATCGCGTTGTGCCCGTCCTGCCGGTGGCCGTCGATGTCCCCGTTGAGCCAGGCCACAAGCTCCTTGGCCTGTTCCAGCATGAAGTTCGTTTCCACGCCGTCCCACGGCTCATTCAGGTCTTCGCGGCTGCCTGATGTCAGCTTGACGCCGAATGACATTGAAATAGCCGGATCAGTCGGTTCGACAATTAGCACGCCGTCGTCGCCGGTGACCACAAATGCGCGGTCGCCCAAGTTTCCGTGAGGACCGATGTCGTTGTCGTAGATGATCCGCGCGCCGCCTTCGACCGCCGCAATGCAGAAGCACAGGTCCTCGCAGACGTAGCCCCGCTCGTAGCGGTCCGTCTCGCGCTGAACCTGCCCCAGCACCCAAAGCGGTTCGGGGTCGCCCAGCAAATACAGGGCGCGGTCGATCAGGTGCGACCCTTGATTGAGCAGGCCGCCCTCCTTCACGCCAACCTTCACTGCCAGCGGCTTTCCGATCGCCCCGTCGGCAATCAGGCCGCGGGCACGCTTGAAGGCGGGCATGTGGCGGCCCTGGTAGCCGCACAGCAGCTTGATACCCGCCGCGTCGCAGGTAGCCAGCATCGCGTCGGCTTCGCCCATCGAGTTGGCCAGCGGCTTTTCCGAGATGATCGCCTGAACCGGATAGCGCGCGGCCAGCAGCGTCATCATCGGGTGTAGCGCCGCGGGCGTTGCGACGCTCACGATGTCCAGCGACTCGGTTTCCAGCATGGCCGTGGCGACGGTATGGCGACCGGGCACGTCGTACTGGTCCGCTACTTCCTCAAGGCGTTGCTCGTCAATGTCGCAGACCGCCGCGACCTCAACGCCGTCCGCCTCGTCGAACCCGCGAACGTGCGACTGCCCGAGATTCAGTCCGATGACTCCAGCGCGGTAGGTGGTCATGTCAACGGCCCTTATGGTGTGGCGGATTGGTGCCGGATGTCGTAGTGCCCCGGATAGCGGACCGGCAGATCGCCCGAGTCGATCATGGCGGTGAGCGGCGACCCCTTGGTATCCAACGGGAGCCGCGCCAGGCTGTGTGTCCGGGCTGACTCGTAGATGCCCATCAGGATTTCGAGCGTGTGGATGGCCAGGTTGGCGTCACCGCGGTGCTCGTCGATCTCCCCGGAAGCCCAGGCCGCCAGTGCGTCAAGTTCGAGCGTGCGTGCGTCGCTGAACTCAGCCTCGCTGGCCTCGATGGTTTCCCAGCCTGATCCGCCATGGCGCAAGAGCCGAATGACGTTTCCGGCGGTCCCGCCGCTGAGCCAGATCACGCCTTCGGTTCCGGTAATCACGCGCAGGTCGCGCTCGAGGCCTTCGGGTGGCGTGTCGCTCTCCATTGTCAGGCGAATGCCGCCCTCGAACTCCACCAGCAGTCCCGCCAGGTCCTCGGCCGGCCAGCCGCGCTCGTAGCGGTCGGTCTGGCGCTGCACGTTGGCCAGCACCCACAGCGGCGTGGGGTCGCCCAGCATGAATTGCCAGTAGTTCAATTGGTGGGTGGCGATGTTCATGAGGCCGGCGTCCGGCTTGGGCGGACCCGCGAAACCGGTGAGCACCTGGCCAATTGCGCCATCGGCAATCAGTTGCCGGACCTTCTCGTGCCGCGGCATCCAGCGGCCCTGGTGCCCGATGGCCAGCTTCACGCCGTGCCGCTCGCAGGCAGCCAGCATGGCGTAACCCTCGCCCGTGCTGCTGGCCATGGGTTTCTCGGAGACGATGGCAAGCGGCGTGTAGCGCGTGGCCGCCAGGATCGTCATCCGGGCGTGGAGCTGCTGCGGCGTGCCAATGCTGACGAGGTCCGGCTCTTCCTCGCGCAGCATGGTTTCAAAGTCGGTGTAGCGATTCTCGACGTCGAACTCGTCGCCGAACTCTGCCAGCGTGTTGGGATCGAGGTCACACACGGCCACGAGGTCGGTTCGCTCGCTCTCCAGGTAGCCCTGGGCGTGGCTGCGGCCGATGTGGCCGCCCACGATTACGGCGCGTAGGGGTTGGGCGCTCACGAGTTTCCTCCGCCGTAATCGACCGGCGCAATTCTCATGCCGTGCCGGATGTCGTGCCAGCCCGGATAGCGCACGGGCAACGCGCCGCTGTTGATCATCTCGACCAGCGGCGAGGACTGCGTCGTCAGCGGCAGCTGCACCAGGCTGTGCGTCCGCGCCGACTCGTAGATGGCCATCAGGATTTCCTGCGTCTGCACGCACAGGTGGGCGTCCTGGTAATGCCCGTCCAGTTCGCCGGCGGCCCAGCGCGCGAACGCGTCGATTTCGCGATGGCGCGCTGCCAGGTAGGTGTCGTTGTGGAACTCGATCGCCTCGACGCTGCCGTCGCCGCGCTGAATTCGTATCCCGATTGGATCCTCGGCAACGGTGCCCGGCGGCCGAACTTCCCCTTCGGTCCGGACGTAAAGCGTGCCTTCGTCGCCCACGAAGGTGAGCCGGTGTTTCTCGACCTGCGCGCCACCAGGAGTTTCGCCTTCCAGGATCAGGCGCGAGCCGTCGGCGAAGCCAACCAGGCCCACCGCCATTTCCTCGCAGGGCCAGCCGCGTTCCCAGCGGTCGGAGTTGCGTTGCGCATTGCCCATCACCCAGGCGGGCTCGGGGTCGCCCAGGATGAACAGCGCCCGGTCGCAGCCGTGGCACATCTGGTTCATCATCCCGCCCTGGTCGTACCAGCCGTGAACCAGGCGAATCGTGCCAATCGCGCCGGCGGTGATCAGCTCGCGCGCCTGCTGGATCTGGGTCAGGTAGCGGGACTCGTGCCCGATGGCCAGCTTCACGCCGTTGCGGTCACAGGCCGCCAGCATGGAGCGAGCTTCGCCCATGTTGTTGGCCATCCCCTTCTCACAGAGAATGCCCTTGGGCGTGTACTGCGTGGCCGCCAGGATGGTCATCTCCGCGTGCAGCGGCTGCGCCGTGGCGATGTTCACCAAGTCCGGCTGCTCCTCGCGCAGCATCGTCTCGAAGTCGGTGTAGCGGCCCTCCACGTCATTCGCGTCGGCCACCCGATTCAGGGGTTCTTCGTCGATGTCGCACAACGCCACCAGTTCGGCGGCGTCTGAATGCGTGTAGGCGTCGGCATGATTGCGCCCCACACCGCAACCCACCACCACTGCCCGTAAAGCTTCTGTCATGGGATCCTCAACTCCTTCGGGTTGAGAGTGTGCATGGTGAGGCAGCAGCACGCAAACGCACAGGGCTCTCTTGGCAGCCTCGTGTCAGGCGAACTGGGTCAATAGGTTAGCAATAGGCGGTCGGTGACTTCTTCGGACTCCAGCGTCTCTCCTCTCATCTGGAATCGCCTCAGCATCGACCGACCACAGTTCACTGAGACCTCTCGCTGAAATAGACCATCAGGTATCGGAACGTCGCAAATTAAGTTCCCGGAACGCTTGGTTCCGTCGATACTCAATGCGACACTCACTCCTTGAGACTTGCACCTCGAAATCGCGTCGAAGAGACGCCACAAGCCAAACGTCTGAGCGCCATAAACGATCGATTGAGTGGTCTTGTAGGGAGGATCGCAGTAGACGAGATCCCCTTCAGAAGCCAGATCCATCGTTTCTTCGAAATCTGCGCAGATAAACTCACACCCTCTAGTTCGCGAGTGCCAGGTGCTGACTCTCCGTGAGAACGACTCGGGGGAAATGGGACTGTGAGAGCCGCATGGTGTGCTAATCCAACCATCACGCTTACGGAATCTCATCACGCCACCGTAACAGGATCGAGAAAGAAATAGCAGGTCAGCTCCATTCGGATTCAGATTGTACGAAGCACGAATCTCGCCGTAAGCTTCTTTCTTGGGCTTCCCTCCTCCATGGAAGAAGTGCCACCGCTCTGAATACCATTCGCTGAGCCTGCTTGGATTCTTTGCAAGGGTCTGCCAAATCTCGATTAGTGGAGGAAGCGCGTCAGCGCCGATTGCGGCGGGAGGCGCGAGGGTTCCGAGGACGGCTCCGCTCCCGAGGAAGGGCTCAATGTAGCAATTGTATCGGCGTGGGAAATAAGACGCAATCTCATGGGAGAATCTTTGCTTGTTACCTATCCACTTGAGCAGTTGAGTCTTAAATGGTGCAGGCGGTTTCATCACGCCCGTCGAAGCTTCGCAGTTGCCTGAGAGTTGCAGCGAGGCCTGAATATGCGGAGGCGACGGACGCACTCGTTCTTCCCCCTGGGCTTGTCTAAGCTACTAAGGCAATGTCACCGGGACCACCTTACCCCAATTTGGGTTTCCGTGTCAAGAGTACGACGATGCGCTAATGCCAGCGGTTGAATCTCGGAGAGATTGCAAGCATGGATGTCAACGCGCAGAGGCTGGTCGGGCGGATGATGCGCGAAGCAAGGAACAAGCGTCGCTTGACTCAAGGGCAAGTCGCCTCGCGGCTGAATAAGCCACAGTCGTTTGTGAGTAAGTATGAGCTCGGTGAGCGACGCCTTGACGTTGTTGAGGTCGTTCATGTCTGTGCTGCCATTGGGATTGAGCCTTCGAGGTTTATTCGCGATCTGAAATCTCGACTTGTAGGGATGGCCGAGTGAAGGCCAACCAGAGATTCTCTAACCTGGACTCACGATTCTGGTCGTCTGTACGGTTTATTAGTGCCGAATTGAAATATACCGTTCGAGGCACTCACCAGGTTAAGACACACACAATTGCAACCATCGAAGACGCACTAATGCGGCGAGGCATGTCCCCGAGATATCTAGAGAGAGATGTTGGTCTGAATAGGAGTCTTGGGCAGGGATTGGTAGAGTACTTTGACTACCGCGCTAAGACGCTTAATGAATTTGTAGAATCGCGACTCATGGACTCGCAGGAAGCAAGGGAAAATTTCGAGTCTATATTTGATAGTGTCGATCCGACTTGCCCGCTCCCGATGAATAAACAGCGTGGAGACAAAAGGCATTACGCGTATTTGACTTGCATGGTCAATATGATTACGGAATATGAACTGCGAGGCTCTGGAATTGAATGCGACTATGATCCTCGTCGACTAACCGTGTTCACGAACTTTGGGGAGCCGGTTGCTACACTGTCGCGCAGGGTTGATGGGTGCCTCCCAACAGCTACGGATCCTGTGGCTGTGTGGGAGATCAAGGAATTCTATAGCACGACGACGTTTGGGAGTCGAGTGGCGGACTCAGTTTATGAGACGGCTCTCGACGGAATGGAGCTGAACGGACTTCGAGATAGGCATGGTATTGAGGTGAGCCATGTTCTGTTTGTTGATTCTCACAGGACCTGGTGGGTAATGGGGCGATCGTATCTCTGCAGGTTGATCGATCTATTAAATATGGGATTGGTCGATGAAGTGATATTTGGACGAGAGATCCTTAAGTCTCTTCCTAGGCTTGTTCGAGAGTGGATACCGAGAACTCGCGAAAGACTATGAGTATGGGAGGAGACTGTCAGTCCAGGGTTCGCCGTGTAGCCGTCGTGACAGGCGGTGCCAACGGGTTGGGGCGAGCTTCGGCGCTTCGTCTGGCGGATGGCGGGCGTGCGATTGCCGTGTGGGACCGGGACGCCGCCGCGGCCAAACGGACGATAGCGGATCTGAATTCGCGTGATGCGGCAGCAATGGCGCTGGAGGTTGACGTGGCTTCGCCGGAGTCGCTGGAGGCCGCACACGCCACCACCGTCGACTTCCTTGGCCCGGTCGACATCCTCGTCAACGCTGCGGCCATCATCGGCGTGGACGCCAGCGTGCTGGAAACGCCACTGGATGAGTGGCACCAGGTTCTGGCGGTCAACCTGACGGGCACCTACCTGGCCTCGCGGCTGCTGGTGGCCGGCATGGCCGAACGTGGCTGGGGACGAATCGTGAACTTCACTTCTGGCGCTCGGCACGGAACGCCGGCTCTCATTCCCTATTCGGTCAGCAAGGCGGGCATCGTGCCCATCACCCGCGCGTTCGCACGGGAGTTCACGTCGCGTGGGGTGCTTGTAAATGCTGTTCTACCCGGCCGGGCGCTGACCAACATGGTGCTCTCTCGAGTCCCCGAAGAGATCGTGCGCAATCCGCCAGTCGCCATTGGCCGCTACGCCGACCCCGCCGAGGTCGCGGAGATCGTGGCCTTCCTGGCCAGCGAGCGCAACACCTACATGTCCGGCGGCGTGGTCCCAGTGGACGGCGGAGGCTGATTGTGCGCCTTGGAATTTCCGGCACCTTGCTGCCTGGCGACCTGCGGGATCTAGCGCCCGAGACTGCGCGCACGATGCGTTCCTGGGGCTTTACCGGTGTGTTTACCCGGCTACGCGGGAATGATCCGCTCGATCCGCCGTCCGACGCCGCCTGCCGCAGCTTTCGCGCCATTCTGGCGGACGCCGGCCTGGACCACGTTATGGCCACCGGCTACTGGCAGAACCTGGTGCATCCCGATGGCGAGACTCGGGAACGCAGCGTTCGCGTGCTTGGCGCCGGTCTGCGGCTGGCCGCTCGGCTGGGCGCCGCCTGCATCGACACCGGCCCCGGCAGCATGAGCGCGGCCGGCCCCTGGGCGCCGCATCCCGACAATTGGGCCCCCTGGGCCGAGACCAACCTGATCGACTCGCTCGGCCAAGCCGCCGAGGTCGCCGCCGAAGTCGGCGTCCGCATTCACCTGGAAGGCCACCAGCTGGTGACTCTGCGCGATGCTGCCGTCACGCGCCGGGTCATCGATGCCGTCGGATCGTCGTGGGTACGCGTGGACATGGACCCGGTGAACTGGATCACCCTGGATACCTACTACGACACCGGCGCGGCCATCGACGATATGTTTGACGCGCTGGGCGACCGCATCGGCAGCGGCCACAGCAAGGACATCCTTCTGTGGGACCGACACACCGTGCACCTCGATACCGTGACCACCGGCCAGGGCGCCATTGATCACCAGCGCTACCTGCAGCGGCTGGAAGCGCTGGACCCCGACATCTACCTCATGGTGGAAGGCTGCTCGACCGAAGACGCGCCCGCCGTCTACGCCTTCCTGGCCGACCAGGCGACGCAGGCGGGCGTAACGATCAAGTAACTCGGGCTTGGTCGTGTCCGGCTAGCTCGTGATTTCCAGCATCGTGTCCCTGTAGAACGGTGACGCCACTGGACCATCCAGGAGCGGATCTCCGGTCCCGTGCATCCAGGCGGTCACCTTGGCGCCGAGTTCGGATTCGATGGCGGCGGTTTCTGGTTGGCCCGCAAGGTTGGTCAGTTCATTCGGATCGGACTGCAGGTCGTAGAGCTCGACGGCCACGTGGTGCGACGGGTCCAGGCGGCCGGCCAGGTCGCGGTAGGCCCCGCTGCCGGCGATGTCGCTGGGAATCTCCACCCCCAGGCCCGTCTCGAAGTTGCGGATGTACTTCCAGCGATGAGTGCGAATGCCCCGCATCGGGTCGTAGTAGCTGTGGTACGTCTTTTCGACGAAGAGTTCGGAGTGGCCGGACGACGTGCCGGCGGCCAGCGGCAGCAATGAGTCGCCGTGCAGGTCGGGCGGTGCTTCGGCCTCGGTCAGTTCGATCAGGGTCGGAACAACGTCCAGGTTGCTGACCATCCCGCTGGGCGCCACGCCGCCGCTGAGCGGGCTGCCGGGCAGACGCGCGATCAGCGAGATCTCGATACCCGGGTCGTACATCGTGCACTTGGCCCGGGGGAAGGCGATGCCGTGATCGCCGACGTACAGCACCAGCGTCTCGTCCAGCAGCTCTCGGTCCTCCAGGATCGTGAGCAGGCGACCGATATAGGCGTCGGCCCGATTCACGCAGCCTTGAAAGTCCGCCAGGTCCGCGCGCGTGTCCGGCGCGTCCACGAGATAGGGCGGAATTGTGATGCCCTTGGCGTCGTACGGCTGCCCGCCGAAGCCGTGCCCGCCCACGCGGTGGGTCTCGCCAAAGCCAACCTGCACGACGAACGGTCGAGTCCTATCCGCGTCGACGAACTGCGAGACGCCGGCAACGATCGCCTCAATGTCGCGGGTCTCCACGTAGACGTCGTTGCCGATTCGCCGTGGGTCGCGGGCGGCGTGTTCAACGCCCCAGTGGCCGCTGCGGTAGCCGACCGTGCGCAGGATTTGCGGGATCGTGTGCTCGTCCGGGTGCAGGTCCCAGCGGAAGTCGCGGTGCGTCAGGCCCATCGTGCCGTTGGCGTGGGGATAGCGGCCGGTGGTCAGGCTGGCGCGGCTGGGCGAGCACTGCGGCGCCACGGTGTAGGCGTTGAAGATCGCCCCCTCGGCCGCTAGCCGGTTCAGGTTGGGGGTGTCCACCGTGGTGACCCCGTACGGCTCGATGAAGCGGCCCGTGTCGTGAGTCGTGACGATCAGGACGTTCGGCGGCATGGCGCATCGTGGCTGAGCCCGGAGCCTGGAAGTCTAGCCAGCCCACGTTTCGGCCGGTGCCATAATCGCCGCGGACACTGACACTCTCCGAGGTAATTCGATGCCTACCTACATCAGCATGGTCAGCTTGGCCGCCAGCGAGCCGGTGGAGCCCGGATCTGTGGGCGACGCCATCAGCGATGGCGCGCCCGAAACCCGCAAGCTGATCGAAGCCCACGGCGGCAGGCTGCACGAGGTCTACCTGACCATGGGAGAGTTCGACGTGCTGATGGTCATGGAGTTCGCCGACACCCAGGCCTGTGCCCAGGCCATGCTGGCCATGCGCGAACAACTCGGCGGCGTGACCCAGACCATCGAAGCCTTCCCCGAAAGCCGGTGGCCCGAGATTGCCAAGGGCATCTGAGTCGCACCAATGCCGCCTGACCTGACCGTGGCTGATCAGCCGCCGAATTTGATTCCTGACGAGCACACGCTCGATGAGGTCATGTCGTGTCCCAGCGCCGGCCTCATCGAGTCCATCGCCCGCGGATCCGGCGATCTGCTGGTGCTGGGGGCCGGGGGCAAGATGGGTCCCACCGTGGCCCGAATGGCCCGAGCGGCGTTCCAAGTCGCTGGGCGAGACGGCCAGGTCATGGCCGTCTCGCGCTTCAGCGATCCCGCCGCCCGCGCAGGGCTGGAAGCCGCCGGCGTGCGCACGCTGACTGGCGACCTGCTGGACCCGGACGTGCTGCGCGCGTTGCCGGACGCGCCCGACGTGGTGTTCATGGCCGGGCGCAAGTTTGGATCCACCGGCGCCGAGCACCTGACCTGGGCCATGAACGCGCACTTGCCGGGACTGGTCGCGCGGCGTTATCGGGATGCGCGCTTCGTGGTCTTTTCCACCGCCGCCGTCTACCCGTTCACGGGGGCCGACGGGCCGGGCGCGGACGAGGGCGTGGTTCCCGAGCCGATTGGGGAGTACGCGCAGTCGTGCCTGGCAAGGGAGCGGATGTTCGAGTACGCGGCGCACACCTGGGGCACGCGCTCGGCGCTGATCCGACTTTCGTACGCGCTGGACCTGCGCTATGGGGTGCTGCACGACATCGGGGCCAGCCTGCGCGACGGTCTGCCAGTGAACCTCGGGATGAGCCGGGCCAGCGTGATCTGGCAGGGCGATGCCTGCGATCTGATCCTGCGGACGCTGGAGCACACCTCGGCGCCGCCGTTGACGCTGAACGTGTCCGGCCTGGAGCCGATTCGGATTCGTGACGCGGCGGTTCAGCTGGGGCGGCTGCTGGGCGTCGAGCCGGCTTTCGAGGGCGTCGAATCGGACAGCGCGTTGTTTGTGGACTGCCGGCGCATGGCCGAACTGGTGGGCGAGCCGATGACGCCGCTGGAGCGGGTGCTGCGCTGGACCGCCGACTGGCTGCGGGCCGGCGGCCGCACGCTGGACAAGCCGACCCACTTTGAAGTCCGCGATGGACGCTTCTAGACGGCGCCTGCTTAAGACCCTCTGAACTGGTTGGGGGCGGGAGTGCCGCCGGCGATGGGGCCGCGCTTGTTTATGGCCTTCAGGCCGCCGCCGGCTTCGATGCGTCGAGCCTGGTCGGCCTTGGCGGCGCGGTCCACGGCCTCGGGATCCACGGTGGTGCCCAGGTGTCGCTCGAAGCGTTTCAGCAGCGGGGCCGATCGCGGGTCGGCGGCCAGGTCACCGGTTTCGTTAGGGTCGGCGGTCAGGTCGAAGAGTTGCGGCGGGTCGCCGACGTGATGCACGTACTTGTGGGACGCGTCGCGCAGCATGTACATCGCTTCGCGGCAGCCCGAGGCGTGGTACTCGGAGAAGATCGTGCGGTCAGGCAGCGCGTCGCCCTGCCCGGCCGGCCAGAGCGACATGCCCGGCAGGTCGTCGTCCGCTTCGGCCAGCGGTGCGCCCACCCCGGCAGCGATGGTGGGAAACAGGTCGACCAGCGAGACCGGTTGCCGAACGGCTTCGCCCCGGGCGACGTCGGGTCCGGCCATGAGGAACGGGACCGCGGCGGCGCCCTCGTACATCAGGTTCTTGCCCCACATCCCGTGGTCGCCCAGCATCTCGCCGTGATCGCTTGCGTAAATGACCCGGGTCGAGCCTTCCAGCCCCTGCTCGGCCAGCGCCCCCAGCACCGACCCGATCTGGCGGTCCAGGTACGTGCACATGGCTAGGTAGGTGGCGATGGTGCGCCGGACGACCGCCTCGTCGAGTTCTTCGTCGGGCGACTGGATGCGCTGTTCGCGGATGTAGTCGATATGCGGGTGCTGCGGCCAATCGGGCGAGCGGAAGTTGACGGGGAGTTCCATGTCCTCGAGCGGATACCGGGCCAGGTCCTCCGCCGACGCGGCGAACGGTGAGTGCGGCAGTGTGTAGGAAACCCACAGGCACCACGGAGCGGAGTGTGGCGGGGCCTCGGTTGCCAGCCAGTCGACGGCCTTGCGAGTAATGGCGGCGTCGTAGCGCATGTATTCGGATTCGCCGACGCGCGGGTTGGCGGCGGCGCCCAGGTAGTTGCGCTGGCGCGGGACGTCGGGCCGAAGCGATCCGTAGAGGTCTCCAACGCCCTGCTTCACGTGCATGGGAATGCGCTGGTCGGGGAACCCGGAGTCGTCATCGGGCCGCCGAAAGTGCAGCTTGCCGATGGTCGTGACCGCGTTGCCGTGCTCGACGAGGCGGTGGCCCCAGCTGGGTCGCTGCCCCGTGTATGGCGCGGCGTTGTCCCACACGCCCAGTTCGTGCGCGTAGCGGCCCGTGGCCAGGCTGGCGCGCGACGGCACGCAGATGGGGAAGTTGCAGTACGCGGTGTCGAACCGGACGCCGCGCTCGGCCAAAGCGTCCAGGTTTGGCGTGCAGGCGAGCGGATGGCCGTAACAGCCACTGGCGGTGCGCCGGTGCTGGTCGGACGTGATGACCAGGAGATTTAGTGGATCGACGGTCGACATGTGGACGTCCTCGCCGCGCTCGGCCCATCGTAAGGCGCGGCCAATGCTAGTCCGGTTCGATGCGGCGGGCGGCGAGGATCAGGATTGCGCGCCAGGCGAGCAGCATGGCGGCGACGAGGCTGATGGAGGCGATGGTGAAGGCCCACGAGAACGTGCGGTCGGTCAGCCAGACGCGCAGCACCACGGCCACGATTCCACAGCCCAGCCAGATGAGCGGGATCCGCCAGGCGGCCACGCGCCATCGGGTCATCGTGGAGACGCGAAAGGCGCCCAACCAGGGCGATGCCAGGAACCAAACGGCCGCGAACGGCAGGGCCGTGCGCCAGAACGCCGCGAGCTCGACGCTGCCGTGCTCGATGGGCGTGAGGGCTACGAACAGCACGAACACCAAGGCATCGCCAAGCACGGCGACAGCGAGAAGGGTGTTCGTGCGGTTAGTTAGGAAGTTCATTCGAAAGGATAAACGGCGACGCTGGGGTGCAAGGCTCTCAGGCCCGGGGTTGGTCGCGAAACCAGGCAGCCACCCTCATCCCCCAGCTTTCTCTCTTCAATGGCGAGGGGGAAGAGGCGCTAACGGTGGCCGGGTTGCCGGCGCCTGGTACCGGGGGTGGGATTCGAACCCACACGACCGAAGTCCCGGGATTTTAAGTCCCGTGCGTCTACCGTTCCGCCACCCCGGCTCGAGGCGAGCGGCGCTTGCGCCGTCCGCCGCACATGCCGTCGTGGGTCGCTTTAGGCTGCGAGGAACGAAGACCCTCTCCCCAACCCTCTCCCACGGGGAGAGGGAGAAGATGCCGACTCTCCCGTGGGACGAGCGAAGACCCTCATCCCGGCCCTCTGTCACGGGAGAGGGGGAAGGCTACGGCTCATTTGAACGGAAGATCACGGACCGAAACGACCCATTGCCGCTCATGCTAGCGGGCGAATTAGCGGCCGGTGTTCAGATTCGACGTCAGGACCGGGCTTAGGCAGCGGCCGGGAGGTCGGCTAGTCGAAGGACTGCTGGGACTTCCGTGCGGGGCTGGCCAATCACCAGTCGGTGGGCTTGTGGATCACGCCATGCTCATCGGCGATGGTCGACGGCAGTTGGCTCTTGCGGAGGTGGCTCTTCCAGAGCCGCCGTGCGTAGGTTGCGGACTGGACGAGGTCGTTGTGAGTGCTGGTCTTGGAGTCGGGATTGACCAAGACGACGCGCAGCCCCAGGTCGTTGTTCACATACCGGATCGGGGCGGCCAGGTCGGAATCGTTCGACACGACGACGGCTTGCTCGTAGTCCCCGGTGAACCCGCCGACCAGGAGGCGGGTGGCGAGGTTCACGTCGGAGCCCTTCTCTTCCGTGTCCCGTATACGCACGTAGGTTGGACCTCCCGGTCTCGGCTTGGCCAAAGGGCGGTCCTTGAGCCGCTCCCGGAATTCGCCGTAGTGGGCTTCCAGGCCCGGCAGCGTCGCCAGCGCGCGCAGATACGCTTGTTGACGAGCTTTCTGCCGCGGATCGTTCAGGCGTGGCCTGACGATGGCGGTGAAGTAGCAGATGCGCCGAATGTCGTCTTTCGGAAAGAGCGTCTCGGCCAGTTTCCGCAGGTCCAGCCACTTGAACGGGGTGTTCTTGACGGCGCGGTTGTAGAGGTTGAAGCCGTCGATATAGAGGTTTGTCAGCAACCTGGCGCCTCAGCGAGACCGAGACCGCCCGAAAAAGACAGAGAGCGCCGCGTGGGCGCTCTCGACCCTGCCGCCGAAGTAACAGGGGGGGTATGTCATGTTTGTACGCGACCCAGGGCGGCCTGTCAAGAACTCTGTGCGCCGTCCCGGCGTTCGCTTCGCGAGAAGCTTGCGCGTTGGATGAAGGCACCCACAGGGACACGGCTTCCCAAAACACCACGGAACCGCGAGGGGGCCTTCGAGATGCGGGAGCTCGGTCGTCGAATTTCAGTTGCTGTCGGGCGTAGACTCCGGGTAATGGCGCGCTAGCCAGGGGTGATGGGAACAATGGCTGAGCCGACGATTGCGGTGGTGGGGTGTGGGGGCATGGGGCACAACCACACGCGGGCCGCGGTGCAGGCGCTGGGCGCGCGGGTGGTGGGCGGCTGCGACATCAGCCCCGAGGCGCGCGAACGTTACCGGCAAGCCTGGGGCACGGACGCCGTCTATGAAACATGGGACGAGCTGTACGACAAGACCCGCCCGGACGTGGCGTTCGTGACGACGCATGGGTCGTTCCACGCGCCGGCCACGATTGCCGCGGCGGAATACGGCTGCAACGTGTTCTGCGAGAAGCCGATGGCACTGTCGCTGGCCGAATGCGACGCGATGATCGAGGCCTGCGACCGCAACGGGGTCAAGCTGGCGATCAATCACATCAAGCGCGCCAGCGGCTACAACCGGCTGACGCGCCACCTGATCGCCTCCGGCGACATTGGTGAGGTGTTTGCGATCCAGGCGTACAACAAGGGTGCGCGGCTGGCGGCCACCGAGATGACGGAGATGGGCACGCACATTGCCGACTGGTCGCGGGTGTTCGCGCCGGAGGTGCAGTGGGCGCACGGGCACGTGACGGTGGGCGGCCGCGAGGCCGCGGCGGCGGACATTACCTCCAGCACGGAGATCCAGGGCGCAGCGCGCGACAGCGGGACGGTGCTGGGCGAGCGCATGTTCGCCACCTACGGGGCGGCGGGCGGTATCAACATCAGCATCAATTTCTGGATGGAAGCCGACAACGACGACCGCTCGTACGGGCTGGACATTTTCGGCACGCAGGGTCGCTACGCCCTGCGGCAGAGCGTGGACACGCGCCTGTTCCGTCACTATGGCTCGCACATGTCGCCGGTCTATAACCACCAGTGGGAACACGTGCCGATGACTTCCGAAGACGCGCCGGACGGCTACCCACTGACCAAGGCCGAGGGACGCGACCGATTGCAGGGTTTGATGTTCCGGGACCTGTGGGAGGCGATCCATGAGGACCGCCAGCCCGAGTCCAGCGGCCGCCAGGGCCGGGCGGCGATGGAGATGATGCACGCGGCCTGGGAATCGCACCGGCGCCGGGCGCGAGTGGACCTGCCGATGGCGCTGCGTGAGAATCCGCTGGACGTCTGGGCGGCCGACGCGGCGCGGGGCGTCTGAGCAGGGAGGGCGCAGGGTGACGCTGGCGGTGGACCTGGATTTTCGGCCCGAGGTTCCGGCGTTTGACGCCAATGCCGCGCTGGGTCGCCGGCACGACCGGCGGGTGTCGATGGACAGCGCCGCCGAGCTGCTGGCGGAGATGGACCGCGCCGGCGTGCAGCGCGCGCTGGTCTACGCGCCGCACGCGGCGGCCTACGACTCAACCGAGGGCAATGCCGGGTTACTGGAGGCCATCGGCGACGAGACGCGGCTGGTTCCGCAGTTCGTCTGCAATCCTGCCTTTGACGACTTCGAGGCCACCAAGGCACAGATCGAGGCGGCCGACGTGCGCGCGGTGCGAATGCTGCCCATGCTGCACCACTACCCGTTCCGTCCATGGGTGGTGGGCGAGTGGCTGACCTGGCTGTCGGCGCGCCGCATCCCGCTGTGGCTGCCGATGAGCTATGAGACGAACTGGCTCGACGGCGACGGCGCGGAACTGGACCCGCACGCGGTGTACGAGACGGTCGGCGAGTTCCCCGATCTGGCGGTGGTACTGAGCGAGGTGCACTATCGGCAGGCTTCGTGGGCGCCGCCGCTGCTACGAAGACTCCCGAACCTGTCGATCGAACTATCGCGCTACGTGATCGTGGACGGAATCGCGCGGCTGCTGGATGACATCGGACCGCGGCGGATTCTGTTTGGCTCGCGCTACCCGGAGCAGGCCATCGCGCCGCAGCTCTATCACCTGCACCGCATCGGGCTGAACGACACGGACCTGCGCGCCACCTGCGGCGGCAACCTGGCGCGGCTCCTGGGGATGTAGCGCGATGGATACGCCGGTCATCGACTTTCACTGCCACGCCGGAAGCTGGGGCCGCTATGGGGTGGACGCCGACTGCGAGCTGTACCTGAAGGTGATGGATGCCGCGGGCGTCGACCGCGCCTGTATCAACTGCATCTGGTTCGGCGACGCCCGGCGCGGCAACGACCTGGTGGCGGACTACGTAGCGCGGGCGCCGGAGCGCTTTATCGGCGTGGCGTTCGTGACGCCGCACTATCCCGAGGAGGCCGTGCTGGAACTTGATCGGGCCGTCCACGGGCTGGGCATGGCCTACGTGAAGATCTATCCCGACTACTTCGGGCGCCCCAACGACGATCCGGCCTATTTCCCGATCTACGAGTGGGTGGACAAGCACGAGATGGCGGTGATGTGTCATGCGACCTACCCGTTCGATCCGCCGGGAACGACTATCCAGGGCCGCTTCACGGCGCTGAGCAAGCGCTTTCCGAACGTTCGATGGGTCATGGCGCACACGGCGGGCACGCTGGACGCGGATGCCGCAGAAACCGCGCGGACTCTGCCAAACGTCTATATGGAGACTTGTAGCTCCCGCACTGCGCTGGGCTCCATCGAATTCAACGTGGAGCGGGCGGGCGAGGACAAGGTGCTGTACGGCTCGGACATGGCGCTGATGGATGCGCGGCAGCAGATCGCGAAGGTCGTCACCGCCGACATCCCGCGGCGGGCCAAGCAGAAAATCCTGGGGTTGAACGCCATGCGCCTGCTGGGGTTGGAAGGCTGACCCGGCGCTACCGAAGAGGGGGAGCGGCGTGAGCGAACGAGACGCGGCGCAGACGGGCGACAGGGCGGAAATGCTGGACCTGGGAGCGACCCACGACTTTGGCGACGACGACATTGCGGCGGTTGCCGAGGTGCTGCGGTCGGGTCAGGTGGGGCTTGGCCCGAAGGTGGTGGAGTTCGAAGAGGCGTTTGCGGCTAAGCACGGTGCAAAGCATGCGGTCACGGCCAGCTCGGGCACGGCGGCCATGCACGTGTGTATCGGCGCGCTGAACCCGGAGCCGGGCAGCGAGATCATCGTGACGCCGTGGACCGCGGGCGGGTCGATCATTGGTGCGTTGCTGCACAACTGCGTGCCGGTGTTCGCCGACGTGGACGACACGTACACGCTGGATCCGGCGGACGTGGAGGCCAAGATCACGCCGCGCACCCGCGCCATAATGGCCGTGCACCTGTTCGGCAATCCGTGCGACATGAACGCGCTGCAGGCGATTGCCGACCGGCATGGCCTGGCGCTGATCGAGGACTGCTGCCAGGCGCATTTCGCCGAGTCGCAAGGGCGGATCGTGGGGACGATCGGCGACATCGCCGGGTTCAGCTTTGGCGGCAAGCACCTGTCGGCGGGCACCGGCGGGGCGGTGCTGACAAACGACCAGGCCCTTTGGGAACGCGCCGTCCTGTTCCGCGACGCGGCCTTGCCACGCAACAACGGACCGTTGGAGGGGCAGCCCTACGCCAACTACTTTCTGGCGCCCAACTACAAGATGGGCGACCTGATGGCGGCGGTGCTGTCGACGCAGCTGAAGAAGGTGGACGGGTATATCCAGCGGAAGATCGAAACGGCCGAGGCGATCATCCACGGGCTGTCGGATATGGACGAGATCACGCCGCAGCGCGTGCGGCCCGGCGACCGGCACAGCTACTGGGTGCTGGGTTTAACACTGGACACGGACACGCTGGGGTGCTCGGCCTGGGAGTTCGCCGAGGAGGTCAGCCGGGCCGGGGTGCCGCTGGGCGGGCCGTACGTCGGGTCGGGCCGCCACGGGCCGCTGTATCGGAATCCGTTCCTTGCAGGACCGAACACCTACGGTCAGAGCCACTTTCCATTCGACTTCGGGCGCGAGACGCCGGTGGACTATTCGCAGGTGGAATGCCCACGCGGCGAGGACATCATGGGCCGCGGGGTGTCGCTGCAGATGACGCCGAACATCAGCGAGGCGGCGGTGGAGACCATCGTTTCGACGATCCGAGAGACGGCGGCGGGGTACCTGGCGCGTCGCTAGGCTGGTCCTGTAGGGAGAAGCCGCCAAGCGGACGGCTTGGAGGGGACCGGCGTGCGGACGTTCGTCTACGAGTCAAGTGTGTGGCTGCCGCGACCGCTGGAGGAAGTGTTCGAGTTCTTTGCGGACGCGTCGAACCTGGAGGTCATCACGCCGTCGTCGTTGAAGTTCGGCATCGCAACGCCGACGCCTATCGACATCAAGGCCGGCACGCTGATCGACTACCGGCTGCGGTTCCGGGGGATTCCGCTGCGCTGGCGGAGCGAGATCACGGTGTGGGAGCCGCCGCACCGCTTCGTGGACATGCAGGTCAAGGGTCCGTACCGACTGTGGATTCACGAGCATTCGTTCGCCGAGCGGGACGGCGGGACGCTGGCCGCGGACCGGGTGGCATACGCTGTGTGGGGTGGCGCGCTAGCAAACAAGCTGGTGATTCGCCGCGACGTGGAACGCATCTTCGACTACCGCAAGCAGACGCTGACGGCGATGTTTGCGAACGGAGAATCCGGATGAGCCTGGGCAGGCAGGGGGTTCGCTGAACGATGCGCTTGGCAATCATCGGCGCGCAGCACGGGCACGTGCTGGGGATTACGCGGCAGCTGGTGGCCGAGGACGGCGTGGACCTGGTGGCCGTGGCGGAGCCTGAACTCGAGGTACGTGAGAGCGCGGCGGCGGCCTTTGGGGTGCCGGGTCTGGCTGACTACCGGGAGTTGCTGGACGGCTCGATCGACGCCGCGGCGCTGGCGCCCATCAACAACGCCAAAGGCGAGATCGCGGCGGCCTGCCTGGAGGCCGGCGTGAGCGTGCTGCTCGACAAACCGGCAGTCACCACGCACGAAGACTTGGACCGGCTGGAGGCCGCCGCGGGCGGCTCGGCGGCGTTGAGTTGCGCGTTGACGCTGCGGTTTAGCGGTCCGTACCTGGCGGCGAAGCGAGCCATCGACGCTGGCGAGATCGGGCAGGTGGTGTCGTCCATGGCGCAGCGTCCGCATAAGTGCGGGCCGGAGCGCCGGCCGGCCTGGTTTTTCGACCGCGAGTTGAACGGCGGCGCGCTGCTGGACCTGTGCATTCACGATATCGATGGGGTGCGCTGGCTGCACGGCTGCGAGCCGGTGGGCGTGGCGGCGCAGCACGGGGCCGCGCGCTTTACCGAATACCCCACGTTCGCGGATCACGCCGAGGCCTGGCTGCGGCTGGCGGACGGCGGGTCGGCCTTTGTGCGGGCTTCCTGGCTGACGCCCGACAGCGCGCCGTATCACGGCGATTGCCGCATGTTCATCGAAGGAACCGAAGGCTCGATCGAGATCCGGACAACGGCGGAAACCTCCTTCACCCTGGACAAGGGCGGGCGGCAACGAACGCTGACGGACTTCGAAGGGCCGTCGCTGGACACGCCGACGGCGGACGCGCCGAACGCGCTGGCGCGCGACTTCATCGCGGCCGCGCGCGGCGAAACGGACCTGGCGATTAGCGCCGCAGACGTGATTGAGTCCCACCGCTGGACGCTGCTGGCTCGTGACGCCGCAGATAATGGGACGCTGGTCACCGGACGGTAGGAGCGGTGCTAGCGGCTATGGTTCCACCGATTGCACTTGGCCTTTAGAACACAGGGGAGCGCGTGATGGCCTGGAATTTCGAGCACCTCGACGGTCCGTACGGCAACGTCACCGAAGGTCCAGCCTGGGACGGGGAAGCGCTGCTGTTCACGAGCATCCAGCAGAGCCGGATCATGCGCTATGACCCCGCCACGGGTAAGTCGACGGTCTACCGCGAGGGCGCCAACTACTGCAACGGCCTGATGTTCGACCCCAACGGCGTGCTGTACGGCTGCGAGGGCGGGGCCCGACGGGTGGTGCGCTACAACACCGACGGAACCACGACCTCGCTGACGGATGGGTTTGAGGGCCAGCGCCTGAACATTCCCAACGACCTGGCCATCGACAACGTCGGCCGCATCTGGTTTACCGACCCGTATTACGAAGGGGCGGCGGGCGACTGGACCGAGGATCGAGGGAATAAGGACCTGGAGCACGATTCGGTGTATCGGCTCGATCCGCCGGCCGACGGCTCGTGGGCGATCAGCCGGGTCACGTTCGATACGACGCGTCCCAACGGTCTGCTGTTTTCGCTCGATCATTCCGTCCTCTACGTGGCCCAGAGCGGTCGCAATGCGGACGAGGACCGGCAGTTGCGGGCGTATCCCGTCAACGACGACGGTTCGCTGGGCGAGATGACCGTGCTGCACGACTTCGGCGCGCACCGGGGCATCGACGGCATGTGCCTGGACACCGAGGGGAATGTGATCGCGACGGCCGGCTGGGATCAGGGCGGGCCTGGTTCGTCGATCTACGTGTTCGCACCGGACGGGGAAGTGCTGGAGCGCCACGACGTGCCGGTTGCGAATCCCACCAACTGCACCTTTGGCGGCGACGACCTATCGACCCTCTATGTCACCAGCATCGGCGGTTACCTGCTGCGGGTGGAGACCGAGCGGCAGGGGCGGCTGCATTACCCGCCGACGGGATAGCGGCCGATCGGCTTCGATGGCCGTATGGCCAGGGTGACCGGCCGGCGGAGTTCGACCTTACGATCACTTGGGCGGAATTGCGGCGTACAGGCCTCTCCGATCGCGGTGCTTGAATCCGTTACATCCATTCCGGATTGAGGCTGGATACGTGAGGGCTGGGGTTGCGCGGCGCACTCTGCTGATCGTTGTCGCAAGCGCGCTGCTCCTCTCTGGGTGCGAGCAGTCGAGCCCCGAACCGGTCTCGACGCCCACGCCTGAACCCGCGCCTACCACGGCGCCGCCGGCTGCACCGGAAGCGACGCCTAATCCCGCGCTACCACCGCTCCCTGGCGCTGGGTCGGATGGCCAGCCGATTCAGACCCAGGCGTTTGCGCTTGACGACTACGCAACCGAAGTCGCCAGCGATGGCGGCCGAACCCGGCGCGGACAAGGCTCGGAGAGTTCGATCGTCTCGTTGCCGCTGGGTGAGAGCTTCTATGTGACCTTTAGCGTCATCCTCAATTTTGGAATCGTCCAGATTGTCTGGAGTTCTGTTGGCGGTAACTCGGGGGCGGCAACACCCGGAGCTGGCCAGGAGTCCTCCTCTCCCTCGGAGTCAGTCGCAAGCGGCACAGCGCAATTCGCCATGGACGACGGAACCGCGCTAATCGGTCCGGTCAAGACCGCGATTGCTCTTCAGATTCTGTCCAGTGACAACGCGAGCCGGTGGACATTGCAGTTTGTCCGTGTGCAACGTTAATTCAGTTGTCGAGGAGTAGATGGCCTTGACCTGCTTTGTGCGAACGGGTCACGCACCGGGTGAACGGGGGAGTGTGCGCCTGATAGATCGAATTCGCTCTTTCCCAGGACCGCGGCGCTGGCGCCGACCTTTGAACAGACGAAGGTCTGAGATGCGGTCGCGCCTCTGGTGACAGTGAGTGGGTTTCGTGGCGGCTCTAGTGATTTCACAGACGAGGCTGAAATAGCGCCGATCGGACTTGCGCACGCTGGCGACCAGGTTCACGGAAGTCGCGAAGCTCGGATCACCTTGCCGATGCTTCGCAGAAATCAAGTCACCGTGACGCTCGTCGAGGATGGGAAACGCGCCAATCCAGAATCAATCAGCGTAGAGCAGGCTTCGGAGTCAAGTCCTCGAACATTCTTGCAACGCGTTCCATGGCTTGCGCAGCGCCAGGCAGAACAGAATGAACGCCGTGGACAAGCGACTCATGGATCTCCGGCGACGAAGCTGAGTCGCGATGCGACTTCTGGGTGATGCGTCGCGATCGCGACGCGTGTTGGGCAGTCCGTTAGCTAGAACCGAGCTTCCGGCGAACGTCAATAAGCCGCCATTACGATCTGCATGCCCGGACGCATACGCACACGCCACTTGCGTTCAAGTTCGACGCTCCATTCGGGATCAAGCGCCTTGACCGTCGCACAGACGCTATCCAGCCAATGCTCATACAGCGCTGGATGAATGTCGCGGCAATCTCGACCGTGGGTAGTGCCGAGAGAATCCAGTTTGAGTCGCATCTCTTCGCTTGCGACGTCGTGGCTGGCCATCAAATACACGGAGTCACGGAGGACCTTACGCTGACGCTCGAGGTTTGTGGCTGCGAAGTGCTTCGGCACCTCCGGAGACGACTTTAAGAAATGCTCGTAGAACGTCTCGCCAAAGTCACCGTTTGCTTCGCATCGTTGTAAGCTCAGTCGCACGTCGTCATCGGCGAATGTGCCAGGTGTGCGAATTGATTTGCCTTTCTCCAATTGACGAAAGAAGTCGATACGGCAGCGCACGGGGCCGTTGATTTCGAGCCGGTGGGGTATCTCTGGCGGAATAGTCAGGAGATCCGGTGCTGTGACTTGTAGTTCAGTAGGCGGATTCAAGGTAATGTACGCAAGATCACCTTCAAATACGTGAAGCACGCCCCAGTGACCTGCCGTGAGCGTGTGCTCCTGTCGCAATGCCTCGGGTACGGTTTCCTCGTCAAAGTTAATAGTTCCACTACCGGGTACGAGACCTGCAGGCAAGCGTTCTTGGGTCACGTAGAGTTCACCTCGGAAAGTTACTCCGAACTAACCAAATGGATTCTACGAACACAGGGACCGGAAACCAAACGCAATGCCCTAGGGTTGTGATTGGCTGATCGGCTCAGGAAGATGTGTCGTCGCTCTCTGGAAGTGCTGGGTTACCTCGCCGATGGGCTGTCGTCGTGGGGCCGCTTGTCGTCGGTGGCGTGAACGAGGGCGTGGACGACAGCGTCCGTGACCTGTTTGCGACAGGTCGCTGGCAGAACTTCGGCGGCTTCGACAACGGTCTGTGCGGCAAAGCTGGCAGCTTCGTGTTCGGATGGGCGCAATTCGGGCGCTGTATGTTGAACGGCTCGTATGACGCTCGAGGCAACCACACCCATTGGAAGTCCGGCATCGCTTCCTCCGTGAATAGCGCCATGGATTGCCCCACGAATCAGGTCCAACGGATCTTCCGGCTCGCGTTCGCCGGCTGAAACGCCGCCGGTGATCGACGCTTGATACAAGCGGCCTGCGCTCAGGCCGGTATCCACGGCGGCTTGGATTGCCCCTTGGACGGCACCAAACGCTAGCGCCGGTGTGTTCCGGCCGACCTGCTCAGTGTCGCGGGCCACGCGGGAAGTGGCTTGGGTGGCCTGATCTTGAACCGGCTTCGCTGTGGCGCCACTCCGCGCGGCTGTGGTAGCTACTGAACGGATTGAGGCCGCCAGCTGATAGGCCGTCACACCAGCCTCCACGTCCAGATCGACAACCGCCGGAATGTACCGGGGAGTCGTGAGCGGCAAGCTGGCTATCACGTTCATGCCGGGAACTGAATTGAGGACTTGCAAGTTCTCCCGAGTCTGAGCCGCCAGTTCACTCATCACGGCGTCGCGGTTCGACTCGTCTTCCTCGCGTACGCATCCCAGGACGCTCAGCGTGACCAGACCAAAGGCAGAAGCCAGGGCGAACAGAAAGTCGTAACCCACTAGGAAAACTGCGGGAAACTTGACGCTTCGAACTGGGTCGACCCACTCGATGGCGATCTCAAAATGGCGCACGCTGATGAAGTCCACGAATACGCCTCCGAGAATGGGGCCGATACCCGCGCCCAACCTTGCGCAGGCGCTCGATGAGAACAACGGCGAGCAACTGAATTGGCTGCAAGATTGGCGGCAGGGCTGTGATGTTGCCGATGTGGACGTTCGATGCGCCGAGCAGCAAGGCAACGGCCGCCAGGAATCCGCCTGAAACCAGTCCGTCCGAAGCCGGATGCCGCGACGGCCTGACAGTTCATTGCGCGCAGGCTGGACTCCCGCTGGTGGTCGGAGAGTGCGTCCAGCGGCGTAAACATGGCCGCAAGTGCGGCGGTTGCCCGTGACGTCAACTCGTTGAGTCCCGGAAATCGTCTATCCCCGAGCACATCACCGAGATCTTATTCGGCACCTGTGCCGCGGGAAGTTCGAGTCTCCGCTTGGCAACAACAGCTTTGCGTGCTCACCCACGCGCTTGAGACTCAGGCTTTGCGCGTTACGTGCACCTGGCCGTGTGGGGGGCCGTTCCAGCGGGGGGAGTCGCGGAGGGTTTCGAGGATTTCGGCGAGTTCGTCGATGGAGGATTCAATGAGGCGTTCGCCGACTTCGCGGGCGCCTTTGCGGGCGTCGCCCAGGGCGCCGGATGGCGTGTGGGCGTTCATGGCGTTGGGCCACTCCAGCTCGAGCTCCTTGAGAGGCGCCAACATGGCCATGAAAGCCGCGTCCAGAGTGCCGAGGGCCAGCGCCTCCTCGCGGATGAGGTCCGGCGCCAGGTAGTAGTCGTGGGAACTCTCCATTTCGCAGGCGTGGCCGCCGGGAATCTCGCCCGCAATGGCTTTCAAGGACGAATCGTCTCCTAGCGTGTAGTGGCCCACGCAGCCCAGGAAGTCGATGTCCATTCGGAAGCCCAGGTCCTGCACGGCGACTGACATCAGCGCCCGGTTGCCGCCGTGGCCGTTGACGATCAGAAAGCGGCGGAAGCCGTGGTGGCGCATCGAGACGATGATGTCTTCCAGCAGATCCAGGAACGTCTCGGGGCGCAGGGTCATCGTGCCGGGGAAGTTCATGTGGTGGTCGGAAATGCCCCAGGGGATGGCGGGGAGGGCGAGCAGTCGCGGGGCCAGCCGTTCGGCGGCGCGCTCGCAGTAGGCGTGTGCGATCAGGTGATCCTGGCCCAGCCCCAGGTGCGGCCCGTGTTGTTCGGTGGAGCCGATGGGAATGAGCACCAATTCCACGCTCTCGGAGGCCTGGGCCACCTCCGGCCAGGACATCTTGTGCAGCGCGTAGGTGGTGGGGTCGCTCATCGGTTGGCCAGTTCGTGGCGCCAGCCGGGGATGCGGCCGCGGGCCAGCAGGTCGTCGGGCGAATCGAGCAGGGTGGTGATGAGCTTGTCGGCGCGTTCCTCGATCACGTTCAGCATGCGCCAGCCGTCTTCGGCGGTTGCCAGGGTGGCGTCGCCAACGGCGCCGTTGGCGGAGAAGTCGGAGAAGTCGTGGCTGCGGCGGATGGAGCGTCGCCAGAAACGCTGGCGCAGGCGGCTGCCGCGCGGACTCAGGTCGCCCGGCGCCAGGCTGTCGGTCTTGACCCGGTCCGGGCGTAGGGCCATGAGCTCGGCGGTTTCCAGTTCGCAGGCGTGGCCGGAGGTGGGGGACTTGACGATCTCGGCCTCCAGTTCGTCGTCCTCCAGGTTGTAGAGCGAGATGGCGGCCAGGAAGTCCAGCGGCAGGCGGGTGGGCAGGGTCTGCATGGCCAGGGTCATGATCGACGTGTTGCCGCTGTGCCAGTTGGTCAGCAGAAAGCGTTTGAACCCGTGGTGCAGCAGGGATGTCAGGTTGTCTTCCAGCACGTGCAGGAAGGTCTGGGGCCGCAGCGTGATCGTGCCGGGGAAGCCCATGTGATAGGTCGACATGCCGTAGGGCATGGTCGGAGCCACGAGCAGGCGGGGATGGAAGCGCTCGGCCAGGCGCAGGGTCAGGTCCTCGCAGATCACCAGGTCGGTGTCGAGCGAAGTGTTGGGCCCGTGCTGCTCAATGGAGCCGATCGGGATCATCAACAGTTCCACGCCGTCGCGGGCGCGCTCAACCTCTGGCCACGTCATGTGGGTGAGACGGAGCGGAGACGGCAGGTCGACCATGGGTGCGAGCCTGGACATAGACAACGATATGATAGCCGCGACGGCTAGGCGAGCATTGTCCATGGTTCTGGTCGTCGACGTCGGCAACACCGACACCAAATTCGGCGTGTTCGATGGTGAGGACCTGGGCGCGCGCTGGGCGGTGCATAGCGACCTCAACCGAAGCGCCGCCGAGCACGAGGCCCTGTTGTGCGCCATGCTGGTCCATCACGGTGTGACTGGGATCGAAGCGGCCGTTGTCGGCTCCGTCGTGCCCGCCCTGACGGAGCGCATCGCCGCCGCGGTCCGGTCCGCCGCCGGGTGCGAGCCGCTGATCGCCCGCTCGCGGGATGTGCGGGTGATTGACCTGGCCGTGGATCGTCCGGCGCAGGTTGGCATTGACCGGGTGGCGAACGCCCTGGCGGCCCGCGATATCTACCAGGCGCCCGCCATCGTGGTGGACCTTGGCAGCGTGACCACGTTCGACATCGTCAACCCAGCGGGCAGTCTGGCCGGCGTGATCATTACGCTGGGCATGCAGAACACCGCGCGGGCGCTGACCGCCGCTGGCGCGCAGCTGCCGTCGATCGTCCTGGCGCGGCCGGCGCGTCTGGTCGGAATGGAGACCAGAGCTTCCATGCAATCCGGGGTCTACTGGGGATACGTCCAGATGGTGCGTGGGCTGATCGAGCGCTTGCAGTCCGAGTTGGGCGCCGACTATCGGGCCATCGCGACGGGGGGCCAGGCGCCCGTCGTGGTGCAGGACGTTGGGCTGTTCGAGATCGTGGACCTGGACCTGACGCTGCGCGGCTTGTGGCTGATCCAGCAGGCCGGGGAGTCGGCGGCGTGAGCGTGCTCAACGGCGCGCGCGTGGTGCTGTACGTCACGGGCGGCATCGCGGCCTACAAGGCGTCGGACCTGGCCAGCAAGCTCACGCAGGCAGGGTCGGAAGTCGACGTGGTGCTGTCGCGGGCGGCCGCAGACTTCGTGGGTCCGCTGACCTTCCAGGCACTCACACAGCGGGCGGTGTATTCGGCGGACGCCGCGATGACCGCCGAGCATGAAATCGCACACGTGCGCCTGGCTCGGGACGCGGACGTGGTGGTGGTGGCGCCGGCGACGGCCAACGGCATCGCGCGGCTGGCGCATGGGCAGGCGGACGACCTTGGATCGGCCATTGCGCTGGCCACCCAGGCCCCCATTGTGGTTGCGCCGGCCATGGAACCCGGCATGTACGCCAACCCCGCCACGCAGGACAACCTGGCGACGCTGCGACGGCGCGGCGTGCGCCTCATCGAGCCCGCCAGCGGCCGGCTTGCGTCGGGCGCGCAGGGGCAGGGCCGGCTGCCGGACACCCCGGTGCTGCTGGACGTTATCCGCGAGACCCTGGGACGCAACGGGCCGCTGAAGGAGCGGGTGTTGGTGGTGTCCGCCGGCGGCACGCGGGAGTACATGGACCCGGTGCGCTTCATCGGCAATCCGGCCAGCGGTCGGCAAGGCGTTGAACTGGCGCGCGCGGCTATCGAGCGCGGGGCCACGACCCGGCTGGTGCTGGGCTCGGGAACCGAGGACCCGCCGGTCAGCGCGGAAACCACGCGGGTCGAATCCGCCGAGGAAATGCTGCAGGCGCTGCGAGAGGCCGTGCAGGGCTGCGACGCGCTAATCATGAACGCCGCCGTGGGTGACTACCGCCCGGCCATGACCTCCGACGTGAAGTTGAAGCGCGGCGGAGAGCCGGCGGGCATCGACCTGATCGAAAACCCGGATCTGCTGCAATCGCTATCCGGCGACTTCCTGCGCATCGGATTCGCGGCGGAAACCAACGACCACCTCGAAAACGCCAGGGCCAAGCTGCACGCGAAGGAACTAGACGCGCTGGTCGTCAACGACGTGGCGGGTTCGGACCGAGGCTTCGCCACGGAGACCAACGCCGTTACGATCATTCGGCCGGACCGTCCAGACGTGGAGATTCCCCTGACGAGCAAGGCCGAAGTGGCGTCGGCCGTGCTGGACGTCGTGGTCGAACTGATCGGCGGCCGCTGATGACCGCGGCGGCGCGGCTGGCGGGCTGGCCATCGGACCGGCTGGCCGGCGCCATGTACTTTCACGCGCTGCGAGCGGCGCTGGGCGCGATGGGGATCGAGCGGTCGGTCGACTCGTTGGTCACGCGCTCGGGCGAGGCGTTTTGCCTGCCCTGGAGCGAGACGCTGGACGCCCGGACGCTCCGGGACACCCGACCGATATCCACGCTGTTCGCCGCCGCCGAATCGGCTGGGGTCACGCTTGACGTCGGGGCCGATCGCGAGCCAGCCAGCGCTGTGGCGGCACTCCGGAAACATACGGCCGCAGGGCGGTTGGCGCTCGCTCCCGTCTTTGGAGACGCGGGGGTTGGCGTGATTCAGGCCGTCGATTCTCAAGGCATGGCCCGGGCCGCTGGCCCGGATCAGCTGGAACCAATCGACATCGACCTGAGTCGTGGCTGGAGCGGCGCGTTTCCAGCCATCGGGGATGCGTTCTGCCTGTATGGCGTCTTGCGGCCCGACCCCCCGACCGTGAGGCTTCGACCTTCGGTTCCGGATTTGGTAAACGTCGTATTCGTGACGGACAGGGACGCGCGCGGCGCGAACGAGGTCAACTTTGGCCTGGCGGCCCTGCGCGCGGCCACGAAATTCATCCGCGGCGGTGCGGCGCTGCGCGACGCGGAGACGCTTGAGCGGCTGCTCGTCATTCTCGAGCAGGCGGAGTTCGGGTTCGGCTGCGCGGAGCGTTGGTTGGCCTCGGCGGAAGCCAGGCATTGCTGGGATACGGCCGACCTGGCGCGGCGGGCGCGCAGCATGCGGGCGGCAAGCGGCGAACTGGCCGAACGTCTCTGGGACGCCAGCGGGCGGGCCTCGGCGCTGGCGCTGGGGCGGGCCGTGACGGGGCGCAAGTCGGTTGTTTTCGAGCTGCCGTCAGACCTGGACCGCGAGGTTCCGGGTCCGGTTGTGCAGCTGTCGCGGGGTCGGGCCGTGATCGTGGACACGCGCAGCCGCCGGGCGGCCCTGGCTCGTCTGGCGGACGTGGTGGAGCGGGCTGCCGCGGCGTTTGCGGAGGCCGCCGCGCGCGCCGCGTAGGTTCCCCGCCAGTCCACAGTCGCCAGTCAGACCAAACCGGGACGGGTGATAGCCTCCGCCATGCCTGAACGAGGTCGCTGGGCGTACGACTTCCGGGGCTGGGCGATCCCCGGTTCCAGGGATAACGCGACCGCGCGCCGGGGCGACGTATGCGGAACTGGCCACTTGTGAGTCGGCCGAAGCCGGTCATCGAGCCGCTATCGCCCAATCCGGCGTCGCTGCGTCGCGAGGCCGCGCCCAGGGCGCCCCAGTCATCCGCGCCGGGCGGCAGCGCCATGTGGCTGCTGGTTGCGATCGTCTTCGGCGCGGCCATCGGCGCCGCGGTCGGGGCCGGTGTCGGTCTCTACGTGTTTGGATGGCTGGGCTAAAGCGCCGGCATCTCGCTCAGCGGCACGCAGCGGGCCTGCAACGTGGCGGAGCGTTCGGCCGCCGCCACGACCCGGATCACATCCACCATTTCCTCGTCGCTGATGGGCGGTTTGCCGCTGTCCAGCATCGCCAGGAACTGCGTGATGGTCTCCAGGTACATACGCCGGAACCCGTCGATGGTGTCGTCCTCGTGCATGTCGGCGTGCGTCCAGCCGTTCTCGCCAATCGCCACGCAGAGCATCCCCATCCAGGCGTCGCGAACCTGGTTGGCGATACCCGCTCGGCCGTCGGGCCAGCGGATGGTCACCACGTCGCCCGACTCGTTGCGGATCGACGTCACGTCCACCGCGCCGACGCCGAACACCGCGTGCATCACGTCCACCGCGTGGACTCCGTACAGCTGCCAGTTCTGGGGCAGGGTGAACATGATCGAGCGCGTGCGGCCCAAGCTGGGAAGGCGCTCAAGCAGTTGCCGAAAGGCGCTGTCGTAGCGGACGGCCGAGGCTGACATCAGCGGCACGCCCGACTTGGCGGCCGCTCGCACCAGCGTGACCGCCTCCCGCGGGTCGTCGCAGAGTGGCTTGTCCACAAACAGCGGCAGCCCGCGGTCCACGGCCTGCATGGCCGGCGCGAAGTGGTCGGGGCCCCAGCGGTTGAGCACGAAAACGGCGTCGACGCCCTGCATGACCTCTTCGGGCGCGCTAACCACCTCGTCGACCCCGGTGTCCGCCGCCTTGGCGCGGGCCTGGGTGGCGTTGGCGCCCCAAAGTTTGGTGACCCGCATGCGCGGGCCGGCTAGCCCGCGGTTGATGATTCCGGCGAAGTTCTCGGTGTGCGTGCTATCGGCGCCGATGATTCCAAAGTTCATGCAACCGCTCCCAGCGCGGGCCAGTCCGCCACAGCGTATCGCGCCGCGGGCGGGCGACTCGCTAGGCTGACGCCGTGTCCGTCACTCGCCATGATCCCACGCGCAGTCTCACCGGGGCGGTCTGGGACATCGCGCCGCGCGCACCGGCCGCACTCTTTGGCGCGGTGAGCGAACTCCCACCGCTGGCCGTACAGGTGCTGCACAACCGCGGGCACGACACGGCTGCGAAGGTGCACGAGTTCCTCCTCGGACCGCTGCCACCGCACGATCCGTATCTGCTGGACGAGATGGACCTGGCGGTGGCGCGAATCGCCCAGGCGATACACCAGCGCGAACGGGTCTGCATCTATGGCGACTACGACGTGGACGGGGTCAGCGCGACCGCCATGCTGCTGGAGACCGCCGAGGCGCTTGGCCTGGACGCCTTTCCCTACATCCCCGAGCGCATAGCCGAGGGCTATGGGCTGAACGCCGGCGCGATCGACGCCGTGGCGGCTGACCGCGCGACGCTGGTGATCACCGCCGACTGCGGCGCAACGGCGCACGACGAAATCGCGCGCGCCGCCGCGGCGGGTCTGGACGTGATCGTGACCGACCATCACCCAACGGACATTCGGCCCGCACAGGCCGTGGCCCTGCTGAATCCCAATGCGCCGGGCTCCGGCTATCCGTTCGGCGGTCTGTCCGGGGTGGGGGTGGCCTACAAGCTGGTGCAGGCGCTGGCCGAGGAGTTTCCCGAGCAGTTGCCCGATCCCGAGCGGTTTCTGGACCTGGTGGCGCTGGGAACCGTGGCCGACATGGCGCCGCTGCGCGACGAGAACCGGTCGTTCGTCGTGGATGGCCTGGCGTGGATGCGGGCTTCGCCCCGTGCGGGCCTGCGGGCGCTGGGCGAGGCGGCCCGGCGTCCGGTGGAGACGATCACGTCCGACGATATTGCCTTTGCGCTGGCGCCCCGGCTCAACGCTGCCGGGCGGCTGGCGCACGCGCAGCTTGCGCTGGAGTTGCTGATGGCTCGGCATCCGGTGCGGGCTGGCGAGCTCGCCGACGAACTGAGCGATCTGAACGCCGAGCGGCGGCGCCTGACGCAGGACGTGGTTGACGCGGCGCGCGCCATGGTGAAGGGCAGCCCGGTCATCTTCGCCGCCGATCCGGGGTTTGCCCCGGGGGTCTGCGGGCTGGTCGCCTCGCGTCTCTGTGAAGAGTTTGGCGCTCCCGCGTTCATCGGCGCCGAGATCGACGGGCTGGTTCGCGGCTCGGCGCGTGCTCCGGATGGTTTCAACCTCTGCGATCTCCTGAAGCGACAAAGCGCCCGGCTGGAGAACTGGGGCGGGCACGCGGCTGCCGCGGGCTTCTCGGTACTGCCGCACAACGTTGCGGCGTTGCGGCGCGGATTGGCGCAGGACCTCGCCACGGGCGAGACCCCGGCCGTTACCGGCCCGCGGCTGCGCGCCGATGGTCGCGTTTATCCGCGCACGATCACCTGGGAGACGTACCAGGGGCTTGATTCGCTTGGTCCCTGGGGTCAGGCGCATGAAGAGCCGCGGCTGGTCGTAGAGAATGTACGTATCCAAAACACCCGACTCGTCGGTGATGACCACGTGGCGTTGCGGTTCGAGGACTTGGCGCGCAATGTGGAGGCCATCTGGTTCCGGCATGGCCAACTGCACGGGGCGCTGGCCAGCGGCCGCTGCGTGGACGTGGCGTTCAGGCTGGGTCTGCGTACCTACCGTGGCGAGACCCGGTTGCAGCTGCTCGTGGACGACATCCGGCTGCGGCCGGTCTAGCGGCGGATAGAGGAGTTACGGTGCCCTCATCGGTCACGGCCACGCTGGCGCCCATGGTTGGCGCGGGCCGGGCGGAGACCACGCTGGACGACCTGCTCGAGGCGGTTCGGTCCTACACGCCGGCCGATGACCTGCCCGCCGCCGAGCGCCTGATCCACAAGGCCACGGCACTGGCCGAGCGCGCCCACGAGGGTCAGTTCCGCCTTACCGGCGAGCCGTTCGTGCAGCACCCGATGAGCGTGGCGCGAATGCTCACGCACCTGCATCTGGATCCCAGCACCATCGCGGCCGCGTTGCTGCACGACTGCGTGGAAGACACCGACGTGGATATCGGAACGATCCGATCCAGGTTCGGCGCCAACGTGGCGGAGTTGGTGGACGGCGTGACCAAGCTGGACGACATCACGGTCGTCAGCCTGGACGACCGCCAGGCGCAGAACCTGCGGAAGGTCTTTCTGGCCATGGCGCGCGACATCCGGGTGGTGCTGATCAAGCTGGCGGACCGTCTGCACAACCTGCAGACCGCGTCCGTCTACCGGCCCGAGAAGCGTGCCCGCTATGCCAGCGACACCCTGGAAATATTCGCGCCGCTGGCGGGGCGGCTGGGAATCGAGGAGTGGCGCTGGCAACTCGAAGATCACGCCTTCAAGCTGTTGCAGCCCGAGCGCTATCGCGAGATCGCCAGCTGGTTGCTGGCGGAGCGGGCCGCTCGCGAGGAGGTCGTGCAGTCGGTCACTGGCGGGCTGCGCCAGGCCCTGGACGACGCCGGCACCGATGCGCTGATCCAGAGCCGCATCAAGCACGTCTACAGCATCGAGCGCAAGATTCAGCGCAAGAACGTTCCGCTGGACGAGGTCTACGACATCCTGGCCGTCCGGGTGATCGTGGACGATGTGCACGACTGCTACTCGGCGTTGGGCGTCGTCCACGGCGCGTGGCGACACATTCAGACGGAGTTCGACGACTACATCTCGTCGCCCAAGGAAAACGGCTACCGCTCACTGCACACGGCGGTGCTGGGGCCGGACGCGCGGCCGATCGAAATCCAGATCCGAACCCACGAGATGCACGTGGCGGCCGAGTTCGGAGTGGCGGCGCATTGGCGCTACAAGTCCGGCGACCAGGACGGCGAAGAGGACTTCTCGGAGAAGCTCGCCTGGGTGCGGCAGATCCTGACCTGGCAGGCCGACGAGGAGACGGCTGGGTCCTTTGTGGACGCCGTGAAGACCGACTTCTTCAGCGACACGGTTTTCGTCTTCACGCCGCGCGGCGAGATCAAGGACTTCCCGGCTGGCAGCACGCCGCTTGACTTCGCCTACCGCATCCACACGGACATCGGCCACACCTGCATCGGCGCCAAGGTCAACGGCCGCCTAATGCCCCTGGAATACCAGTTGCGGAACGGCGACGTGCTGGAGATCTTGACCAGCAGCAACAGCCAGGGGCCCAGCCGCAACTGGGTGTCGCTGGTCCACACGGCGCACGCGCGGGACAAGATTCGGCAGTGGTTCAAGCGGCGCCAGCGCGCCGAGAACATCGAGTCCGGCAAGGAGCTGCTGGAACGCGAATTGCGGCGGGTTGGCCAAGGCCGCATCGCACAGCTTCCGGGAGAGGGTCTGCAGCCGGTGGCTGCCGCCCTGGGCTACCTCGACATCGACAGCCTGCTGGCCGGTGTGGGCTACGGCGCCACCACGGTCGCGCAGGTTATCAACCGGCTCAAGCTGACCGAGGAAGTCGAGGAGGCGGACGTTGAGCCACTGCCGACGGACGCGCCGGACGTGCGCGACGTGCAGCCCCTGGTCCGCGTGCTGGGGGTCGGCAATCTGCTCACGCGCGTCGCATCGTGCTGCAATCCGCTGCCCGGCGACGACATCGTGGGTTTCATTACCCGCGGCCACGGGATCAGCGTGCACCGACTGAGCTGCGCCAATGTCCAGAACGTGAATGAACCCGAGCGGCTGGTCGAGGTGGAGTGGGGCGGACAACTGGTAGGCGCGGACCTGGACCTGCCGATCCGGCTGGGCGCCTGCTGCAAGCCGAGCCCGGGGATGAAGATCAGCGGCACGGTTGTGGACGATGCGATCGAAGTCCATCGGCCTCGCTGCCGGATCGGGACGCGGCTGCCTGGCGCGAGTGTTGGAGTTTGGTGGATCGATGAGACGAGCCAGTTGCTGCCCGTGCATATTCGCGTTCAAGCCGACGACCGGGAGGGTCTGGCCCACGACGTGACCGGGGTGATCCGGGATGAGGGATTAAACATCTCGTCGGCACAGGTGCACACCAACCGGCGGCGCCAGGCCACCATGCGGATCACGGTGGGCATGGGCAGCGTGGGCCAGATGGCGCGTCTGATGCGGCGCCTGCAGACCATTCCCAGCGTGTACTCGGTCTCTCGTGACAGCGTTGGCGTGCGTCGCAACCGGACCCGCGAGCCGGCGGCGCCCCGGAACGGCCAATGACAACCCTGCTTGCGGTCTTGATCGCCTATGTCATCGGGTCGGTGCCGTTCGCGTACCTGGCCGGCCGCCTGGCGGGACATGACCTGCTGGCGGAGGGTTCGGGCGGCGTCAGCGGCTCCGCGGCGATCGAACGGGTGGGCATGGTGCGAGGGGCGCTGGCGGGCCTGGCCGACGCGCTCAAACCGGCGCTGGCGATCTTCATCGCGCAGCGACTGGCCACCTACGAAGTTTCAGCCGTCGCGGGCGTGGTGGCCGTGGCCGGGCACATCTGGCCCTTCACGCTGCGCTTTCGCGGCGGGCGGGGTATCGGGCCGGCCGGCGGCGCGCTGGCCGCGCTGGGCGCCTGGCACATGGCACTGGCCTTTGCCGGGCTGGTGCTGGGTAAGGCGATCCTGAAGGACTCCGCCCCCGGCGCCCTGATCGGGTTCTTTGCCACGGCGATCGTGCTCAGCCTGACCGGTGCGGACATAGCGCTAAGCCTCACGGCCTGGACGCTGGTGGGAGTCCTGATCACCGCCCGCCTGGTGGGATACCGCAAGTCGAACGCGCCGGACGACGTGTCCACGGCCACGCTGCTCTGGCGGAGGATCCTGCTTGACCGCGACGGACCGTGACCGCGTCCGGCGCGTCCGGCTCGTCACCGACTCGAGCGCCTGCCTTCCCTCCCATGAGATCGAGGCCCATGGCATCGCCATCGTGCCCACGGTGCTGGTCTGGAACGGCGAGGAGCTGCACGACGGCGTTGACATAACAAACGAGGCGTTCTGGAAGCGCCTGGCCACGGACCCCACGCTGCCAACCACCAGCTCCACATCGCCCAAGGCCTACGCCGCTGAGTTCGCGAAGGCGCACGCCGCCGGAATGGACGTTCTGTGCGCCACCATCCCGCGGCGCATCTCCGCAATGACCGAGGTGGCCGAAATGGCGGCCCGCGACTTCAACAGTCCGCCAGAGGTCCGCGTTATCCAGACGGGCGCGGCGACCATGGCGCATGGCTTTCCAGTGCTGCTGGGCGCGCGTGCGGCCAGCGCCGGGGCCGACCTGTCCACGGTCGAGCGGACGGTGGCGCAAGCGGCCGACGACAGCGGGATCGTGGCATTGCTCGGGTCCCTCGAATATCTGGCGCGCGGTGGCCGCGTGCCGTGGGTGGTGGCGCGGGTGGCCGACGCGTTGCCGTCCACGCCGATGTTTGGCATGCGGCACGGGCGTATCCGCTTTCGGGCCGCCTTCGGTTCGCGCGCGCGGGCTCTGCGCGCCCTGGTGCGGCACGTGCGGCGGGCGGCGCGGGGTGCGAGCTACCTGGGCGTGGCCGTCCACCACGCGGCCGCCGTGGATGAGGCGCATCAGCTCGCCGAACAGATCCGGCGGGAAATGGCGCCGGACGATCTCTACGTCACCGGATTCACGCCAGTCATGGGCGCGCACGTCGGCCCGGACTTGGTCGGGCTGGCGTACTGCGCGCGCTCGGCCTGAAGCGCTGCCTACACTGGTTGGGGTAGCTGACGGAGATGGAGCCGCCGCCCGTGCGTGACGAACGGATGCGCGCCACGATCATGGCGATCGGGCGGGCGGCCATTGCCGCCGTGGATCCCGCGACCGCCGTGCGCGAAACCGTTGCGCTCACCGCCGGCGGAATCCAGGTCGGGCGTCTTCACGTTCCCGACGACGATGTCCGTCGCGTGATCGTGCTGGGCGCGGGAAAAGCCAGCCCGCGCATGGCGGCGGCGCTGGTGGACATCCTGGGCGACCGCGTACAGGGCGGACTGGTGGTGACCAAGGACGGCTACGCATCTCCGGCGGGCCAGGTCGAGATCGTGGAAGCGGGTCATCCGGTACCCGATGCGCGTGGTCAGGCGGCCACTCGACGCTTGCTCGATACGGCCTGCGCAGCGAGCGCCGGGGACCTGGTGCTCTGCGTCATTTCCGGTGGCGGGTCCGCCCTGACGCCATGTCCGCCGGAAGGAATCACCCTGCGCGAACTGCAGGACGTGACCGACCAACTGCTGCGCTCGGGCGCCACGATCAATCAGATGAACGCTATTCGGAAGCACCTGTCCGGATATCACGGTGGCCTGCTGGCGGCGGCCGCCGCCCCGGCACGGGTGATCGGGCTGCTCGTCAGCGACGTGGTCGGCAACCCGATCGATGTCATCGCGTCCGGTCCCACGGCACCCGACCCAACCACCTACGCCGACGCGCTGGCCGCGCTGGATGCATTCGACCTGCGGGCCGCGGCGCCCGCCTCGATCCGCGAGCGGCTGGAACTCGGGGCACTCGGTGGTTTGCCCGAAACACCCAAACCCGACGATCCACTGTTCGAACGGGTGACCAACCTGGTGATCGCCGACAACGCCCGCGCGGGTCTGGCCGCCGCCGCGGCCGCCGCGGCGGCGGGGTTTGACGCGCAGTTCCTTACGTCACGCGTTGAAGGCGAGGCGCGGGAGATTGCCAAGCTGATCGCCGGCGCTGCGATAGACATTGCCCGCAGCGGACGACCGGTGCGGCGACCGGGTTGCGCAATCTTCGGCGGCGAGACCACGGTGACCGTGCGTGGTGACGGCCGTGGGGGCCGTAGTCAGGAGCTCGCGGTCGCGGCGGCCCAGGCGCTGTCCGGCGAGCCCAACACCGCCGTATTTGCCCTGGCCACGGACGGCACTGACGGACCTACCGACGCCTGCGGGGGGCTGATCGACGGCAGCACGCTCGAACGCGCGCACGCCACCGGCGCCGATTGTGCACGTGCGCTGGCGGCCAACGACTCCTACAGCTACCTCCAGTGCTGCGGCGACCTGGTCCAGATGGGGCCGACCGGCACCAACGTGAATGATCTGTACATGGCATTCGGATGGTGAGCGACGTCGAGTCCGGCGCACCCGCCCAGCCCGAATTGCGCTGGGCCAAAGTTACGGGGCCAGACGCCATGCAGCCGCTGGATCGTCACTGGGTTCGCTATGTGCGCCTTGCGCTGCTGCTGGCCGCCGTCCTGATCGCCTGGCGGATTCTGGCCTGGCAGGAAGACGGCTATCGGGCTGCCGCGTCGGCGGCCGGCAGCACGACGGCCGGGCAGCCACTGTGGACCTCGGTGCCGGTCCCGACGCCAATCACCACGCCGGAGGCCGCGCAAGTCGGAGTTCCGATCGTGGTGCTGTCACCCACGCCCACGGCCAACCCGACGCCGGTTCCCACGCCTACGCCAACGCCGGCCCCTACACCGGCGACCCACGTGGTGCGGCCCGGCGAGACTCTCACTGGCATCTCCGATCTCTATGACGTGCCGGTTGCCGTGATCGTGGAACTCAACGATATTCCCGACCCTGACAATCTGGACGTGGACCAGCGTCTGCGCCTGCCCGAAGGCACCGAGGTTCCCCAGCAGGAGGATGCCCCCGCTCCGTATGCGGTTCAGCCTGGCGACACCCTCAGCGCCATTGCCGTCAGGTACGGCGTGAACATCGACGATCTGATGGCGGCAAACAGCCTCAGCGATCCGAACAGCATCTTCCCCGGCCAGGAACTGCGGATTCCCGCCGGACCCGGATAACCTTAGAATGGTTGTTCAGGGCTAGCGCCGCTGCGTACACTGCGGATAGCCGCGATGGTCGCGCACTGCCCCATCGTGGGTCTTATGCTGCGGGCGTCTTTTCGAGAAGGTGTTGATTCGTCGGGGCGGCGGCGGCGCTTTCCACTTCGTTAATCCGCGAGTCCGGAGGCTCTAACGCATGGTTGAAGTCGAAACCATCGACCCGGCCGTCAATCGCTGGCATCGCGTCGGCGGCCAAGAGGGCGGCACGGTGACGTCAATCGCGATGGCCTCGCATTCCGACGGCCGTCGCCTGTTTCTCGGCACCATGTCCGGTGTCTTTCTGTCCGACGACGACGGCCAGACCTGGCGTATTTCCAACGCCCAGCTGACCAGTCCGTACATCCAGGCCATTACGGTCTCGCCCGACTACGACCGCGACAACAACGCCTTTGCCGGCGCGGTTCAGGGCGGCGTGTTCAAGTCGTTCGACGGCGGCGAGACCTGGAACCGCCTGTCCTTCTGGGGCGCGATTCCCAACGTCGTGGCTTTGGCGCTCTCACCGTCGTACGCCACCGACCGCATCGCCCTGCTGGGCACGGACGGCGACGGCGTGTACCGCACGACGAACGGCGGCCGCAGTTGGAACCCTTCCAACGTCGGGCTGTCCGGGCTGTCCATTCAGACGCTGTCCGTCTCATCCGGCTTCCGCACGGACCAGATGGTCTTTGCCGGCATCGTCAACGGCGGCGTGTGCCGCTCCAGCGACGGCGGCCGCACCTGGGAACAGTTGGGTGGGGACGAATTTGGCACGGCCACGGTACAAACGCTGGCGCTGGCGCCGGACTTCGCGGCCGACCGGACGATCGTCGCCGGCACCGAAGAGCGCGGCTTGTGGGTATCCAAGGACGGCGGTCGAACCTGGGCCCAGGTCCCGGAGGTTGGCGACGAGGCCGTCAACGCCGTGTGCATCTCCCCGGCTTTCGCCGACGATCAGACGATCATTGCGGGTACCGGCGCTCAGGGCGTGGTGGTTAGCACCGACGGCGGCGAAACCTGGGAAACGCGCGCGCTGGACGACATCTACGGGTCGATTCTGACGCTCGCTCTACTTCCAACGGACGAGGCGACGATGCTCTGGGCCGGCACGTTCCACACCGGGCTGCTGTGTTCCAGCGACCTGGGCGTGACCTGGGAACCGCGTAACACGGGAATCACCAGCCAGAACTGGGTCACGTTGGGCATCTCCCCCGACTTCAAGACCGACCGAACGATGTTTGCCGGCGGCTCCGGCAGCGGCGTGCACGTCTCGACCGACGGCGGTGTGACGTGGGAAGCGCGCGGCGAGGACTTGAACGATCTGGACATCGCCGGCATCGCCGCCTCCCCGGAATTCGCGGAGGATGGCGTCGTGCTGGCAGCCACGCAGGCCGGGCTCTTCCGAAGCGCCGACCACGGATACACCTGGGACGAAGCGGTGGAGGGCTTTGATCTGGACGACGTGCGCGCCGTGGCCTTTTCCTCCAGCTCCGCGACCGACCGCATCGTGTTTGCCGGCGGGGCCTTGGGCTTGACTTACCGAAGCGCCGACGGCGGCGAGACCTGGGAGCGGCTGGCGCACGACTTCGACGGCGAGACCGTCGTGGCGCTGGCCACCGGACCCAATTTCGAGGTTGACCGCGCGGTCTTTGCTGGCACCGTCGGTCAGGGTGCCGCTGCCGTGCATGTCAGCTACGACGGCGGGGATTCGTTTGAGCGGTTCGTGGAGCACGAGACCAACACGCCCTGGGTGTCGCTGGCGATCCCCGCCACCTACACCGATAGAGACCGCTCGTGGCTGTTCGCCACGGCCAGCCAGGTATTCCGCCCGACGGCCCGGTTCGAAGACGTGTGGTCCGGAACCTATCCGGGCGACGCCGAAACCGCCGTGCTCTGGATTGACCCCACACCCACCTTTGCCGACGACACGACCGTATACGCCGCGACCAGCCGCGGGGTCTTCCGGTCGTCCAACGGCGGCGCAGGGTGGTCGGAGTTCAACCCCAACCTGCGTAACCGGGCAGTCCTGCGCGTGGCCGCCTCGCCAAACTACGTGGAAGACCGGACGGTCTTCGCGATGGCGCTCGGCGGCGAAATCTGGCGGCTGGTGGATGATCCGGCGACGCGGCTCGGCGAGGCGCTGCTGCCAACCGACATCATCTAGTCGTCTGCTGCTTGGCCTCCGACTCAACAGCGTCGGGGCCGGGGTGTCCGGTTCTAGCTAGGGAACGACCGAGTACAGCCACGTCCCCAGCACCAGCGACAGGGCGGCCAGCGTGAGGACGACAATCAGGGTGCGCGCCGTGACGCGGGATCGACTTGGGCGTCGCAGCATGGGGCGATGGGGTCACCAGGCGCGGACCCGGCGGCCCGTCGCAAGGCAAGCCTAGAGCCGCGCGCCGCCGCTCCGCAACACGCCGAACGGCGCCGCGACCTGTCGCGCTGGACTGGCGATGGGCCTTTGCTAAACTTCCGACGCGGAGAACGTGAACATTTTCACAAAGTCGTGAGGGCTGCGTGGCCTGGTGGGTGCGCTACGATCTGCGGCGCTTGCGCTTGAGTTCGGATTCATCGTGGGCGCGTTCATGGTCGCCGGCATCCTGGGAGGACGCTGGATTGATGACCAGTTGGGCACCGCACCCATCTTGTTACTCGGGGGAATTCTGCTTGCTTTGGCGTCCAGCGTGTACGTGATGTACCTGATCTTTAGCTGGCAGCGCGTGGAGAATCGCTGAGCATGGCCGCCGAGTCGGGACACGCCGAACTCGCCCCGCATGTCAGCGCGGCCGCGGAGCCGCTGGCCGGCCCATGGTCTACACCCCTCGGGCTGTTCACGGTGACCAACTCCATGTTCACCATGTGGCTCACCATGGCTGGCATTCTGGTGCTGGCTTGGTTCGCCACCCGGCGCATCCGCCGCGACGCTGACGCCGCCCTGATCCCAGAGGGCCTGCAGAACGTGGCGGAGATGGTGACCGAGTTCCTGATGGATCTCGTGGAGTCCACCGTGGGGGCGCGCTATGCCAAGCGTGTGTTTGCCTTCGGCGCCACCTTCTTCGTCTTCATCACCGTGTCCAACTGGACCAGCCTGCTGCCGGGTATCGGGACCATCTGGATCAAGTCCGAAGTGGTTGAGGACGGCCACCTGGAGACCATTGCCGCCCCGCTTTTCCGTCCCGCCACCGCCGACATCAACATGACCATCGCGCTGGCCCTGACGGCCTTCGTGGTTATCCACGCCTCCGGCATCGCGTCGCACGGCCCACTGGGCCATTTCCGTGAACTGACCCAGGTCGCCTTCCTGGCGCCGGTCTTCATCATCATTGAACTCTTTGTGATCATTTCGCTATCGTTCCGACTGTTCGGCAACCTGTTTGCTGGCGAAGTGCTGCTCAACGGCCCCATCCTGGGTGCCTTCGCTCTCGGGCATCTGCCGCTCGTCGGGGCGGTGTTTCTAATCTTGGAGATCCTTTTCGGTCTCGTTCAAGCCGTGATCTTCTTCATGCTCAGCATGGTGTTCACGGGCCAATCGGTTGGGCCGGATACGGCCGAAGCGCATTGATGCGCGCAGGAGGAGAGTAACCTCGTGGAACAAGCAATGGACCTCACGCCGCTGGGCGCGGGCCTCGCAATCGGGCTAGGCGCTATCGGGCCGGGCCTCGGCATCGGCTTCGGTGTTCAGGCCGCCATGAACGCCATTGGGCGTAACCCCGAAGCCTCGGGCGACATCCGCAACACGATGATCGTCGGCCTGGGCCTCGCCGAGGCCATCGGCATCTACGCATTCATCATCGGGATCCTGCTGGCATTCGGATAATCCCGACGCGTCAGACGGCTACGGAGATGTGGGTATGAGTGAGCCTCCGCCGCTCGGCATCAGCTTCCCGAACATCCTGTTTCAGGTCGGCAACTTCCTGCTGTTTCTGTGGGTGCTGCATCGGCTGCTGTTCAAGCCGCTGGTCGCCATGTTGGAGCGGCGGCGGCAGCGAATTGCCGAGAGTCTGGACGAGGCCGAGAACTTGCGGAAGCAGGTCGAGGCGGAGCGCGCCGAGTTCCAGGCCGAACTCGTCAGTGCGCGGGCCGACGCGCAGCGCATCCGCGAGGAAGCTGGCCGCGCCGCGGAGACGCTGCGCGCGCGGGAGTTGGAACAGGCCCGCGTCGAGGCGGACCGCATGCGCACCGAAGCGGCCGCCGAAGTCGACCGTAATCGTGCGCGTGTCGCCGCCGAGCTCCGCGCCCAGACGGCCGACCTCGTACTCGGCGCCACCTCGCGTGTCCTGGGTCGTTCGATCGACGATCCGGAGCACCGGCGGCTGGTCCAGGAGGCGATCACGGAAGTCTCCGGAGGGCCGAGCTAGCGATGCGAGGCAGCCGCCGCCGGCGCGCCGCGCACTATGTGGAGGCCGTAGTGGCCGACGCCCGGGCCGGGCAGGCCTGGGCTGTGTGGGAGGCCGACCTGGAATTCCTGGGCGCTATTGCGGATGACGATCCGGCGCGCCGCTTCTTGCAGAGCACCTCCATCGGCCTGGATGACCGAATCCAGGCCGTGCGGCGCGCGGCCGGAGAGGCTGTCTCAACCCGTGGCCTTGGCCTGCTGCGGCTGCTGGCCGAGCAGCGTGAGATCGACCTGACCCAGGAGATTGCCCGCCGCTTTCGTGATGCCGCCGACGAGGCGCAGCACGTCGATCGGGTACACGTCACCACCGCCGCGGCGCTGGATGCGGTGGAACTCCGCGACCTGCGCCACCGCCTGACGGCGCCGGGCCGCACACTTCGTCTCACCACCGATATCGATCCCGCCCTCCTGGGCGGATTCGTCGTCCGACGCGGCGACGACGTACTTGACCTGAGCGTCCACGCCAGGCTGCAAGCCTTGGCGTCCACCTTGCGCTAGCGGGAGACCCGAATGGCTATCAGCCCACAAGAGATCGCAGACGCGCTCCGGCAGCAGATTGAAGGCTTCCAGGCCCAGGCCGAGCAGGCCAACGTCGGTCATGTCCTCGAAGTCGGCGACGGCGTGGCGCGGCTGTCCGGTCTTTCCCAGGCCATGGCCGGCGAACTGCTGGCCTTCCCCCACGACGTAACCGGGATGGCCCTGAACCTGGAAGAAGACACCGTTGGCGCGGTCATCCTGGGCGACTACCTGCAAATCCAGGAAGGCGACGAAGCCCGAACCACTGGGCGCGTCGCCGAGGTTCCGGTTGGTCCTGAGCTCCTCGGGCGTGTTGTCAACGCCATCGGCGAGCCGGTGGATGGCAAGGGTCCGATCAACGCCGCGCGCTCGGACGTGCTCGAGAAAGTCGCGCCGGGTGTCGCGCAGCGCCAGAACGTGGACACGCCCGTGCAGACCGGGCTGAAGGCCATCGACTCCATGACGCCCATCGGCCGCGGTCAGCGCGAACTGATCATCGGCGACCGGCAGATCGGCAAAACCGCCATCGCGCTCGACACGATTGTCAATCAGCGCGGTGGCGACCTCGTCTGCATCTACTGCGCCATTGGACAGAAGGAGAGCGCGATCGCGCAGGTGGTGGCCATCCTGCAGGAAGCCGGCGCCATGGAGCACACCATCGTGGTGCTGGCGTCGGCCAGCGAGCCTGCGGCCTTGCAGTTCATGGCGCCCTTCGCCGCCTGCACGATCGGCGAGTACTTCCGCGACAACGGCCAGGACGCCCTGGTCATCTACGATGACCTGACCAAGCACGCGTGGGCCTACCGGCAAGTTTCCCTGGTGCTGCGCCGCCCACCCGGGCGCGAGGCGTACCCCGGCGACGTGTTCTACCTGCACTCGCGCCTGCTTGAACGCGCGGCTCGCCTGTCGGACGAGCACGGCGGCGGCAGCCTGACCGCGCTTCCGATCATCGAGACCCAAGAAGGCGACGTCACGACCTACATTCCGACAAACGTCATCTCGATCACGGATGGTCAGATTTATCTGGAAGCCGATCTCTTCAACGGTGGCATCCGTCCCGCCATTAACCCAGGCATTTCGGTATCGAGGGTCGGCGGCGATGCCCAGATTCGCGCCATGAAGTCCGTGTCCGGCGGCCTGCGGCTGGACCTTTCGCAGTACCGCGACGTGGCGGCCTTCGCGCAGTTTGCATCGGACCTCGACCAGGCGACGCGCAACCAGCTTGAGCGCGGCCAGCGGGTGACCGAGTTGCTCAAACAGGGCCAGTTCATGCCGATGGATGTCGTTGACCAGGTCTGCGTGATCTATGCCGGGACCCAGGGCCTGCTGGACGAGATTCCGCTGGCGGACGTGGGCCGGTTCGAGCAGGAGATGCTGGACTACCTGCGCGACGCGCATCCCGTCCTGCTGCAGGGCATTCGCGACAGCGCCGACCTCGACGATGACGCCGAAGCGACCCTGCGTTCGGCTATCCAGGACTTCAAGACAAACGCGTTCGCCGCCAGCGCGGTCGCGGCCGGCTGACGTATGGCCAGCCCGCTTGAGTTTCGGCGCCGCATCCGCAGCGTCGACAACACGCGCCAGATCACCCGGGCGATGCAGCTCGTGGCGGCGTCGCGCATGCGTCGCGCCCAGGAAGCCGTTCAGGCGGCGCGGCCCTACGCCACGCACATCGCGGGCATGATCGAGCGGCTGGTGCTGGCCACCGGCAACGACCGACTGCCGCCGATTCTTCAGCCACGCCCCATCGAGCGCACGGCGTTCCTGGTGCTCACCACCAATCGTGGCCTGGCCGGCCCTCTCAACACCAACATCGTCCGAACCACGGTCAGCGAGATCGACACGACCGACGATGCCATCGAAATCAGCGTCGTGGTCGTCGGCAAGAAAGGGCACCTGGCCCTGCGCGGCCTATACACGCTGGCGGCCGTCTTCACCGACATCAGCGACCAGCCCACCGTCAACGACATCGCACCACTGACCCGCCTGCTCATCGACGGGTACGAGCAGGGCGAGTTCGACGAAGTCCGCATGGTGTACCCCGAGTTCGTCAACATCCTCACGCAGCAACCGCGCGTCGTCCGACTGTTCCCCGTCGTTCTGCCCGAAACGCACCACGAAGCCCGGGAAACGGACATCATCTTCGAGCCCGACCCGGCCTCGGTACTCGCAGCGCTAATCCCGCGATTCGTTGAAATGACGGTATACCGGGCCATGCTGGAACTGTGCGCCAGCGAGCAAAGCGCCCGAATGGTTGCCATGCGCGCGGCCACTGACAACGCGACCGAACTAATCGAGGGGCTGCGTTTGGCTTACAACAAGCTGCGGCAGGCCCGAATTACCAGCGAGATCATCGACATTGCCTCCGGCGCCAATGCGCTGGCGGACGCCTAGGGCCCAGGGGAGTTAACAGATGGCTGAAGGCCGTATCGTCCAGATCGTAGGCGCGGTCGTCGACGTGGAATTTCCGCAGGGCGACCTGCCTCCCCTGTACAACGCGCTGCAACTCGATACCGACAGCGGCGACCTCGTGGTGCTGGAAGTCGAGCAACACATCGGCGACAGCAGGGTCCGCTGCGTGTCCATGCGCCCCACGGAAGGGCTGCGCCGCGGTACTAATGTCCGCGACACGGGAGCGCCCATTCGCGTTCCAGTCGGCCCTGAGACGCTGGGCCGCGTTTTCGACGTGACTGGCGAGCCGGTCGACGGCAAGGGCCCTGTCGAGGTCAACGCGACCTATCCAATTCACCGGCGTCCCCCGGCCTTCACCGACCAGAGCACCTCGGCCGAAGTGTTCGCGACCGGTCTCAAGGTCATCGACCTTATCGCGCCGTTCACGCGCGGCGGCAAGACCGGGGTGTTTGGTGGGGCCGGCGTGGGCAAGACCGTGATCATCATGGAGATGATCAACAATATCGCCGTCCAGTACGGCGGATACTCGATCTTCTGCGGCGTCGGCGAACGTACGCGCGAGGGCACGCAACTCATAGGCGAAATGACCGAAGCCGGCGTTCTGGGCAACACCACCATGGTGTTCGGTCAGATGAACGAGTCCCCCGGCGCTCGTCTGCGCGTGGCCCTGGCTGGAATGGCGATGGCCGAATATTTCCGCGATGAGGAAGAGCGTGACCTGCTGGTATTTATCGACAACATTTTCCGGTTCACCCAGGCCGGCTCCGAAGTCTCGGCGCTGTTGGGCCGCATGCCGTCCGCGGTCGGCTACCAGCCGTCGCTGGGCACCGAAATGGGCGAGTTGCAGGAGCGCATCACGTCAACGACCCGTGGGTCCATCACTTCGCTCGAAGCGATCTACGTTCCCGCGGACGACTACACCGACCCCGCGCCGGTCACCACCTTCGCGCATCTGGACGCCACGGTTCGCCTCGAACGTTCCGTCTCCGACCGCGGTATTTACCCGGCGGTTGACCCGCTGACCAGCACCTCGAAGATCCTCGATCCGCGCGTTGTCGGCCAGCGTCACTACAACGTGACCCGTGGTGTTCAGCAAGTGCTGCAACGCTACAAGGACCTGCAGGACATCATCGCGATCCTGGGTATCGAAGAGCTGTCGGAAGAAGACCGGCTCACCGTGTCCCGGGCGCGCAAGATTGAGCGCTTCCTCTCCCAGCCCATGAACGTGGCCGAGGTCTTCACCGGGACGCCCGGAGAAATCGTCCCACTGGAAGAAACCGTCACTGGGTTTGAATCGATCCTGAATGGCGAGCAGGACGAGCTGCCCGAGCAGGCGTTCCTGATGGTCGGCAATATCGAGCAGGCCGCCGCCAAGGCTAAAGCGCTTGCAGTGTCTGCCTGAGCCGTCCGCACGGGCTCCCAAACACCCTCTGATAGACTTGATCTGGAGGTCGTGATGGCTGATTTGACCCTCACGGTCGTATCCCCTGAGCGCGAAGTCCTGCGGGAAGACGGCGTGACGCTGGTGCTGGCGCCGTCGGTTGACGGCCAGCTTGGCATCCTGCCGCGCCATGCGCCGCTCATCACCCAGTTGGCCCCCGGCACGCTGGAGCTTCGGCGCGGCGCCGAGACCCAGCACTTCTCGATCACTGGCGGGTTCCTGGAAGTCATGAACGACACCGTGACCGTGCTGGCCGACGCGACGGAGAACGCGGCGGAGATCAATCGGGAGCGCGCCGAGGCCGCTCGTCAGACTGCATTGCGCGATCTGGACGAGGCTCGACGGTCGCATGACGACATGCTGACCACACAGGCGCGGCTGGCGCTTCTGAGCGCGCTGGCCCGCCTCCGAACCGTCGAGCGGGCCCAGCGAGGCTAGGGCCGCCGTGGATCCCCAAGCCGGACGGGGCGCCCACGACGAGCAACGAATCCGCGCGACGATCGTAGGCGGTCGCCCGCTGCGCGGCCGCTACCGGACGCCCGGCGCCAAGAACGTCGTGCTGCCGATGATGGCGGCTTCCTTGCTCACGGACGAAACCTGCGTCATCCAGAACGTTCCCATCATTTCGGACGTCCTGGTTATGGCGGACTTGCTCCGCCAGCTTGGCGCGGAGGTCTTGCTGGACACGGACTCGCGAACCGTGACGATTACCGCTGCCACCGTGCGGTCAAGTTCCCCCAGTCCTGATCTCGCGCAGCGCATGCGGGCGTCGTTTCAGGTCGCCGGTCCGCTGCTGGCCCGCTTCGGCCGGTTTGAATGCGCGGCGCCCGGCGGCTGTCAGCTCGGCGCCCGGCCCGTGAGCGTGGACATCGCCGGCTTCCAGCGCATGGGTGCCACCGTGGCGCTGGCCGAAGGCGTGTTCCACGCCGAGGCCGACGCGCTCTACGGCCGCCGCATCTACCTGGACTATCCCAGCCACACCGGCACGCAGAACCTGCTGATGGCGGCAACCCTGGCCAACGGCTACACCACGATCGTGCACGCCTCGCGCGAACCGGAGGTCGTGGCGCTGGTGCAATTCCTGCGCGGCATGGGCGCTGAAATTCATGGCGAAGGCACCAGCTTGATCGGTGTGCAGGGGCGCAGTCGCCTCTTCGGAACGGTCGCGCGGGCCATTCCCGACCGCATGGTGGGCGGAACCATGGCCATCGCCGCCGCGCTGACCGGCGGCGACGTCGAACTGCTGAACGTGCGCCCCGACCATCTCGAACCCGTAACCGTGCAGCTGAGGGAGATGGGCGTTGATGTCGTCGAGACCAACCGTTCCGTGCGTGTGATCGCGCCTGAGACGCTTGGCGCCACCGACGTGCAGGTCATGCCGTTTCCGGGATTCCCTACCGACGTGCAGGCCCCCATGGGCGTGCTGATGACCCAGGCCTACGGCGTGAGCACCATTGTCGAGCGGGTCTTCGACAGCAGCATGGGCTACATGAACAGCTTGGCGGCCATGGGCGCGGACGTCACGGTGCAGGGCACGCGTGCCGTCGTGCGCGGGCCGCGCGGCCTCCGCGGTCAACACATCGATCTGGAACACAGCATCCGCGGCATGACGGCCCTCGCCCTGGCCGGTCTGGTTGCCGAAGGTGAGACGGTGCTCGATGGGTTCGAGTTCGTGCGGCGGGGCTACGAAGACCTTGCCCGCGATCTGCGGGAGCTCGGCGCCTCCATCACCACTGAACCGCAGGGCTCGCCCGTGCGTCGCGCGGCCGCGGCGGTCTAAAAGTGCCCTTCGGCTTTAATGCACCGCGGTTGGGCATTGACCTCGGAACCGTCAACGTCGTCGTCAACCGCATCGGCCAGGGCATCACCATCAATGAGCCCTCCGTGGTCGCCGTCAGCATGGATCGGCGTATCCAGGCCATTGGGCACGCCGCCCACGCCATGGTCGGCCGCACCCCCGGCAGCCTGCGAATCATTCGCCCCATGCAGGACGGCGTGATCGCGGACTTCCTGGTAACCGAGGCGATGCTGCGCTACTTCATCGACCGGTCGTGCGGCCGCTTTCGCCTTGTTCGGCCTGAAGTCATGGTCGCCGTGCCATCCGGGATTACGATGGTCGAGCGGCGAGCGGTGCTGGATGCCGGCTTGGCGGCGGGCGCGCGTCGGGTGCATCTCATCCCCGAATCGCTGGCGGCGGCCATCGGCGCCCAGGTGCCGGTCTCCGAGCCGTCGGGAAGCATGATCGTGAACGTCGGCGGCGGTACCACCGAGATTTCCGTGATTTCGTTGAATGACGTCGTTGCCGATTGCTCTACGTCGCTGCGGGTGGGCGGCAACCGAATTGATGACGCGATCGCCGCCTACATCAGGCGCAAATACAACCTGATGGTCGGTGACCAAACCGCGGAACAGATCAAGATCGGGCTCGGTAGCGCCATCGTGCTCAACCCCGCCGAGACCCTGGAGGTTCGCGGACGTGATCACGTGCAGGGTCTGCCGCGCACGGTGACCGTCACGTCGGACGAGGTGACCGAGGCTATCGTCGAGCCGCTGGTCCAGATCGTGCGCGGTGTGCGGATGGTGCTGGGGAACACGCCGCCCGAACTGTCGGCGGATATCATCGACAAAGGCATTGTCTTGAGCGGCGGCACCGCGTTGCTGCGAAACCTCGATCAGTTGCTTTCGCAGGAAATCGGCATCGTGGTACATGTGGCCGATCAGCCCCTCATGTGCGTGGCGCTGGGCTGCGGCATCGCCATTGAGCACACGGAAGTCCTGCGGAAAGCGCTGACGTCGAGCCCGTAACACACGATCACCTGGTGGTACCCATGGACAGAGTGCTGCAAACGTTCCCAATACCCGAGGCGGTGGAGCAGAAGCTCCGCGCCCACAGTGAGGTTCGACAGGCGTTCTTCGTCGAAGGCGACGAACTCGTCCAGGCGGCGCGCGGCTGTCGGGGCGTGGTTGCGGGAACAGAATTGTGGCCGCGGTCCGCCCTCGCGGCGGTTCGCGGCGACCTACGGGCGATATCGCGCGTTGGCACCGGCGTGGACAGCGTGGACGTGGCGGCGGCCACTGAATTTGGGATTGCCGTGCTGAACGCGCCGGGGGAAAACGCCCAAACCATCGCCGAACTCAGCGTGGGGCTCATGTGGTGCCTGGCGCGCCGCATGGTTCTGGCGGACCAGGCGATACGCACCAGCGGATTCAAGATGCGAACCGAACTGGACGGATTCGAGATGACCGGCAAGACCGTCGGGATCATTGGCTTCGGCGAGATTGGACGGCGCGTTGCCGCGATCTGCCGGCACGGCTTCGCCATGCGCGTACTCATCACCACGGCTCATCCCGATCCCGCACGGCTCATCGCGGCAGGCATTGAGGCGCAGTTCGTCGAATTGGACGAGCTGCTGACCGAGTCCGACTTTGTGGCGCTGCACGCGGCGGTCACTCCACAGACCGAACGCATGATTGGCGCGCCGCAGCTCCAGGCCATGAAACCCGATGCCTATCTGGTCAACACGGCCCGCGGGCAACTGGTGGACGAGGATGCGCTGGTTGCCGCGCTTAAGTCAGGTGAAATTGGCGGCTATGGCGCCGATGTGTTCGACGTCGAACCGCCGCCGCCCGATCATCCGCTGTTCGCCCTGCCGAACACGGTGCTGGGCCCGCACTTTGGTAGTGGGACCTTCGAGGCGATGACCCGCATGGGCGGGCGGGCCGTTGACAATCTGATCGAGTTCCTGGCCGGGGGCCGACCCGTGCGGACCGTCAACCCCGAGGTCTACTCCAGCGACTAGACGCGCGAAACCCGCGCCAAACCTGGCGCGGGTTTCGCAGCGATTCACGTAGATATCGCCCGGCCGTCACAGTTCGGATTCCCCGACCCGCGCCTGCTGACGCCTGGCATTCGTCTAACCGGCGCGCTGGCTGTTCGTGGGTGTCCTGAATCCGCGAGGCCTGCTGCCCCGTCGGCTTGTTAGGCCGCGGGGCGTAACCTGTCGACTTGCCATCGCCCCATGAGCACCCGAATGTTCAGTCGGCGGGCTCCGTCCTGCCGACGCCGACGGTACGCAAGCGCGACCACGCGCATGGTGAAACCTCCCGCCGCCAAACTTCAAGCAACGCCGCTTGAAGTTAATAGACCATATATGATTTATCGGGCATAGTCAACGTGCCAGGGGCGGATCGGCCCGCGATTCCAGCGTCGCACTGCGGGCTACCCCGGCGCGCCGCAGGTGATCACGAACCAAGGCCTCCACGCCCGCCGTATCACCTTTGATGACTGCCGCAACGATCTCGCGGTGCTCACGCTGCGACGCGCGGCCCCGCGCTTGGGCCGGGTAGGCCGTGCGCACCCGCTCCTTCGTGGCCCACAGCTGTTCCACCAGCATCAGCAGGTGAGCCGACGGGCAGCGCGCATACAGCGCACGGTGCAGTTCCTGGTCCAGGCGGGACAGCGCCTCGACGTCGTCCGAGGCAATGGCGGCGTCCAAGTCATCCAGGGTCGCCCGCAGGTGCTGCCGGTCGTTGTCGGTCATGTGCGGCGTGGCCAGCGCGGCCGCCGCGCCTTCGACAATGGCGCCGGCCAGATACACGTCCCGCACCTGCGCGGGGTCCAGGCTGGCCACCGTGGAGCCAACGTGCGGCTCGTTTTCGATCAGCCCCTCGGCTTCGAGCTGGAATAGCGCTTCACGCACCGGCACGTCGCTGACCCCAAGCTCGGAACTGATGCGGTTGATTACCAGGCGGTCGCCAGGCCGCAGGCGCCCGGACTGGATGGCGTTGCGCAGCGCGGCGTATACCAGTTCGCGCTTGGTGCGGTAGGCCCCCACGGGCCGCAACGTCCCGGGCGCTGGCCGTGTCCGCCGGGAGCGCGGCGTGGTGTCCGGCTCCGGCGTCACGGCGGTGGACTTACTTGCGCTGCACCGCGTCGAAGAACTCGGCGCGGGTGGCGGGGTTGTTTCGGAACGCGCCGCGTGTGACTGACGTGACCATCTGGCTGCCCGGTTTCTTGACGCCGCGCATGGTCATGCAGGTGTGCTCGGCCTCGATGGTCACCGCCACGCCCACCGGATCCAGTACCTGCTCAATGCGGTCGGCGACCTGGCAGGTCAGGCGCTCCTGCACCTGCGGGCGGCGCGCCAGGTGCTCCACCACACGTGCCAGTTTGCTGATCCCGACGATGCGCTCGTTCGGGATATAGCCCACGGCCGCGCGCCCAAAGAACGGCAGCAGGTGGTGCTCGCAAATCGAGTAGAAGGGAATGTCGCGCACCACGATCATCTCGTCGTGCGCGTGCTCGAAGGTGGTCTCCAGATACTCATCCGGTTCGCCGGACAGTCCGGCAAACAGCTCCTCGTACATGCGCGCCACGCGCGCCGGCGTCTTCACCAGTCCGTCGCGGTCGGGGTCCTCACCGATGGCGATCAGGATCACCCGGATAGCCGCGGCGATGCGCTCACGGTCCGTGGGCGGTGTTCCGTTGGGCGAAACCTGCAAGCCATCGGTCGTGTGCGCCACGGATGCTGTTACCGATCCGTCGTGCATGGGCGTTGAACTCATGCGTGAAACTCGTTTCTTCGCTGGGTTGGCTGGGTCAGCCCGCCGCGGCGGTGGGTTCCAGCCGGTCGACGCAGGCTTTGTCGTCGGGGTCTTCGCCCAGCGCCGTGTCGAACCAGGCCGTCAGAATCTCATCGGCCAGCGCCGGGGTTGTGAGCCGCAGGCTCAGGGCCAGTACGTTTGCGCGGTTCCAGAGTCGGGCGCCGCGTGCGGTCTCGGCATCCGCGCAAAGCGCCGCGCGGATTCCGGCCACTTTGTTCGCCGCCATGCTGACGCCCGTGCCCGTCCAGCACAACACGATGCCTTCGTCGGCCGCGCCGTCCGCTACGGTCTGGCCGACGCTGCGTCCGGCTTCGGGCCACTGCTGACCCTGCCCGGCCAGCGGACCAAACGGTGACAGCATATGCCCGCGCTCGCGCAGGCGCGCCATGATGTGATCGGTCAGGTCCGTCCGTTCGTCGCTGGCGATGGCAATGCGCATGGGTGGCGTGGCAAAACTCCGGTCAGCCGAGTATACGAACGGTGACCTGCCGAATCGTAAGTGTCCCTACCGGGATGAACGCCGATCACCGCAAACCCGGACGCGGGCGCCGACGCCGGCTAATCGGTCGGGTACCCTGTCGATTGTTGCCAAGAATGTCGAACGTCGGCTTTGCCAGGCCGACGGCCAAACCGTGTCTATCGCTGCCCAAGCCTGCGAGTTGCGCTGGCTCCTCACCCACGCACACAGGTCCGCACTGGTAATTGGTGACAGAATGCCGGTATGAGCGAATCGAACAGTTCCGAAGTTTCGAAGAACCTGCCGGGCCGCCTGTTCATCGTCGAGGGCATCGATGGGTCCGGCAAGAGCACCCAGCTCGATCTGCTCCACAAGTGGCTCGTCAGCCAGGGCTACTTGGTGATTTTCACCGAGTGGAACTCCTCGCGGATCGTTCGCCGCACCACCAGCCGCGGAAAGCGCCGCCGCATCTTCACCCCGCTGACCTTCAGCCTCATTCATGCGGCCGACTTCTCCAGCCGCGTCCACGAGCAGATCATTCCGGCGCTACAGGCGGGCGCGATCGTGCTCGCCGATCGCTACGTCTATACCGCCTACGCGCGTGACGCGGCCCGCGGCGTAGGCTCGGCCTGGCTGCGGCGGCTCTATTCGTTTGCGCCCGATCCCACGCTGGCCTTCTACTTCGATGTGCCGCTGGATGAGGCGATCCGCAGGATCGAGCTTGGTCGGGACGAACTCAAGTACTACGAAGCCGGGCTGGACCTGGGTTTGAGCCAGAGTCCGGCAAAGTCATTCCGACTCTTCCAGGGCATCATCCGCGGCGAATACGGCCGGCTGGTCGATGAGTTCGGCCTTGCCCGCATTGACGCCACCGACACCCTCGTGAACCAGCAGGAACAGATGCGAGAGCTGGTGCGGCCGCATCTGGACGGCGCGATGCGCGCTGAAGTGTCTGGTTTGCAGGAGGCGCTGGCGGAAACGGGCCTCAGCGGACGGTACCTGGCCGACATGTGGCGGTCGCTATGAGCCAGCCGGTCAGTCGCCCGCTGCGGTTCTATGGCGAGCCGCCGCCCGGCATCGATCCGAGTCCGCTGCCCGGACGCCTGATCGTGGTTGAGGGGCCCGACGGATCGGGACGCTCAACCCAGATTCGTTTGATGAAAGAGTGGCTCGAAGACCACGGATTCGGCGTGGTGGATACCGGGCTGACCCGCTCCGAACTGGCCGGCCCCGGCATTCGGCGGGCCAAGTCAGGTCACGATCTGGACCCGACGACCCTCAATCTGTTCTATGCCACCGACTTCTTCGACCGCGTTGAACGCCTGATCATCCCGTCACTGCGGGCCGGCATGGTGGTGCTGGCCGACCGCTACATCTTCTCGATGATCGCGCGCGCCGCCACCCGCGGCATCGATCCCGCCTGGCTGGCCGACGTCTACAGCTTTGCGCCGGTGCCGGACGCCGTGGTCTATCTGGACGTGGATATCGAGCACCTGTTGCCGCGCATTCTGATTAACGGGGGGTTCGACTTCTGGGAGTCGGGTCTTGACGTTATGCGCGGTCAGGATGTGTTCGATAGTTTCCTGCGCTACCAGGCGCGGATCAGCGCCCACTTTCGCGAGCTCGCGCGGCAGCACAACTTCACCGTGATCGACGCGCGCGGGCCGATCAAGCATACATTCGGCGCCATCCTTGGTGAGGTTCAGCGAGTGATGGACGATATGCGCTCGACTTCCAAGCCTGCGGCAACTTAGCCGGGCATAGGCCCGACCAGTTAGCTTGGCAGACTTGCCACGCTCCTCGTTGGCCGACGCTCGTCGGTTGCGTGGAGTCTGGCGCTGCGACTAGCGCAGCAACCGGTCAATGAGTTCCTCGTCGAGTTCCAGGCGCTCGTCGGCTGTCTTGAACAGCTCGAAGGAATACGTGGGATACCCGTGATTCCCTTGTGGCGGGCCATGTATGAGCCAGACGATAATGCCCTCGTTTTTTAGGACTCGAACTGCGGGCACAAAGTCGCCGTCACCGGCAACCAGCGCGATGTGCTGAACATGGCCCTTGCCCGCCAGCAATGCCATATCGAGACCTAGCAACAGGTCAACCTGCTTTTGCTCGAAGATCGGTACGCCCGATTCATCCATGCCCGACATACGCAGGTGTCCCAGGCGGACCTCGAAACGCGACAGGTAGCGAAGCGCATCCTCGAACCGCCGGGAGTTTGAGTACCGGTCCATTTCGTCAGGCGTCGGCGGGTCGCTGCGATACGGGCGGCAGTGGTAGTAGTACGCGCGTAGAAGCTCCACTGGGTCCGCGCTCTCGCTCTCAACGTGCCGCTGAACCTCATCTACCAGCTTCTTTACGTCCAGCCGAACGTCGAACTCATGCTTCTGCAGAGCTTCCAGATAGCCGCCGTCGATAAAGACTGCCAGGTTTGCCATATCACAACCTTTCGAGCAGGAAACAATGTTGGCGCGAACTTGCCGGTCCTTGAACAGAAACTGTGCTCTGCGCCGCCGGCGCGGACGCGCTTCTTGCTGTGCGTTACGCCGCCCCCTTTAAGCATGTTGGAACGATTCCCGGTGTACGTCAAGTAACGGCCCATGAATGCTCGACTGGTTGGCGGACGAGCCGAAGCGCTTCCCGCTAGCTGCGAATATCGTTCCTTGCGCGGTCAAGGGTGACCGCCGCCTCGCGGAGTACCGATCTCGCAATCGCCACGCCGGGTTTCGCAATGCGCACGCGCGCTCGTTGAACCTGAGGAAAGCGCTCGAACACTGCCCGCACGATCCGCTCTCCCAGCGTCTCCAGCAGATTCACCGGCTCGCCTTCCACCAGCTCCGCCACGAGCGCATACACCTCGCTGTAGTTGACCGTCGCATCCAGATCGTCCGTTGCGCCGGCGTTGCGCAAATCGGCCTCGAGGTCCACGTCCACAACGAACCGCTGGCCGAGTGTCCGTTCTTCGGGCCTGGCCCCGTGGTAGCCGTAGAGCGTGATTCCGACCAGGCTGATGATGTCACTCGGCACTGGCTTCGGCCTCTCGTCGCGAACGCACCGCGTGATACATCACGATCGCGCCGGCCACGGACACATTCAGCGAACCCACGCCGCCGTACATCGGAATCCGCAGCCCGGCGTCGCAGGCCTTGCGGACCGCTGGCCGCACACCGCGGGCTTCGCCACCTACCACCAGGCAGGTGGGGCGGTTGTAGTCCGCGTCGGTGAAGTCCGTGTCGCCCTCCTGGTCCAGCGCGTAGACCCAGGCGCCGGCCTCGCGCAACTGGTCCAGCGCCCGCGCGATGTTGGCCACCTGGACCAGCGGCGTGCGCAGGCTGGCGCCGGCCGAGGACCGGGCCAACCCGCCGGTCAGCGCGGCCGAGCGCCGGGCGGGCACGATGGCGCCGGCGCCGTCCACCGCCTCCAGCGTCCGCAGCAGCGCGCCCAGGTTGCCCACGTCCTGTACCTGGTCTGCCGCCAGAATCAGGGGGGGGCCGCCCGCGCTGGCGCCCTCAAGCAGGTCATCGATTGCCGCGGGCGGCGGCGGACGCACGGCGGCCACCACGCCCTGGTGCTGCCCGCCGAAACTCAGTTTGTCGAGCTCCGATATCTCGGTAAACGTAACCGCAACAGCCGCGGTTGCCGCCAGCGACCGAACGTCGGCCAGCGCTTCGGCCTGCGAGCGGGCAATGAACACGCGTTCGACGCTCACGCCACGGCCCAACGCCGCGGTCACGGCGTGCCGTCCCCAAACGCTGGCCTCGGCGGGAAGTTGTGGTCGACCTACCCGCGACGCCAGTCCGTGCCGTCGGGCGTGTCCTCGATCACTACGTCGAGCGCGACCAGGTCGTCGCGAATTTGATCGGCGAGCCCCCATTGTTTGGCCTCTCGCAGTTGCCGGCGCACGCGCACCAGCAGGTTGATGAACGGCGTCGCGTCGTCGGACGCCGCATCAGGTTCACGCAGCTCGATTCCAAGCACGCCCAGCAGGCTGGTCAGGATCCCCTGCGCTCTCTCGACTTCATCCGAAGAGGACGTCGGCGCCAGGCGGTTGATCGCGCGCCCGAAGTCAAAAAGTGCTCCGATGGCGCGCGGCGCGTTGAAATCGTCGTTCATGGCAGATTCGAAGGCCTGTCGGACGGCCATCACTTCCGAGTTCAGGTCGGTGCCATCCCCGTTGGCGTTGCCACCCCGGGCTCGTGTCACCGTTAGCAGGCGCTCGTAGCCGGCCCGCGTCTGCTCGATGGCATCCGGGGAAAACTGCAACGTCGAGCGGTAGTGCACACCCAGCAGGTAAAGCCGCAGCACGTCGGGCGGCACGCTGGTCAGCACGTCCGCCGTGGTGGTGAAGTTCCCCAGCGAGTGCGCCATCTTCTCGCCGTCGGTCAGCACCAGGCCGGTGTGCGTCCAATACGACACGAACGGCTGATGACCGGTGGCGGCTTCCGCCTGGGCCAGTTCGTTTTCGTGGTGCGGAAAGATCAGATCCGCGCCCCCGCCGTGGATGTCGATTTGCTCCCCCAGCGTGCGCCGGATCATCGTTGAGCACTCGATGTGCCAGCCCGGACGCCCGCGGCCCCAGGGGCTTGCCCAGGCCACGGAACTCTCGATATCCAGCTTCCACAGGGCCCAGTCGCGCGGGTCGCGCTTTTCTTCGTCCACCTCGATCCGCGCCCCCGCCGCGCCGTCTTCCTCGGTCCGGCCGCTGAGCGATCCGTAGTCTTCAAACGTGGCCGCGTCGAAGTAAACGCCGGTGGAGGTCGGATAGGCATGCCCCGCGTCGATCAGTTCCTGCACGTCGTCGATGATCGCCGGAATGTTGTCGGTGACCCGCGGATACTCGTCCGCCCGGCGCACCTGCAGACGGTCCATTACCTCAAAGTAAGCCTCGGTGTACTCGCGCGCCCACTCCAGCGGGTCGCGGCCCGCCGCGCGCGCGCGGTCGATGATCTTGTCGTCGATGTCGGTGAAGTTCTGGATGTAGCGCACCGCGTAGCCGCGATACTCGAGGTAGCGCCGGATCACATCCATGTGCACGAACATGAACGCGTGCCCCAGGTGCGGCCGGTCCTTGGGCGTGATCCCGCAGACGTACATGGCGACGGGATCGCCCAGAGGCTTGAACGGCTCTTTATTCCCGGTGAGGGTGTTGGTGATCGCGAGCGTCACACTGCGTGACCCCGACTGGCGCGCGGCAGCGGCATTCTACGCAGGATCCTGACCGATCCCGCGGGACACCAGTACCACCGCATGGCAGGCCACGGCCTGGCCGGCGCCCACCGCGTCGACTCCCTCGTTGGTCTTGGCCTTCAGGCTGACGCGCGCGGGGTCCGTGCCCAGCGCCGCAGCCACGCGCTCTCGCATCGCGTCGGCAAACGGTGACACCTTGGGCCGTTCCAGCACGATGGTGAGGTCGGCGTTCACCAGCTCCCAGCCGGAATCGCGCAACTCGGCGATGGTCTCCGTCACGAAACGCGAACTGTCGGTGTCGCGGTTGGCCGGGTCGGTGTTGGGATAGCGCCGGCCAATGTCGCCGCCCCCGGTTGCGCCCAGCAGGGCGTCCACCAGCGCGTGCATTGCCACATCCGCATCCGAATGACCGAACGCGCCACCGTCCGGCGCGATGTCCACGCCTCCGATCCGCAGCGGCCGCGCCGCCCCCAGCCGGTGCAGGTCATAGCCGTTACCGACCCGGTACTCCGGGAGCGCGTGCTCGACCGGTCTGGACGCCGGCCTGTCTCGATCGTCTACCAGTAGTCCTCGGTGATGACCTGGGACTCGCGGCCCTCGGTTTCATAGCCTTGGTCGGCCAGCACGCCCTTGGCGTCCGCGATCATGTCCGGATTGCCGCACAGATAGACCGCCGAGCCTTCCAGCGTCAGGCGCTCCTGCAAGGCGGCCAGCGGTTCGTCGGCCAGCCAGGGGTCCACGCGCCCGCTCTTCTCCTTGCCGCAGATCAGGCGGACGGTGTCGTTCGCGCGCCCCCGGCCCATGCCGTCCGCGAAGTTGGGATCGCTGTCCGGCCGGCTGATCGTCGGAATGTAGACCAGCCCAAAGCCCGGATCGGCCGCCATGCGCTCCAGTTCTTCTCGATATCCCAACTGATCCGCGTATGACACGCCATGCACGATGGTCAGCCGCCGGTCCACCTGGCCCGTCTCTTGGTAGCCGCGCCAGGCGGTACGCGCCATGGAGACAAACGGGGCCAGCCCGGTACCCGTGGCCACGCACACGGCGTCCGGCTGGCTGGTGCGGGAGAGCGTGAAGCGACCGGCCGGCCGCGCCATATACAGGATCTCGTCGCCCGGCTTGTGCCCCCACAGCTTGCCTGTGAACACCCCGGGAATGTTCGATCCGTCCTCTCGCGAGTCCCGCACCAGGATCACGTAGAACTCCAGGTGGTCCCGGTCCAGCGGGGTCGAGGCGATGGAAAGCTGACGCGGCCGCGGGTCGTCCGCCGGCTGGTCCCAGAAGGCGAGCAGGGTGTACTGGCCGGTTTCGAACTCCGGAAAGTCGCTGCCGTCCGGCCGCCGGATCGTAAAGAGCGCGATGTCCTCGTCATCCAGCAGTTCCCAGCGGTCCAGCACCGCCCGCTCCATCCGTTCGCGAATGTCGCGGCGTTTGCGCGTGGTGCGGCGTGCCTTGGTCGGGGCGGATCGGGCGTCGGACACGCGGAACTCCATTGTGGGGCAGGCAAGTAAGGCGCCGCGCCAAGTAGCAGTGGGCGACGGTGGGTGCCCAATAATACGCGCCCGGCGATGCAGACTCGGTGTCTTCTGACGCACGACCTATCGTGCGGGCTTCCTGGCATACACCAGCGCGCCTCGCTTGGTGAGCATGAACGGCATCGGCGCGGTCTTGGCGAAGTTCGCGGCCCGTTCGGGACTGGCCCTACGGCCGAGGGTGTATTCCAACAGCGCGGCTCGCGTAGGTAATCGGACAAACGGTCCATCCCACCGCTCGACTTGGAGGTCCGTGAATACTTGTCCGACGAGCTCGAGGGCGTTTTCGCTATTGAAACTGGCCGGACCGCGACTCGGCAGCACATCCGTCAATTCCGGGTCGTTGTCCCGGCTCGGGGCCGATACGGCTATGAGGCCGCCCGGTCGCAGAACGCGCTGAACCTCCGCCAGCACGCCAACCGGGTTGCGGAAAAAGTAGAGCATGCAGAGCGCTGCTGCGGCGCTGAAGGCGTTGCGGCGAAATGGCAGACATCGCGCATCGGCCCGCGCAACGTGTGCGTGGATTGCTGCGCGCGGCGCCAGTTCAGCGGAAATGTCCACACCAACCGGTTGGATGCCCTGGGCCTTGAGCCGGGCCGAGAGCCTTCCATCCCCACACCCCACGTCCAAGGCCAGGCGGATGCCTTCGGCATGGAAGCGCCGTGCGACGTCCGCGTGCTCCGATTCTCCCAGAGCATGACGTTGCAAGAGTTCGCGCTCGCGCCGAAATCGCGCGACACGCGCAGGTCGTGTCCACTCGGATGTCATAGGTGGGTTGGCAGTCACTGACAGTCGGCAGTCCGAAGTCGGACTCTAAGTGAACTCCGCCTTCCACGCCCGCGCTGCATTGGTGCGGCGGTAAAGTCGCGTGGCGCCGTTGGCAGTGCTACACCCCGCCGTTGGCCAACGCGAGAGCCGTCAGCGACCAGTCGCACAGGTTGGCCAGGCAAAGGGGGAGCGGCCACCCCCGCCCCCAAGCCCCCAGACGCGACATCAAGCAAGGGAACGGGGATGCGGGTGCCGTCCTGGCGGGATCGGCGGCGGAGCGACGCTGTGGGAGGCGGGGCTGGGAATGCGCGCGCCTGGACCGGGGGGACGGGCGTCGCGGGGCAGCGAAGGACGGGCGGCATAGGGTTTTCCGGGGCGGGTAAGGGAACGGTCTGTTGTAAATAATTGGAGTACGAATAGCAAGCGCCGCGTCTCGGGCGGGCCGCACGCCGGCTCGCCGTCTGTGCGATACGGGAGCGGAGTCCAGTCGCGCCGGGGCGCCTTCCGGGCGCCTCCACGTGACGGACAGCGCCGCTTTGGGACACAATGGTCGCGGTCGTCCAAGCGCGACGCGCGGCGGCACGGTGGACGCTGAGTCAGTGCTTGACCATGCGGGGGCAGGCAATGAGCGAAAACGGGACCGAAATTGACGATGTAAAGGAAACAAGGTCTATCAACCACGCTATCGATCATTACTTTGGGTATAAATATCGATCCGACGTGGTTGAGCGAGCTCTCAACTGGAGAAAAAAAGCTACTTCGGAGGCGCGACATTCACTCAGATCGGTCATCAATACAAGCAACTTCAACGTGCAGGGATTCCGAAGCTCAAGCGCCTACAACGCACCGCCAGGTCGTCTGCTGAATCCGATCATCGAGCACATGCCAGTGTCTAACGATCTTTCCGCCGCCGTCTTGAGAGTCTGGATCGAGTCACACGAAACGCTGCATGCCGAGATTGTCGAGCATCGTAAGAAATCTGATTTGCCAATCCAGGAATATGTTTCGGGTCATCAGTTCCCAGGCTTGTGGGACTTCGACGAGTGGCACCACGAAACAGATGTCTTTGTCGAGCACAATGATAAACACTGTGAGGAAGATGTAGCTTTGATGCTGTGCTGCGTGTCCGGAAATATGCCCCTGCCACCGCTTGATGATCCGGATGACGAGCCCTTCCCATCTGAAGGCAGCATATTTCCGAATTGGATCGAGTACCTGAAGCATCTGCCTCCCGAGGCGCCGGAATGGCAAGAGGCCGAGGATTTCCTTTCCCAATTCAAGGAAATCAGCCAGGCAAAGGAACGAGAGGCCGAACAAGCGCTGACCGCCGCGTTAGCGGAGGCTATCGCGTATGTCGGCGATAACTTCCTGAATGACCTGAGGTACCTGGAGGCGAATATCGACCCATGGTCGGCTGCGGACACCTCAAACCTGGCAGACATTTCCAAGACGCTGCAGATAGTTGAACAGCTGGGCGCGGCGCTATTCGAGTACTGTACGGTTCGACTCCAGGCCCCGACCCGGAGCGAAGAAGACGACCGACGCGCGAGACGGTCGGAACTCGAGCCGCAAATACTGACGCTCATCGACCAGATCGACCGTCAAATGTCCGACGACTGGAATCCGGAAGACGATCCGTCTCCCTTGAAGCCGGGGACTGGTGACGATTCACCCAGCGACGATCCTGACACAGGCTCAGGCGATGGAGCCGGCAACGTCGTGTCGGAACCCGCCGTCCAGACAGATCTCGTGAAACCGGGAAGCGCAAGCGCCACCGACCAGAGCCCTGAGCACGGCTACGCGAAGCTCCAGTCTGAGTATGATTCGCTCAAAGGCAAGCTGAGAGAAGCCGAACGGGACGTCGAATCGTTGAAGTCGAAAGTACAAGAGATGCAAGATGAGTTTCAACAAGCATACAAAGATCTCAGGAATAAACTGGCCGAGAGTCAGTGGTGGCGCAAGCAGTGGCACGACCTGTACATCGCTGGACTGAAGTCTCAATCCAATGCTGAAGGCGTGGTCGGGAGCGATCCCGGGAGTATACGGAGCGTCAAGGATGCTATTGAGCTTGCCGAAAGTAAGTATTCCGATAGCTTATGGGTCGAGCTTGTTCCGAACTCCAGAAGAGCGATACGAAGGTTGGAGTTCAACCATCCCGAATCGGTATTTGCGGCATTGGAGTGGCTCGCGACGGTGTACCACAAGCACAACAGCGATAGTTCATACAGAGTACTGCTGGGAGAGTCGTGCAAGACCGTCTGCGGGTGGACGTATGCCGGTGGGAATAACGCCACAACAATGGGCGAGCATGCCGAGGACTATGAAGTAACCGTTGATGGAGTGAAGTATCGACTTGCTAAGCATCTCAAGAAGGGCACGGACAATAATATGATCCGCATCGGATTTGGATGGAACCCGGATCTGAAGGTCGTCATCGTAGGTTTCATAGGCCGCCATCAGCGCATGTGATGATCTTCAACCGCGTCGGGCTGCGCGTCTCGACTTGCCGCGTAGGCATGGAGCGCGTCGCGTGTGGGCCAGCGCTTCGCGAAACTCCTCGATGGCTGGTGAAGTCAGGTGGTTACACCCCGCCGTTGGCCAGCGCCAGGGCCGTCAGCGACCAGTCGCAGAGGTTGGCCAGGCGCAGTGGGAGCGGGGCGCCGCCTTCCATTCCCGGCCAGACGGTCAGGTCCACGCTGCCGTCTGCCTGTTGGAGTTCGAGGAAGCGCTGGCCCACGGCCTCGGCATATCCCGTGAGCGCGGGGTCGGGCCGGTTGACGTTGAGTTGCAGCGCCGCCCAGCCAGTCTTGGAGGCGAACGGCGAGTCTGACGGCTGGCCCTGGTGCGACAGGATGACGTTGGTATAGGCCCGAGCTAAATCGAAATATCGCGCCTCGTCGGTTTGGCGTCCCAGCCAGGTCAGCCCTGCGATGGCTGTGGCGAACATGGCGGGCCGGCAGGGTCCGTTCAGGTCGAAATAATTGCGGCCAGTTTCGGCGTCGGAGTCGGTGATCACAGCGCCCTGGGCATTTAGGCCAAAGTGGAACCGGCGGTCCGGCTCGGGCTGCAGTTCAAGCAGGCGGGCCATGTAGGCGGCCGCCCCTTCGGCGGCCTCCACTTCGCCGGCGGCGGCGCAGCCGGCGGCCGCGGACGAACTGTTGAGCACGCCCTGCTCGCGGCCCTGGTCGGTCTCGTTCCAGAATCCGCCCAGGTTCGGGTCCTGTTCCTGCATGGCCCGTTGCGCGACCCGGCGCGCCAGGTCGAAGCGGCCCAGCGCCGCGCTGCTCCAGGCCAGCCAGCCCGCCTGGTACAGAAAGGCGCTGGCCGGACCGTTGAACCGGTCGTCGCGGAACGATCCGTCGGCGGCCAGCAGGTTGTGCTCGATGTGACCCAGCACACGCAGCGCCAACCGGCGCCGGTCGCCGTAGGCAAACACGTAGGGCAGCTTGAAGTGCAGGCCCGGATCGCTGGGGTCGATGCGGCTGCGCCCGTTGGCGTCAACGTGGGCGGCCAGGAAGTCCAGGGCGCGCTCGGCCGCCCGTCGGAGCGCGGTCGTGTCTGCTGTCATGTGTTCTGCCCCCGCCGTCTTGGCGCCTCAGCCTACGCCTTCGTTGCAAATCCGGCCTACGCTGCGGACTCGACCGCCCGCCGCTGCCGAATGATCCGTGCCGCCGCATCCAGGTCGTCCGGCGTGGCGATCTTCAGATTCTCGCGGCTGGCCTCGAACACCCGCACCGGCAGACCCTCGGCTTCCAGCACCGAGGCGTCGTCGGTGAAGCGGTCCAGCATGGCGGCCTGCCGTTCGTGCGCGGCTAGCAGGTTCACATAACGCGCGAACTGCGGCGTCTGCGCGTGCCAGACGGATGACCGCAAGGGCGTGCGCACAACCAAGCGCTGGCGGTCGACGATCTTCAGCGTGTCGGTGGCCGGGACCGCGGCCACCGCGGCGCCGTAGATCCGCGCCGTCCGCAGACCCTCCTCGATCAGCGCAGGCGTGACCAGCGGTCGCGCCCCGTCGTGAACGGCTACGTACTCCGGCGGTTCACCGTCCAGCGCCCTCAGGCCGTGCAGCACCGACTCGGCCCGCGATGCGCCGCCGCGCACGAATGCTCGAACTTTCGTCAGCTCGGCCCGTTCCACCGCATCGCGAATGCGGTCCTCGTTGTCTTCGGACGTCGTCACCACTACCGAGCGGATGCCCTGGCAGGCCTCGAAGGCCCGCAGGCTCCAGACAATGACCGGCTCGCCTTCCAGGTCGGCCAGCAGCTTGTCCGCGCCGCCCATGCGAGCGCTGGAACCCGCGCCAAGCACCACGGCGTCGGCGCTCACGCCAGCGCCGCGTCCAGTGCCTGCCGCAGATTGGCCACGGGCACGGCGGTGGTTTGACCGCCGTTGATCTGCGCGCCGGCCGGGACCACGCAATGGGTGAAACCCAGCCGCGCCGCCTCATCGACCCGTTGCGCGGCCGACGGCACGGCACGCAGCTCGCCGGCCAGGCCGACCTCGCCCACCGCCGCCGCGCCCGGGCGCAGCGGCTGGCCGCTATGACTGGAGGCCACCGCCAGCGCCACGGCCAGATCCGTCGCCGGCTCGCGCAGCCGCAGCCCGCCCACCACGTTGACGTACACGTCATGCGCCGAGAGCCCAACGTCAGCCCGGCGGGCCAGCACCGCCAGCAGCATGTTGAGGCGATTCAGGTCCAGTCCGTTGGCCAGCCGCCGCGGCAGGCTGTAGGTCGTGGGGGCAACCAGCGCCTGGATCTCCACCAGCAGGGGCCGCGTACCCTCCATCGCCACGGCCACGGCGGACCCGGGCGCCGTGGCGTCGCGGCCCGCCAGCAACATGGCCGACGGGTTGGTGACCTCCCGCAGCCCGGACCCGTCCATTTCGAACACGGCTACCTCAAAGGTCGGGCCAAAGCGGTTCTTGACCGAGCGCAGCAACCGGTGGGCGTGGTGATCGTCGCCTTCCAGGTAGAGCACCGCGTCCACGATGTGTTCCAGTAGCCGCGGCCCGGCCACCATGCCTTCCTTGGTCACGTGGCCCACGATCAGCACCGACGTGTGTGTGGTCTTGGCGTACTGCAGCAGGCGCAACGTGGACTCGCGGACCTGCGTCACGCTGCCGGGCGCCGAGGCCAGCCCGTCCGCGCGGACCGTCTGGATCGAGTCCACCACCATCACGCCGGCCTGTAGGCGCTCGGCTTCCGCCAGGGCGCCGTCCATGGCGGTTTCCGCATAGACGAACAACCCTTCGCCCCCGATGCCCATGCGCTCCGCCCGCATCCGGATTTGGGCAGCGGATTCCTCGGCCGCCACATACAGGCAGGGGTGCTTGGGCGACGCCAGGTCCGCAGCCAGGCGCAGCACCAGCGTGGACTTGCCCACGCCGGGGTCGCCGGCCAGCAGCACCAGCGAGCCCCGCACCAGCCCCCCGCCCAGCACCCGATCCATTTCGCCCATGCCGGACGGCATACGGTCGTCCGCCGACGTGTCGATCTGGTCCAGCGCGACGGCCTGCGGCGTGCCGCGCGAACTGGACGAACTCTCCGTTACCCTCCGCTCGGCCAGCGAATTCCACGCCCCGCAGACGCTGCACTGCCCCACCCACTGCCGATGCTCGGCGCCGCAATCGGCACAGGCAAACAACCGACGAGGTTTGGCCAAAGGGTCTCAGTCCGGGACTAATCGCCCCAAATAGTAGCGCCGGCGCTCGCGGGCTGCGGGTGCGGAAGCCAACTCGGCGTTGGGCTTACCCTGCGGCTAGGCTTGTGCTCCGACGGCTTCTTCGTAGGCCCGTGTCAGCGCGGCGAGAAGTTCAGGAGTAATATCCGACACCTCGTTACCCTGTCCGATCTTTTTCGGGGCAATGAGACGTCGGATTTCGTTGAGCGAGTTGGGCGCAAGTGACTCAAACTTGTGGCGCCAAAACTGGATATATAGTCTTCCACTATTGTTCGCGATCGATACGAGCCCCGCGTTGTCCGCAGTCAACCTCGGCTGCAATGTGAACACGTTACCCGTAGGGCTAATGGAACTGAACAGTCGCACATTTGGCAGTTTAATTACGTCGTTGGACCATGCGATCAGTTGCTCAAATACCTCGCGGTTCTTTACTGAAACACCCTGCACGGATTCAGCGAAAGCATCCGGACCGTCAAAGGTACGAGCCTTAGACTTCGTCGCGTCGGGCTGCTGAGCGGTTGCTGCAGCCCTTCTGCTGTCGGGCGAGATGCGCTGCGGAAGCGCGACCTGTACGCCGCCTACCTCATACACCCTGACCGTCACCAGATCAATGGTCAGCCCGGGTATCGTGACGGTTTCAAGATACTCGATGATGCTCTCTAGTTCGGACGACACGTCGTCAAGAACTATAACCAATCTGAACTGTCCACTGTTCAGATGCTCCTGGAAGGACGCTCTGAAATCGCCGAAGTCAACCGCGCTCTCCTGATCCTGACTTTGAACGGCCTCCGCAAGAGATGCGTAGCCAATCTTCTGTAAGGGTCCCTGGAGAGGGCCTTGCTCGAGTCTCTCAAGATCGAATCCCTGAAGGGAGGCAGCGTAAGCCAGAACCTGCGCGACAACCGCTCTTCGCGCTTCGCGATTGTCGGCCAGCTTGACTTCGACAATGGCTGGCCGCCCAGACGTTTCGACTGCCAGCACGTCGACCTTCCCACTGCCAAGCCGTACTTCACGACCAAGGACGATGAGCTGGGGCGACCCTGCCAGCGGCAAGAGATTCGGATGGTCGGCGACCATTTCTTGCAGCGTTGCTTCGTCAGGGAAGCGTTGCGGTGGCGCCGGCTTCCAATCCGCGCCGGATTTTGTCCAAATCCCAGCCGTGCCGCCCTCTGGATGCTAGTTGCGCGTCCGGCGAGCACGCCGGAACGAGGTGAAAACCCCTACGCTTCAACCGGAGATCGTGACGTAACGGCGATCTCGTCGCCGTCCCGGTCCACGATCACCTGGGCGCCAGATTCAAAGGCCCCGCGCAGCAACTCTTCGGCCAGCGGATCCTCGATCAGGTTCTGGATCACGCGTCGCAGCGGGCGCGCGCCGAAGTCGGGGTCGTAGCCCTGCTCCGCCAGCAGGCCTTTGGCTTCCGTCGTGACTTCCAGTTCGAGATCGTGCTCGCTCAGTTGCAAGCGCACGCGCGCCAGCTCCAGGTCCACAATGTCGGCCACGTCGGCGCGCGTTAGCGCGTGGAACACCACGCTGGCGTCGACGCGGTTGAGGAACTCGGGCCGGAACACCTTCTTCAACTCGTTGAGCACCTTGGAGCGCATCGTGCGGTAGTAGCTGTCTTCCTCCGCCTCTTCGCTGCTATGGAAGCCCAGCGTGGCGTTGCGCTTGATGTGCTGCGCGCCCACGTTGGAGGTCATAATTACGATGGTGTTGCGGAAATCGACCGCGCGTCCCTTGGCGTCGGTCAGGCGTCCGTCGTCCATGAGCTGCAGCAGAATGTTGAAGACCTCGGGATGCGCCTTCTCAATCTCGTCCAGCAGGATCACGGCGTACGAGCGGCGGCGCACGGCCTCAGTCAACTGACCGCCCTCTTCATAGCCCACGTAGCCCGGCGGCGCGCCAACCAGCCGTGATACGGCGTGCCGCTCCATGTACTCCGACATGTCAATGCGAATCAACGAGTCCTCGCTGCCGAACATGAAATCGGCCAGCGCCCGCGCCAGCAGGGTCTTACCCACGCCGGTCGGTCCCAGGAACATGAACGCGCCGATCGGGCGCTTGGGGTCCTTCAGTCCGGCCCGCGCGCGGCGCACGGCGCGTGAAATGGACTCGATGGCTTCTTTCTGACTCACCACGCGCTGCGCCAACTCGTCTTCCATGTGCAGCAGGCGCTCGGATTCCTCTTCGCGGATGCGCGTGACCGGAATGCCGGTCCACATGGACACGACCTGTCCCACCTCTTCCTCGGTCACGCGGGGCGACTGGCCTTCGTTGGCCTTGGTCCAGCTATCGCGCAAGTCATTGGCCTTCCCGCGCAGCTGCTCTTCTTCCTGGCGCAGGGTGTTGGCGGCCTCAAAGTCTTCCGCGTCAATCGCCTTGGACTTCTGTGCCGCTACCTCGTCCGCGCGGCTCTCGAGTTCGCGCAGTCCCTTTGGCGGCATTCCATAGCGGATCTTCACGCGCGCCGCCGCCTCGTCCATCACGTCAATCGCCTTGTCCGGCAGGAACCTGTCGGTGACGTAACGGCCGGCCAGTTCGGCGGCCGCGGTCAGGGCGTCGTCGGTGATCTCGACATTGTGGTGGTCCGCGTAGCGGCTTCGCACGCCGCGCAGGATGTCGATGGTCTCCTCGATCGACGGTTCCAGCACCATCACCGGCTGGAAGCGGCGTTCCAGGGCGGCGTCGCGCTCAATGTACTTGCGGTACTCGTCCAGCGTCGTCGCGCCGATTACTTGCAACTCGCCTCGCGCCAGCGAGGGCTTGAGGATGTTGGCGGCGTCCACCGCGCCTTCGGCGGCGCCGGCCCCTACCACCGTGTGCAATTCGTCGATGAAGAGCACCGAGTCCGTGGAGCTTTTGATCTCGTCGATCACCTTCTTCAGGCGCTCCTCGAACTCGCCGCGGTACTTTGTGCCGGCCACCAGCGTGCCCATGTCCAGCGTCAGCACCCGCCGGTCGCGCAGCGAGTCCGGCACTTCGCCCTCGACGATGCGCTGGGCCAGGCCCTCCACGATGGCCGTCTTGCCCACGCCCGGTTCGCCGATCAGCGCCGGGTTGTTCTTGGTTCGGCGGCTCAGGATCTGAATGACCCGCTCGACTTCGTCGTGCCGCCCAATCACCGGGTCCAGCTTGTCGGCGCGGGCGGCGGCCGTGAGGTCGATTCCCATCTGATCCACGACCGGCGTCTTGGACGTGCGCTTGGATGACGCTGTCGTGGCCGCCTCGGGCGTACGCTCACTCTGGCTCTGGCTGACCACCTGCACGACTTGGGACCGGACCTTCTCCAGGTTCACGCCCAGGCTTTCCAGCACGCCGGCGGCGATGCCCTCGCCCTCGCGCACCAGGCCCAACAGCAGGTGTTCGGTGCCGATGTAGTTGTGGCCCAGCCGCCGGGCCTCTTCGATCGACAGCTCGATCACGCGCTTGGCACGCGGGGTCAGCGTGATATCGCCCACGACCATGCGCTCGCCCCGGCCGATGATGAACTCGACCGCGCTGCGAACCTTGTTCAACTCAACGCCCAGGTTCTTGAGAACCTGGGCCGCGATGCCTTCGCCCTCGCGTACCAGACCCAGCAGCAGGTGCTCGGTCCCGATGTAGTTGTGGTTGAAGCGCGTGGCCTCGTCCTGCGCGTAGACAAGAACCTTTTTGGCGCGCTCCGTGAACTTATCGAGCCTGTCGTTCACGGCAACCTCCGGTAACGGTGTCCCAGAGCCTACGAACTGCTCGTGGTCTCGCCGTCTGCCTCTATTTTCGCATCCATGTCGACGGATTCCGTATCGATTGCCGCATCTTCCGGCGCCGCGGCTTCGAAATCTTCGTCTGCGGCGACGCTGGAATCCTCGTCAACCACGGCGTCAACTTCCCCGTCCCCCGCGGCGTCGAGATCCTCGTCAACCGCGGCGTCGAGATCCTCGTCCCCCGTGGCGTCGAGATCCTCGTCCCCCGCGGCGTCAAGTTCCCCTTCCCCCACGGCCTCAAAGTCCTCATCCATTGCGGCGTCGGGGTTCTCGGCCACCGCGGCCAGTTCGCCTTCAACCTCTGGCGACCCGTAGTCCTCGTCCTCGGGCGCGTAGATTTCAATCGGCGTCAACCGGATGCGGCGGCGGGCGGCGTCAATGCTCAGGATGCGGAAATCACCAGTATCGTCTTCGTTCACCATGTGAAGCGCCGCGTTGCCCAGGTCGGACGAGTGGGCCAAACCTTCCACCCCATCCGCAAGCCGCACGAACGCGCCGAACGGCGCCAGCTTGGTTACGGTACCGGGGACGGTCTGGTTTTCATGGAAGCGTGACCCCAGGTCGGCCCACGGGTCGGTCGTGGCGCGGCGCATGCTCAGCGCGATTTTCTTGTCCACGCGGTCCAGGGCCAGCACGTAGACGTCCACTTCCTCGCCGGGCCGCAGAATTTCTTCGGGGCTTTCCACTCGGCTCCACGAAAGTTCGGAGATGTGCGCCAGGCCGTCGGCGCCGCCCAGGTCGATGAACGCGCCGAAGCTGCAGATGTTGCTGACCATGCCCTTGCGGACCTGACCAACCTGCAACTCGTCCAGCAGCACCTCGCGGCGCTGCGCGCGCATCTCGCGCTCGGCGACCCGCTCCGACAGGATGAGGCGATTGCGGCGCCGGTCGAGTTCGATGATCTTTACGTAGATCGTCTTGCCCACCAGCTCCGACAGCTTGGCGTTCAGTTCTTCTTCCGTCTCGTCGGCCGGGCCGCGCCGCAGGCTGGTGAGCTGGGAAAGCGGGACGAAGCCGCGCGGCCCCACGTCCACCAACACGCCGCCCTTGTTGTATTCCTGGACGATGGACTCGATGATGGTGCCGGTCTCGAACAACTCCTCGGTCGCGCGCCAGACTTTCTCTTGCGCCGCGCGGCGAACCGAGAGCACCGCCGGTCCATCGCCTTCCGGTCGGACAACGTAGACGAACGCGATGTCCCCAAGGCTGAACACCGGCTTCGGCTCCTCCGACCGCGAGTCCCACAACTCCCGCTGCGGAACCACGCCCTCGGACTTGAGACCGATGTCGATCAGCAACTCGTCTGAGTCAACCCCTACGATCAGGCCCTCGATCACGTCGCCACGGGAAATGCCCTGCATCTGGCCGCCAGGCTCGTTGAGCAGGTCTTCCATCGACTCGAGCTCTTCGAGAGGTTCTGGTTCGGCAACCGCAACGTCGGCTGCGGGCATGGCGTCGTGAGTCGCGCTCAAGCGGAGGGGCCTTTCAAAACATGGGCAGCGCCGCCTTCAGATGTCGGCGGCCTTTCTGAGTATATCAGCGGCATGGGAATCATCGGTAGATCCGAAACCCGCCTAGGGCATCACCATGCCGCCGTCGTAGCTGATGTTCTGGCCGGTCATGTAGTCAGGCGCATCCGAGAGCAGGTAGGCCACGAAGCCGGCCACGTCCTCGGGCGTCTCCACACGCCCCAGCGGGATACGCGTAATCGCTTCGGCAATCACTTCCCCCGGCTGCTTCCCCAGCAGCGCGGCCCGTTCCCGGTCGATCAACTCCCACATCGGCGTATCCACCACGCCTGGGCTCACGGCGTTCACCCGCACCCCCAGCGGGCCAAGCTCCGTGGCCATAACCCGCGTCAGCCCGTGCAGCGCCGTCTTGCTGGTGTTGTAGGCGTTGGTGGCGAAGGACCCCAGACGCGACGACGCCGAGGCAATGATCACGATGCTCCCGCGCTTGCGCGCCGCCATCCGCTCGGCCACCGGATGCACGAAATAGAACGTGCCGTCCAGGTTGACCGACATCACCTGCCGCCAGATTTCGGGCGTCAGATCCAGAAACCGTTGCACCCGCATGATCCCGGCATTGGCCACCGCGCCGGTCAAGCCCCCGAGTTCGTCATCGACGTCGTAAACCCAATCCCGTACGGCGGCGTGGTCGGTCACGTCCAACTGGGCCGACAGCGCCGTGCCGCCGCCGCTTCGGATCTCCTCGGCCACGGCAGCCGCGGAGTCGCCATCTAGATCGGAAACCGCAACGTCCCAGCCGTCGGCGGCCAGCCGCAACGCCGTGGCCCGGCCGATCCCGCGTCCCGCGCCCGTAATAGCGACGGCTCCAGCCATCAGTAGCTGCCCCCTAGGCGTCCAGCGCCGGCGGCACCGCCACCGAGGCGCCGCTGGTCAGGGCGCGCACGCCCGCGTCAATGATGGCCACAACTTCCCGGTTGAACCGCAAGCTGCCGCGTCCCTCGATCGGCAGGCCCTCGCGGACGCAGTGCGCCAAGTAGGCCACGCCGCTGCGCCTTTCGGGGGGCGCCGGCGGCGTCTCAATCAACTCGCCCTCGCGCCGCTCACCGCCGTCGTAGATACGCAACTCAACGCCGTCCCCGCCCGGCGTCATCACCAGCACCCCCGTCTCGCCGCCGACCTCGATGTGCAGCATGGTTCCCTGGGGCCCTGGATACCCGACTTGGACATGCGAGGTCTGGATGGTGCCCAGGCCGCGCGCGAACTCCAGCACCGCCGCGGCGGTTTCGTCCGCCCGTGCATTGCGCTCGGTGACCGACGCGCCACGGGCCGCCAGCCGTCGCGGCCGCCCCATCCAGAGCAGGCAGGGCGCCGCGCCGTAGCCCCCGTAGTCGATCCACGACCCGCCGCCCTGAGCCGCGTCGAAGAGCCACTGAAACCAGTCGGGCTGCTCCGCCTTGCGCGTCGCAATGGGGTTGCCGCCGCGAAAGACGAATTGCCGCGGTGTTCCGATCGCGCCTTCCGCCACCAGCTTCGCGCCGGTCTCGAACGCCGTCTGACCCAGCGTCGGCCAGTTAATCAGCGCCGGAATCCTCGCCGCTTCCGCTGCCTTGACCATCCGGTCCGCGTCGGCCAGCGCGCTTGCCATCGGCTTCTCAATCAAAACCGGCAGCCCGCGTGCCGCGCAGGCGTCCACGATGTCCGCGTGCTGGGTGTTGGGCAGGGTTGACGTCACCACGTCCAGGTCCTCGGCCTCGAACATCGCGTCCCAGGTCTCGTAAATCGACCGGATGCCCCAGGTGTCGCCGGCCAGCGCCCGCGCGCTGGGCAACGTGTCCGCCGCGGCCACCACCTCGGCGTCCTTGATCTCCCGCCATTGCCGGACCAGCGTGGGCGTATGACTGTGGCGAACGCCGGCAATCCCTACTCGCAGGCGTTGTGGCATGGCCGCTTGGCCCCTCGGACTGACTGGCGCAGGCGAAGTCTGCGGCTCGCCGCGCCGCGCCGCAACCACCGAACCCTAGTCGACGCGCACCTTGGGGATCAGGTCGGTGTCGAACTCGCCAATGCGATCCTGACCCAGCCGGTCCAGTTCGTCGCGGCACCGCAGCGCCGCTGCCCGCAGGCCGCGCACGTCCACACCCCGGCAGACCGGCTCGAAGCGCGCCAGCCGGTCCAGCCCATAGGTCAACAGGTTGCGCGCCCCGCGAAAGTTCTGCCGCTCCAGGTGGTAGAACCCCACCCCGATCTGCAGGATGCCTCGGTACAGGTCGCGCACCGGTTCCGGCTCCGCCAGCCAGGCCTCCTCCAGCGCCTCGTGCTGCTCAAAGAACGCCCGCGCGTTGAACAGCCGAAAGCCCTCCAGCACCTTCGCCGGCAGCGGGCCCTGGCAGGTCGCCGCGCCGCCCGGCGGTTTTTGCTTAGGCTCGGCGTGCATCGCCAACTCTCCCTCCGCCTGCTGCGAGCCTCACCGCCCGAGCCTACGTCGGTCGGCGCCGGGCGCGGGGCTATAATTCGACGGTGAACTGGAGGGGTGTCCGAGAGGCTTAAGGAGGTGGTCTTGAAAACCACTAGGCGGGTCACCGTCTCGTGGGTTCGAATCCCACCCCCTCCGCCAAGTCCCTGTCGTGTCTCACCAGCGCCTGGAGGAGTCGCATAGTTGGTCTAGTGCGGCCGCCTGCTAAGCGGTTACCGAGAGTATTCCTCCCGGTCGTGGGTTCGAATCCCACCTCCTCCGCCACCACCAGCGGATGAACCTACTCCGATCAGGAAGTAGTACCGGCCAAGGACTCCGGCCTCTCGCGACTTGATGCCTTAGGTCGAATAGCGCGGCGGGTCGGGCGAAGTCGGTTTCCGTTTGCTCTGAGCCGACAAAGGGCGGGGTTCAGATGTGTTGGACAGTGAGAGTCGTGTGCAAGCGCGTCCCTGCGTCGCTTGGTTCATTCCGACAACTCGATCCGATTACACCCATCTCAGCTTGTCCGGTCACATTGAGTCGCGTTCCGAACAGTTCGAATCGCCTATCGAGAGAATGCCCCCGATGAACGAAGCATCTGCCCGAATCAAGATTAACAAGCTGCTCGAAGAAGCCGGCTGGCGATTCTTCGACGAACCCGAAGGTCCCGCCAACATTCAGCTCGAAGCTGGCGTCAAGCTCCGGCCTGACGACCTCGACGCCTTGGGCAACGACTTTGAGCACATCAAGACTAAGCGCGGAGTGGTCGACTTCCTGTTGCTGGACGACAAGGGCTTTCCGCTTGTCGTGCTTGAAGCCAAGTCCGAGGCCAAGCACCCGCTGACTGGCAAGGAGCAGGCCCGCAGCTACGCGCGCTCCCAGAATTGCCGTTTCGTAATCCTCTCCAACGGTGACTTGCACTTCTTCTGGGACCTCGAGCACGGAAATCCCCGGGTCACCACTGTCTTCCCGGCGCAGGACTCAGTAGGCGTCTACAAGCAGTTCGTGCCGAATCCAAAGCGACTGGTGGATCAGCGCGTGGGTGACGACTACATCGTGCTCACCCAGCGGCCCACATATGCGGCCGAGGCCGCCTGGCGCAACGAGGACGAACGCCCCGACTACCTCCGCGCAAACAACCTGCGGTTCCTGCGCGGGTACCAGGTGCGGGCCGTTCACGCGCTCCAGCGAGCGGTGCGAGACGGCGCCGGCCGCTTCCTCTTCGAGATGGCCACCGGTACCGGCAAGACGCTCACCGCAGCCGCGGTCATCAAGCTGTTCCTGCGGACGGCCAATGCCCGCCGCGTCCTCTTCCTCGTGGACCGGCTGGAATTGGAGGAACAGGCCCGTAAGGTGTTTACGGGGCTGCTGTCGAACGACTACCGCACGGTTGTCTATAAGGAGAACCGAACCGACTGGCGTTCGGCCGAGATCGTTGTCAGCACTGTTCAGTCGCTCTTGTTCGACAACAAGTACCGCCGATTGTTCTCGCCAATCGACTTCGACCTGGTGATTTCCGACGAGGCCCACCGCTCCATTGGCGGCAACGCCCGCGCACTATTCGAGCACTTCGTCGGGTACAAGCTTGGCCTCACCGCCACCCCGCGTGACTACCTGCGCGGCTATGACGAACTCGGACCCGGCATCCGCGACCCGCGCGAGGCCGAGCGTCGTCTGCTCCTCGACACCTACCGCACGTTCGGCTGCGAGAGCGGTCACCCCACCTTCCGCTACTCGCTCCTGGATGGCGTCAGGGACAAGATCCTTATTAACCCCACCGTGGTCGACGCACGCACCGGCGTGACAACCCAACTCCTCTCGCAACAGGGCTTCATCGCCCAGTTCAGCGATGAAGCCGGTGAAGACCACGAGGAGGCGTTCACGCAACGCGAGTACGAAAGGCGATTCTTCTCCGAGGCGACCAACGAGCTTTTCTGCAAGACGTTTCTGGAGCACGCCCTGCGCGATCCCGTCAGCGGCGAGATTGGCAAGTCCATCGTCTTCGCCGTTAGCCAGGATCACGCCGCCCGGTTGACTCAGATTCTGAACCAGATTGCCGACCGCATGTTCCCGGGCGTTTACCAGTCCGACTTCGCCGTGCAGGTCACGTCGCACGTCCCGGACGCCCAGCGGTTCACCGTCAACTTCGCAAACAACCACCTCCTGGGCGTCAGCGGCGTGGTCACCGGCTATCGAACCAGCAAGGCCCGCGTCTGTGTCACGGTGGGGATGATGACCACTGGCTACGACTGCCCCGACATCCTGAATCTGGGTCTGTTCCGTCCCGTCTTCTCACCGACCGACTTCATTCAGATCAAGGGTCGCGGAACCCGCTTGCACGACTTTCGGGACGATCTGTTCGATAAGGATCTGGCCGAAGGCATCGAACGCCCCGAAAAAACCGCCTTCAAGCTTTTCGACTTCTTTGGCAACAACGAGTACTTCGAGGAGGACTTCAACTACGACGAGGTGTTGCAGCTGCCTGCCGGTCACGCCGAGTACGGCAATGGCGGCGAGGTAGACCCGGTCGCGAGCGTCGGTGCCTACGAACACGCCGGCGGCGACACCCTGTACAGCATCAGGCAGGAGACCATCGGCTTTCAGGGGATGAAGATCGACCGCATGTTCTTCGACCGGTTTGCGGACACAGTGCGGGAGGATCCGGTCGTCGTCAAAGCCGTGGAAGCCGAACAATGGGACCGTGCCGTCGATTACGTCAGTCGCAACCTCTTTGACCGGCCGGAGGACTACTTCAACCTGGCCAAGCTGCGCAGAGCCGTTGATGCGGACCGCCGTCTCTCGCTGCGCGAAATTTTGGAGCACGCATTTGGGCGCATTGAGCGCTTCAAGACCAGGGACGAACTGCTGGACGAGGAGTTCGATAAGTTCATTGTCGACCGTCAGCCCGGCGAACCGGCCGACCTGCCGGCACTGCGTAGCTTCTTCAAGGCCTACGCCGCGGACGAGCGGACCCGTCGCATCATCGAGGACAAGAAGTACACTGACCTCGATACCAACCCGACCTTCTCGCTGAATGAATTCATCAAGCTTCCGGCCGAGTACCGCGACATCATCCCCGAGTACATCAAGGACTACGTCTCCATCAACCAGTTCATTTCCTAGTTAAGTATCAGGCGTGGACGTCATTGAAGAGATCATCCGGGCGATTCGTCATGATCGAATCCGCATTACCGACCACGCCGACGAAGAAGCTCAGGCGGATAAATTGTCGTTCGACGAGATATTCGCCAGCGTCCTTCAGGGCGAAGTAATCGAGAACTATCCCGACGACCGACCGTTTCCCAGCTGTCTGATCTACGGCAACACGCGTGGCGATGATCCGGTCCACAGCGTCTGGGCCTATAATCGAGAATCCGGGTGGGCTGTCCTGATAACGGTCTACCGACCCGATCCAGAGCGCTGGCTGAACTGGCGAGCGAGGAGACCAAGGTGATGCAGCCCTTCAGCGATTGCCCGGTGTGCGGCGGCGAGCTGAGCGAGAAGTCCGTAGAGAAGCTCTTGCGCGGCGGCGTCAATCTGGCGACCGTCAAGATCCGCGCCGACGTCTGCTCGCGCTGCGGCGAGCGGCTCTACTCACGGGCGACAGTCAGCCGCTTCGAGCAGATCCGCGCAAAGCTCGCCAACCAGGAAGTCGCGGAGTTCAATCCGCTGGGACGATCATTCCAGATTCCAGCTTGAGCACTCGGTCCCGAGGTTCGAGGCGATGAGCCCTGCCAAGTGTTAGACGTCGAGACTCGCCGCCGCATCGACACCGCCCGCGACATCCTCGTCGGCAAGGTCCCCGACCCAAAGTCGCAGGTCGAGCAGATCACGATCGCGCTGATCTACAAATTCATGTGGGACATCGAGGCGCAGAGCGAGGAGCTCGGCGGAAAGGGCAGCTATTTCGTTGGAGAGTTCGCTCGCTACGCCTGGCCGAAGCTGATGCGCTCGGGCCTCGGCGGATTCGAGACCCTAAACCTCTACGCGGAAGCCCTCACCCGGATCCCAGAGAACCCGGGCATCCCACTTCTCTTTCGCAACATCTTCAGCAACGCCTACCTCCCCTACCAGGACCCCGAGACGCTGCGCGAGTTCCTGAAGGTCATCGACCAGTTCGAATACGACCACTCCGAACGCCTGGGCGACGCCTTCGAGTACCTGCTCTCCATCATGGGCGCCCAGGGCGACGCCGGGCAGTTCCGCACCCCGCGCCACATCATCGACTTCATCGTGGAGATCGTGAACCCGCAGCTGTACGAAACCGTGCTCGATCCCGCCTGCGGCACGGCCGGCTTTCTGATCTCTGCCTTCAAGCACATCCAGCGCGCCAACATCGACGAGGACGGCCAGAGCAGGCTCACGCCCCACGAGCGCGGCAGGTTGGCGGAGAGCTTCACGGGTTACGACATCTCGCCCGACATGGTGCGGCTGTCGCTGGTGAACATGTACCTGCACGGCTTCGTAAAGCCGGACATCCACGAGTACGACACGCTGACCAGCGAGGAGCGCTGGGACGAGCGCGCCGACGTGATCCTGGCAAATCCGCCGTTCATGTCGCCGCGCGGCGGCATCCGGCCGCACAACCGCTTCTCGGTGCAGGCGAAACGCAGCGAGGTCTTGTTCGTGGACTACATGGCCGAGCACCTCACGTCCACGGGCCGCGCCGGCATCATCGTGCCCGAGGGCATCATCTTCCAGAGTCAGAAGGCCCACACCCAGCTGCGCCGGATGCTCGTTGAGGACTACCTGGTGGCCGTGGTTTCGCTCCCCGCCGGCGTCTTCCAGCCCTACTCAGGGGTTAAGACTTCCATCCTCATCCTCGACCGCGACCTGGCGCGGCACTCGGACCGCATCGCCTTCTTCAAGGTCGAAAACGACGGCTTCGACCTCGGCGCCCAGCGCCGACCCATCGACAAGAGCGACCTGCCCCAAGTCCAGACTGAGTTGACCGAGTACCTGCGGCGTGTGCGCTCTGACGAAGCACTGATTGACTTTCGACCGGCGCTTGGACTCGTGGTGGAGAAGGAGCGTATAGCTGCTGAAGGTGACTATGGCCTCAGTGCCGAGCGGTATCGACTCATCACGACCGAAGAATCCAAGTATGAGTGGGTAACACTTGGCCAGATAATCTTGGGTAAGCCTCAGTACGGCTCAGGCGCTAGGAAGATCCCTTACGACGGTGAAGTACGCTACGTTCGAATAACCGATCTTACCGACAATGGCGAACTCAAACGCGACGATCCTGTCTCTCCTTCAGTCATCGAACCAGATCGGTTTCTAAGCCCTGGTGATTTGCTGATCGCGCGTTCGGGCTCTGTGGGACGTACCTACCTTCACGGAAATGAGCATGGCACTCACCAGTATGCCGGATACCTCATTCGCTTTCGCATCGACCCGGCCAAAGCGATTCCACAGTTTCTCTACTACATCACCAAATCCGAATCATGGCTCGAGTGGATACGTAGCAACTCGAAGACTGGTACGCTCAAAAACATCAATGCTCGACAATACTCGTCCTTCCAATTCCCATTGCCGCCTCTGGATGTGCAGAAGAAAATCGTGGCCGAGATCGAGAGCTACCAGAAAGTCATCGACGGCGCCCGAGCCGTCATCGACGTAGCAGGTAAGAAAATTCGAGACGAGATTGATCGTGTTTGGAATTAGTGACGTATCTCAGGGGGTGGTGATCATAAACGAACCTTATTGATGTAGGCATTGCAACTTGCAAAATATGACAAGTGATCCCGATTCGTGATTTCTGCATATCGAACTAGAACGTTAGGCTCTGGATCAATAACTGAGAAGGATTTCAAGTTCGAATTGTTGCCAACAGAGCGTCTCATCAGGTTGGCACTCCCTAAATCGTTTGTGGGGCACGAATATCCAAAAATGATAATGTGCTTTGCCCCTTCCAGCGCTGACTCGGCTTCACCCCATAGCGGGGAAATCATTGCGTGAATAATTGCATCCTTGTGATTTACAGGCGGGACTACAAGCGGGAAAGTATGCATCTTCTTTCCGGATGTGTGTGTCATGTCAGGTGCGACATCACGTCTTTTCGTTATCCGTATCTTCCTTGTTTTATCAAGGATTGAGCTGTGCGGAACATTTCTGGACTTGTGTCGCGAGAACCAGTTCAAAGAACCATGAAGTTTGATCAACTGGACTCCGCCAGAGTCTGACTTATTGGTTGCGAACTCTGGCGGCTTCACTGTCATGCTCCTTGGGCGAGAAAGCATGTTCTTCAAGATGGGCGTCTGGTAGCAGTGTGGGAAGGAAATGATGGGGCCATATTGTAACCACTTTTGCGTATTGTGAATTCTGAATAAAACCTTCTCGATATGCAGGTCTTGGTTGAATGTCACGATGCAGATGTCGTCCGGTTTATATCCTTTGGTGAGAACCTTGATTATGATTCGATAGAGATTCCCTTGACTGCTCGGATTTAGGCTATTGGTGCTATCCGCTATTCTCCTAGTGAAAAGACGCATGAGCGCTATAAAGGATTTGGTCGCGTCGATTTTGAGGCTGGGACTGTTTAGGGGATTATATACCAAGGTCACATTACAGCGGGCTAATCGGCGCTAGTCGAGCACGTCCCACTGCCGGAGGCGCTGCTGGAGTTCGGCAATGCGCAGGGCTGTGGATTGGGCCGCCTCGGGCAGCCCGTCGATTTGCTCGCGGCTTGGCCATCCGTCCGCGGCGGGGTACTGAAGCTCAATCGTGGCCGACGGTTCGCGGGCGAGTTGCTGCGCCATGGTCAATACTGCCCGCGCGCGCCCGAGTTGCCGGTCGTAGACATCGATCTCGGTGATCAGGCAGCGGAGCCGCTTGCGCTGCTGCGACAATTCGCGCGTGGTTTCGGCAATACACTCATCGTTGGTCATCAATCCACCTTCAGACCTCTGTTACACCCTAAGCCTACGACACGCCCACACGGGCTAATCGGCCCGCGTGACCGTTACGTCTTGGACGATGGCTTTGGCGAGTTGCGTCGGCGTGCAGGGCAGCCGGACATCCTCTTCGAGTTCGGCTTTGGACGGCTGGTAGCCGATGGGCGGCAGCTCGATCTCGCGGCGGCGGATGCGCTTGCGGCGGCGCTTACGCTTCGGCATCAGGCACCTCAACTTCCTGGACGCGCCACGCGGCTTTCGCTTTCAGGCGTCGGTAGCTCACACGAACACGGAAGTCCTCACCAAGCGTCGGTGCATTCCGCCCGGCAACCCAGAACGTATCGTCCGGCGTCGGGTTGTAGCGGCTTTGGAGTGCCCCATTCGGGATGCACGCTACAACGATCTTGGAGAGCCAGCGATCAGTCGCCGTTTCGACATAGACGAACTTCGCAACAATCGTCACAACCCAAAGCGTCCGTTCGCCTCGCGTGATGACCGTGTCCAGCTGGCCGGCCTCGTCGATACGTCGGCCACCGCGATGCTGGCGTACCCGCATGGACGTTTGAGACATCTGGATCGTGGCCGTCCCGTCGCCATTTTGCTTCTCCGCCTTAGCGTCCAGCATGAGCGCGACGGGTTGCGCATCTGGCAGGAAGGCATAGACCGCCTTCTTGACGTCCACCTTGCCGTAGAGTCGCTCACGGATGCCGGAAACGCCCAGCGAATCTATGGCTTCGCGGGTGACATCCTCCGCGATGTCCTGCGGCAGGTCGGTTTCCTCGCGGAAGATCGTGGTGGCGTCGTCACGGTAGTCACGAAGCGCCTGCACGACCATCGACATGACCGTTCGCTCAATATGTTCAATCCGGTCAGGGTTGAGCGACACGCTGCTCCGCTATTGCCGTGTAGTCGGGCATGAGTTCAACGCCAAGCCAGCGGCGGCCATGTTTTTTCGCCATGGCGGCCGTCGTGCCTGAGCCGACGAATGGATCAAGCACCGTGCCACCAGGCGGCGAGAATAGGCGAATCACACGCTCAGCCAAGTCCTCGGGAAACTCTGCCTCATGCCGCCCGTTGCTGCGCACGGAGCCGATGTGCCAAACGCCGCGTGATCCCCACGCCGCCCATTCAGCGTCATCAAGACGTGTCCGATCTATCTCAGTAATCCCCGGCTTCCAAAACACGTAGAGATGCTCGAACTCGTCAACCGCTCGGTACGAGTTCGAGTGCCATCGGCTATTTGCCCAGCACGGGTCTTTGTGCCAAATCCGCTGATCGTAGAGAGAGAAGCCAGCGGCTTCGGCCCACTCAACCACCATGCAGCCAGTCAGCAGCACCTTCGTCATCACGCCATGCTTGCCGCCGCGGACATTGTTGTTTTCAAGCCGCCGCTGGATCGTTTGCTCGCTACAACCAAAGAGCGCGGCCAGCTCGTCGCGCGTAGCGCCTGGGTGCGCTTGCATTGCCGTCTCGATTTGCTCTTTCGTGATCGGGTGCCGGTGCGCTAGCCGCTTGCTGGCCTGAAACCGTGGAATCGACGGGTCCGGGAAGCAGAGAATATCCCCAATGTTGACAACCAAGAATCCGCCAGGCCGAATAATCCGCGTGTGACAGCGGAGCACGTCGTCGATCAAGTCTTGCCACTCCTCGAAGCTCAGGTGCTGTTCGTAGGACTTGCCAACGTAGTACGGCGGTGACCAAAAGCTCAGATCGACGCTTCCCGCCGGAATGGTCGGGAGCACCTGCCGCGCGTCACCGTGAATGATGCGGTCCAGCTTCACGCCGCCCGCCCGTTCGGATACGCCGGGCCGCCGGCGATCAGGTCCTGGTAGCGCAACCGCTGGCCGGCCATGCCGCGCACCATCGCGGCCATCTGGTCGATGGTGTCGTGCTCGCGCTCGTTGTGGCGGCCCGTGAACTCGTTGACGTAGCGGTCCAGATGCTTCGGCGACATGTGGTGGTACACGCCGTGGTACCCGCGCTTCATGAGGCTCCAGAACGATTCGAGCCCGTTCGTGTGCGCCTGGCCGTTCACCCACTCGCTGACCGAGTGCTTGACGGCTTCGTGATAGGGCAGGCCACGGTAGGCGAGCGCTTCGTCGGTGTAGATCAGGGCGCCGGGGTGCGTGTGGTCGCGCACGAAGCCTCGGAGCGTAGGGCCGGTCGTGTCCGGTACGACCTGGGCGCTGATCTGGCCGGTCGCACGGTCTTTCACGCCAGCCACGGGCGTTTTCCCGACCGTGCCGCCACCGGCCCGCAGCTTGCGGTCCGCATGCTTGTTGACTTCCTTGCCGCCCACGAACGTCTCGTCCGCTTCCACCGGGCCGATAAATCCCTGCGGCTTCGCCGTCAGCGCCGTGCGAAGTCGGTGCATCATAAACCATGCGGTTTTCTGGGTGACGCCGATGTCGCGATGCAGTTTGAGGCTTGACACGCCCTTGAGTCCAGTCGTCAGCAGGTAGATCGCGAACGCCCACTTGCGAAAGCCGACCTTCGAGCCTTCCAGCGGCGTGCCGGTGCGGAGCGTGAACATGGCCTTGTTCGGGCAGTCGCGGCAACGGTGCGTCATGCTGCGATGCTTGATATCGGCCTGCACGTTGAACGTGCCGCAGCGTGGGCAGAACGGGCCGGTCGGCCAGCGCTGGCGCTCGAACCACGCCTGCGCCGCCGCGTTGTCGGGGAACATATCGGTCAACTGAATCATCGTGATTCCCTTGCGGTGATGCTTGCCCGGACCCTTGCCTGCCATTGGATTCCCCGCCGTTTTCTATGTGACTGTAATGTATCACTTCGGCGGGTTGGCGTCAAGGGGAAATGTGACCTTGGTATATAATCCCCACTGTTTATGTCTGCATAGATGATCGCCATAATCCCTTCGAGGCTATCATGAGCCGGTTCTAACGGATCAACTTCATAGTGCGTTTCGAGGTATTGCTTGATGGTATTGAACTCTGAGTATCCGACTTTGTTGCAGGCTTGGAAAAAGCCTTTGTCCACTGGTGGTGTTTTTTTTCAGGGACCTGTTCAGGCCATCGGACAACGTTGAGCCTGCTCCCACGATCAAGACGATCTTGGGTAGCCTATCCGTGGCCATGGAGTCTATCTCATCAGTTCGCATTGGGGCGTGTCTTTTCCTTGGGCCGACACAGCGAATGGCTAGGCGCGTGCACGGACATTGTAATTGTCTCTTGTACTCGGAGACTCAGTCTACGATGTTTGCCTAGTGAGAGGCCGGTGGTCACTTCGGGCATCGAATAGTGGTTTTCATAACTCGGGCAGTTCAGGCGGAAGGGCTACCCAGTGAGCGTCACCGAGATCGTTCGGCGCTCGCAGAGATCGGCTGGTCGCTATGCGGTAGTGGTGTGAGGCGATTAGCTGGGTTCGCTAGGCGGTGATCCGCAGTTGCATCCCCAATGCGTGGGTAATACGCATCACTGTGGCGAAGGACGGGTTACCAGTCTCGGACAACGCTTTGTAGAGCCCCTCGCGCGTCATGCCGATTTCACGGGCCAGGCGGCTCATGTTCTGTGCGCGCGCAATGTCGTTGAGCGCAGCGCGAATCAGACTGCCGTCGCCCGGATCCTCATCCGCACAAGCCTCTAGGTACAGCCGCACATCCTCCTTGCTCCGAAGGTGATCGGCCGCATCCCACCGAGTGAACGTCTCTTCCATCGGTCATCTCCACTCCAGTGCCAGTTGCTTTGAACGTTCGATGTCGCGCTTCTGACTGCCTTTGTCGCCGCCGCACAGCAGCACCACGAGGGTCGGGCCACTGCGCATGTAGTAGATGCGATAACCCGGACCGTAGTGGATTCGCATCTCGGAAACTCCGTCTCCCACAGCCTTTACATCGCCAAGGTTGCCTAGCGAGACATTTCTCAGGCGGGCGTTGATGCGGGCCACCCCGCGCCGGTCTCGCAGGCCGCGAACCCAAAGCTTGAATGTGGCGCTCTCGACGATCTCCAGCACATAGAGACTGTAAACTGTGGTTCACACACTGTCAATGGCGATGCGCACCGGCCGTCTGTATCAGGACAGGAGTACCGGGCGACCTACGCCTTGTAACAAGCCGCCACCTGCCCCTCCCCCTTCTCCTCCAGCGGCGGATGCGGATTGTCCCGGCAGAAGTCGTCCGCGATCGGACAGCGGCTGTAGAAACGGCAGCGGGGTGGTGGGTCCAGCGGGGTGGAGACGCCGCCGGCGATTCTGACCGGGGCGCGGGTAACGGTCGGATCCGGGACTGGCACGGCTGACAGCAGTGCCTGCGTATAGGGGTGCTTGGGCTGTTGCAGCACCGCCTCCGTGTCACCCATCTCCACGATCTTGCCCAGGTACATCACCGCGATCCGCGAGCACATGTAGCGGGCCACGGCTAGGTCGTGCGTGATGTACAGGTAGCTGATCCCCAGCCGGTCGGCCAGGCTCTCCATCAGGTGCATCACGCCGGTGCGGATCGAGACGTCCAGCATCGAAGTCGGCTCGTCCGCCACCACGAAGATCGGCTCGATCACCAGCGCTCGCGCGATGGCCACCCGCTGCCGCTGCCCGCCCGACAGCTCGTGCGGGAATCGGAACAGGTAGGCCGAGGGCGGCGCCAGGCCCACCATCTCCAACATTCGCGACACCCGGTCCAGGCGTTCCAGCGGCTCGCAGGCGTTCTGCACCTTCAGCGGCTCGGCCACCGTGTCGAAGATCGTCCGCCGCGGGTTCAGCGACTCGTACGGGTCCTGAAAAATCATCTGCGCCTTGCGCCGAAACTCCTTTAGCGCCCGACCGCGCAGCGTCGTGATGTCGGTCGAAGCCCCCTCGCCATCGTCGAACAGCACTCGGCCGTCCGTCGGCTCGGTCAGGCGCACCAGCAGCCGCCCGGTCGTCGTCTTTCCGCAACCCGACTCGCCCACCAGGCCAAAACTCTCGCCGCGCGCCAGCTCGAACGAGATCCCATCCACCGCATGCACGAAGCTGTGACTGCGCTGAAACCAGTGCGACGCCAGCGGGAAACGCTTCTGCAGCCCCTCGACCTTGATCAAAGCCTTGGTTCCCACCGTCGCCACGCCCGCCTCGCTAGTCGCCATCCCGCCTACGCCTCCAGCGGGTGCCAACAGGCCGCCCAGTGCGTGTCCGAGCCCTCAACCTTTGGCGGCTCGTCGGTCCGGCAGATATCCGTCGCGTATGGACACCGCGGATGGAAGCGGCAGCCGGACGGCGGGTTCAGCAGGTTGGGCGGTTCACCCGCCAGCATCGCCAGTTCGTGCTTCGGCCCGGTCACGCTGGGGAACGCCGACATCAGCGTCTGCGTATACGGGTGCATGGGGCTGCGGTAGATGTCCACCGTCTCGCCCCACTCCACGATCCGGCCCGCATACATCACCCCCACCACGTGGCTCACCTCCGCGATCACCGCCATGTCGTGCGAGATGTAGATCAGGCTCATCTTCAGGGCCTGCTGGACGTCCCGCAGTTCCTTCAGGATGCGGTCCTGCACGATCACGTCCAGCGCCGTCGTCGGCTCGTCCGCGATCAGCAGGTCTGGCTCGCAAGACAGCGCCATCGCAATGCCCGCCCGCTGCTTCATCCCCCCGCTGTACTCGTGCGGATAGCGCCCGATGAAGCTCCGGTCCAGGCTCACCAGGTCGAACAGCTCCTCGACACGCGCCATCGAGACATCCGGACTCGTCTTGATGTGCACATCCAGCGCTTCGATGATCTGATCCCCAACCTTGTACACGGGGTTGAACGAGTTCATCGCGGCCTGGAACACCATCGCGATGCCGTTCCAGCGATACGCCCGTATCTCGTTTTCGGAAAGCGGCGCCAGGTCCGTGCCGTTCAGCAATATCCGGCCGCCAACGATCCGCGCGTTCTCCGGCAGCAGCTTCAGCAGGGTCATGGCAATCGACGACTTGCCGCAGCCCGACTCCCCCACCAGCCCCACCGATTCCCCGCGCCCGACCGAGAACGAGACGCCGTCAACCGCCTGCACGTCTCCCGACCGCGTCGCGTAGTACATCGTCAGGTCTTCGACGGCGAGCACCGGATCAGCCTGGGAGCCGTCGCTCACAGGAGCCGAATCCTTGGTCTGACCCGGTGCTTCCATGCCCTGATCGCTAGCTGACCTGGATCGGATGCGGGACAGGTTGATTGAACAGGTAGCCCTTCTCGTTGAATGGAATCGCGTCTGGCTGCGTATTGCCCGCGGCATCGGTGGCGCGAGTCATGATCGTGTACGAACCGGGCGCCGGGTCCCACGCAAACTCAAACCGGGCCCAGGAGTACTGCACCTGGGGCGTGTGGAGCGTCGCGTCTTGCCACGCCCGTCCGGAGTCCAGGCTCCATTCAACGCTCCGAATCGGGCCGTCCGGCGAGTGCGCGTATCCGTGAATGCGTTGCGGCTCTGCAAGTAAGTCGGCCGGCCAGGGCAGCGCCAGGGCGCTCTTGATCACCTGCCAGTGCGTAACTTTCCCTTGCGCTTCGCCTTCAGGTGGATATTCATCGCCGATCAGCACGTAGGACGTCGTGTTATTGCGCGTCCAGACAGCGTTCGAGGAAACCTCAATCCGACCCAGCCACTTCACATTGGAGCTGCCCACCCATCCAGGCACCAGGGCGCGCAGCGGAAACCCGTGGTCCTTGGGCGACGCCTCTCCGTTGAGTGCATAGGCCAGCAGCGTGTCCGGATGCAGCGCCTTTTCCACTGGAATCACGCTGCGAAAACCCTTCTCCGGTGACTCGGTGTCGAGGCCAACCAGCAGCACGCTCACCGCGTCGTCGGTGATTCCGGCCAGCTTCAGCACGTCGCGCAGCGGCGTCCCGACCCATTCGCCATTGCTCACGCCCCCTGTTCGCCACTGGGTGCCCTCGGTGGATTCTCCATTCACCAGATCGAACATGGCCCGCTGGTTACCGGCACAGTCCAGATACGCGACCACCGTGCGGCTGGGCAGCGCCTGGATGTCGGCATAGGTGAGTGCCAATGGCTTGCTGACCGCGTCGCCCTCGATCGAGAGACGCCAGCTGTCCAGCCCCACATCCAGGCTGACAGAATTGTTGCGAACAAAGAATTGGTTGGTGGGCGTTATCACGCCGCACATGTTCTCCAGGCGAGATTCCAGGCACCTGCCGTTATCGTGCTTGATGAATGAGCTCGTGTCCTTGAACCAGTGTCTGGGCGTCGCAAGTGAATCGTTCGTTACTTCGTCGTCTGCGCGCTGTTTCGCCGGACCTGCGAGGTCCATGCATGCCGCCAGCGCCGCGGTCAATCCCCCGTCAGAGAGCGCCTCCAGAAATCGATTCCGATCCATTCCTCGCTGCTGCGCAAATTGCCACAGTTGCGCAACATCCTCGGCGTCCCTTTCGGGACCCGTACACTCATGCAAGTCGGTCATGCTCCCCTCCTTGGGATGGCTGCTCAGATACGCCGCAGCCTCGGGTTGACGACTTCGTCCAGCGAACGGCCCAGTAAGTAGAACGACGAGCACAGCAGCGTGATCGACAGGCTGGCCGGGAATATGAGCCACCAGTACTCGCCGACTTGCAGCAGATAACCGGCCGACTCGGTCGTGTGGATCATCAGCCCCCAGCTCATTCGCACATCCAGCAGGCCCAGGAAGCTCAGGACGGCCTCCGAGAAGATCGCGCTGGTCACGGTGAACATCATGTAGAGGAATGACAGCGGCAGCAAGTTCGGCACAACGTGCACCAGGATGATGTGCAGCGTCCCGCCGCCCGAGGTTCTGGCAGCTTCGATGTACGGCTTGACCACGACGGAAAGCGCCTGCGACTTGAGCACGACACCGGTCCCTCCGAATCCCGACAGAATGCCAATCAGCAGCGCCAGCTCCAAATGCCCGACCTCGATCAACGCGCTCAGCACGATCAGAATGCTGATCGCCGGCATCATGATCATAATGTCGGCCAGCCGCATCAGCAGCATGTCGATCCACCCGCCAAAGTACGCGGCTACGGCCCCCACCATGGTTCCGATGCACACCGTCACCACTGCCGCCAGCAGCCCCAGCAGGAACTCGGAGCGCGCACTGAACATCAGCTGACTCAGGATGTCTCGTCCCAGCGGGTCGGTGCCCAGCGGATGACTCAGGCTCGGCGGGGCGGGCTGCTCCGTCTCGTCGAACGCATAACCGATCACCGGGTCGTAAATCCGTTCGTCCCAGACGGTGTGCATCAAGATCGGGTGAGCCAGCGCCAGCAGCATGTAGAACAGGATGATCGCCAGGCCCAGCACCCCGATGCGCGTGCCAAGAAACAGCGACCAGTTTTGCCTCAGGCTCCGGGCCGCCAGCCCCAGGCGCACCCGCCACAGCGACGGCGCAGCCGCTACCTGGGAGGACTCGGCAACCATCAGTACCGGACTCTCGGGTCCAGGTAGGCGTAGAGGATGTCGGCCGCCAAATGGGCCAGGAGCACGAACAATCCGACGAAAACGAAGGCGCCCACCGCCAGCGGCAGGTCCTCGCTCACCGTGGCCGCCACCAGGGTCTGCCCCATGCCGGGCCAGGAGAAGATGGACTCGATGATCACGCTGCCGTCAATCGCGAAGGCCAGGCTGAACACAAAGCTGGTTACCACCGGCAGCAGCGCGTTGCGAGCCACGTGCCGGTCGCGAACCGCCTTATCCGGCAGGCCTTTGGCGCGCGCCGCCAGCACAAAGTCCTCGCGAATCACCTCCAGCATGCTGTTGCGGGTCAGCAGCATGGTCCCCGCGAAGCTGATCAGCGTCAGCGTGGCAATCGGCAGGATCATGTGCTTCACGATGTCCCAGGCCAGGTGTCCGACGCCCGACGCCAGCCAGACGCCGACCGCGGCCAGCACGGCAACGGCAATGCTCCCGGCACCTAGCAGTGGCGCCATCGCCAGCCGCTTCTTCCTGGTCACGAGGAAGACGCCAAAGACGATCACCGACAAGATCACGGCCGTCGCAATCATCAGATTGAAGACGGTGTTTGAGTTCGTCTGGGCGGCCTGCCACACGACCGGGTCCAGGAACTTCCCAATCGGAAGCCAGCCGGCCTTGAAGGCGAATAGCCAGATCATCATCAGGCCGAACCAGGGCGTGAACACCGTGTACAGCGTCACGCCGCCCACCGTGGAGGTGTATTCCACCCAGCCGCCCCGGCGCCAGGCGATGATCTTGCCCAGCCCAAACCCGAGGTAGAACGAAACCACCGTCGCCGTCAGGAACAGCACCAGCGTTCTGGGCAGCCGCTCCAGGATCACGTCGGCCACGGTTCTGGGATAGAGGCTGAACGAGACGCCAAAGTCCCCGGTCAGCGTGTTTTTCAGGTGCACGAGGTACTGCTTCCACAGCGGCTCGTTGACCCCAAACAGCTCCTGCAACTGCGCCCGCGTCTCCGGCGGCAGATTCGGATCCATCGAGTACAGCCGGCTGATGTCCCCGGGCTGCGCGCTCACCAGAAAGAACACGATCGTCAAAAACACGAACAGCGTCAGCACGATCTGCAGGACTCGACGGACGAGATACGCCCCCATCGCTGTTACCCGCGGACTCCCATGTCGCCCCCGATGCCGGGCCTACGTCGCCCCGGACCTTCGAACGGTCGTGTCGCCAGCCGCTACTTGATTTGCACGACGTGTTGCAGCCCCTGCTGCTGCGCCATCCCGCCAAGCACAGACGTGTACGGGTATTCCACTTTCGAAGGCCGGAACACGTCCACCTTGGGCGTCGTGAACAGCGTCACGTACGGCAGGTCGTCAGCCAGCAACTCCTGCATCCGATAGACCTTCTCGCGCGCGCCCTCGATGGTGGTTTCGGACAGCAACGAAAACGCCAGCTCGTCGAACTCCGGGCTCGCGTAGCCGCCCCAGTTCGAACCGCCGTCCTCATGCTCGGGCGAATGACGGCTGTGGAAGATGTTCTCCAGGTGGCTGGGGAAGATCGTGAAGCCCCAGCCCAGGATCCACATGTCCAGGTCCTTGTCGACCGTTTCGCTGAACAGCCTGTCCACGATGACGTTGAACCCGATCAGACGCGCCTTGGTCGGGATCCCCAGGTCGTTCAGCCAGCGCTCGATCCAGATGGCAAAGGTCGACCGCAGCGGGTCGTAACCGGCGCTGGGTGCAATCAGCTCCAGTTCGGGAACCTCGGTGCCGTCCGGCATTCGCATACCTTTGCCGGCTTCCAATACGAAGCTGCCGTCTTCACCGACCACCGGCTCCTGCTCGTATGTGAATCCGGCGCCTTTCAGCAGCTCAACCGCCGTGGCAATCCGTTCGCCCCGGCTCAGACCCTGCCCGATCTTGGCGGTCGCGGTGTTGTGCCAGAACGCGTTGCCCTCCGGAACCATGGCGTACATGGGGATCGCCGCGTCCTGCAGGATGGTCCGGGTCACGAACTCCTTGTCGATCACCGTCGCCACGGCCTGCCGGAACGTCTGGTTGTTCATGGGAGGCTTGCGCGTGTTGAAGCCCAGGTAGAACACCCCGTTGTCCAGGTTTTCGACAAGCTGCAAGTCGGGCGCTGCACGCACCCGGTCCAGGAATCCTTTCTCCAGCCCCAGCGGATTGAACAGGAAGTCGATGTCGCCCTTGGTCAGGGCCAGAATCGCCGAGTCCTGGTTGCCGTAGATGCTGAAGATCTCCGACTCGAAGTGCGGGCCGGTCTCGAACTCCAGCACCTTGTCGCCCGTCGCTTCCCCGTAGAAGACTTCGTTATAACCCAACCGTTCGTTGGTCGCCGCGTACGCGCCGTTGGCGTACTGGCTGACCAGCGTGCCCTCGCCGAAGTAGCCCGGCACGGTCGCGTTCTCGAAGAAGGCGCCCGGCTCCCACCGGCTATATTCCAGGCCGTTGGCCGTGGGCTCCCCGTCCGGCACGTGCGCGAACAGGGCCTCGATCTGCTGCGCCGCCTCGCCCGCCTGCTTGGCTTGCTCGACCACGGGTGCCCAATAGTGCTCGGGCAGAATCGGCATGAAGGCCAACCCGAACTGCCACACGCTCAGACCCGGCGTCTGCGCGTTTCCTTCGTCGTCGATTGCCTTGAAGAAGATCTTCAGCCGGTGGCTGTCAAGCGCTTCCGCTCGCTGCACGAACGCCGGATGCACCAGCTGCGCCCAGTTGGATCCCAGGTTCATTTCCAGGACCGTGTTCACTGTGAACACGAAGTCGTCCGCCGTCAGGTCTTCCCCATCGCTCCACGTCACGCCCTCTTTCAGCGCAACCTCGGTCGTCCAGAACTCCGTGCCGTCGACCGTCTCTTTCGTCAGCTCCGTGGGCAATCCGTCCGCAACCGCCGGAACCCAGTCGAACCGCTGCGCCGAGTAGCCGTACAGCGACGTGTTGTAGCCGCTGATCACGTGCCCGGTCCACACCGACCCGGCCGGGCCGCCCAGGTAGTTCCAGACATTCCTGGAGATCGGGTCCTCAAACAGCCCCATCTTGTAGATGGCCGGCCCGGTGCGGGCCGCGGGCGTGCTGTCGGCCGCTTGCGGTTCTGGCGTCGCCTGAACGACCCGCTCGACTTCCACGATCTTCTCGACCTGGACCTCGACCGGAACTTCCACGACCCGCTCGACTTCGACGATCTTCTCGACTTCAACTGGGACCGTGACGATCCGCTCGGTCGGTTCCTGCGCCTCGGGGCCGCAGGCCAGCGCCGCCATCGCGATGACAAGGCCTATAACCAGAAAGAGCGCGCGTGCGCGTGAGATTCTGACCACGAAGGCAACTCCGCCCGAGGAACCGCAACCGCGTTTCAATCTACACGCTGCAGTCCCGTCGCCGAAATTGACCCCCCGGCAAAAGCCTGTCAACTCCTACCAGGTTGGCGCGGTCAGCTCCGACCCTCCGCCCACGCCCGGATCAAGTGGTGCGCAATCGCAATCGAAGCCGGCACCCGCAGTTCGTCATCGTCTCCGGCCAGAGCGCGGCGCACCATAGCGCGGTCGAACCAATGCACGGCTTGCATCTCCACGTCGTCCGGCCTCAGGTCCGTCGTCAACGCGTCGGCGTGGCAGCCAATCATCAGCGACGACGGAAACGGCCAAGGCTGCGACGAGTGGTAACGCACCGCGCCCACCTGAATCCCCGCTTCCTCCGCAACTTCCCGCCGCACGGCCTCCTCAATGGACTCGCCCTGGTCCATGAATCCGGCCAGCGCCGAAAACATGCGCATGCTCTGCAGCCGTCCGTGGGACTGCCCTAGCAGGCAGCGCTCGCCGTCCGTTACCACCACAATCACCACCGGATCCGTCCGCGGGAAATGATTCGCCTTGCAGTTCCGGCACGTGCGCTGCTGACCGCCGCGCAGCGGCTCGGTCGGTCCGCCGCACGCCCCGCAAAACCGGTGCCGGCCGTGCCAATCCACCTGTGCGCGTGCCTGCGCCGCAATCCCGGCATCCCCCGCCGACAGCAGCGTGGCCGCTGTCCGCACGTCCACGAACCGCCGCGCATCGCCACGCGTCAGCTCGTCGCCCGCAACCTCCATCGCAAAGTGCGCCGCGCCGTCCCGCAACCCCAGCAGATACCGCGGACCTTCCAGACCCGTCGCGGCATCCCCACGCACCCACGCCAGCCGCGCTGGGTCCTCGCCATCCAGCAGCACGTCCAGTTGCAGCAGCGGCAGCAACCGGCTGGCCGGGTCCTGTTCCCGCGCCGCCAGCCAGGCCGGATCGCGCCGCTGGTGCTCGGCTCGGTCCAGCGGATTGCCCGCGAAGGTATGTGGACGAGTCACGGTTAGCCGCGCATGCTCCCAGGCGTCGTAGGTCTCTGCCGGAGCGCATCATGCAACGCATCGCCTTCGCCCTGCCCATCAAGCCCGACCGCATCGACGACTACCGCCGCACCCACGCCGGCGTCTGGGAAGAATTGCAGGCCGAAAACACCAAGGCCGGCATCCGCAACTACACCATCGTCCTCTTCGCCAACCACGCCATCGGCTTCCTGGAGTGCGACGACTGGGACGCAGCCACCGCCTACCTGGACAAGTCCGAGGTCCAGGCCCGCTGGCAGGCCCAGCACGAGGACATCCTCGACGTCGACACCACCACCGGCCTGGTACCTCTCCAAATGCTCGAGGAAGTCTTCCATCAGGACTGACCCCGCGCCACGGCGGAAGTCGGCGCAATCACCCGCTGCCGCTCAATCCTGACCACGCGCGGCACTCCTTCAAAATCCTCCAGACCTCGGACATAGTAGGGCGACGTCTTCCACGCGACGCCGGCCTGACCCGCGCCCAACCCTTGAATCCCCACGCCTCCGCCCCCACCATGTAACGCGACACCGGATTCGCCCCAAAAACGTCAGGAAAACCCATGTCCGATCCGCGCAAGCGCAACAGCGCCGCCATGACCGATGGCCCGGCCCGCGCGCCGGCCCGTTCCCAGCTCAAGTCCATCGGCTTCTCCGACGAGGACCTGGCCCGGCCCATCGTCGGCGTGGCGCATGAGTGGATCGAAACCATGCCCTGCAACTTCAACCACCGGCGCATGGCCCAGCGCGTCAAGGAGGGCGTCCGCGCCGCCGGCGGCACCCCCATGGAGATCAACACCATCGCCGTCAGCGACGGCGTTTCCATGGGCACCGAAGGCATGCGCGCCTCGCTGGTCAGCCGCGAGGTCATCACCGACTCCATCGAAGTCGCCGCCATCGGCCACTCCTTCGACGCCCTCGTCGTCATCGTCGGCTGCGACAAGACCATCCCCGCCGGCGCCATGGCCCTGGCGCGCCTGAACATCCCGGGCCTGGCCCTCTACAGCGGCAGCATCGCGCCCGGCAAGTTCCGCGGCCAGGACATCACCATCCAGGAAGTGTTCGAAGGCGTGGGCGCCCACGCCGCCGGCAAGCTCAGCGCCGACGAACTGATGGAAATCGAGAACGCCGCCTGCCCCGGCGCTGGCGCCTGCGGCGGCCAGTTCACCGCCAACACCATGGCCACCGCGCTCGACTTTCTGGGCATCAGCCCGCCCGGCGCCAACGTCGTGCCCGCCATGGACGGCGGCAAAGCGGACACCGCCTTCGAGGCTGGCCGCCTGGTAATGGACCTGCTGGATCGCAACGTCCGCCCGCGCGACATCATCACCCGCGAATCCGTCGAGAACGCCATTTCCGCCGTCGCTGCCACTGGCGGCTCCACCAACGCCGTGCTGCACCTCATGGCCATTGCCCACGAGGCCGGCGTGGACTTGGAGTTGGAGGACTTCGACCGCATCGCCTCCCGCGTCCCCATCCTGGCCGACCTCAAGCCGTGGGGGAACTACGTCGCCACCGACGTATTCGAGGCCGGCGGCTTGTCGCTGGTGGCCCGCGAACTGCTCAAGCTCGGCCTGCTCCACGGCGAGGAGCGCTACGTGGACGGCCGCACCATGGCCGACGTGGCCGCCGCCGCCCAGGAAACCCCGGGCCAGCAAGTCATCTACCCGGGCGACAAGCCCCTCAAGCCCACCGGCGGCATCCTGATCCTCCGCGGCAACCTCGCGCCCGATGGCTGCGTCATCAAGGTCTCCGGCCAGGAACGCAACACGTTCACCGGCCCCGCCCGCGTCTTCGACGGCGAGGAAGCCTGCTTCCAGGCCGTCATCGACCAGGACATCGAAGCCGGCTCCTTCATCGTTATTCGCAACGAAGGCCCCGCCGGCGGCCCCGGCATGCGCGAGATGCTGGCCGTCACCGGCGCGTTGCAAGGCGCCGGGATGGGCGATTCGGTGGCCCTGATGACCGACGGCCGCTTCTCCGGCGCCTCGCATGGCTTCATGATCGGCCACGTCGCGCCCGAAGCCTTCCGCCGCGGCCCCATCGCCGCCGTGCGCGACGACGACCTCATCACCTTCGACGTGGCCAAGCGCCGCCTGGATGTGAACCTGACCGACGAGGAAATCGAGGAACGCCTGGCCGACTGGCGCCCCCCGGCCCCGCGTTACCCGAGGGGCGCCATGGCCAAATACGCCGCCCTCGTCTCCTCCGCCAGCCTGGGAGCCGTCACGACGGCGTAGCCATGTGCCACGTGGCCCAGGCTGCGCGCAGCCTGGGACCCTCAGCGGACGGGTAGAGCCAGACTCGCGCAATGCCCCTAGCCACCCACCACCGGCTGAAACTGGCTCCAAAGCAAATGCCGCTGGATGGAGGGAGCGCAACTCGCACTGAACTCGTGACACCCGCCATCGGCTGAAACTGGCTCTATAGCCAAAGCCCCTGGGGGGATAGCCCGACTCGCACCGGGCTCTTGTCACCCACCACCGGCTGAAACTGGATCCCCAGCAAGAGTCGCTTGCGATCTACATGAGGGGGTGCGTTGTTTGGGCCAGCGATGTCTCGATGTCCCAGACCGCCTGCGAAACCGCCTGCCCTATCAGGTCCAGCTTGCGCACCTGCTCGATACGCGCCGTCGCGTGTTCCAACTCCCGCCGCGACAGCAATTCGCGGAAGATCCCGCAGGCCTCGGACAGGCAGACGATCACGATGTCGCGCGGGTCCGGAATCTCGTCGCTGAACAGCACTTCCAGGATCCGCAGCTTCACTTCCCGGTCGGCCTTGCCGTCCACCACCGGGTAGCGCCGCGACTGGAACACCCACAGGAAGCTTTCGTCCCGCACGTGCAGGATTCCGTGGTTCACGAGTCGTTCCAGCGCGCGCTCGCGAATCTGATGCGCACGTTGGGCCGTGTCTTGAATCCAGTAGCGAGTGTCGTGCGTCTCCGTGGCCTCGGCAATCCTGGCCAGGGTCGGGTCCAGTAGGTCGTCGCCGACCGGTGTCGAATCCACCAGGATCAACTGCTCCGTGTCCGTGTCGATCCGGTTCTCCAGCGCCAGGTCCATCAGCACCGCGCCCGCCAGCGCGCACTGCATCGACCATTCGGGCACGCGCACAAAATTGCCGCCCTCGTCGTCCAGCAGCAAAAGTATGATTTCTTCAGGAAACCTCAGCACTGGTCTCGCTCCTTGGCGTCCTGCCCTCAAGCTCGCGCGCCTATCGCCAGCATACCCGCCCCCATGCAGGGCCTGGTCCGGGCGATTCGCTGAATCTTCGTAGAAACCGAACAGTCTGGATACAATGGAGTTCGCGGCCAGACGTGCCGTAGGGGACTGAGACTGGGTTGCCGTGACGGTTGACGATACCAACCTGACGCTGGTTGTAACCCTGCGATATTGGCGGGAAGACGCCTGCTGGGTTGGACGATGCGATGAACTGGGCGTGTCAACATTCGACCAGTCGTTGGACACGCTGGTTGAAGAACTGCGGGAAATGGCCGAAGACCATATTTCCTTGCTGGAAGAGACCGGAAGCCTGGAAGATTTCTTTGATCGGTTCGGTATCAAGCCTGAGCCGGACAGCACAACGTCAAGAACCTGTGAGTTGACCGTCAACTCGTCATCGGACCTTATACAGTTTCACAAGCTGTTGATCGGCCAGCCTGCGCACAGTTCCTAGGCCGACACGTTGAAAGTTACAGCCAGGGAGTTAGTGCGCCTTTTAACGAGCGATGGCTGGAAGGACGAAGGTCCATCCCGGCCTGGAATCAAGTTGTCAAAAGTGGACGGTGACAGGAAGTGAGTGACGCAGATACCGACAAAGAAGCACCGCTCAAGATCATCGATACTTCCCCAAGGAACATTGAACGCAATCCTTAGCGATCGACAGACAGGCTTAGGCCGGCAGAGTCTCCAGAGACTTATCGATAGGTTGGGCTAACGGACTGCCGGCGAAGACCCTCAGCGGTATCCGGATTACCACGTCTGCGGCGGTTCCCCTTCCAGATACGTCGTATGCGCCGCCGTAATCGCCGCCGGAATCGGAAACACCACCATGATTTCGGACGCCCCGTCGCCAGCCCCAACGAACCCATGCGGCGTACCCGCCGGAAACAGGCATACGTCCCCGGACCCCACCAGGCGCCACTCATCCTCGATCCGCACCCGCAGCCGCCCGTTCAACACCAGCAACGCCTCGTCCACATCGTGCCGATGCAACGGCGTAACCCCACCGGGCTCCACCTCGAAGTGCTGCATCGAAAGCGAGTTCGACCCCTGCGCCTCCCCAACCACCTCCCGCACCACCTGACCCGGCCGCCACGGCCCCGCCGCCTGCTCCGCTATCCGCACGATCGGCATCTTGGACTCCTCCCAAACGCCGCGATCCCACCCACGACCAGGCTCGACCGCTCAGTTTCCCCAGGAATACCCGGTAGCAACCCCCTGTAGCGACCACAGTCTTACCCTCTCCACTGAGAGACCTTTGCACAACGCCCCTCGTCCGCGAAGGTGCGGCCGCTCTTGCCCCCTCTCCCTGTGGGAGAGGGTTGGGGTGAGGGTCTTCCGGGCAACCGCCCCCGGATTACGCAAAGGTCTCCATTGAGGGAGAGGGCAGGGTGAGGGTGGCTGCCGCCCCCAGCACCCACGCCCGAGTTTGGCGTATGACCCTCGGCAATCAGAGGGCTTTCGGCGCTGGTAGACCCAGGTCATCCGACCGCCCAGGCACCAACGATACCGCCCTCGCAGTATCATTCCGCCCGAACAACTCCAGCCCCGAACCAGCCAGAGGAACGCCAGGATGCCACTGCCCCCGCGCATGAAGTTCGGAATCTTTCTGGCCCCCTTCCACTGGCTGGGCGAAAACCCCACCCTCGGCCTCGAGCGCGACCTCGAAACCCTCCAGTGGCTCGACCACCTGGGCTACGACGAAGCCTGGATCGGCGAGCACCACAGCGCCGGCTGGGAAACCATCTCGTCGCCCGAACTCTTCATCGCCACCGCCGCCGAGCGCACCCGCCACATCAAGCTCGGCACCGGCGTCATCAGCCTCCCGTACCACCACCCGCTCATGGTGGCCAACCGCATGATCCAGTTGGACCACATCACCCGCGGGCGGGTCATGCTGGGCGTGGGGCCCGGCGCGCTGGTGACCGACGCCTACATGCTGGGCATCGAACCGCTCACCCAACGCCCCCGCATGGACGAAGCCCTCGGGATCATCATGCGGCTGCTCACCGAGACCGAGCCGATCACCTATGAGGCAGAGTGGTTCACGCTTCAGCGAGCCATGACCCACCTACGGCCCTACACCCAGCCCCACTTCCCCATCGCCGTCGCCGCCGCCCAGTCGCCCTCGGGCATGCAGCTGGCCGGCAAGCACGGCGCCGCCGTCCTCTCGCTCGGCATTCGGCCGGGCAGCACCGAGAAGGTCAAGCTCGATTCCTTCTGGCAGATCGCCCTGGATGTCGCCGAGCAGCACGGCAAGACCATGGACCGCCAGGAGTGGCGGCTGGTCATGCCCGTCCATATAGCCGAGACCCGCCAGGAAGCCATCGAGCAGGCCCGCGTCGGCGCCGCTAGATTCCAGCGCGACTACTTCGAAGACACCATGGGCTTCGAAAAGACCTTCGACGGCCCGCCCGACCAGCTCATCGACGCCATGGTCGACAGCGGCGCCTGGTGCGTGGGCACGCCTGATGACCTGGTGGCCGCCATCCACCGGCTGGACGAGTCCAGCGGCGGCTTCGGCGGACTGCTCATCATGGCCACCGAGTGGGCCAACCGCCAGCAGATCCGCCACAGCTACGAACTCATCGCCCGCTACGTCATGCCCCGCTTCCAGAACTCCCTCACCAACCTCACCGCCTCCCAGGAATGGGCCGCCCGCGACCGCCACGACCTCATGGCCCTCCGCACCAAATCCCTCGACAAAGCCACCAAGGACTACCAAAACAAACCTTCGTAGGGGCTCTTTCGTAGGGGCGGGTCTCAGACCCGCCCGTCTTCTCTTGTCATCCCGAGGGCCCCCGAGAGCCTGCCCTGAGCCTGTCGAAGGGGATCTCGCCTTAATCCCTCTCCGCCATCCCATCCCCCATTCGGGGTGAGCCGGGTCGTCGTCCTCGGCGGCCCGTGTCGAACCACACCCCCTCACCACCCAAGCCACCCAGCCAATCCCCTTCCTCTCTTCGCCCGTCTCACTTCTCTCCCTTTCCTCACCCTCTCACTGCTCACTCCTCGGCCCTCACCCCTTCCCCCTCGCCTCTCCCACCGCAGGCCAGCACTCTAAACTTGGGTTGGCCGGCACGCTGTAGCATGGTTGACCGCGTCGCATTGGACACGGAGGCGTGAGGTGGCTGTCACAGACCTAAGAGCAGGACTGGTGACCGCTAACGACCTGCTCCGACTCTATGGCGAGGGCGTCCGAGGCGAACTGATCCGGGGAGTTCTCTGCCAAACCATGCCAACTGGCACCGAACACGGCGTGATCGTCGTCAACGTAGCCTCTGAGCTCAGGAGCTTCATCAAGCCCAGAAAGCTCGGCAGGGTTACCGCTTCCGACTCAGGTGTTTGGCTGGAACACGACCCCGACACGGTCCGCGAGCCGGACATTGCCTACTTCTCGGCTCAGAAGATTCCGCTGGACGAGAGGGTCACGGGATACGCGGAGGTCGTCCCCGACCTGGTCGTGGAAGTCGCATCCCCCGGCGACACCCGCCGCGAAGTCAACGACAAGGCCCTCATGTGGCTCAGCTACGGCGTACGCCTGGTATGGGTCGTGCACCCCGACACCCGCACCGTCGATGTCCATCGCCCCCAGTCCAGTGCATCAACGCTCACCCGGAACGACACGCTTGACGGCTACGATGTCCTCCCCGGCTTCACCTGCAACGTAAGCGACATCTTCGCCGCCTAGCGCCCCGTAGCAACCCCCGGGTAACCCCGCCTCCGGGCCGTCCATTCACGAACCCGCACCGCCAGCACCCTCCGCCCAAGCTTCCGTCGGCGAGGCCTCTCCGACCCACCTGTCTTCCGCCCCAGCCCACCCCCCCGTTCGTGGTGAGCCGGTCTGGAGTCCGCGGAAGACCGTGTCGAACCACAAAGCCCTCAGCAACCAAGCCTCCGAGGCAGTCCCCCGCTTCCGCGTCCTTATCTTTCGTAGGCGTCGGTCTCAGACCGACCTCTCCCGTTCGCGCGCCGACCGATGTGTAGGATTGCGGCATGGGACGCACGCAGGTCTACCTCGGCGAGGAAGAACTCGCGCTGCTTGACGAGGCCGCCCGAGCCACCGGCGCCTCGCACTCGGCGTTGATTCGGCGGGCCGTGCGGCGCACGTTTGGCCCCCTGTCAAAGGCGGAAAAGCTGCGGGCGCTTGAGGACAGCGCGGGCAGCTGGTCGGGCCGCAGCTTCACGGGCGCGGAATACGTTGACGCGATCCGCGGCGACCTCAATCAGCGGCTGCGCGCCCTCGGCATGGAGTGAAGCTGCCAGAGAAAAGGAGTTGAAGATGAACGAGTCATCGCCCAGCGTCCATACGCACCTGACCATCATTCAGGCGGTGATCGCCCGAATGGCCGAGAGCAGCCGTTCCAGTAAGACGTGGTGCATCACCATCGTCTCCGCCATTCTGGTTCTTGGCGCGGGCATGACGGACTTCGACCATCTCTGGATCGCCTACGTGCCGCTGGTCCTGTTCCTTGGCCTCGACATGTATTACCTGGCTCTGGAGCGGCGGTTCAGATCGTCCTACAACGCCTTCCTGCACAAACTCAGAAATGGCGACGTTACTGCCGCCGACCTGTACGAAGTCACGCCCGCCGGATCGCCCGTCACCTCATGGGCTGCGACGGTGACGTCGATTTCGATCTGGCCCTTCTATCTCGTGCTCGCCGGCGTGATCGCCTTCGTCTGGTGGCGAATAGGCGGCTAGGCCGGCTTCCGCCGGAATCACCCAGGTCCCCTCTGTCGTAGGGGCGGCGTCTGAGACCCGCCCGTCTTCCGCGCAACCCCCATCCCCATCGGTCGTAGACGTCGGTCTCAGACCGACCTCTTCCGGTCGTGCGCCGACTCCGATGTAGCATGACGGCATGGCACGCACACAGGTGTACTTGGGCGAGGAAGAACTGGCGCTGCTTGACGAGGCGGCCCGAGCCACGGGCGCCTCGCGCTCGGCCTTGATTCGGCGAGCCGTGCGGCGCACGTTCGGTCCCTTGTCAAAGGCGAAAAAACTACAGGCGCTTGAGGCCAGCGCGGGCAGTTGGTCCGGCCGCAACTTCACCGGCGCGGAACACGTGGACGCGATCCGGGTCGACCTGAATGAACGTCTCCGCGCGCTTGGTATGGAGTGAAGCTGCTCGATACCTCGGTCGCCATCGACCACCTGCGCGGAGTCCAGGCGGCCATCTTTCGTAGGGGCCGGTTTCAAACCGGCCTCTTCCGGTCAAGTGCCTAGGGGATACGGACGGACCTCATCCTCGCCTCCGTTGCCGCGCCCGCCCCCGCGCTTCCGAACGTGCGGAGTCTAAGACCCGCCAGTATTCCGCGCACCACCCTCCCAAGCCGCCATCCCGTCGCCGGTAAGCTTGCCGCACGGGAGCCGAGTCGAACCACACCCCATCAGCTCCACAGCCCCTGGCGCACCGTCCCCTCCGACTCCTCCACGCTCCTTCCCTGCTCTTCTCTCACGCCTCACTACGCTTCCCGCCGACCTCGTATCCCGCCTCCTGCTCCCGCAGAGCCACCACGCCATCCGTCGTCCGCCACAGGAAAGCGGCGAGCGACGCTCGAATGTCGGAAGGCACGGCTACCGGTGCATCCTTTCAGGTGCTTCGCACCGGTAGAATTGTCCGACTGACGCAGGTTCCACGCTTGTGATACGCGACCCGCACTACAGAGCAATCCTTGACCGGCTGTCGGCGACCGGCTTAGACCCCGACGCATTTGAGCGTTGCGCCCTAGACCTATTGCGTGACATCTATCCCCGGCTGACTCCGGTCGAGGGTGGGAGCGACTTAGGAATGGACGGGCTAGACACTTCGGATCCTGACGAGCAGATGTTTCTGGTCGCCACGACGGCAAAAGACGTCAGAAGTAACCTCCTCACAAGTCTTCGGAGTCATAAACGCCAGAGCGAAAGTATCGGCGCTCGGCGTGTAGTAGTCGCTACGTCCCAACCAGCAACTGGATCCCTGCATGAGAGGCTCCGCGAGACCGCCACCGGGGAAGGATTCCAGCTCGTAAACCTCCACGGTCTGCAGGCATTCGCGGATCTGCTCTATCGATCATCCCACTGGACTCGTGAACTGTTCGGGTTGAGCGGAGCGCCGTCAGCACTCTCGGCAGTTCCGCTGTCATCGCGACCCATGAGCGACCTTCCGTTGATCGGACGAGATGTGGACAGGGGATGGTTGGCCAATAGTACCGGTGACATTGTGGTCTCGGGCCATCCCGCTTCGGGCAAGACCCACCTGCTACGGCAGTTTGTCGACCAGGGCTGGCTTTTCATGGTTGACGCGAATAGAGAGCCCCTCACAAATGCGGTGCGCCACTTGGATCCCGAGGTCGTAGTCGTCGATGACGCGCACGCTGACTTGGACGGTCTGCGCAGCTTGCGGCAGTTGAGGTCAGCCATCGACGCAGACTTTCGAATCGCTGCCGTGACCTGGACCGGTCACAAAGATGAGGTAATGGACGCTCTGGCCGTTTCTGGAAATTCGGCGCTCGATCTCCAACTGCTATCCCGAGACGAAATACTGGAAGTTGTGAAAGCGGTTGGTATTGCAGGTCCGGTTGAACTTCAGAGGGCAATTGTAAATCAGTCGGGCGGTCGGCCTGGATTGACTGCGACACTATGCGATACTGCTCTGCGCGGAGACATGCTTGCGCTGCTTTCGGGCGACTCACTGCTTAGAGATATCAAGGTAGCTGTTGGCAGAATTGATGGTTCGGCAAGCATGGATGTTCTGGCGATTATGGCTCTTTCTGGTGACAGCGGGGCGTCACTGGTGAGTGTGGCTGCCGTGCTAGCGAGTATCGGATCATCTTCACCCAACATTCGAAGATTGCTGATTCAGCTAGGCCACATCGGTGTGTTTCGGATCCTGACACTGGATGGAAAAGCCACTATATGGCCTCGCGAGTTACGCTTTGCCCTGGTTGGAGATACGTTCTTCTCAAGCATTGGATACCAGAATATACCATTGGAGATAGTGGCGGATCATCTTGACAAAAGAGGAGTTACGGGATCATTAGTCGGTGCGAGTCTCATGGGTGCACAGATTCCAGAGCAAACGATTGAGGATTTCCTGATGGCCGGCGGCTCTGTGGACGATTTCAAGGGCTACGCTCGGGTTGGCCCTCGTCAGGCCAGCTTCGTTCTGAGGGCACGTCCCGAGTGGTTGCCGGATGTAGCGCCTCATTCGCTCCTAAAGAATCCGATCGAGACCCTTCCGATGTTGCTTGCACGAGCCGTCGGGGATCGACGGCCTCTGCATTCATCTCCGGCTCATCCACTACGAATTCTGGAGGATTGGGTCGAATCGGCTTCGTTCTCAGACGATGAGCAACTTGAACGACGCAGGCTGCTGGCAAATGCAGCGGACATTTACAGCAACGCTGACGGAGATCCTCAGGTAGTAATTCAGGCCTTGTGCTCGGCCATGAACCCGAAGTACGAATCAAGCAATATGGACGCTGGGTCAGGACATGCAATAACTATCAAGTCAGGGCTGGTAGAGCGCAACTGTCTGAATGGTCTTACTGAACTTTGGCCGATCGTTCTTGAGTCAATTCCGACTGAGGGGCCTGAGGACTACTCGATGCTTTTTGGTCTGCTGCACGACTGGGCGTACTGCGGGAGATCACAGAAGGCACCTCCAGACGATGTGCGCGAAATGATGCGGTCGCATGCCAAGAACCTGGCGACCGATCTTGCGAGCAGATTCTCGGATCATCCTGGAATCCTGTCAGAGATCCGAGAATTTGTTTCGCGATCTGAACTTGAAGTATCAATTAGTGTGTCCAAGGTATTTTCAATCCTCTATCCAGATCCGGATTACGAAGCTCTCGCCAAAGACTCGGACGGCCAGCACCACGCATGGCGCGAAGATGCGCGCAAGCTGGCGGCCGAACTTGAACCGCGTGGTCCGCAGGAAGCACTTGCGATGGTTGGTGAGGCCGTCAAGGCTGCCGCCGAAGCCGGTAGAAGCTGGCCTGATATGACCGGAGACTTCGCTGAAGAAATCGCTGGTCGAACCGACGAACCGTATGGGTGGGCCACGCAGGCAGTTGACGAAGACATGGAATCCCTCGTCGTGGAGCCACTACTACGAGCGGCCAGAAGGGAGGACCAGGAGCGGTGTTGCCCTCTAGTTGTCCGGGCGATTGATTCTGCCGCAACCCAATATGCCGCTGTGCGGGTCGTGCTTACTGCCGAGGCACCGCTAGACGAGGAGCTTGAGGCGGCGCTTGATGCCCTTCCCAGAATACCTTACATGCACAACCTTGTGCGAGGAGTGGTCATGCAAAGTTTGAATTGCGTGCCTACACTGCGCCTTTTGCTTCAGCATCCGTCGGTGGAGGTAGCGGAGATCACAGCAGTCAACCTCAGGCTGTATGGCGCTGATTCCCGTGTGCCAGATCCGCTGTTTGGTGACTGGCGCGAAGCAATACTCCGATCCCATGGTGTAGAGTACATGCTGTCAGGGATCCTGAAAAGTGACGCAAGTTTGTTTTGCGAATGGATTATTGAACGAATTGAAAGTGGAATCTCGAGTGAGACACACGAATTCATCAGGCATTTGGATAATGCATTCGAAGAATTATCGTTCAGTCAGAGGGAAGAAATCCTTTTCTCTATGCGAGGAAAGAATGACTTCTATTTTGCACCTATAGTTGCCAAAGTAGTGGGTGAGCATGCTGAGATATTGGAAGTTCTGCTTTCCATGGAATGCTTGCGCGATTATCATGACGCTGGCTTTGTAAGTGCGTCGAATAGTAAGATTATAGTAGCATCAAAGGCTGGGTGGTCTCCTATACGAATTGCACAGGCAATTGCCAGTCCCGCAGTGATCTTCACTATCTTTCACGGTCCGGAGTCGAACCACTGGCAGACTTGGTTGGAGTATTTTGCAAAACTCTCGGAATCGGCCGACCTTAGAGTTGCTGCCGTAGGACAAGCGGGCGGTGAGTGGGCTCGGAGGAATGTCGATGATGCGGGGCGTAGTGAACGCGATAGGGAAGTCTATGGGGATAGCTTGTGCTGATCGTATATCAATTAGTCTAGTGCGGGTTGCTTGCCGCCGTGGATGGATGGGTCTGTGGCCAGTAGCGTACGGAGTCGCATGAGCGTGTCTGGCGCTTCAGCCGGCAGAGCCAGCAAGTCCGTGATGATGCGGTGGTCGAGATCAATGCGAGCCGGGTCGACGGCGCAGCGGTGGAAGGATTGGAAGGTCCGGTCCTGGAAGTCGCGGTAGATGGCTTGGGCTTCGTCGAGTTGCCAGGGCTGGAGTTGGCGGACGTCGAGTGTGTGGAGCGTTTCAAGCATTCCCTTGTTGCCGGTGCCGCGGCCATGCTGCGCTCTGTTGGCGTGGTTGGCGTGGAGCAACAATCCGAGCGTTGAGTTGCACCAGAGGGTGAGGGCCATTTCTTGCAGCGCGCGAGCCGCGTGGTCGTCGTGTTGCGAGGTCAGTGCAAACCAGGCTCGTACGCCCAGGGTCCGGGTATCTGTTCGGACTGTCATTACCCGCTGCGAGTTGTACATGACATCGCGCGTCATCTGAAGCGTGCCGGCCTGCGACCAGATCGACCTATGGTCGCGGTCCGGTTTGGGGAACGGGCGCGCGTTCGGTTCCGCGACCAATCCTTGGTGCACCTTCTGTGTCTGCGCCCAGAGTGCGGGGAATTGCGCCTGCTCGTCCCAGCCGTGGTAGGCGTCGAACACGCCGAGCGAGCCGCGAATCTGTCGGTCTTGCGGACCCACATGGAACACGTCCTGCATCGGCGCAATTGGAATCTGCGCCACGACCCGCGAGCCGTCTGCGGCCCACAGCTCTCCGCGTTCCAGGGCGGCGGCGAATTGGCCGGTTTGGCCCTGTTTCCAACGGGCTGCCGTCCACGGGCCGTCGTACACCGGACCGTTCAGCAGTTCGCCCCACTGCTCGCCGCCCACGAACAGCGGACTGCCGCCCACCGGTGGGCCGTCGGACCGATGTAGCGGAGCGGCCGTCGCCGCGTTGATGGCGTTCACCAGCGCCAGCGCGTCGGTTTCGCGACGCGGCGCGCGCCACAGGTTTACGAACCCGCCGCGTGCCGACGGGGCTTCTTCCTCGCGCAGTCGCCGCGCCACCAGCAGCACCTCGGCGATGTGGGTGTCGTAGGACATCGAGCGCAACTCGGGGTCGTGCGACGAGACGACCAGTTCGATCTCGTAGCGGGCCGCCAGCATGGCGCGTATCTCGCGCCAGGATTCGCCGGCCAGCGCGGTCACTGGCAGCACCAGCGCCAGGCGCCCGTCCGGCTTGACCAGCCGGTCGGCCAGCACGGTGAACGAGGCGGCGTGGCCCGCCGTCTGGTTAGCCGGCGTGCCCTTCAGCAAGGCCGAGGTTCGGCGAGCCACGGCGCGTTGCGCCTCCGCGTCGCCCGCGGGCAGGTCCAGCACTCGCGCCAGCGCCTCGCCCTTTCCGCCGTCGCTGCCGCGCCGGGTGAAGGGCGGATTGCTTATCACCACGTCGGCGCGCGGACTTTCCACCAGGCTGCCCGCGCTGCCGGTGGCCCCAATCTGTTCGAGCGTGGCCGAGAACGAGGACTGCGCTTCGGGCGCCGCCAGCCAGTCCAGCGAGCCCAGCCGGATGCCGCCCACCGCGTCCACACCCATGACCAGGCTGTGCAGTTGCATCTGCGTAAAACTCACCGAAGGCGACATCGCCGCCAGCGTGGCCGCCGTCAGGTGAATAGCCGCCTGCACCACGTCGGCCCCGAACAGCGTGTGCTCCACCAGCGCCTGATGCACCGCCGAGTCATCTGAGTTCTCCGGCCCGTTCGTTCGTGTGGAGCCTGACAAACCATGAACGGCCGCCCGGTTCTGCACGATCTGCTGGTAGGCCGCCATCAGCAACGTGCCGGTCCCGCAGGCCGGATCGACCACACAAAGACGCCTCAACTGCGCCGCACTGTCCCAGTCCACCCCCGGCCAGCGCTCGGGCGAAAGCGTCAGCCCGGCCAGCAGCGCCGCCGCCGGAATGCTCGTGTAGAAGGCGGCCAGCAGCTTCCGGTCGGCGACCAGCCGGTTGAAGATGCGTCCGGCCAGGTCGTGCCTCCCCACCGCGCCCATGCTCAGCAGGCGGGCCGCCGTATGCGCGCATTCGTCCAGCACCCAGGCCGCTTCCACCTCTGAAAGCTCGGACACGACGTTGCGGGCCATGTTGAAGATGGGGTAGTAGTCGATTTCGAGAATCGCGTCCCACAGCGTCAGCAGCCGCAGGCGAGAAAACACGTCGCCGCTGCGGGCGGCGCTGGTGGGCTGGATGGCCGCGTTGGAACTGGCCAGCCGTTCCTGAAAGACCATCGCGTTGGTGACCACCAGCGCGGACATGTTGGCCGCTTCGTCGCCGGGCGGAGCGTTGAAGACCTTGGCCACACGAACCAGCGTTCCGGGTGACTGGTACAGCCGCGACCCGGCCCGCCGCACGCCCTGATCCAGCGCCTCCACGGCCGCTTCCAGGTTGCCCGCCGGCGGTGTCGCCCGTGCGGCGGCCGCCCCAAGCTCGGCCGCGTCCCCGATCAACCTGGGACCGGACGTCCCGTCCAGCCGCCACTCCCGCCACGCCAGGCTCGCGGTAGCCAGCCGTTGTTCCAGGTGACGCTGATCGGTTTGGCGCAACTGTCCGGGCACGGTGACCGCGAACGCGGTCTGCACCGGCTGCCCATCGATCTCCAGACCCAGCCGCGCCAGCGCGTCGGCGTCCACCGTGGCCGCCGGCTCCAGTTCAATCTCCAGCACGATCGGCCCGTCGCCCCGCCGCACCACAATGTCCGGCCGCGCCCGCCCATGCAGCGTCTCCGCCGCCGTCGTCAGCCCCACCCGCTCCCGCAACAGCCGCGCCAGAGCGACGTTGATGACTTCCTCGTGGCTACGGTCGCGGGGGGTGGGCATGGCGAGGCACGGGCCATCCATCAGTCGTCGGCGACAATCGGGAGTATAGGGACGCGCCTCTTCACCTCTCCCCGCGGGAGAGGCAGGTTCCGCCGTCTTCGGCGGAAACCGATGAGGGTCTTCCGCCCGAAACCGCGACTCACCCGACCCACCGCACACGGGTCAAGGCTCCAGCCAGGCGTCAGTTCGTTAGCGCGGCGCTGCTAAAGGTCGCCTTCCGCAAACGTTGGCGCGAACTGCGTGACCTGGAGTTGGTTGACGCGCTCCCGTGCCTCCCAGAGGTCGTAGGCCGTCTGTAGTCCCAACCATGTCTCGGGAGTTGACCCAAAGGCCTTGGACAACCGGATGGCTATCTCAACCGACACGCTCGTTTTCTCGTTGACGAGATCAGACAACGCCTGGCGGGTCACACTCAACCCCTCGGCGGCTTTGGTGATGGACAGCCCTAGGGGTTCGAGACACTGGCGCTTGACGACTCCGCCCGGATGCGGCGGCTCGACCATGACCATCGGTCAACTCCTCTCAGAACCAATGATTATCCGCGTCGTCCACATCGGCCGCATGCCCATCCTGGAACCGCAAGGCGACGCGCTCCCCGTACCCCAAGGCCGCCACCTCTTCACCTCGGCCCCCGGGAGAGGCAGAACCTGCCCTGGACTCGATCCGGGGTTCCGGCGTCTTCGGCGGAAACCGGCTTGGGCATTCCGCTCACAAGTGCGACCCACGCAATCCGACGCACGCCTCCACCCGGCCGCGCCTAGCCGCTCACCCACCCAATACTGTCGCCTATCGACAATATGGCCACCCCCACCCGTCCATATGTTCGGCTGCCGACAACATGGCCGCCCCAAGCGTCCATATGTACTCCTAGTGACAATAAGGCTGCCGCAACCCTTCCATATGTTCGGCTGCCGCTAATATAGAAGCGGTCTCGCCCCCATACTGTCGGTTCCGAACATATGGAAAGCTCCTCGGCGCGCAACGACGCGTCCTCGTCCGAAGGGCTCCGGGCGGCCGACGTCCATCGAGCCGGTCGCTACATGGCCCAGCCGCAGGGCTATCGGGCGTTCGTGCCGGCCCCGCTGCCACCGCGGCCGCCGGTTCGTCTGGAGGGCGAGCTTCAGGCTCTGCTATCCCAGGCCGATCAGGCACTGGGCCGGCTGGACGGCTCGATTCAGACCTTGCCCGACTCCGACCTCTTCGTATTCATGTACGTGCGCAAGGAAGCTGTGCTTTCCAGTCAGATCGAGGGCACGCAGAGTTCCCTGCAGGACGTCCTGGCTGCGGAGGCTCGCATTCGAACGCCCGGCCGGGCGCACGATACGGGCGAGGTCATCAACTACGTGACCGCCATGAACTACGGGCTGGAGCGCCTGGCGACGTTGCCGATTTCCAGCCGCCTGATTCGGGAAATCCACGAACAACTGCTGCACGGCGTCCGAGGCTCCCAGATGCAGCCGGGCGAACTGCGTACCAGCCAGAACTGGATCGGACCCGCCGGCTGCACGCTCCAGGAGGCCACGTTCGTCCCGCCCCCGCACCGTGAAGTGCCGAACGTGCTGGGCGAGCTGGAGTCCTTTCTGCACAGACCCAGCGACCTTCCGAACTTGGTTCAGATCGGGCTGGTGCATGCCCAGTTCGAGACCATCCATCCATTTCTCGACGGAAACGGACGGGTCGGTCGCCTTCTGATCACCTTCTTGTTGTGCCAGCGAGAAATCTTGCTCCAGCCGGTGCTCTATCTCTCGCACTTCTTCAGGCAGCGTCGCTCCGAGTACTACGAACGCTTGCAGGCCGTGCGTGACACCGGCGACTGGGAAGCCTGGCTGGAATTCTTCCTCCGCGGCGTCGCCGAAGTAAGCGTTGAGGCTACTCAATCCGTCCGACGCATCCTCACCTTGCGCGAGCGGCATCGGGCGCTGGTCACCGAGCGCTTGGGCCGCGTCGCCGCCGCCGGTCACCGCGTCCTAGAGTGCTTGTACCGACAGCCGTTTGTGACCGTGGGCGACGTTCAAGGAATCACGGGAACCAGCTATCCCCCGGCCAATCGATTGGTCGCCCGCTTGGTGCAAGTCGGCATCCTGGAAGAAATCACTGGCGATCGACGCAACCGTCTGTACCGCTACACCCCCTACATGCAGATCCTGGAAGGTAGCTCGGACTAGCCGGCCCGCTACTCCTTGTCGACCGTGTAGCTGGCCGCCCGCTCCCGCAAAGCCACCACCGCAGCCGGCACGTCCACTTTGATCTCCCCGGCTCGCCGCATCGCCTGCGCCATGTCATACGCCGCCTGCAGCTGATACCAGGTGCTCGCGCCGCCGCCGAACGCCTTGTCCAGGCGAATCGCCATCTCCGGCGAAATCCCTGCCCTTCCATTCACCAGCGCCGACAACTGCTTTCTACTCACCCCCAACACCCGCGCCCCGTCAGTCACACTCAACCCCAGCGGCGCCAGGCAGTCATAGCGAACTGACGCCCCTGGGTGGGGCGGGTCGTGCATAGCCATCGCGAACTCCTTCACTCCTTCGACTTTAGTGGTAGTCCACCAGGTCCACGTCGCGGACGTTCCCAGCCTCGAAGCGGAAGATGATGCGCCAGTTCCCAGAAACGCTGACAGCCCAGAAGCACGCCGGATCCCCTCGCAGTGAGTGCAGTTGGAAACCTGGCAGGTTCATGTCGGCTGGCTCGGCCGCCACGTCCAGACGCGGCCAGGATGCGTTCGATCTTGCTGGCGCGCTGCGACGGAACAAGCCGCCGATCCCCTTTCTCGTAGAGGCGCCGGAGCCCCTTGTGGTGAAACCGGACGATCATCCCCTGATTGTAACCCGATACGTATCAGGTTGCAACCGCTCCAAACTCGCGTACCCGGCGGCTGGTGTTCTGCTGTTGGCCAAGTTGACACCCCCTGAATCGGTCCCGGGATCCCACCACGGGCAGCGCCGTCGACCACGTACCCGACCTCCAATCGAGCGACGACCTCGTCCCACAGTGTCCACAACCGAAGCGCCTGTCCTGAGCCTGTCGAAGGAGCCGCCTCTCTTCACCTCTCCTGAGACCTTTGCAAAACGCCCCGCGTCCTCGAAGGTGCGGCCGCTCTTGCTCCCTCTCCTCGGGGAGAGGGTTGGGGTGAGGGGTCTTCCGGGCAACAGTCCCTCCGGTTACGCAAAGGTCTCTCCTGAGGGAGACGCAGAACCTGCCCCGGACTCGATCCGGGGGGCCGCCGTCTTCGCCGGAAACCGGTCAGGGTCTTCCGGGCAGCAACGCAGAGCTAGGCTAGCGCCCGCCCCGAGCTATTCGCCCGCAGCCCCGCGAAGAGTTTTTTCTAAAAACCTCTTATACGCGCACAACACCCCCAGCAACACCCCCGGCAACGCCCCAGAATCCGCCCAGGACTGACCCTCCCGGCGCACCCACCGACACCCCCGCCAGCCAGCCGCTCTCTGTCCGACCGTTACACTCACACCTCGAAGTCCGAAGGCCCGCGAAGGATTTGCTGATGGCCGTCGCAACCACCGCCCCCGTGGCTGAGCGCGCGCTGATTCTGGGCGGCCAGCCCGTCGAAACCGGCGACCTGCTGGAAGTCCGCCGGCCCTACGGCGTCAAGCGCTCCGGCTTCGGGCGCGAGGGCCTGAAATACGCAATCGAGGAAATGACCGAGCCCAAGCTGCTGGTCGTGAACCTGGAAGACAACTAAGCCCGGCCCGACGCCGGGTACTCGCCGAAATCCTTGAGGAGGGAAACTTGATGGAACTTCGCCGCGTTCAGCTCGCCAGTCCCGGATCCAACCTGCGCATGCTCGAGCGCGGCAGCCAGAGCAACGCCGACCACGTCTTCCTCGACCTCGAGGACAGCGTCGCCCCCAACCAGAAGGTCGAGGCGCGGCAGATCGTGGTCAAGGCTCTCAACGACTTCGACTGGTCCGGCAAGATCGCCTGCGTCCGCGTCAACGGCATCGACACCGAGTGGTTCTACGGCGACGTGATCGAGGTCGTCGAAGGCGCGGGCCGGCACCTGGACACCATCATGCTGCCCAAGGCCAACAAGCCGCATGACGTCTACATGCTCGACATGCTCTTGACCCAGATCGAGATGCACAGGGGGCTCGAGGTCGGCGGCATCGGCATCGAGGCCCAGATCGAGATGGCCGAAGGCATGATGAACGTCAACCAGGTCGCCTTCGCCAGCCCGCGGCTCAAGTCCCTGATCTTCGGCCCCGGCGACTACTCCGCCAGCGTCCAGGCCCGCGGCCTCTCCATCGGCGCCACCGAAAACTACCCGGGCCACGTCTGGCACTACGCCATTCACCGCATCGTCGTGGCCGCCCGCGCCGCCGGCCTGCAGGTCACCGACGGACCGTTCGCCGACTACCGCAACCTCGAGGCCTACCGCCAGTCCTGCGAGATGGCCCTGGCGCTCGGCTGCGACGGCAAGTGGGCCATCCACCCGGCCCAGATCGACGTGGCCATCGACGTGTTCTCGCCCTCTGAGGCCGATGTCGAAAAGGCCCGCCGCATCATGGTCGAGTACACCCAGGCCCTGGCTGACGGCCTCGGCGCCATCGCCATCGACGGCGACATGGTCGACGCCGCCACTCTCAAAATGGCCGAAATCGTCTCCGCCAAAGCCGACGCCGCGGGGATGTAAGCGGCCGCTTCACCTAACAGGTCCAAATGGTCTCAGAGAGCCTTAGGAGTGCCGTGTCACCGAGTCTCAGCTACATGCGCGAACTGCCAATTGGTGAATGTCCGCCAACACGCCTTAGCGAGTGGGCGAGATGAACCTGGCCGACTTGGTCAGAGTGATCACACCGAGTGTAGTTCGAGTGCACTCCTCCACAGGCAGTGGCACAGGATTCATTTACGACAGCACTGGCCTAGCAATAACCAACGCCCACGTTATTGATAGTGGCACCCACGTCGAAGTAGAGTTTGAAGGACACATACTTGGCGCGAGAGTTCTTGGAAGAGACGATCTCGCGGACTTGGCGGTAGTAAGACTCCTGTCTCAAAAGGAAACGTATCCAACAGTGTCACTGGCGAGGTCGAGTCAAATACATCCGGGTGAAGATATCGTGGTCATAGGTTACCCAGCAGGCGACGTTCTCGTAGGCTCGGCAACGGTCACTCGAGGAATAGTTTCCTCGAAGGGACGATTCGAATCTGTCTCCTACTTGCAGACGGATGCGGCCATCAATCCTGGGAACAGTGGCGGCCCGATGATTAGCTATGATGGAGAGGTCGTTGGAGTTGTCTCTTCAAAGCTACTTCAGCACGGCGGAGATGTTGTCGACGGAATAGGCTTTGCAATCGATATATGCGAATTCACAAGCAGAATCAGTCAACTCGAATTGACACCACCAATCGCGGACAAGGATGTCAAATCCAGTAGTGGCAGAGAAGCGTGGAATTGCAACTATACATTAGCTATACCTCAGGGCTGGCTTCCTAAGTCAGCGGACGAGTGGAACGAATTCGCGTTTTCGACTGACGATGGTTCAAGTTGGGAGCCGTTGGCCATAGGTAGCGAGATCTTGGCGATTATCCACAGAGACCCGGGTGTTCTGGATGCGGAAGACATCGACGACATTCTGAGGCAGTTCTCGAAATGGGTTGTCATAGCTGCATTAGACTATATTAGCTCTCTTGATGTTGCCGGTCTGGAATTGGAACTCGAGAAATTCAGGCAGGAAGATTTCTCTTTCAGGTACATCGTAGGTTGTAGAAACCGTAGTGGCGCACTGTGCGATATTGTAATGTGTATATTTCGTGACGTTATTGGGAACTTGGAATCCGAAGTTAACGTGGATATAGATGTGTTTACACACCCTTCATCAAATTCCGCTGAGACCGAGGTTATTGCCGGCGCGTTCGACGTGTTAAAGATGTGAGGAATGACTTATCGACCCGTGGATGTTCAGGCCACTGACGCGTGCTGAGAACTGTCGCCTGTTAGCCGTCGCGATGTGGATCTTCCTCGGAGGTGGTGTCGTGGCCGGGTCCAATTGCAGTGGAAAGTTCGCGCTTATCGTCGGCCCATGCTTGGCGCTCGGCCACGTGCATGGCCTTATGCGCCACGCGGTCAGCGTCGATCAATGCGCGCAACGCGCGAATGTCCGCTCGTAGGTCAGTGTCCACGGCTCGGAGGTCGGCGCGCACGCTGCGCCAGAGAGCCAGGTTCAGCCCGGCCAGACTCACGCCAACCGTCACGGTGGCCACGAGCATCGCGGCTAGATCCGCGCTCATCGTGTGTCCGGCGTTTTCGTCTGGGCGGCTCGTGAGTCGGTCAAGAGCATGGGCAAACATTCTCTCCGCGTGCCGCCCAATCATCGTGACGAATCGTACTTCATCCCGGCACACGCGGGGTTCGAGCTAGCGCCGCTGGCGCACCGGCAGCAGACGGTGTTCGTCGGCCTGCCGTATCTCCTCCAGCGAGCGCACACGCTTCCGCGCCGCGCCCTGCCACTCCCGCGTCTTCACGTCCGAGGGTTCACGCAACCGCTCGGCCGCGCGTGGAATCTCGTCCTCGTATTGCGGCAGCCACTGCGCCTGCGCCACCAGCATCTCGTCAGCCATCTGCCAGATCTCCGGCGGGTCGCACACCGCCCCCACCAGCGGGTCGTGCAGCATCGCCTGCTTCAGCAGCGTCGCGTCGCCGCTGGCCGCGGCGCGGGCGCCCATCCGCTGCACGTCGATCGAGGCGCTGCAGGTGGCCGCGCAGGCCAGCGGCAGATCGCCGACCCGCGGAATATGGATGCCCAGCGCGTCCACGTACCCCGGCACTTCCACAATGGCGTCGTCGGCCAGGTTACTGATCGCCCCGTCGTTGCGAACGTTGAAGAACCCGCGGTACGGGCGACCGGTTTCCAGCGCCTCGATGATCCGGCTGCCTCGCTCATCCGAGCGGTCCGCCGCATCGATCGGCGGATCGTCGGCCGCCATCCAGGCCGGGAAGTCGGTCTCGAACCAGTTGCGCTTCTCGGTGCTGATCCGCAGGTATCCGCCGGTCTCGCCGTAGCCCCAACTGCCAAGGTCGATCCAGCGTCGGATCTCCTCCGGCCGCTTGCGGTACCACGGCAGGTACTCCGACAAATGCCCGTTCGACTCGGTTGAGTAGTAGCCAAATCGCCGCAACACGTCGATGCGGACCTTCTCGGTCTTGGAAAAGACTGGATGCGCTTCAAAGGCCGCCAGCAACTCCTCGCTGCCGATCTCGCGGCCCTGGTGCTCGATGCGGGTGAACCAGGTCTGGTGGTTGATGCCGGCGCAGATGATGTCCACGTCCGCGCGGCCTTCCGCGCCCAGCACCTCCGCGATCTGGCCCCAACCGTGCTCAATCCCGTGGCACAGCCCCACCACGTTTACGCCGTGGTCCAACAGCGCCCAGCAGTTCATGGCCATCGGGTTCGCGTAGTTCAGCAGCAGCGCGCCCGGCTTGGCCACGTCCATGATGTCGTCGCCGAAGGCCAGCAGCTGCGGGATCGTGCGCTGGGCATACATGATCCCGCCCGCGCAGATGGTGTCGCCCACGCACTGATCCACTCCGTACTTCAATGGAATATCGATGTCGTATTTGAAAGCTTCCAGCCCGCCTACGCGCACGCAGCAGATCACGTAGTCGGCGTCGCGCAGCGCCTCACGTCGCTCCGTAGTGGCAGACACCCGCGCCGGCAGCTTGTTCGTGCGAATGTCCTTCTGGCAGAGCTGTGTGACCAGGTCCAGGTTGGCTTGCGAGATGTCGGTCAACGCGAAATGCGTGTCCTGCAACTCTGGAACAGACAGGATGTCGCGCATCAGCTTGCGGGTGAACCCCACGCTGCCCGCGCCGATGACTGCAATCTTCAGGGCCACGGCGCGGTCCTAGCGCTTCAGCGGCTGGCCGGTCGGATCGAGTTGCCCGATTTCCTCCAGCAGCCGCACGGTGTGAATGACGTCGTGGATGTTTGTGAGCGGTTGCCGGCCTTCGGCAATGGCGTTCAGGAAATCGGCGTGCAGCGCGTCCACCCCGTCATCCAGTTTGCCGCCGGGGTGACCACGGATCGGTTCACCCTCGATGATCTCCGGCTCCGGCCGGTCATCCGCGTAGATCTGGCCGTGAATGGGTGGCAGCAGATAGGCGCTGACGCCGTTGCCGTGCATCTCGATGCGGTAGTGGCGCGCGCCCGCGTGGCCGGTCACCGAGTGCACGGCCACGGCCCCGTTGGTGAAGTGGATGATGGAGTTGTAGGTATTCATCCAGCCCGCGTAAGTGTCGTCGCCGCGCGTCAGCACCTGGTCCCAGGTCCCGCCGCAGAGCCAGCGCAGCCAGTCCACCATGTGGATGTCCTGCTCGTAGAGTCGATTGATCGAGCGGCCGCCCTGGTCGTCGGTAAGCAGGTTCTTGCTCATGCCGGCGCTGACCAGCATGACCGGACCGTTGACCTCCACCCGTGCCCGCGCCGCTCGAAGCATCGGCGTCCAGCGGCGTTGCAGGCCCACGCAGACGATGCGGTTGTTGGCTTCCGCCGCCGTGGCTATGCGCTCGGCGTCCGCCGATCCCACGCCCGGCGGCTTCTCGATAAAGAGATGCGCCCCGGAGGCCAGGACTTCCTCCGCAATGTCGGCGATGTCCGGCGGCCGCGTGACCGCGTAGACGACCTCGGGGTTCTCCCGCTCCAGCATCTCGCGGAAGTCGGAATAGCGACCCTCCACGTCATACGCGTCGGCGGTAGTGGCGAGCCGGTCCTCGTCCAACTCGCACATCGCCGTAAGGTCGACACGCCGATAGGCTCGTCCGAGCGCTGGGTAGTGCGCGCTGGTGGCCCGTCGACCGGCACCGATGAACGCTGCGCGAACCATAGTCTCCTCCAAGCATGCCGCCGGAACGCCAGTCTAGCCGTCAGCATCCACCTTGGCGTGGGTGTTCCTGGCGGTCGAAGGCTGACGCCGCGCGGGCTTACATAGGCTCGTTCTTGACCAGACCGATGATTTGACCTTCGGGATCGGCGAAGTGTCCGATGGTCACGCCTTCCATGACGTTCATCTCAGGCATCAGGATGCTGCCGCCCAGGCTGGCTGCCTTTTCCAGGGCCGCGGTCACGTCGTCCACGCCCACGTAGAACGTGACGAACCCGGACGAGCCGTCGAACGTCTGGCCAATGCCGCCGCCGATTCCTGGACCTTCGCCGGATGGACTGACAACTCCGTAGCTCATCGGGTTGTCGGTGGAGACTTCCCAATCGAACAGGTCCCCAAAAAACTTTTGCAGCGCCGGGCCGTCCTTGCCGTTGACTTCCCAGTGCACCACGTTATTCGCCATCTGCCTGCTCCTTCTCATAACCTGCGAGCGCTAAGGATGTGGGCCACGCCTGCCACGTACCGTCGCGAATCTTCCTGAACGCACACGTGCCTCGTGGCATAACCTGTGCCTCTGATGTCGAACACGACACCGACCACAAAGGGAACCTCAATGAAAGTTCTGGGTGTTGACTACGTTTACTTCCCCGTCGCCGATCTGGAGAAGGCCACCGCCTTCTACCGTGACGTGCTGGGCCTCACGCCGGTCTTCAGCATGGGTGGCATGTGGGGTGAATTGCAGGCCGGGGAGACTACGGTCGCCCTACACGTGGCGGACGACGCTCCGGTCGCTCCGTCGGACTCCGGCATGCGTCCGTCCGCAGCCTTTGCCTGCGAGGGACGTGGAAGCAATGGCCGAGCGCGTCCGCGAAGCCGGCGGGAGCGTGGCCATGGCGCCGTTCGAATCCCCCGTGTGCCACATGGCGATCGTCAGCGACCTGGACGGCAACCCCGTCATCCTCCACCAGCGGAAGGACGGCTCGGTCGGCTAGCCCGTTCCGCTTGTCGCGGGTCGACTGCTAAGCGAGAGCCGCCGCCCCCGGCGGCAGGAGGTGGCGGACCTGCGGCTGCACGTCAGCGGGCAGTCCCAGGTAGACGTCCTCGGGCAGATCGTCGATCCGCGACCGGTGGTACGCGGGGTCGTACTCCTGTGAGCTCGTCCTGGTTGGGTTCAGATTGAGCCACCAGGCGGCGTAGCGGATCACCACGGCCACGCGGTCTTCGCTGGTCACGTTGGGCGACACCGCGTGCCAGATGCGGCTGTCCACGATGCCCACCGACCCGGCCGACCCGAGCAGCCGCTCCTCGTCGCCGCGGGGCGTCATGGCGTCGCCAAAGGGACCGCCGTCACGCGGATGGTCGCCCAGCTTGTGGCTGCCGGGCACCACGATCGTGGCGCCGTTTTCCACGGTGAAGTCCGTCAGCATCCAGAACGTCGTGAAGTGCAGGGGGATGTCCGGGTAGGGTGCCGGGATGCGTGTGGTGTGCTCCTGGTTGTACGGCCAGTCGGCATGCCACACGTCGCGTTCGCGCCCTGGCCCGGTCACGAAGCCCGTAAAGAACGACAGGCGGAAGCCTGAGCCCAGGGTCGCGTTCAGGACGGCCGTCAGCCGCGGCTCGGCCAGATAGGGGGCCAGGTCCTGGTTGATCCGCAAGAGGTTGGATGTCTTGCCCAGCGCCGGGATGTTGGTGTCGTTGTTGGCCATGATGTCGGCCCGAACCCGCTCTCGGACTCCGGGAAGGTCGTCCGGTGGAATCACGCCCTCGATCAGCGTGACGCCGCGCTCGAGGAGTTCGTCGGTGGGAGGGTTGGACATGGAGCTTCGGGTCCGCAGGCTTCGGCGGGCTGATTCTGGCACTCGTCCGCCACCGGGAACAACGGCGGCCGCCGGCTGATACCGTAGGCGGCGGTTCGCCGATCACCGGGAGCGCGATTCCAATGGCCGATGAGCAGGCCCTGGGCTACATAGGAATTGACTCGGCCTCGACAGCCCTGACCGAGGGCAGCCTGACGGCGTTGGACCTGACCGAGGCCGTACTTGCCCGCATCGATCGGCTCAACCCAACGCTCAACGCCTACGTGCGCGTCATGGAGGAGTCCGCGCGCGCCGACGCGCGAGCGGCAGACGCCCGCGCCGCGGCCGGAGAGCGTCTCGGACCCCTGGACGGCATCCCCATCGCCATCAAAGACGTGATCGACACCGCCGGCGTCGTAACGACCTACGGTTCAATCAACTTCCGTGACCATCGGCCTGACGCCGACGCGCACGTGGTACAGCGTCTGCGGCAGGCCGGCGCGGTCATCCTGGGCAAGACCAATACCCACGAACTGGCCCGCGGCATCACCACCGACAACCCCCACTTTGGACCGACCCGCAATCCCTGGGACCTCACCCGGCATCCCGGGGGATCGTCCGGCGGCTCGGGGGCAGCTGTAGCCACGGGCATGGCTCTGGGGGCGCTGGGCACCGACACCGGCGGCTCGGTGCGAATTCCGGCCCACATGACGGGCATCACCGGCCTCAAGCCCACCTTCGGCCTGGTCGGCCGCTCGGGCGCGCGACCGCTCGTCCGCAACTTCGACCACATCGGACCGATGACCCGCTCGGCCGCCGACTGCGCGCTGATGCTGAACGTCATGGCCGGACCAGACGCCTCCGATCCCGACGCGATCACACATCCCACCGGCGGATATACCACCGCTCTCGAACACGGAATCGGCGGCTACCGCGCCGGGATCATCCAGGACTTCGCGGACGACGCGCAGCCGCGGATCCGCGAGCTATTCGAAGACGCAACTCAGGTAATTTGCGACCTGAGGGTTGAGATCGACTCCTGGTCGCTCCCCACAACGCTTGAACCCAAGGCTGCCCAAGTCGTCTCGCGTTCCGAGGGCTACGTCAGCCTTCACGAGATGTTTGACGGCGACTTCAGTTCCATTGCCGAACCCATCCGGGATCGCCTGAACGTTGGCGCCAACGCCTCCGCTTTCGACTATCTGCGCGGCCTGGAAGCGCGGGCTGCGATCCAGGACGCGATCTCAAATGCGCTGGAATCGCGCGACTTTCTGCTAAGCCCGGCCTTTCCGTATCCGGCCGAACACATCAAGCCCTTCGATGCCCGTGCCAACGACACCCTCCACGCCTCCCTGCTGAACTCAGCTCACCATCCGGCATTGGTCGTCCCGATGGGATTTTCCGACGGTCTTCCCGTAGGACTCCAGATCGTCGGCCGCATGCACGACGACGCCACCGTCCTCCAGATCGGCCACGCCTTCCAGCGAGTCACCGCGCACCACAAGCAGCGGCCGGACTTCCCGGTCCAGTCAGCCGTTCGCGAGCTGCGAGCAGCCCAGAACAGAACGGACTGAGCTAGACGCTCTCCGCCGGCCGTACATTCGTGCGGCCCCGCTGAACATGGGCAGTGATTCCCAGCGCAATCCAGGCCGGCACCGAGAACACCAGCGCGTAGGCCACGATGCCTATCGGACCGAACAGCCCCCCGACCAACGCCCCGAAAACCGTGATAGGACCAAGCACCGCGCCGCACACGTAAGCCAGGACGCGCACGCGCCGATACAGAAAGGTCACCGCCAGGGTCAGCGGAAGCGCGGCAATCCAGGTGAAGAGGACCATGGACCCGATCATTAGGCCGGCGTTGGGTATTCCGCCCACTTCCGCATCTGTGGGCAGGCCACCAAAGCGAATGACCGACAGCACCAGAATCGCCAGCGGGAGCCAGAGAGGTAGAACCAGGAGTCGTATAACGCGTCGTACCGTTGACCGTTGCATGTGCCCACCGCCCACTATTGCGCCACACCGTCCAAGCATTCTAATGGTCACCAGGCGGGTCTCGGCGGTAATATTTCCTACACAAGTTGCCGTGCCGTGCCAGCTGACCCGCATCGGCAGTCTCGCCGTCGGGGGTGCGCCCCAGCCGACGTCCCCGCACCCGCCGGCTACACGCCGTAGATGCGCGCGGTATTCCCGCCCACAATCCAGGCGCGGTCGTCGGACGAAATGTACGGGCAGTGGTCCCGCAGGTAGTTGACCTGACGGGCGTAGAACTCCGGCGAGCGCGCTTCTTCCTGAGTCAGGGCGTTGGCCTTCGTGAACTCGGATCCCCAGATCAGCTTTCGCGGACCGAAGGTTTCATAGAGCGCGCGCAGCACCACGTCGTCCGGACCCCACCAGGCGCCCGGATACCCGGCCAGGATTTCGAGGTTGACGTCGTAGTTCTTCACCAGGTCAACGATGCCGGGGTCGAACGCCACGCGGCCGGCCGCGTCAATAAGTCCTTCAGGCGCCTTCCGTCCGACGTATAGGCCATGCACGACCGTGATTGTCAGATCGGGCCAGGCGTCCAGCAGCTTGATCAGCCCCTGAAAGTGGTCTGGGGAATCGGTGCCATAGGAGACCGTGCACACCGGCAGCCGCATCTGATCGACCAGCTCCCACACGGGCTTGTAGGCCGGCGCATGAAAGTTGCTGAAGGCGTCGTCTGACGGCGGCCAGGGGTCGTAGTACAGGCCCTTGAATCCCTCGTCGGCCACGTGCCGCTGGATCGCTTCCAGCGCGGGAGGCAAATGCGCCGTCCCCCCTTCGACCTTGACGACGGCGATGAAACGGTTGCCATGCTCGCGTACCATCCGCGCCGCGTACTTCATGCCCCAGACGTTGCAGGTGTGCAAAATCGCGAAGTCAACCCCCGCGGCGTCCATGCAAGCAAGCATGTCGGCCTCGGATTGACCGTTCTTGCCCTCGGGGTCGTAGCCGGGCATGTGGTCCTGCGTCTGCTGCGCGCCGACGTGGGCGTGGGCGTCGATAGTCGGAACACGTCCGTCCGTCATGCGTCGGTGCTCCTCGATGCTGTCAGCAGATCAACCAGGCGGTCCCGCGCGGCGTGCTGCATCGCAACTCGAGTGGCCAGGTCAATCTGACCGGGCGTTTCGGTGGTCATGAAATCGCGAATCCCGCGATCGTAGAGATAGAACGGCAGCGGCCATTCGCCGTCCGCCATGTATTCACGAAACCGCTCGTCCCGGGACTCTTCATCGCCATGTGCCACCACCCCGGCATCAACGGGGTGGTCATCGGCCTCGGGCGTGGAAACGATAGGCCCCTGCTCAGCCACGGCTTCCACGATCAGACGCGGCCACGAGGAGTCGCTGAAGAACGCATAGGCGTAGAACCCGACTTCCTCGGGATCCTCGTGGGCGTCGACAAACGTGTCGAAAGTGTCGTTCGCCACGGCGGCGCGCAGCGCACGCGCTTCGGGCGCCTCGTCGCGCGCGAACTGGCGATTAATGTCGATCCCGTCGGCGTTTTCGCGCGTTCCCAGGTCATAGCCGGTGGGGTTCAGGCAGGGAAACACGCTGAAGGCAACCGACGGGCTGCGTGCCCACATCCGCTGCTCCAGGAACTCCAGCGCGGTAACAACCGGCGCCGGCTCATCACCGTGCGTGCCGGCGAAAAGTGCAAGTCGCGCGACGGCGGGTTCCTCAGATCGAATGTCGACGCGCAATAAGTCCAGACCAAGTTCCGCGATCGGGTAACGGGTCAGCGTCAATCCCGATGTGGCGGCGGCGGACTCCACGCGCAACTCAATCTCGGCGTAGTTGGCTGGCTGCCTCACGGTCACCTCAATCCCAACACGGCGGCTCAGCCTAACGCGGATCTAGTCGCTGATCGGTGACGAGACCTACCTTCGCCGGGCGCTGGCATGTGACACCATGCCGCCACGCTCATGCAACGGGAAGTCGCCATGTTGAAAGGGATTGATCCGCTCCTGGGCCCGGATCTGCTGCGCCTGCTCGCCGCCATGGGGCACGGGGACAAACTCGTAATCGTCGATGCCAACTTCCCGGCCGAAGCCAACGCCAGGCGCCTGGTCCGGCTGGACGATATACGCGCGACTCGGGCCGCCGAGGCCATCCTGTCGCTGCTGCCGCTTGATGAGTACGTGGAAGAGCCGGCGGCCGTGATGGCTGTGGTCGGCGATCCCAATGCCGAGCCGCAGGTCGTGGCGGAGTTTCGCCGCATTGCCGAGGCGGCCCACGGCGGGCCGGTCGGGTTCGAGCGTGTCGAGCGCTTTGCGTTCTACGAGCGGGCGCGCCGGGCCTTCGCGATTGTGGCTACCGGCGAACGGCGGCTCTACGGCAACCTGATCCTGACCAAGGGCGTGCTCTAGGCCGCCGTTACCAGTCCTGGCCGTCCTGATCGCGCGCCTGACGGCTGGCCGTGAACATCAGGTACCCGACCAGTGCCAGGATCAGCACCACGCCGGCCGCCATGATGGGATGCCGCAGGCTGAACGGCAGCAGCACGGCCGACACGAACAGGAAGGCGTAGCGCGTGATGACGCTGGACAACACCCGCCGTGCCAGTTCGCCCAGCAGCACCATCACCAGACTTGACCCTAAAGCCGACGAATCCAGTGTACGGATACGCTCGTGGGCGCCCGGGTCAAATCCAGCCTGATCGCGGTCTCGTCTACCCGCGCTCGGCTGCCTGCCGGAGCTGACCCCGGGCATTGAGCGGCAGATCGGTCCAGGCAATGTCCGGCAAGGCTGCCTCGAGCGCGTAGAGCGCCACGACCGTTACCTGCCTCGGACGCGCGGCCTTCAGACGCCGATAGGTCTCAACCGAGCCGGGCGCGTCGAGATCCTCAACTGTCGTGATCCCAACGTCGGCCAGCCAGGCGGCCGTGGTCGGCCCGATGTTCCGCGGCCGGATCAGGTTGCTCAGGTGTCCGGTCGCTCCGTCGCGGCGGGCTCAGGCGGGGTTCTGCAGCTCCAGGAATTGGCCTTGCACCCAGTTGCCGTCCTCGATCTCGTACCAGAGTGCATCGTCGGCATCCACCGTCTGACCGGTGAGGACCAACTCTTCGCCCTTCAATGCAACGTACTGAACCGCGCCGTCCGCGACGCTCGGCGCGTCGCGGACATTCAGGCCGATCTCCGGGACCACGACGCCGATCGTTTGGACAGAAGCCTCCGGCGTGGCTGCGGGCGAGGCCACCGGTGTGGCCTCGGGAGCTTCCTCAGTGATCTCCAGGTACTGTCCCTGCGCCCAGTTCCCGTCGGCCAGTTCGTACCAGACGATCCCGTCGCTCTCCGTGGTCTCGCCTGTTAATACGAGCTCCTCGCCCCTCAGAGCGACGTATTGGACGGTGCCTTCATCCACGCTCGGCGCGTCGCGCACGTTCAGGCCCACTTGCGGCTGCACCACGCCGATGGCCGAGGCTTCGGCGGGAGCGACCATTGCGTCATCGGTTGGTGCGGGCGTCGGGTCAGGGGTCGCTTCCGGCATTGAGTCGGGAGTTGGCGTCGGTGCCGGCACTGGCCGTGGGGCTGGCTGGGCCGTTGGCGTTGGCTCTGGAGTTTCGGCCGGAATAGGGGCCGGACTGGGTGACCTGGCGGGCGCAGTGACCAGCGGCGGTGCAATCGTCGGCGCTGCCATCGCCGCGGGCGTCGGCGTTGCTTCGGTCTCGGCCTCGCCACAACTGGCAAAGCCAACAAGCGCCACGCTTCCCATCAACACGGTGACGGCCAGCATCCGCCGTCCGGATCGTGTCCAGGTGCCGAAACTGCGGCTCACGTACGGTTCAACCCTAGCGTACTCTGATAGCACCGTACCGACCATGGCCGGTTGCGTCCAATGAATCTCGATTTATAACGGGGGTGACCATTTCGCCCCACGGACCGTCCCGGAGACCAGGCCATCACACAGCCGACCATCAGCGACGCGGCCGTCCAGGCCAAGACCGGCCGCGTCTGGGCTGAGTGGTTCACGTTGCTGGATGCCGAGGGCGCGGCCGGCCTGGCACACCGCGAGATAGCCGTCGCCCTTCGAGAGCAACACGGTCTCTCCGGCTGGTGGAGCCAGATGGTTACCGTGGCCTGCGAACAGGCTCGCGGCCTCCGCGAACCGCACCAAACGTCCCGCGGTTATCAAGTCGGCGTCAGGAAGACCGTGCCGGTAAACATGGACGTGCTGTTCACGGCCTGGGGAAACGAAGCGTCACGCCCACGTTGGCTCGGCGACGAACCCATCACCATCCGCCGCGCCACCCGCCCAAAGTCCATGCGCATAACGTGGAGCGACGGCCAAACCAACGTGGACGTCACCTTCTGGGACAAGGGCCCCGCCAGGAGCTCCGTCCAGGTCCAGCACTCCAAACTCGACGACCGCGACGACGTAGAGGCCAAGCGCACCTTCTGGCGCGCCGCCCTCGCGCGGCTCGCTCGGCAACTCACGGCCTAGCCGCTGCGCCAATACTCAACCTGAGACGTACGAGTGCAGACCAGTCTTCTGGCTGTGCCGTTCTCGCCCGGCGATAAACTCCGAGGCCGACGGATCTAATCTTTCCAGCCGAGGTGATCCAGTGTCCGGGTCGACTTGGCGTGGGCTGGCACCGGTTATCCACTGGATTGAAGCCAGCTTGCAATGAAGTCCCTGGCCCTCCGCATTTTTGGCCCGCTAATCGCACTCGTCACGGGCTGGCCGATCAGTGACCCGAGCACAGATGCTCCAGGCGAAGGCCAGCCCACTCAGACTTGCGAGCCATCACCACCGGGGCCAGCAGCCCAGTCGCCGGTAGCCGATGGCAAGCCGTCACGGCTCTCGCCCGGTGCTACAGAGGCGCAGGCCGCGCTCGTTCGTAGGCAATTGGCGCACGATGCGGTCCAGCAGGCCTTAGCGCGCCATCCAGCGGTCCGCCGACAACGCTCTGCTAGGCAGGCCTCTCGAAGCGAAGGTCAGCTTGCTGACCCTGGCCGACGGCGAACCGTCGGCGGCACGCGGCGGGATCTTGCCTGGTACGAAAGGGACGACGATCGTGAACGGCGCGAGGCCGAGCTTGAGGCTCGGCGCGCTCGGCAGGCTCGGCGAGACGCCGAGGCACTGGCTAGCCGTCAACCCGAATCGCGGCTGTCGGCGGAGGCTGTGAAAGCCCAGGCGGCACTGGTTCGTGAGCAATTAAATCGCGACGCGGAGGCGCGTGCCCAGGCTCGTCCAACCCGACAATCTTTGCGCAACCGGACGCGCATGGGACCGCTGCAAGGGATCGCCAGGGCGCACGCGCGCTTGCCCCGGCACGACGTTCGGGTGGACGACTTGGTGACCGCCGGGATCGTCACGACCGCGGTGACGATTGGCGCCCTGTCGCGGCTCGGCGACGGCGCTTGGCTTGTCGCCACTCTGGGGGCGGCCGCGGCGGTGCTGGTCATCCTGCTGGTGTTCGACTATCGGCGCTGGCACGGCTCCTTTCCAGCCCGAGCCACGCGCGTCGGGGCGGTGGCCGGCCTTGTGTTCTTTCTAGGCTTCACATTCATCGGGCGCGTAGGCGAACTCGTGCCCGTGCCGCTTCCGGACGACTGCTCCATCGACCAACTCCGTGCGAACTACGCCCAACAGCCTTCGGCAACTCGCCGCACTGCCACCGACATTGAACGGCTCACGGGACGCCTGCGACGACCGCCCGTGTTCGAGAGCGACAGCGAACGAGCCACCATATTCGTTAGCCGAGGCTTGCGGCGCCTGAAGCTGGGCGATCCTGAACCGGCGCTGGCGGACATCCAGCGCGGGCTCGAGCTGGATCCAAACCAGATCTGGGCGTATGTACTGCGCGCGGATCTATTCGAGGCGGCGGGTTGTCCTCGGCATGCGCAGGCGGACCGTGCGGCTATTCAGCGCATCTCCGCGTCGTCTGACGACGGAAAGGCGCTATCGGCGGCTGTTCACCAGTTCAGCGCGTTTGCTTCCCCTCGACGTCGTCCCCCGCGCCGCGCGAGTGAATGGGATCTCCCGAGTTCCCCGCACGGCATAAACATGGTGCAGGGAATCGCGCTGGCACAGCTAGGACGCTGGCCGGAGGCCATCGAGCAGTTGACATACATCAGCAAGCACGAATGGCGGGATGCGGACGCCCGTTTCTTCCGAGGCTTGATCCATCTCAGGCTGGGGGATTTGCCCATGGCCCTTGAGGACTTCAAGTTCGCCATCGCTGTTCAGCCCGATTGGGCGGCTCCCCAGGCGGCCGAGGGTCGGGTGCTGGTCATTCAGTCGCACGTTCGCTCGGGCCTGACGGATCTGAGCGCAGCGGTCCGGCTTGACGCGGGCAGTTGGCTGGCGCGCCAGTGGCGCGGACAGGCGCTGCTGGACTCGGGCGAGGCGGAGGCGGCGCGCGCGGACTTCGAGCACGCGATTCTGATTCAAGCCGATGCTTCGTTCGGCCCGGACTTTGCCGACCCCTACGTCGGATTGGCGGTGGCCGAACTGGCGCTGGGCAACCGCCACCGGGCGGCGCTGGCGCTCGCCGAGTCCCACTCTCGCCCAGTGAGCTGGATCAACGAGCCTGCAGTCGGCGCCTGGCGGGCGAGCGTGGAGCGTGAGCTGGCTGCACGTTGACGTTCCTTGGTCCAGGCCTCTTCACGCTGAGGACCGGGCATGGATTCGCGTTCCCCGCTAGTGCACGGTGGGGCGGCGCACTTCGCGTGCTCGGCTATCGGTTGACAGCCACCCACGCGGCTGGCTGTACTGCGGGGAACCTGTGCCCGGGAGCCAGCCATGTCGATTGAACTCGGCGGCCACATTTTCTCAACCCCGCACCTGAAGCTGGAAGAGTCCGTCCGCGTCTGGCGTGCCCTCGGCATATCCGTGATGGACTTGGGTAACGGATTGGACCTGGACCCCGACGTCGTCGGCGCGGCGCCCCAGCGCGAAGCGGAGCGCGTCCGTGCTATCGGCGAGCGCCACGGCATGCGCTTCTTCGACGCGTTTCCCCAAGCCACCGACAAGCACATCAGCAACACCCCGGACGAAGAGGAATACCGCCACCAGCGCGAGGTCTACGCCGGCTGGATCGACTTCGCCGCCGAGGTCGGGTTGGACGGCATTACCCTCAGCCCCGGCAAGTACTGGCCCGGCGTGGATGTCGAAACCGCGTTCGCACGCGGCCGGGACCAGCTACGGCCGCTGGTCGAACACGCTGGCGAGCGCGGGGTCCGGCTCCGGATCGAGCCGCACGTCGAGAGCGTCACCTGGCGCCCCGAACTCGCCCTGCGCATGCTGGACGAGGTGCCTGGGCTGTCATTAACCGTGGACCACTCGCACTTCGTCTTCCACGGCATGACCTATGAACAGATCGCGGTCATGCACCCGCACGGCACCCATTGGCACGCGCGCCAGGCCGCCCTGGGGCAGCTGCAGGCCGGGTTTGACGACGGCGAAATCGACTTCGCCCGCATCGTCGGCGACCTCAAGTCCTCCAACTACGACGGGATCATTGCCTTGGAGGTCGTGCATGTCGGCTGGATGTCGCTGAACCGCCACGACGTCCTGGGCGAGACCGTGCGCCTTCGCGACCAGCTACGTGAGCTGCTCTGACGCGCGCGGTTCAGCCCGCTTGATCGCGCGCATCCGCGGCTGATGTTGGCCGCTACCTGCCCGGCGCGGACAATTGAGCACCGTATCGACGCAACGGTCGTGACTTGATGCCCAACCGCCTCGCCGCCGAGTCCAGTCCCTACCTGCTCCAGCACCAGCACAACCCGGTGGACTGGCATCCGTGGGGCGACCAGGCCTTCGCCGCGGCCCGGGCAACCGGCAAGCCGGTCTTTCTCAGCGTCGGCTATGCGGCATGTCACTGGTGCCACGTGATGGAGCGCGAGTCCTTCGAGGACCAGGAAACCGCGGACGTCCTCAACGAGCATTTCATCTCCATCAAGGTCGACCGCGAAGAGCGCCCCGACGTGGACCAGATATACATGTCGGCGGTGCAGCTGCTCACCCGCCACGGCGGCTGGCCGATGTCCGTGTTCATGACGCCCGAGGGCAAGCCCTTTCACGGCGGCACCTATTTTCCGCCGGAGCCCCGCCACGGCATGCCCTCATTCCGGCAGGTCCTCACGGCGGTGCATGACGCCTGGACGAATCGCCGCGACGAGCTGGAGTCCGGGGCCGGCCGTCTCACTGAAGCGATTCAGGCCGCCGACAGTCTTGATCTGCCCGCCGCCCCGGTCACCGACGACGATCTGCGCCGCGCCTCGCAAGCCCTGGCCGGTTCTGAGGATCGTACGCACGGCGGCTGGGGGGATGCACCCAAGTTTCCGCAGTCGATGGCTATCGAATTCCTGCTTCGCCGCCACTTGGCCACCGGCGAAGCGCTGCTGCTGGACATTTCCGACCGCGCGCTGCACCGGATGGCCCGCGGTGGGATCTACGACCACGTGGGCGGCGGCTTCCACCGCTACAGCGTGGACGCGGCCTGGCACGTGCCGCATTTCGAGAAGATGCTCTACGACAACAGCCAGCTCGCCCGCGTGTACCTGCACGCCTGGCAGATCGGCGCGGACCCGGCCCACCGTCGCGTCGTTGAGGAAACACTGGACTGGGTTCGGCTTGAAATGACGCATCCACAGGGCGGCTTCTTCAGCACGCTCGACGCCGACTCCGAAGGCGAAGAGGGCAAGTTCTACGTCTGGTCGCTTGACGAGCTTCGCGAGGTCCTGGGCACGGACGCGGATTTGGTGGCCGACGCTTACGACGTATCCGCCCGCGGCAACTGGGAAGGCGTGAACGTCCTGCGGCGGCTAAAGGACCTGGATGTGCTGGCCTACCAGCACGACACGAGCAGCCAGGACATTCAGGCGGCGCTGGACCGCGCACGGTCTCCATTGTTCGAACGCCGCGCCGGTCGGATACGACCGGGGCTTGATGACAAGATCATCACGGCCTGGAACGGCCTCATGATCGCGGCCTTTGCCGAAGCCGCCCGCGCCCTCGACCGCGACGACTATGCCGCCACTGCCACGGCCGCCGCCGAGTTCTGCCAAAGCGAACTCTGGCGCGAGGGCAACCGCCTCTGGCGCACCTGGAAGGACGGCCGCGCCCGGTTCAACGCTTACCTGGAGGACTACGCCTGCCTGGCCGAAGGGCTGCTGGAGCTGTACCAGACCACCTTTGACGAGCGCTGGTTCGTCGCGGCCCGGGGGCTTTGCGACGCCATGCTGGAACACTTCCAGGATCCGGAGGGCGGGTTCTTCGACACCAGTGACGACCATGAGACGCTCGTCACCCGCCCGAAGAACCTCCAGGACAACGCCACACCGTCAGGTGGAGCAATGGCCGCCACCGTCCTGGGCCGTATGCACGCGTTGACAGGCGATAGCCGATACCTGACGGCTGCCGAGCAGGCTCTGGCCGAGGTTGGTCCCGGCGCCACTCGCTACCCCAGCGCGTTCGCCCAGTGGTTCGGCGCCGCCGACTTCCTGGTTGGCCGGCCCGCCGGCATTGCGCTCGTCGGCGTCGGACCGGGACTTGAGCACCTGACGCGGGCCGTTCGAGAGACATACCGTCCGCGCAGCGTCGTGGCGGCGGCTGCCAACGGGGATGACGCTGAGATTCCGTTGCTCCAGGGCCGCCGGCCGCTTGATGGCCAAGCTGCGGCGTACGTCTGCCACGGCTTCGTATGCAAGCTCCCCACCAGTGATCCCAACCTCGTCCGGGAGTTGCTGGCCGAGAGCTAACGGGAACTGCGCTGCTGTGCCATTCTTGTACTGGCGGCCTAGCTCACCGACGGACTGACTGCTTGATGGACGTTCTGCGTATCACACCTCGCGGGTTTTGCCACGGCGTGGTCGATGCCATCCGGCTCGCCAACGAGGCTGGAGCCGCCCACGAGGGGCCCGTCTACATGTTGGGTTACCTGGTGCACAACGCCCACGTCGTGGATGAGTTGGCGGAGAACGGCGTGCAATTGGTCGATTTTGACGACCGCATGGCCGGTCTTGAACAAATTGATCGCGGCACCGTAATCCTCACGGCGCACGGCGTGTCGCCGGCGGTGAAGCAGCGCGCGATCGACAAGGGCCTGACCGTCATCGACGCCACCTGTTCCGACGTGTACATCACCCACGACCTCATCATCGACCTGGCTGGCCGCGGCTACGACATCATCTACGTCGGAAAGCGCGGGCACCCCGAGCCTGACGGCGCGATGGGTGAGGCGCCCGGCCGGGTGCACTTGGTGTCTACACCTGACGACGTCGCTGCGCTCGACCTGCAAAACGACCGCCTGGCTGTCACCACCCAGACCACGCTGAGCATCTGGGACACCCAGGATGTAATTGACGCCGTTATTGCCAAGTACCCGCACGTCGAGGTGCACAACGACATCTGCCTGGCGACCCAGAACCGGCAGGAGGCCGCCGTGCAAGCGGCCGATGTCTGCGACCTCGTAATCGTCGTCGGCAGCGAGCGAAGTTCAAACTCCCATCGCCTGGTCGAGGTCGTGCGCGACGTCAAGCAGACCCCCGCCTACCTGGTCGACAGCGCAGACGATGTCGACGTGTCCTGGTTCAGGCCGGGGATGCGCGTGGGTGTCACGGCCGGGGCGTCCACGCCGGCGCGCGTGACGCGCCAGGTCATCGAGGTCATCGAGGCCTACGAGCCGGAACCCGTCCCCGTAGCCTGAGCCGCTGGTCGGCTACAGCCGGGTCGGCGCCCCTTTGCGCGCCGCGACGGCGTTCAAGTCGTTGATGATCGGTTCCAGCAACGCCACGCCCTCAGCCTGCGCCTCGTCGTAGGCGCGCCACTCCAGTTCACCCGCCACCAGGAGCTCCGCCACGCCCTCGGCCCCGGCCGAGCTGTGGAACTCCTTGATCTGCGCGTCCAGCCGCGCCTTGAACGTCTCCACCGGCATAAACACCGAGATGTCCGTGGCCTGAAACATGTGGGAGATAGACCCTTCGGTTCCATCCACCCGTCCCACCGAGCGCCCGAAGCCGGATCCCGACAGAACGCCTGTCAATGCATCCACGATCTGAGCCAGCCCCACGCCCTTTGGGCCGCCGATCGGGGCGCCGGCCCCGCCGTCGGCAAAGTCCTTGGGGTTGGTCGTCGGCAGCCCCCGGCTGTCCAGCGCCCAGCCCTCGGGCAACTGCTGGCCCAGACGCTCAAAGATGGAGATCCGGCTGTTGGCCGACATCGACATCGCCATGTCCAGCACCAGCGGCCGCTCGCGTCCGGCCGGCATGGCGTAGGCAATCGGGTTGTTGCCGACCACCCGCTCGCGGCCGCCAAAGGCGAACATCGTGGGTCCGGCATTGGTGGTCGCGAAGCCCATCATCTCGTGCGGCACCGCCATCAGGGCAAAGTGCGCCGCCGCGCCGAAATGCCGGCTGCGGCGCGTGATCCCGGTCGCGGCGCCGGCCTCGCGCGCCTTCTCGATCACGGCCCGCATGGTCAGCGCCCCGGCCACGTGACCGGGACCGAAATCCCCGTCCACCAGCACCGTCGCGGCCGTCTCGCGCACGACGCGCACATTCGGCCGTGGGTTCATATACCCCTCGTCCAGCCACTCCGAGTAGCGTCGCAGCAGCCAATGGCCGTGCGACGTGACGCCGCGCATATCCGCTTCCACCAGGTTGGCGGTCGTAATCTCGGCGTGCTCGGTTGATAGACCGTGCCGCTCCAGCAGATCGTGGGTGAACGCGGTCAGCACCTCAACTGGCACACGGCGCTTATTGGCGTCGTACATGCGATCCGTCCTTTGGCACTCATCGCCGACCACGACTGGACGCAGCCATGCTAAGCGACCGTGCCGACTGCGGTCTTGCTACCATCGCCGGAACCCGACTCTGGCCGAAGCTGTGACTGCCCATGACCGCCAAACGCGACCTTGAGCCGATCGTCCGCGGGCTGTACGACCATCCCCAACACCGCCACGCCGTGGATGTGGCCTCGGAGGACGATGTCGGTGCGTTGCGGGTCAGCCTGGAAGCCACGCTCGCCCGTCTCTTTGGCGAAGACGCTCTGTGGGGCCGCGGCGTACGTGTTCGCGTGGAACGCGACGACGCGGGCACCCCCCGCCGGGTCTGGCTCTGGCGCGCCCTCGTCGGTGCCCAACGCACCGACCGCGAAGGCTTCAGCGGCCGCCAACGCACCATCCGCGCCTAAAGACACGTTCCCATCTGCCCTTGGTAGCGGTCTTGGGTCGGTTCATTCCGAGGCAGCGGGTGGGTTTGGGCGAGTGCGTGGCGAGTTAGAGTTAGACATGATCGCTTAGGTACTGACATGGACCGTATCTTCATCTACTGGGACAACTCCAACATCTTTCACGAGGCACAGCGCCTCGCGGAGGAGCGCGAGGGTTCCGACGCGCGCTACCGGGTGCGCGTCAATTTCGACAATCTGCTGCGCTTGGCTCAGGGCGATCGTCCCCTGAAACGAGCGGTCGCGGCCGGATCCGTGCCGCCCGAAATGCGCCAACTATGGAACCGGATGGAAGGCCGCGGGATTGAAGTCACGCTATTCGACCGCGGGCATCCGGGACGTGGTGAACAGGATATGCCCGACCGCCTGTTGCAATTGCGGATGCTGGAGGATGCGCTGGACTACAATGGCGATCCCGGTGTCGTGGCGCTGTTGACCGGGGACGGGGCCGGCTATCTGGAAGGAGCGGGCTTTCACAGCACGCTCGAGCGCATGCACACGCGCGGCTGGCGCATCGAAATCCTTTCGTGGGCGCATTCTTGCAATCAGCGGATGCGCAGGTGGGCGGAACAATACGGGATCTTCATTCCCCTGGACGACTTCTACACGGCCATCACGTTCCTGGAGCCATCGAGACCTGGATATGAACTTGCGCTTGCGCGCGACTCGGCCCCATTGGATCTGTCACTGCGGCCGGTCAGCCACTCTGAGCGCGGCGCTTGACCCGGAAACAGCCTCACCACGCCTAGCCCGCCGAACGACATCGCTGCGGTTGGAAAACCCTGCGGCTCCTAATCAGCGTGACACTTCCGCCCGCACGACCACGTGACCGGTGCCGTTCGACACAGTGCTTGTGCTGGGGCGACCCACGGGCTGGCTGATCGAAGAAGCTGCGGCGTGCTGCGCCAACTGCGAGCTATCCTCTTACCTTTCCCGGCTTGCTGGATACACCGTCACGCTATAGCGACCTCATCAGATACAGCCGACGCTTAGAGTTGGTGATCTGATCCGACCGTCGGATCTCGAAACACCGGTTGAACGCCGCTTCAAACTCACGCTGCGCGTACCACGGAAACGTGTGATTCCGCATCGCCAACAGACGACGCACCATCGGGTCGTCCGGCGGCACGAACTCGATGAGCAGCTCGGACCCCAGGGATGCGAAGAACCGGGCCATCCGCTCGAAGCGCGTGTTGTTGCTGATCGCCAGATGGTGAATCAGCGCCAGCGCCATCACCAGCCCGGCGGGCCCGCGCTGGGTCAGTGATCTCACCTCGCCGTTGTCCCAGCCCAGCGCGGGGCTTGGACTCGTCAGGTCGGCCACGATCGGAAACAGGTTCCGTTCGCCCCCCTCAACCATCCGGCGGTAGTTGAGGTCGACGGCCCCCGGGTCGCTATCGATCGACACCACTGGGACATCGTTGACCACGGCAATCCGGCTGAAAACGCCAACGTTGCCGCCAAGGTCCCACACCGATTCGGCCGCGACCTGCGCTGTGTACTCGGCAACCAGCCGCTTCTTGTCCTCGAACGCCGCGTCGCTGTAGCTGGACTGGTCGCCGTAGCTGGCCCAGGGCGTGCCGGCCGGATTCCACGACAGCCGCCGCACCGTCGATTCCAGGCTCTCCAGCAGGGCCTCAAGCCGCCGCTGGCTCATGCGGCCCTTCAGGCTGGCCCGGGTGTGCTCGGAGTCGGCGTGTCGAACCTGAGCCCGGCTGTGCAAGTGCAGGTGCATCAGCAGGCCAGGTCGCAACCGAGTTCGCCAGGGGAGCAACCGCGCGGCCAAATCCAGCGGCAGCCCGTCCAGGTGGCTCTGCAGCACGGTTCCCAGGCGGACGTCCCGGTAGGCCATCAGCGCCAGCGGTGCCAGAAAGTGCTGGCAGAACTGTCGATAGCCCACCCACGGCAGACCCGGCTCGTACGGCTCGAACGACAACGTGTCGATCAGCGTGGGTCGCCCGTTGTGCAACTGGATGTTGTACGCGCTCGCGTCCTTGAGCGACAAGCCGTGGTCCAGCGCCTGTCGCTGCACCCGCAGGGTCGTCAGGGCTGAGGCCCGGAGTTGCGAGAAGGACCACTCGAACGGGTACGAGACGAATCCGAGCTGTGCCGGCCGGATTACGGCGGCCGCGTTCGTCTCCGGCGCCAGGTCAAGATCCGCGGTCTCGTGCGCAATCAACAGACCCTGCTCCACGAGCTTCGCGTACAGCCCCGAATTCACCAGGATGTCGAACGTCGCGGCGTAGGAACGGTTCACCTGCCGGAAGAACGTGCCGTCCCTCTGAAACATGAAGCCCGCCGGATCGCGGAACGAACCCGGCAGGCGTGCGCTAGCTTCGCCGGTCATCCAGCCTTACCGGTCGGTCTCCTCGCCAGCGGTCGGGTCTTCGGTCTTCGTCCGCCGCCCACGCCCAATGATTCGCCAAAAGATATGCCGCAGCCACAGCCGGGCTGTCAGAATCCCGCCCAGCACAGCCGCAATAATGATCTGAATCGCAAAACTCCCGCTCCCCGGATCGATATACCGACGACCGGCCAGTTGGACTGTGGTCAGCAGCGCGGCCCAGAGGCCAAGAACAAGGAAGGCTCGGCTGCCGGTCGGGGCCCGCGGCTCCGGTGCCCGAGTCAACCGGGCGTCTGAAGCGCGCCGAAGCGGCCTGCCCGCCTGTGGAACGTTTGCCATCGGCGTACTGTACACTGCGCCGCCTGGCGGTGCATACGCGCGCTTCCACCCGCTGCATCGCCCGGTTCCCCTATGTCGATCCACCCACCCTGCGGTCCGCAGTTCAGGGACTCGGCCCCAAAGGCGTTAGGTAACGTTTGAGTCACTGTCGACTGTGGCACACGCGTAACGGCGTTCGTCCTAATGCTGGCGGCGGCGTCACTTACCCAGACTGGATGGCGCATCACCGCCATGAACCAGCCCACAATCGTACGGACTTGCTGCTCGTGAGGCTGGCAGCCCGTGTGTAGACCGCTCTGGCTGGCCCTGGTAGCGCTTGGCCTGTGAGCGAGTCTGATTCCCCAGGTGACATTTCCGTCGGCTTCGAGCGGCACGCTGTCGAATGAAGCCCTGATCGCTTGGCCTGGGTGGGGCGTGCAGCAAGACCTTGGATCTCTGAATGGAACCGCGGGGAGCTTTCAAATCTGGGCCTCGGCCGAGGCAAATGGACCCGAAGTGAGCGTGTATGCCTCGTTGGTGGACGCATCCACCCTTGAGGTCCTGCGTCACAAGTCATTCATCCTTACGCCGGCGTATGTGCCCGTGCTACGAACCCTCACGTTCCCCAGCTATGGCGTGCCAGAGGGTCAGCGATTGCTCCTGCAGCTGCAGGTGACGGAATTCGAGGAATCCTTTGTCGTCTATCGGCTTGCTGTCCCTCAGCCAGGACTTGCGAACGTAGCGGTTAACGGTGTTCAGGATGCCGGCAAGGGGCCCTTGGCCTTTGCCCATGTGCAGACTGGAAGCGGGCTGCGTGCCGCGATTTTGGGCGAACCGTCCGGGCGTGTACGAATCATCTTGGCCCTCACGTTCAGTGTCCTGGCCATCCTTGTTCATCCCCGCATTGCGGCCAGACTGCGACGAGCGGGAACGTACGCGCGGCGGCTGGCCGGCAGCCCATGGTCTTGGGGCGATGACTCACCCACGATATTCAGCCGCGCGCTCTCGGCGCCATGGTATCCGTGGCCAACTGTGGCGGTGCCGATCCTGCATTTCCTGGCAAGCAATGATATTCATTTCGCCGCGAGCGAAGCAGCCATTCCACTTGGTGTGGCGCTGGCGGTTGTGACCGGGAGCATGGTCGGCCTGCGGCTCCTTCTCAGAGATTGGCACCGGCCAGCTGCCGCCACCGTCGCTCTGACCGTGGTCTTGTTCGCGTATGGCCACGCTGAGCGCGCCTTGCACGGCCGGGTCGACGAACGCGTGTTTTTCGCTGGCGCTGTGGTGCTGGGGGCCGTTGCCCTTGTCGGGGCCGTCCGCGCCGGCGGATCGGTCGCTCGCGGCACGCAGTTTTTTAACCTCGTGGCTGGAGCGCTGCTGGTCTTCCAAGCCGCGAGTCTGGCCGGCGGAACAGTTGCGTCGCTTGGATTGGGATCGCCGGCCAATAGGGTTTCGGTGGATGATCTGACTGCCCATCTGTTTCCATCAGGCCTGCCGACGGCAAGCGGTGAACGGCCCGATATTTACTACATCATCCTTGATGCCTACGGGCGGAATGACGCCCTTGGAGACTTTGATAACACAGGCTTCCTTCATGAACTTGAAACTCGGGGATTCTATATAGCCTCAGAAGCAAATAGCAACTACATAGCCACTCCACACTCACTTGCATCGAGCCTAAACATGTCGTATCTTGATGATCTGAAAGAGCGATCCCCGGTAACGCATGGTGATATGATAAATCTCGTATATTACAATGCACTTGCTGCAATTCTAAAGAACATTGGATACGCTTATGTGCACCTTGAATCAGGTCATCAGTTTACTAGCAAGGCCCCATTTGCCGATATCTTTATTAGCTTTAGACCATCTGGCGTTAGCGTAGTTACAAACAAGGAAAACATATCGTCTTCTATCGACCCGATTGTTCAGCGAATTTTCCTTCGCGAACTCATTCGCACAACAGCATTGCGTCCGATGCTTCAAAGCTATTTCTTGTCTGACGACGAATCCACGTATAGTTGGTGGTCGCCGTATCGGGCATTGGAGATGTTTGATGTTCTTTCAAATCCCATTGAAGTCGACGGTCCAAAGTTTGTCTTCGCACACATTTCAAAGCCGAAGCGTCCAGCCACCTTTGACCGCTATGGAAACTATGTTCTGGGGACGCTGGTGCAGCACCAGTTCAGCGATTCCCATGACCCGAGTGTCCCGGATGCATACGCTGGCCAACTCATCTTTACGAACGCATTAGCTCTGAGAATGGTCGATGCGATTTTGCAAAACCATACCGACGCCCCTCCGATAATTGTAATCGCTGGTGATCACGGCCCGCGCTTCTCAGGTCGACCATGGCATCATATCCTTGCGGCATTTCACTTGCCTTCGGGTGGGGATCGCGGGCTGTATCCTTCCATTTCTTCAGTAAATCACTTCAGGTATGTTCTGGATGTCTATTTTGATCTTGATATTGAGTTGCTTGAGGATCGAACGCTTGATTATAAAGTAACTCATTGGGACTTCAGAACGGTATCTGAACGCAGCGGCGAGTAGCTTTTGTTCGGTCCAGCATTGGAAGCAGCCTGTTGGCTAGGTGCAGAGTCCGTTATCGGACGATTCAATTTCGAAATGCTCACCCCAATATCACGTCCTTGGCTGCAAGCCCTCGGTGAAGTTTACATTGTCACTCTCCGTGGCGTGAGCATCGCCGTGGTTTCCTGTCCATTCTGCCGTGGAAGCCTTGTACTTGGCCAGCTGTTGATCGTGGGTCTTCATGAGAAGCTGGCATGCAGTGGTTAGGTCGGGCTGGCTGGCATTAGCGCTCGTGACGTTGGGGCTCGTAGCAAGTCTGGTGCCTCGGGTGACGTATACGTTGTCCTCAAGCGGTGCGCCGTCAGGCGACGTTTTAGTCGCCTGACCCGATTGGGGGGTGCAGCAAGACTTGGGTTCTCTGGGCGGGCAAGTGGGGCACTTCCGCATCTGGGTCTCAGCCGCGCCGGGCGGCGCCGTCGTGACCGTGCGGGCCGCGTTGGTGGATGTATCGACGAGCCAGCCGGTGCGACAAACGTCGATCGATGTCACGTCCGCGCTCATTCCTAGGCAGCGATCCATCATCTTTCCCGGCTATGTCGTGAGAGAGCGTCAGCGGCTGCTTCTTCAGATGCAAGTCGCGCCGTACGAATCCACCCATGTCGTCTATGGCCTCGCTGGTCCTCAGCCCGGACTCGCCAATCCGACGCTGAACAGGGTTCCAGATGCTGGCAGCGGGCCGCTGGCCTTTGATCAGATGCAGACTGGTTCCGGTCTGCGCGCTGCGCGCCTCGCGGGCGGAACGGCCGCGTCGCTCGGGCGGGTGTCGTCGGCCGAGGCGGCGACGGTGCACGACCTAACCGCGCACCTGTTTCCATCCGGCCTGCCGATCACCCGTGATCAACGTCCTGATATCTACTACATCATTTCGATGAGTAAGCGCGGCACGACGCCCTTGGCAGTTTCGACAGTACGGACTTTCTGCATGGCCTTGAGCGCCGTGGCTTTTACGTCGCTTCCGCGGCCACAAGCAGCTACATGTATTCGCAGCAATCGATTGCGTCGATTCTCAAGATGTCATACCTATACGATCTGGAGAATCGAACCCCATCGAGGTACGAGGATTTGATACTGCTTGGCCGGCATCATGCGGTCGGAGCGATCCTGAAGGAACTCGGCTATACGTACGTTCATCTCACTTCCGGGTATACGATCACCGACAAAGCGCCGCTTGCCGATGTCATCGCTACCTTCGCCCCTGCGGGTGTGCGTATCGCTAATGATGAGACTGGATATGGGTCCAGAGTTTCCGCTGAGTCGATCTTTGCTGGCCGATTTGTTCGGGAGCTCATTCAGACAACCGCCTTGCGACCACGTCTGGGACACCACCTGGCACGCGGCAACAATGCTCTCTATGCCTGGTGGCATCCGAACCGAACCTTGCAGATGTTCGACTTTCTAACTAGACCGATTGAAGTCGACGGACCGAAATTCGTGTTTGCATATATCGTCAAGCCACACCCGACAGCCACCTTCGATCGACATCGAAACGCTGTCTTGGGAATCAATGAAAGCGACCAGTTTAGCAACGCTCACGATCCGAGTGTTCCGAACGCATATATCGGTCAACTCATCTTTATCAACTCGCGAATTCTCGAAATGGTTGATGGAGTCCTACAGAACCATCGTGACGACCCTATCATAGTAATCAGCGCCGATTACGGTGTGCGCCACCAAGGCAGTTCGACAACCATACACAAGCGGGCACCGGGAGTGGCTGCGCCGAAGCGACCGGGGACATAGACGCCAGCCCGCGACATCCTCGCTGGTTGAGCACATGCCGTATCGCCGACCGACTGCGACTTGCATACAGGCCAACCTGCTAGGAATCCAGGCCAGTGCCTACCAAAGCCGGTCGGCCTGCACAGGCTAAACCTGCATATCGTGGTGCCGAGGGCGGGATTCGAACCCGCACGAGCATAAGCTCACAGCCTCCTGAGGACTGCGTGTCTACCAATGTCACCACCTCGGCCTGCCCGGTAGCGGAGGCAGGATTCGAACCTGCGGCCAAGGGCTTATGAGTCCCCTGCTCTACCTCTGAGCTACTCCGCCGTTCCCGCCGTCTGCCCGGTGGGCCCACCGGGATTCGAACCAGGGACTCATCGGTTATGAGGCGACTGCCCTGACGGCTCAGTCATGGCCGACGGGCGGGCCGGATCTTGGGGCTTGTGCAGGTCTAGTCGGCGGTTGGTCACTACACGTCGGACTTTTGGGTCCGCTCCGTCTCCGATGTCCACCAAGGCAGGCGGCGAAGCGAGAGCTCCGACGGAATCCCGTCCGGAACCGCGGCAATGGTGAGCCGATGTGCAGGGCTCCTGCTCACTTATTGATATATCGGCAGGCATGAACCAGGACGATGCTCGGCAGGGCGGTGCTGAATCTTGGCATGGCGATTCCGCCGGGGGGACAGAACGGGTCGCGTTTGGCAGCGTTTGAACTTCGGTTGTTGGCGCCCGTGGCGGAGTGGCTCGTGCGTCATGGGGTCGCTTGCCGTCGGTGTGCTGTACACTCCGCAGCCTGCCGGCGCATGGGCCTGCTTCTAATCACTGCATGGCCCGGTCGGCTGTATCTTGGCGTTGGTGACGAAAGTTGCCCCGGGATCACGCGCTGAGCAAAGGCGTAGACGTCGTCGGCTGCCGAGAGAGCATGAGAGTTATGGTCACGCAGTTGCTCACCGGATGTAGCCTCTTCAAATGCCGGGTTACAGCCGTCGGAGCCGGTGCTGTGAATGTTGTGCATGCCACCTCAGGATCTCGTGGTCCATGTTGAAGCCTCTTTGGCTAGCGCTGGCGGCACTAGGGCTATGGGCGAGTCTGATTCCTCAGGTCACGTATCCGTCGGCATCAAGTGGCGAGCCGACGGATCAAATCTTGGTCGCTTGGCCTGGGTGGGGTGTGCAGCAAGACCTGGGAACCTTGAGTGGAGCCGTGGGTGCCTTCCACGTCTGGGTGTCTGCTGAACCCGGTGGAGACCGCGTCACGGTATGGGCCTCGCTCGTGGATGCATCGACGCGTGAGGTTCTGCGACAGTCTTCGATTAACGCTGCGCCGGACTCTGTAACGGTCCTGCGCACCCTCAACTTCCCCAGTTACATCGTACCGACTGGACAACGTTTGCTCTTACAACTGCAAGTCGCGGACTTTGAATATAACTATGTCATTTATAAGCTTTCTGGCCGAAAATCCGGACTCGAGAATGTGGCAGTAAACGGAGTTCCGGATGTTGGTGACGGTCCGTTGGCTTTTGCTCACATGATAAGTGGGAGTGGATTACGCACGGCAATCCTTGGTGACCCAGCCGCACGTTTTCGGATCGCGCTAGCCGGCACGCTAACTCTGCTAGCGTTTTTCGCGCACCCTCGAATTGCGTCACGGCTAGGGCGTGCCGAAACCTTGGTGCGTCGGCAGATTCGGCGTTCGACAGTTCGCGTCGTGGGTATCGTGGGGTCTGGCGATCGGCTGACGGTCGACGAATCGGCGTCGAAGTTAAACCGTGTGCTTGACACGCCGTGGTACCCGTGGACGGCTGCAACGGTTCCCATTTTGCACTTCTTGGCCAGCAACACGCTGCCCTTCGCCGTCGTTGATGCGATTGTTCCTCTGGCCATCGTGCTTGTTTTCGTAACCGGCAGCATGGTCGCGCTACGGCTGGCTCTACGAGACGCGCATCGACCTGCTCTCGTCACGGCAGTTGTGCTGGTGACCTTTTTCGGATATGGGTACCTCGCGCGCGCTGTAGCTGATCGAGTTGATGAGCGCGTGATTTTCGCTGGCGCCGTTGTGTTGGCAGCGGCGGTGATCGTCGGAGCCGTACGTGCCGCCGAAGTGGCAACGCGCTGGACACAGCTACTGAATCTTGCAAGCATTGTGCTCCTCACGTTTCCCGTGGTGACCTTGTCAGCCCACACGCTTGGATCGCTCGTGAGGTGAACGACGCCTGATGGGGCGTCGCGCGATCTTGTGGCTCACGTGCTCCCTGATGGGATCCCGGAAGTAAGCGGTCCTCGTCCAGATATTTACTATATCATTCTCGATGAATACACTCGTAATGACGCTCTCGGAGAATTCGATAACTCGGAATTTCTGAGTGAACTAGAGCGACGTGGCTTCTACGTGGCTTCAAAGGCTACGAGCAACTACACCAAGTCAATCAAGTCAATACCATCAAGCCTCAATATGTCGTATCTTGACGACTTGGGCCTGCGGTCTCCGGAGACGGACTCAGACTTAATCGAGATCGGACAGTACAATGCGCTTGCGGAGATATTAAAGCGCTTGGGATACACGTACGTTCATCTCGAATCAGGACATTCCGTGACAAGGAATGCCCCACTTGCTGATTACCTGGTGACTTTCAGGCCCTCTGGCGTTGAAATCGTTCGAGGAGCGCCGGGCCAAGTGCTGCAAGATAGTGAGAATGATTTATCGAGATTCTCCTGTGAGATAGCTCAGGCGACCTTGATTTGGCCTGTTGTTCATAGTTGTATTGTCGCGGAAGCCGACCGTCCGTACGATTGGTGGTCTCCACTTCGCGCCTTGAGGATGTTCGAAGTATTGACGGAACCAATTGAAGTTGTGTCGCCTAAGTTTGTGTTCGCTCATATCGTGAAGCCTCATCCGCCAGCGACTTTCGACAAGCACGGCGACTATGTCTCTGGAGTGTCGGTCTATGATGAATTCAGTGACAGACACGATCCGAGTGTGCCGAATGCGTACGTTGGGCAGTTGATCTTCATAAACTCGCTGGTCTTGAAGATGGTGGATAGTATTATTCGGAATAGTGAGTCCGCACCTATAATTGTCATAGCTGCCGATCATGGTCGGCACCACGATGGCTATACGGGATATTTTGTATTGGCTGCGTTTCATCTGCCTGATGGGGGCGAGGCTGCGGTCTACCCGTCGATAAGTTCAGTAAATCACTTCAGGGCCATTCTAAACTACTACTTTGGACTGCAGATTGAGTTGCTTGAGGATCGAGCAGGCTGAGATTGCTCTTGGGCAATGGATGGTCGAGTCTCTTTGGCGGGGGACCGTTGCTTAAGACTTCGGTGTTTGAACGCAGATTGGATCTGTTTAAAGTCTGCTAGGGCGGTGGATTGTCAAGCACAATCGTGTTTCGCCGTGGGACCGTGACATTAATTGGCATTTCTTCTGGAATTGCCATGAAGTCGTGGTGCCGAGGGCGGGACTCGAACCCGCACGAGCAAAAGCTCACAGCCTCCTGAGGACTGCGTGTCTACCAATTTCACCACCTCGGCCTACCCGGTAGCGGAGGCAGGAATCGAACCTGCGGCCAAGGGCTTATGAGTCCCCTGCTCTACCTCTGAGCTACTCCGCCGTCTCCGCCGTCTGCCCGGTGGGCCCACCTGGATTCGAACCAGGGACCTACCGGTTATGAGCCGGCTGCTCTGACCGCTGAGCTATGGGCCCACGGCGCCGCGCGGCGGTCGCGCCGGGCGGTCCCGACCGGATTCGAACCGGCGATCTCTTCCTTGACAGGGAAGTATGCTAGGCCGCTGCACTACGGGACCGCGTTGAGCCGGGCGCGCCGGACGCCTGATGGTAGCGTACGCACCGTCGCGCGACGTCCGGTGGGCCGGGTAGGATTCGAACCTACGTAGCCTTGAAGGCGCCAGATTTACAGTCTGGTGGTATTAGCCGCTCACCCACCGACCCGCATGACGGCGCGCCCCGACTCTGCACTTGTAAACGATCAGGCGGACTCTGGACGACTTGCGCCAGAGCCCGCAGGCTGCGGTCATCGTACCAGCCAGGCCGATTCCCCTGGCGCTGCCGTATGGCGGACGCGAGGTTGGCCGCCTTCCATGAGCCGCCGCTCTTCGGTGGCCGTCCGGACCGATTGACGCCCTAGCCGCGCCGCCGGACCTGCTGCGCCAGTTCCTTGTCGCGCCGCATCCCATTGCTGTGGCGGCGGCCCTGGCGTTTGGGCTCTTCTGGGGCCGTGCGGGCGCGCCCTTGCTGCTCGGGCGGCCCGGGGTGTGGTTTGGGTTGCTGCTGGGCGTTGTGGCGTACCCGTTTGCCCAAATCTGGCTGCGCGGTGAACTCACACGCGCCGTGCTGGACATCGTGGCCGAGAACGTTGGCGCGGCCGCCATGCATGAAGCCGTGGCGTTGGTTGGGCTTATCTCGGCCATCGTCGCCGCCTTCGGCGACGAATTCGCCAAGCTGATTATGCTGCTGGTCGTGGCCTTTGTGATGGCCCGGCCCTCCAATCCGCGTGCCGTCACTGCCGCGGCGGCTGCGCCGGCAGCCGGCTATGCGTTGTTTGCCGCCCAACTGAGCCTCAGCCAGTCGCTCGAATCCCCGGCGCCGACGGACGTCCTGGCCTTTGCATTCATTCGGGAGTGGGCGTGGGTGGCATTGCAGTTCGGCACGGCCTACCTGTTGGCGCGCGGCTGGTTGGCTGGCCGACTGGCTGCGTACGTGCTGCTGGCTGGCGTGCTGCACACCGCCGCCGCGTATACCGCCACGCTGGACGATCTGGGGTGGCATCCGGCTGTCGTCACCCTGATCCTGGCCATCGTCGGATTGCTGGCGTTTAGCTGGGGCGCGTCCGTCATTCCTACCGGTCGCCGCTGACACGGCGTCCGCGCACGGCCAGAACAGCGGTTCCTGCCAGCATGGCCGCCAGAGCGCCCAGCGACGCCACGCCAAACCAGTCGCCGGTCGCCGTGTAGAACGTGCCTGGTGAAGCCAGGCGCACATCGGCAACCAGCAGCACCTTCTCGGCCCGATCCAGCGACGTGCCCGCCACAACCTGACCGTCTGGGCCAATCACAACCGAACCGTAGCGCCAGTCGGCCTTGGCCACCGCCAAACCGTGCTCCGCCGCGCGCAGCCTCAGGTGTCGGATGTGCGGCGCGGTATACGCCGCCCAGTCATGGGTCGGGATAGCCACCAGGGCCGCCCCCATACGCGCCAGCCGCGCCAGCGTGTCCGTGTAGGTGCCGTCAGGTCCCGCCGCCAGCCCCAGCCGAGCTCCAGCCACGTCATGCGTTTCGTACAGGCCGCTGGTCACGCTGCGCTCTCCAATCGCGTACACCGGATGGTCCTTCGTCGTCGGGCGAGAAATGCGCCCATCCGGCGCAACCAGCAGCAGTTCGTTCCGCGTGTGGTTCGGATCAATGCGAACGAAGTACGACCAGACAATCGGTACGCCTGCGCGTTCGGCCACGGCTCGCACGCCGTCCAGTTGCGGCGTCGCCGCGGCATCGTCTGGTGCCACCCAGCCCGAAGCCTCCGGCCAAACGACGAGGTCGGCCCCCCGCCGTGCCGCCTCCAACGTCGCCGGCGAGTGCAGCCCCGTGATCGTGTCCGTCAACTCGGGGTAGCGGAACCTCCGTATCAGCGGCCCGGTCTCCGGATGCGACGGCACGTGATCCCCGGTTTGAACCGCGGCCACGCGGAGGGACTGGGCCTGCGGGGCACCTGCGGCGGCTGCCAGGCCCAGCCCCACCAGCCATCCCAGAGCCGCGACACCGACTCCAATAACCAAGCCTCGCGTCAGCGGTAGACGGCGAACGGCCACCAGCGCGATCGACCCAATCGCCTGACCCGTCGCAATCGTGAGCAAGGCCACCGGCCACATACCCGCAACCGGAAGCCAGGCGCGCAGTGGCGCCACGTCCACCTGCGTTGTCGCCAGCATTCCCCACTGGTGACCCGCCGTTGTGGCCAGGCGCAGGTACTCGATGCCAGTCCAGGCGACAGCGGGTACCCAGACGCGCGACCACGGTCCCAGAGTCTTGATCACCCGCTCTGGACCGACCGGCACGTCCAGCAACGTCGCCGTCAGACCCGCCAGGACGCCAATGCCGATCGAAATCCCAATCCACGCCACACCGGTCGCCACTTCGGGCGGGTTCACACTGGTCGCAATCGCCGCAAACAGCACGCCGAGAAAGAGCCCGCCCAGCCCACGGCGCACCCATGGCCCGGAGCCGGCTTGAGCGAACAGCAGAGGAACCCAGGCAACGAACGCCAACCCTGTCCACTCCAGCGGCGGGAACGCAGCGAACAGCAGCAAGGCCGACGCAACCGCGGCCGCGGACCGCTTGCCGGACGATATCCACGCGGCGCTGGCTACCATGCGTACTGGAGTCTCCGAACGACCGTAGGCTGAGTTGACATGCCGGAAGTTTGGCAATCTGCCCGTCATGCGTTCAACGCCTGCCACGCATTCAGGCTGGCTCTCGGTCTGCGTGCGACCAGCCCAAGGTCCCTTCGTGGTGAGCCGGTCGAAACATATCCATCGACAAGACCCAGGCTAGTGGCTTGGGCGGGCGATAACCGTTGACCGATCGGGGCGAGCGCCGCTTCCATCAGCTGGTCATCGCCGGCGGCTTCGGCTTGGCGCTCATCATCGCCTGGGCCAAGGCCGCCCCGTGGCTCGTGACCCTCATCGTGCTGGTCCTTGTGGCTGGCTCCATCAGCCCCGGCTGGAGCCTCACGCGCAGGTTCCACCGCTACTTCATAGCCCCGCTGGCGCCAGCCGGACCCAACGAGGACGCAACCTCTTTTCTGCGCGCCGACGGCCTCCTCGCCATCATCGCCTTCGCGGGCGCTGTCTTCGTAATCGCCGGTGTCCCCCCGCTGGGCTGGGCCCTCGTCGGACTCACCACGCTCAATCTCCTCATGGACAGCCTCGCCGATGCCGCCCCCCTCCGCCGCCTGCTGGATCGCGCCTTCCAGCAGTCGCAGGCCGCCGAGTGACTCGGCAAGTTCGTTGCACGCCGGCTCGTCCGTGATCTGGTGACCCAGGAGCCGCTGGCCGGTTACCCGCCCACAGTGTTCTCACGTTGATGAGGCGTGATTCGCCAGGCAATGTCGACGTTCGCGTCTAGGCCCGAGCCGCTGGCATGAATCTGGACCCCACGGTCTCGCCCTGGATCGGAATCGTTGCGTCCACCGGCGTCTGCCTCTGGATGGTCGCCATCGGCGCGCCGCTGGCGCGGGCAGTGTTCGGGGTTCGCCCGCGCCCGGTCTGGCCCTTCTACGCGCCCGCCCTCGGCATCGTCGTGGTGCTGCTCACGACCAATCTGTCAGCGTACGTAATCCCAGGCGCGCCCAGCGCCTGGTTCGGCCTCCTGGCCCCATCGGCACTCGCCGCGTTCGCCGCCTGGCGCGACCGCCGAATCCGTCTCCCCTCCCTCCGCACCGCACTGGCGTCGCTGACGCTCCTGCTGCCGTCTGCTGGCATCTTCGTACTGGCCTTTGCCAATCGAACGCAGGTGCGTCCCGGCGAAGAGTCGTGGCATTACGCGCTGGTGCAACGCATGGCTCGAGGCGTCTTTCCACCGGTCACGCCGTATGGCCAGGACGCCGGCATTGGCTACCACTACGGTCCGGACCTGCTGGCGGCCAGCATCGTCAACACGGCCGGCGTTCCCCCGTGGACGGCAGTCGCGGTCCTCACCGCGCTCCTCGTCGCGGCGTTAGTTCTGGCAGCTGTCGGGTTCGCTTGGGATGTTGGCGCGCCGCTGCCCCTGGCCGTCGGGGCCGGTGCGGTGCTGGGTCTGATCGGCCAACCCGTCCATGTGGGGCTGCCCCCTACGTCGCGACATCCGGAGATGCCGGCGGCCTTCTCGGGTTAGTCGCCGGGTTGGCGCCCGATCGAGGGGGAGTACCGTTCGAGTGGGTGCACAAGCCCCATTGGGCACTCGCTATCTGCATCATGCTTCTCGTTGCCGCCGCCCTCGAAGCAGGAACCGGTCGCAGGCAGGCGGTCTTGATCGCAGGCACCGCCGGCGTCTCGGCGCTGGCGGAGGCCGCAGTGTTCATTTTTGCCTGTGCTGCGCTGGGCGTCGTGGGATTGGTTCGCCTCACCCGCATGCGCGGGCACCAACGGACGGCGCTTGCCGTCGCTCTGGTTGTCGCCGCTGTTCTGGCCGTGCTTGCCGGCGGACCGGCGTCCGATGCGGTGTTACAGCGCGGCGGCCAGGCGGGCATGGTGCGGATCGCGTTTGAGCCGCCCGTGGCGAAATTGGCGCCGTTCGACCTGACGGGCCCTGCCCTGATACGCGTCGGGATCGTGCCACTCATTGCCGTCAGCGCGATTGCCGCCTACTGGCAGCGGAGTTGGGGGCTTGCCTACCTGACGGCGGCAAGTGCCTTCGGGTTGGTCGAGGCAGTGTTCCTGCAGTCGGCACTCCCCTTTAATGACGCGCGAATCCTCTTCCTCGCTACCGCCACAGCAGCCTTTGCCGCGCTAGCAGGGCTAGCCAGCCTTGTGGAGAGGCTGCGAGGCTGGCCACGAAACCTGACGATCACGGCAGTGGTGCTACTTGGAGTCTTGCCGACGGCTGTTCCCCGTGCAACGGCCGGGCTGCGACTGGCAGCCGAAGAAGGGATCGCGGTCGGCCAGCCGGTCATGAAGGGCTCGGGATATCCGTACGTAGGTCAATCGCGATTTCGAACAGAGCTGGACCAGAACTGGGACTTCTACTCATGGCTCGCGCACGAGCTCCCGAACAATGCGCGCCTGCTCACCCCGCGCCCTACCGTGGCGACATCAATCGCCGGAATAGCCGCGCCAACCTCTGGGCGCAGGGTGCAGGTGATCTCGAGTAGCGCAATGCCGGAGTACGAAGACGCGCTGCGCTTCTTGCACCGAGACGACTTGGCGGACATGGGTATTACGCATCTGCACGTTACGGACGCCTGGATGGATGTACTGGCGCCCCAGGCGCGACGCCTGCTCGTCGAGCCAGCGCAATTCAGGCTGCTGGCCGACCTGCAATCAGTCTCGGGCCAGCGCCATCGGGTGTTCGAGGTCACGCCCGGCGCGGGTACCCGCGAAGCTTCGTCCTCGAGCTACCGCTACCTGCGCGAACTCGTTCCTTCAGGTGCGCCCGTAACTCTCGTGGATGGGCTAACGCCGCACCAAAGCCGAATGCTGCTATTCAACTTTGTCGATCGCAGTGACCTCCGTGCGTCAGCCACGTATTTAGACCAACCTGCAGTTCAGATCCCACGCGTCAACCCGCTTTCCGAGATCCCCAACCGAGGAGTGGTTGCTCTCCTTGACCACGTCGAACCCACAGTCCTCGGACTGACTCGCGACGACGCCATCTGGGCTGGCTACGGCATGCGGGTCTATGACCTGTCGGCCGCTTGGTCGCCCGTTTGGCGGGTCGGACCGGACTTCGCCACGCTTCCGGCGTCACTCCTTCAGACCTGTGAATCGTCGGTCGACGGACAGTTGGACCTTCGGTTGCTGGGCGAACCGGGCAACGCCATAACGGCCGGACCGGTTGCTGCCGAGTTGAGCGGTGCCCCGCAGATCACCGACCTGGACGTTCGAGACTGCCAGAAACTGGCCTTCGCCGCCCATGCCGCCGTAGCGCCCTTCGCCCAGCTTCGGCCGTCGTTCCCCGCTCCCGACCACGCGTCGCAGCCGAAAGTTGCCGGCCTCGGTTTTGACGGTGGCGCCGATGGCGATGTCGCCATTGTCAATCTGTGGTACCGAAACCCCCACCGCCTTCCAATCACATCGGGGACGGAGTTTCGCCTCTACAGGGCCGGACCTTCCGGCGTGGTTCCGGTCGAAACCGACCCGCGCGATTCAGTTTGGTGGTGGTCCGCTCCCCTGACCCTGGCCGTGGATACGCAGATGGACCGCATTGAGTTCGACCCTCAGCGGCTGACAATCAACGGGGACGCAGGGGTCCGAACGTCGGACATCGTTGCCGGCCGGTCCTATCTCCTGGCGCTGAACGTGTCACGCTTCAGTCCCGAAACCGCGAGCCTCTGGGTCCAGCAGGTCATCCCGCTGGTGCGAATCGACGTGCATGATGCGGGCATTTCAACCGAGGTGCTCTCAGGCATAGTTGGCATCGAGCACCGCGAAGTCGGTGCCCAGAGCCGCTGGCTCGATTACAGTGGTGTCATCGGCTGGGAGATTGACCTCACCCCATGGCCCGAAGCACCTGAGGCCTCGCCCTGAAATGCCGCGACGCAAACTCGCCCTGGTTCTGGCAATGGTGCTTCTCGCAATCGGAGCGTCCCCCGCCAGCGCCCTCAGCCCCTCCACCAGTCCCACCGCCACCCCATCCGCCGATCTCTCGGTTACCGACCCCGGCCTCATCCTCGTCGTCGTCGTGATCCCCGTCGTCCTGGTCGCCCTCATCTGGCTGGGCTACATCTTCTGGCTGATCTTCCACGAAGGCGAGAACATCGGCTCAGGCTCCCCACCGCCTTGAGTCAACCAAGCTACGCGACCGCCCGGCAGGGGGCCGGAGCCGCCCGAGCGGCCCGGTAGCGTAGGCTAGTCGGCACACTCTCAGCGCCGGGCGGTTACCTATGGCGACAGCGCAAGACGCTGTTTCGCTCACCATCGACGGTCGCCCAGTCACCGTGCCCGCCGGTACCTCCATCTACCATGCCGCCGCCCGGCTGGGGATCGACATCCCCACGCTCTGCTACCACCCCAACATTGCGGCCTCCGCCAACTGTCGGCTTTGCCTGGTCGAACAGGTACCAGATGCGCACGCCGGCCCCCCTGCCGCCGACGCCTCGCTCAACAACGAAACCAAGCTGCTGTCGGCCTGCCGAGCGCTCGTGGAACCGGGCCAGACGCTATTCACCGACAGCGAAGGCGTAAGGCGGTCGCGTAAGGGCTCCCTGCGCGCGTTGCTCTCGGGTGTGGACCTGAGCGAAGCCCCCGATCTGGCCGCGCTGCTCACCGAATACGGCATCCAGTCAAACGGCCCGGCCGCCCGTGCCAACCTGCCCGTCATCGACGACAACCCCTACTACATCCGCGACTACGCCAAGTGCGTTATGTGCTGGCGCTGCGTGGACGTTTGCGGCGACCAGGTTCAGCTCACCTACGCCATCGAACCCGGCGAGCGCGGCTTCCACGTACGTATTTCCACGCACGAGTACGAAGGCATCATGGACACCACCTGCGTCTACTGCGGCAACTGCGTGCAGGTGTGCCCATCCGGCGCCCTCAAGAGCCGCGCTCAGTGGGAGCTTGAGAAGCAGGGCATCGTTGAGGACGACCGGGTTGTCCAGACCACCTGCTCCTTCTGCGGCGTGGGCTGCGGGCTGGAAGTCCACGTGCGCGGCGGCCAGATCACCCACGCCATGTCGCCCGAGGACCATCCCGTCAACCAGGGCTGGCTGTGCGTCAAGGGCCGCTTCGGCTGGGACTACGCCCAGAGCGACGACCGCCTCACCCATCCGCTCATTCGCACCGGCGAGCGCGGCGCGGGCCAGTGGCGGCGGGCCACCTGGGACGAGGCGCTGGACCTCACGGCCCGGCGACTGACCGAGATTCGCGATACCCACGGCGCCGATGCCCTGGCCGTCTACGCCTCGTCCAAGTGCCTCAACGAAGACAACTACCTCCTGCAGAAGTTCACGCGGGTCGTGCTGGGCACCAACAACATCGACAACTGCACGCGGCTTTGCCATGCCTCGTCGGTGGCCGCGTTGGGCCTCAGCCTGGGGACGGGCGCTTTCACCAACTCATTGGACGAAATCGCCGAGAACGACGTCATCTACGTCACCGGCTCCAACACCACCGAGACCCACCCCATCACCGCGCTCAAGATGAAGGCCGCGATTCGCAACGGCGCCAAGCTGATCGTCGCCGATCCCCGCGCTATCGAACTCACCCGCTGGGCCGACGTGCATCTGCAGTGCCGCACTGGCGCCGACGTGCCCATGTACAACGCGCTGTTGCACGTGATCATCCGCGACGGCCTGGTGGATCAAGACTTCGTGGCCGACCGCGTCAAGAACTTTCAGGCCGTGGCTGCGGCGGTACGTGATTGGACGCCCGAACGCCAGGAGCCGCTCACCGGTATCCCGCCGGCCACGCTGGAACGTGCGGCGCACATCATCGGCAAGGCCGACAAGACGGCCTTCTACTGGGGCATCGGCATCTCCGAGCACACCCACGGCACCGAGGCCTGCCTCACGCTCATCAACCTCTGCCTGGCCACCGGCAACGTCGGCCGGCGTGGAACCGGGCTCAACCCGCTGCGCGGCCAGAACAACGTCCAGGGCACCAGCGATGTCGGCGCCATCCCCATGTACTTCACCGACTACCGCTCGGTGGAAGATGAAACCTTCCGCGGCTTCTTTGAGGAGCAGTGGGGCGTGCCACTGCCCGCCAAACAGGGCCTCACCACCATCGAAATCGGCGGCGCCGCCGGCCGAGGCGACGTCCGCGGCATGTTCATCATGGGCGAAAACCCGCTCATGGCCGACCCGGATCTCCACGCCTCACGCAGACACTTCCGCAATCTGGACTTCCTGGTCGTCCAGGACATCTTCATGACCGAGACGGCCGAAATTGCCGACGTAGTTCTACCCGCGTCCAGTTGGGCCGAGAAAGACGGCACCTACACCAACACCGACCGGCGCGTGCAGCGCGTCCGGCCGGTCCTGCCGTTGCCCGGCGAGGCGCGAGACGACTGGGCCATCATCGCCGACCTCTCGCGACGCATGGGCCGCGACCTCGGCCTCAACAGCCCGGCCGATATCTTCGACGAGATAGCCCGCGTTACGCCCAGCCACGCCGGACTAAGCCACGAGCGCTTGGACCGCGAAGGCGGGCTGCGCTGGCCCTGCCTCACCCCCGACGACCCAGGCGCGCTCTGGCTGTTCGGCGACCGCTTCCCCACCGCCGACGGCAAGGCCACCATGCACGCCGTCCACTGGCGCGAAAACGTGGAAATTCCCGATCGGAACTACCCCTTTATCTTCAACACCGGCCGCGTGCTCTATCACTGGCACACCGGTGCCATGACCCGCCGCTCGCGGCTGGACGAGGCTTACCCTGAACCGCTGGTCGAAGTCTCGCCCGAAGACGCCGACCGTCTGGGCATTCCCAAGAGCGGCCTCGTGCGCGTCAGCACGCGCCGCGGCGCCGTCGAGGCCCGTGCCTGGATCACCCGCCGCGTCGCCCCCGGCACCGTCTACATGAGCTGGCACTTTGCCGAGGCCGCCGCCAACCTGCTCACCATCAACGTCCTCGACCCCATCTCCAAGATCCCCGAATACAAAATCTGCGCCTGCCGCATCGAACCCCTCGAAACCCGAGCCAGCCGCCAATCCCGCTCCCTCACCAGCGCCCAGGCGTAGTCGGCCGACAGTCGCTGGGAGCCGTCCAGGAGCGGCGGTCATTGCGCTGGAGAGCGCTAGAATGCCTGCATGGTGGTGACCTTCGACACCCTCAAGGCGGCCCGGCGCCTGCAAGACGAAGGCGGCTTCGACGAGAAGCAGGCCGAGGTTCTCGTTTCCACGTTCGCCGAGGGCGTCAGCGACAACCTGGCCACCAAGACCGATCTCGCTGTCCTCCGCTCTGACCTGAAGGACACTGAGGCACGGCTGCGCGCCGAGATGCGCGAACTCGAACAGCGGGTGTACGTCCGCATGGGTGCCATGATCGCCGGTGCCGCTGCCTTTCTCACGGCCGTCATCAGCATCGCCACCGCAATCCTGCTGGCCAACCTCTAGCCCGCGTTCCGCCTCTTCTCGTGGGGTATTCGCTCGAACCATAGGCGCTGCCGGTTCGGTTTGAGTTACAGCCAACTCGATGAGGCCCCGCCCTTTGGCAGGCCTCAGGCAACTTGGCAGACGTCAGCTAGCCGGGGTGATGACCTAAGCACGCCAGGGCCGCTCGAAACCCGCGCCAGCCGCCAATCCCGCTCCCTCACCAGCGCCCAGGCATAGTCGGCCGACAGTCGCTGGGAGCCGTCCAGGAGCGGCGGTCATTGCACTGGAGAGCGCTAGAATGCCTGCATGGTGGTGACCTTCGACACCCTCAAGGCGGCCCGGCGCCTGCAAGACGAAGGCGGCTTCGACGAGAAGCAGGCCGCGGTGCTCGTCTCCACATTCGCCGAGGGCGTCACGGAAAACCTGGCCACCAAGACCGATCTATCGACCGGGGCCGCGGCGATTCGCGCTGACCTGAAGGACACTGAGGCCCGGCTGCAGGGTCAGATCACAGAGCTGCGGGCTGAGATGCGTGAACGTGAGCAGCGCGTGTACGTCCGCATGGGCACCATGATCGCCGGTGCCGCTGCCTTTCTCACGGCCGTCATCAGCATCGCCACCGCAATCCTGCTGGCCAACCTCTAACCCACCGTCCGCACATCGGACTACAGGCCAATCTCGCAGCGACTGATCTCTCGCCCGTCAAAAGGATTCGCCGGATACAGGTCGTGCAGCGTCGGGAGGCGGGTCCAGACGTCCAGGAGGCGACCGTCGAAACCCAGGTAGAACTCGCGGGCGGAAGCGGGTTCGGTAATTGCGAACACCGAGCGTCCCTCGCTGACGTCACGCACCCCGGCCGCAACCGCGCTCACGCCAATCCCGGGTACTGGATGGGCGACCCAGCGCGTACCGACCCGGCTGACGAACCAGAACTCGTTCTGGGGCGGGCCCAGGACGCGCGCGCTGTTCCGGGGGATAGAAACGACTGCTTCCAGCGCGCCGTCGCGGTTCAGGTCGCCCACCGCCACGCTGCGTATCCGGACGCCGCCAGACCCCAGCCGGTCGACGATCGCATTCGCTGAGAGCTCGGCGGACCCTACGCCGCGCAGCCCAATCTCCAGGGCTTTCCCCAGCGCCAGCACCAGCGCGTGCTCCATGGGGAACCCAATGGACCCGTGGGCGCCGGGGGGTGGCTCGCTGCTGAGGTTCAAAGTCTGGAGCGCTGCAAACGTCGGCAGCGGGTCCGGGTTCGCCGCCGTTGACTGAAGCGCCTGCCCGACTAACCCGATGGCGCCGCCCCGCTCAATCACCGTGCGCAGGCGCGCCGGGTCGGAAAACTGGCCCTGGATCAGCGCGATCTGCGCCAGCCGCAGATGCGCCAGGCCCTCCCAGTCAGGCTGCGCGCTGCTTGAATCCCCGGCGGCGAGCGGCGCCTGGAGCACGGCCAGATACCCGGCCTCGGCGTCGGCGTAGCGGCCCGCCCAGAACGCCGTTTCCGCGCGGTTGATCTGGTCGTGCGGCGAAACCGGCGGGTCCACGCGCCGCGCAACTTCCCGGAACCACGCGCCGTCCCAGGCAAACGTGCGGCGCAGTCCCGGATGTGGGAGCAAGGGCGCGTCAAAATGCCCCATCGCCGGGCAAACGGTCTCGATCTCGGCGGGCGCGGTTGCATCTCGCAGCTCCCACCCCGCCGGCCCGGACCCCAATACCACCGCCACGTCAAAGACCCGCCGCGGTGTCTCGTCGTCCCACGTGTAAACCCGCACCGCCTCGGTCTGCGTGCTGACGCCGGGCGTCGTGCTCACCAGCAGCACGTCGGCCGCGCCGTCGTCGGTCAGATCAGCCGTCGAGTGCACGGCCGTCATGCTGGACACCGACTCAGCCGCCGCACCCACTGGGAACGCATGCGCGGTGAACCCCGTTTCGCCCTGATCGAACCAGGCGGGCGGCACGCCGATGATGTGGTACGCGGCGATCAACTCGTTCTGGCTGTCGCCGTCCACGTCCGCGGCGACGACGCGCGCTCCCTGTGGCTCAAGCTCGTACACCAGCGGCGGCAGTTGCCCGATAGCGGAGTCCAGCCGCACCGCGGCCTCGGGGTCCGGGCCGTAGACCGCCAGAAACTCCAGCACCGCGCTCTCCAGCAGCACATGCAGGTCCGGACCGGCTTGCAGCGCCGCCGGCGATCCCGAAACGTTCTCGATCAGGCTGGCGGCCTCGCTCAGTCGGGCTGTCACTACGTCATCCAGGGGTGCCGGTGGTGGCGTTGGCGTCGTGCTGGGGGGGGCGCTGGGCTGGCGGGGTGCGCGCGGGGGTGGGAGGGGCGTGGCAGTTCGCGCAGGCGCCGACGGTTCGGCCGTGACGGGCATCGAGTTGGGCTGGCGGGATACGCGCGGGGGTGGTGCGGACGTCGCGCTGGAGGGCGCCTCCGCAGCCTGTATCACAGCCACCTCGATCGCGGAGGGCGTAGCGATTCGAGGTGGCGGCGTCTCCTCGCAGGCGGCCAGAGCCAGACCCAGCAGCGCCGTCGCGGCGCACAGCAGCACGACACGCGGCATTGCGCGAAGGGCATGCGTCGGCAACCGGCGATTCCAGGGCATGCCGCCATCGTACGCGCGCCGGCGGTTGCGTCGGTCCCTTTCGGCGGTCACCATGCTCCCGAGCTACACAGCGGGCCGCCCGTTCCGCGCGGCCTCAGCCAGGGCCCTCTGCGCCCTCAGCCGTGAGGGAAAGCCGTATGCGTATCGACCGCCTGGACGTCTATCACGTCAGCATGCCGCTCATCTATCCCTGGCGCACCGCCTACGGCGAAGACCACGCCATCGACTCCGTCCTCGTCAAGGCCACCTCCGACGGCGTCACAGCGTGGTCCGAGGCCACCCCCTTCCGCGCCCCGCACTACGTGCCCGAATCCGCCGGCTCCGTCTATCACCTCGTCACCGAGATCTTCGGACCGCTCGTCGTCGGCCGCGAGTTCGACACCGCCGTCGAACTGGACGCCCGCCTGGCCGCCTTCAAGGGCAACGGCTTCGCCAAGGCGGCCATCGAAGTCCTCTGGTGGACCCTCGAATGCAAGCGCACGGGTATCCCCCTGCACACCCTCCTGGGCGGATCCGACGCCGACGTGATCGCCGGTGCTGACTTCGGCGTGCTGGACTCCTTCGACGACCTCCTCGCCGACATCCAGGGCGCCGTGGACGCCGGCTTCCCCCGCATCAAGCTCAAGGCCCGCCCCGGCTGGGACGTGGAAATGCTGCGTGCCGTCCGCGGTTCGTTTCCCGACACCATCCTCCACATCGACTGCAACGCCGGCTACACCCTGGACGACCTGGACACCTTCAAGACCATCGACCAGTTCCGCCTGGCCTTCCTTGAACAGCCGCTGCAGTGGGACGACGTAGTCGACCACGCCGAACTCTCACGCCAGATCGAGACGCCCATCTGCCTGGACGAGTCCGCCCGCGAGCTGCGCACCATCCAGCAGGCCCTCGAAATCAACGCCTGTCAGTACGTCAACATCAAGCCCGGACGCTCCGGCGGCCTCACCCGTTCCCTCAAAATCCACGACATGTGTCGTGACTACGGAGTTCCGGTTTGGATTGGCGGCATGCTCGAAAGCTCCGTCGGCGCCGCCCTCTGCATCGAACTCGCCACCCTCCCCAACTTCACCTACCCCGGCGACCTCTTCCCCTCCTCCAAGTTCTACGTCCAGGACCTCGCCGAACCCGCCCTCGAACTCACCGACAACCTCACCTTCACCCCCCTCACCCACCTCCCGAACCCGTCCCCGAACGCCTCACCGCCATGACCGTCAAATCCACCGCCGTCACCCAATCCCACGCCCTCCCCAACCACAAATGACCCAATAACACCTAGCCCGCCGGGCGGTTCAGCCCCGCCGTTTCGTCATCCCGGCGTCCTCAGCCGGGACCCAGCGGCAACCCTCGCTCCCGGCGCAACCTGCCACCCCTACATCCGAGCACAATCTTGGATAGGGGCGGCGTCTCAGACCCGCCCGTCTTCCGCGCAACACCCATCCCCGGTCCTCACCGTTCCTGGTGAGCCGGCCAACAACAGGTCGCCATACCACCTACCGACATCAAATGACCCACCGCCAGTCGTTCGGTCTGCTGGACGATTCCGCCTTACCCGCTATAACCTGTTTGTAAGGAGGCCTCTCATGCTGGTGAAAATTACGTCCAAGCGCCAGGTCACCTTTCCCAAGTACGTGCTGGATGCTCTGGGCGTTGGCCCTGGTGACCGGCTCGAACTACTGGAAGGTCCCGAGGGATACACCCTGAAGCCAAGGCGAATCGACCACTCCAAGCTCGGGACCTTGCGCGACGTGATCGACCCGAACATCGAGCCGCTCGACATCCGCAAGTTCCGGGACGAAGGATATGATCCGGCCAAATATCGGGATTGACTCCTCGGTTCTCGTCCGGCTGGTCACCGGCCAGCCCCCTGACCTCTTCACGCTCTGCGTCGAAAGGCTCAGCGCCCTCTCGGCAGAGGACGCCGAAATATTCGCGTCCAATCAGGTGATTGGCGAGGCCTACGTCGCCCTGCAACACCACTACGGCGTCTCCAAGGAGGACGCCCGCGCCGGGATTCACACCACCCTCACCAGCGGCCTCGTCGCCCCCCTAAACGGGCGCCCCGTCTTGGACGCCCTCGCCGCCTCCGGCGGCCCCGGCCTTTTCGACCGCCTCATTGCCAACGACTACGCCCGCGCAGGAATGGACACCCTCACCCTGGACCGCAGAATGGCCTCCCTCCCCCAAGCGCGTCTAGTCTCCCAATAAGCCCCCAGCCGCCACCGCCCCGTCATCCCGGCGTCTGCACCCGGGACCCAGCAGCAACCCTCGCTCCCAGCGCACCCCCGTTCCTGGTGAGTCTGTCGAACCACGCCCCGACTCCCCCTGCATCCCGAGCCCTGCTCACGTAGGGGCGGTTCGCGAACCGCCCTCTTCCGCCTCCCACCCGCCCGGTACACCCGCGCGTACTCTCCCATGCCCGTTCGTGGTGAGCCGCTCCGTAGTCCTCGAAGAGCCTGCCCTGAGCCTGTCGAACGGGAGCTAGTCGCACCACACCACCCACCATCCCGAGCCCAATCTTGGGTAGGGGCGGCGTCTGAGACCCGCCCGTCTTCCGCGCAACACCCAACCCCGACGCACCTCGTTCGTGGTGAGCCGGTCCGTAGTCCCCGGAGAGCCTGCCCTGAGCCTGTCGAAGGCCCCCGAATCCGTTCGTGGTGAGCCGGTCCGAAGTCTTCGGCGGACCGAGTCGAACCACACCCCCAGCAACCAACCCGCCCAAGCCCATCCCCAACCCAGCGCCCTCCCTCACTCCTTCCCCCTCCTCACCCAGTGAAGATTCTGGTACCATCACGGCTTCAGCAGTGGGCCCATCGACCAAAGCCGACTGCATGAATCGCTAGGGCGGAGACGAAAGGGCGGATCATGCTGGGTCGTTCACTGGTTCGTCCTAGACGTTGCGTGCCCTCTGCCCTGGCCTGGGCCGACGGTGGCAACCCGCCCATAGTCCCCTTGCCGAGGGTCACTGGCCCAAGATCGCCGTTTCAGCTCACCGCCCACACTCCCAAGCCGTAGAACCGCCGTGCCGTACGCAATCTTCGCGTCCTGGAGCAATGGCGCATTCAGTCTGTCGCTCTGATGGAAGTGAAAAACCTGAAGGGCGTTCAGGTAGGACCAGTGACGTATAACGCGGACACTAATGATCGGGAGAGGCTTGACACCATTACATTATGTTCATAGGAGACATGCCGTGACCAACCAAGAGCCACAATATCTATTTCAAGGTGTCAACTATCTTGGTCTATTGTCGAAGCAGCTTGGTGATCTTCGTGGTATGCCAACGCTTGCGCATGAACTTATCCAGAATGCAGATGATGCGAAAAATGAGTCAGGAAAGCTTTCTGCCACACGGATCACCTTTGACGTCAGAGATAATGCCTTGGTCGTGAGCAACGACGCTACTTTCCGAGAGATTGATTTTGAGCGCATGCAATATGTAGCTAGCGGTTCGAAACGTAGTGAACTAGGTGATCGCACTACCGGAACGTTCGGAGTCGGGTTCATCTCGGTGTATCAGATAACTGATAGGCCGGAAATACGATCAGCAGGTCGCCGTTGGATTCTACGACCTGATAAGGGGGAAGACCGACGGATCAAAGTGCGTATGGACCCCTCCATCACTAAAGACAAAGGAACCGTCTTCAAACTCCCGTGGGCTTTTGAAGACTCACGCGTGCGTCAAGAGCTCAAAGTGCCAACCGTTAGTCGAAACTCCATAGATATATTCATTGATGAACTGAAGGGTTCGCTCCCTAAGGCTCTCCTGTTTCTAAAGAAGATTACTAGCATTGATTTGTATCGTAATGGCAATCTAGTGATGCGGACAACGATAGCTAGGGAAAACAACACTCATCGGGTTTCACGCCATGAGGCGGAGCGACTTTATAAAATGATAGAAGGTGATTTCAAAGACGAAGCAGCGATATTGAGAAATAGGTATCCATCTATAGAAGAAAACCGCTCATGCGTCGTCCAGATTGCGGTTCCTGACTCTGACCTTAGCGACGGCTTGCTCTTTGCAACTCTGCCAACGGAGCAGAAAACAGGACTTCCGTTCCATATCAATGCGGACTTCTTCCCTGCTTCAGATCGGAAGTCAATCGCGTTCGAAAACTCTTACGACTATCGCTCAGAATGGAATCGCGCGGCAATTCACGCAGCTGCGTCTGCGCTTCGAGACCACCTGACCTTTCTGCGAGAGATATTCAGCAATGATGCTTCACGTCTGTGGGCTATGCTTGAGCAGCTCCAGCGTGTCTGCGACGAATACAAGGAAGACACGCGCCAGCCGTTTGCAGCATTCTGGAAGTCACTAGTCCCGTTACTTCGTCAAGCACCAGTCGTCTATGTCAAGTCTGGCAGCTGCCACAAATGGCTCACCCCTCCGGGTACCCGAATTCCTACAGGACCAGACGAGGAACAGGCTGCAGCAGCTTTTCAGGCGCTAGGCATCGATATGGTCCACAAAGATATCCACAGATATCGAAACATTCTTACAAGCATAGGTGTACGCACCCTTTCTATCCAGGATATCTACAACCGACTCTGTGCACGAAAACTCGTCGATCAACCGCAGCCTTGTCCTTCCCACCTCAACGATAGAGGGTGGCTTAGACCGCTGTGGGATGGCTGTGAAGCCGTTCTCAGCAAATCTCGTCGCAAATCTACATACCAGTCAGACAAAGAACTCATGAGTCGGTGCGTTCTATCCCCCGGCCTCGACCAACGCCTGTGGCCTTGTGCCTCCGCCTATCAGGCGGATAGTGAAACCCGTCAGATCTTTAAGAGCTTAGTACCGGATGACCGCACATTCCTCGCGGCCACCGATATACCACTTCTGAAACGCATCTGCCCCACGTTTGCTCTTACAACGGCTATTGAGTGGCTGGAGCGGCTGCCAAATGATCAAGTTCAAGCCGCTTGGTCGAATGGCCAGTTTGATCCATCTGAGATCCTACATTGGTTTGATTACCGGAAGCGTCACCTAACATCTGACCTTCGTGATCGTTTGGCGAGCCTCCCCATCTATCCAACGGCAAATCGTCTCCGTCCGATGAATACCTTGTATCTCCCTGGTGGATTCGAAGATCCGGCAGGAATCACCAATCTCATTGACACGAGCAAAGTGTGGGGCCTCTTCGACTTTCTGCGTTCCCTGGGCATAAGAGAACTCACGTTCGTCGATTACGCTAGAAGATTCCTGCCTAAAGCCTTTGCCATTCGCAGCCCACTATCTGAAAGCGTCAAACGCGAGCTTATATCGATTCTCGAAAGGCGTCTAGGCGATCTAAGGGTGAACGATGACATCAAGGCGAACCTAGCTCAAACCAATATAGTCGAGTGCACAGATGGTAAGTTCCGAAAGCCGCGAGAAGTCTACTTTTCTTATAACAACATAAAAGACTTATTCGGGCCGCATGCTTCGTATGCCCGAGTGCCGCAGAGTTCCGAATCCCGACACGACCTCTACAATTGGCTGGGAGTTGCAACTCGGCCACGACCCAGACATGTTATCGAACTTGCTAAAGACACAGTCCGTCAACCACCTAGCCGCAGCAAGTGATTGACTATCCAAAGAGTTGTTCAGGCCCTGGGTGGTGTGATGTCCATCCCAACCGCTGCACACGAACGCGAGTACAGGGTCCTTAGAGAGCTACGATGGCTTCCGGCCGAAGGCGACTTGTCCACTTGGCGGGTACCAAGTGAACTCTACAGTACCCATTTCAAGCACTTGTTCGAGTCGCAAGCGACATTCATTGACATCTCCCAGCAGCACCAGAGTAGTGAGCTCCTGGGTTACTTGGGTGTCAATGGAAGTCCAGAACCATATCAAGTCGCTCGCCATTTGCTCAAATGCGCCCGGGATGACCAAGAGCCTCCTGGGGGCGTATATCACTGGCTGAATGAACGTGCGCAACCCGGACATCTCAGTATTTTGCATGATAAACCGTGCCTTCGAGTTGATGGCAAGTGGCTTAGGCCGAATCAGGTTTTCTGGGCTAAGCATTCTTTTGGGAGATTCCGATTCCAGTTGGGAGGTGACTTCCGGCAATATCAGAAGCTACTTTCGGCCCTCAATGTAAAAGAGGATCCTGATTACGATGATGCGATTGAGGTGCTGAAGGAGGTTGGAAGACTAGAGGACACCCGACGGCTTCATGCTCCAGATAAGAATGTTGTACTCCAGTGCTGGACCATATTGGCTGATACTCTGGGTGGTGAGGCTATTGATACTGGAAGTATAAAGTCAAGTTTGAGTGACGTTAGGTGCGTCCCGAGTCCTCGGCCCAATGACGAAGAGACTCTGGATTTGCCGTCATTGGTGTTCTTCGACGACGGATACGGTGGTAATTGTGACCTGATTAAGTGGAATCTGATTCCACGGCTGGAGCATATCTGGACGGCTATGGAGGCCGCCGGTGTACGCTCGCTGGGGGATGTGGTTCAGGCGGACATACATGAGGCAAGAAATCGGCGTGATGACGCTCAGTTCAAGGAGCTGGTAGAAAGTCGCATGGCACTAATAAAGGCTGTACTGCAGAAGTCTGGTGCGCTGAGCACGGTTGACGGCAGCATAAAGTCTCTTCGTAATGTTCAATTTCAGGCCAGCGACGAACTAACAGTGGAACTGACACTTCAGGTTTTTAGTCGGTCTGGGACTGTGAAGATCTCAGAGGACGCGTTTTTTGATCACTCGAATAGTGTTCTCTACTTTTCTCTTCGGAATGAAAAGCTACCCTGGTCGGCTATCGCTCGGGAGTTGACTAGAGCGATCGCTCCTGGAGAAGACACTGTAGTTCTTGTACCTGTTCTTAAGACAATTCTTGAAGCTGTCGATCGGGACAGCGCCCTGGCTGAGCTTAGAGATTTCGGCATACAGGTACCTGAGGAGATGACGGTTGCGGAGGGCGAGGGATATGTCGCTGAGCAACTAGAGGAGGCTTCCAACGGCGACGACGATTCTCAGGACGACTCAGCTGCTAGTGCGCCTGCTCAACCACAGAACGGGGCGACACCTACAGACGTTGCTTCGGAACCCTCTCAGGAAGGCGAGCCCTGTCAGGTGGAGCAGCCGCAAGTGGCTGAAGAGGTCGATGACCAAACAGGGGATGTCGGGCAGCCTGAACAGGCAACACCATTTGCGGAATTATTCTTTGGAGTCCAGGAGCCGAATCCACGTATCGCATCCGAAAGTCCGGCGAACTTTCCGGAAGGTGGTCCCCAAACTGAGAAATCTGCCCGAAGCGACAAGGAGCAATCCGATCGATTTGGACGACTCGGCTCCCGAGTCCAAAGGCCGAGAATACGATGGGAGCCTACGAGGGCGTCTGTGGACCTTGAGAATAAATTTAGGAACGGAATGAGTAGTTACGGGCTTGACAAGGCAGCCCTAATCGGCCACACTTAGGTATCGAGATCGAGAGGGCGGCACGATGGACCTGATCAGAATCTTCCAGCGGTTCCCCGACAACGAAGCGTGCATCGATCACTTGGAGCGCGTCCGCTGGGGCGACACCCCGCAGTGCCCGCACTGTCAGGCCGATAACGTCGGGCGCAAGGCGGACGGCGAGCGCGTCGGCCGCTGGAACTGCCACAAGTGCCACGCCAGTTTCTCCGTTCTGTCAGGCACCATATTCCACAAGACCCGCGTCCCGCTGCCCAAGTGGTTCCTGGCGATCTCGCTCATGCTGAACGCGAAAAAAAGCCTATCCAGCCATCAACTCGGTCGCGACCTGGACCTGAACCAGAAAACGGCGTGGCGGCTGGCGATGCAGATTCGCGCCGCGATGATTGACGACGGCGAACTCATGTCCGGCATCATCGAGGCCGACGAAGCGTATGTCGGCGGCAAGCCGCGCAAGCGCAACAAGCGCGACGACAACGAGCCCAAGGCCCCGCGCGGACGTGGCACGTCAAAGCTGCCGATCATCGGCGTCATGGAGCGCGGCGGCAAAGTGGCGGCCGAACCATCGCCACGGGTGACCGGCGCGAACCTGGCCGCCTTCATCGGCCGCCACGTTGACCGCGACGCCTCGCTGTTGATGACCGACCAATGGCCGGCCTACCGGCGAATCGGCCGCACGATGCGCCACGCGACCGTTGACCACGCCGCCCGCTACGTGGACGGCCTGATTCATATCAACGGCATCGAGGGATTCTGGGCACTGGTCAAGCGCGCATGGTTCGGCAGCCATCACCACTACAGCCGACGCCACGCGGCCGCCTACATCACCGAGTCCTGCTACAAGTACAACGCGCGCAAGCTAGACAACGCGTTCGGCGTCTTCGTTCGTGACGCGGTTGCAGCCGCATGAACCGGCTCTACTACGGCGACTGCCTCACCATCCTTCAGGACTTTGGGCTGATGAGCGTGGACCTGATCTATCTGGACCCGCCGTTCAACTCGAACAAGACCTATAACGCGATCTACAAAGACGAAACCGGTCGGCCGCTGCCCGACCAACTGGATGCCTTCTGCGACACCTGGGAACTAGACGAAGAGCGCGAGCGCGCGATCCGCACCATGCCGGTACTCATGCGAGAGAGCGGCATTGACGACGATACCGCCGAACTCTGGCGGCTCTGGATGCGGGCGCTACGCCATACGCAGCCGCGCTTGCTCGCCTACCTGTCCTATATGGCGCAGCGGCTTCTAGTCATGCACCGCATCCTGAAGCCGACGGGCAGCCTCTACTTGCATTGCGACCCGACCGCCAGCCACTACATCAAGGCGCTGCTGGATGCGGTCTTTGGGCACAGCAATTTCCGCAACGAGTTGATTTGGAAACGTAGTGGCGGCAAGTCCGACGCTAAGCGCTTCGGGCGACCGACCGACCGCATTCTGTACTACACGAAGTCCAACCGCTATACGTGGAACCGGCAGTACCAAGCGCTCGATCCCGAGTACGTCACGCGAACATACACGCGAAACGGCCGGGATGGCCGCGGGCTATATACGACGATGCCACTCCATGCCGCTGGTGAGCGGCGCGGTGAATCAGGCCAACCGTGGCGCGGTCACAATCCCACGAACATTGGCAACCACTGGCGGACACCAACGCAAGGCATCATGTCCGCCTACATTCAGGGCAACGATCTGATTCCGGGATGGCCGGAACAGTTTCCATCACTGCACGCTCGCCTGGATGCGCTGGACGAAGCTGGATTGATTGCCCATTCGCGTCGCGGGTTGCCACGGTTGAAAACGTACTTGTCGGCCACGCGCGGCGTCGCAGCTACGGACCTCATCATTGACGTGCCAATGGCGAGCGGCAACGAGCGCATGGGCTACGCCACGCAGAAACCGCTCGCCCTCATGGAGCGCCTCATAGAGGCCAGCTCCAACCCTGGCGACGTGGTGCTCGACCCGTTCTGCGGGTGCGCCAGCACGATAGAGGCCGCCCACAATCTAGGCCGCCGCTGGGTCGGGATCGATATCGCGATCCATGCGATCAAGCGGGTCGCGAGCGTCCGGCTCACTGAACGGTGCGGCCTGATCGAAGGCGAGGACTTCACGGTTGAAGGCGTGCCACGCGACTTTGAAGGCGCACGCGACCTATGGGAGCGCGACAAGTACCACTTCCAGAAATGGGCGGTCGAACAGGTTGACGGCTTCGTGACGACCAAGCGATCAGCCGACGGCGGCATCGATGGCCGCATCTACTTCGGACTGCCCAACGAGCCGGACCTGCAAAGCATGGTGATCGAAGTGAAGGGCGGGCGAACGGTCAACATCAAGGACCTGCGGGCGCTACATGGCGTCCTGGAGAACGGTGAGGCGCTGCTGGCCGGCCTGATCGTGCTTAACCCCCTAGGAACCACGCAGGCGCGCAACTTCGCCAGATTCGCCGCCAGAGCGGGCACGCTGGACGTGCTGGGCTATGAGTACCCACGGCTCCAAGTGCTGACCGTGGCGGAGATACTGGACGGGCGCACGTTCGCTACGCCGTCTGTGGTCGGCCGGCATGAAGCGCAACCGGTGCTGCCGGGCATCCCGGGCACCTAGGCTTCAAACGGCTCGCAGTCGTCTTCAAGGTCGGCCAGAATCGACATAGCCTCGCCTGGATGGTTGTGATATAGCGCCGCCCAAACATCGACCATCAAGGCAAGTCCAGCCAGGGTGAATGTAAATATGACCGGTTTGTGGCCGTTTTGGACGGCTACCAGAGCATGTTCGCCCTGGTAAACCGTCCAATCATCGAGCGGATCAAACCAGTTCTTGACGTTCCAAAAATGGATCACCGAGAACTAGGCTGCATAACAAAGATCGTTGCGCCACGCATCATCTGGCTGCACCTGCGGTGCCGTTCTCAACTTGCCGAGCCGCTTCAATTTTGGCTGCGGGGCATCCTGGCTTTCATAAGGAATGCCTCGACGATCAGCTTCCTCAATCGAGAACCACGTCAAACCAGTCTCGCGCAGTTCATTCTCCAGCGACGCGTGCTCGCGGTGAAACGCAGCCCATGCGTAGAAGCCCGACTTGAGCATTTCCTGGACTTCACCGCGCGTACGACCGTGCCCGTAAATCCCCAAGTGTGGATGCCGGCCACGAATCAGTCCGCTTTCCCCATCGGTGCGAAACTCTGTGGCAACCTCGACAACGATCGTGCTAACCGACATTTCATTCCTCCTGGCGTGCCGGTGCCCATTTCCGACGCGCCGAACTCTACACCATTCCGACGACCTGCCAGGTAGCGAATCTGACGCCCGTGAGACAGAAGACATCCGTGGCACGCTACAGGGCGGCCGCCAGCCCGTAACTACTCATTCCGTTTAGAAAAAACTCTTATTGCGCGCGAGAGCGCCACATCGGCGGCTTGCCCCGAACCCGTCCCGCCCCGGGCCGCCCGTCCAACCGCCCCGGCATCGCCGCGCCGTGCCGGCCCCGCCAGCCTTCCGTTCGTCTCTTGTTCGGCTAGAATGCTGAGTCATGTCCTCGGCTGATCCGCTCCCCACAGCGCACGACGCCACCGCCCCGGCGTTTCATCCCCTCGTGGCCGACTGGTTCGGCGCGACGTTCGAAGCGCCCACCGACGCCCAGACCGCCGCCTGGCCGGCCATCCGTTCCGGTCGCGACACCCTCGTCGCGGCCCCGACTGGATCCGGCAAGACCCTCGCCGCCTTCCTGATCGGGATCGACCAGCTCATCCGCCGCGGCGAGTCCAAAGGTCTCGATCCCGTCACCCGCATCGTCTACATCTCGCCGCTCAAGGCCCTCGGCCACGACATCGAGCGCAATCTCCAGGCCCCGCTGGCTGCCATCCGCGAACTGGCCGAGTCGCGCGGCGAGGCGCTCCCCGAGATTCGCGTCGGCGTCCGCACCGGCGACACCAAGCCCTCGCGTCGGCGCACCCTGGTCACCCGGCCGCCGCACATCCTCATCACCACCCCCGAATCCTTCTACCTGATGCTTACGTCCCAGCGGGCGCGGGAAACCCTGCGCTGCGTGGAAACTGTGATCGTCGACGAGATTCACGCCCTGGCCCGCGACCGTCGTGGCAGCCACCTCGCCCTCTCCCTCGAGCGCCTCAACCACATCAGCCACAGCCGCCCCCAGCGCGTCGGCCTGTCAGCCACCCAACGCCCCATCGAGGAACTGGCCGCCTTCCTCACCGGCGCCGACGAGCAAGGGAATCCACGCTCCTGCGTCACCGTGGACCTCGGGCATCAGCGGGATTTGGACCTCGGCATCGAGACGCCCCCCTCCGACCTCGAAGCCGTGGCGCCGCGCGAGCAGTGGGACGACATCTACAACCGTCTAGCCGATCTCATCGTCCAGCACCACACCACCCTGGTCTTCGTCAACACCCGCGCCCTGGCCGAGCGCGTCTCCCACAACCTGCGCGACCGCCTCGGCGAGGAAGGCGTCGCCAGCCATCACGGCAGCCTGTCGCGCGAACGCCGCCTCCACGTGGAGCAGCAGCTCAAGGACGGCCAGCTCAAGGCCCTCGTCGCCACGGCCTCGCTCGAACTCGGCATCGACATCGGCAGCATCGACCTCGTCTGCCAGATCGGCTCGCCGCGCAGCATCGCCGTCTTCCTGCAGCGCATCGGCCGCTCCGGCCACGCGCTCGGCCTGCGCCCAAAGGGTCGCTTGTTTCCGGCTACGCGCGATGAGCTGGTCGAAAGCGCCGCCCTCATGCGCACGGTCCGTGCTGGCGAACTGGACCGCATCGTGCAGTTGGTCGCCCCCCTCGACGTACTCGCGCAGCAGATCGTGGCCGAGGCCGCCTGCGAAGACTGGCCGCTGGACGCCCTCTTCGACCTCTTCCGCCGCGCCACGCCCTTCCGGTCGCTAACCAATGACGCTTTCGTCGAGATCGTCGACATGCTCGCCACCGGCATCGGCGGCGGCGGCGGTCGCGCTCCCCCGCTCATCCACTTCGACCGCATCAACGGCGTCGTACGCGGACGTCGGGCGGCCCGCCTCACCGCCCTGCAAAACGGCGGCACCATTCCCGAACTTGGCGACTACCGCGTCCTCGCCGAGCCCGACGAGACCTTCGTGGGCTCCGTCAACGAAGACTTCGCCATCGAGAGCATCGCCGGCGACATCTTCCTGCTCGGCAACACCTCCTGGCAGATTCGGCGCGTCGTCCAGAGCACGGTGCGGGTCGTCGATGCCCACGGCGCGCCGCCTACCATCCCCTTCTGGCTCGGCGAAGCCCCCGGCCGCACCATTGAACTCTCCCAAGCCGTCGGCCGCCTGCGCCGCGACGTGGCCAGCCGCTTGACCGATCCCGATTTGGTCGACTGGCTGCGCACCGAGTGCGACGTCTCCGAACTCGGCGCCCACCAGATCGCAGACTACCTGCGCGCCTCCCACGACGGCCTGCGCGTCATGCCGTCCGACCTGGACGTGGTGTTCGAACGCTTCTTCGACGAATCCGGCGGCATGCAGCTCGTCGTGCACGCCCCATTTGGCCAACGCATCAACCGCGCCTGGGGCCTCGCGCTGCGCAAGCGCTTCTGCGTCCGCTTCGACTTCGAGCTGCAGGCCGCCGCCAACGACGACGCCATCCTCCTGTCGCTGGGCCCGCAGCACGCCTTCCCGCTCGAAGAGTCCTTCCGCTACGTCACGCCAAACAACGCGCTGAAGTCGGTCGAACAGTCCATCCTCTACACCCCCATGTTCCCGACGCGTTGGCGCTGGAACCTCACTCGGGCCCTGGCCGTGCCGCGGCTGCGCGGCGGGAAAAAGGTCCCACCCAACATTCAGCGCATGCGGTCCGACGACCTTATGGCCGCGGTTTTCCCGGAACAGATCGGTTGCCAGGAGAACGTGCACGGCCCCCTCACGCCCCCGGACCACCCGCTAATCCGCCAGACCCTTGACGACTGCCTCTTTGAGGCGATGGACGTGCGTGGCCTGGTCAAGGTGCTGGAGCGAGTGGCGGGCGGCGAGATCACGCTGCACGCCCGTGACACCACCGAACCGTCGCCCCTGGCCCACGAGATTCTCAACGACCGGCCTTACACGTTCCTGGACGACGCCCCGCTCGAGGAACGCCGATCGCGCGCGGTGGCCACGCGCCGCGCCCTACCGGAAAGCGCCCGCGACCTCGGCCGCCTCGACCTGGAGGCGATTGCCCGCGTGATCGAAGAGGCCTGGCCCCAGCCGCGCGACGCCGAGGAAACGCACGACGCCCTGCTGGGCCTGGTGGCTGTCGACGAGACCGTCATCGCCAACTGGCGCCCCTGGTTGAGTGACCTGGTGGCCCAGGGCCGAGCGGCGCGCTGCCAGATCGGCGGGCACACCCTCTGGTTCGCGTCGGAGCATGTGGATGTAGTGGGCGTCCTTTTCGGGGCCGACGTCGTCCCCAACCTGGCGCTCCCGCCCGGCGTGGCCACCCAGGTGGCCGACCGCGAGGAAGCGCGCCGCCTGTTGCTGCGCGGCCACGTTGAAGTCTGCGGACCCACCACGCCCGATGAACTGGCCGCAAGCTGCGGCCTGAACGCCACGGATGTCGCCCGCGGGCTGATGCAGCTACAAGCCGGTGGCTTCATCCTCCCCGGCCGTTTCCGGGACCCGAATGTCGAGGACATCTGCGATCGCCGCCTCTTGGCCCGCATCCACCGGCTCACGCTCGACCGCCTGCGGCGTGAGATCGAGCCGGTGGCCGTCCGCGACTTCATGCGCTTCCTCACCCGCTGGCAGCACGTGGCGCCTGGCCACACCCTCTACGGCAAGACTGGCCTGCGACAGGTGCTCCGGCGCCTGCAGGGCTTCGAACTGCCCGCGGCCGCCTGGGAGGGCGCGGTGCTCCCTGCCCGGGTCCGTGGCTTTCGGACTCAGTGGCTGGACGAACTCTGTCTGGCCGGCGATGTGGTCTGGGGCCGCCTCAGCGAACGTCACTCCGACCCCGAGCGCCGCAGCGCGCCGGCAACCCGCGCCACCCCCGTCACACTCGGTCTCCGCGGTGACTTCGGCCTGCTCCTGCAGGCCGCTCGCTGGCCGTCGAACAACCTGGATGACACCGACGCGGCCGCGGCCCCTGTGGGGCTCGCGGGCGCCGCTCGGTCCATCGACAACCTCTTGCGCGACAGCGGCGCCCTGTTCTTCGAGCAGATCGTCATTCGAACCCGGCGCCTGCCCGCCGACGTCGAGGACGGCCTTCGCGACCTGATTGCGGCCGGCCGTGTCACCTCCGACGGCTACGAGGGCCTGCGCGCAATCGCGTCCGGCTGGTCCAGCAGCGGCCGCCGCCGCTGGCGCCACACGCGCCGCGCCGGCCGCTTTGCCGTCGGCGGACCGCCCGGCCGCTGGTCGGTGCTCGAACCGCCTGCTGCTGGTCTCGACGCCGACGATGTGGCCGAGGCCGTCGCCAGGACCCTTCTGGATCGCTACGGCGTGGTCTTCCGCGATGCCGTGCGGCGCGAGAGGTTCCGCCTGCCCTGGCGCGACGTGCTGCGCGCCCTGCGCCGCCTCGAAGCGCGCGGCGATCTGCGTGGCGGACGTTTCGTGGCCGGCTTCGCCGGCGAACAGTTCGCGCTACCCGACGCTGTCAACGCCCTGCGCCGGACGCGTCGCGAGCCGGGTTCCGGCGAAACGCTTCGCCTGGCCGCCGTCGACCCCCTCAACCTCACCGGCGTCATCACACCGTCGGCCCGCATCCCAGCCCAGCCCGGCCGCGCACTAACCCTCGTCAACGGCTGGCTGCCACCCCCCGACCCCGCCGCCGCCCACGTAGCCGCCAGCTAGGTGGCCTGGGAGTCGTGTCTTAGGGCTCGGATACGCCTACCCAAGCTTCAAGCGGTCGCTCCACGAAACTCGCCGATCCAGCGAATGTAGCTGGCACTGGTTCTCGCGGCCCGCTGGAACCGCTCGTCTGCTGTCCGGAAGTCGCAGTCGAGCATCTCCGCCAGGGCAAGATAGTGCGCGTCGTAGACGGCTGACTGTTGAACCTGCCGGGCGAGCGCCATTGCCCGTTGGTGCAGGCGGGTGGATTCGCGCAACTCAATCCCTGCGGCAGTCAAGCTGTCCATCAGTCGGGCTGCCACCTCCAGACTCAGTTCCCGTCGTACGACGCGACGGTAAAGCGCGTTGGCTACTTCAATCGGCATTAGGTGCGGCGCGACCGGTTGCATCCCCGCGCTGACCCACGACCGGGCGAGAGCCGCCGCTTCGTCGGAGTGAACTTCACTCACCAGCCATTTCACGGCGAGGCTTGCGTCCACCACCACATACTCGTTCACTTGTCGGCGCGCGCGTCGCGGGCCTCGCGGATGAAGTCAGCCGAGTCTCCGCTCAACACCTTGTTTCCGAAAGTCTCTGTTCGGAGTGCGGCCAACCGGTCAAGGACTTCGTGCCCAAACGGGAGATCGGCCAGTCCCTGCGCCTCATCGCAGGCCAGCTCTCGTTCGATGGCTGCTTGGCAGTACCGACGCATGCTGACGCCCTTGAGCGCCGAAATGGCCTTCAGCCGGCGCTGGACAGGCGTGTCTAGGTCAAGAGTGAGTCGGGTAGTCATCCTTGCCATCCTGCAACCCGACCGGTGCTGTGCCTCTGGCCAATTATGGCGTAAACACAGAAATCTGTGGTTTGACGCTCAGGTCTCCCACACCGATCAACCCTGGCCTGCCAGCCGATCAACCTCGCGGGAGTCTCAAGACAAGCCCCGCCTGAGAAAGCGCTAGCCCCTAGTCGTGGTGCCCATGCGCGTAGTGCGCGGCCAGCAGGTCCTCGCCCCAGTCGCCGGCGTAACTCCGCATCACCGAGTGGATGTGATTGGCTTCGTTTTGGGTGTTGTCGTACTCGATCACGAAAGCCGGTCCCGCTAGGGCGTAGTAGTGTCCGGCGCCCCGGATCTCCGGCCCGGCCCAGAGGAACCGGACGCTGTCCAGCCCGTCCTGTTCGATCTTGCGCCACTCGTTAGCCGCCAGATCGGACGCCTTTCGCTCGACATAATGCCGAAGCAGCCCAATCAGTCCGTCCCGCTGCCCGTCCCGCAGCTCCGCCAGCGTGATTCCCCCATCGGGAATCTCCTCCGGGTCGGCAACCCGATAGTTCTTGGTCAGGATGTCGTCCGGCGCGACGGGGTCCACTATGGCGCGCGCCTTTTGCCCGGCGTCCAGGCGACTCAATAGGTCGCGCGCCAGGTCCTCTTCATCGGCCAGGGTCCGCAGGCCCTTGTGCTCGCCGTGCCGGACTTCCGCCGGGTTCGCGCCCAGGAACAGCGGCAGGACCGACACGTAGGTATTGGCAATGATGGTGGCGTGAATCCCGATGTGATGCCCGCCGGCCCGCCAGCCCCACGGGCGCTCGCCCCCTGGCGTCCCAAACACGCTGAAGTAGTAGATCTCCGGATCGCGCAGCCAGTGCATCCGCGAGTTCTGGATGCCTTCCCACTCGTCAAGAATCGCCTCAAGGTCGATGATCTCGCGGGCCTTGCGTGCTCCGTGCGCGCTCAGCGCCGTGTTCAGCATTCGGAACGCGGCAGTGCGCTGTACCCCTGTCATGTCCTTCAGCCGCAGCCCGTTCCGTTCCACCGGCGTGTAGTGCCACAGATACCGTTCGTCGCCCTCGAACGGAAACGCGGCAACCGCCCGCTGGCCGGCGTCCAGCGAATCCACAAAAGCTTGGGCCGCGTCGGCCATCTCGGCGGCGATAGCTACGGCGCGCGAGGCCGTGGTGATGTCCGTTGTCGTCATCGGGGCATGCTCCCTCTCGCCGCCGTCGGCTCGCTACCCGGCATAGAGGTCCAGTATCCAACGCTGCACCGGCCAGAGCTTCCGAAACCGCTCGCTGCAGTACTCCGCAAACTCAGCCGTATGCGCCTCAAGCGGGAACGATTCCTCGATCCACGCGTGCAACGCGTTATACCGCAGCAGGGCGGCCCGCGCGTGATCGGCGTCAAACCCGCGCGGCACCCGCTTGTAGTGAGCGCCGCCCACCTCCGCGCCTTTCGCTCGAACTTCCTCCAGCGCCCGTTCCAACGCCGTCCCACGACCGTCGTCCGCCACCGCTGCGCGAAAGGCTTCCAGGTTCGTCTTATCGAACGCATACCGCCCGGCGCCCAGCAGCACGCGGTCGGGCGTCAGCCGTGGGAAGTAGCCCGGGCAGTCCCGGCTGTGTCGGTCGCCCTGCCAGAACCACATATCGAAATGGGTCTTGTAGGGCCGCTTGTCCCTGCTGAACCGGATGTCGCGATGAATGCGAAATATCAACCCGCTCACGCGCGGATCGGCATGAATCCCCGGCGCAAACTCCGACAGCGCCATCCCCATCGCGCTGACGAACAGCCGTCCCGGCTCAAGTAGCCCCTCGTCGTATCCGCGCCTGTTGGCCTCGAACCAGGGCTTGTTGTTATTCGCGGCCACATCCCGCGGGAAGTCAAAGCCCTCGTGCGGAAACCCGGCGAACGAGTCCGACATACGGGGTCTCTGCGCGCTTGTCGCCTGCCTCGGTACCAGCCGCGGTTATGGCTCCGCCGCACGACGTGCCGGCTGCTTGACCAGCGTCTCGGGAACGAACAGGCCGAACGTCAACGCGCCGGCGAGTCCCATCCCCGCCAGGAAAAACGGCGCCACCAGCAGCCCGAACAGGCCCGCCACGCCTCCCACCACCACGGGCCCGCCCATGTCGCCGATCCCCCCGACCAGGCGCCAAATCGCCAGGAACTCGCTTGGCCGTTCGGACGGCGTCAGGTCGGACCCCAACGTCAGCATCGATCCTGACCCGATTCCGTTGGAGAAGCCGATCAGCAACCCGATCAGGATCAGCCCCGTAAAGTCCTTGGCCTGGCTCAGCAGTGCCATTGAGGCGCTGAACAGCGCGAATGACGGCACGATGGCGAACTTCCGTCCGAAGTGGTCCATCAGGTAGCCGGCCAGCGGAAACAGCGTCATGTCGATAGCTGCCGAGGCGCTCACGACAACGCCGATCTCCACCGCGTCCAGCCCAAGCACAAAGGCGCCGTACAGCGGCAGTACCACCGGCCGCCCCGAGCGGATGGCCTGGGCAAAAATGTGGCCGGTCCCGGCCCTCAGCAGAATGCGTCGGCGTACTCGCAGCGTCTGCTCCAGCCCGCGCAGCAGGCTCACCGCCGACCGCGTGCTCGTTCCGCCGCTGTCGGGAGCATCCCGAAACAGCAGCGCGGGGATCAACCCGGAGGCCATGAACGCGCCGGCGATCAGGAACAACGGCTCGTACCCCAGCGTGCTGGCTACGGCGCCGCCGAGTACCGGACCGATGAACATGCCGATCCGGTTCGTTCCACCGAAGAGCGACATGATCCGCCCGCGCTGATGCCGCGGCGTCACCCGCCGCATGTATTGCATGCGCGACAGGGCCCACAAACCCATCCCCGCGCCCATCAGCAGCCGCGCAACCAGCAGCACGGCGTAGGGCGGCGAAACGGCCAGCACGATCACGGCCGCCACCATCACCACTAAGCCTGCAAGCTGTCCCGACCCCTCGGTGATGCGGGTCAGCAGCAGGCCCGAAGGCAGGGTCCAGAGCAGCGTGCCCAGCGCCGCCATCCCCAGCGCCAGCCCCACCAGCGTGATGTTTTCCTGGCCTGTGACCGGGTCTCGTACCAGATCGGCCACGAACAGCGGCAGCGTCGGCACCAGCATGCCCATGCCGATCGAGCTGACGAATATCTGGAGATAGACGCGCGGAACTAGGGACTTGACAGTGTTCAGCGCGCGCGTGGATTGCACGGACGCGCATGCTAAGACACAACGCCCGTCCCGAACGTGGACAATGGCGATAGCCAGTCGCACCGCAGGGGAATCCGATGCAGGCCATTCGAGTCAACCAGCCGGGCGGACCCGACGCCCTATCGTTCGAATCCGTCGACGATCCGACGCCAGCCGCCGATCAGGCCCTCGTCCGCATGCAGGCCGTGGGCGTCAATTTCATCGATATCTACCAGCGCAGCGGCCTGTATCCGCTCGATCCGCCCTTCACGCTGGGCATGGAAGGCGCCGGGGAGGTCGAGGCCGTGGGTTCCGACGTGAGCGGACTTGCCGTGGGTGACCGGGTAGCTCACGCGATGCATCTGGGCGCCTACGCCGAGTTGCAGGCGGTTCCGTCTGCCCAACTCGTCAAGCTCCCCCAGGGCATCGACACCCACCAGGCCGCCGCCGCCATGCTCCAGGGCATGACCGCGCACTACCTTGCGCACAGCACCTTCCCGTTGGCTGCCGGTCACACCGCCCTCGTACATGCCGGCGCCGGTGGCGTGGGCCGCTTGCTGAGTCAGATGGCCAAGCGCGCTGGCGCGCGCGTCATCGCCACCGCTGGAACCTCCGCCAAGGCCGAAATCGCCGCTGCGGCCGGAGCCGACGAGGTAATTAACTACACCGCAGCCGACTTCCTTGAGGAAGTCCGCCGCCTCACCAATGGTGCCGGCGTAGACGTCGTCTACGACTCAGTCGGCGCCACCACCTATGAACGCAGCTTCGACTGCCTCAAGCCGCGCGGCCTGCTGGCCCTCTACGGCGCGTCCAGCGGCGCGGTCCCTCCGCTGGACGCGCAGATTCTCAACGCCAAGGGCTCGCTCTTCCTCACCCGACCCAGCCTCGGGCACTACACCCTCACCCGCGACGAACTGGAATGGCGCGCCGGCGACGTGCTGTCCTGGATCGAGGCCGGCGACCTCGTCCTCAAGATCGACCGCGAAGTCCCGCTGGCTCAGGCCGCCGACGCCCACCGTGCCCTCCAAGGCCGCGAAACCAGCGGCAAAGTGCTCCTGATTCCCTGAGCGCCGCGCCGCCCGGCGCCGACGCTGACCTGCAACGTCGGGTCGAGTTTCTGCTGGAACTCGACCAGGCCAAGGGCGTCCTCCGCCGCAACCTCATCCCGTCGGCGGATCGCCGTGAAAACGACGCCGAGCACGCCTGGCACGTCACCATGTTCGCCCTCGTACTGGCCGACTACGCCCCGCCGGGAACCGACATCGCGCGCGTGATCGCCATGCTGCTGGTTCACGACATCGTCGAGATCGACGCCGGCGACGCCTTCGTCTACGACGAGGAAGCAAGGGCCCTGCAACCCGAACTGGAACGCGCCGCCGCGGACCGCCTGTACGGCCTGCTGCCGCCCAACCAGGGACGCAGCCTCCGCGCGCTTTGGGAGGAGTTCGAAGCCCGCGAGACCCCCGAAGCCCGCTTCGCCGCCGCCCTGGACCGCCTCCAACCCCTGCTCCTCAACTTCCACACCCAGGGGAAAGCCTGGCGCAAGCACGGCGTCACCAGCGCCCAGGTCCTCCAAGTCAACGCCCACATCGCCCAAGGCGCCCCAACCCTCTGGACCTTCGCCCAAACCCTGATCAACCAAGCCGTCACCCGCGGGTACCTTCAACCGTAAACGCCGCTCGGTCACGAGCGGCGGATCCTCTTTAGCAGACGCACTGGGTTGCGAGCAGGCCGGGTAGCTCCTGCCTGTGGCCGGTCTGCACTTGACCTATTCCGTTGATGGAATACATTGGTCGGGCGCTGTGGGAGGTCGAGTACACCAACGAGTTTGGCGGGTGGTGGGATGGCTTATCTGTCCAACAGCAGGCGCTACGACGTGTATCTGGAGGAGTTGCCAAGGGAAGGATTGATCGAATGAGTGGTCATCGTCCGTTCAGCGAGCTAAAGAATTGATTCACGCCGGAACAAAGGCGCATAGCTGCTGCACGTGCAGCGGAACTTCGCGCCGAAATGGCGCTCCACGACCTTCGCAAGGCGCGGGCACTGACGCAGAAGGCTCTGGGCGAGGCGCTGTCGGTCAATCAGCCGGCCGTGGCCAAACTGGAGCGTCGCGCGGACATGTACGTGTCGAATCTGCGCTCCTACATCGAAGCGATAGGCGGCCCCCTGAAAATCGTCGCTGAGTTCCCGGAAGGTGAAGTCACCATCACGAACTTCTCTCAAGTCGGCGATGAGCCGGCGTGACTTCGGTCTATCTAGCTGCCCAGCCCAAACAACCGCGCCGCATTCCCCACATAAATCCTCGCCCGTTCCTCGTCGCTCACCGACAAATCGTTCGCGATCAACCTGGTCACGCCAGCCCGCCATCGGCCCAGGTGTAAACTTGATTCGCAGCGGATGGGCGTCACCGCACTTGGGACGGTGGTTGCTCCACCGCGACAGTCGGAGTAAGGAGCTTAGTCGGTGGCAAGGGAAGTTCGAGGCAGATATTCCGGCGGAGTTGTCCTGCCGCTGGAGGATCTTGACCTGGAAGAAGGGACGGAGGTCGTTATAGCCCCTATCGACAACCCAGAGTCGGAGGCGCCTTCGGCTGATGACGTCGCTGAGGCCGAACGGAAACGAAAGGCATTCTTGTCAAGCTTCGGGGGCTGGACGGGGTCTGGTGACCCGGACGAGTTAATTCGCAAGATCTATGCAGCCCGGAAAACTGGTTCTCGTCCCGCCTCACGACCCAAGCCCTTTTGAGATTCCTGATCGATACAGACTGGTCGATCCAGTGTCTTCACGGTGTCGATCAAGTGATCGATCATATTGACGAAATGTCATCTCAAGGCATCGGATTAAGTGTGATGTCCTTGGCCGAACTTTACGAAGGTGTCTTGTATTCCGCGGATCCGCAACGTGACGAGGAGGCGCTTCAGAGATTTCTTGAGGGTGTCTATTTCGTGGAGATTGACATCGAGACGTGTCACATTTTTGCTACGCAGCGCGGCCGACTGCGAGCGGAGGGCAACCTCACTGAAGACTTCGATCTCATGATCGGGGCGACCGCAATCCGCCATGACCTGACCTTACTCACCAACAATCGTCGGCACTTCTCGCGCCTGGATGGCTTGCAAATTGTCTCTGTCTAGCTCTTCGATAGTCGCGGTTCGTGCGTATGGGTCCGGGCCGCTACTTCACATCTGAAGTCGCGCGCTGAGCAAGGCGCCCGGACGGGCTCAAGAACTTCGCATTCAGGTGAGGCCGACTGAATAGCCCCGTCTCCTGATCCCGCTACCGGTCCAGCCCAAACAACCGCGCCGCATTCCCCCCGTAAATCTTCGCCCGCTCCTCGACGCTCACCGGCAAATCGTCCACGATCGGGCTAATCACATCCGGTTCCACCCACGGGTGGTCGCTGGCGAACATCAGCTGGTTCGGCCCCACCACCTCCAGGCCGTAGCGCACCGCCGCTGGCCACGGCGAGACCGTATCGAACCAGATCTGCTGCAGGTATTCGCTGGGCGGGCGGGTCAGGTTTTCGGCGCCGCGTTTCAGCACCATCATCTGGTGATCAAGCCGTCCGATCAGGTACGGCAGCGCCCCGCCCACGTGCGGACAAACGATCGTTAGGTTGGGATACCGGTCCATTAGCCCGCTCACGATGATCCGCGCCAGCGCGATGGTCGTGTCGAACATCAGGCCCAGCGCGCCAATCAGGTTTCGGCCTTCCACCTGGTTGATAGTCACCGGACAGGCCGGGTGCAGGTAGAGCGGGATGCCCAGTTCCTCGGCGCGCCCGAACAGCCATTCGTATTCTGGCTCGTCCGGGTGCCGTCCATCCAGGTTGGCGTAGAGCAGCACGCCCCGCATGTCCAGGTCCTGCACGGCTCGATCCAGCTCCTCGCGAGCCGCCTGTTCGTCCTGAAGCGGCAGCACGCAAAGGCCCGCGAATCGCCCGGGGTACGCCCGCGTCTGCTCGGCGATGTAGTCGTTGAGCAGCCGCGCCACCATCGGCCCGTCGTCGCCAAACCGCTCGGGACCTGGATCGTTCGGCGAGAGCACGGTCAGGTCGATACCCGCCGCGTCCATCGTCCGCACCTTGGCTTCCATGTCCGAATGACCCGGCATTGCCCGCCGCCGCCACTTCCCCGTGTCGATGAACAGCGCATCACCTTCGCGGAACGCCAGTGGCTCCTGATCGCGGGTCTGCAGGTAATCCAGGAACGGCTCCGGCCAGATGTGGCTCTGCGTGTCGATTCGCATTCGGACCTACGGGTTCGTGCGCAACCGTCGCGCGGCCGCGCCGGGTGCCCGCGCGAGCGGCTGCCCCCGCGGACTGATCAAGCGTCACCGATTATGCGGGTTTGCCTGCCTGGACATGGATCGGCAGGATTCCCAAGCCGTGTGCGCGCGAGACTCAACCATGGATCAGGCCGCGCTCGAATCAATCGTGGGTCGGAGAGTCTTTGATCTGGGCACGCCATTCACGATGGGCATGCCCGTGCACCCGTCCCATCCGCCCTACATTTTCACCCTGCAGCGGCGCCACGGCGACACCATGCGCCCCGGCGGCCTCGGCTCGGCCAACGAGCTGATCGTCATGTGCGGGCACACCGGCACGCATCTCGACGCGCTCGCCCACTTCGCTCGTGATGGAGTCATGTGCGGCGGCCTTGAGGCGGCAACCGTCCAGGCCGGCGGCCGCGGCATGCGTGAGCACGGTATCGAACACGTTCCGCCCATCGTGCGCCGCGGCATCCTCTTGGACGTGGCCGGCGCCGAAGGCGTGGACACCCTGCCCAGCGACTTCGCCATCACGGCTGATGTCGCCCAGTCCGTCGCCCGCGAGCACGGCGTCCAAGTCCGCGCTGGCGACGCCTTCCTTGTACGCACCGGTCTCATGCGCCGCTGGAACGACCCGGAGTTTCTCGACTTCGAAAACGGCCAGCCCGGCGTCACCGCCGACTGCGCCGAATGGCTGGCTGAAATCGGCGTGTACCTCGGCGGCGCCGACACCATGACGTTCGAGTTCATCCCCGCACACAAGGACGACCTACCGGTCCACGGCATCTTCCTCGTGGACCACGGCATCCACATCCTCGAGAACGCCGATCTCGAGTCCCTGGCCGCCGCTGGGGTCTACGAGTTCCTCTTCGTCATGTCCCCGCTCAAGCTCGTCGGCGCCACCGCCTCCCCGGTCCGCCCCCTCGCCATCGCGTAGAACCCGCCCGCGGTTTCGCTCTCTTGGAGTTTCGAATGAAAGCCGCCTACCTCGAATCAGCCCTCCAGGTCCACACCCGCGATGTCCCGACGCCTAGCCCGAAGCCCGGCGAGGTGCTGATCCGCATCCGCTCCGTCGGCGTCTGCGCCTCGGACATTCACTACTACGAGCACGGCCGCATTGGCCGCTACGTCGTCCGCGACCCGCTCATCCTCGGCCACGAGCCCTCGGGCGAGGTCGTTGCCCTCGGCCCGGGCGTCACATCTCTCGCCGAAGGCGATCGCGTCTCCATCGAGCCCGGCGTCCCCTGCCGCGCCTGCCATCACTGTCGCGCCGGCCACTACAACCTCTGCGACGACGTGGTCTTCATGGCCACGCCGCCCGTCCATGGCGCCTTCGTCGAGTACCTCGCCCATCCCGCCGACTTCGCCTATCGCATCCCCGACCATGTCTCCTTCGACGAGGCCGCCCTCATTGAGCCGCTTTCTGTCGGGCTCTTCGCCGCCCGTCGCGGACGCGCCCGCCTGGGTGATCGGGCAGCCATCTTGGGGGCGGGACCCATCGGCCTCATGACCCTCCTGGCCCTGCAGAGCCAGGGCATCCGCGACGTCACCCTGGTCGATGTCGAACCCTTTCGCCTCCAGAAGGCCCTGGATCTCGGCGCCTCCGACGCCATCGACGCCCGCGCGGAAGATGTCGGCCAGACCCGATCCACCCAGTTCGATCTGGTCTTCGAAACCGCCGGCAACTCCACCACCCTCACCCAGACCACTCGCGTCGCCCGCCGTGGCGGACGAGTCGTGCTCGTGGGCATGACAGACGCCGACCTGACACCCATCGACACGAATGAGCTGGTGGACAAAGCGCTCAACCTTGCCGGCGTCTTCCGCTACGCCAACACTTGGCCGCTCGCGGTCGACCTCCTATCCCGCGGCGCGGTCGACATCAAGCCCCTCATCACGGCCCACTACCCGCTCGAATCCGCCGGCCAGGCCCTCGAAAGCGCCCGAACCCGCAAGGACGCCAACATCAAAGTCATGGTCACCCCCTAGCGATAGTGCTGGCGCTCCCCTGGCGGCAGTACTGGTTCCCCGCCGCGAAATCTTGACGTAGGGTTTCGACCATGCCGCGCGCCGAAGGCTCAACGACGCTCGCACCCGGCGATCCCGCGCCGGACTTCGATCTTCCCGTGGCGGGAACCGACGCGCGTGCCACTCTGCGGGATTTCTCCGGTCGGTGGCTAGGCCTGGTCTTTCTGCGGCATACCTGGTGACTGAGTTGCCAGGGCTGCCTGGCGCGGCTCGAGGTCGAGCTGGACGAGTGGACGCGGCGCGGCGGTCGCCTGCGTTTATGAACAGAGTCTCGACGCCGTGGCGGAGTTCGCCACGCGTGAGGGCATCCCGTTCCCCCTGCTGGCGGACGCCGACCGCGAGATGATCCGCGCCTACGGCGTGTACGTTCGGCTCAACATCGAGGGGTGGAACATGGCGCGGCCATCCGTGCTCCTCATCGATCCTGAGGGCATCCTGCGCAAGCTGTGGGTGGGGAGTCACCAGCGCGACTGGCCGGTGACCGAAGAGTTCTGGGCAGTGATCGACCGTCACGAATCGAGCGGCGAGCAATGACCGCTTAGCGCAGATCGCCTACACTTGGACCGTGACGCTCGAAACGACCAAACGTCACACGCAGCGGCAGGGTGGACCGTTCGCCCCGGAGGGCCACCATGACCGCAGGCGAGATCAGCGCCGACCCCGCAGTCGACACCGCACGGCTGGGCCATTGCATGAGCCGGCTCGAAGGCGCCTACGAGCACCTGGCCACCAAGGCTGACCTCAAAGACCTTGAACTGCGTCTCACGCTGCGCGTGCTCAGCATCGTCGGAGCCGCCACCGGCCTCATCATTGCCGTCGATCGACTCTGGGCGTAAAGAGACGTCCACAGCCCGACTTGCGTTGCCTCTGCCTGCGTAGGCCTGCGCCTAAGGCAGCAGCTGGACCAGGGTTCTCGCCGTCCAGCCGATGAGTGCGTGGAACGCTGAGACGGCCGAGTGGTATGCCCGCAATTACGGCGAGCACGCCACGAACCGGCTTGCCGTGCAGGCGCTGGACCTGTCTCCCTGCTCGGTCATCGTGGATGTTGGTTGCGGGACTGGTTCGGCCCTGCGGCACGCTGCGGCCAGAGTCACGAACGGGACGTTTATTGGAATCGACCCGGTCCCGCGGATGCTCGAGATTGCACGCGACAGGGCGGCTTCCCATCCCAGCGGCGCCCGGATCGAGTTCCGAGAGGGCGCCGCCGAAGCCCTGCCTGTTGAGGATGACGTGGCCGATCTGGTCTTTGCCTTCGACTCCTTCGACCATTGGCAGGACAAAACGCGCGGGCTGGCCGAGATACGGCGCATTCTTAAACCCGGGGGACGACTCGTGGTTGTCAAAGACGGCGCTGTCCCCGGTGGATCCAGGGCGCGCAAGGTCTTCCACGATGCGCTGGCGCTGGCGGGTTTTACTGAGTGCAGTAAGCAAAACATCGCGGCAGACGGCGTGTCCTTCACGCTGTGGATCTGCAGGGTCGCGGCTTGAGCGCGGGCCAGCGGCGCAGTCGCAAGGGCGCGAATCTCTGTTTCAAGGTCAGGCCTCAGCCAACCACCACCCTCAGCAACTCCGCCAGATGCACCACTCGCCCGGCCCCATCTACCGGCGGCCCTTCCTTCAGGTGCAGCAGGCACCCCGGGTTATCCGCGCACACCAGTTCGGCGCCTGTTGCCGCAAACGCCTCCAGCTTGCGGGCGCGCATGCGGCCGGCGACCTCCGGGTGATCGAACGAGAAGGAGCCGCCGAACCCGCAGCATTCGCCTGAAGGCGGCGCCTCCACGACCGTATACCCCGCGTCGGTCAGCAGTTCGCGCGTCTCAGGACCCAGCCCCAGCCCGTGCTTCGACTGGCACGCGTCGTGAATCGTCACCACGCCGCTCGCCCGGCCGCGCATGTCGTCGCTCAGCCCGCGTTCCGCCACAAAGCTGGTGAAATCCCGCACCTTGGCGGCCGCAGCCCGTGCGCGCTCGGCCCACGCCGGATCGTCCTCCGTCAGCCGTGCGTAGTCGTGCAACATCGCACCGGCGCAACTGGTCGAGGTGCTGACCACGGCGTCCACCTCCAAGGCGTCAATGGCTTCAACCGTCTGCCGCATCATCCGCGCCGCCTGCTCCGTATAGCCCGCGTTGATGGCCGGCAGCCCGCAGCAGGACGGGAACTGGATCGGTTCCACGCCCACCCCCAGCGCCTCCAGCACCGCCACCGCCGCCTCGCCCGTCTCCGGCGCAAGCCAATCCGTCAGGCAGCCCGGAAAGTACGCCACCCGCATAGCCGCCTTGGGGTTCGGATTCGCCATATCGCCAATCCGGTCCCGAAACGGCCGCCCCTGCACGCGCGGCAGCGGCCGTCGCTTCAGCGGCGAACCCGGCAGCCGTCCCGCCAGCGCCTGCAACCAGGGCGCCTTCCCGGCCAGCCGCGCCCCACGCTCCAGCAGCCGTTCGTCGGCCAGGGCGCCAAGTGCGCGCTGCTTCAAGCCGTTGCTGGAATGACCCTCCGCCACTGCCCGCTCGCGAACGTCCAGGATCAGGTCCGGAATCGGAATGCCCGCCGGGCACACGCTCGCGCAAGCTCCGCAGCCGGCGCACAGCGACTGCGGCCCCGCCACGTGGTCCAGCCCGTGGTGGTACGGCGTCACCAGCAGCCCGATCGGACCCGTGTAGATGTGCCCCATCGCGTGCCCGCCCACCTGCTGGTAGACCGGGCACACGTTCGAACAGGCCCCGCAGCGCACGCACTGCAGCGCCGCCCGCATTCGCGGGTTGGCGCGGATCGCTTCCCGCCCGTTGTCCAGCAGCACGATGTGCACGTGGCGCGGTCCGTGCACGCCCAGCGACAGCGACAACTCGATGTCGGCGCTGCGGCTCGGACCCGAAATGAACGAAACGTACGTCGAGATCGGCTGGCCGGTGGCACTGCGCGGCAGGCTCTCCAGCATCGTCGTCGCGTCGGCCAGCGAGGGCACCAGCTTGTCGATCCCGGCAATCACGATGTGGACCGGCGGCAGCGCGCTGGCCAGCCGCGCGTTGCCCTCGTTGCTCACCAGCATCACCGTGCCGGTCTCGGCCACCAGCGCGTTCGCGCCCGTGATTCCCGCGCCGGCGTCGATGAACCGACTGCGCAAATGCCGCGCCGCCGCCCCCACCAGCACGTCCGGATCCGGCGGCAGGTCTTCCCCGGTGGCCTTGCTGATCAGCTCAGCCGCGCGCTCGCGCGTGATGTGCAGCGCCGGCGCGATGATGTGCGACGGCCGTTCGCCCGCCACCTGTACCAGGAACTCGCCCAGGTCGGTTTCGACCACCTCGATCCCGTCGTCTTCCAGCGCCGGATTGAGCTCAATTTCTTCCGTCGCCATCGACTTGCTCTTGACCACCATCCGCACGTCGTGGTCATGCAGCACCTGCAGCACCGCCGCCACCGCCCCCGCCGCGTCCGTTGGCCCATGCACCACGGTAGCCACCGCCTCCGCCGCCGACGTGAACTCCTCCACCAGCTCCGGCATCCGCTCCAGCGCCGCTCGCCGCCGTCCCCCCAGGTCGGCCTGCCCGCCCTTGAAGTCTCGCAAGCGAAACGCCGCGTCCCGCCGCTCGCTCAATTGCGGCAGCGAGCGCCCCAGCGCCACTGGCAGCGACTCCGAATCCAACGCCTCGCGCAGCCGCTCCTTGAACGGCGGAATTACATGCCCTGCGCCGCCGGACGCCATCAACGTCTCATCACCAGCGCAACCGGGTCCTCACCCACGCGCCTACCAGGCCAGGCGGTGGTAATCGGTCAGGTGCACCTCGCGGCCCGTAATGCTCGACGTCTCGGCCGCCTGCAGAATCTCCAGGATGTGACGACCGTAGTGACTGCTGGTCTGCGGGCGCATTCCCATGTCAATCGACTGCGCGAAGTGCCGGTACTGCTCGGCGAAACCGTGCTTGCCGTCGTGTTCCACGTCGCGCCACTTGTTGCCCACGCCGACCCGAACCGTGCCGCGCACGTTGTACTGAATCTCGCCCAGCGCGCAGTGCGCCTCGATCCCGTCCGTCGCGCAACCGTGGGCGCTACCCACCACCATCAGCAGGCCGGGAATGCCGTTGGCGTACTGCACGAACGCGGTCGTCACGTCGTCCGCCCCCTGGTAGTGCATGGACGTGCTCTGCTTGGCCTTCACCGCCACGGCCTTCGCGCCGATGCAGTGCGTCAGCCAGTCCACCGCGTGCACGCCGTTGCCCATCCACATCCCGCCGCCCATCCAGCGCGTGCGGTACTGGTAGCGGCGGCCGTCGTAGCCCCAGTTCTTGTTGAACCGCGACAGCGCCGTAACCACCGGGCCCAGCTGGTTGCTGTCCAGAATCTCCCGCGCCTTGCGCATCGCCGGGTGGAACCGCCCCGTCATCCCGATCTGCAGAGTCTTGCCGGAGGCCTCCTCGGCCTCGATCATCCGGTCACATTCTTCTACGGTGTTGGCCATCGGCTTCTCGACCAGCACGTGCCGTCCGGCGTTCAGCGCGTCGATCGTCAGGTCGGCGTGCAGGTGATGCCCCAGCACAATCGCCACCGCGTCCACGTTCGGGTCTTCCAGCAGCTTGTGGTGGTTGGGATACACCGCTGGAATCTCCCACTCCTTGCGGTGCGACTCCCTCAACTCCTCCACCAGGTCGGCCGCGGCCACGCAGCGCGCGTAGCCCTCGTCCTCGGCGATCTGCAGCGCCGTCAGGTGCGACTTCGCGATCCCGCCCAGTCCAACCACTCCGATACCAAGCATCAAGCCCCTCCGGATATCCGAACCCTTGCCCTGCCAAACCATGGTGCCAGCGCCCTGCCCACTCGGCATCCCCGCCCCGTGCCGGCATGGCTGGAACTCTCGGGGCTTGGCTGCGTCTCCCGCCAAGCCCATTGAATCTTGTGAAACTCTGCTACCTCAAAGGATTCAATGATAAAGTGAAGTTGCATTGTGCATGCAAGAAATAATTGTTTCGCCTATGCGGGAATTCACCGCCAGCACCACGCAGCGAAACCAGGTCACCATTCCCGCCGAGGTCCGACGCCTGCTGGGCATCAAGCCCAGGGACAAAGTCGCCTTTACCATCGACGACGCGGGGACCGTTCGATTGGCCGCCGCCCAATTCAGCCTTGAGTCCGCCCACGGCTCGGTGAAGCCCTCAACGAGCCCCGAAGACTTCGCTGCGGTGTCCCGGGACGCCAAGGACGCCAAGGCGATGGCCACCGCGCGGGAACTGCGCGGGGAATGAAGTTTCTGGATATCAACGTCATCCTGAGGTTCCTAACCCGGGACGACGAGGAGAAGGCCGACGCCTGCTACCGGCTATTTCAACGAGTCCAGCGGGGCGAAGAGGAACTCCTGACCTGTGAAGCGGTCGTCACCGAGGTCGTGTACGTGCTGTCATCCCCGCGTGCCCCGTACCGCCTCAGCCACGAGGAGATCCGCGGTCGGCTCGTTCCCATCCTTACGCTCCGCGGGCTCCGACTTCCCCAGAAGCGCGTTTACCTCCGCGCGCTGGACGTCTACGCGTCGTCGCCGTTCCTCGACTTCGAGGACGCCCTGGCCGTGGCTCACATGGAGCGGCAAGGCGTGTCGGAGATCGTGAGCTACGACAGAGACTTCGATCGGGTAGCTGGGATCAAACGCGTAGAACCGTGACGCGTCCGCGCGGCCATCTGAAGTCAGGGCTGTTGGTCGGCGGCCTCAATCCACTCATCCATGGCGTCGATCAGGCCGTCGGATTTTGACGAGGCAAGCGTACGGCTGATTCGGGCACGGATCGCCGGTGCGTCCAGGCCCAGCAACTTCAGCACGCGCGCCGTCATCTCCGTCCCGCTCTCGACCTCCTCGCAGACCACGTGGTTGGCGCCCAGAGCCAGCAGTTCGTCGCGCTCGGCCACGTAGCGGGTGCGGGCGAGGATTGGCACGTCGGACGACTCGGCACGTGCCGCCGTGATCGCCCGGCGCACGGCCTGCCGGTCGTTGATCAGCAACGTGAGCACCCGCGCGTGGCTGATTCGCGCGTGGGCCAGCGCCTCGGGGCTGGTGACGTCGCCGTAGTAAATGTGCGCATGCTCGCCCCGGCCCTCGCGCACGCTCTCCGTATTTAGTTCCAGGATCAGGTATGAAATGTCGGCCTGCGCCAGCGTGCGCGCCAGCAGCCGCCCGGCCACGCCGTACCCCGCAATCACAACGTGGTCTCGGAGACGAGCGTCCTGCGCCGTCGGCTCATCAATGCCCCGCGCCCGCAGCAAGCGTTCCAACGGCCGCAGCAACGCCTCGCCCGCATGCAGGCCGCCGGTCCAGTGCATCAGCAGCCGTGACATCACGATGCTCACGACGCCGGTCGTAACAACCAGGCGCAACTCCGACGAACTAATCAGACCCTCGCTCACACCCAGCAGCAGCACCACGTATCCGAACTCGCCGAACTGCGCCAGGTACACGCCGGACCGCCAGGCCACGCCTGCCGGATTCCGCATCGCCAGCGCCGCCTAACATCCCCACCGTAATCAGCACCGCGACAATCGGCGTCTCCACGAACACCCGCCAGTCGAAGATCATTCCAAGCGACATGAAGAAGAAGCTCGCAAATGCGTCGCGAAGCGGAATGATGTCGCTTGTCGCACGGTGGCTGTACTCCGTGTCGGCCAGCAGCATGCCCGCCAGAAACGCTCCCAGCGCGACCGAAAGCCCCAGCTGACTCATCAGCCAGGCCGAGCCCAGGGCAATGGAAATCACCGTCAGCAGAAACACCTCGCGCGTGCGGGTGGCGTCAACAGCGCGGAGTATTCGTGGAAGCAGGAATCGCGCCACCAAGAGCAGCCCGCCCATGGCAAGCGTCGCGCGCGTCAACGCCCAGACGGCCTCCAGCGCGACAGCGAAAACTCCAGCCCGATCGCGAACAGCAGCAGAATCACGCCGATCTCCGCGATCTGCTCGATGCGATGCGCGTCGCTCACCAGGCCAGGACCGTAGGGTCCGGCGATAGCGCCGGTTACCAGGAAGCCAGCCGTCGCCGGAAGACCTAGGCGGTGCAGGCCCAACGTCGTCGCCACGGCCAGGCCGCCGATCACCGCCAGCTCGCCGAACAGCTCCTGCTCCACCACCCGCGCTCCCAGCCGACGCCGCTTCGTGCGTTCGCACCCCATTTCGGGTCTAGCCGACAGTTCCATAGCCCCTCGCCGTCGAAGGACACGGAGGTTCAAGTCCCGGCTGATGACGACATATTTCTGCGACATTTCATCGCTACCGTGACTTGTGGAAAAGAAACTTCACGAAAGAGGTGGAGCGATGATCGGCAGGAAACTGATGACGAAAGCGTTCCTGGTTGGGTCGGTCCTGGGAGCCGTACTCTGCGCGGTGATACTCAGTGGCTGTACAGGCGACACCGGACAAGGTGTCGACTCTGGTGGTGAAAGCGGTGGTGAGTCCGCTGCATCCGGCAGCGAAGAAGGTAGTGGCGCTAATCTGGCACCGGACGAGACCTTTGATGCAGTGCGCAGCGGCGCCCGGCTGATCTTGAACTACGACGCTCCCAGCAATTCTTTCAAAGGAACCGTGGAGAACACGACTAACAACGTCCTGGGCCAGGTCAGAATCGAAGTGCACCTTTCGAACGGAACGGAGCTTGGCCCGACGACTCCGGTGGACTTGGCGCCGGGCGAGGTGGCGGCGATCACCCTACCCGCGACGCAGGCCTCGTTTACCGGATGGATAGCGCATGCCGAGGTTGGTAGCGGAGGCGAGGGAAGCCAGTCGGTCGGTGGAGGGAGCAGTACCGGTTCTGGAGGCGGTGCGGAGAGCAGGGAAGCCGCTATGTCGAGCCCGATCACTCCTCTCGGACAGTCGTGGAACGGCGTTCTCGGCGGACTAGCCGTTTCCGCGCAGTACGATGCAGCAGCTCAGACTACCCACGCAACGGTACGAAACACGCTCGCACAGACGCTATGCTACGTGCAAGTTGAACCCCACTTGAAGTCAGGAACAAAGACAGTAGGGGAACTTGGCCCCGACAAGCTGGGAGATCTGAACCCTGGACAGGAAGCAACGTCCAGCCTGTCGGTTGCCAGTGAACCGAATCTTGCTGGGGTATCTTACGATGGATACGTCGTTCACCTGGAAGTGTTCGACTGTGGCGGCCCTGGCCCTGTACCTCACACCGGAGGAGAAGGCGCTGAAGGCAGCGGTGGCGAAGGCGCCGGTGGTGAAAGCGGTGGTGAATCCGCTGCATCAGGTAGCGAAGAAGGCAGCGGCGCCAATCTGGCGCTGGATGAGTCCTTCGATGCAGTTCGCAGTGGCGCCCGGCTGATCCTGAACTACGACGCTCCCAGCAACTCCTTCAAAGGCACCGTGGAGAACACGACCAACGGCGTTCTGGACCGTGTCAGGATCGAAGTTCACCTTTCGAACGGCACGGAACTCGGTCCGACCACGCCGACGGACATGGCGCCGGGCGCGGTGGTGGCGATCACCCTGCCTGCGACACCGGCGGCATTCACTGGATGGATAGCACATGCCGAAGTTGCTGGCGGAGACGAGGGGGGCCAGTCGGGCGGTGAAGGCGGCGGTGAGCATGGTGGCGGCGGAGAGTCCGGCGGCGAGCACGGCTCTGGCGGCGAGCGGAGCGGAGGCGGCTAGGGCCAATCCAAGGGAAGCTGTCGAAATCTCAACGGATATATTCTGGCCACGGGAGTACCCCGCAGATGGACGCGGCGCCTCAATGAGGCGCCGCGTCCAAGACGGCTCTTAGGGGACTGGCGATGAGTGCCACCGTATTGATAATCGAAGACGATGCGCGGATCGCGAACTGGCTTAAGGTGTATTTCGAGCGCGCCGGATACTCCGTCCAGGTTGCAAATAATGGAGAATCCGGGCTGGCGCAGGCCCGTACCCTGACTCCAGACCTGATAGTCCTCGACCTCATGCTTCCTCGTCTCGACGGAGTCCAGTTGTGCAGAATTCTGCGCCGAGAGTCAGACGTTCCAATAATCATGCTCACCGCCAGGGAAGCCCACGCCGATCGAATCATCGGACTGGAGAGCGGAGCCGACGACTACATCGTCAAGCCATTCGATCCCGGCGAAGTCATTGCCCGCGCCGACGCCGTGCTTCGTCGCGTTAAAGGCAGAGTTCAGCAGGTTCTGGAGCGCGACAACATCACACTGAATGAGAATGACCGCAGCGTAACGATCAATGGAGAACCCATATCGCTAAGCCAGAAGCAAATTGCTCTCCTGGCAACCTTTATGCGTCATCCCAACCAGGTGCTCACCCGCGATCAGCTGATCGCGCTGACCTACAGCCAGGAATTCGTTGGGTTCGACCGCGCTATCGACAGCCAGATCACACGCTTGCGCAAGCAGATCGGCCGGCATGGGACCCACCCCATTCAGACGGTCTACGGTGTTGGCTACAAGTTCGTGGTAAGGGGCGAGTGATGTCGCTGCGCTGGCGAATCATGGCAGCAATCGTCTTTGTCATCCTTCTTACCGTCGTCATCAGCGTCGCGGTGGGCTATTGCACCACCCAGTCGCGCCTGGGCGTGTTCGTGGACGAGATAGGCGATCGTCAGGCGAGTCGCCTGGCCCGGAGTCTCAGTCGCGAGTACACCACGGCCGGTGGCTGGCAAACGGTGGACCGGCCGCTGTCTGAGGCTGGATACATCTACGATGCAGAACTGCCGAGAGAACGATCTGAAGGACATGAAGGCGAATCCCTCGAGCTCTTCCATAGAGATCCGATACGAATTGTCATCGTGGGAGTCGATGGGCGCGTGGTGATGGACAACCTGTCTGAGCTGGTATCGGGTGCCGCGGCGACCAAGCTGAACGGACATCGCGAGACAGTGTTCGAGTTAACCACCAACCAGCCGGTAGGCCACGTCTACGTGGATGTAAACCATGACTTCCTATCGAGAGAGTCGCACGGATTCCTCAATGCGCTTCTGTATATCACCGGTATCGGCGGTCTGCTGACGGTGGGCATTGGCATATTGCTGGCCGCTTGGCTATCCAGGCGTATCACAGAACCGGTGACAGCGCTGACGAAAGCAACCCAGGCAATTGCTCAGGGAAATACTACCCATTTGCCAGTCACATCCTCGGATGAGTTGGGACAGATGAGCGCGGCCTTCAACCAGATGTCGTCCAGCTTGGAGAGTCAGCGCGACCTCCGTAGACGGCTCGTGAACGATGTCTCTCATCAGCTCAATACGCCACTGAGCGTCATCCAGCTCGAAGCAAGAGCGCTGTGTGATGGTCTTCAGACGCCTGAGAGCGCCTCCGACCACATTATCCAGGAGGTGGATAGACTACGCGGTCTGGTAACTGATCTTAATTCGCTTGCGGAGACCGACTATGGCGAGTTAACACTGGCGCTTGAAGCAAGTTCGATTTACGAGCTACTCAGCGCAGAGATGCCGCGCTGGCGGCCACAGGCTCAAACTCGGCAGATTGAATTGTCGCTGCAGGTAGCCGCCAAGCTGCCGGCCATCCACCTCGACCGGATGCGCATGAGTCAGGCATTTGGAAACGTCCTCAGCAACGCCATTCAGTACACCGATGCCGGCGGAAATATCGGGGTGAAGGCCGAGCTGGAAAGCGGCGAAGCATTGGCTATCTCGATCATCGATGACGGGATCGGCATTCACGCCGCAGACCTGCCCCTCGTCTTCGACCGCTTCTATCGAAGTGACCAGTCTCGTAGTCGTGGGATAGGCGGCACAGGTCTGGGATTGGCCATCGCCCGATCTATAGTCGAAGCACACGCGGGCACAATCGCCGTGGCAAGTGACGGGCCTGGGCAAGGTGTCACCGTGACGATTCGCCTTCCCCTCAATAGCTGAAGATCACTTTCGTCGGCAATGAATGCCGCCGACGCTAACGGCGACCACAGGAGCACAACATGATCGGCGCGATCATCGGCGACATCGTCGGCTCGGTCTACGAGTGGGCCTCAGATGATACGCAATTTCTGACTCAGAAACGGCAACATGACTCGAATGTCAGGCCACCTACTCTACCTGCAGCACGTCGTAGAATGCAGGGTGTATCTGAAAGGAAGCTTCACTAAGATGCCTTTCAAAGATAATTCTGGTCGCCATTCCTAACAGGATGTGTCTTTCGTTCTCGTCATCTGAAAAGGCATATCCGGTCGCCGTCATTATTCCTAGGAAATTGACATCACAAAGCAATGTCACATAGAAGCCGATGTCGGACTCCGAAACTCCGGCTTGCTGTATTCGGGCTCGGACTTCTGAATCTTGAAGAGTCTTTGAGGCGCCTGCAAACTCGAACAGGACTGCTTCCATCATGTCTCGTTCTGGATCATCTTCGGCCAATATGGAGCCAAATACGTAGCTCGAATATCTCTTGCGTGCGAGCAGCATGTCTTCCTCAGTAACAGAATCATGATTTCGATTCACCGCAATCGCAATTGCCTCCTTGGCCATGAAGATCACATCCCGTGGCCTTGGCAAAGTGTTTCCGATAATGAACTCCTTAGGCGTTACGTCGTTTATTGCTGTTGGAAATGCGTTCGCCCAGATCGACTCGGGTGCGATCGAGGTATGTCCCGCCTGCGCGAATCGTTCTTCAATAACCCTAATCAAGAGACTGGAATCATTCCAGGTGATCCGGCGGATTGGCCACTTGTCTTGCTCCGCCGCGAGAGGCTCAAGATGGGCGAAAATGTCACTACGTATAAAAGTTGTGAGGGAGACGTTCACGGGGCGTCTATCCTGACGTTCCTGCCGAAAGTCATAGACAATATCTTGCGTAACCCTGAGTAGACCGAGAAGTAGTGCTGACAGCGCATGTGTGTCGGTTCCGACGCGCCACTGGTGATCCAGGTTGTCAATGAGAATAACTACTCTTTCTCGGTCGCCAAGTACAAGCCCGAGAATCCGACGTAGGCGTCCAAGATGCTCAATGTGAAGATGTTCGCTGATGCGAGCTCGCTGGCTTTGCGCATCACTTCCGGCGGCTGTATTGGTGAGCTGTCGAACAGCTCTATCCAAGCGTTGAGAAAACGGAGCAAGGAGAACATCGCCGTGGTTAGTAATGTCCTCAATGAGCATTTGTTCGTTCTCGGTTGGACTGTAGTGTAACGGTCGGGCGTTGATGGAATCCTGAACACTCGATGCGAGTTCGGTATATATTAGGAATTTCCAGAGACTTTCGATAAGGAACCCTCGCTCCGCAGAACGCCAATCTTCGGATAGCAGGCGTATCAACCCGTCGACCTCGTATCCTACGGGTTGTACTGTACATACGTGATTGCGCTTGTCACGACGATATGCTGCATCGAGGGCGACGAGCGACGCTGTCTTTCCTGTTCCCTTTCTTCCAACAAAGATAGAGACATCGGCCCTCTGTGCTTCGTAGAACGAAGTTGTTTCGACGAAATACTGATCTAACCTTGATCTTTCATTCTCCGCAACTGGTTCACCGAGCGCTATGTCTCGCAGCCGTAATCGGTCGGAGGTCCCAGGCAGGTTCTGAAGCGGACGCCGCGGTCGACGTCTTCGTATTTCAAGTGATTCTATCCATGTATCGAGTAGATCTATGCACCTAAACGTGGATTCATGCTGACGAAGAAGCGTTTGGTAGTCGGTCGGGCAGGTGTAGGGCATGTGTGCAAGCATTAGTAACGGCGTTTGCATGGCATGGGCTAGTCCGGCGACCCAGGAAGCTTTGGTGTTATGGTTTGACGCCATGCGGTGATTGTCTGCTAGAAAGTGAACTAGAACAGCGTCAGACTGCGTTACCTTCTCTGCATACCACTCGAGCGCTGCCCCCGATATCTCGGTGGGATCGTCAATGATGAGTGAGCGCGAGAACATCGAGCGGTCAAGGTGCTCACGTACGGCAACTACGGAGTTGGTGCGCAGCGGTGGCATGACATAGAGAAGCGTCGGATCTTCCGAATGCGGTGCTAGATTACGGATGGTGTCGCCTAGAATGTCGTCTTTGACGTTATTCCAAGGTTTTTCATTCATGAGGATTTTGGCGAGATCGTTGTGGTTTTCGTAGGCGGCATACCCGATGCCCAACATGCCTGCATAGGAACGATTGAAGTCTAGCCTGGAATTCTTTATGGAGGTGTCCAGGGAAAGGCAAATTCTCTTGAATTTGCCGATTGCATATCCAAGTTCGAAGGCGACGTTGCGGTTGGCATAGGTCACGTCGCAGGCGAAGACGACGCTACGATATATGTGTTCCGTGATTTGGTTGATTAGTACACGCCCCGATACTGGCACGTCAGGCCATAGTCGGAATCGGATATTCTCATCTCTAAAGTCGGAAATACGCTTCAGATGATCCAGAGTTCTCGTGATAGTCTCGTCTACGTCGGGTGGTCGGGATGGGTAAGCATAGAACAGCGTCGCTCGCTTTGTTCGAGTCCCTTGGCGACGACTGGGCTGAGGACGACTTCGTCGACGGCGAGCCATTTAGCGTTCTCCTGAACTATGGACTTCTGACGTTTTTACGAAGGCTGCGCGACGATCCAAAGAACTTTGAGTCGGGGTATTGACATCTTGGCAGGGTAGAGTGTCGAGCAAGACAATCGTGGGTTCACATCAAGAAAGTGCTGGCGTTGTACCAGAGCGTGGAAGGTCCGCTGGCGTGCTTGCTTTATCGTTCGCCAGCACATCGATGTGACGAGCGTGTGTCTGCCTCGTGATGGACGTGTTGAGGTGTGCGGACCGTTTCTCGCATCGAGGTGTGTTTATAGCTTGTTCACCGCGGATAGCTCGCGCAGTACGGTGCCACAGTGATCGTTCGATGGACGCTTGCAGTTTCCGGGTGTATCTTCTTGCGTCGCTGTCGGCCGTCCCATGCTTGACAAAGTGTCCTGTCTGTGTTGATCTGTGTGGACCAGATAGCGCGGATCCTACCCGTCGTTATATGCCCATGTGCCTCCTGCTGTCAAGCTTGATGGTGGTTTGGTTTGCCGCAGTTTGGGTCGCGGCGTGCTAACCTTCGCGCTTGACTTCGCGCCAGGCACAAAGCACGCATAGCCGAAGCAGGCGATCCTCTGGTCGGACACGCGGTTCGGAGTGAGCAGGTTGGTAAGCGCTGTCGGCGCTCGATCGCTTGTCGAATAGTTGGACATAGCACGGTGCGAAAATGTGCTTCCTCGCCTCGTCGATTGGTAGTATTGATCGGCATCGACTTCATACGTGCTTATTACTGCGCCCATGAAGGCACCACTGCCAATAGTTCTCGGCGAAGCCTTGTCGCCATCTCCGTAGAGGTGCGACGCCTTCCGGGCGACAGACTAAGGGGAAAAGCCGCCTGCGCCAGCGACGATGCGGGGCGGTCTGGATAGTCCGCGTGTCGTTCGGCCTGGAGTGTTCATGCGACTCTGTGGGGCATTCCGGTCGTCCCCAGTAATCTGATGGGGTGTCGCGAAACGCGAAGCACGCGAAAGCCAGTGCATCGACGCCAAACGTGCTTGGGGAGCGAGGAGAATTGACACCAATCTCGTCCTCAGGTGCCCTATTCGGGATGACGAGGTTGAAGTCAGAGGCTGCCTGCGACAGGAGCACAACGTGATCGGCGCGATCATCGGCGACATCGTCGGCTCGGTCTACGAGTGGAAACGCATCAAGACCAAGTCATTCGAGTTCTTCAACGACAAGGGCGTCATCACCGACGACTCCGTCTGCACCGCCGCCGTCGCCGACGCGCTGCTGCACGACCGATCGCCGGCCCCAACCCTCCAGGAGTGGTGTCGCCGCTACCCTGACGAGAGCTATGGCGGCTCGTTCAGGTCCTGGATCTGGATGGACCCGCCCCAGCCTTACAACAGCTTCGGCAACGGCGCCGCCATGCGCGTCTCGCCCGCCGCCTACCTGAACCGCGACAGCCTCTCCGCCGCGCTGGACTCGTCCGACCTCGTCACCGCCGTTACCCACAACCACCCCGAAGGCCTAAAGGGCGCCCGCGCCACCGTCCACGCCATCTGGCTGGCCTTCCAGGGTGAGCCGGCTCCTGCCATCCGCTCAGCCATCGCCGCTGCCTACGACTACGACCTCAACCGCACCGTCGACGACATTCGACCCGGCTACAAGTTCAACGAGATCTGCCAGACCACCGTGCCCGAAGCCATCACCTGCGCCCTCGAGTCCGACAGCTTCGAAGACGCCATCCGCAACGCGATTTCCCTCGGCGGCGACTCCGACACGCTAGCCGCCATCGCCGGCCCCATCGCCGAAGCCCTCCACGGCATCCCCACCCACATCCAAACCAAGGCCGAAGCCCGCTACATCCCCGCCGACATCCTCTGCATGGTCCGCGAAATGTACGGCACGACCACTCGCTAACCGAAACCACGTCTCACGGCGGCTCGGTAGCCCCGCAGCTAACGCGTCCCTGGCAGACCGTCACGTGCCGCTTACTTACTTCCCCAGCGCCTCCAGCACCACATGCGCCGCGTTATGCCCCGGCGCACCCGTCACCTCGCCGCCGGGATGCGTTCCGGCGCCGCACAGGTACAGCCCCTTGATCGGTGTCCGGTAGTCCGACCAGCCGGGCAGCGGCCTTCGCGACATCATCTGCTGCGGAATCATGTCGATGTGCCGGATGTTCCCGTCGGTCAGACCGATCCGTTCTTCAATGTCCTCCGGCGTCAGCAGCGTCCAGTCGATAATCGCGTCCCGGAAGTTCGGCGCGTAGCGGCACATCTCGTCGATCAGCCGTTCCCCAAACGCCTGCCGCATCTCCGACCACGAGCCGTCCTTGATGTGCGACGGCACAAAGAACACCCACATCGACAGCACGTGCTGCCCCTCCGGCGCCACCGATGGGTCGTACACCGACGGAATCTGCACCTGGATGATCGGCGTGTCGGGAACTCGTCCGTTCGTCGCGTCGCCCCAGCTCAACTCGCAGTGATCAACCGTTGGGCACAGGTTGATCATCGCCAGGTGCTTCGGGTCGTAGTCATCGCCCAGGTGGCGTGAGAAGTCCGGCAACTCCCGCATCGCGCACAGGAACTTCACGGAGGCCGACTGCGTTTTCAGGGCCTCCACCTCGTCTACAACATCCTGACCCACGTCGGCCCCGTCCAGCAGCTTCAGGAACGTCCGCTTTGGATCGGCATTCGACAGCACCAGGTCGGCTTCGATCACCTCGCCGTTGGCCAGTTCCACGCCCGTGGCCCGTCCGTCCTGCGTCAGGATGCGCTGCACCTCGGCGCCGGTCCGGATCGACACCCCAGCCGCCTCCGCTGAGCGGGCCATCGACTGCGTGATGGACCCCATCCCGCCGCGCACGATCCCGTAGTTCTCGGTGTCTTTCCGGTAGGCGCTGAACCGGTACAGCGCGGTGATGTAGGCGCTGCCCGGCGCGCTGATGTTCCCAATGTCCATCGCGCCGATGCTTGCCGCCGCCTTCATCTCCTCCGACACGAAGGTGCGGTCGATCAGGTCGCGTAGCGGAACGGTCAGCAGCGTTTCCAGCAACTCCTCTTCTTCCTCGTCCTTGAACCGCTCAGAGATCTCGGCCAGCGACGGCGGCGGACCCAGGTAGTAGTCGCTCAGGATCCGCACCGCCCGGTGCCAGAAATCCGCCCAGTCCAGCCACGCGTCCGCATCTTCCGGCGAGAACTTGCGGATCTCCTCCGCCGTCTTCTCGTCGTCGTGCCATAGCGAGATCGCCCGTCCATCGGGAAACGGATGCAGGCGCATCGGGTCCAGCGGGTAGACGTGAAACCCGTGCTTCCGCAGCTCCAGCTCGTCAATCACCTTCTGCTGCAGGATGTGGCACACGTAGGAGCAGGTGGAGATCCAAAAGCCGGGGAACCACTCCTCGGTCACCGCCGCGCCGCCCACCACGTCCCGGCGCTCCAGCACCTGCACGTCCAGTCCGGCCCGTCCGAGATACCCGGCGGCAACCAGCCCGTTATGCCCGCCGCCAACAATCACCACTCGTGTCTTCTCGGCCATGGTTAGCTCCTTCTGCCCGGAAGGCAATGGCGTCTGCAACCTATGACGCCCCGCGAGCGCAAGTCAAACTCAGCATTGCCGGTCTAGTGGCTGCCTACGAGAAATCATCATCAGCCTCACTTGAACCCATAAGTGCTTGGAATGCTGGGCGAAGTTATGATCGAAAGTACAAAGACATGGAAATGATCTCTGAGGCCCAGGAAGAGGCAGTAACAAATCTGGGCTGTCGTGCGTGCTCGTTGGGTCATGTGAGGTGAGAGGCCCGAAGCCAGCGGGAAAAGCTCAGTGCGCCTGTGCCTCCAGTTCCGCCGCCGCGTCGGTCAGGATGTGTCGTTCTTGAGCTGGAAGCAAAGACCCATGATGACCAGAAGACTCTTGTGTCGGGGCACTCATTCTCTCCGTTAACGCTTCTGCTCTTTCTTGAATTCGTCGACTTGCGTCTTTCAAGCGATGCATATATTGTGGATTGTCTGTGATAGTGTGCACAAGGCCATCAATCACGACAGTTTCCCAAGCTCTCTCCCAAGTCACGCATGCATCAAGAAATCTCTCCAACTGAGCCTGATTAGAAAGGGTTTCACCTGTACTGGATTGTCGGTTGCTGTGCTGTTTCCACCCTCCCACGCGAGCGTGCTCGAAGGCTTGCGCCGGACTAGCCTCAGGGTGCACTAGCAGATAGGGTACGATCTGAGTTGCGAGGAATCTACCACTAATCTTGTTTACCACTACGAACTCCGCTACTTGAGCTTGTAGCTCGGTAGCAAGTCGGCCAACGGAATGAGCCATCGTGAAGTTTATCAGTCCATCCTCAAACATAGCGAGAACCGAACAATCCAAGCGTAGTGTCCTTACCAATTGAGGCCACTCCGGTCCACCACCGAGTTGCTCTCTGAGGGAACCCCATTCGTCCGGGCTATCAAAAATCCCCAAGTCGGATAGGGATTTCTTCAGCGCAGCCAACTTCGTCTCTGGCTTGAGTGTACGAGTTTGAAGAACTCTACTAACCTTCTTAAAGGTCAGATCTCTGGTTGACGGTCTGTGTACTATTTTCGCTCTCAGGGTCGGCAATTTGACTAATTTTGAGGCGCGCCATCTTCGCTCGCCATCATGCAGGTCGAAGTAGCCATCCCATGCCGATCGACCGCTAAGAATCGGGAACACGGTGATTTCGTCCAACTGCCCGACTAGTGTAATGTTCTTTCCCAAGTCAATGAGGTCATCTTCATCGAAATCCCTCCTGAGATTCTCAGGGTCTGGCCTGATCAGTTCGCAGGGAACTTCTGCGATCGCGCCATACCACTCTTCGACAGGGCGTGCCACAAGAGCCTGGAAGTCATCGACTCTCATCGTGCACTCCGTTTCGACCTCATAAGTTGGCTAGTCGGCCTTGTGCCTGTTGCAGGGCCAATTGGGGAGCGTTATTGGGTACACCGGTCTGCAACATCGCCCAGTTTGTCAATTGGCGGCCGAATGCTGTGTAAGCTTGGCTCAGACGGCGATTATGTCGTCGAATATACCTGGCTTGTCTCTGAAACTGAAACAACACGCCGCGACTTGCAAGTTGGTCGATGAGATCTGGAATGTCTTCGTATGGGAGGCCGTAGTATCCCGAGAGAAGCTCGCCAAGACTGCCGTCTTCAATCATTCTTCCATGGACTTCTCGTAAGGCGTGCCAATCTTGGCGTTGAAGAGCCTGTCGTTGCTCCTCGATATGGTCAGCGGCCTGAACACTTCTGGTTGTCGCCTGACGAGTGTCGAGATCCTGGGCCCTAAGCCTCCGCATCGATGCTAAGTCCCCAACAGGCAACGGTACTGTTTGGGGTTGACCAGACTGTGGGTTTATCCAAATGTACCATGGGGATTTATAAATGTACGCGCGCCCGAACGGCATTGCGTTAAATGTGAAGTAGCCCGAAGTTCTTCGTTCGAAGGCATTCCTTCCCGCGAGTTGTGCATTCCGGAATCGTCTCTCATAGTCTTCGATTGGGCGACCGCTACCGGGGGAATATCCCAAGGCTACTTGAAGTATGTCATTGAACGTAGCCCCGAATGTGCTGTGGGCGAGATATAGACCAATCGAGAGATTGTCGCGTTGAGTCTGTACGCTTGGTGGCAAGGCAGTCGTTCCAGTGTTTTTCTCGACCTAACCGCGACTCAGACTTTGACTTGTGAGGAACGCATCGGGACGTACGGCAGTTCTTGCTGAGTGGTTGGTAACGAGTGTATAGGTAGACGATACCGTGGAGCTGGCGATTCTGCAATATCTTGACGCGAAAGATTGAACGTGGGAAGCCGGCGTCGGTAGGGGTGACGGAGTTACTCGGATCCTCGGCCGATAGTAGATGAGTGACGTCAAGTGCCTCGGGGGTTCTTGGCGCTTGGCCGAAGGGCGCGGGCTACAATCCCAAGCCGTTGGGGGACGGGTACGGAGCTTATGACACCGGACTTCAGAAAGCCGCTCGGTCTGGACGATGTTTTGATCGTCGACTGCGACGTGCACGCCAACGAACCGCCCGAGGCGCTCGCGCCCTACATCGACATGCCCTGGCGCCGCTCGCTTGAGCTGCTGGGCCGCAGCCCCCAGCGCTACCTGGACATTCCCGGCTACGCGCCCATCCTCAGCATCGATCCCCCGTTCCCCGACCGCGGGCTCGGCAACCGAACCGTGACCTCGGCCCGGCAGATGCGCGACGACCTGGACGAACTATCCATCGACGTCGGCATCCTGTTCCCCGACAACCTGCTCAAGATTGCCGTGTTCCCCCACGTTGACTACGCGGCGGCCCTGGGCCGCGCCTACAACGCCTGGCTGGCCGACGCCTGGGTGAGCCGCGAAGAGGGCTTGTATGGCGCCGTCCTGGCCGTGCCCCAGGACCCGCATGGCTCCGCCGAACAGATCCGCACCTACGGAGCCGACGACCGCTTCGTCGCCGTCTACCTGCCCGTCGCCGGCCTGCGTCCGCTCTGGGGCGACCGCATGTACGACCCGATCTACGAAGCGGCCGAGGAGATGGGCCTGCCGGTCATGCTCCACAGCGTCGGCATCATCCACCCCACCTTCCCGTTCAACCTGGAGCACGTTGAGTCCCGCATGGTCCGCCACCCCATCAACCATGAGTTCGCCCTGATGGCCAACCTGTTCACGATGATCAGTACCGGCGTGCCGGTTCGGTACCCCGACCTCGAAGTCGTCTTCACCGAAGGCGGCGTCTCCTGGGTGCCCTTCGTCATGTGGCGTCTGGACAAGGAATACGCCGAACTCCCCACGTCTGCGCCCTTCCTGGAGCGTCCCCCCAGCGACTACATCCGGCAGATGTACTTCTGCACCCAGCCCATCGAGGAACCCGAACGCGCCCGCGACCTGCTAACCATGATCGACTTGTTCGACGGACGCGATCAGGTCATCTTCGCCTCCGACTGGCCGCACCACGACTTCGACCATCCGCGCAAAGTCATGAGCATGCCCTTCGACGCCGAGCTCAAGCGCAACATCATGGGCGAAACCGCCCGCCGCCTCTTCAAGCTGCCGGTCCCCGTACCCGTCGCCTGATGGCCCGCATCCGCGTTGGGTCGGCGGATGCAATCAAGCCCGGCCAGCCGGCCTTTGTGAAGCACGGCGACATCGAAATCGCCGTGTTCCGCTTGGACGACGGCTTCCGTGCCTACCGCAACCGCTGTCCCCACCAGCAGGGCCCCGTCTGCACGGGCCCCGTCAGCGGCACCCTCGTCGCAACCGCCGACACCGACTGGCGGTTGGCCTGGGTCCTCGAAGGCCGCGTGCTCATCTGCCCCTGGCACGGCATGGAATTTGATCTCGAAACCGGCCGCCGCATCCGCGGTCGCCGTGAACGCCTGCGCGCCTATCCCGTCGAAATCGACAATGGCGAAGTCTTCATCCAGCTCGGACCGCGCTCGCCCGCGGTTACCCGCCAGCCGGCGTGACGATCACCTCGATCTCCACCGGATCGTTCTCGAACCACCCAACGAGTTCCACCAGCATGGAGGCCCGCACCACGTAGCGGCCTGGCTCGTCCGGCGCACGCAGCTGCCCGGCGAACGCGTACCCGCGCCCTGGCGGAATGCTGTAGTAGACGTGGCTCAGCATGATCAGGCGGTCTTCGTATTGCGGCTGCTCGGTCTCGCTGCCGTCGTCATTGATCTTCCACCAACGCCACCCAAAACGCACGTTCGCCTCCGCAGCGTCCCAATTCTTCTGCCCAGTGTTGAAGGCGTCGACGTGCAGCGGCGCCCGCTCCCGGGGCGTTAGGGTCATGCTCGCCGGCGTTCGTAGCCTCAAACCAGCCGCCATACCCTTCGCGCTACCTGCATAAGCCACCGGCTGCACGGGCGCCACCAGCACGCTACGTTCGAACATGACTTCGTCATCAGTGGTCGCACGCAGCACATAGTTGTTGGACTCGGTGGGCGTGAACACGTGCATGGGGGTCACGTGCATTTGCCCTGGCCCCAGGAACGGCGACGGCAGTACGTCGGTCTCATGCTCAAGCTCGACTGATCCGTCTGCCCGAACCCACTCCACCCGCACTCGGCGTACCCGCGGGTCGCCCGGCGGTGTCCAGGCAGCCGTGGTCGGGTTGTGTAGAACCAGCATGCCGGTGAAACCGGCGGCCGGCTCAACCACGTCGGCAAGCAGCGTGCTATCCAGATCCGTCCAGCGATGCGCGGCTGGACTCGCGGGATCGTCCAGGGTGATGAGCAGGTGTTGCGCAACTCGCTTCACGTCGACAACCCACGGACCTCGTGCGAGGGTCTCCCATGCCGCGCGGTCCTGGTCGCTCGCTCGCCCAAGGTCAACCGCGACTGCCCGGATCCCATAGGCCTGCAGACCAGCGGCCAGGCTCGGCAGTTGGCTGGATATCAGATCCTGAGTCTGATCGCGGAAGAACCAGTACTGCTTCCAGATGTGTCCTGAATACCCGTTGACGATCGGCCCGGCGCCGGTCTCGGTGGTCATCCAGAGCCGCCACACCTCGTCCTGTTGCGAGACCGGAACGAAAATCATTGGGCCTGGCCTCGCATCTCGAAGCGCGGCGCGCAACGGCGGGTCGGTTGGAATCTCAAAGGTGCTGAGTGGCCTGGGGGCGGCCTCGACCAAAACCAGCGCGGTCGCTACCAGGCCGACCAGTGGCGCTACCGCCCATCGTCCCGACAGGCCGCGTGTGATCGCGTACATCCCAATGCCGGCCAGCACGGCGATCGCAAAGTGCGCCAGCAGTGAGAATCGAGCGACAATCCGGATTCCCTGGAAGGCCGGGACGTGTTGAAACAACTGCAGGTACGGCAGCGCAATGTCGCTGACGACCTCGTGTCGCTTCCAGTGCGTGCCGAGCGAGAACAACACGCCGGCTGCGGCCAGCATGACGAGCAGGATGGTGACGATTCGCAACCCCTTGCCCGTGGCTCGCTGCCCAACGAGACCGGCGCCCACGCCCACGGCCGCCAGAAGTGGCGGCACGAACCCCGGGAATACCCGGTGTTCCCCGCGCGGCACCGGAAAGCGCTCCATCAGCGCGCCATACCACTGCAGCCGCCCATTCGGCGACAGGTAATCCCGCAGCTGCACCGACCAGAACTGGACCTCGGTGATATCCCGGTCGAGGCGCCAGGCCTCGCTGAAACTCAGATAGCCCTGCACGATCGGGATAAACGGTGCGGTGACCAAGGTGCCGGAGGCGACCATGCCTAGGCCTAGCCGAACATTGCGTTCGCTCGCGACCCGGTAAACGGCCGGCAGCGCCACGAACGCCGCGAAGACCATGGCGGCTATCAGCCCCAGATGCGCGTTTGTGACGAACTGGACCCAAACCATCAGCGTCGCCAGCCCGAAATCCAGCCAGCCGCCGCCGCGCCAGACGCGGACGCCGAACAGCAGCACCAGCGGCAGCCACCAGGCGCCCAGGAATTGGAAGTGGTTCGAGTACGCCAACTGCAGCGGCCCGAACGCATAGATTGCGCCTGCCAGCAGGGCGCCAGGACGCGATCGAGTCAGCACGAGGACGGCTGCGTACATCGCGCCGGCGTTGAGGGCGTAGGCCGCGATGTGCGTGAGGCTATAAGCCAAAACCGGATTCTGGGTGACCCACGCCAGCGGCCCGTAGATCGGAAGATACCCAAGCATCAGATCGGATCCAAACATCGCGCCACCCGACCCAAAGTAGAAATTGCCTGCGAAGAACTCGTCGGGTCTGGAGAAGAGTGCCGTTCTCATCCATTCCAGAAGACTCAAAACCCAGAGTTGATCGCCGCTGGCCTTATAGGCGATGTGGCTTCCCGGGTCGAGCCACAGCGGGTAGGTAAATGCAAGGGCGCTGGCCGCATAGAGCAGCGCAACTGCGGCGTCGGCAGTCCACCGTGGGCGCTTCAGGGCGCCTGCGCTCGTCAGGAGGGCGCGCATACCACGTCTCTTGTCGCCGCACTGCTGAAATGCGCACGAATGTTCCAACGATATCGCTGGATCAAACCGTTCAGATCTTGAGACTTCACGTCGTGCAACGGACGCGTATGTTCAGGATCTCGGCGTCGAGCCAGAGATTACGCATTCGCCGGCCTGACGATGACCTCGATCTCGATGGGATCGATACTGAACCAGGCCACCAGCTCCATTAGCATGGAGACGCGCACGACATAGCGTCCGGGCTCGTCCGGTGCTCTGAGATGCCCGGCGAACGCGTACCCAAGCCCTGGCTTGGTGGAACCGAAGATGTGGCCGAGCAGGGGAGCACGGCCTTCGTACTTCGGCTGTTCGGTCTCGCTTCCATCCTCATTGACCTTCCACCAGCGCCAGCCCAGACGGATATTCGCTTCATCGTGCCAACTCGCTTGGCCCATGTTGAGCGCGTCCACGTGCAGCGGCAGCAGCTCGGTCGGCGTCGTCGTGAAGCTGGCCGGCGTACGCAGCAAAAGGTTGGCAAGCATGCCGTCGGCGCTGGCGTCAAATGCTGTCGGCCCGACCGGTCGCACCTGCACGTCACGTTCGATCAGTCGCTCGCCATCAGCACTCACCCGCAGCACATAACGGCCCGGTGCTGAAGGTGCGAAGCCGTGGATGGGGACCGCATGGACCTGCCCCGGCCGCAAGAACGGCGGCGGCAACATGTCGGTCTCGTGCGACCACCCATCGGTGCCCGTCGCCTGCCGCCACTGCACCGTCAAGCGGCGTATATGCGAATCGCCCGGCGGCGTCCAGGGGGCCGTGGTCGAATTGTGTAGAACCAGCGTGCCAATGAAGCCACTGCCCGGTTCTACCGCGTCGACCAGGATCGTGGTCTCGAGGTCCGACCAACGAGCCGCCGCCGGACTCGCGGGTTCGGCCAGGGTCATGAGCAAGTGTTGGTCGGTCCGCATCACATCGGTGACCCGCGGGCTATCGGCGAATCTCTGCCAGAGCGACCTGTCTCGGCTCGAAACCCGCGCTTGGTCCACGGCAATCACCCGGATTCCGTAGGCCTGCAAGCCAGCGGCAAGCCCCTCCAATTCGCCCGCCATCAACGCATCAGTTGCGTCCCGGAAATACCAGGTCTGCTGCCAGATGTGACCCGAGTCACCGTTGACGATTGGTCCAAGGCCGCTCTCGGTCGCCATCCACATCCGCCGGACCTCGTCCTTGCCCGACACCGGAACCAGGAGCGTGGGACCCTGCGTCGACTCCTGCAGCGCGTTCTGAAGGGTTGCGTCGCTCGGGATCGGAAACGTGGCCAGTGGCTTCGGCAGCGCTTCCAGCAGTACCAGCCCCGTCGCCAGCAACCCCACCAGCGGCGCGGCCAGCCACTGGCGCGGCAATCGGCGAGTGATGGCGTACACACCGATGCCGCCCAGTACGGCAAGCGCAAAGTGCGCCAGCAGCGAATACCGCGCCACCACGCGAATCGCCCGAAACACCGGAACGTGCTCAAACAGCAGCAGGTACGGAAGCTGGTGCTCGCTGACGACCTCATGCTGCTTCCAATGCGTTCCGAGCGAGAACAGCACCGCGATCACGGCCAGCGCCAGGAGCAGACCGCTGACCATTCGCAGCTCCAGGCGCTTGTGGGTCCATCCCAGCAGCCCGGCCGCCGCGCCAACGCCGGCCAAGAGCGGCGGCACGAAACCGGGGAATACCCTTCGCTCGCCGCTCGGCACTGGAAACCGTTCCATCAGCGCGCCGTACCACTGCAGGCGTCCATTCGGCGACAGGTAGTCGCGCAGCTGTACCGACCCACCTTGTAGCTCCGTGATGTCGCGGTCCGCCCGCCAGGCGTCGGCAAAGCTCAGGTACCCGTGCACGACGGGAGCGAAGGGAACGCTGGCGACGATCCCGGCGGCAAGCATGGCCAGGCCCAACCGCGCGTCTCGCGTGGTCACGACCCGGTGAATGGCCGGCGGCGCCACGAACGCCGCGTAGACCATGGCGGCGATCACGCCCAGATGCACGGCCGTGGCGAACTGCACCCAGACCATCAACGTCGCCAGCCCAAAGTCCAGCCAGCCGCCTCCCCGCCACAGCCGGATGCCGAACAGCAGCACCAAAGGCAAATACCACGCGCCCAGGAACTGGAAGTGATTCGCGTAGGCCAGCTGCAGGGGCCCAAAGGCGTACACCGCGCCGGCTAGCAGGGCCCCGGAACGAGAGCGGGTCAGGACCAGAACGGTCGCGTACATCGCGCCCGCATTGAGAGCGAAGGCCGCAATGTGCGTGATGCTGTAGGCCAGCACCGGGCTTTGAGTGATCCAGGCCAGCGGGCCGTAGATGGGCAGAAACCCGAGCAGCAGGTCGGACCCGAACAGCGCCCCGCCCGAACCGAAGTAGAAGTTGCCGACGAAGAATTCGCCGGGCGTGCTGAACAGAGCCGTGCGGCCCCACTCGAGGATGCTGAGCAGGAACAGTTGGTCGCCGCTGGGTTTGTAAGTGATATGCGTGCCGGCAACCAGCAGCAGCGGGTACGTAAACACCAGCGCGGCGGCCAAATAGAGCAGCGCGGCTACCGCATGCCACCAGCGTCTATCGTCAATCCACCACGCGGCGGTCGCAGCCAGCCAACCCCACGCCGATACGCCCGGGCGCGGTCCGGGCCTCGCTGTGTCGGCAGCGTTCCTCAAGCGTTCCCGCATCCTTCGTGATTCAGGTGGACCCCTTCCGCCGCCTGCGACGAGCGGCTCACCATACTGGCAAACCCTCGGGCTAATTCAGTGCGGGCCTCGGCGCGCTAAGCGGCTGCTGGTGTTTCCCAGGCCCTCAAGGGTCCACCCCCCCGCCATGTAGGCTGGAAAGTATGAGAGTCGCTGGGGCATGCACCGGATGAAATTCGTCTCCGCCGTCTCGCTTGAGACCGAGCCCGAACGCATTGCTCAGGATATCCACGACCAACTCGCCGCAGACGAACCATTCGACTTGGTTGTTGTCTTCGTCCGTCCGCGGACCGATCCGGATGGTGCCGCCACCCTGGCCAGCCTACGTGCACAGCTTGCGCCCGGATGCTTCGTCGGCTGCACCGCTGGTGGCGTCGTCGGTGCCGGCCGCGAAATCGAGGACCATGCCGCCACCGCCGTCTTGGCCGCCCGGCTGCCGGGGGTTCAGGTCGATCCGCTTCCCGATCTCGACGACGAGGACGTCAACCTTGCGCCCTCCGACCTGCGCGCCTGCATCGTGCTGGTCGATCCCTTCTCAACCGCCACCGAAGCCTTGCTACGCCGGCTCGACGAGCTTGCGCCGGGAGTTCCCGTCATCGGTGGCGTGGCCAGTTGGGCGTCCGTGCCTGGTCGCAACCGCCTGGCGCAGGACGGCGCGGTCACGAACGCTGGCCTCGTCGGGGTCACGCTCCGCGGCAATGTGCGCGTGAGCACCGTTGTTTCGCAGGGGTGCCGGCCGGTCGGCGGCTTGTTCACCGTCACCAGAAGCCGCGGCAACCTGATTCAGGAGCTTGACGGCAAGCCCCCGCTCCAGGTGCTCGAGCAAGTCTTCGCCCAGGCCAGCGCGGAGGACCAGCAACTCATGCGCTCTGGCATCCTCATTGGGAGAGGCGTCGCGAATCGAGTTGATGATCTCGGCCACGGGTCCTTCCTCATCCGCGTAGTGCTGGGTGCGGACAGGGAATCAGGCGCCATCAGCGTGGCCGACCGTGTGCGTGACGGTGAGTTCGTCCACTTCCACGTGCGCGACGCCCAGAGCGCCCGCGACGACCTGGAGATGCTCTTAACCCCGCAAGTGTTTGAAGAGACGGCCGCCGGCGCGCTGCTCTTCACCTGCAACGGTCGTGGCGAACGCTTCTTTGGTGAGCGTGATGCCGATGTCGAAATCATCGGAAACGCCTTGGGCGAGCAGGTACCGGTGGCTGGATTCTTCTGCGGCGGCGAAATCGGCCCCATCGGCGCCGCCAACTTCGTTCACGGCTACACCGCCAGCCTGGCCGTATTCCGCCCCGCACCCAGCGACGGTCCTCCGACGACGACCTGAGGCAGTCCACGTCCCAAGCTCGCCGAAGCAAAGCGCGGAGCGCTGGAGCAAGCCCCGCTGCAGGGCTCAGGCCTGCGCCGGTCTCCCGCTAACCACCTGGTCGAACGTCCGCGTGCGGTCCTCGGCTGGCGGAGCGGTAAGCAGTGTGGCAACGATCGCCGCAACCGTGCCTGCTACGAATCCCGGCATGGCCGGCATGACGTCAAAAATCCCCTGCGGGCCGCCCGACAGCACGAACTGCCAGAGCGTCGCAACCGCAAACCCGACCACGACCCCTGCGATGGCACCGCCCAGGTTGAACCGGCGCCAGTACAACGCCAGGATCACCGCGGGACCAAAGGTTGCCCCCATCCCGCCCCACGCATAGGCGACCAGGTTCAGCACCGAATCCGGGAAGGCGATCGCTAGAAACGCCGCCAGCGCCCCGATAACGACCAGCAACGCTCGACTCAGCCACACCCGTTGCGAAGCGCCGAGGGAACTGGCAAACCTCCGCAATACGGGCAGGTCGACCGCGGCGAGCGCCGACGCCAACAGCAACTGTGAATCTGCCGTGCTCATCACGGCGGCAATCACCGCCGTGAGCAGCAGGCCTCCGATGACAGTGGGGAAGAAGTGCCCCGAAATGAGGAAATACACCCGTTCCGCATCCATCGTCGTTAGGCCGGCCTCTGCAAGCGCCGGTCGCGCAAACAGGCCCAGCAGGAAGCTCAGGGAATACACCACGCACAGCCATCCCGTCGACAGATTGCGGCTCTGCTTGATCTTGTCTTCTCGTTCAGTCGCCATGAAGCGCTGGATCACGTGCTGCGCGCCAAAGAAACCAAGCGCCCATCCCATCGTGCCGATGACGAACACCGGCGTCACCACGTTGCCCTCGGTATCGGTGAACGGGTTCATAAACCCCGGACCCCCGCCGCCTACGCCCTGCCCCGGGTCTTCGGTCACGATGATCACCGTTGCCACCAGGATCATTAAGCCGACGAGGATCAGCATCGCCTGGAATACGTCGGTCCGGGACACCGCCAGGAACCCCCCGATGAATGTATAAGAAGATACGGCAATCAGCGTAAGAACCAGCCCCAGCGTTGGATCGAGTCCAAATTCCGTATTGAGCAGCTTTGATCCGGCTACCAGACCTGACGTGATGTAGAAGATGATGAAAAATATCGTGAACATCGCGCTGATCGCTCGGAGAGCTCCGCTATGGTCCCCGAAGCGTCGCTCGAAGAACTCCGGCACTGTCAGCGCGTCATTGGTAGCAATGGTATACCGGTGAATTCGTTTCGCGACTATCGTCCAGTTCATCCATGATCCGATGACGAGGAAGATGATCAGCCAGAGTTGATTGGCCCCCTGAGTAAACGCCAGCGCCGGTATCACCAGCATTGTCGCCCCGCTGGTGGTCGACGATCCGGCGCTCAGCGCGGCGGTGACACTGCTCAACCGCCGGCGTCCCAGCACATAGTCCGACATTGCCGTCATGTTCCGCACCCGCACGACGGCAATCCCGATCAAGACCGCGAAGTACGCAATGAATACCGAAATGACCCAAACGTCATGAAACGTGTCGTGCGTCACGCAAGACCCTCGGGCGTCATCGTGGCTGGCGTGGGCCTACGGCCGAGGCGCTGGGCCCAGCACAACGTACGTTCGGTCCTCCGTCCGCTCGGCCGTCGGCAGGACCTCCACGACCACGCGCGCAAGACCCACCACCTCGCCCTGCTCGTCAAAGCTGTAGTTGTCGCCAATCGCGCCGCTCCACGTAATCTCGTACATGCAGTCGCGGAATCCGTCCGCGTCCTGATCGTCGCCGGTCCGCTTGAGGCACTCGGCGGCGATGTACACGTCGTCGTAGGCCGACCCCAGGTGCCACGGCAGCGTCACGTACTTATAACGCTCCCTGAAATCGGCCAGCACCTCCTGCGCCTTCTGGTTGTCGGGATCCAGATCGGCCGCAATCGCCTTCATGCCCGTCGCCGCGTCGCCCGCGATTTCCAAAGCCGTCGTTCCCACCGACACCGTTTCCGCGTAGATTGGACCCCCATAGCCCAGTTCCCGCGCCTGCTTGATAATGGTGCCCGCCGCGAACTCGGACTGCGGCGCCACATGCAGCGCATCCGGATTCGTGGCGAACAGCTTATTCAGTTGTGACCGGAAGTCAGTGACATCCGATGCGTACCGTTCCTCGGCCGCAACGGTGCCGCCCCGCTTCTCGAATTGCGCCACCGTCGTCCGCCGGACCCCCTCGGCATAGTCGGTGGTCTCCGTGATGGTCGCCAGCGTGCGAATCCAGTCGGCCCACAGCAGGTTCCCGGTGTCAATGCCCACCTGGATGTCGCTGATCTGCGTGCGGAAGATGTAATCCCCGGCATTCGCAATGTCCGGGTTGCTCGCCAGCCCCGAAAACAGGATCACCCCGTCCGCTTCGGCCAGCGGCGCGGCCCCCAGCATCGCGCCGCTGCACGAGGTGCCCAGAATGATCTTCACCCCGTCCACCTCGGTCAGCTTCTTGTAGGCGGAAATCGCGTCCTGCGCGTTGCACTTGGAGTCCTCGACAATGAACTCAAGCGCGCGTCCGTTCACGCCGCCCGCGGCGTTGATCTCGTCCAGCGCCAGCTGCTTGGCCTGGCTGGCCACCGTGCCGTAGGTCTCGCCGGCCCCCGTCAGCGACTCCATCACGCCAATCCGGAAGGGTTCCGCCGGCTCGCTGGCCCCTTCGCCGCATGCGAGGAGCGCCAGCGCCAGAATCGGCGCCAGGCCGACGAGCAGCAATTGGTGCCTAGATAGCAGGTGCATGGTGCGCTCCACTGGGACTTGCCCCGGCCGGCCGGCGACCGCTTCCCCATTCGCCCGGAATCATGTCTGTAGTCGTCCTTTGAGCGCCGGCTAGCGCCTTGAATCCAACTGCCGCACGCACGAGAACCCGCCGGCGCTACCGCTCCGCATCCACCGTCACCGTCACGATATCCATGCCGTGATACTTCTGATGGCGCACCGACGACGCGTAGTGCCACAGCAGGCGGAACGACACGTCGCGCTCATCCGGAGCAGGAGGCAGTTCGCTCAAGTATGCCAGCCGGTCCTCCATGTTCTCCCCCTCCAGCGCCGTCACGAACTCCAACTCTGTTGAACGACCTTCCATGCGCGCGGCAATGGCCAGGCGCCGTCCGCTGTCGGCATCCTCGTCAGGCGCCTGTAACAGGATCGACAGCGTCTCCTCACCCGCCGAAGCCAGCCGGTCCGTCGAGGCGGTATTCCATCCACGTTTCATTGCGAACCCGCGCAGGAACTCGTCGATCTTCGGCAGCTCGGCCATCTCCAATGCAACCTCCAGCCGCCGCCGCCGTGGGCTTGTCACCTCCATGAACACCATCAGGATGATCGCGACCAGAGCGCCCGACGTCATCCCGTTTCCCAGCATGACGCCGATAAATCCATCGCCCAGCAGATCGGCAAAGATCAATTGATTCTGGAATCCCACACCGATCCAGAACGACAAGCCAACGATGGCGGCCTTTCGGTGATCCACACCGTCCTGAACCACGATTCGCATTCCCTGGACGAACAGGATTCCGATGAGGAACGCGATGTACGCGGCCGCAACCGGGGAGGGAATCGCGATCAATATGGCCGCGACCTTGGGGAAGAACGCCAGCGCCACGAAGATGACGCCGATCACCACGCCCACGCGCCGCGCCGCGATGCCTGTCACCTCGGCAAGCGGAATGCTGCTCGAGTAGGTCGTGTTGGGCAACGTACCGAGCAATCCGGAGAGCAGATTCCCCACGCCATCGGCGTTGAGCGCGCCCTGCACCACCCGGAAATCGGTTGCCCGCGGCCGGCGTCGCGAAACCCGCTGAATGGCCACGCTATCGCCAATGGTCTCGATGGCGCCCACGATCGTCACCACCACGAAAGCCGGCAGCAGGGCCCAGAACTTCACGTCCGGGGTCAGGTCAATTCCCGGCCACTCGCCCAGCGGAATGCCTACCCAGGCCGCGTCCTGCACCGTTGCCAGGTCGTAAATTCCGAAGAGCCCGGATACCGAGCATCCCACCACAATGCCGATCAACGGCGACCACAGCCGCCACGCCGGCGGAGCGCGCAACACCAGCGCCACCACCGTAGCCAGGGTCGCAAGCGCTGCCACCGGAGCGGCGCCCCCGGGTGCGCCCTCAGGCACATCCGTCAGCGAATCGAAGAGCAGCGGCATGACCGTGACGGCGATCAACATGATTACCGTGCCGGTGACCACCGGCGTAAAGATGCGTCGCAGCAGGGCCAGCCGCGCGGCCAGCAGGAACTGAAACAGCGACGAGACTACGATCAGGCTCGCCATCATGGCCGGACCGCCCGTCACCAGCGCCCCAATACAGACCGCGATGAACGCCCCCGATGTCCCCATGAACAGCACGTGCCCGGATCCGATTCGGCCGAACCGAACCGCCTGCAATATGGTGCTCACACCGCTGACGACCAGCGCGGCAGACACGGCCCACGCCGTGTAAGCCGCCGACTGTCCGGAGATCTGAAGCACCACAACGACGCCCAGAACCACCGGCGCCAGCATGATCAGGGCGGACTGAAACCCCGCACCCACGGTCAGCAATGGGGGCGGCTGCTCGTCCGGCTCGAAGCGAATGTTCTCGTTTCCGTGCGCTGCCGCCATCAGCCAATCCTCAACTTGCCGCCGCCGGCCCATGCTGCCACACGGCTACGCCTCGCTGCGCGGTGGCCCCACGCCTGCCCGAGGCGCCATTGGCCGCGTGCTAGGCGCCCCGCCGGCACTCGGTCAGCTCAAAATGACAGCAAGTCTCCGCGACCGGTCCACCTGCGTCGTAATCCGAGACGGCAAACTGCTCCTGGTCGCGGACGGCAAGTTAACCTTCATGCTCCCCGGCGGCGGCGTGGATGCCGGTGAAACAACCAAGGCCGCCGCCGCCCGTGAACTGCTCGAAGAAACAGGCCTCATCGCAACCCGCACCGAGCTTCTGTACGTTTTCGAGTAGGTAACCAATCGACATCAAATCTTCGCGGTCGAAGCCGAAGGCGAGATAGACGCAGGCAAGATAGAGGTTGGCGGCTAATTCCACGGATTCCTGTGGTGGCACTTGGAATCCGATCTGCCCGTCTTCCCGCACGTCACGTCGGTACGAGACTGGCTGAGGGACGCGAAATAGATGGGCATATCGACGAAGTAAAGTCGTATGGAAAGTCGCTCCTATTGAATCTCGAATTGGGCGTCAGACACAAAACCAGGCAATTGCAGCGAGCGGCGGATGCTTCTGTCAGTCACCAACGCGTCTGTGTAGCATGTCACCGCGATGTCTGAAGGCGTCACCCTCACCGCCCTTCGTTATGCCTCGGTCACCGTCAACGACCGCACCCAGTGGAATTTCGTTGAACTAGGCGATGATCAGGGCCTCGCGGCCGTCGTCGAGACCACCTCCGGCGGCGACGTGGCCAGCCGTCTCACCCCGCTCATGCAGGCCCTCAAAGGTCGTCCCATCCGCGACGAGGCAAGCCTTCCGCGCATCGCCGGGATCACCCCGCGGCAGCTCCACCAGGACTTCGCGCTCGCCACCGCCGTCAGCGCCCTGCGCACCGCGCTGGTGGACATCCGGGCCCAACGCGAGGGCGTGTCGCTCACCCGGGCGCTGGGCGGCCAGCCGCTCGCCGCCGTCGAGCTCTACGCCAATACCAATCGTCACCTGTTGACAACCGCCCGACGCCCCCGTGACTTCGCGTCCACCGCCGAGCTCGCCGTCCGCGACGGTTTCCGCACGATCAAGTGCACCCCTTTTGATGAGGTGGTTCCCGGCGCTCCAGCCGCCGACCACCTGGACCTTGCCCGACCTGGGCTGGACCGTCTGGCTGCCGTCCGGCGCGCCATCGGCCCCCACATCACCCTACTGGTCGACTGCCACAGCCGCTTCGACCTCACATCCGCCCTCGCCGTGGCCGAAGAACTGGCTCAACTCAACGTTGGTTGGTTCGAAGAGCCCGTCAATCCGCGGCGAGACCCGCAAGGCTTGGCCGAAATCGCTGCCCGCGTCCACATGCCCGTCGCCGGCGGGGAGCACGCCTACGGTGCCGAGTTCTTCCAGCGGCTGGTCGCCTCACGCGCCGTCGCAATAGCCATGCCCGACGTCAAACACTGCGGCGGCGTCGCGGAAGCCGTCCGAGCGGCAACACTGGTGGCCCGCCAGGGCGGCCGAACCTCCCTGCACGGCCCCAGCGGCCCCGTGTCCATCCAGGCCGGCGCCCACGTCACCGCCGCCATGCCCTCGGCCATGCCGCTCGAGTTCGGCGTCTACGAGTGCCCCTGGCGCGCCGACCTCATCGACCCGCCCGAACACGTCCACAACGGCCGCCTACACCTCCCCACCGCTCCCGGCCTCGGCGCCCGCCTCAACCCCGTAACTCTCCAACGCTACGGCCAAACCTGGTGCACCGCCTGCCTCTGATCCCTACCACGCCTGTCCGCAGCCTCGAAGTGTCGCTGGCTCGTACTGTTCCAAACCTGCGGGTTGGTCGCCGGGTAGTGGGTCATTTTGATCGCATCCCTCTCCACAAAGCGAGCTGTCATCTTTTCCCTCTCCTGGGAGACCTTTGCACAATGCCCGGAGTCCTCGAAGTTGCGGCGGCTCTTGCCCCCTCTCCCTGTGGAGACCTTTGCATAACTGGGCTATGCGGCCACCATGGGGACGACGGGACTTTGGTGGAGATGGCCCATGCATCGACAGGTAGGGGACGCCTCGTTCATGGACGCGTGGTTGCCGCCGCCGGTGGGCCGTAACGCGCGGCTGGACCAGCTCCACGAGGTCGTGGACTGGGAGCGGCTCGCGGTCGTGGTCAGCGACATCTACGCCGCCCCCGAGGGGCGGCCCAGCTATCCGCCGCTGCTGATGGTGAAGGTGTTGCTGTTGCAGCAGTGGTACCAGGCCTCCGACCCCGAGATCGAGGCGGCGCTCTGGGACCGGCTGTCGTTCCGGCGCTTCGTCGGGCTGGGCCTGCAGGACCCGGTGCCCGACCACTCGACGATCAGCCGCTATCGGACCGCGCTGGCCACGCACGGCCTGGGCGAGCGCCTGTTCGCGGAGGTGACCCGGCAGTTGGACGCGGCCGGCTGGCTGGTCAAGGCGGGCACGCTGCTGGACGCGACGCTGGTGGCGGCGCAGGCGCGGCGGCCGTCGATGGACGCGGGGCCGGGGGCGGGCAGCGCGACGGACCCCGACGCGACCTGGACGCGCAAGGGCGGGCGCGCTCACTTCGGCTACAAGGCGCACCTGGGGGGCGATGCGGGGTCGGGGCTGATCCGGCGAGCCGTGCTGACGCCGGCGCACGTGAACGAAAGCGAGGTGGCGGACACGTTGATCAGCGGCGACGAGCGGGCGGTCTACGCGGACAAGGCCTACGAGTCCAAGGCCCGCCGGCGGCGGTTGCGGGCGCAGGGGATCAACGACCGGATCATGCACCGCTCGCACAAGCACCAGCGGGGGCTGCCGTACTGGCAGCAGCGGCGCCATGCGCTGATCGGGAAGGTGCGGGCGCCGGTGGAGCACGTGTTCGGGACGTTGAAGCGGAGCTACGGGTACCGGACGGTGCGCTACCTGGGGCTGGCGCGGAACGCGGTGGAGCTGTGGTTCAAATGCCTGGCCTACAACCTGCGGCGCGCGAGCCGCTTGCAGGCGCTGGCCGGTGGCTAACGTGGGATCCGTGCGCCGTCGCAGCGGGGGAACACCACGGGACCGCCCGACGAGCCCCCGGCGCCCGGCCGTTGCGGCCGCCGCTGGCCGCCGTTTGGCCCCGATCTCACCCCCTCGGCCGTGCATGCCGCAGTTACGCAAAGGTCTCCACAGGGAGAGGGGGCAAGAGCCGCCGCACCTTCGAGGGCGCGGGGCGTTTTGCAAAGGTCTCCTGTGGGAGAGGGTTGGGGTGAGGGGTCTTCGCGGCGCACAACTCAAAGTGACCCACTACCGGTCGCCGAACGTTGAGGTGAGTAGTAAAGTGAGTCACAGTGACTCACTTGATGACTCAAGCGGAGTGTCAGCGTGCAGCAGCTCACGGTCCGAGGTTTCGACGACGAACTGAGCGCCGCGATCCAGCGCCTCGCCAAGCGTGAGGAGATCTCGCTAAACCAAGCCGTCTTGCGACTCCTTCGCAAAGGTGCTGGGCTGGCCGACCATGGCGCAGGCCGCGCCAAGGTCGGCTCTTCGCTGGACCACCTAATTGGAACCTGGACCCAGGAGCAGGCTGACGAAATGGACGAGGCGCTGCAGGAATTCGAAACGATTGACGAGGAACTCTGGCGGTGAGGCTGCTCCTGGACTCCAATGCGTTCAGCTTGCTCGCGTACGGACATCGTCACGTCGCGGAGCTCGTGCGGGGAGCCGAGGAGGTATATCTCTCTGCGATTGTGATCGGTGAGTTGCTCGCCGGATTCCGGCGCGGATCGCGCTTCGAGCAGAACATGGCTGACCTGAATGCTTTGCTGGACAACTCCTTCGTGTCCGTTGTTCCCGTGGGTTCCCTCACGGCGGACCGCTACGCTCGAATCTCGGCTTCCTTACGAGCTAAAGGCCGCCCCATTCCGACAAACGACATCTGGATCGCCGCGCATGCGATGGAAACCGGTGCCGACCTCGTCTCCGCCGACCGCCACTTCGAACACGTCGACGGCATTGCCTGGGTTCGCCTGCTGCCTGCCTGAGTTGGCGGCTCGGACTCTTTGCCCCCGCAACTCCAGACCCGAAGCCCGTAGGCCCAGGCGCGGCCTGGCACTCGGCCTGATCATCCTGGGATCGCCTCTCGCGGTCACCCGCCAGATCAGACGCTGGCTGATGCCAATGCTCCTCGCACTCGCGCTTCTGGTCCTTTCGTCCTGCGATGGATCGGCAGCGGGCCAGCCCGTCACCGCCACCGAAGCCGAACGAATCAAGACCGAGCTACGAGGTCGCTCATTCCGTCAGTTCGAGCCCTCCATCGACGCCAGTCCACGCAAGGCCGTCGTCCTCGACTTTGTCGATCGCATGTCTCTTTGGGCGCAGTACGCCGAGGGTGATCATGCGGTGCGGGAATGGGAGATTACGGCCAACGACTACCGCATCGAACTACTCGGTGACACGTCCGAAATCACCATCTACTTCGAAGACCCGCGATCCGTCCAGACACACCCTGTCAGTTGCGACGACTGCATCCAAACCGAAGGCGTGTCCATCTCCATCCGAAACGTCTTCGACGGCGACAATCTGGCCTTCAGATTGAATGACCCCACTGAGTCGCTGCCCTCACCCTTCCCCGTCTTTCAGTCCTGGACCCGGTTCACCGAAGACGAGATCATGAACTAGCGTCGGCCAGGCCCTTCACGCGCCGCGCCCAGTCCGTCTGCGTCGCCATCCGGCAACTGAGTCTGCGGCCGCACCAAGCCGGAGGTCAGGTGCCCACAGGTTCTCGCGGGCGCCCGTCAACGATGAACGGCTACCGGAGAATTCGGACTGGCCCTTGGTTCAGACAGCCGGCGGGGCCAATCGCTCGAGTATGCGCTGAACGTCCCGCCGCACCTCGCGAACTTCCTGTCGGACGTCATGAACATCCCGGCGGACATCGCGAACATCCTTCCGAACTTCGCGAATATCGGCGCTCAGCCGCTGATCAAGGCCCTGAATATCGGCTCGGATCTGCTCGTCGGCCTCCTCCAGGTTCGCGATGCCCTTCTCAACCTTCCCGAACCGCCATGCCGCCCCAGCAACGATCCCGATCAACCCGAGCATCAGACCAAGTAGTGCCCAATCCATCGCTACCCCTCAAATCGCCCGTTGCTCGGCAGCCGCCCTCCAGCCGATTTACGTCCTGTGCACATTCTACGGTCCACGCCCGGGCTTGCTAAGCGCCAGAGGCTTCGGAAGCCGGGGCCGTCTCTTCCGGCCTCCCTGCCGGCTGTGCCGAATTCACCTCGTCAAACAGCGCCACGACTCTCGGCGGCGGACCCGGTGTCAACAGCGTCATCGCCACCGACGCACCAACGCTGGCCACGAACCCCGGGAGTTCCCACCATGATGTTCCAGACGTCCCCAGGCCCGCCCGCGGCGAACCCCAGGCCGACACCCCCCAACGAACGTCTTCAAGACCGCGGCCCGCGGAACGGTCATCAACGGAGTGTTGTGGATGCTCAATCTCACCGTGGCGGAGCACGTACATAACATTGAGTTTGGAGCAAGTGTGGCGATCAGCAACAGCCTGCGCTTGATCGGCGCAATCTGGTTGCTGATCATCGGTGTCGGCCTCTACTAGGCTCGTGGCGAACTGGTCCCAGGAGAGTCCGCGGGCTAACCCAGCGCGCCTGGACGAAGTTGGCGACCAAATGGCGCTCTCAACTTGCTCCGTCAGGACCAACCAATAATCGTCCTCGCCACCAGGCGCCCAACCAGGACCATGCAGCTAAAACTGCCAGTCTCTGGTGGAACCGCCCTGCCTCGCCGTAAGTGAAGCTCGCTGCGCCCACCGGACACTTGTGCATCCGCGGTGGGAGCAGCTATGGGCCGCTCGGATGGTCAACGGCGCTCCAGGCTGATCGAATCGGGTCATACTGAGGGCGCCCCACGCACCGACCCCGCCTGAACGCTGCATTGGAGTAGAGACCGCATGGCCGCAACAACACTTCCAGGCACACTCCTTGACCTGCTCGAATCGGGCGCGCCGTCGCACCCGGCAATCGTGGCCCCCGGCGGGCCCGTGGTGACGTATGACTCCTTGCGGCGCCAGGTGCGGACGCTTGCAGCGCAGCTCCGTGCCGTGGGCGTGGACCGTGGAGACCGGGTGGCCATCGTCCTGCCCAACGGCATCGAGGCCATCGTGACCTTCCTGGCGGTTGCGGCCGCTGGCACGGCGGCGCCGCTCAACCCCGCCTACACGGCTGCGGAGTTCGAGTTCTACATGGACGACACCAACGCCACGGCGCTCATCACCCCCTCCAACGGGGGCGAGGAGGCCCGCGGGGCGGCCCCGGCTTCGGTGCTGGATATCCGGTCCGCGCTCAACGACCAGGGCCGCGTCAGCCTTTCAGGGCCTGGAGGCGCGGCCCAGGCCCAAGGCCAGCGTCTTGCACCCGTCCTCCCTGACCCCGACGACGTGGCGCTGGTGCTGCACACCAGCGGGACGACCAGCCGCCCCAAGCGGGTGCCGCTGGCGCACCGGAATCTCACCACATCCGTCGAGCACATCGTCAAGACCTACGACCTGTCCGCCAGCGACGTGTCGCTCTGCGTCATGCCCCTGTTCCATGTGCACGGGCTGGTGGCGTCCACGCTCTCGACGCTCCGTTCTGGAGGGACCGTGGTCGCGCCGCCCGGCTTCAACCCCCTGGGGTTTTGGCCGATCGTTCACGAGTGCCAGGCCACCTGGTTCTCGGCGGTCCCCACCATGTTCCAGGCGCTGCTCGCCCGGGCCCGGCGTGGCGGCCTGCCCGCCAATGTCGACAGCTTGCGCTTCATCCGCTCGTGCAGCGCGGCTCTCTCGCCGGCCACCATGAACCAGATGGAATCGACGTTCGGTGTGCCGGTGGTCGAGGCCTACGGCATGACGGAGGCCGCACACCAAATGGCCTCGAACTCCTTGCCTCCGGGCAGCCGCCTCCCCGGATCAGTCGGGCATGGGACCGGCGTGACAATCGGAATCATGGACGCAGCCGGCGTGCTTCAGTCGCCCGGCACGGTTGGCGAGGTCGTGATCAGCGGCCCCAACGTCATCCGCGGCTACGAGTCCAACCCCGAGGCAAACGCCTCGTCCTTCGTTGGCGCCTGGTTCAGGACCGGCGACCAGGGCGAGCTTGATGAGACCGGCGTGCTCACCCTCCGCGGCCGGCTCAAGGAACTCATCAACCGCAGCGGCGAGAAGATCTCACCGGTCGAGATCGACGAAGTGCTGCTGTCGCACCCCGCCGTCTCGGAAGCCGTCGCGTTCGGAGTTCCGCACCCGACCCACTCCGAGGAACCGGCCGCGGCGGTTGTGCTTGGCGCCGAGGCGACGGAGCGAGAGCTGATCGGCCACTGCCGGCAGAGCCTGGCCGCCTTCAAGGTCCCGCGCAGAATCCACATCGTGGATGCGATCCCACGCACGGCCACGGGCAAGGTGCAGCGCCGGATCGTTGCGGAGGTCATCACCGGCGGGCCTTCCACGTGAGACTTGCCCTGGTTGGCGCCGGGGCCATCGGGGCCTACCTGGGCGCCAGGCTCAGCCTCGCCGGTCACCAGGTCTTCCTGATTGCGCGCGGCCCGCACCTGCGAGCCATGCAGGCGGACGGCGTCCGCGTGCGGAGTCCGGAAGGCGACTTCCAGGCCCGACCCGTGGCAACGGACGACTACGATCAGGTGGGCCAGGTCGACGTCGTCTTCCTCACCGTCAAGGCCCACGGCCTGCCGGAGGTCGCCCCCAGGCTGGGACCACTGCTCGGGCCGCGGACGGCCGTGGTTTCGGCCCAGAACGGAATCCCGTGGTGGTACTTCCAACGGCACGGCGGCCCCTGGGATGGCAGGCCGATCGAGTCGCTGGACCCACACGGGGTCATCGCCGCCGCCATACCCGCCGAGCGTGTGATCGGGTGCATCGTCTACCCCTCCGCCTACATCGCCCAGCCGGGGGTTGTCGAGCACGTCGAGGGCGACAGGTTGGCGATCGGCGAGCCCGACGGCGCTGCCAGCGACCGGTGCCGAAGCCTGGCCGACGCCCTGAAGCAAGCCGGCCTGCGCTGCCGCGTCAGATCCCGGATACGTATCGACATGTGGGTCAAGCTGCTGGGAAACGTTGCCTTCAACCCCATCAGCGCGCTGACTCGCGCGACGCTGATCGAAATCGCCCGGCATCCCGAGGCCCGCGCCCTGGCCTGTTCCGTCATGGCGGAGGCCGACGCGGTGGCGCGCGCCCTTGGCGTCAGGATGCCAATCTCGGTCGAGCGGCGCATCGCCGGGGCCGCCGCCGTTGGCGCCCACAAGACCTCGATGCTCCAGGACCTGGAGTCTGGAAGGCCGATGGAGCTTGACGCCATCGTGGGCGCCGTCATCGAGCTTGGCGTAATGCTCGACATCCCCGTGCCCAATACCAGAAACGTCTACGCCGCCGCCAAACTCCTGGACGAGATCGCGACGCGGGATAGGACCGTCTAGCCGGCGCCTCTCACCCGGACCTGCCGGAGTCAAATCCGTCGCGAGCAGCGTCGGCCACGGTCTCGGCGGCCACTCCCCCGGCTTGTCCGAAGGCCAGCGTCCGTAGGCAGTCCACAACCAGCGCCGACACTGACGTGTCCGGTTCCGCCGCTCGAATCCAGGCCCGCCACCACCTTCCTTCGTCACTCGAAACGGTAATGTTTCCGTGATCCCACAAGCTCACGGGTACCGAGATCCATGAACTTCAACGTCGAGGAAAACCTAAGCGCCGTCGATCGCTCCGTGTCCTCGCTCGAGCGCGATGGACAACCCGTGCACGCCGTCGTCCTCTCCCGCGGCTACGCAACCACGGTCGAGGATCTTTGGGACGCCGTAACCAACGCCGACCGCATCCCCCGCTGGTTTCTGCCCATCAGCGGAGACCTTGAACTTGGCGGCAGCTACCAGTTGGAAGGCAACGCTGGCGGCCGTATCACGGCCTGCCAACCTCGGTCGCAATACGCCATCACCTGGGAGTTCGGCGGCTTCATCAGCTGGGTCGACGTCCGCGTTTCCAACGATGGACCCGGCCACGCCCGCTTCACCCTCACTCACACCGCCCACCACTCCGAGCAATGGGACACCTATGGGCCCGGCGCAACCGGTGTCGGGTTCGAGATGGGACTTCTCGGGCTCGCCATGCATCTCACAGACCCGGACCAGCCAAAGCCCGACCCACTCGAATTCGCCATGTCGCCCGACGGCAAGGCCCTGCTCGCCGGCAGCAGTCAGGCGTGGGGAGAAGCGGCTATAGCCGCCGGAACCGACCCCGACCACGCCCGCGCCGCCGCCAGCCGCACCACCGCCTTCTACACCGGCGAAGACCACGAACCTGCCTGACCCACAGCCACCGTCGATCCTTCGAGACTTCAAGGGACACAACAGATGCGAATCGCAATGCTCGTGCTGGCCATCCTGTACGCGGGCCTGGTCGCGCTCACCGCCGCGGCCGGCGCCTTCGCCGACGGCGGAGACGCCTGGTCGCGTCTTGTGCTTGTGCTCTTCCATCCCCTGGCTGCTGCCGGCCTATTGCTGCTGGTCCTCCGGTCCACGGCCTCTAGGAAACTGGTGCTCGCCATCGCCACCCTCCTGCTGGCCACTGTGGCCGCCGACCTTTACCTAGCCCTCGCCATCGCCAGCGGCGAAATAAAGGGCGACTGGGCCCCCCTGATATTCGCCGTCGTTCCCACCCTCGGCGTCCTCTACGCGCTTTTCTTGGCCGTTCGGTCAGGACGCTCGGCTCCCCGCTAGTGCTCCAACGAAGCGCCGACCACAGGCCGAACGCGCCAGCACCCGGGCTATTGCACACGACGTTAGTTGTTGGTGGCGTTTGAACATATTGGCCGCGTATGCGCAGGCGCTACGGAACTATGCGGTCTTCCGCGGGCGGGCCGGTCGTTCCGAATTCTGGTGGTTCGTACTGGTCCAAGGCTTGATTTATATCGTCGCGGGTTTGTTCGAACACTCAGTCCCTGACTGGGTCGCCATAGTCTTGGGAATCTATTACTTGTTGACGCTCCTGCCGTGGCTGGCCCTGTGCGTGCGACGCCTGCATGACACCGGCAAGAGCGCCTGGTGGCTCCCTGCGGGCGTGGTACCGGTGCCGGTAGCCGTTGCACTGCTGGTGGCCGGCGTCAATATCGTCGGGATAGCTTTCGTCTTTGGCTTCATATTTCTCTTCGTCGATGCGTTCACCGGAACGTCTCTGAACGAGTTCGGGGGATTTCTCCTTGCGGGCATTGTGCTGTTAGTGCTTGGGGGCATCCTCATCATCTCCGGCGTCGTGCTGACAGTTACCCTGGTCGTCTTCCTGGCCAGTCGCGGCGAGCCCGGAGACAACAGGTACGGTCGGCAGCCCACGTAAGGCGGAAAATATCCGCCTACCGACGCCGCTGCCGTACGGGTCCCTTCAACCCCACGCGCTAACAGATACTCCACATACTCGCATACGCCACCAACCCCAACTTGCGAGCGACCGCCAGCGAGGCCTCGTTGGTCCACGACGTGCTGTAGAGCGGAACCCGCCCGGATGCTCGAACCGCCAACGCCCACGCTGCCGTAACTCGCGGACCCAGGCCGCGTCCGCGAAACTCCACCGCCGTTTCCACCCCCGCCTCCGCCGCGACGTCAGAACGCCGAGCGCAGAAACACATGCTGACGGCATGCCCGTCCTCGACCACGCCAACAATCGGCTCGCATTCCGGAATCTCACTCGCTCCCCACCCGGAGAAGTCGTGGTCAAGCAGCGCGACGTCGTCGACTCAAACAGTGCCTGGAGGTTCAGCAATCGCCTCCGGAAACACGAATGAAGGGACCGAGTCAACTCTCCCCTTCACCAGCAGTCCCCCTGCGTCCAAGACCGATACCTGCCCAGTACTCACCGAAACTGGTTCATTTGTCAGTTCACGATCGGCCACTCGGGGTCCAGATCGACTCCGAGCCGCTTCGCTCGCGCAACCACTGAGTCCGAGACGGCTCGGTAAGCGTCGGCCTCGTCCACTCGAGTTGAGCGACCTCCACTGAACACCACCTCGCCGTTGACCAGAACCGTATCCACGCTTCCGCTGCCCATCGTGAGCGCCAGCAGGTGTATCGGGTTGTTGGCGGGATAGGCTTCAGCCGCTTGCGCGGACCTCACCACCACGTCCGCGCGCTTCCCAGGTTCCAGGCTTCCCAGCTCGGCATCCAGTCCGGCGGCTGCGGCCGCGTTGATGGTCTGCATTTCCAGCAACGCTCCAGGGGAAAGCGGATCCTCGTAGGTTTGTGATGCGTAGCGCGCTGCCTGCATTGTGTCGCCCGGCGTGCAGTCGAAGGCGCCGTCAGTGCCCAGCGAGACGCGGACGCCTCGCCGATATCGTTCCGCCATCCTGAAGCTCGCACCTCGTCCGATGCCCAGCGAGAAGAAGGCGCTCGGGCACCACACGATCTGGCAGCCCGACTCCTGAACCGCGGCTTCCTCCGCCTCGTCCAGTGCGTTCGCATGGACGATCACCGTGTGCTCGTCCAGAACGCCCAGCTCGTGCAGGTGCACCAGTTGACTTCTGCCGGTCATGGCGCGGTAAATCTCGGCCTCCTCGGGAACGTAACCGGCGTGCAAATGCAGCGGCACGCTGTTGTCGCGTGCACAGGCGTGGGCCGCCTGCAACAGCTCCGGCGAGCCGGTTCCCACCCCATACACGAAGACGTACCCGCGAACCAGCGCGTCGGGGTCCCTGTTGCGGTGAAGCTCCGAATCCAATTGCCCTACGGACCGCGTGCGGTCGATGGGAGCGCGAGCCATCAGGCTTGAACTCTCCAGCGCGGGCATCGCATCAAAGCACTCGCGCCTATCCCAAAGATAGAGCGGGGCAAAAAGCGCGCGCAATCCTACCCGCTCCACCGCCTCCGCCCCCGCCTCGGTCGAAAACAGCGAGCCCGGCTCTATGAACATCGTAAAGCCGCTCCGCAGCATCTCCAGGCCGGCCATGGCCGTAGCCGCGGCTTCGTCGTCGTCGGTAACGCCTACCTTCCAATCCGCGAAATTGATCGGCGATGAGCCTGTGTCGTGGATGTTCCCAAACACCCCCCGACACGACGTATGCACAATATGGTTGTGAGCATCGATGAATCCGGGGTGCACGATTCCGCCCCCGGCATCCATCTTCTCCCGCGCATCAAAGCGCTGTGTTAGATCGGCATCCGCACCAACCCCCACAATGCGTGAACCCCTGATCGCTACCGCGCCCCGACGATAAATCCTTCGCTCCGAATCCATCGTGATGATCTGCCCGTTGTGAATCAGAAGATCGCATCTATCTCTATTCATAGAGCGCTACTCCAGGACCGTCGCAGGGTTGGTGCCCAACGGGAAATCGCAAAACCACGAAGACACTGGCAATGTGGAGGCTCTGGGTAGTGGGTCATTTTGATCGCATCCCTCTCCACGAAGCGAGCTGTCATCTTTTCCCTCTCCTGGGAGACCTTTGCACAACGCCCCGCGTCCTCGAAGGTGCGGCCGCTCTTTCCCCCTCTCCTGGGGGAGAGGGTTGGGGTGAGGGGTCTTCCGGGCAACCCACCCCGGGTTACGCAAAGGTCTCTCTCCTGGGAGACCTTTGCACTACGCCCCGCGTCCGCGAAGGTGCGGGCCGCTCTTGCTCCCTCTCCCTGTGGGAGAGGGTTGGGGTGAGGGTCTTCCGGGCAACCCACCCCGGGTTACCCAAAGGTCTCTCCTGGGGGAGAGGGTTAGAGCCTGCCCCGGACGCGATCCGTGGGTGAGGGGTCTTCGCGGCTCACAACTCAAAGTGACCCACTACCAGGCTCTGAGAGGAGCTAACCCCGTCTACAGCCCCCTGGCCATCTGCTCCTTCTGCCAGGTGTAGTCCACGTCGCCTTCGTAGAACCTCTCCGGGTGCTCTACCGCCCAGATCTGCTTGCGAATCAGGTAGTTGTTTGGGGTCAGTTGCATCCCTTGCCGCCAGCGTGCCAGCGCCTCCCCAACCTTGCCGGCCCTGTATAGCTCCAGTCCTTCACGGAAGAGTGCGTTGGCCTCAGAATGCTCGGCGCCCAAAACCCCTTCTGGCCCTTCGCCGGTCGGCGTCTGGTCTTGTCCTGAAAGCCAACCTTCCAATGTCTCGACCGTCTCGCGCCGCCCGATGTCGAAGCCGCCCAGTTGGCTGAAACGCACGATTCCCTGTTCGTCGATGAGAAATCCGTTCGGAACGGCCTTGAACCCGTAGAGGTCGCTCAGGATGTTCGCCTGATCGACCAGCGTCGTGAACGTTACGCCGGCCTTTTCCACGTAGAGACGCGGCCGGTCGGTCGACTGCGCGTCAATCGCGACCGATAGAACCTCAACGCCCCTACCTCGGTTCTCGTCGCTAAATTGCTGCCAACCTGGCAGCTGCTCCCGGCACCCTCACCAGGACGCCCACATGAACAGGACCACCTTCGTGCCCAGGTAGTCGGAGAGCCGTACCGAGCCGCCTGCCAGCGAGGGAAGCTCAAAGTCCGGGGCCGGATCCCCCGCCACGATCGGTCTGGAGGCCACGCTTCTCATGGTTGATTCTCCTTGTGAGGCAGGTTGGATCTCTGGCTGACAGTCAGCTCGGTGCGCCACGCGGCGCAACCTGCGGCGCGAGTTCCCGTACCTTCGCCGATCGGACTATCGTATCAGCCGCCGACCAGGCAAGCACCTGGACAGAATCGACGAAGCCGTAGGCTGTTGCTTCCGTCTCGTCAACACTGACCCGTCACTCGCTCCGGCAACAGGCTGCCTGCGTTTCCACCTCCGATTCGCTGTCACCACATAGTCAAACTATGCTGAACGCGTCAACTGCAACGCCAACAGAACATCCAATCAAACCTGACCAAATATCGCGTACAAACAGCCGGCTATTTGGTAGGACTGTACGTGTCGAAGTGCGAAGCTCATGCTAGGAGATCATTATTTGGGGAGGCTCTGGCCGAGGCGACGAAGCCAGACCGTTTCTCTGCGGGCCTCTGGCGCTCCGAGTTCTCCTGATCCAACGACGACCTCGCCGGCCCTTGCTCGATGTACGCTTCCGGTCGAGGTCAAACGTCTCAACCCAATCGCCCAGCGGCGAGTCCGAGCCTCGTCTCTTTAGGTCGCGGGCTGCCCGACTGACCCGCGCTGAACAACCCGTCTACTCGCCCTCCAATTCGGCCATCCGCGTCATCAGCTCGTCCATATCCACGTCCTCGACGTGACTGGCAATCGACCACTGGTTCCCGGACGGATCGGCCACGCGCGCGATTCGGTCGCCGTGGAACTGGTCGGCCGGCGCCGCCACCGCGATTGCGCCCGCCTTCACCGCCTGGGCGTATGCGGCGTCGACATCCGCCACGTAGAGATGAATCTGCGAGCTTCTGACGGGAAAGTCGGGCGGGGCCGCGTCGGACAGCATCACGGCCGCGTCCCCAATCTCCACCTCGGCGTGGCCAATCAGGCCCTGCCCCATGGGAATGCGCATCCGCTCTACGACCCCAAACGCATTCGCCGGAAAGTCCGGAAACCCGGCCGAGTCCTCAACGATCAGGTAGGGCGTAACGGCCGTATATCCGTCCGGAATTGGCTTGACCTCAGACATGGGTGCTCCTCGCTGGCTGACGGGCCTGGTTTGACGGTCGATGAACCTATCTTCCAGATCCGCATTGGACTGTGAGTCTGTACCCGGAACTTCAGCCGGTTGTGTTCGGTCATGCCCACCACCGTCCCGACATTGTGGGCCTCAATCAGTATCACGTGCTGGTTGTGCCGGCGAAAACGCAAGTATTCCTGCCGAGGTCAGGCGGCATGGACGCCTTGAAATGGCTCGTCAGTCCTTCGTCCAGGGCGATGACGTCGGAGAGCGTCGTTCGGCATACGCTGTACCGTTCCGGTCAGTGGATCTTGGTCTGGATCTCCTGTATTTCTAAGGCTGGCCCTGGAACGCCTATTCCCCCAGTCTGCTGCCCCTTCCCCGCGAGAGCGGCCCCGGCCCCACCGGGATTGACGCGGCCGAGACGCCCCTTTACGGTACTTCTGTGGCAAATTCGAGTGTGGCGCCAGATCCATCTGGCATCCTGATTCCCACGGCTGGAATCCCTCGGGAGATCCTGCGGACGGTAGAAGGCGCCGACCGCAGCCGGATCATCAGCGACTCCTACCCCTATCCCACCAGGATGCCGCGGCGTACGTACGAGGCTCGGAAGGCCGAGCTACAGATCGAGCTGCTAAGGCTGCAGAAGTGGGTAAAGGACACCGGACAGCGCATCGTCATGTTGTTCGAGGGGCGGGATGCTGCCGGCAAGGGCGGAACCATCAAGCGCTTCATGGAGCACCTCAATCCTCGTGGCGCGACGGTAGTTGCGCTGCCGGCCCCTACCGAGAGGGAGATCGGCCAGTGGTACTTCCAGCGCTATGTGCAGCACCTTCCAACCAGGGGAGAGATCGTGTTCTTTGACCGATCCTGGTACAACCGGGCGGTGGTCGAGCCGGTGATGGGCTTCTGCACGCCCGCGGAGACGGTACGCTTCCTCCGCGACACGGTCTTGTTCGAGGACATGCTGATCAATGAAGACCTGCGGCTGTTCAAGTTCTGGTTTTCAGTGAGCCGGGAGGAGCAACTCAGGCGAGTCATGTCCCGCGCCCAGGACCGCCTCAAGCAGTGGAAGCTGAGTGACGTCGACAGGCGGTCGTTACCGCTCTGGGACGAATTTACCGAGGCGAAGAAGCTGATGTTCGCAGCTACCGATACAAAGGCGTCGCCCTGGGTGGTCGTAAAGTCGGACGACAAGAGGCGCGCCCGCCTCAATTGCATGCGCTTCGTGCTGCGAAGCTTCGACTACGACCCCGAAGTCTTGCGGCGCGTGCGCAAGCCCGATCCGAAACTGATTGGGCCTGCAAAGACCCTCTACGCGAATGACGAAGTCTGGTAGCTCCAGTCCGGGCGGCTACGGCAATCGCAAAGTTCAAAGATCTCGAAAGTCAAGGCCTGCCTGCCATCAATCGAACGCACCTGTGGGCCACTGCTCAATGGCATCCGCACTCTGACTTATTTCCTGTTTCGGCTTCTTCACCCCGCTCGTGATCTTCGCCGTGTTTTTCGTGGCGCTCCAACCTTTGGGTGCCGCGGCGCACAACACCCGCCGTCAGATCCGGTACAGCTTCTCGGCGGTCTTGGAGAAGAGCTTGGTCTGCTCATCCCTGCTGAAGCCCGAGATGATCTCCGTGTAGGCGTCGATCAGTTCGTCGTACGTGCTCCATAGCCAGTCAACCGGCCAGTTGCTGCCGAAGAAACAGCGGTCGACGCCGACAGTCTCAATCGACGTGAGCACGTACCGCCTGATGCTGTCCGTCGTCCAGTTGTTGTCGACCATGCCCAGGCCAGAGATCTTCCAGCGAATGTTGTCGCAGCTGGCCGCCACGGACATGCCGCGCTTCCAATCCTCGAAGTACGCTTCCGTGCGCTCTTCGGGAGTACCGGTGTGATCGACCACGATCAGGATGTTTGGAAACTTGTGCGCCAGGGCCTGCAGCTTCTCCATGTCCCGCCACATCGCCGGCATGCTCGACACCAGGTTGAACTTCTCCAGCAGGGCAAAGCCCCGGTGGTAGTCCGGCTCAACCAGGTAGTCGCCGTAGGAGAAATCCCGGATACCCCGCATGTTCGGGGACTCGCAGTGACGCTCCAGCACCGCCTCTACGCCGGGATCCCGCAGGTCGGCGTAGGCGACTATCCCGTGGGGGAATCCTGTACGGTCCGCCGCCTCCTGCAGCCACTTGGTCTCGGTCACCGGGTCCGGGCTTCCGATGGCGGCCTGCACATGCACCGCCTTGGAAACGTTCGCGTTCCGGGTCTCGGCGATATAGTCCTCGGCGATATAGTTTCTCTCGGCCAGCTTCTGTAACTGCCACCCCAAGACTGGATGTGGAACGCCGGGCTGCCAGTGCTTGTACACCAGCTCCGGATGCTGCAGGTCATAGAAGTGGACGTGTGAATCGACGAATGCAAGCTTGTCCATAAGCGTGTCTCCTGCCTCGAACGACACCACGGCACTGCTTCGGCATCGAGATCGAGGACATTGATAGGCTCAGTGCCATGATCCCTGCGACTGATCCGGAGTTCGACTACCGATACGACGAGACAGTTCAGGGGAGCACTGAGGACCACCCTCTAATCCTTGCGCGAAGGCGCTGATCTGGCAAAACGTCCATCCCGGCCGCCGTCGCGCCTGGCACGTCCCCGCTCAACCCTCGGGCGTTCCCAATCCTCTCCGGTTCGCCAGCGACCTCGGCGTCAGTTCGAAGAGCGGCTCCTCGCCTCGGAAGAACCGCTCCAGCTCATCGACCATCAGACTGAAGAAGCGCTCGCGGCTTGGCAGCGTCACGCCCGCGATGTGCGGGCTCAGGAAGGTGTTGGGGAGCCCAATGATCTCACTGTCCGCTGGAATCGGCTCCGGGTCGAATACGTCCAACCCCGCCACGATATCTCCGCGCGTTAAGCGCGCAATCAGGGCGTCGCTGTCGACCACCGCCCCACGCGACACGTTCACGAACACTGAGTTGGAAGGGATCATGTCCAACTCGCGCCGGCCGATCATTCCCTCGGTAGCGGGGGTGAGGGGCGCCAGGCAGACAGTGACATCGGACTTCGAGAGCACATTCTCCAGGGAGGTCTTCACGACGCCGATCGCCTCCGGCATTTCGCTGGCCATATAGGGATCGTAGACGCGAATCTCCGCCTCGAACGGTCGCAGCAACTTGACCAGCCGGCGTCCGATGTGGCCGCATCCGATGAGCCCGACCCGCTTGCCGGTCAGCTCACCGTGCACGTATCCAAAACCGTTGTGAGCGGGTTTAGAGGTGTCTCCCGCTAGGATCCTCCTGAAGCTTTCGCCCGCATTGCGCAGCGATATCAGAATCAGGCCAAGCGCCCATTCGGCAACTGGATAGGAGGAACCGTGGGTCGTATCCACGGTGCGGATGCCACGCTCCCAGGCAGACTCCACGTCGATCCGGTAGGCAAACCTGTCCCCTTCCAACTCCCCAATGATCTTGAGGTCAGGGGCGCCGTCCATCACCTCGGCGCTGATCATCGGCGAGCCATGCGACACCACAACGCAATCAACGTCGCCCACACGCTCCATCAACCGTCTGACAGCGCCCGGATCTTCATTCGGCCAAAACGCAACCCCACCCTCCAGGCGTAACCACTCCCAGTCCGCTATCGCCGAGAGCCGGTCCAGATCCGCGGGCAAGAGACTCGCATCGCGCACCTCTTGATTGCACACGATCAGCACCTTGGGTCCGAAACCTGTCATGCCATCCCCCTCAAAGTGCGTCGCAACACGAGCCGCCCGCGCTGGTCGACAATTATCGCGAAAGCCCTGCCGCCTCGCCGCAACCCGCGCACCCTCTTGCCCAGGAGCCGGTCAAAGACCGACCTGATCCGGCCCTCTGAGCCGACCCTTCCGTCATTCCGGGGACTTCACCCGGAATCCAGTCTTCATCCCCCTCGTCATCCCAGCACACCTCTGGTACCACCCTGCTCCCTCACCGTCTGGCACCCTGGCGCCAGTTCACCCACCCCATCCCAAGGCGCCGCACAAATGCTTCACGGAGTGCCATGGATGCGAGACTTCAACGACTACCTCATGGAGTCCTACGAGCTCCGCGAAAAGCTCGTCGCCGACAAATTCCGCCCCAGGTACCACTTCGTCCCTCCCGAAGGCCGCTGGAACGACATCAACGGCGCCATCTTTTGGAAGGGCCGATACCACCTCGGCTATCTACAGAAAATAGCCAACGGGCCCGGCCAGCGTGACTTCTCCAGCTGGCAGCACATCAGCAGCCGGGACCTCCTCCACTGGCGCTACCACAAGGCCTCGCTGCGGGAGCCCCTGGAGGGCAAAAAGGGCGACTACTTCAACAGCGGCGACGTCATGGAGGGCATGGACGTGCCCACCATCATCACCAACATGCCCAGGCGCGGCATCTGCATCTACCAGTGCCGCGATGACAATCTGGACAACTGGGTCCCCCTCGCCGAGAACCCCGTCATCCCCTTGGACCCGGCCCCCGAGGGCGATCGATCCATGGCCTCCAGCAAACTGCCGGAGTGCGTGATCTTCGATCCCAGCGGCTGGAAAGAGGGCGATATCTACTACGCCCTCATCGGCAACAAAAACCACCGCCCCGGCTACCAGGGAGACTCCACCAGCCTCTTCAAGTCCAGCAACCTGAGGCAGTGGGAGTACGTCGGCCCGTTCTACAAGTCCGATCGAAAGTGGACGGACGAGATCGAAGACTGCGCCTGCTCCAGCTTCTTCCCGTTCGGCGACAAGCACATGCTGCTCATGCACACCCACCGGCCCTACGGCAAAGCCCAGTACTACATCGGGCGCTACCAGAACCAGCAGTTCCACCCCCAGATCCACGGCCAGCTCAGCCACCTGGGAAGCCTCGTCGCCGGCCCGGAAACGCTGCAAGACAATAGGGGTCGAAGACTCTTCTGGGGTTGGATCCGGGAGGCCCGCGGCGACGACTGGGTCAAGCACGGCTGGAACAGCATCATGACCCTGCCCTGGCACTTCACCCCTGCCAACGACAACACCCTCCGCATCGACCCCGTCGCCGAACTGCGCGACCTTCGCTATGACGAGCGGCGGCACCCCCACGTCACCCTGTCACAGGGAGAAGAGCGCACGCTCCACGGATTCCAGTCGGACTGCATGGAAATCAAGCTCACCATCCAGCCCAACCACGCCGCCCGCTTCGGCCTCAAGCTGCTCTGCTCACCCGACGCCCAGGAAGAAACCGTCGTCACCTACGACACCCGGCGCCAGCACTTCATCGTCGACTTCGACCGCTCAAGCCTCGACCCAAATCTCACCTACGGCCGCAACGCCCGCGACACCACTACCGTAGTCCGCCAGCAAATCGTGCCCTTCCCCCTGCCGGCCAACACACCACTCGACATCGACCTATTCGTCGATCGCTCCGTCATCGAGATCTTCGTCAACTCCCAAATCTGCATCGTCCAGCGCGTCTACCCCACCCGCCACGACAGCACCCAATTCAAACTCTTCACCCACGACCACCCCATCCACGTCCAGAACATCGTCAAATACCAAATGGACGCCACCAACCCCTGGTAACCCTCACGCCCGCGCACCCATGTCATTCCGAGGTCCGCCGAGGAATCCCGCCTTCCGCCCGTGGTCTATCCCTTACCAAGGCCACTCAACCGTTCGTGGTCAGCCGGCCCGAAGTCTTCGGAGAGCCTGCCGAAGGCTGCGCCCTGAGCTTGTCGAAGGGGAACCGAGTCGAACCACAAACCCCTCAGCACCCAATTCTCTCAGGCAGTCCCCGCTCTACTCTCACTCCTCGTCGCTCACTCCTTCCCACCCACGTCATCCCGGCGTCCGCAGCCGGGATCCAGCGGGAACCACCGTTCCGGGCGCACCCTGCTACCCCGTTTACGCACGCATCCGGAGCTCGCTTTCCCTCCGATTCCCTACCACCCCGACCGCCAAGCTGTCCCGGGCCCTGCTTTCGTAGAACATCAATCCCCCAACGCCAAGTCCCCCGACCCGACCAGGACGGCCATATTCCCGGACCCACCAGAACCGGCGCCGTACCTCTCATTCCCACCCTCATCCACCTCACCCCATCCAACCGCGGCCCAACCGTCACTCGAGCGCAGTGCCCTACTGCCGCAGTTGCGGTCTCCGCCCTGCCGGGAATTATGAAGGCAAAAGCCGTGCAGCTAGTTCGTGTAAGGGGAAGCCTTCGCTTTCCCACACAGAGCTCAACACACGAACACGGGCCGGGCCGGGCGTGATATCCAACTGAACGTCGGCTTCGGTATCAGCGGTAATTTCATCTCGCATGTCTTCGAAGAGACCCAAGTCATCGCACAAATCAGTGAGACGTCCGCCAAGACCAGAGACAAACCGCATATTGGATAATTCTTCACTAACGTTATTCGAGTCGACCGGAACAACACAGAGTAAGAACCGCTCGCCTTCCCTCACGGCTGTCCTAGCCTGGGTAGCAGTCATTCGCACCCGCTGGTCTCGAGTAGCCTTTACTTCCACGAGCCAACTCTGGCCCTCTCGACTGATATGCAAGTCAGCAAGGTGGCCCATCGCTAAAGAAATCTCGAAGTCAGATCCCACTCCCGTACGACGAACATTGAATCCAACTTCTGTCAATTGATCACTCACCAAGTTCTCAATCGTAGCTCCAAGATTCTGATTCCCATGAACCCGACGCCTCTGTTCGCGCCTGTTCTCCAGATGTTCAAGGAGGCTGTCGTCTTCAGATGCATCCCGTATGAAATCCCGCACAGAGCCCAAGGCGATGCCTGAATCCTGCAGATCTGAAGCAAATCTGACAGCCTCCGGATTTCGCGCCGCCGCCTTAACTAATTCCGGGAACTGAAGCAATTTGACCAAATCGCCTTCAATTTCATCGCCAAGACTGTCCAGGAGCAGAGTCAGCTGTCTGAATCCAAAAACATAATGAAGAAGCTTCACTGCGTTTGGATTTCCCTTCAGCCAAGATAAGTCGAGAATCTCGCGCAAGTTAGATTCATTCGCCGGCATTGGCGCGATGGCGTCAGATTCCGGATTCCTTACTGGAATCCAGGATCGAACCTTAAGCTCGAACGGCCAAACAGCCTTGGCGAGAGATAGGGACACCCGTTCGCCGGAGCGAGTGCCAGAGAAAGTGGTCACCTGCCGCCAGCTTTGGTCCTCTCGCGCAGCTACATTGAGCACAAAGTCCAGCAACAGCTTAGCCAATTCAACGTTCTCTCCACACCGTTGGAATAAGTCGGTCGCTAGGAACGCGATCTGTCCAAAAGTAGCGTCTCGGACTGTGATACCTAGAGTTTTTTCTTCCGCTGGCGACATCTCACGAAGCAAGTTAACGTCGGTAAGTTCGGCACGGCGCCCCTCAAACAGCGGCGCGGGAACGACGAGTCCAATATTAATTAGTGAGTCTAAGGCGCTATCCAATTCGTCACTATCACCGTAGTGGTTCGAGAGCAAGCGGTTTTCGGGATATAGGTTGGCATATGGCCGCGCTGATTCGGGCCATCGGTTGACTGGTGCGAGGATCTGCTGACTCCCCGATAGTTGTGCCAGTTGGCCAGCTGCGGTTAGAAGCGGACATCGTCTTAGCCTCTGCGTGTCCTTATGTTTTGCGAGGTGCACAATCATGCTCGCAGAGGCAACCAGGGATGAGAAACCCCTATCGTTGTCGAATTGATTATTGTTTGGCAGGGCTGTTTCTAGGCGATCTATAATAAGGTCGATGGCCTTCGATTCGGTGTAGTATCCCCCATCGCTTTTGTCGAGCATGGTCTGAACCAACGTATCAGCTTTATCGTAGCCTGGGGCCGTCAGGGCTTGAGCCATAGCATCATGCAAGAGTTGAGAGCGAAGATCTTCACCCAATGCAGACGCTATATCTTTGACTACTGACGGTATGCCAGCGTCGCCGTACAAGTAGCCTGTTCTGGCGGGATTCAGCAAACCGTGTTGGTTGGGCAAGAGTCCTCTGATCATGAGTCTAGCGTTTTGGTCTTGGGTGGCGGCCGCTAACAGGCATAATTGTGCGAGCCATGTGTATGGATCATCTTCGATAGGTAGGTCACTAACAGAATTGGCTCTTCTTTTGATCCAATCGGTCAGCTCTTTGAGCCCAAGTCGATTTACCTTAACGCCGGACTTGTGCCACTGGCTTGCTATGGCTCCCCAGGATTCCGCAACTTTCCGGCTGGGAAGGTTGATGCCCGTTACGTGACGTGCCAGTTTGTAGAACGCCTCGTAATCGATGCAGTCGCTAGCATCGGCATCAATTGCAGCTATCGGAAACGATACAAACTGCTCTCGCAAGTCAAGCAGAGCTGGAAGATAGCCGGCGTCAGTCTGCACAAGCGATGTCGATGCAGCTCTGGTAGCGACCTGGCGTACGGTTTCGTCCCACCATTGCATTTCCCCACTATCAACTTCTCCGCTCATAGCTCTAGGCGGTGCGGCCATTCTTGCAAGCTCGTGGGCGTCGCGCCATTGTGATGTTATAGCGTGCTGAAGCAGATGAGGAAGAGCTGATAATGCGGAACCAATTGACGCCTTGTCGGCGTCGTTCATGGCTATCCCGTCCCGTTCTTGAAACGTGGCGAGGTCGCCATCGAACACCACATTGAAGGGCAAATCGTCGGTTCCAGCTATTGGAAATGTCACAAATACTCTAGCGAATCCTTCACGGGGAATTGAGACCTGGAGTTCCTCGTGCTCGCAATGTCGCACGACGGCAAGCAGAGCCGATTGTGCATCTCTCTGGCCGATGCGCACGGCAGTGACACGGCTGGTGGTGTTAGCTGTGCAGATGCTGACAGGAGTCTCACGAATCTCGTAGTCGTCGACACTGAGTGTTTCCGCAGCTCTGGGCTTGTAGCATCTTGTGTTTCCTAGGCGTTCAATGTTCACGCGACCAAGTTTGCTACACGTAGCATAGAGGTACGGTAGTGTCTCTTCTAATCTATCCAGTCCTCGTTGAACAACACCTCTGTCGGGATCGCGATAGGTAAATATTTCAGTAGGATTGGTGGCAATCCAGGCGTCCGGGACCGTTTCAGCCTCCTCTAGGCACTTGTTCGCTTGTTCGATATTCATTACGATTGAGTCCTCGTCACCATCGCGGTCTAGCTCAATGTGGAAGACTTCTGAGCCTTCCCGCGTAGTCAACACTCCGGCTACGTCTACGTCTGTCGACACGGCGTGTGTCACCAGAAATCCTGTACCGAATCGACCGGTTGTTTCTTCGCTGTCGAATTCTTTGCTCGAACCACCCGAGAGCAAGGCGGCTAATTCCTGTGCTACGAATGTTTTTCCTGTATGGGACACAACTAATCCATTTTCGTTTAGCACAAAGTTGATCTCGACTTGTTTACTGCCGGCACGTGGTCCGGCGTCGTGCGCGTTCTGAATTAGCTCGAATGGCCATCGGATTCCGGCACGAGAGGGATTTTGCTGTGCGGCAAGTACTCTTTGGAATATACGGCGAGCATCATTTTGCGTAGTTTGCAGAATGCGAGCGTCGTCGAACTCCCGACGAGCCAACTCAGTCATATCTCAGCCTTGAGGGAAATTGCGACTTTGGAATGTTTGATAGGAGAAAAGGAGAGGTTCATTCAAGCCTTTGAGGAACTTGTCACGTGTCTAAGGTATCTAGAGTTCGGAGTATATGCAACGCGGGATTGATAAATCAAATTGCTTGACAGTCCAGGACCTTGGCAATCAAAGTTCGGCGCTCTTCCAACTGAGCTATCCGCCGTCCGCACCGCACGACGCCCCGGTCATTCCTGCGACTGTCCATCGATGTATGCGAGACTCGACACGTCATGCTTCTCATTGCCGTGCGGGTAGCGGGCATCATCAGACTCTGGAGACTTCCAGAAACGGATTGATCACCCGCAGCCCGTCATAGTCCTGCTCCGAACTCATGTCTTCCGAGTACACCGCATCGCAGCCCAGAGCCCGCGCCGCCGCCAAAATCGCCCCGTCCCAGTACGAAAGCCCGAATCGGTGGCTGATGGCAACGGCCATTGAAAACACATCTAAGGTCATGTCCTGAACCGGAAGCGTCAAAATGAGTTCCAAGAAGCGCATCGCCTGGTCATGCGTGAGCCGGCCCGGACGGGTTGGCCGTTTGGCCTGGTGATAGAACTCCTGTAGGACCTGCACGGAGACGGCAAGCTCGGGCTCGGCCAGGAGGTTAAGGGCTCGCTCCCGTTTTTCGGCATCGTCTGCCAGCTGGCTTGACGCGTACAGCAGGACGTTGGTGTCGACGAGGCGCATCCCTGTCAGGCCGAACTCTGGCGTCTTCGTTCGCTCGCAGCCTCAGCTCGAGCGGCCGCACGGTCGTACAACTCGTCCCGCGACAGGTTGTCAGCCATCCGCAATCCCACGCCTTGTGCATCGAAGTCCGCAATCACTTCGCGCAGCAGCCGGCCTCGCCGTTCGGCCACTGACTCCGCGACAGCTCCCCCAGCCTGCCTGACAGCCAGCGACTCCAGATAGTCCCGCACCAGCGCCGACACCGAGGTATCCAACTCCGCCGCTCGAATCCGCGCGCGCCGATACGTCGCGTCGTCCACGGAAACCGTAATGTTCCGCATTTCCACAGTCTCACAGTTCCTGTGATTCTCAGTGTAGGTGAGCTGCTCTGGCCCGAGACGCCCCGTCCACTCTTTGGTAGGGGCGAACCCGACACCCGACTCTTCCGCCTTAGGCGTGAAGCACTCGATGCCTCTGCCCCCAGCTGCCTTGTCGTCGCGGCTGTCTGTTGGATAACAGACGGACACGGGGTGCCCGAGCGGTCTACGCCGATCGACTCGGCTACTCGTGCTCCATGGCAGCCATGCGCTTCATCAGCTTGTCCATGTCCACGTCCTCAACGTGGCTGGCAATGGACCACTGGTTGCCGGAGGGATCGGCCACGCGGGCGATGCGGTCGCCGTAGAACTGGTCGGCAGGCTCGGCCAGGGAAGTCGCGCCCGCCTTCACCGCCTGGGCGTAGGTCGCGTCCACATCCTCCACGTAGAGATGGATCTGCGTGTTGTTGGCGGGAACGTCGGGCGGCGCCGCGTCGGAAAGCATGACCACCGCGCCGCCAATCTCCACCTCGGCGTGTCCAATGCCGCCCTGCGGCATCGGAATGCGCATGCGCTCAACGGCCCCAAACGCATTTGCCAGAAAGTCCAGAAACCCGGCGGCATTCTCCACGATCAGGTACGGAGTGATGGCCGTATAGCCGTCCGGAATCGGCTTGACCTCGGGCATGATGGCTCCCTGATTTTTGGTGGGCCAAAGCGTACTGTACTGCGAGCTTTCCGGTGGGAGGTCGACCTGTGGCTTCCCATGGTCTGCGACTCATAACTACCAATGTTATGGGATGCAGAAACACTACCTACACACCGTAGCCCATATCCTCGCCGCTCTGGACCGCGCCTCACCCGACCCCGGGAGCCGCCAGACCCCGCAAGGATATCGACGCACCCCTTCGCGGCGGGCTGCGTCTTTATGGCTCTCGTCATCCCATTGCGTGGCACGAGGCTGCTATGAAGCGTTGACCATCCTCAGCGGCGCTGGGGCGGCGCGGCGGTTGTGTTGCGTCGGCGCCAGGGCTTCCACTCCAACGTCACGTGGCGTTCGCCCCCGTCATCTCGAGGGCACGGGTTCGCGAGACGCGGCCTCGAGAGCTGCTAAAACCGCCGTGGCCGTCGTTAAACCGGAACTCTGATGCCCGCCAACCATCGCCCAGCAACCAAGGCACTCGCATCGACTCGCGGAACCCGCCGGAGACGACGGCTTCCACCATTCTGGTCATCTTCTCGATCAACCCGTCGGCCGTTTCGTCGCAGGCGTCGCAGCCACAATTGGGGAATGGTTCAGTGCGCCAGGAGCCGAACCTCAAATGCAGCCCTGGAAAATCAGTGAACGCCACCACGATTGGCGCGGCTTGCGGGTCATGCGGGACGAGCCGTATGGGAGGACGCGCAAGCCTTATCCTGCCCAGTTCGTCGTCCGCATCGTGTCCCTCTAATCGCTCGACTGCGAACTCTCGCTCCAGCCGGTCGAGCAACTCCGTCGCTGCGGCGTGCAGAGGCTGGAAGCGTTCCGGGTTCGTGACGCGAGAGTACGCTTCGTCGGGCGGTCCTTCGATGCCCCACCTGTCTCCACGCATGTCATTGCCCCCGCGAGGCTATCGACGCAGCCCTTCGTGAAGGGCTCCATCTTCATGGCTATCGTCGTCTCATTGTGTAGCGCTAGTCTACTCTGGGGGATACCTCCCTCTTCAGGGCGGCGTATAGCGTAGTTTGGTGGACCGAACGGGATTCGCACCCACGACCTCCGCAGAGCTAGGGTGCCGCTCGTCCGACTGAGCAAGCGGCCCTTGGCGCCCGGGTCTGCCTTGGATCGTCCTACAGGTGTGCGGCGGATTCCTTTGGCGGGATTATTCCACGGACGCCGATTAGGTACTTTTGTCGGACGGCCGATGGCCCTTTCGATCAGACGTGCTGATCCACCAGGATTGAATTGCCATCCGGGTCCAGAGCCACAAAGCTGGCCGGGCCTGTGCTGTTCTCATCTGCTTCGCTAACCAGGCGTACGCCTCGTGCCTTAAGCTCCCGTTGCAGCTCGCGAACGTCGGTAAAGCTATCGAGCGGCTGAGCTTTGCCATCCCATCCCGGATTGAAGGTTAGGATGTTCTCCTCAAACATACCCTGAAAGATACCTATGGTGTGATCGCCGTTCCTGAGGATCTGCCAGTTCTGCGAAGCATCGCCACCGACAACCTCAAATCCAAACTTCTCGTAGAAAGTTCTTGAAGCTTCAAGGTCCTTTACCGCCAGGCTAATTGAGAAAGCACCGAGTTCCATGTCCTGATCCTCCCATTGTTATTTGCTGCGCTGCGCAGTTGCAGTCCACCAAGTCGTTCGCAACCGGCAGACCTGGACTGAAAAAGCCAGACGCATGATCGGGTACGTTTGCTCGTGGGTTCTGGTGAAAGCAGCAGAATAATACGACTACCTACGACCGACTGGCAATCGATATCTGCCCCGATTCACAGTCATGTGCTTCCTGCGACTTGCTGCGTCCAATTTTCAGGGACTTGTGGACGACCGCTGGCCGCTTCCAGGATGCCGACGAGGAGGCTGGGCTGAACCTCAACACGCTCGGTCGTGATCTCTCGAAATCTGGTGGACCGAGCGGGATTCGACCCCACGACCTCCCCAATGCGAGTCCGGCGCTCTTCCGACTGAGCTATCGGCCGTCGGTCTTGATTTGAAGACGGAGTAGGCCCTGTGGTGTTTCATCTTCCTCTTAGGAGCCCAGTCCGACAGTTCAGGCATCGTCAGCACTTTCTTGGGAATCCCGTACCTGTCCACCCAGAGCGGTCAGCCGGTATCTTTGCGCCCTGCTCCGTGGTCTGTCGGGGAGCGTCATCTCCACCAGGCCTGCATCGATTCCGGGATGCAGGTAAGTCCTGGCGAAGTGTCTGCGGTCCGCCAGGCCCAAAGCGTCCATGAGCTCCGCCCGGCTCATCTCCCCCTGAACCACTGCGATCAGACGTCCCACATGAGGGGTGACATGGGGGGCGCTGGCCGATTCCTGGCGCGGAAACGTCACCGTCAGCCAGTCGGGCGAGACCTGAAAAGTCGGTTCCGCGACGCCATGCTCCCGGGATGCGTCGTGAATCCGCCTGATGCCGTTCCCTGTTTGCTCCAACGCTGCGACCTAGCACGGGATAGCCGGCTGGCACTAGGCTGCTTTCTAAAAAAGAGATTGGATCGTTACAACTGAATCTCCCGCACCATATCGCAGAAGTTAGTGAGCCGCGTCATCTCAGCTTCGTCAAGTGGGTCCCTAAAATGCATTAGACGATTACGATACTCGCGAGCTTCACTTAAGCCAGTAATGAAGACACGCCTATCGAAGGCAAGGCTGAGCTCATTCCAATGGTCCGGAAACTCTAACACTCTCTGCAATTCACCCATCGTCAATTCTTCGAGCGCCTCGACTGGATCATCGCCAGAAAGGCTGTGGTCGTTCAGGAAGTCAGCTACCTCCTCCTTGCCCAGTCGCCTTTCAAGCAGACTTTGGAGGCGCGCCTCTATTTCACCTATTCGTTTGAAAGGATCTACTAAACCAGCGAATTCCCCAGCAAGGTCCCAGGCCGTAACGATTCCGTGAAGCCGATTGTCAGGCCCAACCACCAATACAACGTCGCTCTCGTTCAAGTCACTTACAATTGACTTTAAGTCGGCGTCGCCTTGGGCGTAAGGAACGCTATCGTCGATACAGTGGCCTACAGTCGTGGGATTCCCATTCATAAGTGCTTTTGTAATTGATTGAAATGACACGATTCCCTTTATGTCCTGTTGTCTGGGTCGGTCGTTATTCGCGACTACCAATTGAGAATACTTTCCCATAACCATCTTTGTATAGGCTTCTTGCAGCGTTGCATTGGGTGATACGATCTCAACCGTTATACTTGCTGTCTTCAGTTCGGAAACTGTGAATCTCGGTTCTGGTAGATTGCTGTCATCGCCGTCGGCGTCTTCAGATGGCGTATCGAGAGTTTCAGGATCGACTTTGGCTTGGCCATCCACGACGCCCGTCGGGTCAGTTTCGTTCGTGCGTCTAAGGGAGAAGCGGATGCTCGGTCTGCGAAGCGGCATAGTGGAGTCGACGGGAGGTTCCGCTATCAGGTCAAGCTCTTCTAGGGTTGCGTTGATTTGCTGGATAGCGGTGGATCTTCTCCTGAGGTACCCAAAAGCGCCAAGGATGTTTTGGCCCATCCTGTGCTGATTGCGCCCTGCCTCCAAGTTGGTTCGAATCGCCTCAAGATACTCTCGCCCAGTCACAAGCTCTCCTTATCTCCGTGAATGGTGTACCGAGACCTAATCAGTTGGCATAGCGTCGGTGTTGGAAGCGGCCGCTTGTCCTCCTCGAGAGCCTCCAAGTAAAGCTCAATTGCCTCTCGAATCAGCGCCCACACCTCAGTCTTGGTCTCGGCGACCGCCACGCAGCCGGGCAGATCGGGCACATTCGCCCCGTAGCTCGTCGGCCCCCGCTCGATCACGACGCCTTACTTCACAGAGGCAATGCCCACACCTATGAGCGGTTACATCTGGTGGACCGAATGGGATTCGAACCCACGACCTCCGCAGTGCGAGTGCGGCGCTCTTCCAGCTGAGCTATCGGCCCGTCTCTACACCTAAGCCTGATTCCCGCAAGCCCTGGTCACACCTATCGACCTGACGCCCCATCCGCTCCTTGATTTCTCTTGTCCGTTCTCACTTCTCGCTCCTCTCCCCTCACTCCTTCCCCCTGGGGTGAGGGGTCTTCCGGGCAACCCACCCCGGGTTACGCAAAGGTCTCCCTTGAGGGAGAGGGTTGGGGCGAGGGTGGCTGCTACCCCGAGCAACCAAGCCAGGGCCAAACACCTCCACCGCCCCCGTTCGACTAACCAGATCCAAGTGAAAAAAAACCTAAGCCGCCGGCGCAACCCTCACGCGTTTCCGCCCCCGGACCTGCTCAAACACCAGCGTGCCGTCCGTCAGCGCAAACAGCGTGTGGTCACGACCCACGCCCACGTGAGCCCCTGGAAGCAAACGCGTGCCCCGCTGCCGGACGATGATCTGGCCCGTCCGGATCGCCTCGCCCGCGAACTTCTTCACCCCAAGCATCTTGGGGTTGCTGTCGCGACCGTTGCGGCTGCTGCCCAGCCCTTTTTTGTGTGCCATCGCTTGCTGTCCTTCCGAGTCCTGAGCCTGTCGGCGGTCTAAGCGGGGCTGGCAACCGGCTGCGTGCTGATTGAATCGATCCGCAGCCGCGTCAGTTCCTGACGGTGCCCCATCCGCCGTCGGCTGCGCTTACTCGCTCGGTACGTAAAGATCCGAATCTTGGGTCCGCGCATGTGCTCCAGCACGCTCGCCTCAATCCGGGCGCCCTCAACCGCCGGCTGCCCGACTCGCACGCCGTCCTCGTCGCTCAGGAACAGCACGTCGTCGAACGTCAGCTTGTCGGCCTCGGCGCCGTCCAGCCGCTCAACCTCGATCACGTCGCCCGGCTGGACGCGGTACTGCTTGCTTCCGGACTCAAAGATTGCGTAAGCCATGGCGGTCCCGTTGCTGGTGGTACCTGTAGTGCGGCGTCAAAAAGACGCGCCCATACCCGGCGCGCCACGCCTCAACCGCCCATCCTACCAAAACCCCAGCCCCCACCCATTATCCCGGCCCCGTCTTGCCCGCTCCTGGCTCTTATCCCTCTCCGGGGAGACCTTTGCACAACGTCCCTCGTCCGCGAAGGTGCGGGCCGCTCTTGCTCCCTCTCCCTGTGGGAGAGGGTTGGGGTGAGGGTCTTCCGGGCAACCCACCCCGGGTTACGCAAAGGTCTCTCCTGGGGGAGAGGGTAGGGTGAGGGGTCTTCAGGTCCCGGCGGCCACTCGACAGCACCCAACAGTCCGACATCCCGTCGCCCGCGTCCCCGTCTTGCGTAGGGGCCGCGTCTCAGACCGGCCTCTTCCGGGCCACCCTCACCCCAAGGCACCCGACCATTCATGGTGAGCCTGTCGAAGGACCAAGTCGAACCAAGACCCAACAGACTCGGCCATCCCAAGCCACCCCAATCACCCCCGCCGCCGCCCATCCCCGCTTTCCATCTGTACCAATCTAGTGTACAATATACCCACGCACCCCGCAACCCCGCCCTCGCCGCTCCCGTTCGTGCCGAGCCCGTCGAAGGAAGCCTGTCGCAGGACCCAAAAAATCCGCCAAGTCTCGCGCCCCCCCCAAAAGCCGCGCCGATTGACTCCGACGCGTCGCCCCGACATTCTTTGGGCGAAAACTGCCAGGGAACCCGACCATGCAATACCGCACCTTGGGAGACTCAGGCCTCAAGGTCTCGGCCCTCGGATTCGGTGGCTGGCCCATGGGCGGCGCCCGCTACGGCTCCATCGACAACGACCAGGCCACCGCCGCCATCGGCCGCGCCCTTGACCTTGGCATCACCCTCTTCGACACCGCCGTCGCCTACGGCCTCGGCCAGTCCGAATCCCTCATGGGCAACGCCCTGCAGGGCCACTGGGACGACATCGTCATCGTCACCAAAACCGGCATCGTCCCCAGTCCCGACGACCCCGACGTCTTCTGGCGTGATTCACGCCCCGAGACCATCAAGTCCCAGTGCGAAACCAGCCTCAAGATCCTCGGCGCCGACCACATCAACGTCTACCTCATCCACTGGCCCGACTACGAAACCCCCATGGACGAAACCATGCGAGCCATGGAAGACCTCCGGGACGAGGGCAAGATCGGCCACGTCGGCGTCTCCAACTTCAGCACCGCCCTCATGGACGAAGCCCGCGCCGTCACCCCCATCGTCGCCAACCAGGTCGGCTACCACATGCTCGACCGCCGCCACGCCGACGAGATCATTCCCTACTGCGCCGCCAACGGCATCGGCGTCATGGCCTACGGATCACTCGCCCACGGCGTCCTCACCGGCGCCTTCAAACCCGATCACCAGTTCGAAGAGGGTGACTGGCGCGCGACCGGGCTTGCCTTTGGGTTGCCGCTCTTCCACCCCGACTTCCTCCCCGAAACCCTTGAGGCCGTGGACGAAGTCACCGCCGCCGCCGAGCAAGTCAGTCTCACGACGCCGCAACTTGCGCTGCGCTGGGTCCTGGACGAGCCGGCGATTTCAACTGCCTTGGTCGGCTTCCGCACCCCAGCCGAAGTGGACGCCGCCGTCGCTGCCCTGGAGGCCGACCTACCCGAGGACCTGATGACCGGGCCAAACACCGCCACGCTCGAGGCATACCAACGCCTCCTCGCGGCTGGGGAGCCCACCACGCGCAACGTGGGACCGTCCCGCCGGGACTAGCCTTCGACGACCACTGCCCCCAGCAGGTTCGCGCCGGCCTCCCGCAGGATCCCACGCGCTCGAATCGCGTCGTCCCGGTTCGTTCGCGCGTGCACAACCGTCAGCAGCACGCCGTCCGCCCGCGCGGCCAGCGCACGCCCGTCCGGCACGTCCAGCAACGGCGGTCCCGCCACGATCACCAAGTCGTGCGCCTCCGCCTCAGCTTGCAGCCAAGCCAGAAACGCCGCTCCCGAAAGTAGGGCCGGGTCGCCATCCCTCACGGCCGCCGCGGTTACGACCGAGAGCCGGTCCGACACGGCCGTCGGTTCGGTCGGGCTGTCGCGGCCCGAGCCGTCCACGTCGGCGTCCACCAGCTGCATGCGCCGCCCCGTTTGCGTCAGCGCCGCGGCTAAGTGCGCAGCAACATGACGTCGCGGTTCTTCGCTATGCGGACTCGTCACCGTCACAACGGCATGCGGCCGATCGCCCAGCGCCACCAGCGTGTTGGCGCGCAGCTCGACAAAGCCATCGGCCAGTGCCTCGCCGGATGGCAGATCAGTCAGAATTCGCGAGTCAGCCACGGGACATCCGCGTAAGCGGCCAGACCAACCAGATCGCCGCAACGCCCAACACCGCGCCCAGAACCGCGGCAATCGGTAGCGCGACCTCAGCGCGTGGCCACACCGGCGCCCCCGGTGGACGCGCCGCGTCAATCACCGCCACCTCGAGTCCGCGCTCGCGATCATTCAGTCGCTCAGGCGTCGCCACATCCGCTACCAGCAACGCCGCCAGCCCGTTTACCGTCGCGGCGGCTCGCGCAGCATTGGAATCTTCGGACTGAATCGTCACCAGCAGGCGGTCGGCGTCGCCGTTCGTGCGCACATTCCGGACGATCTCCCCGTCGGACAGCCCGCCGCGCTCCTGGTCCGGCAGTCGCGCGGCGTAGGCCTCTGAATCAACCCAGGCGGCGTAGTTGCGAATCAGCCGCGCCGACGCCTCGGCGGCTCCTAGGTCGGCAATCCGCGGCCGGATCGATACGTTCGTCGACGCGCGGTAGACCGGAGTTGCCACCAGCACGACCGCCAGCGCGATCACGGCGGCGACGATGGCCGCCACCGCGCCACCAACCAGATAGAGGCGCAGCGGCGGTTGTGCCGGCGGGGACGGGTTCGGCGCGCTCACCGCACGGTTCCAATCACCGTTGTGTCCAGCAGGTCGGGAACATCGTCCGCAAACAACCGATTCACCCGCCAGTCCACCACCAGCACGATCAACACCGCCGCCAACACCGCCGCCAGCGTCGCCAAGGCGGCATTTAGGACAACCAGCACCAGGCGCGGCCGGCTGGCTTCGTCCGTCTTGTCGATCAGGCGCAGCGTTCCCACTTCACTCAGGCTGGGGTACAGCCGGGTCTGACCTTCCACCAGTAATTCGACTGCGGCGTCGATGATCGTCTGGGCATGCCGATCCTCCCAACTCAGTTCGATCCGAAGTCCGCGCGCCAGCGGGAATACGTCAATCGTCCTGGCCAGTACTTCCAGATCAACCGCGACGCCATCCTCGGCCACGGCCTCCACGACCTCGCGCAGCAGGCTGCGACCTCGCGCCAGCCGGACGAGGTCCTCGATCACGACTGACGAGGCTTGCGCCCGGCTGTTCTCGATCCCGAACTGGCGGTCCTCGCTGTCCGGTGGCAGTTCCAGCACCAGCAGCAGCTCGGCTTCAGCCTCGAAGTGCACCGGACTGTAGGTTTGCCAGAACAGCGACCCCACCAGTGTGGCGACCGTCACGGCGGCGATGAACCACCACCAACGGCCCAGAATGCGACCGACCCTTTCCGCCGACATCAGGCTGCCGAGACCGGTAGTCGGCCGTGTGCGCGCAGGCAGTCGTTGACCGCCTCCAGCAAGGCGCGCCGAAAGTTCTCGCGGCTAAATCGGCCGGCGTTGGCGACCAGAGCGTCCGTATCGAAGGTCGTGGTCTGCACCCTCCGTAGTGCGGCACCAAGCGATGCCACCGTTTGCTCGCCAAAGAGAATGCCTGTTGTGCCGTCGATCACCGTATCCAGCGCCCCGCCTGAGCCGTAGGCCACGACAGGCCGGCCGGCCGCTTGGGCTTCCACCGGGGTGATGCCGAAGTCTTCGTCACCCGGGAACAGAAACGCCCGGCAGCGGGCCATTTCCTCGCTCACGTCGCGGTCGGGCAGCCTACCAAGAAACCTAATGGTTGGCCCCGCCAGCGCCCGCAGATCAGCTTCGGCGCGTCCGGCCCCCACGATTCGCAGCGGCAGGCCCAGCTCGGTGCACGTGCGAACCGCCAGATCGATTCGCTTGTAGGGGATCAGTCGCGACACGATCAGAAACGCGTCGTCAACCTCGGTCGTCGGTCGGAAGCGGTCCACGTCCACGGGAGGGTGCACGACGCGGGACGAACGGCCGTAGAAGCGCCGGATGCGCTCGGCCACGGCCGTCGAAATGGCGAGGAACTGCGTGACCCGTCGCGCCGCCCGGCGGTCCCAGCGGCGCGCCCAGGCCAGCAACGGCGGCAGCAACAGGCGTGACCAGACGGGCGCCCGTTCGCCGGCCAGATAGGTGTCTGGCATCCACAAGAAGCGCGTTGGTGTGAGGCAATAGCACACGTGCACCGCGCCGGGCGTCGTACGCACGCCCTTGCAGAATGCGCTGCAGTTGCTCAGAACGAGATCCGCGTCGGGAATCCGCAGGGTGCCGAATGCGAGCGGATAGAACGGAAGCAGCGCCTGGTGGTTGGTGCGCCATAACGGAAACCGCTCGAGCCAGGTTCGGCGAATGTCCAGTCGCTGGAAGGCCGAGTCCACCAGCGTCGGCTCGTAGAACGACGTATAGACGGGTGCGGACGGAAACATGCCGTGCATCTCCACCAGCACGTTCTCGGCGCCGCCCTGCTGGTTCAGCCAGTCGTGAACCAGCGCCGCGCGCGCATTCGTCACCGCCGCCGCCCCCGGCTCAATATGCGCCGCGTCCGCTCAGGACGGTCGGAATCGTCTGCAGCAGGATGCGTAGGTCCAGACCCAGCGACCAGTTGGACACGTAAAACGTGTCCAGCATTACCATCTCGTCAAAGCCCAGGTCACTGCGGCCGCTCACTTGCCACAGGCCAGTCAATCCCGGTAACACGCGCAGGCGGTGACGTGCCCAGGTGTCGTACTGAGCCACTTCGTCGGGCACCTGCGCCCGCGGGCCAACAAGGCTCATGTGTCCCAGCAGCACGTTCAGTAGTTGCGGCAGCTCGTCGACGCTCAGTCGCCGCAGGAGCCGGCCCACGCGCGTGCGGCGCACGTCGTCGGGTTCTTTGAAGAGCAGCGGATGCGTCTCATCTTCAAACAGTTCGTGCTTACGCGCCTCCGCGTCCTGCACCATCGACCGGAACTTGAACACGCGGAATGACTGCCCGTCGCGCCCGATGCGCGTCTGGCGAAACAGTACTGGCCCAGGGGAGTCCAGCCGGATGGCCAGCCCCACCACTACCCACAACGGCGCGGTCAGCAGCAGCGCCAGCAGGCTCACCGCCACGTCCAGTGCGCGTTTCTGCAGGTACCGGAACCCGGTGATCTCCGGTTCACGCAGTGTCACCAGCGGAATCCCGGCCACCGGGTGAATGTCGATGCGCCCAAACTGCGCCTCCAGCAGGTCGGGCACGACCCGAAATTGCACGCCCTCCCGACGGCAGCGCTCGATCACGGGGCCGAGTTCGTGCTGCACGCTGGACGGCAGGGCGGCGTAGACCGCGTCCACCTGTTCGGCTTCGATAACCGCGGCGAGGTCGTCCACGCAGCCCAGCCGCGCGAAGCGACCGAACGCGGCGCTCGTTCCGTCGCCATTCGAGTCCAAATAGCCGATAACCCGGTTCCCCAGGCTGCGATTGGCCGTGAGTTGCTGCATCAGAAACTTGGCCACCGCGCCGCCGCCCACCACCAGGATGCGTTGGTTGTCGTAGCCGGCCCGGCGCAGCAGACCCAAGCCCAGGCGTCGCACGAGCACCCAGAGCGCGGCAAATCCCAGGCCAAATGCGCCCAGATATAGAAACATCAATCTTGAAAAGAACACCGGACGCGAGACGAAGAACACTACGATTACGGCAGCCGTGCCGATCAGCGCTCCCACCGCAATTCGGGCAATGTCGTCCAGCAACGAGCTGGCGTGGCGCGGCTGGTAGCGGCCCAGTCCGGCGAAGCTGAGCAGGGTGACAGGTATGAAGAGCCCGGCTACCACCCAGTAGGCGTCCAGCGGGGTGAACTGGAACTCGTTCAGCGCCGGACCCACGCGCCATGTGTAGCGGGCCGTATACGCCAGCAGGAAGGCGCCAAACAGCAACGCCAGGTCCCCAATCGCCAACACCCGGGGTGAGGCCAGAAAACGCCACGCGGCGTGGTGATGGCGTCGCCGAACCACCGGGCGCAGGCGCGGCGGCGTCGCCGGCACTGGCCTGGTCCCGGATTCGGAAGTCAGCGCAGGTCGAGTGCGCGTTGATAAACGTTGAGACATTGCTCGGCGGCCACCGTCCAGTCAAAGCGTCGGGCCTGTGCCAGTCCGCGTTCACGCATCGTCGCGCGCCGTTCGGGCGACGCCAGCACCACGGTCATCGCGGTCGCCAGTTGCGCTACGTCGCGAGGGTCCACGGTCAGCGCCGCGTCGCCGGCGACTTCGGGCAGCGACGACCGGTTTGAGGTGATTACCGGAGTTCCGCTGGCCATGGCTTCCAGCACCGGGATGCCAAAGCCCTCGTAGCTGGAGGGGTACACGACCAGATCGGCTGCACAGTACCAGTACGGCAGGTCTTCCTGCTTAACATAACCGATGCGCCGAATCCGGTCGCGCACTGGGCTTTCGGCCAACGCGGCGTCAATAGCCTCGGTCGCCCAGCCGCTGCCGCCGGCCAGCACCAGGTCGCCGGCAAAGCCGTCCCGCGCCACCACGCCAAACGCGCGCACCAATACATCCACATTCTTGCGAGGCTCCAGCGTGCCTACAAACAGAACAAACGGCCGAACCAGCGCGTTGTTGTGCCGAAACGCCTGTACGTGGGCTTCCGCGCGTGGATGAAACGCCGCCTCGCTTCCCGGGTACACCACGTGTACCCGGTCCGGGTCAGCGCCCAGCAACTCAACCACGTCGTCTTTCGTCGCGTGCGAGTCCGCCAGCACCGTCCGCGCGCGCCGGGCCGAGAGCCAGGTGGCGGCGGTCAGATACCAACGGCGGTGCGTCGGGTGCGCCCCCGGCATTCGCATGAACGACAGGTCATGAATCGTCACCACGTGGCGCGTCGGGGCCGCCAGCGGAACGACGTTCAGCATTGAATGCACCGCCTCCAGGCGCGCCGCGCCAATGTGCCAGGGGGCTAGCAGGTGCTCCCACAGCACCCGGATACTCGTGCGCGACGTGGGTGCCCGAGTCCGCAGTACCCGTACGGGCCGCCCCGGCCTGAACGGCAGCGCCCGCACCTGCTCGTTCAGGAACAGCGTGAAGTCATGCCCGCTCGGCTGTGCCAGCACCGCCTCCACCAGATTTGTCGCATAGCGGCTCGGTCCCGCATTGCGGTACGACGCATCCGTCCGCAGTACCAACGCATTCAACCCAACCCGCGCCACCGATCCTCCGTTGACTTCAGAGCTGAATGGACAGGATGTTCAGCATATGGAACGTCAGCTCAGTCGCCGACGTGATCCGGATCTGCCTATGAACCCAAAGTCTGCGCCTGCATTTCGGCCCTGAGGACGTCGATAGCGGCCTTTCACGCGCTTAGCTGAACCCGACGTGCGATTGCGCGAAGCGGTGTCTGTCACGATCACTACCGGCGGTCGCTGCGCGGCACGCTGAATTGGCGCTGGGGTGCTGCCGCAAGCAAGGCGGCGAACCCCAGGGCGGCCACCGCGCCGGTTAGGGTTTGGTAAGCCATGCCAGCGGTATCGCTGTGGTTGTCGAACGGCTCGTACCAAGCAAACAACCGGCTCCGGTAATCGATAAAGCCCCACTCGCCGCTTGGCAGGTCGAAGGGATTCATCCAGAGTTCTGGCGCGTTAACGTAGATGTTGGCAGCAAGCAGGCTCCCGCTCTGGTTACCGTGATGGAATTCCTCTGGCGTGCCGAGAACGTAGAGGCTCCCAGCCACCAGATATACGGCTGAAGCTACGCCGACTAATCGAAGTACAGAGTACAGGACTCTCCTGCACTGAGTCAGCTGGGCCGCAGCCGTGATGCCGACCGCGGCTAGCACCGCAACCACTGGCATCGGATACGCGATATGGCGGACGAAATCATCAGTTAGATGCGCTCGAATGTCCGTCGTATTGTCTCCTGTGATTGACAGCGTTATCACAACATTGAGGATAACTGCCGTCGGCAAGGCAGCCAGTGCCCAGCGATGGCGTGAAGCGCGAATTGCGCCAACCGTGAAGAGTGCCAGGATGGCCGCGATGAGCAAGGGGAAACGTACGTCATCTAGGAGCACAACCCGGGAGATCTTGGGCCAGGTGATCCCACCGATCACTCCAGCGTGATTGACGAGGCTCGCGTATGCGAATTCCAGGCCGACCGTTGGCCACGGCCGGCCAAGCTGCACGAAGCTGTACACAACCAGCGGCAGAAGCAAGGTACCAAAGATCGCACCGCTTGCCACCGCCCAGCGCGACCGGATGGCGACCAGGGCAACTAGCATCAGTCCGCCATAGAGCGGTCCTTCAGGTCGCGTGGCAGTCATCACCGCGGCCAGCCCCCCGAACACGAGCAGTGAATAGCGTGGGTGTCGCGCCTTGATGGTGTGGACGAAGGCCCAGACAGTGGCTGCCAGGAGGGCGATAAAGACTGGATCTGGCTCGGCGGATCCTAGACTGTATATCTGTATAGGAGGCAAGACCACTGCGAGCACAGCCACGGCGAATGCGGGTGCCTTGCTAGTTCCCATAGCCAGCGCTCCGCGGTAGATCAGCCATGGAAGCAGCGTGTTTGCCAGAAACATTGGAGCCAGCGCGGCTGGATATGTATATCCTAGCAATGCAAACGCTATAATCAGAAATATTGGTAGGCTTGGCAGGATCCAAAATTCGCCTGCCCAAAGTGGATATTCTCGGTAGGTCGCAAGCGCTTCAGCCGTGATCCAGAAGCGGCTCAAATCGTCAATGGTAACTGCAGAGTAAGACGAGGCTTGGAGTCCACCAATCGTGAGCAGTGTGAGGGTTGTGATCGCCGGCAAGAACTGGCGCAATGTGAGTCGAAATCGATTCCAGGGATCTTCGAGAGTTGTAATGCGTTCTCCCCACCACAGGGTAAATGAAACCACCAGTAGACCGCTGGCAATTGTGACGGCCAACACCTGGGCACCCGCGGAAGTGGCGAGTTCGTGTCGAGGAGCGGCGGGAATGGCAGTGATCACCGCCATGATCCATGCTGCGGCGTACGGCAGCGTCCGCCAGGTCGTTCCCAGCGGCGTGCGCAGCGCCGGCCGTGGCGGCAGCCGCGAGATTCCAACGACCACCACGGCGCCGAGAGTGAAGCCGGCAAGCGCCCATAGTGGGTTGAATGCCGAAGGAGCCACTGCGGCCAGATGGAGAAGAACGACGCCGGCGACACCTACGGCCCCGCCATATGCCACGTCCATACCCGCGGTTGATCCGTTGGCCCGCTTGGCGGCGACCATGACAACGAGCGGCAAGGCCGCGGCAAGCACCCAGCCCAGCGCGCTGGACCGTGTCGCGAGTTGAGCGAACTCGCCGCTCGCAAACATCGCGACACCCATGCCGATGAACGGCAGCGCTGCTAGATTCAGGCTGGCGAATCGAGGCCGAGTATTCAGCGGCAGGCACTGGGAACGAAGAAGAACGATGGCTGTCACTACGCTGCCCGTAGCTACAGCTGTGAGTGGGGCGTCTGATCCAAGTGGGTTGCCCACCGCCAGAACAGTGGCGGTCCATCCGCTGGCGAGCGCACTCAACCCAACCCAGCAGATCGAGATTGCCCGTGCACTCTTTGACGCAGGATCTGGGTTATCGGCGTCGATCAATGTCGGGGAACCTCGTGGGTGGGTATGGAAGGCTGGACTGGGCAGATTCTATTGCTGCGCCGCGCCTGACGTAGTTGGGCTCGATGCCGCGGGGCATCAGGCAGTCCAATCGGCTCCAAGTCTCTGCCGCCGGCGATGGACCAAGCGAACCGGCTCATTTGCTGTATTGCTCTTGTCGGAGTGGTTAACTCAGAGCGGGGGACGGTGATCCACCGTCCCCCGCTCTGCTCGCCGCCAAGTGGCGGCTTTGCAGGCTCTGCCGGTCCTTAGCGGATGGCTTCCTGTGTGGCGCGGTCGAAGAGCTGCATGTTGCTCATGTCCAGCACCAGGTCGAACTCCTGACCGATGTGGGCGGCGGTCCGGGGGTCAACCCGAGCGATGTACGACTCGTCGCCGGCCAGCAGGTAGAGGTAGACCTCGCTGCCCAGAGGCTCGGTCACGTCCACATCCGACTTAATGGTGGCGTCGGTTGGAATCTGGTCCGGCTTGTAGTCCGGGTCAAAGATGTCCTCGGGACGGAGGCCAAACACCACGTCCTGGTTCAAGTAACCAACGTAGGGGGCGCGCTTGTCGGGCGGCACCGGGACCTTGAAGGCCTCAGTCTGGATGTACATGTCGTCCGCCGTGCCAACCAGGCGCGCGTCGAAGAAGTTCATGGCCGGGCTGCCGATGAAGCCGGCAACGAACATGTTGCCTGGTTCTTCGTAGACCTCCTGGGGCGGGCCAATCTGCTGAAGCACACCGTCACGCAGCACGGCGATGCGGCTGCCCATCGTCATGGCTTCCATCTGGTCGTGGGTGACGTAGATCACCGTGGCCTGCAGTCGCTCGTGGAGCCGGATCAGCTCGGCACGCGTCTGCACGCGCAGCTTGGCGTCCAGGTTGGAGAGCGGCTCATCCATCAGGAAGACCGCCGGGTCGCGTACCACGGCGCGACCAAGCGCCACACGCTGGCGCTGACCGCCGGACAGGGCCTTCGGCTTTCGGTCCAGCAACTCGGCGATGTTCAACATCTCGGCGGCTTCCTGCACCCGGCGCTCAATCTCTTTGCGCGGGGTGTGCCGCAGACGCAGCCCGAACGACAGGTTGTCGTACACGCTCATGTGCGGATAGAGCGCGTAGCTCTGGAACACCATCGCGATGTCCCGGTCCTTGGGCGCAACGTCGTTGACCAGGTCGTCGCCGATGTAGATGTTGCCGTCGCTCAACTCTTCGAGGCCGGCAATCAGGCGGAGGGTGGTGGACTTTCCGCACCCGGACGGTCCGACCAGCACGAGGAACTCGCGGTCCTCGACTTCGATCGATAGGTCCTGTACGGCGGTGACCTCGCCAAAGCGCTTGGTCACGCGGTCAAGGGCGACACTAGCCATGAACTCACTCCTTCGTCTCTCTCGTTGAGCCGCGACGCGCGTTAGGCCGTCGGCTCTTCGAACGTCGGCAACGGGCCGACGATCCGGCGGGAACAGAACTGTTCGGCGAATGCCGTTTCTCACCGAAGAGCGGGCGCGGCCATCCGACCGGCCCGGATCGCCTGGTCATCCTCGATAGGCGTAACTCCTTCACCAACGCCGCAACTGCGGAGCGGACGGTAGCAACGGCGCGCGGACATGGTCAACCGGCACCTCCGTCACACCGTGCCACGCCATGCCGGTTCGGTACGAGGGGGGATTCCCTAGCTTGCACCTTCAGAAGCGGCGGAGGCCGGCAAGGGTTGACTGTTTTCCCGGGTCGATCCCGCCACTTCGGCCCCGAATGCGGCTGCGCCCAGCACGATCAGGCTGCTGTAGTAGAGCCACAACAGAAGGACGACGATGGTTGCCAGCGGGCCATAGACCGCATTGAAGTTGCCGAAGGTGGCGACGTACCAGACGAAGACGTTTTTTCCGATTTCGAACAGTACGGCTGCCAGCGCACCGGCCAGCAGCGCCGCCCGGCGGGGAAGCGGCTGCGCGGGGAGAACGCCAAACAGCAGCGCGAAGATTGCCGTGGTCATAAGCAACGGGACGACGACGGCTAGCAGTCGAAGCAGCGCGCCGAGCGTGGGCAAAGTGCTTTCGGGACCCAGGATTTCGGTCTGTTGCAGGACGGTGAGCCCCGCCGTGAGTGCTAACGAGACAGCCAGCATCGCCCCGGTCATTGCGCCAACTCCGAAGTCGATCAGCCGGCTCTGCAGATATTTTCGCCGCTGCTGCGCGCCCACGGCCACGTTGAGGCCGCGGCGCAGCGCCGCGAACATGTACGAGCCGGTCCAGAGCAGGCCCAGCAGCGACACGACACCAACCTGGCCGCGCAAATCGGCTACTGACTGAACTGTTCGCCCCAGCAACGACTCCGAGTGCGGCGCGATGAAGCCGACGGCCTCCAGGATCTGTGCGGCCAGTGCCTCGGGGTCCACAAAGAAGGACACGCCAACCGTGACGACCGCCAGCAGGGGAAAGAGCGAGATCACGAACTGAAAGCTAACCGCCGCGGCAAACGTGGGCAGGTTTCCGTGGCCGATCCGTTCCGCTGTTCGTGCGGGCACGCGATACCAGCGATGCTGCTCCAGCCGGACTCGGGCTCGCCCCGGAAAGTCGGCCAGATCCCGCGCCCGCCTGCCAGCGGACCTGAGGCTCGGGCGCACCCGCCGAGCCAGGTTGCGACCCGCTTGCACGAGCGTGGGCGCGACTCCGGTCAGCGCGCCGTGGCGGCGCTCACGCCACCTTCGCCACGATGATCGAGTGGGTCCCCGTGCCGATGTTCCAGGTGCCCACGTAGGCGTCGTTTCCCGCCTCCCAGCGCGTTGATTCGGTCACTCGGCCGTCGACGAACACAATGATGTTGTCCCAGTCCCGCGGGATTCGTAGCGCCACCCGGCCGCCAGTTCCAGTGTCGGCTTTGATGTCCAGGAAGATGAATGCCGGATAGGCCGCTTGCACAACTTCAATTTGGCCGCCAGCGAGCCGGATGGCCCGCAACCCGCCGCTGCGGCTGCCCAGCCGGCAAGTTATTCGGTAGTGATCCGGTGTGACGTCCACGCCGAACATGCCGCGAATCACGGCCTGAGCCATCGTGCCGGCCGCGCCGGCGAATTGGGTTGACCCCTGTCCGGTCTGGCTCGGGATGTGAAACCACTCATGCACGCCATTTGCGGACTCCCAGGCCCGTGCGACTGCGTCAAGGTGGTCGATTGCCCGATCGGCGTGGCCGTGCTCAAACTCGCTGACGATCTGGAGGCCTCCCCACCAGTCCCACACCGCGCCGTTCTGGTATTCCCCGCCAGCCATGCGGCGGCTCTCGAAGAAGTTGTCCGGATAGGGCGGCGAGAGCGTCAACCCGGCGCGATTGGTGCCTGCGGCGGCTTCGGCCCGCGCTGCCGCGTCAAAGATCGGCGCAACCTGCTCGGGCGAGGCTAGACCGGCAAAGATTGACAGCACGCTGCTGATGGGTACGACCGCGTCTTCGTCAAACGGGTCGGTCCATTCCGTGGCGTGCGCATGCACGCGGTAGTGCCCGCGGTCGGGCTGCCAGAGCGCGGCGTTCGTTTCCGTCCGCACCTGCGCCGCGCGCACACGCTGGACCTCGGCATCGGCGGGCTGGCCGATGGCGTCCAGCATGGCCGCGTAGTCGTGGAGCGCGCGGTAGTGCCACGCCTGGTCGAAGGGCGACAGCGTCAGCTCGTCGCCCGACTCCAGATCGGTCGGCTCCGCGCCCATGCTGCGCTTAACGTCGCCCCAGTCGGTTGTGTGACCGCGGTAGAGCAGGCTGCCGTCGGCCCAGCGGCGCTTGGCCCACAGATAGCCCAGCGCGTCGCCGACGCGGTTGACGACACGGCGCCCATCGACTTCGCTGAGTAGCCAGTCCGTGCCCCCAAACGCCCGGTAATACGCGAACGCGGCGTGCACCGCGCTGCTTTCCTCGTCGCTGACCACCGTGGCTTTGTCGACCGCGCCCTGCGAATTGAGGGTCGCTGCAACAGCGCCGTCTCCGGTACCAAAGCGATCCTGCGACGCAAGAAAGCCCTCCACCGGCGTTTGCATGTATGCCTGGGGGAGAAAGTACGGCAGCGCTGGCTGAATGGTCGCCATGTCGCGCACGAAGATCGGCGCGTACAGACGGCCGGCCGAATTGCCCCGGATGGCGCGCCCGTGCCACGTCAGTTCGCGGGAGGTGGCGGACAGCGTGTCGCGGATGCGCGCCGCCATCCCGTCGATCGTGGGAACGTCATTCACCCACCACGAGGTCCCACTACTGGTTCCTGCCTCGCCGTTCGTCTGGGCCTCACTCGTGTCAGGCGACGCCAATGCCGGGCCTGCGCCGGCCGCCAGCCAAGCGCCAGCGGCTCCGGCGAAACTGAGGAAGCGTCGCCGCCCCATGCTGGTCAGCGGCTGCGCCCAACTGGGACGGCGGGGAACGAGAGGGCGATGCGTTGGCATGGGCGTAGCTCAAGTCCTGGATGTGGGCAGGTTGATTCTTGCGCACCGACACGTCACGCGCGGTGCATCCCAACGTTGGTCAGTCGGAAAATCATACGTGCCAACGCGGTGCTAGGCTGCCCTCCGTGGCCCAGTTGCTGACTCGCCGTGTCCTCGGTGCCTCAACTATTGCGGTTCTCCTGTACTGCCTGCTGGTCGGCGTGGCCCGTGCCGATGAACATCAGGGCGAGTTTTCGGCCGCCTGCGCCCCGGATTTCGCTATTCCTGGCGGTTGGTTCTACACCCAGACTGGCGGCGAACGCATCGGCTTCCCGGTATGGGATGACGCCGACGCCCGCTTCTGGTCCACCTTCCAGGACCTGGGTGGCATACCTGTCGTCGGATACCCCGTCTCGCAGCGGTTCCAGCAACACGGCTTTACCGTCCAGGCATTCCAGAAAATGGTCTTGCAGTGGGACGTCGGCGCGGACCGCGCCAACGCGGCCAACACGCTCGATGGCTTGCACCAGGCCGGATTCGATGCTTGGCTACAAGCGTTCCGGCAGGTTCCCCCGCACCAGGCGCTGCCCGCCGACGCCGGCCAGCCGTTTGATGTCATTTCGGCGAACCACCTGGCTCTGCTGGACGCCAATCCAGACATCCGGGCGGAGTTTCTGGCCGCGCCCAACTGGTTGACCCGATTCGGCCTCCCCATCGCGTATCAGGACTTCGGCGCCGTGCGCGTGCTGCGGGCACAGCGCGTGGTGCTGCAACAGTGGACCACGGACACTCCGTGGGCGCGGGCCGGCGAGGTGATCTTCGCCAACAGCGGCGACCTGGCGCGCGAGGCCGGTCTGTTCCCGGCCTGGGCCGTCACACCGGCGCCGCCCGGCGCCGCCGCGCCCGTGGACCTGGAGCTGACCCTGGACCAGTCGCCTGTGGTGCAGGGCGCCACGGTTCTGGTTGAACTAGCCAGCGGCCGGCCCGACGTTCGGCTGAACCTTGACGGTAGGTCTTTGCCGCTGGCCTGTTCCGACGGCGCCTGGCACGCGCTGGTCGGCCTGGCTGCCGACGCCCAAACTGGCCCGCGGCAGCTCCGGGTGGATGTCGGGGGGCTGACGCAGGGGCATGAGTTCCAGGTTGCCGCCGGGACGTTTCAGTCGATTGAACTCACCGTCGATCAGGACATCGCTCGCTTGTTAGACCCGCTGACGGCGGCGGACGAGCGGGCGTTCGTTCAGACCCTGGTCGACCGCCTCGGCGGACCGCCGCTCTGGACGGGGGTCTTCGGTATACCGGCCAGCGGGACTGCCACGTCGCCGTATGGACAGCGGCGCGTTTTTCATCCGGGCGCCATCCCCTATCTGCACGAAGGCGCAGACCTGGCGGCGCCGCTGGGCGCGCTGGTGGCGGCGCCAGCCGCCGGACGCGTCGCCTGGGCCGGGCCGCTGGCGATCCGCGGCAACAGTGTGGTTCTGGATCATGGCTTCGGCGTGTACTCGGCCGTGGTTCATCTGGACCGCATTGACGTCGTCGCCGGACAAGAGGTCACGCCCGGACAGGCACTTGGCGCCGTTGGGTCAAGCGGCCGCTCAACCGGGCCGCACCTGCATTGGGAAGTGCACGTCGCCGGCGCCGCGGTCGATCCCGCAGTCTGGACCTGGCGCGAATTTGCCGCCATTCGCAACGGATCCGGTTTCCTGATGCCCGGCGACCAGGCTGAGTCATCGCCGCCCGGGGCGCCACCACAGGTCGGCGCGCCGTCCGCCGGGGAGACCGGCGTTCCCCCTGAAGACGTCCCGGCCGGCTAGGGCGTGTTCACACTAACGCAGAGCCTCGACGATAAGGGCAATGTGGATAAAGCCGAGGAACAGCACGTCAAGCTTATCGAAGCGCGAGAAGATGCGACGAAACCCTTTCAAGCGCCGGAAGAGGCGCTCCACCTCGTTGCGCCGCTTGTAGCGTTCGGTGTTGTACGTCCAGGGCGTGACGCGGGATCGGAGGGGTGGGACACGGGCGTGAATCCCAGGGCCAAGGCCAACTGGCGAGTGGCGGTGCCTTCGTAGGCCCGGTCCATCACCACCGCCACCGGTCTCGGCGGCGGCCCCAGGCGCCGGAGCAGCGCGCGCCCCGGCGCGGCATCGTGGGCCTGGCCCGGCGAGAGCGCGAAGGTCAGCGCGGTGCGGGCATCCGCGGCAACCAGATGAATTTTGGTGGTCCAGCCGCCGCGGGACTTGCCGATGGCTTGCGGTCCGTTTTTTTTCGCGCCCCCATGCCATCGGGGTGCACCTTGACGCTCGTACGGTCGAGCGAGACGGCCTCCACTCGAATGCGCACAAGCTGTTCGCGCTGCAACTGCTCGAAGACCCGATCCAGGATCCCGGTCTTCGCCCAGCGATTCATGCGGGTGTAGATGGTGTGCCAGCGGCCGAAGCGCGCCGGCAGGCCCCGCCATTTACAGCCAGGCTCCGCGACGTAGAGGATAGCGTTGAGAACCTGCAGATGTGAGACCTTGACGTTGCCGCGCTGCACCGGCAGGTACGGGGCCACGCGGTCAACCTGAGCTTGGATCAGTTCCATGGGCGGAGCCTACCAGATCTGAACTCATTAGTGTGAACAGGCCCTAGTCTTCGCGCCTCGCGGCAGCGCGCCCCCGAACCGCTAGGCTGTGGTTGGTCGAAAGTCCCGCCGATTCCTGATGGCTCCGCTCTGGCTGACACGTCTACGCCGCCGGTTGCTGGGTGAACCGTCGAGCGAACGCGTCATTCGCACGGCCCCTACGCGCACCGTGGCGGATCTTTGGGTGAATTTGCTAGGCGACCATGGCGTCCCTGCCCGCGCCGCTCCGGTCCTGCCCGCCAGCTTTATGGGCGATGGCATCCAACACAGCCTGATCGTACGGGCCGAGCACGCGGACGAAGCCGAGCGTATTTTGCGGGCGCTGTGGGACGCCGCGCGACCATAACCCGCTATCCGGTGTAGAGTGCGCCGTTGGGGCCCGTTGTTCAGGGCCAGTTGAGGGGGATTCATGGCCGACCGACGGTCCATCATCGTCGAACAGACGTACGTCATCGCCGCCAAGCCAGAGGCTGTTTTCGACGCGCTCGTCGATCAGGACATCCTGTCCGACTGCCTCACGCCGCTGCAACGCCTGCGCCTCGCGCCAGGTCCCGGCGGGCGTATCGGGTTCCGTGACCCGGAACTGGGGCCGGCTATCGGCCGCATTGGAGAACACGACCGCGGCGTGCGGCTGACCTGGCGCATGGTGCAGAACTGGCCCAGCGTGCTGTCGTTCGACTTTTTCGGTGAAGATGGCGGCTGCCGCGTTGACGTTATTCAGTCCGGCTTCGGCGCGCTGCGCGGCGACCGTCGCGACATCGACCAGATCTTCGCCGCTCGCTGGGACGACTGGATGAACGCCATCAAGGCCCGACTGGAGGCGTAGTCCTCCTTTAGCTCATGGCAGGTCGGGGCACGCCTCGGTCTGCGGTGCGCATGTCGAGCCGCGAACAGCGAACGAGCACCGCCTCGAAGCGGCCGCGCGTGCTGTCGTTCCGCGAAGGTCGCTCGAGTTGGGCACTGCGTGGGTTGACGGCCTTGCTCCGCGTGTCAGGCCGCTAGACTCGCCGGTACACGCGCCCGTAGCTCAGCGGAACAGAGCACTGGTCTTCGGAACCAGGGGTCGGGGGTTCGAATCCCTCCGGGCGTGCCACTGTTTGACCTTTAGTCGTTGACCGTCGAACGAACGACCCAGAGTCTGAGCAACCGCGCGCCGCCCAATTTCGCCATCGTGTGCGTGCTGCCTGGCCCGCTCCCCAGTACGTGGCCCGCCGGCGGCCGTGAGCTTCAGGATTGCGCACGCTGGCCGGATTTATGATACTTCGTATCACTCCTGATGATCCGCGGTGTCAACTGATGATGACGACACTCTCTATTGAGGATCGCGTTGACGCCATCCTGGAGGATCTGGGTTGTCGCGTGACCGGACCCAGGCGCGAGGTGGCACGTCTCCTCGCCAGCAAGCAAGGCTCGTTCAGCGCCGAGTCGATCAATGAGGAACTCCCGGACGTCGGGCGCGCCACCGTCTATCGAACCATCAAGCTGCTGTCCGATGCCGATGTCCTCTGTAAGACCATCCTTCCCGACGGATCGCCTCGCTACTCCTTTGACCACTCCTGGCACCACCACCACCTTATCTGCACGTCGTGCGGGAGGGTCGAAGAGTTCCGCAATTCAGAGTTGGAGCGATTGCTCTGTGAGTTGGCCACCCAAGTTGACGGGGAAGTCCTGGAGCACCGTGTCGAGCTGTACGTGACCTGCACGGATTGCCTTCGACTTGTGACGTCTCGTGCCGACCAGGCTGGTGCCGTGCCTTGGCGAGGACTGTAATGAGATTGCGTATCAGATCCTTCTCTCTCTCGTGCGTCCTCCTGCTTTTCCCTGCCCTGGTCGCTGCCTGCGCAGGCAGCGATGCCGGCAGCGACAGCAGGGCACGCCTCTCGGTGGTCGCCACTGTCTACCCGCTGGGCTACTTCGCCGAGCGTATCGGCGGGGACCTTGTCGATGTCGACGTGCTGGTCGGGCCCGGTATGGCGGCCCATGGATTCGACCCTACGGCATCCGATCTCCAGGCCCTCGCCGCCGCGGATGTGATTCTGATGAATGGGTTGGGGCTCGAGCCTTGGCTTCAGCGGGCGCTTGACGCCCTGGGTGCGGGCGCTTCAGGGACTCTCGTGGAAGCGGCGGACGAAGTGCTGGCCATGGAAGAAGCAGCCCACGAGCACGGCGAGGACCATGCCGGGGAAGGCGAGCACGACGAACTCGATCCTCACCTATGGCTTGACCCGACGCTTGCCGTGCACCAGGTCGAGCGAATTCGCGACGCCCTCGCCGCGGCGGACGCTGCAAGTGCCGACGCCTACCGGCAGGGCGCGGATGAGCTCATCGCCGACCTGCTCGTGCTGCACAAGGATTTCGTAAATGGCCTCGGCGTCTGTCGGCACAACCGCTTTGTGGCCTCGCACGCCGCGTTTGGCTACCTGGCCGCTCGCTATGCCGTCGAGCAGATTCCTATCGCCGGACTGTCAGCCGCAGCGGAACCTTCGCCGCGGCGGTTGGCCGAGATCGTCGATCAGGTGACAGCGCTGGGCCTGGGTCATCTGCTGGTCGAGCCGGTGCGTAGCGACCGCCTCCCCCAGACGATTGCCCGCGAGACGGGCGTTGCGCTCGTACCCATCCATGCCATTGGGAGCGTGACGCAAAACGAACTCGACACGCACGGCGACTACTTTGGCCTCATGCGCGACAACCTGACCAGTCTCAGGCTTGCCCTGGAGTGCTCATGACCCCATCGTCGTCAGGTCCGCGACCTGTGATTGAGTGGGACCACGCGACGTTCGCTTATGGCGAAACGATTGCCGTGGAGGATGTGTCGCTGAGCGTCCACGAAGGGGACTTAGCGGCCGTGCTGGGCCCGAACGGCGGCGGCAAGAGCACGCTGATTCGGATGGCTCTCGGGCTGTTGCGACCGACCTCGGGCGCCGTGCGGCTCTTTGGACGCGATGCGGCGGACTTCGGCGACTGGGACCGCGTGGGCTACATGCCGCAGGTGTTCGCCGGGGCGTGGCGCGACTTCCCGGTCACCGTGGCCGAGACGGTGGCCCATGGCGCATACCGTGGCATCGCTCCGCTGGCGCTGTTCCGCCGGTCCGAGCGCCCGGACGTCGTGGAGGCCCTGGAGGCGGTGGGCATGGCCGGCAGCGTGGGTCGGCGTCTGTCCGAGCTTTCGGTCGGCCAGCAGCAGCGGGTGCTGCTGGCCCGCGCGCTCGTTCGTCAGCCCGAGTTGCTCGTGCTGGACGAACCAGCAGCCGGCGTGGACGTCTCCGGCGAAGAGCAGTTGTACACCGTTCTCCGTGATCTCAACCGCGATCGGGGCATGACTATCGTGCTTGTGTCGCACGACATCGGGGCCATCCTGCGCCAGGCGAGCACCGTCGCCTGCATGGACCGCTCCCTGGTCCGCCACGGCCCGCCGCACGAACTCACCCGCGAAGAGATATCCAAGCTGTATGGCGCGCCCGTCGACGTGCTCGTCCACGATGCATTCCACGAGCACCGCTAGCGATGCCCTCAATCCTCCAGTACGAGTTCATGGTGCGGGCATTTGCCGGCGGCGCGCTCGTGGGCGTCCTGGCGCCCACGCTTGGCATCTTTATCGTCCTGCGGCGCTTCTCGCTCATCGCCGACACGCTCGCGCACGTTGCGCTGCTTGGCGTCGCCATCGGACTTGCCACCAACATCTTCCCGTCAGCGGTGGCCCTTGTGGCGTCATCGTTGGGGGCCATAGGCGTTGAGCAGCTTCGCTCGCGCGGCCGGCTGCCGGGCGACGTGGCCATGGCCGTGGTGTTGTACGGCGCGCTCGCCTTCGCCGTCGTCGTCATCGGCCTTGCCGGAGGCCTCAATGTCGACCTCTTCTCGTTCCTCTTCGGATCGATCCTCAGCGTTTCGCCGCTGGACTTGTGGCTCCTCGCCGGGCTCACCGTGGCGGTCCTGCTGTTCGTGGGCGTTTTCTTTGTCGACCTGGCGCAGATTGCCTTTGACGACGATCTGGCGAAAGTTAACGGCGTACCAACCGGCCCGCTCAACCTCGGGTTGGCGATTCTGACCGGCGCGACCATCACGTTGTCGATGCGGGTCGTCGGCGTGCTCCTGGTGGGGGCGATGCTCGTAGTGCCGGTGATGATTGGGTTGCGTCTTGCGCGTGGTTTGCGGGCCGCCATGGCCACGGCAATCGTCGCCGGGATCGTAAGCGCCATCGTTGGCTTGACCCTCGCGTTCTACGCCGACGTGTCCGCCGGTGGCGCCACCGTGCTGACGGCGCTTGGCCTCCTCGCGCTGGCCCATCTCTGGATCGGCCTGCGACGCCGGCGCCGCCGGTGGCACGTATAGAATCGCAACTGAGCCCGATCCCCTCCGCTGGCATCCCGCCGGCGGTCACTTGGGAACGATATGTCCAGCAAGTTGCGGGCCGGCATCGTTGGCTTGTCCGGCATTGCCGCACGGCTGCCGGAGCTGGCCGAGCACCCTGGGATGGGCGTGCATCTGCCGGTTTCCCACGCCAGTGCCTACTACGGGGTCCGGGAAACGGAACTCGTCGCGGGCTGCGACCTCCGGCCCGAACGAAGCGCGGACTTCAAGGAGCAGTGGTCTGACGTTCTGCCGGATCTCCGCGTATACCGCGACCATCGCGAAATGCTGGCCGCGGAGAATCTGGACATCGCCAGTGTCGTCACCAGCGACCACGCGCATGCCCAAATCGTGGTTGATGCCGCCGAGTCTGGTGTTCGAGGCATCCTCTGCGAAAAGCCGATCGCAACCACGCTGGCCGAAGCCGATCGCATGATTGCCGCCACCGAACAGGCGAGTATCCCGATGCTCATTAATCACACCCGTCGCTGGATGTCCCCGTGGTTGCAGGTCGCGCGCTTGATCCGCGAAGGAGTGATCGGCGAGGTCGAACGTATCGTCGCCAGCCAGGGCGGCCCTCGGGCGATGCTGTTTCGGACCGGCACGCATATATGCGACAGCATTGTGTGGTTTGCCACCGCGCGGCCTTGTGCGGTTTATGCCGTTCCCGAGCCGGGCCTTGAGCTGTATGGACCACGGTATGCAGGCGACGGCGGGCATGATCCCAGAACCGATCCTGCGCTGAGCGTGCTGATCGAATTCGATAACGGCGCGCGTGCCTTCTGGAACATGTGCAAGACGATGCCGCAGGTGTTTGACATAGAAATCTACGGTGAGAAGGGATGTATCCGCGGCCGGACGTTTCCCGGCGACGAAATCTCGATCACGATCGATATCGGCAACCACCGCCTGCTCACGGAGCCGCTGGATCGGGTTCAACATACGTATGGGTGGTTTGCTGGTTGCGTCTCGGAACTCGCAAGCCTCATACGCAATGGCGGCGCTCCATCCTCCGGCGGTCGCGAGGCTCGCAAGTCGCTGGAGATCATGCTGGCCGCCTTGCAGTCCCAGGCACGCGGAGGCGAGCGTGTCGTGCTGCCGATCCAGGACATGTGACGCGAACGTGAGGAGATCCGTCTCGTGGCCGGGCGTAGCCACGCACATGGCCATCCGGTCCCGTATCCAGCCGGTAGCAGGTGCTGGAGAGGCCCGTTTGACGTGCTTTAGGTAACTTCCGCCTTACCAAAAAAATCGTTGGCAAGCGGGTACTCGTGGGGCACACTGCGGGGCCAAGCGCCCGGGGGTCTGGGAGGACGCGGCGGCGGTAGCTCTGCCGAGCCGTGACTCGGGCTGTTCGAACGGAGAATGCGGCAGCTAGCGCGCCGCGCCCTTGACTCTCAACTTTCGGCGGCGGGGTCTGCTCGGCCTTGCGACCGCCGCCCTCAGCCTTGTCTGCTTTTCCCAAGTCGTTGCGGCGGCTGGACCGCCGGACGTGGTCGTTCCAACATCGGATGGGTCGCGCCTGGACGGCGACGGGGTTGGCAGGTGGCAGACAGTACGAGCATCGGGCTACGGCCCGCCCTCGGACTGGGATTGCGGGCACTCGGTTGACGGTCGCTGTGTGGGCTACTACGGGTACCGTACGGCCTGGGGCTGGCGCTGTGACCCGGAGGCCAACCACGCGTGGGCCGTGCTCCACCCCCGGCGGTCCTTCGGAGTGGCGCACCAGTGGCTACCGCTGGGCAGCTGGGTTGAGATTCGCCCCATGGAATCTGGATCGACGACCGATAACCCAACGACAGCCGGACTGTCGGTATTGGCGCCCGTGACCGACCGCGGGCCCTACGCGACGTGGGGGGACGCCGGCGGCTTCGACCTGCAGGCGCCGGTGGTTGAAGCCATGCGTTGGTCGCTCGAACTCAATTGGTACAAGGTGCGCGTGTTGGACATTCCGCGCTACTGCCCGGCCCAGGGCGCCGACATGCCCGACTGGCGACAGTTGATCAGGCAGATGGATGGGGACGACCCGCGAGCCGAGGCGCTGTACGCTGCCGCGGCCGAATGGCTTGGGGTTCCGCTGTCGCCGATGCCCTAGCCTCCCGTAGGCGCGCGCCGCCCGTCAGAGGATCGGATCAAAAAAGCTCAGCGTCTGGCCGAAGTTGTCCATCGCCGTCACTTCGTCCCCGCGCAGGCGTACCCGGATGTCGCACGTCCGATGGCGCAGCAGCAATTCGTTCGCCGGCGGATCGAGCGTGAAGCTGAGGCGCCGACCCGCCGGCGGCTTTGCCAGCAGCAGATAGCGTCCCGTCCGCCGCGGCGGTGCGGGAAAGCCGCGCACGGCCACGCGGGCCGCGTCTGCCCAGGCCGGAATGCGTACGAACAGCGGCCCGGGTCGTTTCAGGGTGACGCAAAGGCCGACACCGGTGTAGGGCGTCTCGACCTTGATCGCGTCGGTCTGATGGTCAAACAGCAGGTTGACCCAATGCCCCGTGGTGTCGTGGCGTGTCGCGTCGCGGTACGCCTCGCAGAGCGAGGCGACGGCCCCTCCCACGATGTCCATGTTGAACGCGACACGCGGCAGTCCAACCGGGTGGTGGCCGTAGGGCGCCGGGAACCCGTAGGCGCCCCAATGCCGCCGGGCCACGTCGTGGCGTCCGTCGTCACCAGCTGGGTTGGGCGGCTCGGTGATCCAGGACACGTCCCGCAGCTGGCTGGGCAACAGATGGCCGCGCAGGATGCGCTCGGCATCGTCGTAGGCCTCGGCGTAGCCCCAGCGTCCCAGGATGAGGGCGGTCTCCAGGATGTCGCCGGTGTTGTTGGCTTCGCCGCGTTCGGGCGGGGCGTCCGGCGCGCTGCTTTCGATCACCCAGCCCAACTGGTCGCGGATTTCCCACAGACCGCAGGTGTAAAACGACCTGACGCGCTCCATCAGCGGGGCGTCGTTCAGCAGGTCGGCAAGCTGAGCCAGCGACGACATCACGCACGTGGTGGAGTGCGTGTGATCGCCGAACCGATCCGTGTCGTAGCTGCCGTCGGTCAGAAAGTAATCCGTGACGGCCTTTTCCTTGAGAAGGATGGCCAGCTCCAGGGCCGGTCCGAAACCAGTGGCGCGGTAGTACTTGACCAAAGGACCGATGGCCCGACCGAGCCCCGTAATGAATGTGCCCTGGTGGTGGAAGTTGATCCCGTGCTCGGCGGCGGTCCGATCCTCGGTCCAGCCTCGGTCGGGATCCCAAAGCCGACCAATCGTTGCAATGCTGGCCTCGGCCAGATCCCGCGCGCGTGCCGAGTCGCGAAAGCGCGCCAGCGCGTAGAGCGCGTGGAATCCCTCGCGGACGTTATGCGGGCGAAAGTTCTCAAGCGGCCCGTCGATCCGTTCGCGGTTCAGCGGAAGGGGGAGCGATCCGCTGTACGAAAAGAAGGCGGCGCGGGCGTGCTTCTCTACGGCTTCCTCATCGATCGGGAAGCCCAGAGATTCCGCGGTCAGCAGCGCGTTGAGATGCCGACCTGGCACGTGCGACTCCGAATGCACCGAACTGAAAGCCAGATGCGGGTCCGGCCAGACCTGCGAACCAAAGAAGGGAATGTCGTTGTCGTCCGCGTTGAACACGCTGGCCATCGTGCGGCAGCCCGCCCGGATGGCGCTGCCGATGTCCGTGGTGTTGACGTGGCGCTGCTGCATGGCGCGGGGCTCCTACGGCAAAGTCGCTGCGGTTTGTTCGTGCCTAGAGCTTGAGCTCGGCCTTCAGATCCGCCCACGACACGCGCTCCGGCGCCCGCAGCGCGGTCAGCGCGTCGGCCAGGTCAATCTCGTCCTCCAGCCGTTCCAGGATCTGGTGGTCGCCGATCGGCACGATGGCGGCAGCCGGCTTGCCGTGGCGCGTGAGCACGATGCGCTCATGCCCGTACTGGACGCGGCCCACCAACTGCCCCAGCACGTCGCGCGCCTTCGTGATCGTCATGCCGCTGTCGGTAGCCATCCGAACCTCCTCCACGCCACGAGTGTTTTCCTGAACAACCGTGGCATATCCTCACCGCGATAGCCGACGGACGTTGCTGCGCCCCTTTAGAAGAGACCTTTGCACAACGCCCCTCGTCCGAGAAGGTGCGGCCGCTCTTGCTCCCTCTCCCACAGGGAGAGGGTTGGGGTGAGGGTCTTCCGGGCAACCATCCCCGGGTTACGCAAAGCTCTCTTTAGAAGGCACGGAATCGTCCAGACCAGGGACATTGTGGCTTAAGTGTCCAAGGTGCGTCTAGTGGAATATGTACATTTCCGTGGGTGAGTACCGAATCGAGTTCACCTCGCAGGGCGCACGGGATCTGCGGAAGCTGCCCCGCCGGGACCAGCGGCGAGTCGCTGCGCGTATCGACGCCCTGGCGCGCGATCCGCGGCCGCCGGGTGTCGAGAAGTTGAAGGGCGGACACGACATCTGGCGCATTCGCGCCGGCGACCTGCGGGTGCTCTACACCATCGCGCAACAGATCGTCACCGTCACGGTGGTGCGCGTAAGCCACCGCCATGAAGCCTACCGCCGCTAACTCCGGCCCTGGCTACGCAGGTTCCACCCGTACCAGTTGCTTGCCGGTGTTGGCGCCACTGAAGAGGCCGACGAAGGCGGCCGCGGCGTTCTCGAGGCCGTCGACGATGCTCTCGCGGTAGACGATCTGGCCCTGGGCCACCCATTCGCTCAGGGCGGCCATGGCCTCGTCGTCCTGGTTGGCAAAGTCGTTGACCAGGAAGCCCTGCATCCGTGCCCGGCGGCGGTGCAGGGTTCGCGAATGCGGCGGAACCAGCGGCGGATCGGCGGTGTGGTACTGGGCGATTGCCCCGCAGAGGGCGATACGGGCGTGCAGGTTGATCTGCCGCAACATGGCTTCCAGGATTTCCCCGCCCACGTTCTCGAAGATCACGTCTATCCCGTCCGGGCAGGCCTCGGCCAGGTCGTCGTCCAGCGACTTCGTGCGGTAGTTGACAGCCGCGTCGAATCCCAGGTCGTTGACGATGTGCTGGCACTTGGCGTCGGTGCCGCAGATACCGACCACGCGGCAGCCCTGAATCTTGGCAATTTGCCCGGCGGCGCTGCCCACGGCACCCGCGGCGCCGGTGATCACGACGGTCTCGCCCGCGCGCGGCTGGCCGACTTCCAAGATGCCGTAGTAGGCGGTGAGCCCGGGCATGCCCAGCACGCCCAACGCGGTGGACAGCGGCGCGGCCTGACGATCGATGCGTTCCAGCGCGTTCGCCGATGCGGCGGCGAATTGCTGCCAGCCAAACTGACCGCACACGGTTTCGCCCACGGGCAGGTTCGGATCGTTCGACGCGACGACCTCGCCCACGCCCTCGCCGATCATCACCTGGCCGATCGCTACGGCGTCCCCTCGGTGCGGCTGTTCCCATAGGCGCCCGCGCATGTAGGGATCCACGGAAACGAACTCCGTGTGTACGACAACCTCGCCCACGCCGGGTTCCGGAATCGGCGTCTTCACGACCGCAAAGTCCTCCACAACCGGGACTCCGACCGGCCGCCGCGCCAGCACCACTTGCAGATTGGTTTCGCTATTCACGCTCTGCCTCCGTCTGACGCGTCGCACGCCCGCACCCGGTCACGGTAGGCAGCCGCCGCTCCGCGCGCAACACGCCCGTGGTTCTATACTCTCTTCCTCAGGAGCAGCAAGAGCGCGTTGGCCCTGGCACTCTCCTTCCCGAGGCAGGAGCGGACTGTGCTGCCGTCAGGTGAGTGGCAGCCGCAAACGTTCGCCTGAAGCGCTCGAATCTGTGCGGTAGCTTGGCTGAACCAGGAAGCTTCTGAGTAAGACTGGGGCTCGGGAGATTGATCGAGAAGACAATTGGATTGGAACCGATATGAAGGACGCCCAAAAGCCCGACCGCGTTAGTCTCAACTCACTCGTTGATCGATTACGTGAAGGTCGCTTTGTCATTCCTGACTTCCAGCGTGAATTTGAGTGGGTGCCAGCGGATATCAATGCACTGATGCGATCGATATTTCTTGATTACTATATAGGTAGCTTGTTGCTCTGGAAGAGTAACGACGAAAATCGCAAGGCACTTGCTTGCGAGAACATATATGGCTACGACGGCAACGGACACGCAGAGCATATCGTGCTTGACGGACAGCAACGTCTCTCGGCGATGTATTACGCGTTCTTGTCGCCTAACGTTCCCGCACCTCATCGCGCCAGCAGATTTCTCTTTTTCATTCGTGTTGATAGGTTCATGCAGGACGCGTATGAACACGCGTTCATCACTGAATGGACACGCTATGGTGAACTGCTACTAAATAATGATAAAGAGCAATACAAACAACATATGTTTCCACTTGCTGTTATTGGAAAGGGTGGATTCGCGCTCTTTGAGTGGATGAACAACTATGAAGAGTATTGGAAGTCTCAAATTTCTCACGCAAATGGGGCTGGTGACAGTGACTATGCGAGCGAGGCAAGTCAACACGCCAGGAATGCTCGAGGTTTTATTGAGTATGTTAAGGAGATCACCGAGAAGTATCAGATAGCCTATATTGAGCTGGATAAGGAAATGGAGCTGGATAAAGTTTGCGATATTTTCACGCAGATCAATAGTCGGGGAGTGCGTCTTGACGTCTTCGATCTGCTTAATGCACTCCTCAAGCCTAGAGGTCTGCAGCTTAAGCTCCTCTGGCGAGAGGCGGAACCACGCCTGGATTTTGTCAAGTCGGAGCGTCTGAATGTCTATGTTCTGCAGGTCATGTCGTTGTTGCGCCAGGACTATTGCTCGCCAAAGTACCTCTACTATCTCTTGCCTGGGCAAGAGCGTACCTTCCGTAATTCTGATGGCTCGTTTTTCCGCAGGATTCTGGTGCCTGATACTGATGACTTCCGACAGCTTTGGGACGAATCAGTTGAAGCACTCGAGCGTGCGACTGAACTTCTGAGTCATCCGCAGGAGTATGGCGCGAGTTCGTCGGCATATTTGCCCTACGTGTCCATTCTCCCGGCATTCGCAGCACTGCATGCTGCGGCTAGTCGGCAGCCAGCAGAGCGTCGGCTGAGTGCGGGACGCAAGATTCGTTCTTGGTACTGGGCGAGCGTATTCACAAACAGATATTCAGGAGCTGTTGAGTCAACAAGCACACGCGATTTCATCGACGTCAAGGGTTGGTTTGAGGACGATACCAAGCAACCTGGAGCGATAGGCGAGTTTCATGAAGGATTCCGAAGTCTTGATTTGCGTCGCGAAGTCCGTCGTGGCTCGTCGATCTACAATGGGATATTCAACCTTCTCGTATTGAGTGGCGCCCAGGACTGGTCTACAGGAATTGTGCCTCAGCACGGCGATCTTGATGACCACCATATTGTCCCACAGAAACGTGGTCGCGCCCTGGGTCTTGGGTCGGAGGTGGACGCGGTCCTCAATCGCACGCCACTTACATCTGATACGAATCGCAACTTTATCAGGGGTCGTTTGCCAAACGAGTATATACCAGATATTATAGCTGAAAACGGTGAGATCATTGTCCAAGAGATTTTTCGAACCCACTTGATATCGTCGGCGGCCCTTCAAATCCTCCTTCGTGATCCATTCACACCGGATGACTTTGAAGAGTTCTTGAGCGAGCGTGAACATACAGTTCGAGAGGCTATAGAAGATTTGCTGATAAAGGAGCGACTCGATCTACCTTTACGTCTGCGGGAGCTAGATGCGCAGATTGAAATAACTGAACTCCAGCTTCGTGAGGTGATTGCAGAAATTGTTGATTTGACGTCTCTTCCACCGCACGTCGTGCAGAAGGCGCGGGAACGGTTGCAGGCTTCGGCTCGCACAAAGCCCGCTGTCGATCATCAGATACCTCAAGACATTAGTGGCGTGCTGGAATACTGCGATCTTCGCGATCTCCAGGACATCATCACCGGTAAGGGAAGCTGGCCCTTGTTTCTTGGAAAGTTTGGCACTAAGGAGGCATTGAGCGGCCGCTTCAACCAGCTTGCGGCGCTGCGCAACTCCGTCCGCCACAGTCGAAGTGTTGACGAAATCACACGCAAGGATGGCGAGGCTGCGCTTCTTTGGTTTCACCAAGCTCTTAGGTGACCGTCGCTTCCGCGAAAGTTTCATCCCTAAGGACCAGCGATGCCGTATGCAAGACGCTCTTAAACTGCTGGGATGCCGACGTCCGAGATTGGCGGGGTGTGTCGCGGCGCGAGCCTTCGGGGCGCGACGTAGGGTGCCCGTTCCGTGCCCACGAACCGGTTCTCGCTGTCCTTCAGGCGCGGGTCCGGCAGCGCAGCCAGGCGGGCGCGCAGATCGGCCAGGCGGTCCGCGTAGGCCGGGTGGTCGATCAGGTTCACTTCCTCGTCGGGATCGCGCGCCAGGTCGAAGAGCTGCTCCGGGCAATCCGGGCCGCGTCCGGGCGTGCCTTCGTGGCCGTCGAAGCGGAACAGCTTCATGTCGCCGTGCCTGACCATCACCGACGGCCCGTTGTGCACGCCCCAGAGTTCGCTATAGACGTCATCCGGCCAGTCCTCGTCCCGGCCCTCCATTAGGGGCGCCACCGAGCGGCCGTCCAGCCCTTCCGGTATCGGCACGTTGGCGATGTCGCAGAGCGTGGGGAATAGGTCCACCAGCGAGACGTTGCGTTGAATGGTGGCGCCGCCTTGTGGGTGCCGCTGCGGCCAGCGTACGGCGAACGGCACGCGCGCCGAACCCTCGAAGTACTGCTGTTTCTCCCACAGGCCCTTTTGTCCCAGCATCTCGCCGTGGTCCGACAGGAACACGACGGCGAAGTCGTCCAGCACGTCCAAATCGCGCAGCTTGTCGATCACCCGGGCGAACTGCGCGTCCATCCACTCGATCATCCCGTAGTACGCCGCCGTGGCCCGGTGCGCCTCGCGGTAGGTCACGTCTTTCCCCACCTCGACCTTGAAGAAGTCCGGGCACTCGAAATGCTCCGGCACGTCCTCCTCGTACGGCTTGACCCGGCGCAGGTAGTAGGCGAACAGGTCGTCCGGGCACTGGTAGGGATAGTGCGGCGACCACAGGCTCACCGCCATCAGCAGCGGGGCGGGGTCGGTGCGGTCGTAGGGCTCGTTGACAAAGTGCTCATCCAGGTACATCAGCGCGCCGTCGACCGAGTAGCGGTCATGCTGCAGCCAGTGCCCGCGTCCGGCGCGTGCGTACCTGACTTCCTGCTTTACCTTGTCCGGCCATGAGCCGGTGCCGGGATCGCGCTCGATAAGGGCCTGGTGCGTGGGATCGTCCACAGGTTCGTAGCCGTTGCGGCCCACGATGTCGCGCCCGATGCGCTGGTGCCAGCCGTGCATCTGGTCCGGCCCCACGAAGTGCATCTTGCCCGCGGCGCAGGTGGTGTAGCCGTAGCGTGAGAGGTGCCCTGGAATCGTTAGCACTTCGCTCGGCATGGCGTCGCCGAAATTCAGACAGCCGCAGTTCCGAGGGTAGAGGCCGGACAGGAAACTCTGCCGGGACGGCACGCAGATGGGCGACGGCGTGTAGGCGTTGCGGAAGTAGAAGCCCCCGTCGATCAGCCAGTCCAGGGTCGGCGTGCGGATGTGCGGGTTGCCCTCCACCGGCATGACGTCGGGGCGGTGCTCATCGTTGATCAGCAGCAGGATGTGCGGCTTGCGCTCGGGCATGGCGGTCACCGAAGGGACGTGAGCGCGTGAGCCTACGCCATTCGGACTGCGTCCGTTCCGGGCGAGCGCTTTGGCCGGCCAGGGGCAGGCACGGTCGAGCGCCGCTGGCGGCTTGAGGGGCGGTCGGTCACACTGCCAAGGCCTTCCGATCCGGGATCCCTGCCATGCCTGAAATCCGACCGAACCGCGTAAAGCACAAGCTCGCTGCTGGTGAAGTGGCCACTGGCGTGATGGGGCCGGGCATGACGGCGGACCTCATTGAGGTGTTGGGTCCGCTGGGCTTCGACTCAGTATGGCTGGAGGGCGAACACGGCCCGCTGGACTACGGCCACATTCCCGACATGACGCGCGCCGCCGACCTCTGGGGCCTTACCTCCATCGTGCGCGTCAACGAAAACCGCTACGGCCCCATCTACCGCGTGCTGGATTTGGGCGCGCAAGGTGTCTGCGTGCCGCACGTGAACACCCGCGCCGAAGCGGAGGCCGTGGCGGAGGCGTCCAAGTTCAGTCCGCTGGGCAAGCGCGGCATGGCTACATCGCGCCAGGGCTACGGTGTCCCGGATTTCTTCGAGCGGGCCAACGACGAAACCTTGGCCATGATCCTTATCGAGGACATCGTGGCGGTTGACAACCTGGACGAGATCCTCGAGGTGGAGGGCGTGGACATCTTTTACGTCGCTCCCAGTGATCTCGGCCAGAGCCTGGGACATCTGGACAGCTCGCATCCCGAGGTCCAGGCAACCATCGACCGGGCGCTGAAAACCATCGTTGCCTCGGGCCGGACCGCCGGGACCTTGGTTACCGAGCAGTCGGTTGAGCGCTTTCTGGACCTGGGCGTGACCTTCGTGACCACCGGCTTCACGCCCTGGCTGAGCAGCGGCGCGCAGAGCTTTTTGGGGAAAGCTCAGCGCTAGGTCTGCAGCGCCGCCTGCGTGTCGGCGCTTAGGTCGCGTAGTTGGGTCGGTCGCACGTAGACCTCTTCGACCAACGTGCGGCCGGGCATGCAGGCGCAAAGGCGGACGACTTCGGCCAAGTCTTCAGCCTGCATCATCGTTGCGCGCGCCTCGGCGTCCGGCACCAGGGCGCGACGATCCAGAATAGGCGTGTCGACCTCGCCCGGGAAGATGGTGCAGGCACGCAGACCGCGACCGCGGAGTTCGTTGTTGATGCTTTTCATCACACTCGCGACTGCCGCCTTGGCCGCGCCGTAGGCGACGCCGGCCATGGGGCTGGCGGTCACGGCGGCAAACGACGAGATGGTGATGATGGTGCCCGTGCCGCGGTCCAGCATTCCGGGCAGGGCCGCCTGGGTTAGCACCAACGGGGCTGTCACGTTGAGCCGCTGCACGGCCTCAAAGTCCTCGGTTTCGATCGTGCGCACGCTGCGTGACTTACTGCCGGCGCCGGCGTTGTTGACCAGCACGTCCAGACGGCCGAACTCAGACTCGGTCTGGGCCACGACGGCCCGCGCGGATTCGGGATCGGTGATGTCGGCTGAGAGGATGAGCGCAGATCCGCCGGCATCCCGAATCGCGACCGCCGTCTCATCGAGCAAAGACTGACGCCGGCCAACCAGCGCTAGAGTTGCACCCTCCTGCGCCAGCGCGATTGCGCTGGCGCGGCCGATTCCGGTTCCGGCGCCGGTGACCAACGCCACCTGACCGTCGAGCTGTTGCATAAGCGTTCGTTCCTTTCGCTGCGCCTCTAAGTCCCCGCAAACGGCGGCTGTGAGATATGGCAGATTCGGTTAGAACTCCATCGCGGCTGCGATGTCGGCCTGCATATTGCGCTGGAAGGCGGGGCGCACATAGATCTCTTCGATCAGTGTGCGGGCCGGCATGCGGGCGCAGAGCAGGATGATCTGAGCCAGGTCGTCGGCGTGCATCATCGTTGCGCGAGCGGCGGCGTCGGGTACCAGCGGGCGGCTGTCGAGCATTTGCGTGTCAACTTCGCCGGGGTAGATGGTGCAGGCTCGCACGCCGCGGTTGCGGAACTCGCTGTTGACGCTCTGCATCAGGGTCGCCGCGGCCGCCTTGGAGACGCTGTAGGCCGTGCCTGCCGGTGGCCCGGGGCTGACGACCGAATAGGACGCCACCGTGATGACAACGCCTCCGCCGCGTTCCAACATTCCTGGCAGCGCGGCCTGGGTGAGCGTCAGCGGTCCGGTCACGTTCACGCGCATTAGCTCGTCGATGTCGTCCGGGCTGGTCGTGCGCACGCTGCGCGCCGCCGTGTTAGCGCCTGCGTTGTTGACCAACACGTCCAGCCGGCCAAAAGCCTCCTCGGTTCTGGCTACCGCGTCGCGGGCCTCGTCGGGATTGGCCACGTCCGCCGCGAGGACCAGCGCGCTGCCGCCGTTGGCCTCGATGAATTCGGCAGTCGCTTGCAGCAACGGTCGACGCCGACCGACCAGCGCCACTGACGCTCCGTCGTTCGCCAGCGCCAGCGCGGCCGCGCGGCCGATTCCGCTGCCGCCGCCGGTGATCAGGGCGGCCTGACCGTCGAGTTCTCCCATGACGCTTTCGTTTCCCTTCAGGCCGACGCCGTCGGCTATTGGCTGCGCCCGCGTGCCGAGACTTCCCAGACGTCCTGGACGATTCCGTTGCGCGCAACGAAGGCGTGGTCGTAGAGGTTCACGCAGGGGCAGATGTGGTTGGGGATGATTCGGATCACGTCGCCGATGGTGTAGGCGCCGGCGTCCGGCACCGACAGCACGCCGTGCTCGTCGGACAGGCTCACGATAGTGGCGTCCGGGTGACCGACGACCATCCCGAAGCCGCTGTTTTCCAGGATGCTGGGTCCGCGCCGGTCGGAGGTCAACGCCTTGGCGCCGGCGTCGACGACTGCGCGATCCGGCGCGGGGCGGTTGACCACGGTGGCCAGCACGGTTGCCGCGCACCAGTCGGTGTGGCCCAGGAAATTGGCGTGGGAGCCGTCATTGAAGACCGCCGTGCCCGGCCGCAGTTCGTCGATGCCCGGATGGAATGCGCGGCCATAGAGCGACGGCGTGGAGCCCATGCTGACCTCGCTGGCGGTGCCGGTGGCGTCTCGAATTGCCTGAGCCGCCTCGAGCATTTGGCGTTGGGCCTGGTCGGCGATCACCGCCAGGTCGGCGGCGTCGCGCGCGGCGTAGTCGTGCCCTTCGTGGGTGTAGACGCCCCGCAGGGCCAGGCCGGGCGCGTCCAGCACCTGTCGGGCCAGTTCCACGGCCTCGTGCGGCTCGACGACCCCGGTGCGGCGCTGGCCCACGTCAATCTCGATGCTCAGGTCCAGCGGATCGGCCCCGCGAAACGCCTGGCTCAGTAGCTCGATCTGGTCCGGATGATCCACGCCCACGGCCAGCCGGACCCGCTCCGCCAGCGCCCGCAGCCGCCGCAGCTTGGCGGCGCCGACCACCTGGTTGGCGATGAAGATGTCGTCGATGCCGCCGTCGGCGAAGACCTCGGCCTCACCTGTCTTGGCGCAACAGATGCCCTGTGCGCCGGCCTCGATCTGGCGTTGGGCCACCGCGAGCATGCGATGGGTCTTGATGTGCGGCCGCAGCCGGGCGCCAGCGTTTTGGGCGATCTCCGCCGTGCGCGCGATGTTGGCATCCAGGATGTCCAGGTCCAGCACCAGCGCCGGCGTGTCCAGTTCCTCGACCGGCCGGCCAATCGCCGTCGACGGGTCGCGCGTGGAAAGTGTGCGTGCGCCTATCACTGGCCGCCGCCTGGATGTTTCCCGTGAAACACTCGAGCGGGACACGCTGAAACCGCAAGTGCAACCATAGGAGTTCGCTTCCAGATGAGCGCGACAGTCTACGCGCGGTCGGGCCGGTGTCGTATCGTCGCGTAGGGCTGTACGCAAGGAGGATCGCGACATGGCTGCGGAGGTTGAGACGCTCCGAAATTGGATCGCGGGCGAGTGGTCCGCCCCGCGGGGCACGGATGCCGCCGAGGTCACCAACCCCGCGTCGGGTGGGGTGGTCGCGGAGGCGCCAATGTCCTCCGTCGAGGATGTAGCCGACGCCGTACAGGCCGCCCACGACGCGTTTGACGGCTGGCGCGCCACTCCGGCCGTGGATCGGGCACGACTGCTCTTCAGGCTGCAGGCCCTCGTCGAACAGCACTTCGAGGACCTTTCGCGCACCATCACCGTCGAGAACGGCAAGACCCTGGAGGAAGCGCGCGGCGAGCTGCTGCGCACGTTGGAGAACATCGAGGTGGCGGCTGGCATTCCGACGCTGCAACTGGGGGACTTCTCGGCCGACATTGCCAGCGGCATCGACGAGTACTCAGTCCGCGAGCCGCTGGGCGTGTTTGCCCAGATCGGTCCGTTCAACTTCCCGTCGATGGTGCCTTTCTGGTTTGCCCCCTACGCGTTGGCCACAGGGAACACCTACGTCATCAAGCCGTCGCCGCAGACGCCGCTGAGCCAGGCCCGCATGATGGATCTGATAGCCCAGGCCGGTTTCCCGGCGGGCGTGGTCAACCTCGTGCACGGCGGGGCGGAGACGGCCGAGGCGCTGATTGCGGACCCACGCGTGCGGGGCGTGTCGTTCGTCGGGACCACGCCGGTTGCGCGCCGCATCTATGAACTGGCTGCCATCCATGGCAAGCGCGTGCAGGCGCAGGGCGGCGCCAAGAACCACCTGATCGTGCTGCCGGACGCCAACCTGGACGCCGCGATTCCCAACATGATGGGCTCCACCTTCGGCTGCGCCGGACAGCGGTGCCTGGCAGGGTCCGTGGTGGTGGCCGCCAACGATGTGTACACGGAATTCCGCGACCGGTTGCAGGCCGCGGCACAGTCCTTGCGCCTTGGGGACGGGCTCGATCCGCAGGCCGATATGGGACCCGTTATTTCTCAGGACTCGCGCGATCGCATCCTGGCCACCATCGACCAGGCCGCCTCGGCCGGCGCGCGTTTGGTGGCCGACGGACGCGGAGCGACAGCCGAGGGTTTGCCGAATGGCTATTGGGTCGGCGCCACGGTGGTCGATGAGGTGACGCCGGACATGCGGATTTCGCGGGAGGAGGTCTTCGGTCCGGTGGTCAGCCTCCAGCGCGTGGGCACGCTGCGAGAGGCGATGGACATGATCGAGGCCAGCCCCTTCGGCAACGCCGCCTCGATATACACGAGCAGCGGCGCCGCCGCCCGCGAGTTCGCCTCCGGCGTCAACGTGGGAAACGTGGGCGTCAACGTAGGCGTGGCCGCCCCGATGGCCTTCTTCCCGTTCGCCGGGCGCAAGCAGTCGTTCTTTGGGGATCTGCACGGACAGGCCGGCGACGCCGTGCGGTTCTTTACCGATCCGAAAGTCGTCGTCTCGCGCTGGCCGCGCTCGACCGACGGCCGCGACCCCTGGGACTGAGTCGCCTATGTCCGCCCGCCGACGCCAGGACACTGACCGCCCCGCGCGTGACTGGGCCTATCTGCAAGACGTACATCCGGCGATCAGCCCTGTCCAGGCTCGGATCGAGCGAGAGGCCGAGCGGGATCGCGAGCCGATTACGGAACGGGAGTCGGCGCGTTTGCTGGCTTCCTTCGTGCGCGCCTGCGGCGCCCGAACGGCCCTGGAAGTAGGCACGAACCTTGGCTACTCCGCGACCTGGATCGCCGGCGCTCTTCCGCCCGACGGTCGCCTGATATGCCTGGATATCGACGCCGAACTGTTGGAACGCGCTCGCGAGCACCTGGAGCACGCACGGCTCGCGGACAGGGTCGAGCTGCGCTGTGGCCGCGCGCTGGACCTGCTGCCGGACCTTCCCGGACCGTTCGACTTCGCCTATATCGACGCGAACAAGGACGACTACCCCGCCTACCTGGACGCGGTCGTCGAGCGGCTGCGTCCGGGCGGCGTCGTCTGCGTCGACAATCTCTTGTGGGGCGGTCAGGCAGCCATGGAGACCGACGACCCGAACCGTCCGCGTCAATGGACGCCGATCATCCGGGCTTTCAACCGGTCGTTCCTGGATAACCCGCAGTTGGACTCGACCATCGTGCAGGTTGGGGACGGAGTTGGAGTCGGCGTCAAACGGGGCTGACTCTCATCAAGTCCGGGGTTGGTAGCCGGCGGTCGCAGTTGAGTGGGTGCCGGCAATTGACGAACCTGCCGTAGCCGCCTAGCGTCATACCCGGCACCGAGCCTCGGCGGCGAATGGAGCGCAAACTCGTGATCACGAACACGGCAAAGCAACGCATGCAGCAGGGCAAGGTCGCCCTGGGAGTTTCCTGCGGCCTGGGCGTCCCATTCCCCGCCGAGATGGTGGCGCAGATGGGGTTTGACTGGGTGATGATCGACAACCAGCACGGCAGCTGGGACCGCTACTCATCCATGCTGGCCTTCATGGCCGTGCGGGCCGGCGGCTCAATTCCAATGGCGCGCGCGCTCGTCAATCGATACGACGAGATCGGGCGACTGCTGGACGAAGGCGCCCTGGGCATCATCGTTCCGATGGTCGACACGGTGGAGCAGGCCGAGGCGGCGGCCTTTGCCTCACGCTTCCCGCCCGCCGGTGGGCGCTCCAACGGCGCGGGCGGCGCCAGCGCCTACGGTGCGGACTACATCGAGAGCTTCAACGACCAGGCCTTCGTGGCGATCCAGCTGGAGTCGAAGGAAGCGATCGAGAACGCCGACGACATCATGGCCGTGGACGGCGTCGACGGCTGCTGGCTGGGCCCCGCCGACCTGGCGAACTCGATTGGCTTTGCGCGCGATTCGGCCGAACACGACGAAGCCGTGATGCGCATGATCGAGGCCTGCCAGAAGCACGGCAAGGCCCCGGGTATTGCCGCCGGGAACGTCGAGCAAGTCGAGAAGTGGGTGGCCGCCGGCTGCACGTTCATCAGCGCGGGCAGCGACAAGGGCTACATCTCGATGGGCGGCATGGCGGAGATTGAGGCGTTGAAACACCTGCGCGAGTAGGCCTTGCGATTGACAGGGGGCTCGAAAATGGTTGGCCTGCTGGCGTGGCCTTACTTGGACCTCTTCGAGGCGCGTCGCGTAAGCGCGTTTGAGCCCGGCGCAGTAACGGATCGATTCTGAGTGTTCGTGGCTTGGATGCTGCTTTTGCGTGGCTCCAAAGCGACATGCAGATTGCAGGGCCTGTCCAGAACATCTGGACTCAGCTAGACTGCGTCCAATGCCAGATTTGACCATTGAAATCCTCAAGCACGAAGCTGGGGTGTTCGCTGACACTGAATCGGATCACGACGACCCCAGTCTTCATGGGGTGACTGACGGAAAGGCGATTGGCACATACTTCGAGCACAAGTTTCAGCAATACCTTCGCAGCAAGTACAACTACGAAGAAGGGTCGTCGGCCAAAGGAATCGACTTTCCAGAGATCCGTGTGGATATGAAGGTGACGAGCGTAAGGCAGCCACAATCGTCATGTCCGTTCAAGTCGGCCCGGCAAAAGATATATGGCCTTGGCTACTCTCTGGTGGTATTTGCATACGACAAGAGTGATGATGATGAACACTTGACAGGTTGTCTTGATATACGACATGTAGTCTATATTGACGGTGGACGGACTGCAGACTTTCAGATGACTACTGGGTTAAACAAGATCTTGGAAAACGATGGAAACAAAGACGATATAATAGCCTTTTTGAACGATAAAATGCTGCCGGTTGACGAGATTGAGGCGTCCAACATTGCAGACGAAATCCTCGACAGTCGTCCCCGAATCGGCTACTTGACCATCTCGAACGCACTCCAATGGCGGCTTCAGTATCGGCGTGTGATTGACAAGGCAGACTCCGTTCCAGGCGTAACACGCATAAAATAGTCATGCGAACATCTAGTGCGAAGGCTGAGTTTGGTGATTTTCAAACCCCATATTCATTCGCAAAAGAAGTTTGCAGCGTGCTTGTGAGGGATGGCTTTCAGCCTGCTTCGGTTGTTGAGCCGACGTGCGGCATCGGGTCGTTTCTGGAAGCAGCATCTGAGGGGTTTCCCTCGGCAGTAATTCGAGGCTATGAGTATAGGTCTTCACATGTTGAAAGTGCTAGAAAAAGGCTTTTGCTGAGCGTGAATGCCGGTGTCGTATCGGGTGACTTTTTCGAGATCGACTGGGATGCCGAGTTAGCACACCTGGCGGACCCCATTCTGGTGCTTGGGAATCCACCCTGGGCCACGAACTCGGCTATCGGCTCCCTTGGTGGTAGCAACTTGCCGCGGAAGTCAAATGTCGATGGGTTGCGAGGCATTGATGCGCTGACCGGCAAGGCTAATTTTGATATCTCGGAGTGGATGATTCGAGAGAACCTTCGCTGGCTTCAAGGTCGGAGTGGAGCGATCGCGGTCTTGTGTAAGACTAGTGTTGCTCGCAAGATTCTCGTTCACGCTTGGGCACTGTCCTATTCGGTGACGCGTGCAAAGATTTACCGAATTGATGCGAAGCGTATTTTTGGTGCTGCTGTAGATGCCTGCTTGTTGTACTTGAGGCTAGGCGTTGGATCAGCCAAGTATGAATGTGAAGTTTATGACGATTTGGACGGACAGCGGCCCGGGTCGACGTTCGGAATAGAGGATGACGCCCTGGTGTCGGATTTGGCGACCTATAGAAGTTTGAGGGATCTGCGTCAGCCGGCACTTGGCGGTTGGCGCTCGGGTTTGAAGCATGACTGCAGTCGAGTATTCGAGTTTTCGGTGGAGAATGGACAGTTGGTCAACGGCTTCGGTGAGTCAACTCAGATCGAGGAGGAGGTTCTGTTTCCTCTTCTAAAGAGTTCTGATGTGGCACGGGGACGGCAACCACGAAAGTACGTTCTGATTCCTCATCGGTCAATGAGTGAATCGGCTGAAATGTTGCAGAGCGTTGCGCCAAATGCTTGGAATTACTTGGTATCTTACGACGTCGAGATATCGCGACGCGCAAGCTCCATATTCCGGAAACGTTCTAGATTTTCCGTCTTTGGAGTCGGCCCATACTCTTTCTCTCCTTGGAAGGTTGCGATTTCGGGACTCTACAAGCACTTCAGTTTTGCTAAAGTTGGTCCGCATAATGGATCACCGGTGCTTTTCGATGATACGTGCTATTTCTTTTCGTGTGATGATCAGGAAGAGTGCGATGTTCTGTTCGATCTCGTTTCGTCACGAAGCGCCATTGAATACTTTTCGTCATTGGTGTTTTGGGATTCTAAGCGGCCGATAACGGCAAGTTTGTTAAATTCGCTCGACTTGAAGCGGCTCGCTATGCGGGACGGAAGATGGAACCCTGTGGCACGGCGTCTTGCGGAGAGACAAGTGGTCAAATACAATCGAGGCGTGCATCAGACTATGTTGTTCCGGGAGGCGCGCGCGCCATACCGGTCCGGTTGATTCGGCACTTTGTCGTTACGGTACTATGGACTAGCGTGTGGCATTGTTAGGTCGTAAGTCGTTGACATAAAGGATTCGCGATGAAGATTACCGATATCACCGTCCGCCTGGTGGATGTCCCGCATCCGCATCCGTATTTCCATGCTTGGGGGCCTCCGGGCCAGAAGGAGTATTCGCGCGCGGCGTTGATCGTGAAGGTGGAGACGGACGAGGGGCTGACAGGCTGGGGTATTGGTGACCAGCGAAGCGGCGCCACGATCCGCGACGTGGTGGCGCCGGCACTGATCGGCCAGGACCCGCATGCGCTGGGGCGACACGCCGAGGTAATGCGGCGGGCCGGGTCGTTCCTGGTGGACATGGCGCTCTGCGACATCGTTGGCAAGGCGGCCGGCCAGCCGTTGCACCGCCTGTGGGGCTACCGTGAGACGCGCGTGCGGGCCTATGCCAGCACCATTGTGGCGGCCACGCCGGAACAGCGCGCCGAGGATGCGCTGCGCTACCTGGAGCAGGGGTTCACGGCCATCAAGCTGCGCACGGCGTTTCCGACGCTGGCCGAAGACGTGGCGCTGGTGGCGGCGGTGCGCGACGCCGTGGGCAACCGCATGGAGATCATGGTGGACGCAAACCTGGCCGGCGGAACGTCCGGCGACCACCGCCCGGCCTGGGACTACGAGCGGGCGCTAGCGGAGGCTCGCGAGCTGGAACAGCTTGGCGTGTACTGGCTGGAGGAGCCGCTTCCGCGGGACGACTTTGAGGCAATTGCGCGGCTTACGGCCGAGACCGACATCGCGATTGCCGGCGGCGAGGGCAACGTGGGTATGTCCGACTTCATGGAGATGATCCGGGTGGGCGCCTACGACATCCTGCAGCCAGACACCTGCGCCAACTGCGAGGGCCTGTCGCAGTTCGGCAAGATCGCGGCGGCGGCCGAGTTCGCCGGGCGGCTGTTCGTGCCGCATCACGGCGTGACCGGACTGGGGATTTCCGCGCACATGCAATTGAGCGTCTGCATTCCCAACTGCCCGTACATGGAATTCATCCTGGACGAGCCGTACCGCACCGTTGAGCACTATCAGCAACTGGGCGGAATCGTGGACGAGCCGCTGCGGATCGACGCCGACGGCTATCTGCCTGTGCCCACGCGTCCGGGCCTGGGCGTTGGCGTGAACGAAGACGCCATCGCTCAGTACGAGATCGAAATCACCGACTAGACGGGGGGGCGGTCTCGCCGGCCTGTCGAGCTGGACTGGGTCGGTCTGACGGGCGGTCGCCGGCCCAGCGCGAGGGCCCGTGACGCGCTTGTTCGCCGTCCTCGCCCGCAATCGGTCCGGGCCGCACGTGTTTGGCCGTCAGCGCGCCCACGGCCAGGGCGGTCTTGGCCGACGCGCCGGCCTGTCGAAGGATCGTCTCGGTGGATTCGCGCACGTGGTGGTAAACCGCGTCGCTGTCACCCATGCCTGAGGTCGGGCCGTCTCCCGCCTGCCAGATCTTGGCCAGCCGGTCGGCCAGCAAGTCACTGACGACCATCAGGTCGCGGGCCATCCGGCCTGCGGATTCGTCCTGGCTCTCGCGGTGGCGGCCCATCTGCCGGCCGATCCAAATGCTGGTCGCCGCGGCTAAGGCGGCCGCCGCGGCCGCGGCGGCGATTCCCAAGATGATCGAGTCGTTCATGGCAGCCTGATTCTAGACGCGGAGCGCCGCCGCCGCACTGGGTCGCCAAATGGGCACCCTTGATGTCGACATGAGTCTACGGCGACCGTACGATGGATTCTTAGGCTTGAGGTTGTGATGTGGCGTGAGATTGGCCTTATGGTTTACAACACTGGCTCACTGGGATCGAAGACCAGCATCGCTCTTTAGGTTAGTCAATACCATTGTATGAACTTTAGATATCGGCATTGACTTTCCCTGCATTTCGCCTGTAGTTCTATTTTCTGAACCTATGCGTGCATCCTCTTGTAGAGCTGATATGCCTATGATAGGTTTCCTAAGCTGTCGTCACGCATGACCTGACGAGGGAGACCTGTGAGACGTGTCCGCAAGAATGCTTCCAAAGCACGCTAGGGCGGTCATCATCGGCGCGGGGATCGCCGGTTGCAGCGTGGCGTACCATCTGACGAAGCTCGGCTGGCGAGACATTGTCGTTGTCGAGCAAGGACCGCTGTTCGAGACCGGCGGCTCGACGTCTCACGCCCCTGGGCTCGTGTTTCAGGTCAATCCGTCGAAGACCATGACGGGCTTGGCGCGCCATAGCGTGGACTTGTGGACCCGGTTGACACTCGACGGTGATCCATGCGCAAAGACCGTCGGCAGCCTCGAGGTGGCCTGGACACCGGAGCGACTCGTCGATCTGAAACGCAAGGCCGGATACGGCTTGAGTTGGGGCGTGGAGGCCCATCTGCTCAGCCCCAACGAAGCGCGCGAACTGATTCCGATGCTGTCCGATCGCATCTTGGGCGCGTTGTACGTTCCGTCCGACATTCAAACGAAGGCGACCAGACCCGCCGAGGCGATGGCGCGTGCGGCTGAGCGGAAGGGCGCGACGTTCCACGCCGGCGTAAAGGTCACCGGCTTCGATATCGCTGACGGACGGATCAGGGGAGTCCAGACCACCGGCGGCGACATCGCGACAGACCTGGTCGTTGCTGCCACCGGCATCTGGGCGCCAAAGGTTGGAGGGATTGCGGGAGTGCCCATACCGCTGTCGCCGATGCAGCATCTCTACGCCGTGACCACGCCGCTTCCGGAACTGGCCGGTGCGACCGAGGAGATAACGCAGCCGCTCTTACGCCACCAGGACGAGGCGATGTACTTCCGGCAGGAAGGCGACTGCTACGGCATCGGGTCGTACCAGCATGAACCCCTCCTGGTGGACGCCAATGACCTTCTCGATCACGACAAGGCGCCGGTCTCGCCGTCTGAGATGCCATTTACCCCGTCTCATTTTGAGAGGGCGATGGCGGCGGCGGGTGAGGTGCTGCCCTGCCTCGGCGGCGTTGGGTTGACGCGCAAGTTCAACGGCATCTTCTCGTTCACCACCGATGGGTTTCCGGTCCTCGGCGAATCGCCGCAGGTCCGCGGATTCTGGTCGGCCCAGGCGGTCTGGATCACCCACGCTGGCGGCGTTGGCAAGGCAGTTGCCGAGTGGATCGTGAACGGCGAGCCGACGACCGATCTTCGAGAGTGCGACATTCGGCGTTTCTACGCGCACGCCTACAGCCGCTCGTACGTTCGGGCGCGAGCCGCTCAGCAGTACCGTGAGGTGTACGACATCATCCATCCGCGGCAACAGATAGCCGACCCTCGGAATCTGCGACTGTCGCCGTTCTATTCGAGGCAGCGGGAACTGGGTGCCGTTTTCTTCGAGAACGCGGGCTGGGAGCGCCCCCAGTGGTACGAGGCGAACGAAGGTCTGCTCGACTGTCTGACCGTCCCGGGCGCATCGCGTGACGGCTGGGAAGCCCGCGAGTGGTCGCCCACGGTGGCGGCCGAGCACGCGGCCACACGCGAACGCGTGGCCATGTTCGACTTAACGCCCTTCGCCACGTTCGAAGTGACCGGCCCGGGTTCGCTTGCTGCGCTCCAGCGTCTGACGACCAATGAGATGAACAAGCCGGTCGGAACTATTACCTACACGTCAATGCTCACTCCCCGGGGCGGGATCAAGTGCGACCTGACCGTCACACGCCTGGGGGCGAACCGCTTCATGGTGGTCACAGGCGGAGCGATGGGGCTCCACGATCTCGGTTGGATCCAGGCGCACCTGCCCGACGACGGCTCGGCTACGGTTGCCGACATCTCGGCGGGGCAGTGCTGCGTGGGCCTGTGGGGACCGAGGGCGCGCGATCTGCTGAGCCGTGTCTGTGAGGACGACGTGACCGACGCGGGATTCCCGTACATGACCGCGAAGCCCTTAGCGATAGGCGAAGTCCCCTCGCTGGCGCTGCGCATTTCATACGTCGGCGAGCTCGGCTGGGAGATATCTGCGCCCGTCGAGCAGGGGCCGCGGCTGTGGGACATCCTGTGGGAGGCGGGCCAGCCGCTCGGCGTCATCGCGGCGGGCGGCGGCGCCTTCGACTCGCTGCGGCTTGAAAAGGGCTACCGGCTGTGGGGCAACGACATCCACACCGAGTGCAATCCTCTTGAAGCGGGCACGGGATTCGCGGTGCGGATGAGGAAGGGCAACTTCATCGGCAGGGACGCGCTGCGAGGGATTCGAGCGAAGGGGCTGACGCGCAGGCTGTGCTGCATGACCCTGGACGACCCCGACGCTGTCGCGATGGGAAAGGAACCGATCATGCACGGCGAGCGTGTGCTGGGCTACGTAACGAGCGCCGACTACGGCCACTCAATCGGCCGAGGAATCCTCTACGGCTACCTGCCCGTGAGCCATACGGATCCGGGGACGAGCGTTGACGTGCTGTACTTTGGTGAACGCCTCAAGGCGACGGTTGCGAAGGAGCCTCTCTTCGATCCGCAAGGCAAGAAGCTGAAGGCGTGAATCGAAAAACGAAGGTGTGAGCTACTGGTGGCACTTGACGTAAGGATGAGTATCATAGAACAATCGCAGGTAAGACAACGCTGAAGTTTCCAACCACTGACGTGGCGATAGCACGTCAACGTCAAAGCAATGGAATTGCTAAACGACTGGAGGTCGTCCGATGGCTCAGAATCTCGTAATCGGTGGTCTCAAACGGCGCGAATTGCCGATTAACCTGCGGCAAAGTGGGAATAGCGACGCCCGGATGCTTATCTCCACCCGAATCAGAAAGTCTCCGTGGTGGCATCTGTCAAAGGCTGCCGGGTGCTGGGCCTATACAACCTACAACCACATGTACCACCCAAGGGCTTACATCAAGCCCGAGGATGGAGGGATGCTTGAGGAGTACAAGTACCTGACCGAGCACGTCAGCATGTGGGACGTGGCGGTCGAGCGACAGATACGAATTAAGGGTCCCGACGCCGCGGACTTCGTGGACATGTTGATCACCCGCGACGTTCACACCCGCGTCCCAGTCATGCAGGCCCGTTACGTGATTCTCTGCAACCAGTACGGCGGTGTCATTAACGATCCGGTCTTGCTGCGCGTGGCTGACGACGAGTTCTGGTTCAGTATCTCCGACTCTGATGTCCTGCTCTGGGCGCAGGGCGTCAATGCCTTCGCCAAATTCAACGTTGACATTCACGAGATTGACGTGTCTCCAGTCCAGATCCAAGGTCCCAAGTCGGCGTTGCTGATAGAGAAGATGTTTGGGCCACACATCAGGAACATCCCGTATTACGGCCTGATCCACGACACGCTGAACGGGCATGCGGTCACGATTTCTCGCACGGGCTTCTCCGCTGAAGTCGGGTTCGAAATCTACCTGCACGACGCGATGCGCCATGCCGACGACGTGTGGCCGCACATCCTGGAGCAGGGACGAGAGTTCAACTTGCGGGTGATCGCTCCGAGTCACATCCGTCGAATCGAGGCTGGAATTCTGTCCTACGGTCAGGACCTGGACATCGAGAACAATCCATTTGAAGTTCGGCTTGGCTGGCAAGTGGATCTGAACAAGGGCGATTTCATAGGAAAAGACGCTCTGGCCAGAATCAAGGCCGAGGGGGTCGAGCAGCGGCTGGTCGGCCTGATGGTTGGTGGCCAGCCACTGACCTGGTACAACCAAGACTTCTACCTGGTCAAAGACAACGACTCCGGTGACGACGTCGGCTACGTGACCAGTGCGTTCTGGTCGCCGAATCAACAGTCGAACATCGCCCTGGCCGTTATGCCTCGGTCCCACTGGAGACGGGGGACGCGCGTGCAGGTCCAACTGCCGGACGACGGCCTCGTCGATGCCGAAGTCGTTCGCGTGCCATTTGTCGACCCAACCAAGGAGCGTCCCAAGACGGTTCTGTGAGGGATCGCCCAGCCGCTGGCATCCCGGAGATTCCAAGGCGGTCCCAACCGTCCTGTGTCTTGAACTCTCGGGCAATCAGTTGCTACGTAGACCACCCATCCAGAATCGACGAGCCTGTTCGCCGACCAAGTCTGGGACCCTCCGAGCGTAGAATTTCGGTTCCTATTTCCACGTATCGAGGGTGAAGCGTATGCGGAGAGTTCTGATTGACAGCGATCCCGGCACCGACGATGCCCTGGCGCTCTTGATGGCGCTGAACTGTCCCGACTTGCTCATTGAGGGCATCACCACGGTTGGCGGAAACGCGACGTTGGCTGAGACGACCAACAACGCGCTTCGGTTGGTCGACCACGTCGCTGGCGGGCGTAATGTGCCAATTGCCGTTGGCGCCGACCGGCCAGCGCATGGCTCGTTTACGCATGCGTACCACGTTCATGGCGCGGAGGGGCTTGGAGTCCATTTTCCCGCCACGACGTTGAAAGCGCATCCAGCGGACGCAGTCGATTTCATTCGCGACCGCGTTTCAACGTTGCCGGGGCGCTTGAGCGTCATCGCGCTCGGGCCGCTGACAAATGTGGCCGCGGCGCTGGACGGTCGCCCGGAGATTGCGAGTGCAATTTCAGAGATCGTCGTCATGGGCGGGACAGTGGAGGTTCCGGGCAACGTGACACCCTTCGCGGAGTTCAACATCCATGAAGACCCGTGGTCGGCTAACGAGGTCTTCACGTCGGGGGTGCCGGTCACGCTCGTCGGTCTTGATGTGACCCACCGGACATTCATGCACCGTCGCGACGGTGCGCCGTGGTTCGAGGGCACGTGCAAGCCCGCCGAACTGGCCAACCGCATTTTGGCGGATAGGTTTCGGGAGCGAGCCGACGCGCGGGAGTTTTATCTACACGATCCGCTGGCCGTGGCAGCGGCCATCGAGCCCGACATCCTGACGTATCGGCGGGCTCAGGTATCGGTAGTAACGGACGGGAACCAGCGGGGACGTACCGTCGCCAGATACGGCGACGGGCCGGTCAACGTGGCCGTTGGGGTGGATGTCGAGCGAGCCGTGGAGGTCGTTCGGACGCTGATCTCTGCGTAGGCCGCGCGTGGCGGCCCGCAACTCTCACAGTCAGGAACCGGACACCCCGGCAGGACGTGTCGGGCATCACTCGATGTCGAGATCAAAGATCTTGGGCTCGACGGCTCTAGTGAGAAAGGCTGCTCGCGGGCCGGAGGCGAAGCGCTACCGCTTCGCCTCCGCGGTCTGGGCACATGTGGTTCATCGTGGCGGCACACGTCGGGCAATTCGCCCGGATTGGTGGGCGCGATAGGACTCGAACCTATGACCTCGCGGATGTGAACCGCGCGCTCTAACCAGCTGAGCTACGCGCCCGATGGGATGCATCGTAGCAACGCTTGTCCGTCAGAGTTGGAGGAGCGCTTGCGGGTCGAGGGCCAGGACTTCGACGGGTTCGCCGGGCTCGATGGTTTTGCCTTCACGCAGCACGGCCAGACCGTTGCCGGCCACCAGGGACGACATGCGATAGGAACTCTGGTCGCCCGCTGACGTGCACACCAGGTCGCCGTTGGTGCGCCGCACCTGTACACGCAGGAAGGTGCGCTTGCCCTGGGCGCTACGCAGCCGCTCGGCGGCCACGGCCTGGACGGAGGGATGGGTCAGGTCGCGGTGACCCATCAGACGGAGCAGGGCCGGGCGAACGAACAGCGCAAAGCAGACCATGCTGGACACCGGGTTGCCGGGTAGCCCAATCACCGGGGTGCCATGCACCTGGCCGAAGGCCAGCGGCTTGCCGGGCCGCATGTTGATCTGCCAGAAGTCCATGCGGCCCTCGGAACCCAGGACGTTGGTTACCAGGTCGTAGTCGCCCATGGAGACGCCGCCGATGGTCACGATGACATCGGATTCCGCGCCTGTGGTCAGGGCGGCTTGCAGCGCTTCGACGGTGTCGCCGGTTATGGGCAGACGATGCGGCTCGGCGCCGAGCGCGCGGGTGGCGGCTTCCAGCGCCCAGGCGTTGCTGTTGCGAACCTGGCCGGCGCGGATACTGGCGCTGATCTCCACGATTTCGTCGCCGGTGGGCACGATGGCCGCGCTGGCGCGGGGATGGGCGCGAACGGTGGTTACGCCAACGGATCCGAGCACACCGATCTCCGCCGGTCCCAGACGACGGCCAGCCTCGACCACGACCGCCCCCGCGCTGATGTCGCCGCCGGCAGGGCGAACGTTCTCACCCGGATCGGCGCGTTCCAGCACCGCGACCTCACGTCGGTCGGTGTTGCTGGTCCGAGGGTCCGTGCCCAGGTGGCCCCAATCGGTTCGGTCCGTGTCCTCGAACGGCACGACGGCGTCGGCGCCGGCGGGGACGGGAGCGCCTGTCATGATCCGTGCTGCTTCACCGGGTTGCAGCGTCACCGGGCTCACTCGGCCGGCGGGAATTTCGTCCACTACCCGCAGTTGCGCCGGCGTGGCCGCGGACGCCTGGGCTAGGTCGGCCGACTGGACCGCGTAGCCGTCGAACGCCGAGTTGTCGAACCCCGGCACGTTGTCGCGGGCCAGCACGTCCTCGGCGGCAATCAGCCCCAGGGCCAGTCCGAGCGGGACGCTTTGAGCCGGCAGGGGGGCGAAGCCTCGCAGGATGCGTTCCAGGGCGTCGTCCACGGAAAGGAAGGTCTGCAGGTCGGTCATACGGGCGACCCGGAGAGGTGGTCGGGCAAGTCTAGCCGCGGCGACCCGGGCTGCGGTTGCTGGAGTTCGCATGCCTCCCGCCGCTCGGTTCGGCCTCGGGGCACTCAAAGGGTCTCTGCTATTCTTGTGGGGTTCCCTATCACTCTGATCACCCATAGGCAAAATCCAATGATTCGAAAGCTGGGAGTGCTCGTGGTCATCCTTGGCGTTCTGGCAGTCGCGTTTCGAAAGGCCAAGAGCCTCATGGGCGTCGAAGACGAGTCCGAACCAGGCGCCTGACGATACGGCGGCCACCCGCAACGACGGCCGCTGCTGCGAGGCCCTGAGCTAGGAACGCCATTCCTCGGTAGCTCAATGGTAGAGCGTGCGGCTGTTAACCGCAGGGTTGCAGGTTCGAGTCCTGCCCGAGGAGCCAGCAGGCGCATCAGTGCGAAGCGCTGACTTCCGCATCAATCCCTGTTGTTGCGTCGGAAGCAGCCGACCGTGCAACGGCCTGGTCAGAGTACCGGCGCCTGGCATCAGGCATCGTTGAACCGACCGCCGCGAGCGCCAGGGAGAAGTACCTCGCCTGGCGCATAGCGACCAACCTGAAGCTCAAGCACCGATGGGCCGATCGCGACGCGCGGGCGGGAGGCTGCGAGCTGGTGCATGGCCGCGAGCCGCGATGATGCGTTGAGGGCACGTTGGGTTGATTTACTGTAATGTCAGTAGAGTCGATTGACTTTTATTGAAGTCATGCTACATCAAGGGGGCTTGCATGGGCCAGATCACGGCACGAGTGCCCGATGCCCTCGTTGGGGCGCTGGATGAAGCCGCCGCGCAGCTCAAACGGAGCCGCGCCGACATCGTCCGGCAGGCGCTGGAACGCTATCTGGAGGACTTTGACGATCTGGCCGTAGCCATCGAACGGCTGCGGGATCCCTCCGATCCGGTGCTGGACTGGGACCAGGTCAGGCGTGAGTTACTCGATTCGGATTAAGCGGAGCGCATCCAGGGAACTGGCTCGTGTTCCGCGTCTGGATCGGCTTCGCATTGTGCGGGCGATCGATGGCCTGGCTGAACACCCGCTGGTGGGCAGTGCGCTGAAAGGGGAGTTGCGCGGCCTGCGGCGAATGCGTGTTGGCGACTATCGCGTCGTGTATGAAGTCCTTGCCGATACGCTGGTGGTGCTGGTGGTGCGAGTGGCGCATCGACGTGAGGCCTATCGCCGAAGGTAAGGGACGTGCGAGGTTGTCCGACCAATCAGCCGAGATAACAACCGAGTCGACCGATCTTGTGATACAGGACGATAAGCGTTGGTTTGAATTAATGGGCTTTCAGGTTTTTCGCCAGTTGTTCTCGCCGAGCGAGGTGGCGAAGCTGGAAGCCGCTTTCATGCGGGTCATGGACGCGGCAGCGGCGGAGACCGGCTACGACGGCACCAGAAGCCTGCACATCTATCCGGTAACCGAAGGTGATGCCTGGTTCGATCAGTTCATCGATGATCGCCGGATTAACGATATTGCCGAAGGCCTTATCGGCGAGGACTGCAACTACCACAGCTCAGGAGGTCATCTCTTCGTCGGCAATACGCGATGGCATAGCGATGGCGGCATTCCCTTCCCGAGCATACACATGGCCTTCTATCTGGATCCGGTTTCCGCGGATACCGGTTGTCTGAACGATATCCCCGGCAGCCACCATCTCCCGTTTCATGATGGTCTGGACAAGGCGAGACACACCGGCCTCTACGACTTGACGTCGCCCGATGTTCCTGGATGTTATGTGCTTGAGAGTGAGCCTGGTGATGTTTGCGTGTTCCGCCACTCGCTCTTTCACGCATCCTTCGGCGGATGGGCCGGCCGTCGGATGCTCAGCATCCACTACTTTAATCCAACGGCCGAATGGCATAACAGATTTGTCGAAGGGTCAGCCGAGGTACGCCTGCCCTACATGAAGGCCGGGCACCGAGTCTATTCCGACTACCTGGTCCAGACGGCAGGTCCCCGCCGGATGAAACGATTGCGACGGTACCTTGACAAGGGCTATTGCGATCAATCTCGAAAACCACTGACCAACCTCTTCTATCAGTACACAGCCTATGGTGAGTCGGAGTCCGGCCCACTCACGAGTGTTATGGCCCGATCCTGAAAGTTCGTCTGGAGATGGGAAGACTAGGCTAATCCGAGCTTCCTCGTTTTCGATGCAGATCGAGCGTAGTAACCAATTCAAATATGTGGGCTTATCCTCCCCGTCCTGGCGGTGAGCGGTTACGAAAGGGGTTGCGCAAGGGGAGCCACAAGGCCGCCGTGTAAGCTCGGGCTGTCCCGGAATGGTTGCTCGCGTACCACGAAAACGCACCTTGTACCACGCAGAGGCTGAGCGCCTTCTGGAAACGGCGCTCGAGGCTTTTGCGCACGGGATTTGCTTCACGCGCAGCTTCACGCATCCCTGTCTGGCTGAGCGCGTGCAGGGGCTATGGGTGACGCGCGACGCTCCACGTGGGAACGACCGGTATCGCCGGGAGGAGTGGATCTCGCAGGGGGTGGCGCCGGAGAAGGTCGTGCGGATTGTCGGCCGACACACGCGTGGCCGGCACGCCATTTGCGCGATCTGTGCGGCTGGGAAGTCCGATGAGTCGCTTCGCGCCGGCTACCGGGCGCTGGACTACCGCCTGGGGTTCACCGAGCCGATCATGGTCCATCGCCTGCGACGAATTCCAAGGTTCGCGCCACCGACCGAGATCGTGCGAGTGCTCGACCCTGCGCTGGCGAGCCAAGTGAACAAGGCGGTCCGCCGGCGGCAGATTCTCCCCGAACACCTCGCGCCGGGCGGTCCGTTGCGCATGTACGCCGCACTGATCGACGGCGATCCGGTGGGTTGGGTCAGCGGCATCGAGGTGGCCGGGATGACCTGGTGCGCCAACCTGTATGTGAAGCCCGACGTTCGGCGTCGCGGCATCGGCCGGGCGCTGATCTGTCAGATGCTGCGAGACGACCGGCGGCACGGCTCGCAGTTGGCCGTGCTGGCTGCGAGTCACACGGGGGCCTTGCTGTATCCAATCGTGGGATACGAGCAGATCGGCGCCCTGCTGTCGTATACGCCGAGCCGACGGTAGGCGCTGGCGGGACTGGTTAGACGGAGGCCTCGGCGACTGGCAAGCCGAGCCGCATGACGTGACGGCGCTTGCCCAGACGGCCGATGTCGCGAAAGCCGGCGGCGCTGAACATTGGCCGAAGTCCCCCGTACCGGTAGCTCGGCGACTCAGGGTCCACGGGATAGGCCTCCAGGGCTCTGGCGCCCTGCGTGCGCGCCCGGTCGATGGCTGCGTCCAGCAGGCGCGTAACCAGCCCGCGGCCGCGCAGCCGCCGTGGAACGAAGAAGCAGGTCAGGGACCAGACCGACGCATCGTTCGCATCGGCCGCGCCCGTGACGCTGGAGGTCCTGAGCCGTGGAAACGTTGGACGCGGTGCAACGGAGCACCACCCGATGGGGGTGTCGCCGTCGAAGGCCAGCAGGCCCACCGGTTCGCCTTGTCGAATTCGCCGGGCCATGCCGGCCTTCAGCGTGGCGCGGTCGCGCTGCCGCGCCTCTTCGCGCGTGGCCCGATAGGGCAGGCACCAGCAGTAGTGCGGTGCGCCGCGCGACGAGAAGAGGCACTCGAAGTCTGGCCAGGTGGACGGCTCAACGGGTCGAAACGTGAACTCGGCCGGCAGGTCGGTCATGCGCGGGTGGGTGAATCCGCAAAGGCCGCCCGCGTCCGGCACTTGCGTGCCATGGGCCTGTTCACGGCACGCAGCTTACGAGGGGAGCCGCCGGCTCGCCTGTGCTAGCGTACGAACCGTGAAGGAGTGTAGCTCAGCTGGAAGAGCGACGGTCTCCAAAACCGTAGGTCGGGGGTTCGAGCCCCTCCACTCCTGCCAGCGCCGAAGTGGCGGAACTGGTAGACGCGCTGGTCTCAAAAACCAGTGAGGTTCAACCCTCGTGTCGGTTCGATCCCGACCTTCGGCACCTAATGGTCAGACGCTCCCGCGCGGGCGCTAGTCCGATTCGATCTCCGGGATATCCAGGTCCATGCCCGGATAGATCGTGTTCGGGTCGCCATCTTCAAACCGCCACTTGTTCTTGTTGAAGATGATCTCCCACTTGGTCTGGTCGCCGTATTCGCGCTCGGCGAGCGTTCGCAGCGTCTCGCGCGGCATCACCTTGATCGTGTGGCGGACGACCGTCTGTTTCTTCTCACGCTTCAGGAAATCCAAAAGACCCATGTTTGCCCCCAAACGCTGTTGCCGACGGGCGGTTCGCGCAGCAGCGAGTATAGGACTGGCTTGCTTTGGTCTCAAAGAGCGCCCCCAATGGTTGGGAGTATGACCCCCGTGACGCGCACAGCTGATGAGCCTGCTGAAACGTTTGCCGCGCGCCTCTGGCGCGAGGCAGAGGCCAAACGCTCCTGGGTGTGCCTGGGATTGGACCTGGACCTGGAGCGGTTGCCGGAGGGTCTCCCACGCTCGGTGGACGGTGCGCGCGAATTCCTGTGCGCGGTCGTGGATGCCTGCGCCGATGCGGCTGTGGCCTTCAAGCCGAACGTTCCGTTTTACCTGGCGCTGGGCCCCGACGGCTTGCAACTGCTGCGTGACGTGCGCGACGGCATCGGTGACCGCGCCTTGCTCATCGCCGACAACAAAGTTGGCGATGTCGCCGACACGTCCGAGCGGTACGCGAACTTCCTGTTCGACTACCTGGAAGCTGATGCCATCACCTTCAACCCCTGGGGCGGCCGGGACGCCGTTCGACCGCTGATCGAGCGACCAGACCGCGGCGCATTCGCCTGGCTGCGCAGCAGCAATCCCGACGCCAATGACGTCCAGGGCATGAGCACGGCGCAGGGCGAACCGGTGTACCTACGGCTTGCCCGACGACTGGTTGAGTGGAACGAGCTTGGCAACCTGGGCGCGGTAGTTGGCGCGACGCGCCCGCACGATGTTGCGATGGTCCGCGAGCTTGTTCCGGGCATGCCGATCCTGGCGCCGGGCGTGGGCGCGCAGGGCGGCGCGCTGGAGGCCACGGTGAGGGCTGGCTTCGGGCCTGAACCCGCGGGCGTGCTGATCAACGCCGGACGTTCGGCGCTCTGGGCGGGCGACGGTTCGGACTATGCCCAGGCGGTCCGCGCGAAGGTCGATGACATGCGCGCGACCATCGAGGACGCGCGCCCGCGCTGAGGCCGTCTGACCCGACGGCTAGGCGGCCACCGGCCAGGCGCCGAGGACGCGCGTGAGGACGGTCGACTCGCCAAGTTGGTGGAGTGCCTGGCCCACGATCGCATCGTCCGGATGCCCCCGGAGTTCCAGGAAAAAGATGTAGTCGCCCGGCTTCAGTCGTGAGGGTCGCGACTGGATGAAGCTCATGTTGAGGTTGTGCGCGCTGAGACAACTCAGTACGTCGCGCAAGGCGCCCACCCGGTCATGCACGGCCACCATCAGCGCCATTTTGTCCCGGCCCGTGCGCGCCGCAGGCTTGTCGGCGATCACGTAGAACCGGGTTCGATTGGAGGCGACATCCTGAATATTGACGTGCACGGTTTCCAGACCGAACGCTTCAGCCGCGATGAGCGGTCCGATTGCCGCGGTATCCGGCTGGTCGGCCGCACGGCGGGCGGCTTCCGCGGTGCTGGCTACCTCCATGACCGGCGTTGAGCCCATATGGCGCTGCAGCCAGCCGCGGCATTGCGCGATGGCGTGAGGGTGCGAACAGATACTGGTCCAATTCGACGAACCCGGCGCCGCCAGCAGATTGTGCGAAACCGGCATCTGAATCTCCGCCTGCACGTACACGGAGCGGGCGACAAAGAGATCCAGCGTTTCGCCGATAGTGCCGCTCGTGGTGTTCTCGATCGGCACTACGCCCCAGGCCATCGTGGAGCGATCGACGAAATCGAAGATGTCGCCGAACGAGTTGAGCGGTGTAAGGTTCGACAGACGTCCGAAATGTCGCTGGGCGGCCTGGTGACTGAAGGAGTGGGCCGGCCCGAGGTAGGCGATTTTCGGAGGTTCCTCAAGGCTGCGCGAGGCCGACATGATCTCGCGAAAGATCGCGCGGATATGCTCATTGCCGTACTGACCGGTGTTGAGCATCGTGACTCGGCGAAGCACGTTTTGCTCACGTGCCGGGTCGAAGACCTGCGTCCCGATGCTGGTTTTCATGTGGCCGATCTTGCGCACGAGCTCGGCTCGCTGACCGAGCAAGTTCACTAGTTGCTCGTCTACGGCGTCGATGCCTCGCCGCAGTTCGTTGATCGACTCGGACACCTACGACTCCAGACATCGTGAGCGGGAGGCGATGCTAGCACCGCACCATTGTTGGCTGACGGTAACGACGTGGACTAGAGCCCGTGGATCGATTCGCCGAAGGCGGCGATTGCCTGGGCCAGGTCCTCCTCGCTGTGAGCGGCGCTGACCATGGCGCGAACCCGGGCGGCGCCGCGCGGGACGGTTGGGAAGACCACGCTTTGGACGAAGACGCCGCATTGCCGCAACCGGTCGCTCAGGGCATGGGCCCGCTCGGCTTCGCCCACGATTACCGGCGTGATGGGCGTGGCGCTGCGTCCAAGATCCATGCCAAGGTCGCTCAGACCCTGCTTGAAGAAGCGCGCGTTGGCCCACAGGCGATCGACGCGCTCCGGTTCGCGGCTCAGCACGCGGATCGCGGCCCGCGAGGCCTCGACCACGGCCGGCGGATGCGAGGTGGAAAACAGCAGCGGGCGTGCCGTGTGCGTCAGATAGTCGCGTAAGCCTTGGCTACCGGCGATGTAGCCGCCCATCGACCCGATGGCCTTTGAGAGCGTGCCCAGCTGCACGTGCACGCGCCCGTGCAGGCCAAAGTGGTCCACACTGCCGCGTCCGCCGCGACCCAACACGCCGCTGCCATGCGCGTCGTCCACCATCACCATGGCGTCGAACGATTCGGCCACCTCGCAGATATCGGGCAGCGGCGCGATGTCGCCGTCCATGCTGAACACGCCGTCCGTAACCACCAGCTTGCGCTGGTCGGGGGCGCAGGCGGTTAGTTGCTCGCGCAGCGAATCGGCGTCCGCGTGGGCGAAACGGCGGATTTCCGCCCGGCTGAGTCGGCAGCCGTCGATGATGCTGGCGTGGTTCAGTTCGTCGCTGAGGATCACGTCGCCGCGGCCAACCAAGGCCGGAATCGTGCCCAGGTTGCCCGCGAAGCCCGACTGGAAGACCAGGGTGGCTTCCGCGCCCTTCCAGGCGGCAAGCTCGGCTTCCAGCGCCTCGTGCACGTCCAGCGTGCCGGCAATGGTGCGCACGGCGCCCGCGCCGCTGCCCCAGGCGTCGGCCCCGGCCTTTGCCGCTTCCCGCGGCTCTGGATGGTTGGCAAGTCCCAGATAGTCGTTGGACGACATGTTGATGAGTTCACGGCCGGCAATGCGGATACGCGGCCCCTGCGGCGTCTGCAAGACCTGGAAGGGCCGGAAGAGGCCGCGCGCACGCAGGTCGCGCACATGTGCGTCAACAAATCCCAGCGGGTCCATCAGCGTTCCTCGGGGCGGCTCGCAGCCGGTACGGGTGTAGCGTAGCGTCCGCCAGGCGCGGTTCCCGGCGGGGCGGCGTAAGATACCGGATGCGCGGGCGGGTTGACCGTGCGCGGCCGGGGTGAGGAGCGGTCGGTGATTGAGGAAACCGCGAACGTCGAGTTGAACGCGCCAGTCAACACGATCTGGCAGCTGGTGAGTGGGATCAACGACTGGCAAAAGTGGAACGCCACTATCGAATCGGCCGAGCGCTTGACGGCCGGGAACTGGACGTCCGGGTATCGGTTCCGCCAGAAATCCGCTCGCGAGCGGATGGCCTTCATCTACACCATCAGCGAGGTTGATCTGGGCCACGGCGCTTCGTGGACCGGCGCCAAGGCCGGACTTACCCGGAGCATGTCGATTGAATTGCGTTCCGTGGAAGGCGGGACCGGCGTGCGGCTGCGACAGACGGCCGCCGGGCCCCGCACGCTGGGCCCGCTGGGCTTCTTCGTGCGATTCAGCGTGCGCCGCAATCTGCGTGGCTGGACCGAGGGCCTGCGCAAGGCGCTGGCCGAAATTCCGACCACCGGCTGATCATGACAGGCCCGAACCACCGGGCTGGGCTGCTGGACATTGCGGAGGCGGCTGCCCGTGCAGCCGGAGCCGAGTTGCTACGGAGCTTCGAGTCCGAGCTGCTGGGTGTGCAATGGAAGACCTGGCAGGGCGAGCGCACGGTGGTGACCGACGCCGACTTTGCCGCCGACCGCGCCATTCGCCAGGTGCTGGCCGAGCACGTGCCGACCCACACGGTTTTTTCGGAGGAGTTTCCGGACGACGAGGAAGTGGATGGGCCGGACGTGTGGGTGATCGACCCGCTGGACGGCACCGACAATTACTCGCGAGGGCAGCCGCAGTTCTGCGTGAGCGTGGCCCACACACGCCACACCCGGCCCGATGCGGCCGCGATTTACGATCCGGTGCGCGACGAAATGTTCACCGCGCTGGCCGACGGCCCGGCGCGGCTCAACGGCCGGCTGATCGAGGTGACCGGAAGGACCAGTCCGTCCGAGAGCACGGTGGCGTGGGCGCAACGCGGAGTCGACGCGGAGGACGACCGTCGCTTCAACGCGGCGTTGGCCGAGGCGGCTCGCACGTTTCACCGCGTGCGCCTAACGGGCTCCGCCGCGCTTGAAACGGCCTGGGTGGCGGCGGGACGCTATGACGGCGCGATGTTCAGCAGCGTTAAGTGGTGGGACCACGCGGGCGCTGGGCTACTGGTGAAACGCGCCGGCGGCCATGTCACAAACGTTCGAGGCCTTCCCACCGGCCCCGAGAGCCGACGCTGCATTTTCAGCAACGGCGGGATCCACCAGGCGATTTTGCAGATCGCCGCTGCTCACGGCCTGGAACGCGCCTTTCCGCTGCACGGGTAGCCCGGCGTCAGCACGCCCCGTGGCAGCGTCCGGGAGTGGCCGACCGGCTAGCGGTCGCTTACCAGTCGCCGGCAAAGACGCGGGTCGGTCTCGCGCCTAGGCTTGGGCGGCTTCCTCGCGCTGGCGCAGGATGGCGCGCGGGAGTTCGCTGCGGACGACCTCGCCGGAAATGATGCGGGCGCCGCGGTCGGCGAACGGCAAGTCGACCGGCTGGTTGCCGCGCCGCTCGGACTCGCGGATGGCGATCGCGATTTCCAGCGCCTCGCGGGCGTCCTCGCCACTACACCGCGGGGCGTCGCCGGACTCGATGCAGTGGATGAGGTTGTAGATAGCGTTTACGCCGCCGCTGTGGCGTCGCACCGGCGGCGGGAAGTGGCGGCGGACGAAGCTGCGGCGTTCCCGAAGCTGCTGGTGGCCTTCCAACCCCTCGTAAGCCGTCCATATCTGGATGCTGCGGGCGTCATTGATGATGCGGATCATGCCGTCTGTGCCCACGATGTCATGGGAGTTCTCGTTCGGCCCGTTGTCGTAGGCCCGCACGTAGCCTCGAACATTGCCGGGAAACCTGATGAGACCGACGCCCGAGAAGTCGTTGTCGGGGTTGGCCTCGTCTAGTTCCGCCTCGCCGACGACAGAGACTGCACGCTCGGGCACGTACATGGTGAGCGTCGTAATCAGGTGGCTGCCGTTGTGGGAGAGGCCGCACCTGGATCGGGAATCCACGGACACCACATCGCCAATAGCGCCTTCGTTGATCAGGGCATTCACCTGCAGGTAGTCATCCCGCCATCGGCGGGTGCAGTTGATGGCCAGCGCAATGTTGGCCCGCTTGCAGGCGTCGATGGCGGCATCCGCCTCGGCCAGCGAGAGCGTTATGGGCTTTTCTGCCCAGATGGCGCGGACGCCGTAGCCGCCGTTGGCGATCTCCAGCAGGATGTCGCCGCGCGGCTTGGCGGAGGTGCACACGCTGACGATGTCCGGCCGGGTCTCCTCCAACATCTGGCGGTAGTCCGCGTATAGCGCCTCGAAACCCCATTTGGCGCCGGCGGCTTCGCGCTGCTCGACCCACGGGTCCGACATACCGACGACTTCAATCTCGGGCATCGACATGTAGCAGGGGATATGTCCATACGGAAACTCAACGCCGTCGAATTCGCCGAGTTCTTCGTCGATCGTGCTGGCGATGCGTCCGAGACCTATTACAGCCGCTTTCAGCCTGGCCATTACGAGGCCTCCTCTGCCTGCGCGGCAGCTTCCGCTTCGCGCTGCCGGAGAATCGCACGGGGTAGTTCCGAGACCAGGACTTCGCGCGAAACGATGCCCAGGCTGCGGTCCTGAAGCGGCAGGTCCACGCGCCCGCCGCCGTTCCGGTGGGACTCACGGACTGCGAGAGCGATTTCCAGAGCTTCGCGGGCGTCTTCGCCGGAGCAGCGAGAATCCTCGCCGGTCTCGATACAGTACATCAGGTCGTACAGCACGTTCACGCCTGCGGGCCGGGGATTGTGGCTTGGCCGGAAGAAGTGGCAGACCGGCGTCGGGCTGCGCTGGCCGGGCAGGCCCTCCTCGATCCGCCACAGTTCGGGGCTGCGGCTGTCGTCCATCAGGCGGATCATGCCGTCAGTTCCGGTTATGTCGTAGGAGAGTTCCAGCCCGCCCGTGTGCATGCCTCGGAACACGCCGCGCACGCCGTTTTGGCAGACGAAGTAGCCGTTGCCGGCAAAATCGTCGACGCCGGCCACGTCCGCGTCACTCTCGGCCTCGCCGGCGACCCAGGCGACCGGCGCATCGGTGAACATGGTGAGGCGGGTAATCAGGTGACTGCCATTGTGGGAGAGATTGCAGTTCAAGCTGCCTTGCACGTGCAGGACGTCGCCGATCAGCCCGTCGTCGATCATCGCGCGAGCCTGGGTGAAGCTGTCGCGCCAGCGGTGGGTGCAATTCACGGCCAGGGTGATGCCGGCCTTGCGGCAGGCCGCGATGACCTCGTCGGCCTGGGCCAGCGAATAGGTGAGCGGCTTCTCGGCCCAGATGGCCTGCACGCCGTAGCCGCCGTTTGCGATCTCCAGCAGGATGTCGGTGCGGGGCTTCATGGACGTGCAGACGCTGACGATCTGCGGCCGCGTCTTGGACAGCATCTCGCGGTAGTCCTCGAAGAGGGCGTCGATTCCCCACTTGCCCCGGGCCGCCTCGCGCTGCTCGGCCCAAGTGTCCGAGAGACCGACGATCTCGATCTCCGGCACGGCGGCCATGCAGCCGATGTGGGCGTGCGGCAGGTGCCAGCCGTCGTACTTGCTGCGCTCTTCGTCCCAGGTGCTGGCGATGCGTCCGAGGCCGATCACAGCCGCTCTCAGCCTGGCCATCACGACGCCTCCCCTGCCTGCGTGGCGGCTTCAGCTTCGCGCCGCCGGAGAATCGCTCGCGGCAGTTCGGACACGCGTACTTCGTGCGAGACGATGCCGAGGCGCCGGTCTTCAACAGGAAGGTCCACGCGGCCACCGCCCTTTCGATGCGATTCGCGGACGGCGATGGCGATTTCGAGAGCTTCGCGAGCGTCTTCTCCGGTACAGCGGGAGTCTTCGCCGGTCTCGATGCAGTTTATCAGGTCGTACAGCACGTTCACGCCGGCCGCCCGCGGATTGTGGCTGGGGCGGAAAAAGTGGCAGGCCGGCTCCGGGTTGCGCTGGCCGGGCAGGCCCTCCTCCATCCGCCACAGTTCGGGGCTGCGGCTGTCGTCCATCAGGCGAATCATGCCCTCGGTGCCGGTAATGTCGTATGAGAGTTCCAGCGCGCCCGTGCGCATGCCGTGAAACATGCCGCGCACGCCGTTGTGACAGACGAAGTAGCCGTCCCCGGAAAAATCGTTGTCGCCGGCCACGGCCTCGTCACTCTCGGCCTCGCCGGCAACCCAGGCGACCGGCGAATCGGTAAACATCGTGAGGCGGGTAATCAAGTGACTGCCGTTGTGGGAGAGGTTGCAGTCCCGGTTACCCTGCACGTGCAGCACGTCCCCGATGAGCCCGTCGTCGATCATCTCGCGGGTCTGGATGAAGCTGTCCTTCCATCGGTGGGTGCAGTTGACGGCCAGATGAATGCCGGCCCTGCGACATGCGGCGATCACTTCGTCGGCCTGGGCCAGCGAATAGGTCAAGGGCTTTTCGGCCCAAATGGCTTGGACGCCGTAGTCGCCGTTGGCGATCTCCAGCAGGATGTCGGTGCGAGGCTTCATGGACGTGCAGACGCTGACGATCTGCGGCCGGGTCTTGGCCAACATCTCGCGGTAGTTCTCGTAGAGGGTGTCGATCCCCCACTTGGCCCGGGCCGCCTCCCGCTGCTCCGCCCAGGTATCCGAAAGACCGACAATCTCGATCTCCGGGACGGCCGCCATGCAGCCGATGTGGGCGTGCGGGAGGTGCCAGCCGTCGTACTTCCTGCGCTCTTCGTCCCAGGTGCTGGCGATTCGGCCAAGCCCGATCACCGCGGCTCGTGTCATGGGCGCGTGCCTCTTCCTCGACGCCGTGGGGCAGAGTATGACGCGTGCGGGCGACGTTCGCATCTTTGTCGGGGGACGGGATGACCATGCGGCAGGTCAGGGCGCTGTGGCAGACGCTGGCTGTCGGACTGGCGCTGGTTCTGGCCGCCGCCTGCGCCGCCGCCGCCGCCGCACCGGAACCGGCAGCGACACCCGTCGCTACCGCGCCGGTCATCCTGACCAATCGCAACTGGGCGGTGGCTCATGCCGACCCCGCGGCGGTCGTGGGGCGGCAGGTCGTGCTGCGGGCGCGCGTGTACAGCGTTTCTGCGGTGGCCGACGATCTGGTGCTCTGTGCCTGGGTCGATTTCGACAACGACCAGCTTTCCACCGTCTTGCGGATTCCCGGCGCCTCGGAGGGCGTGGAGCGCGACAACTTCGTCTGGGCGGAAGGGACCATTAGCCGTATCACTGAGCCGGGGGAGGGATGCGGCGACGCCGTACAGCCGGAGGTGGAAGTCGCGCACGTGACGGTTACGGACCGTCTGGGCGTGCGGCCGGCGCGGCGGGCGGTCCAGGTCGGACAGGCGCTCGAACGTCGAGGGGTGCGGGTGGTTCTGGAACGCGTCGAGTTCGCCGACGAGGAGACGCGCATCTACTTCACCCTGGAGAACCGCCGTACCGAGACCCTGCTGGCCTTCGCCACGGGGCTGCGAATCGAAGTCGACGGAACCGAAATCCAAGCAGTCATCCCTATTGGAGAGGGCATCCCCGCGCCGCGCGGGCGGGTTGCACCAGGCGCCGTCGAGCACGGCGGCTTTCAATTCCCGGCTCTGGATCCGGGTGGCCCACCGATCACGGTGCGCTGGCAGGGCGCGCGCATGGCGCCGTCCGGGGAGGGGATTGGCGAGTGGACGTGGGTGGTGGATCCGGCAGGTGCGGTTGTGCCCGAGGGGTAGCCACGGCGCCGCGCGGTTCCGGCAACGAGCGGTTCCACAGGGTTGCCGGGGACGCTTGGCGGCTCTCCGGATTGAGTCCAGCCTTGCTTCGTGCCTGGGCCAGATGAATGCAAGCCCACGCCCGCCCGCCCCCTGCTGGTTGAAATCACGCCACGACCATCGAGGCCCAAAGCGAACCGCCCCGCCGGCACAGGCCGGCGGGGCGGTTGAGCGATCCGGTTTGTGGACCTAGTAGTCCATGGCCGGCGCGGGCGCCTCTTCCTTCTCGGGAACGTCGGCGATCAGCGCCTCGGTCGTCAGGATCATGCCCGCGATCGAGGCGGCGTTCTCGAGGGCCGAGCGCGTCACCTTGGCCGGGTCGATCACGCCGGCCGCCACCATGTCGGTGTACTCCTCGTCCACCACGTGGTAGCCCCAGTTGGTGTCGCCACGGTTCCTGGACTGCCGGCGAACCTCCTCCACGACCACCGAGCCGTCGGCGCCCGAGTTTGAGGCGATCCAGCGCAGCGGCTCTTCCAGCGCGCGGCGCAGGGCGCGAACGCCCACCACCTCGTCGCCGCTGCACTCCGTTTCCACGGCCCCCAGCACGTGCGCGGCGTTCAGCAGGGCCACCCCGCCGCCCGGCACGATGCCTTCCTCGATCGCGGCCCGCGTGGCCGACAGCGCGTCTTCCACGCGGTGCTTCTTCTCCTTCAACTCGGTCTCGGTCGCGGCGCCGACCCGAATGACCGCCACGCCGCCGGCCAGCTTCGCCAGCCGTTCCTGCAGCTTCTCGCGGTCGTACTCGGAGGTGACTTCCTCAACCTGGCCCTTCAGCTGGTTGAGTCGCGCCTGCACGGCTGCTTCCTTGCCGCCGCCTTCCACGATGGTGGTGTTGTCCTTGTCGGCCACCACGCGGCGGGCGTGACCGAGGTCCTCCAGGATGACGCCGTCGAGACGGCGGCCCATGTCCTCGGAGATCACCGTGCCGCCCGTAACCACGGCCACGTCCTGCAGCATTTCCTTGCGGCGGTCGCCGTAGCCCGGCGCCTTGACGGCCAGGCAGTTGAGGATGCCGCGCAGCTTGTTCACCACCAGCGTGGCCAGGCCTTCGCCTTCCACGTCCTCGGCGATGATCACCAGGTCCTTCTTACCGGCCTGCGTGACCTTCTCCAGCGTCGGCAGAATGTCGCTCACCGCCGACAGCTTCTTGTCGGTGACAAGGACCAATGCGTCCTCGATCACGGCTTCCATGCGGTCCTGGTTGGTCACGAAGTACGGCGAGATGTAGCCGCGGTCGAACTTCATGCCCTCCACGTACTCGATCTCGAATTCCAGGCCCTTGGACTCCTCGACCGTAATGGCGCCGTCCTTGCCGACCTTGTCCATCACCTCGCCGATCAGCTCACCGATCTGCGTGTCGTTGGCGGAAATCGAGGCGATCTGCGCGATCTCGTCCTGGCTGCGAATTTGCTTGGCCTGGACGCGCACTTCCTCGACCACCGCTTCCACGCCCTTGGCCAGGCCGCGCTTGATGATCATCGGGTTGGCGCCGGCCGCCACGTTCTTCAGGCCTTCCTTGATGATGGCCTGCGCCAGCACCGTGGCCGTGGTGGTGCCGTCACCAGCGATGTCGTTGGTCTTGCTGGCGGCTTCCTTGATGAGCTGGGCGCCCATGTCTTCGAACGGGTCTTCCAGGTCGATGTCCTTGGCCACGGTCACGCCGTCGTGCGTCACCGTGGGGCCGGAGTACTTCTTGCCCAGGGCCACGTTGCGGCCCTTCGGCCCCAGCGTGGTCTTGACAGCGTTGGCCACCACGTCGATGCCCTTAACCAGCTTCGAGCGGGCCTCTACATCCAGCAGGATGTCTTTCGGCATATGTGTCGTCCCTTTCGACCCGGCTAGCCGCCAGCAGAGCGCTGCGGCGTACGCATGGGGTCGTGCCTGGTCCGCCAGTCAGTCACGGCGCACCGAAGAAGTCGGGACGCGCGCTGACGCGGATTGAATCAATCGCGTTAGCAGCCCATTGTAGGGAGCGCGCAAATCGAGCGTCAAGAGCTTTCAGGGGCTCCCGAGCCGACGCTCAGCCAACTTGGTTGGCTCGTGAAGACCGAGCCGAATCGGCGGCTGAGGCAGGCGACTCCAGGCTGTGGGAGCCGCAAGTTCAACTCCCTGATCTCCCGATTTCCGCCTCAAATCGCTTATCGTTGGGCCATGTCCTTCCACCTGTCCCGCGCCCAACATGACCGGATCGTGGCGCAGGCACGCGCCGAGGCCCCGCTGGAGTGCTGCGGTCTGATCGGCGGGCGGGAAGAAACGGCGCTGAAGGTGTACCCCACTCGCAACGCCGACCAGAGCCGCGTGCACTACACCATCGACCCGCGGGACCAGATGCGAGCCGAGCGCGACATCGAGGACGCCCAGGGCTGGGAGATCTCGGCCTTCTACCACTCCCACCCACGCAGCGACGCCTACCCCTCGCCCACCGACGTGCGCGAAGCCGTGCAGTCCGGCTACTCGGAGTACAGCCGCTTCATCATTGTTTCGCTCATGCACCCGGATCGGCCGGTGATGCGCTGCTTTTGGCTGCGCGGCGGCGCCATCAGCGAGGAACCGCTGGTCATCACCGACCCGCCGGACGAGCCGGCCGAGTAGGATTTGGGCATGGCAACCGCCGTCTACCAGCCGTCCATCGATCTCGAGGCGCCGCTGGAGGCCAAGACTCGGTACTTGGAGCAGACGCTCAGCAGCCTGGAGCGCGTGGTCGTCGCCTATTCCGGCGGTGTGGACAGCACGTTCCTGGCCAAGATGGCCTACGACGCCCTGGGCGGCCAGGCGATGGCCGTGACGGCCGTCTCTCCCAGTCTTGCCCGAGCCGAACGTGACGACGCCACCCGCTTTGCCGCGCAGATCGGCATCCGGCACGAGTTCATCGAAACCCGCGAAATGGATAACCCGGCCTACCGCGCCAACGACAGTTCCCGCTGCTTCCACTGCAAGGCCGAACTCTTTGACCGCCTGCGTGAATTCGTGGCCGAACGCGGCGTTCAGCACATGCTCTACGGGCCGGTCATCGACGATCTGGGCGACTTCCGCCCCGGCATGGCCGCCAGCCGGGAACGTGGCGCCCGCGCACCACTTGTCGAGGCTGGCTTGCGCAAGGCGGAGGTCCGCGAACTCTCCAAACGCCTCGGCCTCTCCAGTTGGGACAAACCGGCGGTAGCTTGCCTATCCTCCCGTGTCGCCTACGGCAGCCAGGTCACGGTGGAGAAGTTGCGCCAGATCGAAGACGCCGAGGCCCTGCTGCGCGCCGAGGGGTTCCGCGAACTGCGCGTCCGCCATCACGGCCCTATCGCCCGCATCGAAGTCCCCGAATCAGAACTCGCCCGCTTCACCCAAGACTCGGCGCGTCGCCAGCGCATCATCCAGGGCCTCAAGACCCTCGGCTTCACTTACGTCACCCTGGACCTCCAGGGCTTCCGCTCCGGCGCCATGAACGAAGCCCTGCCCGTCATCCCACTTAACGACCCGACCGGCTGACGACCGGGCACGGGATGGAAGCCCACTCGTCGCCTTTACTCGCGGACGAGCGGTAGGCTGCGCGACCGACGAGGGACCCCATGCCAGCAATCGAACACATCTCGGTCCAGGGGTTCAAGAGCATCAAGCAGCTTGAAAAGCTCCGCTTGCGTCCCGTCAACGTGCTCATCGGCGCCAACGGGTCGGGCAAGTCAAACTTCATCGGCCTGTTTGCGTTTCTCCGGGCCATCCGCGAGGGAAAGCTTCAGGACTATGTGATGCGCGCTCGCGGGGCCGACCGGGTGCTGCATTTTGGCGCCAAGGTGACTGACGAGCTGAGGATTCGCGTCGCGATTGAGAATGGGGTCAACCAATACGAGATTGTGCTGGTACCCACGGATGCGGACGGGCTGTCTCCGAGTGAAGAAACCATCTCTTACTGGGATCAGGCGAAACACAAGCAAGAGACCGTCCCGTTGATGTCGAGAGCCAGTGGGAATCCCGATGCCCTCTTCGAAATGGGAATAACACAAGGATGGCTGCCTTTCGGGAATAAGCTAGAAGCTGGGATCAGTAATCCGGCCATCGTTGGGATCGCACGGCATGTGGGAGGCCACCTGGAAGGCTGCCGTGTCTACCACTTCCACGACACCAGCCCCAGTTCACCGATCAAGCGAACCGCCGATCTGCACGACAACCGTTTTCTGCGTCCCGACGGCGCCAACCTGGCAGCGTTCCTCTACTTCCTGCGGGAGAGGTGTCAGATCGAATACCGCATGATCCGCGACACCGTGCGGCTGGCCGCACCGTTCTTCGACGACTTTCGGCTTGAACCGCTGGCGCTGAACGAGGACACGATTCTCTTAGAGTGGCAACATAAGAACTCTGACACTTACTTCAACGCTGCTTCGCTCTCCGATGGCACTCTGCGCTTCATTGCGCTGGTCACGCTGTTCATGCAGCCGGTGGACCTACGGCCCTCGGTCATCCTGCTGGATGAGCCGGAACTCGGCCTGCACCCCTACGCCATCACGCTGCTGGCCTCGCTAGTCAAGCAGGCGTCGGTTGACACGCAGATCATTCTCGCTACCCAGTCGCCGATCCTGCTGGACTACTTCGATCCGGAAGACGTACTGGTAGCCGACCGGGTGGATGGGGCAACGCAGTTCACCCGCCTCGACTCGGAGCAACTCGCGGAATGGCTGGAAGACTACAGCCTCGGCCAGCTCTGGGAAAAAAACGAACTGGGCGGTCGTCCCGCCCATGAGTAGACGCGGAAGATACCCTGCGCTCCGGCTGCGCGTCCACGTCGAGGGGCAGACCGAAGAGTCCTTTGTCAACCAGGTGCTGGCCCCGCATCTCTATCAGCGAGGTTACGTCAGCGTCTGGGCCAGTTTCATCGGAAGCCCACGTCGCCGTGGCGGCGGGATCACGTCTTGGAACGTGGCTCGACGAGAGATACTTAGGCATCTCAAGGCGGACGTTGGCTGCTTTGCTACCACCATGGTGGATTACTACGGGCTGCCACGTACGTGGCCCGGGCGTAGCACGGCACCCCAGCGCCCTTTGCCTGAGCGGGCGAACCTTGTCGAGACTGCGTTGCTGGCAGACGTTAGCCAGCGTATGGGTTGCAGCTTCAACTCCGACCGGTTTGTGCCCTACTTGATGATGCACGAGTTCGAAGCCATGCGCTTCAGCGACTGCCCCGGTTTTGCGGACGCGATTGGCAAGCCCAATCTTGCCTTGGGGTTTCAGGCGATTCGCGACCAATTCGACAACCCGGAGGAAATCGACGATTCACCTCTGACCGCGCCCTCTAAACGCATTGAACGCCTCGTCGCCGGTTACCACAAGCCCCTCGTGGGCACACAGGCTGCCCTGGCGATTGGCCTGGGCACTATCCGCGCCGCCTGTCCGCACTTCCATGCCTGGCTTGAGCGCCTGGAATGTCTGCCAACACGAATCAGTCCATGAACGAGACCGTCCGGGGCGTCACAATGGCATTCCGGCCGAAAGGCAGTCCGCGCGCACAGTTGAATAGGGAGCGACCATGAACGTAGAGATTCGCGATCAGCGGTTTACGCAGGTGGTTGGCGAGGACGCTCCGGTGGAAGAGCTGGCGACCGGATTCGACTTCACCGAAGGCGCGGTCTGGAATCACGTTGACGACTCTCTCATCTTTAGCGACATGCCCGGAAACGTGATGCGCACGTGGACGGCCGTGGACGGAATCCAGGTGTTTCGGCAGCCCAGCAATATGGCCAACGGCAACTTCCACGACTTGCAGGGCAGGCTGATTACCTGTGAGCACGCGACCAGTCGTGTCACGCGCACTGAGCATGACGGCTCGATCACGGTTCTCGCCAGCCACTACGACGGCAAGGAGCTGAACAGTCCCAACGACGTGATCGTCAAGAGCGACGGCTCGATCTACTTCAGCGATCCATCGTTCGGCCGCATGGAGTACTACGGGGTCTTGCGCGAAGCCGAGCTCGATGTTCGCGGCGTCTACCGGCTGGATTCCGACAGCGGAGACCTCACGCTGCTGGTCGACGACTTCGACCAGCCCAACGGCCTGACCTTTTCGCTGGACGAGCGGCACCTCTTCATCAACGACACGATGCGCGCCCACGTCCGGGTGTTTGACGTCGCGGCCGACGGCGGGCTGTCCAACGGGCGTGTCTGGGCCGAGCTGACCGGCGAACGCGACGGGCTGGCGGACGGCATGAAGATCGACAGCAAAGGCAACCTGTACACGGCCGGCCCGGGTGGCGTTCAGGTCTTCGCGACGGACGCCACCTGCCTTGGCGTCATCCACGTTCCCCAGGGCGTCGCCAACTTCACCTGGGGCGACGCCGACCTCCGCAGCCTCTTCATCAATGCCGGGACGTCGCTGTATCGAACTCGGGTCAATGTCGCGGGGCGCAAGCTGTTCTAGCTTCTGGACAAGCGTCGCCACCCGGAAAAGCGTTCGCCACTGTCCGCATTCGTCAGGCGAGACGAGCCCTTCGTCGGTCACACCAAACTCGCGCCGCTGCCCACGACTGCCTGCGAGCCGTGTACCTGGCGCCTGGCCATCGCTTACGCCAATTCCCAGCATCGAGAACGCTCGTCGGTGAATGCTCGATTGTTTGGGATTTGCGAAGTAGGCGTGCCCGCCCGCGCCGGTGCGTCCTTGAGCGACACGACCGCCGTGTGCAGCGAGCGGGCATGGTGCATGACATAGCGAAGTGTGATATTGTTGGGAACAATCTACGTTGCATTACTAGTGGGAGCAGTTCTGGCATCCCGTGAGGATCATCGCCAAGCGGACGCTGCGGGAGTTCTGGAAACGTCACCGCCACGCGGAACAGGCACTCCGCGCCTGGCACAGCGAGGCTAAGCGGGAGAACTGGCAATCGTGGTCTGATGTCAAGGCTCGGTATCCCACGGCCAGCATCGTCGGCGACGACCGGGTGGTCTTCAACATCAAGGGCAACCGCTATCGCCTGGTGGTGAGGATCAACTACCCGTATCGGGTGGTCTACGTACGGTTCCTGGGCACCCACGCTGAGTACCACCGGATAGATGTGAGGGAGGTGTAGGCATGGCCGAAATCAAGCCGGTTCGGACGAGCGCCGACTACGAGCGTTCGCTGGCCCGTATCGACGACCTCATGGGCGCTTCGGAGGGCAGCTTCGAGGGTGAGGAGTTGGACGTCCTGGTAGATCTCGTTGAGCTGTACGAATCACGGAACGAGCCGGTGCCGCCCCCCGAACCTATCGCCGCCATCGAGTTCCGCATGGATCAGCAAGGATTGACTGCACGCGACCTGGTTCCTTACCTGGGCAGCCGTTCCAGGGTCTCGGAAGTCATGTCCGGCAAGCGGGCCATCACGATGCCGATGGCCCGAGCTCTCCACCAGCACTTGGGGATACCCGCCGATGTCTTGCTTCAGGCGCCCGCGCGCCAGCCAGCGGCGTGCCATCCGGCATCGACGCCCGGAAGTTTCCCCTGCGGGTTATGGCAGATCGGGGCTGGATCGCTGGGGGGCGCGACCTCGGGGAGCGTGCCGACAAACTGATCGCCGGTCTCATCCGGCGCGCCGGTGGACCGGAAGTCGCTGCCGCCGCCGCCTGCTATCGCAAGCACGACCATCGGCGGCTGAACGCCAGGACCGACGACTATGCCCTCAGGGCTTGGTGCTGGCAGGTCATGGCCACCGCAAGCGAACGATCGCCCGGCGTCACCTATAAAGCTGGCGTGGTTACGCCCGATCTCCTGGGCGATGTCGCGCGGCTCAGTCGGTTTGAAGACGGCCCGCGCCGCGCCCGAGCGTTGCTGGCGCGGCACGGGGTCGCCCTTGAGGTGCTGCCCCACCTGCCCCGAACCCATCTCGACGGCGCTGTGCTGCGGCTCGGCGACGGACGCCCGGTCATTGGGCTTACCCTGCGCGACGACCGCATCGACAACTTCTGGTTCTGTCTGCTGCACGAGCTGGCTCACGTCGGCCGCCACTTCGACAGCGACCCGGATGGGCTCTTCTTCGACGACTTGAAGCTGCTGGAGCAGGAACAGTGGTCTCACGATTCCAGAGAAGCTGAGGCTGACTCGTGGGCGGAGGAAGCGCTGATTCCGCAAGGCATCTGGGAGACCAGCCCAGTTCGTTCGGCACCCTCAGCAATTGGCGTCATCAACCTGGCTCAAGTGCTTCAAGTCCACCCAGCAATCGTCGCCGGAAGAGTTCGCTATGAACGTAGGAACTACCGCCTGCTGTCGCAGTTCGTAGGCTCAGGCCAGATTCGCCGTCAGTTCGAGGAGTCGGCTTGATCCGTCGAGCACCAGCGCGACTGACACCTCGCAAGCAGACGGAGCGAAGCTGCGCCGACCTCTACGAAGTCGCCAGTTAGGCTGACTTCCAAATCTGTGACCCATCCGCACCCTGCTGCGAGAGGAGCCTGATCCTGTGAGCCGTTCACCCCTGCGCCTGGTTCAGTGGGGAACCAAGCATCCCCACGCTGCGGGCTGGCTGGACGTCATCCTGGCCAATCCCGACGTTGAACTGGTGGGACTCTACGAAGACGACGCCGACCGCCGGCGCGAGCTGGAAGCCGACGGCGCGCCTTGGGACCGCGTGACCTGGCTGCACGACCGCGGCGCCGTGCTGGAGGACGCCAGCATCGACGCCGTCGTGGCCGAGGGCGACAACTCAGAGAACCTTCAGCAGGCCGAGGCCGTCATCGCGGCCGGGCGTCACCTGTTGCTGGACAAGCCGGCGGGACACGACCTGCCGAGGTGGGAACGCGTGCTGGACTCCGCCGCCGAGCAGGAGCTGTACATCCAACTGGGCTACATGTTCCGCCACCACGACGGCTATCAGCGCATCGCCAGCTGGGCGCGCGGCGGTCTGTTGGGCGACATTTTTGCCATCCGCGCCCACATGTCGACCTACGCCGAGCCGGCCACGCATACCCTGCTGGCAAGCTTCGACGGCGGCGTGTTCTACGACCTCTGCGGCCACGTGCTGGACCAGGTCGTCTGGACGTTGGGCCGACCCGACCGGGTGACGCCCTTCATGCGGCGCGTCAGGCCAGACAGCAGTTTCGTGGACAACGGCGTGGCGGTGCTGGAGTACCCGGGGGCGCTGGCCATCGTGGATATTGCGGGCCTCGAAGTTCCGCCGCGTCCGCGTCGCTACGAGGTCTACGGCTCGCGCGGCTGGGCGATCATGGAACCGATGGAACCCGCTCAGACCGTCCGACTGTCGCTGGACAGCGCGCGGGACGGCTTTCTGGAGGGCGAGCAGACGATGACGCTTGAAGCCCGACCCCGCTACGTCGCTAGCCTGGAGGCCTTCGTCCGCACGCTCCGCGGTGAGCAGGCGCCGGAACGCACGCTGGAGCACGAGCGGATTGTGCAGGAAACCATCCTGCGCGCCACTGGCGCAATCGGCTGAGCTGACCGGCTCGGGCTGGGGCCTAGTTCCCCAGCCCCAGCGCCAGGCCGCCGAAGATCGACTGCAGTCGCTGTCTGTCATCCGGCGGCAGCGGTCCCCGGACCATGGCGGCCACGTTGGCGTCCAGGTGGTCCGGGTTGGCGGTGCCTGTCAGCACTGTTGAGATGGCGCTAGGTTCCAGTACAAAGCGGTAGGCCGCTTCCGGAACCGATTCCACGTTGTCGTGAACCAGCCAGCCCAGCGGGTCGTCGTCGGGAAGTGCGTCGGCCGTCAGGTGACCCTCGGCCTTGAGTTCGGCGATGACTTCGCGCAGACGCTCTGGGTTTCCCAGCGCGCGGCGCACGGCAATCATCACGATCAAGCCGATGTCGGCGGCCTCGGCCGCTTCCAGCACGTCGTGCTCCGCCGTCTGGTGGAGCAGGTTGTAGCCAACCATGAACGTGTCGAAGTGTCCGTCGCCGGCCATGCGCTTGAAGGTCTCGTGGTGCACGTCGGCGTGCCCTTGTTCCGTAACGCCCAGAAAGCGGACTTTTCCGGCCCGCTGAGCTTCGTGCAGAACGGGCAGGTGCTGGGAAACCACCTCGTCGTATTGCTCGGGCATCATGCCGTGCGCCTGAAGTACGTCTATGCAGTCCAGCCCCAGGCGCTCCAGGCTATTGTCGATTGAGGCTCGAACTCCGTCGGCGTTCTTGATCTGGCCGTCGGCGGTGGGGGTGTATTTGGTCGCCACGATGAAGTCGTCGCGCGGCACGCCGGCCAGCCCGTGCCCCAGGAAAACCTCGCTATCACCGTAGCTGGCGGCGGTGTCGAAGAAATTGATCCCGTGGTCCAGCGCTCGCCGGACCAGCCGTCGCGCGTCGTCCAGCGTGGCGCCGCGGTTCTGGCCCATCTGGCTGGGGCCGCCGGTCCCCAGGCTGGCGAGCGACACGCGCAGACCTGTGCGGCCCAGGCGGCGGTACTCCATCGCGCTGACTCCTGACTTCTTGGTGAGCTTGAAACATAGCGCGACTGGAGCCTTCGCGAAGGCCACCAGTGTCGCTTGATTTCGGAGTTGCTGGGTGTAGGCTTGGTTGGACCACCCCACCTGGGGTGGGGTAAGGGACAGGGCAATCCACCCAGGAACATCCGATGGATCAGGAAACCCGCAATCTCCTCAACCGCTGGAAGTCAATCCAGGGGCACGCCCGTGCCGTCGAGAAAATGCTCGAAGGCGACGCCTACTGCGTGGACGTCCTCAAGCAGACCCTGGCCATCCAGGGCGCGATCGAGAAGGTCAACGCCGGTGTCCTGGAACGCCATCTCAAGACCTGCGTCACCACGGCAATCGCATCGGACGACCCCGCCGAGCGCGAGCAGGTAATCGCGGAACTGATGGATGTGTTCAAAGGCACTGGGCATTTGCGACGCGTGGCCTCGGCCGGCGAGGCCATCCAGCGCGTGGCCGCCAGCTTGAACGCCGGCGAGGAGCCGCCGCACGCCCACGGGAACGGTGAGGTGTCGTGACCGTCGCAACGGAGCGTTCATTCACCCTCCCGCTGGCGGGTTTGCACTGCGTCGCCTGTGTTGGCCGGGTCGAGCAAGCCGTCGCGGACGTTGACGGCGTTGTCGAGGCCGCGGTCAATCTGGCGGACGAGACCCTCGCCGTCCGCGCCGATTCGCAGGTCAAGGCCTCGGATGTTGCCGCCGCTGTACAGGTGGCCGGCTACGACGTGCCGGCGGCGGAGTACACGTTGCAGGTCGAGGGCATGCACTGCGCGTCCTGCACTGGTCGCGTCGAGAGCGGCCTGGCCGAGGTTCCCGGCGTGCTGGACGTGGCAGTCAATCTGGCTTCTGGCCAGGCCCTTGTGCGGCATGCGCTCGGCCAGGCAGAGCCGAGCGTCTTGCGCGCGGCGGTCGAGCGCTCCGGTTTCGCCGTGCTCGATGCGGCTGGCTCTGAGAAGGAAGCGCCCGCCGCTGCTGCGCTGGAAGACCGCCGGCTGCGCGAGCGCCGGATGCTCGGCTTGCAGGCAGCCTTCGCCCTGGCAGTCGGCGTGCTGGCGTTCTGGGGATCGGCGGAGTTCATTCCGTGGGCCCCGGACGTGTTGCGCAATCCCTGGACATTGCTGGTGCTGGTTACGCCGGTGCAGTTCTGGGCCGGCTGGTGCTTCTACCGTGGCGCCTGGTTGGCGGCGCGGCGTGCAACCACCGACATGAACACCCTCATCGCCGTCGGAACCAGCGCGGCCTACGGCTACAGCGTCGTGCTTACCCTCTGGCCGGGACTGCTGAGCGGCGTAGCGGGCGCGGACGTCCTCTACTACGAAGCCTCGGCGGTCATCATCGGGCTGGTCCTGCTGGGCCGGTACGTCGAGGCCGGCGCCAGGGCGCGAGTATCCGCGGCAATTCAGCGGCTGCTGGATCTGAGCGCCAGGACGGCCCGCGTCGAGCGCGACGGTCAGACGCTTGAAGTCGCGCTGGAAGACGTGCGGCATGACGACGTGGTCGTGGTGCGCCCCGGCGAAAAGGTTCCGGTGGACGGCCGGGTGCTCGAAGGCGCTTCGGCCCTGGACGAGTCGATGATCACCGGTGAAAGTGTGCCGGTGGAGAAGGGTCCAGGCGACGACGTGATCGGGGCCACGCTCAACACCACCGGCAGCCTGCGCGTGCGCCCCACGCGCCTGGGCCAGGACTCGATGCTGGCCCAGATCATCGCGCTGGTTGAGCGCGCTCAGACTACGAAGGCGCCCGTGCAGCGACTTGCGGACTGGGTGGCGGCGCGCTTTGTGCCGGCCGTGATCCTGATCGGCCTGGTCACCCTGGGCGTGTGGCTGGCGATCGGGCCTGAACCGAAGCTCACGTACGCGTTGGTGGCCATGGTTACGGTGCTGATCATCGCCTGCCCCTGCGCCCTGGGCCTGGCCACGCCCACCGCCATCATGGTCGGCGTGGGCAAGGGCGCCGAGTTGGGCGTCCTGGTGCGCAGCGGCGAAGCGCTGGAGACCGCCGGCCGCGTCGACACGGTCGTGCTGGACAAGACCGGCACCATCACCCTCGGCCAGCCGGAACTCACGAAAGTCATCCCGCTCAACGGTGCGACGGAGTCTGAAGTCCTGCGCCTTGTCGCGGCCGCGGAACGTGATTCCGAACACCCCATCGGCCAGGCCATCGTGCGAGGCGCGTCTGATCGCGGTATTGGGCTCGCGCCGGCCGGGCAGTTCCGGTCAGTCACCGGCGGCGGCGTCCAGGCCTTGGTGGATGACCGCCAGGTCGTCGTCGGAACCTCCAAGCTGCTGGGAGAGGCGGGCGTGGCAGTCGATGCGGCGGCAAACCACGGTTCGGATATGGCGGCTCGAGGTCATTCGGCCGTCTACGCGGCGATTGATGGCCGGCTGGTGGGCTTGCTGGCCCTCGCCGACACCCCGCGGCCGGAAGCCGCCGAGGCTATCGCCCAGCTGAAGGCGCTCGGTCTCCGCGTGTTGATGGTCAGTGGTGACCGCGAAGCGCCGGCCCTGGCCATGGCTCGCCGGGTCGGCGTGGACGACGTTCGCGCCGAAGTGCGGCCCGGCGACAAGGCGGCCATCGTGCGCGACTTGCAGGCTGAGGGGCACCGAGTGGCCGTTGTCGGGGACGGCATCAACGACGCTCCCGCGCTCGCCCAGGCCGACCTGGGCATCGCCATGGGCACGGGAACCGACATCGCCATGGAAGCCGGCGACATCACCCTCGTACGCGGCGATCTGCGCGACGCGGTGACGGCGATTCGGCTCAGCCGCGCGACCATGCGCACGATCCGGCAGAACCTGTTCTGGGCCTTCGCCTACAACGTGGCCTTGATTCCGGTTGCGGCCGGCGTCCTGTTTCCAGCGTTGGGGCTGCAACTCAACCCGATGCTGGCCGCCGGCGCCATGGCGTTCAGCGACGTTTCGGTCATCGGCAACTCCCTGCGGCTGCGGCGCTTCGCCTCCGTCGTGACCACGCGCCAGCCTTCATCGGTAGCACAGCCAACCGCGGTCTGACCCGTCACGGCGCTAGGCTTAGCTCCAAGGCCTGACCACGGGAGTCAACGGCAATGACCATGCAGGACAGCCTGGCAAAGGCTCTCAACAATCAGATCAACCGCGAGTTCAGTGCGGCCTACGTCTACCTGGGCATGGCCGCCTACTTCGAGTCACTGGACTTGGAAGGCTTCGCCGGCTGGATGCGGGCGCAGAGCGAGGAGGAGTGGGCCCACGGCATGCGGATCTACGACCACCTGGCCGCCCGCGACGTCCCGATCTCACTCGGCGGACTGGCCGAGGCGGAGACCGAGTACGGCGATCCGCAAACCGTCATCGCCGCGGCGCTGGCCCTGGAGCGGGGCACCACGCGTTCGGTCAATGCCATCTACGCCCAGTCGGTTGAAGCCGGCGACTACCAGGCCAAGGCGCTGCTGGACTGGTTCGTCAACGAGCAGATCGAGGAAGAGAACACCCTGCGCACCCTGCTCAGCCAGCTACGGATCGCCGGCGACGAGGGCGCCGGTCTGCTGATCCTCGACCGTGAGTTGGCAGCCCGTCAGCCCGCGGCTGCCGCCGATCAAGGCGATCCCGCCGCCTAGTCCCCTGCCTCCAGCCGTCGCGCCAACGCGTCGGCGACCTCGCGCAGCCCGTCGCTGATCGCCACCTGATACGCCGGCTCAGCCGGCGCCAGGCCGCGCACCTGTTCCGGCAGTTCCGCCAGCGATCGCTCCGCGTGCTCGCGAATCGCGTTGAGCGTGGGCCGCGTTTCGTCGATCCGCCGCCCGCCTGTCATGACCGGCTGGAGTAGAGGCCGACCCTCCATCAACTCGTGCGCGGCCGCCAGCACGTCTCGCACCGCCACGCCGTTCTCAATCTGCCGGAACACCTGCTTGCGTCCGGGCCACGTGCGCTTGGAGGCGGCCAGCTTCATCCGTCCCTGCCCCGCGTAGGCCGCCAGCTTGTAAGCGGTGTCCAGGTACGGCGCGTCGGTGGAGACGGCCAGCGCCGTTCCCACTCCGTACCCGTCGATCGGCGCTCCGGCGGCGACAAGATTCGCAATGCTCGCGGCATCGAGCTCGCCGCTGACGGTGATTCGCACGGACGTGAGTCCGGCCGCGTCCAACATCTCGCGCGCCATTCTGGCGTTGGCGCCCAGGTCGCCTGAATCGATGCGAATGGCCGCCACGTCAAAGCTGTCGCCCAGCTGCGCCGCCAGATCGATCACCCTCTGCACGCCTCCGCGGACGTCGTAGGTATCCACCAGCAAGGTGGTCCCGCGGTGCGTGGCCGCGAACGAAGCCAGCGCGTCCGACTCGCGTGCGTGCGCCTGGATGTAGCTGTGCGCCATCGTGCCGCTCAGCGGCACGCCAAACCGCCGCCCAGCCGCCACGTTCGCGGTAGCCGCCATGCCCGCGATGTAGGCCGCTCGGGCGGTATCCACGCCGGCTGCCGCGCCTTGCGCGTGCCGCGTGCCGAAGTCCACAACCGGCGTGCCCTTGGCGGCAACCGCCAGGCGGTAGGCGGCGGATGCGGCCATGGTCTGGTGATGGATCGCGCTGAGTAGATACGTCTCCACGATCTGGGCTTCCGGCAGCGAGGCTGTTACCTCCAGGATCGGCTCGTTCCCGAACACCGGCGTCCCCTCCGGCACGGCGCGCACCTCACCCTCGAACCTGAGCCGTTCCAGCCGGTCCAGAAAGTCCGTGGAAAAGCGGTCCAGCGAGGCCAGGTACGCCAGGTCCGCCGGCGTGACCGCCAGCCCTTCCAGGTAATCCAGCGCCGCCTCCAATCCGCAGGCAATCAGCAGGTTGCGGTGTGGCGGCAGGCGGCGGCAGAACAGGTCGAACGTCGCGGGTTCTGTGAGGCCGTGATCCCAATAGGCCTGCATCATGCTCAACTGATACAGGTCGGTCAGCAGCGCGTCGGCGGGCGCGGACGCGCGCGCCCGAGTGGTCATGCGGGCGCGGCGTGCTCCAGCGTCGCGCCGGCCTCGCGCATCGCTTCCAGCGCCGCCTCGCCATCACCCGGCGCCGCGTCCACGGCGCGGATCGCGTGAGTGATCACGCGCACCTCAAGCCCCGGCAACTCCGCCGCGTCCAACACGCTGGCCTTGACGCAGTAGTCCGTGGCCAGACCGCCCACCCATAGCCGCTCGATGCCTGCTGAGCGCAGCTCGTCGGCCAGTTCGCCGCTGTCGAATGCCGAATACGCCTCGCGTTCGGACTGGTCGGCCTTCGTGACGACCACCGCGTCGTCCGGTAGCTCCAGGTCCGGGTGAAACGCCGCCCCTGGGGTGTCCTGCACGCAATGCGGCGGCCAGATACCGCCGCGCTCGACGAAGCTCATGTGGTCGGGCGGATGCCAGTCGCGCGAGGCGAAGACCCGCGCGCCGCCCTGCCGCGCCGCCGCGATCCAGGCGTTCAGCGCCGGAACCACCGCGTCGCCGTCGGCTACGGCCAGTGCCCCGCCTGGGCAAAAGTCGTTCTGCACGTCAACCAGCAGCAGCGCGTCGCTGATCGTCAGCTTGATTGCCATCCATACCCTTGGGCAGCGGGCTTGCGTGTAATCTTCCGCATCGCCCGTTCGGCGCCGGGCCGGCGGAATCCGTGCGGTGGTGATGGCTGGGGTAGATGGATTCGAACCACCGCTTCACGGTCCAGAGCCGTGCGTCCTACCACTAGACGATACCCCAGAATCCGGCCGTCTCGGGCCGGATTCAACCCTACCACCCGAGCCGATCCCAACAGCATCAGCCCAACCTGCGGCGGATGTCGATTTGACATAATTCGCGCACGAATCCTTGCCACAAACCCGTTGAATCAACGAAGCACCTATTGTCTCGACCTCGCCTCAGACGCCCCAACGTCGCCCCCTCACCACAACCCGGCGTCAGGCGCGACAATGAGCCCATGAACACCGTCGCCCAATCCCCCCGTCCGCTGCGCGGCCCCTACCGGACCGTCTTCGTCGACATCGGCGAGACGGTTGTGCACATCAATCCGCCCTTCATCGCAACCGTCCGCGCCATTGCCGCCGAGTTTGGGGTGACGCGTCCCCCGGACGACTTCGAGCAGCGAGCCGACCGCATCTGGCGTGAGAATGTGAACGCCAGCCGGTCCCGCGGCTACACCATCACCACCTCGGCCTCGTCCGACTACTGGCACACCCACTACGCGCGCCTGGGTGACCTGCTGGGGATGCGCGACCCGGACGACTTCAGCCACGCGCTCTATCAGCGCTTCAGTTCCTTCCAGGCCTATGCGCCCATGCCTGGCGCTGTGGACGCGCTTCGGGCGCTCAACCGATTGGGCTTGCGTGTGGTTGCCGCCTCAAATTGGGAAGGCTGGCTCGGCCGCCTGCTGGTCGTGCTTGACCTCGAGCGCTTCTTCGCCGCTCAGGTTGTAAGCGCCGACATCGGCGCTGAAAAGCCTGACGCGCTGTTCTTTGAGCGCGGGCTCGCCATTGCCCAGACCGACCGGCGGCGTGTCCTGCACGTCGGCGATGGATTGGTCCCCGACGTTCGCGGCGCGCTTGGCGCTGGGATCGACGCCGTCTGGGTCAATCCCGACCGGCCCGCCGACTCTCCCGTTCCCGTGATCGCCTCCATCGCCGAGCTGCCTGACCTGATCAGGCCGCACGTTGCGCCGGTGCCCTGGGCGCTGCCGTAACCTCAGCGAAGTGATTCGCGCCGTGGCGCCGCCAGACCAGGAGCCTTAATGGACCTGAAGTGGGATGTCATTTCCTCCAAGCTGGCCTGGCGGGGACGCTTTCCAGTCGTTATCGACCGGCTGCGGGCGCGCGAAGACGGCCGCGAGATGGACTACACCTACCTCAAGCTGTCCGGCGGCGCCGTCACCGTGCTGGGACTCGACGAAGAGAATCAGGCCGTCTGCGTGCGCCAGTATCGACACCCCACGGGCCAGGTCATGCTCGAACTGCCCGCCGGCCACGTGGACCGCAACGAAACGCCCGCCGCCTGCGCCCATCGCGAGTTCGAGGAAGAGACCGGCCTGCGTATCGGCGATCTGCGGGACCTCGGATCATTCCTTCCCGTCCCCGCCTTGAGCGGCTTCCGCATGCACATGTTCATCGGCCGCAACCTGTCCCAGGGCCAGGCCGCATTGGAAGAAACCGAGATTCTGGAAGTCGTCCGCATCCCGATCCAGCAACTGCGCCAGCAAATCCTGGATGACCAATACGACCACGCCGGCATGATCAACACCGTGCTCATCGCCTGGCAGCGGGGTCTGTTACCAGAGTGATCGCCCGCGCGCTCATCGGCCACGGCCCGACCGGCACTGTACGCCGGGCCGCCTACGCGTCAGTGCTGGGCGAAGAACGGGTGGACTGGCTGAGCGCCGACGCCAACTTGGCGGACGACGTCGTGGTTGACCTGGACGACCCCGACGCCCTGCCCGCGGCCCTGCGCGACCAGCTGCTGGCCTCCAACGCGCTCGTCGTCGCCGGCGCTCCCCTGCCCGACCCCCAGCGCCCGCGGGTAGTTGCGGCCTGGCCGGACCTGCTGGCCGGCCCGGTCCCGGCCCTGACGGCGGACCTTGGCGCCCTTGGTCCCCGCACCATGTCCAAGTCCATCGTGGTCACCGAGGCGCCCGGCCTCGGCCCGCCGACCTGGCAGGCTGTTCTGGCGCTCACCGCGTTGGGCGGCGGCCTGCGGCGCATCGCCGCCCGTCGCCAGCCGCGCGGCGCTGGTTTTGCCGCCGTCTACGGCGTCGGACGTTTTCGCGACGGATCCATCGCCTACGTGGAGGCCGTCGCCGGAGCGCCGCAGGGCAGCGGACTCCGCATCTACGAGGCCCTGGGCCGTGACGGGATTCGCGAATACGACTCACGGCGCTCGATCAACCGGGTCATCAGTGGCGGTGCGGCTACCTTGTTACCCGCCGCGCGCACCCGTCCCTACACGAGCTTTGCCGCCGGCCTCTGCCGCGCCGCCTGTCCCGGGCCGCCGGCTGAACTGGTCCCCAGGTTGACCGATGCCCAGGCCGCCTACGCCGCCCTCGTGCGAGCCTGCGAGTCCGAATCGGCGGTCACTGTATGAGCGCCCCCGTTCGCGTCGCCGCGGTCAGCTTCGACCACGGGCATCAGTTCTCGTACCTGCGCGCCATGCTGCGGCTGCCCGAAATCGAACTGGTCGCGGTGTCGGACCCCCACCCCGACCAGCGCGCCGTCGCCGAACGTCTGCTCCGCGAGAGCGGTGCCGGCGACTCGGTTCGCGTCCACGCCAACCACGCCGACGTCTTCAGGGCCGACGACATCCACGCCGTCAGTATCTGCGCCGCCAACGCCGCCCACCACGACCTCACCCTGGCCGCCGCCGAGGCCGGGAAACACGTCTTGTGCGAGAAGCCGCTGGCCGTTTCGCTGGCCGAGGCCACGGCGATGGTCCGTGGTTGCGCCGAACATGGCGTCACCCTGGCCACCGCCTACCCCGTGCGCCACGCCGCCCCGGTCTGGGAGGCCAAGCGCCGTCTCGACAGCGGCGAACTGGGCGCTATCCGCGCCATGTCGTTGACCAACGTGCTGCGGGCCCAGACCACCGGCTGGTTTATCGATCCGGCCCGCTCCGGCGGCGGCGCCATCCGCGATCACATCGTCCACGCCACCGACCTCATGCGCTGGTTCAGCGGCGCCGAGGTATCGCAAGTCTACTGCGAGGCCGACACCTTGGCCCGCGACATCCCGGTTGAAGACACCGGCGCTTTGATCGAGGTGTTCGACTCGGGCGTCATCGGCACCTGCGATCCTAGTTGGAACCGTCCGCGCACCTGGCGCAAGTGGGGCGACGTGAGCGGCCGCATCGTCTGCGACGGCGGCGTCATCGAGTTCGACGTGACCGACCACGTGATTCGGGTCACCGCCGCCGATCCCGCGATTCCCTACCAGGAAACCTCGTACGCCTCCGATATGAACGCCGCCCTGCTGCGCGACTTCGCGTCAGCCATTGCGGCAGGCCGCCCGCCCTGCGCCGACGGCCATGACGGCTGGGCCGGCGTCGCCTGCACCGAAGCCGCCTACGCCTCCGCCCGCCGCGGCGAATTCGTCAGCGTCCCCCGCTTCCAGTAAGCGCCCCCACGCCCAACCCTCCGGTTGCCGCGTGTACCGGCGGCCGATTTAGGCTCACCCGCTCGCACTTCATCTACGATGTTGGATGGGCGGCGGACGAGGAGCGGGCGGCAATGTCTGACCCAGCAACACAAGAATCCACCTACACCATGGGCTACAGCGACGACTTTCAGCAGGTGCTCGATCGTCGCAGCGTGCACACCCACGCCGCGCATCTGCTCCCCCACCTCAAACCCGGCCTGCGCATCCTGGACTTCGGCTGTGGACCGGGAACCATCTCGGTCGGTCTGTCCCGGCCCATCAACTCTCACCTTGGACATTCCAAGGCCCTGGGAACATACAAGGGTCAGGGTGAGGGGTCTTCCGCGCTACCAACTGCCCCACAAGCAGCCGCCTCTTCCTCCCTCTCCCTTGAGGGAGAGGGCTGGGGTGAGGGTGGCTCCCACCCTCAGCACCCCAGCCCCGCCGCCGTCTCCCCCCTCTCCCAGTGAGACCCTTGCACAACGCCCCGCGTCCTCAGCGGTGCGGCCGCTCATGCCCCCTCTCCCCGTGGGAGAGGGTTGGGGTGAGGGTCTTCCGCGCAACCGTCCCTCGAGTTACGCAAAGGTCTCAGGGGAGGGCAACCGCGGGCGGTGTGCAACTCCTCAGGGCGACGCCGCTCTTGCTCCCTCGCCCCGTGGGAGAGGGTTGGGGTGAGGGTCTTCCGGGCAACCGTCCCTCGGGTTACGCAAAGGTCTCCTCCTGGGGGAGAGGCAGGCTCCGGCGTCCGCGCCGGAAATCGGTGAGGGCTCTTCCGGTCCCGGTGCTCAGGCGAAAGCACCTCCCCCAGTGGCCCCCCGAGGGATCCCGCCTTCTCCCCTCCATCCTCTCTCACTACTCACTTCTCTCCGCTCACTCCTTCTTCCTGCCATCCCCGCGACTTCGTCCAATCTTGCGTAGGGGCGGCGTCTGAGACCCGCCCGTCTGCCTCTCCTGAGACCTTTGCCCAACGCCCTTCGTCCGCGAAGGAGCGGCCGCTCTTGCTCCCTCTCCTCGGAGACCCTTGCACAACGCCCCGCGTCCTCGAAGGTGCGGCCCGCTCTTGCCCCCTCTCCCTGTGGGAGAGGGTTGGGGTGAGGGTCTTCCGCGCAACCGTCCCTCGGGGTACGCAAAGGTCTCGTTGGGGACGTGACCGATCTTCCCTTCGACGATGACTCCTTCGACGTCGCCCACTGCCACGCCGTGCTGATGCACGTGCCCGACACGCCGGCCGTCCTGGCCGAGGTCAAACGGGTCCTGAAGCCGGGCGGCCTGATCGCCAGCCGCGAATCGATCATTTCATCCTCGTTTCTCCATCCAGGCGGCGAGGAGACCAACCGTGCCTGGGCCACCTTCGCCAGGCTCTTGGCCGGCAATGGCGGGCATCCGGATATGGGGCTGGAGCTCAAGGCCAGGCGCCTGGAGGCCGGGTTCGCGGACATCCGGGCTTCCGGGTCCTTCGACTTCTTCGGCACGACCGGGGACGTGGCGTTCTTCCACGGCTTCATCAACCACTGGTTCTACTCGCCCAAGGTCACGGCGGCCATCGTGCAGTTCGGTCTGGCCACCCAGCAGGAGCTTGATGGCTGGCAGGCTCGAATCGACGAATGGAAGGCCGACCCCGGCGCGGTGGGCGCCATCGCCTTTGGCGAGACAATTGCCCGAAAGATCTGACGCAGGCTAGATCGCCGTGCCTATCTGGAATGTGTGGTCGTCAGGATATGCGTTCGGCGTCCCGCGTCGTCAATCCGGGTGGCCTGCTGGGTGCCATGTTGCGGCTGGCCCCAGATCTCCCATTGGCTAAACTCTAGACATGTGAGATCTAGCACTAATGAGGAACACCGTATGGAAGTCTTTCTAATTGTCTGGCTTGTGTTCGGGATTCTCTGCGCTCTTGTAGCCAGTTCAAAAGGAAGACATGCTTTCGGGTGGCTTGTCCTTGGCTGCATATTTGGCATCTTTGCTCTAGCACTGATCGCCATTCTTCCTAGCAAGAAGGCTAGCTAACGGCTAGCACCTGCTGGCCGGTTGCGGCTGGCCCCCGATCTCCCATCGGCTAAACTTCTGAGAAACGGGTGGCCCGAGCACGCAGGGTTGCGGCTGGCCCCCGATCTCCCATCGGCTAAACTCGCGCCTTCTCCACCTTCGTCACCCGTGCCGTTGCGGCTGGCCCCCCGATCCCCCATCGGCTAAACTCCGCCCGCCCGCCGGCAAGCCCTCCTAACAGGTTTGCGCCGGCGGGCGGACAGTCGCTTCAGACGCTGAAAAAACAGCGCGACGACCCCAATATCGACGCATGAAGGGAAGCACAGACAACAAGTGGCACTGGCGCTCCGACTGCCATATGTGGCCCACAGCCGGACATGAAACCAGACAGGCGGCGCTGCTGCCGGAATTGATCTGCGCCCGCTGCGCTCAACTAGAGCGACGCGACCAACAAGGAATCCAGCAAGGAGTATCGAGACGATGAATGCACCAGCCAGAACCGCCATTGTTGCTGTGGGCATCACGGCTCTGTTGGGCGTTGGTATTGTTATTGGGCTGTTGGGTATTCTCTACCTGAGCCTCAATACGCAACGGAATTACTCGTCTACGGATTACGACAGCGATATTGAGCGTGCTGAGAAGTTAGAAGTTGTTGAAGGGTCGATTGACTACAAGCTGCTGTATGTCGAAAACGAGAATAGTGATTTTGACCCTGAAGCGGTGATCTCATTCAAATACACCTTGCGCAATGTGTCAGATGAAAGCTTCACGTTTGATATGTGGCACTTAGATGGAGCGTTCCTTGACGCTGATGGATTTGCTATTGCTCTCATCCGTGTGTCCACAACGCTGACGATTCCAGGCAATGATGAGCTGGCCTACACAGGCATTGTCAAAGTCCCTGCGTCCATAGCCGATCAAATCGTCGCGCTTGAACTGCGGGGCGTATAGAGATTAAGGAAGTCGTGGTACACCGCCTCGGCTGAATTGGCCGGAGGGAGATTGACATGGCCGCTGACAATGCAGCAATTCTTACGTCAAAGATTATTGACTCAATTGAATCCCTTTGGCTAAAGGTGGTTCAATTAGAGAGCCACTTTGCACCTGCACTTTTCATAGACACTCTTTTAACTATCGAGGAGCAATACAAGATTTATGAGATTGTACACCCAACTCTTGAGAATGCACCGCCCGAATTGTTGGAAGTATACAAGTTTCTTGACGATGATGTGTGGCAGAAGATCTATGACAGTGAGGCATTCAAGGACTATGAGCGTCCTTTTGTTGGCACGAAACTTTGGCAGATTTATTTTGTAACTCGCTCATTTTTGGGCAGAAGTGGTATGTTGGTTCGCTTTTCAATCCAACGCAAAAAATATGTCAACTGGCGCAATGATGAGATAATATATCCTTTTACATCTATCGTTCTTGGTGAAGAGACTCTATCCCAGGCTAGACAAATGGCAGGTGGTGGATTGCGTTTTATAATGAGCCAATTGATAGTTGAATTTAACAAGGAAGCTGCCCAAATGATGTGTTTCCCAAAACGCTTGGTTGAATTGAGTACAGACGATCAGGGATTGCCGAGCCATAAGGGAGATTTTGGCCCTGGCACGCGGATTGGATTTGGACAGGGCTGAATTTGGCGAGTGAAAGAATTGTTGCGGCTGGCCCCCGATCTCCCATCGGCTAAACTCGACCCGAACGACTGGACCACAGAATTGACGTTGCGGCTGGCCCCCGATCTCCCATCGGCTAAACTCGTTATCGCGCAGGCGCCCGGACGATTCAGTTGCGGCTGGCCCCCGATCTCCCATCGGCTAAACTCGCGCCTGCTCGATTGACGCGGCGCATAGCGTTGCGGCTGGCCCCCGATCTCCCATCGGCTAAACTTCCAGGCTCCGGCTCTTCGGTTTCAGCGTTGTTGCGGCTGGCCCCCGATCTCCCATCGGCTAAACTGGGCGCGGCACCGGCAACTGGGCATCTCCGTTGCGGCTGGCCCCCGATCTCCCATCGGCTAAACTTCGGCGTGCATCGTCTACGTTCACGTCTTCGTTGCGGCTGGCCCCCGATCTCCCATCGGCTAAACTATACCCACGTTGCCGCCGCGCATTATCCAGGTTGCGGCTGGCCCCCGATCTCCCATCGGCTAAACTGACCATGCGTAGCGCTACCGGACGTATCGCGTTGCGGCTGGCCCCCGATCTCCCATCGGCTAAACTACCAAGCATAAGATTCGTCTCCCGTACTCGGTTGCGGCTGGCCCCCGATCTCCCATCGGCTAAACTACGTAGCGCAGCGTGGAAGCGCGAATACGGGTTGCGGCTGGCCCCCGATCTCCCATCGGCTAAACTATCGCCGCTTAGGGTCCCGACACCCGCCCCGTTGCGGCTGGCCCCCGATCTCCCATCGGCTAAACTTAGAAAGTCAGCATAGCGTTGGCTTGTCTCGTTGCGGCTGGCCCCCGATCTCCCATCGGCTAAACTCAGCGGGAGGACCGGCAACGTGCGCGATCAGTTGCGGCTGGCCCCCGATCTCCCATCGGCTAAACTATCGCCGCTTAGGGTCCCGACACCCGCCCCGTTGCGGCTGGCCCCCGATCTCCCATCGGCTAAACTTAGAAAGTCAGCATAGCGTTGGCTTGTCTCGTTGCGGCTGGCCCCCGATCTCCCATCGGCTAAACTTAGGTCCGCACGCGGCCGGTGACGTAAATGGTTGCGGCTGGCCCCCGATCTCCCATCGGCTAAACTTACACAAACTTGCGCATACGCATGAATTAGTTGCGGCTGGCCCCCGATCTCCCATCGGCTAAACTAGTCAACCGCTTAATCGACGAGCGACACCTGTTGCGGCTGGCCCCCGATCTCCCATCGGCTAAACTGCTATGGCAGGATTTGCCGACTGAGCGTAAGTTGCGGCTGGCCCCCGATCTCCCATCGGCTAAACTCGCTTACGCTCCAATAAGCGCGTAGTATCCGTTGCGGCTGGCCCCCGATCTCCCATCGGCTAAACTGCTGTACGTCACTGTGGAACCACCGCGTTGGTTGCGGCTGGCCCCCGATCTCCCATCGGCTAAACTTTCGCTGGATACGGGACCAGTGGCAATGGTTGCGGCTGGCCCCCGATCTCCCATCGGCTAAACTTGTACAAGCCGCACGCGTCTCATACGGCGAGTTGCGGCTGGCCCCCGATCTCCCATCGGCTAAACTATACCCACGTTGCCGCCGCTCATTATCCAGGTTGCGGCTGGCCCCCGATCTCCCATCGGCTAAACTGGCGGGGATATGGGCCGGCTCGCCAGTCGTGTTGCGGCTGGCCCCCGATCTCCCATCGGCTAAACTCAGGGCGGCACGTATGCGGAGTCGGCTTTCGTTGCGGCTGGCCCCCGATCTCCCATCGGCTAAACTATATAACGATCTGCAACGGCGACATGACGGTTGCGGCTGGCCCCCGATCTCCCATCGGCTAAACTGTGATCTGCGCGCCCACGACCATGCACAAGTTGCGGCTGGCCCCCGATCTCCCATCGGCTAAACTCCGGCCAGGGCGCGGTTGTCGCCGTCACGGTTGCGGCTGGCCCCCGATCTCCCATCGGCTAAACTCGTCCAGAAATGCTTGTACTCCAAAGTTAGGTTGCGGCTGGCCCCCGATCTCCCATCGGCTAAACTGCAGTTCTGGATGGCCCGCGACGCGATGCGTTGCGGCTGGCCCCCGATCTCCCATCGGCTAAACTTGCTGATCCCGCGGTTTACTGGCAGCACCAGTTGCGGCTGGCCCCCGATCTCCCATCGGCTAAACTACTCGCCCCGCTCGGCCATGTCTAAATATCGTTGCGGCTGGCCCCCGATCTCCCATCGGCTAAACTACTCGCCCCGCTCGGCCATGTCTAAATATCGTTGCGGCTGGCCCCCGATCTCCCATCGGCTAAACTTCAAGCCGCCCAGCGGCCCCGCACCTCGTAGTTGCGGCTGGCCCCCGATCTCCCATCGGCTAAACTCGAGACGCTCCCATGCAAACAGCAGCGTCCGTTGCGGCTGGCCCCCGATCTCCCATCGGCTAAACTTCGGTCAGCAGTTCGTCGACCTGAAGCCGGTTGCGGCTGGCCCCCGATCTCCCATCGGCTAAACTTCGGTCAGCAGTTCGTCGACCTGAAGCCGGTTGCGGCTGGCCCCCGATCTCCCATCGGCTAAACTATGCATCGGTTGCCCAGCCGAGCGGCTGGGTTGCGGCTGGCCCCCGATCTCCCATCGGCTAAACTAATCGTGGCTGCCGTCTGCGGCTCCCCGCGTTGCGGCTGGCCCCCGATCTCCCATCGGCTAAACTAGCTCACGCGTGGTCCGACACGTCCGCCCCGTTGCGGCTGGCCCCCGATCTCCCATCGGCTAAACTAAACCAGAAGCGTGTCAACTGATCCTGGGTGTTGCGGCTGGCCCCCGATCTCCCATCGGCTAAACTTAGGCCAGCCCGCGGCGAACAGTTATCTGGGTTGCGGCTGGCCCCCGATCTCCCATCGGCTAAACTTGGTCGGCATTGGCTGTGCCAGAGCATAGAGTTGCGGCTGGCCCCCGATCTCCCATCGGCTAAACTCGGCTTGAGATTCACCACCTGCCCAATCGCGTTGCGGCTGGCCCCCGATCTCCCATCGGCTAAACTATCAGCGTCCACATCAACCTCCGACGCTGAGTTGCGGCTGGCCCCCGATCTCCCATCGGCTAAACTTCGGTGGTAGACCTTGCCGGATTGCTCGTAGTTGCGGCTGGCCCCCGATCTCCCATCGGCTAAACTCATAGCTGACGCCGTGCAACGCCGCCCCGGTTGCGGCTGGCCCCCGATCTCCCATCGGCTAAACTTCGGTGGTAGACCTTGCCGGATTGCTCGTAGTTGCGGCTGGCCCCCGATCTCCCATCGGCTAAACTCATAGCTGACGCCGTGCAACGCCGCCCCGGTTGCGGCTGGCCCCCGATCTCCCATCGGCTAAACTTCGGTGGTAGACCTTGCCGGATTGCTCGTAGTTGCGGCTGGCCCCCGATCTCCCATCGGCTAAACTCATAGCTGACGCCGTGCAACGCCGCCCCGGTTGCGGCTGGCCCCCGATCTCCCATCGGCTAAACTGAGCTTGTACTGCGAGCGCCGCCACAGATAGTTGCGGCTGGCCCCCGATCTCCCATCGGCTAAACTGGTCCGGCTGTACCAGACCTTCTCGTCTGAGTTGCGGCTGGCCCCCGATCTCCCATCGGCTAAACTGCTGACGACTTCGTAGATGTCGCCGTTGATGTTGCGGCTGGCCCCCGATCTCCCATCGGCTAAACTCAGGATGAGTCGCGGTCGGCGCATCGCTATGTTGCGGCTGGCCCCCGATCTCCCATCGGCTAAACTCTGATCGAATTGGATCCCGCCGGGCGCATCGTTGCGGCTGGCCCCCGATCTCCCATCGGCTAAACTCCTGCTGCTGTACAACCGGGTCACGGTATCGTTGCGGCTGGCCCCCGATCTCCCATCGGCTAAACTGGAAGTACCTGGACCCCGCGCTCTACCTGTGTTGCGGCTGGCCCCCGATCTCCCATCGGCTAAACTGGAAGTACCTGGACCCCGCGCTCTACCTGTGTTGCGGCTGGCCCCCGATCTCCCATCGGCTAAACTCGACGTCGATGGCGCTGCGGTATCTGCGTGGTTGCGGCTGGCCCCCGATCTCCCATCGGCTAAACTGCACGTCGTCCACGTCGGCCGTCGTTTTGGGTTGCGGCTGGCCCCCGATCTCCCATCGGCTAAACTGTGGCTTACGGACGTGGCCGCCACAGTCATGTTGCGGCTGGCCCCCGATCTCCCATCGGCTAAACTCCAGCACAGCTACGACACCGACGACACCGGGTTGCGGCTGGCCCCCGATCTCCCATCGGCTAAACTGAACTACGCGACAACCCGACGCTGGACGAAGTTGCGGCTGGCCCCCGATCTCCCATCGGCTAAACGACTGGTCCAGGGTGTAGTGCGAACCGCTAGTTGCGGCTGGCCCCCGATCTCCCATCGGCTAAACTAGGGACTGAATCATGGCCATGCTTCCCGGTTGCGGCTGGCCCCCGATCTCCCATCGGCTAAACTGTCCGCCCGCCGGAAACGGCCCCTAACAGGTTCGGACCGGCGGGCGGACAGCCGACCAAGACGCTGAAAAACGGGCGCGGCGGCCCTAGAACAGCGTGAACTGCTGCGGATTCTGGTTGGCGCGACGTTGCCGCGGACCGTCGAAACTCACGATGTTCTCGTACTGCTTGTCGGTGAAGTACAGGATCTGCACGTTGCCCGCCCCCGGCAGCGCGCGCTGCACTCGCCGGGTAAAGACCTGCGATTGCTCCTTGCCGGCGCAGAAGCGCAGGTAGACGGAGAACTGGCACATCCCGAAGCCCTGGTCCAGCAGGAACATGCGGAACTTGGTCGCCGCCCGCCGTTCGGGCTTGGTCATTACCGGCAGGTCGAACATCACCAGCATCCACATCAGCCGGTAGCCGGAGAGCACGGGACGCTCCTCAACCGGCGGCCTGCAGGACGTCGATCAGCGGTGGTCCTGGAAACATAAGCGCCGGTTGGCCGTCCTGGTAGGACTGGGCCAGGGATTGGGCGGCACGCTCGATACAGGTCGCCATCGGCGTCGTCCCGCGCTCCGTCGCCAGATCGATGCTGAGCGCGCCGCTGAGCGCCCGTTTGGTGGTGGGGGTCACCTCGGCGTAGCCCTCGATGACCAGTTGCACCACCGTGTAGTCCACCAGCGGGCGGAACGGTTCCATCAGGTCGTCCACCAGGCACATGGGGTTGGCGCGGTTGTGGTGGTGGACGCCCAGCGAGGGATGCAAGCCGGCCGCCACGATGCTGCGAGCCACGGCGGAGCGCAGCACGGTATAGCCGTAGTTGAGAAAGGGATTGGGCGAAGCGCCAAAGCGCTTGCGGCGGAAGTCGGGGCCAAACAACCGCGGCCAGTAGCGCCGCGCTGCCTGCGCCTCCACGTTTTCAGGGTCGCCTGAGCGCACCTTGCGGGCCAGGGCGGGAAAGTCGTCGCCGGGCGCTTGCAGCAGTTCCAGCACATTCTGCTGCTGGCCGATCTTGGCGCGCACGATGGTCTGCCAGAGTCGCTTGCCCAGCGGCTTGGAGGCTTCCAGCTGGCGGCGCATGCGCAGGGCCTGGACGTGGTGCCCCTCCATCGGCCAGATCCAGGCCACCGGCAGGTGGTTGGGCCCGCATAGCACCACCGACACGCCGCGCCGCGCCAGTTCGGTCAGCAGGTTGTTGGAGTAGGTGAGCCCGTGCGCGTTGCAGAGCAACACGCCAATGTCGTCCAACGGAACGCGGCCCTGCTCCACGCCTTGCTTGGCAACGGTCATGAAGCCGCGGTAGCGCGAGAGGTAGCAGCCCTCGCTGGCAACTTCAATGACGCGACCGCTCATGTCGTAGGCGGCCCCGGGTCCAACACGCGGCCGATTTCGTCAACGCCGACTCTGCGAAAGCCGAGTCTTTGGAGTTGCCGTGCGCTGTACTTGCTCTCTTTCATTTCCTTGCTGCTTACGCGAGCAGGGACGTTGCCTTCATTGTGATCGTCCAGCCAAACCAGATTTCCACTAGCCTTCCGCACGCGCATGATGCGGCGATCGGATCCCTCACCAAAGGCTCCCATGTCATCAATGTGGAGCCGCATGACTCGCTTCGCTTCTGGGTGAGGCCGGAACTTGCTGAGATCGAACTTGGGCTGATTGGCATAGAAAGTAGGCACCATGACCATCTGCCACGTCACATCCCCTGTCTTCTTGTTTCCCATCTGCCACACAACGGCGAACTCGTTGCCCCCAGGCAGATAGCCCTTGTAGGCCTTTCCAGCGCGGTCCCTGATCGCAAGGACGCGCTGCTCGTCTAGGACCCGTACCTTACGCACGTGCTGGTGGCGGCCGTTTAGAACTACGCCTTCGCTGGCCGCCTGCTGAGCAAATTCGGCCACTTTGCCGCCGACTTTGTCCCATAGCTCCAGCAGGACTTCCCGTAGCGCCAAGTCCCGCACCCCTTTCAGCGGCTTGCCGTCAGGCACAGGCGCCAGGTCGCGGCGCTTCAATCTGTCCAACGGCTTGCGAACCACGACCGTGGATGGACTGTCTTCGGACAACTCGACCAGTCCGTAGGCAGTCTCGTTGTGCAGTTGGCCAGTAGTCCGGCCTTGCTGGCCGCGGGTTCCGTGGTCGGGTTTGTAGGAGATCACCAAGCGGTCCAGGAACGGCTGAAGGTCCCCGCGACTGAATCCCTCCCACGGGCCTTCACGCCCAGCAACCGCGGCCAGATTCGATTCCGCCTCGTCATAGCGGGCGCTGGCGGCAGACGCGCGGGCAAACCTTTGGAGCAGTCCCTGTGTGGTATTGGCCACCACGAAGGCGTCGATTGCATGGTGCCGGTGGTCGTCGCGTTGCTTGCGAACGATTTCGCCGGCCGGCGTCACGCGCAACATTCCTTCCAAGCCCCACCCGCGCCGCAGGACCGACGTCATGTGGCCGGGGATGGCGCGCACCCGTCGGTTGCTTTCGGTTTTTTCGTCGTACAGGTGTGCCAGGTACTTGCAGGCGGTGCGGGACAAGTAGCGGGTTTCGTTGAGCTGACGGTCGAGGAATCGATTCTCGCTCTCGAACTGTTGCATGGCGTCGGGTTCGAAGCGCCAGCGCTTGTTATCCCGGAGCGATACGGCGCGGGCCAGGATCTCGTCGTAGTCGTAGCCGGGCGGGCTATGGCCGAACGCTTCGAAGGGCGAGCGGTCGCCCTTGACACTGTTGGCGCTTGCCAGACATACGACTTTGTTGGCCGGCGAGTCGTCCAGGGTCCGCGAAAACGGCAGGATATGGTCGACCTCGGTCTGGCTCGACACCACCATTCCGAAAGAGAGTTGACGTCCGCTGTAGGGACAGAGGAGTGACTGGTGCTTGCCTTGCTCTTCCCAAAGGCGGAGCTTCCTGCGTATTTGGGGCGTGTTTTCCTCTTCCGCCGACGTCAGCATCTCCTCGTAGCGCTCGTTGCGCTCCCGGCCTTCCCGTTGCCCCTGTAGCCACTGCTGACGTCGCTCCCGGTTTGCTTTCAGATCGCGCGCCAGTTCCACCACGATTTCTTCGGGTTTGCCATAGACCTCGATTAACCGGTTGACTACGCGTCTGATTTGGTTGAGGCCAATGTGCACCGTCGGGTTGGGAAAGCGGCCGTAGCGGGCGGGTTCTCCGTCGATCTCGGGGTCTTTGGTCGGGTCCGCGCCGATCGCGTCGCGTTCCAGGACCTGGCCGTAGTAGGGCAGACAATCGTGAGCTTCGGCGCTGCGGAAGTCTGAATGATGCTGATAGCCGGCTTCTTGGACGGCGTCTGAAAAGACGAGACCCCATTGCAAGTGCGGTTGCAGCTTGCGAATCGCTTTTTCACTGAGGTTCGCGTAGCCGCTGGGCAGCGCGACATGAGCGACGGCCTTCGCCTGCGCCTCGTTCAGATCCCAGTCCGCCAGCGCCTTGCATTGGACGTCTTCCGGATCGTCGGTATCGAGCATGAAGCGCACAATGTCGTTGCGCGTATCGAGGGGGAGTTCGAGCCAGCGGGCACCGAAAATGTCCTGTCGATCTTTCCCTTTCTCTTTCTTCGACATCAGGCGGGTGGCGGTCGCATCGCCTTCGATCGCTTTGCGGCCGCCGCGGGCCAAGTTGAAGACGGCGCCTGACGGCAATTTCAAGTCGCGCCCGGGCTTGGCGGGTGTGTCGTCCTTGCCCTTGCGCAACTCGATCTTCTTGCCGGACCGCAGGCGCTGCAGCGCGCGCTTCCGCTCGTCGGCGTTTAGCCGCCGTTCCGGTTCAATCCCGATCCGGATGCGCAGGTTGTTGACTTCCTGGAGCATGCGGAATTCCTGGGCGACTGGCAGGGCGCGGGCGGCGCGTTGCTCGCCTTCCTCGAACTGGCACCAGCCGGGATCGACGGGTTTGAGCGGGCGCTGGTAGAAGATGACTCGGTCTCGCAGGACATCCCACTGGTCGGGGCGCAGGCTGTGGTGCGGCGTCTGCGCGGCGCGGATCTGGTCGAACTCGTCGACCAGCATTTCTCGGGTGGGGTAAAACTCGTACTTGGCGGTGGTTCCGGTTCCCAGGTTGCGGAAGCGGGTTGGCTTACCCGCCTGGCGTTGTTGGTCGAGAAACTCACCGAGGGTGCGGGCGTCCGACTCCGCCATCCGGTCCTCGAGCGCCTCGGCGGCCTCTTTGATGACGCCGGACTCGCTGCTGTCCTGCTCGGCCTTGCGGTTGGACTTGAAGCCGCGCCGCTGGTTGAGGTGGAATAGCGTCCGCCCCAACTCATGGGGGCTCAGCGGATCGTCCAGCGCCCGCGCTCGCAGCTCATAAGGGTCGTGCCGTCCGGCTAGCGCCTTACGCTCGCGTTCGTCGGCGGGCATCAGGCCGCAGTCGGTGAGCCGCTGCAGCAGATCCGCGCGACGTTTCTGGTAGCGGTCGCGCCGGCGGCGCGCGCCACGGGCCACGCGACGGGAGGCTGCGTTCGACTCTTTGGACTTGGCGTCGCGCCCATCCGGGAACACGCGCACACCCATGCCAAGGATTCCGCAGGGTTCGCCATCGTCATCGAGCCGGATTGCGGCCCAGCCGATGGAGTTCGTGCCTAAGTCAAGGCCCAGTCGATAGGTCGCATCCCGAGTGTCTGTCATGTCCGGCCGTCCCTTCCTGGAACTGGCGCATGGTAGCCTGCATGCGCCGCAAGGCTTTAGCAGCAGTTTCGCCGATGGGAGATCGCGGGCCAGCCGTTAACAAGCCTTATGGCACAAAATGCGAGGGCGGGCTACGGCCCGCCCTCTGCTTATTTCCGGCGCACAACCGCTCCACCCACCCCTGTCGGTTGACGCCCTCGGCCCTACCGGGCGGTGGTGCTAACCCACATCTCACCCCACCCGCTACCACCTTGTCACAAGTCGCTACTGCCCCCTTGCCATTGGGAATTATATGCTTGAGTTGACACGGGTCGCCAAATCCGCTACTCTCTAACCAGTTGAGAGAGGGGATCGCAATGGCAGCACCGGGGCGAGATCACCGAGAAGGCATCAGCCTGATCGAGCTAGCTGAGAAGTTTCCGAACGAAGACGCGGCCCGCGCATGGTTCGAGTCCATCCTTTGGCCGGACGGTGTTCGCCGCTGCCCGACCTGCAACGGCGACAACACGCACGAGTGCTCCCACAAGACGATGCCGTACCGCTGCCGTGATTGCCGCAAGTACTTCTCAGTCAAAACGGGAACGCTTATGGCCGGTTCGCCGCTCCCGCTCCTCAAGTGGGTCTACGCGATCTACTTGGACACCACGTCGCTCAAGGGTGTATCGAGCATGAAGCTGCACCGCGACCTCAAGATCACGCAGAAGACCGCATGGCACATGCTGCAACGCATTCGGGAATCCTTCGCCGCGCAAGGCCCGACCGTCCTGTTTGAAGGTCCGGTTGAGGTTGACGAAACCTACGTCGGTGGCCGCCGCCGCAACATGGCGAAGTCCAAGCGAGCGCAGTTGCACGGTCGCGGCCCTATGGGGAAGACCGCTGTAGTGGGCGCGAAGGACCGCGCGACGGGTCAGGTCGTGGCTGAGGTCGTCCAGCGAACCGACGCGGCCACGCTCCAAAGCTTTGTCGCGGCGCACACGGCGGACGGCGCTGAGGTGTACACCGATGAGGCCCGCGCCTATCAGGGTCTCCCGAATCATTCGTCGGTTCGGCATTCGGTCGGTGAGTACGTCAACCAGCACATTCACACCAACAACGTCGAAAGCTTCTGGTCCATGCTCAAGCGGGCCCACAAGGGCACGTTCCACAAGATCAGCCCGAAGCACTTGGAGCGGTACGTCAACGAATTCGCGGGCCGCCAGAACATCCGCAGCCTCGATACCATCGATCAGATGGTGGCCGTGGCTGCCGGTTTTGCGGGGAAGCGGCTCAGCTACGCAGACCTGACGGCCCCGAACGGTCTGCCGTCCGGCTCGCGCTAAACCCCGATGGTTGTCGGCGTCGAAGCCGAGGTCCGCCACCAAATTGACCGACGGCTCGAAGCGAAGGGATGGATCCTCGACGCCTCACGCGACGATCGCGATGTCTACTTCGAGCGGGCCGTCACGGCCCGCCTCAGCACCGTCCAGCGCCGCAATCTGGCGGATAAAGTCACCCGACTACACATTCTTCGCTGACGGCGTGCCTGTCGCCGTCCTGGAAGCCAAGAAGCCGCAGGTGTCGGTCCAGACGGCCCTCGATCAGGGCCGCGACTATGCCGAGCGTCTCGGCGTGGACTTTGTCTTCGCCTGCAACGGCCCGACGTTCAAGTCGCTCCATGCCCCGAGCGAGCAACCGCTCTTTCTGAACAACGTCGAAGTCACCGAACCGTTGGCGCCGGTGCGATTGCGAACGTTTTGGACGGGCCGGACCAATGCCGTCCTCACCGTCCCGCACGACGTGATTGAGTCCCGGGCGCAATTGCTCGATATCTTCGAGCGATTGAATGGCGTGCTGCGGCACGCGGGGATCAGGGCCGGGCTCGAACGCTTTACCGAATTCGCCAACATCCTGTTTCTCAAGCTGGCGAGCGAAGCCGATCCCACTGACCAGACGTGGAACGAATTGCTCACGCGTCCGGACGGCGATCTCCCGAGCTATCTGAATGACTTCGTGATTCCGCGTCTTCGCGACCGCTACGCCAGCGACGTCTTGACCAAAACCCACGTTGGCGGCTCGGCCCTCAAGGCCATCGTCCACGAACTCAATCCGCTGCACCTGACCGGCGTGGACGAAGACTTGAAGGGCCTCGCCTTTGAGCACTTCCTACGGCGGACCACGGCGGCCAACAACGATTTGGGCGAGTACTTCACGCCACGCGCCGTCGTGCGGTTCATGGTTCAGTTGCTCAATCCCGCGTTTGGGAAGACCGTGATTGACCCGTTCTGTGGAACGGGCGGCTTCCTGATCGAAGCGTTCCGGCACCTGGGGCAACAGGCGCCGCGTTCTGAAACCGCATCGCGCGTCCTGCATCACCAGTCGCTCTTTGGCCGGGAAATCACTACGACGGCCCGCGTCGCCAAGATGAACATGATCCTATTCGGCGATGGGCATTCGGGTGTGGTGCAAGGCGATAGCCTGCAACGGCTGCCAGACGACGAAGGGTGGTACGACTACGCGCTGTCCAATATCCCGTTTTCGCTTGAGATCGGGGATGACGCGATCCATGCGGTCGATCCCGACGCCCGCGGATCGGATCAAGCCTGCCTCCTCCGGTGCTTCAAGAGCCTCAAGGCGGACGGCGCGATGGCCGTGGTGATTCCCGAGGGCTTGGCCGTCAATCGGTCGCATCGCGATCTCTGGTTCCGGCTCTTTCGTGACGCGCGGGTTCGCGTGATTGCCACGTTGCCGCGTGGATCGTTCGCGCCGTACACCGAAGCCGGCACGAAGGTGCTATATCTCACTGACAAGGGCCGCGAACGGACCGACTGGTACTACCACGTCACGCTCAGCGGCGAGAAGGCGAAAGGCCCGTCCATTGATATGGACGAATTCCTGTTCTTCTACCAAGCGACGCCCGAGCCGTTGGAGGCGCGGCCGGCCGGCGTTGAAGTGGTGCGCGTGCGCAATGGGAACAACCGCAACCAATTCTTTGTCGAGCGCCCGTGGAACATCGTTACGCCGAACGTCGTGCAGCTTGGTGAGGTGGCGGACATTGCGAACGGGCAGATGCTCACGGAGGCGGACGCCACCCCTGGCCGGTATCCGATTATCGGGGGGGGGCGCGAATGGTCGTTCACCCACGATGCGGCGAACACCGAGGGCGGCTGTTTCACCGTCAGCAAATCAGGGGCCTACGCGGGCTTTGTCTGGTGGCACGAAGCGCCGATATGGGCGTCCGATTGTCTGATCGTTCGCAGCCACGACGAAGACGAGTTCCTGACGTTTTACCTGTTCCTTTGCCTGAAAGCGAAGCAAGATGAGATTTATCGACGCCAGCAAGGGACCGGCCAGCCGCACATTTACCGCCAACACATTGCCGACTTCCCCATCCCGCGCGTCTCGCTGGCGGATCAGTGGGCGCAAATCAACGAAGCGAGAGACGTGATGCGCAACCGTATCGAGGCTGAAGAGCAAGAGACCGGCGCGCTCACCGAGGCGCTCGACGGCATCGACCGGCTGTATCAGGCCGACGATACCGAGGCGTCGCGCCCGTCACCTCTTCGCGCCGACTACCAGGGCGCGTTGCCGGAGCAGGTAGCGAAGGCTCTACTCAGACACCGACCGGAAACCGAGCGGCGTGAGTGAGACGCTCACCCGCCGTCAACTCAAGCATATAATCCCCTTGCCATTCGTAATCATACAGTGTGCACTAGACATGCCGCCCTGATTCTCATTCCCAGGAACCTCTATGCCCACCCCACCGATCCCTCGCTTCCGTCATGCCCGCCAATCTAGGGCATCCATCCCTTCCTCGTCCGTCGCCGCTTGCCCCCAAATCCTGCGACGACCCGCTCCAAAAATCCGCCAAATCTCGCGCCCGGCGGCAGCGCGCAAACCGCTTAGACTGGTCGCATGACCACGCAAGCTCGCGCGCAACGCATTCCAGGCCACTCGCCGCTCCTACCGGCGATGGCTGTGGGCCTGTTCACGGCCGCGGCGTTTGGCCTAAGCGTTGGCGTAGTCACCGGCGCCATCGATACGCCGATATTTGAGCGCGCCACGCCGGCCTACGCGATCGACTACCCGATCTGGACCCTCAACGCGCTGCTGGTAGGGGCGCTGGCCGGAGTGAGCGTCTACGCCATGCGGCAGCGTCAGTCGTTCGGGACCGGATCGATCTACGCGGGCGGCTTCCTCTCGGCCTTCGCCATTTCCTGCCCGCTATGCAACGGGCTGCTGGTGGCCGCGTTCGGCACGGGCGCCGCGGCGAACCTCTTCGATCCGGCACGCCCATTCATCGGTGGGGTCACGGCCCTGTTCATGGGCTACGTGCTCTACCGCAGGGTGCGGACGCTGCGGGCCGGTTGCGGTGAGTGCGAGCTATCGGCCGAGCCGCCGGGCAGCCTCGCCGGCTGAGGATCTCGGCTTTAGTAGCGGTCGGGCCAGTAGCAGTAGGCGTCAATCGGCGGAAAAAGCGCATCCAGGATCTCGGCGTCGTGGTGCGACAGGTGCAAACCGTGAATGTCCCGCAACTCCTCAGCCGTGCGATAGCCGAACAGAATCTCGGCCAGGCGAGCGGCCGGCAGACGAACCTGCTGCGGAGGCAGGTCGCCCCCGAGCGGTAGTTCACCCGATCCGAGCTCGGTTTCGATGGTCAGCCGCGTCGGTCGCTGGCCGCCCAGCGCAGCAGCCTGTTCCCGAGCGTAAGGTCGCAGCGCGTCAAGCACCGCGCCCGGCAGGCTGAGCCGCACCATCTGCGAGCGGCCCACCGGACGCTCGCAGCTGACAGTCACCTCAGAGTTGCGCAGATAGACGCCCACACGGCTCTCCGGATGAACATGGAACGCAATCTTGCCCATCCGGCGACGCACCGCCTCGTCCGCCATGGCCCGGATGATCGAGGCTGCCCCCGCGGTGCTGGTTGCCTGCGCGTCGACGATGTCGAGTTGCTGCGCGTCGTGGTCGACTTGATCCCCGATGCAGTAGCCCACGATTCGGCCTCGGTCGTCCACCACCACCCGCACCCAGGCGTCAAGTCGGCCGAACCAGACGCCCTGGCGGGGGCCAAGCCAGCGCTCGGGCTCGCGAACCCGCATGCCGCTGAACCGGGCGGTCTCGCGGTTGTAGAGGCGAGCGATCGCGGGACGGTCCTCCGGTTTGCCTTCGCGAACCTGGTGGCTGCGCGTCGCCGCTTCGGCGCGGCGCGTGGCGATCGTGAATGTGAACTCGGGCATCACCGTGGCATAGGCCCAGCGGTGGTAAAGGTCTGGGACGCCATACAGCGTGGAGAGAGGCGCCCCACGCGCCTCGGCTCGCTCGATCACCGTCTCCAGCAGGAAGCGCATGTGGCCCCGGCGTTGGTGGGCGTCGTCCGTGTGCACCCCCACAACGCCTGCGCTGTCCAGCGTGACCCCGCGCAGGCGATGTCCCACGGTAAACGTCTGCATCCAACTGACCAGTTCGCCGTCGACCTCAACCCGCACCTGTTCCCAGGGCGGACCGAGTTCGTGGGGAAGGAATTGGATCGTGCGGTCGGGCACGATCGGCTCAGGCGGTCGCCAGCTTCGCCAGGCCCGCCAGCGCTCGCTGCAAGCGTTCCCGGCAGCGCTGGCGGCCCAGCACGGCCATGGTGGCGAAGAGCGGCGGCGTGGCGCGGCGACCGGTCACGGCAATGCGGACGGGCATGAACAGATCGCCGGCCCGCCAGTTCAGGTCGCTGGCCAGCTCGCGCAGTCCGGCTTCCAGCGTTGGATCGTCGAACGGTTCGGTCTCGTCAACCAGCGCCGCCACCCGCTCCAAGGCCCGAGCCGTCTCAGACGCGTCGTGGCGATTGAACCGGGCCTGCCGCATGTCCGGGTCAAGCTCGTCGTCGAAGAAGAACTCCATCAGGTCGGCTGTCTGGTCGAGGTGTGACAACCGCTCGTATTCAAGCTCCAGCGCGGATGTGAAGTAGGGGCGCTGCTCCGCGGCAAGCTCCAGACCGCCGCCGGCCGCGTACGACCAGGCACGCTCGGCGAGGTCCTGGAGGTCCAGGCGCCGAATCCAGACGCCGTTGAAATGGTCGAGCCGCTGCGAGTCGAAGATGGCGTCGGCGCGGTTGACGCGTTCGAGGCTGAACTCGGTCGCCAGCTCGTCAAGGTTGAAGAGTTCGCGTTCGTTGCCCGGCGACCAGCCCAGAAATATCAGGAAGTTGACCATGGCCTCGGGCAGGTAGCCGCGCGTGCGGTATTCGCCCACCCACTGGGCGCCGTCGCGCTTGGAAAACTTCTGGCGGCGGCGGTTGAGCACCAGCGGGAGATGGGCAAAGGCCGGCCGCGTCCAGCCCAGCGCTTGGTAGATCAGCAGCTGCCGGAACGTGTTGGAGACATGGTCTCTGCCCCGCACCACGTGGCTGATACGCATGTTGTGGTCGTCTACGGTCACGGCCATGTTGTACAGCGCCGAACCGTCGCCGCGGGCAACCACAAAGTCGTCGATATCGCCGGGGCCAACGCTGATCGATCCCAGGATGATGTCGTCGAATTGAAGCGCCTGCGGCTCGGTCCGAAACCGGACGGCCGGAACTACGCCGGCTGCCTGGCGTTCGGCGATCTGGGCGGTGGTGAAGTGGCGTCCGATACCGGAGTAGCGCTGCGGCTGACCCTCCGCCCGCTGCTGCTCGCGTTCGGCGGCGCGCTCCTCAGCCGAGGTGTAGTCGTAGTAGGCGCAGCCTGCCTCCAGGAGCTGCTGGATGGCTTCGCGGTGGGTCTCGTGCCGTTCGCTCGATCGGTAGGGGCCGTATGGTCCGCCGACGTCCGGGCCTTCGTCCCAATGCAAGCCCAGCCAGCGCAAACCGTCATAGATTCCGGCTTCGCGGGTAGGGTCGCTGCGCTGGGCGTCCGTGTCTTCGACCCGCACGATGAACACGCCGCCGTCCCGACGGGCCATCAGGTAGTTGAACAACGCGGTGCGGGCGCTGCCCAGGTGCAGATCGCCCGTGGGGCTTGGCGCCATGCGCACGCGCAGCGGCTGCTTCATGGCGCGCAGTATCTCACTGGCTGCCCCCGGATAGTCGAAGTGGTCCGATCACTCGTCGTAGTACCCGATGATCGTGTCCATGGCAGCGGAGAGTTCGGCAATCCAGGCTTCGGGCGATGCGGTGCTGGGACTGACCTCGGGTGTAATCCAACCGCTATAGCCGGCGCTGCGCAGCGACTGCATGACCACTGGCCAGTCCACGTCCCCATGCAGCAACTGCGTAAAGCCCAGCCGGCCGCCCGGTTGAAGCGTGAAGTCCTTGACGTGCACACGCGCGATGCGCTCAGCCCCCAGCGCCTCGATCCAGTGCCGCGGACGCCCGAACTGCATGACGTTGCCCACATCGAAGTACACACGCAGGTGCGAGCTGGCAAAGCCGTCCACGAACTCCAGCATGTCGCGCGGGCTAAGGATCAGCGCGTTCCAGACGTTCTCCACCGCCAGGGTCACACCGGCCTCTTCGGCCTGCGGCAGCAGGGCTTCGGTGGCGGCGAGGGCGGCGTCCCAGACCTGGGTGAAGGGCGCGTCGTCGGTAACGACGCCGGGAATATAGAGCAGGGTGTCAACGCCCAGGTCCGCCGCCAGGTCGATGCTGCTCCGTACGAGCGCCTGGCCTTCGGCGCGTACGTCCGCGTCCAGGGACGCAGGTGAGTATTGCCAGGGAAGACCGGCGTTGAGACAAAGGATGGGCAGGTCATCGGCGGCCAGGCGGCGAAGTTCGCGCCGTTCCGCGTCCGTAGCCCGCAGCGAGAAGGGCCCGGCCGCCGGCAGGGTGAGTTCCACGCCCTCAAAGCCACCGCGACTGGCAAGGCGGAAAACCTCCGGCAACGGTGTGTCGCCGCCCAGGCAGCTATCACGCAGGCCCTTACGCAATCGTCGGCCGGCGTTCATTGGCAATTCCCGTGGACGCGTAGCTTGGGCTAGCGAGTGTAGTCGTCGTGCCGCGACTTGCAGCCAGTCCGTCCTTGCCAGGCCGCGCGGTGGTGCGCACGGCAGGCCAAGCGACGCCTGACACTCGCCGTATCAGTTCGGTGGCGCCACCCCCGGCGTCGTGCTGATAGCCCGTGGTCGCTGCACCAGGGTTGCCTGAAGCTCCAGCGGCTGACCCTGCCGGCGCACCGAAAGGGTGATCGTCTCTCCCACCGTCGCGTTATCGATGGCGTGCGATAGCGTGAAGTCGCGTGTCAGCGACTCTCCATTGATCGCGACGATCAGGTCGCTCGCCGCGACACCCGCGGCGCTGGCGGTAGTGTCGGGCATCACCGCGGTGATGCCCACGGCGTAGGCGTACGGCGATCCGGCAAAGCTGTCGAGTTCGGGATCGATCAACTGATAGCGAACTCCCAGCAAGCCCCGAGCCACCGTGCCGGTGGATTCAAGCTCGGGCAACCGACGAACGATGCTGGCGATCGGCAAGGCAAACCCAATGTCGTTGGCGTTGGACTGCACGGCCGTGTTGATGCCGACCACGCGCCCGTCCGCGGTGACCAGGGGACCGCCGCTGTTGCCCTGATTGACGGCGGCATCGGTCTGGATCAAGCCCCGCAACGGAATGGCCATCGGACCGCTCTCGGTGTTGACGGTACGCGGGATCAGGCGATCGAGACCGCTGACGATGCCCGAGGTGGCAGTGTTGCGGAAGTTGCGGGGGCTGCCGATTGCCAGGACCGGCTCACCGATCCGTAGCTCCGTTTCGCCGGCCAACTTCAGCGCTGGGAAAGGCCCGCCCTCCGCCTGGAGAATGGCCACGTCCCCCCACACGTCGCGTCCGAGAATTGTTGCGGAAATCCGATGGCCGTCGGACAGCGTGATCCGCACCTGCCCATTTGTTCCCTCGGGAAGCACGTGGGCGTTGGTGAGAATTCGGCCGTCGGTGCCGTAGAAGAATCCGGTGCCGATCCCCGTGCCGCGATTGCGCGTGCCCTGCCGCACTTCAACGGTGACCACGGCCGGAATGAGTTGCTCAAGCAGGTCTACGTAGGAGGTCGGGGCGCCGGGAAGGGCCGCGGCAGCGGTCGCGGCGGGCGCCGGTCGCTGCAGCGCGATGGGCACGGCCGGCTGCGAGGGTGCGGCTGCGCGTCCCGCCAGATAACCGCTCACCGCTCCGCCGCCGGTCCCCAGGACGACAGTGAGGGCGAGGAGCCCGACGATCAGGCGGGAAATGACGGGCGTCGGCGTGGGCGGTGGGGGTTGCATCATGGGCGGATCAACGAAACCTATGCACTTCGAGTATAGGCACGCCTCACCAAGCTTCTGTGCGAATCGCTACGGCCCACATCCGGGCCGGTTCTCGCCGCTAGACTGGCGCCACCCGAGCGAACGGCGAGGCGCCGTGCAGGACATTCGGCTGGCGCTGGCCCAGATTCGGCCTGCCTTAGGCGATCTGGAACACAACATGGCGCTGCACCTGGACTACATCGACCAGGCCGCGGCGGTCGCGGCCGACGTCGTCATGTTTCCCGAACAGTCGCTGACCGGCTACTTCCTCAGCGACCTGGTGCCCGACGTAGCCCTGCGCCGGGACGATCCCCGGCTGGACCCCCTTCTTGAAGCCAGCCGCAAGGTCGACGTGATCTTTGGATTCGTCGAAGAGACCTCGGACCACCGGTTCCTGCCGGCAGCCGGCTACCTGCACAACGGCGAGTTCGTGCACGTCCACCACAAGGTCTACCTGGTGACCTACGGCCTCTTTGACGAGGCGCGGGACCTGGCTGGTGGCGTGGCGGTGCGCGCCTTCGACACGCGCTTCGGCCGGCAGGCGTTGTTGATCTGCGAAGACCTTTGGCACCCCACCACCGCCAGCATCGTGGCGGCCGACGGAGCCGACGTGATCTATGGACTTTCCAGCAGCCCCGGCCGTGGCGTGGCGGGCGGCACGCACGAACTGGGATCCGCCGAGACCTGGCGCGGCATCAACCGGCTCTACGCCCAACTGCACGTCTGCTACATCGTGCACTGCAACCGCGTCGGGTTCGAGGACGGCGTAAATTTCTGGGGCGGGTCCGAGGTCATCGGCCCCGATGGCGAAGTGGTGGCGCGAGCGCCCGACTTTGAGGAGGCGCTCGTGGTCGCGACCCTGGCCGACGCTCCGCTGCGCCGGCAGCGAACGCGCCTACCGCTGCGGCGGGACGAGGACGTGGCGCTCAACGGGCGCGAGTTCGCGCGCATCGCTGCCCGGCGGCATTGGCTGGATGACGGCTGAGTTGGACCTGCGCGAGCGGGCGCGGCGCGGACTGAACCTGGACCCGAGCCTGACCTGCCGGATCCTCGAAGCGTTTATCCGCGACGAGATTGGAAAGTTCGGCATCCAGCGCGCTGTGGTGGCGCTGTCCGGCGGGATCGACTCGGCCGTCAGCTGCGCCCTGGCCGCCCGTGCGTTCGGCCCCGAGCGCGTGCTGGCGGTTCTGATGCCCTATCGCACCAGTAATCCAGCCAGCCGCGGGGACGCCGAGACCCTGGTCGATCAGTTGGGCATACCGTCAACGCTAATCGAGATTTCGGCGGCAGTTGACGGTTTGCTCGGCGAACTGGACGACGACCCAAGCCCGCTGCGGCGCGGCAACATCATGGCCCGCGCCCGCATGATCGCCCTCTACGACCAGTCGGAAGCCTTTGGCGGCCTGGTCGTGGGGACCAGCAACAAGACGGAGTTGCTGCTCGGCTACGGGACCCAGTTCGGCGACATGGCCAGCGCTGTGAACCCGATCGGCGACCTGTACAAGACTCAGGTGCGCTCCCTCGCCGCGGCCCTGGGCGTGCCGCGCGCAATCCGCGAGAAAGCGCCGAGCGCTGACCTGTGGGCCGGGCAGTCCGACGAAGACGAGCTTGGCTTCGACTACGAGCACGCCGATCAGGCGCTCTACCTGTTGATCGACGAGATGTACGCGGCCGACGACCTGATAGCCGGCGGGTTCGAGGCCGACCTGGTCCACGACTTGCAGCGCCGCGTGGTCCGCTCGCAGTTCAAGCGGCGGCTGCCGCTGATTGCCAAGCTCTCGAACCGTACGATTGATCGAGACTTTCGCTATCCGCGCGATTGGGGACGCTAACCATGCCCACCTACAGCTTGGCCACCGCGATGTGGGACAACGCCGTGCCGTTCGACCGCGTCATCGCCGATGTGGCCGCCGCCGGCTTCACGCAGTGCGAATTGTTCGCATCCAAGGACCTGGTCGACGACCGTACGGCCGGGCAGCGCCGCCGCATCCTGAATCACCACGGCGTGTGGGCCCGCACGGTTCACCCCCAGATCGCCGACGTGAACCTGGCGGCCCTGGACGATTCGGTGCGCGAGCAGGCCGTCGCCACCGTGGTTTCCTGCTTTGAGCCGTTCGCCGCGCTAGGAGGATTCGCGGCCATCGTGCATCCCAGCGGTAGGGAGGTGCGCGCTGAAGACCTCGAGTTACACATCGGCGCGTTTCGGCGTTCACTGGACACGCTGACCGCCCAGGCCGAGTCGCTGGGCATCCGCCTGGCGTGCGAAAACCTGCAATTGAAAGGCCAGCCGCGACCGCTGTGCCGGATGGAGGACCTGCGCCGCGTGGTGGACGACTACCCGTCGACCGTGGGCATCTGCCTGGACACCGGGCACGCGAACAACAACGGGCTGGACCCCGCCGACGAGGCGCGCATCGCGGGCGAGCGGCTGATCGCTCTCCACATGCAGGACACCGACGCCGTGGAGGACCGGCACTGGCCGCCGGGGTTGGGCACGGTAAACTGGCGCCGCGTCAGCGCGGCCCTGATCGAAATCGGATTCGACGGTGCGTGGACGTTTGAAGTGGGCGCCGGCGCGTCGGGTCCGGCGGCTACCGCGGCTCTCGTGCGCCGGATCGCTGACGCCTGGGCGGCAGGGCGAACTCCCTCGGAACTCCCACAGACGGAGACCGCCGCTGGCTTCAACGCGCTCTAACAGCGTACGCGCCTGGTCGACGCGGGCGGGCGGCTCGCCACGCGTCTGTCGCAGATAGGCCTGCAAGTCGGCGGCTGCCTCGCGGTACCGACCAAGGCGGCGGTACAGCCGCGCACGGTCAACCAGCAGGCTGCGGTCGTTGGCATCCAGTTCGATAGCCCGCGAGAGGTCCTGCGGCGCCAGTTCCGGGTTGCTGCGCAGATAGGCATGGGCGCGACGCTGATAGCGGCTCGCGGTGGATACCGGCGTCATCGCAATCACCGCGCCGCTGACCGCGGTTAGCAGCCCCATCGCGATGATCGGGGCGGAGAAAGGTATCCGCTCGGCGCCCAGCACCACTCCGCCAACAGCCATGAAGCCGAAGACCGCAACGAGGAAGGCGTAGTAGCGGATGCGGGGTGACCGGCCGTGCAAGAGATCTTTACCGCAGTTACTACACAGGGCGGCAGCCCCATACTGCCGCGTTCTGCACCGCGGATACTGCAACTCGCGCGCCACTCTCTGGCGACCACGTCTCAGCCCCACGCAAGGCCAGCCGGAGCGCACCTTGCTTGTGTTACTAAAGTGAATCGGCGCCCGCAAACCAGTCGCCCACCACAGGCGCCGCTGCGCCGCCCCGCCTCCTCTCGTCAGCGGCCGCTGACGTCTGGCCACCAGCCATCTCGCTATACTTCGAAAGCCTCCCGCGCGTGCCCAGACGGCACGACCCAGCAAGCTGCGGGCCTACCACCATGATTCGCGATCGGCTTTCCGCATTGTTGTCCGAAGGGCTGGCTGCGGCCCAGGCCACCGGCGCGGTCGCCGCCACGCCGCAGGTGACGTTTGCGCTGGAGCGGCGCGACGACGACCTGGCCCACTACTCCAGTTCGGAGGCACTGCGCCTGGCCCGGATTGTGCGCGCCCCGCCCAGAAAAATCGCCGACGCAATCGTGGCCCACCTGCCGGCGTCGCCCGCCGTTCGCCGCGTCGAAACGGCCGGACCGGGGTTCATCAACTTCTGGATCGACGACGCCTGGGTTCTGGAACAGTTGCAGACCGTCATCGAGACCGGCGCCGGGTATGGGGGGTCCGATGTCGGACGGAACGCGCGCGTGCAGGTGGAGTATGTAAGCGCCAATCCCACGGGTCCGCTCACCGCCGGCGCCGGCCGCGGCGGCGTTGTTGGCGATGCCCTGGCCCGCCTGCTTGAAGCCTGCGGCTACGACGTCACCCGCGAGTACTACGTCAACGACGCCGGGCGTCAGGTCGAGATCCTGGGTCAGAGTGTGTATCACTACTACGCGGCGGCCCTTGGGTCGGAGGCGCCCTTTCCCGCGGATGGTTACCAGGGCGACTACATCGCGACCTGGGCCGATCAGATCGCGCGCGACGACGGCCCGCGCTGGCTTGGCAATGGTGCTCCCAGCGACGCCCGAGCCTTCGAGGACCGGGCCGTAGGGATCGGCCTCGCGGAGATTCGACGTGACCTCGATGACCTGGGCATCGAGTTTGACGTCTGGTTCTCCGAGCAGGCCATGCGCGACCGGGGTGACGTGGCCGAGGTGATTGGCGCCCTGGACGAGCAGGGCTTCGTTGCGCTGCGCGACGGCGCTGCCTGGTTCATCGGCGGCGCGGGCGCGGACGACCGCGAAAACGTGCTGGTGCGTTCACGCGGCGACCCCACCTACTTTGCCGTCGACATCGCCTATCACCGGGACAAGTTCGAAACTCGCGGCTTCGAGCGCGTGATTGATGTCTGGGGTGCGGATCACCACGGGCACGTGGCCCGCATGCACGCGGCCATGCAGGCGCTGGACGTCAGCGCCGACGCCGCCCGGCTTGAAATCCTGGTCACACAGATGGTCGGCATTCGGACCGACGGCGAACTCGGCCGCCAGGGCAAGCGCAGCGGCAAGTTCGTGACCCTGCGTGAGGTATTGGACGAGGTGGGTTCGGCGGCTACCCGCTACTTCTTCCTATCCAAAGCCATTGATAGCCAGATGGAGTTTGACCTGGAACTGGCGAAGCGCGAAGACCCCGAAAACCCGGTCTACTACATCCAGATGGCCCATGCGCGTTGCGCCGGTATCCGGCGAACCGCGGCAACCGCCCCCAAGGCCGCGGCGGCGGCGGCCCTTACGCCCGACGACGTCGCGCTGGCGCGCCGCCTGCTCGCCTTTCCCGAAGTCGTGGAGGACGCCTGCCTGAACCGCGAACCGCACCGCGTGACGCACTTCTTGCTGGAGCTGGCGCGCGTGTTTCATTCCTACTACAACAAGCACCGCGTGGTGACGGACGACGCCGCCCGGACGGCCCGGCGATTGGAACTGGTGCGCGCCGTGCAGCAGGTGCTGGCCAACGGGCTTGGCTTGCTGGGGATCGCCGCTCCCGAACGAATGTAGCCCCGCGCTACGCGAGCGTCGCCAGATTGGGCGTGGGCCAGATCGCCACGCCGCCCTCCGCCAGTCGCACCCGCACGAAGCGCGTGGCTATGCCCGAGCTCATGCGGCCGACGTCTGGCGCATCACCCAGCACGATCCCTTCGGCGCCCGCCGCGGAACCGCTGGCCAGACGCACGGGCAGACCTTCGGCCGTGCGTTGCGCAAGGCCCTCGGCGGCCACCGGCGGGAGCAGGACTTCTGACTGCCCGGGCCGTCGCGCGCCGATGACGGCGCCAACCTCGCCTTCTGTGGCCCGGAACACGTCCTGCAGCGCGTGCGGCATCCGGGCGAAGCCCGCACCTCCAGTGAGCACGATCACCTGCGGCGGCTGGCCGTAGCTGCCCTCGGGAGCAGCCAGACCGGCGATGGTCGGGGCCAGTCCCAACCCCGTCACCATTTCGGCGTCGGCTGACGGGGCTACGATTCCCGCGGCCTTTGTTTCCAGTGCGCGGCGCACCCAGTCGGCGCGCAGCGGATCCGGCGTGACCAGAATGCCCGGCTCGAGACCGTCGGCTTTCCCCTCGGGTCGCTCGCCCGACTCCACAAAGCGAAACGTCCCGTACGCACGTCCGCCCCCGCCCAGGGCACCGGCCACCGCCACGCCTTCGCCCTCAACCACGATCCCGTCCTCTGAGTCCACACTCACAACTTCGCCGCCGAGACGGCAGTAAAGAGCGGAATCGCGAACCTCGCGGACGAAGACCGCCACGCCGGTTCGCATATTGACTTCAGTCAGCATCCCGCGCGTGGGCGCCAGCCATTGACGACTCGTGCGCAGCCGGCCTGGCGTGCCCGCCAGCAGCGTCTCGGCTTCGACCGTAACGCCAGGCTCAACCTCCATCAGGTCGCGTACCTCGTCCGGCTGAACCTGAAGCAGGCGCGGCAGATCAACCACCACCACGCCGCTCCGCAGTCGTCCGCGACACCAGATCTGGCCCGGGACGACGGTGTCGCCGGCGTCGACCAGGATGCGGCCGGGAAACGGCAGCGGGTGCCGGCGGCGCAGCCGCCCTATGAAGACGCCACGCGGCAGCGCGTGGCGGTCCACCGGCTCAGGTGACATGCGAAGCGTCCCGACGACGCGGCGGCGCGGCGGGATAGGCGTTGAGGGCGCGGTGCCACTGCCCCACCCAGGCCTGGCGTGCATCCGGAGCGTCCGGCCATACCAGCGGGCGACCGCGCGCGTCGATCACCAGGCCAATGCTCCCGGCCACGATTGGCTTGCGCAGATGCACAGGCCGTCCGTGGCCCAATCCCGCGTCGAACTCGGGCGCTGGCCAGATGCGCACTTCGGCTTCCACGTCCGCTTCCCACTGAATGACATCCATCGAGCCTGCGGTCACCTCACGCTCGATCACGGCGGCGCCGACCGGCTGGACTTCCACGGCAACCGCCGCGTTACCCAACGAGGCGTCGCCGCGCAGCGCCGCGCAGGCGCCCAGGCGAACGAGCGAGGACTCTACCGAGGCCGGGAGCCCCGTCTGAATGAGACACCCGCTCATGGCCAGCGCATTTGAGGCGTCCAGCGCCAGTTGCGTCACGCCGGCGGATTCCAGACTGTTGATCAGCATCAGGGCCGCCTGCACGGGTCGCGCCAGCGTGCGGGTGATGTCGCCGGTGATCACCGCCAGGTCAACCGTCGGCGGCTGGCCGCGGCGTCCGGCGGACTCGCTCAGGGCTTCCCGCGCCGCCGCGGTCCAGATTGCGTGCGCCAGTTGCAATTCCGAGGATGTGGCCGGCAGCGCCGTTGGATGGGCCGTGCGCTCAAGCACGAAGACCTGCAGAGCCTCCGGCAACGGTTCGTCCGCCGTCCAACGCGCGACCCGGTCGATGGGCGTGTGCAGCCCCAGATGGAACGGTCGACCCTGGGGCCGCGCCGAGCCCAGCCGCGTCAACGCCGGCGCTCCGCCGTGCACGGTCACGGCCGTCACGTCGCCGTAGTCGAAGGAGATCACGCCGACGTCAAGTTCTTGACCAGCGCTCAGTGCCTGCGTCGCCGCGCCCAGCGCATCAGACCGCGAGACCTGCGGCGCCCGGCTCACCGTGAGCGGAACCACGCGGTCCGCCGCCCTCCGCCGCTGAACGGCGCGGGCTGCATCCTGCAGCGCGGCCAGTGGCGTGCCCATGTCCATCGGCTCGGTCGGTGAGCCGCCGTACACCTGAAAGACCGTGGTAGGCATCGCGGCGTGCAGGCGCTCGCAGGCCGTCGGCTCCGGCACGCCGCCATAGAGCAAGACCACGCTCGGGAGGTAGCCGGACTCGTGGCTGGCCAGCCCGCCAGCCAGCAGGTCGGCCACGTAGTCCAGGCTTTCGCCCGTATCGTCGTCGGTGAGGGGGATAACGATGGTGTCGGGCCTGAGCGAGACGATCACGTCCAGCGCCGCCGGCCCGTCCACGCGCTCTCGAAAGCCGCGCACGGACGTGGTGGCGTGGCCGATCTGCTCAAATCCGGCTTCGGCCATCGTGCGGGTCAGTTCGTCCTGGTCGCGCTGCACCAGGTTGCCCATCAGGAACGCCGTCGGCCTGCTGACCGCGTCATCCCCCGTCACGGCCGCGATGTCGGGCGCCCGATCGGACAGCGGTCCGTCATACGGCGGGTGCGGAAAGGCGAAGCTGCCGGCCCGGGCGGCGGCGTCGGCCAGCGTGTCCTCAAAGGCCGGGGTGAGATCGAAGTGCGGCGCATCCAGCGTGGACGGCGCTGAGCCGACAGCCAGGATCCGGTAGCCGCCCGGGCCGCGCGCGTAAATGCCCGCGCGGACCCAGGGCCCCAGGTCCATCACCATCAGGCGCTCGGCTGAGTCGGGTCTCACACGCATCGTGGCAGGCGTCGCATACTCATATCAGTATGAACGAGGCCCGAGGAATACGCGCAGTCTTACGGCCGAACGCCGCGCGCCGCTCTGATCCATGAAATCCATCTCGTTCCAGTGGACACCCGGCGTCGAAAGCTGGGAAGCCGAAACGGTCGTCTCCACGATCGCGCACTTGCAGGAAGTTGCGCTGGTGTTGGGCCAGCGTGCCGGGTTCAGTGTGGAGCGGGGGCAACTGCGCCCGTTCGGTACCTGGGTCATCCCGCAGCTTCCGCGCGGGTCACCCTACTGGAGCACGCTCTGGTACGTGGAGCAAAGCCTGGACGAGGATAACGGCCAGATCGTCGGGCCTCGCTTCATTCGCACGCTCGAGCGGGAACCCTGGCAGCAGGCCGGGCCGCACTACGACGTGGCCGTCCTGGACCATGACTTGCGGGACGCTCCCGAGCACAACATCTCGCCGCGGAGTGATCCGCACGTGTTTTCCAGCTGCCGGCCCAACCTGGCCGCCGTGCTGTCCGTGCACCGCCTGCGCGCCATCTCGGAGGGGGCCCTGCGGCAGACGGCATTGCGACGGCTGGCCATCAATGCGTTTGGCCGCGTGCTGGAACTGCCCGCCGGCAATCGTCAGACCAATGTGGAAACCGCGCGCGGCAGCTTGAGCTGCCTCAACCGCTGCGCGCTGCGCTTCGCGCCCGATGTCGGGCAACTGCTGGCATTTGCTCAGGAAGAACACGAAACCCGCACGATTTTCTGTGCCGAGTGCACGGCAGACCTGCTGAACCACGTCATCCGAACGCACTTTCACTCCAACTAGCCGCCTGGACCTACGCGCGTCTACTGCCAGTCGCGGGATGGCGGCGTGCCCAGGCAGTCGGACGTGACGGGCCTGCAGGTGTGGGCCATCACCTGCACCGCCCCATGCTCGTCCTGGAGCTCGCCGACAACCATCATCACCGGCGAATCCAGGATCGCCCGCTGGTAACGGGTGAAGACGTCCGGACGAATGATCACGTTCACCAGCCCGGTTTCATCTTCCAGCGACAGGAAGGTGTATCCGCGCGCGGTGGGCGGATGCTGGCGGTTGATCACGATGCCGGCCACGGTAACCATGATTCCCGTGCGGGCCTGTTCGCGCAGGGCGTCGGGAACCCCGCTATCGCCCAGGCCCTGAAATTGCTGGCCGCTGCCGCGCCCGTCGTAGCTGTTTCCGGTGCGACGGGCACGCTCGCCATAGCGCCCTGCGGCGATGTGGCGGGGCAGGCACCCTCCACCGTAACCCGGCTTCCCAGTAGCGGATCGTTCGCGCGTTCGCTGGCTCGGCCGGCGAACGGCCGTTGGCATTGAGACCCGGCGGATTTGAGGGCGCGGCCGGCTGGCCGCCAGGGTCGGCAGATCGACGGCGCGCAGCACACCGGCCTGGGCCAGGGCTGGCCGCAGGAACTCCAGACCGCGCCAGCGGGTGGAGAGGCCGGTGGCGGCAAAGTCCATCCGTGCCTGTACCAGCGCGTCGGCCGGCGGCAGCGCCACCGGTTCCTCCAGTTCGGCCGCCAGCCCCGGCAATTCGCCGCCGTGGGCTGCGGGAGCGTAAGCCTGCACCTGCCAGAGGGCCTCGCGCCGGCTCAGCCCCAGGCGCCCAAAGGCCCCCGCCGTGGCCAGCCCTTCTAATACGTTGATTGGCAACCGCGTCCGGCGGCAGAAGCCTTCCAGTGAGCGATACGGCCCGCGGGCGAACTCGCCGTCCAGACGCTCGCGGTAGGCCTCCCCCAGGCCCTTCACGTAGCGATAGCCCAGCCGCACCGCGCCGTCCGGCTCGATCATGCACTCGAAGCGGCTGTGCTGAATGTCCACGGGATGCACCGTCACCCCGTGCCGCTGCGCGTCGCCAACCAGCGTGTGCGGGCTGTAGAAGCCCATCGGCTGGCTGTTGAGAATCGCGCAGCTGAACTCCGCGTGGTGGTGCACCTTCAGCCACGCCGAGACGTACACCAGCAGCGCAAAGGCGCAGGAATGCGCCTCGGGAAATCCATAGCCCGCATAGCCTTCGATCTGCGCGTAGATCTGTTCAGCCGTCGACGCCGGGATGCCGTTGCGGACCATGCCCTGCATCAGGTCGTCCTGCAGCGCCTGGATGTGCGCCAGCGAACGCTTCCGGCTCATCGCCCGTCGCAGCGCATCGGCCTTGGTCGCCGTAAACCCGGCCGCGACCATGGCGATCTGCAGACACTGCTCCTGGAAGATCGGCAGCCCCAGCGTGCGCTGTAGCACGGACGCCAGGCCGGGCCACACCGGGTCGGTCGCCTCCTGCCCGATGCGACGCAGGATCCAGCGCCGGTGCATTTTGGTAGTCATCGGACCGGGTCGAATGATCGCGACCTGCACCACCAGGTCGTAGAAGCACCGCGGCCGGGTCTGCGGCAGCACGTGCATCTGGGCGCGGCTTTCCACCTGGAACGTGCCAATGGTGTCGGCCGCGCAGATCGCGTCGTAGACCTTGGGGTCGTCGAAGCTGAAATCCGCCAGCCCCGGGCGCCGGCCGTGTTGCTGCTCGATCAGCCGGAAGGCTCGCTGGATCAGGGTCAACATGCCCAGGCCCAACAGGTCGATCTTCAGCAGCCCGGCGTCCGCGCAGTCGTCCTTGTCCCACTGCGCCACGGTTCGCCCGTCCATCGTCGCCGGCTCGATCGGCACCGAGGCGTCCAGCGGACGCGACGAGATGATCATGCCCCCGGTGTGGATGCCCAGGTGTCGGGGGAAATCGACGATCTGCCTGCTGAGTTCGAGCAGCTCACGGCCCACGCGATTGGAGACCTCGCGCGGCACGTCGCCGCCGGCTTGGTCCGGGTCTGGCATCTCAACGCTGGGATGCCACTGCAGCCGTTGGGCCAGTCGGTCCACCTGGGCCAACGGCAGCCCCAGCGCCTTGCCCACGTCGCGGATGGCGGAGCGCCCACGAAAACAGATGACGTTCGCCACCATGGCCGCCCGCCGCCGGCCGTAGCGCTGGTAGACGTACTGAATGACCCGCTCGCGCTCCTGGTGCTCGATGTCCAGGTCGATGTCGGGCGGCTCATCCCGATCCGGGGACATGAACCGCTCGAACATCAGCCCGGCGGCGATGGGGTCGACCATCGAGATGTCGAGGACGTAACAGAGGATCGAGCCCGGCGCCGAGCCGCGCGTGTTGACCAGGATGTCGTTGCGGTGACAGAAAGCCACCAGGTCGCGGACGGTCAGGAAGTAGCCCGCCAGCCCCAGGTCCTTGACGTACCCCAGTTCCTGCCGCACGCGCTGGCGAACCGTCTCGTCCAGGTCGGGGTACCGCCGCCGCACGCCCTCCCAGACCAGACGCTCCATGTAGCCGTATTCGGACTTGCCGTTGGGCGTGGGATACGCCGGCAGGCCGTACTCGAGCTTGCGGCTCAGGTCAAAGTCGCACATCTCGGCAATCCGCAGGGTGTTGGCGATCGCCTCTGAGACGCTGGTAAATAGCCGGGCCATCTCCTCGGCGGACTTCAGCACGAACTCATGGTTTGGTCGTAGCCGCCGCCCCGCCGTTTCCAGCGTGACGGTGTGTTTGATGCAGACCAGCACGTCCTGCAGTCGCGCACGCGCCCGGTCGTGATAGTGAACGTTGTTGGTGGCCACCAGCGGCAGGCCGGTGTGCCGCGCGACCTCCAGCAACCCGGCGTTGGCCAGGTGCTCCGTCTCCAGGCGATGCTCCTGCAGTTCGAGGAAAAAGCAGCCGTCCTCGAACATCTCGGCGTACGTCCCCGCCAGGTCAGTGGCCTGACGGCTGTCCCCAGCCAGCGCCGCCGCCGGAATAGCGCCCTGCCGGCAGCCCGAAAGTCCCACCAGGCCGCGCGTGTGCCGCGCCAGGGTTTCCAGGTCGAGTTCCGCCGTCCCCTTGGGTCGGTCGTGGTGCGCCGCGGTGGCCAGCCGGCAGATGTTGGCGTAGCCCTCCCGGTCGCGCGCCAGCAGGGTCAGGTGATGCCCGCCGGTCATGCTGGCTTCCATGCCCACGATGGGGTGCAGGCTGTGCTCGCGCGCCGCGTGGCAGAACCGCACTGCGCCGTAGACCCCGTCGTGGTCCGTGATCGCCAGGGCTGCCAGCCCAAGCTCGGCGGCGCGCGCCGCCATCTCCTTGGGATGCGACGCGCCGTCCAGAAACGAGAAATTGCTGTGCGCGTGCAGTTCGGCGTAGGCGGGGCGGGTCAATCGAGAGCCCCCTGGGCAAACCAGCACGACTGGGCGCGGTCGCGGTAAAGCACCAACCCGCGGCCGTCATCCAGTTGCACGTGCAGGTAGTCGCGGTCGATGGCTTCCGCCCACCACCCGGTCTGTACCCGCTGCGGCCCGTAGCGGGCGGCCACCTTCCTCGTCGTCCCATCGAGCGTGACCTGGCTGGCGCCGTCGATCGTGCTGATACGGACTGGACGGGGCGGGGTGAAGAGGCGCGTGAGACCGCGCGCGCCCGCCAGGCCGGCCAGCCAGGCCGTGGAGAGCGAAGGGGCATCGTGCTGGGCGCCCGTCTCAACGTAGGCGTCAACCCGGCGGGCGGCTGTCTCAAGCGTCCAGGCCTCGGGGCAAAGCTCCATGCGGAACACCGAATCGTTGCCCAACTGCGCCCGCAGACGGCTGCTGGCGTGGTTGGCGCGCGCCACGCGCTCCGAGCGGTGACCAAGCAGAGACCGTTGCGTGCCTGCCCCCGGGACCAGGTGCCGCACGTCCAGGCTGATGCGGACGACCCCGGGTCGGTGGAGTGGAATCTCCTGCACGGCGGCGTCGGTTTGGGCGGCGCCGGCCCACGCCTCCAGACGCCAGCGGGCCGCATCACGCAGGGTGGCGGTGCCGCCGGACGGCTCGGGCAGAGCCAGTGCGAACTGCTGGACCGTGCCGTCGGAACGCTCGATCTGGCTGCCAACCTGCTGGGCCATCAGCCCCCGGTTGGCCAGCCGCGTGGCCAGGCGCTGCGCCAGGGCCTGCAGCGCGAACGTCAGGCGGTCAACGTTGTGCTCTTCCCACTCAAAGTCGATCGCTTCGCGTAGAACGATCGGTTGTGTTCGACCCTTCAGAGCTTGTGGATCCTTGCCGTGCGCCAGCCGCCGTGCCAGCGCGCCCTCGGTCCCGTAACGCGTCCGTACCGCATTGGCCGGTAGATCGGCGAACGCGCCGATCGTGGCGATGCCCAGCACGCGTAGGTGGGCGATCGTCCGCTCCGGCAGCGGAAGCCGGTCGACGGGTTGTTCGGCCAGGTACGCCCGATCGTTGCTGGAAACCACGGCCACGGCTGCGTCCCCCGCCGTGCGTGCCGCCACTTCCGCCGCCAGGCGTCCTGTCGCCAGTCCGATATGCGCCGCTTGGCCGGTTTCCGCCTCGATATCGCGGCGCACCCGCGCGGCCAGCGCCGCGTCGGCGCCGTACAGCGGCTCCAGGCCGGCCGCGTCGGCAAACGCCAGCCCCACCCCGGCGTCTTCCACCACGGGTGAGAAGTGATCCAGCACGTCCAGGACCGACTCGAACGCGCCGGCATAGCGCGGCGGATCGTCAGGTACGTATACGCCCTCCGGACAGCGCTGCGCCGCCTCCTTGACCGCCATCCCTTGCCGTAGCCCCGCGGCGTGGGCGGCCTCGGAAACTTCGATCAGCCGCCGCTGGTTAGCTTGCCGCGCGTAGATCGCCAGCGGCTGTTCCGACCATGACGGCTGCGTCCGAGCTTCCACCGTGGTCCGGAAGTGCGGAATCCAGAGGCAGAGCGTCTTGCGGTCCACCGGACCTCCTCAGAAACGGGCAGTCAACCACGAGGTGTTGAACACCCGTATCGCTGCGGGACTTCAGCACTCGAACCTCCAGCGTCAGCCCCATCGGCGTCTGGGTCAGGCGGCTGCGCTGCCAGCGCCAGCCCCGGCAGGCCACGCCCAGGCGCAGCGAGGCCAGGTAAGGCAGCCCGGCAACGCGCGGGCCGCCGGCCGTCGTCACCACCACCAGACCAGCCGCCCCGCGCCCCGTCAGGTCGGCGAGCTGGGACCATCGGTTGGCGCGCGGCCGGCCGGTTTCCAGATCCAGCAGCAGGGCCTCGAAGGCATTACTGCGCAACAGCGTGGCGGCTGCCTGCAGCGCCATCTCGGCGTCCGGCGGACGCACCACCACCAGCCGCGACAGATCCAGTCCCAGAGCCACGCCCGCGGTAGGCGCGAACGTGCCGGGCAGATCAACGTAGGCCGCCAACCCACCGCCATCCAGCGCCGCGGCCAGCACCCGCAACCCCAGCGTCAGTGCCCCACTGCCGGGCGGGCCGGTCAGTTCGCTCAGGCGACCTCGGGGTATCCCGTCGAACCCGGTGGCCTGATCCAGCGCACCGATGCCGGTCGAGAACCCGGCCTCCGGCGGACTGACGCCAAACAGCCGGCCCGCCGCATGCAATCCCCAGCGCTGTTCGATTTCATTAACGGCCAGCCGCAGCGCGGCGGGACGCTCGGTGTCGAAGAGAGGCAGCGGAAGACCCTGGGTAGTACGGGACGCCATGATACCAAACAAAAAGCGAACACATCGGGTCTTCCACGGCACGCTGCCGCCACGGTGGGCGTCTGCCGGCATGGAGCGCGACGGAACGAGGCGCCACCCTGCCCAGGCCGCTGTCTTGGTTGGTCGCGTTTTCCTTAGCGCGCGGTCATTCGATGTCCACGGCCAGCGGGACCAACGTTGAGGTCAGGATGGTCTGGTCCCTCGTCAGCAGGGGGACGTCATGCACCAGGCTCGTGGCGGCAATGATTTCATCGGCCGGATCGCTGCTGAAATCGAGCCGGGTCGAGGCGCGAGCAACCTGCAGATCGATGGGCCAGCGGTGCAAGCGGCTCAGAACCCGCACGACCTCCCGGTCATCCAGATCCATGTCGACTCGTCCGAGCTGAACCAGCTTGGCCAACTCCCACAGCACGATGGACGAAATGGACCACCGGTTGCGGGCCAGCAGCCGCTGTTCGGTGGGCCGAAGGTTGCCGCTGACCGCGTGGATGAGTATGTGGGTGTCAAGGTTGAGCATCGGCGTCCCATCGGATCCCTGTCGACAGGATGTCGCCGTTGACCTTCACCTTGTCTCCCAGGCTCCCAATCAGGTCCGCTTCCTGCTGGGCATAGGGCAGCACCCGCGCGACGGGCTTGCCGTGCTTGGTAACGATCAGGCCATCGGACTCAAGTTGGTCCAACAGCGCCAGGCACTGGGCCTTGAACTGCGCGGCTCCAATCGTTCGCATACCAATCCTCGATCAAGCTGAGATGATATGGACACATAATACGACTGGTCGTAAATTATGTCCATAATTGACTTCGCAAGCTCGCGGCGGCAGGCCAGAGTTCGGCACGGTCGCTGTCAGCCATGGCACGATGTCAATGTCACGGGACACCTTCGTCACCACCCCATGTGCGCCCGCTACAACCTCCGCTCAAGCCCCCAGGCCCTGGCCGAATACTTCGAGACGGCCCCGCTGGAACCTCCCGTCACGCTCCCTTTGCCCAACTTCAACGTCGCGCCCACCCAGCAGGCGCCCGTGGTGGTGGATGGCCCGCGGCGCTTCGAGGTCATGCGCTGGGGTCTCGTTCCGTTCTGGACCAAGGATCCTCGCATCGGCCGCCGCACCATCAACGCGCGCGCCGAAACCGTTGCCGAAAAACCTTCATTCCGCGCCGCCTTTCGCGCCCGCCGCTGCCTGGTGCCGGCGGACGGGTTCTACGAGTGGACCGGTCCCCGAGGCAAGCGCCAGCCGCTCAATATCCATCGCGCCGACGGACAGCCGTTGGCGCTGGCCGGCCTGTGGGAGTCGCACGACGAATTCGGTCCCACCTTTACGATCATCACCACCGCGCCAAACGCCTACATGGCGGCAATCCACAACCGCATGCCGGTCGTTCTCGAGCAAGACGACTGGGACGCCTGGCTGGCCGCCGAGCACGAAGATCCGGCCTGGCGCGCCGCTCTGCTGCGACCGGCCGCCGACCACGTGCTCACCGGCTACCCCGTCAGCCCCGCCGTCAACTCCGTCGCCAACAACGGCCCCCACCTGCTCGAATCCGCGGCCATCGAGCCCTTGCTCTGAATCTCGCGTCCGCGGTCATTTCGTGGCAGCAACCACGAAGTGCGTGGACGCTCCGAGCAACGTTGGCTCCTGTTCGACCGAACGAATCAAGTCCAGGAGCTGCGCTCGCTTCGTAGGATCCAACATGCGCCCTTCAAGGTCTGTGGCGGCAAGTCCTGGACCCTGCACCGCGTAAAGACCCAGCTGGTCGAATCCCGCCCCACGTATACTGTGCTCCGCCCGTTGCCCGACATTTTGCCGCCTACGCTTGTAGGGCATCGAGGCCCTGATCCAATCGTGAGGGACATCGCAATGACCATGGCTGTCGCAGTCCAGAAAACTGAAGATGATCACTACGAACCAGACTTCGACGATGAGGACGTTGATGATGATTCATATCCGATCGACCAATACGACCTAGTTTCGTCGCCGAACGACTTCAACACAAAGACTCTCGTCGACTTCATAGACTCGGACGTTGTCGTCATACCCGGCTTCCAACGGAACTTTGTTTGGGATATAAGACGAGCATCACGATTGATTGAATCAATCATAGTCGGGTTACCCATACCGCAAATTTTCCTGTATGAGCAACAGCGAAACAAATATTTGGTTATAGATGGGCAACAGAGGCTGATGTCCATTTACTACTTCATCAAGGGGAGGTTCCCTAGAAAAGAAAAGAGAGTCGATCTACGACTCATGCTTGAAGGACAAAGCGCTATCGACGATAAGATTCTAAGCGACGATACTTATTTTACTGACTTTCGTCTCACATTGTCGGAGAGTGTCCCAGGACATCCGAACAGGTTCCATCGCTGCAGCTATCTTAGTTTAGAAGACGAACACCGTCGGTCGTTTGATCTCCGTACAATCAGGCACATCATCGTGCGTCAGGTCGGGCCAATAGGCGATGCAGCGATGTATGAGGTATTCAATAGACTCAACTCCGGTGGAATCAACTTAAAGCCGCAGGAGATTCGGCGATGTACATTTGATTCTAGATTCTATGAAATGCTGTATAAGACTAACGCCGAGAAAGACTGGCGCGACCTTGTAGGCACGAAGATTCCAGACATACATATGAGGGATGTTGAAATACTTCTGCGCGGATTTGCGATGCTAACTAATGAAGAGTCTTACAGGCCCTCGATGGTAAAGTTCCTAAATCAGTTCTCACAGGAAGCAAAGTCTTTCAGCGAGGATACCCTTGGTAGGTTCAAGGCCCTTTTAGACTCATTCCTGGTGAGCTGCGGGGACCTGCCGTCAGACGCGTTTCATAGTATCAATGGTCGCTTCAGCCCGATGATTTTCGAGTCTGTCTTTGTCGCAACGTGCCGCGGTCCATACGAGGCGGGTCTGAACGTGAGAGGTAAAATAGAGCTTGATTCACTAAAGGAGCTAAAGGAGGATAGTGACTTTAGGAGTGCGACGATAAGTCAAACGACCAGCCAGGGGAACGTCCGAAGGCGTCTTGGTATAGCGCGAGACATCATTCGGGTGGTTTAGTCTCGTGGCAGGGAATGCGCCGAGCATTGGTGGTCGAATTGAGGAATTGTGGCAGGATCACCGAGAACTGGTTGAGTATCTGCGCTCTGCCAATCAGCTTCAGTTATCGGTACGTGCAGAAGAGTCGTTCAGCAAGACGCTCGTCATTGCGGTGGCGAGTTATTTCGAGGTGTGTCTATGTCAGGTCATTGTTGGTCTGTATAGTAGTTTGAGCGACGGAAGCGAGCTCCTTGTTCAGTTTGTTATTAATCAGGGTATATCGCGGCGATTCAGCCAGATGTTTGATTGGGGTGGCAGTTCTAGGCCGGGACGCAACGCAAATCGCTTCTATAGCTTGTTCGGACCAGAATTCGCCGATTACATGAAAGTTAAGGTTCGTGATGATCGGCGGTTGGAAGAGTCGATTCGGGCGTTCTTGGAGATAGGCAACCTTAGGAATCAGATGGTTCATGAGAACTATGCCAATTTCCAGCTTGGCAAGAATGTCGAAGAAATCTATAAGCTTTATGAGGAGGCCGGCTACTTTTTGAATGTCTTTCCGGTGGCTGTGCGGGAATTCATTGATTCAGCTTCAGGCGCGGTGACCCCTTGAGCAGCAGAATCTCATGGTGTGCACGTGGTGATTCGGCTACAAAGCCACGTTTGGCAGCATTGTGGGCTCATAAGGCACTTTGTCGGTGGCGGAGGGTAAGCAGCTTTTTTCTATCACTGTCGACATTGCGGCGTCAGCGTGGTTGCGGGAGTTTTCGTTGTCAGGAATTGGGAGCTTGCAGGTGACGTCGGGCTAGGTGGAAATGTGTTGGAATGCGATGGATCAGTCGGTCGCGGAGATTGATCGTGGCTGGCGCTGTTGCAGTGCATCTTCAATGTGTCGTCTCGGCACGGTGTGTGAAAGTTCTTTCTACGGCTCGCTTTGTTTGGTGTCGAGTGGCGCTAGTCTGCGCGGATTGGTTTTCGCTGCTGCGGTGTGTGGAGCGATAGTGCCGGAGCATAGATCGGGACAGTAGTGCGTAGGTCGAGTCGTCGGGTACCGGGTATGACCGTCCCTTAGCGAGAGTGTCTGTATCGGTAATTGTTGCAAAGCCTGTTGTGATGCTTCGAGCTATTGTCTGCTCCGTGCGTACGTTCGATGGCCGCGTGTGCGGCGACAGCAACCACATTGGCAACCTCTGAATTGCCGTCGACCGCTTGGTGGCATGGCCGACGTCGCTTCGGGCGGTGAGGCTATGGCACGGCGAGAGTGGTGGAGGTAGGCGTTAGACGCCACTGACGTCGAAGCGCGTGGCAGCGGACTCCGACGGGCGCCGGTCTTCAGCGAATCGACGGGCGCCGCGCGACTTGCCGCCAGCCGGTCATTGTTTCCTCGCCTCCCTGCGGCCTATTTCTGAATTGGGGGGAGTGCGCGGATAGTACGCGCTAAAGTGTGTCATTTGTACAAGCGTTCCCGGAGACCGAGTCGTGACGGCCGCGGCAGCCCGCTTCCGGGGCTCCTGCCCTGGGCTCTTCCGGCTTCGGCAATCGTCGTACCAAACACCATGACCGAGTGAGCAGCAGGCCGGCGGCAAGCCTTACCACTAGCGTGAAATGCGACATCACCGGTGGTTGTGCAAACATCGCATGAGTTGCGACGGTCATCTACGCCATAGCCGCGTCAATAGTTGAGGGCGTATGTTCGGTCACTGACCGTCGCGGCCTGCGGTCATTTCGTGGCAGCAACCACGAAGTGCGTGGACACGCCGAGCAACGTTGGCTCCTGTTCGACAGAGCGGATCAAGCCGAGAAGTTGCGCTCGCGTCGCAGGGTCCGACATGCGCCCTTCGAGATCCGTGGCGACAAGTGCTGCGCCCTGCACCGCGTAAAGACCCGGCTGGTCGAAGCCCGCCTCAAGGACCTCCGACTCAAGCTCTTCCGGCCGGTGAAAGAACGACGTGGTGAAAAAACTGAAACCATCTGAACGACCGCGATGCTGCCCCTCCGCAAGATCCCGACGCAGGATGGGAGCAAAGTCTGGGTCATCGATGTGGCCCTTGGTGAGACCGCTCAGGAGGGAAGCGAACCGAACCGACTTATTGCCTTGGCGATCAACAGGCCGCCTGGCTTCAGTACGCGGTGTGCCTCACGCAGTGCAGACAGCCGGTCGTCTCTGTCCGTCAGGTGATAAAGCGGCCCAGTCCCCCGCCCCAACCGCCCCGCCTCATCAATCCCCTCGTAATACGAAAGAATCTCAGGGCCATCCGATGAGACGTTCCGTCCCGGCATCACGCCGTCGCCTTACCGTGCAAGCGTCGCAACGAACCAGGCTACGTGACCTTAGCCGTCGCGAGGCTTCGTCACCGACGCGCTAGGTGGCGCCCGTACCAGGTATGCCACCCCGGCGGAAGCGTCGACGATGTTCCGGGTCACCCAATCTCTTGGTCGCGCCGCAACCGTTCCTCAGCAATCAACGTCGCCGCGTCGATACCAAGGTCTGTCGTCGGATGCCGAGCCAAGCGCTCCTGCCGCTCCAAGCGCGCCAACTCACGCTCCACGGCGCTCAGCACTATCGCGCGCATGGTGAGCCCGTTCTTACGGGCATGGTGCCCGAGACGATCGTAGAGGTCGTCCGGGATGTCTCGAACGTGCAGATTGGCCATGGCACCAGCATTGCATGAGGGATGACCAACTGGCGAAGTCTCAGGAAGTGGGTCACTTTGATCGGAAAACTACTTTTCCGAGATTTCAGGGCGGTTTCCGCGCTTTCGTGTGCCGTCTGACCGCTTGACGGGCTCATACGTCGTCGGAAAGAGTGTTCGCGAACACCGCACTCAGGGCAAGTTCGCCTCCAGCCCTCGGTGCTACGCTCGGACGGACCGGCGCCCGACACGAACGCATGACCGTTCAACCCGACGACCAACGCATCGGACAGCTGGTCCGCCGATACGCCACTACCGAATAGAGGCTCGCCGCCGCCGAGTCGCAGTTGAAAGGTGCGGTGGACGTAATCGGGCGATACACCCGCCGCATGTCACATCCCAGCGAACGGGTCAGCATCTCCGGGTTTAGGAAGCACGCCAAACTTTACGCCCGCTCCTACGAGGAACGCGCCCGCCTTCGCTGCGAGAAGCAGAGCCTCGAATCCGACATGCGGAGTGCCGGCGTCGGCGCTCTCGTCACGGACGATTAGCCGGCGGGCTCGCCCGTATCGCCTGACCTGACCGGCCGCCCCGGGCGTTTCCTCCACCCCGGGGCACTCAGGACGATCAACTGCTACACGTTTCGCCAATCGGCAGCTGTGGCCAGTTCGTGAGCATGGCGTTTTCGTTCGTCATTCGCAAAGCGTGCTGCTTCTGGAAACACGATGTCGGCATGAAACGGGTTGTGGCACGTCGGACTCTCTAGCACCCGGCGGCCATTTTCCTCAGCGACGTCCCGAAATACGAAAGCCCACCCCTGAAACGGTCCGTGGCGGCGGCGACTATCGTGCATGGCCATACGTTCCAATAGGTCACAGGCGCGAGACCCTGCAGTGAGACGGTCGACTGACAGGTCACACGTCCCCTTCTTCGGCAGAAACACCTCGAATGCCCGCATCAGACCGTCTCGCACGGACCTGGCCTGACTTCTCGAGTACGACCGTCGACCAAGAGGCGCAGGCCATGACGGCGATGCGCTCATGCAGCAGGAACTGCTGCCGAAATTAGCTCGTGCAGCGCATCCTGCAAGAAACCATTGACGTGACGAGGCGGCTTATCGAAATGGGCGCGCTGATGCACCCCATCGATGGTCAGAAGCATCAGCACGCTGCCTTTGCGCTCATACAACAGCAGGAGGCCCTTTCGATACCCACCTCGGATATCGATCGCGATCTCACCATCCGGCGTCGGGTACGTCTCTGCCGGACTGGGAAGCAACCGATGCTCTAGCGATTCCAGCATGTACTGAGCCTTCACAGCTGCCTCATACGATGGTTCAGGAAATCCTTCCTCATTCGCCTCGCGCTTCAGGTCACGAAACAGTTTCTCGGCGCTCGCCAAAACTTCGTCTGTGCTTCGCCTTTGCAACGTGCTAAGACGCCACGTTGACGACCATCCTTGACCACTACGGATTCCCGCATCCCCTTGCACAAGAACAGCTCTTTGTGTAGCTTCCACGCCGCGTCTAAACAAGAACGCGGGGTCTTCGACGTCACCGGCCGCATGGTGTCGGGAACCCGAGCTGAATTCAGCAAGCCACTCACCGGCCTCATGGCCAGTCTCGGACAGCTGTCGACGCTGACGCTTTGACGGGACAGCCCAGTATTCAGGAAGCCTACTGTCGACCGGGTTCACGAGTCTTCGCCCTCGGCATTATCCTCATCATTTGGTTTACTGTGATCGCAGTGCTCTTCAATCAGATCATATAGATCTTGCAATCGATTAGTCGTGAAAGCGACGCGGGTTATCGTGTGAATTGGAGGGTGCTGTTCATCCGGCTTTCCCATTGTTGGAACCATCAAACCTAAGCTGAGAATGAACTCGCTTCTGTCGGAGCTGACATGCATCGCAACTGCATTTGCAAACTGAATCTTGTCAGTTTGCTCGCCGAACCATTGGCGCTGATGTGTGCCGATGTCCTGAGAATTCGAAGCGTCGGAAGACGTCGTATCCTCGCCATTAACAGCCATGCTTCCCCTTTGGCGACCAACACGTACCGCAGTTGAGCGTCGTGTCTTCACAGTAGCCCCTAAGGCCTGTCAAGTCCAGAGGCATGTCCACGCGTCGGGTACGCCGCTCGCCTCGGTCATATGATCTCATGGCGGTCTTTCCGCCGCTTCGCGACATCGATCGCCGTGTCCTCCCGCGGCTCGACCAGCTTCACGATGTCATCCATCCGCCACGGCCGTTCCGCCAATATTGCCGCCATCGCCGGCTTGCAATACGTGATCGGGATTACGGCGATCGTCGGGATTGCTGACGCTGCCTCCGCCGCGCCAGTGGGTCGGGGCTGATTTGGGAAGACATGTTGCCCCCCTTGCGGCAGTCGGACAGTGACGCTTGCCACAGGAGTCGCGGTCCAAGCGAGTCGGCAAGAGGGCATAGAGAGCCCCGTTCAGCTACGAGCGCAACACTCGCGCGGAGAGCAGACTGCTGTGGCGGGGCGAGCCTATCAGCAGTCGACTGTGGCGTATTCGTGGGAAAGAATGGCTCGGCGCGGTCGCACTGGCGCGGCCCACCCGGCCGATACGGCGTCAAGTGAAATCGACCCACTACCAAGTCTCACGCCCTGCCGCAGCTTCGAGGCTCCGAGATGAACCGCACGAAGGGGCGACGCCACGCTGGCTCTGCACAATGGGCAAGCTTGGCAGCGCAGGCCGTTTGCTGACGCCCGTCGCGAGAGAACTCGTAATGCCCAACCCAAACGTCAGCCCACTCGCCCAGGACTATGTGATTGCGGCCCGCGTGCCCGATCCCAGGCTCTACTTCTTCCACGACCCGAATCTGGCTCGTCTCGACGACGGCACCCTGATCGTCGCGGCGCCGCTGTGGGGCCGGAGACACACCGATGTTGGACGCTCGCTGCGAATCGTCCGCAGCGCCGACGGCGGCACGACCTGGATCGATCTGCCGACGCTGCCCTACGAGGAGGGACGGCCCTTCGTCGTCGACGGCCAGCTGCTGATGTTCGTGCAGGAGCGGACGCACCGCGACTTTCAGATCGTGACCAGCGACGACCGTGGAGAGACCTGGACCAAGCCGCGGACCGTCATTGCGGGTCCGCTCTGGAACATCTCGACGGCCCAGGTCATTCGGCCCGACGCGCTCTATTGGGCGATGGATCGAGACTCGGCCGGCGTTGATTACCGGGGCAAGGTCATGGTGCGCTGGGACCGTGCCAGGTCGGCGTTCGACCCCGACGCCTGGTCGATTTCCAACGTCGTTCATCCACCGGAAGTGCCGGCGGCGCTGACGCGGGGGCTGTTCCCGGTGGACGACCGGCCGCAGATCCACGGCGGGTGGCCGTCGCCGTTGGTGTGGCTGGAGCCCAACACGGTTGAGGTCGGCGGCAAGATCCGCGTCTTCGCCCGGGCGATCATCGACGAGAAAGCCACGGCGAACATCGCGGCCGTGCTCGACTACGACGAAGCTGCCAACCAGCTGCGCTTCACCCAGTTCACCTCGTGGCCGGGCGGACAGTGCAAATTCTTCATCGTCAACGACCAGCCGAACCGCATGTACTGGATGCTGAGCAACCTGGTCACCAACTCGCAGGACCTCGTCGGCTGGGGCGACCGCATGCGGGAGACCAAGTACACGGGCGGGCCCGGCAACGAGCGGCGCTGGCTGTTCCTGCACTACAGCATCGACTGCCTCAACTGGTTCCCCGCGGGCTGTGTGGCGCGCTGGCCGGACAGCGTGCACCGCAGCTTCATGTACCCCAGCGCCGCCATCGACGGGGACGATCTCGTCGTGCTGTCCCGTACCAGCCGGGACGCCGAAAACCAGCACGACGCCGACCTCTGCACCATTCACCGCGTGCGGGACTTCCGCTCCCTGGCCATGGACCTCCACCGCGGCGGACTGGCTGACTAGCTGTTAATCCCACGAGCCTTCTTGACAAGGACCCGCCTGGGCGACGAACCATGCCACCTCCCGGCGCACGCTCACGGTGAATACTTGCTTCATAGCAGAACGGCTTCAGATCGGTGGCCGGCGGCAGAGTGCATGGCTTCAGAGGCCTTTGCTGGGCTGGCGCCTGGTTTTGGTCAATCCGGGTGGCAGAGACAGAAAACCAAGCAGGCCGGTCACCGCCATAACGAAAACGATAAGCCCAAGCGACGTTAGTGCGGTCGTGAATATGGCAGCGAAGAGGCCCACGCCGCTGGCCGCTCAGTCCTTCCAGCTACCGACCAAGACGAGCGCGCATTGGCGGTGACCTTGACTAAAGACGTCCCGACGTCTAGAGTTCAAACCGAGATGACTGATGAGCACGCGCGGCAGGTGCCCGGACGAGTGCGGGACGGCATCGTTCAGGTTATGTCGCATACGTCGCAGCCGTTGTCGGTAAAGGAGATTGAGGAGCGCCTATCCCAGGTTGTGGGACCGACGCGAGGTTCCTCGATTCGTTCGTACCTGCGGCTGAACACCCCGAGCGTGTTCGCACGCGAACGCCGGGGCGTCTACACGCTGCGGTCGTCCGCCGCGTCCGGCCTCCAGCAGGAGCTGCCGGACATTCGCTCGTGGGAAGCGCCGGCATCGTTCGGTCAAGCGACGCTGCACCACGCCGACTGTTTCGATTGGCTGCGGGAGCAAGACGACACCAGCATTCACGCCGTTGTGACGGACCCTCCGTATGGCCTGCACGAATACACCTACGAACAGCAGTCCAAGCTACGCCGAGGCAGGGGCGGGGTGTGGCGGATCCCGCCGTCGTTCGACGGGCATCACCGCTCACCGTTGCCCCGATTTACCACGCTCACCCGAGAGCAACTCAACGACATTCGGACGTTCTTCTTCGTGTGGGCGCGCCTGCTGCTGCCGAAGCTGGTTCCGGGCGCACAGGTCGTGGTGGCGTCCAATCCTCTGGTGTCGTACCTGGTCTCGGCGGCGCTGGCCGACGCGGGGCTGGAGCGTCGGGGCGAGGTCGTGCGCCTGACAATGACCATGCGCGGAGGCGACCGGCCGAAAGCCGCGCACGAGGAGTTTTCAGAGGTCAGCGTGATGCCGCGCTCGATGTGGGAACCCTGGGTCGTGTACCGAAAGCCCATCGAGGGACGGGTGCAGGACAACTTGCGAAGCTGGAAGACGGGCGGGTTTCGCCGACCGAGTCCCGATAAGCCGTTTGGCGACGTCATCGCTTCGGCGCCGACCCGAAAGGCCGAGCGCGACCTGGCGCCGCATCCGAGCCTCAAGCCCCAGGCCTTTCTGCGCACGCTCGTCCGAGCGGCATTGCCGCTGGGCGAAGGTGTAGTTCTCGATCCGTTTGCGGGCGCAGGGTCGACTCTGGCCGCCGCGGAGGACGTCGGGTATCAAAGTGTGGGAGTCGAGAAGGACAAACTGTATTTTGAGATGGCCAAAGAGGCCATACCGAAGCTGACGAACTATTCCCCCAAAAGCGGTCAGTCGAGCCGATAGACCCAGCTTCTTCGGAACTTTCGAATCCCATCTCTGTGAAGCGTCGCCGTGCGTGTTCCAAGCGCTCCACGAGGGTTTCTACGAAAGTCTTTAAGCGTAACGTGGCCAAGATAGATTTCCGTAAGTGTCATTGGTGATCGATCACGAGCTGGTTCAGACTCCGTATCCACGCGATACACGAACACGCACAGCCACTGTTCGCGCGCGCCGTGCATATCGACGGCACCCCCAGGTTTGCGTGTTGACTTGATCTCTACTCCATCACTTCCAGACTTTATCGAATTGTTGGGATACACGCCTTGCACCAGCAAATCAGGATGTCCATTGTGATATCTATTCTCGGTGAGAACGCGCGAATGCTTGGCCAGACTGGACGTCAACATGTCGGACGAGACACCGGACATAATTGCCGGACGCAGCATGTCGTCGAGCCGCTGATGGCCTCTCGACGTGAGGTGCGAATTGACATCGTAGAAGAAGCCGTGGATATCTTGGAGCGCAATTTGAAAGTCCTGTAGGCGAAGTTCAAAAGGCAAGTGAATGTTGGCATTGAAGCACGAAGCATCCACGACGTTGCGTGCTATTGGCATTGAGGTATCCAGCAACTCTCGCGGCGTGCAGCAAGAGTTGCGCTCATAGCAGAAGTCTGTCGGGTGGTCAGTCTGGGCCACAGGATTGCCCCTCGCCTCTCTTGGGTGCCCACTGGCATGATGCAGGCGCCGCGCCGCATGGAGCCGAAGCATGAAGCGAATGGCGAAGCCCGAAGGCCGGGGCAACGTGATGCTGGAGGACGCCCCCATCCCGGAGCCGGGCTACGGCGAAGTTCGCGTCAAGGCCGTGCGCAGCCTCATCAGTCGCGGCTCGGAAATCGGGCGGCGCTACGTCATGGAAGAGGCGATCGATCCGCGGATCATGGGCTATTCCATGGCCGGCGTGGTGGATGCGCTGGGCGAGGGCGTGGAGCATCTGTCCGTGGGCGACCGCGTGGGCGCCGTCGCGCCGCACGCGCAATACGTGGTGGGAGCCGCCATCCCCGAGCGGCAGGTGAAGTTGCCCGAGATATTTCCGCTCACGCCCGGAGTCGGCTGGGACCAGGCGCCCTACTGGATGCTGGGCGCGTCGGCGGTTCGCTGGACGGACATTGCCCCGTTCGAACGCGACAACGTCATCGTTATCCTGGGGCAGGGGCTGGTTGGCAGCCTGATCCTCCAGGTCATGCGCTCGATTGACGCCGGGCGGCTCGTCGCGATAGATGCGGCGCCGCTGCGCTGCGAGCTTGCCGCTGAACTAGGCGCCGATCACGTCATTAATGCGGCTGACGAAGACCCCGTGGCGGCGGTCAGACGGCTCTCCGGCGGCGTCGGCGCGGAGTTGGTCGTCTACGCCGTGGGCGGACCGGCCGGCCCCAGGGCCTTTGAGCAGGGCATGGAAATGCTCGCCGACGGCGGCACCCTGCACCTCATTGGCAAGTACGAGAACCAATTCCTGCCCCTCAGTTCGGGGACCATCCAAAGCCGGCGGATCATGGGCGGGTACTTCGGCGGCCAGTGGCACGCTGGGTCGGCGCGGCGGGCGCTGGCCTTGATCGAGTCGGGCGCCATCGACACCGACCGCATGACCACCCACCGCTTCCCCTACACCCGCGCCCCCGAAGCCTTCCACCTCCTCCACGACCACCCCCACCATACCCTCGGCGTCCTGCTCGATTGGGACATCGAGAACAGCTAGCCGGCCGAACGTCTCAAGCATCCACTTGGCCGGCCAGGCCACAGGAACATCGGCGACTGCCCGCAAGAAGGCGCCGACGTGCGTTCAGACGATCCGCGTGCGCTCGACTACGAGGACGAGCTGCTCCACATGCTCACCGTCACGCCGGCGGCCGGCGGCCGGCAGGTGGACCCTTGCCGATTCCGCCGGCCGCAGGGCGATCTGCACGAAGAAGCGCTGCGAAAGTTCGTCGATCATGATCGGTCCGGTTGACGAATTTTTCTGCGCCAACTTGCGCGCTCGGCGTTAGCCGCGAAGATATACTCATGGACTGCCCCCTGCCAGTTCTTGCGCTGAGCCTGGAATCTGCAAGGGGATGTCCTGAGTCAACGAGCAGTCGAATGCCCTGGCCGACTCGCCGCAGTCAGACGGCATTAACAATGGAGGCCCGACATAAGCACCTCGCATCGCACCCTGGTCCTCGTGGTGGCCGGAATCCTGATCCTGGCCTCAGTGGCCGTGTCCGAGGTCCGGATCCAGATGGTCCACCTGACAGTCCTGCGTATTGGCCACGCCGGGTGCGCCGACCGATCAGGAGTTGAATCAAGGGATCCATCTCCGCCGATGGCGATTTGAGTACGAATGCACGCACCCACGGCCGGCGCCGACAGACGACGGGGGCAGAGACGACGGGTCTAGTGGCGATGACGGGACCAGCGACAACGGCACCGGCAACGAGGGCACGCCCGCCAGTGACGACCGCGATGACAGTGTGGCCGAGCCGCCGTCCGAGCCATGTCGCACTGAGCAGTCCTATACGCTGGAGTGCCCGTGGCCGTGATCGCGGACGGTTGTTCGCCTGGAAATGAGTGTCATGATGCCCCGACGAATTCGACAAGCGCTGGTCGCGGGTTCTGTATTCGTGTTCCTTGTTGTCACGATTGCATTGGGCGTGACGCTCGGACTGAACCTTCAGTATTTGGGCTGGCAAGTTCTCACACGGGAAACTACATCGGTTGAAGTGCGAGATGTACCAGTCGAGGAAACGGTCGTGCGGCGTGTTGAGGCCCGACCAAAGACCGATCTTGAACAGAAAGTAAATGAAGTTGATGATAGGCATTCGTTTTTGTATTCAGAGCTAATAGCCATACTTGAAGATTTGGAACAGCGAGTCAGAAAACTCGAACAAAAATAAAAGGCCCCCACCATATTGCAGGTGGGGGCCAGTAACTAAATCCTAGTCCTGCGGATAATAGTGTCCGGTGCCGAACTGCCATTTATCAATTTCCAGAGAGTCCGGCCATGTCCCACACACTTGTTCGGTGAACGACCCGGCAAGGTTGCGGACACAATATTTGTGGTCGGCCAAACCCTTGTCATAGTGCGTCTGGTGAAGGTAGCCACCTTCCTCACGCCATGATCGTGGGTTCTTTCCTTCTTCGTCGATTTCTTGTGGAAACCCGTTCTCTACGGTGAGGCGAATGATTCGGTGCGTGCCGTGCGTAATGACTGGCCATCCGCGCACGATCAGCGTGCCGTCAAAGCACCATTCGGTTTGTGTCCAGAAAATCTTCTTGCGGGTAAAGCGCGTGTTCCGGCATTGGTAGCCCGTCGACGCGGCCACACCGGCGTTCACGCCATTGATGGCCGCCGATGGAACCGTGGTCTCGTGAATACTTACATCCCATGTCTCCACGGTATCCGGCAGCGACTCGTACAAGCGTGGATCCGCAATCGGTGGGGCATTCAAGCCAGGGGGAACGTCGGGGTTCTCGCCAGGCGGTTCGGGTGCCGGACCCCCCGCGTACACGGTCCCGATCAATAGGGCCGCGCCGACTGCTGTGATCAGCAGGGCGGACACAATTCGGAGCGCTGATTGCCACACGGCAATCCTCCTCGGCTCTGCCCGCCAGGAGAATCGCCCTTGATTCTGACTCCAGCGAGCCATGAACCGGGAGGTTCATATATGAAGTCGCGCACATATTCAAGGGAGATAGTAAAAATCTGTGCACGAGAAGAGGGCGTGGCGGTGCCAGGCCCTTATTTAGTCCCGGGGGGTGCCGACCTCGTCGAATGACGCTCGCCGCCGCCCCTGCATCCGAGCCTCGAGGCTTGCCACCTCCTCCTCGACCCCGCCGACCAAGCGCTCGGCGTCCTGCCGCACTGGAACGCCAAAAAACGAGCGGTCAGGCGACCCAAACTGCGGCTCGACCCGCGCGAGCGTGTCTACGCCGCAACCCGACGGCCCCTGGACGCTGCCGCCGGTCCCCAGCGAACCGGCGCAAATCGCGCCCAACCGTCAGCCTGCCGACCTGAATCGCTATTCGTGCCCGGATAGTGTACACTATCCGGGCACGTCTACGCAACCGTTCCCGGAGACCACCTCGTGCCCACCCCGCCACCCTGCCCCAACCCCCACCGAGGCCATCCCAGCACGCCCCGGTCCGGACCCCGGCGGCCTGTGGGGCTAAGCGCAACCGCCCATCGCCGGAAGGGCCTCCGCCAGCTTCGATTCAGGCTCGGATGGGCCGCGCGGCGCCTCAAGAGTTTTTTGGAAAAAACTCTTATGCGCGCAAGGGCCCTCGTTCCCGGCCGCCGGCCAAGCTCAACTCGTAACCTTCCCCGCCCGCCGGTCCCGTTCCCGCGCCGCCGGATCCCTCTGCTCCGGCGGACCCCAGCCGCCGCCGCCTGCCGTGCGGTGCTGGAAGACGTCGCCCCGGCGCAGGGTGGTGGTGCCCTTGCCCGGCAGGTCGATGCGTTGGCCGTCGCGCAGCAGGACGCTGTTCGAGGTGGCGCCGGGCTGGCCGCCCTGCAGGCCGTAGGGTCCGCGGGTTCGGCGGTCGGACCGCAGGTTCAGGGTGGCTTGCTCGGACAGCACGCGGTAGTGCCGTTCGATGGCCAAGCCACCGCGGTACCGGCCGTCGCCGCCGCTATCCGGCACGAATTCGTAGCGATCGATCGCGATCGGATGCTCGGCCTCGATGACTTCCGCCGGATTGTTGGCGAAGTTCACCACCACGCTGGACACCCCGTCCGGGCCGTCGGCGAAGGGGCGGCCACCCCAGGAACCAAACAGGAACTCCAGCAGCACGAACGGCTCGCCCCGCGCGTCGTAGCCCGCCAGGCTGACCCCGGTGTCGCCGCCCGCCTCGGCCGCCGGCACGCGCTCGGGCACGGCCTGGGCCAGCGCGCCCAGCACGGCGTTAGCAATGCGGAATCCCGTCAGTCCGCGCGCCGCCACGGGGGCCGGGCGGCGCGGGTTGACGATGGTGCCTTCCGGCGCGGTCACCTCGATCGGGCGGAAGTGCCCTTCATTGTTCGGAATGTCCGTCGGCATCACGCAGCGGACGCAGGCATAGGCGGCGGACTTGGTGAACGGCAGCGGGCAGTTGATGGCGCCCCTGACCTGGCGTCCCGACCCGCTGAAGTCGACGGTGATCCGGTCGCCAGCGACATGCAGCGTGACCTGGATGGGAATCGGTTCGGGGTCGATGCCGTCGTCGTCCAGGTAGTCGGTGAACTCGTAGACGCCGTCCGGAATCTCGCGGATTGCCAGCCGGGCACGCTCGGCGGCGTAGTCCAGTACGGCGGCGCCCAGGTCCGCCAGGCGGCGCGGCCCGTGCTCTTCCGCCAGCGCCAGCAGCCCGCGTTCCCCCACGTGACTCGCGGCCAGTTGAGCGCGCAGGTCGCCCAGCACCTGGTTGGGGACCCGCACATTGCGTTCCAGCAGCCGCCAGACGTGTTCCACCGGCTCGCCGCCGGCCATCAGCCGCACCGGCGGCAGACAGATCCCTTCCTGAAAAAGCTCCGTGGCGTCGCAGCCGTTGCCGCCGGCCGTCTTGCCGCCAACGTCGGCGTGATGCGCGATGGTCACCACGTGCCCAATGACCCGCCCGTTCCGGAACACCGGCTGTGCCGTGTAGATGTCCGGCAGATGGGTGCCGCCGTTATACGGGTCGTTGAGCGCGTACACGTCGCCGGGCCGCAGTTCGCTGCCGAAGCGCGCCAGGAAGGCCCGCATGGCGTCCGGGATCGAGCCGAGGTGCAGCGGCAGCGTGAGGCCCTGGGCAATCAGGCGTCCCGCCGGGTCGCAGAGCGCGGCGGAGAGGTCCATCGAGTTCTTCAGGTGGGTCGACCGCGCCGTGCGCACCAGCGCCACCGCCATCTCGTCCACCAGCGCAGCCACGGCGTGACGGAACAGTTCCCGCTGCACCGGATCGACCGCGCGGCGTCGCCCGCTCATCGGCTCGCCTCCAGCAGCAGCGCGCCGTCCGGCTCACGCGAGCAGCGCCAACCGGGCGGGACGACGGTGGTGGCGTCATAGTCCTCCACGATCAACGGACCCGGCGTTGGCCTGGCGTTGAGATCGCCGCGCCGCAGCACCGGCGTCGTGCGCCAGCGCCCGCCGAACCAGGCCCGTCGCTCTGTCTGCTGGGGACTGCGCGCCAGCGTCTCGCGCAACGTTACGGGATCGCTGGGCCTGACCGCGCTGACCCGCAGCGCAGCCGCGATCACCGGGCTGTCCGGGTCGCGGTGGCCGTATACGGCTTCGTGCTGGGCCTCGAAACGGTCGCGGATCGCGGACAGGGTCCGCTGCGTGATCCGGCCACCGGGAATCGGCGCGGGAATCTCGAACGACTGGCCGCGGTAGCGGCATTCGGCCACGGACTCAATCTGCAAGTCAGCGGTCTGATAGCCACCGCCGGCCGCCAGTGCCATGCACCGGTCGCGCAAGGAGCGCAGGGATTCGTCCAGGCGGCTGACTGCATCAGTCGCGCCCAGATCGATCAGCGGCGAGTGGGTGGCCATCCAGCGCAGGTCGGCGCCCAGCAGCCCGGTCGCGCTGAACACGCCCGGCCCGGCGGGTACCAGCACCCGCCGGATACCCAGCAGGTCGGCTACAGCGGTAGCCATGCCCGGACCGCCGCCGCCGAAAGCCACGAGCGTGAAGGCCGCCGGGTCTACGCCGCGTTCGCTGGTGACCGCCCGCAGGGCGCGCGCCAGTTCGGCCGCCGCCACCTGCCGGGCGGCGTCCGCCGCTCGCGCAACGTCGGTCCCGAGCGGCCCGGCCAGGTTTTCGGCCACTGCTCGTTCGGCCTTCGCCGCGTCGATTGCCATGTCTCCACCCAGCAGCGCCGTGGGGCTGACGTGGCCCAGCACGACATTGACGTCCGTGAGCGTGGCTTCCTGACCGCCGTGCCCATAGCAGGCCGGGCCGGGGTCCGCGCCGGCGCTGTCCGGTCCAACCGACAGCCCGCCGGCCTGGTCCACCCGCGCGATGCTGCCCCCGCCGGCTCCGATCTCGGCCAGGTCGATGGTTGGCGTGCGCAGCAGATAACCCGAGCCGCGGGTAAGGCGTGTGCCGGAGCTGATTCCGCCCCCCAGCTCAAGCTCCGGCGCAATGGCCGGCGCACCGTCCAGCACCACCGCCGCCTTGGCGGTGGTGCCGCCCATGTCGAACGCCAGCACTCGGTCCAGACCGCGTTCTCGGGCCAGTTGCGCGGCTGCCAGCACGCCGGCCGTTGGCCCGGATTCCAGACAGAAGGCCGGCAGTTGCGCCGCCTCGGCCGCCGGCATCACGCCGCCGCTGGACTGCAGCATCAATATCGGCGCTCGCGAGCCCGCGGCTCGCAGCGCCTCGGCCAGCCGCCGCAGGTAGACCCCCATGACCGGCTGCAGAAAGGCATTGATGACCGTGGTGCTGGTGCGGTCGTACTCACGGATAAGCGGCAGCACCGCCGAACTACGGGAGATGGCCGCCTCGGGCAGGCGGTCTCGGACTTGTTGCTCGACCTCGATCTCATGCCGGTCACTGACGTAGGAATTGAGCAGGCAGATCGCGACGGCTTGCACGTCGGCCCGCTCCAGCACGTCCAGTGCGTGACTCACGCTGTCCGCGTCCAGGGGGGTGACTACCGAGCCGTCGGCGGCCAGGCGCTCGCGCACGCCCAGACGCAGCCGCCGCTCGACCAGCGGCTCGGGCCGCGACCAGCTCAGGTCGTAGAGGCGCGGGTAGCGCAGACGACCGATTTCCAGGACATCGCGGAAACCCTCGGTGGTGATCAGCCCGGTACGCGGCCCGCGCCGCTCCAGGATGGCGTTAGTGGCCACGGTGCTGGCGTGCAGCAAGCCGGCGAACGGCACTAGGGAACCGCCGCCGCAGGCCCGCAAGCCCTCCAGAACGCCGGTATCGAAATCGGGCGGCGTGGAGAGCGTTTTGTGCCTCGTGACGCCGCCGTCCGCATCCACGGCGACGAGGTCGGTAAATGTCCCGCCTACGTCCGCGGCCGCGCGCAAACCATCAGGAGGCGGACCGTCGGGTGACACGGCGCGGTCGCTAGCTGAGGGCGGGCGCCGCGGCTGTTTCGGCCAGCGCGCCCAGCGTGCCCGGCGTATCCCAGCCGAGCCTGCGCGCGATGGCGGCAAACGTGGCGCTGTTGCTGCTGACCACCGGCAAGCCGTAGGCCGCTTCCAGCGGCTGGATGACCTCGAACGTCGCCAGGTTGGTGCAGGAGAGGAAGATCGCGTCAGCCGCGGCAGGCGGCGGCCGGGCGTCGATGAAGTCGCGAAGTTCGTCCGACGTCACGTCGGCGATCTCCACGGCGGCGGAGATGCCGAGGCCGTAGGCGCACACGGTTTCGACGCCGTGCGTGGCCAGGAACTCCATCTCGTGGTCGTTCAACTCAGTCGGGTAGGGCGTATAGAGCGCGATCCGACGGCTGTCCAGCGTGCCCAGGGCCTCCGCCACGGCGCTGGACGTAGTGATAGCCGGCGCGCCCGCAGCTGCTGAGATCGACGCTCGCAGTTCGGCCTCGCCGTTGCGGCCGTCCACGAAGCTGCTGGCCGTGCAGGCAAACGCCACGACCTCGACAAGCGCGCTGCCCACCTCATCCGCGGCCCGTTCGGCATGCGCCAGCATCTGCCGTGCGTCGTCCACGCCGCACGTTGTATTGCGCATGCGCGCGGTATGCAGGCTGGCCGTGGGCGGCGCCAATCGCCAGAACTCGGGCTCCACCACCGTATTGACCGATGGAACCAGCAGACCAACGCGTTGCATGTCAACCGCCCCAGGGAACCGAGCCACGTCATCGTCAGGGGGCAAGCCTTCGGATGTCAACGCAACCGCTATCTACAGTTTGGATCGAGATGCGTGAGACACTGTGGCTATGACTCCTGAGTTGATAGGTGTCTTGTCCGTAGGTGTGGCGCTTGCGGCGTTGATCGTGGCTGGATTGGCCACGACGCGCGCCGACCTGCGTGAAATGCGCCGCGACCTGACGGAGCTGATCCGGCAGCAGGCACGCACCGTAGGCCTGCTGGAAGGTCTGCGCGACGCACTGACCGGACGCAGCCGCTCCGCCGACTGACTGTCGCGGCGGCCGAGACTGCAAAGATGATCTGGGCGGCCGTCGGTTGCTGCCTTCCGTGGCCTCCCACGCACGCCAGAGCCCGAGGAATCGACGCTGCGCCGCGTCCGTTCTAGGCTGAGCCACATCGCACGGTGAGGAACATGGCCCATGACCCGTCTGCGAGTGGGCGTCGTCGGCTGCGGCGCGATTGCCCAGATTCAGCACCTGCCGCACCTGCGCGACGGGCGCGACCGCTTTGTCATCGGCGGCATTTGCGATATCTCGGCTGAATTGCTGCGCAAGGTCGGCGACGACTTCAACGTTCCCGAGCACGCGCGTTTCACCGATGTCCACGACCTTGTGGCCTCGGACATTGACGCAGTGCTGATCTGTTCGTCCGGGTCCCACGCGCCGCAGGTCCTGGCCGCCGCCGCGGCGGGCAAGCACGTGCTGGTGGAAAAGCCGGCCTGCGTCACGCTGGCGGAGGCCCAATCCATGATCGACGCCTGCGCCGCGGCCGGCGTTGCGCTGATGGTGGCGTACCCCAAGCGCTACGAACCCAGCTACACCTACGCCGCGCGCCGCGTGCGGGCCATGCAGGACGTGCGGCTGATCCAGATCAACCATCTGCATCCGTCAAACGATCTGCACATGGCCGAGTTCTCGTTTCACCGGGCCAACCTTTCGGACGAGGTGCTGGCCAAGCTGCGTGCTTCGGATACCGCGCTGATTGCCGAGGCCCTGGGCTTGGACGATCCGCCTGACGATCTGGTCCGCGCCTACCAGCTCGCGAACGGCAGCCTGATCCACGACATCAGCGTGCTGCACGGCATGTTCGGCCCGCCGGAGGCCGTGTTGAGCACCGAGATTTGGCGCCAGGGCGGCGGGGTTACGACCACGCTGCGCTATCCGAACGACATCCGCGCCGTGCTCACCTGGGTGGACCTGCCCGATCTGTGGGCGTTCGAGGAAACCTTCGCCGTCTACGGACGCTCCGAGCGCGTCATCATCTCGTTCCCCACGGGCTTCAGCCGCGGACTGCCGACCACGGTGGTAGTGCGGGAACCCGACGCCGACGATGCCCCCGCCCGGCGAGAACTGACCTGGAACGAGAACCCCTTCAAGCGGGAACTGGATCACTTCCACGACGCAGTGCTATCAGGACGGATACCCGACACACCCGGCACCGAGTTGATCGACCACCTGACGCTCGTGCGCGACATCGTGCGCGCGTCGTTCACCGGCGGGAGTTGAGCATGGCATTCCGAGTTTTCGATGCGCGCACCGACATCCGGAATCTGATCATTCGTCCCGACATTCGCGCGCGGTTCCTGCGCATGGCGCCGGGCGAGGAGAACGTGCCCCACAGCCACGATCTGGGCGGGGAGATTTTCCTGATCCTGGAGGGACAGGCCGAGTTCGTGATCGACGGGCACAGCGAGGTGCTGGGACCGGGGCAACTCTGCTTTGCGGCCCGCGACGAGATTCATACCGTCCGCTGCGTGGGCGACGCTCCGATGACGATGTACCTCTCGGTTACTCCGCACATCGACCCCACGCACACCTGGTGGGACGAGAACGGCGCCAAGCTGCCGCCGCGCTATGGCGGGTCGTCCCGCGCGGAGCGCGGGGCGCGCGATGCGGAGACTCCACCGCCGCCGATCACGGACCTGGCGGCGGCCCACGCGGCGGCCGCGGAAGAGGCTGCACAAGCAGCGCAAGCGGCCACGGAGGCCCAGCAGGCAGGTATCGAGGCATTGGAGCAGGCGCTGGCGCAGGGCGACGACGCCGCGGCCAAAGCAGCCGTGGACGACATGTGGGCGGCGCTCTATCAGAGCTTCAGCGCGACTCGCGAGATGGCCGAAACGTGGAACGCGCTGGCGCCGCGGGCCGCACCCGACATGGAGTAGCCGCGCATCGGATATCCAGACTTCGTGCGGCGCCAGGCGCTAGTCCGTTCCCGCCGCCCAGGCGCCGAGGGCCATGTATCCGCCGTCCACGTTGACGAATTCGCCGGTCATGAACGAGGCGCCCTCGCTGGCCAGGAACACGGCGACCGCGCCGATATCGGCGGGCTGTCCGATCCGGCCCAGCGGATGTGTGCTGCCCCAGAGGTTGAGTATTTCGTCCTCGTCGCCGAAGGCGCGGGCCGCTCCGCGGGCCAGCGGCGTGTCGATCGTGCCCGGGTTGATGGCCAGCACTCGGATGTTGTCGGCGGCGAAATCAAGCGCCATGTTGCGGGTGAGCGACAGGCTGCCGCCCTTGCTGGCGGCGTAGGCCGGTACCTGCGGCTGGGATTGCAAGCCCTGCACGCTGGCGATGTTGATGATTGCGCCGCCGCCGCGCCGCCGCAGGTGCGGGATAGCGAACTTGGACATCAGGAACTGGCCCTTGAGGTTGATGCCGATGATCCGGTCCCAGGTGGCTTCGTCCATGTCCTCGGCGGTCATGTAGGAAGCGGTGGGCTGGATACCGGCGTTGTTGACCAGGACGTCCAGGCCGCCGAGTTCCGCGACGGTTTCTTCGACCATGCGCTCGGCGTCGGCGATGGAACTCACGTCGCCGATGACCGCGATGGCGCGCTGACCGGCGGCGTTCAGACGGTCCACCAGGCCGCGAGCCGCTTCATCGTCAACGTCGGCCACGCTCACGGCCGCGCCATCGGCGGCGAAGGACTCCACGATTCCGGCGCCAATGCCCATGGCGCCGCCCGTCACTAACGCGACCTGCCCGTCGTGCTCACCCATCGATTCGTTCCCCGCACATACGCCTGGGACAGCCTAGCGGGCGCGGCCGTGGCGTCGGCGGCGCCCACCGACGCGTAAACTTCCGTCCATCTGATGAGCACGCTTGCGGCGCCGCCAAAACCTGGCATCACCGCGGCCGACCAGCGCCGCATCCTCGGCGCGTTATTTGTGGCACGCGGCGGCATCGGTGTCGGGTATCTGGCCGGGTTCATTGTGATCACCATCGCCGCCAAGGAGATCACCGGACACGCGGAACTGGCCGGATTGCCGGCCGCGGTTTCGATGGTTGGCAGGGCGATCGGTCCGCCGCCAATCGCCCGCGCGATGGACGTGTTTGGGCGCCGACCGGCCATCGCCGGCAGCTACGCGCTGGGGGCCGTGGGCGCCCTTACGTGCGCGCTGGCGATCGCGGCGGGGTGGTTCTGGCTGCTTCTGGTCGCGTCGCTCCTGGTGGGCGTGGCGCGCACCGGTGGCGACATGTCGCGTTACGTCGCGGCCGAGATCTATCCGGCGAGCCGCCGCGGCCGCGCCATCGGGATTGTCGTCTGGGGCGGCACGGCCGGGGCTTTGGGCGGGCCGCTGCTGGGTGGATATACACAGGATCTGGCGAACTCGGTCGGGCTGTCGCCCTTTGCCGGACCCTGGCTGGCCGCGGCGTGCATGCTGGTGTTCGCCGCGCTGGTGACCTGGGCCTTCGTGCGACCTGATCCGCGCGACGTGGCCGACGTGGCCGATTTGGCACGAGACACCCTGGCAGCGGCTGGCGAGGCGCTGGATCTGCGCGGCGCGTTGCGCGACCGCCGGGTGCAGCTGGGCATCTGGGCCATGCTGACGGGTCAGGCCGTCATGACCCTCATCATGGTGGTGGTTCCGCTGCACCTGCACACCATCGCGAACCTGGGCGACGCCGTCCCGGCGGCCATGACCGCGCACGTGGCGGGCATGTTTGCCTTGGCGCCGGTGACGGGTCGCCTGGTGGATACGTTGGGTCCACGGCCCATGGTGTTGCTGGGCGCGGTGCTGCTGATGCTGGCCAGCGCGCTGGCCGGGCTGGATGCGGGCGTGGGCACGGTGCTGCCGGCCATGTTCCTGCTGGGATACGGATGGAACGCGTGTTTCGTGGCCGGCTCCACCATGCTGTCGCGCGGGCTGCCGCTGAACCTGCGTGCCCGCGTCCAGGGCCGGGTCGAGGTGCTGATTGGCGTGGTGGGCGCGCTGAGCAGCGTCTCGTCGGGACCGCTGCTGGTTGGCGGCGCCGGCATGGGCTGGCTGGGCGCCGCGGGCCTGGTCTCGGCGCTGTTGCTGCTGGTCGCGCTGGGCTGGGAGCGCGCGGGAACTCGAGCGCCCGCGAGAGCGTAGCGTCCCCGCGCCTACAATGGGCGCCGCCCGGTAGCCGTCAGCCGAGAGCCGCCATGCCGAATCTCTGGGGTCGTCAGTTCAGCCGCGCCGAATTGATGGCGCGTGTGGGAGACGTTTCGCAAGTCGGCGGGGTTCGCGAGTACCGCCTTGACGGCGGGCCGGGCGACGGCCTGCCCGTGGTTGACGTGAATACAGGGTCGGGTCTGCGCTTTACCGTGGTGCCGGGGCGTGCGCTGGATATCACGGGGGCCTGGTTCAACGACATCCCCCTGGGCTTCCGCGCTCCGGCCGGCGAGATGCACGGCGCGTACTACGAGCCCGAAGGCTGGGGCTGGGTTCGCAGCACCGTTCTGGGTTTGCTGGTGACCGGCGGTCTGGACAACGTCGGAGACCCGGCAATCGAGGCCGACCGTCTGTTCAGCGACTTCGGACTGCACGGACGCCTCTCCAACCTGGCCGCCTCCAACGTCCACGCCGACGGCGAGTGGCAGGGCGACGAATACGAGATGTGGGTGCAGGGCCGGGTCCGGCAGGCCGCACTGTTTGGCGAGAACCTGGAGCTCAAGCGGCGCATCTCGAGCTCGCTGGGATCCAGGTCGATACGAATTCACGACGAGGTGACGAACCTGGGATCCGAGCCCGAGCCGGCGATGATTCTTTTCCACGTGAATCCCGGCTATCCGCTGCTGGACGACGGGGCCCGACTGCACGTGCGCAGCCGTTCACGGCGTCCCTACGACGACCACTCGGCGTCGCTGGAGCCCGACTGGAACACCTACGGCCCGCCCACGCCGGGCTGGCGGAACACTGTGTGGATTCATGACGTGGAACCGGATGACGACGGCCTGGTGCACGCGGCGCTGGTCAACCGCTCGCTGGGCGACGGGATCGGTCTGGGGTTTACCTATCCGAAAGCCCAGTTGCCGTTCCTCAACCAATGGAAATTTCTGGGGGTTGGCAATTACGTCACCGGCATCGAGCCGGCCAACTGCACCGTGCTGGGGCGCGCAGTCAACCAGGCCGATGGGACGCTGCAGGTACTGGAACCGGGCGAGACGACCGAGTTCGACCTGGAGTTGTCGGTCCTGGTCGGAGCGGACGCAGTCGACACCTTTCTCGCCTCAGTCGATGAGTGACACCTGCGACCACGTCGAGACCCTGCGCGTGCGCTATTCCGACACCGATGCTCAGGGGATCGTCCATCACTCGAACTATTTCCGCTGGCTGGAAGAGGCGCGAATCGGCTGGCTGGACGCCATCGGCCAGCCCTACGGCGATTTGACGCAGCGAGGCATCTTCTTGCCGCTAACCACCTGTAATTGCACGTTTCAGGCCCCGGTCTACGCCGGCGACCAGGTGGATGTGCAGCTCAGCCTGGACGAGGTGACGCGGGCGCGGGTTGGGCTGACCTACCTGATCCTGCGGGGCGACCAGATCTCGGCCACCGCGGCGACCACTCACGCCTATGTGGACGCGTCAGGCCGACCGCTCCGCTTGACCCGCGACGATCCGTTCTGGCTGTCCATCAAGAAGGAGCCCTGATGCCTCTGACCGATTCAGCCGGCGCCAGCGAGGCTATGGCGCGCACCGCTCCAGACGTATCCGCCAACGGCCAGACGGACGCCAGGCCAGCGTTCACGGTGTTTCTCTCGGGCGTAATCCAAGGGTCCCACGCCGACGACACCCTGCACGCCCAAAATTATCGGCAGGAGCTGCGCGACATCATCACGGCCGCGCACCCGGAGGCCGAGGTGGTCTGCCCGGTGGAGCTGAATCCGGAGTCGGTCGCCTACGACAATGAAGCCGCGCGCCGCGCGTTCATGAGCGAATTGGATCTGGCGGCAGAGGCCGACGTGTTGGTGGCCTACGCGCCCGTGGCCACCATGGGTACGGCCGTCGAGATGTACCGCGCCCATGCCGCCGGTCGGCTCGTATTCACCATCTCACCGATGGCAACCAACTGGGCGGTTCGCTTCCTCTCCACCCGCGTGTTCAAGGACCTGGCTGAGTTCGAGGTATTCGTCCGCGACGGCGGTCTGGGTTGGACGGTGGCTTCGCACGTCGACTAGTGGCAAGGCGGTCGCTCCGAGCCTCCGGAGCGCCATGGCCGCCCATCGCTGACGCCCTCAAGACGGGAAGGGATTCAATGCCGAACCCGAAGCCCAACGTCATCGTTCTGCTCACCGACGACCAGGGCTACGGCGACCTGTGCGGACTGGAATCGCCTGAGCCGGCTGACTTCGATGGGGTTTCGCTGGCACGACCCCTTCGAAACGAGGGGGAAATCGGCGACCGGATGCTGATCGTTGCCGAAGGGCGTGGCGCTACCGGTCGCACGTGCCTGGATGAACGTCGGCGGCATTGAGTCGGAAGGCGACGTTGGGCCCGAAGACCAATGCGCGACATTCTCCGTCGACCTGACTGCCGGCCCGGCACGGCTCAAGACCTGGTGGCTTGACGCTGAAGGCAACGCGCTCGCCGGCGCCTATTACGTCTCGGTCACGCGGCTCGCGTGAGGGCCTGGGCGGCGGCACGGTTGCGGAGCACCCCTCAGGCTCGGCCGGGCGAGGGTCTGGCCTTGCGTCTGCCAGATTCGCGTCACAGACTGGCACTGCTGTCGTTAACTGCTGTAACGGCGAATCGTTCACCGATTGCCACCTCTGTTCGCCCTGGGAGTTGAGATGCGAAAGCTAGTCCTTGGCTTGGTCGTTGCATTGGTCGTGTTCGCTCTGGCTGCTCCGGCTCACGCCATCGACTGCGACGGCATTTCGCTGAGCGGCGGATGCCTGTTTACCGCCACCGGCGGCGATACGCCCAACCGGGACGATGACGGTTACGCCGTGACCAACGCTGGCGGGGTCCCAATGTGGGACTTCGTACGCGACAAAAACCTGCAAGCGCTGGGTTACCCGGTCAGTGGTCGCTGGGTGGAAGGCCCGTTCACATTGCAAGCATTTCAGAAGGTCATCTTGCAATGGGACTCCAGCAACCGCCGGATGAACTGGTACAACACGCTTGACGCGCTGGCCAACCGCTACTCGCACATTGAACTCCCGAATGTGCCGCGGCACCAGGTTCTGGCGGTGGACCAGGGCGTGACGGACTTCGCGGTCATCGTCCAGAACCACCTGGCGCTGCTCGACGCGAATCCAAAGATCAAGGCCGAGTTTCTGGCCGATCCCGACTGGCTGAACCTCTATGGGTTGCCGATTCGTTACGAGGAGCGCGAGGTCAATGGCAACCCGCGGGGCCTCCAGTTGCTGCGGGCGCAGCGGATCGTATTTGAGGTCTGGAACGTTCCCGCGCCCGGCACCTCGCTCGGACGCGTTGGGCGCCAGAACGTGCCCGACAAGGTGAAGAAGCTCAGCAACGTGATCATCCCGGACGCGGCCAAGCCGCCCGTTACAGCCGCTCAGGCCGGCGGCGCCACGCCAACCGCGGCGCCCGCACCGCAACCGGCCCCGACAGCCGCCGCGACGCCGGCGGCAACGCCAGCCCCGACACCCGTGCCGGCGGCGATCCCCACGCCCCGCACGCTGCCGCGCGGGTTTACCGGCTACGGCGCGCAGGGCGAATACCGGCGCCCGGACGACGGCCGGCTGGCGGACCTTGTGGTTGGCGCCGGCTTGAACTGGGCCAAGCAACAGATTCCGTGGCAGGAGATCGAGAACCACCCCGGCGTCTTCAACTGGGGACCCACCGACCGCTTCGTCAACACGATGCGTTCGCGAGGGCTCAACATTCTGATGAGCGTCGTGAAATCGCCGGACTTCTACAAGGCCGATCCCGACAAGATCGGCACAACGCACGGGCGCCCGGCCGACCCGGTGAAGTTGCGCGACTTCATGCGAGAGCTCGCGGCGCGCTACAAGGGCCGTGTGCAGGCCTATGAAATCTGGAACGAGGAGAATTTCGCGCTTGAGTGGGGTGTCTTTACGCCCGCGGCATACGGTCAATTCGTGGCCTTGATGAAGAACGGATACCAGGGTGTCAAGGAATCAGATCCCAACGCGATCGTGATCCTGGGCGCGCCCACGCCCACCGGTGTGGTGAGGAATGACATCGCCATCGATGACGCCATCTATCTGCGGAGCGTCTTCGACTACAACAATGGCGAGGTGTTCCGCTACTTCGAAGCGCTGGGTGTGCATCCAAACGGCGGACCGAATGCACCCGACGATGGGATCGGCAGAGCCACGCACAGCAACGCGAACTGCCGCGGTGGCTGGTCCACGCACAACAGCTTCTTCTTTGATCGCTACCAGGAGCTGTACAACCTGATGGCGGCCCGCGGGCATCCCGAGAAGACGGTCTGGATCACCGAGATCGGCTGGGCCACGATCGGCGGCCCCGGTGGGCCGGCGGCCCCGGCTGCCGGGTATGAGTATGCGCGCTGCAACTCGGAGGCTGACCAGGCGAGGTTTCTGGTCCGCGCGTTCCAGAAAGTTCGCGCGACCGCCTATGTGACCCACCTGATCGTCTGGAACCTGAACTTCCAGCAGGTCGTGCCCAACACCGACGAGAAATGGGCCTTCGGCATCCTGCGCCCTGACTTGTCGCCACGTCCGGCGTACACCGCGATCAAGGCGATGCCCAAGCCGTAGTCAGGCTGAAGGCGAGGCCGGGTCCGGGCAAACCGTCCGGGCCCGACCTCTCGTCGTCTCGACCGGCGGCCAGCTCGGGTGCGTAGACTCGCCGCATGGGCACGCTCTTCGTGGTCGCCACGCCGATAGGCAACCTGGAGGACCTGACATTCCGGGCGGCCCGGATCCTGCGCTCGGTCGACGTGGTGGTGGCGGAGGACGCGCTGCGCGCCCGCAAGCTGCTCAGTCACGTGGGCTGTACCCCAAAGGTCATCACCTACCGCGAGGACAGCCCCGAAAGCCGCGAGGACGCCATCATCGAGCGGTTGCGGGCCGGAGACGCGGCGCTGATCGTGGACGCGGGAACGCCGGGCGTTTCGGACCCCGGCCCGGACCTGCTGGCGCGTGTGCGGGCCGAGGGGCTGCCAGTCGTCCCGATTCCCGGGCCGTCGGCGTTGACAACGGCGCTATCCGTCGTGTCGTTCGCCCGCCAGCCGGTGGCGTTCCTTGCCTTCCTGCCGGAGCGCCGGGTGCGCAGGGAGCGCTTGGTGCGTCGGGCCGCGGACACGTCCCGGACGTTGGTGATCTACCTCCCACCCCACGGCGCGGCCGAGCGTCTGGCCGAGCTGGAAGCCTGGCTGGGAGACGTACCGGCGGCGATGTGCCGGGAACTTACGAAGCTCTACGAGGAAATCCGCGAGACAACGCTGGCGGATATTGCCGGCTATGCGGCGGCGATGGGCGTGCGCGGCGAACTGACGGTCGTGATCGACGTTGCTGGTGTGACCGATGCGCCCGAGCTCGACCGGGCGGAGGTCGAGGAGCGACTGCGGGTGCTTCTGCGGGCCGGCACGCCGCCGGGCAAGGCGGCCGGCGCGGTGGCGCGGGCGCTGGAGCTCCCGCGGGATGAGGTCTACCGGATTGCCCGGGAGATTCGCGGCCCGCCAGTCGGCAACGCGTAGAATCGCGCAGCCGCTCGCCCCCACCCACCGATATCGCTGTGTCCCGCTACTACCTGACCACGTCGATTCCCTACCCCAGCGGTGAGCCGCACGTGGGGCACTCGTTCGAGATGATCACGGCCGACGCCATGGCGCGCTACCGGCGGCTGCGCGGTCAGGATGTCTTTCTGCTGGGTGGCTTGGACGAGAATAGCCAGCGCGTCAGCCGTTCGGCGCGTCAGGAGGGGATCGACACCCAGACCTACGTGGACCAGGCGGCCACGCGCTACACGACCGCCTGGGACCTGGTGGGCGTGGAGTTTGACGACTTCGTGCGCACCACCGAGCCGCGGCACCTGCAGACGGTGCGCGCGTTCTATAACCGCGTGTTCGATAGCGGCGATATCTACAAGGGCCGCTACGAAGGCTGGTACTGCGTCCGCTGCGAGGCCTTCTACACCGACGAGGAACTGGTCGAGGATCGCTGCCCGACCCATCGCGCGCGGCCGGAGTGGGTGGAGGAGGACAACTACTTCTTCGCACTCTCGCGCTACCAGGAGCGGCTGCTGGAGCTCTACGAGCAGCGCCCGGACTTCGTCTGGCCCGAATCGCGGCGCAACGAAATGCTGGGATTCCTGCGCCAGGGGCTGAAGGACTTCAGCATCTCACGAGCCAACGTGAACTGGGGCCTGCCGCTGCCGAACGATCCTGACCACGTGATCTACGTCTGGTTCGACGCGCTGATCAACTACATCACCGGGATCGGATTCGGGCAGCCCGGGGGCAACGACCTGTTTGAGCAACGCTGGCCGGCCGACGTACATGTCGTCGGCAAGGACATCGTGCGCTTTCACGCGATCTATTGGCCGGCCATGCTCATGGCCGCGGGTGTGGAGCTGCCTCGGCAGGTCTGCGTGCACGGCTGGGTGAGCTTCGCCGGCGAGGAATTGAGTCAGAGCGGCGGACACGTGGTACGGCCCGCGGAGGTCGTGGAACGCTTCGGCTCGGACGCGCTTCGCTACTTCCTGCTGCGTGAAATCGCCTACGAGCGCGACGGCGACTTCACGTGGGAAGGCATGGCGCGACGCTATCAGCACGATCTGGGCAACGACCTTGGGAACCTGGTGCTGCGCAGCACGTCCATGCTGCACCGTTACCTGGATGGCGTTGCACCCGAACTATCTGGCTTGACCGGCCGGGAGTCGGAACTGCGCGCGGCCGAGCAAACGGCTTGGGAACTGGCCGCCCACCACTTCGAGCACTGGCGCTTCCACTTGGCGCTGGCCGCCGTGTGGCGGTACATCACGGCGGTGAATCAATACATTGAACGAACCGAACCCTGGCGGCTGGCGCGGGATGAGGCACAGCGTTCGCGGCTGAACACGGTGCTCGCCATGCTCATGGATGCGCTGCCCCGCATTGCCACAATGATCCGTCCGGCGATGCCGGCGACGGCCGACGCGATCGAGGCGCAACTGGGAGTTACGGACCGGCCGGCGGTCTGGGCGGGCGAAGCAGGCGCAATCGAAGCCGGCCAGCGCGTGCCGGGCGGCCCGCCGTTGTTCCCGCGCCTGGACGGATAACTCGGCTGTTTGACAGTCACGCCCATCTGGCCGACCCGGGGTTCACCGACGAGCTTGACGCCGTTCACGACCGTGCGCGGATGGCTGGTGTGGCCGAGGCGCTGGTGGTGGCGACCGACGTGGCCACAAGCGAGCGGGCGACTGCGATGTGCGAAGCCTTCGAGGGCTGGTACGCGACCGTGGGTGTCCATCCGCACGACTGCGACGGCTTCGATACGGCCACCATTCAGGCGCTACGAGAACTGGCCAGCGACAATAAGGTCAGGGCTATAGGCGAAACCGGGTTGGACTTCTATCGCGAACATCAGCCGCGCGCGCTTCAGGAACACGCGTTCGGCGCCCAATGCCGGCTGGCAGCCGACCTCGATCTTCCCGTCGTGGTTCATCAGCGCGAGAGCTTGGACGCAGTCGAACGCGTACTGCGCGAGAAGCTGGGCCCGGCGGGCGGCGTGATGCACAGCTTCACCGGACCGCCCGAAGCCGTCGGACGATTCGTGGACCTGGGGCTGCACATCTCGATCTCCGGCATTGTCACGTTCAAACGCGCGGACGACGTCCGCGAGACGGCGGCGGCCGTTCCGTCGGACAGGCTCCTGCTCGAGACCGACGCGCCCTACCTGGCGCCGACTCCCCTGCGCGGACGTCGAAACGAGCCGGCGTACCTGCCGCATACGGCGGCTGTGGTCGCGGCGGTGCGAAATGTGTCGGTATCCTCGCTGCGCGCCACAACCACGCGAAACGCTCACGAGCTTTTTCGGTGCGCTCCCACGCCGTGACCAGCCGGCCGCCGCCGCGTGACCTGACGGCCATTCTGGCCCCTGTGCAGGCGGGTCAGGCACGGGTCGAGGCGGTGCTGGACCGTTGCGTGGCCGAAAGCGGAATCCCGCTTCTGCAGACCGTGCTGGCGTCGGCGTTGGGCGGCCCTGGCAAGCGCGTGCGGCCCGCGATTGCGCTGCTGATTGGTCAGGCCTACGGCGTGCCGGATGCGGACGTGGTTCTGCTGGCGGCAGGGACCGAGGTGCTGCACAGCGCCACGCTTGTGCACGACGACATCGTGGACGAGGCGGACGCGCGCCGGGGACAACCTTCCGTGCATACGGCCTGGTCCACCAAGATCGCCGTTCTGGCGGGCGACTATCTGTTTGCCAGTGCCGCGGATCTGGTGGCCCGGCTCAACCGCCCCAGGATCGTGCGGCAGTTCGCGGACACCATTCACATGATGTCGCGCAGCGAGTTCGTCCTGCCGACCTTTGACGGCGACCCCGAGGCGACGCGCCGGCAATACTTGCAGAAGATCGGCGGCAAAACCGCGGCGCTGATCGCCCTGGCCTGCGACGCGACCGGCGTGCTGGCGGAGACCCAGGGCGACGAGGCCCAGGCGCTTCACGACTTCGGGTGGGCGCTGGGCATGGCCTTTCAAGTCACGGACGACGTGCTGGATATCGCCGGGGACTCCCAGGAGACAGGGAAGCCCGTGGGCGGCGACCTGCGGGCCGGGTTGCTGACCTTGCCAGTGGTCGAATACCTGGTCGGGGTCGCCCAGCCCACGCCCATCCTTGGGCGGCTGGCTGAGGGCAAAGGCCTGTCCGAGGCCGAATCCGTGAAGGCCATCGATACACTGCGGGCCACCGGCGCGGTGGACGCGGCTCGCGCGGCGGCCGAGGGGTTTGCCGATCAGGCGCGCGGAGCGCTTGCGCGGCTGCCGTCCGATCCGGCGTTCGACGCCCTGGCCGATCTCGTCACCTACGCGACGAATCGGCACTCCTAGGTCCTGCGGCTAGCGCCGTGCCAGCGCGTAAGGCCTCCTGGGTGCGGCCGATGTTCGACGCCATTGCGCCGCGCTATGACTTGCTCAATCGTCTCATCAGCCTGGGAATGGATCACGGCTGGCGGCGCGTCGCCGTTCGCGAGGCCCTGGCGGTTGAGCCGCGCCTGGTGCTCGACGTGGGAACCGGAACCGGCGATCTGGCCCTGGCGCTGATTCGCGGCCACGGATCCAGGCCCCGCATCGTCGGCCTGGATTTCGCGGGGGCCATGCTCAAGATCGCTCAGCAGCGGTCTGGGGACATCCAAGGCGGCGAGCGCGCGCGGTACGTGCTGGGCGACGCGCTGCGCCCGCCGCTGGCCGACGGGTCCGTTGATGCGGTCGTCAGCGCGTTCGTTCTGCGGAACGTGGACGGATTGACGGAGGCCTTCGGGGCGATGGCGCGTGCGCTGCGCCATGGCGGGCGGCTGGTCATTCTCGAGATGACGCCCATTCGCCAGCCGCTGCCGCGCGCGCTGTTCCGTCTGTACTTCAACCGCTGGGTGCCCCTCCTGGGACGCCTGGTGAGCCGCCACCCGAATGCCTACACGTGGCTGCCGCGGTCGGTTGACGATTTCATGAGCGCGGAGGCGCTGGCGGCCCTGATCGCCGAGGCGGGATTCGCCGACGTGCGCGTGCGTCGTCTGGGGCTTGGCACCGTGGCGCTGCACACCGCGACCCGGGTCTAACCGTGCCCTCGGTCAGGCCAGTGGCAAATGCCCGCCAGTGGAACCAGCTGGCGGCCGCGCACGCGGACGCCAACCTGCTGCAGTCCGGTTCATGGGGCGACCTGAAGGCGCGCTACGGCTGGCGAGTGTTTCGGCTGGCCGTGGGCGACGTCGACTCGCCGCGCGGAGGCGTGCAAGTCCTGACTCGCACTCGACGACTTCCGCCGTTGGGACCGTCAGCCGGCCTGGCCTACGTCCCTCGGGGCCCGCTGGCGGATTCCGACGCGGACGTTCACGCGCTGATCGCGACGGTGGCGGATGTGGCGCGGCAGGCGGGGGCATCCGTGCTGCGCATGGAACCCGTGCGCGCGGGGCACGCGGCCATTCTTGAGGCCTTGGGCTTCCGCAAGACCGATGCCTTCGTACAGATTCCACGTACCGCCATCGTGGACCTGGGAGCCAACGACGAGGAGTTGTTGGCGTCGTTCAAGTCCAAGATGCGCTACAACATCCGGCTGGCGGCGCGGCGCGGAATTCAGATCGAGACGGACTGCGGCGAGCCCGCCTTCGACGCCTTTTACGAGCTGACCACGGCCACGGCGGCGCGCCAGGGGTTTGCGGTGCATGCGGCGTCGTATTACCGCGACGTGGCGCGCACGTTCGGGGATGACGCGCAACTCTTCCTGGCCCGCTATCAGGGCCGCGCGCTGGCCGCGCTGCTGGCCGTGGCGTTTGGTCCGGCGGCGGTCTACCTGTACGGCGCGTCGTCCGACGCCGAACGCGGGCGCATGGCCCCGCACGCCGTTCAGTGGGCGGCCATGCAGTGGGCGCGCGCGCGGGGCTGCCGGCACTATGACCTCTGGGGAATGGCCGACCCGAACGACCCGAACGACCCGCTGGCCGGCGTGCATCGATTCAAGCTGGGATTCAACCCGCGGCTGGTGGAGTATCCGGGTACCTACGACCTGCCGCTACAGCGGGTCCGTGCCTGGGCGTTGACGTCCGGGGCCCTGCGAGCGCGCGCGGCGCTCCAACGCTGGCGCGGACGCCCGCGGAACTGAGGCGGTTCGGCGTGCATCCGACGTTTGACGCGTTGATCGCCGGCCTGCCTGGGGCGGAGTTGGTACGCACGAGTAGCGCCAGGATCCGCGACATCGCGCACGACTCGCGGGACGTCAAACCGGGCGCTTGTTTCGTCTGCCGGCGCGGCCTGCGGGTTGACGGGCATGCCTACGCGACGGCCGCGCTGGCCGCCGGGGCCGCGGCGATCGTGGCCGAACGGCCCGTGGCGACGCCCCCCGACGTAGGTCTGGCGATCGTGCCGGACGGGCGGCTGGCGCTGGCCGATCTGGCGCGCCGCTTCTGGGACGAACCGGACCGTCGCCTGGGGCTGGTCGGGGTGACCGGCACGGACGGCAAGACCAGCACCTCACGCCTGATCGCCTGGATGCTGGGCGCGTACGTAAGTGGTGTCGGTGAGCTCACGACCGTGAACACGCGTGCCGGCGGGGTCGATCTGGAAAAGACCGGTCGCTTGACGACCCCCGAAGCGCCCGCCGTGGCTCGGCTGCTGGACCGGATGGTCCAGGGCGGCGATTCGTGGGCAGTGGTTGAGGTGGCGTCACACGCTCTCGAACTGGCGCGCGTGGATGGCTTCGCCTTCGACCGGGCCGTGATTACCAACGTCACGCACGAGCACCTGGACCTGCATGGGACGCTGGAGGGCTATCGGGCGGCCAAGCGGCGACTGCTGGACCTGTTGGAACGCGGCCCGGACGACGGGCACGGGAAAGTTGCCGTACTCAACGCCGACGATCCGGTGACCGCCGGTTTCGCCGCGGGACGCACGGTCGATGTGCTGACCTTCGGTGAGACGGCGCCGGCCCACGTGTCGGCGCGCTGCACCGGGTTGACGGCCAACGGCCTCGTGATTGCCGGGTCGTCGCCCTGGGGCGATTGGGAAGCGCCCACCAGGCTGCGTGGGCGCTGGAACGTCGCCAACGTGGCGGCGGCCGTGGCCTGCGTGGGAAGCATCGCGGGAGAGATTTCGGTCGCCGTCAACCGACTGTCCACGTTCGCTCCCGTCAAGGGACGCATGGAAACCGTGCACGCGGGTCAGCCGTTTCAGGTGATCGTTGACTTCGCGCACACACCCGCGGCGCTGGCGGCCTGTCTGACGGAGGTCAGGGCACAAACCCAAGGCCGGGTGCTGGTGGTCTTCGGCAGCGCCGGTGATCAGGACGCCGAGAAGCGCCCCCTGCTGGGCCGCGCCGCGGCGCAGCAGGCCGACAAGGCGATCGTGACCAACGAAGACCCGCGCGGGGAGCGTCCGGTGGATATAGCCAGGGCCGTGGTTGCAGGGGCGATTGGCGGCGGCGCGCGATTCGAGACGGTCCACGACCGGCGCGAGGCCATCGCGCGCGCGTTCCACCTGGCCCGCGCGGGCGACGCCGTGGTGCTGGCCGGCAAGGGCCACGAGCGGTCAATACAGTTCGCGGACCGCGAAGAGCCGTGGGACGAAGCCCAGGCCGCGCGGGACGCGCTGGCCGACATGGGTTATGGCAGCGACTGATTTCCGAAGGCTGCCCAAGGCTGGCAGCCCGGGCGGGTGGGCCGTTAGGCGGTGCAGCCGCCCGGGCGGACCCCGCCGCCGTCGGTGTTAAAGGAGCTGCCGCAGCCGCAGGTCTGCTCCGCGCTGGGGTTTCGGACCGTGAAGCCGCGGCCCATCATGCTGTCGATGAAATCGATCTCGGCCCCGACCATCATGTGGGCGCTGGCGCCGTCCAGAAAGATGTCCACGCCACGGGACTCCAGCACAACATCGGTGGGTTCTGGGGTGCGGGCGATGGCCATGGCGTACTGGTTGCCGGCGCAGCCGCCGCCCATGACCGCGACCTTGAGGGCGCCGTACGGCTCACCCTTGCCGGACAGGATCTCGCCAAAGGCGCGGGCGCCGCGGGCAGTCAGCGACACGGGGGCCGGCGGTTCCGGGGCCGGCGGCGCGGCCATCGGCAGCGTCACCCGCTCTACGGCCGGCTTGTTCTGCGGCAGCCCAATGCGTTCGCCTGTTTCAACCGCGCTCATGCGATCCCCCAACGACAGCTAGCCGCGGCTCTCTGACCGCTTCTCTGAACCTAGCACGCTGAGGCCGTCCGCGAATAGCGGGTCTGCGGCCGGCCCTGGCGCTCGCCTATAAGATAGGTGCGCACCGCAACTCCGCGCCCCGGGATACTCGGTCCATCCAAGACGCACTCGGTCAGCTTGGCGTGCGCGGCGCTGTGGTGGCGCGGATTCGGCGGGCTAGGCGTCCGCTGATCGTGTCGCATCGCAATCCGGACCCCGACAGCCTCGGTTCGGCCCTGGGCCTGGCGGCGATATTCGATGCCCTGGGTGCGTCGCCCGTGCTGGCGGTCAACCGTCCAACCAGTATCGATCCGGTGCTGGCCACGATCCCGGGGACCACCCGCTTCCTGCCCCTCACCACTGGCTTGCTGGCGGATCCTCCGGACGGACGCCCGTTCGACGCTCTGTTCTCGGTCGACACAGCCAGCCCCAGCCTGTTGAGCGCCGATCAGAAGGTTCGGGCCGCGCTGCTCGCCATCCGTCCGATCATCAATATCGACCATCACGTAACCAACGAGAAATTTGGCGACGTGAACTACGTCGTGTCCGACGCCGGCGCAGCCGCCGAAGTGATCTGGATGCTGCTCAGCACGTTGGGCGGTGGCATCTCACGCGCAGGCGCAATTGCGCTGCAAGCCGGGCTGGTGGCCGACACCCTGGGGTTTCAGACAGAGGAGACACGTCCGCGCACGCTACGGGCCGCGGCCGCCTTGCAAGAAATGGGCGGCGCCACGTCGGATGTCCCGCGACGCGTGCTCAACGTGCGAACCTTCGAAGCGTCGAGGCTGCTGGGCGCCGCGCTGGCGGCGGCTACGAGGTCAAAGGACGGGCAGGTAGTCTGGACCCAGGTCAATGCTGAAATGGCGGCGGGCGTGGGTGCCCGTATCGCGGACTCGCAGGGAATCCCGAATGCCTTGCAGGATGTCGCGGAGGCAGTGGCGGTGGCGGTCTTTTACGAGATTGACAGGTCTCGCACACGCGTCAGCCTCCGCTCGCGCGGGCCGCGGATTGACAGCGTGGCCGCGGCATTTGGCGGAGGCGGTCATGCGCTGGCGGCCGGCGCCACGCTGGCCGCGCCTCTCGAGCTGGCGACCGCGCAGGTACTTCGGCGGCTGCACCTGGCGCTTGACGGAAGCTGAAGATCGCGTAACGCCAGCGTGCTTTCCTTCGGTTTCATTGCACACCAGGACTGCGGACATGCCATTGGTAGACTCAATCCACGCTAGAGGCACGTTTGGGTTTGTCTCGTTTCGACTGCGCCCAACGCTCGGCAAAGGCTTTGGCGACTGTTGAGGACCATCGTGCGACGGTGCACAACACAGATACGGTCCTACGCCAGGACGGCGTTCCGTTGCGGATGCCTCGGGCTACTCGTCCTCATCCTGGCGGCATGCAATGGCGACGCCGCACCAGTACCCAGTGTGACGGTGCCAACGCAGGCGCCGCCCGAAGCCGTCAGCCCCTCGGCGTCCCCCGCCACGCCGCCAGTTACGCCCACCGAAGCGTCCGCGGCTGCCGCGCCGCGCGCTGTAGCCACGCAAACGCCAACGGCTTCACCGCCGCCGGCGCCGATCGCGCAGGTGCGGCCATCCTCGACTTCCACACTAGCGCCGCCGCCTACCACGGCGACAGCCGCGGCTTTGACGCCGAGTCCGTCACCGAACCCGTCGCCGGCAGCCTCCCCATCACCGTCGCCCAGCCCAACCACGCCCGCCGCCACGCCGTCGCCCGCCCCGACTGAAGGCCCAACGACGGCGCCCACGTCAGCGCCCACGCCGGCGCGCGCAACCGTGGGCCGAATCGCCACCGCACGGTCGGTGGACGGCTTGCAGCGGCCGCAGGAGCCGGCGGATGTGTTCGACCTGGATGACCGCGTCTACATCAGCGTTGAGTTTCGCGACGTGCGCGAGGGCACGCGGCTCGGCTTCCGCTGGAAGGCCGGCAGCTGCGGCGGCGAGTATGAGACCGGACCTCAGCAGCCGTTGCGGCGCGGGTTCTTTGCCTTCTTCGTTGACGAGACGGGCTGCACCGGCGAGCACATGGTTGAAATAACCGTGGACGGCGCGGTCGCCGCGGTCACCTCGTTCATGATTGCGGAGTCGAGCTAGCGTTTTCGGTCGCTGATTGACCGCGCGCCCGCCGTCGTGGTTTGCTGCGGCTGCTTCCTTCAGCCCCTGTGAGCCGCCGCGTGAAAATCACCGACGTAACCGCGGAGTTGTACGCCAAGCCGTACGACACGCCGATCAGCAACGGGAAGTACACCTACACAGCGTCCAAGAACGTCATCGTGCGGATTTCGACGGACGCGGGTCTGGATGGCGTTGGCATCTGCGGCGCTGGTGGCATCGCGGCCACGCGGCACGGCGACGTCATCATCGCCACCATCAACGATATGCGGCAGGCGCTGGTTGGCGAGGACCCGCGCAACGTGGAGCGCATCTGGGAGTCCCTATACCAGCCCAAGATCTTCGGCCGCAAGGGCCTGACCACCAGAGCCATTTCGGCCATCGACATTGCGCTCTGGGACGTCGTGGCCAAGTCGTTCGAGCGTCCGCTCTACCAGGTGCTGGGCGGGTACACCGACGAGGTGCGCGCCTACATCGCGGGCGGCTACTACGCCGCGGGCAAGGGTGTGACAGAGCTGCAGGACGAAATGCTGAGCTACGTCGAGCAGGGCGCCAACGCCGTGAAGATGAAAATTGGCGCCGTTCCGCTGCGTCAGGATGAAGTCCGCGTTCGCGCGGTGCGCGAAGCCATCGGCCCGGACATCGACCTGCTCGTGGACGCCAATAACGCCTATGTGCAAGCCGACGCCGTGCGCATGGCCCGAATTCTCGAGGCGTACGACGCCTTCTGGTTCGAGGAGCCGGTATCCCCGGACAACATGCGCGGCAGCGCCATGACGGCCCGTTCCTCCACCGTCCCTGTAGCGGCCGGGGAAAACGAGTACACGCGCTGGGGTTTCCGCGAACTCCTGGAAACCGGAGCGGTGGACATTCTGAATCCCGACGCCATGGTGCTGGGCGGGATCACCGAGTACCGCAAGGTCGCGGCGCTGGCGGCGGCGTACGAGATTCCAATTGCGCCGCATGGCCTGCAGGAAATCCACATTCACTTGCTGGCGGCCTTTCCGATGCCGCTGATCCTCGAGTTCTACAACCCCAACGTGGCCGGGTTAAACGACGTCATGTTTCATGAGAAGTTGGAACTGACCGACCGCGGCACCGTGCGCTTGCCCCAGGGTCCCGGGCTCGGCATGGAGGTGAACTGGGACGCGCTGCGCGAGTACCTGGTGGCCTGACCGCCGACCCGAACGATGACGCCGCCCCCGGTGGTGTGAAACACTGCGCGGCAGCCGACACCTTGGTACACCCGCATGCGCCCAAACCGTCTTCGCGAACTGCTTGATGCCGGCATGCCCAGCATCAGCACCCACGTCCTCATCTCCTGGCCCGCGATTGTTGAGCTGGTCGGGCAGACCGGCCAGTACGACTACGTGGAATTCGTTGCCGAATACGCGCCCTACGACCTGTACGCGTTGGAAAACATCGGACGGGCCATCGATCTCTTCGATGACTTCAGCGGCATGATGAAGATCGAGCAGGAGCCGCGGACGTACCTGACCGTGCGGGCCATTGGCTCGGGAATCCAGAACCTGCTGTTTGCCGACGTCCGAACGCCCGAGGAAGCACGCGAGTGCGTGAAGGCCGTTCGGGCCAGCACGCCGACCACCGGCGGGGTGCACGGCGCCGGCGCACGCCGCGACGTGGGCTACGGACGCGAAGCCGGCAGCCCGGCCTTCGTGGAGGCGCTGGAAAAGGCCGTCGTGGCGCTGATGATCGAAAAGGATGAGGCGGTCCGAAACCTCGACAACGTGTTGGGCGTTGGCGGCGTGGACATGGTCCAGTTCGGCCCCGGGGACTACGCCATGAGCATCGACAAACCCGGACAGGGGCGCGACCCGGCTGTCCGCGAAGCCGAGGCGTACGTGATCAAGACGTCCCTGGACATGGGCATTCAGCCGCGGGCTGAAATCGGCTCGCCCGACCATGCCAAGCGCTATCTGGATATGGGCGTCACCCACTTCTCGATCGGCACCGACATCGGCATTCTGGCCGGCTGGTGGGCGCAGAACGGTGAAGCCCTGCGCGCTGCGGTGGATGGGGCCTAGGCGGCACGTCCTCCGCGGCGCGCCGTCAGGCCGGTGAGCCGCGGGACGACCGCCGACGCCGTCATTGTCGGCGGGGGTGTGATCGGGCTGGCGTGTGCATGGGAACTGCGCCGACGGGGCCTGACGGTCACGCTGATCGAGCGGGGGCGGCCGGCGCGCGAGGCTACCTGGGCCGCGGCCGGGATAATTGCGCCGCATCACTATGGGGCGGGGCCGGGTCCGCTCTTTGATCTGTTGCGGCGATCGCGCTCAGCGTATCCCGGGTTTCTGGACGCCATTGAGGCCGACGCCGTTGACTGGCGCTCCGGCGGAACCATTGCCGCGGCGCGCACCGTCGAGGAAGCCGCGGAACTGGAATCGCGCGTGGACTGGCTGGTTGCGGCCGGATACCACGCCGAACTGCTGAGGCCGGCGGAACTACGCGCGCTGGAACCGGCGTGCGCCGGTTCGGTGGCGTGCGCCGCGCTGTTCCCGGGTGACGCGTCGCTCGATCCGCGACGTCTGGCCGCCGCCCTGGAGAAAGCTGTTCGATCGGCCGGTGTCAACATGCTGACCGACGCGCCCGTTGCGTCCATTCAGGTCAACGGCGGCCGCGTGACGGGTGTCTGTCTGAGTGACCGAGTCGTGTCAGCGTCGGCGGTGATTCTGGCCGCCGGCGCCTGGAGCGCCCGCCTCGCGCCGGGGTTCCGGCTGCCGGTGCGTCCCTGCAAGGGACAAATGTGCGCCGTCCGAGCCGAGGGGCCGCGACGCGCCATCACGTTTCCCGAGGGCGTGATCGTGCCGCGCGCGGACGGACGCACGGCGCTGGGCGCCACCCAGGAGGACCTGGGGTTCGACGCCCACATCGACCCGGACGCCATCAAACAGCTACAGGCCGACACCGCGGCCATCGTTCCCGAGCTGGCCGGCGCCGAGATCGCGGAAACCTGGATGGGGTTCCGTCCGCAGTCGGCCGATGGTTTTCCAGTGATCGGTCCAGCGCCGGTGAAGGGTCTGGTGATCGCGACCGGTCACTTCACCAAGGGCATCGCCCTGGCGCCGATCACGGCGGCACTGGTGGCCGACCTGGTGTGCAATGGCCGGCTGGACCCGTTGCTCACACCCTTCGGCCCGGGCCGCTTCGCCTGAGGCTCGCGGCCAGAGCCGTCGGACTTGACAGTCACGGGTCGGCTCCTGGGTAGTGGGTCATTTTGATCGCATCCCTCTCCACGAAGCGAGTTGCCATCTTTTCCCTCTCCTGAGACCTTTGCAAAACCCTGGCGTGAGGTGGATCGTGGAGACCATCGTTCCCGCCGCCGAGAGTCGTGGCCATGCACCGTTCCACCCATTCGCCGGAACTGATCGACGCCTGGCTGCCGCCGCGGGTGGGCCGCAACGCCCGGCTGGAGCGGCTGACGCAGCTCATCGACTGGGCGCCGCTGGAGGCGCTGGTGGCGGACCTGCACGCCGCGCCGGTCGGGCGGCCGAGTTATCCGCCGCTGCTGATGGTCAAGGTGCTGCTGCTCCAGCAGTGGTATCAGGCCTCGGACCCGGCGATGGAAGAGGCGTTGTGGGAGCGGCTGTCGTTCCGGCGCTTCGTGGGGTTGGGGCTGCAGGACGACGCGCCCGATCACTCGACGATCAGCCGCTTCCGCACGCGGCTGACGGCGGCGGGCGTGGCCGAGCCGCTGTTCGCGGCGGTGGAGCAGCAACTGGCCGCGCGCGGGCTGCTGGTCATGCAGGGCACGCTGGTGGACGCGACGTTGGTGGACGCGCAGGTGCGCCGCCCGCAAGGGGGCGCCACCGGCGCGGGCAGCCCCCGGGACCCGGACGCGGCCTGGGCCCGGCGGGGCCGGCAGGCGCGCTTTGGCTACAAGCTGCACCTGGGGGTGGACGCCGAGTCGGAACTGGTCCGGCGCGCGGTGCTGACCCCGGCGAACGTGAACGAGACCCAGGTGGCGGACGAGCTGATCGCGGGGGACGAAGGGGCGGTGTACGGGGATGCGGCCTATGGCACGCACGCGCGCAGCGCCCGGCTGCGGGCGCGGGGGATCGCGGATCGGCTGATGCGACGGCCCACCAAACATCAGCCCCGGCTGGGCCCGGCGGCGCGCCGCCGCCACGCCCGGATCGAACAGGTGCGACGGCCGGTGGAGCACGTGTTTGGGACGTTGAAGCGCTCGTACGGCTACCAGCGGGTGCGCTACCGGGGCCTGGCCCGGAACACGACCGAGATGTGGTTCAAGCTGCTGGCCTACAACCTGCGCCGCGCGGACCGCTTGCTGGCCGGGGCCCCGGCCTCGCCCTAGGCGCGCTGCGCCCTCAACCAGGCGCGCAGGCCTGCGGGCAGGCCCCGGCGAGCGGCGACCCAGGCTGCCCCACCCCGCGCCACCCTCTCGCGGGTCGGGCGTCGCCCCTCGGCGCTGCGCAGGGCGCATTATTCAAAGGTCTCCGAGGAGAGAGGGAGCAAGAGCGGCCCGCACCTTCGCGGACGAGGGGCGTTGTGCAAAGGTCTCTCTCCTGGGAGACCTTTGCGGAACCCAGGGATGGTTGCCCGGAAGACCCTCACCCCAACCCTCTCCCACAGGGAGAGGGGGCAAGAGCGGCCGCTCCTTCGAGAGCGCGAAGAGTTGTGCAACGGTCTCCGAGGAGAGGGGGCAAGAGCGGCCGCACCTTCGCGGACGAAGGGCGTTGTGCAAAGGTCTCTCCTGGGGGAGAGGGTTAGGGTGAGGGGTCTTCGCGGCTCACAACTCAAAGTGACCCACTACCCGCTGATGCAAAACGGTTAAACTTCAGGATGTTTGTTTCCCGAGTCGCTCCCCTACGTTCAATCTGGTTTGCCGTCGTCTTGTCGGTTCTGGCTATAGCGGCGGCCCTGATTGTTGCCCCGTGGCATGCGGCCGCGTCGCATTCCGGGTCGCCCGGCCTGGCGGTCAGCGCTACCTGCGGTAGCGAGTCGGCAGCCCCGGGAGACACGCTCACGTGTCGAGTCAGGGTGTCCAATACCGGCGGAACCAAGCTGACCGGCGTGTTTCTACTGCCCTACCCCTACCAGACGGATAAGCCCACCGACGGCTACGCGGGCTATCCGCCGCGGCCGTTGGGCGAGCTGGCGGCGCACGAATCGCTGATCGTTGTCACGACCTACGTCGTAGCCGACGAAGATCTCCCCGGACTGCTGGTTCAGACCTTTGGCGCCGACAGCGATCAGACGCATGAGGTTTGGGCCCACGCCACCACGCCGCTGCTTGCGCCGCCCGCGCCGGCGCCTACCCCGGAACCGACGCCAGCCCTGCGCAGCGCAACCGTGGCCGAATTGCAAGCCAATGCGGAGGCGTTCGAGTACTCCGTGGGCATGCCGGGCGGGAGCATTACCTACTCCACCATCGGCGGTCCCCTGACTCTGAATCTGGCCCTGGCCAACGACTCGTCGTCCTCCGGCATTCTGAGTTACCTCTTTGAGGGACTCACCGAAGTCTCGTGGCTGACCAATCAGGTCGAGCCAAGTCTGGCCGAGTCCTGGGATCGATCGGACGACGGGCTGACCTGGACCTTCCAGCTACGCCGCGACGTCGCCTGGCACGACGGACAGCCCTTCACGGCGCACGACGTAGACTTCACCTTCAACCGAATCATCTACAACGACGACATCCCGACGAGTGATCGAGCGTCCTTCATCTTCCGGGTCTTGGACGAGGAGACCGCCGAGTGGCGCGACGAGCGGATGACGGTCAGCACAATCGACGACTACACCGTCCGGTTCGTGCTGCCGGTTCCCTTTGCGCCATTCCTCCGCTCCGTGGGCGCCGCCATCTATCCCAGGCACATCCTCGAGCCGCATGTGGTCGACGGGACCTTCAACTCGACCTGGGACATCGAGACCGATCCGGCCGAAATCATCGGCACCGGCCCCTTCACTATCGAGACCCTCGAATCGGGCGAGCGCATCGTCCTGCGGCGCAACCCGAACTACTGGCTGACCGACGCCGCGGGGAACCGCCTGCCCTACCTGGAGCAGGTCAGGTACCTCATCGTCCCGGACCTCGCCGCCGAACTCCCGAAGTTCCGTTCGGGCGAGACGGACACTCACGGAGTGCTCGGTCAGGAGTTCGCGATCCTCGATCCGTTGCAGGAGGCCGAGAACTTCACCCTTTACAGTCGTGGCCCCACCTTCGGTTCGACCTTCCTCGCTTTCAACTTGAACCCAGGCGAGAACTCCGAGACCGGTGAGCCGTTCCTGGCGCCCGAGAAGCTGCGCTGGTTCCAGAACACGCGCTTCCGTCAGGCGGTTTCGCACGCGGTGGACAAGGCCGCCATCATCCGCGACGTCCAGCACGGGTTGGGCTACCCGCAGTGGGCCTTCGTCAGTCCGGCCGCCGGCGACTTCCACAACCCGAACGTCCAGCGCTACGAATACGACATCGATAAGGCCAACGCCATCTTGGACGGCCTGGGCTGGGTGGACCGCGACGGCGATGGAATCCGCGAAGACCATGCCGGCAACAACATCAAATTCACCATGGCCACCAACGCGGGTAACGATCTGCGCCTACAAGTGCTGGAGATCATCCAGGCCGGTCTGACGAGAATCGGCATTCAGGGCGATATTGAGGTGATTGAGTTCGGCGAGATCGTCGAACAGCTGACCAGCACCTATGACTGGGAGACGATTCTGATTGGCTTCGGCGGCGGACCCGAGCCGCACTTCAGCATTGGCTTCTGGCACAGCAGCGAGTCTCTGCACCTCTGGAACCCGAACCAGTCCGAACCGGCCACGACCTGGGAAGCCGAAATCGACTCCCGGTTCATCGAAGGCAGCCAGGAACTGGACCATGAGCAGCGAGTTGCGCACTACCAGCGCGCGCAGGAAATTGCAGCTGAGAACCTGCCGGTCATCTACACCACGCACGCGGAACGGCTCACCGCGGTCCGCAATGTCTTCGGCAACCTGACGCCCACCCTCTTCGGGCTTTGGGATGTTCGCTACGTCTACCGGACGGATCAGTAGACCGGAGCGCGTCGACGCCGCAGGCTCTCCCATATGCCCAGGCGTTCCCGGTCAGCTGGTGATCGGTCAGGCCCGGAAATGACCGAGGACAGCGCGTGACGGTTCTGGTGGTTCTGAACGGGGACATCGAGCAGCGGTTCCTGGCACGGCAGCTGGCGCAAGCGGCGCGGGTCGTCGCCGCCGATGGCGGGGCGCTGGCAGTCACCGCAGCCGGTGGCGTTTGCGACGTCATCGTGGGTGACGGCGACTCGCTGGGCGAGGACGGGCTGGCCCGCGCGCGGGCGGTGAATCCGGACGTGGAGGTGCGGCGGTTCCCCACGGCCAAGGACGCCACCGACGCCGAACTGGCGATACAGGCTGCGCTTGAAGTCGATCCTACGCGCATCGTGGTGGTCGGAGCCTTCGGCGGCGATCGTCTCGACCACGAACTGGCCACCGTGATGCTGCTGGCCAATGAGCGCTGGCGCGACCGCGAGGTGGTGCTGGCCGACGGGCGACGTGACGTGCGGCTGGTCACCGATCAGGCCGAAATCCGCGGCTGCGCAGGCGACATCGTCACGCTGCTGGCCGTGGGTGGGCCGGTAGGGAACGTTCGCTCCCGCGGGCTCGGCTACGAGCTCGGCGGCCGCAGCCTGGCGGTTGGGACCAGCCTTGGCGTGAGCAACGAGCTGACCGGGTCCACGGCCACGCTGGAAGTCGGATCAGGCATGCTGCTGCTCGTGCATGAGCACGGCGCGGGCCGCGATTGACACGCTGATCCGCGCGTGCGAGCGTTAGATGCGCTAGTCAACGGCTCGCACTGAGGCGGGCTCTACAACTGAATACTCGGGGAGCCGGGGGGCAAGCCCGGCTGAGAAGGTGACCGGAGCCGTCACCGACCCGTGGAACCTGATCTGGGTAATGCCAGCGTAGGGAACAGGCTCGGCCATATCCGCAGGTTGCACGGCAACCCGCGGATTTCTTTACGTCTGGGGGATGGCGATGCCACGAGCAACGCTCGCGATTCAAGTCCAGTCGCTGGCCGGGTGCGACGACCTGGAGCCGATCAACGCCGCAATCGGGCACATCCAGGCATCTGGCTTCGAGTATGAAGTCGGGTCGCTGGAGACCACGATCGAAGGTGATGACGCCGGCGAACTGATGCAGGTGGCGATCGACGCGCATCGCGCGGCGATCGCCAAGGGCGCGGACGCGATTCAGAGCAACATTCGTCTGCTGGAACGGCCCTCCGGGCTGGACACGATGCGTGAACGCGTCGCTCCCTTCCGGAAGCAATCCGCCGGATGATTTCCCGCCGCTTGGTGCGGCTCACTCCTGCGCTGGCCGTGGTCGCGGCGTTGATCGCTCTTTGGGAGTTCGTGACCCGGCTGGCCGCGGTGCCCGAGTGGCTGCTGCCGGGTCCGTCGGTAATCGCGGTGGAGTTCATCGAGTCGCTCCCGCAACTTGGGCCGCACACGGTGCGCACCCTGCTGGAGGCGGTGATTGGCTATGGCGCGGCCTTGCTGCTGGCGTTCGCGGTGGCCGCCCTTATCGATCAGTCGGGTCTGGCGCGGCGTGCGCTTTCGCCGCTCTTGGTGACGTCGCAAACGATCCCGATTTTCGCGCTGGCGCCGTTGCTGGCGATTTGGTTCGGGTTTGGGATTACGCCGAAGATTCTGATCGTGACGCTAGCCTGCTTCTTTCCCATCGCGGTCAGCCTGGCCGGCGGTCTGCGCAACGCCGACCCGGACATGCAGGCCCTCGTGCGCTCGATGGGTGCAAACCGGCGGCAGGTCTTTAGCAAGGTCAAGCTGCCCTGTGCCGTTCCGGCCCTGCTGAGCGGTATGAAGATCGCGGCCAGCTACAGCGTGATCGCGGCCGTGATCGGCGAGTGGGTCGGCGCGAGCCAGGGACTGGGCCTGTACATGCTGCGCGCGTCCAGTTCGTTCCAGACGGCGCGTGTGTTTGCGGTCATTGCGGTCATTGCGGTTCTGAGTGTGGTGTTGTTCCTGGCGGTCGATGTTGTTGGGCGCTGGATCGCGCCCTGGATATACGTGCGTACCGAGGAGGCCAAGATATGAGAATCACACGACGGCGCGCCCTGGGCGCGCTTGGCGCGGCGGCCGCGATTCCGCTGCTCAGCGCCTGTGGCGAAGAATCGTCCGGCCCGGCAAGCGTGAACGTCATGCTTGACTGGGTGCCGAACACCAACCACACCGGACTCTACGTGGCGCAGGCCAAGGGCTACTTCGCGGAGGAGGAGCTCGAGGTCTCGATCATCGAACCGGGCACGGCTGGCGTGGAAGCTGCTGTGGGTTCCGGCGCGGCCAGCTTTGGCGTCAGCTACCAGGAAGCCGTCACGCTGGCGCGCGTGGAAGACGTGCCGGTGGTATCAATCGCGGCGGTTATTCAGCACAACACGTCCGGCTTCGCTTCGCCCATTGACCGGAGCATTCGTCGGCCCAAGGACTTCGAAGGCAAAAAGTACGGAGCCTTCGGTTCGGACGTCGAGCGCCAGGTGCTCACCTCACTGATGGAGTGCGACGGCGGCGACGTGACCGCCATCGAATTCGTGGACATCGGTTTCACCGACCCGTTCGTGGCCTGGGAACGGGGCGATGTGGACTTCGTCTGGATTTTCGAAGGGTGGACAGGCATCGAGGCGGAGTTGCGCGGGGTAGAGCTGAACTTCGTGTCCATGACAGACCTCGACTGCGTGCCGGACTACTACACCCCCGTCTTCGTCACCGGCGAACAGCTCATTGCCGACCGGCCCGACGTCGTGCAGCGCTGGACGCGGGCTTTGGCGCGCGGCTACGAGTACGCCATCAAATATCCAGAGGACGCGGCTGAAATCTTGATTTCGAGCGCTGAGGGCATCAACGCGGATCTCGTACGAGTGAGCCAGCCGTGGCTGAGCGAGCGCTACGCGGAGGGCGCCGATCGTTGGGGCGACCAGTCCCAGGCCGTCTGGGACGCCTATTCGCGCTGGATGGTGGAGCGCGGCCTGCAGTCCCGCGTGATCAACACCGCGGAGGCCATGGACAACAGCTTCATCCGGAACAGCTAAGCGCACATGACCGCCGTCGGACCGCCGGTCTTGCGGCTGTTCGGCGTGTCCAAGACCTACGCGGCGGACGGATCTCGACCGGTTCAGGCCTTGCGCGGTGTCAGCCTGGAGGTTGGTCCTGGCGAATTCGTCTCGCTGGTCGGCCCCAGCGGTTGTGGCAAGAGCACGCTGCTGGGACTGATCGCTGGCCTGGAGGCGCCGACCAACGGCGACATCGATGTCGCGGCGGAGGCGGAAGGCACGCCCGGCAAGGTGGCGTATATGCCGCAGCGCGATCTGCTGCTGCCCTGGCGCTCACTGCTGGACAACGTCACGCTGGGAGCCGAGGTAAGTGGCGGCGACCGCGCCGCGGCCCGAGAGCGTGCGGTGAAGCTGCTACCAGCCTTCGGGCTCGAGGGGTTCGCCAACGCGTTGCCGCACACCCTCTCCGGCGGCATGCGACAGCGCGCGGCGTTGCTGCGCACGGTTCTGCTCGACCGGCCGATCCTGCTGCTGGACGAGCCGTTCGGCGCGCTCGACGCGCTCACCCGCGCCGCGCTGCAGGAATGGCTGCTCGAAATCTGGGAACGGCTGGCGGCGGCGGTGCTGTTCGTAACCCACGACGTCGAGGAAGCCTTGTGGTTGTCGGACCGTGTCTACGTGATGACACGCCGTCCGGGCGCCATCCAGCTCGATCTGCCGGTTGGCTTGCCCAGGCCGCGGACGCGCGGCCTGCGCGGAACAGCGGAGTTTGCGGCCCTCAAGCAGCGGCTACTTGACGCATTGCTCGCGGATACGGCGTAGCCACAGCTTGGCATCATGGCCGGGCCGGGCGTTCAAGCACGCGAGAACACAGAGCAACTGAGGCTGATAAATGGAACCGAACCCGCTGATCGGCGCATGGCGACTCGAAACGTACGAGGCCCACACGGGGGATGAGGTGTTGTACCCCTTGGGCGAGGACGCGAAGGGCTACATCATGTACACGCCCGACGGCTATATGTCGGTCCTCATGATGGCGGCTGGCAGGACGAACTTCGCGGCGGGGGACATGTTGGCGGGCACGGACGAGGAGAAGCTGGCGGCGGCAGGCACCTTCATTGCCTACTGCGGCCGGTACGAATTCCTGGGAGACCGGGTCATTCACAAAATCGAGACGGCCTTCTACCCGAACCGCGTTGGGACCGAGCAGGTGAGATTCGTGCACCTGGATGGCGACGAACTGATCTTGACCACCCCTCCCATGGTGCTGGCCGGGAAGTCGCGGAAGGGTCGAATCGTCTGGGAACGGGCGGCGCCTCGAGGTCCGCAGGCCTGAAGCAGCGGTTGCTGGCCGACACGGTGTAGCTGCCGCTTGGCATCATGGCCGGGCCAGGCGTTGTGGAGCTTGCCGTCATGACGCGCAACCCCTCACGAGATCTCGCCGAGTTTGCCGCCGCGGTATCCCCGCACGCTCTGCGGCCGGAGGTCGAGGCGCGAGCGCGCGGCCTCCTGCTCGACTACCTGGGCGTGCTGATCGGCGGCAGCGCCCTGCCCGTGGGCGCGCGCGCGGCGGCGTACGCCCACCAGGCCGGCCACGGCGAAGCCTCCGTCCAATTGCGCGGGCGAGCCCCGGCCCCACTGGCGGCGTTGGCCAACGGGATGACGGCGCACGCGCTGGAGCTCGACGACGTCACCAATGTGTCCTCGCTGCATCCGGGCGTGGTGGTCTGGCCCGCCGCCATGGCATCCGTGGAGCGCAGCGGAGGCACGCTCGCCGATCTTCTTGCCGCTGGTGTTGCCGGTTACGAGGTCACCATGCGCGTGGGCGACGCGCTCAACGCGCCCTCGACCTACGCGCGTGGGTTTCATCCCACCGGCGTAGCGGGAGCTCTGGGCGCCGCCATTGCCTCCGCGCACGCAATCGGTATTGACGCTGGAGGCATGCTCAATGCCCTGGGACTGGCGGGTGGAATGGCCTCCGGATCGATGGCCTACGTCCAGAACGGAAGCGACGGCAAGCGCCTCAACGCGGGCTGGGCCGCCCACGCCGGCATCGTGGCCGCCGACCTGGCCGCCGCCGGGGTTCCTGGCCCGATCGACGCGCTCACCGGGACATACGGGCTGCTGGAGGCCTACAGCGACGACCCGCGACCCGAGGCCCTGGGCCCGCTCGACTCCGACCGTCCCGCGCTGCTGGACGTGGCCATCAAGCCCTACGCCTGCTGCCGCTACATCCACCCGGTGATCGATGCCTGCCGCGAACTACACGCCGGCAACGGATTCCAGCCGGGCGATCTGCGCCGTGTGACCGTGAGCATCCTGCCGGGCGGCGGGGCCATCATTGCCGAGCCGGCCGAGCCCAAGCGGCGTCCGGCCAACCGTGTGGACGCGCAGTTCAGCGTTTACTACGTCGCGGCCCAGGCCCTGGTGCATGGCCCGCCCACGCCCAACCGCTTCGGCGAGCCGCATCTCAGGGACGCTGAGGTACTGCGTATGGCGGACCGCATCGAAGTCACCAGCAACGCCGCGCTGGACGCCGCCTATCCGCGGCGCTGGGGCTGCGAGGTGAGCGCGCACTTCGCCGGGGGCGATGTGCGGACGGTCCTCGTCGAAGACCCGAGGGGCGACGCCAGGCGTCCGCTCGGCAACGCGGAGCTTGAAGCCAAGTTCCGGAACGCAGCGGAGCCGGTTGATCGAAACCTTGCGACTGCGGCGCTGAACGGCGTTCTGCGCGCCGAGCCGGACACGCTCCTGGTCGACCTGGTCGAGACGGCTCAACTCGTATAGGAATGAGGGGGCGAGCGGGCGCTAGAATATCGGCAAAGAATCTCCATCTTGGAGATGCCTCGGGGTAGCCATGAGTTCCAACGGCGCTGTCAGCAAGAACACCGAAACCGTAAAGCGCGGCCTGGCGCAAATGCTCAAGGGCGGCGTCATCATGGATGTCGTCACGGCCGAGCAGGCCCGCATCGCCGAAGACGCGGGCGCCGCCGCCGTAATGGCGTTGGAGCGCGTCCCGGCTGATATCCGCGCCCAGGGCGGCGTGGCGCGCATGGCCGACCCGGAGAAGGTCGTGGAGATTCAGGCTGCGGTCACCATTCCGGTGATGGCCAAGTGCCGCATCGGTCACTTCGTGGAAGCCGAAGTGCTGCAATCGCTCGGTGTCGACTACATCGACGAGTCGGAAGTCCTCACCCCCGCCGACGAGGAGCACCACGTGGCCAAGGCCGCGTTTGACGTGCCGTTCGTTTGCGGCTGCCGGAACCTCGGCGAGGCGCTGCGGCGCATCGGTGAAGGCGCCGCCATGGTTCGCACCAAGGGCGAAGCCGGTACCGGCGACGTCGTAGAGGCCGTCCGCCATATGCGACGGGTCATGTCTGAATTGCGTCAGATCCAGCACATGCGCCCTGACGAACTCTTCGCCTACGCCAAGGAAATTCAGGCGCCGCTAAACCTGGTGGAGGAAGCCGCCGAGCTTGGCCGCATGCCGGTGGTGAACTTCGCCGCCGGTGGGATTGCGACGCCGGCCGACGCCGCACTGATGATGCGCCTCGGCTCGGATGGCAACTTCGTGGGCAGCGGGATCTTCAAGTCCGGCGATCCGGCGCAACGCGCCCGCGCGATCGTGGAGGCCACCACGAACTTTGAGGACTCGGCGCTCATCGCCGAGGTCTCACGAAATCTCGGTGAGCCAATGGTTGGGATCGCCACCAGCTCGCTTCAGCCCGAGGAGATGCTTGCCGGTCGCGGCTGGTAGTGCGGCCAGGCACGCGTGAGCGTTCGCATTGGCGTCCTCGCGCTCCAGGGCGATTTCGCCGAACATGGAGCCATGCTCGGCAAGCTTGACGCCGAAGCCGTGGAAATACGGCAGCCGTCCGATCTGGATGGCATCGCTGGGCTGATCATTCCCGGCGGCGAAAGCACCACCATCGGCAAGCTGATGGAACGCTACGGATTTCGCCAGCCGATCTGCGCTCTGGCCGAGGCCGGGAAGCCAATTTGGGGTACCTGCGCCGGACTGATTCTCATGGCGCGGGACGTCGGACGGCAGCAGCCGCTATTGAACCTACTTGACATAACCGTTGAGCGGAACGCCTTCGGCCGTCAGACCGACAGCTTTGAAACCGATCTGGACATCGAGGGTCTGACGGGCGGCCCCTTTCCTGCCGTGTTCATTCGCGCGCCGGTCGTGCGCGCCGTCGGCCCGGGTGTGCAAGTGCTAAGTCGGCTGGACGATGGGACCATCGTGGCCGTGCGCCGCGGCCGTCTGTTTGGAACCGCCTTCCATCCCGAGCTCACGGGGGATACGCGGCTGCACGCCAGTTTCGTCGAGACGGCCCGGCACGCGTGACGCCGCGCGTCTCCCGGCTTCGCCCCTGGCACGCGCCGGCGCTGGCGCGCAATTTCATCCTCGCAACCGGTCCACGCGAAAACGTGGTGCCCGTGGCCGGACCTACACCCCCGGCGTTCATGGCCCTGGCGGGCACGGTGCCTGGACTGGTTCCTCACGTCCAGGGGTATGCCACCTGGGCGGGTGACGACTTGGCGGGCTTCGCCCTGGCCGAGTTTGTGCCCGACCGGCGTCGGGCCAACGTCTCCGTGCTGACCATCGCCTTGTCGGCTGACGATGCCGCACCGGACTCAATTGAACTGGCGGCCTGTACCGCCATCCTGGAGCGCCTGACGGTGGACGCCGCCGCTCGCCGCTACGTAAGCGTCTTCGCGCGCCTGCCTCGCGACAGCCGCTTTCGGGAGGTCTTTGGACGCCTGGGCTTCGTCGGCGCCGTCAGCGAGGACGTCTACACGCGCCGCCCGGGACCGATAGCCGACCCGGGATCGACCACCGGTCTGCGGCCCGTGGAGCAGGCGGACGCCTGGGATATCTCGCAGCTTTATCGCACCATCACGCCCGCGGCGCTGCAGCTGGCGGAGTCGCCCGGCGGCGAACGCCCAACAGTGCCGCGGCGCAGGCTTTCCCTGCTCGGCGGCGGGCGCGCACCCCAGGAGTTCGTTGTTGACGGCGAGTTCGGGCTCGATGGCTGGCTGCGTGTGCACGCGGGTACCCGTGGCCGCCACACGGCGGCGCTGATGATTCATCCCCGTCGTGCCGACCTCACGCGCCAACTGCTCCGCTTCGCGGTCTGGTCGCTCATGGATGCGGGCCGGCTACCCGTCCGGGTGGTCGTACACGCACATGAAGACTCGCTCCGCCGAGCCGTGGAGGCCGAGGGCTTTGCGAAGACTGACGAGCGCGAACTGCTGGTCAAGCACATGACCGTGCGAATCGCCGCTGCAGTACCGGCGCAAGCGCTCGACCGGGCGACGAGTTAGGCCAGCATGGCGACCCCCGACCTTCTCCAGCCGCCGAAGGCCGTTGATGCTCCGCACATCCAGTCGGGAGATGACGACGAACTGATGGAGCTGGTGGCGGCCCTGCCGGCCAGGCTCCAGGACGACTTATGTACGATGCCCGGCTGGACCGAGTTTGTTGAACTCGTGCTCGATCTGGGACGAGTTCCCGAAGTCCGGCTCAGCGACGGGTCCGAGCGGCTGCTGCCTTGGAGCGTGGATGCGGCGCACATTGCCGCGGTCGTGGAGGCCGTGGGCGAATTCACCTCGGACAACCGCGCCGGAATTCCGGGAACCTTGCACCGCTTTTCAGCCATTCGCAACCGGTCGGGTCGGGTCGTCGGACTCACGGTGCGGCGCGGACGCGCCTTGCACGGCACCACCGCCATCGTTCGCGACATCTTGGCCGGCGACCGCAGCCTGCTACTGCTGGGGCCGCCCGGCGTGGGTAAGACCACCATGCTGCGTGAGATGGCGCGCGTGCTGGCCAACGACCATGGCGCGCGGGTGGTCATCGTCGATACCTCGAACGAAATCGGCGGCGACGGCGACATCCCGCACCCGGGCATCGGCCGCGCCCGCCGGATGCAGGTGGCCGCCCCGGACCGTCAGCACCGGGTAATGATCGAAGCGGTCGAGAATCACATGCCCGAGGTCATCGTGGTGGACGAAATCGGCACCGACCTGGAAGCCGAGGCGGCCCGCACGATCGCGGAACGCGGCGTGCGCCTCATCGCTACCGCCCATGGGCAGACCTTGGACAACGTGCTGCTCAACCCGCTGCTCAGCGACCTGGTCGGCGGAGTCGAATCCGTCACCCTTAGCGACGAAGAGGCCCGCCGTCGGCGCACGCAGAAGACGGTGCTGGAACGGCGTTCACCGCCCACGTTCGACACCTTGATCGAGTTGCACTCGCGCGATGCGTTTGTGATTCACAACAACGTCGCGGCCTCCGTGGACGCCATCCTGAGAGGCGGGGCCGTGCGAGCCGAGTCCCGAATGCGGCTGCCGGACGGTCGCGTACTTCGCGACACCAACGCGGAGGCTCGCGTAAGCGTTGAGGGCACCCTGCCGGAGCCGCTGGAACCCGCTGACACGCTGGAAGACGACGGGCGGCTGCAAGTGTTTCCCTTCGGCGTCAGCCGCGGTCGCATGGAACACGCCATCGCGAACACCGCAACCGACATGGTCAGATTGGTGCGCCACCTGGCTCAGGCCGACGTGGTCGTCACGCTGCGCAGCTTCCACCGCAAGCGAGCTCGCGTGTTACGCGATGCCGAGGCCCGTGGCCTACCCGTCTACGTGCTGCGCAACAACACGGTGACGCAAATGGAGGCCTGCCTGGCTACGCTGCTGGACAACGAACGTCCGGAGGAGGCTGTGACCGAGCATCCGGCCAGGGTCCAAGCGAACGCGCGTGGCAACGGAGCGCCGCGCCAGCATTTGCGCACGCCCCTGACTTCCAGGCCAAGGCTTCCATGATCGACGGGAAACCTGCCGGGCTCTTTGTTGTCTTCGAGGGCCCCGAGGGCAGCGGCAAGACCACCCAGGCGCAACTGCTGGGCGATGCGCTGCGGCAGCAGAGCCTTGACGTGGATCTGACCCGAGAACCTGGCGGAACCCCGCTGGGCGAACGGCTGCGTCGCCTGCTGCTGCGGGAGCAGGACATGCAGGCCGTGGATCCGCGCGTGCAGGCGCTGTTGATGTCGGCCGCCCGCTCGCAGCACGTCACGGAGCGAATCCGTCCGCATCTGCAACGTGGCGGAGTCGTGATTTGCGACCGGTTTTCCGCCTCCACCCGCGCCTACCAGGGCGGCGGCTTCCGGTTGCGCCGGCGCGATCTCGAGATCCTGACCTCGTTTGCCGTGCAGGGCGTCACGCCGGACCTGACGGTCCTACTGGATGTCGAGGTCGAGGCCGGGCTGAAGCGCAGCCTCAGTCACCGCAACACGGACTGGGAAAAGGCCGGCGGCATCAACTGGCATGGTCTGCCGTTCCACCGGCGCGTCCGCGCTTCGTACCTGGACCAGGCGGCGGACGACCCGGACCATTGGCTGGTGCTGCACGGACTTCGGCCCGCCGGCGACATCGCAGCCGAAATCCTGGGGCGTGCACAAGCTGACGTCGACGCCCGTGAACTGCGCCAGGCAACGACTCCGGTCCAGCGGCTTCTGCCGCTCAGCATCGCGTAAGCTGCCCGCGCCGCGTCGGAAGCCCCGCGTCCGAATGGACTCCCGTTGAAACTCTTCTTTGGGATCGTGCAGGAGCCGGACGCCGACGCGCTGGCCGACTCGCTCGTTTCCAGCGGTTTCCGGTTCACGCGCGTGCCCACGGCCGGCGGTTTCCTGCGCGAGGGCAACACGACATTCATCATCGGCGTGGACGAGGCGCGAATCGGTGACCTGCTCGCGATCGTGCGGCGCAACGCCACGACCCGCATGCAGATCGTCAGCCCGATGCAAACCGGCCAGGATTCAGGGGAAGCGCGCTTGCCCTTCCCGGTTGAGGTTCAGGTAGGCGGCGCCACCATGTTCATGTTTGACCTGGAACGAGTCGAACAGGTCTAGACGACCCGCATCTTTCGAGTCGCCCGATCGCTTCCTGAAACCCCCACGGGGACCTTCGCATCCCCGTTGAGGTTCTGGAAGTGAGGGCTAGCTTCGGTCTGGTGGCGTCGGCCGGCGTCGCAGGAGCACAATGATGCCGATGGATGTAAAGGCCATGAAGCTGAAAATGAGCGCCAACAGAACGCCGCCCACTAACTCGGCAAGTCCAATCAGCATGGTGCCGGATCCACCTCTCCGTTAGCGTGCTGCGTCTTGTCAAAGGTCGCCGTTAGTGCCGTTGCCACCGCTCCGAACGTCCGAAATCGGTAGCTCACCATAACGGCGCCTCCTTTGCGCTTTGCAACGACCACCTTGTCGTTACATGTGTATCACATCATATATGATCATGCTGTGCCGACTTGCAGGATCTGAGGCTGGATGGTCTGGGGCTGGGGTCAGCGATCTAGCGGCAGGCCGCCAACACCGGACGCATCCGCTCGACGGCGCGTTCGAGGTTCTCGACCGAGTTGGCGAACGAAAGGCGCAGGGAATCGGCGCCGACCGTCCCGAAGGCGGTCCCGGCCAGCACGGCCACGCCCGCTTCGTTCAACAGCCGGTCGGCGATCGCATCGGTGCTGATGCGGAAGCCGCTGAGTTGCGGGAACACGTAGAACGCGCCCGCCGGCCGCTGGCAGTCCACGCCCTCAAGGCTGTTCAGGCCGTCCACGATCACGTCGCGCCGACGCCGAAACTCGGCCACGAAGCCATCGACCGCGTCCTGGGGGCCGGTCAAGGCTTCGACTCCGGCCATCTGGATGAACGCGGCGGTGCAACTGGTGCAGTTGGTCTGCAACTGCGCCACGGCCTCGGCCAGGCCGGGGTTCATCACGCCGTATCCCAACCGCCAGCCGGTCATGGCGTAGGTCTTGGAAAAGCCGTCCAGGATCAGGGTCTTGTCGGCCATGCCGGGACACGCCGCGATGGAGGCGTGCTCAACCTCGCCGTACATGATGCGTCCATAAATCTCGTCGCTGAGGACATACAGCGGTCGGTCTACGACCAGGTCGGCAATCGCGGCGATGTCCTCCGGCGGCAGCACGCCGCCTGTGGGGTTTTGGGGCGAGTTCAGAATCAGCAGCTTGGTGCGGTCGGAAAGCTTGGCCTTCAGCTCATCCAGGTCCAGCCGGAACTGATTCTCTGGCCGCAGGGCCAGTGGCGCCGGCGTGGCGCCAACGAACCGAATAACCGATTCGTAGATCGGGAATCCCGGGTCCGGGTACAAGACCTCATCACCCGGGCCGCAGAGCGCCGTGATCCCGAAGTACATAATGGGCTTGGCGCCCGGCGTGATGACCACCTGGTCGGGCGTGACCTCGATCCCGCGCGAGGCGGCCACGTCGGCGGCGATGGCCTCGCGCGCCTCGGGGACACCAGCCGACGGCACGTAGTGCGTGAACCCGTCGTCCAGCGCGCGCTTGGCCGCGGCAATGATGTTCGCGGGCGTGTCAAAGTCCGGTTCGCCGATCTCCAGGTGAATGATGTCGCGGCCTTCGCGTTCCAGGGCCTTGGCTCGTGCCAGCACGGAAAACGCGGTCTCGGTGCCGAGACGGCTCATGGCGCCGGCCAGATCGAGATGAGGCAGGGTGGTCATGGGTGCGGCAATTCGTTTCGGACGTCAGACTGCGGCCACCCGAGGGCCGCCGAACAGATTCTATCGTGGCTGACTCCAACCCAAGCGCACGGGCGTCGGTGCGCTGTATGCGCGACGCCGACGCGGACGCCGTGGCGCGCCTGCTGCGGTCCGCGTTTCGACAACCCGACGCCGGGGCGGTCTCGGCAGGTCGCGGACCGAACCTCCCGCTAACCGGTGAGCGCCTGCGGACCTGGCGGCAGGCCGCGGCGGGCGCCTGGGTGGCCGAAGTTGCGGGCTACGGCCCCATTGGAGCCGTGTTTGCCGTGGTTGAGCCTGAGGTCGGATGGCTGGCTGGACTGGGCGTGGCGCCCGAGTTTCGAGGCGCGGGCGTGGGTGCGGCTCTGACGGATCGCGGGCTCGCATATCTGGTCGCACGCCAGCGGCCGGTTGTTGGAATGGAAGCCGCGCCCATGGCCGTGGGCGCGGCTGCGCTGTATGCGCGCCGCGGCTATCGGGTTGCCGACCTAACCGTGCGGCTGCGCGGTCCCACGGTGGCGCTGGCAGCCCAGGCCGGCCAGGACGCCTGGCGCGAAGCTGCGTGCGACCACCTGGACAGCCTGTCGGAGAGCATTGCCCCGTCCTTCGTGGCCAGAGCGCGCGCGCAGCCTCGTTCGCGGAAGAGCTTCCTGCTGCACGGCCCGGGCGCCGTCCTGCTCTGCGATCCCGATCCGCTTCTACCCGCGACCGGGGGATCGCTCGACTTGCGATTGAGCGGTGCCCAAGAGCCGCACGTCGACATCTCGGACGCTGCCCTGGGCGCGGCCGCCCGCTCGGCGCTGGCTCGCGGCCTCGCCGCGCTCGAAGTGGATCTGGCGCTGGCAGACGGCAGGTTGCTACAGCGCCTTGCGAGATTGGGCCTCACGCCAATCGCGTCCACGGTCCGCCTCGTCAACGACCCCGACGCGTATGCCGCGTGGCGCCGACGCAACGGCCCGATTGCGCGCTGGTCGTTCTGACGGCTACCCCTCGACTTTGGCCGCGACGAAGATCATGCGCTCGCTATCGGGTTCAAAGGGATCCAATTGCCCGCTCCCGTAGAACTCCGGGCTGTCGAAGCCAGCGGCTCGCAGCGCGTTTTCAACCTCGCCGCGTTGCAGGTAGCGCAGCCGGAACGACGCTATACGCCGCCGAACGAGTCCGTCGTCGGTCAGGCAGTCGAAGTAGTGCGTGGTCTCGATCGTCTGAGCCACGGGATCGATATTCCATGACACGAAGTGCGTCACCTCGGTGTCTCCCGGACCGGCAAACGTCGACTGCTGCCGCACCACACCGTCGCGCATCGCCAGCAGGTCGGGCGCCGGATTGACGATGTCGCAGGCCAGCAGTCCCCCGGGGCGCAGGACGCGAGACGCCGCGACCAGCGTGTCGCGCACGTCGTCGCTGGTTTGCAGGTGTAGCAGGGAGTTCAGCGCGCACAGCACCAGGCCAAACGCGCGCCGGCTGCTGAACCGCCGCATGTCGCCGCGGGCGAACGTGATGGGAAGTTCGCGTCCGCGCACCTTGGCACACGCAATCGCCAGCATGGCCCCCGATGTGTCGAGGCCGTGGACCTCAAACCCGGATTCGGCCAAGGCGATGGCGACGCGTCCCGAACCGCAGCCCAGTTCCAGCACCGGCCCGCCGGCGCGCACCGCCAGCGCCTGGTACAGGTCCAGATCGTCGGTCCAACCGCGGTGTTCGGCCTCGTACAGATCGGCGATGCGCGCGTAGGGGTCGTTCTGCGCGGCGTCGTGCACTACCGGATGCGAACCCGGCGCAGCACGATGTTGGCGGCGATCAGCGTAAAGATGACCAGCAGCAGCAGGCCAAAACTGGCCGTGCCGTTCAGCGCGCTGACCGCCATCGCGGCGACGCCCATGAACGCGAGGATGGCGTGCCGGGTGAGTGCCCAGACTAACGGCGTGACCGGCTTGGCGGCGGTCCCGCGCCTGAGCCAGTACTCGAAGGTCCACGTGGCGAACAGCGCGCCGAAGGCCATCGTGACCACGACCGCCAGCACGTTCGCGCCCTGCGCCGGGTTCGTGAAGACGAGCTGGAATCCCAGCAGGATCGGGCACGTCGCGGCGCCCGACCCCATGGCCAACCAGAGCCAGCGGGTCGTGTCGATCCGCTCCCGCGGCGGTCTGGCTGACGGTTTGTAGCCGCGTGGTTCGGGTTCCCTGACGTCCAGCGTTATTTGCAGTGGGTCGTCGGAATCGCCGGCATTGCGTGCGGCGGCGTCCAGCGCCCGGCGCGAGGAACGGCTCGAGGCGCCGCCGGCAGGCTGGTCGGTGGCCGTGGCGTCTTGCTGTTCGTCCCCTCGGCGGATTCGGAGACGTCGTGCGGCGCCGGCTGTGATACGGCGGGCCTCGGTCGAATCGCCCCCATGGACGTCGTCGGCTGGCGTGCTGGAAGTCGCGCGACCCCTGCGCCGTTGCGTCCTGCGCAGCCGGCGGGTTTTGCCGCCGGCTGCACGCTTGCCTGGAGCGCCCCGGTTGGCGTCGGTCATGAGCACTAGCCGGCCTCGCGGATTCCGCTGACCGCGTGGGCGGCGCTGGCCGATTGCCCGTTGGTGAGCCGCGTCACACGGTCGAACCGTCCAAGGCTGGCCGCGAGCGACCGGCCTGTGGCAATCACTTGCGGATAGCGCTGTGCCGCCGCGCCCAGGCCGGCGGCGGCTGCGACAGCCTGCACGATCGCCCCGTCGTGATCTGACGGCGACTGCTCGAGCCAGAGGAAGGCCGGCAGATCCGTCGCATCGAGGGGTGGGCCGGCGGTTGCGAAGGCCAGGGCCAGCGCCCGTTCCACCCGCTCGCGGTTCGCTCCGTCCAGGTCGCAAGGCGCGCGCCAGGTTCCGCCTGCCGGGTCCCACACCTCCAGGCCCAGCCCGTCACGACTGCGCGCGTCCCAGAAACGGCCTGCGCTGGCGGCCGGCAGGATGGTCCGAAGTTCGCGTTCCACCGCGGCGGGCAGGCCCTCCAGCGAGGCCTCCAGCGCGCCGCTCACGATGGTGTCGCCGATCTCGCGAATGCGGCGCGACCGCACGGCCTGATCCAGGCGCTTCTGCGCGTCGGTGCGATTGATATCGGTGTGGTCCACCCCGGCCCGCAACTCCAGCGTCTGCACTCGGGTCTCGGTCCGGCGCACCGCGTCGCGCGCCTGGCGTAGCGACCGTCGGATCTGCTCGGCGTCGACCGGCGCCGTGTCCAGATCCGGGATGGCGGCCCGTGCTTCGGCTGCGGTGGGATCGGCGTCGGCGTCAATCCCCAGGGCACGCAGCGCCGCCGCGAGATCGGTCGTGTGTCGACCGCTCGCGGCCTGGACGGTACCGCCGCGCAGACCGGCGGCCCGCGCCGCGGCGTGCGCCCGCTCGCTGCCAAGCTGAGCAGCCACGGCCGCGAGCCGAGCTAACTGCACGGCGCGCGCGCGATCCTGCGCGTCCTCGGACTCAGCATTGCATTGACCGGCGATTTGGGCATCCAGTGCGGCCAGTTCGTCGTTCGCCCTGGTTTCGTCGCGTCGTGCAATCTGGCGCTGGAACTCCAGGTCCGCGCCGCCGGCCAGTCGCCCCCGTAGCTGCTGCACCTCGCGCAACGTATCGCGGCGAGCCTCTTCGATAGCGTCCCGCGACGTTCCAATGTTGAGTTCGGCGGCCAGTCGCTCGGCCGCTCGCCGGGCGCCGGCAGCCTTTTCCAGCTGCGTGCGCCGCTCGGCCGCGGCTGTAATCAATTGCTGCTCGGGATCGTCTCGGTTCAGCGCCGCCACGCGCGCTTCCAGACGTCGAACCTCTCGTGCTGCGTCTTCGGCGGCCTGGGCCGCGGTCTCCGCTGCGGTGTGAAGCTCCGCGGAGTCCCGCCGGTTGTCGCCGTCCACCATCTGGCGCAAGCGGGTCGCGGCGCTATCGCGCAGCACCACCGCCCGCTTCGCGTCAGCTGGAGTCTCCAGCCCCAGGGCCTCGAGCTGGCGCTCGACCCGGAGTCGGGCGGCCCGTGCCTGCTCGGCCGCCAGCATCCGGCCTTCCGTCTGCTGGAGTTCGTGGGCCACGATGTCCACTTCGCGCGCCAGGTCAGCAGCGGTGTCGGAGCTGCCGCGTTCCGCCAGCGTCAGCCAGATTCCGGCCAGCGCGCCCATTAGCCCCACGGTCAGGCCCAGCGGGGTAAGCGGGGCGAACGTGAGAAGTCCCAGCACGCCCGCCGCCAGACCGACGATAGCGCCGCCGGCCGCCAGTCGGCGCCAGCCCGCCCGCAAGTGGGCGTCGCGGGCTCGGGCGCGAACCGCCATTTCCAGAGCGTCCAGTTGGTCGTGCAGCGCCGCCGCTTCGGCCTTCGCGGTGTCCTCGTCGCCGTCGGCCTGAGGCGCATGCTCCAGCCACTCGCGCCAAAGACGATGCGCCGTGGGCAGCTGCGAATCTTCGTTAACCCGGGCAGTCAGGGTCCGCGCGCGCTTCGCCTGAGCGGCCAGCCGTTCGGCCTTGCTATGGCTGGCCGACAGTTCCTGTCGGGCGCGTTCCAGGGTTGCCATCTCGTCGCCGACCGTCGTACTGGCGCGCCGCGCTTGCGCGGCGGCCGCGGCGGCCGCGGCGGCGCGGCCGTAGGCGGTCAGTCCACGTTCGAGGGCGGTCAGCCGTTGCTCGCTGGTCGTTAAGTCGGAGCGTACGTCGTCCAGCTCGGCCAGTTGCCGTTCGTTGTTGGCGCGCTTGGACTGCACGATCCGGACGCGCTCGACGGCCGCGTCGCGATGGTCCAGCAGGTGCGCCAGCGCCAAAGTGCGTTCAGCTAGTTCGAGGTGTCGTTCGAATCCCTTGCCCAGGTTCGCCATGCGTAGTCGCTCGTCTTCGGCCAGGGCGACCAGCCGTTCGGCTTCTTCGAGCTGCTGAACCACGCGCGCCGCCCGGTCCCGCTTGCGCGTGTACTCCAGCCGCTGCACCTGGGCGGTGGCGGCGGCGTGCGCTTCCGCCGCCTTCGCCAGCGCAAGGTGCAGCGAGGCCAGGCGTTCGGCTTCTTGCAGATCTTGGCTGACCTCCACGCTGGCCGCCAGCACATTCATGCGCCGTGAACCGAGCCACGCCCGAAGGACATCGCGCAGGCGGCCGGCCACCGGTTCCAGGTTGCGTGGCGGCCAGATCAAGGCAGCCAGCGCGTCGCTGTCGGCGCCCAGCAACCGGTCAAGTTCGCGTTCAATCCGTTCCGCCCCCGTGATCGGCGCCAGCCCGGAAGGACCACCGCGCGCCAGGGCCGTGGTGAGGCGCCCGTCGCGGGCGATTCGCCGCTCGATGGCATACGCCGCGCCCCCGGCGACGATGGACGCGCCCACCAGCGCGCCTTCCCGCTGACCGAATCCCGGCGCTACGTCGCCAAACAGCGCGCAGCGCAGAGCGGCGCTCAACGTTGTCGCAGTCGCGGTCGGCGCCTCGATGAGATGACGTCCGCGCGGGGCAAAGCCGATGTCCACATCGTCGATATTGCCGACGTGGTAGGCAACCAGCCGCTCCAGGAAGATCACGCCACGGCCTTCGTCGGTTCACGGCGACGGGCGATCTCGATAACGCGCGCTCGGGCCTCGGCAACCATGTCCCGCTCGCTGTCATCGGCCGCGGCCGCGGCCAGCCGCTCGCTCACGCGCCGTGCATTGACCAGGAAGGACGGGCGCTCGGGTGTACCAGTCTCGTTCTCCGATTCGTCGACGACCAGCCGGTCGATGGCGAAGCGCAGCAACGTGCCGGCCGTGGCGGCGCCTTCGATCAGCCCTGCTGGATCGACGTCATGCCAGACCGACCGCGACACCCGCCCGGTCAGGTCCACGTCCAGGATGCCGGCCGAGCCAAAGTGCGGCTCGATCATGCGCCCAACCTCGGCGCCCACATGCGGTGTGTCCACAACCAGCCGCGCGGGCCGCAGAGCTTCGGTCTCGACAAATGTGGGACTCACGCCCGAGCTGGGATCGATGTCCAGCACCACGAAGCCGGGCTGCGTCTCGCGATCCAGTGACGGACCCGCCCAACCGGTCTCGACCACCGGAACGTCGTCCAGACGATCAAACCCCGCATTGGGGGCCCAGGTATTGATGACGACGTCGGCAATACCGGTCGGCGGTGTCGGTTCGGCGTAATTGCCGGTTGGCGCGTCGAGGGCGGCGATCAGATCGGCCGCGTCGAGGTCTCCGCTCGCGCCGCCGGTCACCAGGGCAATCTGTAGGTTTGCGGCCGAAACGAGGATGGACGCTGGGCCTTGCGCGTCCAACACCGCGTCAATCAGCCCGACCTCGGCCAGAAAGCTCGTGCCGTTCGTGTCCTGGCCGGAGTGTTCGCCGGTCGCGATGACGGTGATGCCGGCACGACGCGCGGACCCCAGCGGAGCCATCGCGGCTCGGACGTTTTCCAGCGACGGGAGAGGGTCGGCGAACAGCCCACCGCCGCAGATGAAGGCCTGACACCCGGCCCTCGCCGCCTGCTCCAGGACGCCCGCGAAGGCGCGATGCGTGAGGGTGCTGAAGAGTTCACGTTGGCAAGGCGCCAGCGACGCGGGCCACGCGCCCAGCTGAAACCCGGCAGCTACCGCGAGGCGGGCACGCCCTTCAAGTGGGCGAACGATACGCACGGAAACAAGCTCATCCTTGCCTCCCGTGTCGCAGGCTGCACAATCCGCACGGCCTGACGGAAATGATGGTATCACCCCCCTGGTGCGTGGCCGCGGTCAGGCCTGGACCAGCAGGCCGCGCGAAATCCGAGTGCCTAAGCCGGCGCGAAGAGCGACGGCGTACGTCTCCCCACCTGGAGACCTTTGCCCAACGCCCTTCGTCCGCGAAGGTGCGGCCCGCTCTTGCTCCCTCTCCCTGTGGGAGAGGGTTGGGGTGAGGGTCTTCCGGGCAACAGTCCCCCGGATTACGCAAAGGTCTCTCCTCGGGGAGAGGGTTGGGGTGAGGGGTCTTCCGGGCAACCCACCCCGGGTTACGCAAAGGTCTCCACGTGGGGCGCCGTTCCGAACAGCGTCCGCGCCGGCGTCGTTTCCAGCCGGATGCCGCACCCGTCGTGAACGTAGCGGCGGGTGCCGTCTTCCACGACCAGCGTGTAGTCGCGCATTCGCCGATGCAGGTCGCTCAGCACCAGATCGACGACCGGGAACCTGAAACGCCAGGTGGCCACCAACTGGCGCGGCGTGCGCCCCGGCTCGAACCGCAGACCGGCGCGCGCCGCGAACACTTCGCGGTGCACCTGATGCCCCCAACTGATGAAGAGCCGCGCCTCGCGCGTCCGACGGCCCAGAACGTGGGCAGGGCCGTGCCGCAGCGTTTGCCGGGCCACCTCCAGAAGCACCTGATCCCGACCGCCGGCCGGGTGCCGCAGGGCGTAACGGTAGAGACGGCCCAGCTTGGCCATCGCCATCCGATCGGCGGATGTGCTCGGCACGGCGGCCTCGGCCGTCGCGTGGCCGCTGGCCGCTTCGAGGCGCAGCAGGGCGCGGAAATCATCGGGCAGTCGCGGCATCAGGCGCTCCTTTGCAGGCAACAGTCGCTCCATGAACGTTCCAGAGCCGAAGAACGCAACGGGTCATCCCAGCACGTCCTCTCGCCAGGCGTAGCGCTCCCTGTCCATGCGGGCGCTCGATCCCAACAGGGCGGCGTGCGTGATCACGGCGTCGCCAAAGCGCGCGCGAACCTCGTCCATCGCGGTTTCCAGCGGGCGCCGGTCGCGCTCGCTTGCTGACCTCAGCGCAAGTTGCCGCGTAGGCTCCCCTTGAAGGCCGGTCACGTGAACACCGACCAGCCGGTAGACGTCCCCGTCGCGCACCTCGCGCAGCAGCAGATCCTGGGCGGCGCTAAAGATGTCCCGTGTCTGGTCGGTCGGCAGGTCCAGCGTGACTTGCCGCGTGATGCTTCGGAAGTCGGTGTAGCGCAGCTTGAGCGCGACCGTGCGTCCGGCCAGGCGCTTGGCGCGCAGGCGGCGCGCCACGTGATCGGCGAGTTGCCGCAGGTAACGCAGCACCAATTCGCGGTCGCCCGTGTCGCGGCTGAACGTCACCTCGTTGCCCACGGACTTGGCCGTGCGCTCGGCCTCCACGTCGCGGGAATCGATCCCGCGCGCCAGGGCGGCGGGCTTGCGCAACTCACGCATCCGCTCAGGGTCCCGGCGCGCCAGGTCCCCGATCGTGCGGATGCCGCGGGCGGCCAGGCGGGCTTCGGTCTTTGGACCAATGCCCCAGATCATCCGCACAGACAGCGGATCCAGGAACTCCTGTTCTTTGCCCGGCGGCACGAGTCGGCGCCCGTCGGGCTTGGCCAGCGTCGAGGCGATCTTCGCCACTGATTTGTTGGTGGCCACGCCAACCGAAATCGGCAACTCAACCGCCGCGCGAACTTCTGCCCGCACGTGGTCGGCGATTTCGTCCGGAGCGCCGAAGCGCCGCTCGCATCCGGTCACGTCCAGAAATGCCTCGTCCAGCGACAACGGTTCCACCAGCGGCGTGCACGTCCGGAAGATCCGCATGATTTCAGTGGACACGTCGGAGTAGAGGCGCATGCGGCCCGGCACGAACACAGCCTGGGGGCAGAGCCCTGCGGCCTCCCGCAGCGGCATCGCCGCCCTGACTCCATACGCGCGGGCCTCGTAAGAGGCAGCCGTCACGACACCCCGCGCATCCCTTGAACCCCCCACGATCACGGGGTGACCCCGCAGCGACGGCTTTTCGCGCTGCTCGACTGACGCATAGAACGCGTCCATGTCCGCGTGCATGATCACGCGCTGGCCGATCCAGTCGGCGGGCTGGCTGTGGCGAGTGGCAATCGCGGCGGATGCTGTGGCCATGGTTAGAGGATACCGTACAAAAGACGTACGGACAAAACACGAACAATCGGGCTCGTCGCCGGTCGTCGGTTGTCAGGGAAGAGGCGGGCCGTCGCGCTTCACACGCCCGGAATCGTCGAGCGGGTGGGACGTATCGCTAAATGCCGCTGCGCGCCTGGGCCAGTTCCTGGGCGCCCAGTTCGCCGTCGGCGTGTTCCAGGACACGCTGGAAAGCGGCCGTGGCTGCTCTGATGTCACCGGCCAGCTGGTGGGCGCGGGCCAGGGCGAAGTTCCAACGGACCGAGGCGCGGTCCGGCCGGCTGGCCTCCAGACGGGCCAGGGCGCGCCGCGCCGCTGCCGACGACGGTTCTTCGGCTAGCTCGGCCAGCACAAGATCCGCGGTTACGGCGGCCGTGGGCTTCAGCCGCTGGGCGTGATTCAGTGCTTCCAGGGCACCGACCGAATCGCCGGCCTTTAGACGCGCTCGGCCCAGCGCCTGCCACACGGCTGCACCGTCCGCTCCCAGCTCCACGGCGCCTTCCAGGCAACGCGCCGCTGACGCGTGGCGGCCGGCAGCGTCCAGCGCCGCCGCCACGTTGCGATAGAGACGCGGCCCCAGGTCGTCGTGCTCGGATTCTCCGGTCGCCGTATCCAGTGCATGGTCAAAGGCTTCGCGCGCGGCGGCGCTGTTGCCTTCGGCGGCGTATCGAACCCCCAGGCTGGCCAGGTGCAGCGCCGACAGCCGGGCTGCCGGGCCGGGCGCGGCGGCATCAACCGCCAGCAGCGCACATTGAGCGGCGGCGTCAACGGCGCCCGCCGCCACCAGGTCCGCTATATCGTCGCGGCGATCCTGGATGTGAGGCACGGCACGCGCCGCCTCAGAGCCGCCGCATGATCGAGGTCACCCGTCCTTGGACCCGAACGTCGTTGGCGTAGATCGGCGCCATCTTGGCGTTGGCCGGTTGCAGGCGGATGCGGCCGTCCTCGCGGAAGATTCGCTTAAGCGTAACGGTGCCGTCATCGAGCATGGCCACACCGATCTCCCCGTCGCGAATCGTTTCGACCCGTTCCACGATCACGATGTCGCCGTCGCAGATGTGATCGTCGATCATGCTGTCGCCGCGTACCCGCAGAGCGTAGGCCCGGCCGTCGGGCGACACGTCGGGTGTGACGGCAATGGTGTCCAGCCGCTCCTCATAGGCATCAATCGGGGCACCGGCGGTAATCTCGCCCACGATGGGCACGTTCACCACCCCGCCTGGCATTCCGCCGCTCAGGATTTCGATGCCGTGGGACTGGCCGGATCGCCGGATGTAACCCTTGCGCTCCAACACTTCCAGGTGCTGTTGCACCGTGGTGGGCGCCAGCCCCAGGACGCCGCCGATCTCGCGCACGCTGGGCGTGTAGCCCTCGTCCTGCACGAACCGCTCAATGGTCTGCAACACACGATACTGGCGCTGTGTCAGCGGATCGCCCACCAAGAGCCGTCCTTACACGCATCTCGGGCGTCACGGAACGCACAGCCCTTGCCATGCACCGAGCCTGAGACTTCAGGCTGTCATCGCAATCTACCGGACAATAAGCGAACGGTCAAGCCGCGCGATTGCATAGAGATGCAGACGGGCTCGTCTTCAGGCGGCTTCGATGCGGATTGCCGTTCCCATGCGCACCCGTCGCAGCGCGTCGACCGGCGGATCGCTGATGCGGCCCACAACGTTCACCGGGCTCGCGGCGCGCACTTCGTTGCCCTGGCTCGCCGGCGTGCGGCCAAAGAAAACGCAAAACGCCAGCCCGGGCGGCCAATAAGCCAGGTCCCCAACGTCCACTACGTCCGAGGCGTCCGGCTCTTGGTCGGCCAGCACGCCGATATCGAAGTAGAACTCCTGTCCCCACGTGTTCACGGTGCGGGCGATCGGCAGCGCCTCCCAGATGGCGTCGGCCGTCGGGGTATCGAACAGCACGCCGTCCATCTCGATGTCGCCAACGGTGATGCTGATTGATCGGGACATGGATCGGGACATTGATCGGGACATAGCGGGGCGGACCGGAGGAGTCGCGCCCGACCTTAGCAATCCGGCCGCTGACGGGCGATTGAACCACCCGCAACGCACAAACCCTGCCGATTGTCCTGAACCCGTCGCAAGGCGAAGGGTACGAACAGACGCTAGGCGATCTGCGCGGCCTTCTCGGCGTACTTCTGGACCGTGGTCGCAAACTCGGCGTGACTCCAGGTCAGCGGACTCACGCTCAGCGGCGCGCCGCTGTAGGGGTGAACCTGCTCGGCCAGCGTGCCGCTCGGCAGGGCGCGGGCGGTCACCCAGGCCAGAATATCGCGAGCGGGTTCGAGGTCGGCGGAGGTCGCTGCCACCGCTACGTACCACTGCGCCAGCCAGAGCGTGCAAATGAACCAGGGGTTGCCTGGCACGGCCTGAATGTCACTGCTGACCTGGTGGTAGTAGTCGTTCTGGTATCGCGCCACGCCACCCACCGGCGTCTTCACCGTTAGCTCGTCGCGGACGCTCTCCATCGTGGACCGCACGCGCGAATCGTCGGCGTCGAACATCCCGAAGCGCCAGACCCCGTGCACGCTGGCGTCGATATTCAGGTCCGGCGTCAGCGATCCGTCGTCGTTGACCTCCACGCGCCGGATGAAGCGGCGGTGCTCCTCGCTGTAGAGGTGCTTCAGGGCTGCCGCTCGGATTTCGGCCGCCGCCGTTCGATAGCGGGAGGCCGTTTCCAGCTCGCCAAATCCTTCCGCGAACTCCGCGGCCGCTTCCAGCCCCGCCCACACCGAGGCGACCGTGAAGGTGTGAATGCCCAGACGTTCTTCCCAGAGGTCCCACGAGGCTGCCGGCAGACCGCTTGGCTCGTGGCGATAGCGGACCAGGAAGTCCGCCGCCCCCTTGATCAAGGGGGCATAGACGCCGCGGATGAACTCCGTGTCCTGAAACCGCTGGTTGTAGAGGCTCAGCGCCCACGGCACCAACGCGGTCTCGTCCTCTTGAATCGGCAGCACGCGCTGACGGTCGGCGTTCGCCCAGGGATGCCAGCTGCTGCCCGGCGAGCCGTCGGGGTGATATTTGTGCAGCATGAACCCGCCGGGCTGCAGGGCGCGGCGGCAGAACTGGAAAAAGCGCCCGGCCAGTTCGCGTTGGTTCGCCCCAATCAGCGCCTCCGCCACCAGCGCGCCGTCGCGCGGCCACATGTAGCTGTACGTGTCGCGCCCGAACTGCAGGATGTCGCTGTCGTTCGCGGCGATGATCGCGCCGCCGTCGTCGATCTGCGTGCGCACCACCAGCATGCTGCGGCGGTAAAGCCTCCGGCTGCGCGGCGCCAGCGGCCAAAGGTCCGTGGGGTCCCGCGTGGTCCAGTAGGACCAGTAGTCGCTGGTTCGTTGGATGAAGCTCTCGGGGGTGCGTGCCACAACCGTGTCGTTCTGATCCTTGGCCCGAAAAAAGTCGTCGGAAGCCACGATCCAGTAATAGGCGGTGCCTTCCCCGCCGGCCTCCACCGTCACCCCCGCGGACCCCACGCTGTCCACCTGCCCCTGGGCAATGGCATTGGCCTCCAGACGCCCGTCTTCGGCGTCCAGCCAGGTGCCTTGCGCGGCGTCTTCGGACTTGGCCCCCACGCTGAACTCCTCGAACCCAACCCTGTCCCCAACCTGCGCGTTGCACAGAAACTGCACGTTCCGCTTGTAGTGCACGATCCCCTGGGTCCACGGGTCAAAATAGGCCGTGTCGCCGATCCCGTCGCGCTCCAGCCAGAAGTCGGCGTGGAAGTAGAGCGTGAACCTTCGTTCGCGGTCCACCAGGTTCTTCACGACGATCCGGCGCACGAAGATCGGGCGGTCAAAGTCCACCGCGTCCGCGCAGGCCAACTCCACGCCCAGCCGCGGGTTCCGGAGCCGGACATCGGTGACCAGCGTGTTGTCGGCGTAGTCCAGGTCGCGTGACCACTCGTCGTTGCTGATCCACGAAAACTGACCGTCCACGCCGATTCCAAATCGGCAGGCGCGCCCGCCGGTCTGGTTCTCGGCGCCCACGCGCGGATAGTAGATGTCGCGCACGCGGTAGCGCGCGTCAAAGTTGACCAGCAGCGATCCATTGCCCAGCGCGAGGTCGCGCGGCATGCCAAGAGTCCCCGGCCAGCGGCGTCGCCGACATTATCCCAAGTGACCGCCGCGGGGGAAACGGGCCGGTTGTCGGGTCGTGGGCAATTCTGATGTCTGAATGCGGCCGCATGGCCCATCGGCGGCGGGCGCGCGCGTGGCGCCTTCGATTTACCGGCCACACCTCGGCTTACACGCTTCATGTAAGATAGATATGAGATTCAAGGTTTTACCCATCAGTTCTTGTGAATCGTTACTGCAACTGCCAGCATTAGCCCAACGACCTCGAATCTGGTCCGGTATCCCACCAGGGCCCGACGGCTGCGAATCCCGGGCTTCCACAGCCCAATGGAGAGGCGAATGACGCGGGCCGACGCACTGATGCGAGAGATCGACGTCCTGCGGGACCGCCTGTCCCGGTTGAGCGAGGCCAGCCTGCGCATCAACGAAAGCCTCGACTTCGCTACCGTGTTGCAGGAAGTTCTGGACTCCGCCCGGTTACTGACCGGCTCCCGCTACGGAGTGATCACGCTCCTCAACGATGCGGGACGGCTACAGGATTTCTTGTCCTCCGGGATGACGGTCGAAGAGTCCCGACAGCTGTGGGACCTGCCAGACGGCATGCGGGTCTTCGAATACCTCAATGAGACCTCGGCGCCGCTGCGAATCCCGAACCTGTTGGACCACATCAGGTCGATGGGTTTTCCCGAGTTTCGTCCGCCTGTGGTGAATCCCGTCGCGCCCTTTCTGGCGGTTCCGGTCCTCCACCGGAGGGAGCGCGTCGGCCACGTCTACGTGGCCGAGAAGGAGCACGGCGGAGCGTTCACGCGCGAAGATGAGGAGACCCTGGCCATGTTCGCGGCCCAGGCGGCGATGGTCATCGCCAACGCCCGCAAGTACCAGGACGAACAGCGGGCTAGGGCCGATCTGGAGACCCTGATCAACACCTCGCCGGTGGGCGTCGTGGTCTTTGATGCCAGGGCCGGGAGGGTCGTGTCGTTCAACCGGGAGGCGAGACGGATCGTCGACGGCCTGCGGAATCCGGGTCAGTCGGCGGAAGAGCTCCTGGAGGTGGTGACCATCCGGCGTGCGGACGGGCAGACGATCGCCTTCGATGAGTCCCCGCTCGCCCAGGTGCTGAGCGTCGGCGAGACGGTGCGCGCCGAGGAGATCGTCATCCAGGTCCCCGACGGCCGGAGCATCACCACCCTGGTGAACTCCACGCCCATCCGCTCGGAAGACGGTGAGGTCGAGTCCGTTGTGGTGACGCTCCAGGACATGACCCCGCTGGAAGAACTGGAACGGCTGCGGGCTGAGTTCCTGGCCATGGTGAGTCACGAGTTACGTGTCCCGCTGACTTCCGTCAAGGGCTCCATCACGACGCTGCTGGACCCTACCGCCGCGCTGAATCCCGCCGAGATGCGCCAGTTCCACCGAATCATCGACGCCCAGACCGACCGGATGCGCGAGCTCATCAGCGACCTTCTCGACGTGGCGCGCATCGAGACGGGCGCCCTGTCGGTCTCCCCCGAATCCACGGACATGGCCCTCCTGGTGGAGGAGGCCCGCAACGCCTTCCTGAGCGGCGGCGGCAGAAACAAACTGCACGTCGACCTCGCGCTGGATCTGCCCTGGGTCATGGCGGACCGATTGCGCATTGTCCAGGTGTTGAACAACCTGCTCGCCAACGCGGCCAGGCACTCACACGAGTCGCCCGCCATCCGGGTGAGCGCCGTGCGGCGGAACTCGCATGTCGAAATCTCCGTCTCCGACGAGGGCGAAGGCCTGTCGGCCGAACGCCTGCCCCACTTGTTCAGGAAGTTCCCCCGCGTCGACGCCGGCGATGTGGGACGCGATCTTGGGGGGCTGGGGCTTGCGGTCTGCAAAGGGATCGTAGAGGCCCACGGGGGCCGCATCTGGGCCGAGAGCGACGGCCCAGGCCTGGGCGCGCGGTTCACCTTCACGCTTCCGACGGTCGAGGACGCCGGCGCCGGCGCAGCCGCCGGGCCCGCGTGGCCCACCGCTCAATCCTCGCCGCGGGCGGAGCCGGAACGGGTTCGCATACTCGCCGTAGACGACGACCCCCAAGCCCTCAGGTACGTTCGAGACGCCCTCGCCAGAGCGGGCTATGCCCCGGTGGTGACCGGCGACTCGGAGGAGGCGCTTCGCCTTATGCACGAGATGAAGCCCCAGCTCGTGCTGCTCGACCTGATGCTGCCCGGAACCGACGGGATTGCGTTGATGCAGCAGCTGCTGGCGGTGGCCGACGTGCCGGTCATCTTCCTGTCCGCCTACGGTCAGGACAAGACGGTTGTCAGGGCGTTGGACATGGGCGCCGTCGATTACGTCGTCAAGCCCTTCTCGCCGACCGAACTCGCGGCGAGGATCAGGGCGGCCCTGCGCAAGCGGGCGGCGCCCGAGCCTGTTGAGCCCTACGCGCAGGGGGACCTGCGGATCGACTACGCCGAACGCAGAGTGACCCTTGCCGGTCGTCCGGTCCAGCTGACGGCCCTCGAGTACCGGACGTTGGCCGAGCTCGCGGCCAATGCCGGGCGGGTGTTGACCTACGAGCACCTGCTGCGGCGGGTCTGGAACATGGAGCGCGACGGCGACGTGCGACCAATACGCACCGTCATCAGCAAGCTCCGCGGCAGGCTGGGCGATGACGCGGATACCCCCTCCTACATCTTCACCGAGCCTCGCATCGGCTACCGCATGGTCTGACGGGGCGTGATCCCCACGGCGACAACACCGCCGCCGCCGCCTCAACCGCCGCCGGACCCGTCACCCTGACCATCGCCTGCGCGGAATCGCAACCGCCGGGTCGTGGGTCATTTTGATCAGACTCCATTCCCCGGAGTGATCCGTCGTCGTTCTGCCTCTCGCTCGGAGAGCAACGCTGTGCGTCGAAAACTGATCTGCGGGGATGCCGATCTTCCCCTCTCCGAGGAGACCTTTGCACAACGCCCTTCGTCCGCGAAGGTGCGGCCGCTCTTGCTCCCTCTCCTCGGAGACCTTTGCACAACGCCCTTCGTCCGCGAAGGTGCGGCCGCTCTTGCTCCCTCTCCCTGTGGGAGAGGGTTGGGGTGAGGGTCTTCCGGGCAACCCACCCCGGGTTACGCAAAGGTCTCTCCGAGGGGAGAGGCAGATTCGGGCGTCTTCGGCCGAAATCGGTGAGGGGTCTTCCGGTCGAAGCCCCACGCGCCAACTCGGTCCCCCGTGCCTCGCTCCCTGTCGCAGCGGGCTTCGCTGCTCATAACTCAAAGTGACGCACTACCCGACCCCGGGGCTTTAACGCCGGAGACAGGTATGTGATACGTGTCGCGTCACGAACCGTCACGAACCGTCACGGACCGTCACTAGTCGTCACGGAGCGCCACATAATGGACCTGGATCAACGGATTGGCGATATTCCAGCATCGGCGACGCCTGATTACACGATGGGTTTCAGCCACGACATGCTCGAGATGCTGAGGCGTCATACGGCGCAGGCTAGCGCCGCGCATCTGCTGCCATATCTCAGGCCCGGCCTGCGCGTGCTCGACTTCGGCTGTGGACCAGGCACCATCTCAGTCGGTCTGGCCGACGCCGTCGATCCCGGTGAGGTGCAAGGCGTCGACATGGAGAAGTCGCAGATCGATCTGGCAAGAGCTGCTGCCAAGGCGACCGGACGATCCAACGCGATGTTTCACGTCGGCGACGTAACCGCCCTTCCCTTCGAGGACGGCTTCTTCGACGTTGCCCACTGCCACAACGTGCTCATACACGTTCCGGACACCCGTGCCGTCCTCGCCGAGGTCAAGCGCGTCTTGAAACCCGGCGGCATCATCGCCTGCCGTGAACTGATCTGCGAGTCGTCCTTCACACGGCCCCACTTTGGCGTGCTCAGGGAGCCCTGGAACATGTTCGAAGACCTTCTCGCGGCCGACGACGGGCATCCCCAGATCGGAAAGGAACTAAAAGTCCAGATGGTCGCGGCCGGGTTTCGCACGCGAAGGCCATGGGCTCCTTCGATAGGTACAGCACCCCAAAGGACATCGCGTTTATCCACGCGTTCGCCAACAAATGGTTCTTGTCGCCCGAGATAACCGAAGCGGCCATCAAGTATGGCGCGTGGACTCAAGAGCTTAGCGACCGGACGCACATAGCCTACGATCGGTGGAAGGACCATCCGGGGGCCGTTTGCGGCCTCGCGTTTGGTGAGGTCATCGCCAACAAGCCTTAGGCCCGGTCAATAGCGCTGCGCTGCGCGCTCGGCGGAAGGACAGCGGCGTCGAGTTCATTGGTTGCCGCGGCGCGTGCCGTGACCCAGGCGGCTATCTACGCCTGGCGGCGCTTCCCGAAACCTGTTTCGCCGGCGCGAGCCTGGGGGCACTCCTGAGGAACCGTGGGTTCCTTCACGCCCCGGCTGAATCGTCGGCCCGCCGCGGACAGCTTGTGAGGCTGCCGCCACACGCGAACAACGCGAGCTAAAACCGGCGAGTGGGCGCGAGAATCTCGGGCTGAGATCGGCACAAGTCTCGGAATGCGCGGACGTAGGTCGTGGGTCGTTTGATCGCATCCCTCTCCACGAAGCGAGCTGTCATCTTTTCCCGCTCCTGAGACCTTTGCACAACGTCCCTCGTCCGCGAAGGTGCGGGCCGCTCTTGCTCCCTCTCCCTGTGGGAGAGGGTTGGGGTGAGGGTCTTCCGGGCAACCCACCCCGGGTTACGCAAAGGTCTCTCCTGGGGGAGCGGGTTAGAGCCTGCCCCGGACGTGATCCGGGGGTGAGGGGTCTTCGCGGCTCACAACTCAAAATGACCCACTACCCGGACGTAGGGGCAACCGCGGCGGCTGCCTTAATCTCTCGGCGCGCCCAGGCGTATGCCCTGCTTGATGAGTGGCTCGTCGTGCCGGGCGCCGGATGCTCCCGCCTGGCCTCGAAAGTGTCCCGGCCCGATGCCCTCGCGAAGTCGCGTATCGCGGCTACGCGGACTGCTGCCTGCCCCAGTGGTTGTTCAGCAGTCTGGCGGTGACGGACTCAAACAGTCGCATTTCCTCCGCGCTGATGCTACCTGTGCGCGAAACCATGTAGGCCTGCATGTGCTGACGGAGTTCGAGTACCAGACTCATGCCCTCATCGGACAATCGCAGCATCACAATGCGTCGGTCCTCGCGCAGACGGCGCCTGAGCAGCAAACCCTTGTCAACCAGCTTCGTCACGATGCGGCTGATGCGGGACGCATCCACGGGCAGCATCTCTGCCAGCTGCGTCGCGGTGCACTCACCGCTTTCGTCTTCCAGACACTGGCTGAGCAGGTTGAACTCCACCAGCGTGAGATTGAAGTCCGCCGCCTCTTCCGCCAATCCTCTATTGACCGCGCTGGCGAGACGCTCCATCGAGAGCCCCAGGTTCGGCGACGGAATTCGCACCTGGCGGTCAGGGCCCCTCTCTGCTGGCGATTGCGGGTCCGTCACGCTCTGAATCATCCTATCGAACCGCTGTGCCGCACCAAACGCCCTAAACGATAACCCAGCGAGCCTGCTGCCCACCGGGCCTGAGTGCCAGCGCGGCTGACGCCTGGCGGCGACGTGCCCACCGGCGAGGGCTGCGGTGTCCGACGCGTCGATCGACGCCTGCCCGTGCCAGGGCCTAGGTCGTGTCCCACCCAGGCCCCGCGCTTGGTCGGTTGAAGTCGCCGCCGCGCCCCGCAGTCTCCGCGGGCGCCCAGCGTGGACGGTGAGCGCACGCCCGCGTCGCGCTTCCGGCCTGCGCCATACGCGCGCGTACGGCGGATTGACTGCCGCCTGTCGGCCATCGTTGCCTGCCTCATGGGTTGTATTTGACAAGGGATATTTTACACATCTATCGTTTGGCACATCAATTTTATAAGCATCCGTTGTCCGGGCCACGCATCGTTCACCGGCGACGGCATCGAATCGCCTCGCGTTTATCAGGAGCACTCATGTTCGGAAAACAGTTGACCAGCGGACGACTTCGTGCAGCGGCGATCGCGTTGATTCTGGTTGCTTGCGCCTGGTCATTCACCGGGCCGCATTCCGTGTCCTCGGTCGCCGCGCAGGAAGTGTCCCGCCAGGCAACCGCAACCAAGACACCAGAGGCGACACCGGACCCAACGCTCACGCCGTCGCCAACGCCTGACTCCACCCCGGATCCAACCCCGACGCCGCAACCAACGCCGACGCCCGAGCCCACGCCGACGCCCACGCCCACGCCCACGCCCACCCCCGAGCCCACGCCCACCCCCACCCCCGAAGCCACCTCGACGCCCACCCCAACCCCCGATCCCACCCCGACGCCGACCCCCGAGCCCACCCCGGAGCCGGACACCGCCCCCACCGTGTCGAACACGTCGGCGCTGCGGACCCACACCGTCCAGGTCGGCAAGTCGTTCAGCGTCACGCTGCCGGCGGCGGACCAGGGCAGCGGCAACGGCGGCCCCTACCACTACAACGTCTGGCGCCAGGGACAGTCGGCCAGCTTCATCACCGGGATAGACGGCATCACCTTCAACCCGAACACCCGGACGCTTTCCGGCGCGCCGCAACGGCCCGGGTTGTACAAGATGAGCTACGTCATCCACGACGGCGACGGCAACCGCGACCGCGACGACGCCTTCAGCAATCGCGGCGGCCTGCGCATCGAAGTAACCGCGCCGCCGGAGCCAACGCCCCAGCTCGCGCCGGAACCCACGCCCACCCCCGAACCCACCCCGGAGCCGGACACCGCCCCCACGGTGGCGGACACGTCGGCGCTGCGAACTCACACTGTCGCTTTGGGCCAGGAGTTCAGCGTCACGCTGCCGGCGGCGGACCAGGGCAGCGGCAACGGCGGTCCCTACCACTACAACGTCTGGCATCAGGGACAGTCGGCCAGCTTCATCACCGGGATAGACGGCATCACCTTCGACCCGAACACGCGGACGCTTTCTGGGCCGCCGCAACGGTCCGGGCTATACACGATGAGCTACGTCATCCACGACGGCGACGGCAACCGCGACCGTGAAGACGCCTTCCGCAATCGCGCCGACCTGCGCATCGAAGTGATCCCGCCGCCGGAGCTGACAAATAACCTGCCGGGTTTCCCGAACGCTCCCATTTCGCGTGAGGTGGCGGAGAACTCGCCGGCCGGCACCGCCGTTGGCGCGCCGGTGACGGCGACCGACCATGACAACGATGCGTTGACCTACGCGCTATCCGGCTCGGACGCCTTCGTGATCGAGGCGGCCAGCGGACAGCTTCGGGTGGCCGAAGGCGCGACGCTGGACTATGAAACCACCACGTCGTACACGGTCACGGTCAGCGTGACGGACGGCAAGGACGCGAACTACCAGCCGGACCCGACCATCGACGAGACGGTGGACGTGGTCATCGAGGTGCTCGACCTGCTGCCGCCGGATCGCCCGGACGCGCCGACGGTGACGCCCGCGCCTACCCAGCCGACGAGCGTGCTGGACGTGACGTGGACAGCCCCGGACATGACCGGCAAGCCGCCGCTGACGGACTACGACGTGCAGTACCGGAAGCTGGGCGCGCCGGCCTGGACGGCGCACGACTTCACGGGCGTGGAGACCGCGACCACGCTCACGGGGCTGCGGCCCGGGACCGAGTACGAAGTGCAGGTGCTGGCCCGCAACATTGAAGGCGACAGCCCCTGGTCGGAGAGCGGAAGGGGCCGGACGCTCGAGGAGAATCGGCCCCCGGTGATCGATCTGCCGGAGGACATCATCCGCCAGCTGGTTCGCCGGATCGTTGAGAACTCGCCGGCCGGCACGGCCGTCGGCGACCCGATCCCGGCGCGGGACCCGGAGAACGACCCGCTGACGTATGCACTCGCAGGCGGTGAGGGGGTCTTCGTCATCGAGGCGGCCAGCGGGCAGCTTCGGGTGGCCGAGGGCGCGACGCTGGACTATGAAACCACCACGTCGTACACGGTCACGGTCAGCGTGACGGACGGCAAGGACGCGAACTACCAGCCGGACCCGACCATCGACGAGACGGTGGACGTGGTCATTCTGGTGCTCGACCTGCTGCCGCCGGATCGCCCGGACGCGCCCACGGTGACGCCCGCGCCTACCCAGCCGCTGAGCGTGTTGGACGTGAGTTGGACGGCGCCGGACATGACCGGCAAGCCGCCGCTGACGGACTACGACGTGCAGTACCGGAAGCTGGGCGCGTCGGCCTGGATCGCGCACCCCTTCACGGGCGTGGAGACCGCGACCCGGCTGACGGGGCTGGAGCCCGACACGGTGTACGAAGCGCAGGTGCTGGCCCGCAACATTGAAGGCGACAGCCCCTGGTCGGAGAGCGGGAAGGGCCGGACGCTCGAGGAGAATCGGCCCCCGGTGATCGATCTGCCGGAGGACACCATCCGCCAGCTGGTTCGCCGGATCGTGGAGAACTCGCCGGCCGGAACCCCCGTGGGCGCGCCGGTGACGGCGACCGACCATGACAACGATGCGTTGACCTACGCGCTGTCCGGCTCGGACGCCTTCGTGATCGAGGCGGCCAGCGGGCAGCTTCGGGTGGCCGAGGGCGCGACGCTGGACTATGAAACCACCACGTCGTACACGGTCACGGTCAGCGTGACGGACGGCAAGGACGCGAACTACCAGCCCGACCCGACCATCGACCAGACGGTGGACGTGGTCATTCTGGTGCTCGACCTGCTGCCGCCGGATCGCCCGGACGCGCCCACGGTGACGCTCGCGCCTACCCAGCCGCTGAGCGTGTTGGACGTGAGTTGGACGGCGCCGGACATGACCGGCAAGCCGCCGCTGACGGACTACGACGTGCAGTACCGCCAGGTGGGTGCGCCGGCCTGGATCGCGCACCCCTTCACGGGCGTGGAGACCGCGACCACGCTCACCAGCCTGGAGTCCGAGACCGAGTACGAAGTGCAGGTGCTGGCCCGCAACATTGAAGGCGACAGTCCCTGGTCGGAGAGCGGGAGGGGCGGGACGCTCGGGGGGAATCGCCCCCCGGTGATCGAGCTGCCGGAGGACACTCACGACGAGCGGCTGGTTCGCGAGATCGCGGAGAACTCGCCGGCCGGCACGGCCGTCGGCGACCCGATCCCGGCGCGGGACCCGGACAACGACCTGCTGACCTATGCACTCGCAGGCGGTGAGGGAGTCTTCGTCATCGAGGCGGCCAGCGGGCAGCTTCGGGTGGCCGGGGGCGCGACGCTGGACTATGAAACCACCACGTCGTACACGGTCACGGTCAGCGTGACGGACGGCAAGGACGCGAACCACCAGCCGGACCCGACCATCGACGAGACGGTGGAAGTGACCATTCTGGTGCTCGACCTGCTGCCGCCGGATCGCCCGGACGCGCCGACGGTGACGCCCGCGCCTACCCAGCCGCTGAGCGTGCTGGACGTGACGTGGACGGCGCCGGACATGACCGGCAAGCCGCCGCTGACGGACTACGACGTGCAGTACCGGAAGCTGGGCGCCTCCGAGTGGACGGCGCACCCCTTCACGGGCGTGGAGACCGCGACCACGCTCACCAGCCTGCAGTCCGGGACCGAGTATGAAGTGCAGGTGCTGGCCCGCAACATTGAAGGCGACAGCCCCTGGTCGGAGAGCGGGAGGGGCCGCACCGACAGCAAAGATGACCCCGTGATAGATCCGCCGCCGGACGAGAATGATGATCCCGAGTTCCCGGCCGGTCCTCAGCGCCGCGCGATTGCTGAGAACTCGCCGGCCGGGACTCCCGTGGGCGCCGCGGTGACGGCCATTGACCGCGACGGCGATTCGTTGATCTACACGCTGTCCGGCTCAGGCGCCTTCGTCATCGACGCGGCCAGCGGCCAGCTTCGGGTGGCCGCGGGCGCGACGCTGGACTACGAGGCCACGCAGTCCTACAGCGTGACGGTGCGTGTGACCGACGGTAAGGACGTGGACGGCAACTCTGATTTTGCGATCGACGACTCCGTGGCGGTGACCATCGAGATTCTTGACGTGGCGGAGCCGCCGGATCGCCCGGACGCGCCGACGGTGACGCCGGCGCCCGCCGACCCGACGAGCATGCTGGACGTGACGTGGACGGCGCCGGACATGACCGGCAAGCCGCCGCTGACGGACTACGACGTGCGGTACCGCCAGGTGGGCGCGTCGGCCTGGATCGCGCACCCCTTCACGGGTGTCGGGACCGCCACCACGCTCACGGGTCTGGAGTCCGGGACCATGTACGAGGTGCAGGTGCTGGCCCGCAACGATGAAGGGGACAGCCCCTGGTCGGAAAGCGGCACGGGCATAACCGCGCCCGCCAGGCTGAACGCCAGGCGGGAAGTGTCCGAGGATGCGCCCTCAGGCGCTCCGGTGGGCAACCCGGTGACGGCTACCGACACGCAGGGCCACGCGCTCGCCTACGCCATCGTGCAAGACGCCGCCAGTGGATCGAGCGGTGGGCACCACGAGTTCACCATCAACAGCCAGACCGGCCAGGTCCGGGTGGCTGAAGACGCGAACTTGAACTACGAGATTGCCCATCGCCACTACCTGACGGTGCAGGCGAGCTACGCGGCGCCGGGGCAGGCCGATGATCACATCATCGACGCCATCATCAGCGTGGTCATCGACGTGATCCCCGTCGACACCCCGCCCCCCGCCACCAACCTTGACCCTTACTTCCCCGCCGGTCCCCTCCGCCGGGCGGTGGCCGAGAACTCCCCGGCTGGGACTCCCGTGGGCGTCGCGGTGACGGCGCGGGACCCGGAGAACGACCCGCTGATCTACACGGTGTCCGGCTCAGACGCCTTCGTCATCGACGCGGCCAGCGGCCAGCTTCGGGTGGCCGCTGGCGCGACGCTGGACTACGAGGCCACGCAGTCCTACACCGTGACGGTGAGCGTCACGGACGGCAAGGACGTCAATGGCGATCCTGACCCGGCCATCGATGACACCGTGGTGGTGACCATCGAGATTCTTGACGTGGCGGAGCCGCCGGATCGTCCGGACGCGCCGACGGTGACGCCGGCGCCCGCCGACCCGACGACCGTGCTGGACGTGACCTGGACGGCGCCGGACATGACCGGCAAGCCGCCGCTGACGGACTACGACGTGCGGTACCGCCAGGTGGACGCGTCGGCCTGGATCGCACACCCCTTCACGGGGGTAGGGACCGCCACCACGCTCACCGGGCTGCAGCCCGGAACCACGTACGAAGTGCAGGTGCTGGCCCGGAACGATGAGGGCGTCAGCCCGTGGTCGGATTCCGGTGTAGGTACCACGGCGGTGGACCCTGGGCCGAAGCTGACGCCGACGCCCACGCCCACGCCTGGTCCGACGCCGACGCCGACGCCCACACCTGGGCCGACGCCGACGCCAACCGGGACGCCCACGCCTGGGCCGACGCCAACCGGGACGCCCACGCCTGGGCCGACGCCAACCGGGACGCCCACGCCTGGGCCGACGCCAACCGGGACGCCCGGCAACCCCGGCCAGCCGCCGACCGGCCCCGGCCAGCCGCCGGCCATCCCCGATCAGCCGCCGTCCACCCCCAACCAGCCGCCATTGACGCCGCCCGTCCAGATCGCGTTGGAACCGGCGGGTCAGCCGCTCCTTGCGGGCGCAACTGGCGGTGCCGGCTTCGGTGTGGCGCCGCTGGTTTCGGTCAACGATCAAACCGTGGGTTGGCGAGGCGCCGGATCAAGGTTCCCGCTCCCCGCTCCAGGGTTCCTGGTTGTTCCCACTGGGATGGCGCTTCTGGCCGCCCTTGCGGCCGTCGTGCGCTGGAAGATGGATGGACTCTGGATTGCGATCTTGGCCAGCCTTTCAATGCTCTTCTTCTTCGTCGGCCGGCGGAAAAAGGACGATGAAGAGGACGAAGAATTCGGAGGCATGGCGCCCGCCTAGCCTGAGTCACTGAGACACGGCAGCGACGCCTTGCTGAGTGGCCGGGCGTCGCGGCCGCAGGTTGGCGGCCGAGGGCCGCGGGAGAACCCCGCGGCCCTCGGCACGTTGACATCGGTTTTGGCCGCTCCCTAAGCTCCCCTCGCCAACCGCTCGCTGTCTGGGGAGTCGATTGCGTGGCCGCCCGACACAAGATCCTCATTACCGACTACGTCTGGCCCTCGACCAATCCCGAGCGGCAAGTCTTGGCCGAAATCGACGCCGAGATCGTGGAATCCGACTCAGGCGACGAAGACCGCTTGACCGAACTCGCCGCCGATGTCACGGGCATCCTCACCTGCTTTGCCAAGGTCACCGAACGGGTCGTCCGCGCTTCGCCCCGCCTGCGGGTCGTGGGTCGCTACGGAGTCGGCACCGACAACATCGACGTGGACACCTGCACGTCGTTGGATATCCCGGTGACCTACGTGCCCGACTACGGTTACGAGGAAGTCGCCGACCACGCCATGGCCTTGCTGATGGCCCAGGCCCGCGGCGTGGCCGTGCTGGACCGCGGCGTGCGCGCCGGCCAGTGGAGCAATCAGCCGGCCCGTCCCATGCACCGGATGCGCGGTCGGGTGCTCGGCATCCTGGGCTACGGCCGCATCGGCTACGCCCTGGCCCAGCGCGCCATCCCGCACGGCTTGCGGATCCTGGTCCATGACCCCTACATCACCGCCGAGCGCGTGGTTGACATCGGCGCCGAACTGGTCGACAAGGACCGCCTGGTGGCCGAGTCCGACTTCATCTCGGTCCACGCCCCCCTCACCCCCGAGACGCGCCACACCATCGGCGAGCCTGAACTGCGGGCCATGAAGCCAACTACCTACATCATCAACACCGCGCGCGGGCCCTTGATTGACGAATACGCCCTGGCTCGCGCCATTGACGAGGGCTGGATCGCCGGAGCCGGTATCGACGTGCTCGAACAGGAACCTCCGCCGCCCAATCACCCGCTCATCGGGCTGGAGCGAGCCCTCGTAACCCCGCACGCGGCCTTCCTCTCGGAAGAGTCACTGCTGGAACTGGAGCGTCGGGCTGCCCTGTCCGTCGTCCGCGTTTTGCAGGGGCGAATGCCCGAGTACGTCTGGAACCGCGAGGTCCTCGAACGGGTCAGCCTGGCTGACGACTAAGGACGGCGCACCCGACTACGTCTCGATAAAGCTCCGGTAGAACCAGGCTAGTCCAAGCCCGATTGGCGCCCCACCCACAATGCCGACGATATCGACGCTGATGTCGCCGCTGAACGGCGCCAGCGACGCCGTCCCTTCCTCGGCCCCCTGCCAGACCCACCAGCGCGCCAGAAACCACCAGCCGGCCAAGCTTCCCAGCGCGATCGCCGCGTCCTGCCATCGGACCCGCGAGCGGCGTTGCTGCCTCACCATGCCTGGCTGAGCCACCGCGGTCCGGACTGGCCCCGCGCTGCGTGGCATCTGCCCGGCGGCTGCTTCGGAGTCGGTGATCTCCGTCGCCACGATGCGCCGTGCCTCGGCGCCCGCCGGCGCGTTGCTCACGATCGCCAGCGCCGTCGGATAGCTCCGGTAGAAGTAGTAGCGGAACACGAAGCTGAGCGGGAGTCCCGTGGCAATGCCCAGGCCAATCACCGCGCCGGCCTGCGCGAATTGCTGAACCGCCAGCACGGCCAGCAGGACCGCCCACAGCGCCCCCTGGTGGATGAGGTACTGCTGATCGTTGGGCTGCACCTTGAACTGTTCGTGCACCATCTCCCGCCGCCAGCGCCAGCGCTCGATGACGCCCAGGCCGATTCCACCGAGGCATAGCAGCCCCGCCGTGGGGGCCGCCTTCAGAACCAGCAGGCCAAGCGCGGGAAGCACCGTGGTCAGGAAGCCGGCGATGGCGATGGCCGGCCAGGCGGCGGTGGCCTGGCGCAGACGCGTCCGATACTGGATGAACGCGCGACCGGCTTCGTGCGGCGCGTAGCCGGCATCGATCAGGGCCCGCACCGCGGCTTGCGTGTGCTGCGGATCTTCCGGTCGGCCTTGCTGCAAGCGCGTTAGCACCTCGGGCACCCTTCGTCGTTCGCTCGTTTGGCGACCCTATTCTCAGTGATTCAAACTCAAACCGCTACGCCGCCCGGATCCGCTGGTCCACCGCGTTCCGAATCAGGGTCGGCAACACACGGCTGTCGTGCACGATCTCCCCATGGCATGCGCGTACCGGCCGCCCGTCGATCCGAGGCGTATACGCGCGCTCGAACTCGGTGCGCAGGACCCCAACCCCGAAGGCCAGCACTTTCGTCGCCTGCCCGCCCGGTCCGCTGCGGTTGCGGCGGTCAAGGTCCGACAGGACGCGCCGAAGTTGGGCCGGATCGCTGCTGATGCCGTCGGTAATCACAATCACGCTCTTCAGGCCAGGTTGCGGCTGGATGTGTGTCAGCGCGCGCCGCAGCGCCCCCGCGTCGTCGGTCTCCCGATGATCCAGCGTGTACATGGCGCGGACAATCTGGCTGTGATCACGCGGACGGTAGGCCGCCTCCGAGGGAATGCCGGCCGCCGTCCAGACGCTCTGTTCAAAGCGCCAGTGGACCACGGCCTGCGTGCTGAAGCTCAACACGGCATAGGGAATGCGCAGCCGCTCGTGAATCTCAATGAAGATCACCGCTGCTTCCACCAGCCGGTCGAATTTCTTGGTTGGAAACCCGCGCTGGACCATGCTGCCGCTGATGTCCAGCAGGATGGCGCTGGCGAAGTCCCGCTGCCGGTCTTCCCGTGCCACCCGGACCCCTCGCAGGAACGCCGAGGCGGGATCGGTAACCAGCCGCTCGGGATGCTCCAGGTCGATCTCGCCCGTGTCGCCCCGCCGCTGCTTGCGCGGACGTCGCCAGGGGTCCACCGCCCCGTGACGCCGCCGGTCCATGATGTCGGCCAGCCCGCGCCGCCGCCCGCGCCCGTGGATCGACTCCCGAATCAGCGGCGCCAACTTTCGCACCGCCGCCAGGTAGTCGAACGCTTCATAGTCGATCTGCGGTCCGCGCCCGCGCCGCAGGTAGGAGATGAGACCCGGATGCCACGATTCGCCGGTTGAACTGAGCACCCGGTCGCGGACTTGCTGGCGGCTGGGCCTCCGCCGCTGGCCCTGGGTGATGGAGGATGGGAGACGGTCCGCCGGGGCCTGCGGCGCGCTGTCGCGCCGTCGGCTCTGCAAGGGCTGACTCCGTGCGTCCGGCGCATCCTGGTCACGTTCGGCCGGCTCGTCTCGCGGCGCTCCGGAGTCCTCCGAACCACCTCCGTTCACCGACGGAGAAGGCGCCTCTTCATCCGTTGGCGGCGAGACGCCCGGATCGCTGCTGTCCGGCGCTCGTGTCTTGGTACGGGACTGCTCGGCTGCCTGCCGCCGCGCCTCGTGCTCCGCCGCGACCAGCGAGCTGTAGGCGGGCAGCACCTCGTCGGTGAGCGCCTCCAGCAACGCCGAGACCTCGGCGCGGGAGGCCGCGCCCTGCACCGGCGCCAGCGTCGCTTCGAAAGCCGCGGCGGCCGGCGGGTCCAGCACTGGCGCTGCGCGTGTCCCCGGCCATTGCCGTTCCGTCCAGGCGTGAATGTGCGCGTCCAGGAACTGGTGGTGCAGTGGTATGCCGCCGGTGTCTCGAATGCCCGGCATGTCCGTCATTGGCGCCAGTTCCACGCTTCGCCCGTACAGGCGTTGAAACAGCCGCGCCACGCCCGGGTAGCGCGCCATGTGCAGCCGGTTGACGCGCATGTCGTTAACGACGTTCACCAGCATTGTCAGCGCCGCGGCCGAGACTGCGGCGCTGACGTGATGCTCGATCCAGCGCGCCGTGGCCATCGCGCCGGCCTTGCCGGTGAAGCGAACTTCGGCCGCCTCGTGCGCCAAGGCCGCCACCATCAGTTCCAGCGGCCATTCCGACAGCAGGGCGCGCGGATAGTCCACGACCCCTTGCGCCGGACGGTACGCCCACCACGGCCCGGCTTCCAGCCGCACCGGCAGGTCGTTCAGGATCAGTCGGCCGGCTAGCTCGAATTGCTCGGTCGAAAGGTGACGTTCGTCAGACCAGGCCATAGCCGGCCAGTGTCGCTTCCAGCACCGGACGAATGTCGTCGCTGGCCCCATCCAGCACGCCGCGCCGCAGCCATCGCACGAACGTGGACGCATCGTCGCCCGCCCGCGCGCTGGTCACCAATTCCGCCGTCGTCAGGCTTACGCGCTCGGCGGCGGCCCCGGCCAGGTCCGCCGGCACGTCGTTCAGCGGGTGGCGCGCGTCGCGATCCCAGGCGCCCGACAGGACCGCGCGACCTGTGCCTGCCAATTCCGCCGCGGCATGCAGCAGGGCCGGGTCGATCGTGTCGTTGCCAACGAATGCCAGGATCGCGGCCTCTTCATCCAGCGGCGGGTAGTCCATGCGGATCACCGCTCCGAAGCGGTTTTCCACCGCCTCGTTCAGCGGCTTCACGCCGGGACCCTCGGCGAACCCGGTGGCGACCAGGCGAAAGTCCGGATGTGCATGCACCACGCGACCATCCGGCAGCAGCAGCCGACCGCCTTTGTCGAACAGCCCGTTAATGATCGAGTGCACGTCCGGGTACGCCAGGTTGTATTCGTTGACGATCACGAACAGCCCCTCGCTGGCGGCCTCCAGGAAGCCCTGAATCGACCATGAGGTCGCGCCGCCCACCAGCCGTCGCGCCGCCGTCAGGTCGGTCTTGCTGGTCTCGCCGGTCAGGCTGAACTCCACCGCCGGCAGGTTCCACAGATGAGCCAGCGTGCGCGCCAGCGCCGACTTGCCACAGCCGGTTGGCCCGCGCAGGAACACCGGCCGCCCGGCGATCAGCGCGCCCTGCGTCAGCCGCAGCGCTCGCCAGCTCGAAGCGGTCAGACACGGCAACACACTGCCGGCTGGCGGTACGTGTCCCATGGCGGACGCCAGGTTGAGGCCGTACTCGGCCCGTAGATCTCGCCGCAACTCCTCCGATGACGTGCCATTGACGCCGTTCACGCTCTCGATCACAGGTGGACGGTCGGCCCGCGCGCGCACGCGCACCCTGCGCCCGTCGGTCAGATCCAGCGTTACTCCGGCCCCGTCAGGACTGGATTCGGAAGCTTCCACCGGCTTGGGCGGCGGCAGCGGAAGTGCCGCGCCAGCGTCCGGCCGTTCGATATCCAGCATGGCCCGCCGCAGTTCCGTTGGATACGTCGTCGAGGCCACCGCGCGCCCCAACGCCTGCCGCGTCGTCTCAGCAACCGGCTGCATCAGGTCGTCTGGGGCAATGGACAGCACCGCCTGCGCGCCAATCTCCGCCAGCGGCAGTCCCGTGGCGTGCCCCAGCGCCAGCCAGTGGACCAGGGAGCGCGTCGAAATCCGGTCCCGCATGGCCCCGCCCAGTTCCGCATGTCCGCGCAATTGACTGGCCACCCCCACCAGCCGCTCGACGATGGATGGATTGGCGCGCAGGTTCAGCGCCTTCGCCAGTTCCAGCCGTCCGAACTCGTAGGCCACGGCGTCCGCTTCCTCCTCCGGCGGCAGAAACCCCATCGGAATAGCGCCCAGCCCCCAGCCGAATCGGCGCTGTAGGGCCCGGCCAATTTCGGCGGCCCCCACGTAGTTCGGGTTGGCCGTGGCGAACACCCCGAACTGCTCGTGCACTTCGATTTCGATATTCCCAAGGTCCGTCCCGGAAATCACCAGCCGACCCGTGTCCATGGCTTGCGTAAGGGCGCTCACCAGGTCGGGCGGCAGCATGTTGATCTCGTTGATCAGCAGCTTGTGGCCGTGCAGCATCGCCTGCACCGCCGGACCCAGCGCCGCCACAGTCGACTGCCCCGCCTCGCCGCGCACGACTTCCGTTCGCTGAAAGAAATCCGCCAGCGTGGTGTCGCCGCTGAACGTCAGTTCCACGCACGGCTCGTTGGCCAGGTGGCAGTAGGTCTTGACCATCGTGGTCTTGCCGCAGCCGGTCGGTCCGGTCAGCAACACGAAGGTCCGCAGGTTCGGATTGGCTTCGATCTGCGCAATCCGCTGCAGGATGCGGGCCATCGAGGCCGTAATGCGGATGAAGACTTCATCCCGCGTCGGCGCCAGCCGCGCCGCATCAGGCGCCTCGTCACCGAACCCGCCCAGTTCCGCGCGAACCTCCGCCGGCACCGGCCGAAACCGATCCGCCCGCAAGTCCCGCCGCGCAAACCGCTCACCCAGAATCTCAACGTCCGAGCGCCCCAGAACGACGTGTTCGCCAAACACGGCGCGGCCATCGTCCGCCAGCCCCGCCGCTCCGGCGGCACGGCCCTCGGACGCTTCATCCGCGCCAAACAGGGATCTCAGGAAGCTCTGCATCACCAGATTCGCCCACCACGCACCGCCCGCATTCTAGGCGCGCGCCGCACCAGTCCTGCTTACGGCCCAGGGCCTTTGCACTTCGGAACGCGTCAAACGCCGGGTAGTGGGCAAGTTGATCAACTCCCTTCCCCCGAGGTGAGCCACCATCTTCTCCCTCTCCCACTGGGAGAGGGTTGGGGTGAGGGGTCTTTGCGGCTCACAACTCAAAGTGACCCACTACCAAACGCCGCCACCGCCCGCTCTCGTGAGTGTGATACGTTGAAATTGATGCCCGACCCCGCCGGATCGTCGCCGCATGAGCGCCGAAGCGTGGACAATCATGGGCACGGGCGGGGCCTTGTTCGTTGGACTTGCTGGCCTGGCCATAGCGATATGGCGCAGCCTGGAATCTCGTCTTGAGCTTTTGGCCCAGCAACAAGCTACTGCCTTGCGCGATCTACGCGCTGAGCACGATGCCCGCTTCGACAGCATCAATGCCCGCTTCGACAGCATCGATACCCGCTTCGACGGCATCGATGCCCGCCTTGACAGGATCGACGTCCGCCTCGACAGGATGGATGCGCGCCTCGACAGGATGGATGCCCGCCAGTACGAAATGGCGCAGACCCTGGCCCGCCTCGGTGGACCGGTACGTGACCCAGTCGCTGGAAAGCCCGCTCCCTGACCCTCGAAACCGCCGATCTGCTGGCCATTGCCGGGATCGTTCTAGGCTCCATGCTTGCCGTAGTCGGCGGCGCACTGGCTTGGCTGCGGGCAGACATCGCACTGCTGAACGACAGCCAGCGTGCTACCGCTGCCAAGGTGGATTCCCTGACCCAAACCCTCCTCGCGAGTGCCCTGGCCCGCAGCCCAATCAGCTCGCCGCCCGATCCCCCTGCTCCGTCGCCCCCAAACGAAGCCCACCTGCTGACAACCAGCCAGCGCGCTCGCGCCTAACCTGCGCTTCGCATGAGCGCGGTGAATCAGACCTGGACGTGATCCTCGCGCTGGAAGGCTCGCGCCCGTGACCCTTCAAATTGCCGACCTCCTGGCTATTGCCGGAATCATCGCTTTGCCCGTTCTGCCTTTCGTCGTCGCCGGCGCGCTGGCCTTGTTGAAATCGGATATCCGGGACCTCCGCACCGAGACTCGTGCCGACATAGAGCGCTTGCGAACCGAGGGCCGTGCCGATCGGAAGGACCTGCGAGCCGAGATTCGCCTCCTCGATGCAAGGGTAGACGCCTTGGCTCAGGCCATCCTCGCCAGTGCGCTGGCCCGCGACCCGCTGGCCAACGCGTCTGAAGCTGGCGCTCCATCGCCCAAAACTGAGCGCAATCCCGCTCTGGGCAGCTAACGCGCTCCCGGCTGACTCGGCAGGTCAGCCAACCCGCGCGTACACCTCCACCGTCCGCGCCGCGCACTGCGCCCAAGAAAACATCTTCACCGCCCGCTGCCGTCCGTTGCTCCCCCAGCACCGCAGCCGCTCGTCATCACTCAGCGCTTCGCTGATCCCCCAGGCAATGTCCTTCGGGTCGGCCCCATTCACGTGCAGCCCGCATTGATTCGGCCCGTTGTTGAGCACCTGCTCGCGGAAGCCAACCACCCCGCGCGCCCCCACGACAACCGGCTTGCCGCAGGCCATCGCTTCCAGGCACACGATCCCGAACGGTTCGTAAGTGGACGGCAGCACAACCAGGTTGGCGGCTGAGAAATGCGCGATGCGCTCGGTCTCTGAAACCCACTCCGTGCGAAGCGTGACCGATTCCTCTACCCCCAGCTCCGCGACCAGCCCCCGAATCTCGTCGTCCTGATCGCCGGTGCCCAGGGACACCAGGCGCGCCTCAGGATGCTGCGCCAGCACCTGCGGCCAGGCCTCCATCAGCGGCCGCGCGCCCTTCACTCCCGTCAGCCGCCCGATGAAGAACACCACCGGCGCGTCGTCCGGCAGCCCGTAGCGCGCTCGCAGCGCCGGTCCGCCCGGCAGGTCCGGCGCGTACAGCTCCGTATCCACCCCGTTCCAGACGCCGTGCACGCGTTGCGGGTCCCAGCCGTGCGCTATCAGGTCCCGCACCATCGCGTGGCTGACGGTAATCGTGGCTGCCGCCGCCCTGCCGGCCGCTGTCTCCCACTGCGACACGATGGGTGAAGGACCGCCCGGCTGCCGCCCCCACTCGGCGCTGTGCACGTGCAGCACGATCGGCACGTCCAGGTGCTGCGCAAGCGTCAGCCCGGCCGGCGCGGCCAGCCAGTCGTGGACCGCAATCACGTCAAACGGCTGGCGTCGATGCTCCTCGCGAACCGCGTCGGCCCACAGGATGTTTGTTGAGTACAGCTCCCCAAAGAAAGCGCCCCAACCGGCCGCCTCCTGGTTGTACACCCCGAGATAGGTAGGACTCAGGTCCAGCGGCCGCGCCCAGTGCGTATCCGGCTGCTCCGGCGCGTCGCCGTCCCGCAGCGCGGCAAACACCTGCACGTCGTGCCCAGCGGCCCGCAGCGCCGGCGCCATCGCCCCGGAATACGTTCCCAGGCCGCCCACCACGTGCGGCGGGTATTCCCAAACCAGCATGGCAATCCGCAACGTCGGCAATCCCTTGGATTCGTTAGCCATGCCGCCGCTGGCGGTCAGGCGCACGCATCCAGCGCCCGGCGCTGGTCGTCATCGAGTTCCCACCCGACTGATCCCGCCAGTTCCGCCACCCGTTCCGGCCGGTCGGTCTTCGGGATCGCAATCACGCCGTCCTGCCCCACCAGCCAGTTCAGCATCACCTGCGCGGGCGTCCGCCCCGTGGCTCGACCTACCTCGGCCAGCACCGCTGAACCTCTATGCCCGCCGAAACTTCCCAGCGACAGTGGCGTATGCGCAATCACCGTGACCTTCGTCTCCCGGCAGAGGTCCAGCACATCCGCGTCGACGCGGTCGAACAGGTTGTATCGAATCTGGTTGGACACGATGGGATAGCGCCCCGCCGCGTCCTGGGCCGCTTTCAACTGGTCGGCCGAGAAATTGCTCACCCCAATGAACCGAATCAACCCCTCGTCCACCAGCCGTTCCAGGGCGCCCATGGTCTCCGCAATCGGGATCGACGGGTTCGGCCCGTGAATCTGGTAGAGGTCGATCACCTCCACGCCCAGCCGTCGCGCGCTGGCCCGGGCGTGCACTGGCACGTCGGCCGCCGCCAGGTTCCGCGGCGAGATCTTGGAGGCGATAAAGGTCTGATCCCACCGCCCGGCAAGCTCGGACCCCACCAGCAACTCGGCCTCCCCGGGTTCATCGCCCCGGGCGTTGTACGACTCCGCCGTGTCGATCAGCCGCAGTCCTGCCGCCAGCCCTTTGACCAGCACGCCCCGCCCGCCGAAGTACCGGGCCGTTCCCAGGCCGATTTTCGGAACGGTCGTCTGCGTGGATCCCAGGAATACGTCGTCCATGTCTGCCTCGCTAGCTGATCGCGTCGATGAAGTTGATGTACACGCGCTGGTGCTCCCACAGCAGCCGGTCCGCACCCAGCCACATCCACTCGTTTGGCGTGAAATAGGCGGACACGTCCGCTTCCGAGCCTTCCTTTCCAACCCACTGCAGCCAGTGCAAGTTGTCCGACTGCAACAGCATGTGGGCCAGGTCGATGAGCTTCGGGTCCTGCGTGAGCTGCGCGCTGCCATGGGCCGCCGTCATCAGCCGGAACACCGCCTGCTGCGCATGGTTGCCCAGGAAGAACTCCAGGCCTCCGTGCTGCCCCGCCCAGGTGGCTGGGAACGGAGACATCGGCAGTTCCTGAACCTCGTCGCCAAAGGCGTCCACGGCCCCGCTGGGCGTCAGGCAGCGCACCCCACGGCGCTCCAGAGCATCTGGCAGCGCGTCCATGAACTCGAATATGCCGGTGTCCACGTTGTGGTGCTCGCCAAATGTCTCGAAGTCCCAGGCCAGCGTGACCAGCTTCCCGGGCGTCGCCGCAATCCAGTCGGCGTAGCGATCGGCCGTCAGCGGCCAGCCGTCCCAACTCTGGTTCGAGAACCGGTAGCCCACGTCGTCGCTCAGGTCGAAATGACGGGCAAATAGCGGCAGTCCGCCGCGCTCCTTGTAGAGGTGGGCCGCGCTCCGCCATTCCAGGATCCAGGGCCGTCCGTCCACGAACCCGGCTTCGAAACCCGTTCGCGCCAGCGTGCGCGCGATGTCCGAGGACATCAGCATCTCGGTCGTGTCCGCCACCCGCGGTCGTTGGCCGGCGAGTTTCGCCAGCCCCTCCGCCGACCGCTCCATGGCTGCGGCAAACAGCGGCAGGTCCAGCAGCATGCTCACCGCGTGATACGGCTCGGTCGCCACTGGCTCGCAGTTCTCGTGCCGCAGCAGGGCCTTGAGATCCTCCAGCAGGTCCGGGGCCCAGGCCTCGAACTGCGGCAGCGTGGACAGCGGGACTCCCAGCCCCAGCGTCAGGCCCCGATCCAGCAGGTCACGCCACAGCTTGATGGCAGGCCGATAGCACCAGCGTGCGACTTTCTCGAAGTAGAACCGGTTCAACTCGTCGTCGAACAGTTGTGCCTCGATCGTCGCCGCGTCCGCGCCGCGCGGGATCGGCGCCGCCGGAATACGCACCCGCCGCGGCTGGTGAATCAGCGCGTAGATAACCAGGTTGTCGGCGATGGGAGGGGCGCGATCGTGGGGGTGGGGCGGCCGGCTGGCGCTTCGCGAATGCTACCCGACGCCTACGCCCTGCCCGGCTGCCAGGTGGCTCATCCGGGTCAGGAAGATCGGCGTCACGGCTTCCCAGGTAAACAGCTCCGCCCCCCGACGTGCGCCGGCCCGAATTGACGCATTGAGTGCCGGGTCATCCTTCAGCTGCAGCGCAAACCGCACGATCTCGTCCGGCGCCGCCGCGTCGTCCAGCACCACGCAGTTCTGCAGCGGCCGCGCGTAATCCTCGCCCGTGGACCCCACGTAAGCCACCCCGCCGGCGGCCATCGCTTCCAGTCCCACCAGGCCGAACGGCTCGTATCCGCTGTTGGCCAGCGTGCCGTCCGCCGCGCGGTAGAACACCGGAAGGATCTCGTCTGGTACGAAGAAGCGCAGGTCCAGCACCGCCGCCTCTGGGGCGGCTGCCAGGGCCGTGGCGATGCCCGCCACCGAACGGTCCTCCGTCACCACCTCGGCCCGCTCCAGGCCCCGCCACACCATGTGTCGGTGGACCTCGTCGCCAAAGGCTTCGTAAGCGCCCGGCTTGATGACCAGGCGAGCGTTGAGACCCTGGGTGCGCAGCCTATGCACCGCCTCCACGGCCTCCAGCCAGCCCTTGTCTGGATCCATCCGACCGATCTTGAAGAACCACAGGTCGCAGTCCAGCGCTCGTCGGAACGCAGCCACGGCGTCCGGGTCCACAGGTTCCAGTCGCTCCGAGGGAACCCCGTTCGGAATCACCACCGGGTTGACGCCGCAGTCCCACATCTGATGCTTCACGTACTTTGAGACCGTCGCAAAATCGGCCACGTAGCCAATCCGATCCCAGTTCATGCGGTGGAACGACATGTCGTTGTTAGCGTTCCAGACCAACACACAGCGCTGGCGCAATCCGTTGAAGTGCAAAGAGTCGCTCAGGCGGGATAAAGCGTCGGCTGTATGCCACTCCTCCGCCATCACCACCACCTGTCGGCCCTCGGCGACGGCCGGGGCCACGATGTCGAACGTCACGTGCGCCGGCACGGAATCCTGGAAGTCGTGAACCTTCTCGATCTCGGCCTCGTACACCCCGCCCCTATGGTGTTCGCTGAGCCACTGACACCAGCGATGCAGATGCAGGCGCCCGTTCTCCAGGACTTCGTGCCCCGGCCGGTCTGGATCGCCCACAAAGATCAGATGCGTCCTGAACCCCTGCCGCGCCAGCGAGCGCGTGAACTGCGCCACGCGCACCCCCAGCCCCCCGGCCTGTGAGTAGGGTTGGTCCGGTCCCTCGAACGAGAGGAAGACGATTTCAAGGTTGTCGGGCGTGAACATCGGCGGCACTGGCGGCTTCTCAGGCGTGCGGCGCGACGGACTCCGTCGCGCCGTCTACGCATACGAATGCTCCAACCATCCTAACCGGGGCCCGGGCCTTCAAAGCATTTCGTTCGAAGGTAGCCGGCCACTGTGGTCGGCCCCTGTCCCCGGATGGAGCCGCCGCCTTCTCCCTCTCCCCGTGGAGACCTGTGCACAACGCCCCGCGTCCTCGAAGGTGCGGCCGCTCTTGCTCCCTCTCCTGAGACCTTTGCACAACGTCCCTCGTCCGCGAAGGTGCGGCCCGCTCTTGCTCCCTCTCCCTGTGGGAGAGGGTTGGGGTGAGGGTCTTTGCCGCTCACGAGCCAATGTCGGGCACTACCCGGGCGGACAGTCATCGTGACGCCTCCCGACACTCCACGCAACGACCCTTCCGACGGCCTCGGCGGCGGCATCGCCGCCGCCGCAGGCATCGTCCTGGCCTCCATCGCCCTCAGCCGGCTGCTCGGATTCGTGCGCCAGGCCGCCATCAATGCCCAGTTCGGTGTGGGACCGGAGGCCGACGCCTGGTTTGTCGCCTTCCGTATTCCCGACACCATCTTCATGCTGCTGGCCGGCGGCGCGTTGCTGTCATCGGTCATCCCGGTCTACGCCGAGGTCAAGTCCCGCGGCGATCCCGAGGCGCTGCGACAACTCCTGAGCGGCGTGGCCACGCTGGTGTTCCTGGCCAGCATTGCCTTCGCTGCGCTGGGCGCGCTCCTCGCCGAGCCGCTGATGGCCGCTATTGCTCCCGGGTTCGAGGCCGACACCCGCGCCCTAGCTGTGGACGCCTCACGCTGGCTCATGCTTTCGCCTGTCCTGTTGGGACTCAGCGCCCTCGCCAAGGCCGCCCTACAGGCCGAACGCCGGTTCATGCCGCCGGCCCTCAGCCCGGTGCTCTACAACGTCGGAATCATCGTCGGCGCCGTGGTGCTTGCCCAAGCCTTCGGCCTTCGCGGACTGGTCTGGGGCACGCTCATCGGCGCGGCTTTGCACTTCGGCGTCCAGGCGCCGGGCTTGGCGTCATTGGTCCGATTCAGGTTCACCTGGGGCATCACCAACCCGGATGTCCGCCGGGTAATCGTCCTGATGCTCCCGCGCCTGCTGGGCGTCGCCCTGCTGCAGGCCAGCCTCATCTACGTCAACATCCTGGCCTCGCTGCAGGGTCCGTCGGCCGTAGCTGCCCTCAACAACGGCTTCCTGCTGATGCTGCTGCCCCTCGGTGTGTTCGGGATGGCCTTGGGCGAGGCCGCGCTGCCCGAACTGGCCGGTCGCTGGGCTGGAGGCGACCGCGAGCTCTTTGCCGCCCGCGTCAGTGGCGTGGCGCGCCACATCGTCTTTCTCAATCTCCCCGCCGCCGTCGGTCTGGCGATCCTGGCCGAACCCCTGGTCGCCGTTCTCTTTCAGCGCGGCACCTTTGATGCCCACGCCACCCAGGTCACCGCCATCGCGCTTCGTTTCTTTGCCATTGGACTGCTCGGACACGCCGCCGTGGAAATCCTGGTGCGCGGCTTCTTCGCCATGCAGGACACCCGCACCCCCGTAGCCGTGGGCGCGGCCAGCCTGGGGTTGCACATGCCGCTCTCCTGGTTCCTGGCCCAGACGCTCGGCATCGGCGGCATTGCGTTGGGCTTGTCCATTGGTGTGCTGGTCGAAGCCCTGGTGCTGGCATTCATCCTGCACCGGCGCGGCGGCCTGCACGTGGGCGCCCCTGAACTCGCCGTCGCCGCCACCGCCCTCATTGCCGCCGCCATGATGGGCTTGGTCATCGCCGTTCTGCGCGTCACCACCTGGACCGATGGACCTATCGGCCTCGACTCGGTCCTGCTGCTCGCCGCCTACCTGACCGCCGCCGTCGTCGCCTACCTGGGCGTCGCCTGGTTCCTCGCCAGCCGCGAACTCACCGAACTCACCACCCGCCTCTCCCGCCTCCGCCCCCGCTGAGCCGTCCGCCGCTAGACTCTCTCCATGCCCCAGCCCAACGTCCCCGCCCAAGCGCGTACCCGCAACTTCTGCATCATCGCCCACATCGACCACGGCAAATCCACCCTGGCCGACCGCATGCTGGAGCTGACCGCCACGCTCAGTCATCGCCAGATGCGCGAACAGGTCCTCGACTCCATGGACCTGGAACGCGAGCGCGGCATCACCATCAAGGCCCACCCGGTCCACATGCGGCACCAGATGGGTGACACGGACTACGCGCTCAACCTCATCGACACCCCCGGCCACGTGGACTTCAGCTACGAGGTGTCCCGCTCCCTGGCCGCCTGCGAAAGCGCCGTGCTGCTGGTCGATGCCACCCAGGGCATCGAGGCCCAGACCCTGGCCAACGCCTACGCCGCGCTCGAACTGGACCTGACCATCATTCCGGTCGTCAACAAGACCGACCTGCCCACCGCCCGCACCGAAGAGGTCGCCCGCGAACTGGTGGACTTTCTGGGCGCTGACCCGTCCGAGGTCATGCGCGTCTCCGCCAAGACTGGCGCCGGTGTGCGCGAGTTGCTGGACCGCATCGTGGCCGAAACCCCGCCCCCGCCTGGAAACCCCAACGCTCCCCTTCGCGCCCTCGTGTTCGACTCCGCCTACGACCAGCACCAGGGCGTCGTGGCCTACGTCCGCGTGATGGACGGCCACCTCCAACGCGGCGACCGGCTCCAGCTCGTACAGGCCGGCACTCGTGCCGAGGCCGTTGACGTGGGTGTCTTCGTGCCCACGCGCCGCCAGCAGGACATCTTGGGAACTGGTGAAGTCGGTTTCGTCGCCACCGGGTTGAAGGACACCCACGATCTGCCCGCCGGCGACACCGTTGCCCCGCTTGGCGCCGACGGGATAGAAGCGCTCCCCGGCTATCGGCAACCCAAGCCGCTGGTCTTCGCCGGCCTCTACTGCACCAACCCCGAGGCGTACCCGGACCTGCGCGACGCCCTCGAACGCCTGCGCCTCAGCGATCCCGCACTCACATTCCAGCCCGAGAAGTCGGCGGCCCTCGGCTTCGGCTTCCGCGCCGGCTTCCTGGGCGTGTTGCACATGGACATCGTCCGCGAGCGGCTGGAACGCGAATTCGGCATCGAACTGGTCATCACCACGCCCCAGGTCGAATACCAGGTCGAAGCCCGCGACGGCTCGACTTCGTTGCTGGACAGCCCGGCCGACTTCCCCGAGCTGTCCCAGATCGCCGCCATCCACGAACCCTGGATGCGGCTCAGCATCATCACGCCCACCGCCTACATCGGACCGGTGATCGAACTGCTCGCCAACCGCCGCGGATCCCACCACCGCATGGAGCACATCGAACCCACCCGCGTGCTCATCGAATACGACCTGCCGCTGGCCGAAATGCTCACCGGCTTCTTCGACACCCTCAAGTCCGTCAGCCGCGGCTACGCCTCAATGGACTACAACGTCCTGGGCTATCGGGAAGCCGACCTGGTCCGGCTTGATATCAAGGTCAACGGCCAGATCGTGGACGCCCTCTCCACCCTGATCTTGCGCAACCGTGCCCCCATCGTTGGCCGCGACCTCGCCCTGCGGATCCGCCGCGAAATCCCGCGCCAACTCTTTGAGGTCGCCGTCCAGGCCGCCATCGGCTCCCGCATCATCGCCCGCGAAACCGTCCGTCCGCTCCGCAAGGACGTCCTCGCCAAGTGCTACGGGCGCGATGTCTCCCGCAAGAAAAAGCTCCTGGAATCCCAGAAAGAAGGCAAACGCCGCATGAAGCGCGTCGGCCGCGTCGACATCCCCCAGGAAGCCTTCTCCGCCGTCCTCCAACTCAACGCCCCCGGCGTCCGCTGACGACCGGGCCTTCGTGGCGCTGGCTCGGGATGCGTGCCGTTTTGGAATCTGGATCGCGGGCAGGCGAGTCAAGGCGGCAGCCCCGGATGCTGAACTTGGACATCGTGCTATAACTTAGCTTGCAGTCAGCGTGGCTGCGAACGCAGCGCAGCGCGTCTTGGGAACTCAACGATGAAGGAAAAAGCCAAAGTACGTAGGTTGGTGCTTGGCTATGCTGGTCCAGCAGTGCAAGACGCACCGCACGTAGATCGTACCCCGAACGCTGAAACCTTGGAGGCGATACGACAGGTTGAAGCTGGAGAAGACTTGATCGAATACGCTGATATGGACGACTTTATGGGCGATTATGAAAGGTGTAAGCGTGGCGACTGATTGTATGAACAGGCAATCTTATATCCAGTGGATTAATCTAATCAAGTGAAGTCCTCTGTGCGCAGGGAGCTAACTCAGGGAAGTGAGTTGAGATGACAAGCCGCCATCGGATACAAAGCCAGACGTTCCATGCCAAAGGATCAAAGGTCCATCATGTGAAAGGTGCCTGTAATCGCCACGAAGAAATTCATCCTCAGAACCGTAGAGATGGTGACGGCGGAAAACCACTGAGTTACGAATGCTCCAAAACTGTAGGTTAGATTTAGCTATGGCCACATATCCCGTCATTCGAGAGTGGGTATGGGAGCGCGAGGGTTGGAGGCCGAGAGATTGTTGGATTGCCCACTGTAAAGAGCTTGCGGCCCTGCCGATCAAGCCTGCGTGGAATCGGCAGGAGCCTCGAAGTCAACCCTGTCCGGAGGAAAAGCAACCAGCAATTTTTGCCGCGTTTCGTCACTTTGGAATGATAGATAGCTTGGCTGTCCTGGCTTGTTAATCTGGTGGTTATCAGGCACGGTCAGGGCAACGGGGGCCGGCGGCGTGGCAGGCCTGGGCTGCCCAGCGCGGCATCCCCGCCCTGCCGGCCAGCCCTGAAACACTGGCCGCCTACTTTGCCGACCGCGCCCAAACCGTCGGCGTGAGCGCCATCCGGCAGGCGGCCGCAGCCATCGGCGGCGTCCATCGTGACGCGGGCCGAGAGAATCCCTGCCAGCATCCAGGCGTGCGCCGAACACTGGCCGGCATCACTCGGCAGGCTGCCGCCCCCGGCAGGTCCGCCCCCAGGCCGGCGGCAGCCCTTGACGCCGATGCGCTAGCGGCCATCCTCTACGTGACCGCCGCCACGATGGCCGCCCTTGACGCCATCCGCCAGGGCGCGCCCGCCGCCGCCCCCGTATTCGGATTGTCGGCGGGCCAGATCGGCCGGCGCATCACCGCCGCCGCCGCGGCCCGCTACCTCTGACCGCCCCCGACGGCGTCCGCCGCGCGGCATCGCGTGGACGTACCAGCCACGCGCCCCTCCATGCCCCTCACCACCGGCACGGCGGAGCGCTTCCGGCAGCCCCTGCTGCGGAGCTGGGCGTCCGCCTTCGCCGACCGCACGGCGCCCTCGACGGCTGCCCGCCCGTCAGCCGTGTCTCCCACCTCTGTGGTCACTACAGCTAGAGCTCGCGAGCTTCAGGAATTAGTGTGATGCGGGTGTCGAGCGGTGCTCCAACTGTATGACCCGTGCACTGTGCGTCACCGCCGGCGCGTAACCTAGTCGTGTCTCCACCAGGCGAGCCAGGGGACCGCCAAACGTCAGGATCAACAGTTCGCCGTTAGCGTCGGTTGCAAACGAACTGAGCGGTCTGTCCAGGTCCGCGACCTCGATCAGAAGCCAGCCAGGTTCCGCGCCGCGGTCGAGCGCCCAGATACGCCCGCTACAATAGTCGCCAAATAGGTAGACGCCATTGAGCTCTGGAAGCGCAGTGCCCCGATAGACTATGCCGCCAACGACCGCGCAACCCAATTCGTGGTTATAGGAGACAATCGGCTTCGTGAAACTCGGGGTATCATGACACAGAAATGCGGAAACAAGTTTGGGATCTGTATTGGTCATATCAGCAGATTCTAGGCAGCTAAACCCTTCGTACAATGGCCAATCAAGGTTTGCTCCCCGCGTGGCGATTGACACTTCTTCTTCATTTTCCTCTCCAACATCGCCAACCCACAGTGTTCCATCTTGCGGATCGAAAGCCATCCGCCATGGATTCCGTAGGCCGTAGGCCCAGATTTCCGGTCGAGCGTCCGGTGTTTCCCGCATCGGGTTGTCGTCCGGAATTCGGTAGGGGTTATCGGCGGATGCCCCGCGTACATCAATGCGTGTGATTTTTCCATGCAATGTATCCAGGCTCTGCGAACACTCCGAACAGCGACTGTCGCCAATCCCCAGATACAACATGTCGTCTGGCCCGAACCTGATGGCACCCCCAAAATGATTTGCCAATCGCGTGGTTCTCGTGATATCGAGGATGATGAACTCCTCGTCGCGCACGGCGATGCCATCCGCGACGGGAAAGCGTGAGAGTCGTGCGAACAGTAGGTCTTCATCGTCCTTATCTTGCATTGTGTAGTACACGTATAGGAATGGAAACCTCTCAAAATCCGGGTCGATCGCAGCGCTCAGCATTCCGGCCTCGCCGGCACCATTGTCATGGACAACGTCGGTCAGGTCCAGAATGGGTCGCGATCCAAACTCGGCGGTCAGCGCGGCCAGTGATCCCGTCTTATCGGCCACCGCTAGACCTCCATGTGGCCACGGGAAAGCCTCGACGGGCCGTGAAAGCTCGATATCTGGCAACGTGTTGGCGATGAGCAGGCGGTTATAGGGTTCTGGTAGGGGATCGCGGACGGACGACCAGCAGGCGACGTGGTCAACTTCATTTATCGCACAGACGTTGTGCCATCCGACACTGACTAACGTGTAGGTGCCCGGGGGGCCGAACGTTTCAATTGGCGCTGTGCTCGGCTTGGCGTCCCAACACTCCACCTGGCCTGTTGGCAGCGTGCCGCAGGTGTGGTCGGAGCCAGCGCTTATGTGTTCAAAGACCGTCTCGGGCGGATGAGGTTGGCCGTTGGCGCTTTCGCCCTGGCAGAACGCGGTGCCGTCGCTTCGGAGGGCGCAGGTGTGGGCGACTCCGACGGCGAGGGCGCGGAACGGACCCGTGCGTGACTCGGCGCGTCCATTGTCGTTCTTGCCCCAGCAGACGAGATCTCCGCTCGTGGTCAGTCCGCAACTGTGCTCGGCGCCGGCCCCGATTGCCGTGAACGACACGTCCGGCGGCACGGCGGTCCGGTCATTGATCGATCGCCCCCAGCACGTCGCGCCGCCGGGGCCCATGGCACAGGCGTGGTCCCAGCCGGCCGACACGTCGGTGAACTGGCCGGCGGGCGGATCGGCTTGCTTGTGATTGTTGCGGCCCCAACACATGAGGCCACCGTCCGTTCGTATTCCGCAGGTAAAGTGCCAGCCGGACGAAATCTGACGGAACTCGAGGTCCTTCGGAACATCCAGTTGACCATTATCGTTCGGACCCCAGCACTCAACACTTCCGTCGCTGCGCAGAGCGCAGGTGTGGTTCTCGCCGGTCGCCACCTGGACAAAGGCGGCTTGGTTTGGCGCTGTCGGTGCAGGCCCTGCGGGAGGTTGTGTCGCAATCGGTGGCGCTGGAGTAGTGGCCGGCGGTGCTACCGGCGTCGTGGCGCGCGGCCTGAGCACGGGTTGCTGAACCGCTGTGGCTTCCCGCGGTGCGGGAGGCGTTCTTGTGGTGTCAGCGCAACTGGCAACCACCAGCAGTGCCACAACGACTGCGACGTACGCTGACAGCAGGCCTCTGTGCCAGCGCCCGTGCGGCGCGCCAACGCTGGCCAGCAGCGAAGACCTCTTCATTTCAAGGAGACGCAACTCAATAGTCGCCACGCAACGCCGATGCGTCAGATGCGTCCACGTGCCACCTATCGAAGTGCTGTCCCGCGGTATTGTCCCATCAGGGCCGGCGGGATTCCGGGTAGTGGGTCACTTTGGCCCGTCATTCCCGGGAAAGCGGGAATCCAACCGTACCATGCGCCGCCCCACGAACCGAGCGAGACGCGTGTGCGCCCGTGGACCATTGGCCCTTATGCCGTACGTTGATTTCAAAATGATCCACTACCTAACGGTACGCTTAAGCAGGCTATGAATGCCCATATTGCCTACGACTTGTCTATTGTCGACATCCTCCAAGTCCTGTCAAGCGGCCATCATGTCCGCCCGGACGATCTGTTCTGATGTCGTTGCACAGAATGGCTCTCGGCGTGGCCGGAATCCAGCAAGCGGCGTGAAGTGGAAAATGCCACTGGCATTGGCTACCGGGCCGCCAGCTCACGATCCAGGATCAGCAGACCCGCGCCCTCGTTGCCCGCGATCTTGACGTGGCTAAGTAGCGTGCGCAGCGTGTCCTCTTCCTCGATCTGCTCATTCACGAACCAGTCCATCAGCGCCTTGGCCTGGTAGTCGCCCAGCTCAACCGACTGGGCGTAGACCGCGTTGATCGATTGCGTAGTGTCCTGTTCCAGGCTCAGCGCCGTCGCGATGACCGTCTCAGGATTGCTGTACTCGGTTTCCGCGTCGTCAAGCCCTCCCAAGGTGATCGGAGCATCTCGGGCTGCCAGGTGCTCGTAGATCCGCATGCCGTGAGCCCACTCCTCCTCGCTCTGTGCGCGCATCCAGGCGGCGAAACCGTCCAGGTCCAGCGACTCGAAGTAGGCGGCCATCCCCAGGTAGGCGTAGGACGCACCGAATTCATGGTTGATCTGATCGTTCAGAGCCCGTGCCAGGCTCTCCTGCATGGTCATCGCGGTTGCCTCCTCGAAGAATCCGATGAGTTAAGCATCGGCTTATCAATCCAATAGGTCATACGAAAGAAATCTATTAGCATAGTCTAAGACGATCTTATAGCATCTCCTAACACTCGCTACTGTGAATGCTTAGTGACGTCCTGGAAGTCTATTTGCAATCCGACTTCTTGTCAATGGTCAAGGCCCCAAGACGAGCCATAAGGTCAAGGATTTCATCCCGTGGACTCGCCAAAGTCCAGCCATACTTCCGGCCCCAAATCCGTCCTCGTCCTAAAATCGTCACTAGCCACGTACCACGAGCCACTTCCCACTGCTCACTACACCAACGCCACCCGCCCCAGATGCCGTTCCTCATACGCCTCCAGCAGCTCTTCCGGCATCAGCAGAACCCAGTCCGGCTGCAGACCCTCCACAAAATCCACGTCGTGCGACACCACCACCAGCGACGCCCCATAGGTCCGCAGAGCCTCCAGCAGCCACGTCTGCGTCGCCCGGTCCAGGTTGCTGTTCGGCTCGTCCAGCAGCAGCAGGTTGCGGCGCTCCAGCATCAGCCGCGCGATCGCCAGCCGCGCCCGCTCCCCGACTGACAAGGTCCGCAGCGGCCTGAAAATGTGGTCCTCGCGAAACATCAGCGTGGCCAGAAAGCTGCGGATCGTCGTTTCGTCCGGACCCAGCAGCGAGCGCACCACGTCGTAGCCCGTCCGCCTGGCCAGCGCCGGGTCCATCGCGTGCGTGAAATGCGCGGCTGCCACGTTGTGACCCGCCTCGGCCGACCCGCGATCCGGCTGAAGGACCCCGGCCGCGATGTTTAGCAAGGTCGACTTGCCCGCTCCATTGCGGCCGATCACCGCCAGGCGCTGCCCTCGCTCCAGTGTCAAAGAGACGCTTCGCAGCACCTGGTTCCGGCCAAACGCATGCGCCACGCCTTCCACGCGCAGCGCTACCCGACCCGAACGCGGCGCCTGGCCCACCCGCATCCCGATTGCGCCTGGTTCCAGCGGTAGCTCCACCTGGTCGTCCCGCATCCGCTCCAGCCGTCGATCCATCACCTTCACCCGCCGCGCCACGGCCTCGCTCTTCACGGAGTGCGCCCGCAGGCGGTCGGTCGAAGTCTGCAGGCGGTCGATCCGTCGTTGCTGCTGCTTCCGCGTCTCCTTCAGCGCCTCGCGCTGCTCGGCGCTCCACACCAGGTACTCGCTGTAGGTTCCCTTGAACGCTGTCGCCCGGCGCGTCGCTCCGTCCAGCTCGTAGACCCGAGTAATCGCGTGGTCCAGCAACCGCAGGTCGTGGGACACGATCAGCACCGAGGCCGACGTGTCGGCCAGGAACCCCATCAGCCAGCGCGCGCCGTCCACGTCCAGGTGATTCGTCGGCTCGTCCAGCAGCAGCAGATCTGCGCCGCTGGCCAGCACCCGGGCCATCTCCACCCGCGTGCGCTGACCGGACGACAGAGTCGCCAGCGTCTGGTCTGCGAGATCCGCCGTCAGCCCCAGGCCGCTCAGAACCACCGCCGCGTCCGACTGCGCCCGGTAGCCGTCCGCGTTGCGGAACTCCTCCTCGGTCTCGCCGTAGTGCTCCACCGCCTCGGTCAGAACGGCGTCGCTGGCTGTCGCCAAACGCCGCTCGGCCGCGGACAGACGCGCCGCGATCTCGGCGGTCGGCCCGCTCGACATCACCACCTCCATCACCGTGGCGTCCGGTGTGAATTCGAAATAGATCTGCGGTTCCTGCGGCAGCAGCCCGGTGCGGTTCGGTCGGTTGATCCCGCCGCCGTCCGGTTCCAGCAATCCCGCCGCCAGGTGCAGCAGTGTCGACTTGCCGGCCCCATTCACCCCGGCCAGCCCCACCTTCTCGCCGCGCCCTACGTTGAGCGTCACCTCGCTCAGGACCTGCTGCGGTCCCCAGGCGTACGAAACCTTGCTGAGGCTCAACATGCGGCGGCCCGAATCCTTCTGGTCTCGACAAAGAAAAAACCGCGGACGTTTCTGGCTTGGTGGCCCGTCCGCGGCGCTGGCGCTTCCGTCAGTCGTTTGCTACGTCGGAGGGCACACTCCTCGCGCAATCACCCGGCATCCAGCGCCACGGCGCTGCACGTCAGGTCGGCGCGTCACAACAAGTGCCCCGTTCATGCCGCCCAGTGTAGGACCATCATCCGGCTGGTCAATTGAAACGAGCCGGCCGTCGTTCTGACGATTTGGGAAGGCCGATGAGTGTCGTGCTCGCCCACGCCAAACGCCGCCTCCTCACCTTCAACACCGCCGATTTCCACCGCTACACCCACCGCATCGAACTCGTCGACCACTAGCAACGGTTGCTAAACAGTCACAACAACCGTTTGGCCTCGCCCGTTGTCCCCGGCCTCGAAGGGCTTCCACACCCCGGCACCCCAATTGATCCGCTGACGCAGCAACACCAGGGCCAGAGCGCCATTTTCGCCGCCACCTCGCCCGATGGCCTGGACTGGGCCCCGCGCGAAGGCTACGCCCTCGACCAATCCACCTCGATCACCGGCAACCACCTGGACGCCCCCGTCACCTGGGGCGCCACGACCCGCATAACAGCCGCCGACTACCGCCCCGTCGTGCTGAGATTCAAGCTCCACCAGGCCACGCTCTTCGGCTTCGAGGTCGTCGCCTAAACCACGCGTCGCCTACGCGGGAATCCGCCAGATCTACGGGATCGGAAGTCCCTGAACGTGGGCGCCAAGCACCTGGTTGACCCGCATCGAGGCTTCCATCATCGGCATGTGCCCCACCGCCTCGATGACCTCCACATGCATTCGGTCGGAAAGTCCGCCGGCGTGCGTGGCCGGAACAACGCGGTCGGCCGCACCCCAAATCACCAGGGTTGGCCCTGGATATGTCGCCACGCGCTCGCGGATGGAGACCGTCTGCTGTCCATCCGCTACGAGGTTCCCGGCGATCGCCCCTAGTGCCTGCTCAACCCCGTCCAGGCGCTTGTACTGCAGGACATCGTTCACCAGGCGTCGCGTGACCAGCGCCGGATCGGCAAAGAGCGCATCCAGCACCGGCTTGATCTGCCGACGGCGGCGGGCCGTGACAAAACCGTCCAGGAAGCCCGGGAGGAATTCCCGACCCAGGCCCACGCTGGCTATCAGACTGAGCGACCGTACGCGGTCGGGCGCCGTGCCGGCCAACTCGGCTGCAATGGCGCCTCCCAGCGAGTGCCCCACCAGATGCGCGGTGGGCAACTCCAGAGCGTCCATGAACCCCGCAACGACCTGTGCCAGCGACGCGATCGTCCCATCGCCAACGTCCTTCGACGACTCGCCGTGCCCAGGCAGGTCCAGGGCATACACAGCGCGGTCAGCGGACAGCGCCGCATGGTTGAACAGCCAGTTGTTGAGGTCGCCGCCAAAACCGTGCACCAGCACGACCGGCTCGCCGCCCTCGCCCAGCTTCAGATAGCGCAGCGAGCGTCCATTGACATCCACGTATTGTGGCGACGGTCCTTCGCCCGCCACCGCCTCCGTCTCGGGCGTGAACTCCGCCTCGAACGTGGCGGCGAAGCGAACGATCGCATCGTCCGAAACGTCCGCATCCGCGATGACCCCCAGCAGGCCGCCCACTGGAATCGTGCTGCCCTCAGGCGCTCGCCAGCGCAAGGCGCCGCTCGCCGGCGACTCGACCGCGCTCAGAATTTTCTCCGTCTCCACGTCCACCAACTCGGTGCCCAGCTCAACATCCGCGCCCTCGTCAACCAGCCACGTCACCACCACGCCCTGCGTCATCGTCAAGCCCCACTTCGGCATGACGAGCGCCCGCATGTCGGAGTCGCTCATTGCGTGTAGCCAGCCACGCGTCGCACCGCCGCGGCAATCCGCGCGGCGTCCGGCATGTACTGGTCTTCCAGGACCCCCGCAAAAGGCACCGGCGTGTGCGGCGCGGTCACCAGGGTGATGGGAGCCTTCAGGGCATCAAATGCGTGTTGGGCGACTAACGCCGAGATGTCGGTGGCCACGCTGCAGCGTGGCGGCGCCTCGTCAACCACCACCACCCGGCCGGTGTTTTCGGCGCTCTCCAGCACGGTGTCCTCATCCAGCGGCGACGTCGTGCGCAAGTCAACCACCTCGCACTGGATCCCTTCCCCGGCCAGCGTCTCCGCCGCCGCAAGCGAGCGATGCACCATTAGCCCCAGGCTGATTATCGACACGTCGTCGCCCTCGCGTACCACGTTCGCCTCGCCAAACGGAATGCTGTAGGACTGCTCCGGCACCTCGCCCTCGACTTCGTAAAGGCCTTGTGCTCGAAGAAGATCACCGGGTCGTTGTCACGAATCGCCTGGATCAATAGTCCTTTGGCGTCGTAGGGCGTGACTGGCATCACGCACTTGAGCCCGGGAACGTGCGTGAAGATCGAGTACGGCGACTGCGAGTGCTGCGCTGCGGCGCGAAGCCCCGCGCCGTACATCGTGCGCACCACCACCGGCGTCTCCGCTCGGCCGCCGAACATGTAGCGAAACTTCGCCGCCTGATTGTAAATCTGGTCGAAGCACACCCCCACAAAGTCGCTGAACATCAACTCGGCAACCGGTCGCAGACCGGAAGCCGCCGCGCCAACGGCCGCGCCAATGAAGGCGGATTCGGTGATCGGGGTGTCGAGCAGACGATTGCCGTATTTTGCATAGAGGCCCTTGGTCACGCCCAGCGGGCCGCCCCAGGCGTCCATTTCGCCTTCCGCGCCCGAGCCGCCCACGATGTCCTCACCCATCACGATGACGGTGGAATCGCGCTCCATCTCCTGGTCCAGCGCCTCATTGATCGCCTGCAAGATCGTGAGAGTCCGTGCCATCGTGCGCCTCCGTGCCCGCTCAGTAGTCGATGTAGACGTCGGTCAGGTAGTCAGCGGCCGCCGGCGCCGGGTCCGCCTTCGCCGAGCTGACCGCCGCATCGATCAGAGCCGCAACCTCTCGGTCGATTCCGTCCAGTTCCCCCTGCTCGATCCCCGCCGAATGCGAGACCCGCCCGGCGAACATCTCCAGGCAGTCGCGATTGGCCCGCGCCGCTTCGGCCTCGCCCGGTGGGCGGTACGTCTGCGCGTCGCCCTCGTAGTGGCCGTAATAGCGGTTCACTTGACACTCGATGAACGACGGACCGTCGCCCGCGCGAGCGCGCCCGATCGCCTCGCCCGCCGCCTGGTGGACGGCGAAGAAGTCGTGACCGTCCACAGTCGTCGCCGGCATGCCGAAGCCCTGGGCGCGGTCGGCTAGGCTGCCGGCCCCGATGGCGTAGTCGGCGGACGTGGCTTCGGCGTACCCATTGTTCTCGGCCACGAAGATGGCCGGCAGGTTCCAGACCGTCGCCAGGTTCATGCTCTCAAACGTGGTGCCCTGGTTCGAGGCGCCATCGCCAATGAAGGCCACGCCAACGTGGCGTGTGCCCTGCACCTGCGCCGCCAGCGCCGCGCCGCAGATCAACGGCGGTCCGCCGCCCACAATGCCGTTGGCGCCCATCATCCCCTTGTCCAAGTCGGCGATATGCATCGATCCGCCCTTGCCGCGACAGACGCCCGTGGCCCGACCATAGATCTCAGCCATCATCCCGGACACGTCCACACCTTTCGCGATGCAATGCCCGTGGCCGCGATGGGTGGACGCAATGCGATCGGCTTTCGTCAGATGCAGCATCACCCCCACGGCGCACGCCTCTTCACCAGCGTAGAGATGGACGAAGCCCTCGATCTCACCGGTTGCGAATTCGATGTGCACCCGCTCCTCAAACTCGCGGATCGTCCGCATCACCCGATATGCCTTGAGGAGATCGTTCCTTGCGACTGCCATGATCTCGTCCTCTGGAGAACTGTTGGCCGTGGCCAGAAAAGCCTGTCCGCGCGTCGGCCGGTGCGCCTCCCCAAGTTGAGACGACGAGCCGTAGTTCTTCAATAGTCGCCTGACGAGGAGTCATCCGTCAACGTCTCGAGCCGACCCTGCGAGGGCCTGCACGGCGAGCTCGGTGGCCGCTCCGTCCAGCGTTGCCTCCACGAGGACGAAGTTGGCCGCCAGATCGACGACGCCAACATCGTCGCCAGCATGCCCGTCCACGGCGAACGCCGCCTGCTCACCTTCAACACCGCCGACTTCCACCGCTACCCCCACCACATCAAACTTGTGGACTGCTTGCACCGGTCCCGAAGCAAGCCGCGCACTTGGTTGGCCTCGCGCGTTGCCCACCGTGCGCCCCTGTTGGAGCATTCGACCGTTACTTCCAGTTAGAAAGAACGCGTAATGCCCACAGCTTGGCCGGCTGCCGCGCCCCCTTCGATGTCGGCGTTGGCTATCACCCGTTTGTCGACTATCGCTATGTGCACGCCGGACGGGCGCGCTGGCTTGACGCCGCCGGCCATGAACGGCGCGGTTGGGAGCCGGTTGCAGGCAACTCCTGGCTCACACCCGCACATGTGGCTGTCCCGCACGGGATTCGCCTGGAACTGCAACCGGCCGCCAAGTCCGAACCGTTCATCGTCGGCGACAAGCCCTGGGAGTACTGGCTGGTCGACAGCGTCGACACCGTGACCGGCGTGGTCCACAGCGTTGCCACGACGGCAGCGAACGTGGCGGATATCAGGCAAGTGCCGCGGCTCCTTCACGGGGGCGAGACGCGGGTGGGGGGCGACGCAGGCTACCTGGGAGTGAATCGGCGCCCGGAGCACCGAGGCCGGGCCGTGGACTGGCGGGTGGCCTTGCCGCCCGGGCAACGGCGGCGGTTGGCGCAGGGCGTCGATCCGAACGAAGGTCGAGCATCCCTTTCTGTATGTGAAGAGGCATTTCGGCTACGCGCAGGTGCGGTAGCGAGACTTGACGAAGAACCGGAACCGGCTGTGCCTGTTGTTTGGGCTGGCGAATCTGCTGATTGCTATGCGGCAGGCGACCGCCTAAGCGGGCACCGTGCGCCCTGCGCGGAGTTGCGCGCGGCTCAAACTGCCGCTCGCAGTGCCCAACGGCACGGCTTCAGACTACATCGACACCTCTCGGCACTGCCCCCAACACCCTGGCGCTCAGTCGGCTGGTTTGTTCAGAGGTTCCCTGGTGACATCATTGATGTCACTGCGCTGCGGCACGCCGACTAGCTCTGATGCCGGACCAGCCGTCTAACGTTACTCCACCGTTATTCTCTTGAACTACGCGGACCGAACGGTAGACAACAAATCATAGACAACTCCGAGACAAAGCTCACAGAGCATCCACCAACCCGAACGTAGGACGACGTGCAGTCCACCAAGGTCCACCGCACGCGGTTCAGTGTGGCCGCTAAGCCGTTGGCGCCTTCGACTCGCTGGGACGCTTCTGCCCGCACAGCATCGGGCCCTGCCGCCCGTGCGCCGTGCCCGCAACCTGTGCATTGGCTGGGTCCCGGTACCCGAAGCGCACCAGCCGCCGCCACTGCGACGTGCGGTTCGGCGCCGAGCCATGGACCGTGTAATAGCTGAAGAGCACCACGTCGCCAGTGTCGGCCGGCACCGAGACCGCATCCTCCAGCTTGTAGCGGTCCACCGGCAGGTAGGGGACGCTGTTCTCGCTGCTGATGTGGTCCAACGGCCCCGCTTTGTGCGAGCCCGGCAAGAACTTCAGGCAGCCGTTCTCTTCTCCCGCCGCGTCGATGTGCACGATCGCGTCGATGTAGCCGGGACCCTCGTGCGCATAGAACGCGTAGTCCTGATGCATAGGGAACGGGGTGCCCATCTCGGGCGCCTTGGCGTGGAGTGTCGTGTGGTGCAGCTCCACGTTGGGCCCCATCAGATCGATCAGTGCCCCGGTGACCGTGTCGTTCATCGCGGCCCGCATATAGGCTGCGGAGTAGAAATGCAGGTCGTTTAGAAACGTCGCGCGGGCCCGCTCGTCTTCCTCGGCCGTCATATACGCCTCACGCCACGGGCCCACCCAGCCTGGACCTTCCACGGTCCACTCCTGCATCAGCCGCTCCAGCTCGTCCGACAGCCAGCGAACCTCGTCCGCCGGATATACCTGCTTCAAACGCAGGAATCCGTTTTCGTTGTAGAAGTCGACCTGTTCGCGGCTCAGTGTGTGCATGAAATTCACCCCGATCGTTGCCCGAACCTGAAATTGCCAACAATTATCTCGCGCTGTGCGTATTCGTCGAGCTGGCCGATCGCGTACGGTCTCGTGTGCCGTTGGCGATAGTTCAGTCTCGTCCCGGGCGCGAAACCGAATCTGGCCGGGTGAACGACACGCGTGTAGCAGGGGTGACAAGCCGCCGCTAGCAGCCGAACGGGAGTCCTCGCGCCGCCCTGGGACATCTTGCTCTACAGCGCCTGTGGGTTGGTCCAGGCTTGTCGGCCCTCCGCGTCTTCCACCTCGATGCGGACGTACAGTTCCTGGCGTTCAGAATCCGTGCCTGGGACTCCATGGCGCAGCTCGTGCTCAATGCCGGTGAGCACGTCATCGCCCGCTGCTCGGTAGGTTCGTCCGCGGTTGCGACGGGCCATGACGCTGATCCGGCGCACCGGCGAGCACTCAACCGTCACTTTCCCTCCGGCGATCTGAACATCATGGATCTCCGGACCTTGGGACGCGTAGAAGTGACCTGCGCGCATCGCCGTCAACAGCCCCGGCACGCTGAAATTGGTGGTCCGCACCATCACCCAGCCGCGGCCCGCCTCATTGGGGGCAAAGTGGTGCACGTCATCCGCCGCGAAACCCCACGTGAGATTTCTGTGGGCATCGAAGCCCTCCAGGGAGGCAAGGCTGAACTCATCCCACTGAATGGTGGCGTAGCCCTTCGAGAATAAATCATCGTTGGCGGCGTTATATATCTCGATACCCACGAACCCTTGGAACTGGCGCAGGTCGCCAACACCCAGCCCCGTACCCGTCGGGTGCACCATGATGGCGATGCCGCCATCGGCGTTGATTCGGTCGATGGCGCCTTGTGGGCCGCCCGAACCTCCCGGCGCCGGCAGTGGGTGACAGTCCTCGGACGAAGGCGTAAAGCTGTGGACCCCAACCCCCACGATATCGAAGAGCACGCCGCGGGCATCCCAGTTATGCGTCTCGATGCTATTGATCGTGACGAAGTCAGCCGTCGCAAACGCCGACGTGTCGGTGAGCACACGATGGTCGGTAATCCCCACAAAATCGTAGCCATGGTCCCGGTACCAGGCCACGACATCCGCGGGCGACTTACCACGGTCCTCGGGCACGTCCATCGAGTTCGTGGAGTGGCCGTGTAGGTTGCCGCGATACCAGCGTCCCTCGACCGCAAACGGATTCCCGGCGTGATCAGATTCGGTAGTCGTTGCCACCGTCGTCTCCTGTCGCAACTCGAACACAATACCCGTGGCCTCGCCGCTAGGTGACCGGTCACCCGGTCCTTAGAGATAACCGGCCACCTATCGCAGGCTCAACGCCCGTCCACCTGGCGTCGGCGACGGGCGATTCTCCGCTGACGCCTAGGTCGGAAGCGCCTCAGCCCAAGCCTTAATCTCATTATATCGTTCTAACTCATTTTGGAGGACTCGGTCCTTTGCCGCAATGAGCTTCGGTATGCCTTCATCAAGTGATTCTTCACCATTGATCATCGCATCCCAGCCTGCGGCCCTGATTATTTCAACACGCCCCGGATGCGACGATTGCCCGTGTCGGTGATTCGTGCGATTCGTAACTCGTTTCCAGTACACATGATTCTCGGGCGGAGCCGCCGCGAACTCCGGCGAATCGAGTACCGCCTTGTACATGGGGAACGATCCGCGGTCAATCGCGATGCGGGTCTGAACCTCTTCACCAGCGAAGAACAGCAACACCTCCACCGACTCATCGACTGTACCCGTCTTTTGGGCCGTATTTGTCGCGGTATGCGCTTGGCCGCCAAATATCGTTGGAACCGGACCATGGGGCCCCTCAGGCGTCGGTCCCATCCCCCACTTGAAGCGGTCCTTGATTCTGCCGACGTTGTAACCGGTAGCACCACCTTGCATGTCAACCAATACCTTGCCCGCTACGAACGGACTGGAGAACTCCCCCGAGATTTCCTTTGCCGCCTCCTGTGCAAACGAGACTTTGTGTTTCTGAATCATGTCAACGCAAAGCTGCAACCCACGATCGCCGCCATCGTCTAAGCACTCATAGTGGGTCGCGCTCTCGTTCATGTATGGCATCAGATCGTCGCGGTCGGCAAGCGCCAAGGGCCACCACTGCGCGAATTGGTGGTGAGCTCCCGTCATCCGCATGCCCCACTGATCAGTCTCGGGGTCGGTTGCCTTCGTCAAGGCATCGAGATACTCAGTCTCCAGTCCCCAACTGCCTTCGCTGGGGAAGTCGATACCGGCGCTATCCATGATGTCGAGGTTATATGAATAGGCGTTGACGTTGCCCTGATAGGGGAGTCCCCACAGCGGTCCGGAGACGGGGTCCAGGTGCGGCGAGGGTACCCGGTTCCAGTAGACAAGCCCGAACTCATCCGGAGTATGGAAGACAGCGCTTGGATCCCACTTCGGGTTCTTATTCAACGACTCGTTGATTTGGGTAAATGCTCCGGACTTGACCCAGGCCGTCATGAAATACCCACTGAGCAAGGCGAGTTCACCCGTCGTGCCCGCGGCTTGCTTTATCGCGAAGGAATCCAGGAAGTCCTCAGGCTGTGGTACGAACCGGATCAGGATATTGGGGTTGATTTGGCTGAAACGCTCAAGCGCCCAACTCATGGCCGAGCCGCGCGGACCCGAGGTGTGGTCGTGATGCAACTCGATCTTCACGGTCCCGCGCTGCGCCGTGACCTCCTTGATGACTTCCCGCACGACCACCTTCTCGACCGGGACTTCCTTCGTCACGATCGTCTCGACCGGGACTTCCTTCTCCACGATCTTCTCGACTGTGACGACCTGCGTCTCACCGCAGGCCGCGAGCGCTATGGCGCCGGTCACCCCAAGAACCGCCCCGCCACTTGCGCGCAATACCTGCCGTCGTGTCATCGTCGGACGCATCTCGCCCTCCCAAGGCACTCGTCCCAACCTCGCAGCGCAGTCAGCGGCCTGTTACAGCGCAGGCTGGAGTTTCGGAGCCTGAATATACGGTGGCGATCAGTTCGGGTCAAAGGGAGCCCGGTAGTGGGCAAGTTTGATCAACTCCCGTCCCCCGAGGTGAGGCACCATCTTCTCCCTCTCCCACTGGAGACCTTTGCACAACGCCCTTCGTCCGCGAAGGTGCGGCCGCTCTTGCCCCCTCTCCCTGTGGGAGAGGGTTGGGGTGAGGGTCTTCCGGGCAACCCACCCCCGGGTTACGCAAAGGTCCCCACTGGGAGAGGGTTGGGGTGAGGGGTCTTTGCGGCTCACAACTCAAAGTGACCCACTACCGGGAGCCCGGCCGAGGCTGTTGCCGCGTCCTGCCTGACCGCCCCGGGAGTGTGGAGCCGCGGCTCGCGAGTCGTCCGTGCCGGGTCGCTGGCCGACGGGCAGCGGTACGGCTCGGTACCACCGGCCGGACGGCGTTGCTGGCACGCGCCCTCGCGAGCCAGGTTCCCCAGGGTGCTGCCAAGCCGTAGAGCACGGCGCTTGCGGACCGGGCGCCGCAAGCGCCGCGAACCAGCTGGCCTGCGCGTGCGCCACCTTTCTCGCTGCGCGCTTCGTCGGGCGGCTGTGCCAGGGCCGGCCGTGCCAGGTGGTAGCAGCCCTCGCAGCCTTGCGAAACTACGTTGAGGTGGTTTCTCGTCCCCTGTTCGGGCATGCTCGCGCCGAACTCTTCGCCGCGATCCGTCGAAAGCGTGAGGGCAGCATGCGCGACCCGCACCGTCCGAGCTATCACTTTCTGCCGCCCGCCAACTTCACCTGCGATGCCTTTGGGCTGATTCAATGGAAGGGGCGGTACCACCTCTTTTACCAGTACCAGCCGCACAGTACGGTCTTAGCCGCGGGGGTCTGGGCCCACGCGGTGAGCGACGATCTGGTGCGCTGGGAGCACCTGCCCTTCGCGCTGGTGCCAACGCCTGGCGGGCCTGATCGCGCCGGTTGCTGCTCCGGCCGTACCGTGGACAACCACGGGGTGCCCACCATCGTCTACACCGGCGCGCCGCCCGGTTGGCCATATACCTCACGCCCCTGTATCGCCACGGGCTCGGACGATCTGGTCAGGTGGGCCAAACACCCGGCCAATCCGGTCATACGCGAGCCGCCTGAGGGGCTGGACATCACCGGGTTTCGTGACCATGCGGTATGGCGGGACGGCGACGCGTGGTATCAACTGGTCGGCTGTGGCATCCACGGCGTGGGCGGCACGCTCCCGCTCTACACGTCACCCGATCTGATCCACTGGGACTACCTCGGGTTGCTGGTGACCGGCGACGCGGAGCAGACCGACGCGATGTGGGAGTGTCCCGACTTCTTTCCGTTGGACGGCCGGCAGGTGCTGCTCGTGTCAGCGAATCCATCGGCGTGGGTGGGCTATTACGTGGGCTCGTACGCCAATCAAACCTACGACGCTGAATTCGGGGGTCGAGTGGACCTCGGGGCGCACTTCTACGCGGCTCAGTCGATGCTGGACGACCAGGGCCGCAGACTCATGTGGGGTTGGCTCCGCGAGGGACGCACGCCGGAAGCCCTCGGCGCCGCCGGCTGGGCGGGCGCGATATCGCTGCCACGCGTGGTGACTCTCGATCCCGCCGGACGACTGCGTTCGGAGCCGGCGCCGGAACTGCAGGTCTTGCGGGGACGGCGCTTCACACGAACCGACATCCCGCTCTCGGCCGCGGCGCCGCACAACGTAGACGGCGTGGTGGGCGACCGCCTGGAGATCGTGGCTGAGTTCGAGCCTGCGCAGGCGGACACGGTGGGCCTGGCGGTGCGCTGTTCGCCCGATGGGGCGGAGCAGACGCGCATCACCTATAGCTTCATGAAGGACCACCTGGAACTCGACTGTCGGCAGTCCAGTCTTGACCCAACGACGGAGCGGCCCCTGACGGGCGGGCCGCTGCGCCTGCCCCGTGGCCGCGCCCTGCGCCTCCAGGTATTCCTCGATGGGTCGACCATCGAGGTCTTTGCCAACGGTCGCGCCGCGGCCAGCCGGATCTACCCGACGCGGTCCGACAGCGTCGGCATCCAGCTGCTCAGCGCCCGCGGCGATGCCCGCGTGGTTTCGTTGAACGTGTGGGAGATGCGCTCGATCTGGGACGGGACCGAGTCCATCCCGGACCACCCAGAGCCCGTGAAGCGACAGGCGAGGGTCTGATCAGGTTCGCACGTGGTCACCTGCATAATCTCCTCCACAGAGTCGAATGACCAAGCGGCCCGCCGTCGTCCGGCGATGAGGCGCCCGATCCGTAGAGACAATCAGCGAACGGGCGTAGCTCCAGCCGCGGCCCACCGAGCTTCTGGGACCAGCAAGTCACCGACGGCGCCTAGGACGGGAGCGACTCAACCCAAGTCTTGAGCGAGTTGTATTGCCCTAGGGTGTTTTGGAGAACGCGGTCCTTGGCGGCTACTAGCTTCGGCACGCCTTCTTCAACTGTCTCCTCACCAAGGATCATTTTGTCACGGCCTGGTCCGGCCTGAAGTATCTCGCGGGTCGCTGGATGCGACTGTTGCCCGTGCCGGTGGTCCGTGCGAACAATGTCCTTGATCATCTGGCCGTGATTCTCAGGCGGAGCGGCCGCAAACTCCGGCTTATCGAGCACTCCCTTGTACACAGGGAACGACCCGCGATCAATCCCGATGCGCGTCTGAACTTCTTCACCAGCGAAGAACACTATAACGTCGACCGCCTCCTCAACGGTGCCGAGCTTCGCGGCATTGCCGGAAACCAAGTGCGGCTGCCCACCAACCTTATTGGGGACAGGACCATACCGCCCCTCCGGCGGTGGACCCAAACTCCACGAAAACCGGTCTTTGATCGCGGCGACATTGTAACCGGTCGCACCGCCCATCTTGTCAACTAGCACCTTTCCAGCTCTAAACGGACTTCCAAATTCCCCAGCAAGTTCCTTTGTCGCCTCCGGACTAAACGAGACTTTGTGCTTGTGAATAATGTCAACCGCAAACTGCAACCCACGATCCCCGCCATCGTCGTATACCTCATAGTGGGTCGCGTCCGCGTTATAGTTTGACATCAGGTCGTCGCGATCCGCTAGCGCTATGGGCCACATCTCAACGTAAGCATCGTCTGCGTTCAGCCGCATACCCCACTGGCCGATCTCTGGGTCGGTAGCCTTCTTCAAGGCCTCCAGATACTCAGTCTCCAATCCCCAGCTACCTTCGGCGGGGAACTCGATGCCAGCGCTATCCAAGATGTCGAGGTTGTACCCGAAGACGAACAGGTTGCCCTGGTAAGGCAAACCCCACATCGGACCGAACACCGGCTCCAGGAACGCCGAAGGCACCCGGTTCCAGAAGACAAGGCCGTATTCATCCACCGAATGAAAAATAGTGCTTGGATCCCAGTCCGGGTGCTTGTTCAACGGCTCGTTGACTTGCGTGAATGCGTCGCCCTCCTGAACCCACTTCGCCAACATATCCCCAGTCAGCAAGGCGATCTCACCGTTCGTTCCCGCAGCGATCTTGATCGCGAAGACGTCAAAGAAATCATCCGTCTGCGGTACGAATCGGATCAGGATGTTGGGGTTGGTTTGCTGGAATCGATCCAGCGCCCAACTCATGGCCGCGCCGCGCGGACCGGAGCTGTGGTCGTGGTGCAACTCGATCTTCACGGCCCCGCGCTGCGCCGTGACCTCCTTGATGACTTCCCGCGTGACCACCTTCTCGACCGGGACTTCCTTCGTCACGATCCTTTCGACTGGGACTTCCTTCTCCACGACCTTCTCGACCGTGACGACCTGCGTCTCACCGCAGGCCGCGAGCGCTAGGGTGCCGGCCAATCCGAGAGCCGCTCCGCCACTTGCGCGCAAAACCTGCCGTCGTGTCATTGTCGGACGCATGTCGCCCTCCCAAGGCACTCGTCCCAACCCGCAACACAGCCCAGCGGCATGTTATGATTTGAGACGAAACTATCATGGCTGGAATCTACTGTGGCGAGTGTCTCGAGTCAACTGGATCCCGATGGACGCGGTCGCCGCGTCCGCCGTGGGCGCGGAGGTCGTGTAAAAGCGGGCCACGCCCCTGCCACTGCACCTCCTGCGCCGGCTGTTCGCCGAGCTCCCCTCAGATGACGCCGTCGTGGTCGGCGCGGCCGTGAGCGAGTACACCTCGGTGATCTACCTCGGGGCGTCCGAGTTGCACGTGGCCAAGCCCGATCCGCTCACGCTGGCCGCCGAGGGTGGGGGTCGCCGCCTCCTGGCGGTGAATGGCGCCGACCTTGGCCACGACCTCCGAGTCCGCGAACGGGCGAACCTCGGGCTCGGGCGGCAGCCGGTAGCCGGCCAGCTGGTTGACGTCCAGGTGGCCGTCGGCGGCGCACCACGCGGCTTGCGTTTTCAGCGCCGCCACATTCGTGCGAATCGTGGCGCGGCCACGTGACGTGGGCGGCGCGGCAATCACGGCGTTGTCCTAGCTGGCCCGCCGTCGATCGGCGTCCACCGCTGTCTGCGCGCGACCTGGCGATTGATCGGTTGGGAGAACGTTGCTAGCCTTTGCGGGTGCCCCGCAGGTGATGCGGACATGACACGCGAGCGACAGCAGATTCTGATTCTGCACCTCGCCAAGCCCGAGCTCAGCGAGCGGACGGTTGCCTGGGCGCTTTACGACGGAAGCAGGTCGCCCGGTGCGCAACAGATGCAGGCGGGCGACCAAGCCGAGCCGCAGTACGGCTCCGTGCTCGACGCCATGCGTGACGGCTGGCGCGTGATTCAGCTGCCCACGCTGCCAACTCTTCCAAGCGACGCGGAGCCCCAGCCCGGACCTCTGGTCTGGGAGTATGTGCTGGAGCGGACAGCAGAGATGGAGGACGGTGATGGTGACCAGGACAACTGAGCATCTGCTCACGGCCCGGCAAATGGCCCAGTTCGCGGTGGACGGCTACCTCGAGTTCGGCGATGTGGTGCCCACTGACCTCAATGCGGCCGTTCACGACGACGCGCTGCGATACCCGAAGGACCGCGGCTGGGACCCCAATCACCGACGGGAATTCTGGGAGTTCTCCGCGGCGGTGCGCGAGGTCTTCCATCTTCCGTCCGTGCAGGGCATCGTGCAGAGCCTCGTCGGGCCGGCGCCGCGGCACGACCATTCGTATCTGCACAAAGTCAGCCCCGGACGCGATGAAGCACAGGTCTGGCACGTTGATTTCGCGCTCGCCGCCGATCATCCGCGCACGTTCGACATTCTGGTGTGCTACTTCCCCCACGATGCACCCGCGGAGATGGGCCCCACGATGATTCTTCCCGGGTCGCACATGCGTCGGGTGAACTATGACGACGTGACCCGCTACAAGAACTTCGTCGGGCAGCGACAGCTCACCGGGCCCGGCGGTCGGATAGCGTTTCTGCATGAGTCGATGTGGCACTGCGCGCAGCCCAATCGCACCGAACGCTGGCGCTTCATGTTTAAGATCCGTTACGGACCAGAAGTTCCGCAGCAGGGCCACTTCGACACCGAAGGCTGGGACGCGGCCGAGATCGAAGCGTTTTTCAACGCTGCGGAGTATCGGCATCCTTGGGGGGACTCCTCGAAAATCGCCGTCGAACAGTGGCGCTCGTGGTGGCCGTACATCGCGGGGGCCGCGTAGGACGCGACGGGCACGGGGCGACCCGTCAGAGGTCGTGTGAGGTACCGCCGCTGAGTCAGCGTTGATTGGGCAGCTCGCAAGAGATGCCAGTTGAGCGCCGCCATGGCTGCCGCCACGAGCCGCCCTGGAATGCGCCCTCGCCGACAGAGATCGCGGCAAAGAACCTCCGTGACCTGCGTCGTGCCGGTGCAGCGCCCCAACGTCCTCTTGTACGGCGCCGACTGGCAGCGCTTTGACACCCTTGGCCCGCTCGGCAACCCGGATGTCCACGCGCCCAATCTGGATCGGCTCGGAGCTTCGCGTCTCAATCGCGAAACCTTGTTTCCGTTCGCCGCGCGGCGGCTTCCCGCGTTTGTCCTGGCGCGACAGGATGGGCGAACTTGCCAGAGCGAGGTCAGCCTGCCGGACCCGGCGGTTGCTGCCGACCGGCAGCGATGAGCCTTGTGCAGGAGGTTGCGAGACATGACCACCGCCACGCTCACGGAGTCGGACTTGGCGACCGTCACCGCCAGTCTGCATGAGCGGGGCTATGCGGTGATCGAAGGCCTGCTGCCGTCCGCAGAGGTGCAGCGCTACCGGGAGATCGTCGACGATCTCTTTGCGCGCGAACGCGAGCAGCCCTTCGACCCGGGCGACGGGCCGACGCAACCGGGCGACGAGGAGCTCGAGCACTACCTGCGCGCGAGCTACCGATGCACCCAAGCCGAGTTTGCACGGATTATGCGACGCATTCGCTACACCCGCGCACAGAATGAGCACACCACCTGGCCCGTTCCGCCGGAGCAAGTATCCAAGCTGTTCTTGCACCTACCCACGCTGTTCGATCACGACCGGTCGCATCTGGTCAGGCGCCTCGTCGTGAAGGCCCCCGAGGTCGGCAAGTTAGTCGAGCACCCGGTGGTCCTGAAATTGGTTCAAGGCGTCCTCGGCGACGACTGCTTACTCTCCGACTGCGGTGCCATGAGCATCGGGGCGCATTCCACCGAAGGCCACAGTTGGCACGTGGATGTACCGCTGGGGCAGCTCCCCGAGCCCTTGCCAGACTTTCCCATCACGCTGCAGAACGTCTGGATGCTGGATGACTTCACAGAAACCAACGGCGCTACCCGGGTCGTCCCCGGCAGCCACCTCTATCGAAAAAAGCCGCCATGGGGCGCCGACGTGGAGGACGAGGTCGCGATTCTCAAAGCGCCAGCAGGTTCGGTAGGCATCTGGCTCTCGAATACGTGGCATCGGGCGGGGCCCAATTTCACCGATGCCCCGCGGCGCGCGATCCTCTGCTACTACTGCCGGTCTTGGGTCAACGCAATGAGCGACAACTCGGCAGGCCTGGCGTCGGCCGTCGCGCAGACGTTCTCACCGCACCTGCGCTACATGCTCGGCTATTCGGCCAGCCCCCCGGTCCGCGGGTAGGTGCCAGGGAACGATGCGGCATTGCTGCCTTGGGATCGCGGCCCCTGCTCCTTTTTTCAGAACACAACTGGACGAGCTTCGCTCGGCCGGCACGTCAGGGCGGCGCCGCGCGCAGGTCAATCTGCCGCTCAAAGTAAATGCTGAACCTCGAATCTCGGCCGCTGCGCCTGCCCCGTGGCCGCGCCCTGCGCCTCCAGGTATTCCTCGATGGGTCGACCATCGAGGTCTTTGCCAACGGTCGCGCCGCGGCCAGCCGGATCTACCCGACGCGGTCCGACAGCGTCGGCATCCAGCTGCTCAGCGCCCGCGGCGATGCCCGCGTGGTTTCGTTGAACGTGTGGGAGATGCGCTCGATCTGGGACGGGACCGAGTCCATCCCGGACCACCCATAGCCCCAAAGCACGCGCCGAACGGGGTGCGGGCGGTGACCCAGCAGCGCCGGTGAAGCCTACGGCCCGCTCGGTCGTTGCGGCCCGGTGCAATGATTCGGCACCCACAGCCGGCATCATCGTCCACCGCGACTAGCCTGGGCGCGTTGCCCCCGGCGCGCTTCTGTCGGATCATTCGACCGTTAGTTCCAATTGGAAGGAACGCGTAATGCCCTCTGCTTGGCCAGGTACTGCGCCCCCCTTCGATGTCGGCGCCGGCTATCACCCGTTTGTGGACTATCGCTACGTGCACGCCGGCCGGTCGCGCTGGCTGGATGCTGACGGCCGTGAGCCGTCCTCTTGGGAACCGATCTCAGGAAACTCTTGGCTCACGCCCGCCCATGTGGCCGTGCCCTACGGGATTCGACTGGAACTGCAACCGGCCGCCAAGTCGGAACCGTTCATTCTGGGCGATAAACCCTGGGAGTACTGGCTGGTCGACAGCGTCGATACCGTCATCCGCGATGGCGGCCTCTACCGGCTCTGGTACGAAGGCGCTCCCGAGGACCTGTGGGACGCGGAGCGCTCCCAACGACTCCCGGCGCGCGATATCTGGGGCGTCGTGCTCTGCTACGCCGAGTCCGAGGACGGCCTGACCTGGCGCAAACCCGAGCTTGGTCTCCAGGAGTGGAACGGGTCGCGCGCGAACAATATCGTTCTGGGTCGTGAGCTGACTGGACCGCGTGGACTCATGGGCGCCGCTGTCTTTCGCGACGCCACGGCCCCGGCGCACGAACGGTTCAAGTGCATGTTCATGGGCCGGACCGACGCGGTCCCCGGCCTCCAAGGACTTCCACGCCCCGGCACGCCCGTCGACCCAATGACCCGGATGCACGAGGGCCAGGGCGCCATCTTCGCGGCTACCTCGCCCGACGGCCTTGACTGGACGGTCCACGAACAGCCGATCGCTTGGCACTTCGCCGACACCGGCAACGTGGCCGAGTGGGATCCCGCCCTGCAGTCCTACGTTTGGTACACCCGCGGCTGGACCTGGGGCCGGCGCACCATCGCTCGGGCCGAAACCACCGACTTCCACAACTGGCCGCTCGCCACGCCCCTCGTCACGGCCTCTCCCATCGATACCCCGTGGAGCGACATCTACACCAACGCCAAGACCACCTACCCTGCCGACCCGTCCACCCACCTCATGTTCCCGACCGTCTACGACCGCTCACGCGACACAACCTCCGTGATCGCGCTCGCCAGCGCCGACAACATTGGCTGGAGCTTCATCCCCGGTGGTCCCTGCCTTGAACCTGGCCTAGAGGGCTCGGCCGACGGCGGCTGCGTCTTCGCTGGCACCGGGCTGGTGGAACTGCCCGGCGACCGCATCGGCATCCCCTACGGGACGTTCCCGGCCCCGCACAAGCACCCCCCGCCGGGGCACGGCGAAGGCGTGGCCTGGGCCACTTGGCCGCGCGGCCGCCTGGCCGGCCTTGTCTGCGACCAGGACGCCGAATTCTGGACCCCACCCCTCCGCCTCCACGGCCACGGCCTGCGGCTCAACGCCAAAACACAATCCGGCGGCAGCATCCGCGTCGAAGTCCAGGCTGAGGACTGGACCCCGCGCGAAGGCTACGCCCTCGAACAATCCACCCCCATCACCGGCGACCAGCTCGACGCACCAGTCACCTGGGGCGCCACGACCCGCATAACCGCCGCCGACTACCGCCCCGTGGTCCTGAGATTCAAGCTCCGCCAGGCCACCCTCTTCGGCTTCGAGGTAGTCGCCTAAACCACGCGCCGCTCTTAATCCCTCTCCAGAGACCTTTGCAAAACGTCCCTCGTCCTCGAAAGTGCGGCCGCTCTTTCCCCCTTCTCCTGAGACCTTTGCACAACGCCCTTCGTCCGCGAAGGTGCGGGCCGCTCTTGCTCCCTCTCCCTGTGGGAGAGGGTTGGGGTGAGAGTCTTCCGGGCACCCCACCCCGGGTTACGCAAAGGTCTCTCTCCAGGGAGACCGTTGCACAACGCCCTTCGTCCGCGAAGGTGCGGCCGCTCTTGCTCCCTCTCCCTGCGGGAGAGGGTTGGGGTGAGGGTCTTCCGGGCAACCGCCCCCGGGTTACGCAAAGGTCTCTCCTGGGGGAGAGCAACTGTGTGGCACGTCAAACGCCAATGGACCCTGCCGCTCTTTCTCCTTCTCCCTTGAGGGAGAAGGCTGGGATGAGGGTGGCTGCTGCCTCCAGCAACCACGCCAAATCGGCAGCAACCCGCCGCCCCTTCGCCGCCTCTTGCTCCCTCTCCCCGTGGGAGCGGGTTGGGGTGAGGGTCTTCCGGGCAACCGCCCCCGGGTTACGCAAACGTCTCTCCTGGGGCAGAGCAACTGTGTGGCACGTCAAACGCCAATGGACCCTGCCGCTCTTTCTCCTTCTCCCTTGAGGGAGAAGGCTGGGATGAGGGTGGCTGCTGCCTCCAGCAACCACGCCAAATCGGCAGCAACCCGCCGCCCCTTCGCCGCCTCTTGCTCCCTCTCCCCGTGGGAGAGGGTTGGGGTGAGGGGTCTTCCGGGCAACAGTCCCTCGGGTTACGCAAAGGTCTCTCCTGGGGGAGAGCAACTGTGTGGCACGTCAAACGCCAATGGACCCTGCCGCTCTTGCTCCTTCTCCCTTGAGGGAGAAGGCTGGGATGAGGGTGGCTGCTGCCTCCAGCAACCACGCCACATCGGCAGCAACCCGCCGCCCCTTCGCCGCCTCTTGCTCCCTCTCCCCGTGGGAGAGGGTTGGGGTGAGGGGTCTTCCGGGCAACAGTCCCTCGGGTTACGCAAAGGTCTCTCCTGGGGCAGAGCAACTGTGTGGCACGTCAAACGCCAATGGACCCTGCCGCTCTTGCTCCTTCTCCCTTGAGGGAGAAGGCTGGGATGAGGGTGGCTGCTGCCTCCAGCAACCACGCCACATCGGCAGCAACCCGCCGCCCCTTCGCCGCCTCTTGCTCCCTCTCCCCGTGGGAGAGGGTTGGGGTGAGGGGTCTTCCGGGCAACCATCCCTGAGGTTACGCAAACGCCTATCCTCGGGGAGAAGGTTGGGGTGAGGGGTCTTCCGGTCGAGGCTGTCACCCCGACTCGCCCTTTCGTCCCGGCGTTCCTCCCTTGTCATCCCGGCGTCCCCGGCCGGGATCCATCCCTTCTTCTCTGACTACTCACTTCTCTCCGCTCACTCCTCGCAATCCCGTGGTGAGCCGGTCCGCCGTCTTCGGCGGGCCGTGTCGAACCACAGCACCCAGCCCACCCAGGCAGTCCCCTCTTCCTCCTGTCTCACTTCTCACTTCTCACTACTCTTCGCTCACTCCTTCCTTAGTCCGTCATCCCGGCGTCCTTGGCGCCATCTCACGTAGGGGCCGGTCTCAGACCGGCCCCTTCCGCGCAACAGCCACCCCAACCCACCCGTCTCCTGCAGGTGCGTCCCTTGTGGCCGTCCCCTTCTTCTCCTCTCTCACTACTCACTCCTCTTCCCTCTCTCCTTCCCCGTAGCGGCGTCTCAGACCCGCCCGTCTCCCGCGCAACCCCCATCCCCGTCCCGATAGCACTCAAAGCCTAGCCAACCGCCACCTCGACCTGAGTCACATAGATTTCATCATGCAGCCGACGCTGAATCTCGTCGGCCGAAGCCGCCTCGTAAAAGAGCTCGAGCGCTTCCTTGAGATTGGCACGGGCCTCCGACACGCTCGCACCCTGACTTGCGATGTCCAGCTCAGGGCAGAGCGCGACGAAGCAGTCGCCATCGCGCTCGATAATCGCCGTCATCTGTCGAAGCACGGTTTGACCTCCCTTTTTTCCGGTTCGCATTCCTGTGGTGGGTCATTTTGATCAGACTCCATTCCCCGGAGCGATCCGGCGTCGTTCTGCCTTTCGCTAGCAGAGCAACGGTGTGCGTTGAAAACTGATCTGCGGGGATGCCGATCTTCCCCTCTCCGAGGAGACCCTTGCACAACGCCCCTCGTCCTCAAAGGTGCGGCGGCTCTTGCCCCCTCTCCCTGTGGGAGAGGGTTGGGGTGAGGGTCTTCCGGGCAACCATCCCTGGGTTCCGCAAAGGTCTCTCCTGGGGGTGAGGGGTCTTCCGGTCGAGGCCCCACGCGCCAACTCGGTCCTCCATGCCGCTCTCCCTGTCGGAGAGGGCTTCGCTGCTCATAGCTCAAAATGACCCACTACCCGCATTCCTGCACAGCTATTTCGTATCCCTTAAGCGGAGCATCCGTGCCCGGATCCGAGTATTCCGTGGCCGTTGGCGCCGCTTCATTCCCATTCCCCACAAGCAGGATCGCCACAATCCGCCGCCCCGTTTCACTGAAACACTGTATCTCTTCCGCCCTCAGCGCCGGCCCCCGTTAATGGTGAGCCTGCCCCACGCCGTCCGCATCCGTTCTGGCGTAGGGGCGGCGTCTCAGACCCGCCCGTCTTTCGGTCGCAACCCAACACCTCAACCCCCGCCCCCGCCTTCGTAGTGAGCCTGCCCTGAGCTTGTCGAAGGGCCCGTCCCTTGTAGGGGTGCCCCTTGTGGGTACCCAAGGGCAAGGTCACCCAAGGCAACCACGCCACCGCCGGGAGCGCCCATCCCAAGCTCACGAAACCCGTTGCCGGAGAGCCTGCCCTGATTCTGTCGAAGCCCGCACTGCGCTTGTCAAAGAGCCTGTCCTGAGCTTGTCGAGGGAGGAGGCCCTGTCGAGCCACGAACCACACCCCCAGCACCCAACCCATCCAGGAATTCCCCGCGCCCTCCCGTCCTTATGCTGCCTCTCTTCGGACTATATTGAACAAGCTAGGGTCAGTTGCTCAGGATCTACGGGAGAACCTGGTTGCGTGCAAGCGACTTTGACTATACTCGATACTCAGCAGGGAGAAGATGGATTGCTCAACTTGGGGGATGCTTCTATGGGTATTGATGTAGTGCTGTGTCCTAATCGAGGCCACTCTCTTGATAAACAAATGGTTGTGCTTTCGCAGAAGTTCAGAAAGCCGGTCGCGCTCCGAGATCGTTAACCCCTGGGCGCTATCAAGCTGCCTAAAGTATCCAACGATATCGTATGCAGGCGTGTCTTTTCTAGCGACAACGGAATCAATTGCGTCCTTGATCGCCGGGACATTTATCGCCTGAACGATCAGCTCGACATTGGATATAGTCCAAACAAACGATGCTATCTCCACGACTCGCTTCACTATCGAGAGATCTAGATCTGGAATCCTTGTGTGTATATTCGCAGCTTGGTGGGCAATCTGCTGCTCGTCAGCCAGAATGAAGTTCACCAGTCGAAGGCCACTGTCCGCAACGATCTCTACAACACGCTCTATTTTTACTTTCTCGAGATTGCCGTGTCTGTTTCGCAATACTTGCCCCATAAGCTTGTTATTCTTGAGAATCCTATGTGCACTCATACGGTCGCTATCAGCCGGCTCAGAGTCTTCCTCGGCTGAATCGACTTGGCCGTCCGAAAACTCACTCCGGACAACCCTCTCATCCCTGCGATTCTCCTGCGGAGATTTCTTTGAAAGAACGTCTCCAGGAAGGTCGGCCACTACGCTCTCAAACCTCCTTGTCTCCTCAGCGGTTAATCTGGCTGGAGGAACATCGCACAGGCTTTCTTCCGTTCTACTCAGTATGTCGTCAACAATCGCGTCATCGGAACTATGATGAATGGCAAAGAGGACAGTCAGGTAATTCTCTTCTCTAAAGGTCCCCTCGCTCATCTCTGCGAGGGCTTCTCTGCCTTCTTTGCCGGCCCCAGATAAGTATTTGCCAAGGAAATAGTAATACATATAGTCGGATTTGAAATTGCCGTCGCGACGAATGATGCCGTATGGAGTGCTGGTTAGACGGCTTATTAGTGACATGTCGATAATAAACTTGTCTCGGTATGTCTGTACGAACGCCTCAAAATAGAAGTCACTGTCGGATTCGCTTGACCGATGACGATAGAGAGCTAAGGACAGTCACTCGCAGAAGTTAATACATGCATTGATTTTGTCGTCTTCATTTGAGACTCCAGATCTAATTAGATTTGCAAATATGAGTGCTTGATAGCAGTGACCGTATGACGTGATTGAGAGATTACCTGGCATATAAGATTCTCTCGATTGCAGTATTGATAGTATGTAGAACGGATATCTCGGTACGATGCTATTTGAGATCACAACAGAGTCAACGTGATCTTCGACTTGGTCTACCAGGCCGTCAGTTATTTGACGTTCAGGCCGTGATGCAAGCATTTGGTTTTTGATTAGCACCTCTTGGTCAGCCAGGTTTAGTGGCTCAATTTGAAATTGAGTGAAGTGCGCGAGCCGATCCTCGTCGTGAAAGAAAGCAAAGAGTTCGTCCGTGCGAGTCATTACGATGATACGGTGGAACCTCTTTGTTGCCAATTCTATGACCTGGAGCGCGCGCGGATCTGACGTGAGATTGTCTAGAATGACTGTATTCTTTGGCTGCTGAAGCCAGAAGCAGAAGTCACCGGAGAATTGATGGTCGTAAGCGCGCTTGAAAATTGTATTGCGCGGCCGGTGCGAGATATCGGCAAGATCCACCAATAGAGAGGGTATTCCTTCATCGATGAGGGCCAGGTGTATTGATCGAGCCAATGCCGTTTTCCCACTCTTGTCGTCTCCATGTACTAATGAAAACCGGTGCTCCAATAGTTTGTCGAGCGTATTCACAGTCTTGTAGACTTGATGTTCATCTCGAGCTTGTACATCTGTAAAGCTCAACGTAGGGAAAACAAATAGGTCACTAAGTGTGAGTCGCTCTCTCCCTATAAAGTCGGTGTCTTGCATTGCATCCAGGAATTCGCTCCGCGGTGTAAATGTGGATCTGATGTGGTGGACCAGGTGCTTGACGCCATCATAGACTTCGGTCCAAGCTATGTCTTGGTTTTGATAGGTGCTAACGGCCACGCCGTCCTTTGGTAACGCTTTGATGTTGTCGTCGCTAAGGAGGTCAATCCAAGGGCAAGGTCTGACTATGATGGGCACTCGATAGACCGTGCCTTCGTGGGTTTCGCGTTTCTTTACATAATCCCACTCTTTCATGCATTCTTCGGATGCTAGGAAGTCATGGCTGAGTAGAAATGCAACGATATCCGCATCGTCCATCTGTGCCCGCACTTCACAGGGTATGTTCTGGCCAGCAACTATTTCGGTATCATGCCATTCATCGATTAAGTTGTCGCGTCTTAGTAGAGCCAGGCAATTCTCCATATGCGCCCTGTAATCTTCGTCGCAATGGGGGTATGAATAGAACAACTTAATTGGCGGTCCGTACGGGTTTTGTAGCACTGGTTGGCGGCGGGATGGAGACGGTGTGGTCGCAATTATAACGCAGATTCTCGCTTGGGTCTATAGTCTAAGTCCTAATGTGTGTGGTTGAGTGACTTAGATGGCAAACTACGTGAGCTAGTCTGAGTTATGGGTTCCTTGTGAGGTTCAGCTTCAGAAGTTCCCTAAGCGCATAGTCGTCGGGCATGTCCGCAGTCCACCCGTAAGCCCGCGCCACCGCCGCATCCAACTCCGCATGCACATCAACAAGCCACTGCGGCCGCTCGTTATACAAGTTCGTCAGCGTCCGCCGCCCAAGTTCCCGCAGCGGGGCCGCAGCAGTCGGCACAGCCCGCTTCGGATACCCCGCCACCGGCTCATCCACCCACTTCACCCACTCCGGCGGGTTCAGCCACCGGTCACGCAGTTCCACCAGTCGGCGCGCGGCTTTGGCTATGGCGATAGCCCGCGGATCGTTCGCGTACTCCGCGGCGGGGATGTCGGGCGTCAAACCTTCGGGGAACGGGAACGTCTGGAAGGTGGTCGTGGGCGTGTAGCGCGGACGGTCTTCCAGGCTGGTCCCCAGGCGCAGCGACCAAAGTTCGTGGAAGCGACTGTGCAGGATGCCAAAAGTCGTGTCGTCATCGCGGGCGATGACGATGAGTTGGTGGTCTGGACAGATCCTCGTATCGCACCAGACAAACAGCCGATGCTTGGCAACCATGGGTGTTGCGATATAGCGGCTCAGTTCGTCGAGCTCCCGCCACATGCCGGGCCGCGGTTCGACGTGTCGCCACCATTTCAGCCGATACGCCGCTCGACGATTCCTCTGGCGCATCGGATAGACGTGCTCTTTGATCCACTGGAATGGCGCTTCGTATGGCGCGGCCTCGTTCTCCGACATGTCCCAGCCAAAATCGACGATCCACTTCCCGCTGGGACGGCGGGTCAGGTCCATTCCGTTGACCCAAGGTTTGAGCACGTCCGAATTCGCCCGCCCGTTCGAGTTGGTCGGCAAGTGCAACCACTCGCGCGCCTGCTCGCCCGGAATATCGAACGGTCCGCCTTTCGTGTCGCCCATGAAGGCGACGCCGACGTTCTGCGGAAGACGGCTAGCTTGGGTGAGATCCACGACTCCGCTGGTCAGATCAGCATTGATGCGAGGCACGTTCTCGCCATTCAGCTTCGTGGGTAGTCCGTTGTCCTCACCGGCAAAGCAGATCAGCGACACCCGTACGGCCGCGCCGTCCACCACCCACGGCTCGTCCGACCACGCGTCGTAGATAGCCCCTCGTTCGACGATTCCATCCAGCACCGACCGGTTTCGCCCGCCCCGGATGGAGTTGGTGCCGACTAGGCCCGCGCGTGCGACCTTGCCGTCGGTGACCAACCGCTCGGCCTTGTAGAACCAATGACACACCAGGTCAGCGTCACCGTGTATCCATTCGCCATAGAGCCGCTGCAGACCCTCCACGTACTCGTCGCCCAGTACGCCGCGCAACAACTTCCCGCCCAAAAACGGCGGATTCCCAATCACCACATCCGCCTCCGGCCACTCCGGTTCCTGCCCATCCGGCGTCAGCACCGCGTCCCGGCACTTAATCGCGTCCAGCGGCTTCAGAATTGGGTCGCGGTCTTCGCGGAACCCGTGACGCCGCATCCACTGGATCTCACCAATCCAGACCGACACTCGCGCCAATTCGGCTGCGTACGGATTGAGCTCGATCCCCTTCACGTTGGCCGGACCCACGGACGGAAACGGCGGTTGCAGGCCCAGCGTCTGCGCTTCCACCCGCACCCGGTGTTCCAGGTCCTTCAGCGCGTGCAGTGCCAGGTACAGAAAGTTGCCCGACCCGCAAGCCGGGTCCAGCACCCGGAACGCCGCCAGCCGCTCCAGGAACTCCCGTAACTGCTTGGAGGCCTCCTGCCGACGAACTGCTCGCCGTCTGCCTTGCCTTGGCCTTTCCAGCCCGGTCAAGTAGCGCGCTCAGCTCCTGCTTGCAGGCCGCCCACTCGGCCAGCCACGGCCGCACGATCACCGGTTCGACGAGCTGCATGATCTTGTCGCGGTCGGTGTAGTGCGCCCCCAACTGCGAGCGCTTGTCCGGGTCCAGCCCCCGCTCGAACAGCGTGCCCAGGATCGACGGGTCGATCTCCGACCAGTCCAGCCCCGCCGCCTCGCGCACTGCGTTGACCTGCGGTCGGTCCAGCGGCAGCGCCGTATCGTCGTCGAACAGCCCGCCGTTGAACCACGCCACTTCCTCGAACCCGACGGCCCCGCCGTCTTGCATAGCCGCGAACAGGCTGCGGGCCATCCCGCCAAACCGCTCGGGCCGCAGCCGCGCCTGGTCCAGCATCCGCCGGAACATCTGGTCCGGCAGCAGCCCCACGTCCTCGGCGAACATGCAAAACACCAGCCGGTTGACGAAATGCGCCACCGTCTGCGGGTCGTGGCCCTGCTCTCGCAACCCCTTGGCAACTTCGGCAAAGGTGGCCGCCGCCTGCTCGGTCAGCGCCTGCCGCGTCTGCCCAGGCCGCAGCCGTTCCGGCTCGCTGAACGCCCACTTGAGTTTCTTCCAGGTATCGGTGTCTTCCAGGTCGTAAATCGTGAACTCGTGGACCGTGCTGACGCTGTTCGTCCAGTTCGTGTGAATCCGGAAGTCCCGCATGTCCGAGACGATCAGCAGCGGCGGGTTCTCCAGCGCCAGCGCGTACTGCCGCAACTGCTGAAAAGCCGCATCCAGATCCTTCCCCTGGCTCTTGTACTCCCAGGCGAAGTGCCCCCGCTTCCACACATCCGCCCATCCATCGCCGCCGCTATCCTTCGCCGCCCCCCGCTCGAAGCAGAACTCGTCGCCCTCCGGATCAGCCTCCACCGGCGCCCGCTCGCCCAGCACCGCGCACAAGTCATTGAAATGCGACTGCGAGACGGCCTTCTCGGTCTGCGTAACCTTCCGCCACCTGTCGATGAACTCGGCAGCCGTCATCCCATCACCCAAAGCAATTCCTCACAACACCAGCAAGCCCCGTCGCCGCCCACATTCTGCCCACACCCCTCCATGCAAATCGCTCCCACCACCCCGCCGCATCCTCACGAACGACCGTCCACCAACCACTTGCCACCCGTCCCCAGAAAGTGTACACTATCCGAGTAAACCACGCAACCCGATCCCCAATGCCCGTCGCCTGGTTCACGCTCGTTCTCACCCGGCTCCTGTCGTGCCTCCGTCCGTCCCAAGTCCACGGCATACCTTTCCCGAACTCGCCGAAGTCCTTCCCTGTGCTCGCCAAAGACCCTGCCCTGAGACTGTCGAAGGACCCTGCCCTGAGCCCGTCGAACCACATCCCCATGGCGGCGGGCACCCAGCACCATCCACGACTCCCGCCGCTCCCAGCGCTCATGGTGAGCCCTTCGAACCACACCCCGTTCACGCAAGCGTCCCGAGCTCGCCATCCCTCCAAGTCCGCCGCCACCCCACGGCCCCGTCCACTACCCCCGCCAAAGCGCCAACTCACGCAAGTTCCCATCGCCCCCCAAACCCGCCAGAAAAGCGCCCCGTTGCAACTCAAGAGTTTTTTGGAAAAAACTCTTACCGCGCGCGAGACCCCCAATTCACCACCCCCAAAAGCCGCCCGCTCGCAATCACCCCACCACTCCGGTAGCGCCTCTTCCTCCCTCGCCCTGTGAGACCTTTGCACAACGCCCCGCGTCCGCGAAGGTGCGGCCGCTCTTGCTCCCTCTCTCTCCTCGGAGACCTTTGCACAACGCTCCCGCGTCCTCGACGGTGCGGCCCGCTCTTGCTCCCTCTCCCTGTGGGAGAGGGTTGGGGTGAGGGTCTTCCGGGCAACCCACACGGGGTTACGCAAAGGTCGCCCTGAGGGAGAGGGTTGGGGTGAGGGTCTTCCGGTCCAAACGCTGCCCCGCCGCCCCGGCGGGTGCGAGTACCCCCATAGGACGCCGCCCGACCGTGCCAAATCCTGCACACCCGGCCGCCACGACCGGCGATAATCAGGTAGCCGCCCCGCTGCCCGGGAGGGCCCGGTGATTCCCCGCCGCCTCCTCACCGCCATCCGCCGCCTGATCCTCGTCGGCGCCCTCCTGGCCCTGCTGCTGGCCCCCGCCGCCCAGGCCCAATCCTCCGCCGTCATGACCGTCGACATCGACGGTTTCATCGACCCCAACGCGGCCCGCTACGTCAACCGCGCGATAAACGAGGCTGCCGACGCCGGCGCGGCCCTACTGGTCATCGAACTCAACACCCCCGGCGGCCTCAGCACCTCCGCCCGCGAGATGGTCAGCTCGATCCTCGAAGCCCCGCTGCCCGTCGCCGTCTTCGTCACCCCGCGCGGCGCCCAGGCCGCCTCGGCCGGCATGTTCGTGCTGGCCGCCGCTGGCGTCGCCGCCATGAGCCCGGGAACCAACGTGGGCGCCGCCTCGCCCATCGACGCCTCCGGCCAGGACGTGCCTGAAACCCTGGCCGCCAAGGTCCTTGAAGACACCCGCGCCTTCGCCCGCAGCATTGCCGATGTTCGCGGACGCGACCCCGAACCCCTCGAAGCCGCCATCACCGAAGCGCGCTCGTACTCCGCCGTCGAGGCGCTGGACCTTGGCATCGCCGACGTCCTGGCGAACGACCTGCCCGACCTGCTGCGCCAGATCGACCGAACGTCCGTCCCCACGGCCGACGGCCAATCCCGGCTTGACTTGGCCGACGCTCCGATCCTCCCGGTCGACCGCACTCTCCTGGAGCACTTCCTCTCGGTCGTGGCCTCACCGAATCTGGCCTTCATCCTGCTCACGGTCGGCGGCATCGCGCTGTTGATCGAGCTCGCCAACCCCGGCCTGATCATTCCCGGCGTCACCGGCGCCATCGCCCTGGGGCTGGGGTTCGTTGGGCTGGGTCAGCTCCCCGTCAACTGGCTGGGCGTCGCCCTGGTCCTGATCGCCCTTGGCCTGCTCTTCCTCGAATTCCAGGAACCGGGGGCCGGCGTCTACGGCGCGGGCGCGTTGGCGACCTTCATCGTCGGCGCGATCCTGCTGGTTGGCGGCGTGCTGCGGCCTGTCGAGTTGGACTTTCCGGGCGCTGAAGCCCTGACGGTCAGCGTTTGGACCGTGGCGGCCGTAGGCGCGGCACTGGCCGCTGTAACCGCAACGCTGATCGTGATGGCCAACACCGGCAAGCCAGTGCCCTACCGCAGCCAGTTCGACCGCGCCGCGATGGTCGGCAACCGTGCGCGAGTGTCCCGGCGGCTGGCCCCCGACGGCGAAGTCCAGATGGTGGGCGAGTTCTGGCCGGCCCGCCTGGAGACCGAGGACGACGCAGACGCCGCCATCGAGGAAGGTTACGCTGTGGATGTAACCGCCGTGGACGGCACGACGCTAATGGTCAGGCCCGCAAGCGACGATTCGACACCGGATCCACCAGGGGCGGCGCGGCCCCCACCAAGCGCGTAGCCAGGGAGGCAGCAATGGCACTCATCAACTTCATCCGTGATTACGAGCGGTTGGCTCGATTCCGGTTCGGACGCTTCGAAGGCATGCTCGGCCCCGGCATCGTGCTCGCCATTCCGATCATCCACCAGATCACGCGCCTTGACACCCGCACTGAGGTGCTGGATATCCCGCGCCAGACCAACATCACCCGCGACAACGCGCCGATCGAAATCGACTTCCTGGTCTATTTGCGGGTGGACTTGAATCAAGCGGAACGCGCCGTGCTGGAAGTCGCGAACTACCACCAGGCCGTCGTTGGCTTGGCAACCACCACCCTCCGCGCGGTCATCGGCGACATCCCGCTTGACGACGTCCTGTCGCAGCGTGAACGCATTAACGAATCCATCCGCGTCAAGCTGGACGCCGAGACCGAGCGCTGGGGCATCAAGGTCACCAACGTCGAAATCCGCGAGATCGACCCACCGCGCGAGATCCAGGATGCGATGAACCGCCAGATGTCCGCCGAGCGCGTGCGCCGCGCTGTCATTCTGGAAGCCGAGGGCACCCGCCAGTCCGACATCACGGTGGCCGAGGGTCAGAAGCAGGCCGCCATCCTCAAGGCCGAGGGCGGCCGCCAGGCCGATATCCTGGAGGCCGAAGGCTACAAGCAGGCCGCCGTGCTGCGGGCCGAAGGCTTTGCCGACGCCCTACAGCGCATCTTCGACACGGCCCGCGGAATCGATGACAACACCATGCGCTTGCAGTACTTCGAAACCCTCAAGTCGCTGGGCGCCAGCCCTGCCTCGAAATTCATCTTCCCGTTGGAGTTCACCCAAATGCTCGGCACCCTCGCCGGTCGCCGAGACAACCGCGACTGACCCACCGGCGGATTCTCTGTTTGACGGAGGCACAGATCAGCGATGAGCGGTTGACTACTAAGGACCAATTGGCTTCGCCGATTTGTCTACTGGTGACTGCCCTGGGTTTGTCCTGGTGCTTCAGTTCAATTCGAGGTCAATCGTGGGCACGGTAGTTCGCTCCCATCCCCCTCGAATCGAAAGCTTCACCGTGCGAAATTTTCGCGCGCTGCGTGATGTGACGTTTGGTCACCTGGAGCCGATGACGGTGTTGGTGGGACCGAATGGCAGCGGCAAGTCCACGGTGTTCGACGTGTTTGCCTTCTTGTCCGAGTGTTTTGAGTCTGGGCTGCGTCGAGCCTGGGACAGACGCGGTCGTGGCAGAGGAATCAAGACCCGGGGCGCCAAAAGTCCCGTGACGATCGAAGTTAAGTATCGAGAGAAACCTGGGCAGCCATTGATTACCTACCACTTGACAATTGATGAGAGTAACAGAGGGCCGGTGGTCGTCGAAGAGTGGCTGCAATGGCGGCGACGACAGCACGGAAGACCCTTCCGGTTCTTGGAATACGCCAATGGACGGCTTCAGGCTGTTAGCGGCGAATTCCCAGACGAAAAGGATAAGCGAATAGACACTCCATCTTATTGCCCCTGATCTTCTTGCGGTCAACGCTCTTGGCCAATTCGCGGAGCATCCTCGAGTGGCCGCGCTGCGCGACTTCATTACAGGATGGCATGTGTCATACATGTCGGTGGATAACGCCCGAGGCCAGCCAGAGGCGGGCCCCCAGGAGCGGATCTCAAAGACCGGTGACAACCTCGCAAACGTCATCCAGTACCTGTACGAGCAACACCAAGAACGTCTGCGAGATATCCTACGGGCTCTGCGCCGATGCGTGCCTCGAATTGAACGAGTAAATGCTTTGCTTACGCCTGATGGACGACTGCTTTTGCGGTTCAAGGACACCCCGTTCAAGGAGCCAATTCTGGCGCACTTCGCATCCGATGGCACCCTGAAGCTGTTGGCTTACTTGGTACTGCTCTATGACCCTGAGCCCCCTCCGTTTATTGGCATCGAAGAACCCGAGAACTTCCTGCACCCACGGGTCCTGCTTGACCTTGCTGAGGAGTGCAGAGACGCCAGTAGTCGCACGCAGTTGGTAGTCACTACACACTCGCCCTATTTCGTCAATGCGTTGCGCCCCCAGGAAGTGCGAGTTCTATGGCGAGATGAGCGCGGCTACACGCAGACACAACGCGCTGCGGATTTGCACGGAGTGACTGAGTTTGTGGAAGAAGGAGCCCAACTAGGCTATCTCTGGATGGAGGGACAGTTTGGAGTAGGCGATCCGTTGGTCAGGCACGGAGAACCGATACGCCGCCCGAGGCGTCCTAGTGCATGAGAGCATTGCACCTCGAGATTCTGGTCGAAGAGCCTTCGATGGAGGATTTCCTACACGTCTTGCTGCCTCGAATCCTCCCGGATGACTGTACTTTTCTGGTCCACTCATTTCAAGGCAAGGCTGACTTGCTCGGCAATCTGGAGGCTCGCCTTCGGGCGTATGCAAAGTGGCGTCCAGAAATCTATCGCATACTGGTGATCGTTGATAGAGACGCCGATGACTGTCATGACCTGAAACATCATCTTGAGCGTGTGTCTTCTGTCGCCGGTCTTACCACGCGCTCAAGCTCCGCTGGACCTGACTGGCAAGTTGCCAACCGAATCGTGATTGAAGAGCTCGAGGCTTGGTATTTTGGCGATTGGGATGCTGTGTCCTGCGCGTATCCTCGGGTATCACGTAGCACTGTCCGTAGGAGAGGATATCGTGATCCTGATGCAGTCAGAGGGGGGACTTGGGAGTCTTTCGAGCGTATATTGAATCGGCACGGATACTTCAGAGGAGGCCTGAGCAAGCGTCGCGCGGCTCGCGAGATTGGCGCATTCCTCGACCCATCCCGCAACGTCTCCCGCAGCTTTTCGAACTTTAGAGACGCTGTACTTGAAGCAACAGACCCTTCGGTGCCGGTCATAACCTAGTTGAAAGTTGTTAATTGCTAGACGGGGCAGTGGCATTGTGCTGCGCGGTATCTATGCCAGGCTGTGCTTAGATGCCAACTCTTCCTAGGCTTGGCTCTCTGGCGTAGTAACAATAATCGAGGGCGTGTCGCTCGTTTCGGTAGGCTTGGCTACTCATCAAGCCGCCGCGTCATCACAATCTGCCCAAAGTGCCGCCGTATCAGGTTGAAAACCCATTGGAACCGGCGGGGATCGCGCACGAACCCGTGCCGCTCGAACAGCGCTTGCGCTGCCGAATTGCCGGCTTCGACGCGAAGCGTGATTTGTCGGTAGCCCCGTGCTCGCGCTAGGTCGATCACGTGGGCTGGTAGCGCCAAACCATGCCCGCGCCGCCGCCGCGTGGGCGGCGCCGCCAGGGCGCTGATGTAGGCCTCGTGCTCGTGCAGCCAGTGCGGTGGCAGCGGGGGAATGTGAAACGCCACGCACAGAGCGCGCCAGGGCCCGAGAACTCGTTCCATGGCGATAAACGCCCGCAGCGCGGCCGCGGGTGTGGACCCATTGCCCCAGCGCACCAGCAGCAGGCCCTCGCACTCGCCGTCGTTTTCCGCCAGCCAGGCATTCGGCAGCGACCCAAACGCCCGCAGCCCATGCCCCACGGCCCGCGCGGCCTCATGGTCGCGCGGGCCGAAGATGCGCGTGAACGTCTCCGGGAAAGCGTCCAGCATCAGCCGTCCCACGACTTCGGCGTCAGACTCCGATGTGCTGGCCGGCCGCAGGCTACGCATGCGTCAACCGCTGTCTCGTCATTGAGGCGGCGGCGCCATGCTAGGCGCCTCGCTTCACCGCCCACCGAGGGTCAGCCGCCGGCCATGACCTCGAATCCGAACACCGATGTCGTCCGCAGGCTGAAGCGCAGCGACACGGCTTGATCCACCGGCGGCCGCGCCCCCCCGCTCCACAGCACCGTGGCTTCCAGTTGATCGCCCACAATTGGTTGGCAGTCCGCGAGGCTGAGACCAGGCAGGTCCGACCACTCCTCGTCCACCACGCCCACGCGCAGGCTGCCGCCCGGTTGCACCCGACAATTCACGCGCAATCCACCGCCTGCCAGCCGCACCGGCGGCGTCCAGAACTCGCCTTCAGTGGCCGCGTGGATGCCCGCCAGCCGTCCCCGTGTCCAGGTGCACCAGCAGATCCCGCTGTCAGCCAGGTTGGCCGGGAACTTGTGCGGATAGCTATAGCCCCCGTAGGGCAGTCCCACGCGGTCGCCCGGCAGCGGAACCAGGCCAGTCCCAACGAACATGCTGCCGCCGTCCACACTTCCCACCGGCCCAACCGGCAGCACCGGGTTGCCCGGCGTCCAGGTCCATGCCACGCCGTCCACGCTGGTGGCCATCCCGATGGCCGTCTGGTCTGTCGCCCGGTCGTACAACGTGGGGAACATCAGGTGCGTGGTGGGGTCGCCCGGATAGCGAGTCTTGCCATTGGTGTAAATGTCCGTCTGCTCCGGCGCTGTTGGCGCAACCGTCAGCACGTCCTGTGGCAGCGGCCAGCGGCTGAAGTCGGTTGTTTCAGCCCGCGTGATCGTGCGGCGGCCCCACAACCAGCCCCGCCCGTACCAGACGTACTGCTTCCGCGGCGCGTCCCACTCCGCGACTTGCAACGTGTCGCTATTGAAGACCACCGCCGGCTCGTCTTGCACCGTCCAGTGCAGGCCGTCCGGTGATGTGGCCACATACATGGCCCGCACGTGCTCCCCGTCCGCGCTGCGCGGGTCCACCGCGTCCGGACGCTCCCGCCGCACGGCGTCCACGACCTCGCGCGTCGCGTCGCCGTACCAGAACGCCTTGTAACGCGCCTCTGGCTCTGCCGACGGGTCAATAAACGGACTGGCCCCGTGCATCCCCATTGGCCCCACCGTTTCCCGCCCCAGCGAGATGTTGGTGTCCGTGGACCCTTCCCATGCTCCGATCCCCAACGTCGGCTTCGTCCAGTTGAATCCGTCATCCGACTCGGCGTAGCAGAGCAGTCCGCCAAACACCGGATTCGGCCAGGCCAGCCCGGGACCGATCTCCGGGTCCCAATGATCGGGAGGAACCGCCTCGTACCAAAGCCGGTAGCGCCCGCCCTCGTGGATGACCTTCGGCCACCACACCAGCTTCTCCCACGGCTCGGTGGCCTTCAGCACCGGCTCGGTGCGGACCGCCGGTTCCGCCCGCAGCGCCACGCCGCGCGGCACGGCCAGGAACTCGGCGTGGATCGAGGTCGGATTCTCCAGCCCCCAGGCGCTGTGAAATCGCCCGTCGTCGTCCACCCAGTGCGCACGCCCCGGGTGAATGAAGCGGTTGTCCACAAACGGGTGATAGCCCTCCGCCACTGGCAGCGGCGTCACCAGGCCCGGATATCGGTTGTCAATGCTCATGCCGGCAACTCGCAGTGGGGAACCTTAGATGGCGAACTATATACCGATGGCAATCCCAGACGTGCTATACACCGGCGGCCGCTTGCGCCGGACACTCCGATGCCTCGAACACTTCCCTCCAACCGCATCTACGATGAACTTGGCGTGCCGCTCGTTATTCACGCCGGCGGTCCCACCACCAACTACGGCGGCTCGTTGATGCTGCCGGAAACAACTGCGGCAATGGCCGAGGCCGGACGCGCCTTCGTTTCTGTCGAGGCTCTCAATCGCCGCATCGGCGCGTACATCGCCGAGATCACCGGCGCCGCAGCCGGCATGGTGGTTGGCGGCGCCGCCGCCGGCATCGTCATCTCGCTGGCCGCGTGTATTACGCGAGGCGATGTGGCGGCTGTCCGCCGTCTTCCCGACACGACCGGACTCAAGGACGAGCTCGTCATCCAAAAGCTCCATCGCGGCCCCTACAGCCACATGTACGGCTTCACCGGCGCGCGCTTCGTCGAGGTTGGCAACGTCAACTCCTGCCTGCCCGAGGAACTGGAAGCCGCCCTCACCGACCGCACGGCCGCCGTGGCCTTCCTCTTCGCGCCGGGGAACCCACGCGGCGGACTGACCTTGTCCCTGGTGGCCCAGATCGCCCACGCGCGAGATATCCCGGTCATCGTTGACGCGGCCATGACGGTCCCGCCGCGCGACAACCTCAGGCGCTTCATCCGCGACGGTGCCGATCTGGTCACCATGAGCGGCGGCAAAGTCATCCGCGGCCCCCAGGCAACCGGGCTCCTCTACGGACGCGCCGACCTCATTGAAGCCGCCCACCTCAACAGCAGCCCCAACCATTCCATGGGCCGCCCGTCCAAGGTCGCCAAGGAAGAAATGGTGGGCATGTACGCCGCGCTCCGCAGCTACATGGACTCCGACGAAGACGCGATGCTGCGCGAGTTCCACGAGCTTGTCGAAATCGTCGTTGATGACGTCGGAGAGTTGGATGGCATCCGCGCAACGGTCGAGTTCGACGACGACCGGTACTTCGTGCCGACGGCGGTCATCGGTTTTGAGCCTGACTGGACTGGCCCCGGTGTCGAGGCAATTGGCGAAGCGCTCCTCGCCGGCGACCCGCCCATCTTCGTCCGCATCGACCCCGCCCGCCGTCTGGTGGAGGCTAACTCCGCCAACCTGCAACCCGGCGAACCCGAAATCATCGCCCAACGCCTGCACGAGATCTTGTCAGATCTAGGCTAGCCAGAGACTTCGGCAGGAGCGGCCGCGATTGACGACGGGTAGTGGGCAAGTTTGATCCTCTCGGTGTAACACACGCGCGCCGTATGCGATAGACTCAGGGGCGGAAGGCGGCGGACTCGAACCGCACCCACTGGATGAACAGTGGACCGTGGGTCTCTCACACCCCGGCCGGACCCTGCCGACTTCACCTTCCGATGAATGGAACGCCGATCGGCGTGCGGCCGATCGGCGTTCAGCTTGTTAAGCGTACCGGCGCGTGTAACACACGGCGTGAAGTGGTCCCGACCACATACGGCAGGAGTGACTTGGCGGCCTTAGATCGGTCGCTGGGGATGCCGTGTGTGGTAACAGGTCATCCGTCCAGGGGCTTCTCCGGGGGCTGCCGCTGCATTGGGGGGCCTATGCGCCGCCTTGCTGTTGCCACGCTCGTCGTTCTTGTCGTCCTTGCGGCCACGATCCCGTCCGTGCTCGCCAACTGGCCGACCACCTGTATCGGCGCCAATGACGCCTTCGAGTCAGCGGCCGGCCGCGCTGAGAATGTCGGCCTCTACCAACGGGTGTTCCCTGACGCCACCGAAGCCGAAGCCGCCTGCCCACGCGACCACCGGGCCGATATCCAGACGGCGTTCGCGTGGGCTGTTGAGGCGCCGACGCCTGCCCCGACCCCACAGCCCACGCCAGCCCTCACGCCGGCGGTCGATCACACCACGCACCCCGACTACCAGCGCGTCCGACAGGCGGCCCTCGCCAGAACCGGGCGGACGGACGTGGCGGTCAGTATTGCCGTGGATGTCATTGGCCGAGGGACGGTCGTCGCCTTTCTGCGTGGCGTCGATGACGGGGTGCAGTACGGGCGCTGGGACTGTGCGTACCGAAACGACGCCTGCCCGCTCGCGCCGGAAGGACCGCCCCAGCCGCCCCAGCCGCCTGAGCCGTCAGGCCCCCGGATCGATTCGGGCCTGCAACACGCCTGGAACCTGATCGCCAGCGTTCCCCTTGGAGCGCGCCTCATGGACATGGCAGAAGCTCGCACGGTCACCGTCCGCTGGGGGGCCATTGACCCGACCGGCGCGTACGCCCGCTACCGGCCATCGATGCACACGATTTGGATCAATGGCGAGCTTCGGGACGCACGCGACGTGGTCGTGGCGACGTTCCTGGCGCATGAACTGTGGCATGCGAGCTCCCCCATCCCGCGCCCGCGGACGTTCAATCAATGTGTCGCGGATGAGGTGTGGGCCGTCGCGACCGAATCTGGGGTCTGGGGGCGGCACTTTGATGGCATCCCCACTCGGGGCTTGAGCGGGCCCTGGAAGGGACCTACCAGATCGTGCAGCGCGATCTCGCGCTCAACCGTCCAGCGAGCGGGTCATGGGAGGATGTGGCGTTCGCATGGCCCAATACGCTCGATCATGTGCTGTACGACTTGGGCTACGCGCAGTCCTGCGCGGCCTGAGCGGTCGAATGAGGGCAAGCGGGTAAGAGGATCGGCGATCAAAGAGTTTCGCTCTCGCGTTTCGTTGGAAGCGGGCCGCGTGAGCTAGGGCAGGCCCACCCAGATGGGCGGGCAACTACTGTCATTGGAGCGACAGCATGAATGCACCACGCGATCTGTGGGAGATCGAGGCTGAGGTTCGGCGTCGGTATCCCCGAGCGTCCGCCGTGTTGACTGATCGGCTCGTCAAGGCCATGTGTCAGGCGGAGATGTCGGACTGGTTAGCGTCGATTCTCGAAAACCGCCGGCAGCGTCACGCGGAGACGCTTCGCCTACTGGCCCAAGTCTAGAGGTGGCCTAGACCGCCACCTGCTTCTTCGCGTGCCACCGCGCCTTGGCCGCCTTCCGCGCGCTCTCGGCGCGTTCCTCGGCGGTCATAGCGACAGCACGCGCCTCGCCCCCCGCTTGGCCGCGGGGCTTGGGTTCGGCGACGGCCTCGGGTTCCTCGGCGGTGGCATGCTGGACGATGCGGAACGCCACCTCGTTCACGTCCGGTGGGCCAGGGTGGACCTTCGGCGATGTGGTCGCGCTGCTCGAAGAACGGGAACCCGACGCGCGCGAAGTTTCAGAGCGCCGCCGCGATCTCCGCTGAATCAGACTTGCCCACTACCCGACGACGAGACGCCAGGCGCCCGTCCTAGAATTGACGGATCATGGCCACCCTTCCCCAAAGCGGCACCCGCGCGGGTTTCGAGATCGGCGCCGACTTCCAACCTGCCGGCAGTCAGCCCCAAGCCATTCAGCAACTCGTTGAGGGCATCAACGCCGGCCACCGCGCCCAGACCTTGCTCGGCGTTACCGGCTCCGGCAAGACGTTCACGATCGCCAACGTCATCCAGCGCATCCAGCGCCCCGCCCTGGTGCTCGCCCACAACAAGACCCTGGCCGCCCAGCTGGCCACCGAGTTGAAGGAGTTCTTCCCTAAGAACGCCGTCGAGTACTTCGTCAGCTACTACGACTACTACCAGCCCGAGGCCTACATCGCGCGCAGCGACACCTACATCGAGAAAGAAACCGACATCAACGCCGAGATCGAGAAGCTGCGCTACTCCACCACCCGCTCCCTGTTCGAGCGGCGCGACGTGATCGTCGTCGCCACCGTCTCCTGCATCTACGGCATCACGCCGCCCGAGGACTACGGCGACATGAGCCTGTCGCTGGAAGTCGGCGGCGAATACGACCGCACGCGGCTGCTGCGGGTCCTCGTGGGTCTCCAGTACGCGCGCACCGCGGCCAGCCTGGAGCACGGGCGCTTCCGCGTGCGCGGCGAAGTGCTCGAAGTCTTCCCGCCCTACGACGACTTCGTGCTGCGCCTGCAGTTCTTTGGCGACGAACTCGAACGCGTGGTCCGCCTCGAACCGCTCACGGGCGAGATTCTCGAGGAACTGACCAGTGTCACCGTCTACCCGGCGCGCTTCTACGTGACGCCTATCGAACGTCTGCAGCGTGCCATCGAGGCCATCGGCCAGGAGCTGGACAAGCACCTGGCCCAGCTGGAAGCCCGCGGCAAGGTGCTGGAAGCCGCCCGCCTGCGCCAGCGCACAAACTTCGACATGGAGATGCTGCGCGAAACCGGCAGTTGCACCGGCATTGAGAACTACAGCCGCCATCTCAACGCGCGTGAACCCGGCGATCCGGCCTGGGTGCTGCTCGACTATCTGCCCGAGGACTACCTGCTCGTCGTCGACGAGTCCCACGTCGCGCTGCCGCAGGTACGCGGCATGTTGGCCGGCGACCGCGCCCGCAAGGAAGCGCTGGTGGAGTACGGGTTCCGGCTGCCTTCGGCGTTCGACAACCGCCCTCTCTCCTTCGAGGAATTCGAGCAGCACATGAAGACCGCCGTGTTCATGTCGGCCACGCCGGGACCTTACGAGTACGAACACAGCGAACAGATCGTCGAACAGATCGTCAGGCCCACCGGCCTCGTCGACCCGGCCATCGAGGTGCGCCCCACCGAGGGACAGATTGACGACCTCATCACCGAGATTCAGAAGCGCGTGGACGTGCACGAACGGGTGCTGGTCACCACGCTCACCAAGCGCATGTCCGAGGACCTGGCCGAGTACTTGGCCGAGATCGGCATGAAAGTGCACTACCTGCACTCGGAGATCGACACGCTGGAACGGATCGAAATCCTCAGCGATCTACGCCGCGGGGTCTATGACGTGGTGGTGGGAATCAACCTGCTGCGCGAAGGCCTGGACCTGCCCGAAGTCAGCCTGGTGGCCGTTCTGGACGCGGACAAAGAGGGCTTTCTGCGCTCCGAGACCTCGCTGATTCAGACCATCGGGCGCGCCGCCCGCCACCTGCATGGCCGGGTGATCATGTACGCCGACGTGGTCACGCGCAGCATGCGCCGTGCCATCGACGAGACCTACCGCCGCCGCAGCCTGCAAGTGGTCTACAACGAGCAGCACGGCATCACGCCGGTCTCCATCGTCAAGAGCCTGCGCGACCTCACCGAACGTGTGACCCAGGAGTCAGGCCAGGACGGCCTGGCCCGCGCCGCCGAGGAAGCGCCGGCCTACGAACTCGGCTTCCGCCGCACCAACACTCTCTCCCGGGTCGAAATCGCCCAGTCCATCAAGGACCTCGAACGCCAGATGCGCCTCGCCGCCGACAGCCTCGCCTTCGAAAAAGCCGCCGCTCTCCGCGACCAGATCAGCGAATTCCGCCGCGACCTGGAAAAAGCCAAAGCATGATCGCCTACGCGTCGGAGCTTGCCGCCTAGGCCTGCGGGGCCGTTTGAGCGCGGGCGGCCTTGCCAGCGCGTTCGGCTGGGACATCGGCTTGTGGTCCGCGAGCAAGGGCGCTGGTGATGATGGTCTGGGTCAACGTGTCCAGCCGCATATTGATGGCGGCGGTGTCGGCACGCTGCCGTTCGTCGAGTTTCGCCAATGCGGCGCGCAAGGACGCAGTGTCGGCACGCTGCCGTTCGTCGAGACGCGTGACGTCGGAGCGCTGCCGTTCGTCGAGTTTCGCCAATGCGGCGCGCAAGGACGCGGTGTCGGCGCGCTGGCGTAAGTCGAGACGCGCGATGTCGGCGCGCAGCCAAGCCAATGCGCCGCCCCCGACGATAAGCAGCGTGCCGAAGATGGCCCCTACAATGGCCAGCAGGTCGGCTGCGGTCAGTGTCACCCTGGGCGAGCCTTTGCAACCGCCCGGATACTTGCGCCAAGCCTAGCATCCGACCTTATGCTGTACGGCGATGGCTGTGTACCCCGTTTCGCCCATCCCCGCCGCCAACGTGGCGTCGGTGCCTCAGCGCAGCCCGCTGCGCTATCCGGGCGGCAAGACTTGGCTCATCCCGCACATCCGCGCCTGGCTCGGCGCAGTGGATCCCAAGCCCGGCCTGCTGATCGAACCATTCGCCGGCGGCGCTATCGTCTCCTTAACCGCCGTAATGGAACACTTGGTCGAACGCTGCCTGCTGGCCGAACTCGATCATGACGTGGCGGCCTTCTGGCACGCCGCGCTGCGGCAAGGCCGCGAACTATGCGACCTGATCTACCGTTTCGAACCAACGCGCCAAGACGTTGAAGCATTGGCGCAGACCGAACCCGAACAGCAACTGGAGCGCGGCTTCCGCACGCTCGTGCTCAACCGCACCCGCCGTGGGGGCATCCTGGCTGCCGGTGCCTCGCTCAGCCGCAATGGCGAAAACGGCAAGGGCGTCGCCTCGCGCTGGTATCCGCAAACGCTGGTTTCCCGCCTGCGCCAGGTCAGTGCCTACGCTGACCGGATTGACTTCCGCGAAACCGACGGGATGCGGCTGCTCGAAGAGCACGCGGGAACGCCTGGCTCCGTCGTATTCGCTGACCCGCCCTACACCGCCGGCGGTAAACGCGCCGGCAAGCGGCTCTATTCCCACCACCAAATCGACCATCCAGGGCTCTTTCAGATCCTTTCTGACACCCGTGCGGACTTCATGCTCACCTACGACCACGCCCCTGAAATCGCCGCCCTGATCCGCCACCACCGCTTCCACGCCGTCCAGGTCACGATGAAGAACACCCACCACGCGCGACTGCCCGAACTGCTGGTTACCCGCTACGCTCATAATAGGGCTGGTAGTTCTATTCGCTAGTCACTAAGAGGGATCGCCGCAATATCTTCCGGTATTTGATGCACTGAGCGGTTGGAAATGTGAGCGATCTTTGTTCGGCCATATCTATATCTTAATCCCATATCCTACGGCCTTTATGAATACAATATAGTAGTACCACTTATCAAGTGAATACACAGACATATCCTCACCGCTATTCCTGGACAATTCAATGAATTTTCCACTCAATTGCTCAAACTAAGAATACACTTCTACACTCCACCCATGCCTTATGGCCTGCTCGGCCTTGTGCAAGAATGACGTGCCAGAAGGTGTTACAGAACCGTCCCCTGTAACCAGCACAAGTGTCTGTGGAGCTTTATAGTCGAGAATTGAGTCGCTGATCTTCGCATGAATCATCTCGTCGACGCCCTGCTCAAGTAGCTTTCCATAATCCTCTTGAATTCGTTTCAGGAGGTCAACATTGTATCCAAGTTGTCGTGCGTGGTTCCATAGCTCTTCGTTGCCTGGAGGGACAGAGCCGGCCCACACTCCTACGGACCGATATCGATCGCGCTCGATTAGATCGATGAAGTTTCTAAAATCGACACGGATAGCATAGTGTGGGACATTGTTTTCCATGGAGGCGGCGCATCTTTATGCCCCTCCGAAGAGATTGGAATTGTCTATGTAAACATGTAGACCCATTTGGCAGTAGTCCTCAGTGCTCAGAATGAATCCATAGGAGGGCTATGGCTTGTACGGGACTTTTCCGGGAAATGTCAAGTACCATGTACGATGAGTGAATGAAGCTCCGTTTACGCTGTTGTCAACTTTGGCGGATGACTTCGAACCCCAAGCGTCGGAAGTGTCGGCGTGCGGCCGTAGAAATAAAATCTGCCCGATCAACACCAGTGACTTTCTCGAGTGCCTGTTTGACTGGATAGCGGAGACCGTTGATCACAACGGCGTGAGTATGTATCGGTTCTGGGGAGACACCATCCATGATCTGCTCAACTTGTAGGCGACTCAACCGAAACTGTCTCCCCAGCAGAGTGAATTCCAGAGTGTCCATCCGGTGCCAATTTCAAGCCTGTCAAGGTATTCTTACACCTCGCATTCCTTCTGTCAAGCCCACTCCATCCGATCTTTGATTTGCAGGCTGGCAAGACCGGCTGTTTGAATTGATTGTGAGATGATTCGTGCTATGAGCAGCGAGGAGCCAGGCCGAAGATCACTTTGCGCGGAGTTATATTCACTTCCGCGTAGACTTCCGACGGCTACGTGGAACTGGTCGTCGACCTGACATACGTGCCACCCGGCCTACGACTGCCCGTTCTGCCGCATCGCCCGCAGCGACTTTGACGGCCCCGTGATCGGCGGCGCTAAGGCCGACGTACTTCGGACGCCGAACGTGACGGCCCTTGTCGGCTCACACTGGTGGCCGCGCAACGAGGGATCGGTCATCACTATCCCCACCGCCCACTTCGAGTCCATCTTCGATCTACCGGCTGAGGCCGCGGCGCAGATTCACTCGGTGGCACAGCGTGTGGCTGTCGCCATGACCAGCGTCTATCGGTGTGAAGGCGTATCCACGCGCCAGCACAACGGACCTGGGGGCGGCCAGGATGTCTGGCACTACCACCTGCACGTCCTGCCGCGCTGGCGCAACGACCGCCTCTACGAGCGCACCCCCGAACGCCACCGCGCCCCGCCCGACCAGCGCGCCGACCGCGCCGCCCTGCTACGTGCGGCCCTAAAATCCAAACTGCCCTGAGCCGCTTAGCCTCGGCTGCTGCGCACAGTTCGTAGATCAAAGCCGCGGCGCTACGAGTCGAGGACAGTAGCTCTCGGACCTAAGAAACCCAGAACCGGTCGGTCCGAATGTGGTCTCCATTCACATGCAGCGCAATCTCCAGCGTCCCGCCCAACTCCGACGAAACACGATCCCGGTTACGCCACGCCAGCTTCATGTATCCGCGCTCGCACCGGCCGCCGACCGTGTCACACCACCGCCGCGGGTCAGTGGATGTGGTTACGTCCCCCGGCCATGTCCAGTGCGACTCTACGGTCCAGTCGCTGGGCCACCATTTCACCAGGTACACCACGCAGAAGAATTCCGGCATTGGATCCCCTGGCAGCGACTCGCGCCAGGTGCCGCGCTGATCCGGGCCCGACGTACAGTCCGAACCCGTCGCCAACCCGACCGCCTCGATTAAGTCGGAGGGATGCGGCAGGGGCGCCGGCTCCGGCGGTTCCGGAAGGATCCCGGCGCGGTGACGCGTGATCCAGTCGTCAATCGTGCGCCGTACCCGATCACCGTCAAGCAGGAGATTGACGGATTCAACCCTGGCAACGCCTCCCAGCTTTGCATTCGCGACGCCAATCACTCAGCCGCGCAAATCGAACGCGGGCCTGCCGCTGTTCCCCGGGTTGGCGGTCGCGTCGGTCTGCAGCCAGTCGGGGTGCCGGGCCGACAGAATGCTGCGGGTGACCGTGAGCGTTTCGAGGCAGAGCGGATAGCCCAGGATGACCAGATCCTCCCCCAGGCCCAAGCTCGAGGAATCGCCAAAGGGCACGAATGGATGGCCGCTGCCGGGCAGCTTCAGCAGTGCAACGTCAGCATCGGGATCGTCGGCAACCACCGTGGCTTGCTGCTCCTGGCCGTTGTGCGTCCCGACGATTGCCTATCGCGTGCCGTTGAGCACATGGCTATTTGTGACCACGTAACCGTCCGCCGTCACCACAAACGCGCTTCCGCAGACGTCGTCGGATGTGTTGATGTAGCGAACCGCCTCCTGGTATCGCTGTACCAGTTCGGCCTCCGACAGCGACGGTCCGGCGACGCTGGACGTAGTGGAGTCGAAAGCCCAGGCAAACACCCCGCGCACATCATCCCGGTGATCATTCTGGCAGCCCTGCTCAGCCTGATCGAAAGAGACCCGCTGATATATGCCCACGTTCTCGTCGTTGCCCAGGTGCGCCTCGACGATGTCGTTCAGATCAACACACGTCGTCGGCCACTGCGCCAGCACTGGCGACGCCATCACCAGGGCGGCAACGACCGCAAGCAGGGCAACCAGAATCGCCCGGAGGCTTCGCATTGGGCCGCAACGCTTCCCGCTTGCCTGCACGCTGCTCGGACTGTTCGGGATTCGCTCACCGACAGCCACGGCCTGCTGCCGGTTGCCCAAATCCCCGCCCGTCCCTCACACTCCGCGCGTGGCCCGAACCCTTCGGGTCCCAACTGCCGATAGGTGCGCCTGTGCTGCGGCCGCTGATTCGATTTCGCGACCGTGTGGCGCCCGCCCTGGCCTACAAGCAGTACTCCCGGCTCTGGCAGGCCAACGCCGGTAGCCAGGTCGCGTTCTGGATGCAGCAGGTCGCCCAGGGCTGGCTGGTGCTGGATCTCACCGGTTCCGAGTTCACGCTGGGACTTCTCGCGTTCTTCCGTTCCATCCCCATGCTGCTGCTGTCGCCCCTGGGTGGCGTGCTGGCCGACCGACTGGACCGGCGCCGCATGGTCCTCGTGGCACAGCTGATTCTGGCCTGTCTGATGCTGACGATCGGCATTCTGGTGGTCACCAACCGCGTGCACGTCGTGCATCTGGCCGTGTCCTCGCTGATCGTCGGCACCATGTTTGCCGTCAACGTCCCGGCCCGGACCGCCCTCGTGGCTGGCCTTGTGCCCCGCCAGCACCTCGCCAACGCCATCGGCCTGCACAGCGCCACCCTCAACTCGGCCCGCATCATCGGACCCTCCCTGGCCGGCCAGGTCATTGCCACGGTCGGCATCGCCGCGTCCTACTTCGTCCAGGTGGGCGGCTATCTGTGGAGCAGCCTCAACATGCTGCGAGTCGTCCCGCCTCCGCGCACGCCACGACCGCGCTCGTCCACCTGGGCCGACATGCGCGGCGGCTTTGCCTACGTGGCCCGCACCCGAATCATGCTCGCGCTCATGCTCCTGGCGCTGGGCCCCTCCCTCTTCGGCATGCCGTTGATGATCCTGTTCCCCGCCTTCGTTCGCAATGACCTGGCCGGCGGTGCGCAAGCCTTGGGATTCCTGCTCGGCGCTCTGGGCGTCGGCGCGCTCGTTGGCTCGGCCTTGGTGGTTACCTTCTCCAGGTTCCGCGACAAGGGCCGCGTGCTGGTTTGGGCTATTCTCTCGTACGCCGCGCTGCTCATCCTCCTCTCGTTCACCCGCACATTCGCGACTGCTGCGGTGGTCGTGGCCTTCATGGGCTTCAGCCAGTCCGTCTACATGTCCGTGAACCAGATGGCCCTCCAGTTGATGGTGCCGGATGCCTTGCGCGGTCGCGTCATGGCCCTGCGCATGATGACCTTCGGTCTGTCTCCGCTGGGCCTGCTTCCGCTGTCCTGGGTCGCCGAAGCCCAGGGCACGCCCACCGCCATCCTGATCGGCGGCGTGGCCACCGCGGTGGTTGGGATTGGTGTCCCTCTCTGGGTACGCGACATCTGGCGCCTGCGCCCCGACGACGCCGACCCTGACGGTCTTGCCGCCAAGGCATCCGTATCCACCTGAGCCGTTCGTTCAGGCGACGCCCAGTCCCACGGGCTGATCGAACCAGGCTACCGGCTGCTTGCCCGAGGTCCCTATGTCGTACGGCTGGTCAAGTTTGACGGCGGACGAGCTGAACCTTCTTGCCCAGGCTTTCGGCGCCTAATCGCTTCATCCGTGGGTAGGTCACCGGGTTCACCGGGCTCGTCGACGTGGTGAACGTCTCATGGCCCCACTGCGACGCCGCGGTGAGCGCGCACTTCATAAGGGCTGCGGCGATCACGGTGTTTCGGTACTGACGGATGACCCCAACCAATCCGAAGTGTGGACCATCCGGGTTTCGCCAGATCCTCGTCAACCCAACGTATTCCCCGTTGTGGTCATCGACCGCCACCAGGTACCCAGCCGCATCGAACGGCGGCGCCTCGCTGAGCTCCTCGCGGAACCACTCACGATAGCCTCGCCATCCATCGGTGCCTGGAACATCGTGACGCAAGGTGTTGTCGAGGGTGAAGAGGCGATCCTCATCGACCGTGTCCGCCGTACGGATGCTGAACCCTTGGGGAACCCAGGCGCGCTCCAGCATGGCGAGCGCTCTATCGAATCGAATGCGGAAGCCCTCCACTTCCAGCTCTGCGGCGAACCCAGCGGCCGTCAGAGCATCCACCGCCTCGCGGTCGCGCGTACCGACGGTGGCATAGAGACGCCGACGGAGTTGGGAGGCGGCCGTCTCGATCAGCGGGCCGTACGCGGCTAGATCCCGACACCCGAAGGCGAGGAACATCCGATCGTCAGGCCTCAGCGTGGCTGTAACGGCGCCCACCGGGGTGCTGGCGCGACTGGCAAGCCAGCGTTGGGGTGGTTCTGGCTGCCCACCGTCGCGGCGACGCAGTTCGCGCTCGGATAGGCCGTAAAGCTCCGCCGCCACGTCGTACTGGTCAACGAAGGGTTCAACGTTCATCGTCAACAACCGTACACTTGATCACTTGGCTGGTCGCGGTTGCCGTCAACCACCGGCTCGCGCGGTTCTGCGGCGCGAGACCTACGCGGTCGGTTCTAGACTCGGTCTCCATCTGAGCCGTGGGACCGCTCATGCCCCGCATCCGCCTGATCCACTGGAACCCCGCCGAAGCCGCCGAACGCGCCGCTCGTCTGCCTGACGACGAATTCGACGTCGACCACGCCCCACTCGACCCCGCCGGCCTGCGCGCCCTGCGCGCCAACCCACCCGATGCTCTCCTCATCGACCTCTCGCGCTTGCCCTCCCACGGCCGCGACGTCGGCGTATCCATGCGCCAAACCAAGGCCACCCGTAGGATTCCCCTCGTCTTCGTCAACGGCGACCCCGCCAAGGTCGCGCGCGTGCGCCAATTGCTGCCCGACGCCGTCTACACCGACTGGCCCAACATCCAGCCCGCCCTGCGCCACGCCATCGCCAACCCGCCCTCCCAGCCCGTCGTGCTCAAGACCAGCCTGGCCGGCTACTCCGGTACGCCCCTGCCGCGCAAGCTGGGTATCAAACCCGGCTACGCCGTCGCCCTGCCCGGCGCCCCCGACGACTTCGAAACCACCCTCGGCGAACTACCCCACCGCGTGACTCTCCGCCGCCGCGTCCAGGGCCGCTGCGACCTCATCGTCTGGTTCGTCGGCTCCCGGCGCGAACTCCTCCAACGCGTCCAGCGCTACGGCCTCAGAGCCGGCCCCGGCGGCCTCTGGATCTGCTGGCCCAAGAAAGCCTCAGGCGTCCAATCCGACCTCTCCGAGCGCGTCGTCCGCGAAACCGGCCTCGCCAACGGCCTCGTCGACTACAAAATCGCCGCCATCGACCAAACCTGGTCCGGCCTCCGCTTCACCCGCCGCAAACCCCGCTAACCCTCTGGCGCCGGCGAGCGCGAAGAAGATGGCGAGAGGAAGGCTCGTTCCGCCTCCCAACGTCCAGCTCCCTACGCCCCGTCATTCCCGCGAAAGCGGGAAACCACCCTCACCTCGATCTATCCCTTACCGACGTACTCGCGCTCACCGAGCGGCGACTATGGGCGACGGCCCGCGTATCCCAAGAGTCAAACCGCCCCATCCCCGCCAATCAGACCCGGCAACTCACCCAAAGCCTCAATCGCCTCACCCCGCCACGAGCGGGACCAGCCTTGCGCGAAGGCGTCCGGATCCACCCCAACCGCCCGGGCCATCACCCTCAGCGACGCTCTGAACTCCCCATGGCCCACCGGCCGCGACAACGTACTAAACAAATCAAACACCACCGCCCCCACCCGACCATCGCCTCTCGACCCTCCACGCCGCTCACTCATCCCGCGCCCCCTTTCGTTATTCCGACGTCTCCCCCTCCATTCCCGCGCAGAACCTGCCCCAGCCTGCCGCGTGCTTGCCGTGGGGCGCCCGATACGGGGCCGGGACCAACGCCCGACCAATCCAATGTGACCCAGGTGCCGAGGTGACCCACCACCCCCGTTCGCGCTGACCTTCTCTCGGTTCATGGTGAGCCTGTCGAAGGGCCACGGCGACGGGCGTAAACTGTCGGGCGGTTCGTGAAGCGCCCGAACGAAGCACTGGCTGACCTGCTCTGCTAACGCCGGGCTACACAGCGGGAGGTCTCAGGCACCTGGAGGCTCCCCCGTCGTTCAGGGAATAGGCGTGTACGAGGGTATCTACGCTCCGCCCACGGCCGCCCGCTATCTGCTGGCCGCGCGCGCGGCCGAACGGGCGTATCCGGTTACGTCACGGCATCTGATCCGCTGGATACGCAAGGGCCTGGCGCACCCGAACCTGGCTGATGTGCCCGGCCGGGACCTGACCATCGCGTTCCACGACCTGGTTTCCATGCGTGTCATCGCCGCCCTGCGTGCGGCTGGTGTCTCGTGGCCGCGCATCTACGCCGCCGAGACCTGGCTGCGCCGGCACACCAGGCATCAGCGGCCGTTCGCCACGGAACAGCTATGGACCGACCACTCGGACGTGCTGGCGGACTTTGGCGATCAACTCATCGCGGCCAGCCAGCACGGACAGCTGGCCATGTCGATCATCAAGGACTATCTGATCCCGGTCAGCGGGTTGCAATTCGCGGATCAGGTAGCCAGGAGTTGGTCGCCGCAGCCCGGCGTGGTGCTCGATCCCGCGGTGCAATTCGGCGAGCCCTGCATCCGGGACACCCGAATCCCCACGCGCGCCGTCTGGAGCCTGGTGCGCGGCGGCGACTCGCAAGACCTGGTGGCGCGCGCCTATGGGATTACGCGAGGGGAGCTGACGGCCGCCCTGAAATGGGAGAACAAAGTCGCCGCCTAATCATCCTCTTCAACCTGGCGGACAGCCGCTGCTCGTCGTGGACGAGTCGCTGAGTCCCCTAATTGGCACGGCGCTCGGTCTGGTTGGATACCGCACAACCCTGGTTGGCGAGATCGCTGAGTTCGCGGGTGCAATCGGCGTCAAGGACGAACAGTTGATCCCTTGGATGGGAAGCCGCAACGCGGTATGGATCCACGCGGACGACGAGGCCAAACGCAGGCACGGGAAATCGCTCGTGGCCCACGCAATTCGAACGCTCTGGGTGCGGCGGCCAAAGGATGGGATGAGTAGCCGGCAACAGCTACGCATTCTCAGCTACGTGCTGGACGACTATCTCGAGAGGCCGCGAACACAGCCCCGCAAGCGACACTATGAGGTGAGCGCGCACGGTGCTCCCGGCAGGACTCGCATCCGTCTCAGATCGTTCGAGCTCCAGACCTGATCGAGGAATCCCGACTGTGTTCGGCCAAGTCCGCCCTCACATTCCATCGCTCCAGCCTCCCAATGCTCATTCCAGGCGGACCGAGAAATATCGCCCCGCATGGCGTCACCCGGGCCCCGGTGGCGGCGGACTTCAAACTCGCCCGTCGCCGCCCCCCGCAGCCCTGACGCTTCACCGCCGCTATCCTGATCCTGAGCGCAGCAAGGCACACCCAATGGCGACAAACATTGAGACGCGGCCCGAGTGGCTGCCCGACGAATTCGAACACGAGCACGTCACGCGTCAGGAGGTCTGGCACGAACTGGACCGAGACGCGCGTCGCCACTTTGGCCTGACGGCTGACGAGTTTCTGCGCATCTACAAGGATCCACCCGGGCGGTACCACGGCGACGTGATCTTTCGATCACTGACCTATCTCACCCGACTGCTTGATCAACCCAGACAGACCTGACATCCAGCGGGAGTCGCGCTACGCGCTTTGTTCCGAGGATCCCCGCGGAGAGTTGACTAACTCGGGACACAACTGAATGACCTCGATACCGTGATCTCGCAAGCCATCCTCCCAACCTACCCAGTCCCTATCTGCCGCGTTCACGACGGGTGGCAGGGACGAGAAGGAAAGAGACACGGCCACGAATTTCCTATCGTTTCGATCATGGACAAGACGTTCAAGCTCATTGGGAAGAACGGCCATCCCTTCAGACACGTCAATCTTCCTCTGCAACACCCTTTCCTGCCTGATGAGTCTGGTGAGAAGATGGTACGGAGCTAGCTGCTGGGATAGTAGTCCGAAGTACTCGCCGAATACTAGGTGCTGGTCATCGACAGCAATACACGTTTTGCCGTCATCCAAATGGTCCAGAAATTTCAAAGCCTCCAGGTGGCACTCCGTGTCGATATCAACCCCAATCTGAGCCACATACCAGACATTCGTATCAACGACGTACAGCGGCGATTGCGTGAACGGCAACTGAATCTTCGGAGGTCAGCCGTCGGTAGCCCGGTCGTCAGACTTCGGATAGAAACCACTCATCGCCATCCGCTCCTCGAGGATATCCCCGAAGAAGTCGTCCGGCCAATTCGTGATCACCCCTGACGGCTGCATCTTCAACGGCTCCAGCTTCGACTTTCCTTGCTCTTGCTTACAGAAATACAGCCGCACGTCCTCAGGCTTCAGCGCCCCATCCGTCCTGGACGACTCAGCTATTCGCCGCTGAATCCGGGCCAGCAGATGCTCACTGTGACTCTCCACCAGAATCTGAATCTCGCCAGCGTTGGCAACTTCAATGATCAGGTCGGCCAGCTCGCTCTGAACCTTCGGATGAAGGTGGATCTCTGGGTGCTCCAGGATGACCAGTGAGCCAGGCGGTGCCGACAGAAGCGCCACGATCACTGGCAGCACCTGAGAAACGCCGAATCCGACATCGGCAAGATTGACAGTTGTGCCACCATCCATTTGCTCGATTAGCGCTTCCCAGATACGCGCGCCTTGACCTACACGCTCGAGTAATAGCGATTTCGCAATTCCGAGCCGCCGAATCCATCTGTTGACAGCCTCAACCGTCTCCGGTTTATCTGCAAGGAGCATCTGTATCGCTTGCTCACCACGGTGGCCGACCGTAGTAGGCTTAACGCCGGTCCAAGTGTAGCTGCGGAGTGGATAGGTGCGCGTAGGACCAAGATATACCATTCGCCTAAACATGTGCTCTGTATGGTAAAATACTTGACCTGCAATTCTGTCCAGTTCATTATACATGGAGAGAACGCTCCTATTCGCTCGAAAGTCGGGGGTAAAGCTATCCTCCTCTAATACCTGCTGACTATACGATCGGAAATTAGCAGCCCCAAATATTCCAAGTTCTACCAGCGGTAGACTCGCCATGGAAATGACCTTTTCATCAAATGATCTAGCCAGAATATAAAGTTCGTCAAAAGGATCTATCAATGCTGTGACAGACAATAACCCAGAGCATTTGCCGAGGTGTGCTATGTTTTTATCGGAATTAACTTGGATATCATAGTTCAAATGGCTAATGACGACACTCTCTCCACGATCTTCCGGTATGGCCGTAATGGTACTTGAATTACTTACACTTTCCACGTTTTCTATAATTTCTGTATCCCAGTCTAGGGAATACGAGATTGACTTGGAAATGTCATGGCCTGTCACAACGTCTAAAAAGCTGCCCAGATCCACGTAATCGTGTGACTCTCCACCGAAATTTATAGCTCGTGTAGGGTGCGAAGACTCGGCGGTCTGCTTCAACAACAGCAGCAAGTTAATAATGCTGCTCTTCCCAGAACTGTTTGCCCCAAACAGCCCCGTAATTCGCCCGAAGTCCAGGCGATGACGCCCGCCCCAGGACTTAAAGTTTTCGAACTCTAGGCTCTTCAGCATCGGGATTCGCGGTAACACCGGCGGCGCGCGGAATCCGGTGTGAGTGGCGTTTCAGTCTGCCGCGCCGTGTACTGAAGTCTACGCGCAGCGTGCGTCCCGCGGGCATGTGGGGTCCGGGCGGCAGGCACTCTGGGTAGCCCACGCTGGTTTCGGCGGCGACCGGCCATCCTGCTAGAGGTTCGCCTGCGCATACGCCTCACCTTGCCCGGACGCACGCCTCACCTTAGGCGCGTCACGTTCCCGTGCCGCTGGCTCCGGCAACTCATCGGCCACAAAACATGGTCCAGGCACCACCGCCGCCAACAATTTCGCCAGCTTCGGCCACCGCTCCACCGTCGCTTTGCAGCACCCACAGCAGTTCCAGCAACTCCCGCGTGAACTGCGCCGTCCACCGCGTCGGCCGAATCTCGTCGAGTGGCGAAGACCGGCGCCCGGCGCCGTCGCGCATGCGGTAGCCCAGCCACGAGCGCACCACTTGAAACCCCGAGACCGAGAACGCCCACATCTCCGACCGCACCGGCCCGAACTCCCCCGCGCCCACCCGCAGCGTCCGCCGCGCTTCGTCGTACCCGAACTTTTCGGGATAGTCCGCCACTGACTCGCCCACTGGCCGCGTGCAGCGCGCGGAGCCCTGCAAGGTGGCACGGCGCCCCGGCTCCGCGAACCGCTCGCCGTAGGTATGCAGCCGGATCAGGTCCGCCCCCAGCGCCGCCCCTTGTCTGAACAGCGTCGGATCTTTCGTCAGCGGCACCCGCGGACCGGGAATCGTCAGTTCCTCGCTGAACCGCTCCACGTAGTCCGGCGAGGCCAGCAGCGCGTAGCAGTAGGCAAAAAGGACTTCCGGTCTGACCTCGCATCCCAGTTTCTCTCTCAGTTGAGCCAGCAGGCCAGCTGTCACATTTGGTTCGGAAGCGTCGGGATCGCATCCTTGCCGCCAAAAGAACCGCGGAAGTGATGAAGATCGGGGACATTTGCGGCCGCAATCGCCGCCGGTCCACTGCCAAGTACACCGGTCAATAGGCTGATGAGATAGACCTGCTGGTTGCTGTGCGCGGTCCACAGAATCGGACGCGGTCGATCCAGCAGCCGGGCGTCCGCCAGCAGCCATTGGCGGTCAAGCGAGCGGTAGGTATAGGGAACAACAGCAATAGGCTCGGTCCCGACGGGAACGTCGCGTAACGGTTCCAGGGTCTGACCGGACAGCAAGTCGGCAGGCGACCGGTCCAGCTGATTTGGCGAGGTGATCCGCATGGCGGTGCCTCGATCCATTGCTCCCAGAAGCGCCCGCCACCGGCGGTTCAAGGTCTCGACATCGGGGCCGACCGGCCAGGTTCGCTTGGCCTGCAATCCTGAGTACTGCCACGGAAAGACGTCCGTAAGTAGGGGCCACGAGTAGTAGTCCCCGCTCCCTGCCGGCAGCAGCGGCTCATACCAGCCATCCAGGCACGGCTGCCATTCCAGATCCGCGAACCCGCGCACCCCGTCCAGCCGCGCCAACTTCTCGTCGGCGGTTCCTGTCAGTCGGACATAGCGCGTCGTCGCTGGCTTGTCCCGCCTGGGCCGGGCATGGCGCACGCCCACGGCAATTGCCACCGGCGTCGTGATTGCAAAGACTTTTTCGGTTCTACGCGCGCCCAGCAAGTCGCCTTCCAGGTCGATGATCCACAGCTCGTCGAAGGTCCGCCGCATCGCCCCGCGCCTGTATCCGCTCCGTAACCCGCAGGTGCGCCACCGCGTACGGCCCCACCAGCAGTTCGAAGGCGTGAACGTTGCGCGCCAGCGCCGAGGCGTAGCTCGGAACCGCTCCCGGCCCCAGGCGCTCCGCCACCACGGCCAGCGCGTGCTCGATAGCCGCCAGCGGATACGTGCCGGTACCCGCCGCCGGGTCCAACGTCACCACGCCCTCATCGGCGAATGTCAACGACTTCCCAAAGCGCCGCTCCAGCAGTTCGCCGATCAGCCGCACTTGCGCCCGCACGACTTCCACCGGCGTGTAGTAAACGCCCCGGTTCTTGCGCAACTGCGGGTCGTAGGCGGACAGGAAGTGCTCGTAGAAGTACAGCCACGGGTCGGCCTCTCCGCGTCGCAGCCGCCCCACGTCCACCGCCCCGATCACCCGCTCCAGCAGTTCCACCGGCGTTTCGATTTCCCGCCGCGCCAGTGGGTCGGCCAGGTTGCGCAACACGTCGGCCAGCAGCGCGTGTCCGCGCCGCCGCAGCGTGTCCTGCGCGGCCTCGCCCGTGCCTACCACCTCCAGCCCGTCCAGCCGCGCCAGCAGCAGCGCGTAGGTCAGCGTCTGTGCGTAGGCGTCGGCAAACTGCGGCAGATCGGCGTTGGCAAACAGCGCTGACTGCCAGTCCCTGCGCAACTGTGATACCGCCGAACTCTCGTCGCCCAGCGCGGCCAGCACCTCCCCGCGCAGCAGCCGCGCCAGCGGTGCCAATGCCTCGGCCAGTTGCTCCGCCGTGGCCGGCGTAATCGGCTGCCAACTGAAGAACGTTTGCAGCAGGTCTGCCAACCGGCTCGCGTCGCCAACCGTCGCCGCGTCAGACCCGTCGGCCGTCGGATCGCCGCTCAGCCGGACTCCCGCAATCCGCTCACCGCTGTGAAACAGCGTCCATTCGGTGCCGTCGGTGTAGATCAGGTTGGGCAGGTTCTTGAAGTTGTTCCACTGCCGGCGGTCGTGGCCTCGGAACCGGTTCGGATTCACCCCGTGCCCCGGCGCCTTCAGTTCAATGTGCCCGCTCAGCAACTCGTGTACGCCGATCCCAAAGTCCGGTCGCCCGCCCACCTCCGCGTAGCGCGACTCCGTCTTCGCCACGATGGGGAATCCCAGCGCCTCGCCGCATTGCTGGATGAACGGCCGCATGTACGACTTCAGCTGGTCCTCCGGGTCGCCCGGCACCGGGCTGTCAAACGCCTGCGTCAGCCCCGCGCCCAACGCCCCCAGCGCCCGCCAAACCCCCGCAACCCGCGCGTCTGTCCCCATCACACTCCTGTCGACCAAATCGCCGCACGAACCCCGCGCAGCATAAGCAACCCCACGTCTCCTCCCTCCGCTCCCCGGGCAGCGAGTGAGCTGGGGTGAGGCTGGCTTGCGACGCCCCGTAACCAAGCCCGAGCCCTGCAGTCTCTTGTCCGACCCTTATTTGAAGGCGGAGCGGGTGACCGTCCACCAGTCAACACGCTCCGCTATCCCGCCGATAACTCATCGCCACTCTCCAACTCGGCCCGCTGCTTGCAGGCAGTATTCAAATAGTGTACACTAAGCCTGATGTTCCCGCAACCCAAGTTCTCAATGCCCGCCGCCGCAACCGCCTCCCGCGCCTCTGTCGCCGCGCCCGCAGCCGCCGATCCGCGTTCCACCCGAAAGTCCGACGCTCCGCCGCCCCCACGCTCCACCGGACGGTCCCGTGCTTCAGACGACGCCCTCGATCTTTCGTACTCACTACCCGTATGCAGTTTGGGCGGCCCGCGGCTCAGGAGTTTCTTAGAAGAAACTCCTCGTTGCGCCCAACCGCCCACTCCCAGCGCTGGCGACTGCCCACCGACCACTGGCAACTGCCTGCTGGCGCCTGCCCGCCCGGCCCACGCCCAGCGCACCGGCCGCTCGCCCGAAGCCCCCAGCCCGCGTGCCACCCGCCCGTCCGCCGCCCAGCCGTCCGAACACCGCCCCAGCCCCTCCCGTTCGCGATTCGCAATGCAATGCGCTGTAGTCACTACTCGTACGAAGCATGGGAAGCACACAAGTCGAAACCTCCCGAGAGACAACTCCGCGCATCGCCAGCCTGCCGGCGCCGCCCGAGCCGACCCTCGATCCCAGCTGCGCACGACCCCGCCGAACACCGGTCGGCCCGCGGCGCCCCGCGCCCGCACCCCCACTCCACGCCTCACCCCAAAGCCCGGCCCAACGCCTCCCGCACACCGTCCCAATCCGCCCCCCGGACGATCAGTACTGCAAATCTTATCGTACTCATTACTCGTACGAACGACTGGCGACCCGTAAGTCGGGGGCTCTCAGAACATGCTCCTCACTTCACCGCCCTGCCGCTGCCCCGTCCAGGCAACCCACCGCTGGTGCCCGGCGACTGCCCGCCAGACCTGCGCCCTGTGGACGCACCCCGCGCCCGACGGTCCCAGGTCGCCTGTGCCACTCCCATGCGCCAGCCAGGCGACACTGCTTCAGCAGACCCTCGATCTCAGGTGCGCACGACCCCGACGAAGACCGGTCGGCCCGCGGCGCCCCGCGCCCGCACCCACACCCCCGCGCCACGCCTCACCCCACAGCCCGACCCAAAGCCCCCCGTCGTCCGACCATGTCCCCCCAAAAGAACAAGCCTGGTGATCCTGTCGTACTCACTACTCGTACGAAGTGTAGGCATGTCGCGGATCAGGAGTTCGCAGAAGAAATCCCTCATTTCATCACCCCGTCCACTTCCCGCTCCGGCAACCCGCTCCTGGCGGCTGCCCACCGCCGACCGGCTCACGCCCAGCACACCGTCCCCGCGCCCGAAGCCCCCAGCCTTTCCCGTTGGTGATCCGCAATGCTCAACGCGTCGGACTCACTACTTCTACGAAGCACGGGCAGCACACAAGTCGAAGCCGCCCGAGAGACAACTCCGCGCATCGCCAGCCCGCCGGAGCCGCCCGAGGCGACCCTCGATCCCAGCTGCGCACGACCCCGACGAACACCGGTCGGCCCGCGGCGTCCCTCGATCTCAGGTGCGCACGACCCCGACGAACACCGGTCGGCCCGCGGCGTCCCTCGATCTCAGCTGCGCACGCCCCCGACGTACACCGGTCGGCCCGCGGCGCCGCGCGCCCACACCCCCGCGCCACGCCTCACGCCACAGCCCGACCCAAAGCCCCCCGCACGCCGTCCCGCCCCTACCCCCAAATGATCAGGCCCGCTGATACCGTCGTACTCACTACTCGTACGAAGTTTGAGCCTCGCGCCGATCAGGCGTTGCTTAGAAGAAACTCCTCATTTCACCGGGCCGCCCACTCCCCGCCTCGGCAACCCGCCCCTGTCGACGGCCCACCGCCGACCGGCGCCTACCCGTCCGTCCTACGCCCAGCGCACCGCGCCCTCGCCCGGCGCTCCCAAGTGGCCTGGGCCGAGCCACTGCGCCGGTCCGCCGGCACTGCCCGAGCCGGCACTCGATCTTAGGTGCGCACGACCCCGACGAACACCGGACGGCCCGCGGCGCCGCGCGCCCACACCCCCGCGCCACGCCTCACGCCACAGCCCGACCCAAAGCCCCCCGCACGCCGTCCCGCCCCTACCCCCAAATGATCAGGCCCGCTGATACCGTCGTACTCACTACTCGTACGAAGTTTGAGCCTCGCGCCGATCAGGCGTTGCTTAGAAGAAACTCCTCGTTACGCCAGCTCGCAATCTCCCAGCGCTGGCGACCGGCGACTGGCGGCTGGCCACTGACGCCGAGCGACTGTCCGCCCGCCCTACTCCCAGCGCACCGTGCTGTCCGCCGGCTCGTGAGCCCGGCGCAGCGCGTTGAACGCTTCCCAGCTGCGCACCACCGCCGCGGGCCGCGACCGGCTGCGCACCAGGAAGTCCGATTCCGGCGGATAGCAGGTCAACGGCGCGTCGGCGGGCGGGCCGTCGCTCACCGCGGCCCCGTTGTCGGACGCTGCCCCGTTCCGGGCGTGCGCCAGCGGCGGGAAGTTCGTCGGCAGCTTGGCGTTCTGGTAGCGGATGTCGATGCTCCAGCGGATCACGTTGCTCCGGTTCGGCGTCGAGCGGTGCGGCGTGCGGTTGGTCAGCAGCACCACGCCGCCCAGATCCACCGGGGTGGCTACCACCCGCTCGCCCGGCAGGTCGTTCTCAAGGATTTCCAGGTAGGCGCGGCGGCCTTCCTCGCCGGCTTCCAGCTGCGTATGCCGCACCACCCCGCCCATGTGCACGCCCGGCATCACCTCCAGGCACCCGCGCTCCACCGTCGCGTCCACAAACGGAACCCAGACCGTAAGGATCAGTTCGTCGTCGCAGACTGGCTCGAAGTAGCCCGAGTCCTGGTGCCAGGGCACCACCCCGTGCCAGTGGCCTGGCAGCTTGGGACGCAGCCGATACACCGCCGATCCGATGATCTCCGGACCCACCACCGACTCGGCCAGATCCAGCAATTCCTCGTTCGACACCAGCGCGAAGATCCCGTGGCCCTGCAGTTGCCCGTACATAACCGACCAGTACAGGTCCTCGTACTCCTGGTGAATCTTCCACAGCCGCGTCTCAAAGGGTTCGTCGGCGTACGTGTGGCTCAGCTTCCCGCGCGCCACTGCCTTGGAGGCGTGCACATCGATGGCCTCCGTGATCTCGTCGATTGCCGGTTGCAGACCCGCCGGATCCAGCGCCTTCGGCGCCACCAGGTACCCCTCGCGCTTGAAGAACGCCAGTTGCTCGCTGTTGAGACGCATGCTCAGTCCCGGCTCGCCTGCTTCAACCCGCTCCGATTCTCGCCCCTCCCCCGGCCCCTGTCACGCCCCCCGCGCCCGCCCAACCCCTCGAACCCCATCGATCCTTCGCCAAACAGTTCCACTCCGAACCACCAAAAAACGCGCCAATCGCTCGCCCGCCGGCCCGTACCCTATAGGGGTACGGGCCGGCGGGCGAGCGTAACCCCCTTCACCCCCACGCCGCGCCGCTACAGCGGACCGCTCACCGGCCGACGGAACACCGCCGCGGCCACCCGCGGCGGCCACCAGGACATGTCGATCAGCCAGCGCACCAGCGCCGGCGTTGCCGGATGCCCCAGCTGAGCGCGCCGCTCCAGTTCGTCCGCCCAGACCTCCGTGTACAGCGCATAAGTCGCCGCCACCAGCGGCGGCCGGATCAGATTGATGGCGATCCACACCTGCGTCACGAGCGTGGCGGTAAATACATCCAGCGCCGGACCGGCCAGCGTCAGGTAGAACCCCATGAACACCGCCGCCAGCGGCACCGCAATCGGCCCCGCCGAAATAACAAACGTGGCAAACACCGGCCCAAGCATCCGCCCGCTCACCCGCCACGACTCCAGCGCCGCCAGCGAACCCGGCACGTTCCCGTGAACCGCGATGAACGGCGCCAGCAGCGTCCGCGAATGTACGTATAGCCCGGTCGCCCCGATCGCGACGACCCAAAGAACCGAGACGAGAATGCCCGCGGGCGATTCGGCCAGGGCCAGCCGCTGGAAACCAATGAGACCCAGCGCCAGGGCGCCAACCGGGACCCAGAAGATCACGGTGGTGTGCAGGTTGGTCCAGATGTAGCGGGGCAGCCAGCGCGTTCCGTCCGCCAGGTGCCACCACAACCCGAGCCGCCGCCCGTCGTGAGCCGCCGCCGTGGCCTTCATGAAGATAACCGGCGCAACCGTTCCCGAAAGAAGGTTCAAAACCGCCGTGCCGGCCGTCCGCCACAACCCCTCCGGCACGTCGGCGGCGGTGATCGCGATCACACCGGCTGCAGGCAGCGAGAACAGCGCCATGATCGCGACGAAGACCAGCGGAGTGAGCCGCAGCGTTTTCAGCCCGCGAACCGCGTAGCGCCCTCCCTGACGCCAGGCGGTTCCCATTACTGCGTGCGCTGCGCCGAAGCCTTGGGCATCGGTTCTGCTCCCAACTCACGCGTCACTGCCGGTAACTCTACGCCCTCCCGGCGCGTGCCAGAATGGCCGCCCCTCACACCCGGCCTCCACCAATGCAGGAAATCGCGCGCATTCAGATCGATGCCTCCCCCCAGGCCGTCTTTGACCTCATCGCCGACAACACACGCCGCGGCGAATGGGCTGAAGGCATGGAGACGTTCGACTACACCTCCGACTTCGATCCGAACGACGCCGTCGGCACCACATTCACCCAGCGCATCCGCGAAGGCGGCCGCGTCACCGAGTACCACGGCGAGATCACCGCGTACGACCCGCCCAAGGGCTGGGGAGCCAAGGTCGTGGGTGGCTCCTACTCGATGGTCGTCGAATACCACCTCACCCCGGCCAACGGCGGCACCCAGGTCGTAAACGTGGTCGACGTGGACTCGTCCTCATGGTTTGTCCGCGTGATGGGCTTCCTCTTCAGCTGGTTCACCAGGTGGCTCGGCCGCAAGCAACTCCGCAAGCTCAAGGAACTCGTCGAAACGGTCTGACCCCGCCGCCCACCGCGCCGCTCGCTAGGCGAGCGGCGCGGTGGCGAAGACCACGTGAAACGGGACGCAGTAGATCACCACGGTCTGGTAGGTCCCCACGTCCGTTCCGGCCGGCACCTCGTAGTTCTGGTTGCCGATGTTGCCCTTCAGAGGCCCCAGATCCAGGTACTCGCCCAGGTTTTCGCTGCTCGTGATTCCCGTTGCCGTCGACAGCAGCACGCTCAGCGCCGGGCCGTTGGTGACCATGAAGTCCTCGAACCGCAGGATGTGGTTGCCGTCCGGGCCGCGGAACATCGTGGCCGCGCCCGACCCCCGGTGGAAGTCATCGGCGTCCCGGAACGTACCCATGGCTACCATGGCCGGTCCCGTGTCAGGCATTGCCGTAGGCGCCGGTGTTGCTGTGGCGGCCGCGGTCGCTGCCGGCGTCGCGGCGGGCATTGCGGCAACTGCCACTCCCGCCAGACCGGCCGGCATCGGCTCTTCCATCACCGTGTCCGGCATCTTGGCGGCCACGTCCATCACCCGCTCCTGCACCCGCTCTCGATCCTCTGGACTGAGCGATTCGATGGTCTCGGTGCTTGGCATGGCCGCGTCGAAGTCGGCCTTAATCTGCTGCTTCTCTTCGGCCGGCATGCTGGCCATGGCGGCCGACTCCGGCATCTCGAACGGAAAGGCTTCGTCCACAACGTTGCTGACGAACAGCGGCGACCCAAGCCACCAGGCCAGCGCAATCGCCACGATGGCCCCCACGCCGCCGCCAGCCAGAATGATTCGTCGTCGCATCGACATTTCAGCGCCCTCCTGCTCTCCGGACCTGTGACTGTGCTCGTCACCGTCATTGCCACAGCCGGCAACGCTCACCTGATTAATCTACTCCGCTCGGTCTCGTATCGTGATATGCCCTACAAGCCGCAGGCGATGGCGCGGGTTGTAGGCGTGCGGATCGCAGATACGGCAGCTCACCCGCCGGCGGCCATAGCGGCGCAGCCGGGTCACTTCATGGCCGGCCGGACAGCGGTACAGCCACCCTTTGGTCAACTCGAGCGATGCCATCGGACAGGCCCTCGGTCGTGCTCCAATCGCCCGCATGCGGTCGCGAAACCACCGCCCGTGCGGCGGCTCATCCGGTGCGCTGATGAACTGCTCCACGTGAACAAGCTCATGGACCAGCACCTCGTCACGCAGGCTGAAACGTGACCCCTCCACGGGCTGATCGCCCGCCGGCCCAACCAGGAGACGGGCAATCCGCATGACAAAGGACGACCGGTCGGTATTCGTCCGGACCGACCCAAGCTGGCGCACGGCAGCGGATGGCAGGAACTCGACGTTCGCGAGCGGTAAGCCGCTGTTGAACAGCTCTCGGTTGAACAGATCCGCCCGAGCCTTCAACGCAGCGACGAATTCGGTGTCTGCCCTGTTTCCGTGAACCCCGCGCCGAATGCGATCGGTCACCGGCTCAGCCAGCCTCCAGCCGCCGCGCTAGCTCCCTGTGGCCGCCGTCCCGCGCGTAGTCGGCCGCGGACTTGCCATCGTCCGACCGCAGCCCAACATCCGCGGCGTGCGCCAGCAACGACTCAACCGTGTCGGTATCGCCCAAGTGGGCTGCTGTGTGTATTGGTGTGTTGCCATTCACCTGGCGGTTGTTGACGTCCGCGCCGGCCTCCAGCAGCAGCCGCACGCAAGCCATCCTCGTCTCGGCGTTCGGTCCTGCCACCGCGGCATTCAATGGCTGGTTGCAAAGGGGGTTCTTGCTCTCCGCCGTCAGATCCGCGCCCCGTTCCGTCAGCAGCCGGGTCGTACCAGGCTGCCCCGCCCAGGGCGCCAGATGCATCAGCGTCCAACCGTCGGGCGAGTAGGCGGTCAAGAGACCGGGATCGTCGTCCAACCGTGCCGCCAACTGCCCTGCGTCGCCCACAATCGCCGCCTCGAATGCATCGAGTTCCGGTTCAGCCGCCAGCAGCGCGTCCACAACCGCATGCCGCCCCATGAAGAACGCCGTCTGAATCGGCGAAAGTCCCTGCGCATTGCGCCCGCGAATGGCCCCGGGGTCGCTGGCAATGCACGCCACCACCGCCCCAACATCGCCCGCCGTAACCAACTCGAAAATGTCGTCAAGCATCGCGCATTACGACATCAAGCACTCTCAAACGATCCATTAGCTGCCCCGCTATTCGCGCGGTCCGCGGGCGACCCAGCCGCCGTCGACCGTGAGGACATGCCCGGTGACGAAGCTGGCCTCGTCCGACAGCAGGAAGATCGCCGCGGCCGCTATTTCGTCGGGCTCGGCCAGCCGCTTCATGGGAACCTGCGAAATCAGGCGGTCCAGCAGAATGCTGTCGCGATCCTTGCCGGCCTGAAAGAGCGGGGTGTCCGTGTAACCGGGCGCAAGCGCGTTGACGCGAATCCCGTGTTCCGCCAACTCCAGCGCCAAGACTTGCGTGAGCATGATGACGGAGGCCTTGGACGTACAGTACGCGGCGCGCTGCTTGACCGCGCGCTGGCCGTACATCGAGGCCAAGGTCACAATCGAGCCTCCGCCGTTGGCGACCATGTGGCGCCCCGCCGCCTGCGCGCCAAAAAACACGCCGTCCACGTTCACGTCCATCACGCGGCGCCACTCGGCCCGCGTGTGCTCCAGCGCCATCTGACCGGAACCCGTGCCCGCGCTGCCCACCCAGCCGTTTAGTCCGCCAAGCTCATTGACCGCCAGCTCGACCAAGGCTTCCTGATCGTCGTCCGTGGTGACGTCAACCAACCGGGTCACCACCCGTCGGCCCGCGTCCCGTATTTCCGCCGCCGTCTCGGCCAGGCCGTCGGCGTTGATATCGCCCAGCGCCAGGTCCGCCCCCTCGGCCGCAGCGGCCAGCGCGCAGGCCCGCCCAATGCCCGAGGCGCCGCCAGTGATTCCGATGACGCGGTTTGCGAGCCGCATGGTCGGATTCCCATCCGTGCTGTGCATTCCAACCTGTGTTCAGCCTAAGGCACGTGCGGCCACAAAGGCCCAGATGTGACCTGTCGCACGACACGCCTGACCGCCCACGCTTAAGCTGAGGTCAGCGATCGAGCTGCGGAACGAAGGAATGAAGGCTCCACAACTGACCCGGCGGCGCGCGCTGGCCCTGGCGGCGATGGCTGGTGTACTTGCCGGCTGCGGTCCCGAGTCCGAGGAATCGACCCAGGCTCAAGCCGGTGAGGATGACCTGGCGGCGCGCCTGTTTAGAACGCTGCAATCGACGTCCAGTTTGGACGAACTCGAAGCGGCAATCGAGGAAGCCGGCGCCGGCGGAGACCAGCGACTCGTTTCAGTACTGATCGAAGTCCTGCGCGCACAGGAAATCGACCTCTTGCCCGGCGGACCGTCAACGGCCATTCGTGCCTTGAGTCAACTCACCGGAATCCCCGAGCAGCCCTGGCCTGACTGGGTGACGTGGTACGCCACTACCGACCTGGAACCGCCGCCCGGGTTCCGCACGTGGAAGGGCCGCCTGTACAGCCGGATCGACGAGGACTTTCCGTCGTTCTTCCGCGAGGACGCGCCTTCCACGATTCGAGTGGAGGAAGTCGTCTGGGGCGGTGTCGCGCTGGATGGGATCCCGGCCCTGGTCAACGCCCGCATGCTGCCGGCGGATGAGGCCGACTACATCACGCCCACGGAACTGGTATTCGGAGTCGAGATCAACGGCGACGCTCGCGCCTATCCGCTGCGCATCCTGGACTGGCACGAAATGGCCAACGATGTGGTTGGCGGCGTCCCCGTGGCGTTGGCCTACTGCACCTTGTGCGGCGCCGGCGTCCTGTTCGACACCCGGGTTGGGGATGCCACCTACGAGTTCGGCTCGTCGGGTTTCCTGATGCGCAGCAACAAGCTGATGTATGACCGCACGACCCACACGCTCTGGAATCAACTCACCGGCGAGCCGGTGCTCGGCAAGCTGGCGGACGGCTCAATCGAACTGAAGCGGCTCCCGGTCGTCGTGTCGACCTGGCAGGCCTGGCACGCACGCCATCCCGACACCCAGGTGCTCAGCCTGGAAACCGGCCACCTGCGCGACTACACGCCCGGCAACCCGTACGGCGGCTACTTCGCCAGCCCGGAAACAATGTTTCCGGCCGAGGGCGCTGTCGATCGTTTAGCCGACAAGGCCCGAATCTTTGCGCTCTACATCGACGGGCAACCGCACGCCTACGCGACCGCTGACGTCGCTAGGGAGCGCGTCGTCAATGACAGCGTCGGCGATACGGCGGTCGTGGTCATCGCCGGCGGCCCCGAACTCAAGGGCGTCGGTATCGACCGAATCCGCGGACCGGCTGTCTGGGACGCCGGGGCGGAAGTGCGGGCCTACGAGCGCAAGGACCACACCTTCCAACCCACCGAAGGCACCGAGCAGGTGCGCGATGCGCAGGGCCGACTCTGGCAGGTCACCGAGGATGCGTTGGTGGGTCCGGATGGACAGACGCTGGACCGGCTGGGTGGCCACCTGGCCTACTGGTTCGGCTGGGTGAGTTACTACCCGAGGACCACGCTCTACGGCGAATAGGGCACCGTCGGCTCCGGCTACAATCCGCCCGCCCGAGGCTTAGGACTCCTGAGGTGGCATCCAAGATCCAGACCGCGCGGGGCGTCACGATTCGTCGGGTCACGTCGGGTCCAGCCAGCCATTTCTTCGGCTACTACGACATGCCCTCCTGGGACATCTCGGGCCGCTACCTGCTGACGCAGCGCGTAAACCTCGACGTCGAGATTCCCTCGGCTGACGACGCGGCCACTATCGGCACAATCGACCTCGAGGACGGCTGCCGCTTCCGCGCGGTTGCAAAGACCCACGCCTGGTCCTGGCAGCAGGGCGCCATGCTGCACTGGCTGCCCGAACACGGGCCAAACACGATCGTCTTCAACGACCAGGTTGCGGGCCACTATGCGGCGCGCGTGATGGACATCAATTCAGGAGCGTCCCGCGTCCTGGAGCGCCCGATCGCCGCAGTCAGCCACGATCAGCGCAGCGCTCTCAGTCTCAACTTCGCCCGCCTTCGCGTGCGGTCGGAAGTCGGCTATCCGGGCCTGGCCGATCCCTGGGAAGGCGTGGACCATCCCGACGAGGACGGCATCTACCTGGTCGATCTGGACAACGGCGCGGCTGAACTGAAGGTCTCCCTGGACGAAATCGCGTCAGTACGGCCGCATCCCTCGATGCATGGCGCGATCAACTGGGTAAACCACCTGATATTCAGCCCCGACGACAGGCAGGCGATGTTTGTGCATCGCTGGTGGCCGCCTGGCGCCCCCCGCTACCGCACGCGTTTCATGCTGCTGCGGATCGACGGCGGATCCGTCAGCGAAATCTGGCCCACCCGCGCCTCGCATATGTGCTGGCGCTCGCCGATGGAGATTCTGTTCTCGGCGGTACCGGCTGACGTGCCCGATGATCCGGACACCAGAGCGGGTCCGATGGGCTTCTGGTTGCTGGACTTGTCCTCCGGCGCCGCCCGCGAGGTCGGGCGCTCGGTTCTCCCGGCGGACGGCCATTGCAGCTACCGGCCGGGAGGTCGTTTTGTGCTCATGGACACGCAGCCCGGCGCCGACGGTCTACGCTGCTTGCTGGTATATGACGAAGAGGCCGAGCAGGCCCTGGAGCTTGGTCGCTTCCATTCCCCGCCGCGCTACGCTGGCCCGGTCCGCTGCGACCTGCATCCGCGTTGGAGCCGTGACGGCGGGCAGGTCTGTATCGACTCCGTTCACGAAGGTAGCCGCCAGATGTATGTAATCGACGCCGCCGACGCGCTGAACGCCTGGATCAAGGCGGCCTGAGCCATGCCGACCCGACCCGGCCGCGACGCCCTGTTGGAAGCCCTCGAAGCCGAGGGCGTCCGCTACATCTTCGGCAACCCCGGCACCACCGAGGGCGCCATCATGCACGCGCTCGAAGGCCATCCCGATCTCGAGTACATCCTGGTGGCTCAGGAAGGCGTGGCCATGGGCATGGCCGACGGCTATGCCCGCGAGAGCGGCAGGCCGGCCTTCGTGAACCTGCACATCGAGACCGGGCTGTCCAACGGCCTCAGCCTCATGTGCAACGCCTTCGCTGGTGGTACGCCCCTGGTTCTAACCGCCGCCAACAGTTCCATCGGTAAGGTCGCGGAAGGGCGCACCGATCTTGTGGATCTCGCCCGACCTTTCTCGAAATGGGGCGCCGAGGTCACCAACGCCGATCAGATTCCATCGGTCATGCGCCGCGCCTTCCGCGAAGCCAAGACCCCGCCCACCGGTCCAACCTTCGTCTCGCTTGCCCAGAACGCGCTGGACGAGATGACGGAAGTCCGCGTCGTCCCCTCAGGCGACCTCAGCACCGCGATCGTCCCCGACCCAAAGGCAATCCAGGCCGCGGCCGAGTTGCTGGCGTCAGCCGAACGTCCGGCGCTTCTCGTCGGCGATCGCGTCGCCCAATACGGCGCGGTGGAGCAGATGGTCCGCGTGGCGGAGCTGCTGGGCATGCCCGTCTACGGGGCTTCCTACCCCACCATGATGTTTCCCACTTCGCATCCGCAGTGGATGAATCAGCTCCCGCCGTACGCTGGGCTATACCGAGAAGCCTTCGCCGAGACCGACGTCTTGCTGGCGGTTGGCGTCCGCGTGTTTCACGACTTCTTCGCTCCCGCCACCGGCATCCTGTCAGACGGCGCGCGCCTGGTTCACCTTGACATAAACCAGGATGCGATCGGTCGGATCGAGCCGACCGAGGTTGGTATCTGGTCCGACGTGGCGCTGGGGTTGGACGAGATTTACGCTGGCGTCAGCGAGTTGCAGACGCCGGCGCAGGCCGACGCGGCCCGTCGTCGCGCCGAGAGCCTGGGGGCCGGATACGCCGGTCGTCGCGCCTCGCCGCCAGCCATGGACGGCGCCAGACCGATGCCTTCTACCGCCATGATGGGCGGGTTGGCCGAAGGTCTGCCGGCCGACGTCATCGTCGTGGACGACAGCATCTCCTGCCGGCCGGACCTGCATGCAGCCGTCACCTTTGACCAGCGACGACGTGTGCAGGCCGAGCGTGCCGGCGGGGCCATCGGCTGGGGCATGGGTGGGGCGCTGGGCGTAGCACTGGCTGCACCCGACCAGCGCGTGGTCGCCGTGATCGGCGACGGCAGCGCCATGCTGACCGTGCAGGCGCTCTGGACCGCCGCCGCCTACCAGATTCCCGTCGTCTACTGCATCTGCAACAACGCCGGCTATCGCGTGCTCAAGCTCAATCTGCGCCGCTGGTTCGGCGACGTGCTCCACGAACCCGATCGACCCAGCCAGTACATCGGCATGGACCTCGACCAACCCTTCGACCTCGCCGCCATCGCCCAAGCCATGAACGTCCAATCCGAACGCATCGAGGACCCCACCCGCGTTGCCCCCGCCCTTACCGAGGCCCTCGACCGCGGCGGCCCCCTCCTGCTGGACATCGTGATCGACGGCAGCATCTGAGACCGACCGCGCTACGCCGTGCGTCAGACCAAGCTCACTCTTGCTGCCTAGAGCGAAGTCCGCCGCATTTCAGGTAGATCCTCACTTGCCAAGCTTCGTATTAGTGTGAAAGTGCTCTAACGACCTGACATCAAACAGCGTCTCGACTGGGAGCTGACCTCTTTGACCTGCATATATTCTCCTTGAAGGAGCGAAGATGTAGGCGGGCCATGCGGGTGCTCGCGGTTCTGCTGTCGGCCGTGGCGCTGGCTGTCCTTGCTGCGTGTGGCGAGCGAAGAGCATGTGCCAATGGTGTCGCCGTGCGGGAGCCACAGAAGAACCCCGGGCTGGTTCAGGACTGCGCGACGCTCCTAGCGCTTAGAGACAAGCTGGCCGGCGAAGCAGACCTGAACTGGGACTCTGACCGTTACATCGGGGAGTGGTACGGCGTTGTCGTCGGCGGTTGGCCGTGGCGCGTGATCGACTTGAACCTGACGGGATCCCAGTTGACCGGTGTGATCCCACCCGAGTTGGCCGCGCTCACCGAACTGTACGCGCTGAAGCTGGGTGCGAACGAGTTGGCGGGGCCGATCCCTCCGGAACTCGGCAAGCTGACCAATCTTGTCGAGCTTCACCTGGAGAGTAACCAGTTGACTGGGCCGCTCCCGGCTGAGCTGAGTGCGCTGGTAAACCTTCGGGAGCTTGGCATCGGGGGGAACCGTCTCACGGGAGTAGTGCCACCTTGGCTTGGGCAATTGCCCCAACTTGAGGGCCTGTTTCTCTGGGGAAACGAACTGACGGGACCCATTCCGCCGGAGTTGAGCAGTCTGACGAACCTGCGCGATCTGTATCTCAGTCAGAACGAGTTGACGGGGCCGATTCCCCCGAAGCTAAGGACGCTGACGAGCCTCAGGGAGTTGGACCTTAGCGAGAATCAGCTGACTGGCGGTATTCCCCCGTGGCTGAGCCACCTCAGAGGCTTGCGCATCCTCAGCCTTGCGGACAACCAGTTCACCGGGCCTATCCCACCGCAGTTGGGCGCGCTCACCAACTTGGAGGAACTGCTTCTCTGGGGCAACGAACTCACAGGCCCAGTCCCACGGGAACTGGTTGCGCTCTCCGGCCTGAGGGAGCTGAATCTAGGCGACAACCAATTATCGGGCCCGATCCCACCGTGGTTCGGTGCGCTGTCCAATCTTCAGGTGCTGTATCTCTGGGGGAACGACTTCACAGGGCCCATCCCGTCCGAGTTAAGCGCACTCGTCGGTCTCAAAGAGCTTGACCTCGGTGCCAACCAACTTACCGGCGCGATCCCACCCTGGCTCGGTTCGCTGTCCGAACTGGAATACCTGCATCTCAGAAGCAACCAGTTCGCCGGCCCGCTCCCACGCGAGCTCAGCGCCCTCAGCAACCTCAAGGAACTTGGGGTCGGGGGTAACCAACTCACTGGTCCGCTCCCTGCCTGGCTCGGCCGTCTGACCAACCTTGAGGCCCTCTTTCTATGGGGGAACAATTTCACAGGGCCCATCCCGCCGCACTTGTCGATGTTGACCAACCTGAAGGAACTGCACCTGACCTACAACCAATTGGCCGGAGCTATTCCCCCCGAAATTGCCAAGCTGAGCGAGCTGAGGATTCTGCACCTTGGCTACAACCGCCTGACAGGGCCGGTCCCACGCGAGCTGAGCGAGCTCTCCAACCTTGAGGAGCTGGCCCTCTGCTGCAACGCCCTGACCGGGGAGATCCCTCCGGAGTTGGGCTCCCTAACCAAGCTTGAGGGGCTGCATCTCTGGAACAACGAACTGGCGGGGGAAGTCCCGCCTGAGTTGGGTTCGCTGGCCAGCCTGACTAGGATGGACCTCGGTGGCAACCGGCTGACCGGACCCATCCCAACAGAACTCAGCAGGCTGTCAAGCCTGGAGCGGCTGGATCTGTGCTGCAATCGGTTGACCGGACCGATCCCACTGGAACTGAGTGCCCTGAGAAAGCTGGAACGGCTATATCTCTGGGGCAACCAATTCACGGGACCAATCCCGACCGAACTGGCAGCGCTGACAAACCTGAAGCGGTTGTATCTCGGGGACAACCAACTGACAGGCACGATCCCAGCGGAGCTGAGTTCGCTGACCAAGCTCGAGAGGCTAAACCTCTGGGGCAACGCTCTCACCGGTGACATCCCGTGGGATCTGAGGCGCCTGAGCAACCTCAAGTACCTGGTTCTATCGTCCAATCAGCTGACGGGCACTATCCCCTCGTGGCTGGGTTCGTTCTTCGAACTTCGGGTCGTGGACCTGGCCAATAACCAGTTCACGGGCACGGTCTCGCCGGAACTGGATCGTCTTCCCGATCTTGAAATTCTCAACCTTCGGGGCAACCAGCTCACGGGCGAGGTCCCACACCGCTAACGCCAGAGCTAAGTCTCATCTGCTGTTTAGACGCGGGAAGTCGCTGGGATGGGAAAGGGCGCGAATCTGACCAAACCGCTACGGAACCAGAACTACCTTTCCGATCGGCGTGCGTGCCTCGATCGCCGCATGCGCGGCGGCGGCTTCCGCAAATGGATACGTCCCACCGACCACCGGCCGCAGCCGGCCCGACTCAGCCAGATCGATGAGCTCGCGCATGATCGCCGGCGCATGGGCGTCCGCTTTGCTGCGGCCGCCCCAGCCGATCAGGCGCAGGTTCTTCACCCAGAACGACCAGAACCCCACCACGCCCGCGCCAGTGAACGAGTTGGATCCCAGGCTCACCAGCCGCCCGCCCTCGCCGAAGCCGTGGCGCACCCGCCAAGTGTTTGCAAGACCCGTCCCGTGTCGTCCCAGACCTGAGCGAGTTGCTCCAATGCGACGGTCCTGTTCTGCTTAACAAGGTGATTGCCCGCGTCGAACAGGTCCATCCGCCGCTCGCCGCCGATCCAGCGGTAACCGCTGTGGTGGGCTCCGTCAGAGAAACTGAACTCCTCAGGCGTTACGCCACGAGGCGCCCGGCATGATGCGTTGCATGAATTCGTCAAACATCGGCACGGTGAAGGCCGTGTCTCCGTGACTCGGGCTCCACACCATGCCCTTGTTGATCAGATTGCTGCGAGTTGGCGCTAAGGAATTGACGCGCCGTCCCAGTATTCGAGCGATGCCTCCGGAGCGGTGTGGACCCGGGCCCAGTTCCGACATCGCGCGCAGGTAGCGCTTCTCCGCGGGCGTCAGCCGGTCGAACCTGACGAGGAAGAAACTCTGATCAAGGTCGGCGATGGCAAGTTGCGATGCAGCCTCCACTTCAGCGGCCGTGATTGGAGAGCTTTCGGCGACATCCCACGTGTGCTTGCCCCACTCCTGTAGAAAATACGGGTAGCCCTGCGTCTTTGCCACGATGAGATCAAGGGCCTCCGGCTCGATTTCCACCCCCTCGTCCGCCGCAGGTTTCGCGATCGCCCGTCGAGCGTCGTCAGGCGACAGCGCGCCAATCTCGGGGAAGTCGAAGAGCCGCTCGGCATACGACTTGGCTCGTCCCATACGTCCCCGCACCTGCGGCAGCCCGGCACCGATCATCGTCACGGGAAGTTGACGCTGGGCTGTCCGGTGCAAGGCCGTGATCAGCGCGGCTAGTTGGTCCTCTTCCACGTACTGGAGTTCGTCGATTACCAGCGCCACGCAGCTCGCATCTGCCCTGGCGGCCTCGCCGACGGCCTGCAAGAGGTCCTGTAGGTCTGTCTCCAGGTCTCCGTTGTCAGCCAGCCCTGGTTCAGGGTCGAAGTCGAGGCCGATCTCGATGTCCTGGTATTTCACCTTCAGCGCCGTGGCAAATCCCGCAAGCGCTCGCAGCCCGCGCTGCGCCAGATGTCGCGCGGCTGCCTGGCGGGAGAGTCGAAGCAAGGCCTGACGCAACTGAGGTGCCAGGAAGGAGGGCAACGAGCGGGTTTCGGGCGCTTCCACTGACAGCGCATACATCCCCTGCCCCTCGGCGTCTTCCCTGATTCTGTCGAGCAGCACCGTCTTGCCGACGCCACGCAGTCCCACCATCAGGGTGCTCTTGCTCGGACGGCCAATCCGAGTCCGGGCCAAGGCGATTCGCGCGGCCTCGAGCATTTCGTCGCGACCGGCCAACTCCGGTGGGCGCGTGCCTGCCCCCGGGGCGTACGGATTGAGAACCGGATCCATGGATGATTGTATACGAAAGTTAGCGATTTTATGGAGATCGCATAAAACGCCTAAATTACATATAAATGAACTGGAGCGGTCAAGGAGCGCCAGACGTCGATCGGCGCGGGTTCTGCGCGTCGCATACGCACGTTACGGCACCAGCACAACCTTCCCTATAGGTGTCCGTGCCTCGATCGCCGCATGCGCGGCGGCGGCTTCCGCAAATGGATACGTCCCGCCGACCACCGGCCGCAGTCGGCCCGACTCGGCGAGATCGATCAGCTCGCGCATGATCTCCGGCGCGTGCGCGTCCGCGTTGCTGCGGCCGCCCCAGCCGATCAGGCGCAGGTTCTTCACCCAGAACGACCAGAATTCCACCACGCCCGCGCCGGTGAACGAGTTGGATCCCAGGCTCACCAGCCGCCCGCCCTCGGCCATCGCGCGCGGACTTTGCTCGAATACCTCACCGCCCACGGGGTCCCAGACCACGTCCACGCCCGCGCCGTCCGTCAGGCGCAGAGCTTCTGAAATGACGTCGGCCTTAAGTGAGTTGATCACGCGGTCGGCCCCAAGTGACTGCACCAGGTCCAGCTTCGCGTCACTGCTGGCCACGCCGATGACCGTCGCGCCGAAGTGCTTGGCCAGTTGCACGGCCAGCACGCCGGTCCCGCCCGCGGCGGCGTGAATTAGCACGGTTTCACCGGCGGACAATCCGGCGGCAACCCGCAGCGTGTGGTACGCCACTGGCGCGTAGTTGAACGCGGCGGCTTCCACGGGGCTAAAGCCCTCGGGGAACGCCGTGGGGCCGGGCGCCGCCGCCGTTCCGCGCGACAGGCTGTCGGCCGAAACGACGCCGAACTCCACGTAGGAACCTGGTCGCAGGCCGCCCACCAGGTGTCGTTCGCCGACCGCCACGTCGCCTGCGGACGTGCCCCGTTCAATGACTTCCACGCAGGCCGTACCGCCTGGAATTCGCGGCGGCCGCCCCAGGCCGTACGCCGGCTCGTTGGGCGATCCGATCCGCCCGCTGCCCCCGTGCCGGATGTGCAGCTGGATAAAGTCCACCGCCACGGCCAGCACGCGCACCAGCACTTCGTCCTCGGCCGGCTCAGGCGTCGGTAGGTCGGCCAGGTGGAGAACTCCCGGGCCGCCAACCTCGTCATATACGACGGCTTTCATGGAATGCCCTTCCTCCCCTTCACCGGGAACTTCGCTTCGGTTGCCGAACTGAACTCAGGCGGTTCGCGAACCGGTCCTGCGCTACATCTATTCCTTGAGCACCAGGTAGATCATCAACCTGACCCTGGGATCCGCGCCTTCGAGGCCGCAATCCAGCCGCAGCCAGCCGCCGAAGTCGCGCACCGGCAGCGAGGACATGCCTGGCGCCGAGATTGGCTCGAACGCCGATCCTTCGTCGCACCAGGCCAGCCCATCGGGCGACACCTGGACGCGGGCACTCAGGCTGGCGCCGTCGCCTTCCAGTTCAGCCACGTGGATGAACCAACGCGCCTCGGAAGCCCAGGCGCACTCATACGGCTCCGTCTCGAAGTCCCCGTGAAAGGTCGCGTTCTTCTCGATGACCGCGGTAAATGCATGACGCATGGCCGCCTACCAGTCCGCCGAGAGGAGGACGGAGTCCAGAAAAAGGAAATTGCGCACGTCGCTGGTGGTGCGGACGTCGAAGCAGAAGTTCAGCAGCCGGTTGATGCCCCAGTAGCCCTCGTCAAAGCGCAGGACCGGGATGTCGCGCAGGTCCATGGTCAGGTCGTTGACCTGCAGCTCGGTGTTGCGGCGCGTGGACAGGTCAAATAACCAGCGCAAGTAGTGCCAGTTGACCTTGGTGGGCACCTCGTTGAAGCACAGCTGCTGGTCGCCGCCGGGCACGGGCGCCCACATGTCCGGCTTCGCCACGTGCACGTCGTTCTGGGTGGAGTCGAACCCGCCGCGCAGCATCCGCGTCGTGGGATGCAGACCGGTCTTGTAGAGCCAGCGCTGGGTGAACTCGCCTGCCTCGTTCGTGTTCTCGTAGCGCAGCGCGGCGTGGTAGCGATCTCGCGGACTGGTGCCCTCGCAGATGTCGTTCCAGAGCGTGAATGAACCGAAGTGAGCCTCGGACGGGTGATAGTTGCCGTCCCAGGCGCGCGCGCCCGGATCCCCGAAGCCAAACGTCTGCTCGGCCTTGTAGGTGAACCAAGCTTCGACCTGGACCAGGCCATCGGCCGCCGCCGTGAGCCGCTTGATGGCGACCGCCTGGTGGAAGCGACGCGCACGGGTGGCCAGCTTCAGCGAATAGGTGCCGTCCACCGCGCCGTGCGTCCCGATGTCGAAAAACGTGCAGGTGCTCAGTTGGGCTGGGCGCATGTCCTTGAAGACCGGCTGGACCTCGTTGAGATCGCCGTTGTGGTTGCCGACCAGTTCGCACCAGCCGTGCAGCCCGTCGTCAAAATCGTCAAACGATAGGATGCGCGTGAGCGGGTTGAAGCGGCTCAGCCGGATATCGGCGGCAGCGTGGGCCACACGAATGCTCCAAATTGTCTGGTCGCCGCAGTATCGCAGTCTTTTCAACCGGTCGCGCACGGCGCAGTCGCCACTCAGTCCGGGTTTTCTGGGGTTTTCGCTGTATTCACGTGGATTAACAATTGTTGAACGGCCCGAGCCTGCGTTCTGAAGGGCGGCCCTGCCCTGCGTATAGTTGAGCGTTGCAGGCAAAGGCCCGAGTGTCGGGCGCGCGGAGAAACACATTGGCCCGGGTTCTGATCGTCGAGGACGAAGTGAGCCTGGCCCGAACCATCGCCTACAACCTGCGACGCCAGGGCTATCAGGTTGAAACGGCGTCCGACGGCGAACGCGCGCTGGAGCTGGCGTTGGCCAGCCAGCCTGACCTGGTGGTGCTGGACCTCATGCTGCCCGGCATGGATGGGTTTGACGTGTGCCGCCAGATTCGACGCTCCAGTGCGGTTCCCATCCTGATGCTGACCGCCCGCGACGATGAAATCGACCGCGTGGTCGGTCTCGAGATCGGCGCCGACGACTACATGACCAAGCCGTTCTCCATGCGGGAACTCATGGCGCGCGTAAAGGCCATGCTGCGTCGTCGCGAGTTGCTGCGGGAGGAGATTCGTCACGCCGATGCCCCTGCCCGCGACATGATCGAGGCTGGCGAGTTGACCCTCTCCCGGGCTACCCGCCAGGTCACGCTGCATGACCAGCCGATCCGCCTGAAGCCCAAGGAGTTTGAGCTCCTGGAATTCCTGATGCGTAACCGCGAACGCGTGTACTCCGCCGAGCAGCTGCTGGAGCACGTCTGGGGCTACACCTACACCCGCGACACCCGCACCGTGCCCGTCCACGTTCGCGGAATCCGGCGCAAGATCGAAGACGACCCCTCCAACCCCACGCGCATCGAGACGGTACGCGGCGTGGGCTACCGGTTCGTGGGGTGATGCGACCGGCCGGTGGGTTGCGCACCCGCGCCGCCCTGGGGGCGGTGGCCGGAGTGCTGGCCGCCGTGCTCATCGTCGGAATCGTGCTGGCCACGCAATCGGCGCCGGACGGGCGCGGAGGACTGGCTGGAACCCTCATCCTCGCCGCACTGGTGGGCGGCGCGCTCGCAGCCGGCCTTACGGCCTATCTGATGAACAGAGAGGTTCGGGCCCTCCGGCAGGTCTGGCGGTCGACCGAGAGCCTGCTCTCGCCGGAAGGCGTGGAGCCGTTCCCCCGCACCGGCGGCCCGGAAATCCGCGAACTCACCCGAGTCATTGCTGACACCACCGACGCCTTGCAGGCGGAATCGCGGGCGCTGGAACACGACCATGCGCGCCTGGAAACCGTGCTGGCGTCCATGACCGACGGCGTCGTGATCGTCGAGGCCGACACCACTGTCAGCCTGGTCAACCAGGCCGCCGCCGACATGCTGGACGTTCGGGCGCGCATGGAGGGACAGGCCTCGCTGGCCGACGCCCTGCGCGATAACGACCTGGTCGAATTCATCCGGGCGCCAGCATTCACCGAGCAACCGGCCGCGCGACTGCTGGCGGTTGGCGCCACCGAACGCGAAGTCCACGCCATCGCCGTGCCGCTTGGCGTCCCCGGCTTGCGTCAGCGCCTGGTGCTGCTCCGCGACCTAACAGACCTGCGACAGACCGAGACCGTCCGCCGCGACTTCGTCGCCAACGTCTCACACGAGTTGCGCACGCCGCTCACCGCGCTGCGGGCGCTGGTGGAGACTCTGCAGGATGGCGCCGCCGCCGACCCCGAAAGCCGCAGCGAGTTTCTGCACGGGATCGGAGTCGAGGTCGAGCGGATGAGCCAGATCATCGCCGAGCTGCTGGACCTGGCGCGCATCGAATCCGGCATGGCCGACCTCAACCTTGCACAGGTCGACCTCAACCAGGTCGTCGCTCCCGCGGCCGACCGTCTGCGAGCCCAGGCGGCCAGGCACGACGTCACGTTGGAACTCGCGATGGATCGCGAAGCACTGCCGGTGCAAGCCGATCCCGACCGCGCCGGACGCGTCGTGATGAGCCTCGTGCACAACGCCATCAAGTTCACGCCGCCGTCGGGATCGATCCAGGTCTCGACCCAACGACGGGACGGCGAAGCGATTATTAGCGTGCGCGACAGCGGCGCCGGCCTGGCGCTGGACGAACTGGACCGCGTCTTCGAACGCTTCTACAAGGCCGACCCGTCGCGTAGCGGCGCCGGCGCTGGGCTTGGGCTGTCCATTGCGCGCCATACCGTCCGACAGCACGGCGGACGCATCTGGGCCGAGTCGCCCGGCCTGGGGCGCGGCGCAACCTTCAGCATCGCCCTGCCCCTCAGCGAACCCGTCCGCCAGCCTGTTGGCGCGGAAGCTTAAGCATTCATTCAACCAGCGTTCGCGTCGGCTAACCGTCCGCTCACTCCGCCCGGCTAAGGTTCCTTTCGTCAGCCGAAGCCGCAGGGAGCGCCGAGACGTGAATCACCGAGCCAGCGCCCAAAGCACTGCTCGGACCAGTCGCGTCGACTTCCGTTCTGGATGCTGCTGCTGGCCAACCAACCTCGCCAACCAGACGGGTTGTAGGCCTATCGGGTACTAGCGCCACCCCGAGCCGCACCCTTCCCCACCCCTTGGCCGTCGCGTGCCCCACACGCGACGGCCTTCTTTTTCGGGACACAAGGAAGGGCCAGTCGACGACACGCCAGCGGCCGGGCCGCATTTACAGACCGCTAAGTCAACGTTAAACGTCCGTTTAACCTCCGGTGCTGCCCGTTGACGTGCGGCGCATACGGTTTCACTGGTCAACGTAGACCGCATGGTTTTGGAGAGGCAGGCCATTTCGTGAGTGCAATCAGCCGACGGCGCGTTCTGCGGGCAACCGCGTTCGGATCCCTGGCGGCCGCTGGCGCCGCGGTGCTGGCCGCCTGCGGCGAGACGCAGGCGGCCAGCGAGGAAGTTGCCGTCACGAAGGAAGTGATGGTCGAGGTCACCCCGCCCGCCGGCCCCATCTCGGGAACCGTCCTGGTGGACGGCTCCAGCACGGTCGGTCCCATCACCCAGGCCGTGGCAGAGGAATTTCAGAAGCAATTTCCGGACGTGCGCGTCCCGGTCGGCATCTCCGGCACGGGCGGCGGGTTCAAGAAGTTCTGCGTGAAGGAAACCGACATCTCCGACGCCTCACGCTTCATCAAGGGGTCGGAGCAGGAACTCTGCGACGACAACGGCATCGCGTACATCGAGCTGCCCGTGGCGATTGACGGGATCGCGGTTGTCGTGAGCCCGGACAACGATTGGGTCGGCGACAGCATCACGGTCGAAGAGTTGCAGATGATGTGGGCGCCGGAGTCTGAAGACACGATCACGAACTGGTCCCAGATCCGTGAGGGGATGCCGGACCAGCCGCTTCTGCTCTACGGCCCGGGCACCGACTCCGGAACCTACGACTACTTCACCAAGGCCGTGAACGGTGAGGAAGGCGCCAGCCGCGGCGACTTCACGCCCAGCGAGGACGACAACGTGCTGGTGCAGGGGGTTTCCGGCGACACCGGCGCCCTGGGTTTCTTCGGTTTGGCGTACTTCGAGCAAAACCAGGGCCTCCTGAAAGCGCTGCAGGTCGACGGCGGCGCCGGCCCGGTGTTCCCCAACAGCGAAAACGTCCTGACCGGCAAGTACGCGCCGCTTTCGCGCGTGATCTTCATCTACGTGAGCACCGCGGCGGCCGAGCGGCCGGAGATCCAGACCTTCATCGAGTTCTACCTCAAGAACGCTGGTGGACTGGCGAGTGATGTCGGCTACGTGCCGCTGCCGAGCGAGATGTACGACATCGCGCTCGAGCGCTTTGCCACTCGCAAGACGGGCACCGTGACCGCCATGGATGGCGTGACGGCCAGTCCCAACTCGGTGCTGGAAGCCTGGAAAGCCGGCGCCTAGTTCCATGACCGCCCCTCGGACGCTTCCGCTGCTCTCCCCGACGCGCCACGTTGGGTACGGGGGCGAACGAGACACGCTGGCGGGAACTGGCCCCAGGGTCGCTTCCCGCCGGAGCGGGCGATTCTCGTTTTGTACGCTGGCCGCGGCGGACATGGCGCGCGCACCGACCGCGGCGAGGCCGACGATCGCAAACCTGACAACGTTCCGGGAACTGTCACCAGGCCAGGCGGGGTTCGCCTGAGTGCGCTGGCTCGCTCAGCCCTGTTCCGTGGAGGCATCACCGTACGCACCGGACCCGGCGGCGCCTGCGTGGGGCCGGTCCCCAGGCGTGCGCCCACGTTCGCGTGTCTGGCAAGCGGCTGGAACGCACGCGATTTCCGTTGCTGCCGTCACCGCCGGACCCGACGCAATGCTGGAAGCCTGGGAGGCGGACGCGGCGCGTCCGGGAGAGTGAATGGATAGCGCCAAACTCGCGTCACGCTCTCCTGACGCGCCGTCGGCCGCGCCCGGGAACGGCTCTAAGCTCGACCTGGGGACACGCCGCCGCCGCATGATCGTCGAGCGGCTCGTGCATGCGGTTCTGTTCGCCTGCGCGGCCCTCTCGGTGCTCACCACCGTCGGCATCGTGGTCACGTTGCTGGGCGAGACCATCCAATTCTTCGGTGAAGTTCCCGTCCTCGACTTCCTCACCGGCACCCGTTGGACGCCGCTGTTCGCCTCGCAGCATTTCGGCGTTCTGCCCCTGGTCAACGGCACCCTCGCGGTGGCCGCGGTTGCCCTGGCGGTTGCGGTGTCGATCGGGCTGCTGACCGCGGTTTTTCTGAGCGAATATGCGCCCCCGCGCCTTCGCGGCGTGATCAAGCCGGTGCTTGAAATCCTGGCTGGCATCCCCACGGTGGTGTACGGCTACTTCGCCCTGCTGTTCGTCACCCCCATCCTGGAAGGAATCTTTCCCCAGACCAGCAGGTTCAACGTCGCCAGCGCCGGCATCGTGATGGGATTCATGATCCTGCCGATGCTGGCGTCGATCAGCGAAGACGCGCTGCGCGCCGTGCCCCGCGACCTGCGTCAGGGCGCCTTCGCGCTGGGCGCCACCAAGTTCGAAGTCGTTACCCGCGTGGTCATGCCCGGCGCCCTCTCGGGCATCCTCGCCGCGATCATCCTGTCCGTGTCGCGGGCGATCGGCGAAACCATGATCGTCTACCTTGCGGCCGGTGGGCGGCCGGATCTGGGCTTTGATCTCCTCAAAGGCATGCAAACCATGACGGCCTACATCGCGTCGGTCAGTCTGGGCGACACGCCGCAGGACACGATCGAGTTCCGCACCATCTTCGCGGTCGGCACCCTTCTGTTCATGACGACGTTTGTCATGAACATCCTGAGCGACGTCATCATGCGGCGCTTTCGTGAGGCGTACGAATGAGCGCCCAGGCGACCGCTGCGGCCAGGTCGGCGGAGAAATGGCGTCCCCGCTCGGGACGGCGGCGCATGTCTGGCTGGATCTTCTACGGCCTCACCATCATCGCGACCATGCTCGGGCTGATCATGCTGGCCGCGCTGCTGATTGACGTGTTTACGGAAGGCGCCAACCAGGTGGACGGCCACTTCCTTACCAGCTATCCGTCGCGCTTTCCCGTGGATGCCGGGCTGCGCTCAGCCTTGCTGGGCACGCTCTGGTTGCTGGGGCTCACGGCGGCGCTCGCCTTTCCGGTCGGCGTCGGGGCGGCGATCTATCTGGAAGAGTATGCGCCGGACAACTGGATGACGCGCCTCATCCAGCTCAACATCGCCAACCTGGCCGGGGTCCCCAGCATCGTCTACGGCATTCTGGGGTTGGCGCTGTTCGTCCGCTGGTTCGGGCTGGGCCGCAGCCTCCTGGCGGGGTCCATGACCCTGTCGCTGCTGATCCTGCCGCTCATCATCGTGGCCTCGCGCGAGGCTATTCGCGCCGTGCCCGATTCGCTGCGCGAAGGCGCGTTTGCTCTGGGCGCCTCGCGCTGGCAGATGGTGCGGCGTACCGTGCTGCCGGCGGCCGCCGGCGGCATTCTCACCGGCACGATCCTGGCGCTGGCCCGCGCCATTGGTGAGACCGCCCCGCTCATCATGATCGGTGCGCTCACCTACATCGCGTTCGACCCGCAGGGCCCCATGGACCTCTTCACGGTGTTGCCGATTCAGATCCTCAACTGGGTCTCGCTGCCTCAGAAGGAGTTCCACAGTCTGGCGGCCGGGGGGATCGTGGTTCTGCTGGTCGTGCTGCTGATTGCGAATTCCGCGGCCGTCTATCTCCGATACCGCATGCAGAGGGGGCTTCAGTGATCAACCTGCGCCTTGACCAGCGCACCGTGGACGCCGCAACCGCCCTCGAGCCTGGTACGAACGGGCAGTCGGAGGTGATCCTCATGACCAGGGACCTCAATTTCTGGTATGGCGACACCCTGGTTCTGGACGGCATCGACATCGATGTCCTGGCCCGTCAGGTCACGGCCATCATCGGCCCATCCGGCTGCGGCAAGAGCACCTACCTCCGCTGCTTCAATCGAATGAACGAACTCATCCCCGGCGCCCGCAGCGAGGGCGTGGTCACGTTTCGCAACCAGGACATCTACGACCGCTCGGTGGATCCCGTCGAGATTCGTCGGCAGGTCGGCATGGTGTTCCAGAAGCCCAATCCGTTCCCCAAGTCGATCTACGACAACGTGGCCTACGGCCCGCGGGTCAACGGCTATCGGGGCGAGATGGACGAGATCGTGGAGACGTCGCTCAAGCGCGCCGCGCTCTGGGACGAGGTCAAGGACGATCTGAAGAAGAGCGGACTGGCGCTGTCCGGCGGGCAGCAGCAGCGGCTGTGCATCGCGCGTGCGTTGGCGGTGGACCCTGACGTGCTGCTGATGGACGAGCCGTGCTCGGCGCTCGACCCCATCGCCACGACCCGCATCGAAGACCTGATCCGCGAGCTCTGCGAGCAGCTCACGATCATCATCGTCACCCACAACATGCAGCAGGCCGCGCGGATATCCGACCGCACGGCCTTCTTCACGGTGGGTGAATCCGGGGCCGGCATCCTGGTCGAACTCGATAACACGCAGAAGCTCTTTACGACCCCGTCTGATCAGCGCACCGAGGCCTATATCACCGGCCGGTTCGGCTAGGACGGAGGAGGTCATGTCGCCGCGGACCGAATACCAAAACCAACTCCAGCATGTGCAGGATGAAATCCTGCTCATCGGGAGCATGGTTGAGAAGGCGATCAAGCGTTCCATCGAGTCGCTCCGCCTGCGCGACCTGGAGCTTGCGCGCCGGATCATCGAGGAAGACGACGACATCGACGAGCGGCATCTGGCGCTTGAGGAGTTGTGCATCGACGTCATGGCGACCCAGCAGCCCATGGCGGGCGACCTGCGCGTGCTGGTGACCGGCATGCAGGTGGCCTGGGAACTCGAACGCATGGGCGACTATGCCGAGGGCATCGCCAAGATCAGCATCCGTATGGGCGACGATCCCCCGCTCAAGCCGCTGATCGACATCCCGCGCATGGCGGATATCGCCATCGGCATGCTGCACAACAGCCTGACTGCCCTGAACGAGCGAGACGACGCCAAGGCGCGCCAGGTCTGGCACGCCGATGACGAGGTCGATCTGCTCTACGATCAGGTCTTCCGCGAGTTGCTGACGGTTATGTACCAGAACCCGCGCAACATCCAGCGCGCCACCTGGCTCATCTGGGTCGCGCACAACCTGGAACGCATCGGTGACCGCGCCACCAACATCGCCGAGCGAGTCATCTACCTCACCACCGGCCAGATTCCCTCCCGCAACGAGCGTTGGCCCGACGTAGGCGAAACCCTCGGCCAGGACGCCGACGGCTCTGGCTCCAACGGCGCCCCGTCCGCCTGACGACCACGCCGAGTTCGCTCAGCCGTGAAGACTCCGCCATCGCTCCAAGTACGGGCGGTGGCGGAGTTTTTCGGTACCGCCTGGCTCCTCATCGCCATCGTCGGTTCCGGCATCATGGCTCAGCGTCTCAGTCCCGCTGACGCCGGCCTCCAACTTCTCCAGAACGCCTTGGTCACGGGCTTTGCCCTGGCCGCCATCATCGCCGCGCTTCGGCCCGTGTCCGGCGCCCACGTCAACCCCGCCGTCACTATCACGGCCGCCGCCGTGGGACAGCTTCCCTGGCGTGACGCTGCGAGCTACCTGCCCTCCCAGATCGCCGGCGGGATCGTCGGCGCCCTCCTCGCCAATCTCATGTTCGGGCTGCCTATAGCCGAAATCTCCAGCACCGTCCGTGACGCCCCCTTCACCTGGCTCGGCGACCTCGTGGCGACCGTTGGCCTGCTGAGCCTGATATTCACGCTCGTCGCTACCAGGTCCTTCGGATTCCTGCCCGGCGCCGTGGGCGCCTACGTGGCCGGCGCCTACTACTTCACCTCGTCCACCGGCGTGGCCAACCCCGCCGTGTCCATCGGCCGCATCTTCACCGACACGTTCTCCGGAATCGCCCCCCAATCCGCCGCCATCTTCATCCTCGTCCAACTAACCGCCGCGGTCATCGTCGCCCTGAGTTGGCGGTTCCTGGCCGCATCCTCCCGTTCGCCGTAAGCTGCCTGTCCCCGACCACGGAAAGTAGCCCCTCTGAGTTCGCGGCGAGCTAACTGCCGTTCGCGGTGAGCCTGTCGAACCAAGACCTTCCCCCACAGACCTGACACGCCGGAGAAAAAGCACATGAGCGCCGAACCCCAGCTATTCCGAATCAACCCCGAGAATCGCGAATCCGAGAAGATCGCGGAAGTCGACTTCGCCCGCCTGGGATTTCAAGAACGGCGCGACATCCAGGAGTGGATCGCCTCCAACCCCGGCATCTTGGGCGAAGATCTGTTGATCATCGGAAAGGAGTTCAGCGGCTTCGATCGGGTGAACGAGCGGCTGGACCTGCTGGCGGTGGACGCGGACGGCAAGCTGGTGGTAATCGAACTCAAGCGCGACGACTCCGGCGCCGACGCCCACTGGCAAGCCATCAAGTACGCCAGCTACCTCCGGCGAGCCAGCGTGGAGGACATCATTCGCATGCTTGCGGACTACAGCAAACTGTCGGAAGAGGACGCGACAAACAGGCTTCTGCAACATCTCAACGACGACGACCTGAATGCGCTGAATAACGACCAGCGCATCATCCTAGCCAGCCATCGGTTCGCTCCGGAAGTGACATCCGCCGCTCTCTGGCTCAACGAGAAAGCCCCGGGTGAAGACTTGATCACTTGTGTTCAGTTGATACCTTATCGGGACGTCCAGACTGCGTCGCTATACGTTCAATCACACACTAGTATTCCCGTACCAGGAATCGACGGCTCGTCAGGCGACAATCGACGCGTCGAGTCTGGGGCCAGCAAATTGGCTCAGACTTTCGCAAGGAATCGAGGGGATGATGTTACACGCTTTCTTAGGAGAGTTTCGGATCGGACCTTAGACCGGCTGCCAGCCTATCTCAAGCCGGACAAGACTAGCCGTTGGGCAGGAGGAGATCCTTCTCTGCGCTACTGGCATATGTGGTATTCGAGACCGTTCTGGGGCAATTGGAGAGTCCATTACCACATCAATCTATCTCCAGAGAGCGATCGTGCCGAGGCCGCATGGAAAGCAAACATAGGCTTCTCGGACAACCAGAATGAGATTGCCGACTTGGAAGACAAACTGTCTGACCTAAGCGTCTACGAGGATAGGTCGGGAGAGCTTGGAGTTACACGCTTGAGTGGTGATCTTGACGAATCCTTCGCCAACACACTTGTTGAAACGCTCAGTCGCTTCATTGAAGTCGTCACGCCGAGAATCGACGAGATAGTGGATTCTGCCAATGAAGAAGATGCCTAGTTGTTGATTCCCGAATTGCCCTAGGGCGGATCTTGCGCGGAGATCGCCCAAGACACTTTCGCGTATGGGAAGAGGACGCGTGCGTAGCTGGATTGCTAGTGGTCAGTCAGGCCGAATGCTGCCGCAGTTCAGGGTCCAGGAGTGACCGGCCAGCCAGTTCGTAACTTCGGAATTGGCCTTTTCGTCCTTTGACCCACCCCTACTCCCTGCCCCGCCGACCAATCCGAACCCCCAGATACACCGCTCCGCCCAGCACCGACACCCCGACGACTCCGGCAACGACTCCCGCTACCAGCGTGCCGACCGAGAGGGCGTTGCCAGTGGCTTCAGATCCTGTGTCTTCGTCGGTCGCTTCGAATGCGGATTCGCCGAACGACTGAAGCTGTCCAATCGGAGAACTGGCCCGCTCGTCTCGCTCGCACTGGTACAGCCCAGTCATTCCACTCATGTCGCGCACGTTGGATACGTCCTTGAGCTGAGGGTCGTAGTCAAAGACGGGATCCACGGTCATCTCCTCTGGCGAAATAACAGTGTTTAGCCGCGTAACGTAAGCGAACCTCTGAGCCAACTGTTGCAGCAACGGATGGGTTACTCGCAACTCGCTCGTTGGCGCGGCGTACTCGGTAATGAAAGCCTGCCCGCCATACTCGTCGGCCTTTGTGCCCATGAGCCGTCGATAGTCATTGCCCTGACCCCAGCCAAAAAAGGTCAATTCGTCGTTCGCGATGCTCATCTTCGCGTAGTTCACCGGCACGGCCTGCTCTTCAGCGTAGATCCAGACCATTACCGCCATGTCCGGGTTCGCGGCAACTGCCGTAAGGCGCAATGGGATCATTGGACGCTCCGAGGGATAAGTCACCTTGACTGGTTCGACGTCCTGGGCCCCTTTGTCGGGTCGCAGCTTCATGGCCAGAAACACGAACTCTTCCTCGACGTAGAGGTCAATCAGTGGTTCCATCGCCTCTGTGACCAGGTAGCTGTTTTCTCGCAGCCACGTGACTAAGGCGTCTGGATCCTCGGATCCCACGACGTCGAATCCATACGGCCCCACTTCGCCGCTGGCGAAGACCTGCACAGGCTGAGCCATTACCCTCTCCACAAGCACCTCTGGCTCGCGAAGAACGCACTCAGGAAGGTCTGGCGGAACGAAGACCGGGTCGGTTGCCACCTCAAGCTCCGTGAAAGCGGCCATCGCATCCTCGGGCACCTGAACGGCTTCCGCATCGATGGCCTCCGGCAGCGGCAATATCCACGAGAAGTCGGGCGCCGATCCGGTGAACTCGATCTGCACGTAGGCCGACACGGTCCCGTCGCCGTTTTGCGTGAAGATGATTCGCTCGGCGTTCTGATCCACGGGCGTGGTCGTGCAGAAAAACCCGCCGCACGCCCGCGCCGGCTGAGTCGATGCCAGCACGGCAACGATCGCGGCAAGCACGGCTAGCAGCCCTACCGCCCACAGCCTCGTCGGCATCGGCCTGCTCACCGACCGCAGCGAAAGCGCCCCACCAATCGTGCGCCCGCCACGCCCACGCCAGCCTTCTGAACCGACCGCTGAATTCGACATGTGCTCAGGTACTCCTTGCCGCTCCGGTAGATAGTACGCACGCACTGACCGAATCGTTCCATAGCGCCGCCGGATTGACGACGGCATTTGCCGCCTGATACAAACGATCAACGGGCCGTGGGCGGCCGGTTCGCGAACCTTCCGAGCCAAGAGCGCCGCCGGCTAGCTAAGAAGCCGAGCAAGCGGCGCATGGCTAGCCGACGAGGAGACCCGCCACGGACGCCACACCCATCGTCATCACCATGATTACCGTCGGGCTCACCCTGGTCTTTGCCGTCAGCGGCGCGGCTTGGCGACTCGGAAATCGCCTCGGAGCCGTCGAGAAGGGCCTGGCGGGCTGCGAGTCTGATATCCGCGAGCTGCGAACCGACGTGCGGACCGACATCCGCGAGTTAAACAGGAAAGTGGACCGCATCCTGGAGCGACTTCCTCCAACGCCGGCCTAGCGGAATCTCACGCCCGCTCGCGGCCATGGGAGCGTGTCCCACCACCCGATTGACGAGTCCTCGCGCCGCCTGATACAAACGATCAACGGGCCGTGGGCGGCCGGTTCGCGAACCTTCCGAGCCACGAGCGCCGCCGGCTAGCTAAGAAGCCGAGCAAGCGGCGCATGGCTAGCCGACGAGGAGACCCGCCACGGACGCCACACCCATCGTCATCACCATGATCACCGTCGGGCTCACCTTGGTTTTCGCCGTCGCCGGTGCGGCCTGGCGAGTCGGAATGCGCCTCGGTTCCGTCGCGGAAGGTGTTGCCGGCTGCGACAACCGACTCCGTGAACTGCACATCGATGTCCGCGACCAGGGGACGCGGCTGCACACCGACATCCAGAGCGTTCGGACTGAGGTAAAGGCCGGCAACGAGGGCCTGCGAACCGAAGTGAAGGACAACGCCCAACTAGTACGGACCGAGGTCCAAGATCTACGAACCGAAGTGAAGGACAACGCTCAGCTAGTACGGACCGAGGTCCAAGATCTACGAACCGAGGTGAAAGCCGAAGTCCAACTAGTGCGAACCGAGGTCAGCGATCTGCGAACCGGAGTGAAGGCCGATATCCAGGAACTGCGAACCGAGGTGAAGGCCGACATCCAGGAAGTGCGGACCGAGGTCCGCGACTTGCGGACTGACGTGCGCACCGACATCAGCGAGCTCCGGGCCGAGGTTCGTGAAACGAACGACAAGCTGGACCGAATCCTCGAGCGGCTCCCACAGACGGTCGCCTAGCGAAACTCCCCCGTCGCAATCCCCGCCACGCGCCAGCGGCCCGCCCACCGTCGGCCTGGTCGAGCAATAGCAGTAGCTGACCACGGCCGGCGGTTCACTGACTCCAGCGCGAGCGGGTCAAACCCCGACAATGGACTGCGCCGGCTGCCGATCCCCAGCGAACCGGCGCCCGTCGCGCCCGCCGATCCTTGCCCTACCTCGGCGCCTGGCCCGCCAGCACCTGCGATATCCAGCTGTTGATGCTCTGTCCGCTCTCGGCCGCCGCTTGGGCCACGCGCCGATGGAGATCGCTCCCCAGCCGCAGTTGCAGCTTGCCCGAAAAAGGCGCCGCCGGTTCCACGCCATCCTCGCGGCAGGACAACAGATACTCGTCGATGGACCGTTGAAACTCTGCCCGTAGGTCCCGCACGTCCGTTGCTTCGAAGGTCGCGATGGGATAACTGCCGGTGTTCACGACCCGTCCATGCAGTCGGTCCACCGAGTCGTCGAACTCCACCGTCGCCACATAGCCCTGGTATTCCATCATGGTTCCACTCCCAGCGCCGCCAAAAACGCCGCAATGTCGCGCACCGTCGCCCGTCCCGTCTCCGGCCGCGGATGCGGGCGATGCACCACCATTCGATCGGAACTCCTCCTCAGCAGCACCCGCGATCCTGACCGCTCGATCACTTCTGCTCCCACCGCTCGTAACAGCGCTTCAATGTCGCCCCAACGGACCCCGGCAGGCGTCGGGCGGAGGAAGACTTGTTGCAGGGTGCGCCGGTGCGAAGCTCGCATGCTGACGATAATGGTACTACGAACGGTATCACCGCTGGAATCTGCCGGCGTGCGTGAACTTCACCCGAATACGACACACTCCGACCGTCGACTGCGCCGGCTGCCGGTCCCCAGCGAACCGGCAGCAGTCGCGCCCTACCATCTGAGTCTCCGAAGTCCCGACCGCTCCTCGCGGCCGTGCTCTTGCTTGCGAGCGGTACTCATATAGTGTACACTAAGCGTGTCCCATTCGCAACCCTTCTCGGAGACCCCTCGTGGCCGTCGCACCTGTCCGCTTCCCCGGCCCCTGTCCACGGCTTCCCAGCACGCCCTGGCTCGGACTCCGGCGAGCCGCGCGCCGGCTCAGGAGTTTCTTGGATGAGACTCCTCGTGTCGCAGCGGCCGCGTTTCAAGTTCCCGGTGAGGTCACTGCGCTCGTCCACGCCTCCAGCCCGCGCAAGTGGCGCATTCGCACGCCCCGATTTGGGCTCCGCCAGGCCGCGCGGCGAGCGAAGAGTTTTTTGGAAAAAACTCTTGTGCGCGCGAAGGCCCCGTTTCCCGCCCTGTCCGCCGGCTTCCCATCCGCTCCAAGCTCGTCCCCCGCTGTCCGAGTTGAGCCGCGCGGCCCGGAGCGGTACTGTCAGGCACTGCCTGCCCACGGGACGCCCCGCATGAGCCAGGATCAGAGCCGGCCCAACGTGCTGCTCATCGTCACCGACCAGCAGCGAGGCGACTGCCTGGGGATCGACGGCCACCCCGTGCTGCAGACGCCCGCCATGGACTGGCTGGGCGCCTCGGGAACCTTCTTCCGCCGCGGCTACTCCGAGTGCCCCTCCTGCATCCCGGCCCGGCGCGTGCTGATGTCGGGCCGTCCGCCCGACGAGGACGGCATGGTCGGGTTCATGAGTGCGCCGTGGGACCCGCCGGCCACGCTGGCCGGCGAACTGCGTGCCGCCGGCTACGAGACGCGCATGGTCGGCAAGCTCCACCTGCACCCGAAGCGCCAGCGCTTTGGATTTGACGTCCTGGAGTTGGCCGACTCCACCCGCGCCGACGACAACGAGTATCTGGACTGGCTGCAGGGTGAGTTTCCCCTTGACCGCTGGGCCATGGCGCACGGCGCCACGCCCAACGGCTGGATCGGACGGCCCAACCACCTGCCTGAGGAGAAGACCCACACCTTCTGGTGCGTCTCCCGCGCCATCGAGTACCTCGAAAAGCGCGACCCCTCCTGCCCCTTCTTCCTCAACGTCTCCTTCATCGATCCCCATCCCCCAATGACCCCGCCCGACTGGTTCTACGACCGCTACGCCGCGATGGACCTGCCCGAGCCGGCCATGGGCGACTGGATGGAGCCGTGGGACGGCCCGCCGCGCGGCATCCCGGCCGAGAAGGGGCCGTATGGGCAGCGTGGACCCATCGACCCTGACGCCATGCATCACCTTCGCGCCGCCTACTACGGAATGATCAACCACATCGACATGCAGATGAGCCGGCTCTTCCAGTACATGCGCGACAACGGCTTGTTGGAGGAAACCTTCATCGTCTTCGTCAGCGACCACGGCGAGATGCTGGGCGACCACCAGATGTATTCCAAGTGCCGGGCGCTCGACGCCTCGGCGCGGGTCCCCTTCCTGGCCCGAGCCCCCCAGCGCATGGGCCTCCCCCGCGAGGTCGTCTGCGATCAGCCCGTCGGCCTGCAGGACGTCATGCCCACCATCCTCGAAGCCGTCGGCGCGCCGATTCCCGAGTCTGTCACGGGCAGCAGCCTGCTACCGCTCATGCGGCAGGAAGAGGCGGACTGGCGGACTTACCTGCATGGCGAGCACGCCGGCATGTACCGCTACGTGGACGGCAATCACTGGCTGGTCGACCAGCGCTACAAGTACATCTGGATGAGCCAGACCGGTCGTGAATTTGTCTTCGATCTGCACGAGGACCCGCTCGAGGAGCGCGATCTCTCCGCGCAGGCCGATCTCCAGCCCTGGCGCGAGCATCTGATCGAGGTGCTGCGCGACCGGCCCGAAGGCTTTACCGACGGCCAGCATCTAATACCCGGTCAGACGCACGAGCACATGGTGCCCACCAAGGTACCGGCGGGCATCACCGTCACCCGGCCAAAGCTCTAGCGGAGCGCGCAATGGCCAGCAAGCAGCCCCACATCCTGCTGATCATGACCGATCAGCAACGCAATGACGCGCTGGGCATCGCGGACCACCCGGTCCTGCAGACGCCGAGCATGGACTGGGTCGGCGCCACCGGTACGCGCTTCCGTCGCGGCTACACCGAGGCGCCGGCCTGTATCCCAGCGCGACGCGTGCTCATGTCCGGCCAGGCGCCGTGTGTCAACGGCATGGTCGGCATGACCGGCGGTATGCCCTGGGAGCCCGAAGCCACCCTTGCCGGCGAACTGGGCAAGGCGGGTTACGAGTCCCGCATGATCGGCAAGATCCACCTCTTCCCAAACCGCCGCCGCTTCGGCTTCGATGCCATGGAACTGGCCGACAGCACCCGCGGGGAAGACAACGACTACCTGGACTGGCTGCATGGCGAGATCCCGCTGGACCGCTGGGCCATGGCCCACGGCGCGACTCCCAACGGCTGGATCGGCCGCCCCAACCACCTGCCCGAGGAACTGACCCACACGTTCTGGTGCGTCTCGCGCGCAATTCAGTTTCTCGAGCGCCGCGATCCCACCCAGCCCTTCTTCCTCAATCTGTCCTTCATCGACCCGCACCCGCCCTTTACTCCGCCGAAGTTCTTCTTCGACCGCTACGCGGCCATGGACCTGCCGCAGCCGGTCATCGGCGACTGGGTGGAACCCTGGAAGGGACCGACTCGCGGCATTGACCCCGAAGTGCGCTCGGAGCGGCGTTTCTATCGTCGCGGCATGAACCTCGACCCGCTGCCGATGCACTACATGCGGGCCGCCTACTTCGGAATGATCAACCACATTGACATGCAGTTGAGCCGGCTATTCCAGTACATGCGTGACCAGGGCTTGCTGGAGGACACCCTCATCGCTTTTGTCAGCGACCACGGCGAGATGCTGGGCGACCACTACCACATCGCCAAGGGCTACCCCTTCGAGGCCTCGGCCGGCGTTCCGTTCCTCATCAATCCTCCGGAGGACTGGGGCGCCCCCCGCATGCAGGTGCTGGACGAGCCGGTAGGTCTGCAGGACGTCATGCCCACCCTGATCGACGCCGCCGGCGGCGAGATTCCCTCCTCGGTCACTGGTCGCAGCCTTGTGCCGCTGGTCCGCGGCGAGTCAGCCACATGGCGTGACGCGCTGCACCTGGAATATGCCAGTGGCGCCGCGTCTGAGTTGCCGCCCGGCGATTCGCCGAACGAACCGCCGCCCGCCGAACAGCAGTGGGCGCGCGGCTGGCATGCGCTGGTCAGCGACCGCCACAAGTACATCTGGGAAAGCCAGACCGGCCAGGAATTGTTCTTCGACGTCCGCAACGATCCGTTCGAGGCCCACGACCTCTCTTCGCAGACCGATCTTGGCCCCTGGCGTCAGCGCTTGATCGAGCAGCTGCGTGACCGGCCCGAAGGCTTCACCGACGGCTCGCGCCTCATCGCCGGCCGCCCCCACCAACACATGGTCCCCGGCCTCGCGCCCGCCAACTACAACCCCGGCCCGCCGGTCTACTAGCGTCGTCCGCCGGCCATCCGCACGGCCTCCGGGCACCGCCGCAGGGCCAGCATCGATACGACTCCGAATAGCGGACCCAGCGCCAGCAGCCCAAACGCCAGCGCCCAATTCGGCCCTCGATCCACCAGCAGCCCCACCAGGTGAATGCTGCCAAACGTCAGCAGAAACCCGATCGAGGTCTGCATGGTCAGTGCGCTACCCACGTAGCTCGGCGGACTCAGTTCCGAGATCGCCGCCGAGAACTGCGCCGAGTCCGCAATCACGCTGAGTCCCCAGATCAACATGATCGGCAGCAACACCCACAACGGTGCGTTCACCAGCGCCGCAACCGCCAGGGCCGCGCTGCCGCTGATCGCCATCGCCCCGGTCGCCGTCACTGACCGACCCACCCGGTCGGCCACCAAGCCGCCCGCAACCGCCCCGCCGCCGCCCACCGCAATCACCGCAAACGCCAACCCCGCCGCGAGCGCCGGCTCGCCGCCTTCGCGCTGCACCACCTGTGCCAGGAACAACGGCGTCCACGCCCACATGGCATACAGCTCCCACTGATGCCCCAGGTACCCCAGCGTGGCCAGCCGCAGCCCTGGCGCACGCACGATCTGCAGCGCGAACCGCGGATTGAAGCGAGCCGGCGCCGCGGCGAACGGTCCTTGCCGGACCCCGCCTAGCACCAACAATCCAGCGGCCAGCGCCAGGCCCGCGGTTACCAGCACCATCGGCCGCCAGGACGTATCAAGCAGCGCCCTGACCAGATGCGGGCTGGCCGATCCGACGGTAAGCGCGCCCACGATGAGGCTGAGGGCCAGCCCTCGATGTCGCCGCGTCCAGGTGGCCGCCAGCTTGAGGCCGGGCGGATATACGCCCGCCAGAAACGTCCCGGTCAAGAATCGCAAGACCGCCCCGTCAAGCGGGCCAGCGGCAATCAGGGCAAAGCCGGCGGTCGTCAGGGCTGCGCCGGCGGCGCTGAGCGCGAACAGCCGCGCGGCGTCAAAGCGGTCGGGCAGGTTGAGGACGCCGCTTGCCAGCGTTCCCGCTACGAACCCCAACTGCACGGCCAGCGTCAGCCAGGCTGCCGCCCCCGCCGTCAGGCGCCATTCCGCCTGGATGAGCGGCGCCACCGCGGCGGCGCTGAACCACGGCGCCAGCGCTAGCAACTCGGCCAGCGTCAGGAGGGCCAGGCTGCGCCACTGCCGAATACGGCCCTCGGACTCAGACCTGGATCTCGTCATCCGCAAACCCTACCCGGCGTAGCTCGAACAATCGGCCAAGCGCTTAACGAGAACGAGGCCCCCGCCGCGGCGGGGGCCTCGTCTCGACTCCAGGTCGATTACTAGCGGTCGACTTCGCCCTTGTCGAGAGCTTCCTGAGCCTTCCTGAGCGCCTCGTTCTGCTTCTCGCTGGCCATTTCGAGAGCCTCCGGGACCGGCATCTCGCCGAGTAGCGACGCGTCCATAAACGGGATACGCAGGGCTCGGACCTCGCCGTAGAACCCGCCCGGTACGTACCACTGCATCGCCCGCAGGTTGGGGCTGGCAATGTACTCGTACAGGTGGTGCATGCCTTCCGGCGGTGCGGCGTTGGCCTCGGGCAGATCCTTGACGCTCTTCCAGAGCGGCACGTGGCCGCGGTCGATGGACACCCGGCCTTGCACTTCTGGTCCGGACAGGAAGTAGACCCAGTCCACGACCTGCTCTTCCACACCCGTCACCGTGGCGGTGGCGGCCACGATGTGCGGCTGGTCGTTCCACTCAAAGTTGGCGTGGTCCGTGTTCTCGCCCCAGGGCATGGGACCGAGCGACCACTGGAAGCGATCTCGAATCCTCGGGATGTTGCCGCCAGTGCCGTACACCGAGCCGCCGATGTCCACCGCCTGCTTGCCGGCCGCGAACGGGTTGCCGAACTCGGCCGACAGGCCGCTCCGCTCTTCGGGCGTGTAGGAAACATTCTCCGTGTGGATGTAATCCACGATGTCTTGCCAGCCGCGCCAGCCGTCGTCCAAGGGCGGGCCCCAGATCTGGTGACCATCGGGTCCATCAACGCGCGCCTGGCCGTTGCTGTAGCCGTACATTTGGGGGAAGACCTGGAACTGCTCCGAGCGCGTGGCCCGAATCCCCCAGATGTCGTTGTCCGGGTCACGGATCTTCTTCATTTCTTCCAGCAGGTCGCTGTAGCGCATGCCCTCCGTGGGCTGATTGGCGCCTGCGCCCTCAAAGAGGGTGATGTTGTACATCAGCCCGCCGATCGCGCCCTGGTAGGGCATGCCAAACAACGGACCCTGCAATCGGCCCGAGTCGTAGGGGTAGCTCTGGTCCCTGTTGTCGGAGTAGATGTCGGGCTGGAACCAGTAGTTCGACGGGTCGTAGCCGTCCTTCTTGGCCAGGATGTCGTCGATCTCCAGCCAGATGCCCGCGCCGATAAACTGCTGGAACGACACGCCGTTGAGCAGGTTCGACTCGGAGAGCGTGCCCGAGACCGCCTCAATGGCGATCTTCTCGTAGTAGATGTGGTCCTGCGGGATGAACTTGACCTTAATGTCCGGGCGCAGTATCGCAAAGCGCTCAATGGCCCACGACATGGCCGCGCCGCGCGGACCCGAGGTGTGGTCGGTGGCGTGCTCGACCTTCACGGTTCGGGGTTCAGGCATCGCCTCGACCACCACTTCACGCGTGACGATCCTCTCGACGATGCGATCGACCGGCACTTCCTTCTGGACGATCCGCTCGACGACCCGATCGACCGGCACTTCCTTTTCGACCACCCGCTCGACCGGGACTTCCTTCTCAACGATCCTCTCGACCGTCACAACCTGGGTTTCACCGCAGGCGGCCAGGGCGGCCATGCCCGCCACGCCCGTCGCGCCGGCGGCGGCGCCGCGCAGCATGTACCTACGTGAGATCAATCGACGCATCGGTCCCTCCCTGAGTCTGGCATGAGAGCCTTTTGACGCTCAATGGGCCAACACAGTTCGACTATATAGCAGTGAATTGTTCGCGGTCGAATGGTAAGCGGCGCAGGTGTCCACCGGCCTAGATAATGGGCCGGGCCATTGTGGCGGGACGCGGCGGAGGCTGCACGACCTCCGGCCAGGTGTCGCCGGTGTCGGCGCACCAGCGTCGTAGCGACTGCCTCGACCGCTCGAGCTGATCCTGATAGTTCGGGTTTGCAGCCTGGTTGTGCATCTCCAGCGGATCGTCGCGCAGGTCGTACAGCTCGTCGCTGCCGTCCTGCGATTCGACGTACTTCCAGCGTTCGTCCACCCACATGCGCAGCAGGTGCAGGGGATCGGTCCAGTTCACCGAGTGGAACTCGGTTACGACGCCCTGGTTGACCTGGCGGTCGCCGCCGCGCACCAGGTCGCCGATGTCCACGCCCTGAAGCACCTCGGCCGGCTGCCCGCCGCACAGGTGCACGATGGTTGGCACCAGGTCGACCAGCGACACCATGCGTGCCGAGCGATGCTTGAATCCCAGCCCACCGGGCGGCCGGATGATCAACGGAATCCGCACCAGGTCTTCGTACATCACGGCGCCCTTGGCGGCGAGCCCGTGGTGCCCAAGCATCTCCCCGTGGTCCGAAAAAAAGATGAACAGGGTGTTGTCCCACTTGTCGGCATCCAGTAGGGCCGTGACCAGGCGCCCGGCCAGGTGGTCCACATAGGACACTGCGCCCCGGTAGGCCGCCCGCATCGACCGGACTTCGTCATCGGTCCAGTCGGAAATGACCCGGAGCTGCTCGGCGTCGCGGTGGGCGACCAGCGCTGGACCGGCCGGGTCGTGCCGGTTGGCCGGCAGGTCCATGTCGTCCGGGTCGTACATGGAATGAAACGGCTCTGGCGAGGTGTAGGGCGGGTGCGGTTCGTGACAGGAATAGACCAGGCAGAACGGCTGGTCGTCGCCCTTGCGGCTGCGCACCCAGTCGGTGGCGTGGTCCATGTGGAAGAAGGACGGATGCTGGGCCAGCGGCAGCAGCGATGGTCCGACGTTGGTCTTACGGTTGTAGACGGCGGGATCGGGTTCGAACCCATGCTCCTTGCCGCCGATCCCCACGCCGATCTGCTGGGTCAGGCGCAGGACCATGTTCTGGGCCCTACGGTCCACGTCGATATCGCCTGAACGGGACGAGAAGTGGGGAAACCCTGGGCGGGCGGCGCCGCTTCCCAGGTGCCACTTCCCGGCGTAGCCTCGCAGGTAGCCGAGTTCGCCCAGGTAGTCGCCCAGGTTGCGAACGCCTTCCGGGTAGCGCATGAGATCGCAGCCTGGCCGCATCTGGTGATTGGCCACCATGCCGTTGGTGTGCGGATACAGCCCGGAAAGCGTGGCCATGCGCGACGGCGAGCAGATGGGATACGGACAGTAGGCGCGATCAAAGAGCGCACCGTCGTTGGCAACCCAATCCAGGTGAGGCGTGCGGATACCTTCCACGCCGCCGGCGGCAATGGTGTCGGCGTGTTGCTGATCGCTGATGAACAAGACGACGTTCGGACGCTCAGCCATCACTCTTGCCCCTTCCGTTGCGGCGCCGGCCTGCGCGCACGTGATCGTTCGGCAGCGGCGTTGACTCTTACGTTACGCCATTAGCAGCGGCAGCACGTGCCGGATGCCAAGGCTCGCATAGGAGTGATGACGGTTCACACCTGCCGGTTATCGCTCGGCTTGCTCGGCTATCCAGTCCGCCGTTACACGTGCGGCCTCGGCCAGCACGTCGTCCACAGTGCGCCCAGAGCGCTTCAGGACCTTGAAGCTGTGGTCCGCGGCTCGTAGAACGTGCAGGCGTACCGGGGCGCGCAGGCCGTCGATGGCCGCGCGCAGCAGATCGATTTGGGCCATGCGGTCACGGTCGCCTGACAGAAACAGGAGCGGCGCGTCGAGGTCGGCCAGATGCCGGGCACGCATGACGTCTGGCCGCCCGGCCTGATGCAACGGGAACGCGAACGCGACGATTCCGGCCAGATCGCTAACCAGTCCCTTGGCGACGGCCAGCGTGGCCATACGCCCGCTCATCGAGTGCCCGCCGGCGAATCTCGGCAGATCAGGAGCGGCGGTCGCTGCCGCCGCAACCGCCGCCCGCACCGCGGCCAAACGCACGCGCTCGCCGTCCATGCCGCCGCGACCAGCTTCCGAATAGGGGTAGTTGAAGCGAAACGTCGCGACACCAGTGGCTGCTAGCGCCCGGGCCAGCTGCTCCATGAACAGGTGGCGGACATTGGTTCCCGCTCCATGCCCAAGCACCAACAGCGCTTGGGCCTCGGGTGGACGAGTCAGCACGGATGACACGCAGCCACGTTCGGGTGAGACCTCGAACGAACCGACACTTTCTGACGTTATCGAACAGCTACTCGTCAGCGAATTCAGCGGACGCCCGCCCGCCGTGCCGGCGCAGAATCTCGGCCACGTCCTCGCGTCCGCCCTCAAGCGCGCGGTCGACCTGCGTCTTGCCATCCGTCCCCAGCCGGTTTAAGTCGCGGTCGACCGCTGCCAGCAGGTCGACAGTCTTAGGGTAGTCGCCTTGGGGATCGCGAAAGTTGCCCGCGCCCCATACCGCGCCGCCGAGCGGCGTGCCGCCGAAATCGTTGGTGACATCCAGCGATGGGCTGTGCGCGAGCAACATCTCCACAATGTCCGCGTATCCCCGCACCGCGGCGCGGTCGAGCGGCGTCCCATTGTCATCGCCGCGAGCGTCCACTGGGAATCCCACTTCCAGCATCAGCGCGACTCCCTCGCGGTTGTTGTTCCAGGCGGCGTCGCAGATGACGCGCGTTTCGTCGGGGCCGAGCGAAGCGACCAGTCCGCGAAGCCTCTCCACTAGCTCGTGCGCCCGAGCGCGATCGCCGGTCCAGGTCGCGTGAATCAGTTGCTCGGCCGGACTGGCCCGCGTCAGCAGTTGCTCGACAAACTCGTCATGGCCCTTCGTGCTGGCGAATGGCAGCGGTCGCATCCCTACGCCCATCCGGTAGATGAACATGTGCTCTCCGGGCGGCCGGCCGGCCATGTGCGGACCGTGATTGCTACGCGAGCGCAAGGCGTTTGGGTGGGTCTCGAGCACCAGATCCGCGAGCGCGATGTCGCCCAGCGCGCACGCAATAAAGATGTCTGGTGTCGCGCCTCGGTCCACCAGCCGCCGGCAGACCGCTATTTCGTCGATGGCCCACTGCGCGGGTGTTGCGCCATGGTCCAGGTCGCGCATGTCGAGGTCTGCTCCTCGATCCACCAACAGGTCCACGATTGCCGGCGTGCGCGCCATATGCAGCGGCGACGCACCGTCGCGCCCTCGCTCTCTTACTCGCTCGGGCAGCTCGTCAAGCAGACGACGTAGCACTTCGATGTCGCCGATATTCGCCGCGGCATGCGCATCAACAGTCAGACCCCGGCGCCGAAACTCTTCGAAAAGCTCGGTCATAGTCGGCGGGCCGTCGTGGAGACGCTTTTTCACCCACAGCTCGACGTGCTCACCGTCCAGCACGCCGGACCCGCCCGGCCCCCATCCGGACCGCGCGTTGACGTCCGCGCCAGCCTCTGCCAGCACTCGCATCATGTCCGCGTCCCCCCGCGAGCTGGCTTCAACGATCGCGGGCGCGTCGAAGTACCCCCACGGCTCGTCGATGTGCTCACGCAACCACAGGTCCGAGGCAAGTAGTGACCGCATCTCCGTGGCATCCCCTGCGCGCAAAGCGCGAAGGAACCGGCGCTTCGTTGACTCCTGTTGAGATTGGGTGTAATTCAAGGGAGTACAGCCCTATCGCGAATCCAATGCAGCGGCACTCACTTAGTGTCGCTGGCGAGCGTGTTAGCCCAATGCATTGAGAATATGCATTCGTTACCAATCACAAGAGCTCTTCGGCCCAACGGACGACTACATCGGCAATTTCAGCTGCTTCTTCATACTCGTGCTGGGTGACTGGTCTGGCTGTTCCCGGATAGCGCGTGATTACGGCGAACGCGGTGAGTTCCTCGGCCTTGCGAACTTCCTCCGGAACTACGTCGCCATGTTCGTCAATCAGCGACAAGATATGTGCGAGATCATGTACGTAGGGAAACTCAATTTCACGCCGAATCGGCACGGCCTTGATTGCCTTCTCCGCGCCCTGCTGAGCTTCGAAGCAAAGGTCTTCGAGGTAGGCGTCCGGAATTCGACTCTTCGCCAACGCGAGATTGCTCTTGGCTCGATTCAACCACTCCCGAGGGTCATCCGGTGGATAGCGATCAGGGGGCTTCATACACGACCTTTCCCTCCCGGAGCGCAGGCTTGAACACTAGCGCATGACTGTCTTTGAACCGCTCGACGTCTTGCGGGGTGGCTACGATCGCATCTACCGCGACGCCTACCCCGTGCAGCCTGCGATAGATGCGCGCCGTGAGACTGATCGGATCGCTCCCGCCCTTAATGATGAGCAAGTCGACGTCGCTGTTTCGGCCCATGCGCCCCTGGGCGGCGGATCCGAAGAGAATGATCCGCTCCGGCTGGGCCACTTCAACCACGCGCTGAATGACGTCGTCCAACATTGTTTGGTCAAGCATCGGCCGTAGCCTGGGTTGACGGCTTCGAAGGTAGGTCTTGCATTTACGCGCTTCCCTGCCGTCGGGTAACCCATTTTCGCAGGTCGCCACTGACCGTTGCCGAGCACTTCGCGAGCTCGGCTTGCCCGAAGGCTTTTAGGCTGGCCGCACCGGGCGACTGCCAGCGCCTCACGCCGGAGCAATCGCTTGCGGGTGGCTAGCGGAACGCTCCAATGCTTCTGCTTCGGCCGGCCTCAATACGGCCGCCGGCCCCACGGCTGATGATTGGGCCTTCCGAACCTGGTCGTTGATTCGTCGTAGTCGCTGCCGCGCAGGTCGTCGTTGTCCAGCGCCGCGTGCCCGCCGTGCGAGCGCACGATCTCGACCAGCGCTGCCCGCATCCGCCCCAGCTCGTCGTCATAGTCCGGGTCGTCGGCCAGGTTGGTCAGCTCGGTCGGGTCGGTCTGGCGGTCGAAAAGTTGCTCAAAGCGGCCGTTCGCCCACCAGATGTACTTATAGCGCTCCTCGATCAGCGCGAGTTGGCGGTTGGCCTGATCGCCGAAGACCCCGTGCACGGGAGCGCCGGGGTGGCGGCCGCCGATTACATCGGCCAGTGGCGGCGCCGTGCCGCCGTCCGACGGAATCTCCGCGCCGGCGGCGCGGAGCATAAAGGGCATCAACTGTTCCTGGCTCGCAAGGGCGTCGATCCGCCGCGACGGTCCCAGGTCCAGTTCGCGCCGCACCTCCTCCGGCGTCCAGACGATCAGTGGGACGTGGGTGGACTCTTCGTAGAAATTGCTCTTGAAGAACAGGTTGTGGTCACCCATCAGGTCGCCGTGATCGGAATTAAAGACGATGACGGTCTGCTCGCGTATACCAAGGCCGTCCAGCACGCCAAGCAGGCGACCGATGCAATGGTCCAGGTGGGTGATGTTTCCGTAGTAGAAGGCCCGCGACAGCGCGATCTGCTCGGGCCCCAGGGAGTGCCACGTGTACTCGAAGTTGGCGCGACGCAACTGCGGCGGGCTCTCCGGCATCTCATCGCCGTTGCGGCTAGGCGCGGGCACGTCGCCGGGGGCGTAGAGCTGGTCGTAGGGACGCGGCGGATCGTACGCCGAGTGCGGCTTGGTAAAGCTGCAATGCAGGTAAAAGGGCCGCTCCGGCTCCGTAGCGTGATGCTGGTGCAGAAACCCTATCGCTTCGTTGGCGGTCCAGGTGGATACGTAGTGCGATTCCGGGACCGGCGAAGGTGCGGCGATGATGTCGTTGTTCCCCACGCCGTGCGCGCGTTCCAGACCGGCCCAGGGCGTCGTCCCTAGCCAGTGGTGATAGTCGTCGCCCTCGCGCATCCGGCCTTCTTCGCAGATCACGGTGCTCTCAAAGCCGTTCAGCGCGCGTTGATCGGGCGTGAAGTGAAACTTGCCGACGCCGTGGGTGCGGTAGCCGTGCCGGGTCAACACACCCGGCAGCGTGTTCTCCGGGTTCATCTGATTTCGAGAGTTGCCAAAAACACCGTGTGCCCACGGATGCTGGCCGGTCATCCAGGTCGTGCGCGCCGCCACGCACACCGGCGTTTCGCTGTAGCAGCGGGTCAGGTAATAGCCGTCCCGAGCCAGCGCATCCAGCGTGGGGGTCTGCAGCCAGGGCTGGCCCGCCACGCCCAGGGCGTCGCCCCGCTGCTGGTCGGTGGTGATGAAGAGGATGTTCGGTCGCTGCGCGGCCATGCCGGGACTCCATGGAGTTGGCTCAGGCCGCATTCTGATTGATTCGCGGCGGCTTGGCGACACTGAGAGCGACTTACGGCGCCTTCAGTGCCTTCAGTGCCTTCAGGACGTTCGTCAGACGTTCGGCCAGCAGATCAATGTGCTCGGCCGCGGCGGCGTACTCGACAGTCCAGACCTCGGTCCCCGGGTCGTGAGGGTTTGCTGCGACGGCAAAGTCATCGCTGGAGAACTGGTCAACCCACGTCTTTAGAAGCGCTCGAAGCTCTTTTTCGGGAGGTGTTTCGTAGTTGAAGATAGCGGTGCCGAATGAAATGTTGGTCAAGCCCATCCATCCCGAAACCGATGGTGGAAAGAGCCAGGCAACGCTCACGGGCCACTTCCAGGCCGAGCAGCGCATGCGAATGCTGACGCCGCTTGAACCCCAAAACAGAGTTGCGCCCGATTCCTGGGCGGCGTCGAGTAGACGTTCGGCGGCGCTACGAGCGACGTCACTCCCGAGTTCTTGCCGGAACATGTCACGAGTCAGTTTCCGGCGTGGGCTAGGTGTACTGGGCTTGGGTAGTGAGGAAGTTCGGCCAATCACCCGCGGCATAAGCGCCTGCCCTGACGCGCCCTTGAACTGCTTGATCTCCACTGCCAACACTTCGATGTTGGGCATCTGCGCGTTCAGAAACTCCGTCACCCGCGCCAGCTCAGCGGGAATCTCGTCCGCCACGAAAAGCAGCCGAAACCGCCGTGCGTCCAGATTCTCCGCGACCTGCTCCCAGAACTGATCAGCCTCGGGCTCGCTGGCAACTTGCAGCAACGCCGCCAACTCGCTGTCCGGATCACCGCCCCGCGCGCTGGAGGATTCCCTGAACTTTCGGCGCAGTTCGTCAGCCGACCACGTTTGCGCCGCGTGCGCCGCGTACTCCAGCAGCTGCCCGACGACGGTTCGGCGGATTTCGGTGTTCGAACTGTGCTTCACTTCCACCAGTGTGGGCATGGCATCCTGGTCGATGATCAAATGGTCAACAGCCCAGCGGTCGAGTGCGCCGGCTGTTTCGGCGATGCCCTGCTCGCGGGTGATCAGAATCCAGCGAAGAGGGTCGCCTGGCCGCATCTGCTCGCCGTCCAGCAGTTGCGGATAGTCGGCAATCAGTTGCTGAAGCTCGTCTTCGGTAGCGAACGGCTGCTCCTCTAGCGGCTCGAGCCCTGCCTCTCCTCTGGTGTAAATCCGCTCTGCCATTTCTCATTCTCCGAGTGGGCGGAGGTCGCATTCTAATCAATTGCAGCCCGTCTGACGAACCACGTCGGCCACCGCGCTTCGATTGCCTGACTCCGCGTCTTGTCGTCAAGTCGCTGTCCCCGCTCATCCTGCCGCATCCGCACTACGCCCAGACCCTGATTTCGCCTGAACGACGTGACATATCGGCTAGGCTTGCAGCAGCCCCGCACGGGCCAGCTAGAACCCCCTCGACGTCTATGCCCGAACGCACCTTCCTCACCGCCGAGTGGCGCGACCTGGCGCTGCTCAACTACGAGATTGAGCCGGATCTGCTGCTGCCGTACGTGCCCGCAGGCACAGAGATCGATCTGTGGGACGGCCGCTGCTTCGTCAGCGTCGTTGGGTTCAGATTTCTCAGGACGCGGCTGATGGGGTTGCCCATTCCCTTCCACTCCAACTTCCTGGAAGTGAACCTCCGGTTCTACGTTCGGCGCGAGACCGAAGGTGAGGTGCGACGCGGCCTGGTCTTCATCAAGGAAATCGTCCCCCGACGCGCGATCGCCTGGGTGGCGCGGACGGTGTACAACGAAAACTACGTCGCGCTGCCGATGCGCCATGTCCTTGAGGCCGGCTCCGCCCGGTACGAGTGGCGCTTCGAAGGCGCCTGGAATCGCTTATCTGTTTCAACACGCGGCGACTGGAGCGTTCCGGACCAAATGTCCGAGGCGACATTTATCGCCGAGCACTACTGGGGATACGTGACCCAGATGGACGGCTCGACCCTCGAATATCAGGTCGAGCACCCGCGCTGGCGCGTTTCGCCGGCTTCCGAGGTTGAACTGGAGTGTGACGTCGGCCAGCTATACGGCGACAAATTCGAGGAAGCGCTGAGCCACAGGCCGGCGTCAGCCTTTCTGGCCGATGGTTCGGAGATTCTGGTCCGGCGCGGACGGCAGCTGAACCGAGGCGACGCCTAAACGATCCGAGTGCTTGGGCGGACGGTCCAATTGGGAGCACGTCGCGCTACGCTGAGCCGTCCGCGCATTCCCACGATCCCGGCCCATGCCGCCGAACTTCCTGTTCCTGATCGCCGACGACCATCGGCACAACGCCATCGGGTCGCTGGGCAATCCGGCCGTGCACACGCCTACGCTCGATGCCCTGGCCACCGCCGCTACCGCGCTCACGAGCACCTACATCATGGGGTCCACGTCCAACGCGGTGTGCATGCCCAGCCGCGCGATGCTGCTGAGCGGCCGTTCGCTGTTTCGGGTATTCGCGCCGAACCCAGCAGATGTCACGCCGTATCCGATGGATCCCGAAATCCCCACGTTCCCACAACTGCTGCGGGAGGCGGGATACCGGACCTACGGTGTGGGGAAGTGGCACAACGAGCGCGAACTCTTCGCCCGCAGCTTCGATGGCGGCGGCAGCATCTTCTTCGGCGGGATGTCGGACCACGACGCCGTGCCGTTGCACGACTTCGACCCAGACGGCGTCTATCCCCCGGAAGCGATGGCCGTTGGTGACGGGTTCTCCACCGAGATCTTCGTCGATACGGCGATTCGGCTGCTGCACGAGCATCCCGCCGACCAGCCGTTCTGCCTGTACACGGCGTTTACCTCGCCCCACGACCCGCGCACGCCGCCGCCCGAATTTGCGGCCAAGTACCCGCCCGCCGACATTGAACTGCCGCCGAACTTTGCCCGCATGCACCCGTTCGACAATGGGCACCTGCACGGGCGCGACGAGTCGCTGGCGGCGCATCCACGTGATCCCGATGAAATCCGGCGCCACATCGCCGACTACTACGGGATGATCAGTCACCTGGACGCACAGATCGGTCGGTTGCTCGACGCGCTGGCTGCTTCAGGCCACGCCGAGGACACGATCGTGATCTACACCGCTGATCACGGACTGGCTGTCGGCCAACACGGCCTGCTGGGCAAGCAGAACGTGTACGACCACAGCGTGCGCGTTCCCCTGATCTTTCGCGGACCGGGTATCCCCGTCGGCCAACGGCTCGAGGGACTGTGCTACCTGCACGACGTGTTCCCGACCATCCTGAACTTGGCCGGCGTCGAGGTCCCGTCCGGGTGCGAAGGCGAAAGCCTCGTTCCGGCCCTGGCTGGACGGGATGCCGAAATGCGTGACTGCATCTTTTCGGCCTTTCAACGCAGCCAGGAGCTAGATCCCGACGACTCAACGCAACGAACGGTTCGCCGCGGCAACCTGAAGCTGATCGAAACGCACATGGCCGGCCAAACCCACCGGCAACTCTTCGATCTGGCGGACGATCCCTGGGAGACTCGCAACTTGGCCGACGACCCGGCTCACTCTGAACGGCTGGTTGCGATGGCGCGTCTTCTCGATATCGAGTGTCGAAATGCAGTGCATTGGGTCAGTCACTCGCAAACCGATAATACGAGGATCGCAAGTCGTAGGCTTGATCTTTAACATAAACCGCTGCGGCCAAGTCTGACAGGATATCGCTCCCAATGAAGTCCGTTCCACCTCGCTCGGTGAGCTCTTGCATCACCAATACAGGATGACCAGGCTTGTCGTGCAACGTCTCAAGTTCTCGACAGATGTCTCTCTCGGATTCTGTCAGGAGCCAAAGCTTGAATACAGCATCGAAGAACTCCTCACCATTGTCATTAAAGAGCCTTGGGCGTAGTGAACCCTTATCATCGGAGCAATTCAACCACAGCCAATATCCAAGTACAAACCGAAAAATAGACTCCGCCTTTGCAGCACTAATCGGATAGTTCAACCGGAGCATAGGATCTGAGGAAGAACTCGCTGTTATGAGACTTCCAACCAGATTGATAGCTCGAAACAGCCCGATGCAAGCGAACGACCAACGCACAAAGTGTAGTCTATTGATTTCCTGTCCAATTGGACGATTGTCGTGAAGATTGCTCACTACGGACGAAACGAAATTATCATATGGGACATCGTTGATGAAGATATAATCGAGCATGGCTGTATTGCTATCGCGGAATGCTTCGATGACAGCCCAATAGGCCTGTGACGGGACGCTTTCAGAATTGCTCGATTCGCTGGAATGCCGTGCATCTTGTGGTGGGGCGGCAGATGACATCGTTGGCGGAATCGACGGGATTGGTTGATTGGCGGACGGAATCGGCTGTGACGGTTGGTCGGAGGATTGAAGCTGGGTCGCCTGCCAATGTCTGTACTTGCTCTCGAAAAATATGGCTAGCAACAACGATAATCCAAATGCGATCCATCCAGCTTGATTTGGATCTATCCCCCAACGTGCTTGATAGTCCATTACGGCCATCAGGATCCCAAGTATAATCGCGAAAACGAACGTCGCGAAGCCAATTCTGAAGACTGTCGCCACTAGGGTGCCTTCGGTCAGTGTTATGTGAGACTAATCGGTCGGCAGGCTATCATAGACTCAGGATATCGCGAATGTTCTCGCCAAAGATCTTTCGTTTTTCGTCGGCGCTTAGGTCGGCGTGCGCCACGTTACCCATCTGCCAGGTCTGGCCGAGCACGGGGTAGTCGGACCCGAACACGGCACTCTCGACGCCGGCAACCCGCACGAAGGACTCGATCTCCCCGCGGCGGTTGGCGGAGCCGGACATTTCGCAGTAGGCGTTGGGCAGGTCGCGTACGGTCAGGGCCAGCTCCGGGTTGCGGGTGTGCTGCCAGATCGAATGCGCCCAGATGAAACGCGCGTTCGGGTACGTCGTAGCCAGTTCGCGCAGGCGCGCGGGCGAGTCGTACGTGTGGCTGAGAATCGGCAACTTGTGGTCGTCCGCGAACTCAAACACGGGAGCGTAATTCTTGCCGTTTAGCGGGTAGTTGTGGTTCGTACTGTGGATCTTGATGCCGCGGAAACCCTGCTCGTCCACGCGGCGGATCAACTCTTCCTTCACCAGCTTGGGATAGTGCGGGTTCGGGACCGCGAACCCAATCACACGCGTTGGATGAGCCTGGACGGCCTCGGCCACTAGCTCGTTGCCGCGCACAAAGTCCGGCCCGATAGCCGTGTAGGCGCTAAAGCACGAGTAGTCCACGCCGGTGCGGTCCATGACGCGCAGCAAGTCGTCCACCCCGCCACCTTGGTAAAAGAAGTTGGTGCCCGGCCCTGGATGGCTGTGGACGTCGATGACGAAATCTTCCAGCGGCTCGCCCGCCAGCGCGTCGGCGGCGACGGGGTCTGGCCGGTGGTGATGCGGGTGCGGCGCGTGGTGTCGCCAGACGTTGCCAAACATCGCGCTACCAGGCCGCCATGGCGAGCAGCCGTTCCAGGTTCGACGTGCCGATAGCCCGGCGGGCGTCGTCGTCGATTTCGGCGTACATCAGTTCGGCGTGGGGAGGACCAACCGCCTGCCAGGGAAGCTGTGTGCCAAAGACGAGACGATCGGCACCAACAGCATTCGAAAGGTACTCAACGCCCCGGTGCGTGCGGTACCCACTGGTTTCCAGCCACAGGTTCGGCGACTGTCGCATTAGCGGTGTGATGGTGCGGTTAATCATCTTGTCCACGTCGCAGATCACGATTTGCAGGTCGGGATGTGTGGTGGCGACGTGGTGCAAGTCGCGGGCCGTGGGTGTGTCCAGCCTGTCAATGTGCCAGAACAGCGGGACCTGCCCGGCCAGAGCCGCAAACAGATCGCCCGACATCCAGGCGTCCACCAGGAAATGGTGCTGGTCCGGAAAGATGCGCACGGCCCGCACGCGCGCCGCGCGCAGTTCCTCGATAAACCGCACCGGTTCGGGAAACTCGCCGGTGTGGTGCGGCAGTGCCAGCCATGAGGCCTGAAACGTGTCATGGCCGTCGATGGCCTGCATCAGCAACTCGTTCCCGGCCATCGGGTGCTCTTCCCGCGCCAGGGAATGGTAGACCAGCGCCTTGCCTATGCCGTAGCGCGCCTGGTGGGCGGCCAGGTCGTCGGCGCTGAGAAACGCGCCGGCCGGTCCGGGCCGGGAAATCATGCCCAGCGCGCAGTTGGCGTCAAAGAGTTCGATCACGAGCACAATGGTACGGAACCGAACCGGCGCGGCCAAATGCGGTCGACGGGATTGAACGGCAAGCGGACCCGGATCGGACGCGCTGCCTACTTCGCCGCCGCGGTCTCCGCAGCGGTGCGTCCACGCCGCTTGTCGATCACGTAGGTTCCGGCCATCTTGTCGTGGATGCCTTGCCGTTGATCGTCGAACGAGGCCCAGATGAAACCGAGGAACAGCGGAAGTTGGATGGTCCGCACCAGGGCGCGCTCGAGTCCGATGGATCCGCCTGTGTGGTCGACGATGCGCAGGCCAAATATCAGCTTGCCCGGCGTCGCGCCCCATATCCACCAGAACACGGTGAAGTAGATGATGGCGTAGTAGAGATAGTAGGGAATGATGTAGATGGCGTATTGGGATTCGAGCAGGCTGGAGTGGTCAAGGCTGAAGGTCAGACTGGCAAGCATCATCACGAGTAACAGCACGCACAGATCAAGCAGGTTCGCGTCGAACCGAGTCTGGACTCGTGCCAGGGGGTAGCCACCCGGCGAGACATCGTCGGTCGCAGCGGGTCCGTCGCCTTCAGATACCGTTGGTGGCTGGTCTGGATAGGTAGCCACGGGTCGCCTCCGGTAAGGGTGCTCGCCGCTACCGCGGATTCGAATTGTAGCGCTCGCCGGTTGGCGAGTCAGCCGAACTGGGCCGGATTCACGCGCGTCAGTTCAAGACCAGCAGGTGGCCGCGAGAGTGCTCGCGATAGGCGCCGAGTCTGGTCCAGGCCGCTCGACCGCACCTACTCGGTTGGCCAATCGCTTCGAAGCCGTCCCTTGCCGGTCGTCGGCGGGCGGCGCGCCGTTCGCTGATCGCTGATGCGACCGTCACCGGTATAGGTTACGTAAGTCCTGGCAATCTTGTCGTGCCAGCTTTGCGAGTAGTCATCGAACAAAACCGAGATGAATCCCATGAGCGCTACCGGGGCTGAAACGAAGTAGCATACGTGTCTGGCCAGTAGCCGCGAAAGGCCTACATTTTGGCCGCCTGCGCCGACTACTTGCAGGTGCATAATGCGTTTTCCAGCCGTGGACTTGAACAGCCAGTTCGAAATCACGGGATAGACAAGATATCCGAAGATCAAGGCTAGAATTATGGAGAGCCTGATGGCGTCCTGCCTGACGGCATCTTCGCCTGCAAGCCCATCGGGCGTTTGCGGAATCCATATTGACAATACAAAAAGTGCTGCGAGTGACGCGACAAGTGATGCGAAGATATCAAGCCCGAATGCAATCAGACGACGTGAGAATTCGGCAACCGGGTATTCGCCAATGGCTGGTCGGTCCGCGCGGGTCCGCGTGGCATCGTCCACGTCTACGACTCTCACGCGCTGCCTAGCCGGTTCCCGGCCGTCGGCTGCTAACCTGCCATGCGTGGCTTCAGCAGAGCCGGGGTCTGCAAAATCTCTTTTGCTGGGTGGTCCACCCATGATATCTTGGAAAAAGTCACCGGCCATGTTGCGGGAGCGAGACTTGCCGGTGCCTTGGTAAATGACGTATGTGCCCGCTATATAGTCATGCCAACCGCGTCCGAAGCGATTGACGAATGTCCAAGCGAAGCCAAGTCCGACGAACAGCGTCGAAATCCCGTATCCAACCAGTCGACCCACCGACTGGAGAATCCCGATCCGCCAGCCATTGCGATCGACGATTTGCAGCTTCAGCATCATCTTGCCCGGGGTTGCACTAAATGCCGTCCAAGCGAGGATGTGATAGAAGATAAGAAACGCCACGGTTAGGGTGGCCGCCGCTTCCCATGGCATCTGCGCATCCTCGCCCGAGACCGCGACGCCGAACATCATGAGGACAATGAGCGCGATGATCGCGAAATCGATGATCATGGCCGCAAAGCGCCGACTTCGGCTTGCGATCGCTTGGCCGTGCAGCACGTAGACCGTCTTCGACGGTCGGTCGTGCGTGTCGGGTGGTTCCCGGTTTGCTTGCGATTGGGTTTCCACGTTTCGCCTCGGACTCAGTCTGGGAGCGCTGTTGCGACTTTTCTGAGTGTATGACGGCGCAGGCCGAGGACACGAAGCGACCGGTCTGAACCTGGCAAGAGGCGCTGCTTAGGATTTCTTCAAACGGGGACGCCGTGATCCAGCGTCGGCCCTCGCTGCAGCATTGGTGCTGGGTCACCGCTGACCGGACACGCGCGGGGACCACAAGGTTCGGACATGATCGTGGCGCGTGGAGTCAGGCTAGACGTACCAGGGGAGCATTGGCTCGGTGGCCAGGACCAGGAACATCAACGCCAGGTAGAGCAGGGAGAACTTGTAGGCGGACAGCATTTGCCGGGAACTCGCGCCGTTGCGTAGGGGCCAGGATGCGCGCAGCCAATAGGCGCTGAGCAGAGTTCCCGCCAGCGCGAAGGTCAGCCCGCCGTAGCCGGCGGCCAGGGGCAGCCAGGCCAGGCCGGTAAGGAATAGGACGTACAGCATCACCTGGACAGCGGTGTCGCGGGCACTGGCGACGGCGCCCAGCATGGGGACTCTGGCGGCGGCGTAGTCCCTACGGAGCAAGAGCGAAAGCGTCCAGAAGTGTGGGGGCGTCCAGAAGAAGACGAAGGCGAACATGTACAGGCCCAGGGCGTCAACCTGGCCTGAAACGGCGGCCACACCTATCAGCGGAGGAAACGCGCCGGCCGCGCCGCCGATCACGATGTTGTTCCAAGAGCGGCGCTTCAGTACCACGGTGTATACGAGCACATAGACCGCGGACGCGGCGAGCGTGAGCAGGGCGGCGAGCAGGTTGGTGCTTACCGCCAGAACCGCGACGGCGACCGCGACCAGGACCAGACCGGTGGCGACGGCCGCGATAGTGCCAACCTGGCGCGAAGCCACCGGGCGCGTGCGGGTTCGGCGCATCACGGAGTCGATGTCGGCTTCCAGCCCCTGGTTGATCAGGTTCGACCCGGCGGCCGCTACGGCGCCGGCCAGGACGACGGCCAGGAGCACCACGGGGTCAGGCTGGCCGGCCGCGGCCTTCCAGACCCCGGCGGCCGCGGTGAAGACCAGCAGCAGCACGATGCGGGGTTTGGCCAAGGGGAACAAATGGCGTGCCAGCGTGGACATCAGCCGCTTCGGTGCTTGAGCGCCAAGCTGAAGTGAACGACCAGCACCCACCAGAGCAGCGTGGCCAGCGTGAGATGCAGCACGCGCAGTTCCGGCCGTAAGCCAATGGCCATGGACGCCACCCCGACGGCGAACTGGGCGGTGGTCACGAGGGCCGCACCCAGGCTCAGCGGGAAGGCCATGCCGGACGCTCCACGCTGCCAGACCTGCCAAGCCGTGAAGTAGAACGTCAGCAGCAGCAGCGACGCGGCGACGCGATGCAGCATGTGCAGGCCCAGGGCCTCGGCGTCCACGCTGCCGTCGCAGAGCGGCAGGGTTGGACAGCCCGCGCTCGCATCCCTTCCAACGATTGTGCCGCCGATCAGTACCACACACGCTGTCGCTACCAGCAGCGCCCGGGTACGCCGCACGCCGGGTAGCGCCACGCCGTTCACGTCCAGGGCGCGCAGCGCGCCGCCGGTCAGCAGGGCCAGCGTGAGCAGCGAAAAAGTCAGATGGGCCAGCCGCACCATGCCGTCCAGTTCGGTGAGTACGGTGATCCCGCCCAGCACGGCCTGGACCAAAATGGCCGCCAACGCGCCGATGATGAGTCTGGTGGTCAGCGGGTCGGACGCCCGGCCTCGCACCGCGTACCACGCGGCCCCGACGACAGCCAGCATGGTGACCCCGGCAAAGACGCGGTGGCCGAACTCAATGGCCGTGGCGCCCTCTAATTCAGGAACGACCACGCCTTCGCAGAGCGGCCAGTCGGGGCAGCCCAGGCCGGAGCCTGAGACGCGCACCCAGGATCCGTAGGTGATGAGCCCAATGGTCATGACCGCCGCGACGGCGGCCCACTGGCCGGCGCGGCGCACGTGAATCGAGGGCGTTGGGCTGGACGCGGTCAAGGAATTGTTCGTTATCTAGCCGGCTTGCACCGAGAGGAGGGCCAGCGCACCCAGCAGCAGCGCCGGAAGCAGGGTCCAGACGACTTCGGCCGGCCGCCCGCCCACGACGCTGCGCGCCGCGATCGGCCGCACCCGCATGCGCAGGGCGGTGACGACGATGGCGGCTTCGCAAAAGGCCAGGAAACCGATCACGAGCCAAAAGCCTGAGATTGACATTGGAACCAGAGTAGCGAGGTCGCACCGTTCGCGGCGGCCGAGGGCCCAGGACCGTCGGGCACCGTACAAGCGGGAACCCGCCGCGTCGAGGTCCGGGCACAGCCGGTACCGGAGCCGGGGCGCTCACTTGAAGCCGAGGCCATGGTTCTTCACACTGCGGCCACCCCGTGCCGCACGGGTCCCGTCTACCTGAATGCAGGCATGAAGAGGCGGGACCCTAGCCAAAGGAGGCCCGCATGGCGTCAATGAAGGGCCCTGCCATCCTGCTGGCGCAGTTTCTGCGCGACGAGCCGCCCTACAACAACCTGGAGAACATTGGCCGCTGGGTTGCCGGACTTGGATACAAAGGGGTGCAGATCCCAGCCTGGGATCCCCGTGTGATCGATCTCGATAAGGTTGCCGAGTCCAAGACCTACGCGGACGAATATCGCGGCGGGCTTGCGGACCTTGGGCTGGAGGTCACCGAGCTGGCCGCGCACTTGCAGGGCCAGGTGCTGGCCATGCATCCGGCCTACGCTGATGGCTTCGCGGTCTTTCACCCGCCCGGGCTCTCCGGGCGGGAGGTCACGGCCTGGGCCTCGGATCAACTCGGCAAGGCGATCAAGGCCTCCGTCAATCTGGGCGTCAACGCCCTTCCCGTCATGTCCGGCGGATTCGCCTGGCACATGATCTACCCCTGGCCGCAGCGGCCTCCCGGTGTCATCGAGACCGCCTTCGAGGAACTGGCCCGACGCTGGCGGCCGATCTTGGACCTGGCGCGCGATCACGGGGTCACCATCGCCTACGAACTCCATCCGGGGTCCGACCTCTACGACGGCGCGACGTTCGAGATGTTCCTGGACGCTACCGACGGCCACCCGGCCGCGTGCATCAATTACGACCCCAGCCACTTCGTGCTGCAGCAGCTCGACTACCTGGACTTCATCCGCCGCTACGCCGACCGAATTACCGCCTTTCACGTGAAGGACGCGGAGTTTCGTCCGGACGGACGCGTGGGCGTCTACGGCGGCTATCAGGGCTGGTCAGGGCGCGCCGGCCGCTTCCGTTCGCTCGGCGACGGCCAGGTGGACTTCACGCAGGTGTTCACTTTGCTCACCGAGGCCGGATACCGAAGCTGGGCCGTGCTGGAGTGGGAGTGCTGCGTCAAGAGCCCGGAGCAGGGCGCGGCTGAAGGCGCCCCTTTCATCCAGCGCCACCTGATCGACGCGGCTGACGTTGCCTTTGACGACTTTGCCGGCGGCGACATGGACCCCGAAGCCAACCGCAAACTGTTGGGACTGGCCTGAGAACCCACCGCACACGAAAGGACACGTTCTAATGGACTCGTGGAACCGCAAGCTGCGGATGGGAATGGTCGGCGGCGGCCCGGGATCGTTCATCGGCCCCGTGCATCGCATGGTCGTCGCCATGGAACAGCAAGTGGAGATGGTCGCCGGCGTCTTCTCGCGCGACCCGGACAGCAACCGGGAAACGGGCGCCGAACTCTATCTGGACTCCAGCCGGGTGTACGACTCGTATCAGCAGATGGCCGCCGCCGAGGCCGCGTTGCCCGCCGATCAGCGCATCGACTTCGTCAGCATCGTCACGCCCAACGTCTCGCACTTCGACATTGCCTGCGCGTTCCTGGAAGCCGGCATCCACGTCGTGTGCGACAAGCCCATGACCTACACGCTGGAGCAGTCCGAGCAGCTGGTGGGGATCGTCGAGGAATCCGGCCTGGTCTTCGCGCTCACCCACAACTACACCGGCCACCCCATGATCCGGCAGGCCCGCGCGCTATTTCGTTCGGGCCAGATGGGACCGATACGCAAGGTCATCGTGGAATACCTGCAGGACTTCCTGGCCACGCCGCACGAAAAGCTGGGGATGCGGCAAGCCGAATGGCGGCTGGATCCGGCGCAGTCGGGCATCGGCGCAACCATCGGCGACATCGGCACCCACGCCTTCAACTTGCTCGAATACGTCACCGGCGATCCCGTGCGCGAAATGTGCGTGGACCTCAGCACCTTCCTGCCAGACCGCACGCTGGACGAAGACGTGAACGCGCTCCTACGCCTGGAAGGCGGAGGCAAGGGGCTGTTGACCGCCAGCCAGATCGCCACCGGCGAAGAAAACGGCGTCACCCTGCGCGTCTACGCCGAGCACGGCGCAATCCGCTGGGCGCAGGAAAACCCCAACTACCTGGACGTATGGCGCATTGGCGAACCGCGCCAGACCTTCAGCCGCGCCCAGGGCTACCTGGAAGCGCACGCGTCCGCCGCGGGACGCATCCCGCCCGGCCATCCCGAGGGCTACCTGGAAGCCTTCGCGCAGATCTACGTCGGCGCCGTAACCGCCATCCGCCGCCACATCGACGGCGACCCCATGCAGACCGAGGAGTACGACTTTCCCACCGCCCACGACGGCCTCCGCGGCATGCAATTCATCTACCGCGCCGTCGAGTCCTCCCGGAAGGGCGCGGCCTGGGTGTCGCTGTGATAGGCTCAGCGCACGTGGAGGTCTTGAGTGGCTGCAATTGAACTCAGTCGACTGGAACCCGTCGATCTGAGAAGGGTCTGGCAAAGCGAACCGGGAGAATTCACGCCCTGGCTGGCGAAGTCAGAGAACATCGCACTGCTCGGAGAAACGCTTGGTCTCGAGCTAGATGTCGAATCGACTGAAGCTGGCGTGGGCCCTTTCCGAGCGGACCTCGTCTGCCGAGATACTGGGGATGGCTCACCCGACGGCTCTCTCGTTCTCATCGAGAACCAACTTGAGCGGACTGACCACAACCACCTGGGACAGTTGCTGACCTACGCGGCTGGGCTGGACGCCGTCACAGTGGTTTGGATTGCCAGGACTTTCAGCGACGAACATCGGGCGGCACTCGACTGGCTCAACGAGAAGACCGGGCAAGGCGTCAATTTCTTCGGGCTGGAGATCGAGCTTTGGAAGATTGCTAATTCACCGGTCGCGCCCAAGTTCAACATTGTTGCGAAGCCGAACGACTGGAATACATCCATTCGAGCTACGACAGTTGAAGGTCGCGAGATCTCTGAAACACGGTGCCAGCAGCATGAGTTCTGGATCGAGTTCGAACAGTTTGTGAAGTCGCGTGGCGATGACATCCGATGCCAGAAGCCAAGAGCTCGACATTGGATGAACAGTTCACTGGGAAGAACGGGGATGACTTTCGCATCCGTGATCTCAACGGATCCTCCATTTTCGCGAGTTGACTTGTGGCTCAGTGGCGATGATGCGAAGGCTTGGTTTGCTCTGCTTGAGAGCGACAGCGAGTCAATCACCGCGGAAATCGGTGAAGATCTGATCTGGCACAATCCTCCAAATCGAAAAGGCGCCAGCGTCCAGATCAAGAAAGATCTTGATTTTCGCAGCCATTCTCAACGCCAAGAGGCCAAGGAATGGATCTATGAGTGTCTGAAGAAATTCCACGAGGTCCTGAAGCCTCGCGCGCTGGTGCTAAACGCTGCCGATGCGACAATTGACGTGGACGAATCGGATGAATCCGACAGCTAGCTTCCGTCTGCGTTGATGTCATGGAACCTAGGCTGCGCGCTGCATGAACCACTAACGACTGGCCACTGGTTACTGGCGCCTAGGGCCTGTTCACACTAATGAGTTCAGATCTGGTAGGCTCCGCCCATGGAACTGACCCAAGCTCAGGTTGACCGCGTGGCCCCGTACCTGCCGGTGCAGCGCGGCAACGTCAAGGTCTCACATCTGCAGGTCCTCAACGCTATCCTCTACGTCGCGGAGCCTGGCTGTAAATGGCGGGGCCTGCCGGCGCGCTTCGGCCGCTGGCACACCATCGACACCCGCATGAATCGCTGGGCGAAGACCGGGATCCTGGATCGGGTCTTCGAGCAGTTGCAGCGCGAACAGCTCGTGCGCATTCGAGTGGAGGCCATCTCGCTCGACCGTACGAGCGTCAAGGGGCACCCCGATGGCATGGGGGCGCGAAAAAAAACGGACCGCAAGCCATCGGCAAGTCCCGCGGCGGCTGGACCACCAAAATTCATCTGGTTGCCGCGGATGCCCGCACCGCGCTGACCTTCGCGCTCTCGCCGGGCCAGGCCCACGATGCCGCGCCGGGGCGCGCGCTGCTCCGGTGCCTGGGGCCGCCGCCGAGACCGGTGGCGGTGGTGATGGACCGGGCCTACGAAGGCACCGCCACTCGCCAGTTGGCCTTGGCCCTGGGATTCACGCCCGTGGTCCCACCCCTCCGATCCCGCGTCACGCCCTGGACGTACAACACCGAACGCTACAAGCGGCGCAACGAGGTGGAGCGCCGCTTCCGGCGCTTGAAAGGGTTTCGTCGCATCTTCTCGCGCTTCGATAAGCTTGACGTGCTGTTCCTCGGCTTTATCCACATTGCCCTTATCGTCGATGCTCTGCGTTAGTGTGAACACGCCCTAGCCGCCATTTCATAACGAGATCACTGATACAGATCAGTTTTTCAAGGCTTCTCTGCTCCCGGAAGAGTCTTGAGAAACGCCAGCGCGTCACCCACAACATCGGCTTGGATGTCGTCGTCGGGACCGTTCGTCAGGAACTGTGCCACCCGTATCGGGCCAAGACCATCGTGTGACGTGAAATCCTGTCGGATGATTGCGAGAGCATCTTCGACATCAGCGTCGCCCGCGAGCGGCCGCAGGCTATTCGCGGTTTCTTCAGTACCTATTCCACGCAGTACATAGGCGAGGTCATAGGCATCCTTGTAATCTCCTCGATTCCTGAATGCCAGAGCCTTGAGAACAATAAAAGCGCCGGGACCACTAACCCAGATGTCCCGTACCGCCTCTTCACAGAAGGTGGTGAGTCCGGAGACACTGACTCTTCGGCGGTCAATGAAGGCAAGATGCAGGCCCGGCGTAATTACCGCGGCGAATTCGGGTTCAATGTTGCGCAGCCGTCCACCGTGATCGTCGCAATCGCTTGGAGGGATGAGGAAGTCAACCGTTATGTTCTGGGTGCTTTGTAGCCGCCAGCGCTGGCTGGTTGGATTCCCATCGGCATTGACGTCCGGGACGAATCCTGCGTCTCGAAGTCTGGCGCTCAACTCCCGATAGCGATCCTCTTCGAGAATGGCCAGGCCGAGCCCCAAATCCAGGTCCCTTGTCCCAGCGTGCGCGTCGATCCCCGGAGGCGGCCGGTGCTGGTCGACGAGGAGGGATGGAACTAGACCACCAACCACAACAATGTCATCGAGCATGTCGCCGAGCCGCGTAGCAACGTAGAGACACGCGCGTTTGACACGGCCGCGGTCGTCGTCAATGTACCCGGCTAGAGTCGTTGGCTTACTAAGCATCGCTCCTCAACGCCGGAAGCCTATTACGAATCTCATCGGCAGCCTCTCGTGCGCGCTCCGGGTGATCCTTTAGGTCGAGGAAGGCTTGAACCGGGTGGACGCAACGTATGCCATCCACCAGCCTGGCGCCGTGGAAGACGCCCTCGTCTTTGGGCACGACAAGCCAGGTGTTGGCGCCTCGCGGTTCATTGCGGAAGCCCAGCGCAGTTGTTACTTCCTCCGAAGGGAACTCACCCAGATATACGGTTAGCAGCCGAAAGCTTGCGTGGTGCGTGTACGACCAAGCAGCTGCGAGACCCGTTACTGCGTAACGCGTTTTGTCTTCGTCCAGTGTCCGTGCAACGCCTCGCGCGAGATCGTCACCGGACAAGGCCGCGATGTGGCCTGAAAGCAACGTGTGCTTGTCGAAACGGTACACCTCGTGCCAAGAGTCCAGCAAACGATCCGCGTTGCGAACCTTGACGCCATCATCCTCACGATCTACGAGTCGACTCTGGGTCAGCTTTCTTACGACCCTGCTTGTATATCCCTCGTCAAGGCCGGTCGCTGATGCGAGGTCGCGTTGGCGAATCGTTTCTGCGGGATGCATCAGCAGCCATCGGGCAATCCGCGATCCCTTCGGCCCAAATGCACTTTCGGGTGTACCTGAGCGCCGGAATCGATTGGCGTGCCCGAGGACATGGACATAGAGACTCGGGGCGACGATTTTCGCGTTGCCTGATAGGTCCAGCCATGCCACTCCCGCTCGCTCGCAGTACGACCTGCCTACTTCTCCCATGTACGGAACGGCGACCACGGGAATCCACGAGCGTGACGAATCGTTAGCTGCTCGCTTCAGGGTCTCTACTGCAAGAGCCACCGGACCGAGGGCACCGGATCCTTTCCATTCCAGCGCAAAGGAATGCGATCCGAGCGTCAGGACGGCATCCATACGGGCCATTTCTGCCCCGCGCGGCACTTCGAAACACGCAGACCCTGTTCCAACCGGTTCGGAGAGGATCTCTGACAGCCTCTGCGTCGCTTGACGGATGGCTTCGTTTTCAAGCGGCACTTGCATGCTTGTCTATATAGCATAACTTGCCCATGTGAGCAAGTCCGAGCCACTAGGCAATCAAACTGGGCGGAATTGCTGCGGTGCGTCGATTTGGCAGACTTCTACGCTGCTCTGACAATCCCTCGGGTGCATTTGTGGAATCGGTGAGACTGGCGGTGCTGCCTTCCATTCCTCGCCACGAACGGATTCGGACGCTCAATGGCACGTCGGCTGAAGACGAGCACGATCAGTGAGTCTGCGGAGCAGGCAGTGCCCGTCCCGAGCTGTCGTCGTCAAAGGACTCCGATGCGGCAGGCGGCACAGCTCTACAGATTCGTCAGGATGTCGCCTTCAATCCTCTGGAACTTCCCTGCCACCGCCGCCTCATCCAACTCGATCCCCAGCCCCGGGCGCTCGGGGACGGTGACGTAGCCGTTTACCGGCAGCACCGGTTCGGTGACTAGGTCGTCCATCAGCCGATTGTTGATTGTCTGGTGCTCCAGGGTGTAGCGGTTGGGGATGGCGGCCACGAAGTGCGCGGTGGCGGCGAACGAGATGGCGGTGGTCCAGCTATGCGGGATGCACAGGCGGCCTCGCGCCTCCAGCCAGCGGGCGAAGCGCCGCGCCTGATCCAGACCGACCCAGGTCACGTCCAGATTCACGATGTCAACTGCGTCGCTGTCGATCAATCGACGCACCACGCGCGGGTCGAAGGTCGTCTCGCCGCCGGAGATCGACATGCCGGACTCTTTGCGCAGTCGTCGGTACACCGTCACGCTGTCCGCCTCGGTCGCCTCGGCGGTGATTCCGCGGTAGGAGGCGTCGTCCTCCGACCGCATGATGGGATCCTCGAACCAGCGGAAGTCCAGATCGCGCAGCCCGCGGGCCAGTTCCAGCACCTCGTCCGCCTCGTCCGGGCTGAAGCGCATGTTGGCGTCCAGCATCAGCTCGAATTCGGGGCCCACGGCGTCGCGCAGACGTCCCAGCAGCTCCAGGAAGCGCCCCACGGTTGCATCCGAGCGCCCCCACGATGTGCCGATGCGCAACTTCATGGCCGTGAAGCCGTTCGCGCGGTGCGCCAGCGCCTCGTCGATCAGGTGCTCGGGCCTGTCGAACCAGGCCCAGCCCACGCCTCCGCTGGCGTAACAGCGCAGGCGCGGTTCGGCCAGACCCTCGGTGTCCAGGAGCCGGTAGAGCGGTGTGTCCGTGGCTTTGCCCACGATGTCCCAGCAAGCCACGTTGGCGGCGGCCAGCGCGAGGTTCGTGTCCAGGTCTTGGCCGAACGCGGTCAGCTTGTCCGCGTCGAACGGACTTCGCCCTGCCAGACGCGGCCCAACCACTTCGCGCACCGCCCGCACCCGGGTGTCGATGTCCGACCAGGGCATGATCTCGCTCAGACCGGAAATCCCCTCGTCGGTGTGCACCCGCAGCACGATGGCGTTGAAGTGCGTCGCCAGCGGCTCACGATCCCCGCGTCCCCCGGCGTACCAGCGGTCGGCTTCGGGAAAGGCATAGCTGCAAACGAACGTCTCGATTTCGGTTATGCGCATGTCGGCAGCTGCTTCCCTAAAGCCGGAACTCTCGCCCGAGCGGGTCTCGGCCCTGCGACCGCAGCCAGGCTTCGAACTCCGCCAGTACCTCGGCGTTGGGGGGATAGTGCGTATGCAGGCTGCCGCGCCCGGCGCTGATCTCGTCCCGAATCCAGACTTCCAGTTGTTCGTGCGTCGAGGCTTCCACGATGACTTCCTCCACCGCGTGCGGCGGAAGCACCACCACGCCGTCGCCGTCGCCCAGCACGATGTCGCCCGGCATCACCGCCACTTCGGCGATCTGCACCGGCTCCTGGCTTCCCACCGACATCAGTCGTCGGTCGATACCGTCGCCGTGTACGCCGCGAGCGTAGAGCGGCAGGCCAACCTCGCGGATAGCGGTCAGGTCGCGGCACACCCCGTCGATCACGATCCCGCGCCCGCCCCGGGCCAGCACGCGGCGCGTGAAGATGTCGCCCACCACGGCGGCTTCCAGGCAGCCGCGCGCGTCGATCACCATCACCTCGCCCGGCTCGATCGACTCCAGCGCGCTCCGGTGAGGTGACGACTCCAGGTCCGCGTACTGGGCCCGCACGAGATCCTCGCGCTTGTGAATGAACCGCAGCGTGCGCGCGCGCCCCACCATGCGGCCGCCGTCCGGCGGCGCCAGGGGGTTGATGCCCGTCGCGTAGGTAAATTCGAACCCCAGCTTCCCCAGGGCGGCGGTCACGGTTGGCGTTGCTAACTCGGCTAGCGCGTCGAGGGCGGCCTCATCTACCGGAGCATTGTTGGCGGGCGAGTCGTTGGCCATGCGCGGGAAATCCGAAGCGCGGTTGGTTCCGATTGTGCGTGTTCGGTGGACGCGATGCACGAAGGCCGGCTGCGACGGTGCAGACATACGCGCTCAACGCTCGGCGCGTAGGATGCGGGCGGCACGGCGGCCATCCGATCTGCTCAGGAGCGCGCCCCATGGCGGACCCTATCCGAATCACCGTTTGGAACGAATTCCGACACGAACAGACCAATCCTCAAATCGCCGCGATCTATCCGCAGGGCATTCACGGCGCCATCGCCGGGCACCTGAAGACGCACGCTGACCTGGAAGTCCGCACAGCCACGTTGGACGAGCCGGAACACGGCCTAACTGACGAAGTTCTCGCGGCCACCGATGTCCTGACCTGGTGGGGCCACAGGGCCCACGGCGAGGTGGACGACGTCATCGTCGAGCGCGTTCGCCAGCGCGTCTGGGAGGGCATGGGCTTGGTGGTCCTGCACTCCGGCCACATGTCCAAGGTCTTCTCGACCCTCATGGGCACCAGCTGCTGGCTGAAGTGGCGGGAGGCCGACGAGCGCGAGCGCATCTGGGTGGTCGACCCATCCCACCCCATCGCCGCCGGCCTGGGCGAGTACTTCGAGATTCCGCAGGCCGAAATGTACGGCGAGCACTTCGACATCCCGCCGCCTGATGAGCTGGTGTTCATCAGTTGGTTCCAGGGGGGCGAGGTCTTCCGCAGCGGCTGCACCTTTCGCCGCGGCAACGGCAAGATCTTCTACTTCCGGCCCGGGCACGAAACGCTGCCAATTTTCCACCAGGCCGAAGTCCAGCATGTCATCGGCAACGCCGTGCGCTGGTGCGCGCAGCCGCGCGGGGTCTACCACGGTTACGGCAACGCCATGCCGGTGGAGGAGCTGGCGGGCTACATGGGACCGGATTTCAGCGACCATCCCGACGACGTAGTCGCCAAGGGCTAGCCTCACCGAGGCGCGGCCTCGCGCCGCCGCTGGATCACGAGTTGGGTAGGTGTCTGAGGCGCGCGACTCTGCGCCATCGGCGTAGGATGCGGTGCGGCTAAAGCTGGCGAGGTCAAACTAATGGTGCAGGGCTTTCCGGGACCGGCGGGCATCTGGTTTCAGGGTGATCCCGCGGTCATCAAGGACTACCTCGAGTTCAACCCGGTCGGATTCGTCACCAACACGATCGTTCTGGACGGCATGGCTGATACGCACGGCCCCATGCTCGGGGTGATCGAGAGCTACCTCGAGCTGCAGGACCACGGGCCGGTGGTGGTGGAAGTGGACGGCGACACCACCGAGGACATCGTGGCCGTCTCGGCGCCGTTCCAGGCGCTCTCGCCCCGCGTCGTCATGAAGATTCCGAGTACAACCAAGGGTTTCCGCGCCATCGCCCGCATGCGGGCCAAGGGTCGCGAGTCAATGGTCACCACCCTGTTCTCGGCCAGCCAGGCCGTGGCGGCGGTTCAGGTGGGCGCGACCTACATTGCCCCATTCGTCGGACCACTGATCGATTCCGGCGCCGACGCGCGAGCGATTGTCAGCGATATCGTCCAAATCGTGCGTGGTCGTGCCAACGCGCCCTACGTGCTGGGCGGCATCATCCGCAACTGGATTGCCGCGGATGTGGCCCTTCGCGCCGGCTGCGATGGCGTTGTCGTCTTCCCGCACACCTTCGAGGAGATGATGCTCCACGCCGGAACAGCCGAGTGGAACGCCACGTTCCGCGGCCATTGGGACAGCATGGTCGACAAGGGCGCGCTGGCTGGCGTGATCGACGCCTGATTCTCAGGGTGCCCGTCTGCGCGTGGCGGCGCACGGGCTTCCGCGCCCGAACCTGATCGCTGTTAGGTCTATTGCCCCCGACACTAGGTTTGGGCACACTCTTGGCTCGTGTGCCGATGGCAGCTACACGGCTGAGTTGGAGGAAGATATGGGGCGGTATCGGACTTTTCTGAGGCTAGGGCTGGCTGTAGTGGCCCTGGCGCTAGCGATCGCCGCAATTGCGGCCTGCGGCGAAGAAGAGGCGCCTGAAGTCGTCAACCGTCTCGCCGCCGTCCAGGAGCGCGGCACGCTCATCTGCGCCAGCCGCAACGACGTTCCTGGATATGGATCGCTGGATGCGGCCGGCCGCAACGTCGGCTTTGACATTGACCTTTGCCGCGCCGTTGCCACGGCCGTGCTGGGCGATCCCGAAGCGATCGAGATCAACTACATCACCGCGGCCGAGCGTGGCCCAACCATCCAGTCCGGTGAAGTGGACCTGCTGGTCCGCACCGTGACGTGGACGACATCCCGCGACGCGCAATGGGGCAACTACGTCCACACGACCTTCTATGACGGTCAGGGCTTCATGGTTCCCAAGTCGCTGGGCGTTAGCTCCGCCCTGGAACTGGGCGGCGCCGCCGTCTGCGTGACCAGCGGGACCACGACCGAGTTGAACCTGGCTGACTTCTTCCGCCAGAACAACCTGGAGTACAACCCGCAGGTGTTCGAAGACACCGACGTGGTGCTGGGCTCCTACGAGTCGGGGCAGTGCGACGTCTTCACGAACGACCGCTCGCAGCTCGCCGCGCTGCGCAGCGGGCTCTCGAACCCCGAGGACCACGTGATCCTGCCGGAGACCATCTCCGAGGAACCGCTTGGCCCGGTGGTTCCCCACGGTGACGAGCAGTGGTTCGACATCGTCAAGACCGTTATGTCCGGCCTGATCTACGCCGAGGCCTACGGCGTGAACAGCGGCAACGTGGCGCAGATGGCGGCCGGCGACAACGTGAAGGCGAAGCGTCTGCTGGGCACCGAGGGCAGCTTCGGCCAGGAGACCCTGGGGCTGTCGGAGACCTTCATGCAAACCGTGATCAATGCCGTGGGCAACTACGGCGAGATCTACGACCGAAACCTCGGACCGGGCGGCATTGACCTGCCGCGCGAGGGCGGTCGGAATGCGCTCTGGGCTAACGCTCCGTGCACGGATTGCCCGAAGGGCGGTCAGATCTACGCTCCGCCGCTGCGCTAATCGCAGCCATCGGCGAGATTCCTCGCCGCGGTTTCGGGGGGACGCACCAGCGTCCCCCCGAAACACTTAACGGCGTTTCCTGTAATCTGGCGCGGGCGTACACCGACGAGGGCGATTGCACAACGCCGTGACGCGACTGCTCTACGTCCAGGGCGTGCCAATTTGGCGCAACGTCATTGCGCTGCGCTGGGCATTGCAGATTGTGTCCGCCGTCGTGGTGCTATCCGCGATCGCCCTGTTTCTTCTGAATGTCTCCCGCGAGATCGAGGCGCGCGACCTGCCCTTCGGCTTCAGCTTTCTGAACCGCGCCGCCCAGATTCCGATTGGCGAGGCGATCATTCCCTACCAGCCGTCCGATTCCTATCTCTACGGTCTGGCAGTGGCTGCGCTCAATACGGTCAAAGCCTCGGTGCTGGGAGTGATTCTGGCTACCGTCCTCGGCGTCATCGTGGGTGTAGCCCGCATGTCGCCCAACTGGTTGCTCAGCAGGATCGCCCTCGGCTACATCGAGGTCTTCCGCAATATCCCCTTGATCGTTCAGCTGCTCTTCTGGCTGTCCATCGTTCTCACCCTCCCGAAAATTACCGAGAGCTACGTGTTCGGCGATGCGGTGTATCTCAACAACAGTGGCTTCTACATGCCTTGGCTTGCGGCGCAGGACGGATTCTGGCCGTGGGCGCTCATTACCGTGATCGGCGTTGTGCTGGCGGTGTCCGCCTTTCGGCGACTCAGCCGACGCGAAACCGAGACCGGCCAGCGGAGCTACCCCGTGCTGGCCGGCGCTGGCATCGCAATAGGATTCAGTCTGGTTGCCCTGCTGATCCTGTCGCCGCTGGTGCCGGATGTGCCACGCGTCGAGGGAGGCTTCGGACGGCTGCAAGGCGGCGCCCAGTTGAGCGGCAGCTTCATGGCGCTGCTGGTTGGGCTGGTGGTCTACACCTCGGCATTCATTGCCGAGATCGTCAGAGCCGGCATCCAATCCGTCGGCAAAGGCCAGACCGAGGCGGCTCGCTCGGTTGGGCTGTCGGCCATGCTCACCCTGCGGCACGTGACCTTCCCGCAGGCCTTGCGCGTCATCATTCCACCCTTGATCAGCCAGTTTTTGAACCTGACCAAGAACTCCAGTCTCGCCGCCGCCATCGGTTACCCGGACCTGGTCAGCGTGGCCAACACGATGACGCAAATCGCGCCGGCCATCTCCTTGTTCATGATCGTGATGGTCAGTTACCTGTCCATGAGCCTCCTCTACTCGCTGCTTGGCAACCTCTACAACCGCAAGATCCGGTTCAAGTGATGTTGAGACCATCGCCGTGACCGCCCGCTCCGCCACCGCTCCGCTGCCCCCCGTCATGACCGTGGGCTTCGTGGGCTGGCTGCGGAAGAACCTCTTCAGTACCTGGCGCAACAGCGTCGTCACGGTTGTCCTGGGCGTACTGCTGGCCTGGATGGTCGTCAACCTGGGCAACTGGGTCATCGTCGAGGCCGACTGGACCGTCATCATCAGCCGCGTCCCTCTGTACATCGTGGGTCTGTACCCCTACGAGGGCTATTGGCGGCTGGCGATCTGCCTGCTCCTGATCAGCGTCCTCATGGGAATGGCCTGGCGTTCCTGGCCCAATGCCGCGCGCCGCTTTGCCTTCGCCTTCGGCGCGATCATGCTGTTCGTGGGCGTGTTCCCGCACGAAATGGCCACGCTCCACCGCGTGCTTCTGCTGCTGAATCTGCCGGCCATCGGCCTGGGCTACGTCCTGACGCCGAGCGCCGCGCAGGCAAGCCCCAAGCGCCTGGAGTCAATGTCAGGTGGCGGGCTGGCCGACGTCCTTGATCGAATCGCGATCTTGTCCACGCCCAGGCGGATGCTCGCCGCGGTGGTCGTTGTCCTGGTGATCACGATTATCTTGATCCTTGGCATCGGCGGCGTTCCCGGGCTCGATCCAGTCAACCCTCAGGACCTCGGCGGCCTGATGCTCAATCTGCTGCTGGCCTTCTTCGGCATCGTCTGCTCCCTGCCTATTGGCATCGCGCTGGCGCTGGGACGCCGCAGCAGCCTGCCGGTGGTCAAAGTGGCCTGTATTGCTTTCATCGAGGTAATCCGCGGCGTGCCCCTTATCACGCTCCTGTTCATGTCCCGCCACATCCTGCCGCTCACATTCCCGGCCGACCTGAACGTCGACCGCGTCTACCTGGCGGGCATCACCATCACCATCTTCTCGTCGGCGTACATGGCTGAAAACGTTCGCGGCGGCATGGCCGCCGTGCATACGGGCCAGGCCGAGGCGGCCCGCGCCCTCGGCCTGCGCGGCTGGCAGACCACCCTCATGATCACCCTGCCGCAGGGCCTTCGAAACATCATTCCCGCCATCGTCGGCCAGTTCATCAGCTTGTTTAAGGACACCAGCCTCGTCTATTTCATCGGCATGCTGGACCTTGTGGAGATGGGCCGAGTGAGCATCCAGGGCAATCAGGAGTTCATCGACAACGGCCGCGAGGTCTACCTGTTCCTCGCCCTGGTCTTTTGGGTCTTCACCTTCAGCATGTCGTTCATCAGCCGGCGCATCGAACACGCGCTTGGCGTGGGCCGGCGCTAGCCGGACCGCGCAGGAGTTCAGCCATGGCCGAAACCCGCGCACTCGAAGAAGTCATCGGAATTCCGGCGGACAAGGCGGAAATCCTGGCCCGGCCGCTCGCGGAGCGCGACGACATCGTGATCTGTGAAAGCGTGCACAAGTGGTTCGACGACTTCTGCGCCGTGCGCGACGTGAGCATGCGCGTCAAACGCGGCGAAGTGGTCGTCATATTCGGCCCCTCGGGCTCGGGCAAATCCACCTTCATCCGCATGATCAACCGGTTGGAAGAGCACCAGCAGGGCCGCATCGTCATCGACGGCATCGAGATGACCAATGATGTCCGCAACCTGGACGCCATCCGCCGTGAAGTCGGCATGGTTTTCCAGCAGTTCAACCTCTTCCCGCACATGACCGTCCTCAACAACATCGTCTTGGCGCCCCAACGCGTGCGACGGTTGCCCCGGAGCGACGCCGAGGAAATGGCCATGCAACTCTTGGAGCGGGTCGGAATTCCGGAACAGGCGCAGAAGTACCCTGCCGAGCTCTCCGGCGGCCAGCAGCAGCGCGTAGCCATTGCCCGCGCGCTGGCCATGCAGCCCCAGATCATGCTCTTCGACGAGCCCACCTCGGCGCTCGACCCTGAGATGATCAAGGAAGTGCTGGACGCCATGCGCGAACTGGCCGCGACCGGTATGACCATGCTCTGTGTCACCCACGAAATGGGCTTCGCCCGCGAAGTCGCCGACCGCATGGCCTTCTTCGACGAAGGCGCCCTGGTCGAGCTCGCCCCGCCCCACCAAATATTCAACAACCCCCAGGAAGAACGCACCAGGATGTTCCTGGATCAGATCCTCTAGCCAGACTGGCGAGCGCCACGCGTCATTCCGGGCAAGGCATGGTTTCCTAAGTGAAGGCTTTGCCAACTTCGTCACTTCATCCGCGCTGTCCCATGCGTTCGGGCGCCTGTCAGGTGCGCGTCCAGATGGCAGTGCCAATGACGATCAAGAAGAGGATGCGTCGCGACGGAAGAGACACTGGTTCTGCTTGTACGAAAGCAACTGGATTGCACGCGTTGAGCTACGTTGCGCGACGCACGTGAGATTCGAGCTGACCGCGTTCGCTCGCCGATCCACTGACTTCACCCGATTGCTGGAGCATCCATGGCGTCAAAGACGCTTAGCTCGATAGACATCAGCCGTCACGCCGTCTGGGCCGCACGGCTGGTCGTGCTGGCTGCCTTCTTCGATCTCTTTGTGCAGTTTCCGACCATTGCGCCCCATGCCCGCAATCTCGGAGCGTCCGCCGCCCTTGTCGGCGTAGTCGTCGCGGCCTACTCCGTCACAAACCTATTTGGCAACTTGGGGGCCGGGTTGGTCCTCGACCGATGGGGCCGCCGCCGCCCCATGATTCTTGGCTTGGCGATGACGGCAGTCGCCGTCCTCAGCTACGCATTCGTCAACTCACCGGAACAGTTGATTGCCGTACGCGCGGTCCACGGTCTTGGCGCGGCTGCGCTTACACCTGGGGCCTTCGCCATTCTTGGAGATCGGGCGGCTTCCGGTCAGCGCGGCCGGGCCATGGGCCTCGCCGGCGCCCTCATTGCGATTCCGGCCATAATCGGACCGCCGGCCGCGGGAATTCTCCGGGACACCTGGGGCGCTGATTCGGTCTTCTTCGTCGACTCGGCCTTCCTCGCCCTGACGCTCGTCGCGTTCGTGACCGTCACGCGCGAGGCCCCCCGGGCCGCGCCGTCGCGGACCGCGCGCGCCAAAGGCAACGCGTGGCTGAGCAGCCGGATTCTATGGTCAGGGTACGCCGCCCAGTTCGCCATCACGGTGGGCGTTGGGGTGCTCGTGACCCACCTGCCGCTGGTGCTCGAAAACCAAGGAGAGACAGCCACGAAGGCTGGCTATGGCTTCGCGATCTACGCCCTGGTGTCAATGCTCGTGATGGCGAGCCCAATTGGCGGCGCCAGTGACCGAGTCGGACGTTTTGTCCCGTTGCTTATTGGTCTCCTGGGCGTTGCAGCCGGCTTGGCCGTCGTGGGATTGGCCGACGGATACGGCGGAATCGCGGCAGGCATGGCCGTGTTTGGTCTTGGGTACGGGCTCGTATTCCCCGCCGCCACCGCGTTGGTCGCCGAAGCAAGCGGCCCTTCGCGCCGTGGAATGGCTTTTGGGATCTTCTACGCCGTGTATTCGTTGGGAGTTGCTGTCGGTTCAGCCGGTAGCGGACGACTGGCCGGTCTATACGAAAACTCGATTGGGCTGCCCTTCTTCGCGGCCGCCGTCGTCGTCCTGGCTGCCGTTCCGAGCGTCTGGATGCTCAAGCGTTTGGCGGTAGCAAGATAGCTAGACATAACTCCTCCGCGAACGATTCGACCTAGCACCGACCCGTACTAACGCAGCATCGCCGGGTCAGGTTGAGCAGCCGCGGCCTTCCAGACCCCGGCGGCCGCGGTGAAGACCAGCAGCAGCACGATGCGGGGTTTGGCCAGCGGGAACAAATGGCGTGCCAGCGTGGACATCAGCCGCTTCGGTGCTTGAGCGCCAAGCTGAAGTGAACGACCAGCACCCACCAGAGCAGCGTGGCCAGCGTGAGATGCAGCACGCGCAGTTCCGGCCGTAAGCCAATGGCCATGGATGCCACCCCGACGGCGAACTGGGCGGTGGTCACGAGGGCCGCACCCAGGCTCAGCGGGAAGGCCATGCCGGACGCTCCACGCTGCCAGACCTGCCAAGCCGTGAAGTAGAACGTCAGCAGCAGCAGCGACGCGGCGACGCGATGCAGCATGTGCAGGCCCAGGGCCTCGGCGTCCACGCTGCCGTCGCAGAGCGGCAGGGTTGGACAGCCCGCGCTCGCATCCCTTCCAACGATTGTGCCGCCGATCAGTACCACACACGCTGTCGCTACCAGCAGCGCCCGGGTACGCCGCACGCCGGGCAGCGCCACGCCATTCACGTCCAGGGCGCGCAGCGCGCCGCCGGTCAGCAGGGCCAGCGTGAGCAGCGAAAAAGTCAGATGGGCCAGCCGCACCATGCCGTCCAGTTCGGTGAGTACGGTGATCCCGCCCAGCACGGCCTGGACCAAAATGGCCGCCAACGCGCCGATGATGAGTCTGGTGGTCAGCGGGTCGGACGCCCGGCCTCGCACCGCGTACCACGCGGCCCCGACGACAGCCAGCATGGTGACCCCGGCAAAGACGCGGTGGCCGAACTCAATGGCCGTGGCGCCCTCTAATTCAGGAACGACCACGCCTTCGCAGAGCGGCCAGTCGGGGCAGCCCAGGCCGGAGCCTGAGACGCGCACCCAGGATCCGTAGGTGATGAGCCCAATGGTCATGACCGCCGCGACGGCGGCCCACTGGCCGGCGCGGCGCACGTGTACCGAGGATGTTGGGCTGGACGAGGTCAGGGAGTTCGGCGGTTCTAGCTGGCGTCGAGCGACACAACGGCCAGCGCGAAGAGCAGCAACGCCGGAAGCAGAGTCCAGACCACTTCGGCCGGTCGGCCGCCAACCACGCTGCGCGCCGCGAGGGGCCGTACCCGCATCCGCAGCGCCGTAACGATGATGGCGGCTTCGACGAGGACCAGCGAGCCCACGACGAGCCAAAAGCCTGGAGTGGTCATAGCTTCAAGAGTAGCGATCCGCTGCCGTTCGCGGCGGGCTCGACAGACCGCCTACGACCGGTCAGGCGTCTGGTCGAGCGTAGGGAGGCTCTGGCGCAGGCGCGACGCGTAGGGTGGGCGCTCGGCGTCCTTCGCCCGCCGCAGACGTGAGCCATGCCCTCTGGTGTCACCTGGGACCAGCGCACACGCTCGCTTCATCGGTGGATTCCTTGTTCGCCGCCGTTTCACGGCATGCCGGGAAGGCGTTCCCGTCCTCTGTGAACTCGGCCGTCACACTTCAACCGCAACGCGGAATCCGTGGCTCGCCATGCGCCGGGTCGGGTCGCCACGGTACCGACGCGACGACAACAGCTGACCTGAATGCAGCTTGCCAAAGGAGCCGCCGCGGAGGACGCGTCGATCGGAGTTTCCGCGGGACTGGGAGAACCGATCCTGGCACCACTCGTTGACGTTGCCGCCGAGATCGTGGAACCCGAATTCGTTCGGCGGGAATGACCCCACGGGCGACGTAAAGAGATGGCCGTCGTTGAAGCCGCTGATGAACGCTAGCGTGTCGCTGGTGATTTGCTCGATATCGGACTCCGTGCGGTCGGGGTAGTAGTGCAGGTACTCGCGCCTCAGCGCGCGCAGGCCAGCCGCGTGGCCGCGCCACTCTTCGCCCTGATAGTTACCAGCGCCGCCCGGTGGCGGCCATGACCTACCCCACGGAAAGACGCCTGGAAGCCTGCCGTCCTTGCCGGCCGGTTCGGCCTCGGGATCCTCCAGGTGCCCTATCCCGACCGCGCAACTCCATTCATGGTCGGTCGGCAGACGGTGAAATCGGCCCTCGCGTTCGGTGAGCAAGGCGCAGAATGCCTGCGCGTCGTGCCAGCTGATATTTCCGACCGGATGGTCGGGGCCTTCATGACAAAAGGATTTTGGACCCTGGTAGTCGAGGCCCGCTGCGATCCAGTCCCTGATCCGTACAGGCCACACGCCCAGCAGCACGGCCGTCCCCGGGACTGGTAGAAACTCCACGCCGAGCCAACTCCCCACGGCATAGCTTCGCGTGCGCAGACGCGACCACGTACCGCCGCCGGCCGCCTTATGCAACGGCACCCATTGTCCCGCACCAGGTCCCTGGTTCTCGTCTCCGTCTGCGCGGACCGGATGCATGCGGCGCAATCACCCCGGTCTGGCCAATCAACACCTGTCAGCGCGACAGTGGAGGTGAGAAAGACCCAGTGGACCGCGCGTTCCGCACACTCGCCGCACTCCACGACCACCAATACCAGCCGGCGCTCGCGGGCTCGCAATTCGCTCAATGGTCAATGGGCGCCCCCGGGACGCTGGCGCGGCGTTCGGCACGTCCAACGCGTGCTGCGTCCTGCCCCCGTGATGAAGGTGATGTGCGCCTAAGGCCTGGGACTTCGTCCGTTCGCCGCGTCAGGCCCTTCGGCTGGCTAACGGCTGCCGGCTAACGCTCGTTGGTTGGGCGCGGCGACCTTGGACGCAGGCTGGCACCTTGAACCGTGTGATTATCGCCAGCTTTGAACAGTCGATTCTTGCTGTCGAACACCCACGTATGGATAGAGAATTCCGTAGTACTCCGTGTCAACTTGCGAGAGTTAACGAACTTGGATGGACAATTGGGGGCTCATTCATACAACTAACGCTTGGTGATTTTCGGCCCGACATATGCGACATACAGTAATTCATTCGCCCGTATCGGCCAGGAGAAGTGAATCCGCAGTTGGGGCGTCTTGACCTTGCCATGCCATGTGCAGAACAACGACTCGCCAGCGTTCGTTGGATGCGGAAATGTTAGGTCTGACTTGAAACGCGCCTTCTCCGTGTCCGAAGAGTCTGAAAACCAACCTCTGTCACCCGTGAAATAGGTCTGGTATATCTCGTGACCTTCGGGTGTCCGCTGGCCGCGTTCACTAAAGCAGTTCTTGAGTTCGTGTAGGACTGCCAGACGCAACAGCAGTCGATCCGCAGTTCCCTTGCTGAAAGGACTTCCATGAAGCGGATCAAAACTATCCTTCCCGAACGTCAGGCCTGGGAAGCGCCTCCGAGCCGCCGCAGCCAAGTCGTTCCAGGATTGCATTGGGACCGGAGCAACAGCAAGGGCGGATTTCACCGAATCGGAGTCCGAATAGTTGAGAACATCGACACGCCTCGTCTGCCCGTTCCTTAAGTGCACGGACAATGGCGAGCGAAGCCACAATGAGGGCTTCATGCTCACAAGACTGCGGTCAATTCCACGGAGCAAGCAATAGGCAGCTTCGCCAACCGCGGTGTCAGTGACGAGCTCGCCATTGCACTCCAACCATTCGCTGCCGGGGTGCCGCCGATCGTCTTCCCAGAAAGGACCGTGGCGCGTCAGCCACTGCATAAGCACTCGTTGTTCGTCCTTGCGTAAAGCCTGGATGGCCCGCGGCATCTTCCATCCGGGCATTACTAGTGCGTTGGCGACGCTTCGATTGCACTGAACGTCTCTTCCGAAACGACGCGCTATATTTCGAATAGTCATCACGCGATGGATAGCGTTGCGAAAGGTGTCGAGGTCTCGAAATTGTCCATGGATGGAGCGATCGTTGAAGATCAACTCCATATTAAAATTCAGACCAGCCGGCGAAGTAGCTTGCGTCCTTATCGAACTGATCGAAGAACCCTTCCGGCCAGTTGTCAATGTTACCTGTGTCATCGAGGATGGGACTCACGACCTGCGGCCCCTTTTCGGACCGGGGTCTGAAGAAGTGAACGGCCACCTGCTCCGCAGACATCCGACCCGCCTTCACCGCGCGACGAACGCCGTTCAGCACATGGTCGCTATGCGTCTCGACGACGACCTGGACTCCGGCGCGCGCTGCGTTGGCCATAAACTCGCCCATCATGGCTTGGCCGGCCGGATGGAGATGCACTTCGGGGTTTTCGATCAGGAGGATCTCGCCTTTGCCGGCCGACAGGGCAGCCACCACGATGGGCAGGCTCTGAGTAAGACCGAAACCCGTGTGGACCGGGCGATGGAATTCCTCGGCCTCCGATGTGCGCAGCCCAAGCGTCACGACAGTCGCCCGCGCTGCCTGCTGCAGGTCAATTGCGCAGCCCGGAAAGAGCATGCTCATGCGCGCCTCCACTTGTCGCAGCCGAACGGGAGGAACTTCGGGCAAGGCGAGGTGATCCAGCACGGGTTCGTCCCGGCCCCAATGCAGCACGCTGACCGCGTGCTCGCCCCGGGTACCGACATCGGTTACGACGTGCGGGTCTTCAAGCGTGTAGGAATCCTGGGGCGCAAGGCGTTCCGCCGTGACGTAGGCCAAGTTCCGCAGACGGCGGGCCAGCGGTTCGACCGACTCCCAATGGTCCGAGGGCAGCAAGTAGCGCAACTCCCGAGGCCGCTCAATAGTTCGTCCATTGGCCGCAACACGCCGGACCTCCATGGACATATCGCGCCGGTCACCGACGAAGTCCCAGCGGCAGACGCTCGCCTCGTCCTCCAAGGCGATCTCGAATTCGCTTCTGCTGGACTGCTCGTCAATTACGTCTGCCACCGCACCTAAGCGAACTCCGGCGCCGTTGAGCGCCAACCGGGTCGACCACTCATGTTCGCGCATGGTCTGGTGCAACAGCACGAGCGCCTGCAGAACCGACGATTTTCCTGAGGCATTGAGGCCCGTGAGCAGTGTCAGCGGCGCAAGCGGCAGCCGCAGTAGTTCAAAACACTTGAAGGAACGTAGTTCAAGCTGGGTAAGCACCTAATAGGTCCTCCAACATAGCTTTCGACATCTCGAACCTACGTTGTACTCGCTTTACATCGCTGGTTCCGTAAGTGATGGCATTTATGAAATCTTCGTCTTCCATCAGTCGATGGAATCCAGCTCGCACGTCTGCAGAGTGTTCTTCGACCATTGGCTGTGGATATCGCGAGAGTCCGGTGGACATGATATCCCAAATAGACGCGTTAAGTACACTCCGGTGTTCTTGCCCGGGCACATGCTTGCGGAAGGTATGTCTGCCGAACAGATGGAGATTGTTACCAAGAGTTATCTCGAATTGATTCGACAATATCGGCAACACGTCGGTGTGCTCATTCATCTCGGTCAGGCACTGCGCGAGAAATTCCTCCATGTCACGATATTTGCCGAGGTCGAGAATCTGGAACGCGCAGAAGCGGTTGACGAATTCGCGGTCACGCATCGTTTTCCATCTGAGACTCCCGCCGGTCGCCTGCTTGAAGAGATCGGACTCAGACTCCCTCCGCAGGAATCGTGTGGCTTCGCCCATGTAGAGGCAGTTGCGCATCTGTTGTCGAGTCAGTGGAACCCCGCTATTGACGCGATCAAAAATGTCCAAGCGGGTTTGATCGGGTGCCTTCGCATCGATGATATAGAGGATAAGATTACAATCTTCAACGCGATTTTGAAGCCTGGGTGGTAAGTCCCGAAATCTCTTACCGTCCAGCTCAGTCCGGTCCCTAAGTCGCAGCCGAAGCTCGTTATTCACGAAGCGTCGGAACGTAGATAGTCGTTGCAATCCATCGACGACCACCATACGTCCCTGGAGGTCCTCCGCAAGATAAAATACCGGGAGCGGAATTCGCATCATTACTGATTCAATGAGCTTGCTCTGTTGGGCATCGTCCCAGATAAAGTCGCGTTGAAAGTCTGGGTCCATGACGAAACGTCCTTGCCCGATCCGCCACAACACGTCATGCACGGTGCGCTGCTCGTTGCGGATCAGCAGGCTGTCGATGGGGTAATCGCCCCAGGAGCCGGGCTGGTCGTCTCCCAAACCCTCAATCTTTTCCGGCCCCTCATCGGTCTGAGTTGCCAGCTGGCCATCGTCCGTCGTCATACGCCACGCCACGCCGATATGATCTGGGTGAATTCGATATCCAAACGCCATTTTACACGCGTCACGGCATCCTAGACCTGAGCACTGAGGGCTTGGAGGCGACGAATGAGGTCGTCGCGGATGACGCTGGCGTCCATATGGTTGATGAAGGAGCCGCACCGGGGTCGGGTGATGGTGAGGTGGAGGGCGCTCGGCTTGGTGTCCACGACCATCTGGACAGCTTCGGCGTGGTAGCTGGGAAGTAGGCGTACAAGGTCGACGGGCGGCGGGCTGTCTGACGGGAGCGATACAGGCGATCGCCGAGGCCGACGCCGCGGAGTTGGGCGGGCGTCTAGGCGGCCTGGTTCCAATGGGCGATGACCTCGTCCACCTCGAAGTCGGGCGGCATGTGATCGAAGAGCTAGCGCGTTGGTTTGCTCTGAAACCGGGGTACGAACTGCTCGGTCTCCGTTTGGAGTCTGGCGTCCAAACGGGCGAAGTGCCGTACGAGCATCCCAGCCGGCCCGCCGCCGCGGCCCGGAGCGCCCCCGCGCTCCCGGCCCAGTCCAGGCTTGCCGTTAGTACCCGTTCAGTATACAATGGTCACACAGGTCCCGCAACCCGTCCCCGTATGGTCACCGCCCCGCTCACCAATTCACCCGCCGCCTTGCTCGGTCATTCCGGCCAACACCTCGCCCCGGAGCCCCAACGGACCCTGGCCCGCCCTCGATCCCCGGGCCGCGGCCCAGGCCTTCCGAGATACATCCCGTCCCCCGCCGGGATGCGCGGCGCCGCGGGTCAAGAGTTTCTTAGAAGAAACTCTTTTTTGCGGCTAACCGCCCGTTTCGAGCCTGTCGCCTGGCGGATTCCAGCTGGCAGAAACTTGCGGCGCCGAGGTCCAGCGTCCCTCGGGTGCCCCGGATTCCGGCGGTCACCGAAATGACGGCTGGGGCGTCTGGCAAGCTGGCGGCGTCCGCCTCCTCGTTCGGGAGCGATGGCATGGCGGCGCGTCGACCCAACGTCCTGATCGTGCTCATGGATCAACTGCAGCGGGGTGCGCTGGGGTCCTACGGCTGCCGGGCGGCGCGTACGCCCGTATTTGACCGGCTGGCGGCCGATGGCCTCAGGCTTACCCGTGCCTACGTGCCGCTTCCGCAATGCGCCCCCGCGCGGGCGTCCATGTTCACCGGACGCTACCCGCACCAGCATCGCGTATACCGGATTGGCGATTCGACGGAGTTCCCGGCGGACTGGCAGGCGGAGGTGGGGCCACTGGTACATCGCACCCCGCTGCCGGAATCCGTGCCTTCGCTGGGTCAGGCCTTCAAGGCCGCCGGCTACCGCATGGGCTACACCGGGCCCTGGCACATGGGCGACGACGAAACCCCGCATCACGGCTGGACCGACTTCTGGCGCACGTACCGCTACTGGAAGGACGGCCGCGACTTCTACATCCAGCACCTGGAACGGCACGGCCTGGCCGAGACGTTTCACCAGGAGCATCGCCGCTTTGGCGCCTCGGGCTCGCTGGCCAACGGCATATTTCCGTCCGGCGCATCCACCATCCCCGTCGAGCACGCCCGCACGTCCTGGGCCGTCGATCAGGCCATCGACTTCCTTGACTCGCGCGACGAGCGCCCCTGGGTCTTCTGCTGCTCGATCAAAGATCCGCATCCACCGATCATCTCGCCCGGCGATTTCCCCGACCTGGTTTCGCCGGACGACGTCGACCTACCCGTCTCGCTGGCCGACGACCTGTCCACCAAGCCGCGCACGCTGCGCGAGTCCGTCCAGCACCAATGGGTCCGCAAGATGAGCGACGACGACTGGCGCCGCTTGATCGCGCACTATCACGGGCTGGTGGCACATGTGGACACGGAAGTCGGCCGAATGCTGGACCACCTGCAAGCCGAGGGTCTGGCCAACGACACGATCGTGGTCGTTCTCTCCGATCACGGCGAGAGCCTGGGCGCGCATCGCATGATCGAGAAAGGCCCCTCGATGTACGAGGAGTCCCTCGGCATCCCCTTCATCGTGCGCTGGCCCGGCCGGATCGACGGCGGACGCGTCAGCGACGCGCTGTTCAGCACGGTCGACCTAGCGGCCACGCTGGGCGACCTCTGCGATGTCCCGGTGGACGCCGGCGAGGGCCGCGTCTTCGCCGGCGTTTGGACGTCAGACGCGCCTGGCCCGCGCGACGCGATTTTCGCCGAGTTCTACTCGCACTTCGCCGACCAGCATCAGTTCATCAAGACCGTCTGTACCGACCGCTGGAAGCTCAACCTCTTCCTGCTGGACGACTCGGAGCTATACGACCTGCAAGCCGATCCGCACGAGCTGACCAACCTGATCGCCGACCCGGCACATGCCTTCGTGCGCGCCGACCTTGCGCGACGAATTGTCGACTGGACATACCAGACCGGAGATCCACTGGCCCCCATCGTCGAACGCGCCGCACGGGCGCTGGGTGCCTAGCCTGCCGCCTGCCAAACTTGCTGCAGCTGCCGGTAGCCGATGATCTGGATGCCTTCCTCGCGCACGATCCGCGCGGCTTCCGCCGAGACGGCCACGTCGAAATCCGACTGCCGGCCTTCCGGCGTGCCGCTCACGCCCGGCACCCTCGGATCGGCCATGACGGCCCATAGCTCCTCGGTGGCGATTCCGGGGTGCAACGCCCACTCGCTCAGGCCCGCCGGCAGCTCCCGCAGCTTGGCGGCCAGCACCTCGGCCTTTTGTTCCGGAGGAATCCGGCCCGAGTCCAGCACGCCCTGATCGGCGGCCGGCAAGCCCTGCTCCAGCAAGCTCCGCACCAGGTCGGGCGACCCCGCCCGCACGGCCAGCCCGTATTCGCGCGCCAGGCTGACGACGAGGTCGAAAACGTCCTGCCGCTGTTCGTGCGGACCGTAATGGCTGTCCAGATGTGTGGGATGCAGCCCCAGCCCCCTGAGCGTCTCGATCTGCGCTCGAAACTCCGTTTCCAACTCACCGATGTCCGCCGTGGCCAGGAGGTGGTCGAACCGGTCGTCGCCAAAGAAGTGCCCGGATCCATCAAGCAGCGACGGCACGTCCGCCGGCGCCGCCAGCGGACCCCAGCGGTAGTGCTGGTACTCCGAAACGACGGTCAGATGCACGGCAAACGGAATCTCGGGATTCCTGCGCAGAAAGTCGGCCGCGTGCAGGCACCAGGGCGTAGGCGCCATTAGCGAACAAGAACTGACCAGTCCCTCGGTGATAGACCGTATGGCGCCCAGGTTTTGCCCGTGGCACATGCCGAAGTCGTCCGCATTGACGATCAGCAATCGCGCGTCGGCCGGGTACCCCAGAAGCTCGTTGGCTCGCGGGATGCTTGCCATCTCCAACCTCCTCTAGCGAGCTTCACGTGTCGCCGTTGCTCACGCGCGCTGGGTCAGCCTAAGCGGGAACGCATGGCGGTTCTCGTATGATTGCTTCGGTGTCGAAGGCTTTCGCGCGCAGCTGATCGGACCAACTTGTCGCTGAACGCCCACGGTTTCCATACCGTCCGGAACGACCGTTGAATCTAACAAAGGGGCAATTGAGATGAAAAAAACGATGGCCCAGGCGCTCGTTGAATTCCTCAAGGTTCAGCACGTGGCGCGCGACGGTCGGCAGCAGCCGTTCTTCGCGGGCTGTTTCGGCATCTTTGGCCACGGCAACGTGGCCGGCGTGGGCGAGGCCCTGCAGGAGAACCCCGACTTTCGCTACTACCAGGCGCGCAACGAGCAGTCGATGGTGCACAGCGCCATCGGCTTCGCCAAGATGTCGAACCGCATGCGCACGCTGGCTTGCACCTCGTCCATCGGCCCCGGCGCCACGAACATGGTCACCGGCGCGGCCACGGCCACCATCAATCGCCTGCCGGTCCTGCTGCTGCCTGGCGACATCTTCGCCAACCGCAAAGTTGCGCCGGTCTTGCAGCAACTGGAGGCGCCCTGGTCGCACGACGTTTCCGTCAACGACTGCTTCCGCCCGGTATCCACCTACTGGGACCGCATCAACCGCCCAGACCAGCTGGTGCCTGCGCTGATGGAAGCGATGCGGGTCCTCACCTCGCCCGCAAGCACCGGCGCGGTGACGCTGTCGCTACCGCAGGACGTACAGACCGAGGCCTACGACTACCCTGACCGACTGTTCCAGCCGCGCGTCTGGGACGTTCCGCGCGCGCGGCCCGACGCTGATCTCTTGCAGCGGGCAGCCGCCTGGATGCGGGCCAGCGAAGGTCCGCTCATCGTTGCCGGCGGCGGCGTCCTGTACAGCGAGGCGTCGGACACCCTGAGAGCCTTCGTCGAAGCGACCGGGATTCCGGTTTCGGAGACCAAAGCCGGCAAGGGCGCGTTGCCGTTCGACCATCCCCAGGTGCTGGGGGCCGTAGGGTTCTCGGGCGGCACGGCTGCCAACCTCGTGGCGCGCGACGCCGACCTCATCATTGGGATAGGCACGCGTTACACCGACTTCACCACGGCTTCCAAGACGCAGTTTCAGAACCCGAACGTCCGCTTCATCAACATCAACGTGGCGGAACTGGACGCCTACAAGCACGCGGCGCTGCCGTTGCAAGGTGACGCCAAGGTTGTGCTCGAAGAACTGGCTGAGGCCGTCGCCGGCTACCGAGTCCCCGCGGCTTTCGGTGCCCAGGTAGACGCTTGTCGAGCCAAGTGGATCGCGGAAACCGACCGGCAGACGGCCGCCACCGACGCCATCCCGCTGCGGCAAGGCCATGTGATTGGCGTTGTGAACGAGTTCACGCGGCCTGAAGACGTGGTGGTGTGCGCCGCCGGCAGCCTGCCCGGCGACCTGCACAAGCTCTGGCGCACCAAGCAGCCGGGTGGCTTCCACCTGGAATACGGCTATTCCTGCATGGGCTACGAGATCGCCGGCGGCATCGGCGCCAAGATGGCGGCCCCCGAGCGTGAGGTCTACGTGATGGTCGGCGATGGCTCCTACCTGATGATGGCCCAGGAACTGGTCACCGCCCTGCAAGAAGGCATCAAGATCAACGTGGTTCTGCTGGACAACCACGGCTGGGGCAGCATCCGGGCCCTCTCAACCGACGTCGGCGCCGATGGCTGGGGCACCCAATATCGTTACCGGAATGGCGCGTCGGGCCTGCTGGACGGCGACACCATTCCGCTCGACTTGGCCGCCAACGCCGAGGGCCTCGGCATGAACGTCATTCGCGCCAACACCGCGGACGACCTGCAGGAGGCCCTGGAGGATGCGCGCGACGCGGACCGCTCCACTCTCATTGCCGTGGACGTGGACGCCGTGGACGGCGTCCCCACCTACGAGTCCTGGTGGGACGTTCCGATTTCGGAGGTCTCCACGATCGAGGGCGTGCAGGCCTCGCGCGAGCGCTACGCCAAAGCTGTCGCGAACCAGCGCCCCCTCATCTAGCGAGCGCAGCGCTCAATGCACGCCGAGGTTGATTCGCCAGACGCCAATTCGGTCAGTCGGTCCCGGTCTACGCTTTCACACAACGCCGAATAGCGGGGAGAAGCGTCATGCAGCTTGGGTTGTATATGGACATCCTGGACGGCAAGTCGTTCATCGAGGCACTGGACTACAGTGCCGGTCTCGAGCTGGACACGGTGGAGATCGGCACCGGCAACTTTTCCTCGTCGCCCCACTGCCGGCTCGACGAACTAGTGCAGAGCCAGACGGCGCGCGAGGAGTTTCTCGGCGCGATAGCCGACCGCGGGCTTGTGCTCTCGGCCCTGAACTGTTCCGGCAACCTGCTCGACCCGCATCCTGAACGGCGCGAGCGTTGCCAGCAGGTCTACTACGACACGATTCGTGTGGCGCGCGCCCTTGGGCTGGATATCGTCATCACGCAGAGCGGCTGTCCGGGCGCACCAGATGGCGGAACCTACCCCAACTGGGTGACAGCCACCTGGCCTGCCGAATACGTGGAATGCGGCCGGCGCCAATGGGCGGAGGAAGTGACGCCGTTCTGGCGCGAGGCCGGCCGCTTCGCCGCCGACCACGCGATGAAAGTGGCCATTGAGATGCACCACGGCATGGTGGCCTACAACCCGCGGTCGCTGTTGCAGTTACGTGAGATTGCCGGCGATCTGCTGGGCGCCAATCTGGACCCCAGCCACCTCTGGCCGCAGGGCATGGAGCCCACCGTTGTGGTGCAGGGGCTGGCCGGCTGCATTTGGCACGTGCACGCCAAGGACACCGGCATCGATCCGAACGAAGCCGCCCTTAACGGACTGCTTGAAATCCGTCCTTGGGATCAATCGTTTGAACGATCCTGGGCCTTCCGAACCGTCGGCTACGGCCATGGCGAGCTCTGGTGGCGTCAGTTCTTCAGCGCCCTACGAAAAACTGGCTTCGACGGCGTTGTGAGCATTGAGCATGAAGACCGCTGGATGGGGCGCCTTGAGGGGCTAGAGAAAAGTGTCGATTTTCTAAAGCCGCTCTTGCTTCAGGACCAGACGGACGTTATCGCGCCGCGCGCTTAGCCTTTGTCCGCCTCAGCGATCAGCGCCGTAACACCCTCGCGGTACACCGGATCGGCCGAATCCAGCGGCAAGGCAACCGGGCAACGCCGTGCCGCCGATGCATAGCACGCAAGCACCGTATCGATGGCTCGTGCCCCATCCTCGCCGGTGCTCCTCGGCTGACGGCCGGAGGTGACCGCCTCGACGATATCGCTGACGAGGTTCAGGTACGAGTTCTGCATGTTGTGCCCGGCAAACGCCCAGGCCAGGCGCTCATCCTCGCTCGCGTGCGCTGAGCCGGCGTTCGCGGTGAAGCCCTCCACCTCCAGCGGTTGCGTCGTAAACCCGTCGGAAGTAAAGGCCGAGTGAAACCGGTCGAACGGGGTGGTTCCGTTGTTGATGTAGCGGAGCCACATTCGTCCCGCAGTACCACCGACGCCGATTCCGCCAGGCCCCAGGCCCCAGCCGAGGTTCAGGCTGGCGTAGACATCGTCGAGTCGCAGATGGCACATCGCCAGGTCGTCCACCGGTAGAGGACCGTCCCCGGTTCGACGGATCATCGCGGACACCTCGCACACCGGAGCGCTCGCCAGCCAGCTCATCACGTACAGCGGGTGCAGCATGTCCATCAGGATGCCGCCTCCCGCGCGCCCCAGGTCGCGCCGCCAGCCGGGCTGAAAGGTTGCCGCGCCCGGGTTGTCGGGAACGCAGAGCAGGTTGGCGCTCAGCGTCCGAACCTCGCCGATGGCGCCGCCGTCGATTGCCGATTTCGCCGCCTCGAACTCGGGAAAGAAGAGGTAGTTGTGCATCATGGCCAGAACGCGATCACTGGTCTGTGCCGCTTCGACCATCTCCCAGGCGTCCTGCGGCACTGCCGCCAGTGGCTTTTCGGCCAGCACATGCTTGCCCGCGTTAAGGGCCGCCAACACCGGGGCCTTGCGTAGCCACGGCGGCGTAGCCACCACCACGAGATCAAGATCCGGCAGCGCCGCCAAATCCTCGGCGTCGGCAAATCGACGCTCGGCTGGAATGCCCTGTGCGTCGCCCACGCGTTCGAGGTTCGGCGGGGTAACGTCGGCGATCGCCGTAAGGTCGATCTGCGGATGACTGGCAAGCCCGGGCGCGTGAACACCGCCGCCCATGCTCCCGCAACCAACCAGTCCGGTTCGGAGTTTTGTCACGGCCGATGCCCTGTGGTCGTACGCCGCAGGTGCGGCGCCCGCCCTGCTATTCGATGGCCTCCTGGCTTTCGCCGTCGAACAGTCGGATTCGATCTGGCTTCGGACGTATCCAGATGGCCTCGCCGGGTTGACCGGCAAACGTGGTTTCCGCCCGCGCCTTGATCCGCGTGTCCTCGTCGAGTCGCACGTCAACCAGGACTTCGCTGCCCATCGGCTCGACTGCGAAGATCGAGGCCTTCGCGTAGCCCGCTTGCTCTGTAAACGAGAGTTCCATCGCTTCGGGACGCGCCCCCGCAATCGCCTGCCGGTCGACGCGAGGTCTGCGCAAGACGGCGATGGCGGCGTCGCCGCTCACGTCCCAGGAGAAGCCGTTCCCAATCACGCGAACCCAACCGTTCGTGCTCGTCAACGTTCCCGAAACCAGGCTCATCCCCGGGCTGCCCACGAAGTGCCCAACGAAGGCATTGGACGGCCGGTCGTAGATGTCCATCGGCGAGCCCACCTGCAGCACTTTGGCTTCCCGCATGACCGTGATGCGGTCGGCCATGGCCAGCGCTTCGGCCTGGTCGTGAGTTACGTAGATTGCCGTCGTCCCCAGTTGCCGTTGCAGGTACTTCAGTTCACCGCGCATCTCCAGCCGCAATTCGGCGTCCAGGTTGGAAAGCGGCTCATCGAACAGGAAGACGTTTGGCTCGCGGATGATGGCGCGGGCCAGCGCCACGCGTTGCCGCTGGCCGCCGCTTAGCTCCCGCGGTTTCCGATCCAGCAATTCCGGGATCCGCAACATTGCCGCGACTTCCTTCACACGCTCCCCGATGCGCGCCTTGGAGGTCTTGCGGATCTTCAGTGGATAGCCAATGTTGTCGGCCACCTTCATGTGGGGATAGAGCGCGTAGCTTTGGAAAACCATCGCTACGTTGCGCGCTCGCGGCGGCACCTTGTTGATTACGGTGTCGCCGATCTTGATGGTTCCGGCCGTGGCCGTCTCCAGACCCGCGATCATTCGCAGCGACGTGGTCTTCCCGCAGCCCGATGGCCCCAGCAGGACCATGAACTCGCCTTCCCGCACGTGCAGGTCCACTTCGTTGACGGCGATCACGCTCCCGAAATGCTTCGAGACCTTTTCGAACGTGACTGGCAGCGAACGCATCGACGTTGACGAGGTGCTCATGCTCCGGAAACTCCACCGAGGGTCAGCCCCCGAATCAGGTTGCGCTGGACCAGCAACGTAAAGATCAAGACCGGGAGGATCGAGATGGCCGAGGCCGCCATCATGCGGCCGTAGAGAATGTCGAACTGCGTGATCTGATTCGCTACCGCAATCGGCAGGGTCTGCGCCTCGGTTCGCGTCAGGATCAGTGCGAACAGGAACTCGTTCCAGGACGCAATCAGAACCAGAATTGAGGTCGCGGCCAGGCCAGGTCGCACCAGCGGAATGATCACCTTACGGAACGCGCCCAGCCAGTGGTCACCGTCCACCATCGCCGCTTCCTCGAGATCGCGCGGAATATCGCGGAAGAATCCCAGCATCATCCAGACCGCCAGCGGCAACTCCAGCATCGAATGCACCAGCCCCATGCCGATGTGCGTGTCGATGAGGCCGACCTGCGTGAACAGAATGAACAGCGGGACCACGGTTACCGTTTGCGGGAACATGCGAACCGTGAGGATGAAGAAGAGGATGTGATAGTTCAGGCCAAAGGGCAGCTGAAACCGGGAGAGGCCGTAGGCGGCCAGGCTGCCCACCGTGATCGCGATCGACGTAGCGATCGCGGCAATGATGATGCTGTTCATGATCTGCTCGCCGAATCCACGTTTTCCAATGACCTGCTCGAACCACTCGAGCGTGAATTGCTGCGGCCAGACCGTTGGCGGGATTCGCGAGAACTCCACGTCGGTCTTGAGGCCGATCGTCAGCATCCAGTAGACGGGCGCCAGCACGATCAGAACCACGCCAAGCATCAGCACGTGGCGGCTGAGGACGAGTGGGGCGCTGCGTTCGCCGACCATGATTAGCTCACTCCTACGCGCGCAGGATGCGCCGAATGTAGAACGTAGCCAGGATGATCAGGATGACTTGAAACATCACCGACAAGGCCGAGGCATAGCCGAAATTGAAATGGATGAACGCATACTTGTAGATTGAGAGCACGACGGTCTCAGTCGATGAGCCGGGACCTCCGCGCGTCATGACGAGCATCCGGTCGGCAATCCGGGCTGCGTCAAGCGTTCGCAGCAGCAGGATCACCACAAAGGTCGGCCGCAACAGTGGGATCGTGACGTCTCGGAAGATCTGCCAAGGCGACGCGCCGTCGATAGCGGCGGCTTCGTACGGATCCTGCGGCAGCGAGAGAATCCCCGCGTACATCAGGATGAACACGAACATGCTCGATTGCCAGATGTCGATGAGCATGATCGCCGGCAGCGCGGTCCGGTCGTCGGCCAGCCAGAGCTGCGGTTCGATCCCTACCAGGCTCAACAGGTAATTGAGGACGCCAAAGTGCACATCCATCATCACCACCCATCCCGCGCCCACGCTCACCGGGGGCAGGACGAGCGGAATGATGAGGGCGCCCGTGAACATCGTGCGCGCCCTCGAGTGCAGCCTGCTCATGAGAAACGCGATGAACAGGCCGACGATGATCTCAGCAGACACCACGACCACGGTCCAGGTCGCTGTTCGAACCGTGGAGCCGATGATCAGGTTATCGCTGAACGCCTTGGTGAAATTGCTGAATCCGATGGGCTCGATGCCGAGCTCGCCAAGTTTGAACGTGACCCGCGAGAACGCGAACCGCCAACTCATGATGGCGGGAAAGACCGCGAGCAAGGCCAGCAGGATTAGGGAGGGTGCAATGAAGAAGAACCTGAGGTGCTGCTCCCACCAGGGCGTCTTGGCGATGGCGCGTGGGTCGTCGCCGACGCGCCTACGAAAGACGTTAAACACCGTCACGCGTGCCACCTGCTGTTTCCTTTGCGCCAGCGTGGAGGCGAAACCTGACGGCGCTCACCGGCGTGAGCGCCGTCAGGCCCTTGCCTGCTCGAAATGCCAGCTCCGCGATCACCTGACGATCGGGCGGCGCTACGCCGGCGCGATCCCTGCGATCGTGGTTCTCAGCGTCCCTATGAGTAGGCACCCTTCTCTTCGAGCGCCACCCTAACCTCTTCGTCGGCCAGGCGTGCGGCGTCGCCCACCGACTCCTGTTCGGCGATCACGGACGATACGTGCCGACCAACGATCTCCTCGACGATGGAGTAGTGCTCCGTCCGCGGGCGCGGCACGGCCACCGCGGCCGCCTTCTTGATACCGGCCAGGAACGGGAAGTCCTTCAGCAGCCCGGGGTCGTCCATCAGGCTGAAACGAACCGGCGGCCAGTTGTTGGCGTACATGTTTTCCTTCTGGTTCTCCGCCTGGGTGAGCCAGTGGATCGCCTCCGCGGCCTCTTCGTAGTTCTCGCTGCCTTGAGGAATACCGAACAGCCACACGCCGGTCATGTTGGCGTGATCCGCACCCGGCTGAGCCGGCTCCGGCAGCACGTCAACCTTGCCGACCACTTTGGATAGGTCCGGCGTGTAGATCTTCAGGAGCTGGTCGGGCCACACGTCGCCTGACATGGCCGCCAGGCCGGTGTACAACAGCTTGCCAAGCTCGGGGTGGCCGATGTTCTCGACGCCCGGTGGCGCCAGGTTCTTCAGCGTCACCACCATGTCCAGCGCGGCCAGGCCCTCTTCCGTGTTCACCTGCGGGTTCAGGTCGCTGTCGATCACGTCGCGCCCGAAGCCGCGCATAATCGGCAGAAAGCTCGTCATGGCCGGGTTCCCCGGCTGCCCGCGGATGGCGTAGCCGTAGAGGTCGGGGGCCATGTCGCCGGTGATCTTGGCTGAATACTCGGCCACGTCGTCCCAGGTCTGCGGCGGCTCCGCGCCAATCTCCTCCATCACGTCGGTTCGGTAGGCAAAGCTCTGGATGTTGCCGATGTTCGGAACGGCGCGCGGGCCGTACTTGCCCGGAGGCCAGTCGCCCAGGTCCACAATCGCCGGGATCATGTCCGGATCGGGCCATACCCAGCCGAAGCTCTGGTACAGCGGCGTGATGTCGGTCAGAAATTCCGTGAACTGCGGCATCCACGGGTCGTCCATCGACGCCACGTCGTAGGCGGACCCTCCCTGGCTCAGGTTAATCAGCAGACTCTGGTAGGTGGCAGCGTATGGCTGCTCAACCGCGTCGAGTTCAATCTGGGTCTCAGACAGCAGCTTGTCGAACACGCCCGTGTCCGGGTTCCCCAGCGGCCCGGTACCGCGCAAGCGCACGCGCGGCTTGCCAATTGGCTTCTCGATCGTAACCGTCACGATCTTTTCGACGGAGACTTCTCTGGTGACGATCTTTTCGACTTCGACGATCTTTTCGACTTCGACGATCTTCTCGACTACTTGCGTCTCGCCGCACGCCGCCAGGATTGCCGCCCCGCCAACGCCCAGCGCGACGCCACCGCCGACACGTAACAACTGCCGTCGTGTCATGGACCGTGGAAGCATGCGTCCCCCTCTTTCTGGTGCTTCGGGCCCGGCAAAGGCCAATGCCCAAAAGCGAACCGCAGGCACATCCAATACGTCCCGGAATGTGCCAACGCTACTGCCGACAGACTAATCGGTGCCGAAGGAGGCGTCAACGAGCCGTCGGTTGGCTCCGCCCGTCCATTGCCTGGCCCATGGGCCGTGAGCAAGAACTGCGTGTGGGCGCCGCGGCGCATACTGCGTTGAGGTCTCTTCGGCGGATATCTCCCGCACCTGGTTTGAGCCCCGCCGCCGTACCGAAATGACGTGATCGACGACCACAGACCCGTTTTCCGGCAGCGGCTTTTCGCCCTTGGCTGACCCAATCTCCGCCACGCTGGCAATGGCTCGCAGCTTGTCCGTCTCCGCGATGGCCGTCAGATCGCCGCCAAAGTAGTCGAACCACGGTAGGCCGGCTGCTGCGTACTCGCGTGCCGTGGGCGGCTCGGTCGGCGGACGTTCGCCGGTCAGCGCCATCCACTGCACCGAGTTGGATATCGTCACGAAGCAGCGGCTGGCGTGCCGTTGGTCCCAGGCGTCCAGGCCGTACGAGTCGTCGTAGATGTCCTGGTGCAGCCGGCCTCCGGGCGCCAGCCCCATGGACGCGCTTTTGACCGGGGAATAGGCGACATCATCGTCCAGCGGCGCGCCGACTGCGTACTCCGAGATCAAGTCCTCGTACCGTTCCGCCTTCATGGGATAGGCGATGAGTTGCAGCCCGCCGTGCTCGTCGGCGCTCGCGAGTTGCTCCTCCACCGTGTAGCCCTGTCCAAGCGGCATGGCCACAAACTGGCGGACGATGCCTTCGGCCACGCAGTAGCCATCCAGCCACGGCTGCTCCGGCAGCACCGCGTAGTCCTGCGGGTCGGTGTTGAGGTGATTGATCCAGGTCTCGCCCGTGAGGGCGCAGATCTTGCCCGTGGCAACTTTCACGGCGAACGGGTACGCCCCGGAGTCGAAGTTGATCCACATGGCCTCGGCCTGGTGCATGGGCATCAGCACGCCGCCGCGTCGCAACCACGTTGGCGGAACGCGCTGGGCGTAGTCGTCCAGGTGCCGCAGCGGAAAGCTGCCCAGCCCCGGTGGTAGCGGATAGTCCAGGCCGTCGTCCGGTATCCGCAGCGTGCGCTGAAACTCGATGGAGAACTGCGCGTCGGTGTGGATCTCAGGGAATCGGAACACCAGCCGGTCATCTTCAAGCGTGATCATTCGTTCGCGTTCTCCTTGGCGTTCAGCCGTTGGAATTCGTTGCATCGGAAACGGCCGCTCAGGCGTTGAGTCCGTTGGCTGCCGTCGCTGTCCTGCTCTACCAATCTCCGTCACGGACCTCACGCACGATGTGCAGGATCGCGTGGTCGGGCGCCTGTTTGAGTTCTCGAATCAGCTGCGCGAAAAGGCGCGGCCGCTTGCGGATGATTTCTTGCAAGTCGGTCGAGACTTTGCCGCCCAACGCCAGCAGTACGTCCGGATCCTCGTTGAGTTCCTTGGCCAGTCGAACCGTGGCGGCTTCGGATGGCGGCGCAACCCGGCCTCGTTCGATCTTGCTCAGGTATCCCGGCTCAACGCCGATCCGCCGCGCCACCTGGCGCAGCGAATAGCGACGGTCCGCCTCGCGGAGGCGTCGACGGGCAGTGCCGACGAATGTGCCGAAACGTGTCATGTTGCATACATACTACACATTACTTGACCTGCCTTCAATCCCGACGTCCTTCAGCCTTCGCCGCGCGCCTGACCTGTGGGCGTGGCAGGATTCGCCTACGATCACGGGGCTCAACGCTCGGCGGACTCGCGGTCGCGCCAGTCGAGCGCACGTAACAGGCGCCGGGCAGTGCGCGGGTGCAGTGGCTGCGCTGACCCAGGGAAGGGGTTTCCAATGCCCATGATGACCGGCGCGCGCTTCCTCGCCGAGACGCTGAATGCGTACGGGATCACCCACTACTTTTTCATGCCGGTCAGCGTGCCCGAGGCCATGCCCGAACTGGAACGCGTGGGCCTCAGGCCGGTTATGGCCCACACTGAAAAGGGCGCGGCCTACATGGCCGACGGCTTTGCCAGGATCAGCGGCGGCGCCGGAGTCTGCGGGGCCCAGTCGGTGGGCGCGCTGAACCTGGCGGCGGGTCTTCAGGACGCCTATCTGGCCTGTTCCCCCGTGCTGGCGCTGACCGGTCGCCTGCCGCAGATCATGCAGAACCGCCACGCCTACCAGGAGGTCGATCACTCGGCGCCCTTCGCCGCGGTTACCAAGTTCGCCACGCCGGTGACATCGATCGCCGAGTTCCCAATCTTCCTGCGCCAGGCGCTGCGCGAGCTCGTGTCAGGTACTCCTGGCCCGGCTCACCTCGACCTCTGGGGCATCACCGTCGGCGACATCATGAATGCCGAGGCGGATCTCGACGTGATCGTCGAAGAACCATTCCGCCGCACACCCCCCTTCCGACCGGAGCCGGATGCAGACAGCGTCCGCGCGGCCTTGGCCGAAGTTGCTCAAGCCTCGCGGCCGGTCATTGTGGCGGGCGGCGGCGTCCGAACGGCAGGCGCGCGCGACGAACTGCTCGAACTGGCTGAACGCCTGAACATTCCGGTCATCACCTCCCTCAACGCCAAGGAGACCTTCCCGGCCGACCATCCGTTGGCGGTCGGAACTTCGGGTGTCTACTCGCGTGAATGCGCCAATCGCGTGCTGGCCGAGGCCGACCTGGTGTTCTTCATCGGCAGCCACACCGGAGAGCAGGTCACCAACATTTGGAAGCTCCCGCGTGCTGGCACTCGGGTAGTTCAACTTGACATAAACGCTGCCGAGCTCGGCCGGTCGTTTCCTATATCCGTGGGCCTGCTGGCCGACGCGCGTGCTGGTCTGCGCAAGCTCCTCGACCAGATCGAAACCGATGCTGCAGGCCCCCCGCAGGCGCCGACGACATGGGTCGAGCGCGTTCAGGCACTCGTCGCCACCTGGCGAGCCCAAGTCTATCCGCTCGTCACATCCGACCAGGTGCCCATGCGGCCCGAACGCCTCTGTGGCGAGATCACCCGCCTGCTGCCATCGGACGCGATATTGGTGTCCGACACCGGCCACGCCGGCATCTGGACCGGGACGATGATCGACTTGACCTCACCCGAGCAGAGCTACATCCGCTGCGCCGGTTCCCTGGGCTGGGGGTTGCCGGCCGCAATCGGCGCCAAGTGCGCCGCGCCGGACCGACCGGTCATCTGTTTCACCGGCGATGGTGGCATGTGGTACCACCTCACCGAGCTCGACACGGCGGCGCGCTACGGCATCCACACCGTGACTGTGGTCAACAACAACGCCTCGCTCAATCAGGAACAAGCGCTCAACGAACGCATCTACGGCGGCGCCACTCCAGGCTCGGACCGGCTTTGGAAACTCACCGACGCCGACTTCGCCGCCATCGCCGAAACCATGGGCTGTGAAGGCATTGCCGTCACCCAGCCGGCCGAAATGGAGGGAGCGCTGGATCGGGCCCTTTCCGCCAACCGGCCCGCCGTGATCGACGTCAAGACCGACATCGCCGGCATCGCGCCCAGAGCCTGGGACGGATAACCACGCTCAGGGCTCTCGCTGGGAGGATTGCAAATGGCTGAGGGCATTCACGTCGTCCTGGTCGTCAACGACGAAGCGGCCCACTGGCAGGGCTACCGCGATCGCCTGGCAGCCAACGACGGCGCCGCCTCCGTGTCGGTTGCCGCGCCCGCCGGCGAGCGTCGCGACTCGATTCTGGCGGCACTTGGCCCGAAGGTCCGCACCGTCGCCGAGGACCCCGCCGAACTCCTGGCCGCCGAGTCGCCGCAACTGGCCGTAATCACCGTTCCACCGCTCGATGCGCCGCCGATCATCGACGCCGCGCTGGACGCCGGCGCCCACGTCCTCGCCGAGAAACCGGCCAGCGTGTCCGACACCTTGCTCGAACCGCTCGCCCGGAAGGCACTCCAGTGCGAGCGCCACCTCATGCTCGCGTTCGCCGGCAGCCAGCAGCCCGCCGTTCGTGACGCCGCCCGCATCATTCGCGCCGAGGGCCGCTTGGGCACCCTCTACGGTGTCGCGGCCCACTACATCGCCGATCAAGCCCGCATTCGCGACGTCGAGCAGCTCCAGCGCCGCACCGGCTCCTCCAACGCCTGGTTCTTCCAGAAGCGCATCGGCGGCGGCGGGCACCTCTCCTGGCTCGGCATCCACTTCGTCGACATGCTGCACGCGGTCACAGGCCACGATGTCGTGGAAGTCAGCGCCATGACCAACGTCGCCGGCGGCCAGCCCATCGACGTCGAGGACTCCGCCGTGCTCACGCTCCGCTACGACAACGGGATGCTCGGCTCGCTCACCTCCGCCTACTACCTGGACCAGCACGACGTCGCCGACGACAAGCAATCGCTCTTCAAGGTGTGGGGCGAAAACGGCTGGCTGCAGCTGGACCCGCACGAAGGCACGCCGCTCACCTGGTACAGCAACCTGCCGGCCTACGCCGACCAGCCGCGCCAGCGGATCGACTACGACTCCGACTTCATCACCGGCTATGACACCCTCATGCACGAGGCGCTCCGAGCCGCGGCTGGCCTGGACGACCCACCCACCTCGACGCTCGATGCCCTGCAGGCGTTACGAGTCGTACACGCCGCCTACCGATCGGCTGCCAGCGGGCGGGCCGAGCGCGTACCGGCGCGCGGCGAGTGGACCTTGTGATCTGAGCCGATTGTTCGACAGTCCAGCCGCCCAAAGGATGCACCCATGACTGAGATTCCGACGCTGGAAACCGATGTATTGGTCTGCGGCGCCGGGATTGCCGGGCTGACAGCCGCCCGCACCGCCCAGGAGGCTGGCGCGCGGGTGGTTGTGCTGGAAAAAGGACCGGAAATAGGCGGATCTGCCGCCCTCTCCGCCGGAATCGTCTGGACGGCGCGGGACCTGGACGGCTGGTTGTCCGTCCAGCCCGGCGGTGACCCGTCGCTAGGCGAGGCACAGGTCACGACGTTTCCCAAGGCCATCGAGTGGTTGCGGTCGCAGAGCGTGCGGCTGGTGCGCTTCGAATTCGGCGCCTCCGGCTGGAATCCCCCATTCCCCTACGTGGCCTTCCAACTCATGCCCAGCGACGGCCGCGCCAACCCGCGCGCCGCCATGGATCGCCTGACCGCCAACATCACAGCGGCTGGCGGCCGGGTTCTTACCGACACGGCGATCCGAGGATTCCGGCAGGACGCCAGCGGTCGCGTCATTGGCGCCGATGCGCGAGGCCCCAACGGCCGCCTCCGCCTAACCGCCGGCGCCTCGATCATGGCCACCGGCGGCTTCCAGGGCAGCCCCGAGCTTCGGGCCCGCTACTTCGGTCCGTTCAGCGACCGCATGATCCTGCGCGCCAATCCCTACAGCACCGGCGAGGCCTTCCAGGCCGCCCTGGCCGTGGGCGCGGGCACCGCCGGCCCGTTCAGCCGCTTCTACGGTCACCGGGTCGTCGCCCCACCCGCCCAGGTTGACTTCCCGCTGTTCCCGCGCGTCCACCTTGGCGGGGCGCTGCCGGGGGCGATCCTGGTCAACCTGCGCGGCGAGCGCTACGTCGACGACTCCCTGAGCGACGAGGTCAGCGTGCACGCGATCCCGCACCAACCGGAGGCGCTGGTGTTCATGATCTACAGCGAGGCCGATGCCGCCACCCAGGTCGGCTCGTCCGCCCTGGACACCGTCAGGTCCGTTGGGACTGAAATCCTCGAGGCCCCGTCGCTTGAGTCCCTGGCGGAACAGATGGCCGCTCGTTGGGATGTTGCCCGCGTCCCGCTGCTCGACACGTTGCGCGCCTACAACGCCGCGGCCGCCGCCGCCGACCCCACCATGCTCGGCATTCCGCGCGCCCGCGACCTGCACCTACTGTCGCAGCCGCCGTTCTACGCCATCCGCTTTCTCCCGGGGATCACTTGCACCTACGGCGGTGTACGCATCAACTCCCGCACCCAGGTGCTCGACTCCACCGGCCGGCCGCTCGGCGGTCTCTACGCCGCTGGAGCCGACGCCGGCGGCGTCTATACCCGCGGCTACACGGGCGGGCTCTCGATGGGACTGGCCTTCGGCCGCATCGCCGGCCGGGAAGCGGCCGCCTGCGCGAACGATCCCTAGTCGATCACCTCAGCCATCACGCGCAGGAAGTTCTCGCCGGCAATGGCGTCCACCACGCGCCCGCTATAGCCCCGGGCCTCGAGCGCGGCCAGTAAATTCGGCGTCTCGTGCACGCCGGTGAAATCCTCCACCGCGTCCTGTATCCCATCGAAGTCCGTCCCGATCCCAACGTGATCCTCGCCGGCCAGGTTCACCAGGTAGTCCACCACCTCGACGAGCGCTTCCAGCCCCACCGTGGGCAACGACAAATACATCGGCGGTTCGTTGCCGTGCTGGATTCCGGCCTCGGCTTCGAACGGATCGAGCCTGCCCGACTGGACGTCGGCTAGCAGCTTTCGCCCCTTGTGCTCGCCGGCGTTTGCGCCGGGACCCGGCCTGCGGCTGTGCTGGCAACTGATGTCGACGAAGGCGGATGAGCAGTGAATCCCGACGACGCCCCCGCCGTCGGCGATCCGCTTGATGTGTTCGTCCGTGAGGTTGCGCTGCAGTGGGCTAATCGCCTTCGCGTTGGAGTGCGAGGCCACGATCGGGTCGAAACTCTCGTCCAGCACGTGATCGATGGCTCGCTCGGACGCGTGAGACACGTCCATCAACATGCCCAGCCGGTTCAATTCGTGAACCACCTCGCGGCCAAACTCCGTCAAACCGCTCGGCACGTGCTGCTCGGCGTCGCAGTCGATCCACGCCTGTGGCGCCGCGTGCACCAGGCCCGTCACGCGCAGGCCAATCGCGTGATAGGCGCGCAGCATCGCCAGGTCCTCGCCGATTAGCAGATTCTCGGTATGCAGCAGGACCGCGATCTTGCCCGCGTCCGCCGCCGCTCGGATTCCCGGGGTCGACGTCACCAGCTCGAGATCGTCCGAGGTCGCGCACACGCGCCTTACCGCGTCGAACCCCCGCAGCACGCGCTGCACGCCCGCTGCCCCCTCGTAGACTGTTCGCCGGAACATCGCGGTATTCGGGTGTTCGCACGCCTGCGCCGCCGCGGTCGGATCGGCCGTGAACTCGCCGGGCGCGCCTTCCGACAGCCAGATGCAATCCACGCCACCCCGCTTCAGCTTCGGAATATCCACCTGACGACCTGGGATATCGACTTCTGGCTCCCGGTACTCAAGCCGCTGCGCCGTGTAGACCCGTTGCATGTGCAAGTGAGCAAGCAGAGTCAAACGGTCGCTGGATGCGTTGGACATGGCTTCCCGATCAGCGGTGACTGCCGAGGCGTTAATCACAGGCTACTCCGACACGCCCTGGTCGCGAATCCTGCGGCGCTTCGTCCTAGGCCGCCGAATCTCGGGGCCGCTTACCCGATGGCGCGGCCCTGCGTCCTACGCCCGCCGAATCAACGGCGATGCCACCAGCACCAGCAAGCTCGTCACCATCACCACCAGCCCGGCCCCGCCGATGGCCCACCGCACGCCCACCGCCTCGCCGACCGCCCCCATCGCCAGATGCCCCACCCAGCCAAACCCAATGGCGAAGATCCAGCCTCCGATCACACGACCCCGCATGTTGTCGGGCACCGTCGCCTGCAGCAACGTCAGCTGCATGGCGTCAAACCCGGCGGCCATCGCGCCCACCAGCGTCACCAGCATGATCGCGACCGCCAGGTTGGGGCTGAGCGCAACGCCAAACAGACCTAGCCCATACCCCATGGTCACCGAGAGCAGCAGCCGACCCTTGCGACGGAAGTCCCCCAGCATCGACAACGCCACGGCGCCGGCAACGGCCCCCATGCCCGCGGCGAATTGCAGCGTTCCAAGCCCCGACTCCGTGACCTGGAGCTCGTCCCGGGCCATCGCGGGAATCACGGCCTGGTAGGCGAATCCAAATATCTCAACCGCAATCGCCATCAGCAGCAGGGCGGCCACCAGCGGCATTCCGGTCATCAGTCGGATGCCATCCGCGGCGTCGCGGAACACCATGCGCAGCGGCGTTTGCTGGTCCTGACCCGCTGCGCGCACGCTGGGCACCAGCAGCACGATCGCGCCGCCAATCAAGACCAGGATGGCGGCGCCCGTCAGCGCCGCCGGAATGCCCAGCAACTCCGCCGTGATTCCGCTGGCCAGCGAGCCGATGGCCCCCACGGCCAAGCTGCCCACCGAGTGCAGGGAAATCGCGTTCATTCGGACGTCCCGCGGCACCAGATCCGTAATCAACCCTTGCTTGGCCGGCATGTCGAACGAGTTCACAACGCCGCCAATCGCAACGAGCAGAAATATCGGCCAGGGGTTGTCAAACCCCCGCCATGCAACCAGCGCCATCAGCAACATCACCGCCGCTCGCACCACGGCCGTGATTGGCAGCAACCGGGTGCGCGGAAACCTGTCGGCAACCGCGCCGCCCAGCGGCGCGGTGATGATTCCGGGTGCGCTGCGCACGGCAAAGGTCGCCGCCGACAGCAGCACGGATTCGGTTTCCACCAACACCAGCCAGCTCACCGCCAGCCGTTCCGCCCACGTGCCCAGCGCCGTGAAGTTCGAGCTGATCCACAGCACGCGGTAAGCCGGATATCCAAACGAGGTGAACCCTCGCCATGTCCTCACCGAACCCTTACCAGCCTTTGTTGGACATGGCGCGCAATCTGGCTATGGTCAAGGCTTGAGGCGCAAAGGTCCAGAAGGCCGCTGGCCAACCGGCCGGCGGCGCCAGAGCGTCTGACGCCTGGAGAGGTGGACGACTCAGTGAACTCGGAAAGTCAACCAACCATCGACGAGCTGCAAGCCGGGCTTGACCACATTCGGCAATCTCCGGCTGACAGTGGACCACTGCGCATGATCGTCCAGCGACCCGACGTCGACCAGCGCAAGGTCGTGGCGGAGGGCACGCTCGATGTCGCCGCTGGCCTGGTTGGCGATAGCTGGCAGGCCCGCGGCAGCACCCGCACCCCCGACGGCGGCCCCAACCCCGACGCGCAGGTCACCATCATCAATTCACGCCTGATCGCCCTGATCGCCCAGACCGAGGATCGCTGGCCCCTTGCCGGCGATCAACTCGTCATCGACCTCGACATGAGCATGGACAACCTCCCGACGGGCGCACGGATCTCCATCGGCTCGGCCGTCATCGAAGTCTCCGAGGAACCCCACACCGGCTGCTCCAAATTCGCCCAACGCTTCGGCCACGACGCCCTGCGCTTCATCAGCACGCCCACGGGTCAGGCCATGCGCCTCCGCGGCGTCAACACCCGAGTCGTCCAGTCCGGCCCTATCCGCGTCGGCGACCAGGCAACCAATCTCCAGCCCTAAGCCGCGCGCCTAGCCCTCTCCGCCGGCCTCATCGCCTCTGAGCCATGACTGGTTGCCGGCCTGCCGTAGGCGCTGCGACCACGCGTCCTACGCCATGTTGACCACCAATGGCCAGATCGCAGCCGGTGCTTAGTCAGTTTCCGGTGGAACCAGTTGCTCCAGCTGAGCGATCAGCATCGGCAATTCGACCTGAGCTACCCGCTACAGCACGTCGAGCCGCACGTCGAAGTAGGCATGAACGATCCGATTGCGCATGCCGACAATCTCGGACCATGGAATCGCCGGGTGCGCCCGCTTCGTGTCCGCGCCGACCCGAGATGCGGCTTCACCAATCGTCTCCACCGACTTCATCACGGCCCGCTGGTGCAAGAGGCTGCGGTCAAAGTCCTGATACGTCAGCCCAGCCACGAATTCCCGTGCCGTCGCGCGCGTGCAACAGCATGTCCAGCAGATACGCGGCATCGTCACGCCGCATAGACCACCTGGGCCGAGTCCAGAATCGCCTGACGCCGGATGTAGTTGCGGCTGTCCTCCACTGAGCGCCGTTCGATAAGGTCCACCTCTCGCCCCAGGATCGCGGCCAGCTCTCGCTCCATGGTCGGCCAATCCCGCATCGCAGGCCGGACCTCCGGGGCAAACCGCACAAGGACGTCCACGTCGCTCTCGGGCCCGAAATCATCCCGTAGAACCGAGCCGAACAGCGCCAGCTCCACGATCTGCCAGCGCTGACAGAATGCCGCGATGTCGTCCAGCCGATAGTCAACGTGCGCATTCATAAGTCAAACCCTACATCGCCCGATCACGCTGTCGACTGACAAATCCCACCGACTTCGAGGCTGAACGTTTAAACCATGTCCTCGAACATGCGCAAACCATCTCCCCGGTCCGGACGCGGGAAAGTGTCGGTGTGAGGGTCTTCCGGTCGCTCCCTCGCCCTTGAGGTAGAGCAACGACATCAGTCCAAAACTGATCGTTGGGCAGGCCGCTCTTCCACCCTCTCCATTGAGAGACCTTTGCACAACGCCCTTCGTCCGCGAAGGTGCGGCCGCTCTTGCTCCCTCTCCTCTGAGACCTTTGCACAACGCTCTTCGTCCGCGAAGGTGCGGCCGCTCTTGCTCCCTCTCCTCGGGGAGAGGGTTGGGGTGAGGGGTCTTCCGGGCAATCGCCCCCGGGTTACGCAAAGGTCTCTCTCTCCTGGGAGACCTTTGCAAAATGTCCCGCGTCCTCGAAGGTGCGGCGGCTCTTGCTCCCTCTCCCCGTGGGAGAGGGTTGGGGTGAGGGTCTTCCGGGCAACCGCCCCTCCGGTTACGCAAAGGTCTCCATTGAGGGAGAGGGCTGGGGTGAGGGTGGCTGCTACGCCCGGCAACCAAGCTCGGTGAGCAGCAACCCGCTGTACCCCAGGCGCCGCATGCTCCCTCGCCCGCTGGGAGAGGGTTGGGGTGAGGGTCTTCCGTTCAAGGCGCCCCATTTGGCAACACGTTCCTGCGACCGTCGTCTTTCGGAACATGTTCCAACACCCCGTAGCAAAAGCGACCGTGTCGCCTACTCCGTCTCCCCCAACACGTTGCGGAGGTCCACCGGCACCGGCACCCCTTCACTCCACACAATCCCCCCGATGCACAGCCCTTGCAGCGGTCCCATCAGCGGGCCTAACCGCGTCGACGGCTGCCCAAACGGACGCAACGCGTGCGTGATGAACCAGCGGTCCTGCTCGTCGCTGAACACGCTGGACCCGTGCCACGGTCCCAGCACCGTCCACTCGCCAAAGTGGAATGGGTCGTCCCCGCTGGCGTACTGAGTGCCCCAGAAGTTCATCACAAAGATGTAATACCGGCCGTCCCGCTCGAACACCCGCGGCACCTCGAACCCCGAGGGGCCTTGCAGCTTGTTCTCGATCCGCTGAAACGTCATCAGCGGCCCCCGGTCCTCCCAATTCACCAGGTCCTCCGACTCCGCCAGAGCCAGGCACGAATCCCCCCACCGGTTCTGGCTCACGAAATACATCAGGAAACGGTCCTCGTAGCGAATCAGCCACGGGTCCTTGCACTCCAGCACCCCGTCCTCGGTCCACCCCGACCACTCCGGCAGCGGAATGAACACCGGCGAGCCGTCCCCCGGCACCTTTTCCCAGTGCCACAGGTCGTCCGAGACCGCTAGCGAGAATCTCCGGCTCGCCTCCGGCCGCGGTCGGCACGCGTAAATCATGTGCCAGCGCCCCTCGCGCTCGATCACGCTCGCCTCGCTGACCTCCGCGTGATCGCAGTCTCCCGGCCCGCCCGGCAGCAACACCGGCGCCTGCCGCGTCCACACCACCAGGTCATCCGACGTCGCATGCCGCTTCTCGAGGTTCTGCCCGCCCGGCCACGGCCCATAGAACAGGTGCCAGCAATCCGGCCCCCGAACAATCGTGTGCGGATTCACCGTGTCCTGATCCGGCCCGTACACCTCCTTCATCGCCCCCGGCTGCCCCAAAATCCCCCGCCGTCGCTCCTGAATCGTCATGTTCAAAGACCCCCACGAATGCCCAACCCCAAACCCCACCGCCTCCCCGCGAGCCTAACCCCACCGCCCGCCCCGCCTCCGTTTGTGAATCTAGGGGACCCACCCTCACCCCGCACGCCCCCAATAAATCCTGCGCACACCCCCAACCGTTCGTGGTGAGCCGCCCCGAAGTCTTCGAAGGCCCCGCCCTGAGCTTGTCGAAGGCCTGCCCTGAGCCTCTCGAAGGGGGTCCGAGTCGAACCACAACCCCCAGCAACCAATCACCCAAGTAGTCCCCCTCGCCTTCGCGTCCTATCTTGCGTAGGGGCCGGTCTCAGACCGGCCCCTTCCTGTCGCAACCCAACACCCCGAGCTCACTCCCGTTCGTGGTGAGCCAATCCGGAGTCTGCGGAGAGCCTGCCCTGAGCCTGTCGAAGGGGGGAGAACCAAGTCGAACCACAGCCCCCAGTGGCTACGTCCGCGCCTGTGTCACGCGTGTCGCGTGCCACGGCACCCGATGGACTCGCTCCATCTGACAGTGACCATTCCGGTCAGGCTGACCGGATTTAGGGGCAGTGCTTGTACAGTTCGTCGGATACAATAGGTAGCGGGAGTTGGCGTCGGCGCCGTTGTCGAGGCGCGGAACATTCGCGTTCTATCTTTGACTCGGACAGGAACATAGAACCGTCATCATCAAGGTGAGGAGTCGGGCCATTGGATCGCATTGGGGATGCTTGGGCGGACGACTTACCCCTGAACCACCGCGAGGCGCTCGTAGGCGCTGCCTCGCTACTCGTCGACGAATTCTTCGAGGATGCTGCCGCAGTAGAAGTCGGCGAGATGAGTTTTAGCGAGTCGCGCATCGGAATCCTTCTGCCACGCAAGTATGCATTGAGGTACAATTGGCTGTTTGGTAAGCGCTTCTTTGCTTGTCTTATGACTGTGATATGGAAGCTGGCTCAGACGAAACCCGTCTATCCGATCCTAGACTGCACGGCAGAGGAACTGGCCTTGAAGATCCTGATCAAGGAAGCAAAGAGCGTGCTTGAGATGTCGGGTGACAGCGCCGACTTTAGTATGTTTGAGGACGTGGTCTTTCAGGATTTGGACTTTGAAATGCTCTATCGTCCCGAGCTGGATGGAATTGAAGATGGAGGCATAGGCAAATACCTTGGGTCTGACAACCTGCAGTTTGCGAGATGGTTCGTTCCATTTGATAATGCTGCGACTGTGCCACACCCATATGCAACGGATTGAAGGATGATGTAGACGGACGGATCAGCCCGACTACTTTCGCCATAGTAGCTCAATTGTCAATCAAAGTAGTTGTTTTTTTGATTACCTATTGACATCCCGTTGTGCCACTTCGACAAGCCAGTCGTAACTGTGAATGAAGATTCGTTCACGGTCAATCATGGTTCGTCGAAACTCGTTAAATCGTCTCGGTAATTCACATCTACGTCCCATCAAAACTAGCCCATGGACTCTGTGGTCAATGCCGACTAGCCCGAGGCCGTCTTGATTCTCGCTGCGCCTTGCATAGTCTAGATTGTTCATCAGCCAGTTTCGCCAGTCCCTGACTTGATCAATGGCATGCTGAACGTCAGCATTAGGTCTTCCATCTTTACGATGCACTTTGGCGCGCGGAGATTCGAGTTCAACGGCATGCCATTCAATACCTATTGAGCTTACATCAGCAATCAGGAAGTCCGGAATCAGTTCTGCGCCTAGGCGCTGCTTCGAAATCTGGTAACGACCATGGCCGCCTCGGAGTATTTGCACTAGAAATTGTGGATTCTTATCCAGGAACCGATGCATGTCTGATTCGTCAGGATTGCGTGATAACACTCTCCTGATGACGTGTAGGTCGGTTTGAGTGATTGGACTAGGTGGAATGGTGAACTTGGGGAGTTCGTTTTCAATGCGATCCTTCTGATATCGTACTCGTGCCATTTCGACTTGGCCATCGACAATTGCGTCAAATTCGGAAAAGGGTTCCCCCGACACCTTGGCCCATTCGTTGAAGCTCGGCCTAAAGGATTCCCACTTGGCCCGTGTGTGCTGCTCTATAGCTTCTTGTTTATCCATGGGCGAAATATCGGGATCGTGGGCATGTCCATGAGCGGGGTGTGGGTTCACGAGATCTGCCTCGCTATCGTGTCGCTACTGTCTTAGGTCGCGGCCGGATCACTCTCATCAGTCGCGCCTTGCCAAGTTGATCTTCATGAATTCTCGAAGTGCGTCGTTGCCCGAGATATCGGTGTCCCAACCATAAGCGACGGCCACAGCCGCATCCAGTTCCTCGTGTGCGTTGACAAGCCATTGCGGCCGCTGGTTATAGAGATTGGTAAGCGTGCGCCGGCGCAGTTCGCGGACGGGCGAGGCGTCCGTGGGGACAGGTCTCTTGGGATAGCCGGGCACAGGTTCATGTACCCACTCCACCCATTCCGGCGGGTTGAGCCAGCGGTTGCGGAGTTTGACGAGGCGGCGGGCGGCTTGGGCGATGGCGATGGCGCGTGGGTCGTTGGCGTAGCTGGCGGCGGGAATGTCGGGCTCCAGGCCTTCGGGGAAGGGGAAGGTCTGGAAGGTGGTGGTGGGCGTGTAGCGCGGACGGTCTTCCAGGCTGGTGCCCAGGCGCAGCGACCAGAGTTCGTGGAATCGGCTGTGCAGGATGCCGAAGGTGGTGTCGTCGTCGCGGGCAATCACGGTAATTGCGCTATCGGGACACGTCCGCGTATCACACCACACGAAGAGCCGGTGCTTGGAGTGGCGTGTCGTCGCGATATAGCGACTAAGCCCCTTTAGAGCTTGGCGCATCTTTAGTCCTGGCTCACCGTGAATGTGCCAGTTCTCTCTGCGCCATCGCCTCCGGTTTTGTTGACGCACGGGTTTCACATGCCTCTCAACATAGGCAAACGGAGCCTCGTACAGGGCAGCTTCCGCTTCGCTCATGGATGGTCCGAAGTCGATGATCCACTTGCCTGCGGGGCGCCGAGTGAGGTCCATCCCATTGATCCACGGCTTTAGAACGTCAGTATTCGGTCTCCCGTTCGGGTTGGCAGGCAAGCAAAGCCATTCCCGTGCAAGTTTGCCTGGAATGTCGAACGCACCGTTCTTTTCGTCCCCTCGGTGGGCGATACCCTTGTTCGCTAACAGTTGATTCGCCTGCGTCAGATCCAATTCCTCAAGCCCGAGATTCGAGTTGATGCGTGACGTCGAGTCACCATTTAGAAAGGCGGCGAGCTCAGCATCCTTGGTGGCGAAGCAAATCAACGAGACTCGGACTGCGGCACCTTCAACTACCCATGGTTCGTTTGACCAGGCGTCGAATATGGCCCCCCGCTGCACGACGCGGTCAAGCACCGCCCGATTGCTTCCGCCTCGAATCGAGTTCGTTGCGACCAGACCGGCGCGCGCGAGGTTTCCACTTGCAACCAGACGCTCAGCCTTGTCGAACCAAAAGCAGACCAAATCGGCGGCCGCAGGAACTGACTGCACATATGCCTGGCGCAGCTCCTCTGTGTAGTTGTCGCCCAACACCCCGCGCATAAGCGATCCACCCAGAAAGGGCGGATTCCCAATCACCACATCCGCGTCCGGCCACTCCGGCTCCTGCCCGTCGTCAGTCAGCACCGCGTCGCGGCACTCGATGGTGTCCAGCGGCTTCAGGATCGGGTCGCGGTCCTCGCGGAAGCCGTGGCGGCGCATCCACTGGATCTCCCCAATCCAGACCGAAACCCGCGCCAGTTCGGCCGCGTAGGGGTTGAGCTCGATGCCCTTCACGTTGGCCGGGCCGATGGCCGGGAATGGCGGCTGTAGCCCCAGCGTCTGCGCCTCCACCCGCACCCGGTGTTCCAGGTCCTTCAGCGCGTGCAGCGCCAGGTACAGGAAGTTGCCCGAACCGCAGGCCGGGTCCAGCACCCGGAAGTCGGCCAGCCGCTCCAGGAACTCGCGCAACTGGCGCTCCGCGCGCTGCCGCCGACGGCTGGCCGCTTGCGACGTAGCGGCGTTGGACGATTGCTCAAGCTCGGCGCTCAGTTCCTCCTTGGTGGCCGCCCACTCCGCCAGCCAGGGCCGCACGATCACCGGCTCAACGATCTGCATGATTTTGTCGCGGTCGGTGTAATGCGCGCCCAGCTGCGAGCGCTTGTCCGGGTCCAGCCCCCGCTCGAACAACGTCCCCAGGATCGACGGGTCGATCTCCGACCAGTCCAGCCCCGCCGCCTCGCGCACCGCGTTGACCTGCGGCCGGTCCAGCGGCAGCGCCGTGTCGTCGTCGAACAGCCCACCGTTGAACCACGCCACTTCCTCGAACCCGACGGCCCCGCCGTCTTGCATGGCCGCGAACAGGCTGCGCGCCATCCCGGCAAACCGCTCGGGCCGCAGCCGCGCCTGGTCCAGCATCCGCCGAAACATCTGATCGGGCAGCAACCCCACGTCCTCGGCGAACATGCAGAACACCAGCCGGTTGACGAAGTGCGCCACGGTCTGCGGGTCGTGCCCGCGCTCGCGCAACCCCTGGGCCAATTCGGCAAAGGTGGCCGCCGCCTGCTCGGTCAGCGCCTGCCGGGTCTGCTCCGGCCGCAGCCGCTCGGGATCGCTGAACGCCCACTTCAGCAGGTTGCGCGTGGCCGGATCGTCCAGCTCGTACAGCGTGAACTCGTGGACCGTGCTGACGCTGTTGGTCCAGTTAGTGTGGATCCGGAAGCGTCGCGTGTCCGACACGATCAGCAGCGGCGGGTTCTCCAGCGCCAGCGCGTATTGCCGCAGTTGTTGAAAGGCCGCGTCCAGGTCCTTGCCCTGGGTCTTGTACTCCCAGGCGAAATGCCCGCGCTTCCACACGTCCGCCCAGCCGCCGCCCCCGCTATCCTTCCGTGCCCCCCGTTCGAAGCAGTACCACTCGCCGTCCGGATCGGCTTCGACTGGCGTTGGCTCGTCCAGCAACGCGCACAGGTCATTGAAATGCGACTGCGCCACCGCCCGCTCATTCAGCGTCACCGCGCGCCACTTGTCGATGAACTCCGCAGGCGTCAACCCACTAGCCAAAACAACTCCTCACAGAGGCGGCAAGGCACGGCCACGCTCACATTCTGCCCCCAATGTCACGCACGCCGTCCGGCTCATGCCGGCTTGGATCCTGCCCACCGCCGACAGTCCCTCGCTGACTGACGACGTTGATCAAACTTGCTGGCTGTATCCACGAAGTGTACAATAGACCTGATGTCTACGCAACCTGGATTTCGAATGTTTCCGGCTCGCCCGTCGCTTCGCGCCGCCGTCTCCTCGCCCGGCGGTGCCTCGTGGCGGCCCTGGTGCGCACCCCCAGGCAGCGAGCGGCCCTGGGTAAGAGTCGGCCACTGCCTCGCCAGCCCAGCCCGGGCCACCCGTTCAGGCCGTCGATCCCCACCAGAAAGCGCCCCGCGCCGACCGAAGAGTTTTTTAGAAAAAACTCTTGTTGCGCGCGAGGCACCCCAGCAGCGCCCCTCCCGGACCCTCGAGGCGGCACTTCGGAGAGGCCACCGGCCATCCGCCTTGGTCACGTCGCTGGCTGGAACCGCTACGCTGCCAGCCAGCGATGCGGGACGGCCGCCGAGTCACCCGCCCGGACTCGAGACTTCAGCACCGAGGGAGGAGCGCCAATGACGGTCTTGCGTCTGGGACTCATCGGCTGTGGCGGCATGGGTTCGCGGCACGCCGAAGGGTTCGATCAACTCGAGGACCGGGTGCGCGTGACGTCCGCCGTCGACATCGAGCCTGAGCGCGCGGAAGCCGTGGCCGACCAGTGTTCGACGCCTGCCGCGCCGCTAACCGACGGCTCGGGCAGCCTGCAGGGCCTGCGGTTAGTCTGGCGGCTATACGAGGCCGAGGAGCAGGGCGTCGTGGCGGATCTGCGTGGGCTGGGGTTGGATGAATACCGCACTTGAGATGGGGCCGAGCAGCGAGCCGCTTGACCGAGCCACGCTCGTTCGCGACCTCACTCGCCTCGGCGTCCCGCGTGGTGGGCTGGTGATGGTGCACAGTTCGTTGCGCAGCCTGGGACACGTTGCCGGTGGCGCCGAAACAGTGGTGGACGCGCTGCTGGAGACGCTGGGACCCGAGGGAACCCTGGTGGTTCCGACGTTCACGTACGCAGTCGCGCGAGAACCCGGCTTTGTGTTCGATCCGCTGCGCACCCCGTCGCTCATGGGTGCGATTTCGGAGGCTGCCCGGCGGCGTCCCGATGTTCGCCGAAGCGTTCACCTCTGGCACAGCATTGCCGCCATCGGCCCGCTGGCTGAGACCATCGTGACCTCCGGTGGCGAATCGGCCTGGGACGCCGACAGCCCGATGCGCCAGATACAAGACCGCGACGGCCGGTACCTCCTGCTCGGCGTGCCCTACCAGAACCTCACGGCGGTACACCTCTGCGAGGTCGAATTGCAGGTGCCATATCGCAAGGCCCTTCGGGTCGAGACCAAGATGCGCCGCGCTGACGGCTCGCTGGCGCCCCTGGTCAGCGTCGGTTGCCCGCCGCAGCCCGGGCACCCGGGCAGCGACTTCAACCGGCTCGGGCAGCGTATGGAAGACGCCGGCCTGGTCCGGGTCGGCGAGGTGGGCAATGCCGTCGCGCGCCTGTTCGGCGGACACGATCTCCGCCTACTGGCGCGCGAGCTCTACGAGGGCGACGCCCTCGCATTCCTCCGGCAGGACGGCGTGGTCACCAGCCTGGCCTACGGCCACACAATCGAAACGGACCGGGGCGAGCATTGCGTGGCCGACCCGACCCGGATGTACGGCGCTATTTGACCGGTGCGTGCGGCAAACACCTACGAAACGCGGAGCGCCCTCCGCTGCCAGCCTTCTGGCGGAGGTGCAGGGGCGCTAAGGCCCCCGCACCTCCGTTCAGTTGCGAAGTCCGGCTACTTGTCGTTCTCCGTTGCCGCTTCGTCAGCGCTCGCGGCGCTGTTCCGGATCGACTCGTCCGACACGATGCCGGGCAGATTCTTGAGCGAGCTGATGAGATCGACGCCCGTCAGCGACTGCACCAAAGCCGGAAGCTGCGCAATCGTGGATGAGATGTCCTGGGTGACCTTGCTGGCACCGGCGCCCGATCCGCTGTCGCCGCCGTTGCTGATCACCACGATGCTGTCGGTCTTGGCGAGGGGCTGTGCAACCGCGCTGGCGACGTCCGGAAGCGACTCGAACAGCTGCTGAATCATGGCTGCCTGGCCGTACTGCTTCCAGGCGTCGGCCTTCTTGTTCATCGCCTGGGCCTCGGCAAGGCCTTGGGCTCTGGTGGCGTCGGCTCCGGCCTCACCGCGGGCCCTGATGGCGTCGGCGTCCGCCTGGCCGCGGAGCCTGACCGACTCGGCGTCGGCCTGGGCCTCGGCGATGATCCGGGAGCGCTCACCTTCGGCAACGGTCTCCAGCTTGTACCGCTCAGCCTCGGACTCGACCCTGATTCGCCGCCGGTTCCCTTCCGCAATCAACTCGAGCTGGTCTCGTTCGGCCTCGGCGGGGCGCCGGATCGTGGCATCCAACTCTCGCTCACGCCTGGTGATCTCCTGCACCTGAATCTCGATCTGCTTTTGCCGCTCGACAACCTCCACCTGCAACTCTTCCTCGCGGATCCGCTGGCGAGTCTTGGCCTCCTGCAATGAGTAGGCGAGCTCGGCCTCGGCGCGCCGGGCGTTGACCTCCTGGTCGTACCCGGCCTTCCTCGTTTGGAAGTCGCGCTCGGACTCGGCGATCTCGGTGTCGGCGGCAAACCGCGCGGCCTGCCGCAGCTGCTCCGCTTGGGCTTCCTTAATGCCGGCGTCCCGTTCGGCCTGGGCTTCACCGATGGCGGCGTCTCGCTTGACCTCGGCGGTCCTGCGAACGCCGAGGGCCTGGAGATAACCCTGCTCATCCTGGATGTCGCGAATTGAAAAGCTGACAATCTCCAGACCCATGTTGGTCATATCAGTCGCGGCTACATCGCGCACCTGCTCCGCAAAGGCCACGCGGTCACGGTAAATGTCCTCGACGGTCATCGTGCCGAGGATGGCGCGTTGCTGACCCTCAAGGGTCTGCAGGGCGACCTCGGCGATCTGCTCGGCACTCTTTCCGAGGAATTGCTCAGCCGCAGTGCGAATGGCCTCTTCGCTGCGACCGACCTTCACCTGCGCGACGCCGTCGACCGAGACGGAGACGCCCTCTTTGGTGTAGACCCTGGCGGTATTGACCTGGAGGGTCATGACTTCGAGGGAAATCATTTGCGCTTTCTGAAGAATCGGCACCACGAACATTCGCCCGCCGACCTTCAGTCTTGGCTCGACACTGCCACCCGACACAATCAATGCGTGGTTTGGGCCTACGGTGTGAAAACCTGCCATTGGGTTCCCCTAGGTTAGTTGCTTCGGTTCCGCATTGTGCCTGATTCAACGCCTTCGATGTTGGTTCCGCCTCTCAACTTTGATTACCTGCCGGTACACGCCGATGACTCGAACCTCATCGCCGGCCTGGATGGAGGCGCCGGGGTCGGCCGAAGCTGCCCACTCCTTGTCAGAAATCCTAACTCTGCCTGCAGGATCGAGATCAGTCAGCGCAACTCCCCACGACCCCTCCATCAGCAGTTCTTCCTCGGTCTGAAACCCGCCGGATGTTCCCCCCTCGGTCATGGCGAAGCGAATCAACAGAACCCAGGCCAAAGCCGTGATCCCGCCTGTTGCCGCGATCATGATCGGACTCACCATGAAGCTGGGCTCCGGCAGATCTGAAGGGCTGAAAAAATTGCCGAACAGGAATACCGAACCCAGAGTGAGCGAGACTAGTCCGCCGGCGCCGAAGAGGCTGAAGCCGGGTGCTGACGCCTCGGCATAGAACAATCCCAGCGCGAGCGCGATGAGTAGCAAGCCTCCCCAACTGCCGGGCAGATTGAAGAAGCCGACGAATGCCAACGCAAGCGTGATTACTCCCAGGATTCCCGGGCCAAGCATGCCGGGAGCTGAGATCTCCACCAGGACCGCGATGCCCCCGATAAGGAAAAGCGCGAGCACCACGTTGGGATTGGCGAGCAACCCAAGGACATTTTCCAGAAACGTCCGGTTGAGCCGGTTGACAGGGACACCACTAGACGAGATCACCACGGAGCCTGCCGCTGTCTCAGCGGTACGCCCGTGCAGCTGCTCGAGCATCGACTCCATATCAGGAGCAATGAGATCAGCGATGCCGTTGGCGAGGGCTTCCTGGGCCGAGTAGGCCGTAGCCTTTGACACCGTGGCTTCCAAGGCCTCGGCATTGCGGCCCCGGACTTGAGCGATGCTCCGGATGAACGCCTGGGTGCTCTCGCTGACTTTCCGCGAGAGCGTGTCGGGAAGGTCGGCGCCGCCGGAGGCCACGGGAGACGCCGCGCCAATGCTGGTGCCCGGCGCCATGACAGCGAAATTTGCCGCGGCTGCCACGAAGGTTCCGGCGGAGGCCGCTCTGGCGCCGGCGGGAGAGACGTACACCGCAATGGGGACATTCGATTCGAGCATCAGCTCGACGATCTCGCGCGTTGACTCGAGCAGTCCGCCGGGAGTGTCCAGCCGAATGACCACCAGCGTTGCGCCGTCCTGGCGCGCCTCGTCGAGTCCTCGCGCGATGTGGTCGACAGTCAGCGGCTCAATGGTGCCGTCGATCTCAATAACAAGAACGCCCGTTTCGCTCCCACGAACCAATGTGGCGGTGTGCCAGGCTAATGTCAGGGCGACCGCGACGGCTGCCCAGACCAGGATCACGCGGCGCGGAACCGATCTTCGTACGGAGGTGAGTGCAGACGTTCGGGTCAAAGGTCTCTCTAGTCGCGCCTTAGCGTCTCGCTCGGAGACGAAGACTCGCGCCGCAAGACTATCCGTGTCTACCCGAAGCTCCCGCCGACCGCGCAGGTTGTCTCGGGAACAGGCACCCGGGAAACTCTCCGGTCGCGGCTAGCTTGTTCCTGGTCACGAGCGCCTGCCAGGCAGAATGACGAGGGTGCCGAGGGCGGGACTCGAACCCGCACAGCCCGAAGGCCACTAGCCCCTCAAGCTAGCGCGTCTGCCAAATTCCGCCACCTCGGCCCGCGCCCATTGTAGACGGGTGTCAGCGAGTCTCCTTGCCGGAACGTTCAACCGCCGCTTGCACGAATGCGTGGAAGAGGGCGCGATGCGGCGCGTGGTGCAGCATTTCTTCCGGGTGCCACTGCACCCCCAGCACGAACGGGTGGGTGGGATCTTCCAGGGCCTCTACCAGGCCGTCGGCGCTCCAGGCCGTGGGTTGCAGCCCACGGCCGAGCTCGCGCACGGCCTGGTGGTGAAACGAGTTGGCGCCCAGGCGCTCCGATCCGACGATCTGGTGCAGCAGCGATGCTGGCGCTACGCGGACTTCGTGGCCGATGGCGTGCGGCTCGCCGGCCTGCCGGTGGGGCATCACATGTGGCTGCTGCGTGGGCAGGTCCTGCCAGAGGGTGCCGCCGCGGGCGACGTTGAGTACCTGATGACCGCGGCAGATCGCCAGGACCGGTAGGCCTCGCTCCAGGGCACTGTCCAGCAGAGCCAGTTCCAGCGCGTCACGCTCGGGACCAGGGGAGACCGTGTCGTTCCAGGGCGGTTCGCCATAGTTCATGGGGTCCACATCTGCGCCGCCGACCAGCATGAGCCCGTCGAGTCGGGACATCACGAGGTCGGCCGCGGGCGTTGCGTCGGGTGCAATCACAACCGGAATTCCGCCCGCGCCAGCGACCGCGTCCAGGTAGTCCTGCTTAAGGGCGGCGTGTGGCCGATCGGGTACGCCTTCGGCCGAGAAATCGCGCAGCGCGTCGCCGGCGGTGACCCCGATGATCGCGGGCATGTCAGGTCGCTCTCGGGCCGGCGTGCGTCGCGGCGCCTGCCCTTCGATGCAACAATGCGGTCATGCGCTTCAGAATATCCGGCTTCGGCGACGAAATCTCCGACGAGTTGTCGGTGCAGCTTGGCGTCATGTCCGCACTCGGCGTAGACGGGCTGGAACCGCGACGGGTTCAACTGCCCGACGCCGAGACAAAGCTCATCGTGGAGATGTCGGATTCCGAGCTGCGAATCATGCGACGCATGCTGGACGACCATGGGCTGTCCTGCTCCCAGATTGGGTCGCCGGTCGGCAAGGCGCCGGTGACGTCGGATCTGCAGGTGCAATACCGTCAGCTTGAGGGCGCGGTGCGTGCGGCGCACGCGTTGGACGCGGCCTACATTCGCGTCTTCGGATTCCAGCCCGAGCAAGGTGAGCCGCTCGCCCGCGAGCGCCCGGCGGCGTTGGAGAGATTTCAGCGAGTCGCCGAGCGCGCGGCGACTTTGGATCCCGAGATCACTCTGAGTCTCGAGAACGAGCACGATCTATTTGATGACACCCCCGCCGCCTGCGCCCAGTTCCTGGCGCTGGAGGGCGCACCGGTCAGCATGTGCTTTGATCCGGGGAACTTCGTACGCGCCGGCGTGCGTCCGTTCGACGAGGCGTGGCCCGTGCTCGACGCGGCGACGCGCATGATCCACGTGAAGGACTTCGACACGGCCATTGCCGACTGGGCGCCCGCAGGGGCCGGCGACGGTCAACTGGCTGACGTGCTGGGCGCGGCCGATCCCGAGGCTGTGGCCTACCTGTCGCTTGAGCCGCACCTGTCGGGCACCAAGGCGGGTCGAGGTCGCGATCGCGCGGATCTGTGGCGCGAGGCGCATGCCGCGCTGATGCGGATGCTGGCGTCCCTGTGAGCGTTTCGCCCTACGTGGCCTGGGTGCGGGTGTCGCCGTCGCCCGGACGCAACGAGGAGATGTCGAGTCTCAACCTGATTGAAGGTCTGGGCATCGAAGGCGACCGCCACGCTCGACCCGAGAAACGAAACCAAGTCCTGGTTATGGACATTGAGACGCTGGACGAGCTGCACCTGCGGGCTGGCGACATTCGCGAGAATATCGCGACCCGCGGTCTGGAGGTTGCAACGCTGGCAGAAGGCGACGTGCTCCGGGTGGGCGTGGACGCCGAGTTGCTGATTTCGCATCCCTGTGCGCCATGCCACAAGATGGATGCCCTGCGGCCGGGCCTCCAGGAGGAATTGCGAGGCCGCCGCGGCATGCTGGCCGTCGTTTCGCGGGGCGGAGTGGTGCTTCAAGGCGACGTCGTCCAAGTGATCCGCAGACTGAGCTGAATCAGGCCCGTGACCGCCTAGTCTTCCTGGATTGAGACCTCTCGCCCACTCTGGTCTGACTCATACGCCGCTTCAACCCAACGGTGGGTGCGCAAAGCGTCGTGCCAATCGGGCGTGTAGTCGCTGCCGGTAGCGACACTGCGCACGAACCCGCGCAGCTGAACTTCAAACGGATCGACGGCGGTCGTTGGGACGGCGTCCCACCCGTCCAGCGGGTCCCCTTGCTCGGCAGCCGGATCGTAGGAGAACAGCGGACCGTCGCCGCGCTGCACCCAACAGCGGTTCGCCGTCACCAGCAGTCCCCCGCGGCTGCAGTCAATCTCGATGGTCGGTACGTCTTCATGGCGGCGGCGCACCCAGCTTGAAAAAACCTGCCCGATGGCGCCATTCTCAAACCGCAGGTTGACCGCGCACGAATCCTCAACGTCGCTGTGGAAGGGGCCGGTGGCGGGGTCCTCGCGCTCGGTGATGCCCCCAAACGTCAGGCAGTGCGTGCTGGCCACCGGTCCAACCAACCAGCCCAACAAGTCGTAGAAGTGGGCCATCATGTCGTGCACCACGCCGCCGGCCGACTCTTCGCGCTTGAAAAACCAGGGCGGCCGGTTGGAAACCAGCGGCGGCACGTAGTAGCCGAAGACCACGCGCGCGTGAAAAACGTTGCCGAGGTCGCCCGATTCCAATATCGCCTTGGCCGCCCGCGGTCCGCCTTGGAACCGCATGTTCTGGATGATCCCGTGCCGCACGCTGGCCGCCGTGGCGGCGGCCAGGAGCTCTTCGGACTCTTCCAACGTTGCGCCAAGGGGCTTGTCCGTGAACACGTGCTTGCCATCAGCGATGGCCTGCATCAGCGGGTCGTAGTGCAGCCGGTTCACGAGGCAGTTGTCCACCACGTCCACGTCAAATCGCCCTATCGAGCCGTCCAAGTGGTCGCTCGTGAAGTCGGCGCTGTAGGCGTTGAAGATCTCGCGCAGCCGCTCCGGCGTACGGCCGTAGATGCCGAGGATCACGGGCACCGGTTGGCCGTCAATGAGCTCGGGCCGCGCGCGAATCCTGGCAAGCGCGGCTGCGTGGCGGTGCGCCATGCGGCCGGTCCCAAGGACGAGGAATGTGATGGGGTTGGCTGGCACGGACGGTCTCGGGAGCGACGGTGGGCGAAGTCTATACGAGCACGCGTGAAGGCCTGGCGTCCGGAAGTGTCAGCAGTTGTACTGACTGTGAGCTTCGCCAAGGGAGGGCGCACCAGGCTCGGACTGGTTTCCTCGGAACTGCTCGGATAGCCTGCCCTGTGTCAGGCGCGACCGGGGATGGCGGATGCTCTCGACCCGAGGAAGCGGCGGTCTGGCGGCGTCTCCGGCCATGCGGCGGACCGCCAAGCCATGAGCACAGATACCCACACCCCGGCAGTGCGGCACTCGCGTTGGTTCTTTACCCGCATCAGCCTGTTTTGGGTGGGCCTCTCGTTCATGTGGGGGGCGCTGAACATCCAGGTGCTCCCATCGGTTGTGTCGGACATGGTCGGGCCCGATCTTCAGGGCACCGCCATCGGCGCCATCATATTCGTCGGTCTGGCCATAGCGATCGTCGTCCAGCCGGCGGCGGGAGCGCTGAGTGACCGCGCGCGGTTTCGGGTAGGCCGGCGGCGGCCTTTCATGCTGGCGGGCGTGCTGGTCGTGATTCCCTTTCTGGTCGTCATCGGGCTGACGCCCTATTACTGGCTGCTGTTTCTGGCTGTGGTTGGCGTGCAGGTTGGGGGCAACATCGCGCACGGTCCATACCAAGGCATAATTCCGGATCAGGTTCCACCAGCGGCTCGCGGGCGTGCATCGGGGTTCTTCGGCATCGCGAACCTGCTCGGCACCATCCTTGGCGCGGCCGTCGCCGGTCAGTTTCTTGCGGAAGGGCAGGTGCTTCCGGCACTGCTGACGATTGCGGTTGTGCTGGTTGGAGTCTCGCTGATGACCTGGATCTTCGTTCGGGAAGCGCCACCGCCGCCAGCGGAGACGTATGGCCACATCTGGACCGAGGTGCGACAAAGGGTCCGCGAACTCCGAGGAAGGCAGGCCTTTGTATGGCTGATGGCCTCGCGTCTCCTGTTCTTTATGGGGTTGCAGGCAATGGACAACTTCCTACAGCTGTTCATTGGTCAAGGTCTCGGCGAGGACAGCCCTGAAGGCAAGACCACGGTCGTGTTGGGGGTCGTGCTGATTCTGGCGGTTCTAACGAGCGTGCCCGCCGGCTGGGCCTCCGACCGGTTCGGCCGACTGCGGCTGGTGGCGACCGGGACGTTGCTGGGCCTGGCGTCGGCCGTGCTGCTGGTATTCGCGCAGGACTTTGTGCAGGTTGTGGCCTTTGCCAGCCTGTTGGGAATTGGGTTGGGGATGTTTACCGCCGCAGACTGGGCCGCCGCGATCGATCTGATTCCCGACGTACGAGCGGCAGGGCTCTACATGGGTTTGACTAACGTGGCGACGGCCGGCGGCGACGCGCTGGCCTCGCTCACGGCCGGGGTTGCGTTGGACGTTGTAAACCGAATCGCTCCGGGTTACGGATTCCGTATGGTCTTTGCGTTGATGGGGTTGTATTTCCTGTTGAGCGTTGTCGTGCTCGCGAAAGTTCGGACGCACGTACACGCCAGGCCGGATTCGCGGGTGCTCGCGGCGGAGGTTCGGCTGCCCGGCGAACAGCCTCAACCCGGGAGCAACGCCTAGGAAATGGCCGGACATCCGTGCTGCGCCGTTCAATCCGACGGCTACCGAACTCGCCGATATGCGCGAACGGGGGATGTTAGGCATAATCGCGGGTTGCGGTCCCGCCTCGCGTGTGGGCGGGGCTAGTAGGTCCAAACCAGCAGGGCCCCAACGCTTACGGGCCGAACTGGAGGAAGTCCGGAATGCAGACAGTTGTTTTCTATCTCGTGATTGGGGTCTCGTTCGGAGGCCTCGTCCTCGGACTCCTGTACTGGATTTACGCCCTCATCCGCGGTTCGGCTGACAGCAGCTAGACATAACTGGTACATCACGTCCGGGTGGCGACGCCCGACATGGTGTGGCCGGCTTCAGTGGTCACACGGCGGTTCGCTTTGAGCGTGCGCGCCGCAAAGCGGCGCTGGCGCTTGACTCGTGGCTGCTAGCTGAAGCGGTTCGATCAGCGGTACGGATCGAGCCGCATGGGGATGCCCGAGGCGGCCATGAACTCCTTTGCTTCACGCACGGTGTAGACCCCGAAGTGAAATATCGAGGCCGCCAGCACAGCGTGCGCGTGCCCGAGTGTGACCGCGTCGCGAAGATGCTCCAACGACCCTGCTCCGCCCGAGGCGACCACTGGAATCGACACACGGTCGGTGACGTCGCGTAGAAATTCCACGTCGTAGCCCTCGCGCGTGCCATCAGCGTCGATACTGTTGAGCACAATTTCGCCGGCACCCAGTTCCTGGCCGCGCCGCGCGGTTTCCACGGCGTCAAGCTCGGTGCGGACTCGTCCGCCGTTCAGATAGATGGTCCAGCGCGGCACGTCGCTGTCCGCGTCGCGCAGCGCGTCAATCGACAGGACGACGCACTGCGAGCCGAAGCGGTCGGCGCAGGCGGAAATCAGGTTAGGGTCGCGATGGGCCGCACTGTTTATCGAGACCTTCTCGGCGCCGCTACGCAACATCAGGTACATGTCATCGACGGTGCGCACACCGCCGCCGACCGACAAAGGGATAAAAACCTGCGACGCCACGCGCTCGACCAGGTCCACCATGATGTTGCGGCCTTCGGCCGAGGCCGTGATGTCGTAGAAAACGAGCTCGTCGGCGCCTTCGCGGTCGTAACGCGCCGCCAGATCAACCGGATCGCCGGCGTCCACGTCGGCCGAAAAGCGCACGCCGCGCACGTTTCGGCCGTTTTTGACGTCCAGGCACGGGATCACACGCCGCGTGAGCATTGGCTATCTCCGGGCCGCGCGCCGAGCGTCCGCCAGTGTGACGGCCCCGGTATAGAGCGCCCGACCGATGATGACGCCCGAGGCCCCCAGTTCGGCAAGCCTCGCCACGTCGTCGCGACTGTGAACGCCACCGGAGGCAATTACGTCCAGCTGGTGGCCGTGGCGCTGAACGAGGTTGGCCGTCCCCTCGAAGTTTGGCTGGCCCAGCATGCCGTCGCGGTTGACGTCGGTGTACACCAGCGCAGCGGCGGCCGCGTCCGCGGCCATCGCGGCCAGGTCAGCCGCCGTCAGCGTGCTGTCCTCGACCCAGGCTTCGATTGCGACTTGCCCGTTGCGGGCGTCCACGCCAACTGCTATCTGGCCTGGGTGGTTAGCCACGGCGGCACGCACGAGGGCCGGGTCGCGCACGGCGGCGGTGCCGATCACGGCGCGGGCGGCGCCGGCGTTCAGTACCTCACGGACCGCTTGCAGCGTTCGGATTCCGCCGCCGACCTGTACGGGAACCGAGCCGGCGAGACGAATGATCTCGCTCACGAGCTCGGTGTGCGTGCGAACGGCGCTGCGCGCGGCGTCCAGATCCACGATGTGGATCCAGTCTGTTCCGGCATCCAGAAAATAGCGGGCTGCTTCACGCGGATCCTCGTAGTAGACCGTTTCGCGGGCGAAGTCGCCCTGGATGAGGTTCACGCATTTGCCGCCGCGAATGTCAATGGCTGCGTAGATGTCCATACGTCAGTCAAACTCCGGAGTTGGCGTCTGGCCAGCCAGGCGGATGAAGTTTGCGTAGATCCGTAACCCCACAAGGCCACTCTTTTCCGGGTGGAACTGGGTCGCGTAGAGATGGTCGCGACGAACCACGCTTGTGAAGTCCAGCCCATAGTCCGTGGTCGCCGACACGCAGGCCGGATCCCCAGGTCGTGCGTAGTACGAGTGCACGAAATAGAAGTTGGCATCCTGCGGCACGCCCGCGAACAGCGGCGAGCTCTCCGCCTGGCGCACCTGGTTCCAGCCCATGTGCGGGACTGGAAGTCCCGGTGGGAAGCGCACCACGTCACCCGGCAGCACACCCAGGCAGGGCGTTTCATTGTCCTCTTCGCTGCGGTCGAACAAGACTTGGAGGCCCATGCAAATGCCCAGGTAGGGCACGCCGCGCGCGATGGCCGCCACCACCGGGTCGTCCACGCGTGCGTTACGCAGCCCCCGCATGGTGTCCGCCGCGGCGCCCACACCGGGCAGGACGACCGCGTCGGCCATGGCCACGGCGGCCGGGTCGTCGGTGACGACGAAGGTTGCACCCACGCGGTTCAGCGCCCGCGCCACGCTGTGGATGTTTCCGGCGCCGTAGTCGACAACCGCGATCATGCGCCGTCCGCCAGCACGGCCTGGACGCGCGTCACGGCCTCGGTGCGAGGGACTTCCACCTGGGCGGCGCCGTTCAGCGGTTTCAACGTCACGACGCCGCGCTCCAGTTCGCGGGCGCCGATCAGCACGGCAGCCCGTGCCCCGGCCCGGCTTGCGCGCCGCAGGTGCGAGCGCGGGCTGGCCGCCCGGAACCCCGACTCGACCGAGGCGCCGGCCTGCCGTAGCTGGCGGGCCAAGCGCATCGCGTCAGTCAGCGCGCCGTCGGCCAGCGGCGCGATGTACACGTCCGTTACCGGAACATTGGTCGGGGTCTTACCGCGGCGCTCCAGGTTGAGCAGCACGCGCTCGATGCCGCTGCCAAAGCCAACCCCCGGCACATGGTTGGCGCCGATCAGATCAGCCAGATAGTCGTAGCGCCCTCCACCGCCTACCGTGCTCTGCGAACCGGCGTCGGGAGGAATGAACTCAAAAACGGTGCGGTTGTAGTAGTCCAGACCGCGCACGAGGCGGTGATTGATCGTGAACGGGATGTCGAGCGCATCCAGAAGGTCCCGAAGCTCCGCAAAATGGGTGCTCGCCGGTTCGCCTAGATAGTCCAACGAGCGCGGTGCGCCCTCGCAAAGCTCGGCGACCACTGGGTGCTTGGAATCGAGTATGCGCAGCGGGTTGGTTGTCAGCCGCTCGCGGCTTTCGGAGTCCAGGCGGTCAGCAACGGGTGTGAAGTAGTCCACCAGCGCCTGCCGATACGCGGGCCGGGTGTCGGGGTCGCCCAGCGAGTTCAGTTCCAGCCGTAGGTCATCGATGCCGAGCGCGTGATACGTGGACCTGAGCAAGTCGATCACCTCGGCATCAACGGCCGGGCTGGGGTCGCCCAGGGCCTCGGCGCCAATCTGGTGATGTTCCCGATAGCGTCCGGCCTGCGGGCGGTCGTAACGAAAGATCGAGGCGATGTAGTAGAGCTTCACGGGCTGCGGCAGGTTGTGCAGGCCGTTCTGGACATACGCCCGCACGACCGGGGCGGTTCCCTCGGGCCGCAGCGTCAGTGAGTCACCGCCGCGATCCTGGAAGCTGTACATCTCTTTCTGCGCAAGGTCCGTGGCGTCGCCGGTCGTGCGCGTGAACAGGTCTGTGCGTTCAATGGTCGGCGTGCTGATCGGCGCAAAGCCGCGCAGTTCGCACTGACGTTGAAACGTCTCAGCCACGGTTTGCCAGGCCGGCGCCACGTTCGGAAGTCGGTCGGCGGTGCCACGCGGACGTTGGATCAAGTGACGGCGTCCAGACGATTGACCGCCGCCAGCACGGCCGATGGGTCTTCGGTCGTCACGGCGACTCGTTTGTCACGAGCACGTGCTCCTCGCTCGATGCTGATGTCGCGGCGGCGCAGACCGAGGGCCTCCGCCAGTAGGTTGATTAGTGCGCGATTGGCGCGGCCTTCAGTCGGCGGCGCGGTGATCCGAGCTGTCAGCGACCCGTCAGCCCGTCGGCGCAGGGCGATGGATCGTGCGCGGGGCGTGGCTCGAACACGCAAATGGATGGTGGTGGGCATGGGGCGGGTCTGTCACGGCACAACCGCTCACCCGAGCGCGAGCGAACGCACAAGGCTCCACAGCATTTGAATGACCAGGATTGCGATGAGCGGCGAGAGGTCGATCGTCCAGGACTGGGGCAAGGCTCGGCGGATCGGTCCCAGTATCGGCTCCGTCATGTCAATCAACAGCCGCATCACGGGGTTCGACGGGTCGCGCACGAACCACGAAAGGATCGCGCGGCCAATGATGGCGAAAACCACGATCGTCACCAGCCAGTTGAGGATTCCGACAAGTCCGGTGAGTTCGATGAATCAGGTACCTGGGGCCAGGGAACGCGCCCCAAAGATAGCGCGTCCGACCCGCACGATTGTGGCCCCCTCGACGAGCGCAGGATCCAGGTCGTCCGTCATACCCATCGAAAGGTCGGCAATTGGCTGGTTGGGCAGGTCAACTTGCAGCGCATCGCGCAGTTCCCGCAACCGGCGAAAGCAGGCGCGACTGGCCGCGGGCATGGCGTCAAACGGACCGATTGTCATGAGGCCCCGCAGTGTCAGTCCGGTCTCCCGGTCGAGCACAAACGCGAGCCGGGACAACCCCGCAGGCTCAATGCCGCCCTGCGTTTGCATCCCGGTGAGGTTGACCTGAATCAATACGTCACAGGGTCGATCGTCGCGAACCGCCTCCAGGCGGCGCGCCAGGCGCTCCGAATCCAGGGAGTGGATCAGGGAGAAGAGCTGAATGGCGGCGCGGGCCTTGTTGCGTTGCAGATGACCGACCAGGTGCCAGCGACCACCGCCGACCTGTGGGATCTTGACCTGCGCTTCCTGCACCCGGTTCTCGCCCAGGTCCGCCAGCCCCGCGGCCAGTCCGTGCCGAACGGTTGCGGCGTCGAAAGTCTTGGAGACGGCCACGAGCGTCACAGTCTCGGGTGAGCGGCCGATGTCGCCGCAGATGGTCGAAATGCGAGCCCGGATGCCCTGCACGCGGGCGGCAATCCCGGAGGCTTCCGCGGCCTGTGTCATGGGCCTGCCTGGAAGCGGTTCAGCGGCCTTCCGAGCGGCGACGCAGGAACGCCGGAATTTCGATCTCGCTGGACTCGCGCGCCCGGCTGGAGAAGTCCAATTCACGGATGACCGGGCTGCCGGAGACTCGCGAACTGCGCCGCCGCGCCGGGCGCGCCTCGGCGGCGCCGGTCTGGAATCCAGTTGCGATGACTGTGACCTGCAAGCGGCCTTCCATAGCTTCGTCGATCACCGTTCCGAAGATGATGTTCGCGTTCGGCTCCGCGGCCTTGGCCACGATGTCCGCGGCTTCGTTCACTTCATGCAGCGTCATGTCCGGGCCGCCGGTGAAGTTCAGCAACACGCCGCGCGCGCCGTCCACCGAGACGTTGAGCAGCGGGCTGTTGAGGGCTTGCTGCATCGCCTCCGTGGCTCGGTCTTCGCCCTGGGCTTCACCGATCGCCATCAAGGCGCTGCCGGATTCGGTCATGACCGCGCGCACGTCGTTGAAGTCGAGGTTGATTAGGCCTGGCTGGGTGATCAGGTCTGACACGCCCTGGATAGCCTGGCGCAAGACGTCGTCGGCCAGGGCAAAGGCCTCGCTCATGGACATCTTGGGGTCGGCCACGGCCAGCAATTGCTGGTTGGGGATCATCACCAGGGTGTCCACGCGTTCCTGAAGGCTGCGGAGGCCTTCCTCGGCGTAGCGGGCGCGGGTGCTGCCTTCGAAGTCAAAGGGCCGGGTCACGACGCCGACCGTCAAGGCTCCCGTTTCGCGCGCGAGGTCCGCCACGACCGGCGCGCCGCCGGTCCCGGTGCCGCCGCCCATGCCGGCGGCGATAAACACCATGTCCGCGCCTTCCACGGCTTCGCGGATTTCATCCAGCGACTCCTCAGCCGCCTTCTGCCCCAGCGAGGGCTGGCCGCCGGAGCCCAAGCCGCGCGTTGCTTTGTCGCCGACGCGGATGCGCGTGGGTGCGTTGGAGCGTACGAGTGCCTGGGCGTCTGTATTAATCGCGATGAAGTCAACGCCCTGTACATGTTCGTCGATCATGCGGTCCACGGCGTTGCTGCCGCCGCCGCCGATCCCCACGACCTTCAGTTCGGCCAGGGAGTCGCCGCCCATGGCCTGTCGCGGCTCGCGCTCCGCCGCGCCGGGCCGCGCTTCGCGATCCGTTCTCGTCAGCCGCGTGATTCGACTTCCACCGCGGCCATCATTCTCGGCCATGACCACTCACCCTTTCGAGGCGCGCCAGCACAGGACGGCCAGACCGCTCACGAGGCAATGCCACAACGGTGATCCCATTATGCCGAAGCTCAATCATGGCGGGGCGCCATTCAATGGACCGTCGGTGAGACGACCGATCGCATCCATTCGCCCAGCCGGTCCAGAACGCCTTCGCGCCTGCGGCGTGCGGCCGGGACCCAGCCTTCCGCTTCTTCGCCCGTGGCGGCCATGAGGAGCAAACCGACGCCGGTGCTGAATTCAGGTTCGCGGAGGTTCTCGCCCAGTCCCCAGAGCGCTCGTGGGCGTCCTATGGCGACCGGCATGTGCAGGATCTCCGTGGCCATGGATGGGAGACCAGCCATGCGCGAACCGCCTCCCGTGAGCACGGCGCCTGCCGGGAGGAGGTCGTAGTAGCCGCTACGCGTGATCTCGTCGCGTACGAGGTGCAGCAACTCCTCTACTCGGGCGGTGATGACCTCCGACAGATTACCCCGGCGCAGGGCCACGGGCGCGCCGTGGTCAAAGCCGGGCACGGTAACCGTTGCGTTGTCCTGGGATGGCAGCCCCACTTCGCCATGCCTAATTTTTAGGGCCTCGGCAATTTTGGTCGGTAGCCGCAGCCCACGCGCAATGTCCGCGGTGACCAGCGCGCCGCCGAGCGGGATGACGGCGATGTGCCAGCAGGCGTCATCCACGAAGAGGGCAACGTCGGTGGTTCCACCCCCGATATCGATCAGCACAACTCCCTCACGCCGCTGCTCGGGCGTGAGGCAGGCACGCGCCGAAGCCAGTGGCTGCAGCACCCGACCGTGCGTTGACAAGCCGGCCTGGTCCACGCAGTGCTCTAAGTTCGCCATTGCGTTGGTGGCGCCAGTAATCACATGAGCTTCAACGGACAGCCGGCGCGCGGTCAGACCGCGTGGATCCAGTACATCGGTGAGGTGATCGGTTGCGAAGGTCTTGGGGATGACGGCCACGACCTCCCGGTCCGCGGCCAGATTCAACATGGTTGCGCCGCGAACCACGGCCCCAACATGACGCTCGCGAACCTCGCGCTCGTCGGAGGGCAGATGCACTTCCCCGTGTTGGCTGTGCGATTGCAGGTGGCCGCCGGCTATCCCGGTCACGACCTGCGAGGCTCGCACCTGCGCCGCCTTCTCGGCTCGGTGAATTGCTTCGTCGATGGCTTTGACCGTCAGCACGACGTCAACGACCTGGCCGCCCTTGAGTCCATAGGACGGAGCAGTACCTACGCCGAGAATATGCAGTTGCGTGCCGCGGTAGTCCTGCCCAATCACGGCGCAGGTCTTTGTGGTGCCAACGTCCAGCCCGACGAAGGTTCGGTTGCGGCTCATGCCCCTGACTTCCGAGCTGTATCGTGCCCCAGAAGCGACAGATTACATAACACGACTAGGGTGCCCGCGGGTCAAGCGATGTGGTGAGCGCCGGGGCGTCAACCGTGCGGTACGTGGGTCGCTCGATTGGTCGCAGGTCGACGCTGGCAATGCGCTCGCCCAGCCGGTTCGCCTGCTCGAGCACGGCGTGCAAGGCGACGAGCTTTGCGTCGAGGTGCGCGGTGTCGCCAAAGTCAAGCTCCCGCCCGGCGTGGTCAACCACGGTCAGTCCGCCGACCGAGTAACGAATGCGGCTGGGAATGACCCGCAGCAGCGGAAGGTTGCTCTGCAGCTGATGGGCCGCATACAGCGCTCCCACGTTGACCTGGTCTCCCGGGGTCAAACTGTGAGGCGACTCATCCTCGATCGTGAGCGCTACATCCGGCTCAAATTGCTCCGCAAGGACCTCGCCGGACGCATTAACAAGGAAGCTTTGTCCGTTGACCACCCAGTTCGCGACCGGCGCCTCATAGGCGACGGTGACTGTGGCCCGTCCGTCAATCCCGACTTGCACGAGCGCGTCGGCTACCCCCGGCAACTCCGCGATTTGCTGCTGCAGCGCCGTGGTGTCGATGCGAAACACGTTCTCTCCCACCAGGAGGAGCGCGGCAGCCTCGATGCTGGCTGGATCCACCGCCGGAGGGGGCGACGAATCGGCCCGATGTACGCTGACGTCTCGAATGTTGAATACCGGCGAATTAAGCAACCAGATCAGGACACCCGCCGCGAATGCCGCAATCACCAGTGACAGCACCTTGGTAAACAGGCTGGCGCGTAGCTCAGTCATGAGAACAACGCCTGCGCGTGGCTGTTCCAGCGGCCCAGCAAGCGAACTTCAGGTGTCAGGCGTACGCCCGTGGCCTCGGCTACGCGTTCGCGCACGACAATGGCGAGGTCCAGGACTTCCCGGGCCGTACTGCCCGGTCGGGCCGAGAGAAAGTTGGCGTGGATTGGCGATACAAAGGCCCCACCAAGTTTCTGACCCTTCAGCCCGGTGGTCTCAATCAAGCGCCCCGCGTAGTCGCCTTTCGGGTTCATAAAGAACGACCCGGCGTTCTGTCCCTGCGGCTGTGTGGCGCGTCGCTGCCGGGCCAGCGTCAGCAGCTCGCGGCGAAGCACGGCTGGATCTTCGGGTTCGACTCGAAACGTGGCTGCCAGCACGACTGGACTGGTTTCATCGTCGTGGAGGTTGCTTCGCCGATAGGCGAAGTCGAACTCGCGTGCCAGGATCTCGCGTTCCAGGCTGGGTCGCCAGACCAGGGCCGATTCCAGCACAGCGGCGACGTCAGACCCGAAGGCGCCCGCGTTGCCGCACACGGCGCCGCCAACGGTGCCAGGGACTCCGATTGCAAAGGACAGGCCACCAAGGCCCAGGCGCGCACAGCGCCCCGCCATGCGCGCCATGCTGTGGCCGGAAGCTACCCGCACGCGTGCGCTGGCGCCGTGCGGCGCGAAGTCCATGCAGCGGTTGTCGATCACCAGGCCTTCGATGCCAGCGTCGGCCACCAGCGTGTTGGTGCCGTGCCCCATGACTACTCGTGGAATGCCCAGCCAGTCGGCTGTCTGCAGGGCCAGACGCAGCGCGTCCAGGCTGCGCACTTCAACCCAGTAATCGGCCGGTCCCCCAACGCCGAGCGACGTGTGTCGAGCCATCGGCTCCTGGGCACGAACCCGGAGCCTGGAGGGAAACCGCGCCGCGAAGCTCATGCGGCCGTTCGCTGCGCAATGCTCGCCGCTAGCCGCTTAGCCAATGGAGTCACGGACTCGGGCCCCATGACCAGGACAAGGTCACCCTCCCGAGCCTCTGCAAGTACACGGTCGAAAATTGCATCGAAGCTGGGCAGTGCCATTGCGTTGGGGTGCCGCACGGCGGCGGCCAGGTCTGTCGAGCTGATTCCGCCAGGCGCCTCACGCCCCGGCGGTGAGTAGATTTCCGCCAGCAGCAGTTGATCGGCGTCGCCAAACGCGTCCAGGAAGTCTTCGAAGAGATCCCGCGTCCGCGACTGGAGCAGCGGCTGGTAGATCGCGAGTACTCGGTTCGGCTTCAGTTCACGCACGGCTTGAAGGCTGGCGCGTACCGCGGTTGGGTGGTGCGCGTAGTCCTCGAAGAGGGAAACGCCATGTGCGTTCGCGCGTAGTTGCAGGCGGCGTTCGGCGCCGCTGTAGCTTTCCAATGCTCGCGCGGCTTCGGTCGGGTCGACCCCCGCCAGCGTCGCGGCCGCCAACGCCGCCAGCGCGTTCAAGGCGTTGTGGCGTCCCGGCATCGGTAGGTTCAGCACCAGCTGCCCGCGAGGGCCCGATATGTCGAGCGTTGGGCCGGAAATGCCTGCGCTGTAGTGCTCAATTCGCCAGTCGCCGCCCGGACCAAACCAAATCAAGTTACCGGCGTGTCGCTCGGCCACCTTCCGCAGCAGCGGCACGTCGCGTCGAGCGACGAGTGTGGTGTTGGTGGGCAATTGGTCGACGAACTGCTCGAAGGCCGCAACCATGCGATCGACGCTGCCGAAGTGGTCCAGATGGTCCGGTTCCAGATGCGTCAACACGGCCACCCGGGGTCGGTAGGCCAGGAAGGCGTCGTCGAACTCGTCGGCTTCCAGCACCATCCAGGCCCCGGCGCCGATCCGCCCATTCACGCCGCCCAGCGATGGAATATCGGCGCCAATGAGAAATGAGGGCGCCAGACCGGCGCCGTGCAAGATGGTGGCAGTCAGTGCTGACGTCGTGGTCTTTCCATGTGTGCCGGCAATGGCAATCCCGCGGCGGGTATTGAACAGGGCCGCGACGGCTTCGGCGCGGGTACCAACCGGTGCGCCGGCGGTACGGGCGGCCGCCAGCTCCGGGTTGTCCGACGGAATGGCCGATGAATGAATCACGATGTCGGCGCCCGCGATGTGGGCGGCGTTGTGGCCAACCGCGATACGTGCCCCGCGGCTTTGCAGGCGGTCCGCCTGGGGCGAACGTTTGAGATCGCTGCCGCTCACGGTCTTGCCGAGGTCAAGCAGAGCCGCGCCGATGCCGCTCATGCCCTTGCCCCCAATGCCCACGATGTGGACGTGTCGGACCGAGGGGGCGGTGACCTGCGGCGACATCATGCGTCGGCCGTTGTGGGCTGGCCCGCGAGGCCCAGGCCAATTTGCGCTATCCGGGCCGCCGCGTGCGGCCGCCCGCGCGACCGCGAGGCGGCGCCGATGGCGCGCAAGCGTTCGGGATCGTCCAGCAGCTCCAGCAGGGCGTCCACCAGGCGCCCGGACGCCAGGGCGGACTCTGGAAGCATCAGGGCCGCGCCAGCCGCAGCCATGGCCCGGGCGGTTGCAATCTGATGCCCCGCGCCGAACGTGCCGGGGATGAGCACGGCGGCGGTTCCAACAGCGCTCAACTCCGCCACCGACGTAGCGCCGGCGCGACTCACCACAATGTCCGCCGCGGCCAACAGGTCGGCAAAGCCGCGTTGGATGAAGTCGTGCAGGTGGTACCGCGATCGCAGCGCTTCGGGCAGACGGTCGCGTTCGGCCGTGAGGGGTTGATAGTCGCGTTGCCCGCTCACATGCACTACGTGGGCCTTTTTGAGCAGGCGCTCCAGGTCCGCACGCAGAGCCTCATTGATTGCATGTGAACCCTGGCTGCCTCCCATCACGACGATCAGGGTGTGATCGCTGGGTACCCCGACCGCCGCGCGACCGGCTGTGGCATCGGGCGCGGCGAACGAGCCCCGAACCGGATACCCGGCCAGTTCGACCGGGGCGCGCCATATCTGACCGCGCGCTTCCTCGAAGGCAATGGTCGCCGCCGAAGTTAGCGGGGCCATCACGCGCGTAGCCCACCCCAACGCCGCGTCGCCAGAAAAGATCACGGACGGAATGCGGCGCAACCAGCTCACCAGCAGCACGGGAGCGCTGACGTAGCCGCCGCTGGCGATCACTGCGTCTGGGCGCCGCTTGCTGAAGTCGCGCCAAATGGACAGGAGCGACCGAATGAGCAGCCAAGCCCGCCACGGCAGCTGCCACCAGGCGACACCCACAATGCCGCGGGCCGGCAAGGAGAGAACTTGGAGGTCAACATCGCGGTAGAGCAGCCGATCCAGTTCACGGGACCCGCACACGGCGGTGAGATCGGCGCCCGTCCCCGTCAGCGTGGCGAGCTGACGAGCGACGGCGATCGTCGGAAAGATGTGGCCGGCGGTGCCGCCGCCGACGAGCACCAGCTTCATGGGCTTCGCCCCAGGTCGGATTGTCGGGCGATGTTCATGAGAATGCCCATCATGATCATCGAGACGAGAAGCGATGAGCCGCCACGGCTGATAAAGGGCAACGTGATGCCCGTTACGGGTATCAGGCCCGTCACAACCGCCATGTTGACGAACGCCTGAAAGCACAGTTGCGTCACGATGCCAATGGCCAGCATTCGGCCAAACACGTCGTCGGTGGCGGCGGCGATCTGAATCCCGCGTACGAACAGCGCAAGAAACAGGACCAGCACCAAGCCTGTTCCGACCAGGCCGAATTCCTCCCCGAGAACCGCAAAAACCGCATCTGAGTCCGGGATTGGCAGCCGAAACTTCTGCGTGCCCAGGCCGAGCCCGCGACCGGTGATGCCACCCGAACCCATGGCAATCTGGGCCTGCGCCGCCTGATAGCCGGTTCGGTTGATGTCCGGGTCGCCGCTGAGAAACGTCAGGAGGCGCTCGCGCTGATAGGCATTCTGGGTCAGCGAGACGAGGGCGATGGGCACCAGCGCAGCAAAACCGAGCAGCAGGTGCCACACGCGGGCGCCCGCAGCAAAGATCATCACGAGACCCACAAACGCAATGGTGATGGTTGCGCCCAAGTCCGGCTCGAGCACGATCGGAAGCACCACCAGGGCGACGACGCCACCCAGGTAAATGACGGACACCCGCAGCTGGCGGATTCGTCCACCGTAGTGATGGGCCAGCGCGGCCAGCATCACCACCATCGCAATCTTTGCGAACTCGCTCGGTTGCACAGTCAGATCGGCCACGCGAAACCAGCGCCGTGCCGCAAAGAGACTGGTGGCGTCTTCAACGAAGAGGACGGCCACCAGGGCGATCAAGACTCCCAGGAAGGCCACCGGCGCAATCCGCGCATAGCGTCGGTAGTTCACGGCACTAAGCGCCAGCGCCAGCACCACACCAACACCGGCAAACACCATCTGCTGGACAGATACGCGCTCAAACACCGAGTCACCGCCGAGTGCCGCGGGTACACGCGCGCTCGCCACGAGCACAACGCCACCAAGCGGCAGGATGAACGTCAGCATCAATAGGTATGGGTCTCGCGCCGGCCAACGAGGAAGCCTGTAGGCCAGCCAGCCGCCAGTCGTCGCGCTCATGCTTGGCGTGTGCGCGGGGGGACCCGAAGATGCGCGAAAACCCGGCTCATTGCCCGCGCAAAGGTGGGCGATGCCACATGCGAACCATAGAACGCGGTCTGCGGCCGTTCAATCACGACCAGGGCGAGCACCCTAGGGAGTTCCAGGGGTCCGAAACCGACGTACGACGCGATGGACGTGTCTTCGAGAAACCGACCTCTTGATTCGATCTGCGACGTTCCCGTTTTGCCAGCAGTTCGGTAGCCCGGGATTTGTGCAAGGTTGCCCACCACGCCTGATTCAGCAGCTTCCATCATCTTGATGAGCGTCTGGGCTGTTTCGCGCGAAACAACTCGGCGTATGGGGTGCGACTCAATCGCCTCTCGGCGTCCGTCGGCGCGGGTGACCGCGCGAGCAACGTGCGGTCGCATCATCAGACCGTCATTCGCAATGGCCCCAACCGCAGTCGCCAGCTGCAGCGGTGTGACTGAAATGCCCTGGCCGAACGAATTGGAGGCTAAATCGGGCAGAAACCAGCTTTGGTCACCGCGCCGCCGAACAATGCCCGGCACTTCGCCGGCCAGGTCGACACCTGTTCGCGTGCCAAAGCCAAAGCGCGTGATGTACTCGTAGAAGGTGTCGGCGCCAATCGTGTCGGCGACGAAGATCGTGCCCGTGTTGCTGGAGTGCTGGAGCACGCTGACCATCGTCTGACTCGGGTACGTGCGCTCATCCCAGTTCCTGAATTCCTGCCCGAAGTAGTTCACGGTTCCCGGAAGGTTGTGGGTGGTCTCGGGCCGCACGGCGCCGACGTCGAGCCCGGCGGCCATCGTCACAAGCTTGAAGGTGCTGCCCGGCTCATAAATCAGGCTGCACGCCCGGTTGGCGAACTCGGGGCCAAACTCGCGGTAGGTGTGAACGCGGCCAGGGTCGAAGGTTGGTCGGTTGGCGAGGCCCAGCAGTTCGCCGGTCCGAGGATTGGTAATCAGGATCGTGCCGGCCGTCGCCCCAAATTGCTCAAGTGCGGCCTCGAGTTCCTGCTCGGCGATGTGCTGGATCGTGCGATCGATCGAAAGCGACACGTGCGCCCCGTGGCGCGGCGGCTGGAGCGCGAAGCGGCCGATCGGAATACGGCGGCCGAGGCGGTCGATATCGGAGCTGACAAGCCCCGATTGGCCGCCCAGCACGTCGTTGTACCAGGCTTCAACGCCTGCCTGGCCCACGACATCGCCCGGACGGGCCGCACCTTCGCCAACAAACCCCAGCACGTGCGCGGCCAGCTCCTGGTTGGGGTAGACGCGCACCCGATCAGGGTCCAGGCGTACTCCGGGCAATTGCCCTGCCTGGATCGCCTCGTCCACAGCCCTCGCCGGATCGCCAATCAGACCCCGCGCGACTTCCGCGTACCGCAGCTTTGGATTGCCCAGACGTTCCGCCACCCTGGCCGTGTCGAGGTCCAGCAGCCCGCTCAACCGGTCGGCGACCTCAAATGGGTCAGCGGACTCGTGGATGGCCAGAGGGTCAGCCACCACTCGCACCGCGCCCCGACTGATGGCCAAGACATCGTCGTCGCGGTCCAAAATGTTGCCGCGCCGAGGGTTGATCTCGCTTCGAGTCAGCAGAGCGCTTGCGCCGCGCGCCGACAGTTCGGCGGACTGTTGGACGTGCCAGTCGAACAGACGCCAGCCCAGGACGCTGGCGGCCGCCATGGCGCCGCCGAGCATGACGACGAGGCGCCGCGAGGGGTCCGGCGGTTCGCCCCTGTCGGTCGAGGAGCGGCGGTTACTCGGCAAGCCGGGTAATTCGCGCACTGATCTCTCGGATCACAGCTTCCCACCAGGGGGGCTCAACGAGCGGTTGCGTTGGCGCGGCCCACAGCGGGAGGCCGAATGAGACACCCGGCGGCAGCGGTTGTGCCCGCGTAAACGCCGGCTTACGGGCTTGGCGCATGTTGAGCTCGGTGAACGCGACGCGCTGGACTCTGGACAAGTCGTTGCGCACGGCCAACTCGGCGAGGATTCGTTGCCGCTCCAGTTCAACTGTTTCAAGTTGGCGTTCCAGCCGCTGTATCTCCCCGCCAAGCCGTACCAGGGTCTGGGTCTGCTGGACCCACACCATGGCCAGCACAAATGCCGCGATGATGACCACCAGGACCAGCCGCGAAAGTGGAATGGCTGTTGGCAGCCAGCGCGGGACCCGAGCCGGCCAGATCGTGTCGCGCCGCAGTGGTTCCTGAAGGAGAGCCATCAGTTGCCGTTCGCCTTCGCAAACACACGCAGCCTGGCGCTGCGCGCGCGCGGGTTGCGCTGCGCTTCTATCCGGTCCGGCCGGATCGGACGCCGGGTCATGACTTCCCCACGGCCCTCGCCCGCCCAGGCGCGAAACGTGTGCTTGACGATCCGATCCTCCAGGCTATGGAAGGCGATCACCACCAGCCGCCCGCCCTCGCACAGGGCACGGCGTGCTCCTGCCAACCCCTGGCCGAGCGTTTCGAGTTCTGCGTTCGTGGCGATGCGTAGGGCTTGAAACGTTCGGGTGGCGGGATGCAGGCGGCGGCGTCCGGGGAAGGCCGCCGCAACCACCCGCGCCAGTTCGGTCGTGGACTGGAGCGGGCGTCTGGCAACGATCCGACGTGCGATCGCGCGCGACCGCCACTCTTCGCCGTACTCGCGAAGTAGGTCCGCCAACTCGGGTTCAGGGAGGCGGTTCACCAGCTGTGCGGCCGGCGCGCCGGCCGTGGCGTCAAACCGCATGTCCAGTGGTCCTTCCAGACGGAACGAAAAGCCGCGTGCCGCCTCCTCCAACTGGCGAGAGGACACGCCCAGGTCCAGCAGCACACCGGTCGCTTGCTGGATGCCGACTGGCTCCGGCAGGTCCGCATAGCTGGCGTGGATCGGCTGGACGCGAACGTCGCTCTGAAAGCGCGTGGCCAGCCAGCGAACGGCGTCGGGGTCGAGATCGATTGCCAGAACCCGCCCGGCCCCGACGTCCAGCAGGGCCTGCGTGTGGCCGCCTTGCCCCGCCGTTCCGTCGACAATCGCACCCGGCAAACACGGCCGCAGCGCGTCGACTACTGCTTCCACCAGCACCGGCTCGTGCCGACCGGACGCTGTTGTCATGGCAATCGGTGTGTGTGGGACGCGGGGGAGGCGCCGCGCCCCACACAGAACACCCTAAGGAGAGTGCGGCACGCCTCCGCGGGCGCGCCGCATGATTTCGGACGCGTCGGAGACGATGCGTCCGTGACGCTTCTGCCAGGCCGTTGCGTCCCATAGCTCAATCACGTCACCCACGCCCATCACGACCACTTCTTTGGTCAGTGCCGCGTGGTCGCGTAGGTGGACGGGAATCGCAATCCGACCTTGCTTGTCGAATGTCACGTCCTCTGCGGATCCGAAGAGTTGTCGTTTGGTATCGCGGGCATCGGGGTTCAGCGGGTCCAGCCTGGCCAACTCGCGTTCCACGTCGCTCCACAGCGCCGCCGGATAGAACGTGAGACAGTTCTCGGCGCTGACGGTCAATATGCCCCCCTGGGGAATCTGCGCGCGGAGCCGGCTGGGAAACGCAAGGCGCGCCTTGGCGTCCAACTGGTGGACATAGGTCCCCTTGAAGCTGGCCATGCCCCGTGCCATTTTCTCCCCACAAGTACCCACCAATCACCACAGCAGTGGTCATTTGGCCTCAGTAGTGAAGCATGCTCCCCACCTCGTGTCAACACCGAGGCACGGGTCCCCAGATAGGCTCCGCGGCGTACCTCGGCTGCCCGGCGCGGGTAGCGTCTAGAAGAGGTGCGGGCTGTCCGGCGACGTGCGGTCGAGCGCCCAGTTCGCCAGGCGGTCAGCCAGCACGTTCTCGGACCGGGCAACGTGGACGAAGCGCACCGGCACGCCGGTTGGGGCCGCCGCATGCACTCTGGCCGCCAATTCTCGTAGTCCCGCGTTCTTGATCTTCCAGGCCCCTGACAGCTGGCGCGCCGCCAACTCGCTGTCGAGGCGAAACTCGATGGCGCTGGGCTGGAGTTGCTCAACCAGCCGCATTCCGGCCAGCACCGCCCGGTATTCCGCCTGGTTGTTGGTCAGCACGCCCAGACGAACCGCGATGCGTCCGGCGATTGCGCCGTAGGCGTCGTAGATCACCACGCCAGCCGCGGCTTGGCCTGGGTTGCCGCGGCTGGCGCCGTCGCAATGGACGAGGTAGCGCATGCGCGTGTCGATACCGGTCGTGCGGGGGAAGGACAATGCATGGTACTGACGGAACTGCCAATGACGGGGGACCTAGCTGCCCGACCGGCCGCTCGAACCGATAGTCGTTCCGCCGGGCGAAGCGCCTGAGCTGCTGCGAGATCCGCTGCGGCGTTTCGACGCCGAGCTAGCCGCCGGCGTGCACTGGTATCCGGCGGCGCTGCGCGCGTGCGGTCAATGGCGTCTGGCGACCGAATCATTCAAGGGCGTCGCCTCACCTATCTCGTAGCGCGCGAAGCGCTGGACCTTGTGCTACTGATCGACCGAATTGCCAGCAGCCGGCGCGACGCCGTGCCGCGGGTGGAGCGAGACGAGCTGCGCTTTCATGGTCGGCCTCCCATTTACATCGCAGGCCATGCGTTTGCCGATGCTCTGGGAGAAGCCCGCTACAAGGCCTACCTCAACTACTTCTACGGAATCGATGTTGAGGAAGCCGTGGTGCACGCGGTTGAACTGGAGGCGGCCAAGGCCCACCCGATTGATCGCGCGTCCGCCGATGCCTACCTGCTGGTCTACGGCCAGACGCTCGAAGATTTGCTGGCTGCCTACCGAGCCGCGCGCGGGCTGACCCAGGACGAACGTGTCCGCTGGGATGTCTGGAAGGACTTCACCTACTGGCGGTTCCGGCTGCGACTTCGTGCCCAGATCCCGGCGCGCATGGCGAGCGACACTCGCAAAGGAATCGCCCTGCTGCAGCGCCTGCGCGGCGTCGCTACCGCCGAGTCACCAGACCCGATGCGGCCCGGTGCGGCGCCTGAGGAGACACCGACCGCCTCGGCTGATTCACCCGTGATCGATCTGCGGCGAGTTGTTTAGCGTGCTGGCCGTCGGCCCAGCAGCGGCGCCAGCGTTGCCAGAATTCCCAGCAGCACCAACCCGCCGGCTGCGCCGAAAACGATCTGAAATGCGCTCACGGTGTCGGGGCCGGCCGCAAAATCCGGGCCGGGTACCCCGAGCTGTACGACCACGATCGATGCCCAGATCGTGCCCCAGAGCGCTTGACCGGTGGACTGCGCCATGTTGCGCGCCAGGCCCAGCACCGCGCTGGCCTGGTTGCGGTGCTCCGCGGCGGCGGCACCCATCAGCATGCTGGCGTTCCCGCTATTGAACATGGCCATCCCCACCCCGATGACGGCGAGTCGGGGAACGACGGCCAACGGAGGCGTGTCGGCTGCCAGCGTGGCAAGCAGCGACAGTCCGACCGCGACGAATCCGATTCCCACCGCGCCCACCGCACGGGGACTCGTTCGGTCGGCCAGTATTCCCGAGGGCGTTCCAAGCAACCCCATCAGTGCCGGCACCGTGACCATGAGTAGCCCAACCTGTTGCACCGGTAGTTCCAGCACGCGCTGCAGGTAAAACGGCAGCAGCAGAATCTGGGTGGCGGCGCCTGCGAACGTCAGGTAGCCCGCCAGCGTGGCGGCTGTGAAGTCCGGCATGCGAAACATGCCGGGCTGGATCGTTGGCCAGGGCGTTCGCGTCTGCCACCAGCCGAATCCCACCAGCAGCGCCAGCCCTGCCACGACCAGCGTGATGACGGCCGGCGATGCGATGCCCAGCGTCTGTATCCGGTTCAGGCCAAACACGAGGAGCGTCAGACCGATCATCAGCAAGACAGCCCCGCGCCGGTCGAATCGCCCCCCGATTCCACCCGCCCCCTGCGGCAGAATCCGCGCGCCCAGCGCCACCGCCGCCACGCCAACCGGGACGTTAACCAGAAAGATGAACGGCCAACCGAGGGATCCCAGAATCAGACCGCCCACCACGGGGCCGCTGACAAGCCCTACCGAGACCGCCGACAAGATGAACCCGATGGCCTTGCCCCGCTGGCTCGGCGGGAACGCGTCGACCACCAACGCTGGTCCAAGGGCTTGAATGATCGAGCCGCCGATGCCCTGTACGACCCGAAATGCGATGAGCAGACCGACGTTTGGCGCCAGGCCGCACAGGAGCGAGCCAAGCGTGAAGACCAGGAATCCCCCTAGGTATAGCCGTTTGGCACCCCGTATCTGCGCCAGCCGGCCGGCCGGTAGCAACAGGCTGGTAATGGCGATCACATAGGCCAACGTGACCCACTGCACGCGGTCGAATGGCGCGTCCAGCTCGCGGACTAAGGTGGGCAGCGAGACGTTGACGATGCTGGCATCGAGCGTGGCCATGAAGACCCCGCTGGCAACAACCGCCATCGTTCCCCAGCGCGCCCTACGCACGGCGTAGCGCCCCGGATGGCTGTCGGCGACGGTCAAGCGAGGGACAGGCCAAACTGCACCAAGGCCTGGGCCAGGCGTTCCATGTCGCTGCCGCTCAGACCATCAGTGAGCGGCAGCTCCACGAGTGAGTCGGAGTCGCCGGGGCCGTGGGTTGGGAATCGGGTCAGATCGTCGCGTAGCCCGTCGATCTGCTCGGCATCCACCCCACGCCGCAGTAGCAGGTCGAGGGCGACCTCCAAACGCGCCACCGGGTGCCGACGGTCGGGCGCGTAGACCCAGGCCACGGTGGTCAGGCGGTCGCCGTGGGGCGCCTGGAATGCAAAGCCACGGCGTGCGGGCCGTAGCGGAATCCCGGCCTGCTGCCAGCGACCCATCAGACCCTCCACCAGCGCAAAGGTCTCCTGCGGCATCGCGCGTTGGAGGGCGCGAACTTCTGGCGCGTCGATGTCGTACGTGCGGAATTCTTCCTCGAACACTCAATTTCTCCCGTCCGGTCTGCGTGATTATGCGCGGATGCGCTGGTGAGTAGAATCGCTGGCGGGTTTCCGGGGGCTTGGTTGTGCGGCGGTATGGGGTGGCGGTGCACGGGGCGGGGTGGGTGGCGGCTGAGCATGTGCGGGCATTTGACGCCGATCCACGGGCGCGCGTGGTGGCTGTCTCAAGCCGGCGGGCGGAGTCCGCCGCGCGTGTGGCGCGAGAAACCGGGCACCCCGACGCGGTGATCGAGACCGACCTGCGCGCTGTTCTTGCCCGCGACGACGTGCACATCCTGTCCGTCTGTACGCCGCACGATTTGCACCCCTCGAACACGATTGCCGCGGCGAATGCCGGGAAGCACGTGCTGATCGAGAAGCCGGCGGCGCTCGATTTGGAAAGCCTCCGCGCCATGCGCGACGCCATAGCCGCCGCTGGGGTCCGGTCGGTGGTGAGCTTCGTCCTGCGCTGGAATCCGTTGTTTGACGTGATTCGCGCTCAGCTGGCCAACGGGGCCCTTGGTCGCCTGTACATGGCCGAAGTTGACTATGTGCACGGGCTTGGCCCGTGGTACGCCCAGTACGAGTGGTCAAAGACATCGGCCCAGGGGCGCTCGTCGTTCCTGAACGCCGGTTGCCACGCCGTGGACGCGCTGCGCTACTTCACCGAGAGCGACATCGTGGAGGTGAGCGCCTACGCGGTGACCGGCAGCGACCGCTTCGAGTACCCGGGCACCGCCGTAATGATCTGCAAGTTCGCCAGCGGCGCGATTGGCAAGGCTCTCTCGAACCTGGACGACTGTGCGCCCTACAAATTCCGTATCTCGCTCTTCGGCGATCAGGGGAACATGCTTGACAACCAAGTGTTCAGCCGCACCCTTCCCGGTCAGACCGACTACGCCGAAATCCCCACGGTGCTGCCGGACAGCGGCGACGTCTCGCACCATCCCTTCCAAGGCCAAGCGGCGCACCTGCTGGACTGCATCGAGCGCGGCGAGGAATCGCACGTGAGCCTGGCGAACTCGATCAACACGCATGAGGCGTGCATTGCCGCGGATCTGTCGGTTGCCCTGGGCCGGCCCGTGGAACTGCCGCTGCCCTAAGCGCGGCTAGCGCAACAGCCGTCCGAGCAGCCGCGCGGCGAGCGACGAAACCCCCAGCGCAATACCGAACGCGATAGCCGCGCGCGTGCCGAACAGGCTGTGCACGTTGCCGGACACGTTGCCGCCTACCACGGCCAGGCTCAGAACCCGGTCGGCCTGCACGTTGCCCGCCACGATCCAGCTGGCCGCCACGTTCTCGAGCTTGGCGTTTCCGCTGACGTTCACGCCCAGCGCGCCGTTGCGCACGTGCGTGCGCAGCGAGGTAGCGCCGCCCAGCGCGCCTCGGGTCACGTGCAGTTGGTCCGCGCTGTTCACCAGAATGAGGGAGCGGTCAGCCTCCACCTGGCGGGCATCGGCGCGGCGCACGGTGGTGCGGTTGGCCACCACGCGTCCGGCCCGAACGGTGCCTACGGCAGCCTCATTCAAGCGCACGACCTCGGCCTGCGTGCTCGGAACAACGTCGGCATCGGATCGGCGCATTGTTGGAACCTTAGTGCGGGGACTCGGGCCTGGAGGGGGCGACGGCGCGACCGGCGCTTCGGGCGGCATCGTACACGTCGCGCCAGGTGGCGCCGCTTTCCGCCGCAACCCTTCGGCAGTCCGCGGCCTCGGGCGCCACGTCCCGGAGCGCCCCGTGCAGATAGGAGGCCTTGACTCGGACCTCGCCGTACGGGGTTGTCACGCTAAAGCTCGCGCGCCGCAACTTGGTTCGCTGGACCTGATGGGTGCGCACGCCCAGCGTGGTCGTCTCGGTCAGGATCACATCGATCAGCGCGTTCGCCGCTTCGTTTGGGGCCAGAGCACTCAGTTGCGTCGCCGGTCGGCCCCCTTTCATCACGATAGGCGCCGTCCAGACGTCCAGCGCGCCGGCGGCAAACAGGCGGGCGGTCACGTACTCGTAGACCTCGGGATTCATATCGTCGATGTTGGTCTCGATCACGGTTGCGGTGTCGGCCTCGTGCCCTCCGACAGACTCGCCGAGGGTGACGCGCAGGACGTTGGGAATGGACAGGCTGGCGGTACCCGCGCCGTAGCCGGTGCGTTCCACGCGCATCGCCGGCAGCGGCCCGTACTCGTGCCCCGCACGGGTAAGCACGGCGGCGCCGGTGGGCGTCAGGAGCTCGAACTTCACGTCCGATCCATAGGCGATGGCGCCGCTGCCAGCTAGCAGGCGCGCGGTGGCCGGCGCGGGGACCGGGAGCCGACCGTGGGCGGTCTGGACCCAGCCGCTGCCGGTGTTGATGGGTGAAACCGCGACCCGATCAATGGCCAGCAGATCAAAGCCCACAATGGCGCCAACCACGTCCAGGACCGAGTCGGCGGCCCCGACCTCGTGAAACTCGACCTCGTCGACGTCGGTGCCGTGGGTGGCGGCCTCGGCTTCGGCAATGCGGCGAAAGACCTGGCGCGCCTCGGCCTTGACCCGAGCCCCCAGGTCAGCTTTGGCTATGCACGCGTCGATGTCGGCGTAGGCGTGATGCCCCCCGCGATTCTCGATGTCGAAATCGACCAGCCGGGCCTGGATGAGACCGCGCCGGACGCGCACGTCGCGGAGTTCCCAGGGCGGCAGATCCAGCTTCCGGAGTTCGCTGAGCAGGCGCGTCTTGTCCAGCCCGGCGTCCAGTAGCGCACCCAGCACCATGTTTCCGCTGGCGCCTGCCTGGCAGTCGAAATAGGCGGTCGTCATGCGGAGTCGCGATGCGCACGGCGAGCAATGAGTGTCGCCTGCACGCCGGCCCCAAACCCGTTGTCGATGTTCACCACGGAGACGCCGGGCGCGCAACTGGTCAACATCCCCAGCAGGGCCGCCAGACCCCCGAACGCGGCGCCATAGCCAACGCTGGTCGGAACTCCAATGATCGGTCGGTCCGTCAGGCCGCCCACGACGCTTGGCAGCGCGCCTTCCATGCCGGCAACCACCACAATCGCGTCGGCGCGGTCCAGCGCGGGGCGCTCCGCCAGGATGCGGTGCATGGCGGCCACCCCGGCGTCGTAGACACGCTCCACATGCGCGCCCAGCGCGTCGGCGGTGATCGCTGCTTCTTCGGCAACCGGCAGGTCCGACGTACCGGCCGAGACCACGGTCACGTGGCCGTGCCTTTCAAGTGGCTCGCGGCCGGGCGCGGTGAGCATCGACGCCGTTTGGTGATACCGCGCGCCTGACAGCCGGGCCTGTACGGCCTCCGCCATCGCTGAATTGACTCGAGTAGCCAGAACCGGCGAGCCGGTGGCGGCGAGTCGTTCGGCGATTTCGGCCACTTGCGCCGCGGTCTTGCCTGCGCCGTAAATGACCTCCGGGATACCCGTACGCAGGGTGCGGTGGGTATCCAAGCGGGCGAAGCCCAGGTGATCGGTGGGAAACGTGCGCAGACGCTCGTACGCATCGCCGGCCGAAGCCGCGCCTGCCGCCACGTCGGCCAGGAGCCGGCGAAGCTCCGCGGGGTTCACGTCCAGTTCCGGCGAATACTCGTAAAGGCGCGCGAACCTGCGTATCTGGCGGCGTCCGCCAGGTCGGCTTCGATACGCAGCAGTTGGTTGTACTTGGCCACGCGGTCGCTGCGGGCCGGCGCGCCGGTCTTGATCTGGCCCGCGTTGGTAGCTACCGCCAGGTCGGCGATGGTCGTGTCCTCGCTTTCGCCGGAGCGGTGCGAGATTACGGCGGTGAAGCCGGCCCGATGGGCCATGTCGATGGCTTCCAGCGTCTCGCTGAGTGTGCCGATCTGGTTCACCTTGACCAGGATTGAATTGCCGGCCTTTCGATCAATGGCCTGGCGCAGGCGGTCGGTGTTCGTCACCAGCAGGTCGTCGCCGACCAACTGCACGCGGTCGCCGATGGCTTCCGTAAGCGCGCTCCAGCCGTCCCAGTCGTTCTCGCCCAGCCCGTCTTCGATCGACACGATGGGGAAGCGCTCGACCCACTCGGCCCACAACTCAACCAGTTCGGAAGCGGTCAGGGTGCGGCCTTCCTGCGCGAGCACGTAGCGACCGGCATCATCCATCAGCTCGGAGGCGGCGGCGTCGATCGCCAGAAAGATGTCGCGCCCGGCTTCGTAGCCGGCCCGGTCGATAGCTTCGAGAATGACCTTGAAGGCAGCGGCATTGGATCCCAGGCTGGGCGCGAATCCGCCCTCGTCGCCCACGCTGGTTCCAAACCCTCGTTCCGTCAGCACGTCGTGGAGTTGGTGGTAGATCTCGACCGACGTGCGCAGCGCTTCGGCGAACGATCCGGCGGCTACCGGCATCACCATGAACTCCTGAAAGTCGGTGCTGCCGGCGGCGTGACGGCCACCGTTCATGATGTTCAGCATGGGCACGGGCAGGGTGGTCGCGCCAGCGCCTCCGAGATAGCGATAGAGCGGCAGACCCAAGCCGTCGGCGGCCGCGTGCGCCAACGCCAGCGAGACGCCCAGAATGGCGTTGGCGCCCAGCGAGCTCTTGTTCGCGGTGCCGTCCAGCGCCAGGAGCCGCGCGTCAATCGCGGCCTGGTTAGCCGCGTCTTCGCCTTCGACCTCGAGAGCGATGACGTCGTTTACGTGCTCGACCGCGCGCAGCACGCCCTTGCCCCGGTAGCGCTCGGGGTCGCCGTCGCGCAACTCGTGCGCTTCGTGTTCGCCGGTCGAAGCGCCGGACGGCACGATGGCTCGGCCGAACCCGCCGCTCTCAAGGCTGGCTTCCACCTCAACGGTCGGGTTCCCGCGCGAGTCCAGAACTTCGCGCGCGGACAGGCTGGTCACCAGCGTCACAAACGGCTCCCATGGTGGGTGTGGGGATGGTCAGGCGCCGAGTATACGAAGGGGTGTCCGTCTGGCGGTGCGCTGCTACCCACGGCTGGCAGAGGGATTGGCAGCCCGGCGGCCGCCATAAAATGCGCGCGAGCCGACAGCCGCGGCGCCGGGATGTGAACCATGGAACCTGAACTCGTCGTGCGAACGCGTGCCGAAGTAGGCGAAGGCCCAATTTGGGACCCTGGAACCGAAACGCTGGTCTGGGTAGACATCACCGGGTCCGCCGTACATCGGTTTGATCCTTCGACCGGGCACGACCTGTGTATGGACGTTGGAATCGACGTTGGCGCGGTCGCCGTGCGGGCCAGCGGCGGGCTGATATTGGCCGCCGCCGACGGATTCCGTGCGCTGGGCACGGACGGCTCGCAGGCGCTCCTGGTCAAAGTCGGCGCCGACGACCCGACCATGCGGATGAACGACGGGAAGTGTGACCGCCGCGGGCGGTTCTGGGCCGGCACCATGGCCTACGACGAGTCCGCTCCGGCAGGCCTGGGCAAACTCTACCGGCTGGATCCGGACCTGAGTGTGCGCACGATGCTGGACGGGGTCTCGATTTCCAATGGCATCGACTGGAGTCCCGACGACCGGCTGATGTACTTCATCGACAGCCGTACTCAAAGGGTCGATGTCTTTGACTTCGACCTGGATGACGGCGCGATCACCAACCGGCGCACGCTGATCGAGGTGGACCCGGCCAATGGCCTGCCTGACGGAATGACGGTGGACGCGAACGGTGACCTGTGGGTGGCGCGATGGGGCGGCTCGCGAGTCGTGCACTATGCACCTGACGGGAGCGAGCGGGGCATGGTCCGCTTCCCAGTGAGCCAAACGTCGAGCTGTGCGTTCGGCGGTGCGGACGCACGGGACCTCTATGTCACCTCGGCCGCTCTCTCGATCTCCGAGGACGTGGAGCCTGAGGCGGGCAGCTTGTTTCGCGCACGGCCGGGCGCGGTCGGCCAGCCGCCCAACTGCTTTGGTGGGTAGACGACTTGACGTCTGACGGTTGACCTCGCCGCCTGCGCTCCTAGCGCAGCGCGACGTTGATGCCTTGGCCTGCCTCGTCGATAGGAATAAACGTTATCGCGTCGTGCAGTTGTGCGGGAATGCTGTCCAGGTCGTGCTCGTTCTGGCGCGGCAGCACCACGCGGCGTATGCCACCGCGATGCGCGGCAAGGATTTTTGCGTGCACACCTTCAGCCCGGCGTACGTGCCCGTGCGCGGTCATGCCGCCGATGGCCAGCAATTCGGGATCTGCCGGCCGGTCGCGCATGAGCGAGACCATGGCGATCGCCGCCGCGATGGCGAGCGAACCTGCGTCGCCGGGGAGTTCGCTGGCGGGAAGCAGCAAGTCGGTGTCGAACTCTTCGAGCGACCGCGCCGACACGCCAAGGTCCGAGAGTCGCGAACGCACGTACGACGGCACGACCGTGTAGTGGCTGGTCAAGTCCTCGCCCTTCGAGTCCAGAATTCGGATCCGTCCGGCGCCTGGCATCTGCACGGCTTCGATGTGTCCCAGGATTCCGCCGCTGCGGCGTACAACCGCGCCCGCGGTGAGTCCGGGTGTTTCACGTCGGCGACGATTCAGGTTCAATCTCGTTGGCCGGCCGACCGTAGCGCCCAAGTCTTCGATCGCAATGGCGAGCGGTGCGGACTCGCCACGCAACGTACGCTGTGTCAGCGCACGCCGCACGACCTGGCGAACCAGGCCGTCGAGTTCGTCGACACCAGGCTCAATCGTGTAACTGCGCACGAGCGCGGCGAGGGCGTCTTCCTCGATCGTCACATCGTCCGGCGACACGTTGTATTCGCGCAGCATGGCCGGCGCCAGCGAGTCGCGTGCAATGAGGACTTTGTCGTCGTCCACGTAGCCGGCCAGCTCCACGATGTCGAGACGTCCCCGTTCCAGCGGCGGAATGTCTGGTAGCCAGCGTGCGGTCGTGACGACGAGGACACGGGAGAGGTCGAACGGAACATCGAAGTAGCGGTCGTGAAACTGGCGTCGCGCCGTTGGGTCGGTCAGGACATTCAAGAGCGTGGCTCGGGATGCCGACCAGCTTTCGCTGATGCTCTGGCTTTCGGTCGCGGCCGTAGGCCAGCCGCTGCCAATCGCGTCGAGATCCTCGAGCAGCAGGACGATTTCAGTCTGCCCAAGCCGTTCGATGGCCCCCATGATCTCGCCGGGCGCTTGCTGATTGCCAAACAGTTCGTCGGCTGACCCGAGGTGGTCCAGTCGAACCGTGGCTAGTGGCAGACCGAGCTGATCGGCGATGTGGTGCGCCACGTACGACTTGCCAACGCCCGGCGGTCCGACCAGGCAGAGCAGAGCTCGGGTCCCGGACGCGTCGGGCGCCGCCGTGAGTTGGTGTTCACGCACGACCAGGTGGTCGCAGAGCAGATCGGCAACTTCCTCGGGGACGAATAGCTCGTCCGCAAAGCTTGCGTGGAGATCGGCGAACTGCGGCCGAGTGGCGCCGGCGGCGGACCAGGGGAGACGCAGCGCGCGCGTCAGTCGACCTTCAGCGTCAAGGCTCCCGTCCAGATGGTCCAGGCGCTGGCGCAGCATGGCCGCCACAGTGTCGGGAATTGAGGTCTGTGCGAGTTGGGCGGAGAGTTCCAATATATTCACAGGGCGATTCGTATGAGCCGCGCTTTTGATCATAGCGTTGTGCGATGTGCGGTCGTCGGTAGCCAAACTCCCACGACTTGTGCGCGCCACGTTGACCTGTCCGCGTTGCGGCGCGATGCTTGAATGTCGACGGAATCGCCGATTGGTGCCAAACCATGGGTCTGCCTGGAATGCCGGACTTCGACGTTGATGTGCACAAAGCCAAAGAGATGATTGAAAAGGGTGAGGTGGACGTGGTGGATGTCCGCACCCAGTTCCACGCGCCGGCGATGCCGGGAGCGGACTACGTGCCATTGGATGACATTCTGGCGCGGCCCGCCGAAGTGATCCCGACAGGGAAGCCGCTGCTCTTCATCTGCAACGTCGGGCAAACCAGTGCCGTTGCCACCCAGATGGCCAGGGCGCTCAGTGTTACGGACGCGTACAACATGGCTGGGGGGATGACCGCCTGGGCCGAGGCCGGCTACGAGACCGAGGAACCGCCCGCCGCGCACTGAGCGCGCGGTTCACCTGGAAGGACACAGACCGTGTTCACCGTTGAGCAAGTCCAGCGCTACAGCCGCCACATGCTGCTGCCCGAAGTTGGGGCCGCGGGACAAGCGAAGATTCTCAATGCCAAGGTGCTGGCTATTGGCGCGGGCGGCCTTGGCTCGCCGGTGCTCTATTACCTGGCTGCCGCCGGGGTCGGCAGGTTGGGCGTTGTGGACTTCGACACCGTCGACCGTTCGAACCTGCAGCGACAGATTCTGCATCGCGATGACCGCATCGGGATGCTGAAGACCGCGTCGGCGGAAGCGACCTTGACCGGCCTGAACCCGGACGTGACCGTGGTGCGCCACGACGAGCCGCTGACGTCAGACAACGCGTTCGAAATCCTTGAGCCGTACGACATTGTGGTCAACGGGTGCGACAACTTTCCCACTCGCTACCTGGCCAATGACGCGGCGTATTTCCTGGGTAAGCCACTCGTGGACGGCAGCGTCATGCGCTTTGAGGGCATGGCCACCGTCTTTGAGCCAGGCGAGGGGTGCTACCGCTGCCTCTACCCGACGCCGCCGCCACCGGAGATGGCCCCGAGCTGCGCCGAGGCTGGCGTGCTTGGTGTCTTGCCCGGCCTGATCGGGTTGATTCAGGCCACCGAGGTGCTCAAGTTAATCGTCGGTAACGGAACGCCCCTGACCGGACGCCTGTTGTTGCTTGACGCCCTGGAGATGGAATTCCGGGAGTTGAAGCTGCGGCGCGATCCTGACTGCCCGGTCTGTGGTGACCACCCGACGATTACCGAATTGATCGACTACGAGGAGTTCTGCGGCTTCGCGGGCGGCGACGCGGCACCGGCCACGGCGGAGGCGGTCGCCGTCTAAGCAACCGCGGACTGCCTGATCGCGGCGCGGTCTGGCGGGCTGGGCTTGCGCCTCGCACCCACCGGCGGGCGGCGAACGCATCGCCGAACGATTGTGGCTGCCCGGCGTATGCTGGGAGGGCGCGCTGTCACGGGGTATACCGCTGGCTCGACCACCCAGTCGCACGCGTCGCCAGAGCCTCGGCGAATGGCTGGCTGCAGAGAATCGGCGCCGCGGCGGTCTGGCTCGAGTCTGGCCTCGCCGGGTGGCATATCTCGCCTTTGGCTTGACGCTTTGGGTTGCGGCGATCTTGTTGGCCGCCATCGTCGCCATGCAGCCGTTCGAATACGGGGTGATGGTACGACCGGCTGAATCTGGCCGATGGGTGATTGAGCACGTGACTCCGGGCGGTGCGGCCTGGCGCGCCGGACTTCGCGTTGGCGAGCGTGTTTCCTGGAGCGGACCTCTGACGGAACCGGCCGAGGCGTCAGGGGTCCTGCGAGTCAAGTCGGGCTCGGCCGCGATAGTCGACCCGCAAACCGGGCTGGCCAAACCCATTCCGGGCCGCGACCCGGCCATGCGAGCGACCACGCTCGCGCTCGCGACAGCGTTGGCGGTCGGCGCGGGTGTCGTGGCGCTCTACGGGCGGCGACGCGTGCTGGGGGCGGCCACCGCGGCAATGTTCGCCGTGGCAATTGCCCTGACGCTGGGGTCCGTCGCTCCCGATGCTGGTGGTGTGCTGTCGGTGCTGACGTTCGCGGCCGTAGGTGCGGCCGGCGTAGCCTTGTTGCGGCTGGCCGCTGTGTTCCCCATCAGGGGACCGGCGTCCATAGCGCCGTTCGTGCCGGCTTTAGCGGCGTCGATGCTGGCGGGACCGGTGGCGGTGCTGGTCGCCTCGTTTCAGGGCCGTCCGGAGCTATATAACGCGGCCTGGATCACCGTAGCGATCCTTCCCGCGCTGGGCCTCACGGCTTTCCTTGCCAAGTGCCTGGTGACCCTGCTGGATATCACGTTCCCACGCGACCGGCGCGTGGCCCGCGTGCTGCTGGCAACATTCGTGACCGCCGCATTGCCGCCCACCGCACTGTCGCTGGTGCCGGCGGTCGTGAGCGGGGCCGAGATCCTTCCGTACTCCGTGTCGCTGCTGGCGATTGCGGCGACGGCGTTGGGTGTGGCTCACGTGGCGGTGCCGACCTGGCGCATTCGGTTCCAGCGCGTTCTCCGCACGCTCTTTCTGCACGGTGCGGCCTGGATCTGGCTCTTTACGGTCTACGCGCTTCTGGTGGGCGTGATCGGTCGCTACCTTTCCGACCGTGACGGCGCTGTGCCGGTGCTCTGGATGCTCGCAGCGGCGCTGGTGGGCATTGGCGTGACGATGCCGTTTGCGCGCTGGGCGGTCCTCAAGACGCTATCGGGATGGGTGTACCGGGATAGCTATGACCCGCGGCGAGTCTTGCGGACGGTCAGCGCGGCGCTGGCGTCCACGACTTCGGTGGAGCAGCTTGCCGAGTCGGTGCTGGCGCCGGTGCGCCGGGCGATTGGCCTTGACTGGATCGCTGTCACCCGCGCGGCTTCCCCGCATGACCTCGCCGCCATCGCATTCAACACTTTGGCCCCGACCCCGGACGATGCCCAAGTCCGTTCCGCCGTTCGGGCCGCGGCAGGTCTCGGACATTCGGAAATCGCCGCGGTGGTCGTTCCCTGCCAGATCGGAGATACGGTGGCGGCCTATGTCGTGGCTTCGATCCGCGACGAATCGTTTGGTCTGAGTCAGGCTGACGCCGACCTGCTGGACGCATTGGCAAGCCAACTCGCCAGTTTCATGGTGCGCGTGGATCTGTGGGGTCAGTTACAGGATCGCGTGCTGGAACTCGATGAAACGGCGCAGCGTCTGCATGACAGCCAGCAGACGCTGAGTGACCTCTACGACCAGGTCAACGGGATGCTGGAGGCTGAGCGGCAACGCATCTCGCGTGATCTGCACGACGAGCCGTTGCAGAAGCTGGTGCTCTTGCAGCGCGCACTGCGCTCAGCCGCGCCCGGGCCGTACCGTAGCCGCGATGCTCTCTTGCAGCTGGTGGATACGGCTGCCGGCGACTTACGAGAGATCTGCGAGCGTCTGCGCCCGCCGGTCCTGGACGACCTGGGGCTGGAGGCGGCGCTGCGCTGGCTTGTGGACGAGGCGGGACGTGCCGCGCCGTTCCAGGTTGATCTTCAAACTGACGGCACTCCGGACGTCGAGCGGCCGGATGTCGACGTTGAGACAAATATCTACCGGGCAGCCCAGGAGGCTTTGAACAATGCCCTGCGGCACGCCCAGGCGTCGCGAGTTCGCATTCGCCTGACCCGTGCGGCCGACGCGATTCGGCTCTCGGTGCGGGACGATGGGTGTGGGTTCCAGACCTCGCCCGACTTTGCCGTATATGCGGCGACGGGGCACCTCGGGCTGGCTGGGCTGCGTGAGCGGTTCACGCGCCTGGGCGGCGTTATAGCGGTGGAGTCGCAGCCCGGCGGGCCGACGGTCCTGACCGTGGAAGCTCCGCTCCATCCTGCAGCGGTGGCCCGCGAGTGACCCGGCGCCGCCCGATCCGGGTACTCCTGGTGGATGACCACGCCATGGTGCGGGAAGGAACCGCCGCCGTTCTGGCCGATGTGCCCGATATCGAGGTTGTGGGCGCTGCTGGTGACGCGGCGGCGGCGGAGCGCGCGTGCCGCCGATGTGCGCCTGATGTCTGCCTCCTGGATTTCCGCATCCCCGGCGGTGGACCGGCACTCGCCCGCCGTCTGGCCCACGTTGCGCCGGCGACGCGAGTATTGGTGGTGTCGGCTTACGGCAAAGCGGACTATGTTCGCTCAATGCGTGACGCGGGTGTGAGGGGATATGTCCTAAAGGACTTGGACATCGCGGGCCTGGCCGATGCGGTGCGTCAGATCCACGCCGGAGGCACGGTATTCCAGAAACTTCCCGAGGCCGTACCGGACACCGCGGCCGGGCGCCTGCTCGCCGAGCCGCTCACGATGCGCGAGTTGGATGTGCTTCGGCTGGTGGCCGAGGGCGCATCCAATCGCGAGGCCGCGGCTGCGCTGGGCGTTTCAGCCAAGACGGTTGAGGCGCACCTCAGCAGCGTGTACGGCAAGTTGCGGGTCCGCTCACGTACCGAAGCCGTGGTTGCGGCGGTTCGCGACGGAATCATCAGCGTAGATCGGCCCGACGCCGACGTGTAAGGACGTCTCGGCAATGGGAATCCGCCGGCGGGCGCCCATTGATTCATACACCGCGTCGGCAAGCTGGACGGCGCGCACACCATCCTCAACCCCAGCGAGCGGCTCGCCGTTCCCCGCGACGGCGTCCACGAACGCGTGCAGGCTCTTGACCTGTGGTGCGGCGGCGGGGTGGGAGCGTGGCGTGACAACGTCAGACAAGCCGCCGATCTGGGACACATCTCCTGGCAAGTCACCCTTGGCGGTTGCTGTGACGGTGCCGTCCGTTGCCATCAGGCGCCAGGTGGAGCTGGCTGGGCTGCGGCCGTATTCGCCCACGGTCACGCGTGCAAGACCTCCGTTTGCGAAGCGAATGCCGGCCGCAATGGTGTCGGCCAGATCCGCTCGGCGCGTGTGCCGGCCGCCCATGGCCTGGACATAGAGCGGCTGGGATTGCATGAGAAAGCAGGCCAAATCCAACGCATGGCTTCCCAGCAGTGCCAGCAGGCCGCCGTGCTTGGCCGATCCCATCCAGGAGTCGTGCAGAGGATCGACGACGGATTCGATCCGGAGAAACGTCGGTCGCGGGATCCGGCCGCGGATCAGTCGCACATCGGGCGCGGCGCGCGCCCAGAAGTTGACAGCCAGCACGCTGTCGGATGCCCGCGCATACGCCAAGACGTGCTGAGCGTCTGAGTAGCGAAGGGCCAGGGGAGCTTCAAGCAGGACGTGGAGACCTCGATCGAGCGCCTCTCTCGCAAGGCGCCAATGACTGGCATGCGGCGTCGCTACGATTACGGCGTCCACATCGTCACGCCGCAGCGCCGCGCCGGCGTCGACGCTCCAGGCTGCGGCGCTCAAGGCGCGGGCGCCCGCTTCCGCCCGACGTCGATCGGCATCGACCACACAACTGACCGACACGCCGGACAGCGCCTGGAGCAGGGCTCCGTAGGCGCGACCGGCCGTGCCGTATCCGACAATGGCAAACTGCAAGCCTGAGTCCCTGGCCCGGGAGCCGTCGCGCTCAGCGTACTGCTTGCCCCGAACAGCTTTGACTTCAGCCGCCGCGGCGTAACGTTCTGCCACAACGGTCCGCTCTTTAGTCCGAGCCGACGGAGGAAAACCAACGGGCAAACTGGTCCACGGTATGGAAAGCTGTCGTATAGTGAGCGTTCTGCTCGACATAACGCCGCTTCAGCGCAATGTCATCTAGCCCTAGCACCCGACGACCGTCTGGGCGCGCGCATCGTCTGCGGCGCGCAGAGGTAATTAGTGTTGCCTCTGCTGGCGTCGTGTTCGTGATCGTGGCTGTGCTGGGCGTTCTGGTCTGGCTTCGGTCTTCAGATGCGCCCAAGGTGACCGTGGCGACCACGCCGACCGTGGCGGTGCCCCGGTCCCAGGCGCCAACCCCGGTCGTGAGCGCCAGGACGCCTCTTCCGCCATTGCCCTCGCCCGTTGTGGAATCAAGCGCTACGCCGGAGGCTCCGGATCCACTGAACCTCATCGCCGATTGGCCCGAGGACCGACCGTTTGGTGTGCTGTTCCTCGGTCTCGACCGGCGTCCGGGCGAGGGAGGCGGACGGACCGACGCGATTGTTCTTGCCCACATCGAGCCCCGGGCCAGATCCGCGACCCTGGTGTCCATACCGCGTGACGTGTGTGTGGCGAATTGTCGAACGGACCCTTTCCGGATCAATTCCGTCTGGCAGACCGAAGGCCCGGACGCGCTACGGCGACGCGTGGCCAACCTGCTTGGCGTGCAGGTGGACTACTGGGTGACGCTGGACTTCAACGGGTTCAAACGCCTGGTTGACTTCTTCGGCGGAGTGGATGTTGACGTCGAGTCGACGATTTACGATCCCTCGTTCCCCAACGCGACCGATACGGGCTTCGAGCCGTTCTACGTTGAGGCGGGTCCCAACCACCTCAACGGGGACATGGCGCTGCGCTACGTGCGAACCCGGCATCAGGACGGTTCGTTCGCGCGCGAAGTTCGCCAGCAGCAGGTCCTGTTGGCGTTGGTGGAGCAGGTGATCTCGCCGCAGACATTGGTCGAGTCGCCGGCCTTCCTGCGCGAACTCAGCAACGCGTTCGAATCGAATCTGCCGCCTGATCTCGTGCCCTCGATGGCCAAGCTTGGGATGCAGATCGGCTCCGCTCGGACCGTGTCTGGGGCGATCCGGCCCGAGGCCGGCCTGGTGCGCGCGGTCATTGCGGACAATGGCGCGTACGTGCTGCAACCCAACGTGGCGCGTATCCATGCCTATACGGCCGACCTGATGCGGCGTGGTGAATCATTGCCGCCGCCTGAAGCCGAACCCCAGGTCGAGCTGGCCAACCGGCAGCAGCCCGCGTCTTAGGTCCGCCGCGCCACTACGTAGAGCTCCGAAGGCTCGTAGGCCACCTCCAGGAAGCGGCGCAGAATGCCTGCCACGCGCGCCAGTTCCTGCCGCGTGTGGAGCAGGCCGTCCGATACCTCGTGGATGGCATGCTCCAGGTCCCGCCCGTAGCCCGAGTCGGCCAGTCGCGCCGCGACCCAGCGCGAAGCGCGCGATTCGGACTGGTCAGACGGGCGCCCTGGTGGCGTCTGCGGCGTCAGGCCAAGATCGGCCAGATCCACCGGCAGACCACGTTCCGACTCGGGATTGACCCCGGCCGCAACGGTCTTCAACCCGCAGCCGACAGTGAGGAACTCGATGAGCTCCCGGTCGTAGGGCCGGACATGCGTGGGGTCGCGCCAGAACTCGTGCGCGATGGTGGGAAGGCTGCCCGGATTGGGCGTGGCAAGGATGAGCCGACCGCCGGGCCGCAGCCGGTCTGCCGCCAGGCGAATCAGAGCCGCTGTTTCCCGAACCGCCAGATGCTCAACGACGTGGAAGGCGGTGATCGCGTCATAGTGGTCGGCGGTGCTTTGCAGGAAGTCCAGCGCGTCGCCCTGGCGTACCGGCAGTCCGCGAGCTTCCGCCAACATTGCCCCGTCATGATCCAGACCAAGGACCCGGTGCCCGGCCTCGGCGGCCGCCGCCAGGAACTCGCCGCGTCCGCATCCCACGTCCAGCAGGTCGCCGGAATCGGGTAGGAAACGCAGGTACCAGGCGCGCGCGCGCCGAACGGTCTCCGGCTCGAATCCGCGCTGTGCGTACCAGTCGGCGCCCATGCACTGCCAGCCTTTCCGCGTGCCGGGGCGCAGGCTAGCACCGGACCCGGCTGATCAACTTAGAATGCCTTCCGGTGTCCCCTTGCAGCGGCGGACGTTATGAACGACGACGTTGAGATTTTCTCGATCGGAACGGAGCTCGTTTCCGGCCTCGTGCTGGACACGAACTCGCACTGGCTGGCTGGCGAAGTCTCGGTCGCCGGCGGCGACGTTCGCCGTATCACCGCGCTGGCGGACGACCTGGAGGCGCTGATCGCGGAGTTGCGTGCCGCCGTGGCGCGCAGGCCGCGTGTGGTCCTGACCACCGGCGGACTTGGTCCCACGCCCGACGACATGACGGTTGATGCGATTGCCGCCGTCGCGGACAGCGACACGCATACGCCGTTCGAGGTCATTGAAGACTATGCCCATCGTCGGAACATGACGATCGAAGAGGTTTCGGTACCGCCCCGTCTCAAGATGGGGTCGATACCGCGCGCCGCCACCGTGCATCTAAACCCGGTCGGCTGGGCACCCTGCTTCTCGACCGTCGTGGACGAGACCACCATATGGTCGATGCCGGGCCCACCACGCGAAGTTGAAGGCTGCTTCAATACGCACATCCGGCCCGCCCTGCAGGGCATGTTCGCAGCCCAGAGTGCGCGGATGCGCGTCTACATCGACTCGTTCGAATCCGAGACCTCGCCGTTCATGCAGCGGGTCATGCGCGAAGTTCCTGTGGCCTATCTGAAGGCGTACGTTGGCCAGTCGCGCGTAAACGGACTCCCGGTGGATATCGTGGTTCGCAGTACCGACGGCGGCGATCCCAAGGTCCAGCTTGACGCCGCCTACGACCTCTTTAGCGGTATCGCCGCCGAGGCCGGGAAGACCGTCACGCTGGAACCGACCGCCCCGCTGCGCGACTAACCGGACGTCGCCCGTGCGATCCCGTTGGTCATCTGAGGCCGCCGCCGGCCTGAGCCCGCTGGACCTGCGCGTCCACAGCTCGCGCCTGCTGGGGGCCGAGCCGTCACTGGTGCTCTTTGGCGGCGGAAACACCTCGGTGAAACACGACGCGCCGGATCCGCGCGGCGGTGTCCGGCGAACGCTCACCATCAAGGGCAGCGGAACCGATCTGGCCTCAATTGGCGCCGATGGGTTCGCGCCGCTGGCCCTCGACGACCTGATCCCGCTGCGCGAACGCGAGGCGCTGGATGACGACGCCATGGTCGAACTGGTCACGCTGGCGCTTCTCAACTCACGAGCGCCGCGTCCATCCATTGAAACCTTGCTGCACGCGTTCATCCCGCTGGATTGGATCGACCACAGCCACGCAGACGCGATTCTCACCCTGACCAACCAGCCAGACGGCGCCGCGCGTGTGCAGGAGGCTCTTGGGTGCGCCGTTGGTCTGGTTCCCTACATCAAGCCCGGCTTCGACCTCTCCAAGGCGGCTGCCAATGTGTACGACGCCGACCCGTCAGTTGCCGGCCTGGTACTCGACAAGCACGGCCTGGTGACGTTTGGCGAAACCGCCCAGCAGTCGTACGAACGGCACATCGAGCTGGTTTCGCTTGCGGAAGCGCGGATTGCGCGGACCTGGTTCGGCCCGCGGCAACCGGCAGCCAGATCGGCAGGCGATGCGGCCCGCCTGGCTGTGACGCTGCGAGGTCTGCTGAGCCGCCGCCGGCACATGATCGTCCGTTGCGACACCAGCCCTCGGGTCCGTGCCTTCGTTGACCGTCAAGATGTCGTGCGCATTTCCCAGCAAGGACCGGCGACGCCTGACCACGTACTGCGCACCAAACGATTGCCCCTGGCGTTGCCTACGGCCGATCCCGCCGATGCCGCTGACGCCGTGGCGCACTACGAAACCGCGTACGCCGACTACGTGCGGGAACATGCCGATCCGGCGGACGATTTCAGACACGACCCCGGCCCGCGCGTCACATTGGCGCCTGGAGTCGGCATGTTCACGTCGGGCCGTTCGGCGGCTGAAGCGGACGCTGTGGCTCGGATCTATCGCCACACGATGGACGTGATCGAGGGCGCGGAGTCCATGGCGGCCTACGCGGCGCTGCCGGCGCGCGATCTGTTCGCCATCGAGTACTGGCCGCTGGAGTTGTACAAACTCAAGCTGGCGCCGCCCGACCGCGAACTGGCCGGGCGGGTGGCACTGGTTACAGGGGCAGCCAGTGGAATCGGCCGCGCCACGGCCCGTCGGCTGGCACGTTCCGGCGCCCACGTCTTTGTCACGGATATCGACGCTGCGGGCGCGAAGACGGCGGCGACGCATATTTCGGCCGCCGGAGGTGTGGCCGAATCGCTGACGCTGGATGTTACGGATGAAGACGGCGTTGCCTCCACCATGCGGGCAGTCCTGCTCGCGGTCGGGGGGATCGACATCCTGGTCTCAAACGCCGGCATCGCCGACGCGGCGCCAATTGACGCTCTTGCTGTCGCCGACTGGCAGCGCAGTCTCGATGTCAACGCTACCGGGCACTTCCTTGTTGCCCGGGCGGCGATCCGGGCGATGCGCGACCAGGGCATCGGCGGTAGCGTGATCATGGTGTGCACGAAGAACGCCCTTGACCCGGGACGTGATTTCGGCGCCTATAGCGCGGCCAAGGCGGCCCAGCTACAGCTGGGACGCGTGCTCGCAATCGAGAACGGCGAGCACGGGATTCGCGTCAACATGGTCAACCCGGACGCCGTGTTTACCGATTCCCGTCTTTGGAGCACCGACCTCCGAGCCGGTAGGGCCGCTGCCCACGGCGTTGACGTAGACGAGCTGGAGGACTTCTACCGCCGCCGCAATCTCTTGCAGACGGCGATTGACGCGGACGACGTAGCTGAGGCCGTGCTCTTCCTCGCCAGCGACCGCGCGGCTAAGACGACAGGCACCGTGCTGCCGGTCGACGGCGGCGTCCGTGGAGCGTTCCCGCGCTGAGACTCCGTGCCGCGGCCCGGTGTTACGGAACCGCGGCACCTGACACGAACAGCTCGCCGTCCGTCACGACCAGCGATTCAATCGCTATCGGCAGCCGCGGCAATCCGGCGTCCACGGTGCGCTCGGCCAGGGCCAGAACGAGCGAGCGCACGAAGCCGGGGGCGTACATTTCCCCAACCTGGAAGCGTGTGATCTCGGCCTCGCGCTGGCTGTTTTCGGTCGCGACGGCCACGTCGAGCCGAAACGGGAAGCTCAATCCAAGTGAATGGACAACGCCCGTCAGCGTGAGCGTTCGCGGGCGGAACGTGAGCTGCAGGTCGGTGACCGAGCCAAACCCGTGATCCTGCCGCGCCCAGTCCTGGAGGAGTGCGGTCATCTCGTCGTGAGTGAAGGCAATCTGGGCCGGGATTTCGCGTCCAGCTTGGCGCGCCTGCTCCGAAGTCTGGCCAAATGCGTTGAGCTTGGCTTCAGCGCGAGCACGAACCTGTGGATCCGGCTGGATGCGCGCCAGGTCCGAGATGTCAACTGAACCACGTGTGGCAAACACGCCGAGAACTGTCACTACGCCAGCCGCCGCCAGCAGCAGCCAGATGCCAAGCACCAAAGCGCGGCGCACGCAGACTCACCCCATTTCGCCGCCGCGCCGCGAGGTACCGGCACTGTGCAACGGCTGCACAAGTCAGATCGCAGGATGTCGCCGTGCGTAATGCACGGCGAGACTCTCCGGTGGCATGCGTATGCTAGCGGCCGGTCGCTCGCGAGCCGTTGTATCGGGAGCCTGTGAAGCCAACCGCATCGACGCGCCCTGTACGTAAAGCCGTGGTACCCGTAGCGGGGATTGGAACCCGCCTGTTTCCCGCTACGAAGTCACAGCCCAAGGAAATGCTGCCGGTAGGCCGCAAGCCTGTCGTCCAATACGTGGTGGAAGAGCTTCACGCCGCTGGGGTCGAGCAAATCCTGCTGATCACCGGCCGCAAGAAGGCGGCAATCGAGGATCATTTCGACGCCGATCTCGAACTCAGCCAAGTGCTTCGGCAGGCGGGAAGCGTTGACCTAGCCGATTTGTCTATTGCCGACGGTATTCGCGGCGTGTTCTATACGCGTCAGGGCAGCCCCAGCGGCGTCGCAGACGCCGTGGGTCTGGCGCGGGACTTCGCCGGTGGCGAACCCATCGTCGTCGCATTTGGCGACACAATCATTCGCGGGGGCAATCTGGTAGCGCGACTGATGGCCGCCCATCTCGAAAGCCGGGCGAGCGGTTCGGTTGCAGTTGAACAGATCGCCCCGGAAGACGCGTTTCGCTATGGCATCGTCGATGTGCGCGAGGTCGATGATTCGCTTGTGGCGGTGGATCTTGTGGAGAAGCCCGCCGCGGGCCGCGCGCCCAGCGATCTGGCCATCGTCCCGCGCTATGTATTCGATCCGGTGATCTTCGACGCGATTGAAGCCACGCGGCCAGGATTGGGCGGCGAACGCTGGCTGACGGATTCCATTTCGATTCTGGTGCGTGAATCGCCGCCCGTGCGCGTCGTTCCCCTGGAGTCGAATGAACGCCGGTATGACATCGGAAACTTCGAGTCGTACTACCGCGCGTTCATTGACTTCGCACTCGCGGACCCGCAGTACGGGGCGGGTGTGCGCCAATACGTCAGCGAGCTTGGTCAGCGGCTGTGATAGCGCGCGCTCCGGTCGTCGCGTCGGCGCCCGGGCGCGCCGGGCTTCTCGGCAACCCCAGCGACATGTACGGCGGGACGGTCATAGCTGTTGGGGTTCCTCGACGCGCCTGGGTCGCCATCCGTCCGGCGCCTCGCTTGCGACTGGCAGCGCTTGACGCAGATCTCGATCTGACTGTCCGGTCGCCGAACGACCTGCGCCTGATTGCTCCGCCGGCCGCGGCCGCGGCGGCCCGAATGACACCGACGGTCCTGGCGGCGGCACGTCGTTCAACCTATCTGAACGTTCTGAAGGCGGTGGTGGCGGCGCAAGGCATGCAAGACGCCCGGGTGGAAATTCGTTGCTGGAGCGAGGTTCCACCGAGCGCCGGCCTGTCCAGCAGCAGCGCGCTGCTGGTGGCCGCGCTGTACGCCACAGATGCCTGGCTGGAGCGCGAGACGCCGCCGCACCGGTTCGCCGAGACGGCGCGCGAAATTGAGTTCAGCCGCATGGGCGTCACCTGCGGGTTTCAAGACTTCTACGCCACGACGTTTGGCGGTCTGATTTGCATGGACTTCCGGGACAAGGAGCACTGGCGCGGACCGAACGTCGATCCTCTGGCCACAGTTGAGCCCATGCTCGATCCCGACGCGTCGCTTCCGCTCGTTCTGGCCCATACCGGCCGGCAACGCGATTCCGGCGAGACCCACCGTCCCCTGCGCGCTCGCTGGGTCGAAGGCGATCGCGATGTGCGCGCCGCCATGCATGCGTTGGGATCCATCGCCCGACAGTCGAAACGCGATGTACTTGAGGGCAACTGGCCGGCGGTGGCCACGGCCATGAACGCCGCGCACGGTCAAATCTCGGCCATCGGCGGGTCCGGGACGGTCGTCGACGCCCTGATTGAGCAGGCGATCAAGCTCGGGGCGCGCGGCGCAAAACTTGCCGGTGCCGGACTGGGTGGCACGATCATCGCGCTGCACGACGACCCCTCGTGGCTGGCCAACAACATCGTTGACCACGGCGCGGCGTCCGCGTTTGCTATTCCGTGTGCGGCGCCAGGCGTCCGACTTGAGCCAGCCGACCTGCCGGTGCCGGCTTGCCGACGTGCCGCCTGGTTGCCGACATGAGCACCGCGGCGGTCATTGGTCTTGATCTGGGCACAACGGGCGCTCGTGCCGTTCTGGCCGATATTTCGGGCGCAACCCTTGCTGTCCACGAATCCCCGTACGAACTGCTGACTCCCAGGCCCGGCTGGGCCGAGCAGTCACCCGAGGCCTGGGAAGAGGCCGCCTTTGCGGCCCTGGCGGCGGTGGCCTCGCAGGCGGAACGGGCGGATGACGTCCGGGCCATCGGGCTGACCGGTCAGATGCACGGGCTCACGCTGCTTGACCGGGCGCAACGGCCGCTGCGTAACGCGATTCTGTGGTGCGACCTCCGCACCGGTCCGCAGCGGCGTGAACTGGAGAACACGCTGGGTGTGCCAACGCTGATCCGGCACACGGGCAATCTTCCGCTGGAAGGCTTCCAGGCCCCCAAACTCGTCTGGATCCGCGCGCATGAGCCTCGTCTCCTCGAACGCACGGCGCACCTCTTGCTGCCTAAGGACTTCATCCGGCTGCGGCTGTCCGGTGAATGTTGGACTGATGTGTCCGACGCCAGCGGGACCGGGTACTTCGACTCGGCGACGCGCCGCTGGTCGGACGCAATGTTGGATGCCTTGGAGATCGATTCGGCCTGGCTGCCCGAACTGCGCGAATCCCCGCAGATTGCCGGACGGCTGACGCCGGCCGCCGCCAAACGACTGGGATTGCTGCCTGGGATTCCAATTGCCGCAGGCGCCGGCGATCAGCCGGCCGGCGCCGTTGCGGCTGGGGTCGTGGCGGAGGGCGACGCCGTGGTGACTATCGGATCATCGGGGGTCGTATTTTCCGCCGCCTCGGCCTATGCGGCGGCGCCGGACGGACGCGTGCAGGTCGGAGCGCACGCGCTGCCGCAACGCTGGTATCTCATGGGTGTCACGCAGGCGGCCGGCCTGTCGCTGCGCTGGCTTCGCGACACGTTCGCGCCGGACACCTCGTACACCCAGTTGGTTCCCGCGGCGGAAAGTTCGCCGCCGGGCAGCCGCGGCCTTCTGTGGCTGCCCTACCTGCAAGGCGAACGTACGCCGCACCTGGATGTCGACGCGCGCGGCGCGCTGATCGGTCTCACGACCGCGCACGGCCGAGCCGACATTGTGCGGGCTGTGCTCGAAGGGGTCGCCTTCAGTCTGCGCGACGCCGCCCAGGCCATACGGGGCGTTGGCGCGCCGCCGCGGCGGTTCAAACTCGCTGGAGGGGGCGCCCGCAGTCCGCTGTGGCGGCAGATCGTCGCGGACGTGTTCAATGCACCAATGCAGGTTGCGCCTGAGGGCCGCGGGCCAGCTTTCGGCGCGGCGCTGCTGGGCGCCGTGGCGGCCGGACTATTCGGATCCGTTGAGGAGGCGGTCCAGGCAACGGCCGCGCTTCACGCCACAGTGACTCCGAACGCCATCGGGGCCGCGGCGCTGGAGGCGACCTACACGCGTTACCGTGACCTCTACCCGGCGCTGGCCGAGACGAATCGAGCTGCCGCGGCTGCGCAGGCCGCGGAGACCGTGGAGGCATAACCAAGCGAGCTTTGTTGCGTTGCTATATTCAACTGATAGCCCGCGCCGGCTGGCCGGGTCCGAGCCACACTCTCCATGTCTGTCGATCGAACAACCCCGGATGCTGTCCTGCGCACGCTAGCCCGTCGCCCGCTGCTGTTTGACGGCGCAATGGGAAGCATCCTCAACGACTTTCCAGACCGTGACTGGGAAGCGCCCGAGGAAGCCACCCTGCGTTTTTCCGACCGTATGGCCGGGGTTTATCAGGCCTATCTGGACGCTGGCGCGGACGTTCTGTCGACCAACACGTTTGGTGGGAACCTGATCCGACTCGAACGGGCCGGCTTGGTTGACAAGTCTGAAGCCATCAATCGCGGCGCGGCTGAGCAGGCCCGGGCCGTGGCCGGCACCGACGCGTGGGTCGCTGGCGACATTGGGCAGAGCGGCGACTTTCTTGAGCCGCTCGGCGACGTCACCGAAGCTCGAATGACCGAGGCCTTTCGGGTTCAGGCGGAACAACTGGCCGAAGGAGGCGTCGACATTCTGCTCTGCGAGACTTTCAGCGACATCCGCGAAGTCCAGATTGCAATCCAGGCCGCCAGTTCAACCGGCCTGCCAGTCTTTGCCACGATGACCTACGACATCAACCTGCACACCATGATGGGCGTGGCGCCGGCGGACGGTATGCGCGCCTGTGAGGAAGCCGGCGCCGCCGTCGTCGGTTGCAACTGTGGGAACGGCCCTGACGAGATGACGCAGATTCTTGACCAGATGCTGGCGGCAGGGCCGCGTCGGCCGCTCATGGCCCAGTCGAATGCCGGCGTGCCCGAGTTGATCGATGGCCGGGTCTGCTACCTGTATCCGCCGGAGAAGATGGTTGAGTTCGCTCGGCAGTGGATTGATGCCGGCGTGACAGTGGTTGGATCGTGCTGCGGCAGTACCAACCAGACGACCCACCTGCTGCGCGAGATGATTGATCGTTTGCCCGTGCGAGTAGCTGCCTGAGTCGACCTGCAGGCCTGCGAGGTGTGAGCGCAATTCGGTATAGGGTGCGGTCCGAGCCTCGGCTACCATGCGGGTGCGGGGCGCCGCCTTCCAACGTTCCCGCTGAGAGGCGCTGTGGCTGACGTATTTCGACACACCTGGTGGGCGTTCGCGCAGGTGTACTACGACCTCAAAGCGTTAGCGTTGGTCGGCAACTTTCTGTGGTTCCTTGCCATGCTGCCGCTGGTGCCCATTGTCGGGATTCCAGGCGCTTTTGCCCTCCAGCAGGCCGTACTGCAGACGGATGCACCCGTCACCGGCGTTCAGTTCTTCGTGTTCGTCGTGGGTGGGACCGTCGTGGGCGGCGCGCTGGCCGGGCCAGCCACGGCTGCACTTTTCTACGTGGCGCACCGCCATATGGAGTACGAGAACGTTGAGGCTCGCGACTTCTGGCACGGTTTTCGCTCCAACTTCGCGCGCGGCTGGCTCCTCTTCGTGGTGGACATGTGCCTGCTCTACGGCTTGGTCGTCGGGTTTATCTTCTACACCGGGACGGGCCAACTCCTCATCCAGGCGTTGGGATTCCTTTCGCTGTACTTCGTCGTGCTATGGACGGCGGCGCAGGCCTATCTGTATCCGATGTTCATCCGGTACGACATGTCGATCTACCACCTGTTTCGCAACGCGGCGGTCATGGCGCTGAGCTCGCCTGGGTCGTCCATCGCCTACTTTGTCGTTGTTGTGGGTAGCATTGTGCTCAGCATGCTGCTTATCTTCCCGGCGGTGTTCTTGATGGCGAGCACCCTGGCACTCGTGGCAATGCGAATGACGCAAGACCGGCTCCACGCATTCGGCGTGGAGGCGCAGGGGCGGGGCCTGTGACGGCACGTCCACCGAAGTTAACGAAAAGCTCGGAGGCGTTTGATGGCTGACGTTCAGATTCGAGACGCTCGGGTGATCTTCAAGGAAGACTCAGACCCGGCAGCCGTGATTTTCGGCCAGACTGGCGGTACGCCCGAGGACGAGAAGTCCGACCTGGTGGGGCAAGCCAACTACCACGACGGCAAGATCCACGCCATCGACGGCGTGAGCCTCAACATTCACGACGGCGAGTCCGTCGCGATTCTCGGTCCGTCAGGATGCGGCAAGTCCACGATGCTGCGTGTGATCGCCGGCCTCATCAGGCTGGACGACCCCAACAGCGGGACAATCAGGTATGGCGAGGAGGACTGGACCACGCTCGGCGCCAAGGAGCGGCGCGTAGGCATTGTGTTCCAGAACTACGCCCTCTATCCGCACATGCACAGCAAGAAGAACCTTGGATTCTTCTTCAAGATGCACAAGCGTGAGGAGGAAGTTGACGAGCGCGTGGAGATCGTCGCCCAGATCATGGGCGTCGGCTTCGATCAGCTCCTTGACCGTCGTCCAAAGGCGCTCTCCGGTGGGCAGCAGCAACGCGTGGCGATCGCTCGCTGCATCGTGCGCGACCCGACGGTCTTCCTCTTTGACGAACCGCTGTCAAATCTGGACGCCAAGCTCCGAAGCCGTACGCGGGTTGAAATCAAGCGGCTGCTGCGCCGGTTCAACATCACGACGGTGTACGTCACACACGACCAGACCGAAGCCCAGGCCATGGGTGACCGGATTGCCGTGATGCAGGCCGGCAAGATCCAACAGCTCGACACCTACCGCGAGATTTACGACAACCCGGCCAACATGTTCGTGGCCGGGTTTGTGGGTCTGCCGCCAATGAACCTGATGCCGGCGAAGGCGGAAGGTGGCGGCGTGCGCGTGGACGGTCAATTCGTCGACCTGCGAAACGACGCGCTCGGCAACCGCGAAGGCGCGCCGGTGAATCTGGGCGTTCGACCCGAGGCGATCGAGTTGACTCATCATCAGGTGGACGGCTCCGTACCGGTTGACGTGTACTGGGTGGAGACCCACTTCTCCGAGCAGCGCAAGGAAGTCACCTTTGACCTCGCCGGATCGCGGGTGATCGCCAAGCGGCCGCTTGAGGAGGAATGGGACCGCAACACCACGGTGTACGCCAAAATCCCGGTGGACGAAGCGTATGTCTTTGACGCTGACGAGGACCGTCTGATCTAGCTGCTGGAGCGGTCAGAAGGCACTTGGAATTTGTCGGATCACGAATGCCATAACGGGAGCTTTTGTAGCTTCAAATAGTCAATTCGAGTCAGGTTCGCCCGGCAGCGGCACAAAGTGCTAGACTGCGCTCAGTCGCACTGTCGCTATGGGCGGGCGAGGGCTCGTCTGATTCCCGGGGGAGGGAAGCGGTCCAAACGTCCTGAGGAGGCTATCCCGTGCGCAGTGACTTCATGTTGGCGCTCCAGCAGCTTGCCGACGAGAAGGGCATTCAGATTGAGGCGGTCGTTAGTGCCCTGCGCACGGCCATCACTTCGGCCTTTGAGGACTACAACAGCGACTACGACGACATCGACATCGAGATCGACCCGGAGACGGGTGACTCGACCGTGTATGCCAACAAGACCGTCGTCGAGGCGGTGACGGACGAGATTCACCAGATCTCCCTGGCTGAGGCTCGGAGCTACGAAGAGACCATGGAGTTGGGCGAGATCTTTCAGATCGACATCACGCCGCCAAACTTTGGGCGCATTGCTACCCAAAAGGCTCGGCAGGCGATGCAGCAGGCGCTACGTGATGCTGAGCGCTTGGAGATTTACACGCACTTCATAGAGCACCAGGGTCAGATGCTCGTTGGGCGCGTAACCCGCGTGGAGAACCGGGGCGTCTTCGTTGACCTCGGACGTGGTGAAGCAATTATGCTTCCCGTCGATCAGGCGCCAGGTGAGTTCTATCGCTCCGGTCAGCGCATGCGCGTGCTGCTGCTTGAGGTGGCGGACGGGGGACGGGGCGCCCAGTTGCGCGTCTCGCGTTCGCACGCGGACTTTGTGCGGCGGCTGTTTGAACGCGAGGTCCCCGAGATTCAGAACGGCCTGGTCGAGATTGCGGCGATCGCGCGCGATGCCGGGGTGCGTACCAAGCTGGCGGTTCGCTCGCGTCAGGAGGGACTTGACCCCGTAGGTTCGGCGGTGGGCATGCGCGGGACGCGCATCCAGAACGTGCTGCGCGAACTTGGACAGGAGAAGGTTGAGATCATCCTGTACCACGACGAACCGCGCGTATACGTGGCCAACGCGCTGAGCCCTGCGCGTGTGCGCAACGTCCACGTCGATCTGACGCAGCGGGTGGCTGATGTGTTTGTGCCGTCGGATATGGTGTCGCTGGCTATTGGCCGTGAAGGCCAGAACGCACGCTTGGCGGCCAGGCTGACCGGATTCAAGATCACGATTCGGGACGCGGCGGAGCCAGCGGAAGCTGTGGGCGTTGCCGAACCCGAGAGTTCTGTGGACAGTGAAACGGGTGAGGCCGACCATGAACTGGTCGAAGACGCCTCCCGAATCTCAGAGGACGACGTTTCGACTCGAACGGCGGAGCGCGTCGAGCGTGAAGCCGCCAGACCCGGGAGCTGACCATCGCCCGCCCTGATCCTGCTCGTACGTGTATTGTGACGCGCGTGAAGCGGCCCAAGCGCGAACTCATCCGAATCGTGCGCACGCCCGACGGCGATGTGCGCTGCGATTCGTCGGGTCGGCTCAATGGTCGAGGCGCGTATCTCTCCCTCGACGAGGGATGTGTGCAGATGGCGCTCGCACGCGGCATTCTGAGTAGGCAGTTGGGAGTGTCCATTGATCACGACAAGGCTGAGAGCTTGATCGAACACGTCGAGCGCGAACGTCTCGTTCGTGCGGCCGGGAGCGTTCACTAGCATGGCTCGCCGCCGGCGCCCGCGCCGCCGCCCGCCGCCCCGTCCGCGCGCCCGCCGCCGGCCGCCGCAGCGGCCCGGGTCAACTACCGAAGAACAGCCCGCCGAGCCCCAGGAGGCGCCGGCGATTGAGTTGCGACAGGTCGCAATGCCAGCCTCGGCCTCGATTGCCGACATCGCCGAACGGTCCGCGGTGCCGCCAACCGACATCATCATGGAACTGCTCAACCGTGGTGTGCTGACGACGATAAACGCGGCCATCGATCGCGATACCGCGCGCGCCGTCATGAGCAAGCTCGGTGTTGCAATTATTGAGGAAGCGGATAGAGACAATGCCGCCCCCGCACTGACTCGGAAAGTTGAGCAGCCGGATTCCGAGGCACCTCCCGTAGGTGAGCCTCGTCCACCGGTCGTGACGGTGATGGGCCATGTCGATCACGGCAAGACCACGTTGCTCGACGCGATCCGCAACTCCAACGTCGTTGATACCGAATACGGGGGCATCACTCAGCACATTGGGGCCTATCAGGTTCCCATGAACGGAAGTGCTATTACCTTCATTGACACGCCTGGGCACGAGGCCTTCACCGCCATGCGCGCTCGCGGGGCGGGCGTTACGGACATAGTCGTGATTGTGGTTGCCGCCGATGACGGCATCATGCCGCAGACGGTGGAAGCCATTGGGCACGCCAAGGCGGCCAGCGTTCCGATCATCATCGCGGTCAACAAGATCGATCTGCAGTCCGCCAACCCGAATCGAGTGCTTCAGCAGCTCACGGAGCACGAAATCGTCGTCGAAGACTTCGGCGGGGACGTGGTCGCGGTCCCGCTGTCGGCCCTCGAGGGTCAGGGTATCGACGATCTGCTCGAATACATTAGCCTGACGGCCGAGCTCGAGGAGTTGCGCGCCCCCGTGGATGGCCCGGCCGAGGGCACGATTATCGAAACCCGACTCGATCACAGTCAGGGACCGATTGCAACAGTGTTGGTGCAGCGCGGCACGCTGAAGGTTGGCGACACCATCACAACTGGTGAAATCAGCGGCCGCGTGCGGGCGCTGTTTGACGACAGCGGGGGGCGGATCAGATCCGCCCGGCCCTCCGCGCCCGTTCAAGTCGTGGGTCTGGACGCGATGCCGGAGGTTGGCGATCCGCTCAGCGTCACCGCGCGCCGGCGCAACCGGCGCCGACAGCAAGTCCGCACGCCGGCGCGTGGCAGCGGCGATCAGGCCATGCGATTGAGCCTCGAATCACTCGCTGCGCAGATGACGGCGGGCCGCCTCCAGCAAATCAATCTGGTCGTTAAAGCGGATACCGCCGGGTCCGTTGACGCCGTGGTGAAGTCGATTGACCAGCTCGGCGACGAGCGAGCCCGCGCCATGGTGGTCTTCGAGGGTGTGGGAACCGTTTCCGAGTCGGATGTGAATCTCGCGTCGGCCGCGAAAGGTCTGGTGCTTGCGTTCAATGTACGCGTTGACGCCACGGCGGCGGCGGAAGCCGAACGTCAGAACGTTGACGTACGTACCTACCGCACGATCTATGAGCTGATCGACGACGTTGCCGCGGCGCTCAAGGGTTCAATTAAGCCTGAGCAGGTTGAAGTGGTCGACGGCCGGCTTGAGATACGCGGCGAGTTCCGCACCGAGCGAGCGCGCCAGATCGTGGGCGGCATGGTGCTCTCTGGTCGCGTATACACCGGCGCCCGGGTACGGATTCTGCGCGGCGACGAGGAGATTGGCGCCGGCCACATCCTGACGGTTCGCCGGTTCTCCGATGTGGTAGACGAGGTTCGGCAAGGCTTCGATTGTGGGCTGTCGATTGAGACCACCACGAAGATTCAACTCGCCGACGTCATCGAGGCCAGCCACACCGAAGAACGGATGCCGTAGCTCCGGAGGCCGCATCATCGCTACGCGCCGTGCCCAACGGATCGAAGCCCAGATCGCGCGTGAGGTCAGCGATGTCATAGAGCGCCGCCTCGAGGATCCGGCGATTGGGTTTGTGACCGTGCAGCGTGTATCGCTTTCGCCAGATCTGACGCAGGCCATCGTTTTCGTAACGCCGCTGGGCGACGCGCGCAGCGCCGAGGAATCGGTGGTGGCCCTGCAGCGCGCATCAAAGTTTGTCCGCCGCCAACTCGCAACTCGCATTCGCGTCTACCGCATCCCGCATGTTCGCTTTCAGCTCGACCCGGAGATGCTGACCGCCGAGGCGATTGCCCAGCGCCACGCCGATCAGGCGGATGACGATGCAGCGCAAGCCCTCACGGCTCAGCCCAACGATGGCGCCTGATGGGCAGCGGCCACCCGATGGCGGATTCCTCAATGTCCATAAGCCAATTGGGGTCGGTTCCACGCAGGCTGTCGGGCGCGTACGCCGCGCCGTCGGCGTGCGGCGCGTGGGACATTGCGGCACCCTGGACCCGCTGGCGTGGGGAGTCCTGCCACTGGCCGTGGGGCGTGCCACGCGGCTGAGCGGCTACATCCTGGGAATGCCCAAGACTTACGAGGCCGCCGTGCTTTTCGGCGTGGAGACGCCTTCCTACGACCTTGAGACGCATCCAACCACCGGGCCCCGCCGGCCGCCGCCGCCGCGCGCGGTCGAGGAGCTGCTCCCGGCGTTCACGGGTGCGATCGAACAACGTCCGCCGGACTACTCCGCCGTGCAGGTGGGAGGCGTGCGCGCCTATCGGTCCGCCCGCGCCGGCCGGCAGCTAGATCTAGAGCCGCGTCAAGTTCACGTTCGTACGCTGGACCTCGTGGCGGCGGGCCGCATAAGCGTGCGTGTGGCTGACGGTCGCCTGCACTTTACGGGCGGGGAGGACTCCAGCGACGCCCTGCTGGCTGGTCTCCGAATCGAATGCTCGTCCGGCACGTACATTCGGGCGCTGGCCCGTGATCTTGGCACGGCGCTCGGCTGCGGGGCCATGCTGTTCGGACTGGTGCGAACCCGAGTCGGACCCTTCACGCTGAGCGCGGCAACCGAGATGTGGCAGATCGACATTGCGGCGCGCGAGGGCTACCTCGACACGCTGCTTTATGCGCCGGATACCGCGGTCGAACACTTGCCGGCGGCCATTCTCAGCGACAACGCGCGGGTTGATTTCAGTCACGGGCGCGCCCTCAACCGCGCCACCGCGGGCCTGCACCGACTGTATGACGGCCAGGGCGACTTTCTGGGGCTTGCTGTCGGGCAGGCTGGGTGCTCGACGCCGCGCGTCGTGTGGAAGCCCGCGTAATGGGGAAGGCGCCGGTCGCCCACCGCTTCCGCGTGTTTCGAGAAGACGACACATTTGTTCCGCTGGGCGATGCCGCCGTGACGATTGGCCGCTTTGACGGCGTTCACCGCGGGCATCGAGCGTTGCTGGCCGCAACCTGTCGGACGGCCTCCGAGCAGGCCGACGGCCGCGCGATTGCCGTAACCCTCTGGCCCCCGCCCGAGTGGGTTCTGCGGCCGTCCGAACCCCGGCGCCTGTTGACCACGCTTGACGACCGGATTGCCTTGCTGGCTGCTTCAGGTGTGGACGACGTGGTCGTGCTGCGGTTCGACCGGAAGTTCTCGCGCCGCTCGGCTGCGGACTTTCTGCGCGACCTGAATGATCGGCTCGACATGCGAACGCTCGTCACCGGGCCAAACGCCGCCATTGGACGGGATCGGGCAGGAACCCCGGATGTCATCGCGCGTCTTGCGCCAAGCCTGGCGTTCACCCACGTGCCCGTGCGTTACGAGGGCGAACCCGGCGCGATTTCCAGCAGCCAGGCTCGGAACGCGCTGGCTGAGGGCGATTTGGACCGGCTTAGTGGCATTCTGGGTCGCACGCACAGTGTGTACGGAACGGTCGGCCGCGGCGATGGTCGCGGTCGCGCCCTTGGTTTTGCCACAGCCAACGTACAGACCCCGTCCTGGCTGGTGCTGCCCGCGGACGGCGTCTACGCGGGATCAGCATTGGTGGACGGCGATCCAATGCTCTACCCGGCGCTGATCAGCGTGGGAACACGGCCGACGTTTGGCGGTGGCGACCGGCTCTTCGAAACTCATCTCGTTGGATTCAGCGGCGATATCTATGGCAGCGGGCTTCGTACGTTCGTCCGAGCCTGGTTGCGAGGACAGGAGGCCTTTGGCTCGGAGAAAGAGCTGGTGGCCGCCATGCAGCGTGACCGTGAGGCTGCCCGGACCATCAACCTTGGCGGTCCGGACGAACGAGCACCGTTTGGCCCAACGTTGGGGTGAAGCTCGCGCTGGGCGCCTGCGGCGCCCAGACGCAGGTCAGCGTCGTAACTGTGCCAACATGCGGTCGGGACGGTGGGTTTTCCATCTCAACAGCTCGGCCAGGTCGCGGGCGGACAACGGCCTGACGACGCAACGAGTGTGGGCGGTGTGTGATGCCTGAGCGCAGATTGCCTCGCGCTGGAAAAGCGGGTAGAGGCGGCCAACGCCAGGACCCGGGCGAGCTCAAGCGCCGCTACCTGCGGCAGGTTGAGGTCTTCCAGGACCTCACGGAGAGGCAGATTTACGAAGTTGAGCGAAGCACGCGGATGTCGACGGTCGGGGCCGCACGGATCATCTTTCAGCCGGACGACAAGCCCGAGGCGCTCTACCTGTTAAAGAGCGGCAGCGTCCAGATCTACCGCATCTCGCCGGACGGTAAGCGTTTCATCATCTCCAACATCGAACCGGGCATGTTCTTTGGCGAGATGGCGCTGCTCGGTCAGTCCGTCTACGACTCGTTCGCCGAGACAGTTGAAGATTCGACGCTATGCGTGATGAGCCCACGTGATCTGGAGTACCTGATGGGCCGCTACCCGATCGTTGGCGTCCGCATCATGCAAACGCTGGCAGACCGGCTGAGCGAGGCCGAGACGCAGCTGGAGGACTTGGCGCTCAAGTCCCTCACGTCCCGGTTGGCCACCTTGATCCTTCGGCTCACTTCGGAAGCCAATGCACGTGTCACGGGGTTGACTCACAACGACCTAGCCGAGCGCGTGGGAACGTCGCGGGAGACCGCGACGCAGGCGCTCAACGAACTCAAGAACTCCGGCTTAATCGCCATCGGCCGCAAGCGCATCGACGTCTTGAACCGGCAGGCGTTGGAGGACGTGGCCGAGGCTTACTAACCGCCCGCTGGCCAGCCGTAGCGGCACGCGTGCGCTCCGCATATGACATGGTGGCCGGAAGCGCGCATCATGCGGTTTCTGACGGATCGCAAAGAGTAGGGCGCGTATGTTTGGACGGCGACCAAGCATCACCTCCCGCCGCGGCGTAGTAGCGGCGGCGCATCCCCTGGCGGCGCAGGCGGGCGCCCGCATCCTGTCCAACGGCGGCAACGCCTTTGATGCTGCCGTGGCCACCGCGGCCGCGCTAGACGTCGTCGAGCCCTACATGTCCGGACTGGCCGGCATGGGCACGGCCATGGTCTACGTGGCCGACGAACGCCGCGTGCGTTGCCTGGACTTCACCCCGGCGGTGCCCCTCAAGTTCGACCCCATCGCCCGGCGTTACGACGATCTGACTCGCGGTCCACACGGCGTCGGGCCGCCCGCCAGTCTGGCCGGATGGATGAAGCTGCTGGACACCTACGGCACGCGCACACGCGCTGAAGTCTTCGCCGATGCCATCGATCTGGCGCGCGGCGGCTTCCCCGTCAGTGAAGGCAACGCCCACATGATTGGCGGCCGTCTGAATGACATTGCGGAGGTGTTCGCCGGCTGGTCGGAGATCTTCCTTGACAACGGCGAGGAGCCTGACGCCGGCTGGATGCTGCGTCAGCACGATCTGGCCGCAACGTACGAGGCCCTGGTCAGCGAGGGCGCTGACCACCTCTATCAAGGTCCGCTAGGCCAGGCCCTCGTTTGCGAGATCCAGGCGCTGGGCGGCGCGCTGTCCATGGACGACCTGGCAGCTGTGGAAGCTCGCTGGATGGAACCGATCAAGATTCCGTACCGCGATCTGGAAGTCAATGGCGCCCCGCCGCCCTCGGAGGGCTTCCAGATGCTGATGACCCTGGCCCTCGTCAGCCATCTGGACATCGGCGCGCTGGAACGAAACGGCGCGGAGCATCTGGACGCGATGATCCGAGCGATTCGCCTGTCATCCCGAGCACGCTTCCGGCACGCCAACGCGCCAATCGAGATCGTCGAAGAGATCTTGGGGGACCAGAACCTGGACCGCCTGCGCGGTCTGCTGGACTCGACCCAAGCCGTGAACGGACCCACTGAACAGATCGGCGCCCCACCGCCGCTGGGCTCGCAGCCGGATCCCATGCTCGAGCACACCACGTCGTTCTCGGTGATGGACGCCGAAGGCAACGCGATCTGCCTGACCCAGAGCCTGGGCGCAGGCTTCGGCTCGGGCATCGTCGTGCAGGGCCATGGCGTGCTGACCAACGATCTCCTCAGGTGGGGCGATCTGAACCCGCTCAGCCCGAACCACCTCTACCCCGGCGCGCCGCTCTCATTGCCAATTGCCCCCACCATCACGCTGCGCGATGGCGAGCCGGTCCTGGCTCTGGGAACGCCGGGCAGCTACGGCATCTGCCAGACCCAGCCCCAAGCCCTTGTGCAACACGTGGACTTTGGCTTGGACGTGCAGGCGGCCATCGAAGCCCCACGCATGCGGCTCATGGATGGCGACACCGTGCTCGTGGAATCGCGCATCGACCAGAGCGTGATCGACGCTCTCAGTTCCCGCGGCCACGGCGTCGAAGCCACCGACCCCTGGGCCATGGCCGTCGGCGGCATGCAGGGCGCAAGCCGTAACCCCGACACCGGCGCGCTGCAGGGCGGGGCCGATCCGAGGCGGGATGGCTACGCCATCGGCGTCTAGCTGCAATTAGGATCCGGCGGTCGTTCGGGCCGTGGCAAGGCCCGCGACGACATGGCTGGTCCAGCGTTGGATATATGATCCGCAGGTTGAAGTTCCAGGAAGTGGGCAGGCCGGGTGCGCATCGTTCACGCCGCTGACATCCACCTCGACACCCCCTATCGACGCCACGACGCGGCGCTGAGGCAGCGCCTTCAGGACGCGGGCCGCGAGGCATTTTCCGCCCTGGTCGACCTCACCATCCAGGAAGACGCTGACGCGCTGCTGATCGCCGGCGACCTGTTTGACAACGAATGGCTGACTGTCGCCACCGAGCACGCACTGACGAGCGAGCTGGCCCGGCTAACCCACGCCGGCGTCACGGTGATATATGCCACCGGCAATCACGACCCTGGCCGCACGAACTATCGCGCAGCTCACATTGCCTGGCCGTCGGCCGGCTTTCACCTGCACAACTCCGCAACGCCACGAAGAATTCCCATCCATCGTGACGGCGACCGCGTGGGTTGGGTCGTGGCCGCGGGGCATCAGACGACCCACGAGTCGACCAACCTTGCGGTGTCGTTCCCACCTGCACCCGGCCCCGAACCTGCGGTCGCGCTACTTCACGCAGATGTCGGCGGCGCGCAGGGGGCGGCGGACGACGAAGCTGGCAACGTCTACGCACCCGCCGGCTTGTCCGATCTCGATCCCAGCTACGACTACTGGGCGCTCGGACACATCCACAAGCGTCAACGCCTCCGCGAGGACTCCCCCGCCTGGTATCCGGGCAATCTGCAGGGGCGGGACTTCGGCGAAACGGGCGCCAAGGGCGCGCTGGTGGTTGACCTCCACCCACCGGAGCCACCCCAAGCGCGCTTTCAGCCGCTCGCACCGATCCGCTGGGAGCGGCTAACTGTCCCTGTCCTGAGCGACGCCAACAGCATCGTTGATGTCCAAAACGCGGTCCGGACGGAATTCGATCGACAGCAGGAATCAGACGGAAACGTCCTCCCTGGCCAGGAGTGGGTCCTGCGCGTGGAACTGGCCGGTCCGTGCCCCCTAGCCACGGTCCTTCGTCGCGAAGACGAACGCGCCGGTCTGGTTGAATACCTGTCCGAGTCCCTCGGCGCGCTTGATGTCGAAGTGCGTGATGTTGGCCTCTATCCGCCGATAGACCTTAGCCGGCACGTTGGCCAGCGGCATGTACTCGGCGAAGCCCTGGAACTGATCGAGCGGGCAGGCCACGACGACGATCTGCTATCGCGACTAGCTCCGCGGGAGTTGGCTCTTGGAGACGAGCACGCCGATGAAGTCGAACGCTTGGCATACCTACGCAAGCTGGTCGACGGGCTCGACGCCGCCGCGGCGGAGCGTCTTCTGCGCAAGGACTTCGCGTGAGGATTGACGGCTGGTCCATCGGTGCCTTTGGGCCCATTGATCAATGGGGTGAATCGGGTCTGGCGCATCACGACGTCGTGGTTGTGCTGGGACCAAACGAGTCTGGGAAGAGTGCTCTGTTCGAGTTCTTTGCCAGCGCACTTTTCGGCTTCTCGCCGGCCAGGGCAGACGCGCATCCCTATCGTCCTTGGGACGGTCGCTTTTTGGACGGCCGGCTCGACGTCGAGTTGAGCGATGGCGCGCCGATCCGCATCGCCCGACGACTCACCTCACGACCCGAAGGCCACATCACTCGTGCCGAAGGCGAGGAAAGATTGGCGAATCGGCCCATTCCGTCAGTGGGCTTGATGACGCGCGACGTTTTCAAGAACGTCTATGCCTTGACCCAGGAGGAAGCGCTTGGCCTTGATCCTCGGGCCTGGCAACACGTCCAGGACCGGGTGTTGGGCGGCAGTTCGTACGACTTTCTGCGCCCATCGCGTGAGGTCGTGAGTGCGCTCGACGCCGAGCGCAGGCGTCTCTGGCGGCCTGACCGCCGCGGTAGGCCGGAATCTCGCGAAATCGCTGTCGAGATCCGGGAGTTGCGCGACAGCCTTCGCGAGGCAAGCCAGCGACGCTTGCAGATTGAGCGGAATAACGACCGGATTGACGAAATCACCGCCGATCTGAAAAGGAACTCCCAGGAGCTTCAGCGCATCGAACTGGTCCTGGAGCGCGACGCCACGTTGGCGCCTCTGGTCCGGCGCGCGGAACGCATGGATCAATTGAACGTCCGGGCGGACGAGCTTGTGCCTACAGGTCGGCTTCCCGACGAAACCCCCGAACGCCGCGCCGCCCTCGTGGAGCGACTCGAGGAACTTTCTGAGACGAACAGGGCGCACCAGCGGGAGATCGAGGCGCGTGAACAGTTAATACAGATTGACGAACCGACGCGGCGCTTGCTGGACGCCCGCATTGCCATCGAGCGCCAGGACCGCGAGCTCGCACTGGCTCAGGCGAATCAGGATCGAATCGACAGTATGAACGCGGAGCTGCAGCGTCGCACTGGCGCCCTTCGCGAGGTGGCCGGGCGCACGCTGGTTTCCGAGGAAGTCGATGAAACAACTCGCAACGCGCTTCTCAGTCTTTCGGTGGCTGAGTTGCGTGGTCGCCTACGTCTTGCGAATGAGGCACGCCGGAAACTCCAAGCTGCCAGCGAGGCTCTGCGCTCCGTCCAGTCGGAACGCGCGCGTCTGGAACAGTCGCTAGCTGCTTCTGAGTCGACGCCGAGCCGAGCCGACGCTGACGAGCGACTGTGCAAACTACAGGAGATTGAGATGGCGCGCAGGATTGCCGCCCACCAGCAGCCAGCGCGGTCGACTCTTCCGATGCCGATCCTCGCGGCCCTAGGTCTCGCCGGCGTTGTGGCGCTAGTGACCGGTCTCGCGATTGGTGGCCAGGCCGGGACCCTGCTGGCGATCTTGGGGGCTGGCACGCTCGCGGCCGTCACCTATGCATTTGTCACGCGTCGACGGTCCGCCGCGGCGCCGCGCGCTGACTGGCAATCCCGCCTTCGCGGGCTTGATCTCGATACCGACGCCGACATCGCGGCAGAGATCGCTCATAGCCAGGCCATGCGAGACGCAGCCCTGCAACGCGAACATGATGTCCAGCGGCTGGCCGGTGCACTGGAAACCGAGACAGCGGCTCGTGGCGTGGCCCGCAACGCGGAAACTGAATTCAAGGCCGCCCAGACCGACTTTCTGGCGGTTGTCGCCGAAGTTCCGGTCGCACCGATTCACCGCCAAGCGCCCGACGATGGATTGGTTCGTGACCTGGAAGATATGCGTCAGTCGATCCGGGACACCCAGCGACTTCGTAGCAATCGGGACGATGTGGGCAAGCGCCTTGCTGCCTGGCGTGCTGATGGTGAACGCTTGCGGCAGACACTTGCGCTCGAGTTGCCGGCCGCTCCCTTTGAATCGGCGCCGGCCGCGTTGCGCTCCCTTCGCGGCGCGCTGGAAGTCGAACGCGCCGCAGCTGACGCTACTTCTGAGCTCCCGGAGCTGCGCGAGGTCGTCGAGACCTGCGGTCGGGAACGAGAAGCCGCCGTGCTCGAGCTCGAGCGGATCGACTCGTCCCTGGCGGCGCTCGATCCCAGAGGTGCTGATCCTCTGGTTGGACTGGACCGGTTCAGGCAAGCCTTGGAACTACGGGCCGAAGCCGGACGAGTCCTTTCCGATCTTGAGCGTGACGATCCGGGCTGGCGCGAGCGCGTCACGGAGGCCGAGGAGCTAGTTGCAGCAGGCCATACGGTCGGCCTGAGCGACTCCGAACGTGTCGCTCTCCGCCTGTACGCTGAGGAACTCCGAGCAGAGGGACAGGATCTGGCAGCCGAAAAGGGTCAGCGAACGACCGAGCGCAACCGGCTTACCGGCGAGCCGGGACCCGCCCACATCATGGGTGCGATTCAAGCGGCGGAGGAGCATCTGGATTTTGTGCGGCGCGAACACGACCGGCTGGCGCTATTGCGGCAGGTGGTTCTGATGGCTGAGCATTCCTACCGCGAGCGCTACCAAGCGCCGCTGCTGACGGCCGCCGGGCGCCACCTGCGGCACTTTACCGGCGGACGCTATGACCTGCTCACCGTCGATGACGCCTCTTCAGGCGAGGTGAAACTTCAAGTCAGGCGAAGTGGCGAGGACTTTCCCCAAAACGTAGACACTCCGCTCAGCCGCGGGACGATTCAGCAGATTTACTTCGCGCTGCGGCTGGCCATGGTCGATCTGGTCGAAGGTGACGAGCCACTGCCGCTTTTTCTGGATGAAATGTTCGTCAACTGGGATCCAGGACGTACGACCAGCGGCTTGGCGGCCTTGGCCGATATGCCTGGCGATCGGCAGGTATTTCTATTCACCGCCGATCCGTTCTGGGCCGAACGCGCAATCGAGGACGTGCCGGCCCACATCGTGCGAACGCCTACGGCCTGAGAGGCGCCTTCCGCGTCCGGTCGACCGGCGAGATTGCCGACGTGTCGGTACTGCCTACGGCGTAAAGTCGTCGTCCCGTGAGAGTCGATTCGCGAACTCCGCCAACAAGGTGGCGGCCGCGTCGGCGTCGGCCAGCGCAACGACCTCGGACGGCGTGTGCATGTAGCGCAGGGGGACGCTGACCAGCCCCGTGGCAACTCCGGCCCGCGTGAGCTGGATCGCGTTCGCATCCGTTCCCGTGCCTCGTCCTGCCGCTTCCATTTGAATTGGCATATCCAGGGCTTCCGCCGCCTCGATCAGCTTCTCCACGACCACCGGGTTGAAATTGGGCCCGCGCGAAACCGTAGGGCCGCCGCCCAGCGTCACATCGCCAGCGGTCTTCTTATTGATGTTGGGGTGATCGGTCGCGTGCGTCACGTCCACCGCAACCGCCACCAGTGGGTCGATACCAAACGCGCTCGTCTCCGCGCCGCGCAGCCCGATCTCTTCCTGCACCGTGGCCACGGAATGGACCGACGCTTGCAGTTGTGCGCCATCGATCCGGCGAAGCGCCTCGCCGACCACCCAGGCGCCGACCTTGTTATCGAGCGCCCGCCCGGCGACGACGCCGTTGCGCAGGTCCTGTATTCCCACGTCGTACGTAATCGGGTCGCCGATCTGCACCAGGCTGGCCGCCTCGTCCTTGTCCGCCACCGCGATATCGATCCAGATGTCCTCGATCTTGGCCGGCTTCCCTCGCTCGTCGAGAGGCGTCAGGTGGATTGCGCGCCGGCCGGTGACACCCGGGACCGGTCCATTGCGGGTGTGGAGAACTACACGGCGGCCGGGTACCAGCCCTGCGTCGTGACCGCCAATGGTGTTGAAATAGATGAAACCTTCGCTGGTGATGTAGTTGACTTGGAAGCCCAACTCGTCGCAATGCCCGGCGAACATGAGACGCGGCATGCCCTGCGGGTTGCGGCTGGCGATGATGTTGCCGTGCACGTCCGAGCGCACACTGTCGGCAAAGCCTTCGGTGTAGTCGCGATAGACGCGGCGTACCGGTTGCTCGTAGCCCGACGGGCTGGGCGCGTCGATGAGGGAGTTCAGAAATTCGCGTTGCGGAGTGTCCATAGGATCCCTCGTGTGGCGGCGCCCTAGCTGGACCCGTCTCGCTGTCGTGCGGCCATCGCGACGATTTGTTCCTGGATGTTGGGCGGAACCTCTTCATAGCGCACGAATTCGCGCGTGAAGCGTCCGCGTCCCTGGGTGATCGAGCGCAGGTCCGTCGCGTAGCGCTGAACCTCAGCCTCCGGCACCTCAACCTCCACGACAGAGAAGCCCGGCTCACCTTCGACCGGCGCCATGCCAAGCACATGTCCGCGCTTTGAACTGATGTCCCCAATCACGTCCCCCGTATTGCCGTCGGGAATCATGATGTCGAGCTTGAGGATCGGCTCCAGAATCACGGGGCCGGCCTGCGAAACGCCGTCCTCGTAGGCCAGGCGTGCCGCGATGCGGAACGACTCGTCGGACGAATCCACCGAGTGGTACTGGCCGTCGAACAGCGCCGCTTTCACGTCCACCATTGGATAGCCCGCCAACCGTCCACGACCGATCGTTTCCAGAAGTCCCTTCTCTACGGCCGGGATGTACTGGCGTGGGACACGCCCGCCAACGACACGGTCTTCAAACTCGAACCCCAAACCGCGTGCCAGCGGCGAGAACTCAATGTGAACGTCGCCAAATTGTCCGTGTCCACCCGACTGCCGCTTGTGGCGGCCATGCGCGTTGACGGTTCTGCGGATGGTCTCGCGGTAGGCCACCTGAGGAACGTCGGCCTGTAATCCAACGCCGAACTTGCGGCGTACTCGTTCCAGGCTGATTCGCACATGTGATTCGCCCAGGCCGGCCAGGATTGTCTCGGACGTTTCATCGTTTCGGTACGACAGGAGCGAGGGATCCTCTTCCACCAGGCGTGCCAGGGCCGTGCCCATCTTGTCCAGGTCGGCCGTCGTCTCTGGACTGATGGACGCCTCAAATAAGGGCTGCGGCATGGCAAACGCCGGCAGGTCGATGGCTTGCCGGCCCGCGGCCAGCGTGTCGCCCGTCGTCACGCCGTCAAGCTTGGTCACGAAGCCAATGTCGCCGGCGACCACGCGCCGCGCCGGTGTGCCTTCCTTGCCGGTCGCGAACTGAATGTTGGCCAGGCGCTCGGTCTGCCCAGTGCGTTGGTCCACGAGTTGAGCGTCACCGTCGATCTGGCCTGCAAATAGGCGAAACATCGAGACTTTGCCCACAAACGGGTCAGCCAGCGTCTTGAAGACCTGAGCTACGACCGGCCCGTCAATTGGCGGAGCGTCGCCGTTAAACACGGCTTCGAGACCATCGGCCGGCGACGGCGCCAAAGTTGCCAGCGCATCCAGCACCTCCCGAACGCCCTTTAGGTCGGTCGCTGCTGTAAAGAGAACTGGAAAGATGCTTCCGTCAGCTATCCCGGCCCGCAATGCGCGCTCCAGATCCTCGCGCCGCAGCTCCTCGCCTTCCAGGTACTGCTCCAGGAGTTCATCGTCAGTAGATGCCACGGCTTCAACCAGCTGCTCGCGGGCGTCTTCGACGGTGTCGGCAAGGTCCTCGGGCACTTCGGCCACCGACGACGCGCTCTCGCCGAAGATGCGTGCCTTGCCGTCCAACAGATCGACGACGCCGTTGAAATCCGCGCCGTCGCCCAGCGGTACCTGAATGGGCGCCACGTTTGCCCCGAACCGCTCTCGCAGGTCGTCCACCACCGATGCTGTGTCAGCGTTCTCTCGGTCGACGCGGCTGACAATCAGCATTCGCGGTCGATTCAAATCGGACGCTAGGCGCCACACGATCTCAGTACCGACTTCAATTCCAGCGGTCGAATCTATAAGTACCGCCGCGGCATCTGCCGCGTGCAGGCCAGAGATGACTTCACCGACAAAGTCGGCGTACCCCGGAGTGTCGATCACGTTGATCTTCGAGCCAGCCCACTCGCAGGCGATGGCGGCCAGATTGATCGACATTCCCCGCTCGTGTTCGTCGGGGTCGTAGTCGGAAATGGTGTTGTGTTCTTCGACGCGGCCCAGCCGCGAGGCTTTACCGGTTACGAAGTACAGAGCCTCGGCAAGCGTGGTCTTGCCCGCGCCGCTGTGGGCAACGAGGGCCACATTTCGAATGCTCGCGGTGTCGTATCGGTCCATCATCTCGCTCATATGCGGCCATGCGGCAACCGGCGCCTGAGCCGCAGGGTGCCATTATAGGCGCGAGGTTGGGGCCAACGGCGGCGTCTGCCTACAATCTGTGCGCTGCTATTCCACAGGCTAAGGGGCTGCTGGGTGACGTTGCACGCATCGCGCCGCATCGTGGTGAAGTGCGGCACCCGCTTGCTGGCTGGCGACGCCGGCGTTAATCACGCCTTCGTTGCCAACATGGCACGGCAGATCGCCCTCATCCGCTCGCGAGGAACCCAGGTAGCGCTGGTGACGTCTGGGGCGGTGGCGGTTGGACGATCGATCGTCTCGCTCGCCGGAGACCTTTGCGTAATCCGGGGGACTGTTGCCCGGAAGACCCTCACCCCAACCCTCTCCCACAGGGAGAGGGAGCAAGAGCGGCCCGCACCTTCGCGGACGAAGGGCGTTGTGCAAAGGTCTCTCGCCGGCGACACACTGGTCACGCGACAAGTGCTGGCGGCCATAGGTCAAGCGCCTCTGATGGCCCACTACTCGTCGTGCTTTGCGGATGAAGGCATGACCGTGGCGCAGGCACTCGTGTCGCGAGCGGATCTACACAACCGTACGGGCTACTTGAACGCGCGCAACGCGTTGTCTGGCCTGCTTGATGCCGGCGTGGTGCCCATCGCTAACGAGAACGATGTGGTTGCTACCGAGGAGCTGCGATTCGGCGACAACGACCGGCTTTCGGTCTTGATCGCGAAGCTCGTCGGCGCAGATCGGCTCTACGTCTTGTCTCGAACCGCCGGCCTGTACACGGCGGATCCGGAAACCGAGACGTCGGCCACCCTCATCCCGGACGCTGGTGATCTGCCGCGTGACGAACTTGAACGCATCGCGGGCGGGGCGTCGCAAGGCGGACTCGGCGGCATGCGGTCAAAACTGCAGGCTGCACTCGAGGCCGCGAGCGACGGTATAGATGTCGTCATTGCAGGCGGAGACGTAACAGACGTGATTGTTCGGCTTGAAGCTGGCGAACACTTGGGCACTCGATTTGGCGGCCAGGGGCCTCGCCGTTCCAGCCGCGCTCGCTGGCTCAGCTCAAGCGTGGCCCAGCGCGGCTCAATAGTCGTAGACGACGGCGCTCGTCGTGCCCTGGTGAGCAAAGGAAGCAGTCTGCTCCCGGCCGGGATCACCCGAGTGCAAGGTGAGTTCGAACGCAGTGACCTCGTCAGTTTGACCGATTCCAACGGGAGCGTCTTCGCCCGTGGCCTCGTGAACTACGGCTCGACCGATCTGGCGCGGATTCGCGGCCAGCCTTCCACTGCGATCGGCGCTATCCTCGGGTCCTCAAGCGGTGACGAGGCTGTCCACCGCAACAATCTGGTCGTAATCGACCGCGACGCCGAGCGAGCAAAATGACCACAGTCTCGCCATCCCGCGCAGCAATCGATATCTCCGCCATCGGCGCCGCCGCACGCGAGGCCGGCCGTGTGCTCGCGACGCTGCCGACCTGCGCCAAGAACGACATTCTGAACGCCATGGCCGAGGCTCTGCCTGCGCGCGCCGACGAAATACTGGCGGCTAACCAGGTCGATGTTCGTGCAGCACGTGATGCCGGAATGGCCGACGCGCTGATCGACCGACTTACCCTGACGCCTGAGCGACTGGCTGACATCTCCGCGGCGGTGCGGACCGTCGTTGGGCTGGAAGATCCCATCGGGAGCGTTGAAGACGCTCGACGGCTAGGTAATGGTCTTGAAGTCGGACGCCGCCGCGTCCCCCTCGGCGTTGTAGCCGTGATATTCGAGGCCCGTCCGAACGTGACCGTGGACATCTCGGCGCTCTGTCTGAAAGCCGGCAACGCCGGCATCCTGCGCGGTGGCAAGGAAGCCCTCCAGAGCAACATTGCGCTGGCCGCGGCTATCGGCGAGGCCGCGGAAAAGGCCGGAGCGCCGCCGGCCGCCATCCAGCTGATCGCCGATCCAGACCGCGCGCTGATGTACGACCTGTTGCGAGATCGTGAGCACATCGACGTGATCGTTCCCCGCGGCGGCGCGGGCCTTATTAATTATGTGACGGATACGGCCACGATCCCGGTCATCGAAACCGGCTGGGGGGTCTGCCACACCTATGTGGACGCAGGTGCCGACCTTGCGATGGCCGAGCGGATCGTGGTGAATGCCAAGACCCGCCGACCTTCGATCTGCAACGCCCTCGACACGCTGCTGGTCCATCGGGGTGTTGCGGCGGAGTTCTTGCCATCCGTCGCACGTGAGCTGGCCAAACGCGAGGTGGAGATCCACGCCGGTGCCGACGTCAGTCAGCTGCTTGCAGATCACGTCCAGGTTGAGCCGCTCGGTGAGGATGACTTCGACACTGAGTGGCTGTCGCTGCGGATGTCGGTGGGGCTGGTCGACGGATTGGAGGACGCGATGGCTCACATTCGGACGCACGGCGGCGGGCACTCCGAGGCGATCGTGACGAACTCGCACCGCAACGCGCGTCGCTTCACCGATGAGGTGGATGCGGCCGCCGTGTACGTCAACGCGTCCACGCAATTCACGGATGGTGGCGAATTTGGCCTGGGGGCCGAAGTTGGCATCAGCACGCAGAAGCTGCACGCGCGCGGCCCCATGGGTCTGCGTGAAATGACGACCTATAAGTGGGTCGTCCTGGGCGACGGTCACGTACGACCCCTGTGATGACGGAACTGGAGGCTCTGGGCGAGGCGGTTGAGTTGACCGCGGGCGAGGGACGCCGGGTCTGACGCCTTTCGTCCCGCTGCCGCGGCTGCGGCTGCCGCATCCGGGTCCGGCGATGCGGCCGCTGGCGATCGTTGGGCTTCTGGTCTTTATCGCCTTTGTGGTACTGGGCCAGGCGGTGGGTGGGCCGCCCGGGCGATCGAAGCCCTTGCCGCTGCCGCCTGGTGAACTGGAGTTGCGAGTCTTTGACGTGGGCCAGGGAGACGCCATCCTGCTTCGCTTCGGGGAGCGCGCCCTCCTGGTCGATGCAGGTCCGGACCCGCAGACGGCGCGCCAGGTCCTGTTGCCGCGGCTGGCGCGGCTGGGCGTTGATCGTCTGGACGGGCTGGCGCTTACCCATTCGGACGCCGACCACATTGGCGGCGCCGCCGACATCCTGCGGGCCTTGCCGGTGACCACGATCTGGATGACTGTGCCGGAGCAAGACCACCCGTTGCGGTCTGTCATCGTGGCCGCGGCAACGCAGGTCGGCAGCCGAATCGAGTGGCCACAGGATGGCGAGTTGTTGAGATGGCATCCGTCGGTTTCAATCCGCGTGCGTTTCGCCGCGCCGGACCTGGCCAGCGGCGACAACAACCAGTCGATGGTTGTGCAGGTGCGCTACGGCGACGCCGACTTTCTGCTAACCGGCGACATCGAGCGCGCCGCCGAGCGAGCTCTCGTATCGGCGAGCGGCGGGTTGGAAGCCGACGTGCTGAAGGTGGCTCACCATGGGGCGTCAACATCGAGCTCGCCGGAGTTTCTGGCGTCCGTCAAGCCGCAGGTGGCGATCATCTCCGCAGGGCTGGGGAACGCCTTCAACCACCCGCGCGACGATGTGCTGCGCCGCCTGCGCGCGCTCGATGCGCAGGTATTCCGAACCGATCTGGCAGGCGACGTGACGGTGCGCACCGATGGCCGTGCGATCACGGTCGCGCTGGAACGCGCATAGCTCAGGCGGCGGCGATGGTTGTCACTCCAGCGGCAACGAGCAGCGCGCCGACCATACGTTCGCGCCGCAGCGGCTCGCCGAGAAACAGCACGCCAAGGGCGGCGCCGATCACGATGCTGAGTTCGCGGGCGGCCGAGACGTACGGCGTGGGCGCCATGTTCAGCGCGATAAGCACCATCGAGTAGGCGGCGATCGACAGGCAGGCGACAGCAGCGGGCTGCCCCCAGGAGGCCAGCCGCCGAAGCGATGTCCAGTCGGGCTGTCGCGCAACGAAGGTCACAAGCACTCCGACAGTGGATAGGGCGTACATGAGGTAGATGTAGACAAGTGGATGCACAATCGAAACGCCCTGGTTGTCGATCAGGGTGTAGGCGGCGATGATCACGCCGGTGCCAGCGGCATATCGGCCCTCTGGTTGGGCGAGGGCACGGACTGGGGCCAGCCAGGAACCCGGCTCGTTGCGCCGGATGTTGACGGCGTAGATGCCGAGGACAACGGCGAGGATGCCGGCGACGCCGAGTGGCGACACGCTTTCGCCAAGGACGCCGACAGCGAGCACCAGGACCAGGGCGGGGCCGAGGCCGCGGGCGATGGGGTAGGCGACGGAGAGGTCGGCGCGGCGGTAGGCGGCGGCGAGGGTGCGGAAGTAGAAGGTGTGGAGGAGACCGGTCAGGGCGATCCAGATCCAGCCGTGGGGCGGGATGGGGTTTTGGGCGATGAGGAAGAGGAACGGGACAAGGAAGATGACGACGGAGGCGACGAGGGCCTGCCACAAGAAGAGCGCGTTGTCACGGTTGTACTTAGCCAGCAGGTTCCAGCTGGCGTGCAGGACGGCCGAGACCAGGATGAGGCCTAGGGCGGCGGCTGGCACGGACCGCTCAGTTTGGGTGTGCCGCCGGACGGCGGCGTCGGGATCGCCCGATTACCCCTCCCAAGGATTGCCGCGGGCTTCCAGCGGCAGGGCCAGGCGGCGGCCCTCCAGGTGGCTGCGCTGCGGTCCGATGATCATGTCCACGACGACCGCGGCGTCGTGGATGCCGCTGGCGTAGACGGGGGCGGTGTTCTCGCGCAGGCAGCGCACGAGTTCAGCGCCGATGGACCGGTTGCTGCATGCGGTGGACTCCCGGCCCGGCCAATCGGCCCAGTAGGGGGCGGCAATGTCGCTGGCGGGGGGCGTCCAGTCGGCGGGAAGAAGGGGTTCCCACGCGCCGACTTCGGCCTGCGGGAAGATGTCGCCTTCCGGGTAGATGTGGATTTCGGCGTCGGGCTTGGAGCGGGTGGTGACGACGGCGTTCTGGAAAAAGAGGTCGCAGCCGAGGGCGTGGCCGGAGTTTGAGCCGTTGCCGATGGGGAGCGATTCGTAGGTCCCGATGATGCCGTTGGGGAAGGTGTACTCGGCAAATATCCGGTCGCCTGCCTGTGGCCCGGATTCGTACATCTCGTCGTCCATCGCGTCGCTGAGCTGGGCGGGCGCGCCGTTGATGAGCACGGTGCCCCAGCAGGAGATGGGGTTGGCTTCGGCGAAGTAGAGCATGGTGTTGAGCTCGTGGGTGCCGAGAACCAGCGCGTCCACGACGCCGCAGCGGTGGTCGCCCTTGCCACGGGCCTTGATCTGAATCAGGGGGCCCCATTTGCCGGTGGCGGCCTGGCGCTTGACTTCGCGGACGGCGGGGTTTTCGCGGCCGCGGTGGGCCAGCACGACGCGGGCGCCGGCGGCATCGGCGGCGGCGACCATCTGGTCGGCGTGAGCCGGCTGGGCGGCGATGGGCTTTTCGATGACGATGCCCTTGACGCCGGCGGCGAGGGTGTCGAGGAAGGTCTGCAGCCGGCCCTGGTGGTAGCGGTGGATGGCGATGATGGCGATGTCCGGGGACTCGGCGGCCAGCATTTCACGGTAGTCGGCGTAGGCGGTGGCGGCGCCGGATTCCTGGAGCCAGTGGTCCCGGTGGTCGTCGGACGGGTCGGCGAGGGCGACGGTTTGGACGTCAGGGCTGCGGTCGAAGGTGCGGTGGAGGCCGTGGGAGGGTCCGCCGCGGTTGCGGGTGCTGTCGGTGATGACGACGGCTCGGAAGTCAGACATTGGGCATCGGCTGGGTGAGGGGGTTGCGGGGATTCTAAGCGCCGAGGGGCGGTTCTGCTGAGTGGATGGGCTGCCCGCCGACCGCCACGGGCGGCTCTCTGACGGCAGTGGCCGACGCGGGGGCATTGGGGGGGCCTCGTGCGCAATAAGAGTTCTTTCTAAAAAACTCTTCGGTCGCCGCGGGGCGCTTTTCGGCGGGGTTTGGGCGCGAGGGACGGAGACTGGATTCCGGCTGAAGACGCCGGAATGACGGATGGGTCGCGGCGGGGCGCCTTCTGGCGGGGATTGGGGCGGGGTGCCAGAGGCCTGGGCTCGGCCTTGGCGGGGGCAGGTCGGAAGAGCGGCCAGCGACTGGCGGGTTGCTGCTGGGCGGGGCTGGTTGCTGGGGGTGGCAGCCACCCTCACCCTGCCCTCTCCCTCAATGGAGAGGGTAGGACGGGCGTCGGCCGCAGGGAGCGCATGGGGGAGTTCGCGGAATAGGGCGCGTGCTGCCCGGAAGACCCTCACCCTCGGATCACGTCCGGGGCAGGCTCCAACCCTCTCCCACAGGGCGGGGGTGGTTGGACGGGGTTGCCAGGAACGCGAGGGGGCGGAGCGCGAACGTCGGCAGGCGGGGCACGAATGGGGGGCGGGAGGAAGGAGTGAGGGAAGAGAAGTGAGAAGCGAGAGCGGACCGTGGGGATCGAGAGGATTGAGCGCTCGGGGTGCGGGGTTAACGGGGTGGCGGGGTGCGCCTGGAGTGTCGGGTGCTGCTGGATTCCGGGTGAGGACCGCGGAATGACGGGAGGCCGGGATGACGGGGGATGGGTGAGGAGTGAGGGGGGAGGAAGGAGTGAGGGAAGAGAAGTGAGAAGTGAGAGGGGATAGGGAGGGGGAGGGGAACGTACAAGAAGTGAGAGGGGAGAGTGGGGATCGAGAGGATTGAGCGCCCGGGGTGCGGGGTTAACGGGGTGACGGGGTGTGCCTGGAATGTTGGTTGCTGCTGGGTCCCGGCTGGGGACGCCGGGATGACGGGGGATGGTGGGGGGATTGGGGTGGCTGGCGAGGGCTTCTGACAGCTGGTTCATGAGGGCAACGGCGCTCTCCGGTTGCATCAACAGGCCAGGGACGTGGGGGCCGTTGGCGGTGGCGGGAACGGTGGTTTGGACGACCTTCATTGCGGGTGGGCTTTTCAGTAGGTTCAGTCGGCAGTGGCCCTGGAGCCCAGGCCGCGATATGCAGGTTCGACAGGCTGTCGAGATCCGCGGTCTAGAATCTCGCGGCGTTGACTGCCGGGGTGTGGCCTGTGGGCGAGATTGCGACGCGTCGGATGGGTCGTTCGGCCCTGGAGCTGACGGAGCTGAGCCTGGGGGCGGCGTTTATTGGCGGGCGCGAGGATCCGCTGCTGGATGACCCGGCGCAGGCGACGCGGTGCATGGACGGCGTGGCGGTGGCCACGGTGCAGCGGGCGCTGGAACTGGGAATCACCCACATCGACACCTCGCCGCTGTACGGGCCGAGTGAGCGGCGGATCGGGATGGCGCTGGCGGAGGTGGAGGCGCCGGGGCTGACGATTTCGACGAAGGTGGGGACGCATCCAGAGCGTCAATACAGCTACACGGCCGACAACATCCGCTGGTCGCTGGAACAGAGCCTGAAGCTGCTGGGCCGGGACCGGGTGGACGTTGTGCTGATTCACGATCCGCCGACGATGGATCCGGTGTTCAAGGCCGGCGACGGGTTCGATGCGCTGGACGAGCTGCGGGACGAGGGGTTGTTGGACTACGTGGGCCTGGGGGCTCGAGTCATCCCGTATCACCGGGCGGCGATCGAGGCCGGGCGAGTTGACGTGATCCTGACGTTTGCGGACTACAACCTGGTGCGGCGCCACGCCGCGGCATTGATCGACCAGGCGGCGGCGGCCGGCGTGGGGGTGCTGCTGGGGTCGCCGCAAATGCTGGGGCTGCTGGCCAAGGGAGACCCGCGGATGACCGCGCGCAGGGCGGGGTACGGCTACTTTCCCGCGGAGGACGTGAGCGGCGCAGCCAAGTGGTGGGACTGGTGCCGGGAGCGCGAGGTTGAGTTTCGGCACCTGAACATGCGGTATGTGCTGGACCGGCCGGGGATCAGCGCGGTGCTGACGGGGGCGGCGACGCCGGCGGAGATCGAGACGAACGTGCGGGAGGCGCGGACGCGGATTCCCGAGGAGATCTGGGCCGAGGCGCTGGCGCGGGTAGCGGCGTTGGACGCTAAGGGCGCAGGCTCCGCCTGACATCTCTGTATTCGGTGGCTATGGCGAACTGGGTCGAGCGGGTGATTGGCGACGCCATCCGGCTGCGGAAGCAGCGGTGGAATACCTCGGTTCCCGCCTGGGAGGTCGAGGGGCTCGTGTCGCTGTCGAGCGGCGACCGGCTGGACGTGCACGTGCCGAAGGGCACGACATACGAGATGCCGGGGCGGGAGCTGTGGATTTCGGACCACGGCGAGAACCTGAGCTTTGAGCGCGACGCGTGGTCGCACGTGATGCACGCGGTAGCGCCCGGGGTGCACTGGTATTGCAACGTGACGACGCCGGTGGCGTATCGGGGCGGCGCGCTGACCTGGACGGACCTGGGGATTGACGTGGAGGTGTATCCGGACGGCGAAATCGCGGTGGACGACCTGCCGGAGTTTCTGGAGGTGCGCGAGGCGCTGCCGGCGGACGACTTTGCGCAGGCGGTGCGGGCGGCGCGGCGGTTGTTGGAGGATGGGGCCGCGGGGCGCCCGCCTTTTCAGGCTACGGCCGGGCCGCCGGCGTGGGTGGAGCAGAAGCTGTTCTGGCTGGCGCCAGGCAGGGGTGACGGACTGGCGGCGGTGGGGGAGGCGGCGCAGGCCAGGCAACCGGAGGTCGTCGAGCGGGTGCTTAGTACGGGCGGTCCGAGCGCGCTTACGGGGTTGGGCGCGGGGGCGCTGATGGGTCTGGCGGAAACGGCTGCGCCGCGCGATGGGGTGACGGTGCTGGTCGCGGAGACGGAACTGGCGGCGGGGCTGGAGTCGATCCGGTTCCTGTTGCAGGTCTGGGGGCCGGGACTGCACGTGCGGCTGGTGCTGGTGCGAGACGATGCGATGGACGTGCGCCGGGAGTTCGAGGTGGCGCTGCGGTGGCCGGAACGGTCGGCGACGATGCGGCTGGCTGGGGCGCTGGTAAAGGGGATGCCAGAGCCGCGGGGGTTTCTGACGGCGAGCGGGTTTGTGGCGGCGGTGTGGCGGTAGGGGGCCAGCGGTCGTTGGTTAGGCTGGCGGAAATGTGTTGGCAGGCAGGAGTCCGCAATGGGTCGAGTGCTGATTCGGGAGCGTGACGCGGAGGTGTTTGATCGGGGCGGCGGGGTGCGGAGCATTCCGCTGATGAGCGGCGCCAAGGGCGCGCAGAACGTCTCGACGGGCATGACGATCATGGCGCCAGGGGCGGGCCTGCCGTTGCACTTTCACGACACCGAGGAGTGCATTACCTGCGTGGAGGGCGTGGCGACGGCCGAGATCGACGGCGAACAGCTGACGCTTCAACCGTTCGATCACGTGTGGATTCCGGAAGGCGCCCACCACCGCTTCTGGAATGACGGTGATACGCAGATGCGGATCGTGTGGACGTACGGAAAGCCGGAGGTGAGCCGAACGTTCGTGGCGACGGGGCAGACGGTGCGGCACATGTCGGCGGATGACGTGGCGGATCCGCGGTAGCAGGGACTCGTTGCGGAACGGCTCATGGATTCACGCCGCGAGCCTGGACGACCGTCACCCTAGTCCTCTCCATCGGGAGAGGGAACACGACGGACTCGCTGGGTTTAGCCGGGGCGGTTGGTGGTGGTGAGATCGAGGACGGTCGAGGAGGTTTCGCGCGCCCGGCGTTCGGCTTTGATGACGAGGCGCTGGGATCCGCTGGGGCTTTGGTATTCGAGTTGGCCGCCCCTGGCGGTGAGTTCCGAGCGCGAGAGCTCGGTCCAGCCGAGGGCGGGCATTTCGTCCAGGTAGTAGTTGAGGACGTGGCCCGCCGTCAGATCGGAGAAATAGACGACGCGGTCAAAGCGTCCGGTTTCGGTGCGCTGCTGTAGTTGGTCGGTTCTACCGGCGCGCATCTCGGGCATGGCGGGGAGTTCGCGGGCCAGGTTGTCGGCCGGGGCCTCGGGGGTTAGTTCCTCGGCCGGGGTGGGCTCGGGTTCGGAGGCCACCTCACCGCAGGCGGCCAGCGTGATCAGGAGGGGCGCGCCGAAGCCAACCAGCTTGAGGAGCGAGCGGCGCGCGAATGGTTGGGTCTCACGACTGGACCTCACGGGACGATTCTCAATCTGGTGCAATACTCCCTCGGCTCGTATCCAGTATCGCCTGTGGCGGGCAGTTCGTGCATGTAGAACGTGTCGTGTCGCTGCGCATGGGCGCTCGCGAATTGGTGTGGGGCGCGCAAACGTATGTGATGGGCGTACTAAACGCGACGCCCGATTCCTTCAGCGGGGACGGGGTGGCGGCCGTTGCGGGGGCGCTGGAACGACGTGTCCGCCAGTTGGCGAACGAGTGTCCCGACGTGATTGACATCGGGGGCGAGTCGACTCGTCCGGGGGCGTCGCCGGTGGATGCCGCCACCGAACTGGACCGGGTGCTGCCGGCGATCGAGATGGTGCGACGGCAGGCGCCGGACACGCCGATTTCGATCGATACGCGCAAGGCGGTTGTTGCCGAGCAGGCCATTGCGGCGGGCGCGGACGCCATCAACGACGTGAGCGGTCTGCGCGACGATCCGGACTTGGCCGGCGTGGCGGCGGCGTTGGGAGTTCCCGTGGTCCTGATGCACAGCCGGCGGGCCAGAGCGGTTGTGACTGAATTGGGAGGGCAGTACCGGGGCGTGCGGTACGAGAACGTCGCCGCCGACGTGACGCGGGAGGGTGCGGAGCTGGTGGAAACGGCGCTGCAGGCGGGGATAGCGCGCGAGGCGCTGATTTTCGACCCCGGGATTGGGTTTGGGAAGACGCCGGCGCAGAACGTGGAGCTGCTGAGGGAACTGGAGACGCTGCGCGAGATTGGGCTGCCGCTGCTGGTGGGTGTGTCGCGGAAGTCGTTCATCGGCGAGTTGACGGGACGGCCGCCGGCCGAGCGCCTGGAAGGGTCGTTGGCCGCGGCGGTGGCGGCGGTGGTGAAGGGCGCGGACATGGTGCGGGTACACGACGTGGCGGCCACGCGCAGCGCGCTGGCTGTGGCGGATGCGCTGTTGCGCGAGCCGGCAGGTTTTGGGAGCGGGTCACTTTGGTTGCTGGGAAGAGAAGACCCTCACCGCAACCCTCTCCCACAGGGAGAGGGGGAAGATGGCGGCTCGGTCGTGGAATGACCCAGACGTTGAAGGCGGTGTGCGCCGGGCGTATCCTTTCAGGCCGCCCAAGCAAGGCTTTGGGATAACCGTGCCGTCCATGAGGTGTTGCTGGCTGTGAAAACTGTTTTGCGAGGCCGTGAGGGGCTGGAAGTCGTCGTCAGCCGTGACGGTCCGTTCACGCCCATCGGGGAACGGCTGAACCCGACCAATAAGCCGCGGCTGCAACGGGCGTACGACACCGGCGACTGGGCCTACGTGCAGCGGGACGCCAAACGGCAGGTTCGGTTCGGGGCGCGGGTGATTGACGTGAACACCGGCGATCCGCACCACGACATCGAGCAGCGCAAGATGCGGGACGCGGTGCGGGCGGTGCAGGAAGCCGTGGACGTTCCGGTGAGCGTGGACAGTTACACGGTGGACGTGCTGCTGGCGGGTTTGGAAGTGGCCGAGGGGCGACCAATCGTCAATTCCGTCCCGTTCGAGGCCGAGTACATGGACGAACTGCTGCCGGCTATCGCGGAGCATGGCGCGGCCATGATTGGCATGTGTACCAAGGGCGGGGCGGCGATGCCGCAGACCGCGGCAGAGCGAGTAGAGAACGCTCGGGACCTAATCGCGGCGGCCGGCGAGTACGGGGTCAAGCCGGAGGACATCATCATCGATCCGGTGTGTCTGCCCATCGGGGCCAGTGACTCGTACGGTCCCGGCCTGATCGAGGCGATCCACATCCTGGCCGATGAGGATGACGTCAATATGAGCATCGGCCTGAGCAACGTCTCGTTCGGGCTGCCGAACCGCCGGACGCTGAACGCCGCCACGCTGCTGATGGCTATCGAGTCGGGCCTGACGGCGGCGATCCTGGACATGACGCACAAGGAAATCCGGCACGCGGTGCTGGCGGCCAATCTGGCGCACGGGCTGGACGAGTTCTCGTCCACCTGGATTCGAAATTACCGCAACGAGGAAGCCGCGCGCGAGCGGCGGGAGCTGCGCCGGGCCGCCAAGGCGGGCAAGCCAGCCGCAGCCACAGGTCGCGCGCCTATGGAGTTGTAGCTCCCGCTCGAAGCACTCGTGTCGGGAGCGGGCGTGCCAGTCCCGAATCAGGGTGCGGGGATCAGGGCTTGGTTAGGGCGTCGGCTATCGGTCCGAGGCCGATGCCGTTGCTGGCTTTGAGGAGGACGGCGTCGGCCGGCGTCAGCGTGTCGCGGAGGTGGTTTTCCAGCGACTCACGGGCGGTGTCGAGCGAGCCGGCGTCTTCCAGGCTGGTGGATAGCAGGACGATGCGCTCGCCCGGCATCCCGGCCTCTTGCGCTCCCTGCACGAAGCCGCCGGCTGCTTCGCCGATGGCGATGAGGGCATCGGCGTTGGCGGCGGCGCGGCCGACCTGGCGGTGGGCGTCGGGTGACTCATCACCTAGTTCCAGCATGTCGCCGAGGACGGCGATGCGCCGTCCTCGTACCGGCAGCAGGGCCAGGGTCTGGAGGGCGGCGAGCATGGAGGCGGTGTTGGCGTTGTAGCTGTCGTCGAGGATGGTTGCGCCGGCGGGAATTCGCCGCAGGGCCATGCGGTGGGGCGCGGATTGGAAGGTTTGGAGGGCGGCGAGCGAGGGCTGCTGATCCAGCCCGAGCGCCAGCACGCCGGCCACGGCGGCACCGAACACGAGGTCGATGGGACCGGCGATGCCGGGGGCGTGCACCTGGCCGCGTCCGCGAGGGGTGTCGAGGGAGACGGTCGTGCCGTCAAGGGTGACGGCGCCAGCCACTCGCACGTCAGCGGTCGGGTTGCGGCCAAAGGTGAGGACGGGGCCGGGCGCGCGGGCTCGGAGTTCGGGGAGCCAGCGGCTGTCGGCGGGCAGGACGGCGGGGGCGCCGTCGGGCAGGGCGGTGAGGAGTTCGGACTTGGCTTCGACGATGGCCTCGATGGCGCCGAAGAGGCCAATGTGCGCGCCGGAAATGCTGGTGATGATGGCAGCGTCCGGCGCGGCCACGCGGCAGTATGAGGCGATCTCGCCGCGGATTTGCGCGCCCATCTCGATCACGGCGAAGCGGTGGGCGGGGAGCAGGCGGGAGAGCGTGGAGGGGACGCCGACGTCGGTGTTCTCGCTGCGGTCGGTGGCCAGGGTGAAGCCGTGGCCGCCGAGGGCGGCCGCCAGGGCCTGCTTGGTGGAGGTCTTGCCGTTGCTGCCGGTGACGCCGATGACGGTGGCGGTGCAGCGCTGCCTGATGCCGCGAGCGAGTGCCTGAAAGGCGGCCAGGGGGGCGGGGGCGGTTACCTGGCGCCAGTGCGGATGCTCAACGTCAACGCGGCTGCCCAGGGTGGCTGCGGCGCCGCGGCTGAGCGCGTCGCCGATGTAGTCGTGGCCGTCGACGCGCGCGCCGGGCAGGGCCACGAACAGCATGCCGGATTCGATGCGGCGGCTGTCGAAGTGGGCGGCTGAGATATCCAGGTCTGGCGCATCAGGTGGGAGCTGCTGGCCGGCAGCCGCGTAGACGTCCGAGAGTTTGAACATTGGGGTCAGGCGGGCGGACGCAGCGCGGTGACGATGGCGCTCAAGCGGCTGCGGGAGGCTGAGTCGGGGATGAGTTCGGCGGCGGCGAGGTGGAACCAGTCGAGGTAGTGGGGCAATCGCCGTTCGTAGGTGTCGGCGAGGTCGGGATTGGCTGTGCGTAGACGGCGGCTGCGGACGTGCGCGGTGGCGGCGTAGGTGAGGGACCGCTCGGCGGCGGCGGCCCAGAATGTGTCCAGGCGCAGGTGTTGGTCCGCAATAAGCGCGGCAGATCGGTGGGCCATGCGGTCCGGCGTGTCCCAGTCGGGGAAGGTGAGGAGATCGGCGAAGTCAATTTCGGGTGGCGCGACGGCGAGGGTTTCCCAGTCGATGACGACCAGGCGCTCGGCGTTCCAGATCAGGTTGAGCGGCGAGAAGCCGTTGTGGATGACGCGGCGGGGACTGCTGAGGAGCGGCTTGATAAGGGCTTCCACGAGGCCCCAGGGGGCATCGGGGGCGGTGCGCCGAGGGGAGGCGGTGGGTGCAGGCGCGGCGGTCGGGTCGTGCAGCCGGACGAAGGCGGCGGCGTAGCGGCGTTCGAGGGTCCGGCGCGTGATGCGGTCAAGGTCGGACTGAAATGCCAGGGCGCGGAACATTGGTCCCAGGTGGTCGGTTACCTCCTGGAAGCGGCGGTAAGCGTTGAGGGCGGCGCGCAGGGCCTGCGATCGGTAGCCTTCGGATTCGGTGGGCAGACTGTCGGCGAGTGAATGGTCGCCGACGTGCTTCATGGCCAGGGCGGCCCAGCGGTTGGGCGCGTGGGCGGCGGCCAGGGGGTGGGGGGCGAGGCCGGGGGCGTAGCGGTGCAGGAGGTCGAGCGCGCGTTCCTCGCGGCGCCAGCGGTGGGCGAAGTAGAGGTCGATGTCGGGCAGGTAGCCCTTGACGACGACTGGCAGAGGTTGCGCGTCGACCTGCCACATTCGGTGGCGACCGTCGGTGGCCATTGGGCGCCAGGGGGCAGAGGAGTGGCCCAGTCCGGCCGATATGGCCTGGCGGAGGCCGTCGGGGAGGTCAGTCACTGACCTGGTGCTCTGGCTGGCGGGCGTCGGCGAGCCATTGGGCCAGGGCGTGGGCGTTCATGGGGCGACCGACGAGGCCGGCGTGGCGGGCGGTTTCGGCGAGGGCACTGTCCTGGATCGTCTCGCGGCGTCGGTAGAGGCGAAACGGCCCGAGCTGTAGCGGGCGTCCGTGCATGACTGCGACGGCTTGGCCTTCAACTTGGAGAAAGGCGGGCCGGAGCCACATGGCGCCGAGCCAGAACGCCAGGCCGACGGCGCCGCTGAGCACGAGGGCCGGCGCGGTTGCCGCGGACGCGTGCACGGCAACGACTCCAGCCGCGGTTGCCAGAAATGCACTGATCCAGAAGAGCAGCACGATGGAGCGTCGGTCCAGACCAAGGAGTTCCCAGTGGTAGTGCAGGGGGACCGCGAGGAGCGGGAGTGGAAAGCGCTGATAGGGGAGCGGCGTGCCATCGGGGGCACGGGGATCCACCAGCCGCCGCCAGGCCGGTACGAGAATCCTGGCCTGGACGAGCGACGAGAAGCCTTCGAGCAGCAGCGGCGCGGCGATTAAGGGCCAGAGCAGGTCGTACCCGGCCACGATGGCCGCGACAGCCATGGCGGCGCCTAGCGTGAGCGCTCCGCTGTCGCCAATGTACGCGCGGGCGCGGCGTGGCCGGGTGCGGGCGGAGGGCGACCAACGGGACGGCAGATTCCAGGCCAGGGCGCCGGCGGCGCCGGCGGCGGTTAGCCCGGCCCACACGCCGGTCACTGGTCCGGCCACCAGCCAGAGTCCGGCCATCAGAATGGTGGTCGATCCGGCGGTGAGGCCGTCCATGCCGTCGCTGAAGCCGGCGGCCAGGGTTGTTCCCAGGATCAGCGCCAGATACCAAGCGCCAAGAGGCAGTAGCGCGTCGGTTCCGACGTAGCTTGCCAGCGCGAAGGGCGTCAAGGTTTCGACCGCGCGCTCGCCGCGGCCGACGATCAGTGCGACGGCGACGACAGACAGCAGAATGTTCACTGCAAAATAGACGCCGGCACCGATTCCGCGGCCGCGCAGCGTCTTTGTCAGGTCATCCACGAGGCCAAAGGCAAAAAACCCGCCGACCGCTGCCAGCGGCCACAGCGGCGCGTCTGGGTGCACGATCGCACCGGCAGTCAGTGCCAGCGCCAGGATCGGGCCACCGACCAGGGGCAGCCGGCTGCTGGGACGAGCCGTGGAAGTCAACTGATGCGCGCCGCGCTTGTTTTCGCGGGATCGAAAACGGGGAAACAGCGCGAGCGCCAGCGGGGTCAGGGCAACAGCCAGCACCAGCGGGATCGCCACAAAGGCCAGCACCAGCACGGTCGCTATGACTAGAAGCTCCGTCGGGAAGACGTCAAAGCCGATCGTGGTCGCCCGAGCCGCTCAACCGGGCGAGTATAGGGGCGGCACGGGTTAGCTCCGATTGCGCAGCGACTCGTAGACCCGGACTACGTGCTGGATCTGGTGGTCCCAGCCGTACTTGTGCTCGACGCGCTGGCGGAGGGCGCGTCCGTGGCGGGTTCGGAGGTCGGCGTCGGCGAGGTAGCGCAGGAGTCCTTCGGCCAGGCCTTCCACGGATCCGACGGGGACGCGCAGGCCGGCGTCTCCGAGCAGTTCACGGGCTACCGGGCCGTCGTAGGCGACCACGGGCAGGCCAGCGGCCATGTAGTTCAGGACCTTGCCGTTGCCCTCGGACTCGGAGCGCTTGGGGGCGACCGCGATATCGAGGACGCGCAGCATCTCAGGGGCGTCGGCATAGGGGACGCGGCCGGTGAAGTGCATGTGCCCGGCCAGGCCGGCCGCATCGGCCGCGTCGCGGTAGGCGGCCTCGTTGGGAAAGCCCATGACCAGGAAGTGCGCGCCCCGATTGCGTTGAAGGACGAGCTGCGCGGCGCGAATCAGGTCGTCGGTTCCCTGGTAACCGGCAAGCAGGCCCAGGTAGCCAACGAGCAGGCGGTTGGGAGGAATGCCCAGGCGGCGTCGCAGGTCGCGGAGGCGGGCCGCGTCGCAGGATTCGCGCGGGTGGAAGCGGGTGAGGTTGACGCCGTCGGTGACGGCCACGACTCGATTGGCGCTGAGACCCGACTCGGCGATGAGCCTTCGGCGCGCGTTTTCGGAACTGGTGAGAATGCAGTCGGGCAGCCGGTTGGCCAGGCGTTCCAGCCAGGAGAACACGTGGAGCAGCGGGTTGGCGGCGCGAATGAATTGATGGTCGAGCATCTCGCGCGTGAGACTGCCCTGGTAGTCGAACACCAGTCCGGCGCCATGCATCCGAGCCAGCAGCCAGCCGATCAGCACGCCTTCGTGCAGGTGCGCGTGCACGACATCGATGGGCCGCGACGGCAAGCGGGTGAGGGCGGTTACCAGCAGGGCCGGGTCGAGCAGGAGCTTGCGCCAGTGGGAACCCACGCGCGGACCGCCGCGGTGCAGCCAAGCCGGAATGCGAACGACGCGCAGTCCGGGCGGGTCCTGTCCGCCCGGATAGGTTACGACTGTAACGTCATACCCTTGGTCCTGGAGACCGCGCGCTTCCTCGAGAATGCGGACGTGGCAGCCGTAGTCGGCGAAGAAGCCCGTTGGCGCGATCTTGACGACATGACGACGCACGACGAATTGCTCCCGTACACGCGAAACCTCCGTCGGTCGGCGCCGGCGGAGGTGGGCCGGATTCTAGGGGCGCGGTCTCGGTACGGCAACGCCGACAGACCCGGTTGGGCATGAGCGTCAATCTGCACATCACGCTTGCGACCCTTGGCGAGCGGGGAACCCGCAAACTTGGGCGGGCGCTGGGCCTGGCCTGTCGAAGGCCCCTGTGCGTGGCGCTGAGCGGTCCGCTGGGCGCGGGTAAGACCGTGTTGGTGAAGGGCATAGCCCAGGGTCTGGGCCTGGCCGACAATGTAACGTCACCCACATTTACATTTGTGAACGAGTATCGAGAGGGCGGACGCCGGCTGACACACGTGGACCTCTATCGGATCGAGAGTGACGACGACTTGGAGTCAATCGGGTGGTCGGATGTGGTGCTCGAAGCTGACGTGCTGGCGGTGGAATGGGCCGAGCACGCGGACAGGCAGCTTCCGACGCCGCGGATCAACGTGGACATGACGCTGGGCAAGGGCGATGCGCGTGGAATCGAATTGCGCGCGATCGGTCTTGAGGCTTGCGCGACGTTGTGGCGTCTGGAGTCGCAGGGCTTGATTTACGAGTGATTGCCGCACTCAACACATCGTTTGAAAGTCCGGCGGTTGCCGTTGGGCAGCACGGGCGGCTGTTGGCCGCGGCGTTCGCACCGGGATGGCCGGCCGACCTGACCGAGTTGACGGTGCAGGTGCTGAGCCAGGGGACACGAGCGGCGCTTGACGGCGTGGTGGTGGCCACTGGGCCAGGGCGGTTCGGGGCCGTGCGGGGCGGGATTGCGTTCGCCAAAGGCCTTGCGCTGGCGCGGGGCGCACCGCTTGTCGGCGTTCCGACGGCGCTTGCGGTCATCGAGGCCGCAGGGACTGGCGACGCGACGGTTGTCCTGCCGGCCGGGCGCGGACGCTGGTACGTCGCGGCGCCTGCCGGGGATGCCGAGATCCTCCTCGTGGACGCCGACGAGTTGGCACGAACGCTGCCGGAGGACGGTCTGGTCGCCGGACCGATGGACGTGGCTCTGACCCGGTCTCTGGAGAACAGTGGGCGGCAGGTTCGGCAGGTGGGTGGCGAGGAGGTGCTGGGGGCGTTGGTGCGGCTTGCCCAGCAGCGAATCGAAAAAGGAAAGGGACCGGCCAGGCTGGGCGCGCAGCCGGTGTATCCGGCGCCCGCCACTCGGGCGAAACGCTGGAGTGGTGCAGGCGTCGGCAGAGCCGGGCGGAACGATGGTTGACGAGTCGTTCGTGGTGGAGCCCATGCACCTGGACCATCTGGACCAGGTGCGCCGGATCGAACGGGCATCCTTTCCGACGCCGTGGCCGCGGAACGCCTACCGCCGCGAGATTCTGAACAACGAACGGGCGTATTACCTGGTGGTGCGAACCAACAGCGGGCCGGAGCAGGAGCCGAAGCGTCGGCAGTTTCCGCTGTCGATGCTGCCGTTCGGACGTTCAGACGTTCGCGACGTTGTGGCGTTCTGCGGGGTCTGGGTGATGCTGGACGAGGCGCACATAACGACCATCGCGGTCGATCCCGACTACCGGCGGCTTGGACTGGGTGAACTGCTGATCATCCATATGGCGCGTATTGTCCTGCAGGCTCGCGCCACGCGGATGACGTTGGAAGTTCGGATGAGCAACGAGATCGCCCAGGCGCTGTACCGGAAGTACGGATTCAACGACGGCGGGGTGCGGCCGCGGTATTACAGCGACGACTTCGAGGACGCGCTGGTCATGCGCAGCGAAGAGCTGGGCAGTTGCAGCTTTGCGGAGCGGATGGACGCAGGCGAAGAGCACCTGCGCCGGCGGCTGCGGTGGTGCTCGCGCCTGTGACGAACGGTATTCCCCGGTGGCTGCTGGCTGTCGAGACGTCCTGCGACGACACATCGGTGTCGGTATTGCGCGATGGCCGCGAGGCGACGGCCACGGTGAGCCAAACGCAGGTGGCGCCGCACGCGGCGTACGGCGGGATCGTGCCCGAAGTCGCGTCGCGGATACACGCCGAAGCTATCGACGCGGTGTGCGGGGCCGCGCTGGAGCAGGCTGATATTGGAGTGGACGAAATCGGGGCGGTGGCGGTGACCGTGGGGCCGGGCCTGCCGGGATCGCTGCTGGTCGGCCTGGAGTTTGCGCGGGGGCTGGCGTTCGGGTTGGGCGTTCCGCTGGTTCCGGTCAACCACCTGGAGGGTCACATCGCGGCGGCGTGGCTGGACGTTGACGGGGGGCCGGCGCTGCCGGCCGTGGCGTTGATCGTGTCGGGCGGGCACACCGAGTTGGTGATGGTGGAGGCGCCGGGCCGCTACCGCACGCTGGGACGCACGCGTGACGACGCGGCCGGTGAGGCGTTTGACAAAGTCGCGCGGATGCTGGGGCTGGGGTTTCCGGGCGGCCCGGCGATTCAAGCGTCGGCGGAGCGCGCGGATGGAACGCCGTACACGCTGCCGCGCGCCTGGTTGCGCGGGACCAACGACTTCAGCTTCAGCGGGCTGAAGACGGCGGTCCGACGGCTACTGGAACATAGGCTGGGGCCCGACGAATCAGCCAACATCCTGCGCGGGACTCATGCGTTGGACGAACCCGCCAACCACGAGACGCTGGTGGGTCAGGTGGCGCTGGCGTTTGAAGAGTCCGTGGTCGAGGTGCTGGTGCGGAAGACAGTTGACGCCGCGACGGCCGTGGGCGCGCGTTCGATCATCGTGACGGGCGGGGTTGCGGCCAACCAGCGACTGCGCGCAGCGATGCGAGCGGCCACGTCGATTCCGCTGTTCATTCCCGCGCCGGCGCGGTGTACGGACAACGCGGCGATGATCGGGCTGGCCGGGGCCTGGGCGCTGGCGCGCGGTGAAGGGGACCGAGGTCGGTTGGAGATTCAGCCCGGGATGCGGCTGGTCTGAAGGAGTTTGCTCGGCCGCGCGGTTGACGGGTCCGGCAGACAGGACGTTAGGAAGCGGTGGCCAGGACGGGCGCCGGCTCGCTGCGTCGAGCGGTAAGGGCGTCGGCGTAGAGGCGTTCGTAGGCGGCGGCCGAGACGTCCCAGGATGAGTCCCGGGCCATGCCTCGCCGCATGATCTGCGTCCAGGCGTCTTGGAATCGGTAGACCTCCAGGGCACGAGCCAGGGCGCCGAAGAAGCCGATGGGGTCGTAGTGATGGAACACGAAGCCGACGCCCGTGCCGCTGGCAGGATCGAAGTCGTCCACGGTGTCGGCCAGGCCGCCGGTGGCGCGCACGACGGGCACGCTGCCGTAGCGCATGGCGATGAGTTGGCCCAAGCCGCAGGGCTCGTGGCGCGAGGGCATGAGAAATATGTCGCAGCCGGCGTAGATCAGACTGGCGAGCTGGTTGTCGAAGCGAATGGCGGCGGCAACCTGATCCGGGTGGGCGAAGGCCACTTCGCGCAAGGCCTCTTCGTAGCGCGGCTCGCCGACGCCGAGCACGACCAGCTGCGCGCCGCGGTCAAGCATGTGCGGCAGCGAGGCCAGTAGCAGGTCGAGCCCTTTGTGCTCGGCCAGGCGCGTGACCAACCCCAGGAGGGGCACGTCGGGACGGGTCGGTAGGCCAAGTGCGGCCTGCAGGGCGCGCTTGTTGGGGGCGCGGCGTTCGAGGCACTCAAGCGAGTAGTGGCTGGGGAGGTGCGGGTCGGTGGCGGGGTTGGATGTGTCCGTATCGATCCCGTTGAGGATTCCGTGCAGGTCGGTCTGGCGGTCGCGGAGGAGGGGATCGAGGTCGTGGCCGAAGGCGGGCGTGAGGATCTCGCCGGCGTAACGGGGGCTGACGGTGCTGACCTTGTCGGCGAAGAGGATGCCGCGCGACATGAAAATCAGGGCGTCATTGAGGTCCTGGCGTGTTGGATGCGGAATGAAGCCCTGCGATTCCAGGCCAGCCGCTTTGAGTTCCTGGGGGCCGAAATGGCCCTGGTATTCGAGGTTGTGAATTGTGAACACGCTGGCCGTGTCGGCGAACTCGGGTAGGTGGCGGTGCGTGGTTCGCAGCCAGTTGGGGATCAGGCCCGTGTGCCAATCGTGGCAGTGGATCACGTCTGGCTGCCAGTCCAGCAGGCGAGAGCTCTCGAGGGCCGCACGGGTGAAGAACGTGAAGCGGTGGCCGTCGTCGGGATAGCCGTAGATGGCCTCGCGAGAGCTGAAGTAGTGCTGGTTGTCGATCAGGAGCACTTCGAAGCCGTCGAGGGGGACGGCGTCGATGCGCACCGGTTCGTCGCGCCCGTCGAAGGGCAGGGCGAAGCGGGCAATGCCGGGCCGGCGCGAGACGCCGTTCAGGTTTATCGAGCCGTACCTGGGGATGGCGACGCGGACGTCGAGCCCGCGGCGTGCGAGGGCCTTGGGGAGCGAGGCGAGCACGTCGGCCAGGCCGCCGGTCTTGGCGAACGGGTCAAATTCGGCCGCGACCATGAGGACGCGGGTTGGGGAGGGGCGATCGGCTTCGAGCATGAGGTTGGGGTTAGTGCCTGAAGTGGCGCTCTTCGACCAGGGTCAGGATGCCGCCGCGGGCATCCACGGCGTCGATGACTTCCTGGTCACGGACCGAGCCGGCGACTGAGACGATGGCGCGGACGCCGGCGTCGAGGGCGGCTTCGGGCCCGTCGGCGAAGGGGAAGAATGCGTCCGACGCGAGGTAGGCGCCGCGGGCGGCGTCGCCAGCCTGGTGGGTGGCGTGGCGTACGGCGTTGACGCGGTTGACCTGGCCGCTGCCGAGACCAATGAGGCGTCCATCCCTGACCAGCACGATGGCGTTGGACTTGACGTGACGAATGACCCGGAGGCCGAAGCGGAGCTGTTGCAGGTCGTCATCGGTTGGTTGGGCGCGGCTGACCACGCGTAGCTCGAGGTCGGGGCAGGGAGCGCGGTCTGGGGTCTGAACCAGGTAGCCGCGGTCCATGCCCCAGACGTGGGCGGCCTCGAAGTGGAGGGGCGGACGTGTGGCGGCGGCAGGCCAGCGCATGATGCGAAGGTCCTTGCGCCGCCGCAGCCGGCGAAGGGCGTCTGGCTCGTAGCCGGGGGCGACGACAACGTGGTAGAGGTGGCCGCGCATGGCCGCCACGGTCTCGAGCGTGACCGTGCGGTTGAAGCCGACGATGCCGCCGAAGGCGGAGACGGGATCGGCCTGGCGGGCGCGGCGGTAGGCCTCGGCCTGGGACTCGGGATGGACGGCCAGGCAGCAGGGCATGGTGTGCTTGATGATCGAGACGGCGATGTCGTCGAAGTCGTTGGCGGAGGCCCAGGCGGCCTGCAGGTCGAGGATGTTGATGTACGAGAGCTCCAGGCCGTGGAGTTGCTCTACGCCGGAGAGTTCGCTTTCGCCCAGTTCGGCGGCTCCGGCGGCGTAGAAGGCGCCCGGCTGGTGCGGGTTTTCGCCGTAGCGAAGATTTGCGAGGCGGCGGAGCGGGATGGTGAGCAGATCCGGGAAGGACTGTCCCAGGTCCTGCTGCATGTAGGCGGCGATGTGGGCGTCGTAGAAGGCGGTGAGGGCGAAGGCCTTGGCGGCCAGTTCGCGCCGGAGCGTGGCGGCGTCTTCAGGGTGGTCCAGAGCGTGCAGCAGGCGGGGGTAGTCGGCGGGGTCGACGAGAATCCATACGTCGTCCGGGTTCTTGGCGGCGGCACGGATGAGCGCGACGCCGCCGATGTCGATGTTCTCGAGCAATTCGGTCCGGTCGTCGGTGGCGGCCAGCGTGGCCGCAAACGGGTAGAGGTTCACGGCGACCAGGTCGATCGTGCCGATGCCGAGGTCGGCCACTTCGGCCAGGTGCCGGTCGGACGAGCGCCGGGCGAGGATGCCGCCGTGGATGGCGGGGTGGAGAGTCTTAACGCGGCCGTCGAGCATCTCGGGCGCGCCGGTAACGTCTTCGACCGCGCGGACGTCATGCCCGGCGGCGGCAATGGCAGTGGCGGTTCCGCCGGAGGCGAGGAACTCCCAGCCGCGAGCCGCCAGACCGGCGGTCAACTCGTCCAGCCCGGTCTTGTCGAAGACGCTGATCAGGGCGCGGGGTGCGGCCATAACGCCTGACTTTCCTCCGAATCGATGTGTACGTGACCGTTCGCGACCCGTGCGCGGTCCTCGGCGAACCAACGCAAGGCCATAGGATAAATCCGATGCTCCTGCTGGAGAATTCGATCCGAAAGCGAGTCCACGGTGTCGCCAGGGAGCACCGGTACGGCGGCCTGGGCCACGATCGGACCCGCGTCTACGTCCTGGGTTACCACGTGCACGGTACAGCCGCTGATCTTGACACCTGCGCCGAGCGCGGCGATCTGCGGCTCGGGCGCCATGCCGCCGGCGAAGGCGGGCAGCAGCGAGGGATGGATGTTCAGGATGCGGTCGCGGTAGGCCGCGACGATTGGCGGCCGCAGGATTGACGTGAACCCGGCCAGCGCCACGAAGTCGGCGCCCGACGTGTGCAGCAGATGGAGCATGTGCTGGTGCTGGGCGTCGCGGGAGGGAAAGTCGCGCCGCAGGGCCGTGTATCCGGGTACGTTGTGGGCCTTGGCGACGTCCAACGCGCCGACGTTTTCGCGGTTGGTGATCAGGGCGACCGCGCGGGCATCAATCACATCGTTGGCGATGGCGTTGAGGATGGCGGCCGCGTTGGAGCCGCGGCCGGACGCCATGATGACCAGGTTCATTCGACTGTCGTCAGCTCAACCGGCGACTGGCGGCGGGCGACGATCTCGCCCACGCGCAGGGCGTGCGGCAGGTCGCTTAGGAGCTGGGCAGCCGTGCCCGGCGCGGCCACGAGGATTGCGCCGATGCCCATGTTGAAGACGCGGTACATCTCGGCGGGCGAGACGTCGAGGCCGTCGGCTATGGCTTCGAAGATCGGCGGCTGGGACCAAGTCGTCGTGTCTATCAAAGCAGTCACTTTGTCGGGGAGGACACGTTCCAGGTTCTCGGCAATGCCGCCGCCGGTGATGTGGGCGGCTACGCGCATGCCAGGCAGGGCGAAGGCTGTGGCCAGTTCGTTGAGATACGAGAGATGTGGGGCCAGCAGGGCGTCTTCCAGGGTCTGGTCGCCGATGGGCGTCGTGCGGTCGTAGATGCTGAGCAGCTCTCGAGCCAGGCTGTAGCCGTTGGTGTGTGGACCGCTGGAGGGGAGGCCGATGCAGACGTCGCCGACCGCGACAGAGGCCGGGTCGGGAAGCTGGCCGGCGGAGGCCACTCCCAGGACCGCGCCCACGGCGTCGTAGCGGCCCGGGGCGTAGGTGCCGGGCATAAGGGCGGTTTCGCCGCCGACGATTGAGACGCCAGCCGCGCGGCAGGCCGACGCCATGCCCTGGACGAGCGACGTCAGGACGGCAGGGTCCAGGCGGTCGGCGGCTACGTAGTCCAGGAACGCAATTGGCCGGGCGTTTTGCACGGCGACGTCGTTGAGGCAGTGGTTGACAAGATCGCGACCGGCGTCGGCCGCGCGGCCGACTTCAATGGCCAAGTGGAGCTTGGTGCCGACGCCGTCGATGCTGGCGACGATGGCCGGATCGGAAATGTCCTCGGGAATCCGAATCACCCCGCCAAAGCTGCCGAAGGCGTCCAAGGTGAGGGGGGTTGCGGTGGACGCAACCGCCGAACTCAGACCCGCCTTGGCGCGCTGGGCCAGGTCCAGGTCAACGCCGGCCGCTGCGTAGCTGGAGTCTGGGTCGTTTTCCATGCCGGCGGCCGGGTCAGCCAGTTGTGGGAGAGCCGGACTCGAGACGGTCGATGGTGGCCTCGCGCGGGAAAACCATGGCGGTTGCGATGTTCTCCGGACGTTCGAGCAGGAATTTGTCGAAGCTCAGCTGAACGTCCAGCGGGTAGTTGTGAGTGAAACACCCGAGACAGAGACGATCTCGGGAGCGTCCGATGGCCTGCACGAGGTTGTCGGTGGAGGAGTAGCCGAGGCTATCGGCGCCGATGTCCTCACAGATCTGATCAACCAGCAACTTGTGGGCGATCAGGTCGTCGGGATCGGGAATGTCGATGCCCAGGAAACAGGGCCAGCGGATCGGTGGCGCGGTGATGCGCACGTGCACCTCGGACGCGCCGCCCTCTTCGCGCAGCAGCCTGACGAGCGAGGCCTGGGTGGTGCCGCGCACGATGGTGTCGTCGACCATGACGACGCGCTTGCCGCTGGTGATATCGGGTAGCGCGCTGTACTTGAGGCGAACCCCGAGTTTGCGAAGGCGAGGGGTGGGTTCGATAAAGGTACGGCCGATGTAGCGGTTGCGCACGAAGCCGTCGCCGTAGGGCAGGCCGGACTCCTCCGCGTAGCCGGTGGCGGCGGCGGTCGCCGAGTCGGGTACGCCGATGACGATGTCGGCGTCGACGGGATGTTGGCGGGCGAGCAGGCGGCCCATGGCGCGGCGCGCGGAGTGGACGCTGGCGCCATCCAGCATCGAGTCGGGCCGGCAGAAGTAGATGTACTCGAAGGCGCACATGGCGTGGCGCTGGGGCATTTCGAGCTTGATTGACTGCATGCCGTCATCGTCGATGGCCACTATCTCGCCGGGTTCGATGTCGCGTTCGAAGACGGCGCCGATGGTGTCGAGCGCGCAGGTCTCGGAGGCGATGACGCGGGTCCCGTTGGCGCGGCCGATGCACAGCGGGCGGTTGCCCATGCCATCGCGTACGGCGATCAGCTGGGTGGGCGTGGCGATGACGAGGCAGAACGACCCCTGGAGGCGCGGTACGACATGGCGCACGCGGTCAACCATGGTTGCGCCCGGGGCAGTGGCGATGAGGTCGGCGACGACGGCGGAGTCGGTGGTGGACGTGTCGGGCAGGCTGTCCGAGGCGGCGTCGCTGCGCAGATCGAGCGCGTTGACGATGTTGCCGTTGTGGCCGAGGGCCATGGGGCCGATATTGGTGTTGCGCAGAATCGGCTGGATGTTGGAGGCGTTGCTGGAGCCGGCGGTCGAATAGCGGCAATGGCCAATGGCGAGGTGTCCCTTGAGCCGGGCCAGCCGGTGGTCGGAGAAGACGCGCGACACCAGACCCATGCGACGTTCGGCGTGCAGACGCTGGCCGTCGCCAACGGCGATTCCAGCGCTTTCCTGCCCGCGGTGCTGCACGGCAAAGAGGGCGAAATAGGTTTGGATGGCCGCGTCGTCGGTAGCGCCGTGGATGCCGATAACCCCGCAGGCCTCGCGCAAGTTTGGCGATCCGGCGGGTGCGGCAGGTTCGTAAGACGTACCCAGGCTCAGCGCCAGAAAAGGTTCTTCCGTGACGTGCACCCCGTGCGGCATCTTAGCCCGGTGGGGCATGTCCGGCTAGCGCCTGTTCCAGGCCCTGGGACCATATCGCCTCGGCCTGGGCCAACGTAACGTCAATCGGGCCGATGCGCAGGCGGTTGCCGCCGACCATGCCGATCGGCGTGAGGGGGACCGAGAGGGTGGCGGCCGCGGCGGCCACGGCCGCGCCGGACAGCGGCGGGTAGCTGACGATGATGCGCGACTGAGACTCGCCGAAGAGGGCCTCGTCCAAGCGCCCGGCTAGCGGGAGGTCTGGCGCCTGTAGGCCGCGCCCGCCTTCGAAGGCGGACTCGGCCAGGGCGGTGGCAAGGCCGCCGTCCGAGCAGTCGTGGGCGGAGGACAGGAGGCGGGCGGCTATCAGTTCACGCACGAGCCGCTGCACTGCAACTTCGTCGACGAGTCGCAGTACGGGGCGCCCGGCAACCTGGCCATGGGCTACCGACAGGTATTCGCTGCCGCCCAGCCTGGGGTGTCCCGCGCCGAGGACGGCGATCTCGTCGCCGTCGCTGGTAAAGCCCATCCCGCAGCGCCGGTCCAGGTCGTCCAGAAGGCCCAGCATCCCAACCACGGGGGTTGGCCAGATGGCCTCGCCGCCGGACTCGTTGTAGAGGCTGACGTTGCCGCTGACGACGGGGGTCTCAAGGGCCCGCCCGGCGGCGGCCATGCCGTCAATGGTCTGGGATAACTGGAAGTAGGCGGCCGGCTGTTCGGGGGATCCGAAGTTGAGGCAGTTGGTGAAGGCGAGGGGCCGCGCGCCGGTGCAGGAGACGTTGCGGGCGGATTCGGCGACGGCAGCCGCGCCGCCAACGAACGGGTCGAGGTAGGTGGTGCGTCCGTTGCCGTCGGTGGACAGGGCCACGGCCAGCGGGGTGTCCTTGATGCGCAGGAGCGCGGCGTCTCCGCCGGGCGCGATGACGGTGTTGGCGCCGACCATGTGGTCGTATTGCCTGTAGATGGGGCGGCGGCTGGCGATGTTGGGCGAGGCGAGGAGTTGCAGGAAGGATTCGGTCGGGTCGTTCGGTTCGGGCAGGGCGTCCACGTCGAGCGAGCCGACTTCGTCAAGATAGGCCGGGCGATCAACCGGATAGGTGTAGGTGGGCGCGTCGGTGAGCATCCGGATCGGCAGGGTGGCCGCGGGTTGGCCGTTGTCGATGACTTCCAGGAGGCCGGTTTCGGTGACTTCGCCGATGACGTCGCTGTGGAGGCCCCACTTGGAGAAGACTTCCTGGACTTCGCTGGCGCGGCCGCGGGCGGCGACCACGAGCATGCGCTCCTGGCTCTCACTTAACATAACTTCGTAGGGCGTCATGCCGGCGGCGCGCTGGGCGACGCGATCCACGTGCAGGGCCACGCCGGTGCCGCCGCGGCCGGCGGACTCGACGGACGAACTCGTGAGACCCGTGGCGCCAAGATCCTGAAGGCCAAGCACTGCGTCGGTGCTCTGCAGAACTTCCAGGCAGGCCTCCAACAGCAGCTTTTCCATGAAGGGGTTGCCCACTTGCACGACGCCGCGGTGGGAGGCTTCGGGATCGTCGACGGAGGCGAAGGTTGCGCCGTGAATTCCGTCGCGGCCGGTATCGGCGCCGACCAGGATCAGTTCGTTGCCGGCACCGCTGGCAGCGGCGCTGGTGAGTTGCGAGTGCTCGATCAGTCCCACGCACATGGCGTTGACCAGTGGGTTGCCACGGTAGGAGGCGGCGACGGCGACCTCGCCGCCCACGGTGGGCACGCCCATGCAGTTCCCGTACCAGCCGATGCCGCCGACGATGCCATTGGCGAGGTAGCGTCCGCGCCTGTCGTCCAGCGGACCGAAGCGCAGGCTATCGAGGATGGCGATCGGGCGCGCACCCATGGTGAAAATGTCGCGGAGGATCCCGCCGACGCCGGTGGCGGCGCCCTGGAACGGTTCGACGGCGCTGGGATGGTTGTGGCTCTCGATCTTCATCACGATCGCGAGGCCGTGGCCGATGTCCACGGCGCCGGCGTTCTCTTCGCCGGGGCCGATGAGGACCTGTGAGCCCTCGCTGGGCAGACGGCTGAGGAGCGGGCGGGAGTGCTTGTAGCCGCAATGCTCGCTCCACATGCCGCCGATGATCCCCAGTTCCACCGCGTTGGGCGGACGATCCAGGAGATCGGCGGCGAAATGGTATTCGTCGCGGGTCAGAGCGACTTCGCGGAGGGCTTCGTCGCTGGGCGGTTGGTGGGTCGGGGTAACCGTCATGCGCCCGTCACGGCGAGGAGCGATTCCCAGATCGCACGCCCGTCTTCGCCCCCAAGCGCAGGCTCGGAGGCGCGCTCGGGGTGGGGCATCATGCCGACCACGTTGCGCCGGGCGTTGCAGATACCGGCGATGTCATCGAGTGACCCGTTGGGGTTGGCGTTTGGCTCGCGGTCGCCAGTGGGCGAGACGTAGCGGAAGACAACGCGGTCCTGATCTTGCAGTCGCGCGAGGCCGTCCTGTTCGATGACGTAGTTGCCGGCGGCGTGCGCGATGGGCAGGCGAAGCACCTGGCCAGACTCGGCCGCGGCTGTGCAGGGCGTCCGCGTGGATTCCACGCGGAGATGGGTCCATTCACAGCGGAACTGGGTGCTGGAATTCGAGAGCATTGCGCCGGGCAGCAGGCCGGCCTCCAGCAGAATCTGGAAGCCGTTGCAGATGCCGAGGACCGGCCGGCCCAGGGCGGCGTGTTCCCTCACGGCCGCCATGATCGGGGCGCGGGCGGCCATGGCGCCGGTGCGCAGGTAGTCGCCGTAGCTGAAGCCGCCCGGGAGCACGACCAGGTCCACGTCGTCCAGGGTTGTGTCCGCGTGCCAGGCGTAGCGGGCGTTCATGCCGACCACGTTGCCGAGCACGTGCAAGGTGTCGGCGTCGCAGTTGCTTCCGGGAAAGACGACGACGGCCGCGTTCACGCGGGTTGCGGGGCTTCGCTGGCAACGGGCGTCAGCGCCTCGATCGCGAACGACTCGATGACGGGGTTGACCAGGAGCTGGCGACACATGGCCTCGGTGCGTTCACTAGCGGCCGCTTCGCTGTCCGCCGAAAGCTCGATATTGATGAGCTTGCCGATGCGGATCTCGCCGACCTCGGCAAACCCCAGATCGTGGAGGCTGCCGCGCACGGTCGAACCCTGCGGGTCGTTGACACCGGCGTTGAGTTGAACGGTCACCCGAGCGCGATAGGTCTGGCCGGTCATTCAGCCAGCAACTCCTGGATTTCGCGGTAGCGGGCGGCCGTTCGCTCGATGATGCCGGCGGGCAGGCTGGGAATCGGCGGCTCGCGGTCCCAGCCGATCTGGATCAGGTGATTGCGCACGATCTGCTTGTCGAAGCTCGGCGGCGACATGCCGATCTGGTATTCGCGCAGGTCCCAGAAGCGCGAGGAGTCGGGCGTGAGCACCTCGTCGATCAGGGTGATCTCGCCGTTGACATAGCCGAACTCAAACTTGGTGTCGGCCAGGATGATTCCGCGTTCCTTGGCGAAGTCGCGGCCGAACTCGTAGATGGCGATGGTCAGTTCACGCAGGCGGTCGGCGACCTCGCCGACAATCGCGCGGAAGTCCTCGAAGCCGATGTTCTCGTCGTGGCCGGTTTCGGCCTTGGTGGCCGGCGTGAAGAGGGTTTCGTCGAATGGTTCGGCTTCCTGCATGCCGGACGGGAGGGCAATTCCACAGATCGCGCCGTCGCGCTGGTAATCCACCCAGCCGGAGCCGGTGATGTAGCCACGGGCCACGCATTCGGCGTCGATGCGTTCCGCCTTGTGGACCAGCATGGTGCGCCCGCGCAGGGTGTCGCGGTGCGGGGCAACATCGGATCCCATCGCATCGACGTCGGTGGTGATGAGGTGATTGGGCACGATGTGGGAGGTCAGCCCAAACCAGTGCTCCGACATGGCCGTGAGCACGGCCCCTTTTCCCGGGATCGGATCGGGGAGGACGTGGTCGAAGGCGGAGATGCGGTCGGTCGTGACGATCAGCAGGCGGTCGTCCAGGTCGTAGATGTCCCGGACTTTGCCGCGGTTGAGCAGGGTTAGCCCTGCAAGCGTGGTCTCGGTGATGGTTCCGCTCACTACGTGGTGACCTCCCGTGCTGACGTCGGTACGGCTTCCGGCGTGCAGTTCAAACCCATGCGTTCGTAGGCCGTGTCGATCCAGCGCAGGTGGGGCGCGGGACTGAACACGGCGTCAAGTTGCTCGGCGTCCAGCAGAGCGCTCACGCGCGTGTCGGCGCGCACGGCGTCCTGGAAGCTCGCTCCGCCCTCCCAGGATGCGGTGGCGTGTTCCTGCATGATCTCGTAGGCGTCCTGCCTCGACATGCCGGCGTGGACCAGGGCGAGCATCACGCCCTGGGAGTAAATCAGACCGCCCGTCAATTCCACGTTGGCCGCCATGCGTTCGGGGTAGACCCGCATGTCGCGCGCTATTGGAATGAACAGCCAGAGCATGTAATCCAGGGCGATGCAGGCGTCGGGCAGGATGATGCGCTCGGCCGACGAGTGGCTGATGTCGCGTTCGTGCCAGAGCGGGACGTTTTCGAGCGCGACCTGCGCGTGGGAACGGAGCAGGCGGGCGATCCCCGAGATGCGTTCCAGCCGCGAGGGATTGCGCTTATGCGGCATGGAGGACGATCCGTGTCGACCGGCTTCGAACGGCTCCTCGACTTCGCGAATCTCAGTCCGCTGTAACGAGCGGAGTTCCGTGGCGAACTTATCGAGCGAGCTGGCAAGCAGGGCCAGCGTGCAGACGAAGTGGGCGTGGCGGTCGCGCTGGACGATCTGGTTGGAGACCGGCGCCACCGCAAGTCCCAGTTCCTGGCAGGTCCAGTCCTCGACGTCCGGCGGGACGTTGGCGTGTGTGCCGACGGAGCCGGAAATCTTGCCCACGGCGATGTGGGCGCGTGCTTCAGCCAAGCGTGAGCGGTGGCGTCGGACTTCGCCCAGCCAGATGAGGAGCTTAAGGCCGAAGGTAATCGGCTCGGCGTGAACTCCGTGGCTGCGTCCGATCATCAGCGTGCGCTTGTGCGCGAGCGCCTGGTTGGTGAGGGTTTTCTCGAGGGTGGCGAGCCGTTTGTCGAGAAGGTCCGCGGCGTCGACCAGCTGCAAGGCCAGGCCGGTATCGAGCACGTCGCTCGAGGTCAGGCCCAGGTGCAGCCAGCGGGATTCGGGGCCGACGGACTCGGCCAGGGCATCGACAAAGGCGTTGGTCTCGTGGTCGTTGACGCGCTCGAGTTCGTCGATGCGGTCGAGCGTGAAGGTGGCTTGCATGAGCTCTTGGGCGTCTTCGGTTGGGATGCGTCCGGCGCGCGCCCAGGCGTTGACGACCGCGAGCTCGACATCGCGCTGCTTTTCGAAGTAGACCTGCCGGTCCCAGACGGCGCTCATCTCGGGCCGCGAGTAGCGGGGGATCACGGCAGCACGACCGATAGGGACTGGCGGACCGGCGCTTGCTCAGCCTCCGCGATGTCGCGTCGCCACTGGCAATCCTGGAACGTCACTTGTTCGACCGCCGCATACGCATTAGCCCTCGCTGCCGGAACATCCGGCCCTGTGCCTACGATTCCGAGGACGCGTCCGCCGGCGGTGTACAGCCCGTCCGGGCGCGTCGTTGTGCCCGCATGGAAGGCCAGGGCGCCTGCTGGCAGCGCGTCAAGGCCATCGATCTTGTGTCCGGTCGTGTACGAACCCGGATAGCCGCCGGAGGCGAGTACCACGCAGACCGCGGCTCCGCCGTCCGGCGCCAAGTCCACGGCGGAGACATCGCCATCGATAGCCGCCAACATGGCGGCAACGAGGTCACCGCGCATCGTGGGGAGAATAACCTGCGTCTCCGGGTCGCCGAAGCGGACATTGAACTCGATGACGACGGGGCCGTCAGGGGTCAGCATCAGGCCGGCATACAGCACGCCGGTGAAGGGCGCTCCGGCGTCGGCGGCGGCCTGCAAGGTCGGGCCAATGACGCGGTCGGCGATGTCCTGGAGGAGCGCCGCGTCCGCGTCTGCCACGGGCGAGTATGCGCCCATGCCGCCGGTATTCAACCCCTGGTCGCCGTCGTGGGCACGCTTGTAGTCGCGGGCGGCGCCGATGATCCGGAAGCCGGTTCCGGCGCAAATCGCAAAGACCGATAGCTCCGGCCCGTAGCAGCGTTCCTGGATCACGACTGAATCGCCGGCCTTACCGAACTGGCGCTGGACCATGAGCGCGTCAATGGCGGCGTGTGCCTCGGCTGGCGTGTCGCACACCAAGACGCCCTTGCCCAGCGCCAGACCGTCGGCCTTGACCACGAGTGGGTCAACGGAGTCGTCAACGTAGGCGTGGGCGTCTTCCGCCGAGTCGAAGATGGCCGACTCCGGGATCGGCACTCCCGCGCGCTCAAGAAGCTCGGTGGTCCAGGCCTTGCTGGACTCCAGGCGGGTCGCGGTGGCGCTTGGACCAAACGTTCGGATGCCGAGTTGCGTCAGGCGATCAACCAGGCCCAGAGCACTGGGGTCCTCGGGGCCGACGATCACAAGGTCCGGGCGGTTGGTTGAGGCCCAGTCCACCAGGCCGGATACATCGTCGGCGTCCAGCACGACGTTGGCCGCGATGCTCGCGATGGCGGAGTTGCCGGGCGCGCACCAGAGGTCGGCATCAGGGCGATCCGCGCGGACGCGCCAGCAAAGCGCGTGCTCGCGCCCACCGCCACCGATGATGAGGATCTTCATTCCCACTCGATCGTGCCGGGCGGCTTGGAGGTCACGTCGTAGACCACGCGCGTGGCGTCCGGGACTTCGTTGACGACGCGGGCCGAGATGCGCGCAAGGACGTCATGTGGGATACGTGCCCAGTCGGCCGTCATGAAGTCGTCCGTGGTCACCGCGCGCAAGGCCACCAACTCTCCGTAGGATCGGCCGTCGCCCATCACGCCGACGGTCCGCACGCCGGGCAGGACGGCAAAGTACTGGGAGAGTTGGCGCTCCAGGCCAGCCTCCGCGATTTCAGCCCGCAGGATAGCGTCTGCCTGCTGGAGGAGCGCCACTTTGTCAGCCGTGACTTCGCCGACGATTCGAACCGCCAGTCCCGGCCCGGGAAACGGCTGCCGCCAGACCAGCGCGTCCGGGAGTCCGAGACGGGCGCCCAGCGCTCGCACTTCGTCCTTGAACAGGTCGCGTAGGGGCTCGACGAGTTCGAATTCCAGGTCGTCGGGCAGACCGCCGACGTTGTGGTGGCTCTTGATGACGGCGGCCGAGCCGTGCACGCCGCCGCTTTCGATGACGTCCGGGTAGATGGTGCCTTGAGCCAGGAAGTCGGCGTTGGCGATCCGGGAGGCCTCACGCTCGAATACGCGCACGAAGCGTTCGCCAATGATCTGGCGCTTCGCCTCCGGGTCGGTGACGCCGCGGAGGGCGCCAAGAAACTCGTCGGCGGCGTCCACGATGACGAGCCGCAGGTCGAAGCCATCCTGAAACGTGGCTTTCACCTCGGTTGCCTCATTGGCGCGTAGCAGGCCGGTGTCTATCAGGATTGCCGTCAGGCGATTGCCGACGGCGCGGGCCACCAGTGCGGCGGTGACGGCACTGTCCACGCCGCCACTGAGTCCGCAGATCACGTGCCCGCCGCCGACCTGACGCCGAATCTGCGCCACGCGCTCGTCGATGATCGAGGCGGATGTCCAGTCACCGCGGCAGCCGCACATGTCGACCGCGAAATTGCGGAGCAGGCGCTGGCCGTGCGCCGTGTGCCGGACTTCCGGGTGAAACTGGACCGCCACCACGCCGTTGTCGTTGCCCATGGCGGCGACCGGGGAGGTCTGCGTGCGGGCGAGCGGTTGGAAGCCGGGCGGAACGTTGGCAACTACGTCACCGTGGCTCATCCAGACGTCGATCTCGTCCGGCACTCCCTGAAACAGGGCATGGGAGCTGTCGGCAATTTGTGCGCGCGCAGGTCCGTACTCGCGGTCGTCGGCGGGTTCAACGGAACCACCCAAGCTGTGCCCCAGCAACTGCATGCCATAGCAGATGCCCAGCACAGGCACGCCGGCTTCCAGCACGGTGGCTGGCAGTTGGGGCGCGCCGTCGTCGTAGACGCTGGTCGGTCCGCCGGAAAGAATGATTCCGCGCAGGTTGGATACGCGCAGCGCGTCGGGTTGATTGCAGGGAGCGAGGATGGTTCGGACCCCAAGTTCTCGCACGCGGCGGGCAATCAACTGGCTGTACTGGGCGCCAAAGTCGAGCACCACGATGGTCTCGTGGTCTGCGACAGGCTCCCGGCGGGATTGCACCACGCTTACCACTGCGCCGATCTCCGGCCGGTCAGAGGGGCATTTGGCCTGGGGTAGGGTGACGAGACGGTACCTGCGCAAACCTGCGCGCCGTCCACGCGGATGGTACCTCCCAGCGACCGCGCCGCATGCCGGCGCGGCTCACCCTTGCCGAGCCTGAGTATACGGGTCGCGTCGCCTCGTCCTCAGGATGTCGGCTCGACCACCATCGCGCCGTTCTCGGCGGCGTTGGCCACGTAGGTCTCGCAGCCGGAACTGATCTCGATCGCGACATCCGCCATGGCGCCGGCGACGCGCATGGTGCGGTCCTTCGGCGCAAAGGCGATGAGGGTCGGACCCGATCCGCTGAGCGCCGCGCCGTAGGCCCCGGCGTCAAGGGCGGCCTGGATCCCCGGCTGGAGGGCAGGATTGAGTTCTGACCGGTAGGGCTGGTGCAGAAAGTCCTGCGTCGCGACGCGCAACTCCGCATAGCGGCCTGTCTGCAAGGCGGCGACCAGAAGGCTGGCGCGCCCGAGATTTGCCACGGCGTCGGCTCGGGACACGTGCTCCGGCAACACGGCGCGCGCACGCGCGGTCGGCACGTGATAGGTGGGTACGACGACGACGATCCCGATGTCGCCCGGAAACGGCACGCGCACCGCGTGCAGGGCCTTGTCGGTCTGGACGGTCAACACCAGGCCGCCCAATAAAGCCGCGGCCACGTTATCGGGGTGACCTTCAATCTCCGTCGCCCGGGGCAGCAACTCGTCGTTGTCAAGGCCGAGAGCGAAGGCGTGGTTCGCGGCGACCAGGCCCCCAACGATGGCACTCGCAGAGCCGCCCAGGCCGCCCTGGGGAGGAATCTCGCGCACCGCACGCAGCCTGTACGGCCCGGCGGCGGCCGGCGCCAGCGACCGAAAGGCGCGGAAGGCGAGATTGCGTTTGGGGTCGCGAGGCACGTGCTTCAGGAACTTTCCGGCAGGCTCGATGACATCGCGGGTGGCCGGCTCGAAGGTGTACTCGTCGCGCAGGTCGATGGCGAGTCCGAATACGTCGAATCCGGCGCCCAGGTTGCCGGAGGAGGCCGGGACGGATACGCGAGCGCGGCCGGTCACCGGCCAAGCCCGCCGCGCGGAGTGGCCGACCCCAATGATCCTCGTACCACATGCATCGACTGCTGACGGAAGGGCGCGGCCGCGCGGTGCGAATGAATGCTGAGCAGGATGCCGATTGCCACGAGCGTAACCAGCAGGGAGTTCTTGCCCAGGCTCACGAGCGGCAACGTGATCCCGGTTACCGGCATGAGGCCCACGTTCATCCCGATGTTCACGAAGGACTGCGTGAAGAGCATGGCGGCGATTCCAATGGCCAGCAGGCGACCGAACATGTCGCGCGCCCTCAGCCCGATCACAAGGGCCTGCACGATGAGAAGGGTGAAGAACGCCAGCAGGCCGAGGGTCCCGATCAGCCCGAGTTGCTCGCCAAGCATCGCGAAAATGAAGTCGGTGTCGCGCACCCGCAGGAATTCGAGCTGCGACTGCGAGCCTTGCCCGAGGCCGTGGCCGAACCAGCCGCCGGAGCCAATGGAGATCCGGGCCTGCAGCACGTTGTAGCCCGCGCCCAGCGGATCGCTGCCTGGATCGAGAAACGTCACGAAGCGCTGTCGCATGTAGTCCTGGGCAAAGAACCAAGCAAACGGAAAGGCGGCCAGGGCGATGACAATGGGCATGAGCAGATGCCACCAGCGCGCGCCGGCGACAAAGACCATGGCCATCCAGATCGCGCCTAACATCAGGGCGGTGCCCAGGTCGGGTTCGAGAAAGATCAGGCCGGACGGGATGAGCATGATGCCCAGGCTCACGACCACGGTGCGCAGCGACCGCGTGGAGTCACTGCGGTCCGACAGGTATTTCGCGAATGCGGCGATGGCCGCCAGCTTCATGAACTCGGAGGGCTGAATGACGATGGGGCCGAGTTCAAACCAGCGGCGAGCACCGAGGTCAAAGTCGCCGACCAGCAGCACCAGGATCAGCGCGACAACGCCCAACAGGTAGACGGGCCCAGCCACTCCGTGCAAACCGCGGTAGTCGATCTGGGCCATCGCGAAGGCCAGCGCCAAGCCCACAGCCCCCAGCACGGCTTTCTGCACGGCTTGGTTCTGCAATCCGTAGGCGCCTGGCTCGGCGGTCGTGCTGAGCATGAGGACGCCGTAGGCGACCAGGGCGATGGTTGATATCACCGTCGCCCACTCGATGCGCGCCAGTCGAACCAGCATCAGAGTCGATGATCCGGCGAGATGAAGTCGGGGCGATCTTGCGGCAGCGGCGGCATATCGCCAGTCATCAGGTAGTCAACGATGTCGCGCGCGATGGGCGCCGCGGCGAACGCGCCTTCACCGCCGTCGCGCACCAGCACGGCAAACGCGTACTCGGGCCGCTCGGCCGGTGCGTAGCCGGCAAACCACGCGTGGCTGGGCAAACGCCCTTCGGCGTCGCGCTGGCCGCTGTACTCAGCGGTTCCCGTTTTGCCGGCCACGACCGTATGCGACGAGCGCGCCCGCGGACCGGTGCCCGACGGCTCGTTGACGGCGCGGTAGAGGCCCGTTTGGAGCAAACGCAAGTTGGTGTCGCTGATCGGCAACACACTGCGAACCTGCGGCGCCGTGCGTTCGACCACATTGCCATCCTGGTCGAGCATGCGGTCGATCAGGCGTGGACGCATCACGTATCCGCCGTTGCCAATGGCGGCGTACATGCAGGCGATCTGGAGCGGCGTGACCTGGACCAGGCCCTGGCCAATGGCGGCGTGATAGGTGTCACCCGTGACCCACGGTTGTTGCAGGTTCTTGTTTTTCCACTCGGCGGTTGGGACGAGGCCGGACGCCTCGCCGGGGAGGTCGATTCCGGTCCGCTGGCCGAAGCCGAACTCACGCTCGAACTCCGCCAGACGGCGGTTTCCCAGGCCCTGGAGCCGGGTGTACGGATTGCCGCCGGAGACGTTGTAAAAGTAGATGTTGCAGGACTCGGCGATGGCGCGCTGCAGGTCCACGAACCCATGTCCCTGGGGCAGCCAGTCGTCGAATGCCCAGCCGCTGGGCAGTATCAGGCGGCCGTCGCAATGGATTTTGCTCTGCGGCAACACCACGCCGGCCTCCAGCGCGCCGCTGGCCGCAATGACCTTGTACGTGGAGCCGGGCGGGTAGAGCCCGGAGATCGTGTGGTTGATTAGCGGCCGGCGCGGGTCGCTGACGAGCAACGCAAAGCTCTCTGACGAGGCACCGCGGGTAAAGATGTTGCTGTCATAGTCGGGCAGGCTCACCATGGCCACGATGTCGCCGCTGTCCGGCCGCAGCACCACCACCGCACCCGCGCCCCGTTCGCGCAAGGCGAGATGGCGGGCCAGGATCTCACGGATGGCCTGCTGTTCGTTGAGGGCGATGGTGAGGACGGCGTGGTGGCCGACTTGCGGCGGTTTGAACGACAACTCGTGGAGCGCGCGGCCGAACGCGTCCGTTTCGAGCCGCTGTTCGCCGTCCCGGCCGCGCAGTCGGGTCTGCAGACTGCGTTCAACGCCGGCGAGCCCGATGTCTTCATCAAATCGGACACCCTGACGCCAATAGTGTTCCACCTCTTCGGCCGGGATGGGTCCCGTGAAGCCCAGGATGTGACCCAACACGTCGCCATGCGCGTATTCGCGCCGGGTGCTGGTTCGAACGGATATTCCCGGAAGGTCCTGCCGTCGTTCTTCGATCGTGAGCGCCGACTCGCGGGGCACGGCGCGGGCCAACCGCGCGGGCGTATCCGGGGCCAACCGCGCCTGGCTGAGTTTGAAGCGCAGGTCTTCCAGGCGCTCGCCTGTCAACACGGCCAGGTTGGCCGTCACCGGGCCTTCGCGCTCAGGCGGCAGGTCGGCCGGCGCCAGCCAGACGCTGGAGACCGGGGCGTTTGCGACGAGCGGCTCGCGGTTCCGGTCGTAAATCAGCCCACGGAGGGGCTGGATGGGTCTGGTATGGGCGCGGTTTTGCGCCGCCTGCTTGAGGTAGGTGTCGGACTCAACGACCTGTAACTGCCAGAGGCGGGCGGCCAGCGCCGTGTTGCCGGCCAACGCCGCGCCCCCCAGCAGCAGCGCGCGCCGAGTGCCACTGATGCGCGGCTGCCCGGCGCCAGTTCTGGCCGCCGGGCGTGGATGCGCCTCCAAGCGAGTCTCCCGTTGTCAGCCGAAGTGTCCGCCGCGCGTACGGCCCACATAGCGCGTGCCGATCCGTGGGCGCGTCCACCGTTCCGCCAGACGTACGGCCGGGCTTAGCAGCATGGTTGCCCCGGCGTTTACCGCCACGGCACGCGGCAGGCGATCCCAAACTTGCCTGCCCCAGTCTATGTCGAACCCCTGCAGCTGCAGTGCCAGGACCAGGCCCGGGTAGTAGAGCACGGTTGCCGCCGCGCCGGCTATGACCGGAAAGAGCAGGTTGGCTCGGTCGAACTGACGTCCCTGTCCGCCGACGACGTAGACGAGCACCGTGAAGAGCAGCGCGTTGACGCCGAGCGGTGTGGCGGACAGGAGATCCACGAGCAATCCTCCCGCAAAAGCCCAGTACATTGCGCGCGCGTCGTCGCTGATGGTGGCGAGCGTGATCGCGGCCATCAGGACGAGCGCGGGGCGGATGCCGGCAATGGCAAAAGACGGAAAGACCGAGGTCTGCAAGAGGCCCAACGCCACGATGAGCAGCGCGACGCCGATAGCGCCGGGCCGTACCCACCAGCCGCGCCGGGGCCGGGGCATTCTGGCGGCGGTCACGACGATGCCGGCGCGCGCTCCAGAACGACCTGGACCACGTCCACGCGCGCGGCGCGTACCAATGGCTCAACCGCGGCTTCACGGAAGACGTTCTCCGGCGACGTGAACACGGAGATGACGTGGCCTATGGGCAGCCCGCGGGGGAATCCGCCGCCGAGCCCCGATGTCACCACCAGGTCGCCGATCGCCAGGGGAGCGTCAGGTTCGATTCGGGTCAAGAGCAGACCGCCGCTGTCATCGCCTTCGACGATGCCGTCGGCCACTCCATCCTTGCCCTGGGCGATCGCGTTGACGGCGCTCTGACTGCTATGAATTGGCAGGATGTCGGCCGAAGTGGTCGTAACGCCTCGTACGCGGCCGGCCAGACTGCCGTTAGCGATCACGGCCATGCCCACGCGTACTCCGTCCGCCGCGCCTCGGTCGATCGTAAGCGTGTCCAGCACGTCAACGCTGTCACGTCCGGCCACCCGCGCGGTCAACAGGTTGAACTCCGTATTCCTGCGCTGGTAGTTGAGCGCCGCACGTAGGTCGTCGTTCTCGCGACGAGTGGCCTGAACGCCGGCCGCGGCCGAGCGCAACTGGGCGACTTCGGCTCGCAAGGCCTCGTTTTCAGCCCGTACTTCGTTGAATCGTTGGGCGTCGGTCAAGGCGGCGGCGGCCGCTGATGCGGCGCCGGTCAGCACGGAACGGACTGGGGCGATGCCAGCAAGGGCCGCGCCCTGCACCGCCGACCCGGCGTCCGTGTTTCGCAGCACGGCCAGCACGATGGCGGCGACAACCAGCACCAGGAGCAGGAGAACCGACCGCTGTCTGCCGCGCATCCCGGTGGCGACTACACGTAGGGCGCGGCGTTCTCCGCGACAAACACTTCGCGAAAAGCTTCGAGATTGTGCAGACAGGCGCCAGTTCCACGCACCACCGCTTCCAAGGGATTATTCGCGATGTGCACGGGAATGTCGGTTTCCTGCTCGATTCGCTTGTCGAGCCCTCGCAGCAGCGCGCCGCCTCCGGCGACCGTGATGCCGTGTTCCATCACGTCAGCCAGCAATTCGGGCGGTGTGGCTTCGAGCGCGAGCTTGATGTTCTCAACGATTTCGGTCACCGGGCCGCTGATGGCCTCGCGGATCTGGCCTTCGGTCAGTTCGACCTGGCGCGGCAAGCCCGATTGCAGGTCGCGACCGCGCACGATGGTGGTTTCCTCCTGGAGCCCGGGTGCCGCCGACCCAATGGCGATTTTGCAGGCCTCGGCCGTGCGCTCGCCAATCAGCAAGTTGTGCGCACTGCGGCAGTAGTCGGTGATTTGCTCGTCGATTTCGTCGCCGGCAACGCGAATGCTGTGGCTTACCACCACGCTGCCCAGGGAGATGACCGCGACTTCGGCGGTCCCGCCGCCGATGTCCACGATCATGCTGCCGCTGGCTTCCTGAATCGGTTGCCCGGCGCCAATGGCGGCCGCCATTGGCTCTTCGATCAAGTAGACCTCACGCGCGCCGGCCTGCAGGCTGGCTTCGTGCACGGCGCGTTTTTCGACTTCGGTTACGCCCGAGGGAACACCCACGATCACTCGCGGACGCGCAGCGATAGGCCGTTGGCCGTGTACCTGCCCGATGAAGTGCGTCAGCATGGCGTGCACGGTCTCGGAGTCGGCAATCACGCCGTCGCGCAGCGGGCGGCTGGCCACGATGTTCGTGGGTGTTCGCCCAACCATTTTCTTGGCTTCGGCACCGACGGCGAGCACGCGGGAGGTGTGTGTGTCGATGGCGACAACTGACGGCTCCGCAAGCATGATGCCGCGGTCCTTGACATAAACGAGCGTGTTGGCCGTGCCGAGGTCAATCCCGAGGTCGCGCGAAAAGAGACCCAGGAGCGCGTTGAACGGTCCAAACATCAACCATTCCGGGATTGGCGAGGCGCGGCGAACGCCGCCTGCGCGCCAGCATAGCGGTAGCGCGACGGAACCGGCGGCCAGGCGGCCGCGGGTTGGCGGGCTATGCGTCGTCGATGAGCGCGCGGCACAGCGCCGCCTCGACGCTGGCGACCTCGACGAATTCCATATCCCGGCGGACGTGCGCGGGGAGTTCCGCCAGGTCCTGACGGTTGCCTTGCGGCAGCACGAACGTGCGCACGCCCGCTCGGTGCGCGCCTAACACCTTGGGCTTGATGGAGCCGACGGGCAGCACGCGGCCCTGGAGTGTGATCTCGCCGGTTAGCGTCAGGTCGTGGCGGACTTTCTTTTTGGTCAGCGCCGATATCAGCGCCACGACGACGGCTAGTCCGGCCGACGGCCCATCCTTGGGCAATGCGCCAGAGGGCACGTGCACATGCACGTCCAACTTGGCGAAGTCGCGCGGGGCCCGTGCCTGCCTGTCAGCTCGCGATCGTGCGTACGTGAGCGCGGCGTGCGCCGACTCCTTCATTACGCTGCCCAGCAGCCCCGTGAGCAGGATCTGGCCGGATCCCTGTGCCAGCGAGACTTCGACCGGCGAGAGGTCACCCCCAGCCGGTGTGCTGAAGACGGCCATCGCGGCGCCGACGCTGGCCTCGCTTTCGGTCGCACCGAAACGAAAGCGCGGCGGCCCCAGCACTTTGGGCACATCGCGGGAACCAATGTTCCAGTTCCGATCGTTACTTTCCGCACGCGCCAGCGCCCGCTTGCGGGCAACGGCCGCGATGGATCGCGTGAGTCCGCGCACGCCAGCCTCGTGGGTGTATTCGCGGATGATTCGGGTCAGCGCGCCACGTTTGAAGCGAACGGCGTCTGGTTCGAGCCCGTGCTCTTCCAGTTCGCGAGGGACCAGGAATCGCTCGGCAATGGCGAGTTTCTCGTCCTCCACGTAGCCGGGGATCTCGACGACCTCCATCCGATCAATCAGGGCCGGCGGCAGACCTGCCAGCGTGTTGGCGGTGGCGATGAAGATGACGCGGCTGAGGTCGTAGGGAATCTCCAGATAGTGGTCGCTGAATGCCGAGTTCTGCTCAGGGTCCAGCACTTCAAGCAGCGCGGCCGAGGGGTCTCCGCGAAAGTCCACGCCGAGCTTGTCGAGTTCGTCGATCATGAACACGGGGTTGACGGTTCCCGCCTGGCGCATCATCTGGAGGATGCGACCGGGCATTGAGCCGATGTAGGTCATGCGGTGCCCGCGAATCTCGGCCTCATCGTGCACGCCGCCGAGCGATACCCGCACAAACTTGCGCGACAGTGCCTGGGCGATTGACTGACCGAGGCTGGTCTTGCCCACGCCGGGCGGCCCGACAAAGCACAGGATGGGACTGCGCGATTGCCGCGCCAGCCGGCGAACGGCGATGTATTCGAGGAGCCTCTCCTTGACGCGGTCGAGGCCGTGATGGTGGGTGTCCAGAATGTGCGCCGCGCGCTGAATGTCGGTGTTGTCCCGGCTTCGCTTTTTCCACGGAAGCTCGGTGAGCCACTCCAGGTAATTCCGAACCATGCTGGCTTCGGGCGACCCGGGCGGCATGGCGTTGAGCCGGTCGATTTCCTTGAGACCCCGCTCCATGGCGGCTGCGGGATAGCGTCCGGCTTCGAGCCGTTCGCGAAACTCGCCGATCTCGGTGTTCTGCGCGCTGGTTTCGCCGAGCTCCTTGGTGATGGTCCGCAGTTGTTCGCGCAGGATGAACTCACGCTGGTCCTTGTCGACTTCCTCGCGCACTTCCTCGCGGACTTCGCGCTCGAGTTCCAAGACGCGGATCTCTTCTTCAAGAAGGGTGTGCACGAGCCGCAATCGCTCGGAAATCTCGCGGATTTCGAGCAGTTCCTGCTGCGTTCCAGGCATCAGGTTGAGCGACGCGGCGACGATGTCGGCCAACAGGCCGGGCGCGTCGGCGTTCATGGCCCGGATGTATGCCTCGTCAGGAGTTGCTTCGTTCAGCTCCACGACGTGATGAAAGAGTTGCAGCGTGAGCGGCATCAGCTCGCGGGCTTCGTCCGGCGCTTCGTCCAGTTCCTCGACGACCCACCCGGTTGCGCGGATGAATGGGTTTTCCGAAACCGGTGCGATGGCGCGGATCCGCCGGATGCCCACCGCAAGCACGCTGGTGGTTCCATCCGGCAGCTTGAGTACTCGTGCGATTTTGGCCTCGGTACCGACTTCGTGCAGATCGCCGAATGTCACGGTCTCGGCGTCGGGATCGTGCTGGCTGATTACCAGCACGTGGCGGTCCAGACTCAGGGCCTCTTCAATCGCGGCGAGGGACTGCTCGCGGCCAACCACAAATGAGTTCACGGTGTCTGGGATTGGAAACAGGGTTTCGCCGCGCAAGGGGAGCACGGGCAGCTCGACCTCAATCGGGGCGTCGTCGCGCTCGTCGGACTGCAGGCTTGCGCCGGGTCCATCAGGTTCGGCCGTCGCGCGGTGGCCGGCTTGGGTGACGCTGGTGTCAGGCATCAGGGCCGGTCGACCCCTGCAATGGACCGGCCCAGCCGAGCTAACAGTTCCAGCGGGTTGTCAACCAGCACGGCCTCGGTCTCGTCGGCGTCCAGGCCGGCGCCGCGCGCGACCCGACGAGCCAGGGCCTCGGTGAGCAGATCGCCGGGCGAGTGCGCGTCGCTGTTGACGATGAGCTTTGCGCCCGCCTCGCGACAGACGTCTGCCACGTGGCCGTTGGTGAGTGAGTGGCCGCGTCGGGCCGAGAGTTCCACGAACTTGCCGTTTTCGCGTGCGACCTGGCTCAACTCTGGGCTGAGCAGGCCCGGATGTACCAGCGCATGCACATATTCGGACTCCAAGGCCGCGCGGTTTGTACCGGCCGCAACCGGTTCCACGATGGTTTCGCCGTGAACGGCGATGAACTCCGCACCCGCTTCGGCAGCCATACGCGCGACCCTGTCGATCGCGGCAGGAGGCACGTGCGTAATCTCGACTCCGGCTAAAGCCACCATCCCCCAGGCGGTGTCCGCCTCGCGGCAGTCGCGGGCCAACGCCTCAACCACGCTTTGCACGTTGGCCGGACTGGCATGGTCGGTTATGGCCATGGCCGTGTAGCCGGAAACATGGCAGCGGCGTAGTAGCTCCATGGGCGACAGCTCGCCGTCGCTGAGGAAGGTATGGGTCTGAAAGTCAAAGAGCATGGTTTCGGTAGCCAGTGGGTTGGGTGGCGTCGTCGGCCTGCTCGATTCTAGGGAGCGTGGGCGGGCGGACACAACGCGGCAAGGCTGTGCCTGCTGGTCGGTGCTGGTATGCCGATGGTAGAGATAGCAAGCTGGGCAGGGTAGGGGCCACGGGCGGATTGATAGCCAACCATAGTCCATAATCGGCGGTGAGCCGCGGCGGCCGACCCGCGCCAGGAGACGACGTGCCAACCAACTTTGAGCAGTACAACCAGGGCTATAACGTCGGGGTTGGCGGCGCGGTGGTGCGCGGCCGCTCGGTGCTGTTCGTGCGCCGTTCCTCGAAGCATGGACGCGGGAATTGGCAGATCCCCGGCGGGTTTGTGGACCGGGGAGAGACGCTGGATGCCGCCGTCATTCGCGAGGTGCGTGAGGAGACTGGCGTGGAGGCCTGCGTGCAAGGGGTCCTAGGAGTGCGCACCCGCTGGGACGACACCAACAGCACGTATGTGGTCTTTCTGATGCGACCGGAAGGCGGCGAACCGTCGGCCGGCGACGAAGTCGACCGAGCCGCTTATCTGACCATGGCTGAGATCGACGCGCTGGACCAGGTTCCCGAGATCAACCGCGCCATCGCCGGGCGCGCCCTGGGCGCCTCGCGCAACCTCTTGTATCCGGCCGAGGTGGAGAACCCGCGTGGTGGGGAGTACCGGCTGTTCCTTGGCTAGTCATTGTTCCCGCACGCGTCGGCATCCGGCGCCCGGTCGTCGCTGACAGCGACACGGGCGGCAGCCTGCGCTGGTGACGGAGGTTGCCTGAATGACGGTTGATCCGACCGTCGTTCCAGGTCTGCTGCTGCTTGCTCTGGAGTTGTTGGCGCTGGCGGCGGTCGGCTACATAGTTGCACGCGTTGCCCTGCGGCAGTCGGACGATCTGATGGCGCTGGCGCAGGGGATGGTGATTGGGCCCGCAATTTGGGGCTTGATAGTCAACTTCGTTATGCATGCAGTTCCCGGGCTGGCGGGGGCGCTGGTGGGGTGGGCGGCCATTGTGGCCATTGGAGCTGGGCTGGCCTTGCGTGCGCCTCGGGTGCTTCGGGCATCGCCGCGACGAGTTGCGGGGTTTGTTGCTGTGGCGCTGGCGCTCTTTTGGATCGTTGTAGCCAGCCGCCAGATGTTGTCGATTGTTGAGGCCTATCTGCATCTGGGTCTCGCCGCCTCAATGAGGGCCGGTGGATTTCCGCCGGCGTTTCCATGGCATCCAGGGTTGCCTGCGCCGTATCACTACGGCGCGGACATGCTGATCGGGCTGCTGGCACCGCCGGTCGGACCCGATCTTGCATTCACAGCTGAAGTGTTCGAGGCGTACGTTTGGACGAGCCTCGCACTCATTGTGGGGGCTCTGGTTCTTCACCGTGGGTCGTGGGTCGCGGTGCTGGCAACCTGCCCCCTGCTTCTGTCGTTTGGCCTCTGGACGCAGCTGCACAACATGGCGCCTCCGGGCATCTTGCAGGCTCCCGTGCCAGCGGGAATTCCTGAGGCCGGTCTGCGCGCGTCGCTGGCGGAGATCTATTGGCCATCGTCGCGACTTCCCTGGACCTCGGCGGTCGACGCGTCGCCTCCGAATGTCTGGAAACCCCACTTCGTGCTTGCGTATGCCCTGGCCCTGGTGGTGCTGGAGCACGCGTCCGCCGACGGCAAACTGGGGCGGTCCGCGCGATTGGCTTTGGCGCTGCTTGTCGGGTTTCTGGGACTTGTAGGCGAAACCGTGGCGCCGATTGTTCTTGGGCTGTGGGTCGCATTGGAAGCGCTGCGGCTTGCGCAAGATTGGCGGCGGGGCTGTGCATGGTGCTGGCGCACAATTCTTGGAGCCGGCTCGGGACCGGTGCTGGCGGCACTGCTGCTGGTGTTCGGTGGCGGACCGATCACTGATGCGCTGATCGGATCGTCACGGTCCGGTCTGTCCGTTGAATGGATCGCCGATGCGGGGAGCCGACGGCCCTTGGGCGCGGTTACCGGCATGCCCGGAGGGGTGGGCGTGTTGGAACTGGGCGTAGTCCCCGTGGCCGCCGTTGCGGTGCTGCTGGCTTGGCGCAGCCGTTTGGCGGTTGCTCTGGCCGTTGCATCCGGAGTGCTGCTGCTCGCAGCGTTGACTCTGCGGTATGAGTACTCGCTGGACGTCGTCCGTCTGGACGGACATGCCCGAAACTTTGCATTGTTGGCGCTGCTGGTTGCGCTGGGCCACCGGCTGTCCGCACTTCAGCCGCGTTGGCACTATGCCGCCGCGGCCACCACGGTGGCTCTCGTTACCTGGCCGACCGCCGCGGCGCCGGTGCACAACCTAGGGCTGGCGCTGACTCGTGGACCGCACCTCGCCAATGCGGCGCTGGACCCGAATGTCGGCTGGCGCCTTACCAGCCGGTACGCGATCCCGCGCCCGATGTCAGAAGACGTTGCCGCGTATATACGTGAGCACACGGCGGCTGACGCTCGAATCCTTACGCCTACTCCTTCAGAGATGACTATCGTCACCGGGCGGCCCAACGCGTCCGCATACGCGGAATTCGTGCAGTTCGTTCCCAGATTCGGGCCCGAGTATCTGGACGCGATTCGCTTTCTGGAACCGGCGGCTGTCCGTCGGCTCGGGATTGCCTTCATCCATGCGCCGGACGATTGGGTCGCTCGCTTGCCGGACCAAGCCAGAAACTGGCTGCATGACCCTGACCTGTTCGAAATACTCATCCGTGACGGCGCTGATGCGCTCTTCCGGGTGCGACCGGCATTTCTGAGGTTGGAAGCGGCGCCTCCGCCTGCATCATTCGGGGCACTGCGTCGGGCTGTACCGGCGGCCACGACGGTATATCTATCCCCTTCGCTGGAACCCGTGAACTCGATTCGCGCGGCGGTGGTGCTGTCGCATGCGCGACTCCTTGGGGAGGCACGACCGACGCCAACGTGGCACAGCCGACCGGACATTGCGACCGAACCGCTAGGTAACCAGACGCCTGATCTCATCGTGACGTCAGCACGCCTTGCGCCATCGAGCTTCCCGCCCACGAGGCGCGAGCCGATCTGGTGGAATGACGAGATTGCCGTCTACGCGCCGTCGGGCGCGATAGCCCCCGTGATGGACCCGCCGTCCCCGTCTTTCAGCGTCAGCATGTCGGACACTTGGACGGACGCTGAACGCCTTGCCTTCACGGCTACATTTTCCGACCGCGCTCCGAATCTTTGGAGAGGCCAGGACTGGCTCGTCATATCTGTCGATCGGTCGAGGTGGTCATTTCCCGGGGAGTTCGACCCAGACGGGCGTACCCACACCGGCGCGCAGTGGTATGCGGGGCAGGTCGTCCCAGGTCAGGGCCTGGTATCCCACGTGTTTCAGTTTGATCCACGCACAACCAGCCTGGCTGTGATGAACGGCGATGGCGGATTCGCGGCTGTCACGTCGTCGGGAGACGGTCTGGCACGCGGGTTGTGGACATTGGCTGTCCGCCTGCGCGGCGCTTGGTGGGAAGCTGCGCTTATTCCCGTGATCAAATTTGAGGTCTCCAGCCTCGGCGAGGTTTCGTACGAGGTCTACGAAGGCGAACTGAACGCCATGCTGCTTCCTTAGGACGCGTGAGCCCGTCGTTGCAGTGTTCGTGATTTACCCGAGGCTGCACGGCGCGCACTTCCTTGCGCAACCCACACGCTTGCGTGTTCGCAAGCAGCGGTTGGTTGAATGACACTTGATCCGGCTGTCATCCCCGGGCTGCTGCTCCGGTGGATTCACATTTCAAGTGCAACAGGCGGTTCCAGAAGACCTCAGCCGGAGTTTGGTTGCTGAGGCATTTGCCCGGTGTGTTGTGGTACGCTTGCACGAGCTGGGGAAATCGCGTGGCCGACAGGGTGGCCAGGTCGGCCTTGCGCGGCAGCGTGCGGTGCCCGCGGCCGATCGCATTTTCGATCCCGTCCTTCGGCCAGAGGGCGTGGGTGTCGCAGAAAAAGGTCGCGATGCCGAGCGCATGCAGGTCGTAGTGGCGGGCGAACTCGGTGCCATTGTCAAAGGTGACGGTCTGTCGCCAGGCGGGCGGCCAGGGGGCCTGCGCGATGGGGGCGGCGGCCTTGCCGGGCGGCCGGGTGGCGATGAGCAAGTGGGAGTGGCGCTCGTGCAGCGTCAGGACGGCCTACCCATAGGTGCGGAACAGCAGCAGGTTCGCCTCCCAGTGCCCCGGGCAGTCCCGATCGGCCGCGCTGGCAGGCCGATCGGTGAGCAGTCGCCGCCGGATTGCGGCCTTTGCGACTGCGCCGGCCCCGTTTCGCCTTGGCCTGGGGCAGAAAGTGTCGCCAGCTGTAGTTCTTCGTGCGCCGAATTTGGGCGTCGATGAACCGGTAGATCGTGTCGTAGGAGATGACGGGCCGACCGGTCTCCCGGGCCAGCCGGCCGGCCACCTGCTCGGGTGACCAGCCCTGTTGGAGGCTGCGGAGGACCCGGCCGCGCAGCGCCGGCTCCCGATCCAGCCGCGGCCCGCGCCAGCGGCGCGCCCTGGCCTGCTGGTCCGCGTACCGCGGCTGGTACCCCAGCGTGCGCGAGCTATTGCGGTTCAACTCCCGAGCCATCGTCGTTGGCGCGCGATCCAGACGGGCCGCGATTTGGCGGATCAAGGCGCCAGCGGCGTGGCGTCGGGCCGGTTCACAGCGGTCTTCAATGGTGAGGTGCGTGTAGCGTCGTCCCATGGCAACACCCTCAGCAGGTGTTGCACTTCGTCTGTGAATCCAGGTCCTGGCTTTGGAGTTTCTGGCGCTGGCCGCGGCCGGCTTCGTAGTCGCCCGAGTCGCGCTGCGGCAGACGGACGAGCGCATCGCGCTGGCGCAGGGGATGGTGATTGGCCCGGCGCTCTGGGGTTTAATTGTCAACTTTGTGCTCTGCGTGCTGCCCGGCCGCGCCGGCGCGCTGGCGGGTTGGGTAGTGCTGCTGGCGCTGGACGCGGGGATGATCTGGCAGACGCCACACCTTGTCCGGCCAAAGCTGCGCACGGTGGCGGGGTTCGCGGCGGTGGCGCTGGCTGTTTTCTGGGTCGCGCTGGCCGCCCGCCAACTGCTGCAAATCCCCGACGCCGACATCCACCTAGGGCCGTCCGCCTTCATTCGGGCCGGCGGATGGCCGCTGGTCCTTCCCTGGATCCCCGATCAGCCGCTGATCTACCACTATGGCGTCGATCTGCTGGTTGGGCTACTGGCGCCACCGTTCGGCCCTGATCTGCTGTTCACCACAGAAGTGCTGGGCGCCTACGTCTGGACCAGCTTTGCTCTTGTGGTAGCGACGCTGTTGCATCGCTGCGCTGGCTGGATCAGCCTGCTGGCGCTGGCACCGCTCCTGCTGACGGACGGCGCCTGGACGCTTGTCGGCATTCCACCGCCGGACATCCTGGAAGTTCCTGTCCCGACCGGCCTGCCGGCGGCAGGAGCGCGCTCCGCGCTGGGCAGCCTGTATTGGCCTGACGTTTCGCTGCAGTGGCACACGGAACATGACGCAGCGCCGCCGAATATCTGGAAGCCACCGTTCGTGCTGGCCTATGCGCTGACGATCATCGTGTTGACGTGGTCCGCCAGCAAACGCCCGCGGTCCTGGCCGGCAATGCTGACCATGGCTGCATTGGTGGGGTTCCTGGGGCTGCTGGGCGAGGAAGTTGCGCTGGTGGTGGTAGCGCTATGGGGCTTGCTGGAGGTTGCTCATGTGTTCGCGCTGCTGCCGCTCCCGTCCGTTCGCGCGTACTTGCGCCTACCATCGTTGTGGCGGACGTCAGCACCCAGCCAAGCCCCTGACGGTTCCAAGCAACGGATCAGCCCGAACACGTCCACAAGCGCGCAGGATGGAGCCAGGACGCAAGCGGGACGTGCGGCGCTCTGGGGAATGCTCCTGCGCGCAGCCGCCGGCCCGATGTTGGCCGCTCTTCTGCTCGTCATCGGTGGTGGGCCTATTTCAGCCTTGCTGAGCGGTGTGCCAAGCGGAACCTTCCTCGGTTGGCTTGAAGATCCTGGGAGCAGGCGGCCATTCGGAACCCTGCTCCACGTGTTGCCAGGCGGCGTTGGGCTGCTGGGCCTTGGGGTGGTTCCGGTTGCGGCCTGCGCGCTGCTGCTGGCCTGGCGCCAGCGGCTGGTGCTGGCCTTCGTGGCCGGCAGCGGTGCGTTCATGCTCGCCGCGCTCAGTCTCCAGCACCCGGCCTTTCAGCTGGACGTGACTCGGATGGATGGCCATGCCCGCAACTTCGCGCTGCTGGCTCTGCTGGTCGCTCTGAGCCGCCGCCTGCCGGCCCTGCGCCCGCGGTGGCGTTATGCCGCCGGCGTCCTCGTCCTGACACTCATCACCTGGCCCACCGTCGCAGCCTCTGTCCGAACCCTCGGTCTCGAAGTTGGCCACGGGATCGAGCTGTCGAACGCCCAGCCGAGCCACGCAACGTGGGATCCTGAATCCGAGTCCAATCTGTACTACGAGGGCAAGCGCTATGCGCTCCCATACCCCCTGTCCGACCCGGTCGCCCGCTACATCCTCGACCACACGTCGGTCGACGCCCGTATTCTCTCGCCCCATCCGCTCGAGATGACGATTACTACCGGCCGCCCCAACGCCTCGGGGTTCGTGGGACTGCTCCACCTCTTCTCGAATACCGGCCCCGACTATGAGGACGCCCTGCGCTATCTCGAACCGGCGGCAGTCCGCCGCCTTGGTGTCACGTACGTGCACATGACGAACGCCTGGGTTGCAGCACTGCCTGACTCCGCCAGACGCTGGCTGGCCGATCCCCAATTGTTCGAGCCTTTAGTCCAGGGGACTACCGAAGCCCTCTACCGCATCCGCCCGACATTTCCGCACATGGACTCCAAGCCCGCTCCGCAGTCATTTGAAGCCTTGCGGCGGATGGTCCCCGCGTCCGCCACCGTCCGCCTGATAGGTCTTGCTGGATTGGACGCAGCCCGCGTGGCGTCAACACTCGCGCATGCCCGGATGGTAGGTGAGGTGGACCCATCCGGGATACATTTGCTGTCGGACATCCCAACCGCACCCGTGAGCGGGCGTCGTCCTGACGTGGTGGTCGTGGCGCGGGAGCGTCCCTTCAGTGTCAGCCTCCATGCGTTCCCGCCGATCTGGTGGAACCGTACAGCGGTTGCCTATGCCACCCGCCAGACGATCGCTCCGGCTATTGACCCACCGCCTCAACCAGAGGCCGATGTTGTGCTCCATATGTCGGATGTCCAGCGAACGGCTGACCGCATCACTTTCGCCGCGACCTTGATCGATCATGCGCCTGAGCAGTGGACGGGCCAGGACTGGCTGGTGATCTCCGGGCATGCGTTGCCATGGGCGTTTCCTACCGAAGCCGACGACTTTACGGTGGAGGCGATGCAGTGGTTTGGCGGCCAGGTTGTTCCTGGCGGCGGGCCTGCGACCCACGTGTACGAGTTCGATGTCCGAATGAACCGGCTGGCGGTTCGGGATGCTAATGGAGACTTTGTCGCGCTTCCATCGTCCGCGGCGGGTCTGCCGCCTGGCGCGTACGTCCTCGCAGTGCGGCTTCAGCAGGACTACTTGCAAGCGTCGATCATCCCGGTGATGAAGATCGTGATCTCTGAAGCTCAGGGTGTGTCATATACGGTCTATGAGGACGAGCTAGGTGGGATCCTCAATCCTTGCCCTGAACGACTGGCGAATACGGATTCGTGCCGCCAGCAGGTGACGGGTCACTAACGCTGGCACCGCCGTATCCTCGACTTCAGCGTGGCGGACCGACCGTGTATGGCGTGCTTGCGACCGTTGGTTTGGCACTCGTCCCTGTGCGTGCCACCGAGCCTAGACTTGATAGGTCCCTCATCAGGGTGCGGACGAAGAGGTCTACTGAATGACGGTTGACCCGGTTGTCGTCCCCGGCCTGCTGCTGCTGGCGGCGGAGTTGCTGGCCTTGGCCGTGATGGGGTTCGTGGTCGCGCGGGTCGCGCTGCGGCAGACGGACGAGCGCATCGCGCTGGCGCAGGGGATGGTGATTGGCCCGGCGCTCTGGGGTTTAATTGTCAACTTCGTGCTTCACGTGCTGCCTGGACGCGCCGGGGCGCTGGCGGGTTGGGTGGTTCTGCTGACGCTGGCCGCCGGCCTGGCCTGGCATGCGCCGAAGCCTTTCCGGCCGCGACTGCGTACCACGGTCGGGTTCGCTGCCGTTGCGCTCGTTGTCTCCTGGGTTGCAATAGCCGCGCGGCAACTGCTGCAGATTCCCGATCAAGACATCCACCTGGGTCTTGCCGCCTTCGCCCAGGCCGGCGGCTGGCCACTGGTTATTCCTTGGGCTCCCGATCAGCCGCTGATCTATCACTACGGGGTCGACCTGTTGATCGGATTGCTGGCCCCACCGGTCGGCCCCGACCTGCCATTCACGACCGAACTGCTGGGCGCCTACGTTTGGACCGGCTTTGCCTTGATTGTCGCGACCGCGCTGCTGGGGCGTGCAGGCTGGGTCGGCCTGCTGGCGTTGACGCCGCTGCTGCTGACGACCGGCGCCTGGACGCTGGTGGGGTTCATCATCCCGCCGCCGGACATCTTGCAGATTCCCGTACCAGCCGGGCTGCCAGCGGCTGGGTTGCGCGCCTCGCTGGCGAGCCTGTACTGGCCGGACGTTTCACTGGAATGGCAGACGGAGTTCGAGGCGTCGCCGCCGAACATCTGGAAACCCCCGTTCGTGCTGGCCTATGCCCTGGCTGTCATCGTGTTGACCTGGGCTGCCAGCAAGCGCCGCCGGTCATGGCCGGCGGTGCTGACGGTCGCCGCCTTGGTCGGGTACCTGGGTTTGCTCGGCGAGGAAGTCGCGCTTGTCGTGCTGGTGCTGTGGGGCGGGTTGGAAGCTGCGCGAGTGCTTCCATGGTCGCGTCTCGGGTCTTTGCGCGCACTCCTGCGCTTTCCGACGTGCCGGCGACCGACGAAGGCTCGCTTCGCGAGTTCCGTGCAACGGCTTGAGGGTGATCAGCGCACGCGCACTCCGGATGAAACCGCGGAGCCGAACGGGCGCACCGTGTGCTGGGAGGCCGTCCTGCGTGCAGCGGCGGGTCCAATATTGGCCGTTCTGTTGCTGGCCGTGGGTGGAGGCCCTATCACGACCCTGCTGGCTGGATCGACTGTGACGGGAACCTCCTTGGGCTGGCTCGAAGACCCCGGCAGCCGGCGGCCGTTCGGAACTCTGCTGAACGTGTTGCCGGGCGGCGTGGGGCTGCTGGGTCTTGGGGTTATACCGGTCGCGGTCGTGGCGCTGTTGCTGGCCTGGCGCCAGCGGCTGGTGCTGGCCTTTGTGGCCGGCAGTGGGGTGTTCATGCTGGCCGCGCTGAGCCTCCAACATCCGGCTTTTCAGTTCGACGTGACCCGGATGGATGGTTATGCGCGCAACTTCGCGCTGCTGGCGCTACTAGTCGCGCTCGGCAGTCGGTTGGCAATCCTGCGTCTGCGCTGGCGCTACGCCGCCGGTGTTCTCACTTTGGCATTTGTCACCTGGCCGACCGTCGCGGCGCCCGCCCGCATGCTCGGGCTGGACGTCCGTCATGGAATCGAACTGGCTAACGCGCAACCCGGGCCCACTGGGCGGGATCCCGAATTCGATGCCGACCGGTACTACATCGGCATGGGACGTTACACGGTCGAACACCCGGTGTCGGCCCCGGTTGCTGACTATATCCATGACCACACGCCGGTCGACGCCCGCATCTTTTCGCCGCATCCGCACGACATGACGGCCACCACGGGCCGCCCCAACGCGTCGGGGTTCGTGGGACTCTTCCACCTCTTCCCAATCACTGGCCCCGCTTATGAGGACGCAAAGCGCTGGCTCGAACCGGCGGCCGTGCGCCGGCTCGGCGTCGACTACGTCCACGCGACGGAGGCCTGGATTGCCACGTTGCCCGCCCGCGCCCGACGCTGGCTGGAGAATCCCCGCCTATTCGAACCGCTGGTCCGTTCCGACGCCGACGCCCTGTACCGCATCCGGCCGGCGTTTCTGGACCTGGAGACGGCGCCCACGCCCGAGTCGTTCGAGGCCTTGCGGCGGGCGGTTCCCGCATCCGCCACTGTGTATCTGGCGGAAGGGCTCAACCGACTGCTCTCGATCCGCCCGGCGTCCGCGCTGGCCCACGCCCGCTTGCTAGGCGAGGTGGATCCGTCCGGGATTCACTTGCTGACGGACATCCCAACCGAACCGCTGGGCGAGGAAACGCCGGACCTCCTCGTCATGTCGGCGCGCCTCGCGCCATCCGCCCTCGCGCCCGAAGCGCGTGACCCGATCTGGTGGAACGCTGAAATGGCCATTTACAGCGTGAGCAGAGCGGTGAGTCCCATCGTGCCGCTCCCCGTGCGACCCTTCAGAATCCGTATAGCGGACGTTCAGGTGGCGGTTGAACGCATTGTCTTCTCGGCGACTTTCGTCGATCGCGCGTCTCGACAGTGGACGGGACAAGACTGGCTGATCCTCGCTGTGGACGACACTCCGTGGCCACTGCCGAAAGAATTTGAAGCCGACGAGCACACGCTTGCGTCCACCCTATGGTTTGGCGGGCTGGTCGCTCCCGGCGATGGATCGACAACGCATGTCTACGAATTCGACGCGCGTGCCAACCGGCTGGCGGTGCGGGAGGCTGACGGAGGCTTTGCTGCGTTGCCATCGTCCGAAGGCCGCTTGGCGCCGGGTGCGTATGTTCTGGCGGCGCGGTTACGGCTGAACTACCTGGAAGCTGCGATTATCCCGGTAGTTAAGATTGTGATCTCTGAGGACGGCGGCGTGGCGTACACGGTCTACGAGGGCGACCTCAGCGTGGCGGTCAATCCCTGCCCCGAGCGACTGAAGAACTCCCAATCCTGTAGACAGGCGGCCGAAACTGGGGCCGTTGTCTTGCCGTAGGTTTCGTCTCCGATGAGCGCGGATCGGCCCTGACTGCTCATGAGGCTCGCAGTCTTGCGAGTTGCAATCCACAGGAATGCCTGGGTTCCTGGTTACCCTAGCCGGATGCGCTCCGAGGAACCGGCAACAGCGTGCCGAAACACCGAGTGTTTCGGCTCCGACTGGCCTGATCGGCCGGGTACCGCGCGCGTCGGGATTGGCTAAATGACCGTTGATCCGAACGTGCTTCCTGGCCTATTGCTGTTGGCGGCGGAGTTCCTGGCGCTGACCATCGTTGGCTTCCTCGTTGTGCGGGTCGCGCTGCGGCAGACAGATGACCGGATGGCGCTGGCGCAAGGGATGGTGGTTGGCCCGGCACTCTGGGGTCTGACGGCGAACTTCGTCCTACATCTGCTGCCAGGCCTCGCCGGCGCGCTGGCCAGCTGGGTGATCACGCTGGCCGCAGGCGCGGGGCTGGCCTGGCGCGCGCCGCGGACGCTGCGGCTGCCGCCGCGCACCTTGGCCGGATTCGCCTTCGCGGCCCTGGCAATCTTCTGGGTCGCGCTGGCCAGCCGCCAACTTCTTGCAATCCCCGACGTTGATACGCATCTGGGGCTAACTGGGACTCTACGGGCTGGCGCCTACCCGCCGACCTTTCCCTGGCTTACTGATGTGCCGGTTGCCTACCACCATGGCGTCGCTCTGCTGGTTGCTTTGTTGACTCCTCCTTTTGGGCCCGACCTGGCCTTTGTGACCGAAGTGCTGAGTGCCTACGCCTGGACTGGCTTCGCCCTGGTGGTGGTCACGATTCTCCTGCGCTGCGGGGGGCGTCACGGCGTCTTGGTGCTAGCGCCGCTCTTGCTTACGCAAGGCGCGTGGACAATGGTGTGGCTCACTGAAGCGCCGGTCATCCTGCAAGTACCCATGCCAGCGGGTATCCCGTCGGCCGGACTGCGCGCCTCGCTGGCCGACATTTACTGGCCTTCGGTTCAACCATGGGTTACTGAAATCGACGCGGCGCCTCCGAACATCTTTAAGCCACTCGTTGTGCCCGCGTATGCGTTGTTGATCGTGACGCTGGAGCGCACGGCGGCCGGTTGTGGCAGGTCGTGGACCGCCGCCCTGACCATGGCCGCTGTGCTTGGGTTTGTAGGCTTGTTAAACGAGCCCATAGCGTTGATGACGCTCGTGCTGTGGGTGCTTCTTGAGGCTTGGTTTCTTATGCGGGCTGGCCGGGGGCGGGCCATGCGCTGGGACCTGGTCCGGCGCGCGGCTGCAGGGCCGGCGCTGGGCGCGTTCCTGCTGGCCGTTGGCAGCGGGCTGCTTACCGATGCTCTGGTCGGATCGTCATCAACCGGCCTTTCATTGGGCTGGATCGCGGACCCGGGCAGCCGCCGGCCGTTCGGGACGTTCGAGGCGCGGCCGGGCGGCGTCGGCCTGCTGGGTGTTGGTCCGTTGCTGGTGGCGGCTGCCGCAGGGGTTATGGCGCGGCGCCAGCCCCTGATACTGGCCTTAGCACTGGGGAGCGGCGGGTTCCTCCTGGCTGCGTTCGTCATCCAGTACGCATTTGCTCCGCAAGACATCACCCGCTTTGATGGTCACTCACGGAACCTTGCGCTTCTGGCGCTGCTATTCGCGCTCAGCAGTCGACTGGGGGCTCTGCTTCCGCGTTGGCGCTTTGCTTTCGGCGCGCTCATTTTTGTCCTCGTCGTCTGGCCAACCGTGGCATTACCCGTGCGCAATATCAGTCTCGCGCTCAGTCTCCGGCCGCACTTCACCAACGCCGGGCCCGAGCAGCATGAGGTCAATGATTGGATCATTGGGATCACGGGGCGGTATGCGCTCAAGCAACTAGGTTCCGAGCGGGTCGTCGACTATATCCGTGACCATACGTCCGTGGATGCACACATCCTCTCACCCAGCACGCGAACTATGTCCGTCGCAACCGGCCGGGTTAACGCGTCGGGATTCGCGGGCTATCAACACCTCCATCCTGACATCGGTCCTCAATACATGGACGCCATTAGCTACCTGGATCCGGTAGCAGTCAGCATGCTTGATTTTGAATACGTGCATGCTACGGATGACTGGGTGGCCAGCTTGCCCGACCGGGCCAGACGCTGGCTCGACGATCCTGACCTGTTCGAACTGTTGATCCGCGATGGCACCGACACGCTCTTCCGCATCCGGCCACGCTTTAGAAAACTGGATCCCGAGCCTGCACCGGAATCATTCGAAGCGCTAAGGCAAGCGGTCCCGGCGTCCGCCACCGTGTACCTGCCGGATGTCCTCAATCAAATAGATAAGGTGCGCGTGGCGTCAGTCCTCACGCATTCCCGATTGCTGGGCGACGTTGACCCATCCAGAATAAATCTGCGGACGGATATTCCGATCGATCCGCTGGGTATTCAGATGCCCGACATTGTTATAATGCCAACTCGGCTGGCGCCATCCTCTCTCGATCCGCACGCGCGCGAGCCAATCTGGTGGAATGACGAAATCACTGCCTACGGCGCGAGCCGCAAGGTCGCGCCAAGCGGCGATCTGGTGCCGCCCTCAACGGCGTGGGTGACGGTCCGCCTGTCGAATATCCGAGAAGCTGATGAGCGCATCACCTTTGAGGCAACCTTCATCGATCATGCGCCTCGTCAGTGGACAGGGCAGGACTGGCTGATCCTCACTGTAGACGACACCCGATGGGCGTTGCCTACTGAATTCGAAGCCGATGAATACACGTTTGCATCCAGGCTGTGGTTCGCAGGGCTGGTGAGGCCAGGTGCGGGATCTATGAGCCATGTCTACGAATTCGACCCGGGCGTCAGACGGCTGGCGGCGCGGTTGGGCGACGGAGAGTTTATCGCCCTTGCATCGTCTGAAGGCTTCATGACACCGGGCGCTTATGTCCTGGCGGCGCGACTGCAGCAGGGTTATATTGAGGCGGCGGTTATCCCTGTGATAAGGGTTGAAATATCCGAAGTCAATGGTGTGGCTTACACGGTCTATGAGGGCGATCTTAGCGTGTCGCCCAACGCCTGCCCTAAACGACTGAAGAATTCCGAGTCCTGCCGCCAACTGTCGGCAAGTCGTTGATCCCGCGTCGCTGGTACGGCGCTACGAGACCCATTTAAATGACCATTGACCCGCAGGTGCTGCCGGGGCTGATGCTGCTGGCGACGGAGTTTCTGGCGCTGGCAGCCATTGGCTTCGTTGTCGTCCGGGTCGCGCTGCGGCAGCGTGACGCGCGCATGGCTCTTGCCCAGGGCATGGTGGTTGGCCCGGCAGTCTGGGGGCTGACCGCCAACTTTGTTCTTTATCTGTTTCCGGGCCTCGCGGGCGCGCTGGCGAGCTGGATTGTCACACTGGCCATAAGCGCGGGGCTGGCGTGGCGGGCACGGCAGACGCTGCGGATGTCGTCGCGGGTACTGGTTGTGTTCGGCATGGTGACGCTCGCTCTTTTCTGGGTTGCGCTCTCCAGCCGCCAGATGATCGTGACCCCCGACGTCGAGACCCATCGGGGTCTGGCCGCCACGCTCCGGGCCGGCGCCTACCCGCCGACGTTCCCCTGGGTGCCGGACGTGCCCGCTGCTTACCACCATGGCGTTGCTCTATTGGTTGCGCTGCTGAGTCCGCCTTTTGGTCCGGACCTGGCCTTTGTGACTGAGTTTCTAAGCGCCTACGTCTGGACCGGATTTGTCCTGGTGGTGGCGACAAGTCTTCTTCGCTATGGGGGACGCGTCAGCGCGCTGACGCTGACGCCTCTCTTGCTCTCACAAGGTTTGACGACGTTGGTGTGGCTCACCGAGGCGCCAGTCATCCTGCAAGTCCCCGTACCGGCGGGGATTCCGGAGGCCGGACTGCGCGCTTCGCTGACCGATATTTTCTGGCCTTCGGTTTCGCTCCCATGGATGCGGGATCTGGACGTGTCTCCGCCCAATGTCTGGAAGCCCCTTTTTGTGCTGGCCTACGCGTTGGCGTTCGTGGCGTTGGAGCGTATGGCCGCTAGTGCCGGATGGTCCTGGCTCAAGGCCCTGACTCTCGCGGTATTGCTCGGGTTTCTAGGCCTCCTGGACGAAATTGTCGCGCTGATGACGCTCGCGCTATGGATCCTCCTGGAATTCGGGTCTCTCCTGCGGTCCGGCCGTGACGGTCTCAGGCGCTGGGATCTCGTTTGGCGAGCTGCGGCGGGGCCGGCGCTAGCCGGGTTGCTGTTGGCAGCTGGCGGCGGGGTGCTGACCGATGTTCTGATTGGCTCGTCAAGCTCCAGCCCCTCGCTAGGCTGGATCGAGGACGCAGGAAGCCGGCGGCCGTTTGGGTTGTTCGAGGAGCGGCCGGGCGGGGTTGGTCTGCTGGGCGTTGGCCCACTGCTGGCGGCGGCAGCGGCCTTATTGTTAGCGCGGCACCAGCGCCTGGTGCTGGCGTTGGTTGCCGGAAGCGTTGCCTTCCTGTTTGGCGCGTTCGTCATCCAGTACGAACTGGCGCCCCATGATGTCACTCGAATTGACGGATACGCGCGCAACTTTGCATTGCTGGCGCTGTTGATCGCCCTGGCCAGTCGCTTGCCGGCCGCCCGCCCGCGCTGGCGCTATACCGTCAGCGCGTTCGCCGTTGCCCTGATCGTCTGGCCAACCGTGGCACTACCCGTGCGCAACATCGCGCTGGGGCTCAGCCGCGGTCCCCAGTTCGCTAACGCTCGGCCTGAGCAGCGAGAGAGCACTGTTTGGAACCGTGGGATCATGGGGCGATACGACCTTAGAGCCTTGGCCTCTGAGCGAGTGGCCGCTTATATCCGTGACCATACGGCCATAGATGCACGGATCCTCTCGCCCAGCCCGCACATCATGTCCGTCGCTACAGGGCGTCCAAACGCGTCGGGATACACGGGTTTTCTGCACTATCACCCGCAAGACGGACCCCAGTACGAAGAGGCCATTCGATTCCTTGAGCCAGCGGCTGTTCGGCGGCGGGGCTTTGCTTATGTCCATGCCACCGACGCGTGGGTCGCCAGCTTGCCCAACCGGGCCATGCGCTGGCTCGAAGATCCTGGCTTGTTCGAGTTACTCGTTCGCGACGGTGCTGATGCGCTCTACCGCATTCGGCCCGCGTTCCTGGAACTCGAGACGGCGCCTACACCCGAATCGTTCGAGGCGCTACGGCAAGCCATTCCCGCATCTGCCGTCGTCTATCTGGGAACGTTGAGCTCTTTCGATGGCGTTCGTCTGGGGGCTGTGCTGCCACATGCTCGGTTGCTGGGTGAGGTGGACCTGCCCGGCGGGATTCACTTGCGAACGGATGTCCCGACCGCGCCGCTGGGCAAACAGACGCCCGATTATGTCGTCATGCCGACGCGGCTCGCGCCATCCGCGCTCCACTCGGATGCACGTGAGCCGATCTGGACGGGCGATGAGCTTGCCGCGTACGCTGCCAGCTCGGCGATTGCGTCGGGCCGAGACCCAAGTCCCCAACCAGCGACCCAATTCGCCGTCCGTCTGTCGGATGTCCGCGAAGCTGATGTCCGGATCAGGTTCACCGTGACATATGTCAACCACGTTCCCGACCAATGGACGGGGCAGGATTGGCTGGTTAGCGTCGCGGACGATTCTCCCTACGCCCTGCTGACCGAGCTCGAAGAGGATGGGTATACGCACGTGGGGCGGCAGTGGTTTGCCGGGCAGATCGGGGCTGAGGCCGGGGTGACGTCTCGCACATACGAGTTCGATGCGCTGGCGGGAACGCTGGCCGTAGGCACCGCGGACGACTTTGTCACCGTTCCAGCCTCGGGCGCTGGCCTGACGGCGGGCGTATACGTCCTGACGGTCCGGTTGCGGCAGAATTATTTGGAAGCGGCGGTCATCCCGGTGATGCGAATCGTGATCGCCGAAGCCGGCGGCGTAACCTACATGGTCTATGAGGGTGACCTTGGTGTGTCGCCCGATGCCTGTCCCGAGCGGCTGAAGGACGCCGATTCCTGCCGCCAACTGGCGGCGAATGCCAAGAATGCCGTGTCGTCGTAAGTGCCGGTTTTCCGAGCCCTTGTGCGCGATCTTCCGCGAAAGCGTTGCTCGACGTTGCATCTCACAGAACCTGTCATCCGCCTCGGGAAGGCAGAATGCGCTGACCGCGCCGATCCTGGATGAACGACATGGCTGCACAGATCGCGGATGAAGTTCTTGGTTCGGCTCGGCTTGAGATTGACCGGCCGGCGATGGCCGGCCAGCCGATGACGTTTCGGATTGTTTATACCGCCGGGGCGGCTGGGGTGGATGACCGGGGGGCCGTGCGGGTTTCGTGGCGGGCGCAGGCGGGGCTGGGGCATCCTCAGTTCGAGGATCCGGCCGCTCCCGGCTATCTGTCGGTATGCACGGTGTCTCAGGGCAGCGTGCGTCCGCAGGCGCGCTTCAATGAGCGGGGACATCGGCGGCCATTCGTTCCCGCGGTCACCGTTCACACCGACGACGGGGGCCTGTGGCCGGGCGACCGGCTGGAGTTTGCCTTCGGCGACACGTCCGGGGGCAGCCCCGGCATCCGCGCGCCGGTGACGGTGGTGCAGGCCTTTGAGTTTCAGGTCTCGGTGGATTGCAAGGGCGCGCAGGAGTTCCTGGACCTGGATGGTTTTCTCACGTTTCCGGTGGTCGCGGGGCCGGCGGTGCGGCTGGTGGCGATTGCCCCAAGTGACGTGGAGGCAGGCGAGCCGTTCGCGGTTCGTGCTCGGTTCGAAGACGTCTGGGGCAATCCGACCGAGGCCCCTGGGACTTCGCTGGAAGTTGGTGTGTCTGACGGCGGCGAGGTGTTGGGCGTCGCAGGCGGTGCCGGGCCGGTGATACCGATCGAAAACCTGATGCTGGACGCTCCCGGTGTGGCCCGCCTTGAAGTGAGAGACCAGACCAGCGGCCTCCGAGCAACCAGCAACCCGATCCGGATTGCCGCCGACCCGCCTGTGCAGCGGCACTGGTGGGGCGATTTGCATGGGCAGAGCGGCGAGTCGGTAGGCACCAATCCTTCGGCCGACTATTTCCACTTCGCGCGTTACCTCGCCTGTGCAGACTTCACCTGCCATCAGGCCAACGATTTTCAGATCACCGACGATTTCTGGGCGCGGCTGCGACGTGAGGTGGAGGCCATTCACGCCGACGGCGAGTTTGTGTGCTTCCACGGGTACGAGTGGTCGGGGAACACCGAGGTGGGCGGTGACCGGAACGTGATATTTCGGGGAATTCCCGAGGCCGGCGACATCGCGCGCTCCGGTCACTGGCTGATCGAAGACCGCCGGCCACTCGATTCCGAGCGTGACGCTCTGAATGTGGAGCACCTGTACGCGCGCTTTCGCGGACGCGGCGACGTGATGCTGCTGCCGCACGTCGGCGGACGGCGCGCGGAGTTGCGCTGGATCGATCCTGACCTGGAGCCGGTGGTTGAAGTGCACTCCGCGCATGGCACGTCCGAGTGGTTCCTGCGGCAGGCGCTGGCGACGGGGGCGCACGTGGGGTTTGTGGCGGGCAGCGACGACCACATGGGGCGGCCGGGTGCAACGCTGGCTAACTCGAACGAGATGCCGGTGCCCGGCGGCCTGGCCTGCATCCGCGCGGCGGAACTCACGCGCGACGGTCTCTGGAGCGGCCTGCACTCCCGTTACTGTCACGGAACCACGAGCGCGCGAATTCTGGTGGACGCCGAGATTGCTGGCGCGCGCATGGGCGCCGAAGCCGTTGCACAAGGCGGTGTTCCGGTGAAGGTTGAGGTCAACGGCACGGCGCCGATCATCGAGATCGCCGTCTACCGAGACGGCCAGCCGGTCCACCGCTGGACACCGCCTGGCGACCCGGCGCATGTCCTGGTGGCCTGGACCGGCAATTTGCGGATCGCGCGCGGACGCAAGCAAACGTGGGACGGTGAGCTGACGGTCCACGGGGCGCGCATTGCCGGAGCTTCACCGTTCGCGTTCGACCACCCCGAAGAGGGTCTGACCGGACACGACGGACAGCGGGTGACATGGACCAGCGAGGTGGCCGGCGACTACGACGGGGTGCGGCTGGAGCTGGCCGACGCGGCGCACCCCGTGATCGAGTTCGCCTCTGAGCCGCTGACGGTCACCCAGGCGCTGGCCGGAATCGAGGACGGTCCGATCTTTGTCGAAGCCACAGGCCTGGGCGCCCACCTGCGTCTACAGGCGGTGCCGCCGGATGGTGGCCCACTGGATACGCTGGTGACCTGGACCGACCCCGAGCCGCTGGCTGGCGTTCACGCCTATCACGTACGGGTGCTGCAACTCGACGGTCACATGGCCTGGACCAGCCCGACGTACGTCGAAACGGCCACTGGCTGACCGACCGAGCCGAGATGGTTGTCAGATCGCGGCGTGCGTTGGGCTTTGCACAGCGGCCTCAGGACGCCCGACCGGGCCGGCGGGGTTGACGTGTTCGAGGGCGATCCATAGCCTCGTTGCCGCTCGGGCTGACCCGATAGACCGGCGAGGGTAATCCATGGCGGCGGCGCAGGACACGCATCAGGCTTCGCAACAGACCGAGAGATTCGACCCGCCGGCAGACTTTGCCGGAGCCGCGCACGTCCCGTCGTTCGAGGCCTACCAAGAGCTGCATCGGCGCAGCCTTGACGACCCCGAGGGGTTCTGGCGCGAGGTCACTGACGGCTTCACCTGGTTCAAGCCGTGGACACAGCTGCAGGAAGGGTCGCCGCCGTTCGTTCAATGGTTTGTGGACGGCGAGACCAATATCTCCGTCAACTGCCTCGACCGCCACGTGGAGGCCGGGCGCGGCGATCGGGTCGCCTACTACTGGGAAGGTGAGCCGGGCGATACGCGCACGGTCACCTACGCCGACCTGCTGACCGACGTGCAGCGGTTTGCGAACGCCCTGAAGGCCCAGGGCCTGCAAGCCGGCGACCGTGTGGTGCTGTACATGCCGATGGTTCCTGAACTGCCCGTGGCCATGCTGGCCTGCGCACGTCTGGGGGTGGTGCACAGCGTGGTCTTCGGCGGATTCAGCGCGGACGCCATTCGCGACCGCGTCAATGACGCGGGCGCCCGGCTGATCGTGACCGCCGACGGCGGCTGGCGGCGCGGGCGTGTGATTCCGCTCAAGGCCAACGTAGATGCCGCGGTGGCCGACAACGCCTGCCCCACGGTGGAGCGCGTGATCGTGCTCAAGCGCTGTAGCAACGACATTGCCTGGAACGACGCGCGCGACCTGTGGTGGGACGCCGCGATTGAGGGGCAGTCCGATGTCTGTCCGCCCGCGCAGCTGCCGGCGGAGCACCCCCTGTACATCCTGTACACCAGCGGCACCACCGGAAAGCCCAAGGGCGTGGTGCACGCCACGGCCGGCTACATGGTCTATACGGCCTACACGGCCCGGCTGATCTTCGATCTCAAGGACGAGGACATTTACTGGTGCACGGCCGACATCGGCTGGGTAACGGGGCACAGCTACATCGTCTACGGCATCCTGGCCAACGGCGTCACGGGTGTGATGTACGAAGGGGCGCCCAACCACCCGGCAGAGGACCGCTTCTGGGAGATCGTGGAGAAGTACCGGGTCACGGTGTTCTACACGGCGCCCACGGCGATTCGGACGTTTGTGCGCTGGGGCGACCACCATCCTGAAGGGCATGACCTGTCGAGTCTGCGTCTGCTGGGCACCGTGGGTGAACCGATCAACCCCGACGCCTGGCTCTGGTATCACCGGGTGATCGGGCAGGGACGGTGCCCCATTGTGGACACCTGGTGGCAGACCGAAACTGGCGGGATCCTGATCACCCCGCTGCCCGGCGCCACGGTTCTGAAGCCCGGATCGGCCACGCTGCCCTTCCCGGGCGTGGAGCCGGCCGTGGTGGGCGAGGACGGCGAGCCGGTGCCCGACGGCCAGCGGGGCCTGCTGATCATCAAGCGCGCCTGGCCATCCATGCTTCGCGGCATCTACAAGGATGGCTGGGGTCAACCCGGACATCCCGGCGAGTTCGGGGACCGAGAGCGGCTTGTCGAGACCTATTGGGAGAAGTTCCCCGGCCTCTATCTGACGGGCGACGGCGCCGTGCGCGATGCGGACGGGTACTACTGGGTGATCGGTCGCGTGGACGACACCCTGAGCGTGGCCGGTCACCGAATCGGCACGGCCGAGGTCGAGAGCGCACTCGTGAGCCATCCGTCCGTGGCCGAGTCCGCCGTGGTGGGCGCGCCCGATCCCATTACCGGCGAGTTCATTGCGGCGTTTGTGACCCTGCGGGCCGATATCGACGGCAGTGACGAACTGCAAGCTGAGCTCATCGCACACGTTGGCAAGGTCTTGGGTCGCTTCGCGTGCCCTAAGCAGTTGCGGTTCACCGACGCCCTGCCCAAGACGCGCAGCGGCAAGATTATGCGTCGCCTGCTGCGCGACATCGCGGCCGGCCGCGATGTGGTGGGCGATACGACGACTCTCGAGGACTTGTCGGTGCTGGCCGCGCTGCGGGGTGACGAGGAATAGCCAGCCACGGGCTGTCTGTCAGGTCGGACGGTGAGGATTCGCGGCAAGGGAACTTTGTGAATACAATCACAACCGAAGGCGCGCCTGCGCCCGAGGAGACCGCGACCGCATGACCGGCCATGGCCCGAGCCGCCGCCTGCTTGGCGCGCTGGCCGTTTTGCTATTGCTCGCAGGCGTCTTGGCTTCTTGTGGCGAGAGCCGGCCGGTAGCCACCATCGGCTCGGGCCCGCTCGTACCGCTGCCGCCGGTGGCGCAGATCACCGTGCCGCCGGGTGAGACGCCGGCGGCGCTGGTGGCGTCGCCCACGCCACGCGTGGCTGAAGCGATCGTGGCTGTAACGCCGGTGACGGCTGTGCCAACAGCGGCCGCAAGTGCAGCACCGGCGGAGGCAGCTGAGACGACTGCCGCGCCGACAGCCGTTGTGGCACTCACAGGCGCGGCGGAGGTCGGTCGCCAGCAGTTCACCGCATTTGGCTGTATCGCCTGCCATGGCGCGGACCTCAGCGGCGGCATCGGTCCTAAGCTCGCCGGCCGGACGCCGGCTGACCTGCCCGAGGAGCGCATTCGCGAACAGGCGAAGCAGGGCGGTAACGGAATGCCGGCCTTCCCCAATATGACCGAGCAGGAGTTGCAGAACTTCATCGCGTTTATTCGCAGCCAGGCGTAGGCACCGGCGACGGTAGTCGGAGAGCCAGCGGGACCGAGCGGCAACGGCGGTCCTGGTAGCCGTTAAGTCGGCCGCCGAATCTTGAACGGATGGGGGATTGCTCCCGAGGCGCCGCGCGGCTGGCGGCCGTAGCGCGGTTCCCTTGACGTTCGCCGAATTGGGGCGGCGGTGTGCCTGCCGTAGCCTCACGACCGGTGGTGACTGGCGAGGCAGCCGACCCTCTCGAGTAGGCTTATACGAGATCCGCGCCCAGGTGGCTCAATCGGCAGAGCAGCGGTTTTGTAAACCGCAGGTTGTGGGTTCGAGTCCCACCCTGGGCTCCGCAGCTTCGGCAGGCGCCACTCGTCCGAAGAGGGGCTACACAGGCCTGCGGCACCCGTCGCGTGCTGGCGAGACCGGCCCACGACGGCCGGACGCAAAAGCCCGGCCGATCGGCGTACAGGCAAGTGCCAGCCCGCCAAGCAGCCCAGACGCCGCAACTATCGAAATGACAATCCCGGTGTCGTACCAGCGCTGTGGCGCGTACTCAAGTGTGAGCTTGGTTCCGTCGGTGACAGGAACGACGTAGCCATTCCACAGACCGTCAGCCAGCACCGGCGCGTAGGCCTGCCCGTCCACCCACGCGAGCCAGACTGGGTCATAAGCCTCGCGAAGCACGATGAACGCGAGTCCTTCGGCGTCGTGTGCCGTCGCCTCGATTCGGGTTCGCTGACGATCCGAGATGTCGAGGCGCGGCCGTGCCAACCGGGTGGTGGACAGTGGCGTTGCCGGGCGCCAGCCTGCGGGAGCCAGGGCGACGGTGCTGACCGCCTCCAGACCCGGCCCGGCCTGTACCGAGAGCTTTGTGGACCGCGGCGTGCCGACGAATTTCCACTCCCACCCGGTTGCGGCGCTCGCAGTGGTCAGGCGAACAGTCTCGTGGCCTGCGGCTGCATCGATCCACATTGAATCGGGACTGTTGAACACGCGGAGCCACACCTCCCGACTCTGGGTATTGGGCAGGTCCACTTCAAGCGGCTGACGTTCGCCGCCCGATGTCGCGAATGCAAGGCCGAGGTCGTAGTCCGCCGCCCAGTCATGAAGGCCTGTTTGTTCGAGGTGCTTGAGCCACGACTGGCGTTCGTCGGCGTAGGCGCCGCCGCGAGTCCAGCCGCCGCGCGCTCCGTGGAAGCCGAACCACGGAGTTACCGGCAGGCGTTCAACGTCGGAATCCGTAGCAAAGACCCAGTCGACCGTCATGCCGGAAGCTACGAACTGATCGGGGAGCGCCGGTAGCTCCTGATGGTTCGCCAGCACATGTACCGTACCCTCGCGCGCGGGCATGTCCAGCCGGTCAGCCAAGAAGGTATCCATGGCCTGGATGAGCGGTGCGGCGGTGCCGATTCGGATCGCCAGCGCGTTTGGGCCGGACGCGACAACATCGACATCCGTCGAGGCCAGCAATGCCTCTGCCAGCTCGTCGCCAGCCAGGTTGTCGCGCATGACGACGATGTGGCTGAAGCCGGCGCGCCTTGCGGTGTCCAGCGCGGCGCCCGGTTCAACGGCCTGGAAGAACTCCATCCAACGTCCGGCCACGGGCGCCGGCGGCACCGGCGAGCGCGTGTCGCCGGTGAGTGAAGGGCTGGCAAGACTCGCGGCCTCCATGAGCCGCAGGATGCGCGTCTCGTCCCAAGGCGGGGTCCGGTCGTCCGACGACACCACCAGGATGAGGTCGGCGGGCCCCGCGTCCGCATCCACAGCCTGGAGCACCTCTCGATAGTCCGAGGGAAACGCGCGCGGGACGTAGCTCGGTTGATGTTCCTCCCAGAGCAGCGGGATGGCGGGCGCCGCGTGAACGCCGAGAGTCAGTCCGACGTACACGGCGAGCAGCGCAGGCCCGATCGCTCGCCGGAGTTGCTGGCCCCTGCGTACGCGGCTGACCAGGTCAGCGACCACAAAGCCGGCGCCAAAGGCCTGAGCCAGCACAAACATGCCGATCACGCGGTCGGGTTCGCGAAGAACCCACAAGCCGGGCACGACATTCACGGCGGCCTGATAGGCGTCGGCCGCGGGTCCCCAGGCCGAGGCCGACGCGACCAGCACCGCTCCGTATCCAATAACCGCCAGGTGACGCGCTGGCGCCCCCCAGCGGCGCTGCATGGCGGCCACAAGCGGAAGTAGGGCCGCGACCCAGCCCGCGACTTCCCACGGGAGGCGGGATGCATCCGGAAGGAGGAGACGCTCATGCCAGTTGAAGTTCGCGACGCCCTGCAAGGTGGTCGGCAGGTCCTGGTAGCGGGAGATGGTGGTCCGCGTCTGATCCATCAGCGTGTAGGCCGGATCGGGGCTGCCGCCGAAGAGCTTGACGGCGACGAAGGGGGCGACTTGGTAGGCCAGCAGGGGGACGAGCGCCGCCGCCCAGACGGCCGCATCCGCAAGTGTTCGCCGGCGCGTGGGGCCGTGGGCAACCCACGAAGCGGCGATCCAGGCAGCCACGGCCAGCAAGGTAAAGACTAGGTAGTGGGGCTGCGCAGCGCCCAGCAGCGCGAACACAAGCGCCGAGCCAACGATCCATCTGCGCCGGCCTGTTCGAGTTCCTTCCACATATAGGCCCAGCACCAGGGGCGCGGCCGCCCACTGCGCGAGGAGCCAACTGTGCTCAAGTCGGGCGATGGTCCACGGATTGACCACAAACGCAACCGCGGTGACCATGGCTCCCATCGCAGCACTTGTCCTTGGTAGGGACGGTCGCCAGCGGCTGGCGAGTGCGAACGAGGCAAAGGCACTGACGTACCCGAGACCCGCGATCCAGAGCACGATTAGCCGGGCGAATGTTGCGCCGTCAAGGCCGAGAGCCTTTGCGACGCCGGCCAGCAGCAATGTGACCGGCAGCCGGCCTGTCCCTGCAATGTTCAACGTGCCGCGCGGGGACCAAAGTGGGTAAACGCTGTGCTCGATCACCCGATCGAGAAAGAGCGAGGGATAGAGGTCGCGTTGTTGCAAGTCGCCGGGTGTCGTGATGACGGCCCAGAACACCACAATAACCACGGCCAGCCCGGCGGCGAATGCAGCCGCCCACGGCGCTAATAGAAACTTGCGTCGGCGATGAACACGCTGCGGCGCTGTCGGGGCGGTGCTGGGCTGTGTGGCGGCTTGGGCTGATGACGCGGCGCTCACGCCTGGTCCTCGGTTTCGCGGTTTCCGCGAGTGTAGTTGCGGCACTCGCGGCGCTTCTTACATTGGCCCGTGCGGAGCGCGAATGGCCGGCATTCCCTGTATATGCGCCAAACTTGGACTTTGGCCCGGTGTACGCGGGCGAACCCCTCGAGCAGACGCTGATGGCCCCGCCGACCCCGCTGCGTGAGATTCGTCTGTACGCGGTTCCGCCGTGGCCGGCAACTGTCGTCGTCCGGCTGCGCGATATGGATCAATCGCCCGCAGGCCTCCTATTGGTATCAGAGACTCGCGTGGACGACGGCGGAGCGATTCGAATCAGGATCCCGGGTACGGTCGACACGAGCCGGCGGTCGCTTCGCGTTCAGGTTGTCAATCCACCTGGCTCGAACGCGCCATTGATTCTGCAAGCAAGCCGCGTAAACCCCTATCTCAGCGGTCACGCAGCCGCACATGACGACCCCGGTGCTGGCAACGTCGATCTCGTGCTGCGGACCTGGCGGCGCGTTACGCTAGCTGCGTTGGCGTTTGAAGTGTGGCGGGCGCACATGCCCGGGGCGGTGTTCGTGATCGTGACGGTGGGCATCGTTGCTGGAGTTGCCCTGCCCTGGCTTCGAATCCGAACGGCGCGGTGGCCGCTGCCAACGTTGCTGATGGCAAGCCTGTTGATGCTGACAGCCGGAATGCTCTTGGCAAGAGTGGGGTTCGAGAGTCTTGCGCCTTGGTCGGCCTAGCTCCGAGCGCGCTCGCCCGCGCTCGTGTTCTCGCACTGCCTGCCGTGTCATACCTGCGACCCGGCGCGGACTCACGCTGGGCTAGAATCCGGGTGTCGCCATAAGCGTCCGATGCCAACTCACCGAATTTGCATATTGTGATGGGAGTGCGCTGAAGCAGCCCATGCGGGTGCTGGTAACCGGCGCGGCCGGCTTTATGGGAAGCCATGCCGTGGACCGTCTGCTTGATCTCGGCCATGAGGTCACCGCCGCCGACAGCCTCATTGGCGGTTACGTGGAAAACGTGAACCCGGCTGCGGAGTTTGTGGAGTGCGACCTGGCTGATCGCGGGGCGGCGGCTGAGTTGGTTGAATCCGCTGCTCCTGAGGTCATCTTTCACTATGCGGCCGACGCCACTGAAGGGCGCAGCCAGTTCACGCCGCTGAGTTCGATGGATAACAACGTGGTGGCGTACCTGAACACGCTGGTTCCGGCCATCGCCCGCGGTTTGACGAAGGTCGTGCTCGTTAGCTCGATGAGCGTGTACGGTGCGCAGCGGCCCCCCTTCAACGAGACGATGCCGCGCCTGCCGGAGGACGTGTACGCGGCCATGAAGGCCTCGATGGAGGCCGCCACGGAACATCTCTCGGCGGTGCACGGCTTTGACTACGCGGTCGTTCGGCCGCACAACGTCTACGGCGAGCGCCAAAACCTGGCCGACCCGTATCGCAACGTGGTGGCGATTTTCATCAACGCCCTGCTGCGCGGTCGCGCCATTCACATCTACGGTGACGGCGAGCAGCGCCGCGCGTATTCGTACATTGGCGACGTGAACCCGGCGATCGTCGACGGCGGTCTGAGCGACCGATCCAGCGGCCAGATATTCAACGTTGGCTCGTCGGAGGACGTCTCGATCAACCAGCTTGCGGATTTGGTTCGCGAGGTGTTCTATGACGGCGGGCCCTGGCCGAGTGGTCTGGAACCCAGGTACTTGCCGGCCCGTCCGCTGGAGGTAAAGAACGCCTACTGCGCGCACGACGCGGCTGAACAGATTCTGGGCTTCCGCAATGCGACCTCGCTGCGCGATGGCGTCGACGCCATGGTGCGTTGGGCGCGCCAGGTTGGAGCCCGCGAGCCGGCCTATCTTCCCAAGAGCCTTGAAATCGGAACCGACCGCGCCCCCGCTACCTGGCGTGAACAGCTGATCTGACTTTCAGCGACCGATCTTTGCTTGCCGAGGAGAGTGGCACATCTTAGGAGCGTCGAGTTTGCCTCCTCAAGCTGTAAGTCTGCGAGCGTTGCACATGCCTGGTGCGGAGCCGAGGACTCGGGCAGGCGATTGCTCTGCCTTGGCTCAATCCCGGCCGGCGCTGCCTGTTCGACGACTTACGTATCAGATGCCAGCGCAGGCAACTTGAGCGCCAGGAGCAGCAGACCCGGGACGACAGCCGGATCACCGTCATTCAGCCAGCCTCAGCACGTGAATCGTGTCAGCGGACCTAGGAATGCTCTGAAAAATCCCGGGGGGGGCGGCGGGGCCTATGCTCACGGCTGAGGGAGATCCGGTGAGGGCCACGATGCACCCGCAGCGCTCATTTGCCGACGTGGAGTATGACGGACAGCCGCGCCAGACGCGGCGGGAGCGCTTTCTGCGGCGCATGGAGGCGCTGATGCCGTGGGCGCGGCTCGAAGCGCGCATCCGCCCGGTCTACCCCACCGGCGAGCGCGGGCGGCCCCCCTATCCGCTGGCCCTGCTACTGCGGATTCACTGCGTGCAGGTGTTCTACAACCTCAGCGACCCGGCGATGGAAGACGCGCTTTACGACAGCGTGGCGGTGCAGCGCTTCGTGGGCCTCACCGCACGGGACCCGCGGCCCGATGAGACGACGATCCTCAACTTCCGGCACCTGCTGGAACGGCACCACCTGGGCGAGGGGTTGCTGGCCGAGATCACCCAGCACCTGGCGGCGCAGGGCCTGCGGCTGCGGGAAGGCACGATCGTAGACGCGACCATCCTCGACGCGCCGGCGTCGACGAAGAACCGCGCGCAGCAACGGGACCCGGAGATGCACCAGGTGAAGCAGGGGAACCAGTGGGACTTCGGCATGAAGGCGCATATCGGGGTCGATGCGGCCACGGGGCTGGTGCACAGCCTGGCGACGACGGCGGCCAACGTGGCGGATATCACGCAAGTGCCGCGGCTCCTCCACGGCGCCGAGACGCGCGTGTGGGGCGACGCGGGGTACGCGGGGGTGGCCCGGCGCCCGGAGCACTGGGGGCGGCGGGTCGACTGGCAGGTGGCGTTGCGGCCGGGGCAGCGGCGGCGCTTGGCGCCCGGCAGCGCCGCCGCCGAGGCGGAGCGGCGCAAGGCCTCGATTCGAGCGAAAGTCGAGCATCCATTTCTCTATGTGAAGCGCCACTTCGGCTACCCGCAGGTGCGGTATCGCGGGTTGGCCAAGAACCGGACCCGGCTGTGTCTGTTGTTCGGGTTCGCCAATCTGCTGCTGGCGGCGCGCGCCGCGCCGGCGTAAGCGGGCGATCTGCGCCCCGCGCGGGGGCGCACGCGGCCGGTCCGGCGGCTGGGCGGCGGCCCCAGCCCCAAAATGCCGCCACCCCGCCACCCTCACGTGCCTGGCAGCGGCCCTCGCGCTCTGGCGCCCCGGTTGTTCAGAGCTTTCCTAGAGGTGCCGGACTGACCGGCGTGCTACGTAGGCGGGTGCTGTCGGGTCGATCAACGTCAGCCAGTCCGGGTGCTTGCTCATCCATCCGGCGTGCGCGTGGTTGGTGAACCTGAGTAATGGGCGAGGCACGCGGGGATGCGCAATCCGTTCACGGCGATGGCCCAGCCCAGCGAACCCTGATTGTGTGCCGCAGTATCTCATTCAGATCCGTCGCTGGGATTCCGGCGCGGTCAGCGTGCGCTCTCGGATGATGAGTCACGTTCGCCGGAGCGCGTCTTCGCTTGATCGCAATGGGGCCAGCGTCGCCGGGAGCTGGATGGCGAGTTGCCGGTTCGTCTACCGTGATCGAAGATCGCCGAGACTGCCGATGTTCGCCGTGATGCTAGGGATGGCTGCTACCTGAGATGTGCGGGATTGCTGGGATTCTGCGCCTGGATGGGCGCCGACCGGACGACCGGGCGGCGCTTCGAGCCATGCGTGAGTCGCTCGTTCACCGCGGCCCTGATGGCCACGGTTCATTCATCCGTGGTCCGGTGCGGCTGACAATGCGCCGCCTGAGCATCATCGATCTGGAAGGCGGCGACCAGCCGATAAGCAATGAGACGGACACTGTGCAGGTTGTGTTCAACGGCGAGATCTATAACTTTGCCGACTTGCGCGACACGCTGCGCGGCCACGGGCATCAGTTCCGAACGCAGTCAGATACGGAAACGATTGTCCACGCCTACGAGCAGTGGGGCGACGACTTTGTGGACCATCTCAACGGCATGTTTGCCATTGCGCTCTGGGATGAGCCGCGGCGGCGACTTGTACTGGCGCGCGACCGTGCCGGGATCAAGCCCCTGTACTACGCCCATGCCAACGGCACGTTGGTATTTGCGTCAGAGCTGAAGGCGTTGCTGAATAGCGGCCTGGTCGACCGGGAGCTTGACTTCGAAGCGTTCGGCCAATACCTGTCGCTGGAGTACATCCCGGCCCCGGCCAGCATCGTACGTGGCGTACGTAAGCTGAGGCCAGGGCATATTCTCGAAGCGTCGGCGGGTCAGGTACGGGAGAAGTCGTACTGGCAACTGTGCCTTGCACGTTCCGAATCGGACCCGCTTCCCGGAAGCGTGGCCGACCACGCCCACGCGTTTCGGCACGTGCTGCGACGTGCCGTAGAGAGAGAGATGGTCAGCGACGTGTCGGTTGGCGTTCTGCTGAGCGGCGGCATCGATTCCAGCACGGTGGCGGCATTGATGACGCAGACGACCGACGAGCCCGTGCGGTCCTTTTCCGTCTCGTTTTCCGAACGTTCCTTCGACGAGAGTGCGTTCGCCCGGCGTGTGGCCGCACACTTGGGAACGTCGCACCACGAGCTTCGCGTTACACCTAGCGATCTGCGTGAGGCGCTGCCAACTATTGTGGCGAACGTAGACGAGCCTTTTGCCGACCCATCGATCGTCCCGACCTATCTCGTCAGCCGATTTGCCCGCCAATATGTGAAGGTTGCCCTGGGCGGAGACGGTGGCGATGAGATGCTGGCGGGATATTCCACGTTGCAGGCGCACCGCCTTGCGCCCATCTACCGGGCGCTGCCACGGGCGTTGCGCCGAGGGGTGATCGAACCCGCCATTGGGCGCTTGCCGGCCTCCACTCGCTATCTCGCGTTTGACTTTCTTCTCAGGCGGTTTATCCAGGGGGCCGACGCACCGCCGTGGCGTCAGCATCAGATGTGGACGGGCGCCCTCTATGGCGAGGCGAAGTCGGCGGTGCTGCACCCTGACGTTCGACGAGCCGTCGATGACAGGGGGTTCGAGGCTATGCTGGCCGACACGGCGACTGCTAGCGGTGCCGCGCATCCGCTGAACCGCATTCTCTATCAGGACTTCAAGCTGTATCTGGAAGGCGATATCCTCACCAAGACTGACCGCGCAAGCATGGCTACATCGCTGGAGACGCGAGTTCCGATGCTGAATCTCGATGTTCTGTCGCATTTGGAGCGGGTTCCAATTGCGTTAAAGCTGCGTGGCTTGACGCGCAAATACATTCTGCGAAAGGCGGTAACTGACCAGCTTCCGCGCAGCATAATCAACAGGCGAAAGCGCGGCTTTAGCATCCCGATTGCTGCGTGGATTAACGACGATCTGCGCGGACTTGTAGACGAGTATCTGAACGAGGATCGGCTGCAGCGTGAAGGCATATTCAATCCTCCCGAGGTCACTCGGCTTCTCAACGACCACGCGCGGCGCGCTCGCAACAACGCCAAGAACATCTGGACCATTCTCATGTTTCAGCTTTGGCGCGAGCGCTGGCTGGACGCGACGTGAGCCACGCGGGCGAAGAGCCGAGACCCGTGTCGGATGACGGCCAATGTGCGCAGTCCGGTCTTGAAACGATGACACGAGCGCTGATACACGCGTCCAGATACCACGCGTGGATATTCAGCCAAGTGGAGGAATTTGTTGGGTCGAAAGTTCTTGAAGTCGGTGCTGGCAGTGGCAACCTGACCCAGTTCCTGGTCAGCCGGGCCAACGTGACTGCCCTTGACGAGTCGCGCGAAGCTCTCGATGTGGCGGTTGGACGGGTTGGCCGAGCTCGCTTCGATACTGTCGTTGCCGACATCACCGACCCTATGGCGGTCTCGGGCCTGGCGCACGCGAGATTCGATACTATTGTAAGTTCGAATGTACTGGAGCACATTGAACAGGATCTGACAGCCGTCAGCAACATGCATGCGATCCTGAAGCCTTCGGGTGGCCATGTGCTGCTGATCGTGCCGGCACACGCGCGGCTCTTCGGCTCTCTTGACCGAGCGGCCGGCCACTATCGTCGGTACTCGTGCGCCGGGCTGACATCACTTCTCCGCACTGCGGGTTTTTCGATTCGGCGGGCTCGGTATGTGAATGTGCTCGGTGCCATTGCTTGGTACATCAACGGGTCTATTCTAGGGACAAGCGATTTGAATGCCAGGTCCGTGAACGCCCAGGCCCGTCTCTTTGACCGTGTAGCAGTACCTGTGCTCCGAAAGCTTGAGTCGCTCATTGCTCCTCCATTTGGGCAGTCCTTAGTTGTGATAGGTAAGGCTACGTAGTGTCTCCAGATTGTCGGCGCCGATTGGAAGTGATAACGCGGTGATTGAAGGCGTTTCACTCGTTCTTCCGGCGTATAATGAGGAGGGTGCCGTTGGCACGGTAGTGCAGGCGTTTGAAGCGGCGCTGAGATCCTCCGGGATCCCTCATGAGATTCTAGTCGTTGACGATGGCTCTACCGACGAGACCGCGCGCGAGGCGCTTGAAGCTGGCGCGGTAATCGTTACATCACCAGAAAATCTTGGCTACGGGCTTGCGCTTCGTCGAGGCATCCTGGCTGCTCAGTTCCCTTACGTCATGATCTGTGATGCCGACGGTACGTATCCACCGTCGGCCGTGGCAGAAATCACTCGTCTGGCCGAGCATCTTGACATGGTGGTAGCAGCCCGTACCGGCCGAAATTTTCGCGGTCGGGGGCTACGGGCACTAGCTCGGGTTGGGCTGCGCATGTTCGCGAGCTTTGTCGTTGGCCGCCGTATTCCCGATGTCAACTCTGGATTCCGGATCTTTCGTAAGACGGCCTGTCTGCCCTACTTCGGAATCTTGAGTCCCGGCTTCAGTTTTACGACTGGGTTGACTCTGGCAATGATCAGCGACGCTCGGTCAGTCGCGTTCGTGTCCGTTGACTATGGCACTCGTGTCGGCGCGTCCAAGGTTAAGTTTCTCCGGGACACCCTACGCATTGCGCAAGTCCTCGTCCAGGCCATGGTTCGACACAATCCGGTCAAGCTGTTCGCTGTTATAACCGCCGCTGTATGGCTGCTGGCGCTGGCCGCACTGAGCGCGTGGCTTGTGCTGGGAGTTGCCGCAGTGGGCCTCGTGGCTGCAGCGACGTTCTTGGTCGGCGTGCAAGTATTCAGTATTGGCCTGCTCGCCGAAGCAGTTCGTGTTCGCCGGGACGCCTAGCCGCCGCCGACGCGTACCTAGCTGAGGGGCACCCACAGTTTCCCTATCGGTGCTTCCGGGCCTGCCATGATTGCTACCACAAATGCTGTGAGCACCAGCATAATCACGGCCGTAGCCTCGCGCCGGTAAGCGACCGTCAGCATCCGTGCCGCCAGCACGCTGCTCACGACGCCAAGTGTGCCGAAAAGGCCGCCAACGACAATCATGAGCGACGCCACGACCCACGGTGGTGGTCCGGATGCCTTCTTGACCGCGGCTACGGCCGGTGCGATTGCGGCCTCCGCCCATGCTAAGGGTTTGGGCAGCGAGGGCTGACGGTAGAGCTTGAACCGCAGGTCCTGGCCTGGGACCTCCAGCTGATCCAGCTCGAGCAATTCTCCGTTTGGATATCGATCTCTATTGAAGTACGCATAGTGGAGATTGGAGTGTGGTGAAGCCAGGATAGACTTGAGGCGCAGGTAGAGTTGATCACCCGACGAAAAATGACCCGAATCAAATAATAGTCGTGCTATCCATTCCGAACCTGAGCGATTGAAAACTACGACTCCTGAGGCGATCTCCTCTCGGGAGGCAACGCCGCGTTTAAGCATAAATGTCACTCTCACATATTCACCAGGGTCTATTTGGGTTCGCAACCATACATCTATTCGAGATAGCTCATCAGATGACGTGATCATCGTTTGGCCTTTGATCCCACTCAATGCTTGTGTGTATGAAGGTATGTATTCGCGTGAAAACTCAAGGACCGGAATATGAACTGGCTGAACAGCTAGGACGGCTATCCAGACGGCGGCAAGAAGCCCCGCAAATATCCAAGTTGCCTGGTGTATTTTGCAGCGAACAAGGACACGCACGATATCTTAACCCAAACTATTCACGTCTGGTAAAATTGTGTGAACGAAATAAGCGCCACTTGCCGCCAGCATCACCGGAATTGTCATCAAGACGATGACCGTCGCGCGACCTCGCCAGGCCACGAATCCTGACAACCCAAATATCAGCAGAACGATAAAGGGAAGGAATGTTGGAAAGACATATCGTCCATGCAATGCGACGTCAACGGTGTAGCTGCTCCAGAAGCTGACCAGCCACAGTCCGACATGCAGCCCTGCTAGCGTAACGAAGATAGGCGAATCGGGTCGTGCGCCGCTTTTGCGTATCGCACGAGTGGTGCGGAAAGCGGATCCGAAGAATGCGGTGATGATCAGCGAGCTGAACGCAAGGTAAGCTGCGCCGGGGAGTTTGAGTTTGTGAAGTCCGTACCCGGCCCAAGACCTGGTGAAGTTTTCTCCAATCCAGTTTGTCTCCTGGACGAACTCGACCGGATTCAGTCCACGTGCGCGAGGTGGAATGGCGGCACCTCCGCTTGCATCTACAGCTGCCTGTGTGAAGCCTACGCCGATGGGATCACCGTAGAGGAGCCAGTTTCTGATATACCACCACGATGCGATCGCCGTGGCAATCCCGAGAATTACACTTCCGACTTGTATCATGCGTATCGGTTGCTTGAAGAGATGCCAGAGCATGAGGAAGGCTGTAGCTGGGAACATGAGAACTCCTGTGTATTTGTGGAGACCGACCAGTCCAAGTGATGCGCCGAGCAGGAAGGTGTCGCGCTGGGCAAAGCTTGACTGGGACGCTCGTACGAGCGCGTAGGTCGCAAACGTGCTGGCTGCAATGGCCGGGGCATCGTTTGTATAGTAAGTGTGAACTAGCGTAAACATCGGGACGGTGGCCATCACGGCAACGCCCCATACCGGGGCGATGCGCATATCGAGGAAGACACGACGGAGCGTGAGAAACGCAAGCCATAGCGTGATGGGATACAACGCGACCATAAATAACCGCGCGATGTGAATATTGAATGAGCGGTCGTCGGAGCCGATGATTCCTAGGGTTAAGGCGACCGGAACCGCAAAGAGGTTGGGTGTGATTTCGTGCGCTACTTGTGCTCGTACGGGTCCGCCGGAAAACGCGCCGTCAGCATATCCTTCGAACTCAGCCAGAGCACCGTTGGTTACCATCTTGGTCACAACGCTGAAGTGGTTACTTTCGTCGGGTCCTCCGCCTCCTGGTTCGCGCACAAACGACCAAAGTAGGGCGTGCAGGGTGGCAAGAATTATCAGTGCAACGACGAGTCGTTGCTGTGTCAATCCGCTTATGTCGGTCGAGCGTCGCACAGTGCCATCGGTGTCCTCCTTCACACGCGATTTCCAGCTAAGCGAGTGGTGCCGTTGTGATCGCGCCGAGTTGGTTTTGCTTGGAGATGCCGGCCTCACGCCGCAAGCCACCCGCCGTCCACGGGGATGACGACGCCGGTGAGGTAGGACGAAGCGTCGGAAGCCAGAAAGACGGCGGTCCCGGCCATGTCGGCGGGTTCGCCGTGGCGGCCTTGGGGAATGCGGCTCATTAGCCAGTCACGCGTCTCGGGGTCTTCGAATCGTGGGCGGGTGAGTTCAGTAAAGACGTAGCCAGGGGCGATGGCGTTGATGGTGATTCCGCTTTGAGCGAATTCCACGGCCAGCGCCTTGGTGAGTTGCGCGACGCCGCCCTTGGTTGCGCCGTAGACGGAGACTTGGGCGAAGCCCAGAAATGAGGTGAGGGAGGCCGTGTTGATGATTCGTCCGTATCCACGCGGTTCCATGAGCCGGATGCCGTGCTGACAGGCGAAGAAGAGGCTGCGCAGGTTCAGGTCCGCCACGTGGTCCCAGTCGGCCGGTGTGATGTCCAGCAGGGGCTTACGGAATCCGGTGCCCGCGTTGTTGAACAGGATGTCCAGCTGACCAAACTCGGCTTCAACGGAGCTAAATACACCGGCCAGCGCATCCAGATCGGCCAGGTTCGCCGGAAGGGCCAGCGCCTGGCGGCCCAGCGCGCGCATCTCGTCGCACACGCCGTCCAGCTGGTCGGGCGACCGAGCCGAGACGGCCACGTCGGCGCCCGCGGCTGCCAGCCCCAACGCAATCGATCGCCCAATCCCGCGCCCGGCGCCTGTCACCAGGGCCACGCGGCCGGTCAGGTCGAACGGACTCTCGGATTGTGCGTCCGGCATTGGGGAGTCTCCGGCAGGTGATTCGCCGACATTATCAGGCAAGGGCGCAGGGCGTCCGCGCTCCGCTTCCCAACCACGGTGGCTGGCGCCGCTGCTCCGGCAAGGTTCGCGACATTCGCATGCTTCTCGCACAATAGTCCTCATGAAACTGCCGCCAGCCTGCGAGTTCCCGCATGTCCATGCTTGCTCCCGGAGACACAGCCCCCGCCTTCACGCTGACCGCCACGGATGGCTCGCGAATCAGGCTCGCGGACCGGCGCGGTCAGCGGGTTCTCCTGTACTTTTATCCGCGCGACGACACGCCGGGCTGCACCATCGAGGCCTGCAGCTTCCGTGACAACCTGAGCGAGCTGAGCGCCCGCGGTGTGGATGTGTTTGGGGTCAGTGACGATGACGTTGCCTCGCACGAACGGTTCACGGCGAAGTACGGGCTGAACTTTCCCCTCCTGGCGGACGTCGATCACGCCGTGATCGAGGCCTACGGCGCCTGGGTCCAGAAGCATCGAGACGGCCGCACGTTCATGGGCACCGACCGGGTCAGCTATCTGATCGGACCGGATGGCGAGATAGAACACGCGTGGCCGGCCGTGGACCCCAACGTCCACCTGGCGGAAATCGTCGGCCTGCTGGACGCGGACGCCTAGCGCCCGTACGCGGGGTGGCCCCTGGGAAATCTCCGCTGAGCGGCGAACAGGGTACGATCAGCATGATCCGGGCAGCGGCGCGGTCGCCGCGTTCCGGCCGCCGGCCCACATAGCTCAGTCGGTAGAGCGCGTTCTTGGTAAGAACGAGGTCTCCGGTTCAATTCCGGATGTGGGCTCCAGCGCAAGATTCCAGGTTCAAACCACACCAAAATTGAAATCCGCGGGGACACGCGGCCTGCCACAGCGCTTGCCCAAACCATAACTGTGATCACTTTTTGGTGTCTAGATCCGGCCCCTGAGCGCCCCGCCCATGGCCCGCCGCGACCCCACCCGCGCCCGCATCCCCACGAATCCACGTCCCGGTCGCCGCGCGCCGCCCCGCCACCCCCCGCCGCCTACGGCGATGTGGCCAACTCGGCCATCTCGTGGCGACGCACCCTGTCCGCCGAGAACAAGCCGCCGGCCACGCTCGACACCTACCTGCGGACGGTCCTGTTGTTCATGCAGTTCCTGGAGGCCCAGCGCATGCCGCGTGGCATCGCGGCGATCCGGCGCGAGCACTGCGAGGCCTTCGTGCAGGACCAGCTCGATCGCCGCTCAGCCTCGACGGCCAACACGCGCAACCGCTGCCTGCAGCGCTTCTTCGGCTGGGCTGAGGGTGAGGGCGAGATCGACATCTGGCCAATGCGACGGATGCGGCCGCCGGAGTTCGAGGAGCGCGTGCCGGATGTGCTGAAGGTTGATGACCTGCGGCGGCCGTGCCTTCGAGGCGCGGCGCGACCTGGCGATCCTGCTACTGCTGATCGATACGGGCATGCGACGCGGCGAGGTGGCGTCGGTGCAGTGCGACGATCTGGATCTCGATCAGAGCCTGCTGCGCGTGATGGGCAAGGGCGGGCGAGAGCGGCTGGTGCCGTTGGGGCGCAAGTTGGTGCAGGCGCTGGACCGCTATCTGCGGGTGCGGCTGCTGCACGAGTACGAGGAGGCGGCATCGTTGTTCCTGGGTCGGGCCGGGCCGATTACGCCGAGCGGCGTGTATCAGATCGTCCGGAACCAGGCGCGCGAGGCCGGGATACGCAACGTGCATCCGCGCCAGCTGCGCCGTTCCTTTGCCCACGCCTGGCTGGTGGCCGGGGGGGCAGGAGACGGATCTCATGCGTGTGGCTGGCTGGCGCAGTCGCGCGATGGTGGGCCGCTATGCGGCCAGCGCGGCGGATGTTCCGGGCGCGAAGCTGGTCGGGTCTCTCGGGATGCAGGCTGCGTCAAGTGCTCCACTTATCGTGCAGCGGGGGCGTTCGGGATTGATCCAAGGACTACGGAAACCTTGCTGCGCATGTCGTCGCTACGTCAGTTGAATTTGTGGCGATGCGCACACAGGCTGCCTCTTCCTTGCCAGGCCACGGCCCAGCGGCGGACACTTCTGGACACGGGGGAGGACCGGTTCGGGGCGCCGACCCCGGGCGGAGTGGGAGCGAGGCTTGGGACCTCCAGGACTATTCCCTGTGCCGGACTGCGGCGGTACAGGACCTCGCATCCGAAGAGCTACTTCGGACACCCCGGTGCTGACGCGTTGGCCCTGCGAGATTTGGTGGAGAGGGCAGTCGGCCTCGCCGGCGATCTGCTGGAACCCCGATATGCGACGTTTCTTCGCCGCTGGGTGGCCACAGAAAATGTCGCGGCGGTGGCTCGCGAGATGGGCAGAGACCGCTCGCACCTGTCGCGGGACTATCGACCGCGAGTTGTCATGGCGGTGACCGACGTGTTCATGAAACTCACGGGCAGTGGTGAGCACCGGGACGCGAACACAAGGCCGCGCCGGTCCCTACGCAGCCGCTAGGTCCGGCCGCCGACCTGGAATCGTCGGCGCCTCCCCGCCGCGGTCGCCGCTGATTGCGAGCGAGCAGCTCGATTGGGGACTCGCCACCACCTCAGGGTCGTGTGCCAGCCTGACCGATCGTTCGTGATACGTCGCTGTCGGTGTTGGCTCGGCTGCAAGCCGCGATGCTGGGCCTGCTTCGAAGAGGCGGCACGCAAGCGGTGACGATGTCGCTTCGTACGCGGTCGCGGGAAATGTGCGCCTTGGGAAACTGTCTTAAATTGGCTGCGTATTTAACGCAGATTTGTCGAAAGATTGACTACAAGTCTACAGAGTTGATGCGGCCGAAAAAAGCGTCTCAAACCTGTTAGTGCGGAAATGCGGGCGGCTTCTGGGCTGAAGTTATTTCCAAGCTGGATGTCGCGGGTTCGAGCCCCGTCCCCCGCTCCCAATATAAATCGATCGGCGGAAATCGCCGGCTCGCGCTGACTCGCGATTGCTGGCCTTCCGCTCGCGCGGTTATGGCCTGCTGCGTCGCAGCCAGTTTGAGCCGAGGGTGCCTGGCAGCTTGGACTACGCGGCCTTCCAGCTTGCGATGAAGTCGTCCACCTCGAAGTCGGCCGGCATTTCCTCGAACGCGTGAGGCGTCGGTCCGCTCTGAAAGCCGGGCACGAACTGCTCGGTCTCGGTGATGAGTCTGGCGTTCAAGGGTGCGAAGCGCTGCCCGAGCAGTGCGATCTCGGCGGCCGTGAAGCGCCGCGCGAAATCGTCGAAGTTGCTGAATGCCCCCCACGTCTGCTCGCCGACGGCCTGCGCGCGCTCACGCTCCGGCCGGCCGACAACCTCCGGGCTTTTCAGCGTGCCGATCCTGGCGGCCAGCTTCGACAGCAACACCACACCGACCATGCGCCCGGTCTCGCCGGGGTGCAGGGCGACTAAAGCCTGGCGGAATCCATCTGGATCCTGGTCGAGCATCGCGCGATAGAACGCCTCGATCCGATCATCCTCGCGGGCGGCCAGTTCGGTGAACCGCTGGAACGTGGCCCGCGCCTCGGGCGACAGATGTTTGACGAAGCTCGGCTCCCAATAGAAGTGCTGGGCGTAGGGGAATAACTGGCCGCCGAAGGCGCGGTAGCCGAGATGGATGACGCGCCGCAACTTGGTACTGTAGTTACTGGGCCAGTGCAGGATGGTGTTGATATACATCACGCCGTCGCCGGCCTCGAGCTTGACCTGCATCCCGCTCGAGAGCGGCGCGCGCCGGTCCTGCAGGAGTTCGTCGTTCTCCTGGGCCGTGTTCAGGCGGCGATGACTGCCGGGCACGACCCACAGCACGTCATCGTCGTACAGCGGGATGTTCCACTGTACGTAGCCCGGCCCATTGGCCAGCAAGTCCGACTGCAGGCCTCCCAGCGGCGCCTGATTCTGCGGCTGGATATCGCGATGCCACAGATCCGGCCCGTAGTGGGTCACCGGATTGCACATGAGAAACATCGCGATTGGCGCCGCGTCGGGCGTGCGCAGCGCCTGGCGGCTGACGCCCAGCGTGTTCTCGTGCAGACAGAACCCCACCGTGTTGGCCGTCGCTTCGTCGATCCCGGTCTGGAACGCCAGGCGTGGCTGCTTGACCTTGTAAGCGTGGTTGCCTGGGTCCTCGGGATCGCGCGCCCAGATTGCCTGCTGCCGGTCGACCAGCGTTTCGAAGCTGGCGCGCAATTCACCCAACCGCTCGGGCGGGATGACGTTTTTCAGAATCACGAAGCCATCGTCGAGGAACTGCTCGGGGTCGATCTGCATCGGTTCTTCCTTACGGCACGGACAACGATGCGACGGAATGGCGCGTTGGAAGAGCCCGACCTAGGACCGAGCGAGACCCCTCAACCAGACGGCTGCTCACCGCCAAGCCGCCGCTCCGACGCTCTGGACAGTGCAACTCGCAGCGTAGTCACGGCGCCATGCCACGTCAACCGAGAATTGCTAGCTGGCCGCGCCGAGCTGTGCACGTGTTTTCGCTACAGGAATCCACCTCAATAATGGTCGACTTATGCTGTCGATATCAACTCATATTTGGCGTCGATGGACATGCAATATAGAACTAGAATTAATGCGATCTTTCGACTCGTCTAGCGCGAGGTCAGCCGATTGGATCGAAGAACGTCAGGTCCGCGCCGAAATTATCCATCGCCGTCACGGCGTCGCCCCACAGCCGGACGCGGATGTCGCGGGGATGGGGCGCGAGAACCAGCTCTTGCCGCGGGAGCGCATACGACACTCGAATTGGTTTGCGGAGCGGCGGCTGAGGCGCAAAGAGATAGCCGCGGGTGACCAGGATCGTCCCTGACATACCTTCGACCGTGACGCCTCCGGCCGGTACCCAGGTCGGCAGGCGGACGAAGAGCGGCCCCGGCCGCTTGACCGTGATCGACAGCGCCCGGTGGGTGTAGATCGACTCGACGCCGATCGCCTCGGTCTCGTGATCAAAAAGCAGGTTCACCCAGTGGCCCGCCTTGTCGAACCGCGTGGCCTCCCGGTAGGCCGCGCACAACGATCCGACGGCGCCGCCCACGATGTCCATGTTGAACGACACGCGACCGATGCCCAGCGGCTCGTGGCCGTAGGGCGCCGGGAAACCGAAAGCGCCGAGGTGCCGGGCAGCCACGTCCCGCAGGCCGTCCACGTGGTCGGGGTTGGGAGGATCAACGATGAACGAGGTGTCGCGCAGTTGGGAGGGCAGCAGGTGCCCGCGCAGGATGCGCTCGGCGTCGTGGTAAGCCTCGGGATAGCCCCACCGACCCAGGATCAGGGCCGTCTCCAGAATGTCGCCCGTGTTGTTGGCCTCGCCTCGATCCGGGGCATGGCGGTTCTTGTCGCCGCTGTTTTCCATGACCCAGCCCAGGGCGTCGCGGATGCACCACAGCCCGCGGTTGTAGAAAGTCTTGACGCGTTCCAAAAGAATGGAATCCGACGTGAGGTCCGCCAGCTGCGCCAGTGACGACATCACGCAGGTCGTGGAGTGGGTGTGCCGTCCGAAGCGTCGGGCGTCGTACGACCCGTCCGCCAGGAAGAACTCTGAGACCGCCTTTTCTTTCAACACGATGGCCAGCTCGAGGGCCGCACCGTCGCCGGTCGCGCGGAAATACTTCACCAGCGGGCCGATGGCACGGGCAAGGCCGACGATGAAGGTTTCGGCTGGCCGGAACTCGATCCCGTGCCGGCGTTCCAAGCGATCGCTGTCCCAACCACTGTCGGGGTCCCAGTACTCGAAGATGGACGCGATGCTGGCGGACGCGAGTTCCTGGGCGCGTGCCGAATCGCGGAACTGCGCCAGGGCGCAGAGGGCATGAAACCCCTCGCGCACGTTGTGCGGATCGAACACGGCCAGGCGCCCACCGACCTCGGTTCGGTTCAGCGGTAGCGGCAACGATCCGCTGTAGGAGGAAAACGCGGCTCGCGCGTGCTTCTCCACGGCAGCTTCGTCAATGTCAATGCCGGTCGCGTCTTCAGCGTTGAGCAGGGCGTTGAGGTGCCGGCCTGGCACGTGGGCTTCCGCGATGCCGCCGCCGCTCAGATACGGGTGGGGCCGGACCTGCGAGCCGAAGAACGGAATGTCGTTGTCGTCGGCGTCGAAGACGCTGGCCATGGTGCGGCAGCCGAGCCGGATGGCGGCTCGAATGTCGGTGGTGTTGACGTCGGACACGTTAGCCATAGTGCAACCGACCCTCTGGATCGAGAAGCGATCGTGGCGACGAGTCTAGCGGTGCCCGAGAACGGAGCACGGAGTCGGCCGACACGAGACCGGCAAGCCGCTACAACAGAGGCTCAGCCCAGTTCGAGGTGGAATTGTCTGTGCTAGGGTGATTTGTCTTTCGTGAGGCGGCGCATGGCCTGTTCTCGGGACTATTGAGCGGTATTTTAGGGCTTGATCGGTCGGGGTAGCGCATGGCCACGCCGGTAGCTGTTGAGGCCCAGGGGGGAATGATGAAGCGAGACGTTTCGCGAAGACGCATGCTACGCAGCGCGGTTGTGGGCGTCACGGGCGCGGCGGGCTTGGCCGTGCTGGCCGCCTGCGGTGAAACGCAGATTGTGACGGTTGAGAAGATCGTTGAGAAGGAAGTGCCGGTCGAGCGGATCGTCCAGAAGGAAGTGCCGGTCGAGCGGATCGTTGAGAAGATCGTCCAAAAGGAAGTGCCGGTCGAGCGGATCGTTGAGAAGGTCGTCGTGCGTGACGTGACGGTGGAGGGCGCACCCGTACAGCGAACCGTGAAGCTTGAGTACGCGACCGACCACACGTCGGGGCCGCGCGGCCAGGCCATGCAGTGGGCCATTGAGCGCTGGGAGCAGATACGCCCGGACGTCAAGATCAAGTTCATCCCGCAGGACCACATCTTTTACGAGAAGATCGCCGTTGAGGTGGCCGCCGACACGCTGTCGGAGATCAACTTGCTCAGTGGACACTCGTACGGACAGTTCCTATCAGCTGGCGCCTGGCTGGAAGCAAACGACATCCTCGCCAAGAAGGATGGCTTCGTACCGGAGGACTACCTGTTCTCACCCGATGAGCACTCCGACAACCGGGACCAAAATAACTACGGCAAGTGGAACAAGGTGATGAACGGTCCCAACCACGGGATGATGTATCAGGGTGGCCTGAACGGGCTGCTCTACAACATCGACGCCGTCGCCGCCGCCGGCGCAAAAGAGCCCTGGGACGGTATGCGCTATGACGAGCTGCTTGAGGAGATGAAGAAGTGCACCGACCAGGAGCAGGGAATCTGGGGATCGGACGCGGGCCTCGGCACCGCGTTCAACTGCGCCATGGGCTACAACGACAGCCAGCGTCGGGTGATGGGACCGGAAGGCCACCAAGTCGACGGGTACTTTATCGGTGAAGGCTGGCGGGGGCTGCAGTGGGTGACGGACCTGATGTTCGAGCATCGGGTCGCGTTCAGGCCGGAGCAAAGGGCCGAGATATCGGGGGAAATCGGGAGCCCGTTTGCCGCTGGCAAGCAAGTCTTCTGGTGGGGCGGCCGGTTCCGCACGGTGGGCTTTGCTATCCCGCGAATCAAGGATCGGTTCCGGTGGTCGCTTGCGCCGCAGGTGTGGGGCAATGTGACGGATCATCCGAATGTGGAATACGGCGATCAGCCGAATATCTTCGCCGCGTCGGCTGCGACGACAGGCGTAGAGGAGCAGACCGTCGATTTCGGAGTCTATTTGGCTGGGCCCGAAGTTCAGGGCCGCGTGGGCATCGACCGCGGTCATCAGCCGGTGCATCACGACGTGAAGAACCAGCCGCCGGCCGTGGCGCCGCCTCCGGAGGGCATGCACTACCTCTATGAGGGTTACGACTCGCCGTACTTGCGTCACTCGCAGTGGTACGTGCCCGGTGGTCCAACGATGCTGGAGCTCCTCCAGGTCGAGGGGCCGCTGCTTGGCAAGGCGCTCGTGGGCGAAGCGACGGCGACGGAGGCCATTGAGCAGGCGACCAATGCCACGAGCGCCATCATGAAGCGGTGGCAGGAGCGACTGGATCGCGGCGACGTGATGCGCTAGGCGTAGGGACCGTGATGGCAGCCGGGAGGGCACGCACCTGCGTGCCCTCCCGGCTTGTTGCCAAGGCCGCACGGCGAGATGTTCCCGAGCCAATAGTCAGGTCGTCGCTGACGGAGGCGGATCAGCGCGACGTCCGGTTACGCAGCCTCCCTCCAGCTCGCGATGAACTCATCCACGTCGAAATCGGTCGGCATGTCCTCGCGCCTGTAGCGTGTGAGGCCGCCCTGAAACCCGGACACGGACTCTTGGGGCTCGCTCTGGAGCCTGGCGTCCAAGGCAGCGAAGCGCTGCCGGAGCAGCGCGGCTTCGTCGGTCGTGAACCGCCGGGCCAGAGCGTTGAAGTAGCCCATGCTGAACGGCTGCTCGCCAACGGCCGCCGCACGCGCACGTTCTGGTAGGTCGGCAATCTTTGGACGTTTTAGTGTTGCGATCCTGTTGGCCAGTTTCGACATCAAGACAACACAGACGATTCGTCCCGTCGTCCCGGGGTGCAGCAGGGTCAGCACTTCGTGGAATCTACCGGCATCCTGATCGAGCATTGCGCGAAACAACGCTTCAATCCGTTCGCGTTCGCGTTCGTCCAACTCGGTGAATCGCTCAAACATCGCGCAGGCCTCGGACGACAAGTGTTTGATGAAGCCCGGGTTCCAATAGAAGCCTGGTGCGTAGGGAAACAACTGGCCAGCGAAGGCGCGGTACCCGAGATGGATGCAGCGTCGCAGCTTCGTGGTGTAGTTGCTGGGCCAGTGCAGGTTGGTGTTGATGTACATCACGCCATCGCCGGCCTTGAGCTTGACTTGCAGGCCGTTTGACAGCGGCCTGCGGGGGTTTTCCTGGAGCTCGCGATTCTCCTGTGGCGTGTTCACGCGGCGATGACTGCCGGGCACGACCCACAGCACGTCATCGTCGTACAGCGCGATGTTCCACTGCACGGAGCCCGGCCCACCGTTGGCCAGCATGTCCGTCTGCAAACCAGCCAGCGGCGCCTGGCTATATGACCCGTGACGATGGTCGCGATGCCACAGATCCGGCGCGTAGTCGGTCGCCGGGTTGCACATCAGAAACATCATCGACACGGCTGCATCCGCGTCGCGCAGCGCCTGCCGGCTGACGCCCAGCGTATTTTTGTGCAGACAGAACTCCACCGTATTGGCCGTTGCCTCGTCCACCCCAGTCTGGAAGGCTAAGCGTGGTTGCTTGACCTTATAGGCGTGGTTGCTTGGGTCCTCGAGATCGCGCTTCCAGATCGCCTGCTGCCGGTCGACCAGCACCTCAAAGCTGGCTCGCAATTCATTTAGCCGCTCGGGTGGGATGACGTTTCGCAGGATCGCGTAGCCGTCCTCGAGAAACAGCTGACGATCAAACGGCATTGGTTGCGGCCTCGGGTCGGGCGCGGCTAGTCTATACTTGAATAGTTCGAACTCAAACGAGGCGGCGAGGCGGTCAACCTGCTGGCGCCGCTCAAAAGACTGTGGACGTATGGTGGCGAGAGCCAGAGGATTCGAAGCATGGCTCCAACTGCCGATGAGATCTTCAACGTGAAACGCGTTCAGGTCTCCCTGCATCGGCCACGCGTTTGGTCGCCCGGAAATCCAGGTATCAGCGGCTTCGACGTGCCATCGAGGCGCGGGTCCACGTCGAGTGGCGGCCTCGGCCCAGTAGCTGGTACGTGATACTCAAGCAAATCGCGCGGACGCGTCGAGAACTGGCCGTGACCTGTGCGGCTGTGGTGTTTGGAGTGGCGACGTTCGTGGCCGCTGCTGGTTGTGAAGCCAGCGATGATTTCGACTTCCGCGGAAGCGGAGAAAGGATGAGTCGTTCCGGGCTATACGGGCCGGCGGTGTCCGACGCGGAGCTGAAAAAGATTCAAAAGGGATACGCGAAGAGGATCGAAGACGCGAAGTCTGCCCAGAGTGGCGGATAGCAGCGATGCTGACGCAGGCCGTTGAGTTGGCATTGACTGCGGTTAACGCCAGCGTGACCGGTCGTCGAAAGTATTGGATCGTGTTGAGGCACTGCGCTTGATACCAGATCGTCAGTGCCGATCGGTCGGGCAGCTAGGAGCCGGCTCTTTTGATTTTCTGTCTTGACGACTTTGCTCGGACATGATTTGGCGCGGTACTGCCAGAATGCCCACGACCGCGGAGCGTTGGCTGCGGCTCAGTCGGCGGTAGGACTCGAGGCAGCAGAATGACAGGCCATACAAGCGAGCCGATTGATCTCGGTTCTCGGAAGCATCTCTTCATCGATTTCTCGCTCGTCGATCAGGTCGATGACGTCACGCTGCGAGTGAACCCGCCGCGGGTTGGCGGGGTGGCCATTCACCGGGATCGGGCCTGGGAGCACCATCTCCACTGGACGAATACCGTGATCGACGACGACGGGCTGGCGCGAATGTGGTATCCGTCCAGCCACATGGGCGCCGGCAATCTCAACACGTTCCGCTGGGGATATGCAGAGTCACTCGATGGCATCCACTGGCACAAACCGAATCTGGGCCTCGTAGAACTCAACCGCGTCACCGCGAACAACCTCATCCCCGATCCGGCGGGAAGCGTCTTCAACGACCCTACGGCTTCCCTGGAGGAGCGCTACAAGGGCTTTTGGCTCAACCGAGGCCGAGACGCCGGCCCGACCGGATTCGGGCTCTTCACGTCAGCCGACGGCTTGAGGTTCACGTGGAAAGGCGGCAACGGCGTCGAGCTGATCGGGGATACGCAGAACCAAGCGTTCTGGGATGAGCGTATCGGACGCTACGTGGCGTATTTCCGCAATTGGGTCCCAACCGGTCGAGACGAGGCGTGGCTGAGCGCCGTTGGACCGTGGCGGCGCGCGGTCGCGCGTTGGGAAACGGATGACCTCACATCGCGCGACGGCTGGCAGCTGACCGATTCGCCGGTCCGGATGAGAGGCACCGCGCTACTTACCAGCGAACTTCCGACGGTGCTCGCGATGGACGATCTGGACGCGCCGGATATGGACATATACACGCCCTCGGTCGTCAAGTATCCGGGAGCCGACGACGTGTACATCTCGACCTTCTCGGCGTACAAGCACTTCACCGAGGTCGAAATCCACGACGCCGAGCCGCGTGGCAACGATGGCTTGATGGAGATTCAGCTGGCCGTCAGCCGCGACGGAATCACCTGGGATCGCCCGGACCGTCGGCCCTACGTGCGCATCGAGCCCGACGGACCCCGATCGCAGATGATCTATTCGGCTCTCGGGATGGTCATCCGAGGCCACACGATCTACCAATACGGCACCGCGTACGACCAGTCGCATGGGCTCAAACGTAAGAACAACCCGGGTGGCCAGATCATTTGGACCGAGCAGCGCCTGGACGGATTCGTTAGTGCCGAGGCGGCCTATGGCGGCGGCGAGTTGATCACGAAGCCCGTTGTCTTCACCGGCAATCGCCTGGAACTCAATATCGATGCATCGGCCAGCGGCGAGGCCCGGATTGAGCTACAGGATGCCGTGGGCCGGGCCATCGAGGGATACACACTGGACGCGTGCGACCGGGTGCTGGGCAACCACATTCGGCGCGTTGTGACCTGGCGCGGCGACTCGCGACTGCCCGCAACCGCCGGGCAGCCCCTGCGCCTGCGGATCGTGATGCGCGGCACGAGGTTGTACGCCTTTCAATTCGTGGATGGGTAGCGTGAGTCGGCGTAACAGACCGGATTTCCACGCAACCCGACGCTTGGGGCAAGACTGACCGTTGCGCAGGTTTGGGGGCCGTGAATGTTCGGCCGCGTACAATTCTGGCCGGAGACTCCGACTGGCATGAGCTCGTTGGGGCAAACGAGCGGGCGTCGCGAACCGGCCGATGCGTCGCTCGAGTCTTAGGGCCGGGTTATGCCGCGCAGAGTTGACTGCCCGGCGTGTTAGGAGTGCTGTGACATGAAGCTGACCACCGTCGTGCGCGACGGCCAGGATCGTGCGGCGGTCGTGCTGGACCTTCCCGAGGACTGGGACGGGTCTGCACGCGACACGGAGTCCGACGCGACAGACTCGGCGCCCGATCCAAACGCGCCGGTGCCGGGATTCACGCGCTACTTCCTGGATGTCGCGGTAGCGCGTCACGTCCTCGCGACGGTCGGCGCTCGTGTCCGCTGGCCGGCCGCCATTTTCGGGTTTCCATACGAACATCACGTAACGGTTCGCCGAATTCTCGCCGGAGGACCGGCGGCGCTGGCGGCGTTGCGCGACCTCGTCGAGACCATGCGCAGGTTGGCGCTCAGCGGCGACGACGACGCCCTGCTTCAGAAAGCGCTGGTGCCGGCGTCGTGTGCCCGGCTGCGGACGCCGGTGCCGGATTCACCGCTGTGGATGGTGTTGCACGGCAACAGCCCGACCGTGTGGCGCAAGCAGGAGGGGATGGACCCGACGCAGCACATCATGACGCGCGTCCCGGCCAAGCGGGTGCGTCCGGTCACTGCGCTCTTGGGCCAGGACGAACCGCTCTACTTGCCGCCGCATGCGCAACTCAGCTTCGGCGCGGAGTTGGGGTTCGTGATTGGCGCGCCAGCCCACCGGGTCTCAGCCGAACACGCCTACCGGCACGTGGCCGGATATCTCTGCACCAACGACGGTTACAGCAATGTGTACACCCCGCACGTGCCCGGAGGTAAAACCGGCGACGTGCGCAACACGACACAGATTACCGATAAGGCGACCGACGGCTGCGGGCCGGCCGGACCGTGGATCGTGACGCACGAGGAGGTGGGCGATCCGCACGACCTGATGCTCTGGACACGCCAGGACGGACGCCTGCGCAATCGTTCGCATACGGGCTCGCACCTCGTGGGCGTGGAAGATGCGGTCGAGCGCCTGTCGCATCTCTTCACCTTGCAACCCGGCACGATTGTGAGTCTGGGCGCGGCGGGCTGGGACGGCATCGAGGACTCGCCCAGCGACCGTGACTCGGGTCGCACGGTTCTCGAGGTCGAGGCTGAGCGCGTGGGCGCCTTGCGCACCCCCGTCTACTACCCGGACGCGCCGCAGCAAGCGGAGCGCACCGCTAAAAGCCCCTATTACTTCGTGGGAACGGTGGACGACTCGTCGCCGCTGGACCGCCTGCTGGCGGATCGGGCGGCGGCGGACGATGCCGGACCTCCCGCGTTGGCCGGTCTGCCACCGCCGCACGGCTTCTGGATGCTCCTGGGCAATCAGCGCGACGCGGCCTCACTCGAGCTCGAGGGCTGTGCGTCGCCAGCGTTGCCCGCGCCCGTGGCCGTTCCCATCGCCAGCCTGAGCGTTGCCGACGCCGCCGAAACTGGCGAGGAGCGCCTGGTTGTAGTTCCTGCCGATGCAGGCACCGTTCGAATCACATGCCAGCTTGCGGTCGTCATCGGGCCCGAACACGCGTATGCGGAAACGCCCGAGACCGCCGTGGGGCGCGCGGCAGGGCTTGCAACATTGCTTGCAATCCACGACGCCGGGCCAACCGAGCGGCTTGTGCCGCCGGTCACGGACTATGAGCGCCGCTTTTCAAGCTTTCTGGGCTACTGCGGGGATGGTCGGCACATCCTCGGCCAGGCAACGTCGGTTGGGTCTGAAGCCGACATTGCCGCCGTCCGCGCGGCGCATCTGCGGGTCAACGGCGTGACCCACCGCGCGTCGACCGCGGACTACACCCACGACGCCGCGGCAACCATCGCCTACCTGAGCCGAGCCATCACCCTGTTGCCGGGCGACGTCATTGGGCTCGGGCCGCTGGGACCAGCGCTGAAACTCCCATCCGAAGATCTGGTTCGCGGTGTGTTGGTAGAGGCCGAAATTGAGGGACTGACGCCGGACCGTGTCCTAGTGCGCCGAGCCTAGGCAGGAGCCCAATCCCGAATCCCGCAGGGTCCTGATCAGCGGGCCGGATCGGCAAACTGAAAGGCGTAGAGTTCCGCGTCCCGAATCTCAAACTTGAGCCGTACGTCGCGTTCGGTCCAACTCGGGTCGCCGACCCGAGTACCCCAACGTACCGACTGGCGCACTCCGTTGCCCGTGATCGGAGTGCAGTCGGCCAGCCCATAGCCGGCCAGCGGCTCGCCGCTGGCCGGCTGGACTTCGACCCGCAACTCCCCGCCCGTTGCGACATGTGCGTTGACGGCGAGCTGGCCACCGCCCGGGCGCAACCGCCGTGTGGCCAGCCATCCGCCTTTGGGTCCGGCGTCCAGCGAAATGAAACCTTCCCGTCGAATCTTCGCCAATCCGATCGCCGGAAACTGCCGGCGACCCGCTCGCACGTCCTCCAGGAATCTCTCGCGAACCACCGGGTCCGCGTAACTGACGGACGAATGCGCGGTGGCATGACCGCAGTAGTAGACCCACCACTCGTCCCCCACCGTGAGTGGAAGCGAGTGATAGAAGATCATGGCGCTGTCAAAACTCTCGGGATCGCCCCGCGTGAGCACCGGCTGGCGGTTGCCCGCGCGGTGCCAATGCACCAGGTTTCGGCTGGACACCAACTGCACGTCGACCAGGGCTTGCTGGTTGTGCCCGCCCAGCCGGCTGCCCTCGAACGCCGCATCGAAGATCCACAGCAGGCCCAGCATCACGTCGCCGTAGCGAAACGCGAGCATGCCGTAGAACTCGCACCGGTGGTCGTCGGGGTGGTCATAGATCAGGAGTTCCGGACTTGGGTTCGCGGCCAGCCGCTCCTCGGTCATCTCGTCGTCACGTTGATCGGGCGCCAGGGCCAGCAGCGGCGTGCTCCACTCCGCGAACGGCCTAAGGTTGCGCACGGCCTCGGACGTGCACATGCCGATGCAGCGTCTTCGCCAGGGGCCTAGCGGCACATGTACCTTTGGAAACAGTGCGTACTTGCCGCTGGGAAATCCCGGCGGGTCGTCCAGGCGGTAATACGAGTCGCGCAGTTTGGCTGAGGTGATCGAGTCTCCATGCTCACGTCCGTGAATCACGGGGTTTCCGTCGTGGGTCCGCCAGCGCAGGCCGTCGGGCGAGAAACTCACGCCGTGCATGCCCTGACCGCTGTCGTCGAACCCCATCCATCCGACGCTCTTGAATCGCATGTCGGCGGGTTCCACGTCGGCCATCTCGGCGCAATCCAACATGCCGTGGCCCGGGCCAATGTCGTCATTCAGGATGTTGTTAGCCGTGGAGCCATCGAAGGCCATCAGGCCGAGTTCAGGTCGCTCGAAGTTGATGCCGTCCCGTGACGTCGCGAAGCAGGAGAGGCTTGGCACGCCGGGTAGCGTTCCCGCCGTAAACGTGCCGCGCGCGTAGTACCAGAGTTTGAACAAGCCCTCGTCGGCGTCGTAGCTAGCATTCACCGCCCCGGCCAGACCGGCGATCTGCGGCCGCTCCCAAGCTGCCTCGGCCTTAAGCACCGGGCTTGGGTGCTTGGCCATCTGGTGCGTGTGTTCGGTCAAACCCTGGCTCTCGGACACCAGATAGTCGTCGACCAAGAGCTGCGGGCGGGTTCCTACGGAGGCGGTTTGCTCGCCCATTGGCTCCGCCAATCATCGCCACATCCGTTGCCGATGCTCGGCCCCGAAACGGCGAACGAACTACCGAATGAATGTTCCCGAATTCTACCCTGCCAACTGGAGCAGCGTCCACGGATGCGGTGGACGACGAGCCCCGCACCACTACCCACGCCGAACCGGCCCATCAGGTCGTCACGGCGTCAGACCGGAAGCGTCTGGCCCGTTTCGCGCAGCCGCCCGCGGCGCAGCTGCGCGTCCGGCATCGCGCTGGTGGGCGTGGCGCCGTTGGACCACGACAGCGGCGCCCCCGGGTCGTAGGGATTCGGAGGCTTGGGCTCAGACCCCAGGAACCGCGCGCCGGCCGGCGGCGACGCTTGACCGTAGGCGTCGTCGCCCCAGCAGGCGACCGTGACGTCGTCGGCGCGGAGTCCGCACGTGTGCCCGCCTCCGCTGCTGATGGCCGTGAAGACTTCACCATCCGGCGCTGCTGTCTGGCCGAAGCCAGCCTGGCCCACGTTCTCGGTCTGGTCGTCGAGGCGGGCCCCCAGCACGCGGCGGCACCGTCGTCACGCAGGCCGCACGTGTGGAAGCCGCCACTGCTGTTGGCCGTGACCGCTCGCCATTTGGTGGCGAGGCCTGGCCGAAATCGAGCTGACCGTGTTCAGCCTCCTTACCGGGCGGACCGGCGTCCCAACACACCGGTTCGCCGTTTGCGCACAGCGCCCAGGTATGAAAGTTGCCGCTGCCGACCATGACGAACCGCTGGTCCGGCTTCGGAGGTTCGGCACCCGCCGTTGGTAGCAGCGCCGGGCTGGGCGTCGGGCCTTGCGCCTGCGCCACAAGCTGCAAAGCCGCGACCAGCCCAAGGGCCCAGGCCGTAGCCAATGGGCCCAGTACCCGCAGCAAGCTGCGGCACCGCGCGCGCCGGCAGCCGGGTATGGATCATGTGCATGGGGAACTCCAAGCCGTGTGTAAAGACTACGCGCGCAAGGTGCCATTCGTTCCCTCACCGAGGGAAATCGGCAGGGGTGCTGACCAGTCCAGCTCGGGCGTCCGTTCGGTACCTTGCAGCCATCTGCACGTCGCCGTCTGCCGTCTCGTGCGGGGCAACGATGTCACAGCCGGAGGCAGCCAATTGAAGCGTCAGGACACCGTCGGACAAGGTAGGCCGCATGCGGGACTGACCGGAGCGGCACGATAGCGGGAGCGGGACCACGTGCTGCTGCGGCGCGCCGGGCCCACGAGGACCTTTTCGTGGCCGCACACCATCGTTCGAAACGAAGGCGACGTCGTACTGCTGTACATGCCCAAGGGCTGTGAGATCACCCGAGCCCGGACTGCTTAAAGGGATGGACAGCGGACTTCACACTCGCTGTCGGTGCGGACGGAACGCGGGTTCGACCTGACGGACGACATGCTTCACTACAGAGTGCTCCAAAAGGACGAGGCCGACTTTCGGATGCCCGTTGACGCTGGCGTGTATTCAGCGTCGGAAGCCAGTGAGGTCTGCCGTGTCTACGACCAAGCGGAGCGGGCAGCCGCGCCAAGACGCTTTCCGTTCGACGGATCGCCGGTCGACATGGTGGTGGCCATCCCCGCGACGGTGAGTGCCATAGGCTCGACCTGTTGGCGCCGAGCCTCGACGGCGGGCAGGAGTGGATCTGGGCTACAGAGAGCATCCGACTGGGAGGATGCTCAACGCGGGTGCGACCGCTAGCCGATGCGCAATACGGCTCAGTCGGGCCCAGCATGGGGGGCCGCGCGTGCGGGAGTCGGATCTTCCCTTCACGGCGAGTGTTCGATTGGGTCGAGGATCGCTGAGGGAGATTCCCAACTCATTCGGGTCGACTGAACGCCTTTTGGGTCGTCCGAGAAAGGAAAAAGAGACCAGCGAAAACGCACCACACCATAATTGGAGGCGTTACGCTCGCCGTCCCCTGGCGTGTGCCACAGCGCTGGCAGCGCAATAGTTGGTAAGAACGAGGTCTCCGGTTCAATTCCGGATGTGGGCTTCTGGGTGTATTTACAGGTTTGGGAAGGCCAATTCGCCGTCCGAGGCGAAGCAGCCCGCCCTGCCACAGCGCTTGAAGACGCCATAACTGGCGTACTTTTTTGGCGCTTTCGTTGTACCCCGAATCCCCAGCCCTTGGCCCGCAGCCGCCTGCCGTGTACCCAATCACCTCTGGCAGACCTTCGTGGCAGTGGCCGCCATCTTGGACACGCAGTTCACGCATTGCGCGAACCGCCAGCGAGGGAACCGCAAACGTCTGGAGGACTAGCCGCCGCACCTGCCGACCATGCGAACGGCGAAAAACCGTTCCGGTTCGTGACTTCTGAGCCCGCGGCGATGTAGTAGCGGTCTGTGGTCACCGTGCGTCGAGAGAACGTCTGGCCGGCAGAGGCCGTGAGCCGGCTCCTCCATGCGTCCCGCTGCAACTCGAAGGTCGTACTCCACGAGGGCCGTTTCGAGGATGAACTTTTCGGAGCTGCATGGTACTGCTGCATGGTACTGTGGCCCACGGCGTCGAGCGCGTGCGGCGCGAGGAGGGGGAGGCACACGATATGGGCACGAATTCGCACATGACTCGGCGCCGGGTGCTGCGCATCGCCGGCGGTCTGGGTGTCAGCGCGGCGGGCGTCGCGGCGCTCGCCGCCTGTGGTGAGGCCGCGCCAAGGATCATCACAAAGGAAGTCCCGGTCGAGAAGACAGTGATCAAGGAAGTCCCGGTCGAGACAATCGTGACGCGGACCGAGGTCAAGGAAGTCCCGGTTGACCGCATCGTCACGCAGGACAGGATCGTAACCAGGGAAGTCCAGGTGCCGGTCGATCGCGTCGTGACGCAGATAGTCGAGGTCGAGAAGGTCGTCGAGAAGGTCGTCACCAAGGAAGTCGTCAAAGAAGTCCCCGCCATGCGAGAGACCGTGAACGTGCGCTGGCAAGAGGTCTGGTCCGACGCCTTCCAGCCGACGGTCGAAGACAAGATGATCCCGGGGTTCGAGGCCCGGTTCCCGTACATCAAGATCGTGAACGAGCGAATCGAAGAAGCGCAAATGTACGAGATCTACCTCACGCAGATCGCCGGCGGCGATCCGCCCGATGTGATCCAGATTCAGGAATCTCGGGTGCCGCAGTTCGCGGCGCGTGGGGGAATCATTCCGCTGGATGCCTTCATTGGGAAGGCCGGGCTGAATCTGGCCGAAATCTTCTACGCTGGCGAGTGGCCCAAGGGGAGTTGGCTGGGCGTCCAGTACGCCTTGCCGCTGGATAACACGGGTGCCTGGTACCTCTTTTGGTGGAACAAAGACACCTTCGAAGAGATTGGCTTGGACCCGGACACGCCGCCAACGACGTGGACCGAGCTTGAGGAGATGGCGCTGAAGGCCACCGTTCGCGAAGACGGCGAGATCACGCGCCACGGCATGTTTGTGCCGGAGATGATCAAGAACGCGGGCACGGATGCAAGTTTCAAGGGCTGGCAATTCCCGGCGGGCGGCGACATGTTCACCGAGGACGCCAAGACGGTGTTGTTCGACGACGCGATTGGGCTGCGAAACGTTACGTGGCAGCTTGACATGGTGCAGAAGATCAACGGCGGGTGGGACAACATCCTGGGGTACATGGATGCTGTCGGCGCCTCCCGGACCGCGTTTTACAACGGCCTGCTGACCATGCGCGTGGAAGGCGTGTGGTTCCTGGGCGTGATGCGCCGAGACGCACCGGACATCAACGCCGGCGTGTCGTACATGCCGTACGACGACACCAATCCGAACGGAAAGCCACGCTCGATTTCGGACGACGGCTGGTCTTACGGGATGCCGAGGGGTGCACAGAACCTGGAAGAGGGCTGGGAGTGGCTGCGGTACCTGACCGCGGACGAGGGCAACCTGGCTTTCATGGGCAACCTCAAGCGCCCGTCGTCGGTTCCCAAATTCAATGACGACCCGATTTACCAGGCCGAACCGCTCTGGAACGACCTGAAGGCGATTCTTCCGCTAGTCGAGGCATCGCCGATCACGCCGGTGAACCCGGACATCGATCAGGTGCTGAAGGATGGCATGGAGCTGCTGATGGCTGAGAAGCAGTCGCCTGAAGAGACGCTGGCGTCGATGGCCAGTCAGACGCGCGAGCTCCTGGATGAGTTCTTCTCCAGACAGTAGCCAGGGGCGGGACGTTCAAGCCCATGGGGGAGCTCGCAGGCGACCGAGCCTGACTCGCACGTGAGGCTCGCACGGCCGGACCTGGCTGTGCGAGCCCCGCGCTGGACCATCGGCCGTCGTGAGGCCGTGTGGGGATTCGTCTTCATCTCACCGTGGGTCCTGGGATTCCTGATCTTCAGCCTTGGACCCACGGTGGCGATCTTCGCATGGGGATTTGCCGAGTACGATATTTTGCAGGCACCTAAATTCGCAGGCTTGGAAAATTATATAGAGATATTTACCGACGACGAGAAGTTTCTCAAGTCGCTGGCCAATACAGCGATTTACGTCGGGCTGCTGGTCCCGTGTCAAGTGGTGATTGGATTTCTTCTCGCCGTGCTGGTGAATACCAAGTTGCGGCTTGTATCCCTATTTCGCGCCATCTACTTTCTTCCAACAATCATGCCGCTCGTTGTCGCTTCGGTTGTCTGGGCGTGGGTGCTGCAACCGGAGCTCGGACTGCTGAAATTCCTGCTTGAGGACACGATGGGGATACCGACACCGCGGTTTTTGGTTGACGAGACGTGGTCCAAGCCCGGGATCGTGATTCTCACCATCTGGTCGAGCATTGGCGTGCAGATGATTCTCTTCCTCGCCGCCCTGCAGGCCGTTCCGCAACACCTTTACGAAGCCGCGGAAATCGACGGTGCCAGTCCGCTTCGCAAACTGATTCACGTCACGATTCCCCTGGTGTCGCCGACGATCTTTCTGGTCATCATCATCGGGACTATCAACTCGTTCCAAGTGTTTACCACAGCGTTCGTGTTAACTCGCGGAGGACCGTTGGATTCAACACTGTTCTACGTCCTCTACCTGTGGCGCAAGGCGTTTGTATCGTTCGAGTTCGGATACGCATCGGCTCTTGCAACCATACTGTTTTTAATCATCATGTTTTTCACCGCCCTATTGTTTTGGGTCTCGCGCCGGCTCGTGCACTATGAGCAGCCGGAGTCATGATCGCGACGATTCTATGGCTGGGGTTGGTGGTCTTCGGCAACCGTTCCATCGGCGAACAGGCAACGCCGCTTGGCGTGTCGTCCGGAGAACTGCTGTGGACGATTGTGATTGCGGCCAATTGGGTTCTCGACATTTCCGGTGTCGCGTGGATGGTTTCGTCGCGGATTCCCAGGTGGGGTGGGCCGCGTCTGCGAGGGCGCCTGGCGGCTCTCATTCGCTACGAGTTGATGATCGGCCTTAGCGTGCTGGCGCTCATTCCCATTTTCTGGATGGTATCCACTTCGCTGAAGACCCTGCCGGAGACCTATGAGGTGAAGCCATACCTTCTGCTGCCACGCGAGCCGCAGTGGGGCAACTATCCGTATCTGTTCACGTTCGAGCGATTCAACGTCTTGCAGCTATTTAAGAACACCAGTCTCATGACGGCCGTCAATCTGGTGGCTAATGTCGCAATCGCGGCGTTCGTGGGCTATGGTTTCGCGCGTCTGCGATTTCCGGGTCGCAATCTGCTCTTCATCCTGATGCTCAGTAGTCTCATGGTGCCGTTTATCGTGCGCATCATTCCGCTGTTTGTGCTGTTCTCGGGCAACACCTTCATTTTGCAGGATCAACTTGGCCAAGTATTCAGTTGGACAATCTTCTTCGAGTCGAGAAGCTGGGCACAGAATACGTACCTGCCACTTGTAGTGCCTGAGTTCTTCGGCGCCGCGGGCAGCAGCGCGCTGTACATCTTCATCATGCGACAGTACTTCCTGACCATTCCGCATGAACTGATTGAGGCTGGGAGGGTTGACGGGGCGTCGGAATTGGTAATCTGGCGGCGCATCGTCTTGCCGCAGGCGACGCCTGCGATGGTGGCCGTGGCGATTCTGAGTCTGCAAGGGTCATGGGGCGCGTTTATCGAGCCGCTGATCTTTCTACGCAAGGTGGACCTGCATACGCTGTCGATCTGGCTATCCAGCTTCCGGAGCGTCCAGGGCGAAAGCTCGATTCAGTGGCAATTCGGGATGGCCGGCGGTGTGCTGGTCACACTGCCGATTTTCATCATCTTCCTGCTGTTCCAGCGGTACTTCATCGCCGGGATTTCGCTTTCCGGTATCAAGGGATGAAGGAGAGATAGGCATGATTCGCCGCAGCCATATCGCGGTCGTTGAGCGGAATCTGTGGTGGCGCGGGGACTTTGAGGTCGAGCCGTATGAAGCCGGCTGGGCGTTGCAAGCGATCGGTTTTCTTCACGTCCTGGAGACGGAAGGCGAGAGTCCCGGGATTGACCTCCGCGTGCAGATTTCGTCCGACGGAATCCACTGGGCTGACCATGGTGCCGCTCTACGCGGTCCGATGGATTCAGGCGTGCATTTTGTCAGCGTTGCGCACTTTGGCAGCTGGCTGCGCGTCGTGGGATATACAATTGGAGGACTGAAAGTGATTTTCTCGTGGGATCTGAAGTAGCTTGAGATTGGAGCCACGATGGGATCTGATTTGCAGATGCGATGCTGCGTTGTGCGACCAGGACTCGTCTATAGGAGGGCTGCTTAGATGAACTCGCATGTCGCGAGCTATGGAAACCCTGCGCTTAGCAAATTCAATCCGCTTCCACGAATCATCGTGTATGACGACTTCGACCAGGGCGTTTGTGGATGGACGCAACTGGTAGGGAACTACGAGGAGACCCTGGACAACATCAAGAATTCCTACGACACGCGGGCGCCTATGCTCTCATCCGTACCGATGTTCGATATTGGATCGCACGGGGCGATGGACGGCACGTATTCCCTCAAGATTGCCACGCGAGGGCAACCCGGGCACTTTGCTTATGCGGTGAAACGGATGACCTGGCAGCGTCGTGGGATGATTCAGCTCGAGGCGTTCATCACCTATACCGTGGAAGCGTCGCGACTTACGTTGGGCGATGAGGACTTACGCGCCTTTACCATCCAGATGGACCTGCAGGGCGGTTTTGAGGAGAGGGGACGGCGGGCGATTCCTTCTATCCGATACCACAACGCACAGAATGGCGAACTTCGACGGGTCTGGCAGACCAGGTCGAAGTACATGCGCCCCAAAGTGCGGACGGGCCCGAGCGGCAAGGCGTCGGCTGGATCCACGCATTCGTTGCGTTCCGACGAGTTCGAGGACATCCCGGACGCCTATCAACCACTTTGCTACAACGAGGTGGCCACCAAGATCAACTGGCACTACGTGCGCTGGCTGGTTGACCTCGACCGACTCCACTCATTGGAATTCCAGTGCAATGATCGGGTGTATGACTTGCGTGGCAATCCGCCGGTGACTGGAGAGGCGGAGTCGAATCTTTCCAATTTGTTGAATCTGGCATTCGCGGTGGAGGCCGATGCAGACCGACGATGCTTCTTTTACGTGGACTCGGTGTTGTTGTCGGGTGAGGAGTAGGCGCCACGGCAGAACGGCGGCACGTGACGTCGGCTGACCTGGGCATCAAAGGTTAGCGGTCGCATGACATTGTCGTCGTGCGGAGCGTCGCCGGCGACGTTAGCCGGGCAGTTTCGGCGTCGAGCGCCGGGGACATGTCGGCGGTACGTCGGCTTCGGGGCTGAGGCGGCGGGTGAGACGAGCCGGAGATGTGCGGGGTCGGCGGGACCGTGCAGGGCGTGCTGCACCTGGCGGCCACCGGTGAGACCACCGTCCTCTACCCGGCCCGCGGCGTTCCGGCGGCTGCGGTGGAGGACATGTTCGAGCTCGAGCCGGGACTTGACCCCTGGGGGCGGTGGCGCAAGGTCAAGGACGACGCGAACATGCGCGGCCCGCGATCCATCGCCACGCCCGGCGCTCTGGCGGGAATGAGCGCGGTGCTCGATGCCTACGGCAGCCTGTCGCCGGCGCGCCTACTGGAACCGGCGATCGCCCACGCGCGGGATGGATTCCCGGTTGACGGCTACACGGCCCTGACCATTGGCAGCCACCTCGACGAGATCCTGCGGTATCGGCCCACGGCCGAGATCTTCACGCCGGGCGGCGTGCCGCCGAGCCCCGGCAGCGCGCATTAGGACGGCTCGAAGATCGTCCAATCCGACCTCACACGGAGCTTGCAGCGAATCGCCGAGGAGGACGCGAAGGTATGAACATGGAGCCTACAGAGGACTGCCATATCATCAGCGAAAACTCGTAGAGTCATACTTGGCTTTGTATTCTTTAGTTACTGTTGCTCGCATTTTGGGCCGGACTCGTCGTGTCTGAACTCGCCTGGCTGTACGACTGGTGAGTTAACTAAAGAAAAACCTTTGACACAGCCAAGCTGGACGTGTCAAGATTTAAGGTACGGGCTAGGGTAGTGAAAGCATTTGGTGGACCGGACGGGCCTCGAACCCGCAACATTCCACTTAGGAATCGGGTGCTCTTCCCACTTGAGCTACCGGCCGCGATACCACGACCCTGCCGGTTCATGGGCAGAGTGTAGGGCATGGCCTAGGACGAGAGAACCCGTCGTACTCGACACTCCGCTTACTGTCTTTTAAAACATAGGTTATAGGTTAAGTCATACTCGGACCAAAGGAGGGTGCCATGCGGAATGCGATGCGGCAGGTCGTACAACAGATTAGGCTTTATTTTGGATGCATTGTGATTTTTGTGTTTCTGGCTTTTGCTGTAGCCGTTGGCGTTGCGCTAGGGCAAATCGTGGCATGGGGCTATATTGAACTGTCGGCCCCCATCAGAACGCAAAGCACAGAAATTGTGACGCGATATGCGTCAGACGAACGAGCGCGCGTGTATTCCCCCGATGCAGTCACTACACAGGAACTCCAATCGGAAGTCACACATGTTCTGGACTTATTCAAAACACTCAACGAAAGCAACAACAACCTATGGGATTCCGTGTCGAACATCGAGCAGCGCATTCTTGATCTTGAAGATCGAATTGAAACCCTAGAGCAGCCATGAGACCGTATGGTGATCCCTTGCCCCCGCCCAAGCGGGATGACATGTCGATTGTTGAATATGTAGATTCATATCTGGGCGTCGGCAAGGGGTTCGGCGGCATCATTATTGGCCTTGGCATTCTTGGGCCGATTGCGGCCATTGTGATTCTGGTTTCTCAATAAAAAAAGCCCTGGGCAGGTATCGGGCCTCAGTCGATACCTACCCAGGGCCGTTCAATTAGACGTGTAGCTCCGTTGTCCCGTTGCCGCGTTGCACTTTCCTTACATTAATTTCTGTGTGATTCCCGCAGAACGGCAGGCACTGCTTGTACTCGGACTCGATTGAATCGCTGTGGAAGGTCCAACTGACACCGCCAGATCGTCCATCCCACCAGGACACCCGTTCCCATCCGGCCATTTCGTTGTACCAGTCACCCTTTTCCCACGTAGGGCCAGGACTGACAATGTAGTCGCCGTCGTAGCAGAAATCAGTGTCCGACCACACATGGACGCGCGTGATCCATTGACCATTTACTTTTTGCTGAATCTTTTTCGAGTAGTTCTGTTCTTTGCATCCGCCGTTGCTGTTCGCCAGCAACCCAATCGGCCACTCAACGTCGGAGATCATCGCCTCCGAGTATTCCTCGACAACCCTGATCTCGGCGCTGAGCGGGTCAATCGGTTCGTCAATTGGTGGAGCGTCTGGACCCTGAGCCATTGTTGAGGCCGACAATGCCAGGGCCATTGAGTGCAGCCAGAACAGATGACACGGCCATCTTTCTGACTCTGAACATCTCGCTTCCTCCTCGGTTCCATTCACCAGGAGCATCACCGTTGATGCTGACGCCAGTGAACTGTGAATCCCCAACATCCTATATGATGTCAGAAATGCGCGCAAGGGCGTGCCAGTGGGAATTCTGAACAACGCGATGATCTCGTTCGACCCAGCGCCCGGCAACGCGAACTCCATCCGCCCGAATCGCCGGGTGATGGCCTTCGCGCCCAATGTCATCGTGCTCCGGAGCGGAAGGCCGCGGATGGCGTTCGGCGCCTCCGGTGGTCGCACAACGATCAGCTGCCAGGTCCACGTGATCTGCCGTGTTGTCGATTTCGGAATGAGCGCGCAGGAGGCGATTGAAGCGCCGCGCATGCACTGCGAGACGGGTGCCGCCTGAGTGGATCGTCGAGTCGGAGAGGATATGCTGCGCGCGTTACGGTCGCTCGGGCACAACATCCAGGTCGTGGAGGAGACGTTCCATTCCCCCTTCTTTGCCCGCCCGATGACGATTGAAGTCCTACCCGGTGCGCGGGGTTACCGCAGTGGCATCTCAAACCTGCATCGGACCGCGGCCGTGGCCCTGTGACGGATTGTCGAGCACTTTTGGGGCTCGCGGGTCGGAGACCCCACGCTGACAACGCCGATCGGCCCTCGGCGCCCTGTGTGCGACCTGCCCGCAGGGTCTGTGCCCGCGACTCACGTCCTGCGTTTGCCGGTATTGATGCCAGCGCGGAAGATTGCGGCAGCGGCGCGCCTTCACGATCGAACGGTCGCAAGCCGGGAGGTAGAGCACGATGAGTGAATTGGCCGTGCTGGGCGGCGGACCCACCGTAACGATTGAACGTCCACTCTGGCCGCATATCGGCGAGCCGGAGATCCGCGACCTGCAGGAGGCAATCCGGACCTCACAGACGGATGTTGCATATCTCGATTCGATGCCAGCCGGGGGGCCGATTGCCAAGTTCGAGGCCCACATCTGCGAATACCTGGGTCGACAGTACGCGGTATCCAGCAACTCATGCACCGCCGCGATCCAGATGGCTCTCTATGCGGCCGGGGTTGGCGCGGGCGACGAAGTTGTGGTGTCGCCCTACACGTGGCCGCAGACGGTGTCGCCAGTTCTGCATCAGCTCGGCACGCCTGTGTTCGCCGATATCGACCCGGACTCATTCACGATGCGTCCCGACACCGTCGAAGCGGCGATTACCGAGCGCACGAAGGCCATTCTAGTCGTCCACATCTATGGGCATCCTGCGGACATGGATCCGATCGTCGAGATCGGGCGTCGGCACGGGCTTCCCGTGATCGAAGACTGCGCCCAGGCGATGGGCGCGTGCTACCACGGTCGGGAGGTTGGGACGCTGGGCGACCTGGCGTGCTTCAGCTTCGGCAATGGCAAGCAGATCATCGGCGGCGACGGGGGCTGCGTGGTGACGGACGACGCCGCGATGTGGCAGCGTCTGATCGAAATCGGCTCGCATCAACGGCGCCAGGAACGCGACATCTCGGACCCCGAGGTGGCGCGCTACATGAACAATCTGACGTATACGTTCCGCATGCACCCGATGGCGGCCGTGATCGTGAACCGGCAGCTGGACTTTCTGGCCGAGTGGAATCTGGCGCGGCGCGCGAATCATCACCGGCTGTCAGACGGGCTCAGCGACATCCCTTGCATCAAACCCGTGGTCGAAGTGGAGGGCGCCGAGCACTGCTATCACAAGTACTGCCCGTCATTCGTGCCTGAGCAGGCCGAGGGTTTGACGCGGGAGGCCTTCGTGGAGGCGATCGCCGCCGAGGGCGTGCAGATCACGCTGGGGTACGTGCGGACGCCGATCCACCTGCGGGAGCGCTTTCAGGAACGGCACTACTTCTACGGCAAGGGGATGCCGTGGGCGCTTAACGCACGCTCCGCGGAGATGTACCACGCGGGGGATTGCCCGGTAGCCGAAGCGCGCTGCGCGACCAGCGAATTGGAGGTGATGGGTGCGGCTGCGCTGCGAGGCGATCAGTCCGCGCTAGTCGACCAGTATCTGGACGCGTTCCACAAGGTCTGGGAGCAGCGGGACGCGTTGATCAGACGCTAACTACATTTCGGCTATCTGATCGGCGGCAGGCGGAGTCGGTCAGACGCAATGTTCCCTTGGGGGATAGGAAGCTATGTCGTCGGTCAGCTGAACAGTCGGCGCGGCTATGCGCAGAGTTCGTGCGTGCCGTCCCAGCGATCGAATCCAAGCGGCTGGTTGGCCGCGAGGATGCGCTGACGAACGTCAAGCCAACTCTGCCGCCAGGCCACGGGGTCACGGAGTTCGGAGCCGGGATTGACGCGACTGCGGGCGACGAAGCTTGGATAGAAGTCCCGTCCGGACGGCTGGCCGGTTGGGTGATAGCGGATATCCAGGCTCCAGCGAATCTCGTCACTGACGTTGACCAGCGAGGCGTGCATGCAGCGCTGGTGCATGAAGAGGACGTCGCCGGGAGACATGGGGAGCGGCCGGATGCGCTCGTCCGGGACCAACTGGGCCGGAATCTGGCTCTGGCGCGAATCCGAACAGTGGACGCGCAGACCCTCGGCATGGCTGCGCGGCACGACCATGAGGCAACCGTTTCGCTCGCTTGATTCGGTGAGCGGAAACCAGACGGTGAGCAGGTCGGAATCATCCGCCTCGGTTTGCACGACGCCGTTGTCCTGATGCCACCCGGTTTGCGCGTTCAGACTCGTGCGCTTGTCTGGACGAATGAGGATCTCGGGCACCTTCATGCGCACGTGCTGGATCGGATTCGACGTTATCTCCGGTCCAATGATGGACTCGACCGCGTCGAGTAGCCGCCGATTGCGAAGCAAGCCAAAGACGGCAGGCCCCAAGTGGAAACCGCTGTCAGGCTTCAGCGCACTGTGGGCCGGAAAGCTGATGTCGAATGCCTGTTGGTCCAAGGCGCCAGCGTCCCTGACTATGGCGATTGCGCGCTGCTCAAACGGCAACTCAGCGTAGGTACCGCGGATCTCGCCAGCGGCGTGCATGCGCCGAGCCATCTGATCGAGGACTTCAGCGTACTCATCAATGACGGGCTGGAGATCTTCATCAGGGACAAGAACGTCCCTGGCCACGACGTAGCCTTCAAGCTGAAAGTGACAGAGGTGCTCGGCTGTGAGGCTCATTGTTTCGGCTTCGAAGGGCGTCGGCCACTTCGCCGGATTCTAGTCTGCCCTGTCCAGCGAGTACAGGGCTGCGTGACGGAAGCCGACGCCGCCGCGTGTAGGACCTGGCGTGCCATACGGTTGCGATCCCCGCGTCGGGTGGACAGGCGCCGGCGGTTGGCGCTCTGCCGAACGCACGACGACGGCGGTGCCGGGTGCACGACGCTCAGGCTCCCGATCTGACCCTCGGTGGTCGCGCAGCAGCCGCTTCGTGGCTGACTGCGGCCCGTCTCGTTGCAATAGTCCGACGTGCGGCAGGGGTGCAGGTCGAGGAAACGAGTCTCACAGAAGCGCACCACACCATAATTTGATGCCTTTCGCTCACGGTCTACTGGTACATGCCACAGCGCTGGGAGCGAAATAGTTGGTAAGAACGAGGTCTCCGGTTCAAATCCGGATGTGGGCTCCGCACAAAGTTTCCAGGTTCAAACGACCCCATAGTTGAAATCGGTGCGGCAACGCGCCCTGCCACAGCGCTTGACCACACCACAAGTGCGACCCGGTGTAGGTGTCCTGATTTTGCCCCGAAGCGCCGAGTCCCAGGGCCTGTCGCTGCCTGTCGCTCACCCGATCGCGACCGAGTCCGCCTCCGTGTGGCGGCGCACGCTGGCCGCCGAGAATGAGTCGCCGGCCACGTTGGATACCTGCCTGCGGACGGTCCGGCACTCGTACTCGCCGAGCGTTTCCGCCGGGTCCGCGCGTCCCGTGTCGATACTTCGCGGCAGAAACACGATCCCGCCGAGCTTCTCGTAGGGGCTGCGCGGCAGGTCGCGCGTCAACTTCACCGCCGTCACTCCCGTGGCCGCAGCGTCAGCGTGGTGCTGATCGTCGGCCGCACGGCATCGCGTTCCAGGGAGATCCGGTGATAGCGGCCCGACAGCCAGTCGCCGAACTGATTGGCATAGTGCGGACTGCCGGGCTGGCCCGACGGCCCCGCCGCGTCCAATGTCCACATCTGGGCCGGCGCCTCCGCAAGGTCCACCAAAAGCCGATAGTTGGCACCGCCGCTCGAGTTGAAATCGGGCGCGGAACCGGTATTTGATACCACGAAGCCGTTTCCGCTTACGGGTTCGCCCCCGCGATCCAGCAATCGTCCCAGATCTCCGCGGCCGGACAGCAGATGGGGGAGTTGCAGGGTGTGGAGCCGGCCCCAACTCCACGTGGACATGTCGTCGCCCAGCCGCTCGGCAAGTTGGTCAAGGGTTCGGGCCATCACTGACCGCACCGCCGCATCTCGCGCCTCCACCGATGAGAACCACCCCACGTTGTCGTCCGCCAGGAGCCGCAGCGACAGGCTGCTGATGCCTCCGGCCACGAAGGCGGCCGGATCGCCCACGGCCAGGGCCGATGCGTCCGCCGAGAATCGCTCGGCGGCAACCGCCTGGTCCCATTGGTGCTGGAACGCCTCAAAGATCGCCGCCGCCGTGCTCTCGCTGTCCATGCGGCGGTTCCACGCGCTCAGCGCCGCGGCGGCCGCCTTTGCCCGCGCGTTGCCCCCGTCGAGGACCTGCACCAGCGCCGGCACCGCCTCCAGCGCCCGCAGCGCCAGCACATCGTATTGCATGGACACCATGTCCTCGCGGCTGTGGGTCGAGCGCGATTCGAGCATCTGCCGGATGCGTCGTGCGCGGTAGCCGGTCGGCGACATGTTGGCCAGCGGGTACGGAAAGTCCGACGGCGCCGGCAGATTGTTGGCGGTCGCCACCCAGCCGCGCTGTGGCTCGCGCACTCCGGGCATGCCCTCGAACGGGATCGTGCCCTGCCAGGCGTCGCCGGAATCCCACCCGCGCCGGTAGCCCCGTTCCACCCGCGCTCGGATCGGCACTTGACCCGTCGCCCGATAGCCGAAGCCGCCGTCAACGTCCGCGAACACCATGCTCAGTGTTGGCGATCCCCAGCCTCGCAGCGCGTCCTCGAGCTCAGCGCATGACTCGGCCACATTCAACGCCAGCAGCGACGACGGCCACGCGCAGAGCAGCGCCCCGGCCCAGCACAGCGAGACCGGCCCGGTACCTTGCGCGAATCCCGGCAATATCCGATCGACGATCGGGCCGTTGCGCGAGGATCGGACCACTTCCTCGCGTACGCCCTCGCCGCGGACGCCGATGGCTTCCACGCGTTCGCGCGCCGGCTCCCAGTTTCCGTCGTAGAGGAAGGCGTCGGGGTGCGCCGGGTCCGTGCGTTCCTGGTAGAGGTCGCGCTGCGAGCTGATGTTGTTCGTGATGCCCCAGGCGACGCGTAGATTGCGACCGAAGAGGATGCCCGGCGCTCCTGCATATCCCGCCCCCGCCACGTTGAACCGTCCCCCGACCAGGTGGGCCTGATACCAACAGCACGGCGCGCCGAACGCGATGTGCGGATCGCTGGCCACCATCGCCCCTCCGGACACGCTGCGGCTCGGGCCGATTACCCAGTTATTGCTGCCGGTGCCGTCGTCGATCCCGCCCATCGGCGGCTCGACGGGGTCCGTGCCGCTGCCGGCGCTCGCGTACTCCCCGGGGTGCAGGATCGTCTCGTCGATGGCCTCGGGGGTAATGAAGGCGCGGTACAGCGGACCGTCGCCCAGGGCGCGCCTGGCCAGCTCCGGCACTGCGATCACGGGAAACCGCCCCGTGAGATACCAGCGGAGCTCGCCCAGCAGCGCAATTGAGTCGAGTGGCCGCCACGGCTCGGGCCGATAGTCGAGCAGGTCGAACTCGATCGGCGGCAGGTCGCGGCACTCGTCGATGAACGCGTTGACGCCGGCTGCGAATGCCTCGTAGCGCGCGGCCGTCTCGGCCGGTAGGCGCGCCGTTTCGTTCTCCGCGATTTGATGCAGCCCAACGGTCCGCACCAGCAGGTCGTAGTCAAACGCCTCGGGGCCAAGGATTTCCGATAGCCGCCCCAGCGCCCGCCGCCGCAGATAGTCCATCTGGAACAGCCGGTCCTGGGCCATGGCGTAGCCGTATCCCACGAAGAGGTCGGACTCGTTCTGGGCATAGATGTGCGGCAGGCCGCTGGCGTCGCGCTGGATCTCGACTGCCGCACCGACCGGGCCCGACGCCCGCCCGTCGATCACGGCCAGGCGACGCTGAAGCTCCTGGTTCCACCAGGTCTCGAACTTAGCTTCCGTCAGCCCGGCCGCGGCGCGGACATCGTCAATGGACTCGCCACGGCCCAACTGGTGCAGGATCCGGCGCGAGTCAATGGCCATGCTGTCTACTCCCAGGCGTACCCGTACAAGCGTGCCCGCCGCAGGTGGAATCGCACGGCGCATTGTTCCAGCGGACACACCGCGCCGCCGGTCCAGCGCGCCGCCGCGGCCGTGAAGTCGCCGCGCCAGGGTAGGAAGTCGTCCTTGCCGAATCCCTCGACGACGTTGCCATCCGGGTCCAGCAGCTCCGCGTGCAGCTCGCCCTCGGTCACGGTCGAGGTTGCGGCGTTTATGACGAGCTGCTTGCCGCCGACGGGCAACGGGTGCGTGGTCAGCGTGCCCACGACGTCGCCGCCGGGGCCTGAAACAGCCGCCCAGTACCGATTGACGGCCCAACTGGCACGGCAGATGGCGGAGAAGAACGGCCAGATCGAGGGACTCTTGGACGCCGGGTCGCCGTGCAAACCCTCGGTGCCCGAGAAGTACACATAGTGCCGGCCGTTGTGATCGACGAGATTGTGCGAGGGCCACAGCATGCCGCCGCCGTAGTTGCCCAGCGCGCCGGTCGCGACCGCTGGAAGGCGCACGCGCCGATCCCAAATGCGCCCGTCCGCGCTGCCGCCAAGCTGCAGCTCCATCGTCTGCGTGCGATTCATGTAGACGCCGATCACGCCCAGGTACCCGCTGCGCACCGGCGTGACGCAGAGTTCCATGATCTGGATGTCGTGCGGGTCGTAGATGTCGGGCTGAATGATCGTCTCGAAGGGGCTCCAGTTCGACCCGTCGGGGCTCGTGCGGCGCGCCATCACCCGGCGGCCCTCGGCGAATATGTCGTACGGCACCAAGCCGCCCGGGTGCGCCGGCTCTCCCAGCTTGTGGGTTGCCATGTAGGTGCCGTCCGCCTCGCGGAAGACATAGGTGGTGTCCGCCGTGTGCTTGGGATTCTCGTAGGGAATCACCAGCCGGACACCGGGCACCGCCACTTCCAGGACCGGACCTTCGCTCACCGTCCAGTTGATGCCGTCCGGCGAAAAGTACCGGTACATGCCGCGCGCCTGCTTCTGGCCCGGCGGCGGTGGCGGCAGCCCGCGAATGACGCCTGGGCCGCCACCGATGGTGTTGCTCGGATCGCGCATCACGAACATCTCGTAGCGGCGGTCGGGCTCGGCATCCGGGTCGATCATCACCGAGCTATACATGCTGGGACCGCCCGAATCGAAGTCCAGCAAGATATTGGTGCGTGGATATCCGGGTTGCGGGCACAGGTCCAGCTCGGGGCGCGTCCACTCGACGCCGTCTTCCGAGGTCAGGTAGGTCACACGCCGGTAGTTCTCGAAGTACCCCGTCGTCAGCGGCGTGGAGACGTGCCAGGCCTTCCACAATCCGTCGATCGGGTCGTGCGCGAACGTGCCGTGCGCGAACACCGAGCCGCTGTCCCACGGCATGGCCGGCGTCACCAGCGGGTTGTTGGAATCCAGCTCGCCCGGCTCCTGACGCCAGGCGAGCATGTGCTGCTCGGCGACGTCGTCGCCCAGAATCATCGAGAGACAGTCGGTACGTCGCTTGACGCCGGTGGGAAACGAGTACGCCATGTCATCCTTGCGCGGCTCGCCGCGGCGTCGTGGCGGACGGCGAGCGAATCTAGCAGATGGGCTCTACGGTGCCGGCGCCCAATCGAGGCCGTCCCAAGTCGTGGCCGCTTGACACGCCTGGGTATGTGTTGTGGCCGGTGGCGGCACGCAACCAACCATTGCACGACGTATCCCTTGGTGAGCGGGCGGTTGCGGGGTCCCGGGCGGTCAGCCGGACAGCCCGTCCCGGCTGGGCTACGTTATGGTCCCGGAACCGGCGGCCTGGCGCTGTTCCCACTCGTCACGCAAGAGCCCGTAGCGAACTTCGTCAAGGACCAGCCCGCGATGTACCCAGTGCTGTCGCAGCAGCGCCTCGCGCTGCATGCCAAGTTTCTCCAGCAGGCGGGTTGAGCGGACGTTTGGGGCGGTGGCGGTAGCGGTCATCTTGATGATCGGGAGCCGTCGGAACGCCTCGTCGATCACCGCTGACGCGGCTTCCGCCATGAGGCCGTGGCCCCACGGCCTCATGGCCAATTCATAGCCAACTTCCGCCCGCGCATTCCGGCGAGCGAGCCACAGGCTCAACCCTCCAACCACCCGTCCGTCCTTCTCCAAGGCCCAGACAGGATTCTTGCGCCAATTCGCCAGTACTTGCTTGGCCACAAAGGCGTCCGCATGCTGCGGCTCGTAGGGCTGCTCGACAGGTGGAAAGCGCCCGCATTCCGGGTCCCGCCTATAGATGTACACGTCCTGCGCGTCGGACAGCCTGTACCGACGCAAGAGCAGCCGCGGCGTTTGGACGGACTCCGGCAGCGGCGGCCAGTCCTCGGTGGTCACTCCGTGGCGCGCGGCTCGACTGACGGCCGCGGAATCAGCGCCGGCGCCAGGCTTGCCTCCAGCACGTTGTCTACGTCGTTGCTCCCGATTGCGTCCTTCGCCACGAGCAGCGCGTCACGGAATGTTTCAAGCGTCACGCCGAGATCACGGTCGCTGTGCGCCGAGCTATGGCGCGGGTGCGTGTTGAACAGGACGCCCCGCTTGGCGGTTTCCTGCGCCACCAGCACGTTGAGCTTCTTGGATTCCTCGGCATCAAACGGCGCCGTAAACGTGAAGCCTGGGGTCGCCGGCAGGCCTGAGATCGCGACGGGCAGGTCCATCTCGTCCAGCACTTCCTGCATGCCCGATTTCAGACGCTCGCCGTAGTCGGCGAGTTGCGCCGGCACGTCACGCCGCTCGATCTCCATGAGGGTGGTAATCGCAGCCGTAATGCCCACCAGATCGCTCCAGTAGGTGCTGCTCACAAACATGTTTGACGCGGGTTCCATGACCCAGCGACGGCCGACGACCGCGCCCATGGCGTATCCGTTGGAGATCGCTTTCGCGAAGCACGCCAGGTCTGGGACCACGCCCACGAACTCCTGGATCCCGTTGGCGCCATAGCGAAAGTTGGTGGTGACCTCGTCGAAGATCAGCACCACGTTTTCGCGCGTCGCGAGCTCGCGCACGCCGTCCAGATAGCCCGCGGGCGGCCGGATGCCGAGCAGGATCGGCTCCATGATGATCGCGGCCACCTGACCTCGATGCTGCTCGAGGAGTCGCTCAAGGGGCTTCAGCTCACCCCATTGGAATGGAAAGGCGGTGCCTTTCAGTGCTTTCGGCACCCCGGTCGGCTGGATATTCGGCACGGCGAAGGGGTCGAATGCGCCCGCCTGCAGGTGGCCGGCGGCCAGATACCAGTCGTGCCAACCGTGGTAGCCGCTGAAGAGCACCACGTCCCGGCCCGTGGCGCCGCGCGCAATGCGCACGGCGATCGCGCAGGACTCGCCGCCGCCTTTGGAGAAGCGCACCATCTCCGCGCACGGGATACGCGCGATAAGGAGCTCGGCCAGCTCGATCTCACGCTCGCTGTTGAGCGAATACGTCGTGCCCTTGCCGATCTGCTCGATCACGGCGCTGTCCACGACGTCATCGGCGTAGCCCAGGATCGCCGAGGTCACCGACATGCCGTAGTCGACGTATTCCACGCCTCGGTCATCCCAGATGTGCGAGCCCTTGCCTCGTTCGGCGTACACCGGCGCGACGCCGTTTGCGAAGGCGTATGGCCGTCGGCTGATGAGTTGCGAGCCACCCGGGATGATCCGATTGGCGCGCTCCCACAACTCGTAGGAGTTCGCCACGTCGTGGGCGCGGGGGTCTTTCACGTCGTGCCGCCTTTACCCGTGGGAGCGAGGCGTTGGGTCGCCGTCGCCGGGAGCGTGCCTTCACGGTAGCGCCGGCGCCGCGGGATGCCAACAGGGGCAGGGCAAGGGACCGCATACGCCCTCAGGCCTGCTGCTCGTGATCCGCCGAATTCTCGAGTGCCCGGACCGAAACTTCCGGGAACGCAGCACGCCGGCTGGTTGAATCACGCCCGACATCGCGCGCCTGGCCGGCGAACTGTTCGACAGCACGCCCCAAATTCCGGCATCGTGCTTGCCGCGAATGTGCGGAGTCCAGATAGCGCTTGGCCGGATAAGCGCGGGCCCTTAAGGCGTTGGCATGCCGAACGCGAATACGCCGCCGCCGCTGCCCGCGCTCGCGGCGAGCTCAAGCAGAGCAAGCTCACACTCGCGATGTACGGTAGGGGTCCAAGGCGAATCATCGCTGCCGGGGGGCGAGTCCTTTGGATGGCCGATATCGAGTTGATAGTCGAACTCAGGGGGCCTGGTGTGCGGCGACTCACTATCGACCCTTGGCCACCGCCACTGTGAATTCGGTCGCGCGGAGGCTTGTATCGACCGTCGCCCAGATGGTCGGCTGATGACTTCAGGTTCCAGAGCGTTCGGGCGTCGACTCGCGATTCGAGCTTCTCCTGCGATTCTGGTAGCTGGTTTGGCCTTGATCGTGACTGCGGCGCTATATGCGCGAAGCCTCGACAACTACTTTCAGTCAGACGACTTTGATTGGTTACACACCTATGGTCAGCGAGCGGCGGCCATTGGCACCGTCCAGGCCGTGCTTGCGCTGCCAGACCCAGTCACCGTTGACCCAGCTGATCCGTTCACCTGGAACTACCGTCCCACTACCGCTCTTGTCGTCAATGTTCTCTTTCGCCTCTTCGGGGTGGTGCAACCAATTGGCTATCACGCCGTCCTGATCGGAGGTCACTTGGCGGCGTCGGCGCTGGCGGGCTTGCTGGCCCGGCGCCTCACACGCTGCAGTTGGGTGGGTGTGGCGGTTACCGCCGTGTTTGGTTTGCACTTTGCGCACGTGGAAACGGTGGCTTGGTTTGGCTCGATTGCGGAGGTGCTCGGCGGCGTGCTCGCGCTCGGAGCAGCGCTGGCGTTTCTGCGGTTCCGTGAATCGGGCCGCACGCGCTGGGCGTGGACGACGGTTGGGCTGTATGGCCTCGCGCTGGGCGCAAATCCCACCGCGGCACCCATCCTAGGCTTCTTTCTGCTGGTTGATCTCTGGCGTTTTTCCCGCGGCCTCGGCCGATGCTGGAATGCCCATTGGATCTACATTCCAGTGCTGATGCTGGCCGGGGGCTACCTCGCCATTGAGGCTGCTGCTCTGGGCGTGGCAGCTGGGAGTGGCGGCTACGGCTACAGCCTCGGCCCCCGCCTGCTGCTCAACGCCATTTGGTACCCGACCGTGCTGGTGGCGCCATTTACGGAGCCGGAGCTATTTGATGTGCACCAGGCGCTGCTGGCCTTGTTGGACGGGACTGGATCGTTCGCTCATACCGTTGGCACGGCGCAATTTGTCCCAGTGCTAGCCGTGCATCTCGTTGTCATCAGCGCCGCTGGCCTGGCCATGGTTCGCGGTCCTGGTTGGGCTCGCGTAGCCGTTGGCGCCGCCCTGGCCCTCGAAGCGCCGTTCGTTCTACTTGGCGGAACGATGTTTCACTTTGCCTACCTTCCTGCCGCCTTTGTCCTGACGCTTGGCGTCGCAGCTCTTGCCGGCACGGGCCGGGCGATCTCCAGTCTTGTTCCCCGGTCACGGGCGGCCTCCGGCTGGCTGTTCGTGGTCGCTGCTGGACTCTTGGCTTGGCAGACCCACAGCCGCCTCAACGATTGGGAGTTCGCGGCCGGACTCAGTCATCGGTTGGTGCAGAGTGCTCACTCTGAGCTTGGTGAACTGCCGGCGGGGTCGACAGTCATTGCCGCCGACCTGCCAAACACGGTCAACGGCGCCTACGTGTTTCGTGAGGGGTTTCCGGCGGCGTTACAAGTCACATATGGTCGGGCCGACCTGAAGGTCCAGACCTTTAGTCGACCGGTTGTGATGCGGCTGATGTCTGAGTCGGGCGCCAGCGATCTGCGGTACTTTCTGACGTACGAACCGTCCGACAGAGCCCTTCGTCTCCAGAGTCCCAGATAGCGTCGCAGCGCGTTGGGTGCAACGCTCGGGTTACCTGGGCCTGAACTCCAGCACGCTTACAACTGTCTTGGCCCCGGGACGTTCGAATGCGGCGACCATCGTGAATTCCGGGTTCAGACGAAGGAATTTCTCGCCATCGTCCTGATTGCCGTTAATGAGCGCGTACACGGGCACGCCATGACCGCGCCAAGCGTCCGCCACGCCGCCGTAAGGGTGACGGATGCGGTTCTCGACGTGCACGTCCAGGTCTGCGCGATTGCGAAATGTGAGCGCCGCCAGGTCCCTCGGTGCACCGAGCACGTGGTTTGTCAGGACAATGGCGGGGCCAGGCTCCGCGGCTGTTGTATCGGCGATCCATTGAAGAGCTTCCGCCTGTCCGAAACCCGCTGACCATTGCTCGATGTACTGGGCACGGTCGTCCCGGGGCAGGGCGGCCCTGGTCGGCGCGACGACGAGCAGCATGGCCGGAATGGCGAGTGAGAGCACAACTGCGAGGGAAGCGCCGACCATCCAGATGGATGCCAGGCGGTCGCGCTTGGCGTCGCGAAGCGCGCGGCCAACTTCCACAATGACGCGTGCCGTCAGCAGAGCGAGCGGGACGAGCGCGGGGAGCACATAGCGCGAGTACAGTGTTGCTCCCAGAAAGGCGTGGAATGCCAGCCAGAAGACAAGGACGGACCAAAGCCACCAGTCTTCTCGCCGGCGGGTGACGAACGGAAGTGCGAGTGCCGCGATGGCAGCGACCATTGATGCGGCTGGCAGGTAGGCCAGCGCCCAGCCGCCCATTTGGGTCAGGTTTTCGGCCCATTGAGTGACCGGAACTGTCGCAAGCTGGCCAATGGTGAGCACGCTTCCCTCCGCGCGCTGCAGCGCCTGCGTTGACGTTGGGGCAAGTAGGAATGCGATATACATTGCGATCGCCGGCGCCATGCACAGCGCGAGCGCTGTTATGCGACGCCTTGGAGCCATGCGGCCTGTGAGAATGATGCCGGTGACCGGTATGACCAGGAGCAACGCTCCGCTGAGTTTGATCCAGAAGGCGAGTGCCACAGCGGCGCCTGCGCCCAACGCGCTGGGCAAATGGCCTCGCACCGTGGGAACGGACAGGCCCCAGATGAGTGCAGTCAGCATCACAACTGGCGTATCTGCGAGAGCCAGGCGGCTGGTGAAGGTGAAAGCCGGCGAAATCGCCACGATGCTTGCGGCGATCGCAGCCGGCCATGCCCCGACTAGCCGCAGGCCGACGTGATAGACGAGCGCCACTGTGAGCAGGCCGCTGAGGGCTGCCACGAGGCGACCCGCGAGGATTGGATCTTCAATGCCGCGGTGCAGGACGGCTGTCGTCCACATAAATACGGGGGTCTTCCAGTCCTCGGTCATCGGCAGCCACAACGTGTCCGGCGACGGCGATTCGGCTAGACGTACCGCCCAGCGGACATTGGCGGCTTCATCGATGAACGGGGGAAAGGCGTCAAGCTTGACGAGACGCGTGACGGCGGCTACCAGGACGGCAGCGAATCCGACGATCTGTGGTGTGATTTCGCGCCGCATACGAAGAAGGGTGAGCCTGGACAGTGCCGCCGGTGCCACGTCTACGCTATCCGAGAGTTGTGTCGGCGGAGGCCGGTTCTGTCAAACCAACATCGTGCGCTGCCGTCTGGGTGCAGGGTAGAGCGACCGATGGAATCTGGTGCAAGTTTTCGGGCGCTACGAGTGTGCGCCGTGCTTCGGCGCGGCCAGCCACTCCGGTCGCTTGCGACGCTTGCAGTTGAGCGATGACACAGTTGACATCCGAGACTCCGGGAGCGAGGGACGGCAATTCACGGCGAGATATTGCCCGCGCTGCGGTGGTGGCACTGCTTGCGGGCCTCGTCTATCTGCTGTCATCCGGCGCGCACGCCTATAGCGTAGACGAGATCACGAACTACGCGTCGGCGCGGGCGCTGGTGGAAACGGGCAGTCCTGACCTCGCAGGTGAGCAGCCGTTTCCGCGGGAGCAGCTGTTGACGCTCAGCCATCCGTCGGCGGATCGGATTACCGGCCGCTACGGCCTGCTGTCATGGGCCGCCATGATTCCGGCTTATCGACTCGCCAGTTGGATCGGATCCGAGCCGCCGCCGCCCTCTTCAGCGTTCCCTCAGCCCAGCGCGGTGCGTCCGTTGGCAGTGCTGCTGTACGGCCCTACGGTTGCTGCCGCGCTGGTAGGTGCGACGTTTCTGCTTGGGCGCAACCTCGGCCTGCGACCGCGCTACGCCGTGGCCGCGGCTCTGATGTTGGCCTGTGCCAGTCCGCTGTGGGTCTATGCGAAGGGCCTTGCCAATATCCCGCTAGCCGCCCTGCTGGCCGTGCTGGCATTGCTTTGGATTGCAGCCCGTAACCCCAAGGCGCGCCACTGGTCAGGCGCTGGCGTGTTCGCGGGACTGGCCGTGGTCACACGACCGGAGTTCATTGCACTCGGGATAGTCGTGGGCGCACTGACGCTGCTGACGTGGAAGCGCGGCTGGCGAACCGGCCTGACATGCTCAGTCGTTTACACTGCCGCGTTGGCTCTGATCGCAGTTCCAGGCGTCGGCCTCTGGAATCTCTATCGGACGGGCGATTTCCTGGATGTCGGCTATCGAACGGCCACCGTCTTGTGGCAGACCGACCGCGCATACATCGGAATCTTCGGAGCACTAGCCAGTCCGAGCTTTGGGCTGCTGGTCTTCATGCCTGTGGCAGCGGTTGGCGTGTGGGGACTTCTTGGCAAGGCCACGGCCCGGCCGGTCTGGTCGGCCATGCTGGGCCTGGTTGCGATAGCGGCTATTGGCTACGGCTCTTTTCACGACTGGTTCGGCGGCGTTTCGTGGGGTCCTCGGTATCTCACCGCCGTCACGCCCTTTCTGGCGCTTGGCGTGGGCGCGGTGCTACAGGCTCGATCTACAAATTTGGCCATGCGCCTCTCGATCGCTGGCCTCGCAGCCTGGTCGCTTGGGGTATCGGTCTTGGGCGTGTTGTTCGACTATCAAACAGGCTGGCGCAACCTGTGGGAGCACGGCGCACGCCCCGAGCAAGTTCTTTGGAACCCCCACTTCTCGCTGATTGGCGCACACCTGCGCCTGGCCCGGCAATGGCAGGACGGACTGATCGGTCCAGACCTCTATCTTGCGCAGCGACTGGGACCTTGGTCGGTGGTGTTGCTCGTCATAGGTCTGTTCATTGCTCTTGGTGTCGCACTCGCAATCGAGACGATCGACCCTGGGCGGAAACGCAGCTCAGACCCGACTGCTTCAGCCGATTAGCGAAGCGCTGGAGTCTTCCAGGAGCCGGGTCTCGGCGTGGGCAACCAGAGCTAGAGGTGGGGTCAGCGAACGAGCATCGCGTCGAGCGAGCCCTCGTATACCTTGTACGTGAAGTCGCCGTCTTCGGTCAGCGTGAATTGCAGCACCGGAATGAGACCGACTTCCTCGCGATTGATGTTCGGGCGCGCGGCGAGCATCCAGTTGACCGGGCGTAGTTGTGGCTGGGCCTGCGAGAGGCTCGTGTAACCGCTGCCATCCCACAGCGCCAGCGTCCCCGTGCGTGGCTCGAACTCGTACAGGAAGAAGTACTCGTGCGTAGCGGTTTCAGGGACGGGTTGGACCTGCCCGTCAAACCAGCGCGTAAAGGCAGAGGTGAACGTGGCAGTGCCAAATCGATAAGGAAGGTTCCACGGGGAATCGTCGGTCGCGACGACGACCCAGTCCTGACCACGCCATGAATCTGTGGAGCGGTCCGTAAATGTCGCGGTAAAAGCGATGCGGCCATTGGCGACCCGCACGTCAGACAGTTGGATGCTGAAATCTCTCGGCGGCGGTCGCATTAGCGGAGTGGAGGTGACATCCGTAGCGTAGATCGCGACTTCTCGGTTCCACCAGAGTGGTCGGCGCAATGTAGGGTCGAATGAGGACGGTGCCATGCGAGCCGGTAGCGCAACGAAATCGGGCTTCTCCGTTCCCATTGGCATGGTAGTTGGGAGGGCAGTCAACAGGTGGGATCCAACTGGATCCAGCGTGCCGATCATGTTGGTGTACGATAGCGCCATAGCCAGCTTGAGACTGTCTTTCGTCTGGAGTCCTGGTGCCAAAAGCACTGTGCCCGAAGTGGGGATCGCCTGCCTCAAGGCCTCGAATGACTCGGGCGAGTAAGCTCGTTCTAGCTGTAGGAATGAAGGCTGAACGCGGTACAGGGCGTCAGACTCCGTGCCAACCAGTTGCTCGAACATGCGTGGATCCTCCAGCCAGCGCTGTGCGTGGTTGGGCAGCTGCCTAGCCCAGGCGTGCGTGGAGTGAATGTAGCCGAAACCGAGTCGACGGACGGCGCCAGGCTCCAAGTAGTGAAGCATATCGTCATATTCAGGGCCTCGAACTGGTTCCTGGTGGAGGTGCCCGATAAATCCGATGGCGTTTGGTCGACCTGTGGCGATGCTCGTCGCACTTGGATGTGGTGAAAAGATACGTGTGTTCACAGATGTGTTGTTGCGGATAAAGCTAGATACCCTTGCTGATATCGGCGTTGCGATTACGTAACGTCGCAGGTCGTGATGCCATGGATTGGAGTCGGAGGCCAATATTCCGGGCAACGGATTGGTGACCTGAACACCGCGACTAGCGCCTAGCCCAAGAGTGCGTACTGGCCGGGCGATGGTTGGCCAGACTACGAGCGCCAGAACGATGATACTCAGACCGTAACGATAGCGTGGATGCCAGACGGACAGGCGACCGGCAAGCGCCAGCAGAAGTGCCAGGAGTGCAAAGTTCCGGGCGTGGCCGTCAAAGCGAGACACATCAAGTGGGGCTGTCGCATACCGAACTGTGAGTGCTGCAACCATCAGCGGAAGAGTCCCGACGGATAGTGCGATGACAAGCCGGTCGCGCCAGGCGAGCAGCGAAGCGAAGACTGCCGCGGAGATGGCACCCACACCGAGTAAGCCAATGCGACCCTGCAACGCTTCGTAGCGGCCGAAGATCTGCCGACTCAAGGGCTCGTCAATCCAGCCCAGCGACAAGTGGCCTCGTGGCGCGCTGGTAAGGATCCCTGTCACTACGCCACCGCCCACAGCAAGTAGCAGCAATGCTCCCAAGGGGCCGGCGAGAGTTCTCAAGACTCTAGCCTGGGAAAAGTCTCGGCTAACTAGCGACGGAAGCAAGCGTACTGCCTCCAGTCCGCACCAGAGTCCGATGACGAGCAGGGCTAGCTCTGCACTCACTATTCCTAGGAAGCCGACTAGTATCGCGAGAGTAGAAGCAGCCAGAAGCGAACGTGTACGGCTGTCTGCAACATGCGTTAGCACGATGAGTGCCAGGGCATACCCCAAGACAAATAGGGGCTTCCAGATGTTGGCCGGCGTCCCGTCAAACTCGGAATGCCATAAGAGTGTTATCTCCGGCCAATAGAGACCACTGAGCGAATCCCGAAGCCCAGCGGTCTGAAGCTCGGTCGGCACGGGAATCTGAACGATATTAGGCACCCTATTGAGATATCCGAGCAGCGTCCAGGATCCGGCGGTAAGCAATAGCGGTGATAGGACGAGCGTCCAAAGCCATCCGCAGCGATTGAGCAGCGTGGTCGCTACGACGAGAGCAAAACTGATCCAGAAATAGGTGCTGAGAATCTCGGTTACTAAGACTAGATTCGGTCCGAACGGTGGAGCCAGTAAACCAATAAGCATATCAACACCGTGATGGTAGTGCACTCGGAAATCCGGGTTCCAAGGCGTAGACGGCGGCCAGCCACCAGCCTGGATATAAGAGGACAATCCCAAGTGAATTCCTGGATCTGGAATTTTCATTAATTGGCGTGCCGCCAATATGACCCAGAAAAGCGCAAGGGTTGCGGCTACGAATCCTGCGAGAGTGCGAGGCCGAGCCAGCAGCCTCTTTGGCGCTTTCTTGGTCAAGCCGAAGGCTAATGCCAGTACGACTACCCAACCCACGATCGCACCGGCACGACCTGGAACCAAGAACAGGATGAAGTTGACAGTCAGTCCCCAGACCGCTGGTCCAATCACCATTCCTTGTGCCAGCGCCATCCGGTCATCGGCCTGCCGCAGGGCTACCCGAGCGACGATGAAGCCGACTGCAGCCAGCGCGAGGAGTTCGAGAGCCAGAAGCAGCAGTCCTGGCAGGACAGTCGGATCAACCGTCATTCAAGATGCCTTCGACTGCGTCATTGGATAAGGCTCGAAGTGTACCGTTGATCTTGTATCCTGCGGCAATACTCGGTGATGGCTCGTGTCGGCGATTCAAGTCACTGAAGTCATGGCAGCAACATAGCGTTGAGCGAACCTTCATAGACTGCATACGTATGGTCACCGCTGGCTGCCAGTTCGAAACGCAGCACAGGGATCAGGGCAGCTTCCTGGCTGCCACTAAGTAGACGCACGGCTAGTATCCAGTTGCCGGGACCAAACTCGCGGCTGTGCTGGTCTAGTCTTGCGTAGCTGTTTCCATCCCATAGGGTTAGTGTTGCTGTCCGAGGCTCAAACTCGTACAGGTAGAAGTACTCGTGGATCTCCGTCTCGGGTACAGGCTGAAGTTGTCCCATGAACGACCGTGCAGGCGCTTCAGTGCGACGGACGATCCTTGACTTGTCCGGGAGTGCCCAGCGCGAATGGTCGGCGGAGATGACGACCCAATCTTGCCCTGACCACAGGTCGGTGGCGCGATCAGTGAACGTTGCGGTGAAGGCAATGCGCCCACCGACCATCTGCACATCTGAAAGCTTAGCACTGAAGTGCGGTGGCGGTGGGTCCATGATCGGCTTGATGGCCGAGGTTGGTGCGTAGACGGCGAGCCCATTGTTCCACCAGATCGGGCGGCGCATGGCTGGGGCAAAGGCGGACGGCGCCAAGCGGGAAGAGGTAACGACCAGGTCGGTCTCCTGATTGCCAAGCGGGTCAAGTTGAAGCGGCGTAAGCAGGTGCAGGACCGACGTTTGTACGGCACCGAATTGCTGGGTGTGCGACAGCACTGCCGCCGCCCGTATCGCGACCCGCGGCTCGATTTCTGGAGGCAGGTAGACCGAGGCAGATGCGGGTATGGCTCGTCGAAGAGACTCGAACGATCCTTGGGCGGGCGTTGCGTTGAGTCCTGGGAACGCCGGCTGGACACGATAAAGGGCGTCCGTTCGATCACGGACAAGCAGCTCGAACAGTTCGGGATCATTCAACCAGTGCAAAGCACGGTCAGGCAGGCCGTCGATCCATGTGTCTGTGGCGTGTACATATTCGATGCCGAGCTGCCGGATAGCGGAGGGTTCGAGAAAGCGGACCGCGTCTTTGTACTCGGGCCCAGTCCCCACAATTATGTGGACGAGGTTTGCGAATCCAGATGCGTTGGGTCGCCCCGTGGCAATGGTCATTGCAGCTGGATGCGGCGAGAGTACGCGCGCGTCAACTGGCGTATGCTGCCGGATGTAGTCGGAGACAACGTCCGACCGAAATGGTCTGACCGCGTGTCGTCCCTGAAACCACGCGTGAAACTCACGCGGCCCAGGCGGCATGTTGGAGAGTTGCGGACCACGCTCCAGCGCCAGGCTGAGAGAGCGCGCGGGCGACGCTGCAGTCGGCCATGTGACAAGTGCAACTAGTGCCAACGCGGCAATGTATCGGTATCGGATCCTGAGATCCGCCAGGCGGAGACCTAGCGCAATCAGTAGGGCCAAAAGGGCAAAGTTACGGGCGTGCCCGTCCATTCGAGAGATATCCGCTGGAAACGGTTCGTAGCGCAGCACAAGCGCGGCCACGAGAAACGCACCGCTTCCCACGGCCAACATTCGAACCAGCGGACTACGCCAAGAGAGCACCAAGGCAAACAGGGCGACGAAGAACGGTCCGATGCCCAGCACGCCTACGCCGCCCCCTAGACGAGTGAACGATCCCAATGGACGTCGGCTATTCGGATCGCCCATCAATTCAAAGGACAGCGCCGAATGCGCTGAGCCGGTCAGGAGGCCTGTGACAACCCCGCCGCTTGCTGTGAGAAATACTACGGTTAGCGCCGGTCCGGCGGCTGCGTTCAGGATTACCGGCCAACGCTTGCTTCGAATATGAGGTGCAGAGGACTGTCGCGGCCCTGATTGTTGATGGCGGATTCCTTTGAAGTGCCCGCTAATGTGCGCCAATTCATACGCGCTCCATACCGCGAGTGCGATCAACGCGATCGATTCGTCGACCAACCCCACAAACCCAAGTAGAGCGCCGAGCGTGAAAGTCGAAAGCCGCGAACGTTTTCGACCAATCGCAACGCGCTCCAGGACGATGAACGCCAATGCGTACGCCAGTGGAAAGGACGGTCTCCAGCTGTTCGGTGGCGACGCGTCGAAGTTCGTATCCAACGGCAAGTCAAACGACGGCCAGTACACCTCGGCTAACGCTGTGCGCAGCCCTACTCCCGGGGCTCCCGTCGGCACGGGAACTTGTAAGATACTGGGTGGGTTAGGTGAGCCAAACAGCGTCCACGCGCCTGCTGTAAGGAGAAGGGGACTTAGGGCGAGAGTGCCGACCCATCCGCCAAGCTTGAAGACGCTGGCAACCACAACTAGGGCAAGACTCGTCCAGATATAGGCTCCCAAGAGCTCGTTCACGAAGGCCAGATCCGGGCCCGCCGGTGGGGCCAAGAGTCCAACCAGCATGTCAATGCCGTAGTGGTATGGCGCCGGCTGTCCTGGATTCCACGGCAGAGCCGGCGGAAACCCGCCGGCGCGTATAGAAGCGGCCAGTCCATGGTGAATCTCGTGGTCGGCAATCGACAGGAGCTGGCGGCCGGCCAGGGCAAGCCAAAACACTGCCAATGTTGTAGCCACGAAGAGTGCGGCGGTTCGCGCCGGCAGGTACAAGGCTGACCGTGACCTCCACGTGAATTTGGCTCCGATTCCGAGGGTGACAACCCAGGCGGCAATTGCGCCCGCCGTGCCAGGTAGCAGATACATGGCGAAATTCACGACCAGGCCCCAAATCGCCAGGCCTACGGCCAAGCCCTGGGCCAGCGCCAACAGGTCGTTGCGCTGCCGCAGCGCCACACGGGCAACTACGAACCCAACTAAAGCGAGGGCCAACAACTCGAAGGCTAAGAGCAGGAGCCCTGGAACCACGGATGGATCGACGCTCAGGTGACTTGTCCTTTCGTCGATCGATCTACAAATGCCTTAAGCCGCCGTTCGGATCTTGCTGGGCCTGTCGGCGAAGCTGCTATCAGCGCGGCAAATCCAGCCGCCGCCGCAGCCCCAGTCAGCGTCTGATAGGCCGCACCGGAGGAATTGCTGTGGCTGTCAAAGGGTTTGTACCAGGCAAACAAGTCGCGACGAAAGGCGTCGAAGTTCCATTGACCGTTCGGCAGGCAGGGCGGGCATGGCAGAGGCAGCGGGTGTCGCCACAGTTCCGGAGCGTTGACGTAAATGTTGTCGGCCAGAAGGCTGCCGCTGCGGTTCCCGTGATAAAACTCTTCGGGAGTGGCCAGCACATATAGGCTGCCTGCGGTCAGGTAGGCGGCCGCCGCCACGCCGAGGCCGGAAGCTAACCATCGAAGTCGCGCGCCGCGTCGGGCCGTGCCTACGGCCAGCGCGGAGACTCCAGCAGCTGCCAGCGTTGCAACGACGGGTGCCGGATAGGCAATGTGCCGCACAAACTCATGCGGTTCTTGCGGACGCACGGTGCTAGCGCTGATCCCGAGCGTCGCGACGACGTTAATTATTACCGCTGCGGGCAAGGCAACAAAGGCCAGGCTCCTCCGTGATAGGTAAACGGACCCCAAGGCAAAAAGCGCCACTATGGTTGCAATCAGCAGCGGGAATCGTAGGTCGTTGAGCAAGACGACGCGTGCGACTTTCGGCCACGTGATGCCGCCCACCAGGCTCGCGTGTTCGATGAGATTCTCCATCGAAAACTCCTGACTCATAGTCGGCCAGGGCCGCCCGATTCTGACGAGGCTGTAGATGGCAAATGGCACAAGAAGCACACCGGCAACCAATGTTGTCGTGACGGCCCACCGCGATCGTTTCGCGACTAGCGTTGCCAGTAGCACTAGCCCCCCGTAGAGCAGTCCCTCTGGGCGAGTAAGTGCAAGTGTTGCGGCCGCGACACCCAACGCCAGCATTGACCACCCCGGCTTCGGCGTACTAAGCACGTGGGCAAATGCCCAGATGGTTGTGGCCAGCAGGGCGATGAATATCGGATCTGGCTCGGCGGAGCCCAGACTGTCAATCTGAAGTGGGGGCAGGACTGTGGTGAGCACGGCCAGTCCAAAGGCCACTGTCGGGCTGGCGCGGACGGCCCGGGCGGCGCGGTAAAGCAGCCATGGCAGCAGCAGGTTGGCAACGAACATGGGCGCGAGCGCGGCTGGATAGGTATGTCCGAAGGCCGCAAACGCGGCAATCAGCAGCAGCGGCAACGCGGGCAGGCTCATCCAATCGCCCCATACGGGATATTCGCCGTGATTGCTCAGAGCGTCGGCGGAGTACCAGAAGTGCCCCAAATCATCGGCCGTGGCGGCTGAGTACGAAGCAGCTTGAAATGCCCCCACGAGAAGAAGAGCAAGCGTGGAGACCTTCGGCGCGATGTCACCCATCGTCAGGCGAAAGCGCTGCCAGATGCTGTTCTCGACCGGCAGGATTTCGCTTCGCCAGAGCACAAACATGGTTAGCACGATCCAACCAGTGACGAGAAGGCCGAGCGCCTGCGCGCCCGCCGACGTGGCAAGTTCGTGTCTCGGAGCGGCTGGGGCGGCGACGATCACGGCCATGATCCAGGCCGCAGCGGCTGGTAGCGTTCGCAGGCCAGTGCCGAATGCAAGGCGGATCGCCGGGCTTGGGGCAGCTCGCATGAATCCGCTAACCAGGGCCGCGCCTGCAATCCATCCGGGTAGCGCCCACCGCAATCCGAACGAATCGCCTGCGACCGCTACATGGAGCAGAGCAGCGCACGCGATTCCCGCGCATCCCCCAAAGGCGACGTCTACGCCCACGTCGTTGCCTGAGGCTCTCCGGTAGGCAAGGGCCTGCACAAGGAGAAGAGCGGGGGCCAAAACCCAGCCAAGCGCACTCGTCTGGGTGGCGAGGTGGGCGAAGGGAGGGCTGGCGTAGAGCAGGGCTGCGAGTCCCGCGAGCGGGAGTGTCCCTAGCAGAGTTGTAGCAGCGAACCCCAATTGATGCCGTGACGGCGTGCGCCGCCATGCCGCGACGCCGACAACTGCAAGCAGCCCGCCGGTGACGAGCGCTGCGCCACTTGGGAATGCTGATACGACTGGGCCACCGACGAGGACGATGCCGGAAAATCCAACGACGGCCGTGCTAAATCCGGAGAGGCTGGCAACCAACCAACGACTGCGTCGCAGGTACCGATGCGGCTCGTGCCGCATCGGCGGCTTCGATTGGGTCAACGCGTAGCTGGGCCCTGAGCCGGAACATCACCCAGCGTCTGATTATTCGGGCGTTGATCGATCTCCGCCGTGGCACCGCCGGCACCCAGAAACCCGATGAATGCCAGGTTCACGCCGCTGACAATAAAGGATTGGGCCAGCGCGGCCAGTTGGATGCCGACCGGGTGGGTCTCGGTGCCACTAACCCAGCGGACAAAGATGTACGCGTCGATCCCGATTCCCACAAGCACCGCCACCACAGCCAGGACCAGGGCAGCTTCCAGTTTTACCAGCGGATAACCGAGAGCGAGAATCGGCGACGGTTGCGCGAGCCCGGCGCACACAAGGCGTCGATGCTCGGTAAGGCCCAAGGCTAGTCCGTTAACGCCAAGGATCCAGAATATGGGCCCTGCAAATATTGGCTGCCAGTTAAGCCCACCAACTTCGACACTGGTTACAGAGAAGCCGAGAACGAATGTCAGCACGCCAAGAACGAGAAGCACAGCTCCCGGCAACGCATAGAGCAGTGCTGGGGCAAGCAGGAGAATCAGTCGAAGATGGCGCCAGCCGTCACGAAGGGTTCGTAGCTTGCTACCTCCTCCTCGTAGCCCATAGGACGAAGGGACCTCGGCAACTCGCAAACCCTGGACGGCGGACTTGATGATCATCTCGGATGCGAATTCCATGCCGGTAGAGCGAAGTTGCAGTCGGTCTACGGCCGAACGTGTCAGGGCCCGGAATCCGCTCTGGCTGTCCCTGATGCTGACACCCCAGGTTCGGCGCAACAGCCAACTGATGGTTGGGGTGCCGACCCGGCGGTGAAGCCAGGGCATGGCACCGGGGTGAACGTTGGCCATCCGATTGCCAACCGCCATGTCGTAGCCATCGTCCAATTTGGCAACCAGGTCGCTGAGTCCGGCAAGGTCATAGGTGTTATCGGCGTCGGCCATTACGATGAATCTGCCACGCGATTCGGCAAATCCTCGTAGGAGAGCCGACCCGTAGCCTGGTCGAGGCTCGAATACGACGCGTGCACCAGCTGCTTCGGCAAGGCTCGCCGAGTCATCCGTCGAGCCGTTGTCGGCGACGATTACTTCGCCAGGGATCTTACTGCGCTCGATTCCCAGTCGGGCCGCTCGCACCGAGGCGGCGACGGCCTCAGCTTCGTTCAGGCACGGAAGGACGACCGAGATAGCAGGGTCGGTTGAGGCAGTAGGCATGTCAGCAGGGCATGGTAGCGTCCTACCCGCCGTAGCGAAGCCGGTTGCTGAGCGCTTGCACGCTTTCCACACCTTCTGACTGCTCCAACAGCGCTTGCTTCGGGTCTCCGTGGCCCGAGAGCCTCAGCCAGAGTTCGATCAATGATTCTCGCTGACAGGCGCAGGGTGCATGGGCAGGGAATAGCAGACATCATCACCTTTGGCCTACTACTCGCCTACGGAGTCTCGGTCGAGGATGATTACGCTCCAGTGCCCTGGGAGGTCTGACGCATGACGCAGCCGAACATTGTGTTGATCGTGGCCGACGATATGGGCTACGGCGATTTCGGGCTATTCAACGACGGTCCGGCGCGGACGCCGGTTCTGGATGGGCTGGCGGACGAAAGCGTGTGCTTGACGCAGCACTACTCCGGTTCCTGCGTGTGCGCGCCGGCTCGTGCGGCGCTGATGACCAGTCGTTATCCACATCGCACCGGCGCCATCGATACGCTGGAGGGTCAGGGACTCGACCGTCTGGCGCTGCGCGAGATCACGCTAGCCGACCATTTCAAGGCGGCGGGCTATGCAACCGGCATGGTTGGCAAGTGGCACTTGGGGGCGCTGGATCCCAGGTACCACCCGAATGCCCGCGGGTTCGACGACTTCGTCGGCTTCCGCGGCGGTTGGGCGGACTACTACCGCTGGCGCATCGACCGCAACGGCGCGATCGAGCATTCCGACGGCCGCTATCTGACTGATGTGTTTGCCGCCGAAGCGACGGCGTTCATCCAGCGCAACGCGCGCCGACCGTTTTTCTTGCACGTAGCCTTCAACGCGCCGCATACACCGCTACAGGCGCCTGACGAACTCGTTCAGCCATATCTGGACGCCGGCCTGTCGCGCGGCGTGGCGCTGATCTACGCCATGAACGAGCGCGTGGATGCGGGCGTGGGCCAGATTCTTGACACGTTGGACCGCAGCGGCTGCGCCGGAAACACCATCGTGATGTTCACCAGCGACAACGGGCCCCAGCTTTCGCGCGGATTCGACTACACCATGGGCATGGAAGTGGATACGCGTCGGTTCAACTGCAACTTCAATGGCGCCAAGGGCCACGTATACGAGGGCGGGATCCGCGTTCCCATGTTGATGCGTTGGCCGGAGGGCCTGCCGGCCGGCCAGCGCAACGACGCGCTGGTGCACTACGTGGATTGGCTCCCCACGTTGCTGGAGGCGGCCGGCGCCTCGCGTGTGGATGGTCCGCCGATCGACGGCGTCAGCGTGTTGCCCACGCTTCGCGGCGAGCCGCCACCCGCCGCGCCGCGACGATTCTGGCAGTGGAACCGCTACACGCCGCACGTCGAATGCAATGCGGCGATTCGCAATGGTCGCTGGAAGCTGGTACGTCCCCGGATTGCCGAGTTAATGCAAGTCAGGCCCGAGCACTCGCAGATGGACCGGGACCTGAAGTACCGCCCCGAGCTTCACCAGGTGGCCATCCCGTACGACACTCCGGAACGGTCGGTTCCACCGCCACCGGCTGCGGAGCTGTTTGACCTGGTGCGTGACCCGGGCGAGCAGAACGATCTGGCAAGTGCCGAGCCGCAAAGGGCCGCAAGCCTCCTGCGTGAACTGGAGTCGTGGTTCGAAGAGGTGGAAGCCGAGCGGCTGACCATCGCGGACTGAGGCGGCGGCCCCCGGACTCCTGAGGGTCGGCGGGCTAGTACGGAACGTTGGTTGCGGACGGGTGGTTGGCGTACGTCAGTTGCGGATCCGGCCGACCGTCCAGCAGGCGGGCGACGAACGCGTGCATCTCGTCGCGGAGCGATTCAGCCAAAGCCCGGTGCGTGGCGACAAGGTTGGTGCGCTCGTCCGGGTCGCGGACGACGTCGTAGAGCTCCAGTGACCCAGGCGTCGCCCCCAAATGACCTGGTGACATGTGCTCGATCAGCTTCCAGCGTCCACTTCGCCACGCGCGGTTCATGCCAAAGTTGTTGTTGGTGATGCAGATCGGCGGATGTTCCAGCGCCTGCCCGCGCACGGCCGGCCTAAGGCTCATTCCGTCCACGCATGGCGGCGATTCGATGTCCAGGTAGTCCAGGATCGTGGGCACCAGGTCGATGTGCTCCACGGTGTCAGGCACGTGAACAGGTGTTGACAGTCCCGCCGGGTGGTGAAGGATCAGCGGGATATGCACGTTGGTTTGGTACAGGTCGCCGTGGTTGAAGAACATGTCATGGTCGACGATGGACTCGCCGTGATCGGCGACCACAATCGTGAGCGTGTCGTCGGCCAATTCGCGCGCTTCCAAGGCGGAGAGCACGCGCCCAATCATGGCGTCCATGTAGGCAATTTCGCCGTCGAATAGCGCGACCAGAAACTGCAGGTCGGTCGCGTCGCGTACCAGGTCAATGTGCGCCTGCTCGCGCGGGTCACGCATTTCCCCACCGCCGCTCGTGCGGCTTGTCCACCAGGGGTGGTGGTGGAACTTGGTCAGGCTGGTGTTGCCCGGGTTTCGCTCATCGCCGGCGTAGAACATCCGGTCGTAGGGCGCGGGCGGGTAGTAGGGCCAGTGCGGATCCCACCAGTGCGTGAACAGGTAGAACGGGCCATCGTCCGCTTCGCCGGATTCGATCCAATCCACCAGAATGTCGGCCATGTGCGCGGCGGGGATTCCGCTTCGGAAGGTGGCTTCACCGCCGCGATCCAGGTAGGTGCCCCAGTTGCGCATCCAGTAGGGCGCGCGAAACGTTCGCCCGCGTCCTTCCAGCGCCGCCGTGCGATAGCCGTTCCGGGCCAGCGTTTCGTGCAGGAACACGATGTCGGGTGCCAACGCGTGTTGCTGGGGCGGCTCGGCGTGGATCACGATGCCGGAGTTCAATGGATGAACGCCGGTCAGCATGCTCGTCCACCCCGGTGTGGTCGGCAGCCCGGTCAGGTTTGCGTCGTCGAACTGGACGCCGTTGCGCGCCAGCCGGTCAATGTTGGGCGAGGTCGGCCGCGGGTAGCCGTAGCAGCCCAGGTGGTTGGCCGGGGTGGTATCCATGCCAAAGATGATCACGTTGGGCCGGCGGTCACCGCTCATGCGCTGGCAGTTGCCGCTGCAAAGCTGAATCCGAAGAGCCGCGCGGCGCCATTAATTCCAAAGCGCAATCGGAAATCTCGGTCGACCGGCAAGGCACGCCCGTCGGCCCAGGCGACTGGCACGGTGGATCCGTCGGTCACTATGCGAGTGGGAGGCGACGTATCGACGGGCTCTCCAGCTGTGTCGAACACTTGCACGTCGATCCAATTCCGGCCTGGGAGGGCATTCGCCCACGAGACCTCAAGTCCAACGGGCGTCTTTGAGCGTTTGATCGGAATTGTCGTAACCGAGCCGGGCATTTCGCCGTCAGGGGTCTCGAGAGCGGCGAACCCGTCGATCGGAAGCGACGCCAGCCCGGTCTGTGCTGGATACACGCTGCCAGCACTGTGGGGCCACGCGCCTTTGTTCTCGGAAGGCCAGTTGGTCCAGTGCGCGGGCTGCCCTGCGTAGAACACCTGAATCTCGTGGTCACGTACCACCAGGTCACTCGACGTGACCAGGAAGCCGCCGTCCCAATCGCCGGGCCCGCCCCGGCGTATGAACGGCTGATCGGGCTGCACCCGCTGAAATTTCTCGCCGTCACGGCTGACGGCCAATCGAATGTCGGCCACATATACGGAGCTGAGCGCCTCCATCCACCCGTACTCGTAGAGCATCACGTAAAGACCCTTGTAGGGCAGAACCGAGATGAAGTGAATCTGAGACTCCTCGCCGTCGTCGGGGTCGATGATTGGGTTGTGTTGTGAATGGGTCCACGTCCAGGGATCCGGGCCATACATGAGGGCGCCTTTTCGGATCCCCAAGTCGCCGCGGCGTTCCGACACTTGGCCATAGGCCTTGTACCGCCGGTCAGGGTTCGGGTCTTGCCGGTCATAGAGAAGCTGGTGCGCGTCGAACCAGGCAAGGGGATCCGGGAGATACCGCCGCGGTCCATCGGCGGCCGGCGGCGTGGCGATGCTCGGAGTGCCCTCGCGCGTGAAGTGCAACCCATCGGGGGAGTTCCAGATCTCCCGGTCGCTGTTCTCGTCGCGTAGCAGCAGCTTGTAGCGTCGCCAGGCTTCGGATTCACCCGGGTCCTTCAGCGCCGGTCCGTTGGTTCGCCGGCCCGGGAGAAACGCCACCAGGTTGTTCTCGCGCGAGCCCCCGTACTCGTGCGCGCCCACGTTGGGCTTTTCCCAGGTCGATCCGTCGGGACTGACGGCGTAGCCGACGCGCGGAATCTGCAGGCCGGCCTCAGCGACGTCCATGCCCATGTACCAGGCCTTGTAGTAGCCGTCCTCGGCGTCCCACATGACGGTGCCCTGCCAGGGGCAGGCTTGCAGGGAGTCCCATGCGCCCAGCGGCCCAGTGCGGATAACGGGATTGGCGGGATGCTTGGTGGCGGGTCGCACCACCTGACGCACTCGGCGCATGTCGTCCACTTCAAGCAGGTCGAGGAAGAGAACGGCACGGCCAGCCTGGGCGACCAACTCTACGCTTGAAGGATAGGAGGCGGTCACTCCGGGGCCCTTTACACGGTGGGCAGCGGCGCCGTATCGGCGACCGTTGCCTGCCAGGCGCGGATGCGATCCAGCAGATCGGCGATGCGACCGTGCTGGTCGGGATCGTTGAACCGGTTCGTGAGTTCATGCGGGTCCATGTTGAGATCGAACAATTCCGACTGATCCGTGGCGCTGGCGTTCAGCTTCCAGCCGTCGTGGCTGAGGATGGAACGCCAGGGATCGGACTCCACGCGGTGCGCCTCGGGAGGCGCATCCGGCGGCCAGACGCAGGAGTTGTGACTGCCATTCCACTCGACGATGACGTCGTTGGTCATCAGGTCGGCGTTGCCCTCGAACACATCAGCCCGGCTCACGCCCTGTACGCCAGTCGGCGTGCCCACACCCATCAGCTCGAGCAGTGTGGGAACCAGATCCACCAGGCTCATCGCGCCGTCAACTCGCTGTCCATTGCCAGGTAGCCAGGGCACGCGCAGCAGCAGCGGCACCCGCATGGCCTCTTCGTAAAGCGTGCACTTCGCCAGGATGTTGTGGTCGCCCATCATGTCGCCGTGATCAGACGTAAAGACAACAATGGTGCGTTCCGCCTGGCCGGACTCGTGCAGGGCCTGGAGGATGCGGCCGACGGCGCGGTCCACCAGGGTCACCAGGCCCCAGTAATTGCGCCGCACCCTGCGCCAGGAGGCCTCGTCGCGCAGATCGAACCCGCGCCAATCGGTGCTGCCGTAGTAGGCCGCCAGCGCCCGATGGATCAGCGAGACGTCGTTGTCTGGTGGCCGAAGAAAGGCCGGTCCGGTCTCCAGGTTCGCCGGATCGTGCAGGTTGTTGAGCGGGCCATCGAACGGCATATGCGGCTCGAGGAAGTTGACATAATGAATCCATGGGGTGTCCGTGTGCTGGCGGATGAACTCGGCTGAGCGGACCCCGAGAAAGCTGGCCTTGGTAAACGGCTCTGGCATCTCGGCGGCAGCTTGACGCGAGAACGTATGCAATGAACCCGTGTCCGCGGATGAATCGCCCGGCGGGGCTTTGCCCGAATCGGGCTCGAATCCGTGTTCCACCAGAAAGTGGTGATAGGCGCTCAAACGTTCGGCTTCTGCTGGGTCGGCGTAGTGCTCCCGGTAGCCGTCTTCGATTCCCACGAACTCCGTGAAGCCGCGTTGCGGCACAAGCTCGCTGCCCAGGTGCCACTTGCCATAATACGTGCAGGTGTAGTCGTCGGGCACGCGCTCGGCCAGCGTCAGATGTTCGGGTTGCAGCAGGTCGTTGTTCTCGATACAGCCTGTCGTGTGCGGGTAGAAACCGGTCATGATGGACGAGCGTGAGGGCGTGCACACGGGCTGCGTGCAGTAGGCGCGGTCGACCACAAAGCTGTCCTCAGCCAAGCGGTTCAGGTTCGGCGCCTGGATGGTGGAGTTGCCGTAGCAGGCCAGCGTGTCGGACCGCTGTTCGTCCGTAAAGATGAACAGCAGGTTTGGCTTCTCAATCATTGTCGGCCTCCCGTTGCCGGTTCTGCCTACGAAGTGCCACTCTGCCACCCCGACTATCTCGACGTCGCGTGGGCAACCGGTTCGGCGTGCGCCTCAGCTTCCGCCGGCCGGCTGCGTGGTTGCCTGTGCACCCTTGGCGTCCTGCTGCGCTTGCCACTGCTGGCGCAGGCGCGCGTGTTCTTCGTCGGAGAGATAGCGTCCGCTCTCTGAACTCGTTCTGGGAAACGAGTAATCCTCAAAGGCGCTTTTGGAGTCGCCGCAACCTGCAAGCAGTAGTGCCGCAGAGGCAATCGCGGCCCCGAGCGCAAGGCGCGGCGCGGCGCGCGAGACTACGGCTAAGCTTCGCTTCCCTGACGTGAATACTCGGCCAAGCGGCCGCAGGCAGGCGCGGGCCTTGCCGCCCGCGCCTGCCTGCTGATTCATCCGCTTAGATCCAGCCGCGGCTGCGCATCTCATCGATCTGCAGAGCCTGATTCCCCTCGGCGGCCGTCTTAACGCTCTCGATCATTTCTTCAAGCGAGTTCTCGCCCAGCATGTACAGCTGCTCCATGCCGATCCAGCTCTGGTACCACTCCCCCCAGTTCGGCATGCGGTATTGGCGGTGGCGGTTTTCCGTGCCGTCGGCGTACTGCTTGAGGAAGTGCATGTTGTTCGGCGGCCCTGCTTGCGCTTCCACTGTTTCCAAGGCGGGTCGCCACATCGGCAGGTGGCCGCGGTCAACGCCAGCCACGCGGTGCTGCACCTCAGTCCCGAAGTAGAGGCAGACTTCGGCGGTCTCCGCCACGTTCCCGCGCGCTTCGGCGCCGCTGGTTACGGCGTGGAACTGGCAGGACCAGAATGTGCCCGATTTGCCTGTTGCCGGGTTGACGGGCACCGGCGCCAGCGACCACTCGAACCGGTCCTTGATCTGGATCAACGGACGCGCCGTCTGACGAACCCGCTCGGTCAGGTAGTAGGCCTGGATACCGGCGGTGAAGGGCGAGCTGAACTCGCCTCGAGTCTCGCTGATCTCGGCGATGGGCACCGCGACCTCGTGCTCAAAAACGGCGTCGTGGATGAACTGAATCCCGGCGCTGCCACCGTTGTCGTACAAGGTGAACTTGGTGTCATCGGGGCTGCGGAAGAACTCCTCGTTGCCCGACCAGATGAGCGGGTGCCAGGAGTACCAATTACCGCCCCCATCAAGACCCCACAGGCCCTGCTCAGGATCGGTGGTCCTCTGGGCGTTCTCCATCAGGTCGTCCCAGGTCCAACTGTCGTCCGGATGCCCGGCGCCCAGTTCGTCCACCAAGGTCTGGTTGTAGATGAACCCGTTGATCCCGCCCTGGTAGGTAACCCCGTACTGGTTGCCGTGCAGCTTGGTCGGCGGTGGGAACGAGTGGTCGTCCTCGTGGCCGTTGTCGGTCCAGAGATTGGGGATGTAGTAGTACTCCTCCTCGTTCCAGCCATCCATCTTCGTCAGGACGTCGTTGAGTTGGAGCACCGTGTTGTCGTCACGCCAGGCGTTGAAGAGGTGGCCATCCCAAAGCACCATCTCCGGCAGGGTGCCGGCTGCGGCCCTGATCGACAGCGTGTCCCAATAGCCCCCGCCAACTGGTTCAACCAGCACTTTCACGTCCGGCCGCTTGGTGGCCCAGTTCTCCACCGCCCACTGCACCGCCGCGCCTCGCGGACCCGATGTGTGGTCGGTAGCGAAGGTCAGCACCACGGGCGGGCGCTGGGCCTCGACTTCGACGACCTTCTCAACGACCCTCTCGACAACCTTCTCGACAACTTTCTCAACCTCCACGACCTCTTGGACTACCTGGGTTACAACCTTCTCGACCTGGACTTCCTTGATTTCAGTCTTGGTCACGACGGTCTCGACCGGCACTTCCTTCACCACGATCGTCTCGATCGGGACCTCCTTGGTCACGATCTGGGTTTCACCGCAGGCTGCCAGGAGTGCCGCCCCGCCAGCCCCGAGTCCGCCAACTCCGAGCGCTTTCAGGACTTGTCGCCGTGTCATCACTGCCCTCCCTAGTTGCGCCCCCGTACTTCCTCAGTCCGAAGTACTCTAGGGCCGAACCGTTCTCACGGTACGCCCAACGCGGCAGGGCGTCAAACGCACCGGCGGTACCAAGTTTTCGGCCCTCTCATGGGCAGAGACCGTACTGTTTACGCTGAGTAGCGGTGCTCCCGGGAGGAATACACCGTGCCCCGAACACGCCCGAACCTGCTGATCATCCTCTGCGACCAGCTGGACGCCGGATACCTGGGCGCCTATGGCAACCGGGTGGCGCAGACCCCGCACATCGACAGGCTGGCGGCTGACGGTCTTACGCTGACCCGCGCCTACGTTCCGCTGCCGCAGTGCTCACCGGCCCGAGCTTCAATGTTCACTGGGCTGTATCCGCACCAGCACCATCTGCTCTGCGTGCCTCGCTTGGGGCAGGACGAGCGTTTCGGCACGGTGCGTCAGCGGGCGGTGCTCCCCGAGTCCGTACCGTCGCTTGGCCAGGCGTTTCGCGACGCCGGGTACCGCATGGGCTACACCGGCCCCTGGCACATGGGCAACGACGAGGTTCCGCATCACGGCTGGGAAGAGCACTGGCGGACCTATCGCTACTGGAAGAACGGCCGCGACTTCTATATCCAACATCTCGAGCGCCACGGGCTGGCCGAGCTGTTCAAACGCGAACACCATGAGCAGGGATTCGGCGGCGGCGTGCAGTCCGGCGTGGTGCCTTCGGGATCCTCGGCCATTCCGGTCGAGCATGCGCGTACATCGTGGGCCGTTGACGAGACCATCAGCTTCATCAGCGGCCGAGATCAGCGGCCGTGGGCGTTTACGCTTTCAATCAAGGATCCGCATCCGCCCGTGATCTCACCGGGCGACTTCGCTCAGCGCATTGACCCTGGCGACGTTGAGCTGCCCCCCACGCTCGACGAGGACTTTCACGGCAAGTCCGACGCGTACGAGCGCAGCCTCACCCATCGCTGGGTCCGCAACATGTCGGAGGCCGACTGGCGCCGGCTCATCGCCCACTATCACGGGCTGAACGCGCACATCGACACTGAACTCGGCCGACTGTTCGCGCACCTGGACGCGCAGGGACTGCGCGATGACACGCTGATCGTCTTCCTGTCCGACCACGGCGAAATGATGGGCGCCCACCGTATGGCCGGAAAAGGTCCGGCGATGTTCGAGCAGTCGATCGGGATCCCGCTCATCCTGCGCTGGCCGGCCGCCATCGCCGCCGGCGGACGCAGCGACGCGTTGTTCAACACGGTGGACTTGCCGGCCACGCTGGGTGCCTTGTGCGACGTTCCGATCAGCGCAGGCGCCGGGCTGGACCAAAGCGCCATGGTCCTGGGCAAGGCGGAGGGACCGCGCCGCATCGTGTTCAGCGAGTTCTACATCGAGGCCGGTTTGCGCGACGACCTGATGTTCGTGAAAACCGCCGTGACGGATCGTTGGAAACTCAACCTCTGGCTCTACGACCGGCCCGAGTTGTACGACCTGCAAAACGATCCGCATGAGACCCGCAATGTCATCGACGATCCAACGACGGCCGACGTGCGCGCGGAACTGGCGGACGAGATCGTGAACTGGCTCAAGGAAACCGACGACCCGCTCCTGCCGACAGTTGAGTGGGCCGTCGGGCGGGTCCATGAGCCGTAGCGTGGGTGCCGACGGCCCGCCTGTTCAGCCGCGCGTGCGTGCGATGTAGTGCGGGCTGGTGTTGAAGAACACCTCGGCTGCTTCCATCAGCGTCTCGGATGTCGTGGGGTGCGGGTGGATGCTCAGCCGCAGGTCGTCGGTGCGCGCGCCCATTTCCACGGCCAGCACGCCCTCGGCAATCAGTTCGCCGGCGCCAGCACCGGTGATGCCGACCCCCAGCACGCGCTCGGTCGTTGGCTCCAGGATCAGCTTGGTCAGGCCCTCGTTGCGCCCCAGCGTGGTGGCGCGCCCGGACGCTGCCCAGGGAAACCGTGCGACGCTATGCGGACGGCCTGACTCGCGAGCCGCCGACTCGGTCAGTCCGCACCAGGCGATTTCCGGGTCCGTGAACACAACCGCCGGGATGGCTTGCGCGTCGTAGGTCGCCGCGTGACCGGCAATGGCCGAGGCCGCCACGTGCGCCTCGTAGGTGGCCTTGTGCGCCAGCATCGGCTCACCCGCCACGTCGCCGATGGCAAAGATGTTTGCAGCGCTGGTGCGGCGCTGGTGGTCGACCTTGATAAAGCCGCGCTTGTCCGACTCCACGCCGGCGGAGTCCAGGCCCAGCCCGGCGCTGTTGGGGCGACGTCCAACGGCCACCAGCACCTTGTCAAACTTGCGTGAGGGATTCTCGACGCGCGCTCCCGCCAGTTCCACGCCGACGCCGTCCGGCTGAACATCCAGCTTCGCGACTCGGGCGCTGAGCAGGATTTCAGCGAACGCGGATTCCAGCTTCGTCGCCAGCGGTCGGATGAGGTCGCGGTCGGCGCCGGGTAGTAGGCCAGTCTCCATCTCTACAACGGTCACCTTGGACCCAAGCGCCGCATAGACCGATCCCAGCTCCAGACCGATGTAGCCCCCGCCAACCACCAAGAGTGTGTCTGGGATGTCACGAAGCTCCAGTGCCGAGGTTGAGTCCAGGACACGCTCGCCGTCGATCTCGAAGCCAGGCGGGGCCGAGGGCTGCGAGCCCGTCGCTATCACTGCATAGTCGAAGTCGAGGCGTTCAGATTGGCCGCTGCCGGCCGGCTCAATTTGCAGCGTGCGCGATCCTTCGAACCTGGCCCAACCGCGGGTGAAACGCACCCGTCGCGCGCGCGCGAGCAGACCCAGGCCGCCGGTCATCTTCGAAATGACCTGGTCTTTCCAGCTTCGGAGCCGATCCAGATCGATCTCCGGTGATCCAAATCGCACGCCCCAGGCGGCCGCGTCCTCTGCCTCGCCCAGCAGCGACGCGACGTGCAAGAGGGTCTTGGACGGGATGCAGCCGCGGTAGAGGCACACGCCGCCCGGATTGGCCTCGGGGTCGATGAGCGTGACGTCCATTCCCAGTTCGGCGGCGTGGAAGGCGGCTGGATAGCCTCCTGGCCCCGCGCCGATTACCGCCACGCGCGGCTGACGTCCGTCGGCGGTCACGGCCCGGCTAATCCCCCATCGCCAACATCAGCGGCTGGGCCAGCGCGTCAACGATCCAGGTTAGAAATCGGGCGCCGTCCGCTCCGTCCACGGCGCGGTGGTCAAACGAGAGCGCCAACGGAAGCATCAGCCGTGGCCGGAGGAGTCCCTCGACGTAAACCGGCCGCTCGACCGCACGCCCAACGCCGAGAATCCCGATCTCGGGCGGGTTGATGATGGGAGTGAAGTGCCCGGTGCCCAGCCCACCCAGATTGCTGATCGTGAACGAGGCGCCTTCCAGCCGCTCGGGCGGCAGCTGCCCGTCGCGAACCTGGGCGGCAATCTCAGTCAACTCGATTGCAAGTTCGGTGATGCTCTTGTCGTTGACATCGCGAATGACCGGGACCAGCAGGCCGCGGTCCGTATCGGCGGCGACGCCCAGGTGGCAATAGTCTTTCAGCACCATTTCGTTGGACGTGAAGTCCGCGCTGGCGTTCAGCTTCGGATGTGCCTTGAGCGCGGCGGCCACGACTTTGAGCAGGATCGGCGTGATCGTGAGGCTGCCGCTGGCGCGCCGCACGCGGTCCTTTTCGCGCTGCCGCATCGACTCCACGGCCGTGATGTCCGCGTCGTTGAACAGCGTGACGTGCGGGATGCTGGACCACGAATGAGCGATGTTGGTGGCGGTTGCGCGGCGCACCCGATTCATGCGCTCGCGTGTAACCGGACCGTACGTGCTGAAGTCGGGCAGCGGCATTGCGGCGAGCCCGCCAGGGGTGGCGGGTCCTTGCGCCGGTCGTGCCCGTGCATGCGCCTTGACATCGTCAATTGAGATACGCCCGGCAGGGCCGGAACCCGGGACCTTCCGAACGTCCAGGCCGATCTCGCGTGCGAACCGCCGGGTTGAAGGCGAAGCAAACACCGGCATGTCGCCGCTGGCAGGGGATGGCGGCGGCGGCGCCTGGGGCCTTGGTGTTGGACTGGGCCGAGGTGTCGAAGGAACGGGCGTGGACGGAGGGGTTGGCGCGGACGCCTCCGTGCCGGCGACCGCCGGCGCCCTCACCGCCGGTGGCGGAGCTGCCTGAGGCTTGGCATCCGCCGCCGAGTCGCTCGCTTCCAGTTCGAGGATCGGCTGTCCGACTTGAATGGTTTCGCCGGCGCTGACGAGCACCTGCGTGACCGTGCCGGCCAGCTCGGCCGGGACTTCCAGGGTCGCCTTGTCGCTCTCAATCTCGATGATCGGATCGTCCTTGACAACGGCCTGACCGGCACTGACAAGGACGCTCAGGACATCCACGTCCGCGATGCCCTCGCCCAGATCAGGGAGTTTCAGTTCCGTCGCCATGCCGGTGTCCGTCGCGGCGGTGGCGCGGGCGTCAGGCGAGTCGGGGGTTGGCTTTGGCCGGGTCGATCTCCAGATCCTCGAGGGCTTCGGAGACGATTTCCCGATCGAGTTCGCCTTCGCGCGCCAGCGCATACAGCGTTGCCAGCGTAACGTACCGGGCGTCGACCTCGAAGAAGTCGCGCAGGGCCTCGCGCGACTCGCTACGGCCGAACCCATCGGTCCCCAGTGACACTAGCGGCTGGGGGATCCACTTGGATATGGCGTCCGACATCGTCTTGACATAATCCGATGCGGCGACGACCACGCCGGGCAGGCCTCGGAGCTTGCGCGTCAGGTACGGGATCCGCGGCGCCGCGTGCGGATGCAGCATGTTCCAGCGCTCGGTGTCCAGCGCGTCACGCCGTAGCTCGGTGTAGCTCGTGACCGACCACACGTCGGCAGCCACCCCGTATCGTTCGCCCAACATCTCCTGCGCCCTAAGCGCCTCGTTCAGGATTGCGCCGCTGCCCAGCAACTGGGCACGGGCGCGCGGTTGCGAAACGTCTGCCCGGCGGAAGCGGTACATCCCCCGCAGAATGCCCTCGTCCACGTCCGCTTCGTCAGGCTTGGGTGGGTGGGCGTAGTTTTCATTGCCCACCGTCATGTAGACGAAGCTCTCCTCGCCGTCGGCATACATGCGTCGGATGCCGTCGCGCACGAGTGTGGCGACCTCAAACGCAAACGCCGGGTCGTACGCGCGGCAGGTGGGCACTGCGGAGAACAGCAAGTGGCTGTGCCCGTCCTGGTGCTGGAGACCCTCGCCGGCCAGCGTGGTCCGGCCGGCGGTTCCGCCGATCATGAACCCGCGCGTTCGACTGTCCGCCGCCGCCCACACCAGGTCGCCGACGCGCTGGTAGCCGAACATCGAGTAGTAAATGTAGAAGGGAATCATCGGCAGGCCGTGGTTGGCGTAGGCGGTCCCCGCGGCGATGAACGAGGCCAGCGATCCTGCTTCGGTTATCCCCTCTTCGAGGATCTGGCCGTCGGTCGATTCCTTGTAGTAGAGCAGCGTGTCGGAATCGACCGGCTCGTAGAGCTGTCCCAGGTGCGAGTAAATGCCGACTTGGCGGAAGAGCGCGTCCATCCCAAAGGTCCGCGCCTCGTCGGGCACGATCGGCACGATCAGGCGACCAATCTCGGGGTCCCGCAGCAACTTGGCCAGCAGTCGCACAAACACCATGGTGGTGGATGCCTGGCGCTGGCCGGTGCCTTCCGAGAACTCCGCGTACGCCGCGTCGCTCGGGGGCGTGATCGGCTCGTAGGACGATTTGCGCGTGGGCAGGTGACCGCCCATCGCGCGTAGCCGTTCTGCGATATAGCGACCTTCCGGGCTATCGGCGGCCGGTCGGTAGAGCGGCGCCTTGATGACATCGCTGTCAGATAGGGGAATGTGGAAGCGGTCGCGGAAGGTAAGTAGCTCGTCCTCGTTCAGTTTTTTCTGCTGGTGCGTGATGTTGCGACCTTCGCCGGCCTCGCCCAGACCGTAGCCCTTGATGGTGCGCGCCAAGACAACCGTGGGTGCGCCCGTGTGGCGTACCGCCGCGCGGTAGGCCGCATACACCTTTACCGGATCATGGCCGCCCAGCCGCATATGCCGGAGTTCGTCGTCGCTGCGGTCGGCCACCATCGCCAGCAGGCGCTGATCGACCCCGTAGAAGTGTTCGCGGATGTACGCGCCGCCGGCGACCGAGTACTTCTGGTACTCGCCATCCACCACCTCGGTGGCTCGCTTGGCCAGGACCCCGGAGGTGTCGTTGGCGAAGAGCTCGTCGAAGTCGCTGCCCCAGAGCACCTTGATCACGTTCCAACCGGCGCCCCGAAACAGCCCCTCCAGCTCTTGTACGACGCTGCCGTTCCCGCGCACCGGCCCGTCCAGGCGCTGCAGGTTGCAGTTCACGACCCAGGTCAGGTTGTCCAGACATTCGCGAGCCGCCAGCGAGATCGCCCCGGTGGCCTCGGGCGAGTCGATCTCCCCGTCACCCAGGAAGGCCCACACGCGGCGACCCGTGTCCGGGCGAAGGCCCCGGTCAATCAGGTAGTGCATGAAGCGTGCCTGGTAGATTGACATGAGCGGCCCGAGGCCCATGGAAACCGTGGGGAACTGCCAGAAGTCGGGCATGAGCCAGGGGTGCGGATACGACGACAGGCCGCCGCCGTCCGCCAGCTCCCGCCGGAAGTTATGCAGCTGCGCGGGCGGCAGCCGGCCCTCAACGTACGCGCGCGAATACATCCCAGGCGAGGCGTGCCCCTGGAAATACACGATGTCGGCGCCGTCGGGGTGGTTGGGTCCTCGAAAGAAGTGGTTGAAGCCGACCTCATACAGCGTGGCCGCTGACGCATAGGTCGAGATGTGGCCGCCGATGCCGTCCGACTTTCCGTTGGCCTCCACCACCATCGCCATCGCGTTCCAGCGAATAATGCTCTTGATCCTTCGCTCGATGTCCCGATCGCCGGGATAGTCGGGCTGACGCTCTGACGGAATGGTGTTGACGTAGGGAGTCCGCGACGTGACGGGTAGTGAGATGCCGTCGCGCTGGGCGTGGATTTGCAGCTCGCGCAGTAGACCGGTGACGCGTTCCGGTCCGCGCAGGATATGAACGTCGTCGAGTGAGTCCAGCCAGTCCTGGGTTTCCAGGGACTCGATTGCGGAGTCGTCAGCCTGTCCGTTGACGTCGATGATTGCGATGGCGCCGCACCTCACGCAGTCGATATCCCGACCGGTCCGAGCCTAGCGCCCCGGGCCGGATTCGCGCATGGACTTGCTCTACCGTGCGCGACTCTGGCCGGCCGCCTTCTCTCGGGCCGCGCGGGCCTGTTCCCCCGCATGGTACGAACTTCGCACCAGCGGTCCGGCTTCCACATGCGCAAAGCCAAGGCTGCGCGCCTCGTCCGCCAGCTCATCGAACTCGTTGGGACTGTAGTAGCGGACGATCGGCAGGTGCTTGCGCGATGGACGCAGGTATTGCCCGATGGTGAGCAAGTCGCAGTCGTGGTTGCGCAAGTCGGCGATCGTTGTGGCCAGCTCGTCCCGCGTTTCCCCCAGGCCGAGCATGATCCCGGACTTCGTGACCATAGTCGGATCAATGGCTTTGACCCGCTGCAGCAGTTCGAGGGACTGGGTGTAGATCGCCTTGGGGCGTGCCCGCGGATAGAGCCGCGGCACCGTTTCGATGTTGTGATTCAGAACGACGGGCCTGGCGCGAACGACGGTGGCAAGCGCGTCCCAGTTGCCCTGGAAGTCCGGAATGAGCACTTCCACCTCCACGTGGGGCGCGCGATGGCGAATGGCCCGGATGCAGCCGGCAAATATCGCCGCGCCACCATCGGGCTCGTCGTCCCGGTTTACGGAGGTGATTACGCAGTAGTCAAGGTCCATCCGCGCGACCGCCTGTGCAACCCGGAACGGCTCGAGTGGGTCTAGCGCTCCAGGCCGTCCCGAGGTAACGGCGCAGAAACCACAGGCGCGCGTGCAGGTGTCGCCCAGGATCATGAAGGTGGCCTCGCCAGCGTTCCAGCACTCACCAATGTTGGGGCAGCGAGCCTCTTCGCAAACGGTGTGCAGGCGCTCGGAGCGGACAAGGTCTCGCAGGTCTTCGAAGCGCTCCCCGCCTGGAATGCGCGCCCGCAGCCAGGACGGTCGGGCTACCCGAACCTCAGTGGCCATGCGCGGGCTCCATGGTGAGTGCCGCCGGCTGCACGTCCGTTTCAAAGGCGTCGGCGAACGCGGTCGCGGCGGCGTCCATAACGTCGCTCATCGGCGGCGCGTCGACCAGTTCGCGTTTCATGGATGTGACACCAAGTCCGTGCAGTCCGCACGGCACGATGGCATTGAACCACGCGAGATCGTTCGCGACGTTTATTGCCGCGCCGTGCATGGTGACGCCGCCCCGTACGGAGACGCCGAGCGCCGCGATTTTGCGCGGACCGATCCAGACCCCGGGCCGTCCCTTGACCGTGCGGCCGCAAATGCCAAAGGAATCCAGCGTGTCCACGATCGTGCGCTCCAACCGTCGCACGTGGTCAACCGGGCGCAGCGTGCGTCGCCGCAAATTAACGATCGCGTACAGCACCAGCTGGCCGGGGCCGTGAAAAGTAATGTCGCCGCCCCGATCCGTCATTACGAGCTCGGCGCCCCGACCACGCAGGTCGTCATTGCTTAGCAACATGTGGTCCTGCCCGCCGCGGGCGCCCATCGTGTAGACCGCCGGGTGCTCCAGCAGCGCCAGCGCGTCGGCTGACGACTCGGCGCGCACCGCTGCCGCAGTCCGCTGTTGCCAGTCCAGCGCGTCCCGGTACGACATGCATCCCAGGTCATGCAGGTGGACTGGCGAGATTGACATCACAAGTCACTCTACTGGCGGCTGCCGTGTAGCTGCATCAAGATTGGCACGCAGCTAGGCCGAAATTTCTTCCAGCGGGCTGAATTGCATGTCCGTAGGCTCGGCGCAACAGAACCACGGTTCGGTAAGCCGCGGCCGGACCTCTGGGACCGTAGCGGTCAGGCGTGGCGGCGGCCCGGCAGGCGCCTCGGGCTCCTCGGCGCGGACGGCTGCCCACAGCTCTTGGAACATGACGGTGTCTGGAGTCTCCTCGGCCACCCCGCGCTCAACGATTCCCGCCAGAGTTTCCTGCAGCACGTCGGATTGCGGATCGGCCGCACGCCAGCGGTGGGTCAGCCGCTCCTCGTCGTAGCCGCCTAGGTGCTGAATCATCTCGGGCAGGTCCAGCAGCAGGGATCCCTGGGGAACCAGCAACCGGATCGTGTATTGCACGGGATCGACGTTGGGAACCAGGTCGTGATCCCGCACGAACTCCATGATCGCCAGCACGTCCGCTGGCGTCGTCCACGGGGTGAACGGCATCCACGAGGGACGTATTTCAATGCCGTGCCGACGCAACTGCCCCACGGCCCGAGCAGCCTCGGTTGCCGTATGACCCTTATCCAACAGTTGCAGGATCTCGTCGTTCACGGACTCAAAAGCCGAGACCACAAACAGACAGCCGGCGGCCGCGAACTCCGGCCACACGTGGGCGTGCTCCAGGATGTGCTCCACCTTGGTCGTCACGTCGAACGTCAGGTGCGGATGCCGGGCATGCATGGCCCGCACAACGCGCTCCGAGTGGCGTACCCCGTTGAGAAAATCCGGATCCGCAAACGTAATGTGGCGAGCGCCGGCCTCGACCAGCTGGTCGATGTCGGCCAGCACCACGTCCTGGTCGATGATTCGAATTCGACCGTTGAAGACGATCGGGACCGGACAGTGTCGGCAGGTGTGCACGCAGCCGCGGCTGGCTTCCGTGTAGCCCACCGGCAACTCGTCATCGCCCAGCGCCAGGCGTGCGTAACGCGATAGGTCCGGCAGCAGATGTCGGGCGGGAACCTGGCTCTGCCGCCGGCCGAGGTCGATGTTCCGAGCGGTCGTGTCGGACTGTGAACCCATTTGGCCAAGCCAGGCGGTCAGACCGTGCTCGTATGCCCCGGCAATCTCAGCGTCAGCCACGGCTGCGCCAGCCGGGTGGTGCTCCATGCCGGCATAAAGACCGTAGAACGCAATCGGCGTGTCGGGACGGTCCTGGCGAATGCGCTGCGCAGCGCGTTCGGCCAGTCGCGTGGCGGTGTGCATGGGAACCGAGATCGCGATTGCCTCAGCCCAGGCCACGCCGGCGTCGTCCCAGGGCTCGACCGAGAGGTCGAGGCAGCGCACCTCGTGCCCGGCCGCCAACAACGCCCCGGACGCCGATGCGGCATGCAGCGGCTGGTGCCCGAGTTCGTAGGTGGAAATCAGGAGCGCGCGCATCGGTCAATGCTAGGCGTTTTTCCGCATCTTCGCGCTAGTCTGCCGTGATCTCGAAGACAAGCTCGGCGTGTGCCGCGCGCAGCGCCGCTTCAACCGCACCTGGCTCGCGTCCGCGCGCGAACACAAATCCGAGGTAGCGGTTGCCTTCGGGCAAAGGGATGAGCTCCTGGCCTGGGGCGATCGTAATTTCGACGCCGGCCACGCCGTCGACCGCCTGGGCTCGCTCGACTCCGCGGACAGCTCGCAGTCGGCCCGCGCGGGGGATGGGAAGCATCATCACGCCGGCGGCGACATCGGTCAGGGACAGGTCGTGAATCGGTATTCCTAGCGCGTGCCGCAGGATGAGCTGTTCCAGGCTCACGCCCAGGCCAAACCTCAGCGAGCGCGCACATAGTCCCCCTATTGAGCGCGCGGCAATCTCCAGCAGCCAGGCTCGTGGGTCGCTGACGCGCAGTTCGGCGTGAATTGGTCCTTCGGAAAGCCCGAGAGCCTTCGCCGCCTCGGCTGTGACGTCACGGATGGCTGCCTGGGCCTTCGGTGGCAAGCGGGACGGTGTGACATAGATGGTTTCCTCGAAGAATGGACCGTCCAGCGGGTCGGGCTTGTCGAAGACGGCCAGAATCTCGAGTGACCCGCCCCGAAGCAGTCCTTCGACCGCCACTTCAGCGCCCGGGATGAAACGCTCCACCAGCAGCAGTTCGTCCGGAATGCGACCGTGCGCTCGTGTTATCGATTGAATCCGCGTGAACGTTGCCGGAATGTCGTCGGCTCGATCAACGCGAATCACACCTTGGCTGGCGGACAAGGACACGGGCTTCACGACGACCGGAAATCCCAGACGCTTTGCAGCCGTGTGCACCTCGCCAATGCTCTCGGCTACGTGAAATGCGGGCTGGGAAACGCCGTGCGCCGCAAGGCGTCGCCGCATATCAGCCTTATTGCGCGTTGCGGTCACGGCTTCGGGCGGGTTGTGTGCCAGGCCTAGCTGCTCGCTGGCCAGCGCGGCTGTGGCAACACCCTGATCGTCGACGGCCACGATCGCGTCCACCGCCGTCTCGCCTGCGTATTCGACGAGTGCTGACGCAGCGACGTGCGGTTCGGCTAGGTGGACTTCGAGGACCCCATCTTCGGCGTCCGCCGCCACCGGATTGCGCCGATCCGAGGCCACGGTGATGTCAACGCCAAGCTGTCGGGCGGCTTGCAGAAAATCCGCCGCTCGATAGCTCTCGCTGTGAAGCAATAGGACAACGTGCGCCACGCCCTTATGATAGGGGTGAAGCTTGGTAGTGCCGCCTATAGGAAGCCCGCGATGACGTTTGACGCCACGGTGCCTGACCAGCCGCCGGTCCAGGTCACGGATGCAGCCAGGGACTTGGTGTTCGCCTATCGCGGCCACTCCGACAAGCCCAACCCCGAGCGGCTGGCTATGTGGGTCGAGATCACAGGGGTTTCCGGGTCCGGCTTCAGCTACGACATGTACCTGAAGTCCGTCGACGACGCGGCTCCCGACGATGCCGTCGTTACGGCGGCCGAGGGTCTGCAGATCGTGATTCCGTCCGGCAGCGTGGACCAGATGCACGGTTCGACAATTGATCTGTCCGACGCCCCCGGCGGCGGCGGGCTGTTCGTGCGTAATCCGCAGAGTCCCAGCCCGGCAGTTGGCGGCGCTGGCCACTCGACGGCCGCACCCACCGGGCCCGTGGCGGAGCGTGTCACTCACGTCCTTGATAATCAGATCAACCCGGCCATCGCCGCCCACGGCGGACATGCCGAGTTGGTCGCGATAGAGGACGATGCCGCCTACCTCCGCCTGTCGGGCGGCTGCCAGGGTTGCGGAATGGCCAGCGTCACCTTGTCCCAGGGGATTGAAGTCGCGCTGCGCGAGAACGTGCCCGAGATCGCGCGCGTTGTTGACGTGACCGACCATGCGTCGGGAGCAAATCCCTACTACGAGGCCGCCAAGAAGTAAGCTGCGGATCGACGTCCAGCCGCAGCTTGCCAGCGAGGCGCTGCCTTGATGACTTGGGGAATCGCGCCATGAAGACTGACTACTCAACTCTTGCAACCCAGCTACAGTCCGGGTTGGCACTCGATTTCCCGCCGGTCGCGCTCACCCGCGTTTCTGAGGCCCCCGACGGTATCGCCGAAGCGACGGCGGCCGTCCCATCCGCCTGCACCTTTTGGCGGCGCGCGGAGCTCGGCGTGTTTTTCGCCGGTGCCCAGGCACACATGGCCTGCCCTATCGGCGCCATGGTCATGGGCTTTGAACTGGATGAGGCCAAGAGCGCTGAGCTGATGGGCCTGGTCGGTGACATGTGCGCCATTGCCTACATCGATGAAGCCGAGGTCGCGCAAATCCCGCACTTTGATCCGCCGAGCGAGGGCGCGGTGTACGGGCCGCTGTCCGACTTCCCGTTGACGCCCGACGCGGTGCTTGTCTGGACCACCCCGCGGCAGGCGATGCTGTTGGAAGAGGCGCTTGGGGGGATCCACTGGCACGGCGTCGGCGGCTCGATCCTCGGGCGCCCGGCCTGCGCGGCGCTGCCGCGCGCGGTAGACAACGGAAGGGCCACGCTGTCGGTTGGCTGCGCGGGCATGCGCACCTTCACCGAGATTCCCGACGCCTACACCCTGACCGCTATTCCGGGGGAACAGCTGGGAGAGCTTGGCCAGGCGCTCGAGACCACGCTTGCCGCCAACACGCACATGCTGGCGGCCTACCGGGAAATGAAGGCCGCCGTCTAGCCGGTTCAGCACAGACTGGTCGCTTCGCTCACGGCTTGCGAGCAGTCTGAATTAGGCGCACGCTTGTGCGGCGTGGCGCTCCCCGGAGGCGATCCGCGATCTCGATCATTCGAATCGTGGCGAGGGTGCTCGCGCGCGCATTGGCCGACGCCGACAGGGCAATCCGCGAACTCGGTTCGCACTCGGCGTACATGGCCGACCAGTTTCACCGCGGCGACTCCGCCATGCGCGGTGGCGACGCGAAACCCGAAGCCCAGCGTCGGGATTTCACGGAATAGGTATGGGCGCCGCAGCGACCCCGCGTAACGACCGGCCTATTGCGACGCTCGGCAATTCACGGTCGGCATCCGTATGACCCCAGAGCCATTCGGCGCACAGCACGCGCTCGATGTGTTCAAGGAAGCCATGGCGTCGCTGGCCTCGGGCGTTGCGGTAGTAACCGGCGTGGATCCGCAGTCGGGACCATGCGGAATGACCGTCACCTCAATCGCTTCCTACTCAATCCACCCTCCGTCAGTGATCGTCTGTGTCGACGAGTCAACCCGGAGCTATCGCGGGCTCACCGCGGGCGATCATTTCGCCGTCAATCTCCTCAATCAGGACCAGGCCTCAGTTGCGAGGCTCTTCGCCTCCAGGATCGACGACAAGTTCCAGCAGTGCGAGACCATTGCAGGTCCGCATGGACTGCTGCTAATCGCCGACAGTCTGGCCACGCTGATCTGCCGACGGTCCTTTGTTGCGAAACACGGCGATCACGCCATCGTGATCGGAACGGTGGTCGACGGTACCGTGGCCGACCTGCAGCCGCTGGTCTACTGGCGACGGGAGTTTTCCGGCCGCCTATAGAACCGCTGACCGCGTTTCGGCTCGGCCAATCCGTCTCGGCTTGCGCTCAAGCCGCCGGCACGAGGTCCTTCAAGCGCGGTATGACCTCCTGGCTCAGCAAATTCAACGAACGCTTCCAGCCGTCCTCTGGCTCCCATTCGTGCGCCATGGCAAGCAGTACGCCGAATCCTCCGACTTCGTCGTAGAGCGCGCGCAGGCGGCGCTCCACTTCGTCGGGGCTTCCGACGATCCAGACTTCATCGCACAGGTATTCGAGTGTGACGTCTTCGTCGGGAATCTCGGGCGAAGTCTTGAAGAGGTCGAACATCCCGGCCAGCGGCAGGAGCCGGAAAAAGTAGTCGCGGAAGTCGCGGCCCATGCTGCCCTCGATGGCTTCCTTACGGGCCTGCTCGGTGGTCTCGGCAACGTAAATGGTGCGGGCAATCCGCCAGTCCGCCCGGCTGGGCTGCCGGCCGGTCTTCTGCGCGCCTTCCTCTACCGCACCCCAATGCGTCTTGAGCGTCACTGGAGGAATGATGTTGATGGACATTGGGATCCAGCCGCGTTCACCGGCCAGCCGCAAGGTGCCCGACGACGGCGACACGCCGGCGACGCCGATGGGCGGATGTGGTCGCTGATATGGGCGCAAATGCAGGCGGAGGCCCACGGCCTCTACCTGTTTGGGAATGGTGTACGACCAGTACTTGGACTCGTATGTTCCTGGCTCTTGCCCGTTCCAGATATCCAGAACCGCCTGAATTGTCTGGCCGGTCATCTTGCGGTTTTCGCCTGACGTTAGATCGAATCCAAAGGCTTCGAGGTCGCCCGGGAAGCCACCGGACCCAACGCCCCAGTAGAAGCGACCCCGCGCCATGTGGTCGAGTTGAGCGATCCGATGCGCCAGGCCAAACGGATGGTGATTTGGAAGGCACGTAACCCCTGTGCCAAGGATGATGTTCTTTGTGCGTCCCAGCGCTTGTGCAATCAGCAGATCGGGCGCTGGAATGTTCTCCCACTCGGCCGTGAAGTGTTCGCCAATCCAATACTCGGAGAAGCCGAGCCGGTCAGCCTCGACGATTTGCTCCAGATCAGCGGCGATCGTCTCAGTGAAATTGTGGCCGGGTGGATGCAACGGCATCATGAATCCGCCGAGCTTCATGCGATCGCCTCGCTCATGGATTAACTTCAGTGCCTCGGCGGCAGCGTAGGGCGGGCGCAAAAGTGCGTCAAAGCCGTTGCAGGAGGCGTGGCCAACTTTGGCGATATCGGCAACGATCTTGCCGAGATTTCGCTGTTCTTCGGAGTCTGAACGGGCGCACGTCGTTGGCTGATCTGGTTCAGGCCTGGGCGCCAGCGGATCCGATTTATGGGGTCGGCTCGACCAGAAACCGGCCGGTTCCGCTACGCGTCGTCCTGTAGCGCGCTGACGTCAACGCCCAGCTTCTCGGCGGTGTCCAACAGGGTTTGTAGCGTTGCCGGAGCAACCTCTACACCCGTCGCTTGCTGCTCGCTGCGCGCGCGACGTTCGGGCTCACCAGGAATCAGAACTTCGGAGAAGCCTGGCGCCGGCTCTACGCCGGTGATGCGGTCGAACAACCCGTCTACGGCCGCTCCATACTCATCCCGTGGACGAAACACGCCCGGGTCGATCCCAATCAGCACGGCGCCAAGCTTGTGATATCGGTCCGTCAGCTCCGAGCCCGTCAACCCGCTCCCAAGCGCGTCAACCAGGATCGACAGGGCGTAGCCCTTGTGGCCGCCGAACGCCAGCAGCAGGCCGCCGTCAAAGAAGTCATCCGGATCGGTCGACGGATTCCCATCGGAGTCGAGAATCGAGTTCTCAGGCACCGGAAGCCCGCGCGCCTGGGCGATGCGAATCTTTCCGACGGCCTGCGCGGACGTCGCATAATCGAGAATCATCGGGTCCCGTGAACCTGCGGGAACGCCTGCGGCAATAGGATTGGTGCTGAGCGCGGTCTCGGAACCGCCGAACGGTGCGGTCACAATGTCGGATGGCCCGCCAACGGTCATGATGGCGATGACGTCGCTGGCGGCGGCCAGCTCGACCCACTCACCCACGCGTCCGACGTGATTGCAGTTCATCATTCCGGCCATGGCTATGCCGGACGCCTTGGCCAGCTTGACCACTTCGGCCACGGCTTCGGCGGCCGTGATCTGTCCGAATCCCCAGTGGCCATCCACAAACACCGCGTTTGCCGTTGCCTGCTTGACGGAAGGTCTGACCCGCGGATCGACCAGACCTTCGTCGATGTAGCTCACGTAGTCGGGAATGCGCATGACCCCGTGGGAGGGATGGCCCGAAAGGTCGGCCAGCACCAGCGAACGGGCAACGGCGTCGGCGATGTCTGGTGGCGAGCCAGCGGCCGTGAACACGTCCCGACCGTACTGCTCCAGGACGCTGCTTGTGAATTGGGGCATAGCTAATCCGCAAGAATGTCGAGAGTGACTGGCGAGAGTTTACACATGCAACCTCATCAGCACAAGATCTCCGGATCCGAAGTCTCAAGAGATAAGATCAAATCAAGATGACCGTTATTGTGGGATAATAGAGGGACTATACTGTTGGCCTACAGTTTCAGGTTAGGCATCTGATCACGACCTGCATGCTCAAGGAATTGTAGGAGATCATATGTCCGATTTGTTGCTCGCTAGGCAGCCTCGATAAGCGCGGCAATACCCATGCCGCCGCCGATACACAGGGCCGCGACACCACGTTGGGCGCTGCGCCTCCGCATCTCGTGCGTCAGGGTTACCAGGATGCGGCAGCCGCTCGCGCCGATAGGGTGGCCCAGCGCAATGGCGCCGCCGTTGACGTTGACCTTTGCGGGATCTAATTCGAGCAGCCGAAGCACTCCCAGGACTTGCCCCGCGAACGCCTCGTTGATCTCGTACAGGTCAATGTCTTTGTCCCTCAGCCCGTGCCTTTCCAGCAGGCCCCGGATCGCCTTCACCGGACCCAGGCCCATCAGCCCAGGCTCGATGCCTACCGAATGGAACCCGCGCAGCACGAGGTCGTAGCGGCGGCCTTTCTCGTCCGCCCAGCGGCGGGACGCTACGACCGCCAGCGCCGCGCCGTCGTTGATACCCGAAGCGTTTCCCGCAGTGACCGTGCCGCCCTCCTGAAAGACGGGCCTGAGTCCCGCCAGCGCGGCCATGCTGGTTTTGCGCGGATACTCGTCAACGCTGATCTCGGTTGGCCCGTTGGCGCTGGAAGCAGAGATCGGACTGATCTCGTCCGCCAGTCGGTCGCGGGCCGCCTGATAGCGCCGCTGGCTTTCGAGGGCGTACGCGTCCTGTTCGGAACGAGAAATGCCGAGCTCGCTAGCAACACGCTCGGCGGTGCAGCCCATGGGGATGTGCTCGAAGCTGTCGACCAGCCCGTCGCCTTGCAACGCATCGATCGGCAACGCCGTCGTATCCGCGACGCCCTCGGAGTCGCGCGGTGTCAGAAACGGCGCGCCGGACATTCGTTCCACGCCGCCGGCCAGAACTACGCGGCTCTGTCCCAGCCAGACTCGCTGAGCGGCCAACTCCACGGCCAGTAAGCCGCTGCCGCACACCTGGTTAACCGTGAAGGCTGGTCGTTCGACGGGGATGCCGGCCTTTACCGCCACCTGCCGAGCCAGATTCATGCCCAGCCCCGCCTGCAGGGCGCATCCGACGATCACGTGGTCGATCTTCTCGGGGTCGATGCGCGCGGCGCCCAGGAGGTCAACGGCGAGTTGGCGTCCCAGCTCCGACGCACTCAGGCCGGCCAACGCTCCCAGGTACTTACCAATTGGTGTTCGCCGCGCGGCCAGGATCACGGCCTCGGGCTGGTCACGCATGCGCGGGCTGCGCTTCGAGGAGTTGCTCGCGCAGGGACTCGAAGACAACCAGGCATTCTGGGTTCGCCAGCGATTTGCGGTTAGTCACCGGGTCGCCCCGCAAAATGCGTGCGACGGTCAACTCCGCCAGCTTGCCGTTGCGTGTTCGCGGCAGGTCCGGCACGGCCAGCACCTGCCGCGGTACGTGGCGGGGTGAAGCCAAGGTGCGGATCGCGCGGCGAATCTCCGCCCGCAGGGTTTCATCAAGCTTGTCCTCGGGGCGCAGGACCACGAAGAGCACGATTTCGTCTCGGCCTTCGTGGCGCATGGTGGTGGCTAGGCCCGCGACGACCTGCCGTATAGCCTCCAGCGGCCGATAGATTTCGGCCGTTCCTATCCGGACGCCGCCCGGCATCAGGGTTGCGTCGCTGCGGCCCAGAATGACGATGCCGCCGCGCGGCGTGATCTCGACGAAGTCGCCGTGACGCCAAACTCCCGGGTACATATCGAAGTACGAGGCGCGATACCGCTGGCCGTCAGGGTCGTTCCAGAACCGAACCGGCATTGACGGGAACGGCCGGCGGCAGACCAGTTCGCCCTGAGTGCCCACAACGGACTCCCCGTTCTCGTCGTAGGCCGCGACATCCATGCCAAGGCCGGCGCATTGGATTTCGCCCGCATAGACCGGCAGCAGCGGGTTGCCCAGCACGAAGCACGACACGATGTCGGTGCCGCCCGAAATCGACGAGAGGCGCAAGTTTGAGTTGACGTTGGCGTACACCCAGCGGAACGCATCGGGTGAGAGCGGGGAGCCAGTGGAGAGCAGCGCGCGGAGCGATGAAACGTCGGCAAGATCACGCGGCCGGACGCTGTCCTGCATGCACGCCTCAATGAACGATGCGCTCGTGCCGTAGACCGTGACGCCAAGCTCCTCGGCCAGCCGCCAGGCCGTCGAAAGATCGGGGTGATTCAGGCTGCCTTCATACAACACGAGTGTGCACCCGGTTGCGAGAGCCGATACGAGCCAGTTCCACATCATCCAGCCGCAGGTCGTGAAGTAAACGATCGTGTCGTCTGCCCGCAGATCAGTGTGTAGCTGGTGCTCCTTGCGGTGCTGCAGGAGCGATCCGCCGGCGCCATGGACCATGCACTTGGGCGCGCCGGTTGTTCCCGATGAGTACAGGATGTAGAGCGGGTGATCGAAGGGAAGCTCGGCGAACTCGGGTTCGTCGCTAGTCGCGCCGTCCAACAGGGCGTCCCACGTGAGCCAGTCGTCCGGCAATTCAACGGCGGGCAATCCGGCGAACGGCACGACTACGACCCGTTGAATCGATGGAATCGCAGAGCCAAGGGCCTGAATCGTTGGCCGGCAGTCGAAACGCCGGCCGTTATAGAAGTAGTGGTCGCTGGCGATCAGCAGGCGGGGCTCGATCTGGCCCAGTCGGTCGCGGGCGCCCGAAACGCCGAAGTCCGGCGAGCAGGCGCTCCAGATGGCGCCGATGCTGGCGCAGGCCAAGAAGGCGATGACGGTCTCTGGTCCGTTGACCAGGTAGCCGGCTATGCGGTCGCCGGGTTCGATGCCCAGGGTGCGCAGGGCGCTGGCACAGCGGCCGACCTCTCGGCTTAGTTCGGCGTAGGTAAGGGTTCGGGTTTGGCCGGACTCTGTTCGGTAGACGAGCGCGACTTTGTCGTCGCGGCGCCGGAGCAGGTGTTCGGCGTAGTTGAGGGTCGCGCCGCGGAACCACTCCGTCCCCGGCATGCGGTCGGGACCTTTGACTTCGACGGGCGGCTCTGTGAAGCGAACGCCGGCGAAGTCTGCGTAGAAGGACCAGAAGTCGGCGCTGCGTTCGACCGACCAGCGGTGCAGGGCCGCGTAGTCGGCGAAGCTCTGGCCGGTATGGGCCTCAGCGGCGCGCCAGAACCTGGCAAGCGCGCTGTTGGATCGCTGGGCTTGGCTGGGCTGCCAGAGTGGCGCGTCACCGGCGGTGGGCAGCGGATGCATTTTCGGAGTCCAGCGCACGTTCCATGCGTGGAGATGATAGGGGGGGCTGTCTCTCACCAGCCCGTCCCCTTAAGGGGACGGGCTGGTGAGAGACAGTTTTTGGCGGATTTTCTGGACGGATCGGCGATTTCCGGAGGTCGGGTGCGGTGTGCGGAGCGGGGCTGGCCGCCTGGGGGCGTGGGCATGACGAGGGGAGCGTGACGAGGGATTCCAGATGGACGCTGCCAGATGGGGGATGGACTCGGGGGGCGGGCATGAGGACTCCTGGGAAGGGTAGGAGGCGGTAGATCCAGTGTACACTGTATGGTTACGAACGGCAAGGAGGCTGGTGGCTGGTGGGCGAAGTGGGTGGGGGAGCTGAGGGCGATCCTCCGGGTGTCCAGACCAATGCCCAGGTGGACAGGTGTTCAGTTTGGCCGCGAATGTGTCCACTTTCGCGGCCAAAGTGTCCAGTTTTTGGCCGAACGTGTTCAGTTTTGGCGCTGAGGTGTTCAGTTTGAGACGGGGAGGGATTCAGATCGGCGGCGGTCGTCGGACCTCTGATCGGCAGGCGCCTCGGCGGCACGCGAGAAGCAGACCCCTGCGTGATAGCTTCGTACGCTGAGTGTTCCAGCCTGAAGTTGGCTTGGACATGCGCGTTCTGCGGTTCCTGGGCCGAATCCTCAAGCGGGCCCTGGCAGACATCGGCAAGGCGGCGAACCAGACGGCCGACTCGGGATCCAACAGAGTCGGCAAGTTCACTGGCGGTGGGCCGGGCAACTGGGGCGGTGGATCGCTCGGCTGACGAGCGGGCGGCGGACCCTACCCTCCGGCGCTAGCCGCCGATCTGGTACATCTCGACTTTGCGGCCGCTGTGGGCGTGGCCGGTTTCGTCGATAAGTCCCGCGCGTTCTTCCGAGTAGCGGTCGGTTCGAGCGGTCCAGACGCCGCGGATGAGGTTGCGCAGTTCGACATCGCTAGCGCCAGCACGTAACGGGGTCTTGAGGTCGGTTCCGCCGCCCGCAAACAGGCAGGTGAGTAGGTGGCCGTCGGTTGAGAGTCGCGCGCGGGTGCAGTCGCCGCAGAAGGGTTGGCTGACGGAGGCAATGACGCCGATCTCGCCGGAGCCATCCGCGTATCGGTAGCGGTTGGCGACTTCGCCGCGGTAGTTCGGCGCAGCCGGCTCGATGGGCGCCACCTCGCTGACGCGGGACACGATTTCGCGGGCGGGCACAACTTCCGAGAGCGACCACTGATTGAGGTTGCCGACGTCCATGTACTCGATATAGCGCACGATGTGGCCGGTGCCCTTGAAGTGGCGCGCCAGCTCGGCGACCGCTTCATCGTTGACGCCGCGCTGGACGACGCAGTTGATCTTGATCTGATCGAAACCGGCCGCTTCGGCGGCGCGGATGCCTTCAAGCACCGCTTCCACGCTGATTTCGCGTCCGTTCATGCGCTTGAACACGGCGTCGTCAAGGCTGTCCAGGCTGACAGTGACGCGGTTGAGGCCAGCCTCCCGCAGCGACTCGGCGTAGCGCGGTAGCAGGTAGCCATTGGTGGTGAGGGCGGTGTCTTCCACGCCGTCGATTTGGGTGAGCAGCCGGACCAGGGTGGGTACGTCGGCGCGCAGGAGCGGTTCCCCTCCCGTGAGGCGCAGTTTGCGCACGCCCAGGTCGACGAAGATCCGCGTGAGACGCTCGATTTCCTCAAATGTGAGGATTTCAGGTTTCGGAAGAAAGGCGTAGCGCGCGCCAAAGACCTCCGCTGGCATGCAGTAGGGGCAGCGGAAGTTGCAGCGGTCGGTGACCGAAATGCGCAGGTCGCGCATTTCGCGCCCGCGGGTGTCGGTGACGCTGGTGAGGGTTGTGGTGGGGTGCATAGCTGGAACGCGCGTGGGAAAGGGGGCGCGTCCTTTGAGTCTACTGAGACGGCGCGGCCGTGGTTAGTGGTAAGTGGTTCGCCCAAGGGAGGCTGACCCGTGCGTTGGAATGCTGTACCGCAAACGACGCAACCGACACCTGTGTCCCGTGTCTGCTATGCCGCTGCAGCCATTGGGCGGCTTCGAGTTCACTATGGATGGCGCGATCGGCGTGCCGGGTATCCGCGAATGGTGATTCGGGCGCGCCACGGCTCGGGCACCAGGGTATTCACAGCGGGCCAGTGGAAGCTGTGGGGTCGCGCTGTCGTATCCGTAGGGGCGCGAACTCGACCTGTGCCGGACCGTTCCGCTAACCAGTTGGATCAGTTGGATTCGTTGCGCTGTGGCAGGGCGGCCGTGACGAGGAGCGTCGGGATGAACGTGATGAACGTGAGCGCGATACAGAGGTCCACCAGCAGCAGCGGCCAACGCCAATCGGAGGTTAGGACGCTCAGTAGGCCTGCAAGCTTGCTGAGCGTTAGGTCCCGTGCCCCATAGGCCACAAACTCAAGGTCCTGGTCAGACCAGGTCAACTTACCGTTCACCCAAAGCCGCCCGTCCAGGTAGCGGTTCAGCTTGGTTGCGCCAATCCAGAGTTCCGTGTCCTGATCAACATTGGCCACTACCCACAACGCCAATTGTTGGCCGTCGGGCTCAGTAAGCTGAGGGTAAAGCTCAACATCTATCCACTTGGGGCTGTTTCCCACAGGAACCTCGACCGATCCTTCTGCAAGGACAGGTTCTGAAGTTCCCAGCCTTGTGACACGCACGCCCGCGGTTCCTGAACGAGCGTTGGGATCGTGGGTTGCCATACGGAGCTTGAGCCTTCCCAATGGCGCCGCGGGCATGCGGAGTTCCTGCGTGACGGCTTCCTGATCTTTGAGACTCAGATGAAAGGCGTTGGTATGTGTGTGCGCTTGCGCATTGACGATAGGGGCGCGGAATACGAACCCGACGGCGAGGCTGCCTAGCAACGCAACCACGGCAATGGATCCGACCGCTAGCACGCGCAGGTGGTGACCAGAAGAAAGACTGCGCTGCTGTTGGGGGATTGCATCCCAACGCACGGCGATACCCGCGCTCAAGGCAATCAGCAGGCTCCCGCTGAACTCCAAGGACTCATCGAGCACAATCTCAAGCACGTCGGCTCGACCTGCGAACAGGTTCAATTGACTCAAGTCGAGTGCCGTGGCGAGCATCCAGGCGGCAAGTCCCAGGCTTAACGGCACACCCACCGCGCGGCCGCGCCGCCCCTTGAGGGTGAAGCTCCATGCCACCAGCCCGAGCGTCGCGGGCAGAAGGCTGAGGTGCACCGCCCAAATAAAGGCGTCCAGCGACTCGCCGAAGACAGCCCGCCTCAGAACGTCCGTCGCTTCACCGTGCAGGTCGGTTTTCAACTCGTCCCAGGCCAGATACGCCGACGTCACGGCCAGGGCCGCCCAGCCGCCGACGATGCCCCACCTATCCCGCCCGCGGCACCAGATGATGGCGTTTGCGAACGCAAGCAACGACACGATCAAGAGTGCCGCAGCGGAGATTGCATTCGCGGCCGTCCCCTCGATCCCGGGATCCAGGCCGCGTGGGAGGGCGTCGGGCGGAAGTAGCCTGGGGAATGCCAGACTGACGAGTTGCGGGGCGACGAATCCTCCCCAGCAGAAGGCCACCGCGCCCAGGAGGAGCAGCCGCCCAGCCCATGCGGCCGTCCGCCAAAGCCGACTCTCCAGCATGGCTCTAGAAGCGCCGTGGCGGAACAGCGCTTGCGACGCGGGTAGGAGTCACCAGGATCCACGGTCGTTGCACGAAGGGCTGAGGCATGTGCCCGGAGGATGGGTGCATAGTTCTAGCTTCCGATCGGAGAAATCTCGACATCAGGCAAGCCGAGGGCATGGTGACTCTGGTGGATTGGCTAAGCGCGCCAGACTGCAGCGACGGCGGTCATTAAGGAAGACGTGCGGTAGGGCACCCAGCGTTTCGCGAGTTTACCGAGGCGGCTGACCGGCAAGCATGGATTGCTGTACGGTGACCAGCGCACGCGACCGTTAGGGATTCGCCATGGCCCAACCTCTGCGACCCATCAGCGACGTCGAGTTCATCGTGGGCGGGGCGCCAGGGGAACTCGATCACCCTGAAGGGGTTACGTGGGGTCCGGACGGGTACGCCTACGCGGGCGGTGAGGCCGGGCAGATCTACCGGATCGACGTGGAAGCCCGCACCTACGAGCAGATCGCGACGCTCACCGGATTCGTGGCGGGGCTGTGCTGCGACCGCGACGCCAACATCTACGCCTGCGACATCGGCGCGCACCGGGTGATGCGCGTTGAGGCCGGCGGCGGGGCCGTCTCGGAGGTCAGTTCCGGCACCGCCGAGGTTCCGATGGTGATACCGAACTATCCGTGCTTCCATCCGTCCGGCGACCTGTACGTGTCCGACTCGCAGACCGCGGGGCAGTTCACCGGGCGCATCTTTCGGATCACGCCATCGGGCGAAACGGTGTTGTTCAGCGATGCGTCGCGATATTTCACGAACGGCATGTGCGTGGACCGCAACGGCGAGTGGCTGTACGTGGTGGAGACGTGGTTGCCGGGCGTCTCGCGCATCCGCATCCTCGACGACGGATCGGCTGGCGAACGCCAAGTGGTGACGACCCTGCCCGATCACATGCCGGACGGCGTGCAGTTTGACGAGGATGACGTGCTGCACATCACCATGTACACCCCGGACCGCATCTACCGGATGCACCCGGACGGGCGCCTGGAATTGTTGGTGGAAGACCCCACGCACGAGACGCTCTCGTCGCCGACCAACATCGTCTTCGGCGGCGCGGACCGCCGTCTGCTGCTGATGGCCTGCCTCGGCCGCTGGCAAATCAACGGCTTGCGGGTCGAGACGCCGGGAATCCCGCTGGTCTATCCGGTGCCAATCGGCGGCTGAGCAGGTACGTCGGGGGCTCATGGCGTCGGTGACAACTCGAGTACCAAAGTTTCTGCTGCTAGTTGCGCTGGCGGCTATTCTCTTCGCGGCCTGCGAAAGCCAAGATGCAACGCAGTCTGCTGTTGATGAAACTGTTGCCGCGTCGGCGTCAGATGCCGGCGGCAGCCCTGACGTAGCACAAGCCGCCGTCAACGAAACCTGCGCCGCCCTCACGCACCTTCAACAGGAATGGCGTCCCGGGCGCGTCGGCGATGATCAGTGGCACGCAGCGTACGACGACATTCTGACATCGCTTGTTGCCGCCGGTGAGCGTGTCGGCCGACCACTTGGCCCTGATGTTTCTGCACGCTGTCCCAATGCATGGCACGACACGAATGAAGTTTTCGAAGAGCTGCGGGCAGAAAACGAGGCGACCCTGGTCGATTTGCACTGCCAGCTGCTCATCGTCATCCGTCCGGTGGTTGGCTACACCGACCTCAACTATGCCAAGGAATACGACGACCTTAGGTCCAAGCTTGACGCGCTTGCGCTCACCGAAGCCGTGGCGGAGTACTGTCCCGAGGAGTGGCAGGACGGGATAGAGCGGCGCGCAAGTGTTCGGCAGGAAACCGCTGAGGCGGCGAAACGGCCAGAGGTAGAGGAGAAAGAACAGCAACAGGCACAGGTGACGGCTACTCCGACTCCAAGGGCAGTGACGGTCGCCAGCTCACCTGCCCCTGCGGTATCGACTCCTAGCCCGGTTCCGGTTTCCCCTACAGCCCGGTCTCCGACGCCGGGAATCTCTGGAGCTTCTTCAGCCGTGAACGTAGCTTCTACTGCATTGCCTGAAAATCGCAGTCTGGTGGACCGTGAGGTCCTCTTGACGTATCGCCCCGGAGCAGGACTGTCCCTGCTCGATATCAAAGCTGGCACGTTGCAATCGATTACCGAGTTTTTTGGCCTTCCTGATAGGAGCATCGACGAATTTGCCCTATCACCGAGTAACGACAGACTAGCGATCGCCTTTCCGATGGTGAATGAAGATAGGACATATATGGGCGACGAAATGTATCTACTGGATCTGATTAAACTTGAGATCACGCATGTGGAACTGAATCTGATGAAATGCACGCTGTATGGATTCGAGTGGTCACCAGATGGAAGCAGGATTCTGTTTGGCTCAACACATATAGGCGGACATGTGCCTACTTGTCAAGATCCATCCACATACGTTCTGGAAGTAGGCACGCAAAGGTTACTAGCCAATTCCAGTGAGTTCGGATATGAAGCCCTATCGGAGGATGGGGCTAAAGTATTTGGATGGATTCCTAGTCGCGAGCAAGATTATGGCAATCCCGTAGCTGCGGGTAAAATGGCAATTTACAATATAGCAGAGGAATCACTGGAAAAGTTGGATATTGTTGTGAGCGAGACTGACATATCTGATGCATACGTGTACGCATTTTCGCCTCTAGCAGTAAATTGGTCACCTAACAGATCAAGAGTGGCGATGTGGGGAAGGAAATCACCTGGGCCTCCGGTGGACAACCGGCCTGCTGAAGGGTCACAAGAGGGTGTTTTTGTCATTTCCGGATCGAATGAGGAGTGGAGTATAGACCCATCATGGATCCCTATAGAAGGATGGAATAGCAGCCGAATCTTGCACTGGTCGCCTAGCGGTTTGTATTTGGCATTGCTTGTTGATCTGTACGATGATTCTGAACGTGACAATGATGTCTTCATTATCGATATCCAGAGTGGCGATGGCAAGTGGCTTTCTTCTATTGCAGATGAATTTCAGGATTTCAGCAATCCGACTTGGATTCCTGATGGATCATCGATAGGCGTCATGGCAAGTACCGCTGAGGGGGATGACAGGTATCTCGTTGTAGCTGATGTAATGGATGGCAATGTTGATCATTATGCACTTCTCACGGGCATCGAGACGGCTGGGAATATAGGGTTTTCGTTGAATGGCAGACGTGCAGCTATAGGCGGATGTATTACTCAATGTCATGATACAATGAAAGAAGTTGTTCTTATTCTGGATATGGAGAAGGGTGGATATGATGAGATTGTCACAATGTCTTCTCGGCCAACGTCATTTACTAGGCTTTATTGGATTGGAGTAGATGAGTGAGGCAGGTGTTTCGTGTTGATGTTTCGCCTACTGCCTTCGGCAGAGCCGTAAGGCGGACGAACGTTTCGTGGTAAGGCAGTTGGACTAAGAACGGGAAAGAACGGCCCCACTGATGGCCTTGTTCTGAAGAGTTGAAGCTTTGTCGGCCATGGCATTTGCGCGGTGACTCGGACGTCGACGATGGTGACAGCGTTGGCTTGGCAGATTTCGTCGCGCATCGACGGGAAGAGGCTAGCTGTGATTCCCACGAGGCTTGTTGATAAGGACACTCATCACCTGGGCCGTTCCTCTAGAGATGCAGACCAGAGACGCGAAAGACCCGGCTGACGGATAGGAGGCCGTAAGCAAGCCGTAGGTCTGGTGACGGATATACCACCGAAGCCAGCCGTCCAGGGTTCGGGTAGGGCGGACGCTGGATAGGTGCGTGATGGCATAGGTCAGTTGCGGAGTGGCGTCCACCTCCGTCGTGGCGGATACGCTTGGCCGATATACTAGAAACTCCCAGCTTTTTTGGTGTCTAGGTGCGCCAAATCACCGGGCCAGGTGTGTGGCTCGACACTACGCGGAGTTGCTGTCTGGCCGCTGGGGCAGATGCCAGTCTATGATCATATCTCGTGCCTGTCGGTCTAAACTCCAGAATCTGCATTCCCAGACCCGTATTTCGATGCCGTGGAGCATACTGCCAACCGCGTTCACGGCACCTGCGTTTGACTACGCTTTCGGATCCGGCTCCTGATATCGTCCTTGCCAGACCCTTGATATTTTTCAACTCGCAGACTTCTACGTCCTAGTGGATGTGTTTCTGAATTAAAGTAGAGAATTGAATTCTCGCTCGCATCGTGTAACTTAGTATTGAATTCTCTTCTAAATCTCCCTTGGTCAAATCCTGGCTGAACCGAGACAGCTATTGTGCGGGGAGTGCGTTCCAAAGCCTTGATGAGGTGATTGTCTTGCGGGCTAAGTGAGTGACCAAATATAATCAGTGGGTCAGCGTTGTGGGAGAGTTCCTCAAGAGCAAACTTCAAATAATCCGACTTGCGTATCGATAGCATCTTCTGTTCAGAGTCGCCCTCAGTTATGACTAGCGGAAAGTCACCCCAATTGGTCGATTTTAGGGTTTGTCTCAAGAGATCGGTTCCGCGATTCCTTTTCTTACGCACTTTTCGATCAGGTGTTGTCTCGAGATGCAAAGCACCGTGCAAGTAAAGAATCTTTGTCTTGTCATCCCAAACTTGTGTATTGCCTGGGTCAAAGAATGATCCATCTTTTTTCTTGTTCCAGAAATAATCGACAAAGCTTGTTTGTTTGTCAACTATGGACCAATATACTAGTAGGTCATAGTTTGTTGAGAATATGAAATTGTAATCCCTGAGAGACTTACTTGTTGTCGCGAGAAGATCACTCACTTTTGCCCAGGAGATATGCGTGCCTATTATTGAATTACACATCGCGTCCTTCACCTTCGCATACTGTTCTTTCAGCATATCGGCTTCGTACCCAGACGACTGTGCCGTGTCTATGTTTCTTCTAAGGTCGCTGAGCACTCGCTCAAAATTTTTTGTTTTCAGTGACTTGAATAGCTTTATATCATCTTTAAGTAAATATCCTGTTCGCTCAGCTTCTTCATATATTGACTTGTATCCAAATCCTTCCCATACAGCTTGACTCGCACCGTTCCCGATTAGTATATTCATTCGATCGCTTTTCTCTTCAATGCTTTTCTTGACTTCTTCCCAAGACGCTAACTCCGAGGACTTGCGTCGTTTTCTCTGCCGTCGTCGTCCCACCATATGGCTGCCTCGCAGTCGGAGTTGGTGTGTGTTTCTACCCTAGCAGGGACCAATGGGAGTAGCGGCCAGAGGCCGGGTGAGGCTCGCGACACGAGGCTGGTCGGCCGTGGGCATTTGGTGAGTGATGGCGCTGTGGTCGTAGGGCACGGCCGACCCGATGTATCGGCATCGGTCAGTTGGCGGACGCCGACTATGGGGCTACTTCGCACACCACGCCGTCGCGGTCGCCATCACGCGCGGTGGGCACGGTTTCCTGAGGAAAGCCCTGTCCAGATCCGGAGTTGCCCTGGATTCGCGGTTCGCCGGCGGCTGCCGCGGCATCGCACGAGTCGTATACCGTGCCCTTGCCAGTCAGCGTTGGAGTTGTGGCGGTTTCAGCCGCGCCAGTGGCCTCGGTGGTTGAACTGCCGCCCTTCACGTGTCCGGCGGCGATGAGGGCTGCTACGACGTCGATGTTCCGGCCCTGGTAGACCACGAAGACGTGGCGCAGCAGGCGGCCGAAATTGTCTCGGTTGCGACCCTCGCGAACCAGCCGGACCGTCTGGCCTTCCACGCGCGCCCGGTTGAACTCCGTCGCTTCGGTGCCGCCCGGCTCGCTTTTCTCGGGCGTATCGATGCCCAGGTAACGCACTTTCTCGATGTGCCCGACCACGGCTTCGCCGCCGCTCAGGTAGCGAATCTCGATCGTGTCGCCGTCGAGGATTCGCAGGACCTGGCCGAGCTCGACGTCTGACGTGGGAGGCGCGCCGCCGGCACCGATGGCCCAGGCGAAGACGCTGCGCACGTCGTCTCGGTGATCGTTGCGACAGGCCTGTTCGGCCTGGTCCCCGAAGACTTGCTGATAGATGCCGACGTTGCGGTCGTTGCCCAGATGGGCTTCAACGATGTCGTTGAGTTCGACGCAGGTTGTCGGCCACTGAGCCGCTACGTACGAGACCGATACCGCCGCCCACAACGCCGCCAGAAAAACCGCCCAAACCGCCCGTGTTCGCATAACCCCGCCCAGTGTTGATGCGTAGGCTCAGTTTAGTGCTCGGACGGATGACGCACGGGGCGCTGAAGGCTTGCTGTTTTCAGGCCAGGAGCGACGGCGATGCGCGCTGAGCGAGCGGTCCTGTCTTGGCTGCTCTTCTAGTCGGTGACTACTGTATGGGCGGTCCCGCTAGACGCCGATGCGCTGGCTGGCGGGCGCGGTTCCGCTAGGTGCTGGCGGGCGCGGGCTCACGCGACGCGGCACGTGGCGGCGCATCCTCCTCACCCGAGGCGGGCTCAAGGGCGGCGGCCAGCTTTCCCTGTGACAGGAGCAAGGCGTCCAGTCGGGAATTGACAGCGCTGATGTCGGCGTGCTGGCGCTCGTCCAGCCGGTCGAAGCGCTGCTCAATCTGGGTGAAGCGGTCGTCAATCTGGATGAACCGGTCGTCAATCTGGATGAACCGCTGTTCGATCTGCGTGAACCGCTGGTTGGTTTCGGTGCGCAGGGCGTGGATTTCGGCCCGCAGGCTGATGGCCAATGCCTCAATACGCTCGCTCTGGCGATCAAGGCGCTCGTCCTGCCGGTCGAACCGCTTGTTGGTGTCGCTCCAGAGTTTGAGCATGACGCTGACCACCCCGATCAGGATGGTTGCGCCGGTGCCCAGAGTGACAGCGATGAGGCTCCAGATTTCGGCGCTCACCGGACAACTCTTCGGGCATGAGAGGCTCGCATAAATCTACCCTATCACGGACCGGTGACCGTAGCGGCCGTGGGCTGGCGGCGCCTTGCGACAGGTAGCTAGTCGGTTACGGCCATCTTGGAGGTCACACCGCCGTCGACGTAGAGGATGGCGCCGGTGACGTAGCGGGCTTCGTCGGAGGCCAGGTAGGCGGCGGCGCCGGCGATGTCGTCGGGGTAGCCGAGACGCTGGTTGGGGATAGCCATGCGGATGGCTTCCAGATCGCGGTTGTCGCGGTCGTAGCGTTCGACGTAAATGGCGCCGGGCGCAATGACGTTGGACGTGATCTGGTGGGGGGCGAGTTCGACGGCAAGGGCGCGGGTGAAGGCATTGATCGCGCCCTTGGTGGAGGCGTAGATGACGTGGCCGTTCGCGTGCAGCGCGCCGTGCACGGAGCTGATATTGATGATCCGTCCGCCGCCGCGCTCGATCATGTGGGGGGCGGCAGCGTGTGACGAGGCGATCATGGCCTGGACGTTGATGTTGAAGAGCGATGACCAGTCGTCCGGCGTCGTCTCCAGGAACGGCTTGTCGAGCGTGTAGCCGGCGTTGTTGACCAGAATGTCCACGCCGCCGAATTCACTAATGGCTGACTCGACCACGCCGACGGCGGTGCCTGGATCGCGGAAGTCGGCCTGCACGGCCAGGGCGGTTCTGCCAGACGCAACGATCTCATCAGCCAGATCTCGCGCGCCCTGGATGCTGCTGGCGGCCGAGACGACCACCCGTGCGCCTTCCGCCGCCAGCCGGCGCGCAATCCCGACGCCGATGCCCGTGCCCGCACCAGTGACGACGGCTACGCGATCCGCAAGGCGCTGATTCACTGAGATACGACTCTCGGGTGTCCGACACCGCCGCAAACCAAGACTACTCGACTCATAGCACGTAACTGGCCAGCACCCGCTGGAGTTCGTAGACGTTGGAGTCGCCGCGGAACTTCTTCTCTATCGGTTCATCGAAACTCCCGACCCAGATCTTCAGGTCGGCATCCAGGTCAAAGTGGCCGGATGTCTCGACGCTGTACTTGGTGATCTTGCTGTACGGGATGGTCAGGTACTCGGTTTTCTTACCCGTGAGTCCCTGAGCGTCGACGATGATGAGCCGCTTGTTCGTGAAGATGAGGGTGTCGCGAATGACCTTGAAGCCGATCTCGACTTCTTCCCCTTCAACAAACAGGGGGCCGTAGCGCTCCTTGAGCTTCTCGGGGTTCTCGGTCTTTGCTTTGCCAAGCAGCCTGAGCATGGGTGTACAAACTCAGCCGCGAGCGCCATTGGACGCCAGGGCGGCCTGAATCTCGCGGGGGGAGGCGGGAAGGTCGCGGATGCGCACGCCGATGGCATTGGACACGGCGTTGGCGACGGTTGCCAGCGGCGGGACGATTGGGATTTCGCCCACGCCGCGCACCCCGTAGGGATGACCAGGATTCGGGACCTCGACGATGACGGTCTCGATCATCGGGAGGTCCAGCGTGGTGGGCATGCGGTAGTCCAGGAAGCTGGAGTTTCGCATGCGGCCCTCGGCGTCGTAGACGTACTCCTCGTGCAGCGCCCAACCCACGCCCTGGGCGACGCCGCCTTCCATCTGGCCTTCGACGTACGGCGGGTAGATGGCGGTGCCGGCGTCCTGCAGCGCGGTGTAGCGGAGCACGTCGACCTTGCCGGTCTCGGTATCGACTTCCACGTCGGCGATGTGGATGGCAAAGGTGTTGCCGGAGCCTTGCGGCGACGTGGTGGATTTACCCTCCACCTCCAAGCCGTCCTCTTGCAGTGCCGCTGCGGCTTCGCCGAAGTTCAGGCTGGCGCCGTTCTGGCTGAACACGCCAGCCTCGAACGTGATCGAATCGGCTGGCACGTCCCAGTAGTCGGCCAGCCCCTCAACCATCTGGTCCCTGAGGTCCTGGGCGGCTTCGATGGCGGCCCAACCGGTGGCGAAGGTGACGCGGCTGCCGCCGGTGACGCCGGTGAAGGCAATCGAGTCGGTGTCCGGCACGATGGGGTCCACGTGGTCGATGGGGATGCCCAGGAATTCGGCCAGCTGCATGGCGATCGAGGTGCGGGTGCCGCCGATGTCCATCGAGCCTTCCAGCAGGGTGACCGTGCCGTCGCCGTTCAGGCGGGCCACGGCGCTGGACTTGCCGCCGCCGTTGAGCCAGTAGCCGGAGGCCACGCCGCGGCCTCGCCGCTTGGTGCCTGCGGACTCACCCAGCGGAGTCTGCCAGTGGTCGGTGGCTTCGGCCGCGTCGATCGTCTCGATGTTGCCGATGAGATGGAAGCGCGTGCCGTCGACCCGCAGGTCGCCTTCCTTGGAGGCGTTGAGGCGGCGGAAGTCCAGCGGGTCCATGTCCAGTTCGTCGCAGATCTCGTCGATCAGCGCGTCAACGGCGAACTCGGCCTGGGGCGCGCCGGGGGCGCGGTAAGCGTGCGACTTGGGCTTGTTGACCACGACGTCATAGCCGTCCACGCGGAAGTTCTCGATGTCGAACGGCCCGATGCAGCAGAGACAGCCGGCCCCGACGGCGGAGCCCGGGTAGCCGCCAGCCTCAAAGGCCAGGTCCACGTTGACAGCCGTGATCTTGCCCGCGTTGGTCACGCCCATCCTGACCGTCATGAACGCGCCAGGCGCGGGGCCGGTTCCAATGAGAACCTCGGTGCGGTTCATGGTCATCTTGACCGGCCGCCCGATCTTGCGGGACAACACCGCCGCCAGCGGCTCCAGGTAGACCGTGGTCTTACCGCCGAACCCGCCCCCAATCTCCGCCGGTATCACGCGGATCTTGGACTTCGGGTACATAAGCATGCTGGCCAGGTCGTCGCGGATGCCGAAGTGACCCTGCGAACTGGACTCCACGATCAGGTGACCGTCCTGGTTCCAGTAGGCCAGGGCGTTGTGCGGCTCGATGTAGCCCTGGTGAACCATGGCGGTGGAATACGACCGCTCCATCACCAGGTCGGCCGCCGCAAAGCCAGCCTCAACGTCGCCTTCCTCGTAGATCAGGTGCTTGGCGATGTTGCTGGGCTTGTCATCGAAGACTCCGCCAGTCTCGGTGTACAGGTCGTCCAGGATGACCGGCGCGTCCTCGCGCATGGCTTCGCGGACATCCAGCACGGGTGGCAGGACTTCGTAGTCCACGTCGATCAGACGTAGTGCTTCTTCGGCCTCGTGGGCACTGGCGGCCGCCACGGCGGCAATAGCCTGGCCCTCATAGGTGACGCGTCCGCGGGCGATGACCCGTTCGGACATGAAGCGGAGGCTCTGCATGCCGGACTCGTTCGCCTCGGCCTCGCCGGCGCCAGGGTCGGGAAAGTCTTCGCCGATGACCACGGCCAGAACCTGACTGGCGGCCTCGGCCCTTGAGGTGTCGATGCCGCGAATGCGCGCACGGGCGTGCGGGCTGCGCAGCACCTTGCCGTGGACCATGCCCGGCATGCTGGCGTCCACGCCGTACCTCGCACGTCCCGTGACCTTGTCCACCCCGTCGTGACGAACCGGTCGGGTTCCGACGACTCGATACGCGCCGTTGCCTGCTGTCATGCCCTACTCCCGCCGTGTGGCAGTGAATCTGAATCGAAATCGGATGTTTGAAAGTCTAGCGGTGCGCCGCCGCCAAGCGACTCCACGAAGAACAACTCGCTGTCAGGCTGGAGCTTCGTGCGTAGTCGCCGGCCAACGTTCGCGCCGTCCACAAAGACCGCCAGACCTGGGCGGAGCTGGCCGTCCTCGACCAGCCGACCGCTCAGGTCTGGATAGCTCGCTTCCAAGCGGTCCACGATTTCCCGGACCGTGGCGCCTTCAATCTGAACCCTGGCGGCGCCGTCGGTTACCACCCGCATTGGGGTGGGGATGTGCACGGTCGCCACCGCGGGCTACGCCGCCCCGCCGTCCCGCGCGGCGAGCGCCGCCTGCATGCGCGGCGGCGACATGGGCAGGTCGCGCATGCGCACGCCGGTTGCGTCGAAGATCGCGTTGGCTACGGCCGCGGGCGGCGGCACGATCGGCACCTCGCCCACGCCCCGCACTCCGTAAGGATGGCCGGGGTTGGGAACCTCCACGATGATCGTCTCGATGTTGGGAACGTCGAGCGTCGTCGGCATGCGGTAATCCAGCAAGCTGGCGTTGCGCAGGCGACCGTCGTCGTCGTAGACGTACTCCTCGTTCAATGCCCAGCCGACGCCCTGCACCACGCCACCCTGCATCTGACCTTCGACGTAGGGCGGGTAGATGGCGACCCCCGCGTCCTGGACGGCGGTGTAGCGAAGGATCTCGACCTTGCCGGTTTCGACATCCACTTCCACGTCGGCAATGTGGACCGCGAACGCGCCGCCTTCGCGCGTGGGCGTTACCGTGGACTTGCCGATCGGGAAGACGCCTTCAGTTGCCAGCAGTTCGGCGGCTTCGCGAACGGTGGCTGAATTCCCGTTTACCGAGAAGCTTCCGTCGGCGTGGGTGATCGACTCAGCGGCCACGTCCCAGAGATCCGCCAGGCCCTCGACGATCTGGTCCTTCATGTCGTTCGCCGCGTTGTGGGCCGCTAGACCGGTAGCAAAGGTGACGCGGCTGCCGCCGGTCACATCGGTCTGTCCGACCGAATCGGTGTCGGCCACGATGGGATTCACGTCCTCGACGGAGATCCCGAGGGTTTCGGCGAACTGCATGGCGACCGAGGTGCGGGTTCCACCAATGTCGGTGGAACCTTCCAAAAGCGTCACGCTGCCGTCGTTGTTCAGTCTCGCCAGGGCGCTGGAGGTGAGGCCGACGTTGAACCAGAAGCCGGAGGCGAAGCCGCGCCCGCGTTGCTTGCCGGGGGCGGCTGCCAGCGGGGTCTGCCAGTGGTCGGAATCACGCGCGGCCTCAACGCACTCAATGTGGCCGATGCGCGGATAGGGCGGCTGGGCAAGCTGCCAGTCGCCTTCCTTGGCGCTGTTCATGAGGCGGAAGTCGACCGGATCGATGTCAAGTTCGCGACAGATCTCGTCCACAACCGTCTCGCTGGCGAACGCGGCGTGAGTGGCGCCCGGCGCCCGATACGCATGGGTCTTGGGCTTGTTGACGACGACGTCGAAGCCCTCGACCTTGGCGTTCCGCATGTTGTACGGCGCGAACACGCAGCGACAGCCGGCACCCACGACCGAGCCCGGGTATCCACCGGCATCGAACTTGAGGTTGGCGTAACCGGCGGTGATCATGCCGTCCTTGGTGACGCCAAGCTTGACGCGCACATAGCCGCCCGGAGTCGGACCGGTGGCCATCAGGACCTCCGCCCGGTCCATGCTCATCTTGACCGGATGGCCGGTCTTCCGGGACATCTGGGCGGCCAGCGGCTCCAGGTAAGCCGTGGTCTTGCCGCCGAAGCCGCCGCCAATCTCCATCGGCGTCACGTGAATCTTCGTGATCGGGTGGTCGTGCAGGTCGGCCAACTCCTGGCGAATGCTGAAGGCGCCCTGGGAGCTGCACCAGACGTGCAGGTGGCCGTCCTTGAGCCAATGCGCGGTCGCGTTGTGGGTTTCGATGTAACCCTGATGGACAACGCCGAAGGTGAACTCGCGGTCCACGACCAGGTCCGCCTCGGCGAACCCGGCGTCGACGTCACCAACCTCGTAGAGCATTTCCGCCGCGACGTTGCTCGGCGTATCGCCGGTCGTTCCGTCGGCCTTGGCGGTGTACAGATCCTCGATGATGACCGGCGCGTCGGGCTTCATGGCGTCCCAGACCTCAAGCACCGGATCGAGCACTTCGTACTCGACGTCGATCAGCTTGACGGCCTCGGCGGCGATGTGCGGATTGATGGCCGCTACGGCGGCAACGGCGTGGCCGTGGTAGTGGACCTTGCCGCGCGCCAGCATGTTGGCGCTCTTGTACTTGACCAGAAGGCCGGGCGCCTCACCGCCGCCGGTCAGCTTGTCGCCCGGGTCGGGCAGATCGGCGCTTGTGATTACGGCGCGAACGCCGTCCAGGGCCGCCGCGCGGCTGGTGTCGATGCTGAGAACCCGCGCGTGCGCGTGCGGGCTGCGGAGCACCTTGCCGTGCAGCTGGCCGGGCAGGTTAATGTCGGAGCCGTAGCGCGCTTCGCCAGTGACCTTCTCCAGGCCGTCATGGCGAATCGGCCGCGTTCCGATGACCTTGTATGTCTCGTCGTGATGCTTGATTTTGGGGGCGATTCGAGTGTCGATGGCCATGGTTAAGCCTCCGCGCGCATGCGTTCGGCGGCGTCCAGAACGGCGCGTACGATCTTGTCGTAGCCCGTGCACCGACAGAGGTTGCCGGCCAGCCACCAGCGAACTTCGTATTCAGTGGGATTCGGGTTTTCTTCCAGCAGCGCCTTGGCGGCGACGATGAAGCCGGGCGTACAGACGCCACACTGGAGGGCAGCGTTCTCAAGGAACGACTGCTGAAGGGGATGCAGCCCGGTCGGCGAGGCAACGCCCTCGATGGTGTCAATGGTCGAGCCCGCTGCTTCGACGCCGAGCACGCAGCAGGAGTTGACTAACGTCCCATCCATCACGACGTTGCAGGCGCCGCAGTTGCCGTTGTTACAGCCTTCCTTGGCGCCGGTCAGCCCCAGGTTGTCGCGCAGGACTTCCAGCAGACTCTCCCGCGGTTCGGCGAGAAAGTCCACCGGCTCGCCGTTAATTGTGGTCTGGACGTGGACCTTTCCCGACAGGATTTCAGTGGCCATTGGTCGGACTGCCTCCCTGGGCGCGAGCCTTGGCGCCGCGCAGGGCGCGCTGGGTGAGAACGTATGACAGTTGCTTGCGGTGCGCCACCGTGCCGCGCATGTCGTCGATGGGCGAGGCGGCGTCGCGGGCGATATCGGCGGCAACCGCGAACGCGTCTTCGTCGGCCGTCATGCCCACCAGGGCGTCACCAGCAGCCTGAACGAAGAGAGGCGTGGGCGCCACGGCCGCGAGCGCGACGCGGGCTGCCGTGATGCTCTCGCCGTCGAGTTGCAGATAAGCACCGGCGCCGACGACCGCGATGTCCATCTCGTTACGGGGGATGAAGCGCAGATAGTGCGTCCCCGATCCCGCGGCCGGCTTGGGAAGGGTAATGGAGACGAGCAATTCGCCGTCCTGCAGCACGTTGCGGCCCGGTGCGGTGCAAAAGTCCGCTACGGCCACCGTGCGCTGTCCGTCAGGCCCCGCGATGTTGCAGACCGCCGAGTGGACGATCAGCGCCGGAATCGTGTCTCCGGCGGGACCCGAGTTACAGAGGTTCCCGCCGACCGACGCGCGCCCCTGAATGCCGGTGCTGCCGATAATGCGAGCGGCGTCCACCACGGCCGGGTAGCTGGCCGTGAACTGGGCGTCGTTGTAAAGCTGGTGGCAGGGAGCAGCGGCCCCGAGCGTGGTGCTGCCATCGGCGTTGACCGAAACGTCCATCAAGTCGGGAATGTGTTTGGCGTCCACGAAGACCTCGGTGTCGAGAGCGTCTTCGCGAACCTGGACGATAAGGTCTGTCCCGCCGGCAAACATGCGGGCGTTAGAGCCGTGCTCGGCAAGGATGGCTATGGCGTTTTCTACGGTCGAGGGTGCGGCGTATTGGATCGCGCGCAAGGCGGCCTCCGTTTTCTGGCAGTGGCGGAACATGCGCGCCCATTGTCACGATTTCCGGCGCGGCTTACCAGTCGCGCAGTGTGTTTCCGCAGGCCGGGCATCTTGGAGGCGTTCCATAGCCTGCTGGCATTGGGGCGCGTGACGGGGATGGTGAGGACCAGCCTGCACCACACGGGTGGTCTGCGGAAAACCAGGGAGGCAGTGGACGACGGAGTGGGACCGATAGCCTGCCTAACGCCCAAGCCACGGGCGCTCTCCGACGCCGAGGGAGGCGAGCCGAGCCGATGAAGCTGCCAACGCCAGTCAAGGAATTTCTGTCGGAGCCGTCCGTGGCGCCGACACTCTGGCTGCGGCGTCTTTTTCACCTGCTGGCCGGTTCGTCCATCCCCGTCGGCGTCCTCTTGCTGCCGAGCGACTTGGTTAGGTGGGGCTTGATTGCAGGGAGCGCGACCGCGCTGTCGTTCGAGGTCGGGCGTGGCTTGAAGCCTTCCGTGAACGACCTAGTCGTCCGCCGCCTGCCCTTCTTCAAGGACACGGAGCGCTGGCAGGTGACCGGCGCCACCTACATGGCGCTGTCCGCGACGTTCATCGTATTCGTATTCGACAAGCAGATCACGGTGCTCGCCCTGCTGTTCATGTCCGTGGGCGACCCGCTCGCTGCCCTGGTTGGCGTTCGGGACCGGCGGGTGCGTGTATTCGGCAAGTCGCTGGCGGGGACGGGCGCTTTCGCGGGCGGGTCTGTCGCCGCTGGCGCGCTGGCGTCGCTTCATCCCGACGTTCAGCTAATGTGGTGGATTGTCCCGGGCGCCATCGTCGCCGCCCTCGTTGAGCTTGCGCCCTTGCCAGTCGACGACAACTTCACCGTACCGCTGGTCGCAGCCGTGGCGATGACAGCCCTGGCTGTGGCGTAGGCCGTACGCTTGCTTGGGATACGTCTTCTGGAGAGGTTCCCTCTTCTTTACGCACGGGGAGGCCCTCTAGGAACGTTCTGATCTTTCTCATTCGGGCCGTCCTGTTTATCGTTCCTGCCGTGGCGTATTGGATGGTGCGCATGGCGCGTGGCCCCGTCTACAGCAGCGTCGATATCTACGTGGCTGACCAGGAGCTGCGCTGGGCGGAACGAGGCGGCGCCCCCCGTGGCAGTCTTCACTCTTCCTGGGCTCCCGACAGGCAGGCACGCCTCCAGCTACAGGTTGCGCTGGCCGGCTCAGGCGTAGAGTCCCGCGCCCGGTCGCCGGCCCCAGGGGCTCGCACTGGCTTCGGGTGACGCCTGTTCAACGGTGTGGGAAGCCAGCAGATCTGGGTCGAATTCGATGCCAAACCCGGGCCGCTCGCCCAGGACGAGCCAGCCGTCATCTAACCGGATGTCGATGTCGAACAGTGCGTCCCGACCGGCGCCCAGGACTTCCAGCATGGTGTGATTGGGCATCGCCGCCGCCGCGTGCGCCATGAAGCTGCCGGGGGAATTCATTACCGAGACCGGCCGCTCGATGCCGTAGACCATATCGGCCACGATCATCGCGCCGGTGACGCCGCACGTGTCCGACCCGACTTGGACGACGTCCATCGCCCGATGGTCAAGCAGGTGGAGAAACTCGCCCGGGTGCCGCAGGTTCTCACCGCTAGCCACTGCAGCGGCCACGCCGTCGGACACCTGGCGTAGCCCCGTGGCATCCCAGCGCCGCGCGGGTTCCTCGATCCAGGTCAGGTCGAAGCTGCGCTCGATCTCGCGCACGCGGCGGATGGCTTCCTTTGGCGTCCAGTACTCGTTGACGTCCAGCATCACGTCCACCCGTTTGCCGGACGTGGCGAGCGCATCGCGCATGATCCCCAGCCGGCGCAGGTCGTCCTGGAAGTTCGCCCCGCCCTTGAGCTTGCCGGCGGACACGCCGCGCGCGGCCATTCCGGCGTAGTAGTCGAACAGCTCCTCGTCGGACAGCGGCGAGTCGAGGCCGCTGGCGTAGGCGCGCACGCGCGGCGTCGAGGCGCCCAGCGTGCGCCACAGCGGCTCGCCGTTGGCCTTGGCCTTCAGATCCCACAGCGCCAGGTCGAGCGCGGACAGCCCCGTGCCAATCGGGCCCACCGGGCCCAGCTTGAATACGAGATCCATCATTCGCTTCCACAGACCCCGCACCCCGCGCGGGTCGGATCCAATCAGCCGCTTGGCCAGGCTCCGGACGTGCGGCTGCCCGATAGCAGATCCGAGACCCATTCCGGAGATTCCGGCGTCGGTGTCCACGTAGACCACCAGGCCGGACGTGAGCGAACGACCAGTGGGGCTGTTGACATCGCCCAGCGGGCGGCGGAGTTCGTGCTCGAAAACGACCGTACGGACCTCGGTTATGCGCATCGTGTCAGGAGATCCCGGGCGCGGATGGCGTCCAGTGTAGGGGCGCGTGGCAGGCCCGATGGTTCCGTTGGACGCGGCCATGGAACCGTGTACAGTCAGCTTCAAGAGTTGGAGGTGCGCTATGGCTGTCTTCGATACGCTGCGCGCAGCTCGAACGCTGAAGGCGGCAGGGTTCGGGGACGCACAGGCTGAAGCGGTTGCCGAGATCGTTCAGGCAGTCGCGAACGGGAACCGTGTGACCAAGACGGATCTGCAAGAGGTCGCTACTAAGGCGGACCTGAGGTGGGTCGCAACCAAGGCAGACTTGGAAGGATTTGCCACAACGGCGGATCTGCAGGAGGTCGCTACCAGGACGGATCTGCAGGATTTCGCCACTAGGGCGGATCTAGAGGGCTTTTCCACCAAAGCGGACTTGGAGCACTTCGCGACCAAGGTGGACCTGAAGAGATTCGCCACCAAGGCGGACCTGGAACGGTTTGCGACCAAAGCGGACCTGGAACGGTTTGCGACCAAAGCGGACCTGGAACGGTTTGCGACCAAAGCGGACCTGGAACGGTTTGCGACCAAGACGGACATGGCAGAACTTGCGGCAAAGGCGGCACTTAAGTCAGACCTGCAAGATCTTGAGCTTCGCCTCACCATCCGCTTGGGCGTGGTTGCCGCGACTTCGGTCACGTTGACTACGGCACTAGTGGTGGGACTGAATAAGCTCCTGCTCTGACCCGCGCCGCCAACCGAGCGGCTGGCCCCGCTAGACGAGTGCCAGAAACACTGCGGTCAGGGCCGCAACGGCCACCGCGCCGCCATAGGCCACCAGCGCAATCAGACCCCCCGGCAGCGGCGCGTGCAGGTCCACCGCCAGGTGGCGCAGCCGATGGCAGGCGTGTATGGCGATCAGGGCCACGACCACCCCGATTGCGGCGCGCACGATGCCGGGGTGCAGCAGGTCGCGCACGCCTTCGTAGGCAAAGGCGTCGGCGAACCAGCGCCAGCCGAATGGTCCGAAGACCGAGCTCACAAGGATCAGCGCCGGCACGATCAACGCGGCCAGAACGCTGCCAGCCGCGAACAGCGACCAGAACAACGCCTCATGCGAGCGTCCGCTCACGTTGCGCCGACCCAGGCCACCCAGAGGGCCAAGAGCACGGTGACCGCCGCCAGACCCGCAAACTGCTGGCTCACAATGAACGCGGCCGGGACGCGCCGGCCGGCGATCTGCCGTGGCAGCGCGCTGGGTGTGAGCAGGAACCAGGTGACCGAGTGCCAGAGCGCGAATGCGAGCGCCAGGAGATGGAAGACAACCATCAGCGGATGCCAGAGGAAGTCCCGATAGGCGCGGTAGGTCTCCGCATCCTGTCCGGCCTTATGGACCAGCAGCATGAAGAGCACGATCTCCGCCAGGATGAACGCCGAAGTGGCCTCGCGCAGGAACACGCGGAAATAGGTCCCCTTCTGGGTCCACCAGGTCCAGCCCATCCGCCGGTCCAGCGGTCGGTTCACGGGCGCTTGACCCACGGCGTCAGCAACCGCTTGTAGTAGTCCACGGCGCCTTCGAGCTTGGCTTGCTGAATCGCGCCCGCTGGGTCGACGTGCTTGGGGCAAACCTCGGAGCACTCACCCACGAAGGTGCACTCCCAAATGCCCTCGTTCTGGAAGATCACGTCCTGCCGGATCTGTTTGCCCTGGTCGCGCGAGTCCAGGTTGTAACGCTGGGCCAGGGCAAGCGCGGCCGGACCGATGAATTCATCCACCCGGCCCACGACCGGACAGGCCGCGTAGCACAGCATGCAGTTGATGCACATGCTGAACTGCTTGTAGCGGTCCAGTTGCGTCGGCGTCTGCATGAATTCTGCGCCTAGGTCGTCCGCCTCGTCGTCACGGATCAGGTAGGGCGTGACGTGATCCAGTTTTTCCATGAAGCCGTTGATGTCGACGACCAGGTCGCGCTCGACGGGGAAGTTGGTGAGCGGTTCCACGCGTACCGGCCCGGGCAAGTGGTCGCGCAGGAACGCCGCACAGGTGAGGACGGGTTCGCCGTTGACCTGCATGCCGCAGGAGCCGCAGACGCCCATGCGACAGGACCAGCGGTAGCTGAGCGAGCCGTCAATGTAGTTCTTGACATAATTCAGCGCGTCCAGCACGACCCAGTCGTCGTGGTAGGGCACGTCGTAGCTCTGCAAGCTCGGTCCGCGGTTGTCCGGTCGATAGCGAAAGACTTCAAGTCGGATCGTCGTCTCGCTCACGATTCGGGTTTCCCATCCTTGTCGGCGGAGGTTCCGTAGACGCGTTCGGCGGGTGGCCAGCGCGTGATGACCACGTCTTTGAATTCGATGCGCGGATCTTCGTCCGTGCGGTAGGCCATTGAGTGCTTGAGGAAATTCGCGTCGTCGCGGGCGGCGTGATCGGTGCGCTGGTGCGAGCCGCGAGACTCGGTGCGGTGGAGCGCCGAGTGGGCCACCGTGTCCGCGATGTCCAGCATGCAGTCCAGCTCGAGCGCGCTGATCAACTCCGTGTTGTAGACGGGGCTCGAGTCGTCCAGCGAGATGTTGGCCGCGCGTTCATGCAGCTCCCGCAGCGTGGCGCAGCAGGCGTCCAGCGTGGCCTCGTCGCGGAAGATACCGGCGCCGGCTTCCATGGCAGTGGTGAGGTTGTCGCGTACGACGGCAACGCGCTCGCCGCCGGCGGGTCGGGCGCGCAGTTCGGCCAGCCGGTCGAGTTCGGCAGTGACCTGACGCTCGATTTCGGGACCGTCGGACAGTTGCTGCCCGGCGACCGCGGCCGCGGCGTGACGTCCGGCGCGCGCGCCGAAGACGACCAGTTCCGTCAAGGAGTTGGACCCGAGGCGGTTGGCGCCGTTGATGCTGACGCAGGCGCATTCGCCGGCGGCGTAAAGGCCGGGGAGGGTGGTGGCGCCGTCAACGTCGGTGTCGATGCCGCCCATCATGTAGTGCACGACGGGCCGTACCGGAATTGGCTCGGCAACCGGGTCGATGCCGGCGTAGCTAAGGGCGAGTTCGCGTACGAATGGGATGTGGGAATCGATGCGCTCTTCGCCGAGATGGCGCACGTCCAGGTGCACGTAGTCGCCGTAGGGACCCTCGAAGGTTCGTCCGGCGGCCTGCTCGTGCATGAAGGCCTGGGACAGGCGGTCGCGCGGCCCGAGTTCCATCGTGCGGTTCTGCGGATGGCGCGGATCGTGAATGTCCAGCGGCGCGCCCAGGTTGTAGTCCTGCAGGTAGCGCCGGTCCTGGTTGTTGAGCAGGACGCCGCCTTCGCCGCGCGCGGCTTCGGTGATCAGGATGCCGGTGCCCGGCAGACCGGTGGGGTGATACTGGACGAACTCCATGTCCTTGAGCGCCACGCCGGTCCGGTAGGCCAGCGCCAGCCCGTCGCCGGTCTTGATGGAGCCGTTGGTGGTAAAGGGGAATATGCGGCCGAAGCCACCGGTGCAGATGAGGACGGCGTTGGCGCGCAGGACGTGGATCTCGCCGGTGCGCAGTTCGAGCGCCACGCAGCCCTGGCAGCGGCCGTCGGCGGTCAGCAGGCTGGTGGCAAAGTATTCGTCGTAGCGGGTGATCTGGCTGAACTGCAAGGACGCTTGAAAAAGCGTATGCAGCACGTGGAAGCCCGTCTTGTCGGCGGCGTACCAGGTTCGTTCGATCTGCATTCCGCCGAACGGCCGGACCGCGACGTGCCCCGAGTCCTCCCGGCTCCAGGGGCAGCCCCAGTGCTCCAACTGGATGAGTTCGCGCGGGGCCTCGTCGACGAACAGTTCGACGGCGTCCTGATCAGCCAGCCAGTCGGAGCCGCTGATGGTGTCGTAGATGTGGTGTTCGCGGGCGTCGTTGGCCTTGATGACTGCGGCCATGCCCCCCTCGGCGGCCACGGTGTGGCTGCGCATCGGGTAGACCTTGGACACCAAGCCAATGGAGAGGTCGGGATTGGCTTCCACAACCGCCATTGCGGCGCGCAGCCCGGCCCCACCGGCCCCGATGATGATGACGTCGTGGTGGACTTCGTTCACACAAGTGATCTTATGGAGGCAGGGCGGGGGCTGCAATTGATGGGGCTGGCGCGCCTGATCCTGCGTGGAGTCAAAGCTGAAATATCTGGTTTGGCGCGATTCAAGGCTGGTCAGTCGATGCAGAAGGCGGCGGGCGGTTCGTGCGTCGGAGGTCGCCGAGCAGTCCCGGCTGTCGCTCCAGGAGCATCACCAGCGCGTGCTTGGCCTCGGCGCGGCGTTCGGACGCTTCCGGTTCTGTGGAAGCGTCCAGCGCGCGCAGTTCCAATAGGAGCTGGCTGGCGCGGACGGCCGGATCGGTGGACGGCTCGCGGCGCCAGCCGCGCCGCCAGACCACGAGCGCTAGCACCGCAACGATGGCCGGGCCGGTTGCCACGAGCGCCCAGCGGTCGGCGGTCGTGGCGCGCAGCGCGCGCACGATCCCGGGCAACGAGGTTTCGGTCACGTGCACGCCGACGGTGTGACTGGCGGCCACGTCGTTCGCCTGCCAGCGCTGGACGCTGGTACCGCCGAAGGCGTCGTCGCCGCGAGGCTCAAGCCCGCTGATGGTTGCGCGCAGCTGGCCGGACTCGATCAACAGAATCACGACGTCGGCGTTCAGCGTGGGCGACCAATCGAAGGCAACGGCGCCTCCCGCCAGGGCCAGCTGGTAGCCGTACACCAGGGTCGTTACTCCCGGTTGCAGCCCGGCGAACACGGCGAATCCCGGGCCGCCGATGACCGCGTCGCCGGGTGCGAAGCCCGCGACGGGCTGGAGGTTGAAGGCGCCGTCGGGCACAGCGAAGCGGAGAGGCGGCGGTGAACCCGGTTGCTGTAGCGGAAGGTAGGCGCGGTCGCCGGGTACGTGCACTTCGGCGACTTCGACGACTGATAGCGTGTCGGCCGTCTGCCGCCTGAGCAGGCGGGTGAGGCTGCGGAAGCTAATGCCGGGGTCCTGTTCGGTTACGGCAAAAACGTTGATTTCGACCGAGGTGCGCTGGCCCTCGAGGACCTGGAGAACCGTGCTGCTGTAGCGCACACCGCCGGCCTGGAGCGAGACGAGGTAGGCGTACTCGCCGCCGGCCGACACGTCGGAAAACACGAACGCGCCATCGGCCCCTACCGTCGTCTCGCGGGTTGGCAGGCGGTCGGCTTGGCGGAACCCGTCGAGTCGCACCACCAGACCGTCGGGCAGCGCTGCGCCGGAAGTGGTCGGCGTCAGGCGCCCCACAATCTCGCCGCTACCCTCGGCGCTCACGCCGGGAACCGTGGCAAGAAACAGGAGCACGAGGGCGGCGGCAAGCCCGATCCCGCGTTTCATCGCCAACTCGTACCGGCGTCGCGGCTGCGGTAGACCGACCCGTCCGCCGCGATGGCGTAAAGCGTGCGTCCGTTGACAGCCAGGGTGCGCACGTCTGCCCGCAGAGGCAGTTGCAGCCAGGACTGCATCCCATCGACGGACTTGAACACGCCGGCATCGGTCGCGACGACGGCCGCGCCTTCGAAGCGGTCGCCGGCCGCGGAACTAAAGCTGTCACCGGTGTCAGGCTCGTAGACGACCGCCCGGACGGTGATGGTCGGCAGGGCGCCGTTGACGAACCCGTTGGCGCCGCGCCAGCCGCCGCTGGATTCCGAGGCGAGCACGCCCTCGGCGCCGGTTGCGGCCAGGAGGAACGGCGCGTCGAAGTCGACGACGGCTAATCCCGTCAGGCCGCGTGGGGCGTCGTCTGGACCGGGGTCCCACGTGCGGCCCGCGTCGTTGCTGACCAGGATTGCGCCCGCGTCGTCCACGCCGGCCATGCGGCTGGTGCGGGGTCCAGCGGCCAGCAGCCGCAGGGCCGGAAAGTTGCTCTCGCGACTCCAGGTTGCGCCCTGATCCCGGCTGGACCAGACCCCGTCGCCGGCCACCACGTAGAGCGTGCCCGGGGCCGATGCTGCAGCTACGGCTGGTCCTGGCCCCTGAATTGGCGTCCAGGACTGTCCGCCGTCACGGCTGAGTTGGGCGCCGGTGGCGTGGGTCACGACTATGAGATCAGGGTCGTCGGCCGACACCGCCGAACCGGAGATAGCGGCCACGCCGACGTTGCCGACGGGCGACTGTTCCGCGGCCGAGGCACGCGCCCCAACCGTGATGACGGCTACCAGCGCCCCCAGCATGGCCACCAGGGCGACGCTGGGCGCGATCCAGGCCAGTGCGCGGGCGCGAGAAGGCGCGGCGGCTGACGCGGGAGATGCAGCCGGCGCGGCGCCGCTGACCAGGGCCTCGATTGCCGCATCCAGCCGAGCGCGCCGCTGGTCGCGGTCATGCAGGCGCTGGGCGGTGTCCCGGCGGATGTCGCCGCTGACGCGCTCGAAATCGGCCGCGCTGATTGCGCCGCGGTCGCGTTCGGCCTGCAGGTCATCCAACATGCGCAGCCCGCGCTCGACCGCTACGTCGTCGTCCGTGCCGTCTCTGTCCGCGCGTTCCGGCAAGCGCCGGACCAGCGGCACGAGCATCCAGACCAGACCGGCAATGGCGATCAACAGGATCGCCAGACTGAGGAGTGGGGCTGTCACGCCGGCGGTGGGGAGTTGCGCCCGGGTCGGCGAAGATCGTCCACCAAGCGCTCGTAGGCGGCCAGATCGCCGTCTGCGGCGGCGGCGGCAGGCCGGCGTCCGCGGGCCAGAACCCAGCCGAGCAGCACGATGCCAAGGGCAAGGATGACCAGCGGCCCGATCCAGACGCCCAGCGCCAGTCCTTCGCGCGGCGGTTCGCGCAGCACGCCGGGACCGTAGCGGTCGGCGAAGAAGCCCATGATCTGTTCTTCGGACTCCCCGGCCTGGAGTTTGATGGTGATGATCTCGCGCATCTGGGCGGCGAGTTGGGCGTTGGATTCGCGCACGGACTGGCCCTGGCAGACGGGGCAGTCGAGCCGCGTGGCAATCGACCACATGCGCTTGCGCGTTGCCAGGTCCGGCTCATCGGCCGCGTGCGCCACGGCGGCCAGCGCGAGCGCGGCGAGCAGACCGAGCAGCAGGCGTGCGCCGCGCAGCTTCACGAGACTGCGGGCTGCGCGACGACCGACGAGACCGCGGCCGTGTCGCGCCGCGCCGCCGGCCAGGCAACGACCAGGATGCCTGCGAAGTAGACGATTCCGCCGATCCACAGCAACACGACGAGTGGGTTGATGAGGACCCGGAGGGTCGCGGATGCGCCAGTCTGGTCCCATGAGCTCAGCAGCACGTACACGTCATCCAGGTGCGGCAGGGTGGTGCTCACGGCAACGTCGGCGGTCGGCTGGTTCGCCCAGCCGGCGTGAATCCGGCGCGCCGGGGACAGGCGGTCGATTACAACGCCGTCTCGCAACACTTCGACCTCGGCGGCCACGGTATTGAGGCCGGGCTCGACGCTACTGCGAAGTCCTCGAAAGACGACGTCGTACGCGCCGAGGCTGACGGCCTCGCCGCGCTGAACGGTAGCGGCGGTCTCCTGGCCGAAGGAGGCCGAGGCAATGATGCCGAGCGCCAGGATCGCGATGCCCAGGTGCACGAGGTAACTGCCGAGGCGCCGCCGGTTGCCCAGGAAGAGGGGCATCGGGCCGCCCGGCGACTCGCGCCGGCGGGCGAATCCGGCGCGCAGGCTGCGGGCGTATTCCAGCGCGACGCCGACTGCCACGGCCGCCGTCAGTCCAATGGCGACGATTGGGAGACCGTCGCGCATGCCGAGGACCGCCAACAGCGCTGACATAAGCACCAGCGTGGCGATGGGCCAGCGGGTCGCCCGCCAGGCCGCGCGAGGAGACGTGCGACGCCAGGCCAAGAGCGGCCAGATGGCCAGCAGCGCCAGGGTTGCGATGAGCAAGGGCACGTTCACTTGGGTATAGAAGGGCGGTCCGACCGCGATGCGCGCGCCCTGCACGATCTCGGTCACCATCGGGAAGACCGTGCCCCAGAACGTGGCCGCCGCGATGGCGAGCATCAGCAGGTTGTTGATCAGGAAGCCGGCCTCTTTGGAGGCGACGGCTGTGATCGGTTCGTCCGAGCGGATCAGCGGCAGGCGATAGATGAAGAGCGCGGCCGACAGGATGAGCAGCGCGCCGACGAAGACGAAGAAGATCGGGCCGACGTCGGAAAGAGCAAATGAGTGGACCGACGACAGCACGCCGCTGCGCACCACGAAGGTGCCGAAAATCGCCAGGGCGTAGCTTGCCAGCACCAGTCCAATCGCCCAGGCGCGCAGCTGGCCGCGTCGTTCCTGCGCGAGCGCGGAGTGCAGGTAGGCCGTGGCCACCAGCCAGGGCAGCAGCGCCACGTTCTCCACGGGGTCCCACCCCCAATAGCCCCCCCAGCCCAGCACCCGGTAGGCCCACCAGGCGCCCAGCAGCAGCCCGGCGCTTTGAATCGCCCAGGCCAGCAGCATCCAGTTCCGCATTTCGCGCAGCCAGCGCTGGGTAACCCGTCCGGCCAGCAGCAGCCCGATGGCAAACGCAAATGGGATCCCAAAGCTCATGTACCCCGTAAGCAGCATCGGCGGATGGATTTGCATGCCGCTATCCCATAGCAGCGGGTTGAGTCCGCGGCCCTCGGCCGGCGCGGTCACCAGGCGCGAAAACGGCGACGACGTAAACACCAGCACGCCGAGAAAGAACAGTTGCAGGCCGCTGAGGACAACGATTCCGTGTGGCCCGATTGCGGTATCTGCGGCGAGCATGCGGCGCGTGGCTACCGCCGCAAAGAGGCTCATGGCCCAGGTCCAGAACAGCAGCGAGCCTTCCTGGCCGCCCCACAGCGCCGCGATGGTCAGACCCGTCGGCATGGCCGAACTGGAATGGTCGGCCACGAACTGAATTGAAAAGTCCCTGGCCAGAAACCCAGCAGCCAGGCCAGCGACAACCACCGTCAACAACGCGGCCTGGACTGATGCGGCGTTGGCCGCGCTTCGACTCAGTTCCGGAGTTCGGCGCACGACGCCGGCGACTCCCAGCAGCACCTGCAGCACGGCCACGCCAAAGGCAACACCAAGTCCCAGGCGACCGGCATCTACGAGGTCAGGCATGCCGCGGATGAACTACCAGCAGGGGCGGCCGAGCATTGACGTCGAGTGTGTCAGTTGCTTGGCGCTTCCGGCCCCACCTGAGGTGCGTCAAGCTGTCCCTTCAGGTCATGCAGTTCGTCGCGCACGCCGCGCACGCGCCCGGTCACGTAGACCAGATAGCCGAAGACACCCAGCCACACAGCGCTGAAGCCGATGAACAGGAATAGCAGGTCGCTCGTCATGCGGTTTCCTCGCTTCGTTCGTGCAGTCGCTCACGCAGGCTTCCCAATTCGGCAACGGCCAATTCAAGCTGAATGCGTTGCCGCACCAGCACCGCGTAGAAGACGGTAAAAGCGGCCACGGACACCAGCAGCGTGATCAGCATTTCGGGCGCCATGCCCCCGCCGGGGTTGGTCACTGCCGGCGTTGGGTGCAGGCTCCGCCACCACTCGGCAGAGAACCAGACGATAGGCACGCTGACCACGCCGACCACGCCCAGCACCGAGGCCATCCGCTCGCGGACGTCTGGCTCGTCGATGTACGAGCGCAACGCCAGGTAGCTCACGTAGATGAACCACATGATGAGGGTTGTGGTTAGCTTCGGATCCCACTGCCACCACACGCCCCAGACGCTGCGCCCCCACACCGAACCCGTGACCAGGGCGAGGGTCGTGAACAACACGCCAATCTCGGCGGAGGCGTGCGCAAGGCGATCCCAATGGGACTTTCCGCGAATGAGGTACATCAGGCTGCCAGATGCCACAACTCCGAACGCGACGAACGAAAGCCAGGCGCTCGGGACGTGCACGAAGAGCAACCGGTAGACCTCGGCCTGCACCCGCTCGGCCGGCGCGAAGATGAACGCCATGAAGATCGCCAGGCCCATGCTTAGCAGTAATGCAGCATAAAGCGCGGCAGTTCCGGGGTGCCGGAGCGCGCCAAGCCACCTCTGGCTGGGCAACTCGGTCGTTCGAACCTGACGCACGCCGGCCTCCAGTTAAGTGCGGGCCGCGTGCGGGTAGAGCACCGTCCCCAGAGTCAAGAATACGACCGTGACAACGGCCAGCAACCCGAACCAGGCGCCCTGCTGACCGGCGGGCGTAACCTCGAGCGCTCCAAGCGTGATGCCCACGCCGGCCAGCAGCACCGGAACGGCCGGTGGGATGGCGAGCAGCGGCATCAGCATTTCCCGCGCCCGCGCGCTCACAACCAGGGCGCTCTGCAGCGCTAGGACCGCGCTGATCGCCCCAGACGCCAGCACCACGGCGCCCACTGTCGTTGCCTGAACGAGCGAGACGTTCAGCAGCAGGCTCAGAAACACCAGTTGCGCAACGCCAACGAATGCCGTCTCCAACGCAAGCAGCACGAACTTGGCCAAGTAGATGCCGCTCGGATCCACGGGCGCGACCAACAGTCCGTCCAGTGTTCCGCGCTCATACTCGGTCGCGAACAGGCGCGTGCCGGCCAGCGTGGCCGCCAGCAGCACGCTGACCCACAGGACCCCGACGGCCACGGCCGCGACCTCCGACCCCAGCGCGGCGATAAACGCCATGTCAAAGACGACCGCGGCCAGCAGGGTGAACATCAGCAGCGTTGGCACCTGCTCGCGAGCCCGCCACTCCACGCGAGCGTCCTTGGCGATCATGGCCCAGACGGCGCGGGCGAAGCTTGGCGGACGTGGTCCGGTCCCGATGCTCTGCGATTTCGGTGCGGGTGGCTTGTGCGGATCGTCCGTGAGCCGTCCGGCTTCCAGCCGCGCAATCCGTGCGCCCAACGCGTGCGCAACTCGCTCGTCGTGCGTGCTGAACAGCAAGGCCGCACGCGGCGCCAGCGCGTCAATCATCGCTGGCAGGTCGCGTACCCCCGCGGCGTCCAGGCTGGCGTCGGGCTCGTCCAGCAGCAACACGTCTGGTTCCGGCAGCAGCGCCATGGCCAGTCCCAGGCGCTGCTGCATACCACGGGAATAGTCACGAACCAGGCGGTTGGCGTCCGCCGAGAGACCCACGGTCTCCAACGAGCTTTGAACCCGTGGGGAAGCATCCGGGACTCCCTGCAGCCGGGCCGCGAATGTCAGATTCTCGCGGGCCGTCAGGTGCGGGTAGAGCGGCGGACGATGTCCCAGAAAACCGAGACCGCCACGGGAAGCCGGATCCTCCGGGCCTTTGCCCCCACGGAGGCTGACTTCGCCGCGTCGAGGGCGCAAAAGCCCCGCCAGCGCGCGGAGCAGCGTGGTCTTGCCGGCGCCGTTGGGTCCCACGATGGCCACGCGTTCGCCGGGCGCCAGCGCCAGCGCCACCCCGCGCAGGACATTGCGCTGGCCCAACCGCACGCCCACGTCGTACGCCGCAATAGCCGGCGCCGTCGACTGCTTGGTCTGCAAGGCGTCGGACGCGGGGCCCTTGACGCCGTCAGCCCCTACTGTGATGGGATCTCGCGCGGCTCGAACTCAGGCCCGTGCTTGACGATCAGGCTTCGGGCGCGAAACGCGCCGCTGGGTTCGAGCTGCCCCTCGACGATCACGTCCTGATAGCGGTCCGCGGTCGAGTACCCGAACAGATCGGGCGGCGTGCCGCGGTATTCCACGGGCAGGCGCCCCGAGTCGTCCTGCAGCGCGAAGCTGATGACGTTGCCGTCGTCCGACGTTTCGATGGATCCGTCCGCCACGACGCCGTTCACGCGAATCAAGCGGTAGAAGGCCTCGGAGCCCATGGCGCGTACTTCGCCGACGGTGTGGTAGTAGACCGTGGCGCCCTGGGTGCCGGTCCAGATCAGAAACCCCACGGCCGCCGTCAGCGCGGCCGCCAACAGGATCAGTTTCCCTGAAAGCCGGGGCCGGGGTGACGGAGCGACCGAAGCGTGGCTGGTCGGTAGATGCTCGTTCATCGTTTCTGGTTCCAGCCTAGCCCACGTTTCTGAACCCGAGTTCCGCCATTTCGTTCAGGATCAACGACAGGAGATAGGCGAGCAGCCCGAGAGCAACGATCAAGGCCGTGCGCCCTCGCCACCAGGGCTGGCTGGCTGAGGGTGCGGCCTGTGGGTCCGTCCGGCGGCGACGGGGCACCGCCAGCCGGAACATGGCCAGGGCGAGCAGCACCTTGGCCGCCAGGACCGCGACGTAGGCCGCGTCGATCGACTGTTCGGCAAGCCGGTTGAAGGTCAGCAGCGTGCCCGTGAGGACAAACACGGCGAACCCCGTGCCGACCAGCCGTCCGACCGTTCGGCCCAGGGCGGCGCTGGAAATGCCGGACAGCGGCGCGACATTCGGCGTCGTACGCGCGGCCAGGACTACGATCCCTCCGCCGACCCAAAGGGCCGCCGCCAGCACGTGGATAAAACGCAGGATAACCAGTAGCGCCACGGGACTTTCGGCCATACGGACGCTTCCGCTCAGGCGGCGCTGGCGCGCCGGCTAGGGCTGTATCGAACGAATGTACGTGACGAGCGACCACCGCTCCTCAGCCGTGAGCAGTGACTTGAACGACGGCATTCGGTTCACGCCGTTCGTGACCGTCCAGAAATAGGAACCGTCCGGAAGTTCCGCGAGGTCTTCGCGGCTCAGGGAGGGCGGCGCCTTCTCCTGGTACTGCTCGAACTTGCTGGCGACGAAGCTGACGCCGTCGGCATTGATCCCGTGGCACATGGAGCAATTCGTTACGAAGAGCGCGCGGCCGGCCTGAATCGTTTCACCCGTGTACAGCATCGGGTTTTCCGTTTGCAGCACGGCGACAAAGTCCGTGACTGGCGCTTCGCCGCCCGTGGTCGGCACCGAGCCTTCGGGCACGCCGACGTGCGGCGGTTCCTGCGTGCGATACGAGGCCTGGTAGTGCATCTCGGGAAACAGGTCAAGCGGGTAGGCGCCCGTCTCGCAGCCGACGAGCGTCAGAACCGCCGCCAGCCCTACGGCGAGCGCGGCGAGGTCTCGGAGTCTTGCTCGAGGTAGGGTCACGTGGTTCCCGGCGAGTGCATCAGACTGCCCTCCTTGGAGAGCAAGTCGATGGGGGACGCTTCTTCCAGCGCGATCTGGGCGTCGGCCATGCGGCGCTCGCGTGCCATGACTGAGATGCCGATGTAGCCCTCGGAAATCCGATCGTCATACAGGCCCACGCCGTCAGGCAGGCGCGATTCGAACAGGACCCCAAGGACGGTGAAGAGCACCGCGCCCAGCAGGGTGCCTTCGTAAAGGATCTGGATGATCGCCGGTATGGCCACCACGGGCTTGCCGCCGGTGATGATCGGCAGCGAGACCTGCGCTCCGACGACCCAGGCCACGCCCACGGCCAGCCCGCAGGCGGCGCCGGCAAACGGGAAGGCGAACAGCCGGTGCTTGGTGTGGCTCTCGCCGAACGCGCCTGCCGGATAAGGCGTGCTGCTCAGAATCTCGATGTCGGAGTCCTCGAACCCGGCATTGTGCAGGCGCTCGACGCCATCGGCGGCCTGGTCCGGCTCCTCATAGAGAGCCAGAAGTTCGCGCTTGGCTTGGGATTGACTTTCCATAGACCTCACTCCCGCATGGCGGCTGGGACGTTTGCCCGGCCAACTCTGATGCGGTCGGCCAGAATCTGGCCTTCCTTAATGTCCGCGGCCGGCATGATCGGCAGCAGTTTCGAGAATGTCAGGAACCCGAGAATCACCAGGGCAAACGAGGCGGCGACGAGTATGAACTCGGAGAGCGAGGGCGCGTAATCGCCGTAGGTGAACGTGAGGCCGCTCTTCCGCTCCAGGGCCGGCACGATGACCATGTAGCGCTCCAGCCACATGCCCACGTTGACCAGGATCGTGGTCACGAACATCCAGAAGAAGTTTCGGCGGATGCCGCGGAACAGCCACATCGGCACCGGGATGACGTAGGCGCAGAGGATGAAGGTGATGGCGATCACCACCCACGGCGGTTCCACCAGGCGCCGTTGCCACGTGTCGACCTCGGCCGGTTCAGTGCCGTAGAGGCCGAAGAACAGATCCAGCATGAAGAAGAACAGCCAGACCGTAGCCACAACGATCAGCAGCCGCGCCAGCGAATCGATGTGGTCGCGGGTTATGAACCGCTTCAGGCCGAAGGCGTAGCGCATCACGATCATGACCGTCACGACGGCTGACACGCCTGAATGCACGGCCCCGATCACGAAGTAGGGGGCAAAGATGGTGTTGTGCCAGCCCGGCACCGAGGTGACCGCGAAGTCCCAGGACACGATGGAGTGCACTGAGACGAAGATCGGCAGGATGATGGCGGACAGCAACAGGCCGGCGACCGTCTGGATCCGCCACTGCCGGGTGGTGCCGCGGAATCCCATGGCCAGCCCGCCGTAGATGGCGCGGCTGACCGGGTTTGGCGCCCGGTCTCGGGCCAGCGCCAGGTCCGGGAGCAGCGCGACGTAGACGAAGAGGATCGTCGAGGTCAGGTAGGTGAAGATCGCCGAGGGGTCCCAGACCAGCGGCGAGCGCGGGTTGGGCCAGGCGCCTCGATTCCAGTCGTAGGGGAAGGTCCAGTACATCGTCCGCCAGGGACGCCCGGAGTGGATAAGCGGGAACTGGACGGCCGTGAGCAGCGAGAAGACGGTCAGAACTTCGGCGGCACGCGTCACGGGCCGCCGCCACTCCGCCTGCGTGAGCCGCAGGATGGCCGAAATCATGATCCCGGCGTGGCTGACCCCGATCCAGAACACGAAGTTCACGATCAGGAAGCCCCAGTACACCGGGTGGGCGTATCCCAGGAACTGGAGGCCGAACATCAGCATCAGAATCACAACCGCGACCCCGGCCAGCAACACGCCGTTGAGCGCTCCGCCGACCGCGAAGAACCACGCCGGCCAGGAGAAGACGAAATCAAGCAACTCGCGGTTGGCGGTGCGGGTGTCGGAAACGACCGGTTCTTGCATTAGTCCGGCTTCCCGATCACGAGCACGTGCGTCTTCATGAATGTCCGCTCTTTGCGGAGCATGGAACCCTCACGCATCTCCCAGCCGTTCAGCACCGGGATGCGCGCGGCGGCAAACACGTAGATCGCATACATCAGGCCGATGACGCCGATGATGAACAACACATCGAGCGCGTTCGGCCAGACCGGAGCGGGCAGTTCCTCCATCGCGTGACCGAACGGCGACGGGTTGGCCATGGGCGCGACGAAAAAGCGGATGCGGTCAAAAATCAGGCCGACAACGATCAGTGCCGAGACCGCCCCGATCCGGGATAGCGACTGCCGGATTGGGTTGAAGATCAGCAGTACAAAGGGCACGGCCAGCATCAACACGGCCGCCAGGACAAACGGCAGCTTGTAGGTGATGGCCACCGTGATTTGCATTGCCGCAACCTCGCTGGGAAGTCGGGCGTACCAGACCAGCAGGAAGTCGGACCAGAAGAAGTAGAACCACATCAGGACGGTGGCCAGCAGAATCTTGCCGAGCGCGGACGCCTGTTCGTCGCCAATGAAGCGGCCTGCCTCCGGCGAAAAGCGCCGCATGAGAGCCAGCGTCAGCAGGGTCGTGGCAATGCCGGCCTGGATGCCCGTCACGGCGCTGTATACGGGAAATACGCCCGAGCGCCAGCCCGGCAGCAGGCTCTGGCCCAGATCGGTCGTCAGCAGCATGTGCACGAAGGCGTAACCCATCAGATAGAAGGCGCCGAGCGTCAGGTTGGCGGCGCGTAGCGTCTTCCACTGCCGGGTCGTGCCTGTCCAATTCAGGTAGAGCAGGCGCTGCCAGCGGCCCATGGCCCGCACGCGGCTGGGCGGACCGGCAAGGTCGGGCACAGCCGAAAACCACAACAAAGCCATCCCGGTAAGCAGCAGGATCGCCAGCGCCAGCGCGTCGGTTAGGAACGGCGCGCCCGCGCTGAAGCCAAACCAGAGGTTGGAGCGGCCTTCCAGCGGCGGCAACGTCGCCATGATGGGAATCAACAGGACAAAGCTGAGCAGCGACGGCACCGCGTAGAGCGCGGCGATGCGGCGCAGGGGCAGGGCCCAGTAGCCCTTGGCCATCCGCGAGGCGTAGGCGATCAGGGGCGCTGCCGTGGCCGTGGACAGAATGAACATCAGCACGACGGTCGGGTAGGCCCAGGCCGCGCGGTCACCCCAGGCCGTGATCAGCTTGACCACGTACATCACCACGCCCAGCGCGCCCAGGGCCGCCAGCAGCGCGATGCCCGCATTGTTCAGCGAGATGCGCAGCGCCTGCGGCCGGTAGGGCGGACGCAGCGTCAGCTTCAGGCCGGCGGCTTCGGGATGAATCATGCGTGCGCCTCGACCGGGGCGGGGTCGTGGTCGTCGATCTCGGCGTGCGGGTCGACTTTCTTGAGGTAAATGATCCCCGGGTCGGTACCGAAGTTCTCCAGGAGCGTGTAGCTGCGGTCGGCCTCGGCCTCCGCCAGCCGCGCAGGGTAACTGCTGGGGTCGTTGATGTCGGCGAACACGAGCGCGCTGGTCGGGCATGACTGGGCGCAGGCCGGCTGCACCTCACCCGAGCCGATCTCACGCCCCTCGGTCTTGGCCTTGATCTGAACCCGGTTGATCCGCTGCACGCAGAAGGTGCACTTCTCGATGATGCCCTTGGTTCGCACGGTGACGTCGGGATTGAGCTGGTTGTTCAGCGGCTCGGGCCACTCGGGATTCCAGAAGTTGAAGTAGCGCACCGAGTAGGGGCAGCCGTTGGCGCAGAAGCGCGTGCCGATGCAGCGGTTGTAGACCTGGACGTTCAGGCCCTCGCGGTTGTGGTAGGTGGCCCAGACCGGGCAGACCGTCTCGCAGGGCGCGTTGCCGCAGTGCTGGCAGAGCACCGGAATGAAGCGCGCCTTTGCGTTCGGGAACTCGCCTTCCCAGTAGCGCTCGATTCGAATCCAGGTCTTGGCGCGGCGTTCGAGAACCCGCTGTTCCTCGTTGAGCGCGATGTTGTTCTCGGCCTGGCAGGCCACCACGCAGGCCTGGCAGCCGGTGCAGCGGTCCAGGTCCACGACCATGCCCCAGCGCACCCCGCTCGGGGGGCCGACTTCCGCATCCGTGGGGATGGTCTGGCCTATCGACGCCACAGTGCTGGCGCGGGCGGCGGCCTCGTTGGCTGGGTTACTCATTTGTGATCTGCACCACCGGTTCCTCGACATCGTTACGTGCGTTCGGGAAGACCTCGATAGTCGGAAGTCGTCGATAGTCGCCGGTCGGCCGCACGCGGGCGCGCGTGGCCGCCCAGGCGAACGCCCCCGAGCCGGCCACGGTCAGCGGAGACAGGCTGGCAAGCACGTTGGCGCCGCGGTTCTCGCGCCAGCGGCCGCCGAAGGCGTGGCCTTGGCCGATTGGGACGCCCAGCACGCCGGGCGCGGCGGCGGGCGAAATGTAGACCGTCGCCTCAAAGTCGCCGTGCGCGGTCTCGATCCGCACCACGTCACCGTGCGTCACGCTATGCGCCCCGGCGGTGGACGGGTTCATTTCAACCCAGGTGGTCCAGGTCGCCGTGGAGATCGGGTCCGGCGTCGCCTGCAGCCAGGGATTGGCCGTCTCGTCGCCGCCGCCCAGCGCCACGCCCTCGAAGGGGATCAGGTGCAGGGGGAACTCGACGCCGTTGTCGCTGAAGGCCGGTTCGGCCAGCAGGTTGACGTGCCAGTCGGGGGCGCCAGCGAAGTCGGTCGTCCAGTCGTCGTTCCAGCCGCCGCCGTTCTTCAGCAACTCGATCCAGCGTTCCTCGAAGTCGCCGGCTCTGAACACCTGCGCGGCGTTGGCTCGGACGGCGTCACGCATGGTTTCCCAGGGCGGGGCCAGATTGGGTCGCAGGTCATGCCAGAGCGTCAGCAGGATGTCGCCGAAACTCCGGCCGGAAATCGACGGCGGGACCACCGGCTGCTGGAAGCCGACGACGTGCTGTCGCGGGGCCGGGTCGGGCACGAAATCGCCCCACTCTTCGAACGGATGGGTGGACGGCAGCACCAGGTCGGCGTGCCCCAACGTCTCGCTCATGATGGTGCCGATGCCGACGACAAACGGAATCGAGCCGAGCGCGTCGGCAAACCGGGTGGCTTCCGGCATGCCGTACACGGGGTCGGCCTCGAAAACGATGGCGACGTCCGGAGGCTCGCCTTCCAGCCAGGTGTTGCCACGGCCAGCCAAATCGGCGAAGGAGGTGGGCTCGACCGGCGGCGTCACGGTGCTGCGCAGATCGGGGTTGGGCAGCAGCCCGCCCGGTTGTCCCACGCTGCCCACCATGTGGTTCAGCAGCATCACGGCCAGGCCGTTGTCCAGCCCGTTGGTGCTGGCCAGGGCCGGGCCGCCGGCAATGGCGATGCCCGGCTGGTGGCTGGCGAACTCGCGGGCGATTTCCTGGATGCGTGCCACCGGCACGCCGGTGCGCTGGGATACGCGGTCGGGGGCGTACGCGTTCAGCGCGTCCAGCCCGCCAACGGCGTTGACTACGTTGAACCAATTGTCGGCCGGCGCCAGTCCCTCGGCGGCGATGACCTGGGCGATTGAAAGCGCCAGCGCGCCTTCCTGCCCGGGGTGCGCGTAGACCCACGAATCGGCGTTGGCGCCGGTCAGCGACATACGTGGCTCGACCTGGATCAGGCGGCCGCGCTCGCCGTGGCCCTGGCGAAACTCGCCATAGCCAACGCCGTATTGGGTCGGCGACAGCCAGGTGGCCAGGAAGTCGGCGCCGAACGAGAGGATGGAATGGGCGTTGGCAATGTCCAGATACGGCAGCCGTTTGGCGCCCAGCCCGCCTTGCACGGTCTTCCGCCAGACGGTGGATTCCAGGGTTTCGTAGACGAGATGCTCGCCGCCGAAGGCCACGGCAAAGTCCCGGGCGATTTGCGCGCGTGTTCCGCTGATCGGCCCGGTGATCACGACCACGCTGCGGGCTTCAGCCAGCTTCTCGGTCAACAGGTCAAGTCCGGCCGGCCACTCCAGGTCCTCGAACTCGTCCGCGCCGCGCAGGCCGCGCCGGCGGCGCGGGACGGTCAACCGGTCGGGGTGATAGAGCGATTGCACGCCGGCTTGGCTGCGCACGTTGAGCTTGCCCTGGTTGACTGGGAAGTCGGGGTTGCCTTCAACCTTCTTGGCGCGCCCGTCAATCGTGCGCACCACCACGCTGTTGCCGCAGGACGAGTGCGCACAGGCGGTGGCGAACCAGAGTTCCTGGCCCGGCAGCGACAGTTCGGGTTGGAGCACAAAGCTCTGAATCTGCGACTCGCGCTCGGGGGCCGCGCAGGCCACCACGGTGGCGCCGCCGGCCAGCGCGGCCGAGCCCACGAGGAAGCGCCGTCGTCCAAGGCCGCTCATACGGCCCGACCAATTACTTGTGGCATAGCGCGCAGTCCAGCGGGGCGGAGTTCTCGCGGTGGCATCCCTGGCAGTCTCCCATGGCCAGGGAGCGTACTTGCTTGACTACCTGCATTGAGGCCACGTCGCCGTGACAGGTCTCGCACGCCACGCCCGCCTGGATGTGCGGCGCGTGCACGAAGCGCACGTGGTCGGGCACGCGGTGCACGCGCGTCCAGTTCACCGGGGTGTTGGTGTCCCAGTGCGCTTGCAGCAACTGAATCTGCGGGCTGTCGGTCTTGACGACCGAGTGACAGAACATGCACTGCTGAACGGAGGGAACCGTGGCCGCCGCCTGCGTACTCACGCCGCGGTGGCAGAATTCGCAGGGGATGTTGGCCTGACCCGCGTGAACCGAGTGGTCGAACTTGATGGGCTGTTCGGGCGCGGGCGTCGCGGTACCGCCGGAAGCCATCAGGAACAACAGAACGGCCAGAACGCCCGCGCCGCCCACCAGCAGGGGCACCGTGGCGCCAACAACGATGAGAGCCTGCTTCAGCGTGACGCGCGGCAGAAGGGCGGTCAGGTATTGCATGCCGCTAGATCGCCAGCCGCGGGTAGATTTCCGGCAGGATATTTAGCGCCAGCAGCGTGCCCTTGATGACGAGGACCACGACCGCAACACACCCCATCGCAACAATCAGGTACAGAGGGGCGCGCATGCGCCGGGCCACTGGCGCCGGTAGGTCGCCGGTGTCCATCAGCGAGGGAATCATGGCGTGCGCCAGCATGTACGTAAGACCGGTCACGATCATGGCCGCGGCAAGGAACCAGAGGTGCGCGACCAGTTCCGAGAGCTTGACCCAGTCGGTGGTCTCGAGCTCGCTCAGTTGCACCCGCGCGTCTCCGTCAGCAAGCGGCTCAGCAGGACCGGCGGCGCATGGTATCCGACCCGTTCGCCCGGTGCGCGGGCGGTTCGTAATTCAATGGCCCGACCACCAGACTGAAGGCAGGGCTGCATTGCGCGAAATCGTCTCCGGGCCGGGTGACAACGTGAAATGTTTCACAAATCACCCCGTACCGCAAGAAACGCTTGGGATCAGGCCGCCGCGGCCCGTGCATCGGCGCGTCGGGGTCTCAGGGCTGTAACAATACGTCGGTCCCTCGTGGCGTCCCGCCGAGCGGGTCCCATGCCCTGATTCGCAAGCGGCCTTAACTCATCAGAAAGGACTCGGATCACTATGCAGATGTACATCGGCGGCGGCTGGACGAACGGCCAGTCCAGCATGGACGTGCTCAACCCCTTCGACGGTTCCGTGGTGGACACCGTGCCGCGCGGCACGGTCGCGGACGTGGACCGCGCCCTCGACAGCGCGGTACGCGGCGCCCGTGCGATGGCCGCGCTGACCGGCTACGAACGCTACGAGTTGCTGCACCGTACGGCGGACCTCATCAAGGCGAACGCCAAAAACCTGGCCACCGCACTGACGCGCGAAGAGGGCAAGATCATCTCCGAGGCGCTCCTTGAAGTTGAGCGGGCCGCGGAGATCATCTACCTCTCCGCCGAGGAAGCGAAGCGACTCGACGGCGAAGTCGTGCCGCTGGAAGGCGGCCCGGGCGTCAAGGGCAAGTTCGGGTTCACCATGCGCGTGCCCTGCGGCGTGGTCGCCGCCGTTACGCCGTTCAACTTCCCGCTGCACCTCGTCTGCCACAAGGTCGGCCCCGCGCTGGCCGGCGGCAACGCCGTAGTCATCAAGCCGGCCAGCGACACCCCCCTGTCCGCGCTACGCCTGATCGAGCTGCTGCTCGAGGCCGGCGTGCCGGCCGAGGCTGTGCACTGCGTCACCGGATCGGGCGCCGAGATTGGCGACGCGCTGGTCTCCGACCCGCGTGTCCGCAAGATCAGCTTCACCGGCAGCCGCGACATCGGCGAGCGCATTTGCAAGCAGGCTGGGATCAAGAAGGTCACGATGGAGCTTGGCTCCAACGCGCCGGTGGTCGTGATGCCCGACGCTGACCTGGACAAGGTCCGCACCGTCATTCCGCAGACGGCCTTCGCCAACGCCGGTCAGGTCTGCATTTCCACGCAGCGCGTGATCGCGCCCGCGCCGATCTACGATGAACTGGTCGAGGCGCTGATTCCGGCGGTGGCCGCGCTTTCCACCGGCGACCCGTTGGACCCCGCTACCTCGGTGGGGCCGATGATTCGCGAATCTGACGCCGCGCGCGTGGGCGCCTGGATCGACGAAGCCGTTGGCCAGGGCGCCGAGTTGCTCGTCGGTGGCGGTCGTTCGGGTCAGTTGTTCGAGCCGACCCTGCTGGCCGGCGTCAGCCCCGACATGCGGGTCTCCTGCGAAGAACTCTTTGGTCCAGCCATGGGCGTGACCCGCGTTAACGACGTGGATGAGGCGATTGCCTTGGCCAACGACTCGATCTACGGCCTGAGTGCGGCGATATTCACCCAGGACATCGACATCGCCATGCGCTTCGCTCGCAGCGTCGATTCAGGGAACATTCACATCAACTGGGGAAGCCAGTGGCGCACCGACCTGATGCCCTACGGCGGGCTGAAGGACAGCGGCATGGGCAAGGAAGGCCCGAAGTACGCCGTGGAGGAAATGACCGAGTACAAGCTGGTGGTCATTCACGACTAGACCACGGGACGAACCCGCAGGCGGCTGACCGCCACCAGGGACGCGACCCCGGCCGCCGCGCCCGCCCAGAACAGCAGGGCGGGCGCGGCGTCGCCGGCGGCGATAGCCAGGAGCGCCGCCAGCGCCACGCCGATCGAATAGGCCGTGGAGTCGATTGCCATGGCCTGGCCCAGGCGGCCGCGGGGTGCCACGTCCGCCGCCAACGCCACGATCAGCCCTTGAAACACGCTCTGCGTGAAGGCGTACGGCACCCACAGCGCCAGCAGCGCGCCGAATGCATCGATCTGGCCGTAGACCGCCGAATTGACCGCCCCCACCGCCAAAGCGACGGCCAGCGCGCCGCGGCGTCCCCAGCGGTCCGATAGCGCCCCCACCAGCACTTGCGCACTGGCCCCGCCGCCGGCTGAAAGGAACACGAGCCACCCAACCGCCGTCAGGTCGCCGCCCGCGTCCACCAACTTCGGCCCGGCCAGGATGATGAACGCGCCGTAGGTCACGGTGGTACAGGCGCGAATGAACGCAAGCAGCCGGATCGCCGGCAGGCGCGTCAGCTGGAGCAGTTCGCGCAGCTTGACTTCACCGGCGCGGGGCGCGACCGGCACGGCCGGCAGCACGCTGAGCGCTGCCAGCGCCGCCAGTCCGATCATCACGGCGGCGACAAGAGCGAAGACGCGAAACCCAAACTCGTTGGCCAGCACGCCCAGCGCCAGCCCGCCGATTCCGGGTGCGACCCCGACGGTGAAGCTGACCAACGACGACGCCAGGCCCCGGCGCGCCGCGGGGGCAACCTGCATGGCGTAGGTTTGCGACGCCGACCAGTGCAGGCCCAGCGCCAGGCCGCCGAAGGGCGCCGCGACGATGAACAGTGTCAGATCCGGCGTGACGATCATCACGGCCACCAGGACGGCAAGGCCGGCTAGGCCAAAGGCGTAGGTGCGCTGGCTGCCGAAACGAGCAATTGGGACCGAGGCAAAGACCCCCAGCGCCGCGCGCGCGCCGTGCATGGCCAGCAGCAGCACACCCGCGCCCGCGACGCCTCGACCCAGGTCGTCGCGCACGAAGAGCGATAGAAAGTTGACGACCGGCAGCCAGCCGGCCACGCCCAATCCCATGATGGCGATCAGCGTGAGGAAGCGCCGCGACCCGAGGCGCGCCGCCGGGTCAGCCGTCGGGCTGGTCACCGCGCCGTCCGTTTCCGTTCCCGATGTGATTCGCGGCCGTAGGTCGGACCCTCGCTCGCTGGGCGCGGGAACCGTACCAGCCCCTCCGGCCGGATGCCTGCCAATTCGGGTATCGCTTGGAAGGTGGAAGGGTGACGCAAGTCTCACTGTCGTCCCGCCGAACGCCGTTCCCCGCCTAGAATCCAGGTAACGCGTCGGGACGCCGCGGGAGTAACGCGCTGGAAGCACTGGGGCGCTTCACGGTGCGTTGGCGCTGGCCGCTCATCGCGGCCTGGCTACTCGCGGCGGCCCTTTCATTGCTGGCTCTACCGCAGGTCGGCTCGATCCTGCGCGCCGGCGGATTCTCCGCCGAGGGCATCGAGTCCCAAGAAGCGTTCGAACGCTACGAACAGGATTTCGGCGCCGTCGGCGCCCCGATCCAGATCGTCTTTCACCACGACGAACTGCGGTTCAGCGACCAGGCGTTCGTCGCCGAAGCGGCTCGGGTGCTGGCGCCGCTGGCGGCGCTGCCTGAAGTCACGCGTGTGGTCGCCTTCCAGGACGATCCAACCCAGATCGCGCCGGGCGGACACACCGCCTACGCCACGCTCTTCGTTGATCTGCACCCCGACGTTGCGCATCGCATCGTGCCCGTGCTGCGCGAGCGTTTGGAACCTTCGGAACTCGAGGTCCACATCGCCGGCGCCCCGGTGTTCTACGCGGACATCCAGACGCTCAGCGAGGCCGACCTGCAGCGCGCGGAGACCGTCGGTCTGCCTTTTGCGCTAATCGTGCTTGTGCTGGTTTTCGGGTCCGTGGTCGCGGCAGGGATTCCCGTGTTGGCGGGCGGCGCCAGCGTGGTCGTCGGACTTGCCCTGCTGTGGGCGTTCGGCCAGCAGGTCGGCTTTTCAATCTTCGCGCTGAACGTCGTCACGCTCGTCGGCTTGGGCCTGGGCACCGACTATTCCTTGATCCTGGTCAGCCGGTTTCGTGAGGAACTGGCCGCCGGTCAGACGACCCCGGACGCCGTGGCTCGCACGGTCGCGACGGCCGGTCGGGCCGTCGTGTTCTCCGGTGCAGCGGTCTTGACCGGATTGGGCTCGCTGATGATCTTCGAGTTCATGATGCTGCGCTCGATCGGCGCCGGCGGTGCGCTGGTAGTCCTGATAGCGGTCGCGGCGGCCACCACCTTCGTTCCGGCGCTGCTGGCCGTGCTGGGGCCGCGCGTGAACATGTGGCGCGTCTGGCGGCCTCCCGTCGGACCGCGCAACGGCTGGGCCAGGCTGGCGCGCGCGGTGATGCGGCGTCCGCTGCCAATCTTCCTCGGCGTCACCGCCTTTCTTGTCCTGCTCGGCCTGCCGTTCCTGCACGTGCGCGTCAACGCCCCGGACGCCACGGTCCTTACGCCCGATTCTCCGTCGCGCGTGGCCTACGAACTGCTGCGCGACGAGTTTGGCGAGGGCCATCAGACGCCGCTGTTCCTGGTGGCGCGCTTTCCCGAGGGCGCGCTTGCTCCTGAGGCCGTGGCGGCCCAGCACGAACTCAGCCGTGCGCTGGAGGCCGATCCCCGCGTCGCGCGCGTCCGCGGGGTTGCGTCAATCGATCCCCGCATCACGCTCGAGCAGTACCAGTTGCTATACCACGGCGCGCCCCTCATTTCGGACCCGTGGGCCCGAGCAGTCAGCGAGACGTTTACGCGCGATAGGGCTGCCTTCATGCTCGTGGAGCCGAACGTGCCGGCAACCTCGTCCGAGGCCGAGGGCCTGGTCGAAGCCGTTCGCGCCTACCGCGACGCCAACGGGCTCGACCTCTTGGTTGGCGGCGGAGCGGCCGGGCTCAAGGATTTCGTCGACCGGCTCTACACCGACTTCCCGAAGGCCGTGGTCCTGATCCTGGCCATCACGTACATCGTGCTGGCCGTGCTATTCCGATCCGTCGTATTGCCGCTCAAGGCGGTGCTACTGAACGTCTTGAGCCTGCTGGCCAGCTTTGGGGCGCTCGTCCTTGTGTTCCAGGACGGCTGGCTGGCCAACGTCCTGCGGTTCCAGCCGCTGGGTTACATCGATTCCCTGCTGCCCGTCGTCCTCTTCGCCATGCTCTTCGGGCTGAGCATGGACTACGAGGTCTTTCTGCTTTCCCGAGTCAAGGAAGCGCACGACGAGGGCCGCACCAACACCGAAGCCGTGGCGATCGGCATGGAACGCAGCGGCCGTGTCGTCACCAGCGCCGCACTGGTCGTAATTGCGGTGTGCCTCGCGTTCGTGACCGCCGACATCGTGCTGATCAAGGCGATTGGTCTGGGCGCGGCCATTGCGGTATTCGTGGATGCCGCCATCGTGCGCGCGCTGCTGGTTCCGGCCACGATGCACCTGCTGGGCCGCTGGAACTGGTGGGCGCCGCCGTTGCGCTGGCCGTGGCGGCGAGCCTCCGCATGATCCGGCGCGCACTGGTACTGGCGCTGGCGGCGGTCCTGCTGGCCGCGTGCGGTAACGCCGCGCAGCCACTGCCCGCGCCCCCGCCCAGCACGTTTGATGTCGCTTCCCTACCGCCAGTTGACCTGCCGAGGGACGACGCCCCGCACAACAACCTGACCGAGTGGTGGTACGTCAGCGGCCATCTGCAGACCGCTGAGGGCGACCCGTTCGGTTTCGAGTTCGCGCTGTTCCAGTCGGACCGCAGCGACGCGCCGCGCGGCTATGCCGCCCACTTTGCGGTGACCGACATCGGCCGCCAACGCTTCCACTACGGCGAGCGGACTGAGGTGGCCGATGCGGTCGAAGCCGCCGCCGACGCCTCGACGCCTAGCCTTGACCTATCGGTCGGCGGCTGGACGCTGCGCGACGTGCCGGGCGGCTTCGCAATTTCGGCCGGCCTCGATACGGTGGCGCTCCAACTCGAACTGACTCCAACTAAACCCGCGGCCATCCACAACCAGACCGGCGTCCTGGACTTTTCGCCCTTCGGCTGGAGTTACTACTACTCCTACACGCGCGCCGACGTTCGTGGCGTGCTGCTGGACCAGGGCCTGCCGCGCCCGGTGACCGGCACCGCCTGGATCGACCATCAGTGGGGCGACTTCATCTCGGTCGCCTCGGGCGGCTGGGACTGGTACAGCGTCCATCTTGACGACGGACGGGACTTCACCGCATCCGTCGTCCGCGACGAGCTAGGCGCCACCGTCCTGCAATACGGAACCCTGGTCGGCCCCGGCGGCGAAACGACCCACCTGCGCGCGGACGACCTGGAGATTCGGGCAACCAGCAGCTGGACCAGTCCGCACACGGGTGCGATCTATCCCTCGGGCTGGACGATCTCGGTCCCCGGCCACGGTCTGCGCCTACGCCTGGACCCGCTGCTGCTGGACCAGGAGCTGGACACCCGTGGCAGCACGGGCGTGGTGTATTGGGAGGGTGCCGTGGGCGTCAGCGGCGCCGACGGGGAGACTGGCCGCGGGTACGTGGAGCAGACTGGCTATGGGCCGCCACCAGCGCGGCGAGAGTCGTCGCGGACGTGATCCAGCCGTCCGGCGTACCATCGAGAGTCGCGCTGTTGTGACGGGATCGAATCGCATGTCCGCTCGCCAAGCTCGCATCGGCGTCATCGGCGCCGGCTGGTGGTCCACCTACACGCACATCCCGGGACTGCTCGAGAATCCCCACGCCCACCTGGCCGCCATCTGCGACCGCAGCGAGGAGGCCTGTGAACGCGCCACCGCGGCCTTCCCCGGACCGGCCGCCTACGTGGACGTCGAGACAATGCTCGCCGAGGCCGAACTGGACGGCGCGGTTATCGCCGTGCCGCACGCCGCCCACTACGCCCTGGCGGCGCGCTGCCTCGACGCCGGCCTGAACGTCATGCTGGAAAAACCGATGGTGTTGAAGGCCCAACATGCCGCCGACCTTGTTCACAGGGCCGAAGCGCGGGGCGTGGAACTCATAATCGGCTACCCGTGGCACTTCACCCGCACCGCCATCCGTGCCCGCGAGATCCTGGCCTCGGGCGAACTCGGCGCCATCCAGCACGTCGTCTGCACCCAGTCATCCATGGTTGTCGAGTTCTATCGCGGCAACGACGCGGCCTACCAGCCCATCTTCGATTGGACGGTCGCCGGACCGGGCGACGTGTACGCCCGTCCTGAGCTCTCGGGCGGCGGTCAGGGCCACCTGCAGATCACGCACTCGTCGGGCCTCATGTTCTTCATCACCGGCCTGCGCGCCCGGCGCGTGAGCGCGCTCATGAGCTCGTTCGACGTGCCGGTGGACCTGGTCGACGTCATGACCGTGGAGTTCGAGGGAGGTGCGCTCGGCGTGGTTTCCGGCACTGGCAACGTGCCGGTGGGCGACGCCGGCCAGTTGGAAGTCCGCGCCTACTGCGAACACGGCTACGTGCTGCTGGACGCGATCACGGGCGCGTTGGAGATTCACCGCCGCGACGGGTCGATCGAGCGCGACCGCTTGCCAGCCGACGACACGTATCCGCGCTTCGCCACGGCCGCCAACCTGGTGGACGTCTGCCTGGGCCGCGAGCCGAACGGCTCACCGGCCCTGTTCGGCCTGAGCTCGGTTGAACTGCTGGACGCCGCCTACCGCTCCGCCCAGGACGACGGTCGAATGGTGGAGGTCAGCGATCTCTACGCCTGACCCGGCGGACGCCGCATCGGCTACCGGCGAGTTGACCGTCACGCCTCAGGCTGCCCTGGCGCTGCATACGGCGGTGCAGGAGGGGAACTGGAATGACAACCTGGACCGGGCGATTCGAATCTCCCTCGATACGTCGAACCGGATGCGTCTGTCGGTAAGCGAGGTCTGGCAGGGGGATCGGAAGGTCCTCTTCGACGGACGAGTCATTCTGGTCGCCGAGCCCGAGGTCGCCGACGCGCTGGCTGGCCGGACGCTGGCCATTCAGACCGCTGGCGGGCGCTCGTCATTCGCGCTGCGGCCCACGCCCGCCGCTGACTCCTAGGCCGGCGCGGCGGCCAGAACGGGGGCGAGGAGTTCGTCAAGTTCGTCGTCGGTGAGTGGACCGACCCAGCGGCGCACCAGTACGCCGCGGCGGTCGATGACGAAGGTTTCCGGCAGTCCCGTCACGCCGTACTCAACGGGGATGAGCCGCGTGGCGTCCTCCGCGTTGGGGTAGGTGACGCCGGTCTCGTTCAGGAAGTCGATCGCCGCCGCGCGGTCGTCCCACACGTCGACACCTAAGATCGTCACGCCGACGGCGTCCAGCCGCTCGGCCGCCCGCTGCAGCACCGGCGCTTCCACTCGGCAAGGCGGGCACCAGGTGGCCCAGAAGTTGAGAACCACGATCCGCCCGCGATAGTCCGACAGTTGAATGCGCGCACCGTCGAATGAGGTCAGCACGAAGTCGGGCGCTGGTCGCGGCCTGATGTCGGTGGCGCGTCCAATCGAGATGATGCCCGGGCCGCTGCGATCCGATCCGCCTCGCAGCACCAGCCCCATCATCACGATCAATGCCACCAGTACGGCCACGCTGGCCAGCGCCGCCAGCAATTGCGGCGGCGTCAGTCGTTCGGGCTGCGTGGCGTCCACGGGCGGTAGGCCCCCGTACCTCGGGTGCGCCGGCGTTCGGCGGTTTCGAGCATAGCGGTGCCCTAACACCCCCGCGGGTGTATGGCATCTCACTACCCTCCCCGCGCGGCGGGACGCACAATGCGTGGACAACTGATACTGGCGGCCAGAAGGGCGGGATTGCATGGGTGTACGCCGGACGGCAATCGACGCAATTGGGCGGCGTCGGGTTCTGGCTGGTCTTGGGGCCGGCGCGGTTCTGATGGCGTGCGGCGAGGCGGCGGCTTCTGAGCCCCCACCCGAGCCGACCTCGGCGGCTGCGACTGACGTGTCCGGCTTCCCGGCCGGCGAGACGCGGCCCGCGCCCGACTTCACGTTGGAGGCCTACCAGGGCGGCGATTTGCTTGGTGGGGACACCGTGCAATTCAGCCAGATCCTGGCCGCCGGCAAGCCGGTCGTCCTGAATTTCTGGGCGGCCCAATGTCCCCCCTGCCGGGTGGAAATGCCGGATTTGGATCATGCCTATCAGGCCGCCAGCGACCGCATATTGATGGTGGGTTTGGACGTCGGACCGCTCATCAACCTCGGCTCGCGCGCCGAGGGGAAGGCGCTGGCCGAGGAACTCGGCGTAACCTATCCCGTGGGAACCACGTCGGACGCCACGGTGATGCAGCGATTCCAGGTGCTGGGCATGCCTACCACCACCTTTATCACGTCGCAATCCCAGATCATCCGCCAGTGGACGGGCATCCTGGACGAGGCGGCGACCAGCGATCTCATCGACGAACTGGTCCAGGCGTCAGGAGGCTGAGGTGACCGCGCCGTGAGCGCCCTGCCTGATCCCAGGTCGGCGCGTAGCCCTTGGGTTGGAACGGCGTTGGGCTACGGTGTGCCCGGCGTGCTGGTGGCTGTTCTGATCGGCGGGCTGATCTCGCTCCAGGCCAACGCCGAGGCCACCGTGTCCGACTTCGCCGGCGCCTTGCCGATCGGCTTTGCCGCTGCGGCCGGCGTCGTGGCCAGCGTGAACCCCTGCGGTTTCTTCATGCTGCCTGGGTACGTCGCCTACCAGTTGGGCACCCAGGAAGCCGGATACGACCAACTCTCGCGCTCGCGTCGTCTCCTGCGCGCGCTGGCCGTGGGATTCATGGCCACGCTCGGCTTCGTCCTGATCTTTGCCGCCGTCGGGGCGGTCATTGCGGCGGGCGGCAGCTTCCTCGGCCGCGTCTTCCCCTTCCTTGGACTGTCCGTCGGCGTGCTGATGGTGATTTTCGGCGCATACCTGCTCATCACCCACCGCTACGTGGGCGTGCTGGCGGCCAGCCGCATCCAGGTCACGCCGCAACGCAACCTTGGCAATGCCTTCGTGTTCGGGATCGGCTACGCGGTCGGCTCGCTGAGCTGCACACTGCCGATCTTTCTGGTCGTGGTTGGCGGGGCGTTGGGCGCCGCGGGCTTCCTGGCCTCGTTCAGCCAGTTCGTGGCTTTTGCCCTGGGCATGGGAGTGGTGGTGATTGCGATCACCATCGGCGCCGCGATTTTTCGTGACGGTGTGGCCCGGTTTCTGCGTGGCGTACTGCCCCACGTGCACCGCGCCAGTTCATTGTTCCTGGTTGGCGCGGGCGGCTATCTCATCTACTACTGGGTGTTCTTCGCCGGGCTGAACCTCTAGGCCGCGTCAGGCCGGGCGCCAAGACGCCGGCACCCGCTAGCGCGGCTTGTTCCCAATCTTCGCGCAGCACGGCGTGGATAACGCCCTTGCGGCGGTTGTCGAGGCCCGCACCGCCGGGTGCATGGCGCAGCGTGCCCTCGTGGGTCATGCCCAGCTTTTCCATCACGCGGATCGAGGCCCGGTTCTGAATGTTCGCCCCCGCTTGCACGCGAGCCAGGTCAGGCAGCGACGTGAACGCTGCGTCGATGATGGCGCGCGCCGCCTCCGTCATATGGCCGCGGCCCCAGTGACGCCGCGCGATGGCGTAACCAAGCTCGGCGTTCCGATGCTGATGGTTGATCCGAAGGTTGATTCCGCCTGACGCGCGACCGGCGATCTCGATCGCCCAACCCGGATTTTTCGACCAATCGGCCAGCACCCACTGCGCCACGGCCTCTTCGGCGTGGCACCGCTCGTAGGGCTGGGGCACCGGGAGGAATCGGGACCACTCGCGATCGGCGGCGTACGCCAGCACGTCGTCCACGTCGGTGAGGCTCCAGGGACGCAGCAGCATCCGATCCGTCTCGATTCGGGTCGGGAGTTGGGGCGGCTGGCTCATCAGTCGAGCGCCCGCGGCGTCCACTCGGGCCGCAGGAGGCCGTAGACCGCGAGGTCGATGAGTTCGCCTTGACGCACGTGACAGCGGCGCATGACCGCCTCGCGGCGCAATCCCAGCTTCTCGACAACCCGAATCGAGGCAAGGTTTGGCGTGTCGACCCGCGCCCAGACGCGGCCAAGCTGGGTTTCGAGGAACACACGGTCGACGACCGCGCCGGCGGCCTCGGTTGTCAGGCCCTGGCCTCGAAGTTCGCGCGTGAGCGCGTAGCAAAGTTCAGCGCGCGAGTGCTGGACCTCAATGTCCAGGCCGACCATTCCCGACATCCGCCCGTCGAACTCGATGGCCCAGGTTGGCTCCGTCCGCCAGTCGGCCAGCCGACGCCTGGCGACCCAGCGTTCCGCGTCGCGCCTCTGGAAGGGACCGGACGCCTCCGGTCGCGGCAGACGTGACCAGACGTCCTCGGTAGCGAAATCCAAGACGTCGTCCACGTCCGACAGCCGCACCCGGCGCAGCGTCAGTCGTCGCGTCCTGATGGCCGTCGGCAACCGGGGAATCTGCGGCTCGTCCGTTGCATGCATGCCGTCGCCTTCGCCGCGGATCGGTCAGCAACCACCCTTCATTCTGGCTGATCGGGACAACGGCCAACCGCTGCTAGCATCGGTTTGTGCTCCGCCGAATCCTTGAACTTCCCGACCCCCTGTTGCGTGCGGTCGCGGACCCGGTGCCCGGGATCACGCCCGAACTCGAAGCGCTGGTCGCCGATCTCTTTGCCACGATGCACGCCAATCAGGGCATCGGTCTCGCCGCGCCCCAGGTTGGGGAACTGGTGCGGCTGGTTGTGGTCGAGCTGCCTGCCGACGAGAAGGACCCGCGGGCCGGCGTGCCCTATGTGCTGGTCAATCCCGAGGTGCGTCACCTGGGCGCCCGTGAGCACATGACCGAAGGCTGCCTGTCGCTGCCGGGTTACCGTGCCGAGGTGGAGCGGGCGCGCTCGGCCACGGTGACATACACCGCAATCGACGGCCGCCCGGCCCGGCTGGACGCCGAGGGTTTGCTGGCGCAAGCCCTGCAGCACGAAATCGACCATCTGAACGGCGTGCTCTTCATCGACCACCTCGACTCCCTGGCCGAAGTGGATCAGATTCCACCTGATGGTCTCAACTGGGTCCCGGGGCCAGCCGATGAGGACGAGCCGGAGGTCGGTGAACCGGGCTAGCGCGAGACCTCGCGGATGAAGTGCCGAAGTTCCGGCACCAGCAGGTCGCGGAGGGCGAGTTCCACGGCCGCGGTCGAACCCGGGGAGCACACCACCAGCGCCCGCCGGAACTTGCCGGCCACCGCACGCGACAGAATTGAGGCCGCGCCGATCTGGTCCCAGCTGGCCCTGCGGAACCATTCCCCGTAGCCGTCCAGCACTTTCTCCAGCATCGGCGTCACGGTGTCCACCGTGATGTCGCGGTCGCCCAGCCCCGTGCCGCCCGTGCAAAACACGAAGCGGCTGCCGGCGTCGATAGCGGCCCCCACGGCGGCACGAATCTCCGCGGCCTCGTTGCGGATCAGGGCCTCGTGGATGACCTCGTGCCCGCCCGCCTGGATCAGGGCCGCCGCCGTGCGCCCGGAACGGTCGGTCCGTTCGGTGCGGCTGTCGCTGATCACGATGACGGCGCAGGGCACGGCGCCGATCTGCTCGGCCTCGTGCCGGTGCTCACGGGTCGACGCTGATGCGCCGTGCGAATGATCGTGACTCACGTGCGTTGCGCCTTGCTTATAGATTTGGACTCGAAATCATACCCAGCGGATTCGCCGCCGCTGGTAGGCTCGAATAATGGCCGAAACCAAACTGCCACCGCTCGCGGCGCCGCCCGTCGTGCCCGCCGCGATCAATGTGCGCGTGTTGTTCTTCGCCTCGCTGGCCGACCTGATGGGTGGGCGGCGGCGGAGTATCGATCTGCCCGCCGGGTCGGCGGTCGCTGACGCGGTGAGCCACCTGGCGCGGGAAGTGCCGGTGCTTGCCGCGCGCGCCGGACACGTGTCGTTCGCCGTCAACGCGGCATTCGTGCCAATCGACACGCCGCTAGCCGACGGCGACGAACTGGCGTTGATTCCTCCGGTTTCCGGCGGATGATCGTCGAACTCACGTCCGCTCCCATCGACGTAGCGCGGCTGATCGCCCACGTCACCCGGCCGTCGAACGGCGGCATCTGCACGTTCCTTGGCGTTGTGCGCGACAACGCGGAGGGCCGCCCTGTGGTCAGGCTTGGCTACGAGGCGTACGAAGCAATGGCGCTCTCGCAGATGCGCGCAATCGTGGACCAAGCGATGGAGCGCTGGGGCCTTGACTCCGTGGCGCTCTCGCACCGCACCGGTGAGCTGCAAATCGGCGAGGCCAGCGTGGCCATTGCCGTGGGCGCCCCGCACCGCGCCGAGGCCTTCGAGGCTTGCCGCTTCATCATCGACACCCTGAAAACCCGAGTCCCGATCTGGAAGAAAGAGTTCTTTCAGGACGGCGCCGTCTGGGTCGAGCCCGTGTCCTCACAGCCGCCTGTGGGCTGACCCCGATTTGGTCGCGTAGGGCGATTCGCCCTGCGGCGCGCGTATCTTCTCAGCCAGACGAGCGCACAAATGCGGCCGAGTGCGAAGGCTCAGCCGTACCGTTCCCGCCCCTTGCGAACCGTGGCAACGATTTCATCGGTCGTCACGCCCAGGTCAATGCCCTCCACGTCCAACGGCGACCGGCGAGCGGAATCGGGCTGCACCACGAACGACTGACCGCCGCGACGGCGGATCATCACCGCACCGTCCTGCTGAGCGGCGTCAAGCAACGCGGCCAGATTCTGCCTGGCTTCAGTTACGGTAAAGACCTTCATGGTCCGATTCTCGAGATTGCTCCACCGGCTACGGGCGCTGCGGGGTCAAGCGCTCGGTTCATGGTATGCACGGACAAGAAAATGGCCAGCCCGCGGGGCCTAAGGCAAGCACCTCGACCGCGCGCCATCCTAGTAGCCGGCTTCGGCTAGAGTCCCAGCGAGCTTGTCTGGACCCACTCATCGCTGGCCAGATGGCGAAGCAGCGTCGACCGGCTCAGCCCGCGTCCTCCGGCGGCTCATACCCCAACCGAGCGGCTTCCGCGTAGGCGGCCTGCGCCTCCTCGGCCTGGCCCAATTCGTCCAGAATCTGCCCGCGCGTGTGGTGCGCGATCCCCAGGTCGGGATTGGCCGCTACTGCGGCATCAATGTCCTCCAGCGCCAGGTCCAGCTCGCCCAACAACATCCGCACATCGGCCCGGTTATTCAGGATCGTCGCGTTCATGGGCCGGAGGTCGAGTGACCGGTCGTAGTCGGCAATCGCCTGCTCGTAGCGCTCGGCCTGATGATGCAGCAGCCCGCGCTCCGCGTACGTTGCCGGATCGTCCGGGTCGATCGCTAGGGCCGTGGCCAGATCGGCCAGCGCCGCGTCCTCGCGACCGGCCAGGATGTGGATGCTGGCGCGGAACCGATAGGCATCCACGGCCTGCGGGTTCAGTTCCACCACGCGCGCCAGGTCAGCCAGCGCTCCGGCTTCGTCGGCCTGGGCCATCCTGATGCTGGCGCGTACTTCATAGGCAAGCGGCAGTCCGGGGTAGTCCGCAATGAGTGCGCTCACCACCTCCAGTGCTGCGTCCAGTCGTTCGGTAATCCGCAGCACGTTGGCGTACAGCAGCCGGATAGCCGGCCGGTCCGGCGCGGCCGCCGCCGCCCGCTCCAGGTCCGTGAGTGCCGGCTCAATGTCTTCGAGTGCCAGGTGCAAGCGTCCCCGATCGGCCAGGTAGTCAGGGTCGTCACCGGCAATGTCCAGGGCGCGCGTCAGAGCCTCGATGGCGCCATCCAGGTCGCCCTCAGCGGCGAGCGCCTGCCCATGCCCGGCGTGCACGGATGCGTTGAGCGGTTCCAATCGAACGGCGGCGGCGTAGTCCTCGACCGCCGCCGCCGCGTTGCCCAGCGTCAGGTGGATGTCAGCGCGTGTGACGAGCGCCGGGAGATACGTGGGCGCGATCTCGACGGCTAGCGTCGCCTCAACCAGCGCGCGCTCCAGGTCGCCGTTCTCTTGCAAGGCCAGCGCCAGGACCAGCACGGGGCGTGGATCGTCAGGCGCGACAGCCTTTGCTTGCTCCAGATCCGCCAGCGCGGCCTCGATGTCGTCCAGCGCCAGATACAGACGCGCCCGCTTGACTAGATAGCCGGCGTTGTCGCCCGCAATGTCGAGTGCACGCGTAGTGGCCTCGACGGCGCCTTGCAGGTCGCCTTGCGCGGCAAGAGCCCGCCCGTGCCCAAAGTGCGCCGCGGGTTGGAGCGGCTCCAACCGAACCACGGCCGTGTAGTCCTCCGCCGCTGCGGCGCCGTCCCCCAGGGCCATGTGGATTTCGGCGCGTGTGAGCAGCGCCGGCGGAAAGTCGGGTGCCAGCTCCACGGCACGAGTTGCCTCGGCCAGCGCTTCCTCCAGATCACCCCCGAACTGAGCCGTCAGCGCCAGACCCATCGGAGGGCGTGGATCGCCCGGAGCGGCGTCAGCCGCGGACTGAAAGGCCTCGCGAGCGCCCTCGAGATCGCCGCTTTGCAGAATCTGGAGGGCCCGCTCCACGTCGGCCTGAATCGACACGCCGGTAGGCGACGCGGCGGGAGTGATCGGAATCGGCGCGAACGCCGACGTTGGCGCGAACGCGGCACTCGCCGTCGGAGTTGGCGTCGAGCGGACCCCGCCGATGCGGCCGCCGGCCCGCAGATCGATCCGCGGGACGGGAAGCGGTGTCTCCGCGACCGAGGTCGCGGTTGGCGTGACGACAGTCGCCGGCGGCGCGGTCGGCGTGACAAATGCGGAGGCCGAAGCCGGCGTACGCGCGGTGGAGGTAGCTGGGGACGGTTCGGCGGGAGGCTCTCCGCAGCCCGCCGCCAGCGCTGCCAGCGCCGCGCCGACCATCAGGCTCGCCATCGCACGCCACCGCCGGTCCGGGAGCGCGCTGCGTCTGGCGCTCACGGCGCCGCTGGAAACCCCATCGCGACGGCGAATTCGTCCTGAAAGTCGGGTACCGCGGAAAGCTCCATGTACGACACTTGTGCCGGCAGGTCCATGGCCCGCACGCGCGCCGTGAGCGACAAGAGGCACATGCGCGCCCCGTGGCCCGCGGCATTGCCCACCGCACGGATGGCCTCCGCCCCCACGTCCGGCACCAGGCCAATGGCAATGGCGCCGGCCGGGTCGATGTAGCTTCCAAACGCGCCAGCCAGAATCACTTCGTCCAGGTCCTCGGCTGTCAGCCCGGCGTGGCGCATCAGCACACTCACGCCGCAGCGGATGCTGCCCTTGGCGAGTTGCAACTGGCGGATGTCCTGCGCGTGCAGCTTGATGGCCGACTCGGGATCGTCGGCTGATCCGGTCAGAACGATCGCACCGCCGGTCTGATCCGGGATGATTCGATCGGCCAGCGCCGGCACGGCCTGCTCAGCCTCTTCTTGCCACAACAAGCGGCCGCTGGGCGTCACCAGGCCGGTTCGCAGCAGTTCAGACACGGCGTCCACCAGCCCCGACCCGCAGATGCCGACCGGCTCGGCGTCGCCGATGACGTCCACCTCGATTGCTTCGTCGCGGATGCGCACGCGCTCGATCGCGCCGGGTGCGGCGCGCATGCCCTGCGAAATCTCGGCGCCCTCGAATGCCGGACCGGCCGGAGCGGCCGTGGCGAACAACTCCCGTCCCTTCTGCAGCACGATCTCACCGTTCGTGCCCACGTCGATCGCCAGCACGTTGCCGCGCCGCCGTCCCAGGTTCGCGCTGAGCATCATGCCCACGATGTCACCGCCCACGTAGCTCGCCACGTTGGGCGAAATCCACACGGCGGCGGATGGCAGGACCTCCAGGCCCAGCTCGGCCGCCGTGGCGGTCACCGGATCCACCATCGTGGGAACGAACGGCGAGTACGAGATGCGCGACGGGTCCACGCCCATCAGCAGGTGCTCCATCACCGTGTTGCCGACGAAGGTGAGTTCGTAGACCTCGTGACGCGCCACGCCGCTGGCCTGCAGGCACCGGTCGATGATGTCGTTGATCGTGGACCGGACCGCTTGCGTCAGGCGCTGGACCCATTCCGGGCCGCGCATCGTGACGCTCATGCGGGTGATTACGTCGCCGCCGTAGAGATGCTGCCCGTTGAGGTTGGACGCCACCGCGACTTCCTCGCCGGTTACCAGGTTCATCAGCGCGCCTACCACCGTGGTTGTCCCAATGTCGAACGCCAGGCCAAACCCACGTTCGGTCGTGTCGCCGGGCTCCACGGAGACGATGCGGTTGCCGGCGATGACGACCGTTATGCCCTGGCTGATCTCCTCGCCGATAGCCGCCAGCCGTTGTAGGGCCTCCAGCGTGGGATCCAGGTCGCCGGCGACGGCGGCGAGTTCGTCCTGGATGCGTGACCAGTCGGCGCTCTGGTCGTGGAGCGTCGGCTCAGTTGGTTTGACATAAATCTTCTGCACGGCGGGGTCCAGCCGAATGCGACCCAGGCCCGAACTCTCCACCACCCGCACCGCGCGCACGCCGACCGGGTGCGTGTAGACGGCGCCCTCGACCAGTGGGTGCTGGCAGGCCAGCCGCCAGCCGTGGGCCAGTTGCTGGTCCGACAGGCGGCGGCGGTCATGCGCGTTCGGCGCAGGCGGGTCGGTCTCACGAATCAGCACCCGGCAGGTGCCGCAGGAACCCTTGCCTGAACAGACCGTCTCCACGGGGACGTCGTTGGCCTGCGCGGCGTCGAGGATCGTGACGCCCTCCGCAGCCGTGATCTCGCGGTCCTCGGGCAGAAAGCGCGAACGGACGATGGGGTCGCTGACGATCACAGGCTCCAGCCGGGACGGCGGGCACGAGTACCGGTGTCGATCTTCGCATGCCCACGGCCCCGCCCAGCCCGAGTGGCTGGCGTAGGTACAATGAGCGGTCCTAGCGATGGACCCAGGAGAAGCTCGCCATGGCGGACGCCCGCGATCAGGGCGGAGAACACCGGCACGACTTCGGTGTCGACCAGATACCGCTGGGTCATCAGCCCTGGGGACGCACCGAGGTGGAGCTTGGCGAGAACACCATTCCGCTGGTTCAGGCCACGAAGATGGTTGGCGGGCTCGAAGTTCTCACGTCCACCGTGGACAAATTGTTCACTTGGTGCCAGTCCAACTCGCTCTGGGCCATGGGATTCGGTCTGGCCTGCTGCGCCATTGAGATGATGGCCAGCGCGGCGCCCCACTACGACCTGGACCGGTTCGGCACCGTATTTCGGGCTTCGCCGCGGCAGTCGGACGTGATGGTCGTCTCGGGCACGGTCACCAACAAGATGGCGCCCGTGGTCAAGCGGCTGTACGACCAGATGCCGGACCCGAAATGGGTCATCGCCATGGGCGCCTGCGCCACCTGCGGCGGCCCGTTCCGCAGCTACAGCACCCTGCAAGGGGTGGACCGCGTGATTCCGGTTGACATCTACATCGCCGGCTGCCCGCCCCGCCCCGAGGCGCTGATCGACGGCATCATGGCGCTGCAGCGCAAGATCACGCGCGACGGCATCATGGGCACCGGTCGCAAGGCGGAGCCGGTTCAGGCCTGACACCTCCCGCCGGCGAGGCCGAAGCCTCGCAGCCCAAACGCTGGCGCGTCGAGCTTCACTCGCATACCCACGCGTCGCCCGATTCCCGTCTGACGGCCGAGACGATCGCTCGAGTGAACCGGGAGCGCGGCATCGACGTCCTGGCCGTCACCGACCACAACACGATGGCCGGCGCGTTCGAGATGGCCGAGCGGCTGCCGTTTCCGGTGATCCTGGGCGAAGAGATCAAGAGCACCGAGGGCGACATCATCGGTCTGTTTCTCTCCTCGGAAATCCCGCGCGATCTCTCGCCGGCGGAGACCGTCGCCGCGATCAGGGAACAGGACGGCCTCGTGTTGGTCCCCCATCCCTTCGACGGTCTGCGGAGGTCGGCCCTGGGACGTGCCGCGGTTGACTCGATCGTCGACGACATCGACATCCTGGAAGTCTTCAACGGACGCACGCTGCGGCGGCGCGACAACGACAGCGCCGACGCCTACGCGGAAGCGCACGGCCTGATCAAGTCGGTCGGCTCGGACTCGCACCTCGCCGCCGAAATCGGCCACTGCTGCCAGTCGATGCGCCCCTGGGACGGGCCGCGGGACTTCCTGGCGTCGCTTCGTGAGGCCGAGTTGCACGCCACCCTGGCCCCGGCCTGGGTCCATCTCGGCAGCTCACTGCACGCATACGTGGCCAAGTTTGAGCGACGGTTTCGACGCCTGACACGCAGTTGAATCAGTCGGCCGCGCACCGCAAATCAGGCGGCGCGGCGAGTCAGTCCCCGGGATTCGCCGGTCGCGCGACCACGCTGCTGCTGCCGGCCTCGCTGAATCTCGGGATCACCCACGTCCTGGCGCCCGTGCTCAACGGTCTGCTGGCGCGCAGCGTCGAGCCGGAAGCGGCGATCAGCGGCTACGCCATTGCGATGGGTGTGATGGGGCTGGTGGCGCTGCCGCAGATGCGCATCCAGCAGTTGACGCTGGTCTTCCTGGACGACCAGGTCTCGCTGAGTCGGCTACGGCGATTCGTCGCGCTGTTCGCGCTGCTCAGCGGCGCCGTGGCCGTGGTGGTGGTCTTCACGCCCGTGCACGATCTGCTTCTGGATGGCGTGTTCGCCACCAGCGGAACGCTTCGAGCCGAGTCCGCTGCTGCACTCGTGGCGCTGGCGCCGTTCCCGATATTGGCAATTGTGCGCACTCACCTGTACGGCGTCGCGCTACGGATCGGCCGGCCGCGCCTGATATGGATTGGCACGGCCAGCGGCGCCATCGCCGTGCTGGCGGTTGCCGCGCTGGTGCTATTGGTCGATCCGACTGCCGGCTCGCAGATCGCAGCCGTAGCCGTCACGGCCGGCGCCGCCGTGGAGACGCTCGTGCTGGTGGCAGGCACGACCGGTTCGCTGCGCCGGGATCTCAACCCGGTGACGCAGGCGGCCCCTAGCTACAGTGCACTGCTTCGCTTCTTCGGACCGTTGCTGGTGGCCGCGTTCCTGCCGGCCATCACCCAGCCGGTCATCAACGCCATCCTGACCCGCGCCCCGGAGCCCGAGGCCGGCGTGGCGGCCGTAGCCCTGACATTCGGCGTCAACCAGATTTTCCTCATTGCGCTCTGGGGTGTGCAGCCCACCTTGCTGGCGCTCATGGCCCGTGGCGAGAGTCCCCTCGCTGGGCGCCGATTTGCCAACATCGTGGGGCTGATCACCGTGGCGCCCGCGGCTGTGGTGGCCTTCATCCCGCCGCTGACCAGCGTGGTCGTGCATGACTGGCTTGGCGCGTCCGGTCGGCTCCAGGAGATGACGGAAACCGGCCTGCGCCTGCTGGCCCTGCTGCCGCCGGTTTTCGTTCAGGAAGCCATCTTTACCAGTGCGCTGCTGCGGGTCCGGCGGGCACACCTGCTGGTCTACATCAACGCCATCCGACTGGTTGGTCTGGTCGCCATCCTGCTGATCGGCGTCACCGCGACCGACCTGCCCGGCGGTGTGATCGGCGTGGCCGCCATTGGCGGCGCGCTGGTTGTCGAAGCGGTGGTGACCGTCGCCTTCGGCATGAGCTCCCAGCGCCAACTCGAACGTGGCTGGACACCGCAAGCTTCGCTTTGACAGACGCGAATGCCGGCATATGCTCGGCTTTGGGACCTGAGAAGTGCTCTGGCCCGAACCACAACCTGAGCGACTATTGATGCCGATCCTTCGCATGTACATCCCGGCCACGCCCAGCCGGAACCTGCAGGAGTTCTTCATGCTCTGATTCGAGCTTGCGAAAAGCCGCCGCCGCGGATCAGGCACCGAACTCACCGGGCGATCCGCGGTTTTTTTGTTTGTCGCGAACCTTTGGAATGAGGCTATGAAACCCGCCGTAACCATCGACCATCTGGTCAAACGATTCGATCCCGCCGGCTTTGGCGGCGCGTGGCGGCGCGCCCTGCGCCGGCCCCTCAAGGACCCGATCGTGGCGCTCGACGACATCAACCTGAGTCTCCGGCGCGGCGAGGTCTACGGCATCGTCGGCTCGAATGGATCCGGTAAGTCCACGCTGGCCCGGGTTGTCGCCACGCTGCTGCTACCGGACTCGGGCTCGGTGCGCGTCTTCGGCCACGACGTCGTCGACGAGGCGCGCACGGTCCGTCGCTTCTTGAACCGCGTCTCCGTTGAGGCGTCGTTCTTCAAGAAGCTGAGTCCGCTGGAGAACCTCAGCTTCACTGCGCGCATCTACGGCCTCCCCGTGAAGGAAGCCCATGAGCGGATCTTCGCGATCCTCAAGCGACTGGGCATTGAGGAGAAGGCGATCCGGCGCCCGATGGACCAGATGTCACGCGGCCAGCAGCAGAAAGTCGCCGTCGCGCGAGCGCTGCTGACCGCGCCCGTGCTGCTGATTTTGGACGAACCCACCACGGGCTTGGACCCGCGCTCGAAACGCGATGTCCAGGACTTCGTTCGCGAGGTCCGGGAGACGCATGACGCCACCGTGATCCTGATGACGCACGACATGGACGAGGCCGAGCAGCTCTGCGATCGCCTGACCGTGATCGAGAAGGGACGCATTTTGGTGGAGAGCAAGCCGAGCGCTTTGCGCCGCGAGGGCGAGACGCTTGAAGACGCCTTCATCCGGCTCACCGGCCACGCCGTTGAAGTGCACGAGCCGGCGAAGGCCGCCGCGGGCGGAGGAGATTGACGACATGGTTGCCCTAGGACGTGAATTCGGCGCTTCGTACGCCTTCGTGGAGCGCAACTTCCGCGACGTGCGCCGCTACTGGGGCTGGGAGTTCGCGTTCCTCTTCTACTCCATTGTCAACGCGCTGACCGTGGCCTACATCGCGCCCGGCGGCGTGGTGGTGGCGGGCGAGCAGTTCGACGCCGACCGCCTGGTCTTGTTCCTGGTTGTGGGCACCGTGGTCTGGGCCTATCTGAACAGCGTCTTTGACTCAGTGGCCTTCATGGTGTCGTGGGAACGCTGGGAGGGCACGATCGAGAGCACCTTCATGGCCCCGATCCGCCGAGTGACGTTCATCGCCGGCAATTCGGCGTTCGCCGTGCTGTATTCGTTCGCCCGGACCATCGTGATCCTGGTGGTCGTGGCGCTCTTCTTCAGCCTGGATCTGGGCGCGGCCAACTGGGTTGGCGCCTTCGTGGTGCTGGCCATCGGCAGCCTCGGGCTGCTCGGCATCGGCATCATGTCGGCGGCGTTGCCGCTGCTCTTCCTTGAACGCGGCTCGCAAATGACCGTGGTCGTGCAGGCCGCGCTGTTGCTTGTCTCTGGCGTCTACTACCCGGTCTCGGTTCTGCCCGACTGGCTGGAGTGGTTCTCGGTCGTCTCGCCGGCGACCTACGTGCTCAACGCCATGCGCGAGGCGGTGCTGGACGGCGCGACCCTGTCCGAGCTGGCGCCCCACTTCGGTCCCCTGGTGCTGATCACCGCCGTCACCCTGCCGCTCGGGGTGTGGGTGTTCGGCTTGGCCGAGCGCTACGCCCTGCGACACGGCCGCCTCAAGCGCAGCGGCTGACCCTGGGCGCCTCTGGCCGGGACGCTAGGCGCGGACGAGCTAGCCGACGTCGACCGCGCCGGTCTCGGTCAGGCGGCGCAAGGTCTGCGCCACGAGGTCTCGCAGCTCGGGTTCGATGGGCGTGCCGGCGTAGCGGGCGCGCAGGTCGGCCGCGATGTCCAGGCCGGTGCGGCGGCCATCCAGCCCCTCCAGCACCGGCAGCGCGGCAATCGGCAGTTCGATGTGCTCAGGCCCTGCGTTTGGATGCAGCCGGGTGACCCGCGTGATCGGCCGCAGGATCGCCTCGTGCTCAGTCATGTGCGGCCGGAAGCTGATGGCCTCGCGCAGACGCGGCCGGCCCAGGAAGGCGCTCGTGGCCGAGGGAGGGCGCGCCGGTTCGCCGCCGAAACTTGCCTCAACTTCGGAGATGGCTGTCCGAGTCTTGGCATCCAGGTCCGTCGCCAGGTTCTCATAGATCAACTGGAGCTGCCGCGGGCTGTAGCCGCCGGCGGACCGCAGCTTTCCGTCCGCGCCTTGCGTCCCCGTAAGCCCGGTGGACAGGTGGATAAAGGCCTGACGCATCGAAAAGTTGCGTGTCGGATCGGCCAATTTCCTGGCCCGCCAGAACCAGGCGTCGGCGTCGGCGTGCCCGCCGTACCAGTGCTCGGCCAGGTCGGCGAAGTCCGTGGCCACGCTCCGGTACTCCGTTTCGTACCAGTCCATCGCCAGCCCCTGCAGCCAGGGCGCGGCGCGTCCGGTCCGAATCGCCCGCGCGGCGCGTAGCGCGCCGTTGACCGCCAGAGTGACGCCGGTGGACAGGATCGGGTCGACAAAGCACGCCGCATCGCCCACCTGCAGGTATCCCGGCCCCGCGAACCGCGAACAGAAGAACGACCAATCGCTCAGCGCCTCAACTCGCTCGCTGACCCAATCGCCCCCCTCCAGCAGCGCGGCGATCTCGGGGCACGCTCGAACCTGATCCAGGTAGTAGTCCGTGCGGCTGGCCGCGCTCAGGTTCGCCACGGCCGCCGGGTCCGTCACCAGTCCCACGCTGCGCATCGTGTCCGCGATGGGGATGTGCCAGATCCACCCGTCCGGGACCGTGACGATCAGGATGTTGCCGGCGTCCTTGGCGTCGTCGGATCCAATCACCTCGTGCAGGTCGCGTCCGCCGCTCCAGTGCCCGTACAGGGCGACGTGCCGCAGCGCCGTGTTGTATTCGCGGGTACGGAAGCTGCGGCCGAACAGCGCGTCCTGGCCGGTGGCATCAATGGTCAGCTCGGCGGCCAGCGCCGAGTCGCGCCCGTCGTCGCTGCGGACGCGCGCGCCCTCAACCTGGTCAGCCGACCCGAGCGGCCCCAGCGCGGTGACGCCCTGGCGGACCTCAACGCCTTCGGCGGCCGCGTGGTCGAGCAGCAGCTTGTCGAACTTGGCGCGGTCGACCTGCCAGGCAAACGCCTGGTCGGGGTACACCTCGCTGAACTTAACCGTCCACGGATCGCGCGACCGGCCCCAGATGTAGGTCGCCCCGTACTTCTGGGTGAATCCGGCCGCTTCCACCAGCGGCAGGGCGCCGCTTGCGTCCAGCGCAGGCAGCACGCCTGGGATTAGCGACTCGCCCACGTGCGGCCGCGGCATGTGTTCGCGCTCGACCAGCGCCACCCGCAGCCCGTCCTGCGCCAGCAGCGTCGCCAGCGTGGACCCGGCGGGTCCCCCACCCAGCACCAGCGCGTCGTAGTCGCTGGATCCGACCTTCACGGGAGTTTGTGCTGGCGCCGCAGCCGTCGGCTCTCGGACCAAAGCCCCGCGGCGGCCAGCAGGTCAGCCGCCCGCGCGTATGCGGCTTCTGCGTCGGGTCTGCCCACGAGTCCGAGCGCGCGGCCGCGGGCTTGCCAAGCCTGGGCCGCCACGAACGGCGCATGCTCAGCATCCAGGCCGTCCAGCGCCGCATCCGCCAGGCCCAACGCCGCGGGCGCGAACTGCTGGGGATCGGTCTTGGGATGGTCCAGCAGCAGACCGCTTAGCAGGAGCTGACAGCGGGCGTGCGCCGCGGCGTCCCGTTCGCGCGTCAAGGTGGCCGCCGCACGCCGCGCGTGCCCCACCGCGCGCTCGATCAGCGGTCCGCGGTCATCCGCTGGATAGCGCGCGAACACTTCCGCGATCTCCAGGTCGGTGCGCGCCGCCGCTTTGGGGTCCCCTGCGGACTGTCGGAATTGCGCGGCCGCCAACAGATCGAGCGCCGCTGCTTCCAGCATCCGAGCGTCCTGCTCACCGCCATGCTCGGCGGCCACCCGGCGGGCGACGCCGCGAGCTTCCTGCGCGTCGGCGCGTCCCTGCCGATCGGCCGAGCTCGTGCTCTCCAGCCAGTGGTCCGCGGCCTCGACGGTCTCAAGCGCGACCTCCTGTGTGACCGCCTGACCTGCCAGCACCAACTCGCCCACGCACAGCGCCAGCGCACGAGCGGCGCCTGCCGCCGCCTTCGGAAACGACTCGGTGTCGAGAACCGTCCAGGCCCGCCGGGCGGCCGCGACCCCCCGCGCCATTCGTTCCGGATGGCCGAGCGTCGCGTCGGCGTCCAACGCCGAATCCGCGGCCAGCGCCGCCACCGCAAACCCCAACGGATCCACCGCCAGATCGTCGGTTGGCGCGTCTGGCGTCACGGTAGCGCCCACTGACGCGCGTGCGGATGTCGCGAAAGCATGGGAAGATCAGTCTAGCCGGAGGGTCGGTGGCGTCCGTCCGCCCGTCGGACGCGTTCCGAACACGGGAAGGGACAAACCATGGCTACGCAAACGCTCGCACGGCTCACGCCGGCGCAAGTCGACGCCTTCTGGCGGGACGGGTACCTAGTCCTGCCGCACTTCCTCAGCGACGACGACATTGCCACGCTGAGGGCCAGCATGGACTCACTGGAGCGCTGGGTGCAGACCCACGAGCACCCGGACTTTCAACGCGAGCCGAACGCGCTTCACACCGACCGGCTGGCGATCCGCAAGATCAGCCACATTCACATCAACGGCGGGGCGATCTGGGACGAGTTGCGGCGGCGCGCTGAAGTGCTGGACCTCATGGAGGACCTGATCGGCCCCGACATCCGCTTCCATCACTCCAAGATGATGGTGAAACCGCCGTTCGAAGGCTCCGCCAAGCCCTGGCACCAGGACCTGCCGGAAGGCTTCGTCTCCCCGGCCGAAGCCGACCGTCTACGCCCCCTGGGCACCGACCTGCGGCCTGAGCAGACCCCCGTTGTCGCCATCCAGTACTTCCTGGACGACTCGACGCTTGAGAACGGCTGCATCCAGGTCGTGCCCGGCAGCCACCGACGAGGCCTTTTCGAAGACCCCTTGCATGCGTCGCTCATCGACCCATCCGAAGCCGTGGCCGCCGAGCTCGAGGCTGGCGGCGCGTTGCTGTTTCACTGCCTGACCTTTCACCACTCGGCGCCCAACACCTCGCCGAACGGGCGACGCGGCGTCGTGTACGAGTACATGGCCCCGGCCACGGGCGTGGAACTTTCCCACATGGGCGGGCGCGACCTCGGCTGGGGCACGCCGCTGCGAGGCGGCGGCTAAGACGCACCCATCCCGGCGGCTTGGACCGTTGGGCGGCGGCCGATTTGCCGAGCAGGCCGCTCGCTTGTCAGGCTGGGCCTGACACCCCGCCTTGGGAGCACGTCCAGTGGGCAACGAGTTGACCTATCGAGTCGCGCTGGTGAGTTGCGCCATGCACCAGCCGCAGCAATACGCCCCGACGTTCGCCAGGCACCCACGCACCGAGGTCGTCTGCGTGGCGGACGACCCCAACGAAATCGACGACTACGTTGTCGAGACCAACAAGGCCATGGCCGAGCTATACGGCGTCCCGTATATCGAGAGCATCGACGCCGTGGCGGCCGACCCAACAATCGACATTGTCAGCGTGTGCCCGCAGCTTGAGCGCCGCGGTGGCGTGTCGGCCCGTTTGGCGGATGCCGGCAAGCACGTCTTTATGGACAAACCCAACGCCATCACCGTGGCCGAGGCGCGCGCCATCGCCGACGCGGCCCGGGCCCGCAACGTGCGAACCGTCATCTACGGACGCCATCTGTCGACGATGATGCAGCGCATCGGGCGGGAACTGGACGCGGGCTCGATCGGCGAACTCAAGGCCATTCATTGGGACCTGATCTTCGCCAAGGGTCAGGCCGGCACGGTCCCGGATGACTGGGCCACCGCCATTTCGCAGGACCTGTCTCGCTTCACGTACCGCGCCCACAACGCCGATCCTTCCGGCTCGGGTCACAACGTCTGGGCCAAGCGCGAACTGCACGAAATCGGGCTGTACCCCGTTGGGCAGGTCCAGCACCTGGCCGACTCGCCCGTCCGCACGGTCTACGCGCAGCTCGGGCAGTACTGGCTGGGATCCCACGCCGAGCGCGGCCTGGAAGACTTCGCCATCATGCACATGACGTTCGAAAACGGTGTGACGTCCACCGTCACCACGGGTCGCTACGGCCGCGAGACCGACCCCGGCAGCGGCGTGGACAAGCTGTCGGTGATTGGTACGCGGGGGTCCATCGTGGCGGACGGATCGCCGCCGGTGGCCATGACCTACGGCGTGGCCGGCGACGATGGCAAGGGAGCGACCCGCGTCGACGCCGCGGACTCAAGTGGCATCGCGGCGCTGATTGACGAGTTCATTGTCAGCATCGACGAGGGTCGGGAGACCATCAACAACGCCGAGCACGGAGTCGCCCAGGTCGAAACCCTGCTGGCCGGCTACGCCTCCTACTTCAGCGGCCAGCCGGTGTCGTTGCCGCTGGCGTAGGCCGAGATCAGCCGGTCGGCGTGTCGTCGCCGGCCGAGTCCTTCTGCCGCTCCAGTTGGCCGTGCACGTGCAGGATGCGCTGAATGGCCGTGAGTTGGGTCGCCACGCTCATCAGCCACAGGCCGGCGCTCAGCAGCCAGGCCGGTCCCAGCAGCGCGATGCCCAGCACCAGCAGCCGTTCCGGACGCTGGAACACCCCGACGTCGCAAGTCACGCCTAGGCCTTCCGCTCGTGCTCGGGTGTAACTGATCAGCATCGAACCGACCATCGTGGTTACGGCCAGCACCACCTCGATCCGCGCATCCTGCGCGACGAAGTACCAGACCAGGCCGGTGAAGATCAGCCCCTCGGCCCAGCGGTCGAGCGTGGAGTCCAGAAACGCGCCGAAACGTGATCCGTTGCCGCTCACCCGCGCCACCGCGCCGTCCAGCATGTCGAACCCGCCGGTAACCAGCACCAGAAGCCCGCCCGCCAGAGTCCAGCCGAAGCCGATGCACACGGCGGTCACCACGCTCACCAGCAAACCCGCCACCGTCAGCGCGTTCGGATCGATCCCGGTCCGCGCCAGCGGCGCCACCAGTCGATCCACCGTTCGGCGCGTGCTCGCCTCGATGTGCGCCTTGTTCACGATGTCGAGCCGCCGGCCCGCACGAGGTCAGCATCCGGCGACCAGTAGGTCTCGCCGAGTTCTTCCTCGTTCAGCAGTTCCTCGTAGTAGGCCAGCACGCGGTCGGTGATGGTGCTCCAGGCGAAATCCCGGGCCCTCTGGCGTCCCGCTTCCGCCATCCGCTGGCGCTTGTCGGGGTTGGCCGCCACCCGCATCAGGGCGCGCGCCAGCGCCACGTGGTCCTTGGGCGGCACCAGGACCGCCGCTTCGTTGTCGATCAGCATGGTGCGGGAGGCCGGAATGTCGGATGCCACCACCGGCGTCCCGGCCGCCATGGCTTCCAGCAGCGCGATGCCCTGGCTCTCGCCGCCCAGGGCCGGCCAGCAGTAAATGTCGGCGGTCTGCAGGTACTGGCGCTTTTCTTCGTCAGAGACGAAGCCCTTGAACACCACGTGACGCAGCCCCAGTTGCTGCACCTCTCGCTGATAGGCGCGGCGCTGGGCGGGGCGAAACGCGCCGATCACCACCAGCCGCGCCTGCGGACGCAACTGGCACATCAACGCCATGGCGCGCAGCAGGTAGTGCAGGCCTTTGCGCTTCTCCAGCCGTCCCACGAACACGATGTTGAGCTTGCCGTCCAGCAGTTCGCTGGCCGGCGGCTGCGGCGCGCCGTAGAAGTTGACGTCGATGCCGTTCGGAATGATTCGGTACGCGCCCTTGTACGAGCGAAACACCAGCTCCCGCGCCGCCTCGGAGACTGCGATTTTCCCGTGCAGCCGGCGTTGCAAGCGCCGGATCAGCGGCCGCGTCGTGCGGTAGAAGAAGGCCGAATTGCGTGCCGCGTGAAACGTCCCGACGTTCACGCTCGTGGAGTACCGGAGCACCGTGAGCGGCAGCGCCGGAATCAGCGGCTCCTGAAGGTGCACGATGTCGAAATGCTGCTCGCGCAGGTAGCGCCGCACTCTGGGAAGCAGTTGCGGCGAGAGCGTGAGCCTCGCCCGCGATTGGTTGACCGGCAGCGGGACCACGCGCGATCCGATGCGCACGAAGCCCGGAAACCTCTCTTCCACGTCGTCGTCCGTACTCGGCGCCATGATGGCTACGTCGTGACCGCGCGCCCGCAGTTCCCGGTCGAGGTTGAGGATGTGCTGGGTGACGCCCCCCGGATAGGGAAAGTCGTACGGCGAGATCTGCAGGATTCTCACGCGTCGAGCGCCTCGGGCCACATGGCGCGGAACATGTACCACTGGGCCGGCGCTTTGCGAATCAGAATCTCAAGGTCCCACATCACCTGCTGCATGGCCGCCTGAACCGCCTCGGCGGCCGGCTGGTCACGGTCGATCATGATCGGCGGCATGCCGTGCGCCGTGTAGGTGCCGTCGGCGTAGCGGACCATTCCGCCAACCAACAGCGGACTGCCGGTGTGCCGCGCCAGGACGGCCGCGCCTTCCGGCACCCAGACGGGCCGGTCGAAGAACATCACCTGCACGCCCTTGCCCGGCGTGGGACGGTCGGCCAGCAACGCCACGAACTCGCCGCGCCGTAGCGTGCGAAGAATCTCGCGCGCCGCGTTCCCCAGTTGGATGGACCGGAGATTCTTGCGTGCACGCACATCGTCCAGCAGGGCGGTCAGCGACCGGCTGCCAAACGTCTCGGCCACGGCATACGTGGGCCGGTCAACCGACACCAGGCCGCCGCAGCAGTCCCAGCTGCCGAAGTGCGCCGTGATCATGATTCCGCCCCGCCCCATGTTCTGGAACGCGCGCAGATGGTGCAGTCCCTCAATGGCCATCGTGTGCCGCAGCAGTTCCTCCGGCGTCAGCCGGTAGGTCCGTAGGAAGTCCGCCAGCAACTCGCCGTAGCTGATCACCGAGCGCATGGCCAGCGCGCGCACCCTGGGGTCCGTGGGCGGCAGGTTCAGGACCACGGACATATTGGCCGTGGTGTTCCGCCGGATACGCGGAACCAGCCAGTAGACCAGCATCCCGACCATCCGGGCCAGGCCGGATTTCAGAGCGCGCGGCACCCACCGCTCAGCGCGGGCGGCTAGGGCAATGAGGGTGATCACGCTCTATGCATCGCTCCTCGCGCCGGCGGCGATAGACGCCGTGCGAATGAACTCGTCCGTCATGGTTCGCGCTTCCTCGTCCGAGTACTGGATCGGCGGCGCCTTCATCAGATAGGCGGAGGGGCCTTCCACCGCGCCGCTCAGGCCGCGGTCCATGGCGATCTTGCAACAGCGCACCGCGTCGATCACCACACCGGCCGAGTTCGGCGAGTCCACGACTTCCAGCTTGAGTTCGGCGGTCAGCGGCTGGCCGCCGAACGCCACGCCTTCCATGCGGATGTAGGCCCACTTGCGGTCGGCCAGCCAGGGCACGAAGTCGCTGGGTCCGATGTGCACGTTCTCCACGCCGATGTCGTACTCGAGCTGGCTCGTGACCGCATCGGTCTTGGAGATCTTCTTGGACTCGAGCCGGGAGCGCTCCAGCATGTTCTTGAAGTCGGAGTTCCCGCCGACGTTGAGCTGGTAGGTACGCATCAGCTTCACGCCGCGCTCCCGGAACAGGCGGGTCAACACGCGGTGGGTGATGGTTGCGCCGACCTGCGACTTGACGTCGTCGCCGATGATCGGAACCCCGGCGTCGCGGAATCGTCCCTGCCAGTAGTCCTCGCGCGCGATGAACACGGGCATGCAGTTCACCATGGCGCAGCCGGCGTTGAGAATTTGCTCCACGTACCACTTGGTCGCCTCTTCGCTGCCTACCGGCAGGAAGTTCACAACCACGTCCGTTTGGGTGTCCTGCAGGAGTTGCACGATGTTGTCGGTCGCGCCCTCCGCCTTGTACACGGTGTCGGCCATATAGGTGCCGATGCCGTCGTGGGTCATACCGCGTACCACCGGCACGCCCAGGTGGTCGACCGCGGCGAACTGCGGCGTGTTGTTGGGCGGCGCGACCAGCGCTTCGGAGAGGTCCTTGCCGACTTTGGCGCGGTCGATGTCGATCGCGGCCGAGAACTCGATGTCACTGATGTGGTACGGCCCGAGTTGCGCGTGCATCAATCCCGGAACGAACTCGTCGGCTGGTGCCGTGCGGTAGTAGCTCGCGCCCTGCACCAGGGCCGAGGCGCAATTGCCCACGCCAATGATTCCGACTCGAACCTTAGACACCCTCGTCCTCCTCCGCGCCTACGCCAGCGCTTGGGCCGGCTTGGCAGGTTCGGCGTCCGACCCACGCGTGTCGGTCGCCGTTAGATCGTCGATCAGACTGGTGAGCGCCGCGTGGCGGGCGCCCAGAGTGGGTCGGTCCAGCGCGTAGAGAACGCGCCGACCCTGGCGGCGCCCACGCACCAGCCCGGCGCGGCGCAGTCGGCGCAGATGCCACGACATCAGCGGCTGGCTGACCTCAAGGCGCCGCGACAGTTCGCTGACGTCCAACTCCGTCGCCGACGCCAACTCGTCAAGGGTCAGCAGCCGCGTCCGAGAAGCCAGCGCGCGGGTATACGCGCGCATGGCAGCCAGATCCGCGTTCACCATCACCTCATACATAAAGCAATGTTTGATAAAGAAAACTTTAGCATATGCCGGCAGCCCTATCCTGATCGTGACGCCCCGACGCGGCGGGCCGTGGCCGAGCGGCTGGTGCCGCGGCTTCGCTTAGCGCGCGTAGTCGACGGCGCGCGTTTCCCGAATCGTCGTGATCTTGATCTGGCCCGGGTAATCCATCGACTCCTGGATGCGCTTGGCGATGTCGTTGGCCAGTCGCTGGACGCCCGCTTCGTCAATCTGGTCCGGCCGGATCAGGACGCGCAATTCGCGACCGGCCTGAATCGCGTAGCACGTATCCACGCCGTCGAATGACCGTGCGATCTCTTCAAGCTTCTCCAGCCGTTGCAGGTACCGCGTCACCGTCTCGCGACGGGCGCCAGGGCGCGAGGCCGAAATCGCGTCGGCGGCGGCCACGGCAAACGCCTCAAAACTGCGCAGTTCCACTTCAAAGTGATGCGCCTCGGCGGCGTGCGCCACGTCCTCGCTGAGGCCTGACCGTCGCAGCAACGCCCCACCGATCAGGGCGTGCGGACCCTCCACCTCGTGGTCGATCGCTTTGCCGATGTCATGCAGGAACCCGGCCTGGCGTGCCAGCTCCACCTGCCCGCCCATCTCGGCGGTCATCGTGGCCGCCAGCAGCGAAACCTCCACGGAGTGACTGAGCACATTCTGGCCGTAGCTGGTGCGGAACCGCAGGCGCCCCATGTAGCGCAAGAGGTCGCGCGGCAGCACCGGCGTGCCCGCGTCGTAGGCCGCCTGCTCGCCTTCCCGCTCGATAATCTCCTCCACCTCGGACCGCGCCTTGGTCACGGCCTCCTCGATCCGCGCCGGGTGAATCCGCCCGTCCACCGTCAATCGTTGCAGGGCCACCCGCGCCACCTCGCGCCGTACCGGATCGAACCCTGACAGCACCACGGTCTCGGGTGTGTCGTCGATGATGATGTCAATGCCGGTGGCCGCTTCCAGGGCGCGGATGTTGCGGCCTTCCCGGCCGATGATCCGCCCCTTCATGTCGTCGCTCTTCAGGTCGACAACCGAGGTCGTGATCTCGGTCGTGTGCACCGCGGCCACCCGTTGCAGCGACAGCCCAACCAGCCATCGCGCCCGCGCTTCGGCTGTTTCTTCCGCCTCGGCGGCGAGCTCACGCACGCGCTGGTCGCAGATCTCCCGAACCTCGCGCTCCACCGAAGCCAGCAGCTGTCCCTTGGCTTCGTCGCGCGTCAGCGTTGCCACCGCCTCGAGCGCCGCGACCTGCTGCTCGCGCAACTCCCCCAGTGCGGCCTCGCGCTCGTCGAGGCCGCGCTTGCGGTCGTCAAGCGTGCTGTCGCGATTCAGAATCTCGCCTTCAAGACCATCCAGACGCTCCGACCGCTTGTCCAGCGTTTGCTCACGCTGCTGGAGTCGGCGCTCCTGCTGGCGGAGTTCGCCACGGCGCTCGCGCGTCTCGCGCTCCGCGTCCGCGCGCTCGTCGCGGATCTTCGCGCTGGTTTCTTTGATACTGGCTCGTTGTCGGGCTTCGACTTCTGTCAGCTCTTGCTCCACGCGGCGCGCGAATTCCTTCCCGCGCGCTTGAGACAGCCGTACCTGATAGAAGTAGCCCGCCACGAGCCCTGCTACGAGCGCCGCCAGACCGGCGACGATCGCCAATAGGGCATCCACGGCTGGCCTCCAGAAGGGTGTGTTGAACGAACAATCGGATAAGTCGCATTGAGGAACTAGCTGGTGGGCGCCACACGACGCCCCTCCACCGTGATGCTACTCGGCGTCCCAAATCGCGGTCAAAGCCTGGGTGCCGATTCCGGCGCCCCGAACGCCCCTGCCCTCGCCGCCCTGCCCGTCGCTCGTTCCTCCTGACCCCTACGGCCGAGGGCCTGGGTCTGGGGATCGCTGCTTGGCAATCAGCGGTATCCACGATCCGCTGGACTGGTTCGCGCCAGCACCGGAGGCGTCCGCTGACGCTCCAGCCAGGCCCGCCCGAATCGCGTGGCCACACGCCCTCGGGGGACGACCGCCGCCGCTGCCTGACCAGCTAGGTGTCGGTCCACCGTCGCCAGTGAAATGGTGGCGAGGTTTGGGGAGGGCTTCAACGTCAGCCGCGCCCTCAGTCTTCACGCGGCGGAGCGATCACCTCGCACACCCGGCCGCTGGCGCGGCTGAGCTTGTGGTCGAGCGTGGCCAGCGGGCACTCCAGTGTCTCGGCCAGCGCCACGTACCAGGCGTCGTAGCTGGTCAGATTCTCCCGCAACGCCCATATCCGCTCGGCGAAGGGGGCGTAGGGAAACAGCGCCAGATCCAGGTTCAGCAGATCGGCGTGCGCGCTGGCCGCTTCCAGGCGCGAAATCTGACGGGACCGTTCCAGGCGGCGCAGGATATTGCTGGCCTCGGCCAGCGCCAGTTCCGGACCGGCCAGAGCGTCGTCGGCAAGTGTTGATTCCGCCCAGCGGCCAGTGGCCCCAGAGTCGACTAACGCCGCGACCAGCACCGAGGCGTCAACGACGGTGGTCACGCCCGGTCCGCGTCGCGGGCTCGCACGATTCGCGCCGGGCTGATCCGCCTTTGGGTCAGGGCCTTGCGCTCGCGCACGGTGTGCAGCCAGGCGCCGACGGAGGGTCGTGACGCGATCCGTTCAAGTTCGCCGCGTAGGAACTCCTGCATGGACTGGCGCTGTAGCGCGGCCCGCCCGGCGAGTTCATCTCGCACCGCCTCGGGAACGTTTCGGATCGTGATCTGGACGGGCATGACCGCATCATGCGGTCACTGCAAGCGTTTTGCAAGCACTCCGCCTCAGTTGGTCGGTCCTCCGGCAGGCCCACGCCGGCTGGCAACTGCATGTCGAGCGGTTGCCGGTCACGTTGGTCAACCCTATCCCCCTGGCGGAAGCCGTCGGCTTCCCCGCCCTTCGTGGGTCGCCTCCGCACATGCTCGCCGATCCTGGCTCGCCACCGCGGCCGGCGCTTCGCATGGCGAACCGCGACCTCTTCCCAGGCATGGGTCCAGCCCGCACCGCCTATACTGTCGCCTGACAGCGCCTGCCTTGGAGGGTTCGCGTGACTACAGCGACAACCAACGGCTCGATGACCGGACGTGAGCGCTACCTCAATGCGCTGCAGGGCCGGCCGGTAGACCGGATCTGCGTCGGCAGCCCCACGTCCCTGGCAACGTACGAAGAGATGCGTCGTCTCGGCGTGGAATGGCCGGGCGCCCACTACGAGGCGAAGCCGATAGCGCTCGTGGCCGAGCGCAGCTACACCGAGCATGGCTACGACTCGATCATGCCCTACTTCAGCATCATCCTGGGCGCCGCGGCACTCGGCGCTCACATCGAGTGGGGCGAAGATCCTTGGGAGTTCGACAAGGGAACCGGCCGGATCATTTCCGGCCCGCGCATGCCCGCCGTCAGCCCGCCGAACCCCTGGAAGACGCCCGATGACATCGTCATCCCCAGCGATTTTCTGGAACGCCGCGAGACCAAGGCGGTCATCGACTCCATCAAGATTCTGCGCGAACGGCATCCCGATGCCGCCGTCATCGGCAAAGTCATGGGGCCGTGGACGCTCTCGTACCACATGTTCGGGCCGCAGGACTTCCTGATCAACGTCATTCTCGACCCCGACTATGTGCACGCCTGCCTGGACCGGCTCATGCCGGCCTCCATCGCATTCGCCAACGCGCAGATCGAGGCCGGGGCGGACGCCATTTGCCTGGCCGACCACTCGACCGGCGACCTGGTCCGCGCGGAGACCTACCGTGACTACCTGATGCCGGTTCACCAGAAGATCACGCCGCGGATCAAGTCGCCCGTGATCCTGCATTGCTGTGGAAAAACGCTGGACCGGATGAAATACATCAAGGACGCCGGCTTCGAAGCCTTCCACTTCGCCACCGAGAATGACCCCCACGAGGCCAAGGCCGAAGTCGGCGACTTCAAGCTGATCGGCAACGTCAGCAACTTCGTCACGCTGCTCACGGGCCGCCCCGAAGACGTCGCCTTCGAGGTTGAGGACATCGTGGCCGCCGGGGTGGACATCATCGCGCCCGAGTGCGCAATCCCACCCCAGGTCACCAACGCGAACATGATGGCCGTGCCCGCCGCCGCGCGCGGGGAGTTTGAGCCGGACCCGTCCGTTACGCCCAAAAACCTTGCCCACGAGTACCGGGTCGAGGTTGCAAGCCGGAGCGCCGCGAGTTCAGCCAGACCGACGCTGAGCCTGTAGGCGGAGAATCACACTGCCCGTTCGCCGGCGGCGCGGGAGTTCGGTGTCGAAGGTATGTCGCGAGTTGGTCGCCTGACGCGCTGGGCTGAGCGCAAGGGGCGCGATGGCTGAGCGACAATCCCGCTGGCGGGACGTCACGGGCATTCCAGTCGAAGCCCCGTTCCTTCGCACCGTGAAAGCTCTGGGCGGACCCGCCCTGCTCGGCTACCCCATCACGCCGGGCCTGTTTGTCGACGACGTGTTGCAGCAGTACTTCAATCACGGGCGGCTCGACGTTCCGGGCCGTTCGAGCGCCCACCAGGTCGGCGTGCCGCGGGTGGCAGACCTGGGACACGTCATGGCGCGGGCCTTGCAGGCGCCTCCGGCCAGCGGATCCGCCGGTCCGTTTGCCGATCCCTGGACCGATGAGTCGCGGCGCGCCAGCGCTGGTCCGCCCGTCAGCGCGCCGCTGGACTGGCGCGGCTGGCGTATCCGGCTCTACGAGCGCGAACTGGTTCGCCTGCTGGATCGCTCACCCGTGGACGCGCGACCCCACCCCGGACATCTCGGCGATCTGTTCGTCTCGCTCGATAACCAAGAGCGCGCGAGTGGCGCGGGAGGCGCGGCGCCGGTCCGGCGGCTGATCGCTGATCCCCTGCCTGACGTGCAGGCGCCGATCCTGACGTACCACTTAACGGGCGGATCCGCGCTGTTCCGAGCGCAATTGGAAGGGCTGCTGGACACCGGCCTCACGCCTGTGTCGTTCGAGCAGCTGGTGGCGGCCATTGAAGGCTGGGCCGACCTGCCCGACCAGGCCTTCGTGGTCTCCTTCGACGACGGCTGGCTGGATCAACTCGATGGAGCGCTGCCGGTGCTTCAGGCCTTGCGCGTGCCGGCCATCTTCTTCGTCCTGCCCGGATTCGAGCGGCACGGCCAGGGCCATATGACCCTGGATGACATGCGAGCCGTCCGGGCGGCCGGCATCACCATCGGCTCGCACACCCTCAACCATGCCGACTTGCCGGCGCTTTATCGAACCAACCTTGGCGCTGCTCAGGCCGAGGCCGTGGAGTCGCGCGAGCAAATTGAAGACGAAGTGGACGGCGTCGACTATTTTGCCTATCCGCTGGGGCTGTTCGACCCTGATGTCAAAACGCTTGTCGCCGCCGCGGGGTACCGGGCAGCCGTGACCACGGTGCCCGGGGTGGTGCACAACACGAGTCGGCTGCTCGAGATGCGCCGCGTCGGTGTGCAAGCCTGGTGGCCGGTTGCGGATGTCGTGCAAAAGATCCGGCAGGCCGCCGGGATCGATGGAGTGCCCTCGCCGGTCTAGGCTCGAGCCACGAACGCGAAACCAAAGGCGCCGGGTCCCGTGTGCGTGCCGATAACCGGGCTGATTGGTACGTCCGAGATCGTATCGCCGTCCGCCTTCAGCGGATCCGCCACGTCACGCTTCAGGCGGTCGTGTTCCGACTGCGCGTTCGCGTGCAGGATGGCCCAGCTGGACACGCCGTTCGGCGCCTGCGCCCGCACCCGGTCCGCAATGGCCGCATAGGCCTTGCGAATAGTGCGCACGCGTGTCACCGGCGCTACCACACCATCGCTCAGTTCCAGCACCGGCTTCACCTTGAGTAACGACCCAAGAAATGCTTGAGCGCCGCCGATGCGCCCTCCGCGCTTCAGGTACTCCAGCGTCTGCACCACAAAGATGATGTGCGCCCGCTCCGCATGGTCCGCCACGATGCCCTGGATGTCTTCCAGGCTCGCCCCGTCGCGCCCTGCCCGGGCAGCCGCCATCGCGCTAAACGCCATCGCCGGACCGACCAAACGCGAGTCCAGCACCAGGATCTCGCGATCCACCTGGGCTGCGCCCTGCCGCGCCGATTCCACGGTCTTGCTTAAATCATTTGAGACGTGAATCGACACGATGGGCCCCTCGCCCTCAACCTGGCTATAGGCTTGGGCGAACTCGGCGGGATTGGGCTGCGAGGTCGTTGGGTGATCCGGGGACGATTCCAGCAGCCGATAGAATTCGTCGGCGTCCAGGTCCACGCCGTCGCGATAACTCGTGGTCCCGAAACTCACGTGGGTTGGGATCACCGTAATCCCTAGGCCCGCCGCAATATCGGGAGGCAGTGAGGCAGTACTGTCGGTAACGATTCGTATGGACATGCTAGTTGCAGCCTCCACCCTGAGCTTGTGACCGGGTGAGAATAATCCCGCCCACTCTCAAGGGCAAAGTCGTCGCGGCGCTCCTCGGTTTGGCAGCGCTTATCACCCTGGCGCTGGCCCTCCTGGTGGTTTTCTGGACGTGGCTGTCGTACGTCCTGGTTGCGGTCCTGATTCTTTACGGCGCGGTAATCGTGCTGCTGGCCCTTGGCCTGCTGGGTTACCTCGTCCGGCGGCGCCAGAAGCTCACGGCGCTTCGGCTGGAATGGACCGACGGCGAAACCCAGCCGCACGCCTAACCCGGGCTTGGTCAATCTGTCGTCGCGCACGGAGAGCTTTCGGGCCAGCTGACGTGCCGGTGCGACAATGCCGCCAGATTCCGGTGCGCGTCGTTCAACTCCAACTCACCAACTTCCGCAACTACCGGCGCCTGGCGCTTGATCTGCCGCCCGGTCCCAGCGTGATCGTCGGCGGCAACGGCCAGGGCAAGACCAACCTGCTGGATGCCCTGCATATCCTGGCTTCCGCCCAGAGCTTGCGCCCCGGTCCCGAGGCCTCGTGGGTCCGGTTCGACGCCCCGGCTGCCGAAGGATTCGCGCGCCTGCGCGCCCAGGTCGATTCCGCCTCGGGCGCGTCCGAGGTCGAGATGATCGTCGCCCGCACCCGGCCCAACGACGGCGAAGCCTCGGGCGTCCGACGCCGCGCGCGGGTTGACGGCGTGCTCACGCGTCTTGCCGATCTTCCCGGCCGTCTGCTGGCTGTGAGCTTTGCGCCGACGGATTTGAACCTGTGGACGGGGGCTCCGTCCGGTCGCCGGCGCTGGCTGGACCTGGCCGTCGCCCAGGTGGACCCTGCCTACACCGCCCATCTGACCACCTACGAAGCGCTGCTCACCCGCCGCAATGCCCTGCTGCGCCGTCTGCAAAGCGGTCTGGGCCGCCCGACGGAACTGGCATTTTGGGATCAGCGTATTTCCGAGCCCGCGATCGCGGTAACCAGGGCCAGGGCCGGCTACCTGGCTCACATGCGCACGCCCATCAGCGCGGGTTTCACCGCCATGCACGGCGGAGCGCGGCTCGACCTCGCCTACCGGGCCTCGGCCGTGGGAATGGATGAGGATGGCTTTCCTGCGGCGCTGCTGAACCGCCGCGACCGCGATATCCAGCGCGGCGCCTCGGGGCTCGGCCCGCATCGTGACGACCTGGAAGCGCGGCTGGATGGACGCCCCCTGGCCCACGTCGCCTCTCGCGGCCAGCTGCGGCTGGCCGCGCTGGCGCTCAAGCTGGGACAACACGCGGTCGCCCGCGAGCAGCGCGGTCAAATGGCCGTGCTGCTGCTGGACGACATCGCCGCCGAATTGGACCCCATCCACCGTCGGCGCCTCATCGACCAGCTACCGGCCGAGGCGCAGGCGATAGTGACCACGGCCGACCCTGGCCTTCTGCGGGACACGGCGCTGGCCTCCGCGGTCCGCTACCGTGTCGTGGCTGGCGAGATCGAGCGCATCCATGGCTGACCGGCGCGTCGGCGGACCGCGCAGCATCCGCGAACTCGTGGAAGGACTCTCGAACCGACCCGACCTGCGCTACGGCTCGCGCCGCGTGGACGCGGTGGACGCCCTCCGCCAGGCCGTGGAAGAAGTGCTCGGCACAAGCGTCGCCGCGCGCTGTCGCGTCCGCTCGATCACCGGAACCGAAGCCCGGATCGAAAGCCGCGACAACGCGACGGCCCAGCGGGTGCGCTTTTATGTGCCAGGCATCCTGCAAGCCGTCCGCTCGCGGCTCGACGCACACGACGTGATATCGATCCGCGTCACCGTGAACACGCACGGCTGGAGCGACCACTAACTGGCGCTGTGCAACTCACCTCAGACCGAGCCTGCGACCGTCGGATTCGAGCGCGGGTAGACTTCCCCGTTCCGGTCCGCTAGATCGCAGCCCCATGGAATACACCCGCACGCTCGATGTCATTGCCAAGCCGGATGTCCTTGTCGTCGGCGCCGGCTGCGCGGGCACGGTGGCGGCTATCTCCGCCGCGCGCGCCGGTGCTTCCACCCTCGTCGTGGAACGCGGCGGCTTTGCCGGCGGCTACATCACTGGCGTTGTGGGCGCTTCGCTGGACGGCTTCGTGGATCTGCGCTCCGGCTTGCCGGTCGTCGGCGGCGTCGTCTTCGACCTGGCGCGCGCCGCGGCCTCCACCACCGCCACCGGGGACCTGGCGTCTACCCGCTTCCGCTTCAACGCGGAAGTCGGCCAGTCGCTGGCCAACCTCGACCGGCACGTCATCCACTTTGACATCGAGCGCTTCAAGCTCGAGGCCGACCGCCTCATGCAGGAGTCCGGCGCCCAGCTGCTCTACCACTCGGTCGTGGCCGACGTCATGCGCGAGGGTGACCGTGCCACCGGCGTCGTCGTCGCCAACAAGGGCGGGCTGGGCGTTATCCAGCCCAAAGCCATCGTCGATGCCAGCGGCGACGCCGACGTGGCAGCCTTCGCCGGCGCGCCCTATGACCAGGATCTGGACGCCCAGCAGCCCATGAGCCTGCACTTCCGCGTTGCGGGCTTCGACGCCACGCCGGAGGTGCGAGCGCAGTGCGCGACAGTGCTCCGGCAAGCCTTGGCCGACGGCCGCCTCTCGCTTTACGGCGGCCCCTGGATGGCCCCCTACGCGGAGCGTGACTACTACTTCAACGCCACCCGCTTCGCCGGCAACGGCGTTGATCCCAATGATCTCTCGGCTGCCGAAATCCAGGGCCGCCGCGACGCCCGCCTGATGTTTGACCTCTTCAAGGAACACATCCCGGCCTTCAAGGACGCCTACTTCGTCACGTCAGGCCCGGTTGTCGGCGTGCGTGAAACCCGTCGCATCCGCGGCGACCGCGTGCTCACCGCCCAAGACGTCCAAAACGAAGTTGCCTACGACGATGCGGTCAGCCTGGGCGCCTGGTGGCTGGACCGCCATCCGGTCGACTCGTCCGGCTACCACGAACACGTCATCACCCGCCCCTACGACATCTCCTACGGCACCCTCGTTCCCCAGGGTCTGTCCAACCTCTGGGTTGCGGGCCGCTGCCACTCCGCCGAGTCGGCGGCGCTGGCTTCCAGCCGCGTCACCGTCACCTGCATGGGCATGGGCCAGGCCGCCGGAACCGCCGCCGCACTGTCCGCGCAGAGCGGCCAGGGCAGCCGAGAGCTTGACATAACGCAGCTCCAGCAACGGCTGCTGGCCGACGGCGCGATCATCGGCCACCGCGCTGACGAAGTCCGTGCCGTCGGCGACGCCATGCGACCCGAGGAGATGCCCTCGGCGGCCGCCAGCCACTAACGGCCGTCGCGCCTCAGTTCACGACTGTCGACGGACGCGGCTTGCCGGTCGCATCCAGCATCGCCAGCACCGTGTCGCGCGCTTCCCGGAACAGGTCCAGCGGGTCGCGTCCTTTGCCATGGGCTGAGTTGTGCAGGTGCGGCTCCAGCGCCAGATCCTCGATCACGTTGGGATCGACCGCGGCCATGATCTCCGGCCACTGCCCGTCGCCTTGCCCAATCGGCACGATCGTGCCCGTGGCCGCCACGTAGTCCTTCAGGTGCAGCACACGCACCCACGGTGCGACTTTGGTCCAGGCTTCGTCGAAGGGACGAGTCTCGCCCACCACGTAGGCATGCGCGTCGAACGCCAGCGCCACCTGCCCCGGTTCGTAGTCGGACAGGATGTCCAGCGTGCTGTCGCCGTCCACCGTGTACATGCGGTAATTGTTTTCCAGCAGCGGTGCCGCCCCATCGCCCGACGTCTCGATGGTCCGTACCAGCCGCTCGAATGCGCGTTTCACTGCTTCGCGGTCCTCGGCGGCCGTCGACTCGTCGCGCGGCGCAAACGAGAAGACACGAATCCACCGCGAGCCCAACACGTTCGCCGCCTCGATCGACCGCGAGAGCTGCCGGTCGACTTTGGCCGGGTCCGTGTCCACCGCGTACTTGGCGACCGGAGACGTCACGCAGTAGCAACCGATGCCGCTCTCGTCCAGGCGGCGGCGCAGGCTGGCCAGTTCGGCGTCGCTCAATTCCTCAATTGAGAGCGATGGCCCGTCGGCCGTCAGGCTCAGTTTTGTCAGGTTCGCCCGGGGGACCCCCAGCACCCGCAGCCCGGCTATCTGCTCGTCAAGCGGCCCTGCAATCTCGCCACACATCCCAGACATGCCCCAGCTCATGAACGTTCTCCTGCCATCCGGCGATGTCGCCGGCGGGCATTCTAGGCGTCGGGCGGTGTTCCCGGTGGGATCGCCTTCGCAACGTGCAGCGCAGGCCGCAGGTCAACCGTGTACATCTGCCGCGTCCCCTCGTGCACCGAGTCGATGCACAGCGCGGTTCCGTCCCGATTCCAGCGCGGGTGCAGGTCGACGCGTAGGGGACCGTCCAGCTCGGGCGGTGCGTGAAACGCCGCCAGATCCAACCGCAGACCATCGGCCACACGCACGATCATCAGCCGGCGCAGGTTTTCGCGGTCGGGGTACGTATCGTTCGCAATCCACGCCCGGTCCGGCGAATACGAGCAATGTCCGTCCTCGGTCAGGAATGTCCGGCGCGAAGAGCTGCGGCTCGGCACCGGCGTCGCTGACGCGCCAGAAGCCATTCGGCGTCGCCGGCGCTCCGCCCCAGGCCAGAATCTCGTCGGTGCTGCGCCAGTCGTAGTGCGACACCAGGCGGGCCGCCCAGATGACGCGAGGGTCCGAACCGTCCGACCCCAGCGTGATCAGGCGCGTCTGCCGTGGGCCTTCGGACGGCTGCCAGCGATGCAGCACCGCCACCCGCGTGCCGTCCGTGTTGATCTGCGCGTGATTGAGCCAGTGAACCTGGCCGGCCATGCCCGCGTCGGGATCCATGTCCACGATCTCGGCCAGCGCCAGCGCCAACACTGCCCGGCCCGTGGCCAGGTCGATCGTCCAAACGCCGTCCTCGGCCGGTGCCGGGTCATCCGCCCAGGGATCCGGCACGCCCTCGTATCCATAGCCCGGTCGCTGCGTTGCCAGGCGAGCGAAGTTCAGCCCCACCGCATGGCGCCCCTTGGGATCCACCGCATACACGGCCCGTTCCAGTTCGCGTGCGTCGCCGGACGCCAGGTCGTGCACCACGCCCCGAAACCGCCCGGCGCGCCGCTCGTTGTACACCACGCGCTCTGCCTGGCCCGGCAGCCACTGCAGCATCGTCCCTTGCTGCCAGCACCAGGCCTGCGTCGTCGCGAACGGCTCGAAGGCACACTCGCCGGCAGGATCCACCGGGCCCAGCTCGATCTCGTCGTCCGGCCTGGGCTGCCGGTCGCGGAATCCCACCCGCATGCCCAGCAGCCGCGAGCCCGATGGCGACCACGGCGTCTTCTCGTAGTAGCCAAAGAAGTGGTCGCCGGGCGGTTGCGTCAGTCGCCGCACCGAAACGTCGGGCACGGCCAGAATTCTGGACATGCGCGGAGTCTAAGACCCCTCGGCGATCGCCGTCTCCGGTATCCTCGCCCGCCCACCTGATACGCGGCCGCAAGTGGCCAGGACCCCCTGTGCATCGCATAGCAGTTATTGCCGGCGACGGAACCGGACCCGAAGTCTCCGCCGAAGCGCTGAAAGTCCTCGAGGCCGCTGCCGCCGCGGAAGGCTTTGCCTACGACCTCACCGAACTGGACTTCGGCGGCGAACGCTACCTCCGCACCGGCGAGACGCTGCCCGATTCGGCCTTGGACGACCTCCGCGGCTTCGACGGAATCTTCCTGGGTGCCATCGGCCATCCGGACGTCGCCCCCGGCATCCTCGAGAAAGGCATCCTGCTCAAGGCCCGATTCGAGCTGGACCAGTACATCAACCTGCGCCCGGTCAAGCTCTACCCCAACGTCGAGACCCCGCTCAAGGACAAGGGTCCCGACGAGATCGACTTCGTGGTCGTTCGTGAGAACACCGAGGGCATGTACACCGGCATGGGCGGCGTCCAGTACGCCGGCACCGAGCACGAAGTGTCCACCCAGATCCACTGCACCACTTGGCGCGGCGCGGCCCGCGCGGTGCGCTATGCCTTCGAGCTCACCCGACAGCGAAACGAGCGCAAGCAGCTGCACCTGGTGGCCAAGACCAACGTGCTGACCAATGTGGGCGGCACCTGGTGGCGCGCCTTCAACGAGATTGGCGACGCCGACTACCCCGACGTCACTCGCGAGTACGCCCACGTGGACGCCGCCGCCATGTGGTTCGTCAAGAATCCCGAGTGGTTTGACGTCATTGTGACGGAGAACCTCTTCGGCGACATCATCACCGACATCGGCGCGATCATCTCCGGCGGACTCGGCATCGCCGCCGGCGGCAACATCAACCCGGAAGGCGTTTCGATGTTCGAGCCCATCGGCGGCTCGGCCCCCAAGTACCAGGGACAGGGCGTCATCAACCCGCTGGCGGCCATCAACGCCATGCACATGCTGCTGGACCACTTGGGCGAGTCCGCGGGCGCCGCGCGAGTCGAGGGCGCGATGGTCAGCGCGCTCCAGAGCGGCAAGATCAAGTCCATGAGCGCCGGCCGCATGGGCATGGGCACCGCCGCCGTCGGCGACCTGGTCGCCTCGCTCGTCTAGCCGCCGGCTGACGCTGGACTAGCGGCGGCTGCCGACGGCTTGCCGCTCCGCGTACCGCTGCGCCATCTCGTCCAGCGACACCACCGGCACGCCGCCCGCTTGGCCCACCATGCCGAAGGATTCCATCCGGGCCGCGCAGACGTCCGTCATTGCCTCGCGAGCCGGCGTCAGATACTGCCGCGGATCGAACTCGTCGCGCCGTTCGGTCAGAACCCGGCGCACCGCGCCCGTCATCGCCAATCGGTTGTCGGTGTCCACGTTGATCTTCCGCACCCCGTGCCGAATGCCTTCCTGAATCTCCTCCACCGGCACGCCCCACGTCTGCCGCATTTCGCCGCCGAAGGCGTTGAAGGCGTCCTGCAAATTCTGGGGAACCGATGAACTGCCGTGCATCACGATGTGCGTGTTCGGCAGCCGCCGGTGGATCTCGCGGATGCAGTCCATCACCAGCACGCCGGCGTCCGGCTTGCGGCTGAATTTGTAGGCGCCATGACTGGTCCCAATCGCCACGGCTAGGGCGTCCACCCCTGTACGGGCCACAAAGTCCTCGGCCTGCTCCGGGTCGGTCACCAGCTGCTCGCGATCCAGCACCCCTTCCGCCCCGTGCCCATCTTCCTGATCGCCCATGCCGGTTTCCAGGCTGCCCAACACGCCCAGTTCGCCCTCCACGCTCACCCCGCGTTCGTGCGCCAGCTCCACCACCTCACGGGTAACGGCCACGTTGTACGAGTAGTCGGAGGGCGTAGAGTCGTCTTCCAGCAGCGAGCCGTCCATCATCACGCTGGTATAGCCATGCTCCATCGCGCTCAGGCAGGTTGCCGGACTGTTCCCGTGATCCTGGTGCATGGCCACCGGAATGTGCGGATTCAATTCCATGGCCGCCAGCATCAGGTGGCGCAGATACGCCTCGCTTGAATACGCCCGCGCGCCCCGGCTGGCCTGGATGATCACCGGCGCATCGGTGCGGCTGGCCGCCGCCATCACGGCTTGCACCTGCTCCATGTTGTTTACGTTGAAGGCCGCCACGCCGTAGTCGTTTTCCGCGGCGTGGTCCAGCAACACACGCATGGGTATCAGCGGCACGCCAGTAACGCTCCCAGTCCCAAATGGCCGTTCTGAACGCAAGGGGCAACCCTCAGGATACTCCCACGGAGGCGGTTGTCGCGTCGCCTCGGTTGCGCTGACACCTTCGTGAGCCCAACATCCCCGCATGTCTCCGCCTATCCACTTCCGCTTCGTTGACGTTGCCAGCGGTGGTCGGATGCTCCCGCGCCGCCACGTGCTGGTGGCGAACGGCGTTGTCACCGCGGTAAGCGCCAACCCAATCGAAGCACCGTCCGGCGCGCTTGCGGTGGACGGCCCCGGCGTCCTTGCGCGGGGATTCGTCGACACCCACATCCACGGCCGCCGTGGCATCGACGTCATGCGACCCGGCGACGTCGCACGGCTATCGCACGACCTCTTGGCGCAAGGCGTCACGGGCTTCCTGCCCACGGTAGTAGCTGCGGCGCCAAACGACCTGCTGGCCGCCCTGGCGTCCGTCCAGGGCGATCCGCACGGCGCGCGTGTCCTCGGCGTACACGCCGAAGGACCGTTCCTCTCGCCCGACCAGCCCGGCATGTTTCCGCCGGACACATTTCTCGACTATGACCCGGCGCTGTGGAAGGACATGCAGGCAACCGCCTGCTCACCCATCCGCCTCATGACCGTCGCCGCCGAACGCCTGACGCCCGCGCAGATCGACGAGCTGCGCGCCGACGGCGTCACCCTCAGCCTCGGCCACACGCACGCCTCGTACGACCAGGCGGTCGCCGCCTTCGATGCGGGCGTAACGCGTGTGACCCACGCCTACAACGCCATGCCCGGCTTCCACCATCGCGCCCCCGGCGCCGTTGGCGCGCTGCTTGATCGCGGCGACGTTGACGCCGAACTGATCCTGGACGGTCTCCACGTCGCCCGGGCGCCGGCCCGCATCCTGGCCGCCACCCGCACCAGCGGGCGAATCGGCCTCGTTTCCGACAGCGTGCCCCCCGCCGGCTGTCCGCCGGGCGACTACGCCTGGGCCGGCCGGCGTCTGCGCGTGGACGAAGATTCGATCCGCCTGCCCACTGGCCGTCTGGCCGGCAGCGCCCTCACCCTGGACGCCGCCGTGCGCCGCGCGGTTGATTGGCTGGACGTCTCCCCGGCCGTCGCGCTGAGCATGGCCTCCGAAGCCCCGCGGGCCTCGATCGGCCTGGACGCCGGCGGCCTGCGCACCGACGCGGTCGCCGATCTCGTCCTGCTCGATCCGAGCCTTCGCCCGTGTATGACCCTCGTCGGCGGCGTGGTTCGCTGGTCGTCGAGCAGCGGTCAACGTTGCGCCGACGCTCCATCTGGGGCAGATTGAGCAAACCGGCGAGCCTGCCATCGCAATAAGGATTCGCTCTCGATGACGATTGGCCTCTGGGGGCGTATTCGAAGCTCCACGATCAGCTGGATCACCATCTCCGCATTTTTCTTCGCGCTGGATGTCGTGGACGGCTTTCCGTTTCCGTCCTGGTCGCTGGTCCTGATCATCACGTTCATGATTTGGCCGCTGTACTTCGCGATCCGCTGGGTCGTCCGCGGCTTCTGACCGTCTGAACTGATGGCAACAAACGACCCCGACGACGGAATTCCCCAGCTTCTCGGACCTGGCGGTGAGCCGCTCGGCCCCGCGCCGATGCCGGCAGCGGAACCCACCGCACCGCCGGCCGAAGCCGAAGCGCCGGCGCCGCCCCTCGGCCAACCCGCGCCCGACAGTCAACCGGCGCACGACCCCGCGCAGGGCCCGCCGTATCGCATCTCGGCACTCTTTGCCGTTGACCCCCGCGTCATTCCGGCCGCGCTGATTACCGTGCTCAACCACGATCCGTTCGATGCGTACAAGCGCCGCCTGGACGCCGTACGCCCTCATTTCGACCAGAGCCGCGACGTGATGATCTCGGCGGCGGAGGCCCAGTTCATCCGGCAAGGCGCGCCGGACGGCGATCACCGGGGAGCGGCGACCCGGATGGTGGAGCAGAATTTCATGCGCACGCTGTGGGATGTCTGCTTCGAAACTGTCTCCGGCGCCCACGTATCGCTGATCTTCTCCGCCGCACTTGCCGGCCCCGAGCGTATGGCGGGGGCATTGCTCGCCTCCAACCAGCCCGTCCCAACCGTGTGGGTCGCTACCCGGGCCTTGAGCGTTGGCCAACGCTTCGGAGCGTGGGCGGTTCCTGTCACGCGCGATCAGGAGATGCCGGCCTCCGTGGCCCTGACGTCCGACAACTTCCAGCAACTCCGCCTCAGCTTCGCCAAGGTGCGCGTTTAGCCTGAGGCCGGCCGCTCGCCGGAATCAGTGCCGCTGCCGTCAGATTCTCCGCGTCGTGCGCAGCCTGGAACGTGGGTGTCCTTCGGCCGCCGGCCGTCCTATGGAATGCCGCGACCGCTTGACAGCAGCCACACCCTCCAGTAAAACCGACCGACCAGTCGGTTTGGTGAAGCTTATGAGCCTGCGTCTCCCCCGCCGGTCGTCAACCGCCCGCAAAGACGCCACCCGCCACGCCTTATTGGAAGCCGCCCTCAACGTCTTCGGCGAAAAGGGCTACCACGGCGCGGCTGTGGACGAGATCGTCGACCGCGCCGGGCGCTCCAAGGGCGCGGCCTACTTTCACTTTCCCAGCAAGGCCGCCATCTTTCGGGCGCTCGTGCGGGAACTGGCTAGCCAGCTTGCCGGCTCCATTGAGCGCAAGATGGACAGGGCGGACGCGCCGGCCGAACGTCTGGACGCCGCGCTGCTGGGCCTGGTCGACGTCTTCGTCAAGCACCGCACGCTGGCACGCATCGTGCTGATTGAGGTGGCGGGCGCCGGTCGGACGTTCAGCGACGACTTGATATTCGTCCGCCGCCAGTTCGCTGAGCTGATCGAAGGCGAATTGAATCGGGCGGTCAAAACTGGGGCTATCGCTCCCTGCGATACGAGCCTGATCGCCACCGCCTGGTTCGGAGCGTTGAACGAAGTTGCCGTGCACTGGCTGCACGATCCCTCGGCCGGGTCGCTGCACTCGTCGTATCCCAGCCTGCGCCAACTGCTCCTGCAGAGCGTTGGCTTCAGTCCCGCGGAGGTGAATCGCGTGGCCCTGCATGCTTGAGGCCCCGGCTCGTCCCGCTATTCGATTTCAGGACCCGGCCCTCGGCCCAATCTGGGAAAAGTCCCAGCGCGGCCAACGCCTGTCGGAGCAGGACGGGCTTACCTGCCTCGCAACCCGCGACGTCATTGGTCTGGGCCGCATCGCCGATGCGGCGGCCCGCCGCCTGTCCGGCGACCGCGTGTATTTCACGTTCAACGTGCATATCAATCCCACCAACGTCTGCGTCCTGTCCTGCAAGTTCTGCGACTTCGCGGCCAAGGTCGGCGACGACCACGCCTACGAGTACTCCATCGACGAAATCATTGGGCAGATCCATCCCGAGCTTCACGAAGTGCACATGGTGGGTGGTCACCACCCCACGATTCCGTTCGAGTGGTACGAGGACCTGCTGCGCGCCATCAAGGCCGAGCGTCCCACCGTTCAGATCAAGGCCTTTACCGCTGCCGAGATCGACTACTTCCACAAGCGCTTCAAGCTGGCGGACCGGGAGGTCCTGGAGCGCCTGATCGACGCCGGACTGGATTCCATGCCCGGCGGCGGGGCCGAGGTCTTCTCGGAGCGCGTGCGCCGCCAACTCTTCCGCGGCAAGGCCGGCGCCGACCGCTGGATCGAGATTCACCATCTGGCCCATTCAATGGGCATTCGCTCCAACGCCACGCTGCTCTACGGCCATATCGAGACGCACCAGGAGCGCGTGCGGCACCTTATGCGGCTGCGCGAGGCTCAGGACGAGTCCGGCGGCTGGCTCTGCTTCATCCCGCTCGAATACCAGTTGGGCACCACCCTGCTGGTGGACCGTCAGGCGTCGCCCATCGACGACCTGCGCACCCTGGCCACCTCGCGCCTGATGCTCGACAACTTCCCGCACATCAAGGCCTACTGGGTTATGAGCGGCGAAGAGACGGCCTCCATCGGGCTGAACTTTGGCGCGGACGACCTGGACGGCACCATCGGCACCGAGCGCATCGCCCACGCGGCCCTGGCGGCAAGTCCGCTCGGCCTGGAGCGGGACCGCATGGTTCGCCTCATTCGCTCCGCCGACAAGATCCCGGTCGAACGCAACGCCACCTACGACGTTGTGAAGGTGTATGACGCCTAGGCTCGGCCGGATTCCGTATCTCAACACGGAGCCGTTCTTTGCCGACGACGAAGTCAGGGCCGCGGCGGTCGTCGAGGTCCCCCGCGGCATGATCGACGTCGCGCGTCGCGGCGAAGTGGATCTGGCCCCCCTGCCAATCGTGGCCGCCTTCGATCACCCTGACCTCTTCCGTTCCGTGGGCGGCCTCGGCATTGCCGCCGCTGGCGCCGCCCGTAGCGTCCTGCTGCGTTCGCGGGTCCCCATCGAGCGGCTGGCAGGCGCATGCATCGGCGTAATCGACGACACCGCAACCTCCGTTCGGCTGCTGCGCGTGCTCCTGCAATTCCGGTTCGACATAGGTCGTACAACCTTCACCGGGTTGAACCACACCGCCGACGCCGTCCTGCTCATCGGCGACCGCGCCCTGCTGGAGCGCCGCGACCCGCGGATCTTTCCCTACGAACTGGACCTCGCGGCTGAATGGCACGCCTGGACCAGCCTGCCGTTCGTCTTCGCCTCGTGGATGGCCAGGCGCGGTATCGAGCCCGGCGCTTGCGACGCGGCGTTGGAATACTTGAATCTCAATCTCGAGCGCAACCTGGCCGACCCTGACGTCATCCATCGTCGCCGTCCGGACCTGGGTCTTTCCGCCAGCGTCGTCGCGACCTACCTGCGAACATTCCTTTACCGGTTCGATGATCGTGCCTGGGCGGGCTTGGAACGCTTCCGGGAGCTCGACGCCCGCCTCACCGCCGTGGAGCGCGTAGCGTGATGAACCACCTGATCCGCAAGATCGACGCCGGCGAGCGGCTCACCCCCGCCGACGCCCGCTACCTGCTGGCCGACGCGCCGCTGCTTGAAGTGGGAGCGCTCGCCGACGAGGTCCGTCGGCGCCGGCATCCGGACGACGTCGTGACCTACGTGGTTGACACCAACCTCAACTACACCAACCTCTGCGACGCCTACTGCTCGTTCTGCGCCTTCTACCGGCCCCACACCAGCAAGGCCGACGACGCCTACACCCACACCGTGGAACAGATGATGACCCAGGTGGCTGCCGCCGCCGCCATGGGCTGCACCACCGTCCTCATGCAGGGCGGCCTCAACCCCGAACTACCGCTCGAGTACTACCTGGACATGGTCCGCACCACCCGCGAGCGTTTTCCGGGCATGACCCCCCACTACTGGTCGGCCCCCGAGATTTACGAAATGTCCAAGGTCTCCGGCCTCGGCTACCGCGAAGTCTGCGAAGCGCTCTGGGACGCCGGCCAGCGCACCCTCCCCGGTGGCGGCGCCGAGATTCTCACCAACGACGATCGTCACCGCATCAGCCCGCTCAAGATGAACGCCGACGAGTGGATCGCCATCCTCCGGGCCGCCCAACAGGTCGGACTCCGTGGCACCGCCACCATGATGTATGGCCACGGAGAGACCGTGGACGGCCGGGTCGAACACTTTCAGCGCGTGCGCGACTTGCAGGACGAGACTGGCGGCTTCTACGCCTTCGTGCCCTGGAGCTTCGCCCCCGGCGGCACTCCCCTCGGCCGCAAACTCGGCGGCCTGCGCGCCCAGGCCAACGACTACCTGCGCATCATCGCGGCCGCGCGCCTCTTCTTCGACAACATCGAGCACATCGACGCCTCGTGGTTCAGCGAGGGCAAGAAGACCGGCCAGGTCGCCTTGCACTTCGGCGCCGACGACTTCGGCGGCACGCTCTTCGACGAGAACGTCATGCAGGAAGCCGGCCACTACGTCCGCACGTCTGTCGAGGAGATGCGCACCATGATTCGCGAAGCTGGCTTCACACCGGCCCAGCGCGATACGCACTACCAGGTGCTCCAAATCTTCGACGCCGAGCCGCTGTCCGTCTGACCCTTGCGCCGCCTTACCGTCGGCCACAGTCCCGACGCCGACGATGCGTTCATGTTCTATGCCCTCACCCAGGGTCTGGTCAGCCTCGACGGCCCTGAACCGGCCGACGTCGCGGCCGTACACGACGACATCCAGTCACTGAACGAGCGCGCGCAGGCTGCCGAACTCGACATTTCCCAGATCTCGGCCGCCGCTTATCCCGACGTCGCTGACCGCTACCGAATCACCGCCTGCGGCTCCTCGATGGGCGAAGGCTACGGCCCCGTCGTCGTCGCGCCGCGTGCCATGACGCCTGAGGAACTGGCCGGCTGCCGCCTCGCCGTTCCCGGCCGCCAGACCACCGCCTTCTGCCTCGCCCGTATGTACTTGCCGACGTTCGAGCCGGTCCAGGTCCCCTTCGATCAGGCGTTCGACGCCGTCCGCGACGGCCGGGCAGAGGCCGCGGTCGTAATTCACGAAGGCCAGCTCACCTACGCGGCCGCCGGCTTCGCGAAAGTGCTGGATCTGGGCGCGGCCTGGTTCGACGAGACCGGCTTGCCGCTCCCCCTCGGAATCAACATCGTCCGTCGGGAGCTTGGCGACGACTGGTGTCAGGCGGTGGCGCGCGCCGTGGCTGCTTCCATCGACTTCGCGCGCGCCCACCCGGCGGATGCGTACGTTCACGTCCGTGGCGTCGCCCCGGGCGTGGTCGCTGAGATAACCGAACGGTTCACCGATATGTACGTCACCGACCTCACCCGCGACATGGGCCACCGCGGCCGCGCCGCGCTCGAAACGCTCTTCCAGCGCTCAGCCGACACTCGGGCGCGGCCGGTCCCCCTCGACATCGTCCCTGCGCCCTGACCCACGCGAACAATCCGCCGAACCACGCCCCACAAACCGATATCCTGATCAGTCCGCCCATCTGGGCGCTTATCTGTGGAGGGCACGGAAGCTCATGAGACTGCTCGACTTCGGGATTCCAGCCGGCAGCCTGCAAGAAGCGACGATCGAACTGTTTCGGCGCGCCGGCTGGCATATCGTCATCAGCTCCCGAAGCTACTTCCCCGAAGTCGACGACGACGACCTGCGGCTCACCCTTATGCGCGCCCAGGAAATGTCTCGCTACGTCGAGCACGGCAGCTTCGACGCCGGCATCACCGGCAAGGACTGGACCCTCGAGAATCAGTCCGACGTCGAGGTCATCCAGGTGCTCCCCTACTCGCGCCGCAGTTCCCGGCCAACCCGGACTGTCCTCGCGGTTCGCAGCGACTCCCCGATTCAGACTGTCTATGACCTCGAAGGCGGGACCATCGCCGCTGAAATGGTTGGCTTCACCCGGCGCTATCTGGCCGAGCGCGGCATCAACGCCACTGTCGAGTTCTCCTGGGGAGCGACCGAGGCCAAGGTCGCCGGAGGCCTCGCCGACGCCATCGTCGATACCACGGAGACCGGCTCCACACTGCGAGCGCACGGCCTCCGTGAGATCGAAACCATGCTCACCTCCTGCCCGCAGGTCATTGCCAACAAGGCCGCCTACGCAGACCCGGACAAAAAGGCCAAGATCGATCAGGTCGCCACCATGCTCAAGGCCGCCCTGGACGCCCAGTCCCGCGTAGCGCTGAAGATGAACGTGCCGAAAGACCTTCTGGACAAGGTGATTTCGCTCGTCCCCAGCGTCACCGCGCCCACCGTGGCCGACCTTTACGGCCAGCCTTGGGCCAGCGTCGAGATCGTCGTTGAGGAGCGGCAGGTACGCGAGCTGATGCCGCGTTTGGTAAAGGCCGGCGCCGAAGGCATCATCGAGTTCCCCCTCAACAAGTTCCTCTGATGCCCAACAACCGCCTGCGCTTCGGAATCATCGGAACCGGCGGCCGCGGTCTTGGCGCCTACGGTCGCGGCCTGCGTCAGAACTTCGCTGACCAGGCCGACATCGTGGCGCTCAGCGATGTGGACCCTGTTCGACTCCAGTTCGGGGCGACCCACCTCGAGGTCGAATGCACCGACACCGACCCGTCCGTCGTTCTGAATAACCCGGAGGTGGATGCGGTCGTCATTACCACGACCGACGCCACCCACGCCGACCTCGCCTGCGCCGCGCTTGAGGCCGGAAAACACGTCATTTGCGAGAAGCCCATTGCAACCACCGTCGCCGACTGCAACCGCATCCGCGACGCGGCCCGCGGCAGTGCCGGCGGGTTTATGACGGGGTTCGTGCTGCGGTACGTCCCGTTTTTCGAACGCATGCACCACGCCATCGTCAGCGGCGAAATCGGCGATCCGCGCCTCGTCACCATGACCGACAACCGCGACGGCGCCGGCTACTTCCGCCGCTGGCACCGCCTGCGCGCCAATTCCGGCGGCCTGCTGGTGCACAAGAGTTGCCACGCGCTGGACATCGCCGGCTGGATGCTGGGGGCGCGTCCCGTCAGCGTCAGCGCCACTGGTGGCGTCGCCGTATTCACGCCCAAGGACTGGGCCGGCGAGCGCTGCCTTACCTGTGACGCCAAGGACACCTGTCCCGAGTACTTCGACATCACCCAGGATTGGCATCGGCAGCTCTACCACGAAGCCGAGGCGACCAGCGGCTACATCTTTGACACCTGCGTGTTCAACTCCGAGAAAGACACCGTCGACCACGCCAGCGCCAGCATCGAATATGAGGGCGGCAAGCGCGTGTCTTACAGCCTCTGCCTCTTCGCCTCGTACACCGCGCGCGAAATCGGCGTATGGGGTGAGGCGGGCAAGGTCGAAGGTCGCGAAGGCGTCGGCGCCTATCGGCTCACTGGCCGGCGCGACGAGCGCGACGAGAACCGCTCCGTTGAGATGGCCGAAGGCGGGCACGGCGGCGGCGACGTTCGCCTGCTGGCCGACGCGCTTTCCGTCTTTCGCGGCGAACGCGATCCCGTGGCAGGGCTGGACGCCGCCTACTGGGCTGCCGTGCTCGGCATCGTGGCTGAGGAATCGGTGGCCCGCGGTGGCGAACGCTTGACCCTCGCCGAGCTGGGAGCAACCCCATGACCGGCCGCGCCGCCATCGTTCGCGAGGCCAACCTCGTCGAGATCGAAGAAATCCCCGTCCCCGGCCCGCTCGGCCCGCACGAAGTCCTCGTCGAGACCGAATTCACGTTTATCAGCGCCGGTACCGAACTCGCCAACTTCACCGGCCTTGATCCCGGCGTCCACGTACCGGGCAGCTGGAATCACTACCCGGCCCGCCCCGGCTACGCCAACTGTGGCCGTGTGGTCGAGTTGGGGTCCGCCGTCGACACCCTGGCGGTGGGCGACCGCGTCTTCAGCCAGCAAAAGCACGCGTCCCACCACGTCCTGCCCGTCAACGATCCAGACAAAATTGCAGTACCGGTGCCGGACGCCGTGCCCAGCGACCTGGCCGCCGCCGCCCGCATGGGCATGGTGGCCATCACCGCCCCCCAGGTAGCCGACATTCACGTCAACGACTGGGTCGTCGTTTTCGGGCTCGGCCTGGTTGGCAACCTGGCCGCGCAGCTATTTGCCATCGACGGCGCGCGCGTCATCGGCGTCGACCCCGTGCCGGCACGCCGCGAACTTGCCCGTCGCGTTGGCATCCAGCGCGTCATCGGCGAGGACATGGCAGAGATCGTCTCGCAGGTGCGCGACATCACCGGCGGTGGCGCCCAGACCGTCGTCGAAGCCGTCGGCCACGCCGGCGTGGCTGCGACCGCCATTCAGACCGCCGCGCCCTACGGCGAACTCATCCTGCTCGGCTCGCCCCGCGCGCCTGTCACGGCTGACCTGAACGAGTTCCTCCAGCCGGTGCACCGCACATGGGTCACCATCAAGGGCGCGCTGGAACACCGCGTGCCGATCAATCCGGCCAGCAGGGGACATCCCCTATCCATCGCTGGCAATGCCCGAACCGTGCTCGACCTGGTCTCGTCCGGGCGGCTGCAGCTGGCGCAACTCATCTCCCACCGCCTCCCCGCCAGCCAAATCGCCGCCGCCTACGACGGCCTGCTCAACCAGCCCGAACACTACTGGGGCGTCGCCCTCGACTGGCGAAGCGCCTAGACCCGGATCGGCTCGCCAGAGAGCACCACTGTTTGGCGCTTTGGTTTGCCTTAGCTCTCTAGCCGTCGCCGCAGCTGCGTGACCGCCTCGGGATTCGTGCACGGCGCGTCATGTCCCGGCAGCACCGTCCGCAGCCCCGCGCTGGCCAGCCGCTTCGTTGACTGTTCCTGGGCTGCGAAGTCAATGGCCAGCCGCCGCACATTCGGGATCAGGCGGCCGCGGCTGAATACCAGCGCGTCACCCACGATCCCCACGTCGCCGCGAACCAGGCTCATGCTGCCCGGCGTGTGACCCGGCGTATGCAGCACCCGCCAGTCGCCCAGCGTGTCCCCTTCCTGCAGAGTCGTCGCAATCTCGGGCGGTTCCCAGCGGAGAACCCGTGGGACCGGCTGGTGGTACAGCAGGCGGCGTAGACCCGGACTGGCCGCGGGATTCGCCAGCAGGCCGGCGTCCGCCGCGTGAATCGCCACCGGCGCGTCCAACTCCCGCGCCAATTGCGCCGCGCTGCCGGAGTGGTCGTAGTCGTAATGCGTCAGCACGATCCGGTCGATCGAACCGGGACGAACGCCTGCCGCCCGCACGGCCCCCAGGATTTTCCCGGTTAGTCGGCTGACGCCGGTATCCACCAGCAGGGTTTCCGTGCCCACCGCCAGGTAGGCCAGCGCGCCCCACCAGCGACCAAGGGCAAATACATCCTCGGCGACCTCACGCGGATAGCCACGCGACACGGTCAATCAGTCCGAGCCAGCGAACCGGTCTGACAGTACACCCAGCCGAAAACGAGGGATCGCGCCATGAGCGACGCTTATCGGTCCTCTACGTGTCGCAGTCTTGGGCCGTCGTGCCTTCCCAGTAGTGGTCGCCCGGCAGCAGGTTCGCGTCGCCGACGCTGCCCTCTTTGTAGCCCGTGCAGTAGTAGTCGCCAGGGTTCAGCTTGAACTCGCCGCTCCGCTTGGGCGTGTCGTCGCCGCACGCCGACAGCGTAAAGACGAGCGCCAGCAGCAGCCCGACACCCGCGATTTTTCCCGCGCGACCAGCGCGGCGAATTGACCTCGAAATCATCCGGCGCCTCCTCAAGCGGAAACGTCCGAGGGCAGCACTCCATGGACGGCGCCCGCTGTATCGCGGCTCATGATGCGGCCAACCGAGACCACGGTCAAACGCGCCGCTTCAGACCCAAGCGGACCCATGGCAAGTGGTGAAGGTGCGGGGCCGCTGCCCATGTGCTGGCCGCGGCGTCGAACAGCCGGTCGCCATCGCTTCGAGCCTGCCCGATCTGACAGGGCCCGCGCGTCGCGGGTTAAGATGGCCGCGCGTCGGACGCTGAACGGCTGGAAGTTTCGTGCTGCCCGTAGTTCCCGGAGAATCTCTTTCGCAGCGACGCTGGATCTATGCCCTGCTCGGCATCGTTCTCGCCGCCGCGCTAGCCGCCTGCGGCGGCGCTTCCGCCCCCGAGGCCCAGGTCACGCCCCCTGGACCTGTCGACGCCGGACCTGGCGAGACCGTCAAAGGTGAGGGCGTGAGCATCACGTTCTTCGAGGTCGGAGCTACGCGTTCGTTTGATCGCAGTGAGCTCGCCGACGACGGCAAGGTCTTCATCGCGGCCAGGCTCTCGATCAGCAATTCCGGGACCGGCGTGCCTGCGCAGGGACCCGACGACTTGGTGCTTGAACTGCCCGACGGCAGCGTCGGCAAACCGTGGCTTGTCACCCCCGGCAGCCGCCTCCGCGACACGGGCCCCTCACCCGACGAGGAACTGGCCGGCTGGCGCAGTTGGGAAGTGCCGGAGGGCACGCGCGCCGCAACCCTGAGCTACCGGCCAACGCCAGACCTCGAGATCCGCTTCGGTTTCACGCTGTCAGACGAGGTCCGCGACCGCTGGAATGTCTTCGGCGACCTTCGACACGTCTGACGGTGATTCGCGCTTTCAGCGCGATAGCCGTCCACCGTGCACCCCGTACCCGGCCACGTCCGAGGCTGAGCGTCGACCTGGGTCTGGGAGCCGCTCCGGCTCGCGCGACTCGTACGATAAGCTGACATTGAATCTGAGACGGTGGGCGTTCTCACTCCCGAGGTTGCATCGCATGACCCGATTCCTGATCCGTCGCCGCGCCGTGCTCGGCGTGGTGCTTGGCTTCCTGCTTGCTGCGGTATTGGCCGCCTGTGGCGGATCGGGAGACGACGCGCCGGTCGTTGTCGAACCGCCTGGTCCCGTTGACGCGCAGGTTGGCGGAACCGTTGACCGTGGCGGTGCCAACATCACGCTCACTGAGGTCGGCGCGACTCGTTCGTTCGGCAACTTCGACAACGCCGAGCCAGGCTTCATGTTCATCTCGGCGTACTTCGTGGTCACCAACAGCGGCAGCGGTGCAATCGAGTTGAGCCCCGAGGCCATGACCCTGGAGCTGGCTGGCGGCGGAGATGGCATCGCGCGGCAGGCCGCACCAGCGGCTCGGCTCGCGAATGTCGGTCCTGCACCTGGTGGCGAGGAACGCGGCTGGCGCAGCTGGGAAGTTCCCGAAGGCACCCGCGCCGTCACCGTGAGCTACAAGCCGACGGCCGACACCGAAATTCGCTTCGGCATTGTCGTGCCGACGGATGTCCGTGAGCGATGGCGCGTCTGATCCTCAGGTGATCGTGCCCCGTTCGCGGTGACGCTTCAGCTCTGGAACTTTCTGCTCGTCGTCCACGAGTTCAGCGGCATGGCCGCCCTCGGTGCGTTTACCGCGGCTCTCGTCGTAGTTGTTCAGGGACGCCGTATCGCCCTGGCCGGCGGCTGGACCGACGGCCTGCCAACCGAACCGGTGCTGCGCGCGCTCAACCGCTGGGTAACCGCCCCGTCGCTCGCTCTGCTGCTGGCCAGCGGCCTCGGCCTGGCACTCACCAACTCCTACAGGATGAGTCCGACGTTTCTGGTCACCAGCACCGTCGCCATGGGCGTGGCAGCCGCGATCTGGCTCGGCGTCATGTTGCCGGCCGAGGCCCACTTCCGCGCCGGCCGTCAGTGGACCGTGGGTTGGCGGCGCTGGCTGGCCGGCTGGACCGTCCTGGCCATCCTGGTCCTCTTCGCCTTCGCCATGATGATCATTCGCCCCGTCTGGTGGCCCGGCGTCACCGCCTGGACCGTCGGCTGACCGCAAGCGCAACTAGCAAGCCCGCTCCAGGCTGAGCCCCGACTGGGCTCAGACGTCGAACCGCTCGTCTAGCAGGGGCCGCCCCCGGACCCGCCGCAGCGTTCAGGCGCAATGATCGAATCATAATCCTGCCGCTTCGGTTCGTCGTCGCCGCCGCAGGCGCCCAGCGCCATCCCCACGGCCAACAGGAGCGCGATCGCGAGCAGCTTTGCGTGCTGGAACGGACGCCAACCTGATTGAGCCTGCGGGCTCATGTGTCCAGCCTCTTCGTAAGTCCGGCGAACTCGCTAGCCTAGCGCGTCTCGATTCCGCGCCGCACCCGGACTACCCGGCGTAGCTCATCCCCGTGTCGCGCAGCGTCGTCGACGTGCCTTCACCCATGCCGCCGCCGATCACCTCGCCGAAATACACCACGTGGTCGCCCGGCTGGGACTTCGAGACGACTCGGCATTCGAACCACGCCGTGGCCGCGTCCAGCACCGGCGTTCCCGTCTCGTGCATCGTCACTGGCTCGCCTTCCAGGCGCCCCTCGCCGCTGGTCGACTTGGCCGTGAACTTGAGCGACAGGTCCTTCGACCCTTCGGGCAGCACGGAGATGCTGAATACGCCCGTCGCGTCAATGTTCTTGCGCGTGTGCGCCGTGTCCTGTATCGCCACCGCGAAGATTCGCGGATCAAACGAAACCTGTGACATCCAGTTCGCCGTCATCCCGTTCGGCTCGCCGTCGGCCGAGATCGAGCCGACCACGGTCAGACCGTAGACCACCTCGCACAGTGCGTCGGAAGCGGGGTCGCTCTCAGCCATTGTCAATCCTCACCAGGTCCGCCGGCGCCGGACCGACGGTGCGTCTTATCCCGAGTCTCACACACCCGCCGTCGGCGGGGCCGTGCGCCGGTAGTGGGCAAGTTTGATCAACTCCCGTCCCCCGAGGTGAGCCACCATCTTCTCCGTCTCCCACTGGGAGAGGGTTGGGGTGAGGGGTCTTTGCGGCTCACAACTCAAAGTGACCCACTACCCGTGCGCGCTCAGCCCGTCGAAGTGTGCCTACCCCCGCGCCAGCGGAAACTCGATCTTGGCCTGCCCCGCCGCGTGCGACCGCCGCATCGCTTCGATCACTTCCACCGACATCAATCCCGTGCGCACGTTCGCAAACGTCTCCGGGCCGCCTTCGTGGCGCTGAATCAGGTTGTCGATGCTGCTGAGCATGGCCGACCGGTACACCTTCTGCGTCGGCAACTGCCGCTCCAGCCATTCCTTTTGCCCGCCAGGCGTGGTGGCCGCGTACTCCACCGTCGAATGCACCCCGCCGATCCGTACCCGCCCCTGCTCGCAGAACACCTGCCATTCGGTGAACTTCGGTATGGCCTTCGTCTGGTTGATGAACGCCAGCACACCGTTGTCGTACTGCACCAGCGCGCTGGGCGCCGGTTCCGTGCCGTCGGGTCCTGGCTCATGCAGGCCCACCACCCAGCTTGGCTCGCCGCCCGCGTACATGTTCACCGTGTCAACGGTGTGCGAGCCGTTTCGATACTCCAGCGCGCGCTGGCCGCCCCAAGTCCCCACGACCCGCACGACCTTGCCGATCCGCCCGGACTGAATGAAGTCGTACGCCTGGCGATAAAACGGGTCCCAGCGTCGCGTGTGATCCACGCTGAACGCCGTGCCCGCGTCTTCCACGACCCCCACCAGCGCGTCGGCGTCGTCCAGCGTCGTCGTCATTGGCTTCTCACAAAAGAGCATCGGCACGCCCGCCTCAATGGCATTGATACCCAGCGCGGCGTGCGTGTGGTCGGAGGTCGCGATGCTCAGAATGTCGATGTCCTCGGTGGCCAGCATCGCGTCCAGGTCGTCGTACAGGGTCGCCGCGTCGCCCCACGTGTCGCGAAACTTGTCCAGCAACGCCCCGTCCAGGTCGCACGCCGCAACCAGGTCGACGCGCTCATGCGCGCTGTGAGCCGAGGCGTGCGTGTGTGGCGCCGCCCGTCGGTTGCCGCTGAACGACTCGGTCTCAGCCCCCGCGCCAATCCCACGCAAGCCAACAACAGCTGCCCGATACCTGTCCTTGCGATCCATGTCGTGCCGTCCTCGCACACTGCTCGTCGCGACGCGCTAACCTTAGGGTAAGGGACGACGCACCGCGTCACCGCGGGCACGTTTGCCGGTGCTCGCCCGATTCGACAAGCGTGATGTACGAAATGATGACAACGAACGTGCTGGAACGGAAACCCCGCCGCTTGGTCTGGCTTGCTGGGCTCGCCATGGCCATCGTCATGCTGGTCGCGCTGGCGGCCTGCGGCGATGACCCCGAGCCATCGCCGCCTGCGGCCGCTGCTGCACCGGTCGCTGCCCCGGCTGCCGCGCCGCCACCCGCGGCGCCACCGCCCACAGCCGCTACCGCTGCCGCCCCAACCCAGCCGCCGCCCCCGGCTACGCAGCCGCCTGCCGCCACGCAGCCCGCGGCCACTCAGCCGCCTGCCATTCAGGCGCCCGTGACCGCCGCACCGCCACCCGCCGCAACGGAGGCCCCGCAGGCAACCGCGGCGCCCGCTACCGCGGTGGCTGCCGCCCCAACGGCCGAGCCCACGCCCGTGGCCACCGAGGCCCCGCCCGCGGCCACCGCCACCCCTGAACCCCAGCCTGCCGCCGGCCCCATGGCCCCGCTCTTCACGCTCCCCAACGCCACGGGCGGCCAGACCAGCCTGGCCGGCTTCCAGGGCAACAAGAACGTCGTCCTCGTCTTCTACCGGGCCTTTTGGTGAGGGACTTGTCGCACGCAACTCGTGGAGTTGCAAAACAACTACGAGCAGATAGCCGCGCAGAACGCCGAAGTCGTGGCCGTCAGCACCGACAACCTGGACGGCGCCAAGTGGGCCATCGAGAGCCTGGGCGTTCCCTTCACCGTCCTGTATGACATCTCCGCCGACGTGCCCAAGGCCTACGAAGTCTGGAACCTCTACGGCGACGGCCTGGCCACCGGATCCGCCTTTGTGATCGACACCAACGGCCTGGTCCGCTGGAAACAGGTCTACTCCGGCGTTCACGACCTCGTGACCGCCGCCACCATCGTCGAGGCGCTCAAGACCCTCTAGGCGTCCGCGCCGTACAATCCGCTCCGAAGCGCCGGCCCGACCCGGCGTCCGGGTTGCTACGGAGGCAGTCATGAGCGATCAGTTGCGTGCCGGCGTGGTGGGGCTTTCGGGAATCGGCGAGCGGCCGGCCGCGCCTGGTGCGGCCGCCGGATGGGGCTTGGCCATGCCCCACTCCCACGTCTCGGCCTACCACCATGTCGCTGACACCGAAGTTGTGGCCGTCTGCGACATCAGCGAAGACGCCATTGCCAACTTCAATGCTGACTGGAGCGACGACCTCCCCGAGGTCAACACCTACACCAGCCACCGCGAGATGCTCGAAAAAGAGAATCTGGACATCGTCAGCGTCGTCACCGGCGACAACGTCCACGCGCAGATCGCCGTGGACGCCGTGGACGCCGGCGTCAAGGGCATCCTCTGCGAAAAGCCCATCGCCTCCTCGCTGGCCGACGCCGACCGCATCATCGAGGCCGTCACCAACGCCGGCATCCCCCTGCTCGTCGACCACTCCCGCCGCTGGATGTTCCCTTGGGTCCAGGCCGCCAAGCTCATCGAGGACGGTGCCATCGGCGACGTCAAGCGCGTCGTGGCCAACCAGGGCGGCGCCCGCGCCATGCTCTTCCGCAACGGCACCCACATGTGCGACACCATCAACTGGTTCGCCCAGGGCAACCCCACCGCCATCTACGCGGTTAATGAGATTGGCTTCGAGGACTACGGTCCGCGGTACGCCAGCGACGGCGGCCACGATCCCGACACCGATCCCGCCGTCAGCATCCTGATCGAATACGACAACGATGTCCGCGCTTTCTGGAACATGTGCAAGCCCATGCCCGGGCTGTTCGACGTCGATGTCTTCGGGAGCAAGGGCGTCCTGCGCGTCAGCCAGGAGCGCGCCACCATCAGCCACGAGACGGGGCGTCGCGAAATGGCTACCGTCGATCTCTCCCACACCCAGTACACCCAGGGCCACATCGCCGGCGCCGTTGTCGAGCTGATCGACCTCATCCGCAACGGCGGAACCCCCTCCTGCGGTCCCAAGGAAGCCCGCCAGGTCATGGAAGTCCTTCTCGGCGCCCTCCAGTCCTCGGCCGGCGGCAACGTCCGCGTTTCCATGCCCATCACCGACATGTAAGCCGCATGTCGCTGCTAAGCCTTCGGCCAATCCGGGAGGCCCCGCGGTGCCCAGGGCTCGGTACAGCCCGGAAGGGACGCCATCGCGCAAGCGTGGCGTCCCTTCTGCTAGCGGCTCTGGGACTTCTCGCGCTGGTCGCCTGCGGCCAAACCGGCGCCGCACCTGACGCCCCTCAAGCCGTCGCTGCTCCAGCGGAGCTATCGGACACCGCCCGTCAGGGCGAAACCCTCTTCAACGCCAACTGCGCCCAATGCCACGGACCTGCCGCTGTCGGCACCTCGCAGGGCCCCACCTTTATCGACCGCGTCTACCACCCCGGCCACCATGCGGACGTCAGCTTTCGGCTCGCGGTGCGGCAAGGCGTCCGCCAGCACCACTGGCAGTTCGGCAACATGCTCCCCGTCCCCGGCCTCCCCGACGCCGAGGTCGACAAGATCATCTGCTACGTCCGCGAAGTCCAACTCGCCAAAAACATCTTCAAACCCACCGAATACCAACCAATCTGCTAACCACTTAAGTCGTCGGTTCCCGTCCCAATCTTTCGTAGGGGCGGCGTCTCAGACCCGCCCGTCTTCCGCGCAACAACCACCCCCGGCTCCCCAACCGTTCGTCGTGAGCCGGCCCGAGTCCCCGCAGAACCTGCCCTGAACCCGCCGAAGGGCCGCCTGTCCATTCGTGGTGAGCCGGCCCGAAGTCTTCGAAGGCCCCGCCCTGAGCCTGTCGAAGGGGCCGTGTCGCACCACACTCTCGCAGCTCCCAACCCTCCCATTCAGTCCCCTCCTCATCCCCTCTCACTCCTCACTTCTCTGCCCTAACTTCTCGCCCAGGCGCGGCGTCTCAGACCCGCCCGTTTTCCTAAAACCTTTCCCGGTCGTACCGTCAGTGCCGCGACGGTTCCTCGTGCGGCGAATTGATCACCCACCGATCGATCGCCGTCGGATTCACGCAGTCTCTTGACGAACTAGAGTCCCAACCCGATCAATCAAATCCGGCAGATCGTCCCGAATGACCGTCCACAAAATGTCGAGATCAATGCTGAAATATCTGTGGACGATTCGATTGCGCATCCCGGTCATCTGCGACCATGGAATCCCGTGATGAGCAACCTTCGTATCTAAACTGATGCGAGCCGAAGCCTCGCCAATAACCGTAAGTTCCCTTTGCGCGGCGCTTCGATGCAAACGACTCTGAGTGAACTCCGAGAACGTCAATCCACGCGCATGAGTGCGCGCGTGGTGCGCCGCTACGACAATGTCCTGTAGGTACTCCGACTCCTCACGCGGCATAGACTGTCTGAGCCGATTCCAGGATAGTCCGGCTACGGATGTAGTTGTCGCTCCACTCGACAACCGACCGATAGTCCACCACTTCCACGTCCCGGCCAACCAGCTCGGCCAGCTCGCGTTCCATGGCAACCGCATCGGCATACCGGCGCATAACGTCAGGCTGGAACCGCACGAGAAATTCAATCGGATCTTCAGCGCCAAGGTCGTCCGGCGAAATGGAGCCGATCAGCGACATTTCAGTGATCTTCCAGCGCTGGCAGTATGCGGCCAATTCGTCCTGCGAGAGCTTCAAGCGCTCCTTCATGATGTCTGCGCTCGTTCGCATACCGGCGCACCTACCCCCGTAACCCACATACCGCCGGGACTCGGTCCGCCCTCTCGAAAGTCCTGATGATTCTCTGCAACTCGCTTCAGCGTAATGCTAACAGCCTGAGGCCCTCGCTTCCGCGGTCGTGCACGATTTGACCGTCGGTCACTTTTACCCGTCATCCCGTCGTCCACGACCCCATCTTGCGTAGGGGCGGCGTCTCAGACCCGCCCGTCTTCCGCGCAACACCCATCCCCGGCCCCCAATCCGCTCATGGTGAGCCGGTCCGGAGTCCCCGAAGGCCCTGCCCTGAGCCTGCCGAGGGAACCGTGTCGAACCACACCACCCTCAGCACCCAACCCTCCCAATCAGTCCCCTCCTCATCCCCTCTCACTCCTCACTCCTCTGCGCTCACTCCTTCCCCCCACTTCCAGTCCCCCTGCCCAACCCCGTAGGGTGTAACCCAAAGCCCAACCGCCACCCCCGGCCGGACCCCCATGCCCCCCAACATCGTCCTCTTCATGACCGACAGCATGGACGGCCGCGTCATGCGCCACCTGGGCCACCCCGCCGCCTACACCCCCAACATGGACCGCCTGGCCGCGCGTGGCACGTCGTTCTCGAACGCCTACTGCAACTCCCCCCAGTGCGCCCCTTCGCGTGCCAGTTACTGGAGCGGCCAGTACGTCCACCGCGTCCAAGCCTGGAACAACCCCGCCGGCCTCCCGCTCGACGCCCCCACCTTCGGCACCCACCTCCAGGACGCCGACTACGGCGTCCACGTATTCGGCAAGACCGACTACCGTGTCGGCGGCCATTCCCTCAAGGCCCGCCTCACCGCCTGGATGCGCGCCGCCGACATCCCTCGTCCTCACAACCCCCGCCCCCAAGCCATCACCCTCCACCCCGCCCCGGTCTCTGATCCGCCGGTCTTTCCCTCTCCCTCTGGGAGAGGGCAGGGCGAGGGTCCCCTCTTGCCCCCTTCCCCGGGGGCCCCTCTTAATCCCTCTCCTGGGGGAGAGGGTCAGAGCCTGCCCCGGACTCGATCCGGGGGTGAGGGGTCTTCCTTTCGAAGCCAAACCCCCAGCACAGACCCTCTTGCTCCCTCTCCCTTGAGGGAGAGGGCTGGGGTGAGGGTGGCTGCCACCCCCAGCACCCACGCCGGGCTCAACCAACCACAACCCCCGAATCCCCCCTCACAACACACAAGAGTCGAATACCTAAACCCAGGCCAAGACCCCGCCCGCCCCCACCAGGGCGACTGGAACCAAATCGACGCCGCCTGCCAATTCCTCAACAACCACACCCCCGACCACCCGCCCTACTTCCTCTACCCCAGCACCAACGTCCCGCACCCACCCTTCCGCGCCACCCAAACCTGGCTGGACAAAATCGACCCCGCCGCCGTCACCCTCCCGCCCTACGAGTCCGACCTCCATCCCGTCATGGACTACATGAGCGTCACCAAAAACACCCACGGCCACTTCACCGACGACGAAATCCTTGCCATCCGCCGCCACTACTTCGCCATGGTGGCCGAAACCGACGCCATGCTCGGCCAGGTGCTCGACACCCTCGAAGCCACCGGCCAGCTCGACAACACCTACGTCATCTTCGCCAGCGACCACGGTGAAATGAACATGGAACACCGCCAAACCCTCAAGAACGCCATGTACGAAGCCTCCGCCCGCGTCCCCCTCATCGTCGCCGGGCCCGGCCTCCAGCAGGGCGTCATCTCCGATGACCTCATCTCCCTGATCGACCTCTTCCCCACCCTTATGGACATGGCCAACCTCGACCACCCCGAAGGCCTCGACGGCGTCTCCCTTCTCCCCCTCTGCCGCGGCGACGCCTCAGGCCGCCCCGGCTACGTCTTCAGCGAATACCACAGCAACTTCTCCAACACCGGCATCGCCATGTGGCGCCAGGGCCCGTGGAAGTACGTCCGCTACGCCGGCTACCACCCCCAACTCTTCAACCTCCACGACGACCCCGAGGAGATAGACGACCTCGCCGAATCCCACTCCCACATCGTCCAAAACCTCAACACCCGCCTCGAGTCCCTGGTCGACTTCAACGCCGCCGACGCCCAAGCCAAAGCCAACGACCGCCAAAACTTCCAAACCTGGCGCACCCCCCTCACCCCCACCCAATACCACCAAGCCATGTCCAACGCCCACCTAGGCGTCTGGGGTTCCGCCGACGACCAAACAATCGAAACTTGGCTAGCAAAGTCCTAGTCGCAACACTCATTTGTATGTTGCGGGCAGTCTCACCGCGTGACCAGTTGGAGACGTAGCTGTTAGGGTGCGTCGAGTGTCACTAGGCGAGAACCGACAACGGGCGGCGACTCACGAGAACAGCGGTCAATCATTCGTACCCTGCCTCGTGCATTGGGACGACATCGGCATGCCCGGGAATCGCTTTGGGATGCTGGACTAGATCGAGAAGCGTGCCGACAAGGCTGACGTGTTTCCAGATGAGACAACGGATTGTCCAAATGACTGAACCAGACCTAGTAAGATCAGAAAGTTACGTATAATGATCCATGAAGTAGTGGTATGCCAGTCTATCTTGATATTCTGATAAATTGTCTACAACTGTAATTATCCTGCATTTCTCTGTTCCTCCATGCTTGGGACCTCGCAAGCCTCGTCCAACCATCTGGATATACCGAGAAGGTGTAAAGACCGGACGTGAAATGACAATTGTGGAGACCTTCGGAGCATCAAAGCCCGTGGACAACACTTGGTAGTTTGTCAAGACCTTTACATCTCCATCTTGAAATCGCCGAATGAAGTACTGTCGAACAGCCGTTTCCGTCTCTGAATATATGGAAGCAGCCTCAATTCCGCTAACGCATAGACGCGTTGATAGATATCGTGCGTGCGCAACTGAGTTAGCAAAGAGCAGCACGGGGCCATTCTCTGATTCCTGAATAGTTCGTTCGACGATAAGTTCGTTTCGGTCAGCAAGACTAGCTAATCGCTTGAGTGCGGAAGGTGGAATCTCGTTGTATGTGCTGATGTACTCTCTCTCTCCCCGACTGAAAGGGAAAGGTTGATGGAAATGTAGGGCTTCAAAGTGGTGCTCTGACAGAATACCCCGTTTACGAAACTCATTGTAAAGGTTGGGCTGTTTGCTTGCACGTGGAAACATCCGCTGGGCAAATCGGTTGGCAAGCCACCTAGTCTCTTCCTCACTTCGACGCCCGCGAAAAGGAGTGGCTGTGAGTCCAATGACCGGAGGACCAACCTTTGACGTGAGATTCTCTTGGGCCGGCGCAAGTCGATTCAGCAAGCGCGTGTAGGTCGGAGCGATCGCATGGTGGCACTCATCGAGCATCACTAGAGCACAGTTGTCAAGGAGGGCAAGACGCTCAAGACGTAAACTCAGGGTCTGAATGCTGGCAACAATCACAGTCGGGGTGCCATCGGGTGAAGGTGTCGGGTCTGGGTTGCCACCCCAGAGGCGAACGACCCTCAAATCTGTCCATTCCAGTCCCTCATTCGACCAGACTTGGCGAAATGCCTGAACCGCCTGCTCACAGAGCTCATCGGTCTGGGCTACCCAAAGCACACATTCTGATGTTATGTCACCGCGTAGGATGTGGTGCACAGCAGCTTCTACCGCGACACGTGTCTTGCCGGCTCCAGTCGGAAGGCTTATGACAGCCCGACCCGACTTCCCTTTACTATGTACGATTGGTCTCAGGTCATTGACGATCTCCTTCTGAAAGTCGTGTAAGGATCCTAGAGGCATTGGACCTGATACTGACACCTCCGCCGCACGTCGTCGTCGTAGTGCACTGGCAAATTCTGGCGGAAAGCCTAGCGAAGAAACGAACTCTCTCGACTCGCGATTCCCCCAATGAGGCGGCGGAGCAAGTCCTCGCTCCTCCATAATTTCCCGAAGCTGGTGAAGCACTCCAGGACCGTAGACACGGAGGGCGAGGCCAGCAAGCAGTTTTCCGTCGTGCATCCACGCCGAAGGAATGGCCCTCCGCTCTTCATCCTCGAAGCAGTCGAAGAGCCTCTCTGCATCACAGCCAACCAGGCGGTACACCCGGTCAACGAGATCAGCACCTGCCGCTACTTCGCGTCGAAGTCGAATTGCCCGGTTCTGCTGAAGTGTGAGTTTTCTTGCCTCTGTCAGATCTCCGCTGACCCAGTCAGCCCGCCGAGCAGCTGCAAACAGTGTCTCGACCTGAGCTTGCCAATCCAGATCGTCGAACCATCCGTGATCGACCAGCACCGTACTGTCGTCCCAGTTCCACGTCAGTGCCTGACAGTCCCTACCAGCCGGAACTGACAGGCGAATATGCTCGACAAACCTGACATGCGCTACCCCAGTCGCGCTGTCCGTTAGGACGCTACGGAACTCTGGTGCTACGTCAAGTAACAGAACAGTAGTGCCAATCGATGGCCCAACTTTGACCGAAATTTCTTCCGCTAGTGCCTTCGCCCCATTCTCTCTCCAAGTTTCAGCAGTGTTTGGCGAGACCAAGACCACCGGCCATCTTGCCGAAGAGGCAAATTCGCTCATTTCCCCTGAAGGAGACACAAAGCATTCCGAAAACCTGACGTTACCAGCCGCTGTCTGCACAAATGCTGGCAACCGATTGAATTGACACATCCATTCGTAAGTCAGTCCAGCTGTCGAATAGTCTGTCGTCGGTGACAGGCAATGCGATTCAATTGCAGCCCAGAATCCTGACTGATTCCAACGAGAATCGTGATCCATCATATTGATGTAATATTCGTTTGAAAGCACTGTTGATAGCCAACTCATATCCGAGATATGATTCCTATGTACCGATGCAATACTCTTAATCGGATGTTCGTCAGGGATTAATCGATTTACCATCGCCAGTTGATCGTTTATCGACCGAAACGGGTGATTTCCAATCTTCTGCAGACGATCAAAGTGCATAACGACCAGCCCAATAGGTACCAAATGAGAGCTATATTCAATTGTGCCCGACTGGATAGTTTCCCAGATGAATGGGTGCGGAAGCTCTACCTTCGGATATCTTTCTCTCGAAAGGCTGGATCCAGTATGTCCGATAGTGACAGGATCGCACCGACTCAGTACGTCCTGATGAAGGAGATGAGAATAGATCCGAGCTTTGACTTGCCCTTTTGCTTGACGAGATAAGACAAGTCCAACTGGTGCGGAACACTGGTCGATCACTCCAATGCTGTCTCCTCGGGGATTCTGATCGCTAGTGAGGCGGCGCGAGTAGATCGCTCGCATCTCGCTGATATAGTCACCCCAGATTGACGGTTCAAATCGCTGCCACTCCGCGCGCGGAACATCCGAGACTCCGATGGCTCCCAGTATTCGGCGATCGTGCTCGTTTCCATGAACTGTCGTATCCACAGTCAAGTGTGCGTGTTCAGATGCGCTTTCGTGCTTGGTCTGAAGAATTCGTCCAGGGAGCAACACGTGATTTCGGGACCTCCAGTTTCCGTCAACACTACGAATGAGTAGGTTGTCGTAGATGTCTGCGAGATCATTTAGCACGGAATCTGGAACAACTCGGATAGCACGCCATACAGCCGTCCACACGTCATCACCAGAGTCGAGAGATGTGTGATCAATCAGAATGCGAATTCGTCGCGCCCATTCTGCATCATCAAGTACGCTGATTGAGAGGACGCGCTCGAGAACGTCTCGCGACTCTGAGTCATCAAGAAGCCGAGGGTCGACTTGGTACGTGTCGGGTACATCCTCGGTTGCGCCAATAATAGCGTCGCTAGGTGCAACCAGGACGCCGGTGTCAGAAAGCACAATCCTGGCTTGTGCGATTCTGTCTCTAAAGTCTGTCCAAGTCTGAGAGTCGTGCAGTAGCCTTACAAACCGAAGCATCTCCTTCGCATCCGTAACCGAGGGACGGCTGGCAGCTTCGAGCCACAAGGCAACTTCTAGAGTTTGAGGATACTCCGGCATCTGATAATCTATTCCAAGCACATCCATCATTGGTCTCAGCTTGGCGTGCTGTTGGAGTTCTCGACGTTCGATGCGATTCCACAGTTCATTGAGTCTCGCAAGCCTCTGTCCTCTGAGGCATGTGTAGTGGACAAGCTTTGTAAGCTGATCTCGCCGGGCAATACCATGCCAGGTCTTCACCAGACTTAGGTTTTGCGTCGGGTGAATCGAGAGGTCGTCGGCCCGATGGAGTGAACCCGTTCCACTAGGGACCACTTTCACGTCTTGAAGTCGCTTCCACAGTGCGTGTACCAGCGGTGCGGCTGGCTCGTCTTCTCGATCCAGCTGCCTCGGGAATGCGTCCAGTATGCGACCTGGATCCTCCGCATCCCAGAGATTCGGAATTTCATTAGCGACTAGGTCGGCGGCTGCACGCATTAGAAAGGCGTTGTAGTCGCCTGGGCTCAATGCAGATCGACCAATATCGATTTTCCATGGAGCATTTATGATTCCTGGGATACGGCTACCGGTGTCTGTGTGAAAGAAGGCCCAGAATTCGCCGGCAGTCTCCCTAACCGGGTTAAGCGGAACGGCCCAAATCAGGGGGACCTCGTCTCGGTCGTGAAGCGGCCCAGCATCTCTGCGAGCTGCGATGTCGTTGACGGGAATTGTCCGCTCGAACGCAAGCCACTCTTGCTGATGTTCGCCGTCGTGGATGACAACACCGGCATCTGTACGCTCCCGTCGAATGTGCCTTACCTGGCTGGACCCGAACTGCATTTCTAGGCAGACATCGCACGTAAGAAAGAGGGCAAACTCGCGACGAAATCTCGTCAACTCACCGTGGACGCGATCTTCCATTTCTGAATCCTTGACTTCGGCCCGCAGTATCGTCGTCGCCCAGGAACCGAATTCCTCTAGATCGGAGTCGAATCTCGCCTCGTCATCGATATTGATCACCTTGGCCATTCGTAACCCAGGCACGTTGGACCCTGAAGGGAGTCCGAGTTCGTTCCGAATCGTCTCTCGACAAGCTGTTGGATCGAATCGTATCGACACCGATCTGCTAAAAAGGTCAATTCTTCCACCTAGCGCCAGAAGCGACTTGAATCCCAGACCAAAACGTCCGATCTGGTTCTTCCGTTTACGTGACGAGTGTGCACCCAAGAGGGCCACGATTCCATCCTTTGTCAGCGGTGTCCCAGTATTTGCAACGTAAAGCTTCGATCCGGCCAGACGAACAACGATCCTTCCACTTTCGTGACCGCCGTCGTCCGCAGCTTCCTGAATCGCATCAGATGCATTTTGAATTGCCTCGATTACTTGGCGATAGCGATATCCGCTGGAGAGGACGCTCTGTTCAGTGTTTGAATCTTCTTCGAGGCGCTCTGGCTCTGCCCGATAGACATCAAGCGTACGTTTGCGTCGGCTCTTGACATAATCCGCCAGCGCGCAGTCGGACTCCTGCCAGACTCTCCCGTTCAACTCATTTCGCCTCGGGCAAGTGATGACGTCACACACTACACGCTAACAGTCTCGAGTTGAGTGGCCGGTTGGAGCCTCAGCGCCCGATGGCATCGTCGAACTCTCGGTTAGGCATCCCGTCGATCCCCTGTGTGACATTGCTACGGCCAATCTGGTGACTTCTCCCCGATATCCCTCTAGGATCTCTGCGCTCAGTGGGCTCCGAATCGGTTCCTATCTCTCCCGCGGGAGCGTTCCAGATTAGTCTGGAATTGTCGTCTGTGCTCGTTGGCGTACACCGAGTGTGTCGATCGAGGCCACGACCCTAGTGCGCGTGACTCGACTCGTGCTGTCCTTGCTCCTGCCGTGCTTTCGCCGCCCCGCGCCCACGGGAGTTTGTCAGGTGTCGGCTGGCCGCGACTCCATTGCCGACTCGTTGGGCTCTGGGTCCTTCCTCACTCCTGGTGCCCCTGGCGAGTCACATGCGCCAACCTCAGTGTCACGGCGGTATCCGATTACTAACTAGAGCCGGGCGCGGACTGGCCGCTCGTCTATCGCCGGAGAGGCCGCCTATAGCTCGAATTATGTCCGGCTACCAGCCTTTATCCCGACGCCAGCGGCGCACCCTCCGCCCCGCGTCGATTCTCGGCTCGCACTTCGGCGACCGCTTGAGCTACGGTTTCCTCAATCTGCTCCGCGGTCTGGTCTCGAAACGCCCGCCCGAAGAGTTCCAGAACCTCAAAGTCCCGCTTCCGCCGCGCATCCATTTCAGCCACGCGACCTACGGAGTCAGCACAGCCGCAACGATGGCCCCGGCCGTTCCAACCACATTGAGCACGACGACCAGCAGCAGACCGACGATCCACACCTTGAGGTTCGCAACGTCAGCCTTCGTGGCGTAATGCTTCAGCGTCCGATCCAATTCGTCTCGAAGGTCCGATCTCGTCAGTGGCGGCTCCTGGACTGGAATCGTCGTCATTGCATTTCTCCCGTCGTGGCGCTCATAGCGCCCTCTGAAGGATTCCCCTGCCGCCCACACAATTCTATCGACTGACACTATCCGCACGACGCCGCTCTTTCTCCTCCTCCCGTGAGGGATGCGGCCGGATCCTGCCCCGAACCTGATCCGGCGATGAGAGGTTTCCTGGTCGCGGCGCCACTTTTTCCCCTCGCCTGTCCAGACCGGACACATGGTGGACAGGTGTTCGGAGACGTGGTGGACACCTAGGCCAGCTCTCGCAGGTCCAGGGTTCCCAAGTCGTCGGTCAGGAACCGGATGGCCCAGCAGCCGTCGGTGGGCGTCGGACGAAAGGCGACGGACTGGCCGTGCACGCCTTGGGAAACCGCCACTTGCCACCCGTCCTCAGAAAGTGTACACTGTCCGGGTAAGCCTCGCAACCCCCTCACCATGCCCACCGCCCGTTTCGCGCTCGTGTTCACTCGGTTCCTATCTCGCTTCCGCCTCCCCCCATTCATGACAAGCCTGTCAAACCACCTGCAGCTACCGGCATTCGTTGTATTCCCGACTCTGCCCTCCCTGCGTCTCCCAAACTTCACGGTGAGCCCGTCGAACCACGCCCCCGTTCATGGTGAACCATCCTCCCCGTCCGCATCACACCGGTTCCCGGCCACGCTGCGCCCACCGGACCACTCTCGTCTCGCCTCCGCTATGCCGCCGAACCCCGGCGTCCGGTCGTCACGCCCCAAGCCGCCCCAATCCCGGCCAAAAACCACCCCGCGCCGCCTCAAGAGTTTTTTTTGGAAAAAACTCTTACTGCGCGCGAGGCCACCAAATTCACCCCCGAAATTGACGCCCCCGCCAATTCCCCCCACCATCCATGTGTGGGCCGTCAACCGACCACCGACGGGGAGCGCGCGATGTCTGACTATGAGCCGCTGGGCCTGAGCAAGCTTTGCAACGCTTCGGCCGATCTCCTCGGTCCCGACGTGGCCGCCGCGCTCGGTGAGCAGGCCTATCGCGGCGTGCCCTTCCTCATTGGCGACGCCGGCTCGGGTCAGGTAGCCCTTCTCGGCCAGGGCGGCCACACCGCGCCTGTCTCGGTCGACCTGGGCCAGACCGCCCAGACTCTCGTCTTCGCCCATGTCCTCGTCGACGCCCATCTCCACCGCAGCGGCGTCCCCGGCGACCGCGTCGCCACCTACGTCATTCGTTACGCCGACGGCAAGGAAACCGAACTCCCCATCCGCGAACGCTTCGAGATCGGCTGGCTCGTCTCCGCCCAGGACCTTATCTCCGACATTCGCTCGCCCGGCGCCCCCTTCCTCGCGATGCCCGACGTTGACGATGAATTCGTACCGCGCAACAGCGCCGATCGCGCCCAGATGGGCCGGGCCCTCACCGAAGTGCAAGGCGGAACCTCCGCCAAGGCCTTCCACCTCTGGCCCTGGCGCAACCCTCGTCCTGACGTCGCCGTTCAAGACATTGAACTGCGTCCCACCGACCGTCGCGTGATTCTTGGCGGCCTTTGCCTTGGGCGCGTCGACGAAGACCCGTTCCGCCGCGCCGCCCGCCGCGCGGTCGTCATCGAACTCCCGGACCCCGAAGACGCCGACGCCCCCTTCGACCTGGACGTCTCGGTCGAACGCGGCATCGCCACCTTCCCCCAGCCCATTACCCGCGACCCGGCGGAGTTCCTGGCCTCCGACACCCGCGGCTTCGGCGAACCCCGCAACGAAGCCAACAGCCCCGCCTACACCGAGATCGCCGGCGTCCCCTCCGCCCAGATCCACGTCTCCCGTGGCTCGGACGAACTCGGCACCGCTCGCCTCTCGGACCTTGAAGGTGGCGAACCCGTCGACGCCTCGTCCCGCCTGCGCCTGCGCCTCGCCGAACAGGGCCGCAACTGGGTCCACACCCGCGTCGTCGACGATGCCACCGGCCAGCCCCTGCCCTGCCGCGTGCACTTCCGCTCGCCCGAGGGTGTCCCCTACCAACCCCACGGCCACCACAACCACCTCAACACCGGCCACGACACCTGGCACATCGACGTCGGCGGCGACCTGCGGATGGACCAGGCCACCTACGCCTACATCGACGGCCGTTGCCAGGGCTGGCTACCCGTCGGCCGCGTGCAGGTGGATGCCGCCTGCGGATTCGAATACGAGCCCCTGCGCACCGAACTCGAGATCAAGCCCGGCCAGCGCGAACTCGAGATCCGCCTCCGTCGTTGGACCGATCCCAACGCCCGCGGCTGGTACTCCGGCGACACCCACGTCCACTTCCTCTCCGGCGACGGCGCCAACCTGGAGGCCGCCGGCGAGGGTCTGAACGTCGTGAACGTCCTCGCTTCCCAGTGGGGCCACCTGTTCACCAACACCGAGGACTTCATCGGCCGCCCCCGAGTCTCCGACGACGGTCGCACCATCGTCTACGTCTCCCAGGAAAACCGGCAGCACTTCCTCGGCCACCTCACGTTGCTCGGCCTCAAGGAAGCGATAATGCCCTGGTGCTCCGACGGCCCCGGCGAGGCCGAAGCCGGCGGCTCGCTCGAGATCGCCCTTTCCCACTGGGCCGACGCCACCCACGCCCAGGGTGGCCATGTCGTCATCCCGCACCTGCCCAGCCCCAACGGCGAGCCCGCCACCCTCATCGCCACCGGCCGTGTGGACGCCGTGGAAATGCTGCGCCAGCAGCCATTCCCTCACATGGAGTACTACCGCTACCTCAATGGCGGCTACCGGCTCCCGCTGGCCGGCGGCACCGACAAGATGTCGGCCGACGTCCCCGTCGGGCTCTACCGCACCTACGTCCGCCTGCCTGAGGGCGAGTCCTTCGACTACGACGCCTGGTGCCGCAACATGGCGGCCGGCCGCACCTACCTCAGCGGCGGGCCGCTGCTGGAACTCTCCGTGGACGGCCTCGATATCGGCGACACCCTGCGCCTGCCCGAAGGCGGCGGCACCGTGACCGTGCGGGCCTGCGCCGAGTCCATCCTGCCCATCCACAGCCTGCAGATCGTGCAGGCCGGCGAAGTCGTCGCCGAAACCCGCGAAGTGGCCGGTGCCCGGCGCCTGGACCTCACCGCCGACGTGCATGTAACCGAAGACAGTTGGATCGCCGCCCGTACCGGCGGACCCAACTACTTCGACGCGCCTGAGCATCACGACGGCTGGCACCGCAAGCGCTTCGGCCACACCTCACCCGTCTACGTCACCACCGGCGAAGGCGACTGGTCCATGTGGAGCGACGAGACCGCCCGCTACATGCTCACCCTCATCGACGGCAGCGTGCAGTACATCCGCCAGCGCAGCACGCAATACCCCGCCGGCCACGCCGTCCACCACCACGGCCACGACGACCACCAGGCCTACCTCGAGGAACCCTTCCACCAGGCCCGCCAAGCCATCCACCAACGCATGCACGCCCTCGGCATCGCGCATTGATGCGGCCTTTGCGTAACCCGGGGTGGGTTGCCCGGAAGACCCTCACCCCAACCCTCTCCCACAGGGAGAGGGAGCAAGAGCGGCCCGCACCTTCGCGGACGAAGGGCGTTGGGCAAAGGTCTCTCCTGGTGGAGAGGGTTGGGGTGAGGGGTCTTCCGGGCAACCGCCCCGAGGCTATGCCGGGCTGAACTCCGTCCGGTACAACTCCCGCACCCGCTCCACCGCCGCGTCCGACAGCGGCTCGCCCGAGGCCGCCACGTTCAGGTCCACCTCGTGCGGACGCATCATCCCGGCCACCACCGAGGCCACCGCCTCGTGCGCCAGCACGAACTTCAGCGCGCCCTCCGCCATCGAACTCACGCCCGGCTCGTCCGCCAGGAACCGCAGCTGCTCCGCTCGCCCCAGCTGCGCCAGGTACTGATCACGCGGAATCACCCCGCGCTTGTCGTTCCACTCGAACTTCGTGTCGGCGGTCAGCGTTCCCGTGAGGAAACCCGAGGCCAGCGGGACGCGTGCAAAGAGACTCACGCCCTTCGCCAACGCCGCCGGCAGCAAGTCCTTGGCCGGCTCCTGGTCCAGGCAGTTGAAGGTCGTCATCAGCGAGGCGATGTCGTTCTCCCGAATCGCCTTCAGCCCGTCCGCCATCGATTCCAGCGCCACTCCGTAGTGCCGGATCTTTCCGGCCGCCCGCAACTCCTCCATCGCCCCAAACGACTCGTCCCACTCGTGGTGGTCCGGCGGCCGGTGCATCTGGTAGAAGTCGATCGTCTCGCGTTGCAAGCGGTGAAGGCTCAGTTCGCACTCCGTCAGGATGGCCTCACGGGAGAGGTTGTGTGTCGGCGAGGGCCCGCCCGACACGATGTGGCCGTCGGTGTCCATCGGAAACGCCACCTTCGTGGCGATGATCACGTCGTCCATGCCCGCGAAGGCCTGGCCCAGCAGCTCCTCGCTGCGTCCCGGGCCGTACACGTTGGCCGTGTCGTAGAAGGTGATGCCCTGGTCATAGGCGTGACGCAACACCGCCAGCGCGTCCGCGTCCGAAATGTCGCCCCACTCCATGCCGCCCAGCTCCCAGGTGCCGAAACCCACCTCGGAAACCTTGATGCCCGTATTGCCAACCTCGCGGTACTTCATGTGCTGGTCCAGCCTTGCGGTACCCTGCCGGCCCCAAGTTTGGGCGCAACCGCGCCGTCTGTCACGGCGGACCCCCGCCGGTGCCGGCAGGCGCCCGCGCCTATCATGGCGTCGCCCGCGCGCCACGGAATCGTCACGTGACAACTACCAGTGCCGTCCAGGTTCAAGTCGACCGCCGAGTCCGGATGCGCGACGGCGTCCATCTCTCGGCCGATGTCTATCACCCCCGCGGCGCGGGCGAAACCCCCAACTCCCGCGTCCCCAGCGTCTTGATCCGCACCCCTTACAACAACGCATCGAACGAGAACATCCGCAAGGGACGCGCCCTGGCCGACTCCGGCTACGCCTGCGTGATCCAGGACGTGCGCGGACGCTGGGATTCCGACGGTCCCTGGTCGCCCTTCGTCACGGAGCCTGAGGACGGCTACGACACCCAGGCCTGGATTGTCGAACAGCCCTGGAGCAACGGCCGGATCGGCATGTCCGGCCGTTCCTACCTTGGTTCGGTCCAATGGCTCAGCGCGCCGTTGGCGCATCCAAGCCTCGCCTGCCTGGCGCCGCAGTCCATCTGCGTGGACTACCTCAGCGGCCTCGTTCGCCCCGGTGGCGCCTTCCAGCTTGGTGTGCTCGTCAACTGGGGCCTGCGCGTGGCCGGGCGTACCGCGCAGTCCATTGACTTCGAGAACTGGACCGAGATCTGCCGCGTCCTGCCGCTGGAAGACATCCCGCGCTACGCCGGACGCGATCTGGACTTCTGGCGTGACTGGCTGCACCTGCCGGCCGCGGATCCCTACTGGGCCTCCATCGACACCCGCCCGCACTGGAACGACATCACCGTCCCCGCGTTCGTCATGGGCGGCTGGTACGACCTCTACGCCCCCCAGGCCTTCGACCAGTTCAACGGCCTGCGCCTGCACGGCGGATCGGCCGCCGCCCGCCAATCCCGCCTCATCATGGGCCCCTGGCCCCACCACCTGGGCAGCGATCTCCCGACCGCCCCGCGGACCGGCGACATCGACTTTGGCGCCGCTTCCGTGGTCAGCATGAATGCCCTCGAACGAACCTGGTTCGACCGCTGGCTCAAGGGCAGCGGAGACGCATCGGCCGATGAGCCCCCACTCCGGCTCTTCGTGATGGGCGTCAACCAGTGGCGTGACGAGCACGAATGGCCCCTCGCCCGCACCGACTGGCAGCACTGGCGCCTGCACTCCGCCGGTGCGGCCAACTCCGTTCGCGGCGATGGCCTGCTCTCGCTGGAACAGCCCGGCGACGAACCCGCCGACACCTACGTCTACGACCCCAACTTCCCCGTCCAGTCATGCGGCGGCGCCAACTGCTGCACTCCCCACATCGAACCCTGGGGACCGTACGACCAGCGCCCGGTCGAGGCCCGCAACGACGTCCTCTGCTACACCTCGGCGCCGCTCGAGCAGGACCTGGAAGTCATCGGCCCCATCAAGCTGGTGCTGCACGCCGCCACCGACGGCCTCGATACCGATTGGACCGCCAAGCTGGTGGACGTCTCACCCACCGGCTACGCCATGAACCTCTGCGACGGCATCATCCGTGCTCGCTATCGCCACGGGCAGGACCGGCCAAGCCTGCTAGAGCCGGGCGCCGTCGAGGCCTACGAAATCGAAGTCGGCGTCACCGCCAACGTCTTCAAGCGCGGCCACCGCGTCCGCCTCGAAGTCACCTCGTCTAACTTCCCCCGCTTCGACCGCAACCTGAACACCGGCGCCGACCCGGCCACCGATGCCGAAATCCGCGTCGCCCGCCAGCGCATCCTGCACGACAGCGCCCACCCCTCGCACCTGATCCTGCCGGTAATCCCAACCCGCTGACCGGCGGAACTCCGCTCGTAGGCCCGTCCCTAGGCGGCCCCGAGCAGTACCCGCAAAGCGCCTTCCGACGGATCCACCGTCGGCGGTCTATGCGGCGGCTGCCCGCCCTTCAACCCGGTCTCCGATAGCATGGCCACAACCGACGCATCGCGCCCAATCGCGCCGCTCGCCACCAGCTGTTCCAGCGCCGGTAGCACCACGCTCGCCGTCGGCCCTGCCCACACGCCTTCGTTTCGTGCCAGCCACGTCTGCCAGGCGGCAATGTCGGCATCGTCGACAGCCGCGCCCAACCCGTCGGCCTCGCGCAGCTTCCGCAGCGCCAGGTGGCCCTTTGCCCCCATGTCGCCGACCAAGACACCCCCGGCAATCGAATCGCCGGCCTGCACGGCTTCGTACGCGCCGCCGGCTTCAAGCGCTCGCACCACGCCCGCCGACACGCTGCTCTGCGCCACCGCCGGCATCGGCGCGGAGTCGATCACTCCGGCGCCGGTCAGTTGCTCGAATCCTCGCGTCGCCGCCAGGAACAGGTCGCCTGCCCCCAGCGGATACATCACCACGTCCGGCGCCCGCCCGCCCAACTGCTCCACGATCTCGAACGCCAGCGTCTTCTGCCCCTCGCTGTTGTATGGATTCGCGCTCGACCCGGCATCAAATACCAGGCCCTCGTCAAAGATTGGTTGGATAGCCGCCGCCATCGCGTCGTACGGACCGTTGTACATGTACATGTACATGTCGCCAGTCCCGGCCGCCATGTGGTCGACTTGGGACTCACTGGCGTAGGCCGCGCTGAAGACGAACGCCCGCAGTCCCGCCCGCGCGGCGTAGTTGGCAATCGACGACCCCATGTTCCCGCTGCTCACGCAGCCCACGCGCTCAAAGCCGAAACTCTGCGCGGCCGCAATCGCGGTAACTGACGAGCGGTCCTTCATGCTCCCCGTCGGGTTCACGCCCTCCACCTTCAGGTGCACCTCGCCGACGCCAAGCCGCTCCGCCAGCCGCGGGGCGCGAACTAGCGGCGACATCCCTTCCCCCAGCGTCACCCGGTGCTCCACCGCTGTCGGCGGCAACAGCGCATCCCAGCGCCAGATGCCGCCGCCGCTCCCGTCCCCGATTCCCCGCTGCGCGGCTAGGTCCAGGTCGTACTCCACAAACACCAGCCCCCCGCAGCCCGGACACCCGCGCAGGTAGTCCAGCGAATACCTGCGCGCGCAATCAACGCAGAGCAGGCCAATCGCGGCCGAGCGGCTAGCGCTCGTTGGGCCGTGTCCCCGCAATGCTCAACCCGCCGTCCACCACCAATTGCTGCCCGGTCACATACGACGCTTCGTCGCTGGCCAGGTAGAGCACGGCATTGGCGATGTCCTCGGGCTGACCGATCCGCTGCAGCGGAACCCGCGCCGCTGATTCGTCGATCACCGCTTGCACGTCGGGAACCGCCGCAACCTCGGCCCGCCACATCGGCGTGTCTATCCCGCCCGGCAGCACCGCGTTCACCCGGATGCCGTGGCAGCCGTAGTCCACCGCCATCTGCCTCGTGAGACCAAGCATTCCCGCCTTGGCGCTGGCGTAGGCCGAGTACGTTTCGAAACCCATGATCCCCTGCACCGACGACGTATTGATGATCGACCCGCCGCCCTGCGCCTGCATGATCGGGGCGGCCACGTGGCAGCCGCGATACACGCTCAGCAGGTTGATGTTCAGGCACTCGAGGAAGTGTTCCTCGCTGGCCTCGCCGATCGGCGCGTGAAAGTTCACACCCACGTTGTTGTGCAGCACGTCCAGGCGGCCCCATCGATCCGTGGCTGTCTCGATGGCTCGCCGCACGTCGGCCGCCACCCGCACGTCGGCTGCAACGCCAACGGCCTCGCCGCCCGACTGCTCGATGTTCGCTGCGTGCGCCATCACGGCTTCGCCCATGTAGTCCGCCAGCACCACGCGAGCGCCTTCACGCGCGAACAGCCGCGCCACCGCCTCGCCAATCCCGCCCGCCGCGCCGGTGACCACCGCGACCTTGCCGGCCAGCCGTGCGCCATTCATGGGAGTCGGTAGAACTCCCGCGCGTTGCCGCTCAGCACGGCCGCGCGCTCGTCCGCGCTCAGCCGGTCCAGCGCGCCCGTCACCTGTTCAAACGTCTCCTCGTATCCCGCCGCCAGCAACGCCACCGGCCAGTCACTCCCCCAGATCAGCCGCTCCACCGCAAAGTTATCCAGCACCGGATCGACCGCCGCTCGGATGGTGTCAGTCGTCGGCGACGTCGGACATTCGACCAGCAGGCCGGAGATCTTGATCCGCAGGTGCTCGTACGGCGCCAGGGCCAGAAACCGCTCGCGCCACGCCTCCATCTCCGGCGTCTCGAACGGCGGCTTGGCCAGATGGTCCACGATCAGTCTCGCGCCCTCGTTCTCGCGCGCAATCTGCGGCACGTGCGGTAGATGCGGGGTCTTGACCAGCAGTTCCACCACGTGCCCCCGACTCGCCACCGTCTGAATTCCCCGGCGAACGTCGTCTCTTGCCAGCCAGGCCGTGTCGGCCTGATCCTCGGCCCCGGCCCGAATGCCCCGAAACCAGGGGCTGGTCGCCAGTTCATCGATCCGCTCGCCCACGTCCGGCGCCTCCAGGTCCACCCACGCAATCACGCCCGTCACGTAGTCGTACGTCTCGGCCATCTCCAGGTACGCCAGCTGGTCCTTCCACGCATGCGACGCCTGCACGATGACCGACTGCGCCACGCCCACCGCGTCCATGTGCGGCTGCAGGTCCGGCGGCAGGTAGTCGCGGCCCAACACCGGATGCGACGGATCCTCCAGCCAATACAGGTCGTCGGTCCCGACCCGCCAGTAGTGGTTGTGGGTGTCGATCACGGAGGCTGTATCAGACGGCATGGCGAATCTGGAACATGCGTCGGTCGCCTGAGGCTAGCAGCGCGCTGCCGGTTATGTGTCGGAGGTCTCATGCTCCCGCAGCGACTTTCCGCAATGCGGGCAGGTTGGGTTCTCCGGTTCCGGTGAACGCCGGTGGTCAAGCTCCTCCACAAACGCCGATCCCAGGATGCCGGCCGGCAGGGCGAACAAGCCGATCCCCAGCAGCGCTACAACCGCGCCCAGCCCGCGGCCCAGCGGCGTAACTGGAAACAAGTCGCCATACCCAACCGTGGTGAGCGTCACCATGCCCCACCACATCGCGGCCGGGATGCTCGAAAAGCCCTCGGGCTGCGCTTCGCGCTCCGCCAGGTACATCATGGCGGACGCGAAGAGCAGCAGCACAAACCCCACGAATAGCGTGGAGATCAGGGCTTCACGTCGGCTGCGCAGCACGTCGCCAATGATTGACATGGACTCCGAGTAGCGCGTGAGCTTGAGCAGGCGCAACAACCGCAGAACGCGCGCGATCCGCAAGTCAATGCCGGCCAGCGGGACGTAGAACGGCAGGATCGCCAGCAGGTCGACAAGCGTGAGCGGCTGCACCGCAAAGCGCAGCCGGCCCCACAGTGGGTGCGCATAGTCCGGATCCTCGGTACAGCACCACACGCGCAGGATGTATTCGACGCTGAAGATCGCAACAGTGACGATTTCGATAACCTTGAAGGCCCCTTGGGCCACCTCCGCTATCGACGAGACCGTTTCGAGCACGATGGCCAGCGACGTAAACCCGATGAGGGTGAAAATCGTCTGGTCGAACAGCCGGCTCGCGCGGCCCCCATCCTCCGGGCTGTTCACAATCTGATGCGCACGGCGCTTGGCCCGGCTATACATCAGCGGATGGACCTCCGAGGCAACGCGACTCCCTGCCTACCGGCCAAGCTGATTGCTGTCAACACGCGGCCCGCCAAAATGACAATCGAGTCTCCGTCACGCGCCGCCGCCACACGATGGCTCAAGTCGTCCACGCGTGCGCCGGGTCGACCTTCGCGATCACGCCCAGTGAATACAAAATCCGCTCCGCCAGCGCATCCACCAGCGCCTCAACCGAGGCCGGCCGCAGATAGAATGCCGGGTCGGGAGGCAGGATCACGGCCCCGGCCTCCGCCAGCGTCGTCAGATTCCGCAGGTGAATCAGCGACAGCGGCGTTTCCCGCGGCACCACCACCAGGCGCCGCCGCTCTTTCAGTGTTACGTCCGCCGCCCGATGCAGCAGATTCTGGCCCGCGCCGGAGGCGATAGCGCCCACCGTGGCCATGCTGCACGGCACGATCGCCATGCCGCGAGTCGGAAAGGATCCACTGGCAATCGGCGCGGCCACATCCTGCGGCCGGTGCAGGGTTACCCGGCCCCGCTCCGACCAGCGCGCCACGGCGTCGGCAAAGCGCTCGTCGGTTTCCTGGTGCCACATCAGCGCCCCGTAGTCGCTGCACACCACTTCCAGCGCAACGTCCAGGCTCTGCAACTTGCGCACCGTCGCGTCAGTCAGCACCGCGCCGCTGGCGCCGGATATGCCAAGTACCAACCCGGGCGGATCAGCCAAGCCACACCCCCAGGATCGTGAACACCAGCGCGGCCACCGCCACGTACCCGTTGATATTGAAGAACGCCATGCTCAATCGGCTCAAGTCGTTGGGCTTCAGCAGCCGGTTTTCGTAGACCAACAGCAGCCCGATCACCGCCACGCCCACCCAATAGGGCCACCCCAGCGCCGCCACGAAACCCAGCGCCAGCAGCACCGCGATCGTCAACGCGTGCGAAGCGCGCGCCACCCCCAACGCCGCCGCCAGCCCAAAGCGCGCCGGAATCGAGTGCAACCCCTCTGTCCGATCGAAATCCACGTCCTGCGTTGCGTACAGCACGTCGAACCCACCGATCCAGAACGTCACCACCAGGGCCAGCAGCGCCGCCTCGGTCGAAAATTCGCCGGTCACCGCAATCCACCCACCCACGGGCGCAATCCCATCGGCCAGCCCCAGGAGCCAGTGGCTCGACCAGGTGAACCGCTTCGTATACGAGTAGAACGTCACCGCCAGCATGGCAACCGGCGCCAGCGCCAGCGCCAGGCTGTTGAGTTGCCACGCCGCCACGTGCAGCAGCGCGAACCCGGCCAGCGCCAGCCCCAGCATCTCGATCCTTGACATAATCCTCATCGGGATCGCCCGCTGCGCCGTGCGTGGATTCCGCGCGTCCAACCCGGCGTCGATCAGCCGGTTCGCCGCCATCGCCCCGGTCCGCGCCCCCGCCATCGCCAGGGTCGTCCAGACAAACACCGGCCACCCCGGCCACCCCCGCGCCGCCAGCACCATCCCCAGGTAAGCAAACGGCAGCGCAAAAATCGTGTGCTCAAACCGAATCGCGTCCAGGTACACGCGCGCGCGATTAAAGGCCAAGCTGGCGCTCACGTCTCATGCAACTTCTAGCTGCGCGGCAGCGGAACAGTTGTTGAGCAACGGGATTTCGCGAGATGTGTTGGAATTCAATGATTCAGTATAGTAGATTAGATTTTCGCCGAGATCTTGGGCCATTGCGAGATGATTAGCCACAAGTGGCAGCCAATTGCTCCACTTCCCGAAATTGACGATCACAGCAAACTGGCGCTGAGGCGTCTGGACAATACGTCCAGGGTTTGGAACTATTCCAGACTTGAGCTGTCCGACAGCAATGCACTCGATAAGTTCCTCGAGAAGCTTCATCGTTCAATTGCGGTTGAGACGGGAATTATTGAGGGGCTATACGAGATGGATCGTGGTCTTACTCAGACCCTTGTAGTTCAAGGATTCTCAAGGGATGCTGTAGCGCGTGCCGGAGAGTCGATTCCAGAGAATACGCTATCGATGCTCAGGGACCAATTGGCGAGCATCGGCTCCATAATGGACTTCATCGGCCATTCTCGAGAAATGAGCTCTGCATACATACGCGAGCTGCACTTCCTGATTACACGCTCACAGAAGAAATACACAGCTATTGATATATTTAATAGAGAAGTTGAGCGTGATCTAATAAGTGGCAAATACAAGACAGAGCCGAATAATCCGACACGACAAAATGGAACGGTGCATGAGTATGCTCCGGTCGAGCAAGTGGCATCAGAGATGGACAGAATGATGGAAGTGTTCAATCACGATGTTGCCGATGAACATCCTATCGTTGCGTCAGCCTGGCTGCACCATAGATTTGTGCAGATCCATCCCTTCCAGGATGGTAACGGGCGAGTGGCGCGGGCTTTGGCATCGATAGTCTTGCTTCGAGCCGAGCTGTTTCCGCTGCATATTCGCCGAGAGGATCGAGAAGTCTATATTGACGCGCTCGAGGATGCTGATCGCGGCTCGCTTGACTCACTTGTTCAGCTTTTTTCGGCGCGAGAGCGGGATGACATGCTCTGGGCCGTTTCAGAATTGGCTCGAGAGGCCGTTGCGCCAATTCAAGGCGGTCGGACTGCTGATGTAGCCGCGGCGGTTGCCGGTGAATACACCCGCAAGCAACGTGACGTCCTCGAGCGGCGACGCCAGGTGAATGTCGTCGCTGAAAACCTGGTGACTAATGGTGCCGGGATTCTCGCGACCAACCTGGAACAGGCGAGCGTGGCGTTTACTGACAAAGGGATCCTATTCTATTCAATTGTCGACCATGGCGGCTCCAACGACCAACGCGGTCACTGGTGGGGATATCAGATCGTCGAAGCAGCTAAGCGCCTCAATCATTGGGCAAATATTCCGGAGAACAAATACTGGATTCGCTCGCGAGTAACCCTCGCGGACGTACGGATGCGCTTCGTTGTGTCGTTGCATCACGTCGGCTCGCCGGTGTCCGGGTTCATGGCGGCCGTGGCGTTCGCTGAAATTCAGTATCCCGAGGCTGAGCCCGATGACCGACAGGAACAGGAGCTTGTGCATTGCTCCGATAGAGCATTTACATTTACCGAACACGACGTTGGCGAGGAACTGAACCGTAGCTTCGAAGCTTGGCTCGACGAGGCTCAGGCAGTCGCCTTGCGAATCCTGGGAACGGCGGCTATCTAGACCTCGCAACTCGGCCAGCGCTCATACGTCCAGCCCAAACCACGGCCCGCTATTCAGCAGCCGCTCGAACACCGCTCGTTCGTCCGCGTCCTCGATCAGCTCTCCCGCCTGCCGCGCCGTTTCGCGCCGCGACCCCGCGTCGGCCAATTCGGCGCACGCATGCGACCGCGCCAGGCACTCCAGGGCCGCCGCTCGGTCGAACGCCGTCTGCCGGTCGCCGTTGGCGTCGCTGAGCTTCATGCACGCGTCGGCGTGGTGCACCGACAGCGAGGTATTCCCCAGAAACGACACCGCCGTCGCCACCAGGTGCTCGGCCCGTTGCTTCTGCAGCGGCCCGCCCACCTCAAACCAGTGTCGGTGCGACGCATACGCCCTTGAGAGCAACTCAGAGGCATGCAGGTAGTCCGGACTCGTCTCGATCAGTTCCCACGCCTGGCTGTTGTATTCGACCGCAAACCAGCGGTGTGCCCGTTCCACGTCCAAGTCCGCGCCCTCATGCCCCTCGCTAGATCCCATAGCTCGACCACCGTTCATCCACCAGCTTCATGATCGTTTCGTCCATCTTGATCTCCGGCGGCCATTCCCGCGGAAATCCCTCCTGCGGCAGCTTGCGCGTGGCGTCGATGCCCAGCTTTCCGCCGAAGTGTTCCGTGGTCGTGGCGAACTCCAGGTGATCCATCGGCCCGCGCGCGTGCTCCAGGTCCCGCGCCGGATCCGTGTTGGCGCCGACCCGCCACATCACTTCCTTCAGGTTCTGCACGTCCACGTCGTGATCCACCACGATCACGTACTTGGTGAACATCAGCTGACCCACGCCCCAGATGCCATGCATCACCTTGCGGGCCTGACCCGGATACCGCTTCCGAATCGACACGATGCAGAAGTTGTGGAATACCCCGTGCACCGGCAGGTTCATGTCCACCATCTCCGGCACGAACAGCCGCACCAGCGGCAGGAACAGCCGCTCCGTGGCCTTCCCGATCCAGGCGTCTTCCATCGGCGGCACGCCCACGATGGTCGACACGAACACCGGAGCCCGTCGGCGAGTCACCGCCGTCAGGTGAAACACGGGGAACGGCTCCGCCAGCGAGTAGTACCCGATGTGATCCCCAAACGGACCCTCCAGCCGCGACTCCGACGGATCCACCCACCCCTCCAGCACGATTTCCGCGTGCGCCGGAACCTGGATATTCACCGTCTTCGCCTGCACGGTTTCGACTGGCGCGCCGCGAAGGAAGCCCGCAAACACCATTTCGTCGACATCCGGCGGCAGCGGCGCGCTGGCTGAGTACATCAGGGTCGGGTCAACCCCAATCGCCACGGCCACTTCCATCCGCCGCCGCTCTTCCTTACTCCGCCGCCAGTGCTCCGCGCCGCCCTTGTGCCGCTGCCAGTGCATGCCCAGCGTGCGGTCGTCGAACTTCTGCAGCCGGTACAGCCCCACGTTTCGCTTGCCCGTCAGCGGGTCGTGCGTCAGCACCAGCGGGAAGGTGATGTACGGCCCGCCGTCCAGCGGCCAGCAGGTGGGTATCGGCAAGTCGGCCAGGCTCGGATTGACCGTGTCGAAGACCTCGTGCACCGGCGCGTTGCTGATTTCGCGCGGCCCGATCCGCCCGACCTTGATGATCTCGTTCAGCGTCTGCAGCTTGCCCAGCAGGCTCTTTGGCGGCGGACCCATCGCCATCGACAGCAGGTCGTCCAGCCGCCGCTCCAGGTCCGACCATTCGGTCATCCCCAGCGCCCAGGTCATTCGTTGCTGTGATCCAAGCAGATTGATTGCCAGCGGAATGTCGCTGCCGCGCACGTTCTCGAACAGCAGCGCCGGCCCCCCGGCCTTCATCACGCGGTCCGCGATCTCCGTGATTTCGAGGTGCGGGTCCACCTCCACCCGAATCCGCCGCAGCTCGTCCCGCTCCTCCAGCAGGTCCAGAAACTCGCGCAGGTTCTTGAACGCCACGGCCAACTCCGCCTAGGTCGCCAGCAGGTTGTCGTACGGAAGCTGATAGAGATTATCGATAACCAGGTCCGGCCGTAGCGCTCCCTCGGCCGCCGCCGCCGCCGCTCGCGTCGTACTCCCCGTCAGCACCAGCACGCCCGTCGCGCCAATGGCGTTGGCCCCCGCAATGTCGGCGTCCAGCAGGTCCCCGACGATCACCAGGTCCTCAGCCGGAACCCCGCTGCGTTCCGCCGCCAGGTTGAACAGATGCGGCGAGGGCTTGCCCACCACCAGCGGCTCAATCCGGGTGGCCGCCGTCAGCGCGCCCACGATGGCGCCCGCGCCCGGCATCGGCCCGTTCGACATCGGTAGCAATGAGTCCTGGTTAACGGCAATAAACCTCGCCTCGTCCATCACCAGCCCCCGCGTCGCCCGCGCTAAACGGGCATAGGTCAGACCAAAGTCGCACCCGGCCACCACCACGTCTACCGGCTCATCGTCGTTGAATCCGGCCAGCGGAAACCCTGCCGCCTCAATCTGCGTCGCCAGCCCCACGCCGCCCAGCACCAGCACCGAACGGGGCGTTGGATCGAGCCGGCCCAGGTACTCCACCGTGGCAACCACCGCCGAGATGATCTCCTCGGGACCCGCGTCCACGCCCATTCGCTGCAGCTTGGCTGCCAGTTCCACCGGCGTCTCGCGCGAATTGTTCGTTACGAAAAAAAGTGGCAGCCCCAGGCCGCGCACCGTCGCTACCGCCTCGGCCGCCCCATCGATCAGCTCGCCGCCGCGGTACATCACCCCGTCCATGTCGAACACGAACGCCCGCCGCCGCGTCGGCACGAGAGCGGACTCGCGGTCGGAATGCTCGTGGTGGTGACGCGTGTCGCGCGCACCGCGGACGGTCACGCCGGATAGACCCCGTTGACCACCATCGCGCGGTCCCAGTCGCCGTCCAGCACGCCCACCACATTCCTGGCGGCGGTGATGGCCATGCGCGCCACCGACTCGTTCGACACACCCGCCATGTGCGGCGTCGCCAAGACGTTCGGGTGCGCGGCCAGGTCGTCGCCGTCTGGCGGCGGCTCGCTGGTCCGAACGTCCAGCGCCGCACCCGCCAGGTGACCCGAGTCCAGCGCGTTTCTGAGTGCGGCCTCGTCCACCAGCCCGCCCCGTGCCGTGTTGACCAGGAACGACCCCGGCCGCATCAGCCCCAGCGTACGTTCATTCGCGACCTCTCGCGTTTCGTCCGTCATCGGCGTGTGCAACGTCACGAAATCGGCGCGCCGAAACACCTCGTCGATGTCCACCAGCTCCACTCCATACTCCGCCACGAACTTCGAATCCGGGTACGGCTCGGCCGCCACCACGTCCACCTCAAATCCTTGCAGTCGCCGCACCACCGACCGCCCAATGCGTCCAAGCCCGATCACGCCAATCGTCTTGTCGCACAACTCGGTTGTCGGCGGCCGAACCCAGCCGCCGGCAGAGGTCGTTTCGAAATACCGGCCCAGGTCCCGCGCCAGCGCCAGCAGCAGCCCCACCGCCGACTCCGCCACCGTGGTGTCGTTGGTGCCCGCCGCAATCATCACCGGCACCTCGTGGTCCCGTGCCGCTTCCAGGTCGATTGCGTCGTAACCAACCCCCAGCCGCGCGATCACCTGCAGGTTCGGAAACATCCGGAAGGTCTCGGCGGTATACGGCTCGCTGCTGGCCATCGCGCCGGCAATCCCCGCCAACTGGCGGTGCAATCCCTCGGCTTCCAGGTACGCGCCTGGCACGGAGGCGATCACCGGCTCGTGTCCGGCCTCGCGCAGGATGTCCAGCGCCTCCTCAACTGGGTTGGCCGTGAAAATCCTGGTCGTAATCAGTACGCGCGCCACGGATCGTCCTATCAGTGGATGGGCGGAACTGCGCGCATTCTAGCCGCGCCCACCCCGCACCCCGAGCGTCCGCGCCGAGCCCGAATCCGCTCGCGCTGTGCCGGTCGAATTACAAACCGACGAATCTCCGACCTACCCACTTCTCACTCCTCGCCCAGCCCCTCCGGCCGATCCACAATCGCAAAGCTGATCTCGCCGGATGCGCATAGCTTCCCGTCGATACTCGCGCGACCCGCCGCTCGGCCGAACCCCCGTCGGTAGCGGATCACCTCCGCTTCCAGCCGCAACTGGTCGCCCGGACGTGCCGGCTGGCGGAACTTCCACTTGTCCAGGCCCGTCAGCATCGCGATCTTGCCGCTGTTCTCCGGCATGCCCAGGGCCGCCACGCCCCCCACCTCGGCCACCGCCTCCACGATGATCGCGCCCGGCAGCACCGGAAACCCGGGGAAATGTCCGCGCAGCACGTGCTCGTGATGCGCCCCCACGTCCTCCATGATCCCCACCGCCCGCCGCCCGTATTCCAGCTCGACGATCCGGTCCACGAAGATAAACGGTGCCCGATGCGGGATCAGTGCTTCAATCCCGTCGCGGTCCAGCAACGCGTCGGACATGGACGGCCCCTTCGAGAGTGTGGCGGGCGCCAGCATGGCACAGGGCGGCAAGTGGCCGGTCACCCGTGGTTCGGTGCTAGCGGGGAGGACGGCACGGCGTGGGTTGGCGAGAGCGGCGCGGCGCCGACCGACAAATGTCGCTTGCGCAAAACGATTCTAGGCCGTATAAAGTAGGGACTGCACTTTGTGAATCAATTCACAAGCGCGTCAGACTCCTGCAACGTCGAGCCGGGCCTTGGCACCTCTGGCCGACACAATAGAGAAGGGATTCAGATAGTCGTGTACCGCAACGGATCCGCCAATGGGGCGGCAAACGGACGTCCCAGTCTTCAAGATTCCACCATCCACCGGTTGCTGGTCGGATCGCACCGCCTGGCCGGGCACCTCAACTCCGCCTGCGACCAGGCTGGCGTTTCGCTGCCTCTGGCGCGGGCGCTACAGTTCCTGGCCGGCGCTCACGAACCGGTCAGGCCCACGCAGCTTTCGCGTGAACTCGGCCGCAGCCCGGCGGGGGCATCCGAGCTCATCAAGCGTCTGGTCAATTCCCAGCAGATCACTGCCGACGTGGATCCGAACGACCGCCGCTCGTTCCTCCTCATGCTCACCGACGCCGGGCGCGCCAAGTGGCACGAGGTCCAGGGCTCGCTACAGCACGCCGAAGCGAATATCGAAAGTGGCTACGGCGGCCAGCGCCTCGAAGCCCTCGCCGGCGAACTCGACGAACTCGTCACCGCCCTCGACAAAACTCCGGCATAGCGAAAGCGCGGCTGGCATAGTCCGGCCGCCGAACCCTCCACGTTTGACCTGAGCCGGTCGAACGACTCGTAACCCGCCGGCAGTTCACGGTGCCCTGTGGACTGCCGGCGGGTTCGTGTTTGGGACACGAGCCGGGCCCACCCTGCTAGCCTCGCTGGCGCCCGCTGGTCCCTGAGTCCGTGGCTCCATGCGCTACATCCGCGTCCTGATCGTAGCCTTGGCCGCTGCCCTCGCCTTCGCCTCGCCCGTCCTGGCCCAGTGGCCCACCGCCTGCGTCGACCTCAACGACATCGTCGAGGCCCACCTCGGCAACCAAGGCAACGTCGGCATCTACCAGCGTACGTTCGACGAGGGCGCCGAAGCCGCCTGCCAGTCCGACCATCGCGACGACGTCCGCGCCGTCTTCGCCTGGGCCTTCGACGGTGAGAATGCCGGACCCATCGCCCCCACGCCCTGGCCCTCCACCTGCGTTGCCCTCAACGACATCGTCGAATCCCACCTCGGCAACACCGGCAACGTCCAGATCTACCAACGCACCTTCGGTGCCGGCCCCGCCGCCGAATCCGCCTGCCAGCGCGACCACCGCGCCGACGTCCGCGGCCTGTTTGCCTGGGCCTTTGGAGGCCCCCAACCCACCACCCGCTGGATCGCCGTCGACGCCGGAGAGCGCCACACCTGCGGCATCCGCACCAACGGCACCGTCGCCTGCTGGGGCAGCAACACCATCGGCTACGGCACCGTGACAGGTCAAACTGACACGCCCCCGGGCACATTTACATTCATTAGTGCCGGTACGTATCACACCTGCGGCGTGCGCACAGATGGGACCGTTGCCTGCTGGGGATTCAACGACTGGGGACGAGCGGAAGCGCCCGCTGGTACGTTCCAGTCCGTCAGCGCCGGCGGCCCGCACACCTGCGGCGTCCGCACCGACGGGACCGTCGCCTGCTGGGGCCTGGACAGCGACGGTCAGGCCACCCCGCCGCCGGGAACGTTCACCAAGGTCAGCACCGGCAGCGGCTACACCTGCGGCGTGCGCACCAACGGCACCCTCGCCTGCTGGGGTGACGAAGGATACAAGGGAAGGCTGGCGTCACCACCCTCCGGCACGTTTGTTGACGTGACGTCGCATACCGGCAAGGCGTGCGCGGTGCGGACGGATGGGTCCATGGCCTGCTGGGGGAATCCGAGCAGAATCCACGTCCTGCCCGGCGAGTTTCAGTCCATTGATATTGCTGGCTTCCATACGTGCGGGGTGCGGACGGACGGCACCGTGGTCTGTGAGGGTCTCGACACTGCGGGACAATCCTCGTCTCCGTCAGGCGCATTTCAGTCCGTCACCTTGGGCGACTACCACTCGTGCGGCCTGCGGACCGACGGCCGGATCGCCTGCTGGGGCTATGACGACGGCCGCGCCACGCCACTCCCCGGCACATTCACCTCCCTGTCCTCCGGCTACTGGCGTGTCTGTGGGCTTCGCCCCAGCGGCGCCATCGACTGTTGGGACCCACCGGTACTACCCTTTTTTCAATCGCACCCGCCCGGAGCGTTTGTCTCGATCGATGTCGCATCCGCAAACGGCTGCGGAATCCGGCCTGGCGGTGCCGTGGACTGTTGGGGCGAGAACTTTAGCGGTTGGCCGGTACCGTTAACTGGCGAGTACAAATCGGTGGCGAACTATGGCTCGGGCCGAGGCTCCGCCTGTGCGCTGCGGACCGATGGCCAGATTGAGTGCTGGGCATCCCCCAGGTATTCCCATTCCAGGGCGCCTGAGAGCCCGGCGGGTGCCTTCAACTCAGTCGACGCTGGCTGGTACCACATGTGTGGTATCCGAACCGGCGGGGCTATAGCCTGCTGGGGCAACAGCGACTATGGCAAGACGCAACCGCCCCCGGGCACGTTCACCGCTGTGAGCGCGGGTGACAACCACACCTGTGCGATCCGGGTGGATGGGACCCTGGCCTGCTGGGGCTCAAACACCTTAGGCCGGGCCTCGCCGCCGACGGGGACATTCGCTTCTGTCAGCGCCGGTTCTACCCATTCATGCGGCGTGCGTACTGATGGCACCGCCGCCTGCTGGGGACGAAACGACGAGGGCGAGTCAACCCCGCCGCCCGGCGCGTTCACGTCCGTCATCGTCGGACGTGACTTCAGTTGCGGCATCCGCCCCGACGGCACCGCCGAGTGCTGGGGCTACAACGACGGCCGCACCACCCCGCCGGCATAAATTTCTCCGCCGGGCCGGTCGCTACCGGCCATGCTCAGATGATCCGACGGTCCACAAGCTGCGGTGCCGGTTCACCCTGGCTGACTCAGACTTTGGCTCCCGCTGGCTGAACTTTCACGCTCGCCGCCGAAATGACCAAAAAGGCCGACACTCTTCCCGCCCAGTTCTCAGACCGCCGTCGCGCTCAGAATCCGCGCTCGCCCCTCTCCGTCCCTCGCCTCATAGAACATCCGACACCGGCCCTCCGGCAACTCGATCACGCACGGCTCCGACACCATGCGGCAATCCAACGGGGCGTCCAGGTCCAGTAGCGGCTTTGGCGACTTGCTCCACTCGACCCCATCGTCCGAGACCGCGGTGAACACGCCCCCGTCGATACCTACCGCCCACGCGGCGTAGTACATCCTGAAGCTGCCGTCGCCGAGGCGGACCACCTCGGGGGCATAGACGGCATACGTTTCGCGCTCGGTCTCCTGGGCGATGCGCACGCCCGGCTCGATCTCAAAGTCGAGGCCGTCCGTCGAAACCGCGCTGACGATGTTGTTACGAGCGTCCAGACCCGACACGAACGGAAACGAGTAGTGGTGAAAAAAGAGCCGGTACAGCAACCCTCGATCCGTTGCGAAGTACACGCAGCGCGGCGAGCCGTACGACCACTCGCCGTCCCCAATCCTGACCCCGTCTTCCAACTCCCAGTCCAGACCGTCGGCCGACGTCGCGCTCAGGATGACCGTGGGAGCGTCCGGCCTTCGGGCCTCGTAGTACATGCGATAGCCGCCCCCGGGCATCGGCGCCACGTCGGGGCACAAGGAGCGCTCCGTGGCGTGAGGACTGTGAACGTCGATCCTCACGCCGCGGTCGTGCGTCCACGCGGATCCGTCGGGCGAAGAGGCACTCAGAATCTGGCCCAGGTGGTCGTTCTCTGTAACCCCTGGCGCAAAGCCCGTGTAATACATCCGGTAGCCGCCCCCGGCAAGAGCCACAACATTCGGAGTCAGCACCCCGTTGCCGGGCACCAGCGCGTTGACCTCAATCGCAGGCATCGCGTCTTTCGACCATCGAATCCCTGGATCGGTCTCGTGATAGTGAACCGAAGTCAGCGGATCAAACTTGACGCTCGGCATGTCAGCTCCGTTTCTCGCGTAGGCCGCGACTATGTGTCTTGGCGCCCGCCCCGAATGGCGTCCGGCACAGGACCTGGGCCGGAGTGCTGGATCGGCGACGGACCTTGCTGCCCAGCTTGTGCTGAATGTCCTTCCAGTCAATGTGCAAGTCCGGGAGGTCTGCGAATCCGTCATACCTGCCGACCGTCGCCGAGCCGCGTTAGTCGGTAGCCGCCAGGCGGCGCAGTTGGCCTGGCCATTCGAGTATGCGCTGGTCTGCGGTGACGAGTTGGTGGCCCTCGAGCGCGGTGGCCACGATGATCCGATCCGCCGGGTCGCCGTGCATGTCCGGCAGCTGGCTGGCGCGAACGGCAATGGCGCCACTGACGGGAATCTCGACCAGCCCCTGAGCCAGCAGATCCCTGCGCCAGGCGTCGAGGTCAATGCGAAATCCCAGCTGCTCCTTCTGGAGACGCATGCCGATTTCCCAGAACGAAATGGTGGAGACTGCGGCGAGACCCTCGCCAAGCTCGTGGGCGAACCGTCGACGCGTTCGCGGCCCCAGCCTCTGACTGCCCCGCTCATGCCACAAGAGGACATGGGTGTCTAAGAGAACTGGAACAGCTCGTCGTCCGAGCTGTCAGGGTCCTCGAACCACTCGGCTGGCATCGGAGAAACAATGTCGCCGCGGATCTCGATGTTCTCCCGATTGCGGCCAAAGCTCAGCGACGGCTGTGCCCGATGTGGACCGAGTCGGGCGACCGGACGACCGCGCTTGGTGATGACGATGTCCTCGCCGCTTTCGGCCACCTCGTCCATGAGCTCCAGGCAGGTAGCTTTGAACTCCGCTGCCGAAACTGTGCGGCTGCCGTCCGCGGCGACGCTCTCCGTGGACATGTTCGATTCCGTTACCTTGATGCCGTCAGTTTAACATTGCCGTGATTAAAAAATGACCAGTGCGTAAGCGAGTCTGACGCCGTGTTGCCCGCCGGCGGATCAAGTGGGGCAAGTCACTACAGCTAGCCCTCCAGGTAGCTCTCCACCGCACCCGCAAACTCTTCCGCCTCGTCTTCGTAGCTCTCAAACGGATCCGGCATCTCAAAGATGTTCCCCCGCACCCCAATCCCGTCCCAGTCCACCAGGTACGGCACAAACGACCAGCCCCCAAACTCGTCCAGCTCGCGCCAGTGCTCAATGTACTGGTACACGAGATACAGCTGGTTCTCCCAGCTCGCCAGCGCGCCCAGGTTGTGCTGGATGTCCTTCCAGTCGATGTGCGAATCGGCCCGCGCCTCGGACAGTGCCCGCACGATCCGCCCTCGGGCCCCGGCGCGAGTTCCTACGGGAGTGGCCAGCGGATTCACCGGTCCCGATACCAGCCGGTACATCAGACCGCGACGCTGCAACTCGCTGAACAGGCTCACCGTCGGGTCCACGTGGTGATACGCCAGGTCCAGCTTCACCAGGTCCGGGTCCGCCCAGCCCTCCGGCGAATCGTCCGCGTAGTCCCGCAGCTCGGACAACTTGGTCACCCAGTCCACTTTGCCAATCAGGGATTCGGGATCCGTGGCCAGACCGTCCAGGCACTCACTCCAGGCCGCCAGCGTCCAGTCCGTGTCGGCGTCGCGACCGGCAAAAGCCGAGGACGCGGCTTCCAGGTAAATCCACTGCACGTCGATCGCCGAGATCGTCCGGCCGTCGACCAGCTCGACCGGCCAGGGTCCTCCCGGATTGCGTGATATCGACTTGATCGCGCGCACGGCTTCGTCCAGGTAGAGGTCCGGGTTCCACCCGGCTGCCAGCAGCTGCGCGGTCAGCGCGGTGGTCCCCACCTTCAGCGCCGTCGCGTACTGCGACTGATTGGCGTCACCAACCACCACGTGCAGCCGCCGCAGACCGGTTCGCTCGCTCAGCGGCTCGTCGCGCAGGTTGATGATCGGGCGCCCGCCAAACCTGACCCGATTGCTGACGTCCACCGACACAAACGCCGCCCGCTGCGACATGTGGAACGGCAGACGCCCGCCGGCCTCCGCCGGATTCAGCGTCATGCCGGCCCCGGCATAGAGCTGCCGCGTGGTCAGAAACGGCAGCAGCCCCAGCACCAGGTCCCGGCTGCGCGGACTGCGCCGGATCGAGTAGTTCTCGTGGTACCCGAACGTGTTGCCCAGGTGGTCCGTGTTGTTCTTGATGAAGAACAACTTGCGGTTCATTTCCTGGCTTTCCACCGTATCCAGCAGCACCGCGGCGGCGGCGTTTTCCTGCTCGATGATGTCGCGCAGCGTCCGGCATTCCGCCGAGGCGTACTCGATGTGTCCCGAGTCCAGGTACAGCCGCGCCCCGTTGAACAGGTGCCCGCCGTTGCCCGGTTCCTCGTCCCACTCGCGCGGCGCCGGGTCGATCAGCCCGAACCGCCGGTCCTGGAACAGGATCGACTTGACCAGCCGGGCCGCCTGTCCTGGCGGCAACGACCCGGCCGACGCGAACTCGATCTCCGTCCCAAAGACGATGTCGTCCATGCGCCGGCGCTATTGCCCGCCGGGTTGAGGAGTTGGGTCGGGAATCTCCCGAATGATCCGCCGTCGCCGTTCCCGCAGGTCTTCCTCTTTGTCCGGCGCCGCCGGCTTCGTCGGCGCTTCTGCCGGCTTGGTCGGCGCCTCCGTCTCGGCCTGCCAGCCGGGGCTCAGGCCTCGTAGCTGCCGCATAGTCCTCACCTTCCTTCCGCGTCCAGCGCGGTAAGCAATCCGTCCAGCGTCTCCGCCTCGGCCACCAGCCGACCCAGGCGGTCCACGGTCGGTCCAACAACGTCGTCGAAACGCAGCGTCACGTCATAACCGTTCCTGCGAAACACAATCCGGTCCCATTCCACCGCGCTGATGTCCTCGCCAAATCGTCGCAGCACGTCGCCGCGCACCGTCGCTCGCGTACCGGCCGGCGCAGTCTCCAGCGCCCGTTCGATGTCCGCGTCGCTCACGATCCGCCGCATCCGCCCTTCCGCCACCAGCGAGTCGTACACGCACAGGTCCGGATCCAGCACGTGGTACCCCATGTCGATCCGCCGCGCGTCCGCGTCCCGCCATTCCGACCCAAAGTCCGCCCGCATCTCCTCGATCAGGCATTCCTTCGCAGCCCAGTCCACCCGATCCGCCGCCAGCGCCCGCTCGCGCTCCAAGTCGTCCAGCACCGCCGCCCACTCGTCCAGCACCCACGTCGTCTCCGTGTCCCGCCCCTGATACCGTTGCGCCGCCTCGCAATACCACCGTTGCACGTCCAGGGCCGACACCGGCTCCCCGCGCTCCAGGTCGATCACCGCGCCAAAATCCAGGTCGTGCGACACCCGCCGAACGGCCCGCACAGGGTTCGTCAGCCGCTCCGACGGACGCCACCCCTCCATCGTCAGGTCCAGCGTCAGCGCCGTCGTGCCGGCCTTCATCGCCGTCGCCCACTCGCTCCGGTTCGCGTCGCCAGCAATCACGTGCAGCCGTCGGTACTTCCCGGCGTCGGCGTGCGGCTCGTCCCGTGTATTGAAGATCGGACGCCGCGCCGTGGTATTGATCCCGGTCACTTCCTCGAAGAAATCGGCTCGCTGCGACATCTGCAACCGCCACGCGTCGCCCTTCTCGATCCCCACCCGCCCGGCCCCCGCAAACACCTGCCGCGTCGCCAGAAACGGCACCGTCACCCGGATGAGGTCACTGGTCGGAATGTTCCGCGGTGTCAGGTAATTCTCGTGACAGCCATAGCTGCGGCCGTGGTAATCCGTGTTGTTCTTCAGCAGCCTGATCTGCCCGTAGCCCAGCGCCGCGTTCCGCGCCGTTTCCGCCGCGAACATCACCCGCTCGCCCGCCTTGTCCTGCGCCACCAGGTCCTTCAGCGACAGGCAGACATCCGTGCAGTACTCCGGATGATTGTGGTCGTTATACAGCCGCGCCCCGTTGCGCAGCACCGTGTTCGACAGCAACTCATCGCGTGACATCCGGCTGCTGCGATCCGTCGATCCGGTCAGGTCGCGCGGGTCGCGCTCCAGCCGCTCTGCCCGTCCGCCCCGCAGGTCGCGGTACGGGTCTTCACCAACGTAGTCCCACCCTCGAAACGCGCCCTCAACCGGCGCGGCTTGGATCAGGCGGGCTGCCTCGTAGGCGAAATCAGGTTCGCCCGCAAAGCCCTCGCAGTTGAGCCCATACTCGGTCTCGATGCCTGCGGGACGGTTCATGCGCCGCTCGTGCCGGGGATCGGTCCAATACTACGGCGCGCTCTACGGAAGCTGCCGACCGAGTCCCTCGGCATCCGCCCGTTCCACCACGGCCTGCGCCAGGGCAATGTCCCACAGCGCGATCCCCTGCGACTCAAACAGCGTGATCTCGTGGTCCGCCGTACGACCCGCCACCTGCCCGGCCACCACCCGGCCGAACTCGATCGCCTGACCCCACTGGAACACCCCGGCCCGCGCCGCCGCGATCAGGTCCCCGGCCTCCTCGTGCGCCCCGTCCAGGTCGTCCACGAACACCCGGTCCACCCGCGCAACCGCCGCCGGTTCAAGCTCGCCATGCGCCGGGTTGTTGCTCCCCATGGCCACCACGTGTGCTCCCGGCGTCAGGTTCTCGGCCAGCAGCACCGGTCCCGCGGCAGACGTCGCCGTCACCACGATGTCCGCGCCGCGCACTGCCTCCGCCGCCGACGTGCAGGCGATCAACTCAGCGTCAACGCGCTCACGCATCGTCTTGACATAAGCCTCAACGTTCGCCGGATTTCGCGAGTACACCCGCGCTTCCGCCAGGTCGTGTACCCGGCTCAGCGCTTCCAACTGCGTCCGCGCCTGCCGACCGCTCCCAATCAGCCCCACCACCCGGCTTTCCGATCGCGCCAGGTACTTGCTCGAGACCCCGCTCGCCGCCCCCGTCCGCAGTTCACCCAGCCGCCCGGCTTCCACCACCGCCCGCAGCAGCCCCGTCGCCACGTCGAACAGCACCACGACAAAACGCGTGCTGCCGCCGGCGAACGACGAGTAAATCTTGGCCCCCGCCGCGCCCAATTCCTGGTCCGCCGCCCCCATCAGTTGCAGCGCACCCGCCGGAACCCGGGCCCGCCGTCGCCCAACGTTCCCCGCCACGCCCCGTCCCTGACGGTCAAACGCGCCCTCAACCGCCGCCAGCGCCAGCTCCATGTCCCCCAGCGCATCCACGTCCGCTTCAGTCAAATAAAGGGGCATTGCATCTCCAGACAAACCCTGCGCCACGATCCTGGGCCAAGTTTAGGCACCCGTGCAACGACGCCTTCCCCGCGACGTGAACTGTCGCGCTACGCGCACGATGTGCGGCCTGCATCCATCTGCCTACCAGATGGTTGCGATCTGTGTCGATGCCGTCAGGGTCTCATCCCGCGTCAGCACTGGCGCACCAAGCGACAGCGACTCGGCGGCGATGAGTCGGTCGTGCATTTCTGGAATCTCTCGGCAGAACTCAAGCCGTTCAAGCTGGGCTCGGCCCAGGTCCGAAAGCTCGACGCCGCCAACGGAATCCATTGCTGACAGCAGGTCAGATGGAACGAAGGGCTGGCCCAGCTTCACCGAGAGAAAGTAAAACTCTGCCACCGCGATTGCGGGCACCACAATGGTCGCGTTACCCGTCTCGGCCAGCCGGAACACAGCGGCGGCGGCCGCGCTCAGACGCTCCGGTGTCTTCAGATACCACCACAGGGCGTGCGTGTCCGCCACAAAACGAAGCTGCCCATTCCTCATCATTTCGCTACGCCTCGTCAGACGCCGGCGCCCCTGGCCGCCACAACGCCTTGATCTCCAGAAAATCCTCGTAGCTCGCGTCGGGCAGGTCGGCCATCGCGCCTCGCAGCGCACTGAGCGGCGGTTTGTCGTCGGTGGGGTGCGGCACGGCTGTCAGCCTTCCGCACGGTCGTCCCCGACGAGTGATGATGACCTCATCGCCCTCGTCCAGATCCCGCAGGATCTCGCTGACCCGAGCCTTAAACTCGCGAATGCCGTAGGTGGTCATGATTGTCGCACCAAGAAAACCATACTGCTAAGGCTTTGTGACCACATTATACCCTTGAATTGCCCACCTTGCGGGGGGATTGTGGCCCTCGCGGTCCCGTCGTCCCCGCGCCCCCAACGTTGTCGGTCTTCCCGCCACCGCCCTCACCGCAGGACATGGAACGACTCAGCCCAATCCCGCGTATTCATCTACGTAACCCCTTCACCCCGCACGGGACCCGAGGCGGCAAATGACAGAGACCCAGGCGCTTCAGCGCTGTCAGGACGGCGACCGCGAGGCCTTCCGCCATCTGGTGGACCGGTACCAGGACCTGCTCTTTCGCACGGCCACGTTGATGACCGGGAGTCAGTCCCTGGCTGAAACGCAGGTTCGGGAGGCCTTGCGCGCGGCCTGGCGGGGCATCCATGCCGCCGGGCTGGGCGCGCCGGTCAAACCGTGGCTCATCCGCATCCTCGTAGGCCTGGAAGCTGCCCGCGGCCCTACGTCGTCTAATTCTCCAGTCCGCCCGTCCAACCGCGCGCCGCTCCAACATCTCCCGTCTCCGCGTGACCCCAACCAGGTCGACCGCGAGCGCCACACGATTCGGCGGGCATTGGCTGCCCTCGATCCGGCCCATCGGCACGTTCTGGTGCTTAGCTACTTCGCGGATCTCACAATCTCCCAATTGGCCCTTGCCCTCGGCGTACCCGAGCACACGGTCGAATCGAGACGGCGCCAGGCGCTCCGCCAGCTGCGCGAACAGCTGCAGCCATGCGAAGCACACCGGGCCGACAAGTCGGGCGTCTATGCCTCCGACCAGTCACTGGCAGACGCCCTGCGCACGTATTTCGCCGCCGCGGCCGTCTCCCTACGCGCCCCAGAGCACCTGTGGGACACGCTTGCAGCCCATGCCCAGCATCCCTCCTGCGTCACCCGCATTCGGCGCAAGGTCCTGGCCGCTGCCGCGCGCTTCTGGACTCCCGTGGCGGCTACTGGCGGGGCCGTCGCCCTGGCCTCGGTCGTGCTCTGCGCCACCACGGCCTGCTCCGGCCCTGGCGCCGGTGACGCGGAAGCCCCCGCCGCGGTGGCCGCCCCGGCCCCTGTCGCGACTGCCGCTCCGGCCCCTGCCGCGGTGGCCGCCCCGGCGCCCCCCGCCACGGCAGCCCCTGCACGCGCGACTGCCGCTCCGGCCCCCGCCGTGGTGGCCGCCCCGGCGCCCCCCGCCACGGCAGCCCCTGCACGCGCGACTGCCGCTCCAGCCCCAGCCGCGATGGCCGCCCCGGCGCCGGCCGCGACGGGCGCTCCAGCCGTGATCATCAGAGAGGTGATCACGGAAGTCCCGGTCGAGGTCGAAAAGCTCGTAGCGGCCCCGACTGGGGCGGCCTTCACGGCCTCAGCCGAGAAGGTTGTAACCCGGAGCGATGCCGAGTCTTCTGCCCCGCGACGCGAGTACCGGCCGGTCGACCTCACCGCCGGCGAGGTCAATGACAACGAAAAGTGGACCGAATACCTGCGCTACCGCGACGACTACCGCGGACCGCCGGTTCACGACGTCGACGTGTCGGAGCGCTACACGATCTCTGTGCTCGACGCCCTCGGTCGACCCGTGCCCAACGCAGAGGTCTCGGTATCGGCCGGCCAAGCCCCCATCTTTGAGAGCCGCACCTACGCCAACGGACAAACCCTGTTCTTCCCGCGAGCCTTTCCCGCGGCGGCCAACGCCCGCACATTCCGCCTCGACGTCGAGAAAGACGGTGTCATCCAGTCACTCGACGCCGAACGCGACCAGGAATCGGAGTGGGTCGTGCGCCTCGACGTCGATAGGTCCTACGGCGACCGCGTTCCCCTGGACCTGCTGTTTCTCCTCGACGCCACCGGCAGCATGGCCGACGAGATCAACCAGATCAAAGCCACCCTCCTGTCAATCTCCGATCGCATCGGCGATTTGCCGTCGCGTCCCGATCTCCGCTTCGGGATGGTCACCTACCGCGATCGCGGCGACGACTTCGTCACCCGGCTCTACGACTTTGACGCCGACGTCCCCGCCTTCCTGGGCGCCATTCAGGATGTAGTCGCCGATGGTGGCGGCGACGACCCCGAGTCACTCAACGAAGCGCTCCACGAGGCCGTCCACAGACCCAACTGGCGGCTCGACGACGCCATCCGCCTGATCGTCCTGGTGGCCGACGCCCCGCCCCATCTCGACTACGCCCAGGACTACGACTACGCCGTCGAGATGATCGAGGCCAACCGCCGCGGCATGAAGATCTTTTCCATTGCCTCCAGCGGCCTGGACCAGCAGGGCGAATACATCTTTCGGCAGCTTGCCCAGCACACCATGGGCCGCTTCGCATTCATCCTCTACGGCGGCGAAACCTCCCACAGCGTCTCCGACTACTCCGTCGAGCAACTCGACGACCTCGTCGTCCGCCTCGTCCAGGAGGAACTAAACCACTTGAAACCCGCCTAGCCCCACCCCGCCCGCGGCGAACCCGTCCACTCCCGAGGCCGGTATCGTCGCGGGTGGGTGCCCCGTATCCCCGGGGCCGTCAACCCGACACGACGGGGCGCCTTACTGAGCCCCCGGAGCGTCGCGTTCCGGTTGTACGCAGTAATCCTGGGAAATCCCGGGCTCGGCCCGTCCCGCCTCACGCACCTGCCGGATGGACTCCTCACCCCCCTTTACGCTTGCGGAAAGCCCGCCCCGGACTTGGTACGAGGTACCTGATATCCGGACTCGATGCTGGACATGAGCCCAAGTCTGTCCGGGCCCACCGCACCACGGCGCCCTGACGATCCTGCCTCTATCCAATTGCACGCCCCGCCCCTTACCCTGATCATGCGCCCTTGGCATGGCCTTCCTCGCACTCCACATCGTATTCAACGTCGGCTTCGCGCTCAGCACGCGCGTGGCCCAGTTCCGGCGCTACGACTATTTCCTCGTAGCCGCCGTCAACTACTCGCTGGCTGCGGTCCTGGCTACCGTCTGGGCCGCCCTGCGCGGCGGCTGGGACTTCGACGCCCCCACCCTGATCTTCGGCGCCGTCCAGGGCATCCAGTACGCCGGCACCATGATCGGCGTCTACCTGCTGCTCGTGCGCTCCGGCGTCGGCATCACGTTCATATTCCTGCGCCTGTCCGTCGTCGTTCCCACTCTGGCGGCCATCGTCTTCTTCGACGAGCGACCCACCGGCCCCGCAATCGGCGGGCTCCTGCTCATGCTGATCTCCATCCCGCTGCTCGTCGGCCCCAGGTCTGCCGTGCGCGGACCGCGCTCCCGCTGGTACTGGCCGTTGGTCGTGCTGCTAATGGTCTTCACTGGCGCCGGCATCACCGCCTCCAAGGCCTTCAACGAACTCTCCACGCCCGATCGGGCGCCCACATTCGTCATGGCGGCCTTCCTGGTCTCCGTACCTGTCGCGCTCGCAATCTTCGCCATACGCCGCCGATTTCAGGCCCAGACGCCGCCGTTGCGCCGCAGCCTCGCCACGCCCGGTCCGCTGGCCACGGGAGCGGTCATGGGGCTGGCCAACGTCGTTCAGTTGGCCTTTCTCGTGGCCGCGCTTGAACTGATTCCGGGCACCATCGTGTTTCCTATCCAGACCTCCGCCTCGGTAATGCTCACCACCGCCGCCGGCGTGGTTTTCTGGAAAGAACGCCACGGCCCCATCATCTGGGCCGGCGTCACCGCCGCCGTCGCCGGCATGGTCCTCGTCAACTTCTAGCCCCGAACCACCCCTGACCCACGGCGTCGACGCCTACGAATGCAACGACTTGCCCTCGGCCCTCAGTCGAACCTGAACCGCCAAATCCCAATCGCCGTAAACACCGCGGCGAAGATCAGCAGCACGCCCGCTTCCAGCCAAACGCCGCCCACGCCCTGACCCCGCACCAACACGTCCTGGTACCCCTGGATCGCCCAGGCCTGCGGCGTGATGTTTCCAATCTGCTGCATCGCCTCCGGCATGATGAAGCGCGGCACCATCACTCCGCCCAGCGCCGACGTGGTGAGCACCACGATTACCGCCAGGCCCGTCCCCTGCGTCTCCGAGCGCGCCACGCCCGCCAGCGCGATGCCCAGCCCCGTGGCCACCAGCGCCAGCGCCGCCGACACCACCACCAGGGCCGGCACAAACCCCAGGTCCAGCCCGAACGCCAGTCGCGCGATCGCAAACATGATCACGATCTGGATCAGATTCACCACGTAAAACGGCGCCAGCTTGCTGATCACGATCGGCGCCCGACCCACCGGCGCCGCCCGCAGGCGTCGCATCGCCCCGCTCCGCCGCTCCCGGAAGATCGACTCGATCATCACCGTGGCGATGAAGAACACCCCCATCACCGTGTATCCGGCCGAGTTCTGCTGGAACTGATCCGGGAACTGCTCGCGCTCCACGCCCGGCGGAACCCGCCGCCGCGTCGTCACGGGCAACGCGCTGTCGCCTTCGCCACCGGCGTCGCGCTGCATCGAGGCTGCCAATTGCTCGCGAATCTCGGCCGGCAAACCGGCCGATACCTGCTCAAACCAGGCGGCGGCCCCGGCCTCGCCCAGCCTGCGGCCCACAACCTGTTGCAGCATGGCGTTGAGCGCTCCTTCCAGCGGACCGGTCACCTGCGCCGTGGTCGCCGGATCCACGATCACGTCGACCTCCAGCGGCTCGACCGGCTCGCCTCTGAGGATGCGCGGGTCTGCCAGGAGCGCCGTCAAGCCCTCGGGGAACACCACCCCCACCGGGTACTCGCCGTCCGCCACCAGCTGAGCCACTTGATCGCCCGTTAGCGGCTGCCCGTCCCGCTCCCTCACCATGGCCAATCCTTGAGTCGAATCCAGCTGCTCGACCACCTGCTCGGCAACCTCGCCCGCGCCGCCCGTCGCCACCGGCACTTCCAGCGCCCTCGCGGATCCCTGCGCGGCCCCTTCCTCGAACAGCCCGCCCAGCGCCAGGCTGAAGACCACCATGAACATCACCGGCATCAAGAACAGCACAAACAGGCCGCCCGGATCCCGCAGCAGCAGCAGAAACTCCTTGATCGTGAAGGCCAGCGTCGCGCGCATCGCTCAGTCCCTCAGGCTGCGACCCGTGAAGCGCAGGAACACGCTCTCCAGGTTCGGCTCCAGGATTCGCACGGTCTCCACTTCCAGCGCCGCCGCGTTCATCGCCTGCATCACGTCCACCAGCGTGTGCCGCGCGCTGGCCGCCTCGATGTTGAGCGACCGCTCGTCCGGCCCCGGCGCGACGGCTTGCACGGTTTCCAGCGACCCCAGGGTCTCCGACACCTGCTCCCGCTGATCCGGGTCGATCCCGATCTGAATCACCCCGCCACCCAGCGACTCGATCAACGCGCGCGGCGTGTCCAGCGCCACGATCTTCCCGTGGTCGATGATCGCCACCCGGTCGCACAGCCGCTCGGCCTCTTCCATGTAGTGCGTCGTGTAGACGATCGTCACGCCGGCGTCGCGGTTCAGCCGCTCCACGTTGTCGAAGATGTGGTTCCGGCTCTGCGGATCCACCCCCACCGTCGGTTCGTCCAGGATCAGCAACTCCGGCTCGTGCAGCAGCCCCGCCGCCAGGTTCAGCCGCCGCTGCATGCCGCCCGAGTACGTCCCCGCCTGGTCGTCGCCCCGGTCGCTCAGGCCCACGATCTCCAGCACCGCCTCCACCCGTTCCCGCAGGCGACGGCCGCCCAAACCGTAGACCCGCCCGAAAAACCGCAGGTTCTGACGGCCGCTCAGCTTCTCGTACAGCGCAATGTCCTGCGGCACCACCCCGATCCGCCGCTTGGCGCCGCTCGACCTCGGCGTCACCGGCACGTCGCCCAGGTGCACCTGCCCGATCGTCGGCTTGAACATCCCGCACAGAATCCCGATTAGCGTCGACTTGCCCGCCCCATTGGGCCCCAGCAACCCGAAAACCTCGCCCCGCCGAACCTCCAGCGTGACGTCATCCACCGCCGTCAGGTCCCCATACCGATGCACCACCCCACCGGCCCGCAACAGCACCCCGTTCGCCGGGCTACTCACGGGCGACGTCCGAGCACAGTCGTAGCCATGTCGACCCCGATCTGCGGCCAGTAGATTTGTAACGCAAAGTAGTTTGTCTCATGCGGCCGCGGTGCGCAAGCCGCTCAATCTCCGTACCCGTCGGCACCGCCCACCGCCGCGAGCTGTCGAATGTCTCCAGCCCCGCGTCCTGGCCAATTCAAAGTGCGCTCGCGATCAGGATGCGGCCGGAAAGCGAGCCATGCAACTGGAGCCGGGTACCGATGTGGAATCCAACTTGATCCCGACCCATGGAGGTGCGGAGTTCGACCAACCGCCGTCAGTCCCGATTCGCACCGCACTCCGCCGAGTTACGACCGCTGATACACGAGGTTGCTCCGGTGCTACCGTGACTCGCGCCCGGCTCCGGGAACCGTCCCCTGGCTGACCTCGACTCGACCGAACTGCACATCCGCGACACGCCCCAGTACTTCTTAGACACCGGCCTGATCGAAGAGATCCAGAACATCACCCGGACCGTGCATCGCCCGGTGATGTTCGAGGTCAGTCCGATCCTGACGAAAGACCGGCCCTGGGAGCATCACGTCAACCTGCACGCCGACGACTACAAGGTCTGGCGTGACGACGATGGCGTCTTTCACCTCCTGTACACCGACTTTGACATCGACCACGAGAAGGCGCGCCGCACCGGCGGCACCTTGATCGACTACGACATTTCCCGTTTTCGAGTCTGTTACGCCCGCTCGGCGGACGGTGTCACCTGGGAGAAGCCGCCCATGGGAATCGTGCACGAGGACGGGCACGACAGCAACATCGTCATGGGCGACCGAACCCACGGCAACGTGTGGGGCCTGGCGCCTCTGGACGATCCGCTTGAGACCGATCCCTCACGCCGCTATAAGGCGATCTACAAGATCGGGCCGCCGGGTTTTCGGGTGGCCGACGAGCTGCCCGGGGCAAACGTGCGACGGGCCTACTCCGCCGACAGCATCCACTGGACGACCTACGATGAGGCGCCCATGTTCGAGGGGCTGGGCGCAAAGCAGGGCGACAGCATCTACCCCTTCTTCGATCCGTCCACGCGCACCTACAACATCCTCACGCGCCATCCCTCGATGGAAATGGCGCCGCGGCCGCGGGCGGGACTCGGTGGAGCGGGCCATCGCCGGCGGGTCGACCACCGACCCGGCCTACGGGCTGCCGAACCGGCGCGGGATGCGCCGCATCTTCCAGTCGCAGAGCTGGGACTTCCACCACTGGAGCGAGCCCCGCTTGGCGCTGGCGCCGGACACGGAGCTGGACAACCTGGACGACTCGTTCTACAGCATGCGGCTACCGGCTCGGGAGCCATTGGCTGGCCTTCCTGGGCGTGCTCAGCATGACCTCGGGCACGCTGTTTCCGCAGCTGGCCTTCAGTCGGGATGCGCGGAAGTGGAATCGTCTGCAACCGACCCACACGTGGATCGGCGGCGGCGGCCCCGGCTCGTTTAGTGAGTCCGTCGTGGCGGCGCCGCATTTGGTGGATGTTGGCGACGAGTCCTGGCTCTACTTTGGAGGTGCGGGCCGCGGGACGTCGGGGGAACGTAAGCCCTATGCGCTGGGGTTGGGCAAGCTAGGGCGGCACGGATTCGTGTCGGTTGGAACGAACGCCTCTCACGAGGGCATGCTGCTGACGGAGGCCTTCATCGCGCCCGGCGACCGGCTCGTAATCAACGCCGCCTGCGCGCGGCCGGCGTGCTCCAGGTGGGCCGCCGCGCCCGACAGCTCGCCATGCGATGCCTCCGCGATGCGCCACTGGTAGCTCAACTCCTGCGAGCCGTCCGCATGGGAGGCGCCCGTGCCGGACAGCTCGACCCGCTCGGAACGCTCCGCCTGCCGGTCCGACCCGGCGTCGGCCGTCGGCGGCGTCTCTGTCGACTCGGTGCTCTCCACGCAGTCAGGCGGGTCGTTCGGCCCGCCCTGGTGCACGTAGGGTGGCCGGCACGTGTTGAACCAGTCGGTCCACTCGCTCTCCCAGCCGTCGCCGTGCGCCTTGGCTCGCATGGTGTACTGCGGCCCGGCGTTGAACATCTCGGCATGGCCGTTGTCCTTGCGCCCGGTCCAGTTGATCGGCGCGGTGAACTCCACCGTGTAGCCGGTCGCCTCCGGGTAGGCGTCCCACTGGATCAGCGGCGGGCTGCCGTCGACCGCACGGAAGTTGGGCGAGGCCCAACCGGACGGCGATTCCTGCTCGACGCTCCCCTGGACCTCCGGCGAGGGCTCGCTGCACCCGGCGGCGTTGCAGGCTGAGACGTCGAAGGAGTGCTCGACCCCCGGCGACAGCTCCGGCGTAGTGAACTCCGGCGCCGTCACCCGCGCGGTCTGCCGGCTCGACTCGGCCGCGGCGCCCCAGCGCACGTCGTAGCCGGTGGCCTCCGGTACCTCGTCCCACTGCACCCTCAGGCGCGACTCGCCTTCCACCTCGTGGTACACCGGGCGTGTCGTCGGATTCGGCGGGCCATCGTTGTCGGTGATCAGCAAGATCGCCTGTACTTGATGCGGGTCGCTCGGTAACTCATAGCCGAGGGTGGTGCACGGCGGGTTGTTTGGGTTGAAGTTGATGCACGAGCCAGTGTGCGGCAGCATCCTTAGCGTCACCCGGCCGTCAGGCCGGACCAGGTTGTCGTCCGTGGTGTGAATCTCCAAGATCCGATTTCCATGCGAAATCTCTTCGTTGATGTAATCATGCGGTAGGGAGACGTCTCTCCCTGTAATTAGTTGGTGCCTGGCGCCGAAATCGCCGCCGCCGAGGGTGATCCGCCAATTCACTCCACCGCTATCCCCCCGCGTAACCCACGCACCCGGCGGGTCTGTCGTAATTACGAACCGTGCGGTCTCGCCTTCGGTGATTCTGTGGAGGCTGTCGAAGCTGGCGCCCTCAACATTGACACGGAGTACAGGACCGCTGCCGTCGTTGTCCTTGATTTCGATCCTCGCGAGGTCGGTCGCGAAGTCTATCTCGCAGTCGGCGCCGCCGGTATTGGTCATGCAGAGTATTGACGCCAACACTTGGCCGTTGGGCTCGTCCACGTCGTCGTCGACCGTCCCGACCCTGTGCGTCACCGTTGACTGGCCCGCCGGGATGGTGAATGGATACCGACGGGCTTGGACGCCGTAGTCGCCGATCGTGTCGATGATCATCCGCACGTGCAGGTCCGACAACGGCGCCGGGTCGGCCGTCAGCGTGAACACCGCGTCCTCGCCCTCTGTGATGTGGGTGGTGACGTCAGCCGCCCGGTCGTTGGGGTCGGCGCCGGCCGCCCGGATGCGGACCGTGCTCCCCGACCCCTCTCCCACCTCCACCACCTCAACGACCGCCTCGTTCCCCGGTGCAGCCGCGATGGTATAGCCATCTCCCGAGACGACCCGCGCCGTGATCGAGCCGGCATCCTCATCCGTCGTGCTCACCGTGTAGACCGCCCCGCTGCGGCCATCTGGGATGGTTACCGTGGACCTGCCCAAGTTGGGCAAGGAACCCCGTGTCTTGTGAACCTGCAACTTGACGCGGACATTCTGAAAATCTGCAGGGTTGCCGATGAGTCGGAATTGCGCGTCCTGGCCAGCCCATATCGAAGCCTGGACGGGCTCGATGCTGATCTCGGGCACCCCGTCCGGCACATCGATGAGCCGGATCAGGACGCGGGCTTGGCCTGAGCCGCTGGGGTTGGTCACGGTTATCGTCACGACGTACAGGTTCTTCGCCTCATAGTCGTAGACCACACCGTCTCTGGTGAGAATCTGGATCGGTATCACACTCGGCCGGTTCGACGGCCACGACACGTCGAATGAATCCTGGTCCGGTCCACCGAGCACGACGCTGTAGGTGCTCCTGTCGTCGTCCCTGACATTAAACGGTGCGCCGACAGGAGTGCCCGGTGGAGAGTTCTCCGGGACAGAGCGTTCCTGGTCGTAGTCGATGACGGTGACCGTGGCACTCGGTCGGAACCCGATCCTGTATCCCGTACCGGCGACGACCTTGGCGGTCACCGTTCCGTCTCCTTCACGCCGTTGGTCGTTCATCGTCTGTATCGGGTAGTCGACTAAACGACCCTTTGCCGGGATGGTCACCGTCTTTGAGCCACTCTCGACGCCGGACACGAGTGTCGTACTGATGTCCAGGTTCACTGTCAGCGGAGCTGACACGAGATAATCGACACCGATTTGGAACCTGCCGCCCTCGCCCTCGGGGATCGTAGGTCCTGCAGGGAATTTAGGGTCTTTACTCCAACCGATGCTGACTGCCGGCAGACCCGTCGTCGCCGTGGCCGTTTCGGAAGCGGGTCCTATTCCGACGGCGTTTTTCGCGAGTATCTGTACGTTGTACGTGGTGCCCGCGTACAGGCCCACGAGAGTCCAGGAAAAAATTGCAGTGCCGCTGTTCTGCTCGCACTCGGTTCCACAGAACATCTCGCCCATCGGCCAGTAGCGGAAAACGTAGTAGTCGATCGGCCGATCCGACGCCGGAGGAGGCGCCCAGGTGACCTGCAGCCGACTGGCGTTGTCGACGACTGCTGTCGCCGTCAGGATGATCGGTTTTCCGGGTCTGTCCCCAGTCTGCGCGAGCGCCGGCTCACCGAAGGCGGCGGCGAACAGCACCACGAGCACGGCGGTGAGCCCGCCAGCGGCACGAAAAAGCGGAAACGCGGGCGCGTCTTTCGAACGGACTCGGATCCCCAAGCCCCCGCCAGCATCAGACGGAGATCGGCGAAAAAGGCAGTGCCATGCGGTCGTGATCACGTCGATCTCCCGAGTGTTTTCTCAGTACGATATCGCCCTGCTGGGGCCCTGGTGAAAAAAACCATGTGCACACCGGCAAGTATTCACCCGTATGAACCACCAGTCTCACACAGGTCTGCTCGGACAGCCCGCACCGTTGCCGGCAACCGGCCAACCCGCGACGGTCGTACGGACGATCAGCCTCCCCGCTCCGCAAGACGAGCGAAACGTCAGGCCAGCCGGCAGTCGCCGACGGGCGCCCGGCGGCTACCGGACGGCGCGGCGTTCTTCCCTGCACCCTCCCGTCCCGGCACGGCCTATCCCACCTTCATCCCCCACCGCCACCTACGTTTCTACATGCACGACGCCCAGCTCTACTCATTCCAAATCACCAGCTCAGCCCACTAAACCGCGCCCAGTCGCAAATTCCATCCGCCGCCCTCCCGCCTGGCTGGATCGGAAGATGGCGGCTGTCAGCGCAGATCCGCAAGACCCTACCCGCAGCCCGGCGCGTCAACGCCCGGCGCAGCTTGATCGAAGAGTGCGCCGGGTGAGCGACCTGCGTGCCGAAGGATGCGCTCAGGCCCGGAGTGATGGGACTCACATACCTGATGCACCCAGTATTCAAACCGGGGTGGCGCCGATCGGTGCACGGCGGGCCCTGGCACGCAGCGGGCAGCGTCCTGGGGACACCCACCCCGGCAACATCGCCAGCAGCCCCCTGCTCGTCCCACCGGCGCAGCAGGCAGCGTCACGCGGCCGACGGAGGGCTGGTGGCGGTTAATCGTCCCCAGACTTGTGAGGCATACTGCCTCGGCTATCAAACCATGCCGGCTGTGGATAGTATGGATAACTGCTCACACTTTTCCACACGTCTGGTAAAATAACCTAGGTGGCCTGTCCCATCCACTTGGGAGGTAACGGAGACGCGCTAGTCTGGGTCAGCTAGTGTGGCCTCGGAGGTACGCGATGAGTCTGAAGCAAGAAATCGCCGAATATGAGCGGATGCACGAAGAACTGGAGGCCAAACACTTTAGCAAGTGGGTTGTAATCCACGACAAAAAGCTCTATGGGGTATACGACGAGTTTGAGGATGCCGCAGATGCCGCGACGCAGGCGTTTGGACGAGGACCGTATCTGATTCGTCAAGCTGGCGTACCAGTGCCACCACTTCCTGCTTCATTAATGTATAGGCCAGTCCCCGCTGAGTAACATTTTATGATCGCAGTGAATTGCGGTATTGATGGCCGCCCAGATGACCTGGTGAGGTCTGGGCCGATATTGAACGTCCAAATTGGTTTTGATCCCACATTCAGGCTCGATAGTGCGAACCCAGATATCTCCACACAAGTGCACCCCGCTTTAGTCGATACGGGTGCAACGGAGAGCTGCATTGATTCAGTGTTGGCTGCTGTCTTGGGACTCCCAATCGTTGATGAAGGGGAGACCACGGGTGTTCACGGACGCCGTAAATCAAATATTCACTCAGCGCAGATTTATGTACCGTCGCTCGATTTCACCATCATATGGCCGGTTCTTTGCTGCGGATCTGTTACTCGGCGGTTCACCGTACCGCGCGCTTATGGGTCGAACCTTCTTGCGTCATTTCAAGATGACATATGATGGCCTATCAGGTAACGTTATTCTACGTAGGTAGATATACTCCTCACAGCCGTCCGAATCACATGAGCTTTCTTTGTCCTCTTTTTCAGACACCGACGGCAGTTCCTCCGACGGCGTTTCGATTATACGTTTCAGGAATTCATCGAACGCTTCGCTGAAGTCTTTCGGCTCCTGGTCATCATCATTTTTCTTGTCGTCAGGACTTACTGAATCTCTCACTTCGCCAGGTCGTCGTAGGACAGGCGGGTGTCATTGACTCTAGTCGGCGTCGCATCGAAGTGCGTCTTCTTGACCCCGTGAACCAGGGTTCCAGGCGAGCGATAGCTGAAACCTGCTCCCACGTTGCTCCTCTCGCTCTCGAATGAAACCAGAGTACAGGCGCGCCGTCGTAATATCGCTCTACATAGAATTGTGGCCCGTTAAGTGTGTCATCGGGCTGACCACCGCCATAGTTAATTGGCGGCCCCGGTGGATCATCCGAACTGCGACTCTCAACGAAGTGCTTTAGTAAACGAATGAGCAACGGTAAGTGTTCTTTAGCCAACTCGACGAGTCCCAGAACTCCGGGGATAACGATTCCAGTAGAGCAATCTTTTCGTCCGCAGTCGTCAGACGACTGTCCACTACTGTCTGCTGCATGAAGTTGTCCTTTCAATACGACGACGAGATGACGCTATCGAATCTTGGCGTTTTCGACCTGTCTGTGTATCAAGCCAGAAGCCTGCTTCGCTTGTCTGGGATTGAGCGTGTCCAAGGTTCTGCGCGGGCCGGTGGAGGTTCGTCTATTTCTCGGGCTTCTTGGTATTGCCGCCTTTGATAAACTGCCCTACCGGTCCCTTATAGAACTCCTCTAAGCTGGTTTCACGGCTGTGCGGGTTGCGGCGCGGCGCGGCGGGGACTGATTGCTGTGGTGCGCCTTGGAATTTACTCGGACCCACCGAAGATGGCTGGCGTCGACTGCTGAGGCCAATGAGGGCCAGCAGCGCGAGCGGGCCAAAACAAGCACCAAGAATGAACCAGCCCAATACATCCCGACCCTTGTCGTTTGCCACAATCGCGGAAAGAAAGCCCGAGCCAGCAAAGTAGATAGCGGCCCCAATCAACACCGCGACCGCTATCGGGAATTCAGACTCCATCGGATCTATCCTCCCGCTCGTTGAGCATTGCCAGTGCCCCTCCCGTGCACTTCTAAACGTCTTGATCTGTCAGGTGCATATCGTCATCGAAGTCGCGTTCACGTGTTTCAATATCACTTCTGTTGTCAGCAGTTTCGTCAGGGGCCGCAAGCGTAACAGAATCCTGGCGAAATCCATCTATGGCAGTTTCAATGTCATCGTGCGCCGTCAGCACCTCGACCTCTACTTCGCCCTCACTCATTCGCCCACATACACTTTTGTTCTTAGACAGGTAGCGGCCCTTACCGGAAAAGCAAACCACGTGCCATTTCTACACAGGCCTATCCAGCGGACCCGGCTAGGGCCGCTGGGACGCTCAGGTCGCGCCATGGCGTACCTCGCCTATGCATCGCCGCTAGCCTGGCGGATGTTTCATATGAGGCAAAAGGTGAACGGCGCGGGTCAGTAGGTCGCAGGTTGATGATCTGGCAATAGTCGCGTGCGATGAAGGTTCACGTTGAGCTCGCAGTAGACGCGGGCCGCCGTCAGGCCCGTGCATTTCGCTCGGTGCAACAGGTATGTAGGCCCAGATCCGCCAAGCCCTGGCCCGCGGCTCAGCGCGTCAACGCCGGGCGGAACTCTATGGAATCACGCCGCGGAATGCCCGACCTGGCAGGCGAACGGTGTGCGCAGGCCCCCGTGACCCACGTAGCGATCAAGGTGACCGCCTACCGATCCCCGTGCGCCACCGGCGCTGCCCAACGTCGCAAACTGTCGGAGGCTTCCAGCCCCGCGTCCTGGCCGCTCGCAAAGGCGCTGGCAATCAAATTGCGCTCGCCCGCCACGATGTCGCCCGCCGCCCACAGCCCCACGATCGGTTCGCCCGACCCGTCCAGCACCTGGTGATCGTCGCTGCACCGCAGCAGCCCGTCATCGTCGTGCGCCACCTGGAACCGGTGCAGGAAGTCGTCATTGGCCTTCAACCCCTCGTCCACGAAAAAGCCGTCGAAAAAGAGTTCCCGCCCATCCGCCATGCGGAATCCCAGGAGATTCAGACCCTGGCCGATATGCTCGGCAATCCGTCCCTCGTCCAGCGTCGCGCCTCGCTCGCGCAACGCGTCCAGCACGTGCGGCGACATCCCATGCGGCCGCCCGTTCGTCAGCACCGTAATCCGGTCCGTGAAGTCCTGCGCGCCCTGCACGACCTCAAAGATGTAGTCGCCCACCCCCACGATCGCCGTGTGCTGGTCCACGTGCAGGTGACCGTCGCAGCGAATGCACAGGTGCCAGCCCCGGTTGTTCCCGGCAAAGCGATAGACCAGTTGATGCTTGCGATACATCCGCGTCGCGGTTTCATTCACCTCGATCTCCGGCCACCCGTCCTCAAAGCCGCTCGCCACCACCACCGTCCGACCCAGCGCCGTCGTCGTCGCGCCCACCTGACCGGCGCGCGACAGCGCTTCCGTGGCGTACGTCAGCCGAAAGGTGCGTTCGTCCAACCGCTCCAGGTCCATCGCGAAACCGTCGGCCCGCCGAATCCCGGCCATCCGCTCCTCGCCGCCTCGGCGGATCGTCCGTTCCGGCTGACCTTCGGTCCATCCCTGCAGGGCCTTCGCAAACTGCACCCCGGTAATCCCCGCAAATACCGGCGCGTCCTCGATCTTGACTGTCTTCGACCAGTAGGCCCGCCCGCGCCGGCGGCTCACCTTGCCGGCGTCCAGCAGCAGCACGTGCCGCATCTGGTGCGCCGCGCTCACCGCCGCCTGCGTCCCCCCCCGGTCCGGCGCCGATCACAAGTACGTCAAAAACCTCGCTCATCGGACCGGTCCGCGTGGTCCCGCGCGCTCTCTCAAGCTGTCGGCTTGGGCGCCCATTCCTCGGCCCCCGTTATCGCGTCGATCATCTTCATCGTACGTACGGCGTCGTCCAGCGTCGGTGCCGGAAACGACACAGGCTCGCCCGTCTGCACCGCCCGCAGGAACGCGAGCGACTCGCCCGGAAATCCCGGCTTCAGCCGCCGGTCCAGACCCGTCAATTCGAAACGAATCGGATCGCGCCCGCGCCGATCCAACATGCACGACGCCAGCCCGTCGACCGAAGTCAACACCGCACTGGCCGTCCGAGCCTCATACCGGTGGCCCGTGCCCTTCGGCCCAAAGTGGTCCGCGATGGCTCGTCCCACCGCGCCCGACTCGTATTCCAGCAGCGCGCTGAAGCTGTCCGGCTTCGGCAACGCGCGCTGCCGCACCAGTGAGGTCACGTTCGCAACCTCCCCGCCCAGGTACCGCAGCAGGTCCAGCGCGTGAATGCTGTTCGCGTAGACCCAGCGCATCGCAACTTCCGGCGGAAACTTTGGGCCGTACCACTTGTCCACCGCTACTTCGTCCGCGTGCACCGTCACCGACACCACGTCCCCCGTGTCCAGCAGCGCCGCCCGCCCCGCCTGCAAACACGTATAGAACCGGCGATTGAACCCCACCATCGCCGTCGTCCCCGTCTCGCGAACCGCCCGCGCCAGCCGCTCGGTGTCACCTGAATACAATCCCGGCGGCTTCTCCAGAAACGTCGGCACACCCGCTCGAATGAACCGCTCCGCCACATCCGCCACCGCCAGCACGCTCACCAGCACATACACCGCGTCAAACTCGCCCCACGCCTGCAGGTCGTCCAGGCTCGTAAACGTCTGCGCGACGCCGAACTCACGCGCCGTCGCGTTCACGGCCTCCGGGTCGATGTCGCACAGCGCCGCCACCTCCGCCTCCGGAAGTGCCTGCAACACCGGAATGTGCTGGCCTGCAATGTTCTTCGTACCGATCACGGCGCAACGAACGGGGTTTGGCTCGGGCATGTCAGCCTCCTTGGCGCTTTCAGCGTATCCTCGCACGAGCCTCAGTATCTACCCGTCAAACATGGTCCTCACCCGCGACCGCATCGCCAACGCCTTGCGCCAGCTCGGCGTGCGCCCCGGCGATGTCCTCATGCTCCACAGCTCGCTGCGCAGCCTGGGCCACATCGTAGGTGGCGCCGCCACCGTTGTCGACGCCCTCCTAGAAGTCCTCGGCCCCACCGGCGCCCTCGTCGGCCCCTCGTTCAACTACGCCACGGCCCAGGCCCCTGGCTTCGTCTTCGACCCGCTCAATACCCCGTCCGACATGGGCGCCATCGCCGACGAGATCCGCCGCCGCGCCGGCAACCTTCGCAGCCGCCACCTCACCCACAGCATCAGCGCCATCGGCCCCCAGGCCGAGGCCATCGTCACCGCGGGGGGCCTGACCGCCTGGGACGCCGACAGCCCCCTCGGCGCCGTCTTCAAGCTCGGCGGCCACTTCCTGCTGCTCGGCGTCACCTACGACAGCTTCACCGCCGCCCACCTCCTCGAAGAAGCGTTTCCACTCCGCCACCGCAAGATCGACACCCTGCGCCGGCGGCTTCGCCAGGCCGACGGGACTCTCATCCCATTCGAAAGCACCGTCTACCTGCGCGACGTCGGCTATCCCGGCTACGACTTCGGGCGGCTCGGCCAGGCTATGGAAGACGCCGGCCTGACCCGTGTCGCACCCATCGGTAACGCCATCGCCCGCCTCATCCCGGCCCAGCCCATGCGTGACTTCGCCACCGAGCAAATGCGGCGCGACTCCGACTACCTACTCCAACAGAATTCAACCAACACCCCGCTCAGCCGGGGCGTCACCCTCACCCTCCCCCGCGGCGACCTCTCCGTCGTCGATCCGCAAGCCATCTTCCAGCCCGCCGGCCCCTGATCGAGCGGCGCTGTGCACCAGTTTATGCTAGGCATGAGCCGAAACGTCCGTGGGGAATCACCCATGCGTCGCGATCAACCGCAAGACCGCGCCCGACCGCCCCGCATGACCCGCCGTCGCGCCCTGCTCGTCGGCCTGGTCGCCGCCGGAGCCCTGAGCCTGCTGCCGGCGTGCGGTGACGACAAAAGCGACAGCGGGAAGTTCAAGCTCCGCAGCGGGGCCAGCTGGTAATCGGTCCAGCCTGAAAATCGTAGGCAGGATCCATCGCCGAACGCTGCTTCGGCGGGGATGTGCGTGGCGATCGGGATCGGCTGACAAACTGCCGTCGTTGATGCCGCGGCCTTAGCGTGTCCATGCTGCTGAGCCGCCGGCTCGGTGCCGCCTTGCGTTGAGGCCCTGCCGGTTCGAGGTTTCCGAAAGTTGCGCACACGCGCTAATATCGGGCTGGCTTAGCCGAGTGCCGGGGGTCCTACGGGACGCAGGAGGGGTTATGCGGAATCTCACACGTCGTGAAATGCTTCGAGCCGGGAGCGCTGGCGCTCTTGGAGTGACTGGCGTCGCGGTCTTGGCGGCCTGTGGCGAGGACAAAATCGTCGAGGTGACGAAGATTGTGACCCAAGAGGTCATGGTCGAGAAGATCATCGTGAAGGAAGTTCCCGTCACCGTCGAGAAGATCGTGATGGCGGAGCCCGAGCCTGTGGCGGGTCCGGTCAGCGTTCGCTTCGCCACGGACCACACGTCCGGCCCGCGCGGCAACGCCATGAAGTGGGGAATGGAGCAATTCTCGCGCCAGTACCCCAACATCCCAGTCAAGATCGACGTCATCGGCGGCGACTACTTTGACGCCCTCAACCTGCAGTTCGCCGCTGGCAGCATGGCCGAGGCCATCCTGTTTGAGGGCAACCTCTACCAGGCGCACTACTCGGCCGGCTTCTTCCCGGACATCACCGACCAGGTGGGCAAGCTCGGCTTTTCGCTGGACGACTACTGGGTGCTGCCCACCGGCTGGCTCCCCTGGGAAGGCGCCCTCTACCAGGCCAACGGCCGCCTCCACGGCCTCCCGTTCCAGGGCGGCATGAACGGCCTCGTCTACAACGTCTCCCTGTTCGAAGCCAACGGCGTGGACCAGCCCGCCGAGGGCTGGACCTGGGATGACGCCATGGACGCCTCCCGCGCGCTCACCGACGCCGATAACGACCAGTTCGGCATGTGGGCGCCCACCAGCGACCAGTTCGGCTGGGGGCCCATGATGTGGTCCAACGGCGTTGAATTCTGGTACGACCAGAACGGCGTGTCCCAGTTGGATTCGTCGGCCGCGATCGAAGCGCTCGCCTGGACCCACGGCAGCATGCACACCGAAAATGTCGCCTTCACCCAGGAAATCCAGTCGCGCATCGCCGGTGAGTTCGGCGACCCGTTCTCCTCCGGCAAGGTTGGCCTCTGGCCCGGTGGCCGTGTCTACAGCACCGGCTTCGGCATCCCGCGAATCAAGGACCGCTTCACCTGGTCCGTCGCTCCCATGTACGCGTCGCCCAACACCGGCGAGGTCCGGCATGGCTGGAACGACCAGCCGCACATCGTCACCATCGCCGCCGAGCGGCTGGGCAACCTCGAGCAGACCGTCCAGCTGGTCACCTACCTCGCGGGTCCGGAATACCAGGCCCGCGTCGGGATCGACCGTGGCCACTTCCCGGTCTTCAAGGAAGTCGCCGATCAAGCGGATGCGCTGGCTGCTCCGCCCGAGGGCATGCACTGGCTCAAGACCTACGCCACCACGCCCGAACCGCGCACCCCCGGCTACTTCCCGTACTGGGACGAGTTCATCGGCGCGTATCGGACAGTGGCATCCAAGCTTTGGGTCAACGAGGTTGGCCCGGACGAAGCCGGTGCCAAGATGGCCTCGGACACCAACGCCATCTTCAACTCCTACGACGACTGGACGCCGATTCCGGCCTAGTCTTCGCAGATCCTCAAACGGCCCGCCGCCCCCGCGGCGGGCCGTTTGGCATTAATCAGCCCTACCGTCGGTCCCCCGCCCCCGTCATCCCGGCGTCTTCAGCCGGGACCCAGCAGCAACCAACATCCCCAGCTCACCCTGCATCCCGATCACCCAACCATCCCTAGCGCACCAACCAATCGAACCACACCCCCGCACCCACGCTCGCTTACTCTTATTCCCCATCCCTCTTCTCTAACTTCTCACTCCTCGTCCCTCACTACTTCTTGAACTCCACCGCCCCCTCCGCCGCCAGATCCGCAATCACCGACCCAACAATCGGCCGCAGCGCCGCCGCGTCCGTGCGAACGCTCCCCGCAAACCGCTCCGCCAGCGTCTGCGCCACCTCCGCCCCGCTACGACGACCGTCCAGCAGATTCAGCACCGACAGCGTCGGCAGCGACAGCACAACCTCCCGCTTGTCCCCGTTCGCCGCCCCCGGCAATTCGACTCGAGTCACCGGCCGCAACCCCGTCTCCGTCTCCTGCATCCCCGCCCGAAGCTCCGCGCCCGCCACAAACGCCGGGACCCCTGCCAGCGCTTCCTCCGTCGTCACGGCCAATCCCCTTCGCGCCGCGGGCGCTGCTGGACTCTCCTCAGGCCCGTGAGAGGCGCTGTGCGCCCCCGCCAACGCCTGCTCCGCCGTCACCGCCATTCCCTGTCGCGCCAAGGCCGGCGCTGATGACTCCACGGCCTGTAGCGGTGTGCCTGTGGCGCCACCTTCGACGCCCAGGTTCTCGTACGTCACTGCCAGCTGCCCCGGCGTAAACCCGCCCATGTAGCGGATCGACTCTTCAGGCGACTCCCGCGTCAGCCCCGACGAAATGAACACAAACGCCTGCCGCAGCGACAAATTCTGGCTCGGGTCCACCAGCCGGTGCGCCGTCCAGTACCACGACTCCTGCAATCGCTGCCCGTGATACCAGTGATTCGCCATATCCACGAAATCGTTCGCCTGCTGCAGATACCCGTCCTGGTACCAGTTCATTGCCAGCCCGTTCAGGTCCGGCGCCTCCAGCGACGTGCGAATCGCCTTCGTCGCTCGCAGCACCCCTTGCAGCGCCAGCGCGATCCCCGACGCCAGGATCGGATCAACGAAACACGCCGCGTCCCCCACCAGCAGATAGCCGGAACCGTGAAACTGCCGGCAGATAAACGACCAGTCCGTCACGATGTCAAAGTCGCCCGCCCAGCGCCCGCCCTCCAGCAGCTGCTCAAATTCTTCGCACGATTCGACCTGCCGCTGCCAATACGCCCGCCGTTCGGTGCGAGTCATCCCGCGGATCCGTTCCGGATCCGTCACCAGCCCGATGCTGCGCAGGCCGCCCGCCAGCGGGATATGCCAGAGCCAGCCGTCCTCCACCGCCACCACGTACACGTTGCCCGCGTCCGTCGGCGCCATGTCATTCAACACGTCCGGCAGCGTCGTCGGCCCGCCGTGGTAGTGGCCGAACAGCGCCACGTGCCGCAGGTTCTCGTTGTGCTCCCGCAGCCGGAACTGACGCCCCAGCAGCGACCACTGCCCCGAAGCGTCCACGCACAAGCGGGCGCGGACTTCGCCCGCGTTCCCGTCCCCGTCGGTAAACGCCAGCCCCGTCACCCGCCCGTCCGACATCAGCGCGCGCGTCACCTGGTGGCCTTCGCGCACGTCCACGCCCTCGTCCCGCGCGTGGTCCAGCAGCAACTTGTCGAACACTTCTCGGTCGCATTGGAACGTGAACGTGCGGTCCTGCGAAATCTCCGAAAAGCGAATCGTCCACGGATCGCGCGACCGCCCCCAGATATACGTCGCCCCGTACTTGCGCGTGAACCCCGCCCGCTCCACCCGCTCCAGCGCCCCCGTCTTCCTCAGCGCGAACAGCACCCCCGGCAGCATCGACTCACCCACGTGCGGCCGCGGAAACCACTCCCGCTCCAGCAGCGTCACCCGGTACCCCTGCTGCCGCAGCAACGTAGCCAGCGAAGACCCCGCCGGCCCCCCACCAATCACCGCCACATCAGCCTCAACAGCCCGCATACCGTCACGCTCTCTATCTATTCCCATCCGTCATTCTGTCATCGTCATCCTGCCGATCTTGCCCTCTCCTGGGGTAGAGGGTCAGGGTGAGGGGTCCTCCGGTCCCGGCGGCTACTCCACAGTACCCAAGATTCCGTCGTCCCGGCACCCGTGGCCCCATCCTGCGTAGGGGCCGGTCTCAGACCGGCCCCTTCCGCTCGTGCGCCCCGTCTTACGCTAAGGCCCGCCTCAAGCCCACCCCGTTAGCCCCGCACCCCAAGCGCTCGATCCTCTAGATCCCCACGGTCCCCTCTCACTCCTCACTCCTCGTCCCTCACTCCTTCCGCGCCCCCTCTCACTCCTCGCTCCTCTTCGCTCACTTCTTCCCCCCCTCTAACTCCTCACTCCGCCCACCTCACCGCCCCGCACCGCCGCAAATATCCCCCGCGCCAACACCTCATACGCCACGTTCTGAAACTCCGGCTCCTCCAGATACCGCTTCACCAGCGCATCGTTCTCGCTCATCCGCTCGATCATCAGCTTCGAAATCTGATCCCGAACCCCCAGGCTGAACTTATCCAGCGGATTCGCCCGCGCCGTCTCCCGCACGTGCTCGTTTTGGACCGCCTGCGCCTTCACCTGCTCAAAGAAATGCCGGTCCGCTTCCGTGAAATTCGTCCCAAACCGCTCGTTCAGCCGCTCGATAATTTCTGAGAGCGGCGCCTTGTCTTCCTCCGGGTCGCCCGTACTTGTCTCGGCTAACTGACCACCAACCGCCGGCCCCTAGTCCACCCGGAAAACCTTCATCACCTCATCGCCCAGGTGGTTGATCACCTTTACGGCAATGCGGCCGGATTGCGGCTTCGGGAAGGGGCGTGAGATGTCGCTATGCAGCGTGGCCCAGGCCTCCGCGTCGATTTCAGCCTTCAACGTGGTCTTCAGCGACTTGTAGGGATCGTTCGCGCCCAGGAAATAGGCGTGACGTACAAAGAAGCTCTCTGAGTCGTAATCCGTGTCGATAAACCAGCAGGCAATCCCGTCCGTGTCGTCGCTGCGGACCTCTCCGGCGCTGGGATCGAACACGTCGACGCCGTTCACTCGCACCCGGACCTGACCGTCATCAGCGTCCAGCACGTCAATGTCCGGCTCGCCGAAGATCACGAACAGGTTGCCCTGGCCGGTGTTCTTCAACTCGCCGCCCATGTGCAGATCCGCGTTCATGCGCGCCTTCAGAACCGGAATGCGGCCCAGCTTGTCGAACTCGGTCGCGTGGGCCTCGTAGTTGAACGCGCAGGCAATCAGCACGTCAAAACCAGCCTCGGCCGCCTCGATCGCCGCTTCCACCAGGTCCTGACGCTGGACCGTGCCGAACTCGGGCCCGATGAACACACCGGCGCGACGTTGCCGCCCCGACTCGCTGCCTTCGCTATAGCGCCCTTCCGCGCACACCTGGTCGCCCGGCCATGGTTTCAGCGAGTCGAAGGTGATCCGGTCGTCCTTGTGCGCCTGCTGTACGCCTGCCGTGCGCAGGTTGTCCAGGATCATGCTGGCGAAGTCCTGCGGTTCGCCGTAGCGGCCCGTCGCTTCGGCGGCCGTGTCGATCAACTCACCGTGCTCGTCCACGCCCAGCATGCGGTGCGGTGACAGGCTCTCCACGGTAAACGGCCCGGCTACCCGCACCGTGCGACGGTCCTCATACGGCTTGTCGTAGAGGTACTCAAAGTCGGCCTTGGCGGCGATGGAAGCGTCGATTTCGCGTTGCCGCGCGATGCGCGCCTCCCAGAATTCGGTCCAGCGGCTCGTGCGCGGCCGCGGGCCAGTCCTCCGGCGCCTCGCGCGGGACTTCCCATTCCAGCAGGGCGTTGACCTGGGCGGTTTCGCCGGACGGCAGCGTGACGGTAGCGTCGTCTGGCGCGCCGAAATCTATGAGCTGACCCTCGCGGCCACCGGCCGGTGACCCAAACGGCGCCGCGGTCGCTTCTTGCCAGGCCCGCCCTTCGCCAAGCCCTTCCACGCGCACGGGGTGAATTGCCTGCAACACCTGATTCAGATCGCCCAGCGCGGCCTCCACCGCTGGCTGCATCCGCTCCCAGATCACGTCAATCTCGGCGTTGTTGGCGATGGCCCGCAGCGTGATGTGAGGAACGCGCTCGTAGACGAACCCCTGGCGGATATCGCCGTAGGTCGCCGCGCTGGAAGGTTCCCGCCGCTCGACGTCGGCCAGCTTGGCCTGACCCTCCGAACTGTCAGCTAGCAGGTAGTACGGATAGCGGGCGCCCATGATGCGGGCGCGGGCCAGCGCCAGGGCAACGCGCGAGGTGTCGATGGTGATCCAGCGGCGGCCCCACTGCTCGGCCACATAGGCGGTGGTGCCAGATCCGCAGGTGGGATCGAGAACCAGGTCGCCGGGATCGGTGGTCATCAAGATGCAGCGTTCTATGACCTTTGCATTTGTCTGGACAACGTAGATGGCACCGCTTGCACCGCCTAGATCTGTCCAATATGCGGTCAATGGAACGGCTGTAGAATCACCAAAAAACCGTTTCAGATGAACTTGTGATCCGCTTGCAATAAGTCTTCCGGCCTCGCCAGTTCGTTCAAGGCCTTCTACTACGACGCCCCAGTGCCGGCTTCGACCTGGAAAAAAGACCTTGCCGTTGTACCGAAACTCTACGGTTGTCGTCTCTCGAAAACCCTCTGATGTAAGGGGGTATGAGCGCCATATCCAATGCGGTGAGTACTCTCCCCTATTTACTTTGTCGGCTACTTCGGAGATGGGAATGTCGATACCGGGTTCGATCTGATAGTTGGTATATCCGTGCCCCCCGCGTCCCTCAATCTGCCGCGGCAAGAACAGGGGCCTGAACTTCATTCGATCAGACTTACGGTACCAGAGGATATAATCTACATTTGATTGTAGGTAAGCACCTGTCTGACTTCCGGTCTTTTGTACGGCGATGATTACAACAAAATTCTCGTCGCCGAAAGTCTCATCCATCAACGATCTTACACGGTGGACGTTCTCATCACCGATCTGAACGAAGATGGAGCCAGACTCGGCAAGCAAGTCTCGGGCCACAGTCAACCGGTCGCGCAAATAGGTCAAGTATGAGTGAATTCCGTCTTTCCATATATCGCGAAATGCCTTGACCTGCTCAGGTTCACGGGTGATGTGCTCGCGCTTACCATCGCGCACGTCGCGGCTCGTCGTTGACCACTGAAAGTTTGAGTTGAACTTGATGCCGTACGGCGGGTCAATGTAGATGCACTGCACCTGGCCGCGCAGCCCCTCGCGTTCGGCCAGCGAGGCCATCACGTGCAGGCTGTCGCCCAGGATCATGCGGTTCGACCAGTTCGCGTGGTGCTCGTAGAATTCGGTCCGTTCCGCGTCCTCGGGCAACCCGTTGAAGTCGGCAAACAAATCGGCAAAGCCGATCTGGCTGGCTGGCTCGTCTCCTCCTTCTTGCTGACCACTAGCCACTGACCACTGGCCACTTCTCAGCAGGTCGTCGATCAGCGCCTTGGGGTGCACCTTCTCCTGGATGTACAGCGGCGGCGCCGCGGTGATCAGGTCCGACCAGTCCCTCGGATCCTTGCCCCGCCAGACCAACTGCGGGTCCAGGTCCGGGTTCCGCCGCTCGAAGGCCACCTGAATCGGATGTTGCTCGTCATCCCTCATCAGCACCTGGTACTCAGCCGTCGGAATATTCGGCCGCCCAGCCTCGTCATGCGTCAGCGTCTCCACCTTGCGAGGTCGAGACGCTCTTCGTCTTCGCGCCACCAGTCAGCTTGCCTTGACGGAGCGCAGCGGCAGCGCTTCGGTCTCCAGCGTTGAAAGGTCCAGACGCTTCGACGCATGGTCGATGTCGAAGCCGACGACTTCGCCGCCGGCATCGAGGTCAACGTTGAGCCAGCCTGTCACCTCGCGGGTCTCGACACCCGGCCCGTCCTTGAACTCGACATAGAGGCTATCGGTCTCTGGGTAATAGTGGAGTCTCAAGTCCGTGCGCCGTTCCCGTTGTCGTGAGCCATCATGCGGCTACGCGCTGTAGGAGCTTACGGTTGAAGTCGTGGTGCGACGCCAGCGACGAAATCATGTCGCCGCCAACATCCGAGAGTCTTGCCAAGTCCATTCGTGGGATTTCAGCCTGATTCTCGAATACGAGAATCGACTCGAACTGGAGCTGATGCCGGTGGAAGTAGGACAGCATGATGTTCGCCAATCGCGCCTTGTCTCTATTGGGCACGCCGTACAGAAAGAGCGGCGCGTCATTCTTGCCCTCGATTCGGTAGTCCACCGGATAGACCTCGGCGTTTGGAACCTCCGGCAAGTAATCGCGTTGAATCTTGGACTCGTCGACCAAACTGCCAATGAGATCGGCCAAGTCGTCGTAGAACGTGGAGCCGACGTTCGAGCGTGAGAGCAAGGTCAGGTCGTAGACCCGGGTCAATGCCTGCCCGAAGTTGAAGATGGCTTCCGGTAGCCGGTCGGGGCTGGTGTCGAGACTAAACGCGCCGCCATCCCATAGCAGCCCGCTCTCGCCCATGATGCGTTCCATGAGCATTCCGCGGGTTCCGTCCATGAAGGCATCGATGTCGTGCTCGTAGCTGATGTGCATAAGCGTATGCCCGCGGTCCGAGAGCCGAAGGCCGCCGGAGTCAGCCTGCGATAGGTGGATGGGGTAGCGGTCGCCATCAGGAAAGGCAAAGTGCGTCCGCAGCATCAGCGCGCCATCCGGGCGTTGGTCGACGCGGACGTCCTCGCAGAGGCGCTTGCATAAGAGATCCTGGAGAGCGGTGGTATCAAGAGTCATGAGAACAGTCTCGGTCGGTCGCGCTGAGCTCTGATTCCGGTTAGGTTGAAATCGTCGATCAGGCACGCCGTGGCGCCTTCAAGGGTCTCGTAGCGGTTGGTTTCCTCCGCCTCCGACTCGGGTTTCCTGCCCGCCGCTATGGCCCTCTCCGTGGCGCGGTGAATGTGTGGACGGTAGGCGATGTCTCCATGTTCGTGACTCGGCCCGTTGTAGCGAGCCAGGGTAAGAGACGGGCCGCCAGGCGGAAGGTAGGAGATACCGCAGGAGAAGTCGCTCTCGTCATCGAGGTTCTGACGCTGATAAATCGCGAAGCGAGTCTCATCGTCCGACTCTTCGGCAGCCTGATAGCTGCGTTGGTGGTGTCCGGGATTTGACTTCGGTTTCGGCAACCAGCGCGCGCCCGGATTGGATACACGCTTCGGTTTTGACCTGAGTTCTTCGAGTTCCTCGTCGGTGTAGAGCCTAGTGCTCATGCGCGCCGGTTTCCCTAGTAGTGCCAGCGGTTTCTCGGAGGTTCCCTGAGCTTAGTTCGTTTAGCCAGGAGGTGACTTCGTCGTCCAGGTCATCCTGCAGCGCGTAAACGTCGGTGAACTCCGCGAAGGCCCACCGACCGAAGCTTCCCAGACGGTTCACGCCGGGTACCCAGTACGTATCCATCGTGGACTTCTTCACCTTGGCGTCCTCGCCCCGGTAGCCCTTGATCTCCACGACCAGATGCAACGGGTCCGGCTGCCCCTCGTCGTCCACGCGCCCGTCCTCCACCAGCAGAATGAAGTGCGGGATGTACCGGCGGCTGACGCTGCCCATGCGGTACGGCACTTCCAGTCCCAGCCCCTGGTTCTTGACGTAGGCTCGCACCTGCGGATGCTTTTCGACCACGCGGCAGAATTCGGCCTCCCAGTCGCCGTCACACACGGCCCAGTTGACGTGGCAGCGCCGCGGATCGGTCTGCCAGCGCGTCGGCTTGGAGGTGCTGAACCTGACGTAACGGGTCGACCCGGCGGGGTTGTACGGATCGAGGATGGCCTTGACCGGGTTCTCGTCTTGGTGCGAACGCGTAACCGCGTCGGTGATCCGCTCGCAGGCTATGTCCGCCAGTTCCCGGTGCATCAACTGCGCCGGATAGGTGCCGCCCTTGCAGACGAGGTGCTGGTCCAGCCACTGGCGCGTGATCTGCCGCAGTTGCCCGAAAAGGTGCAGCTTGGGCGCCTCACCGGCGTCGCGCCACTTGGTTTCGAGCAGCCGCCAGGTGAGGTGGTACTCCAGCGCCGTCCGGCGCAGGCTGCCAAGGTGCTCGATCGTGAGGTCCACTCCCTCGCCGATCAACCCTTGGTTGCGTGTCTCTGTGGGCCCGACCAACTCCGGTGTCAGCCGCCACGTCGAGTCGGCATTGAAGTCGGCCTGCAAGCGGTCCTTGGGCAATTCGACGCGATAGCCCTGGACGCGGGGGAAACGGATTTCGCAGGCGTCGCGCTCGGGTGAGATGGCCCGCACCTGGACCGTTTCGCGCGGCGGCTTGGGCTTGATGACGACCGGCCTGGCGGTGAAGTCGAACGGAATGCCCAGCACGTCGGCATATTCGACGTCGAACAGTCCATGCTCGTTGAGCTCGTAGGACTGTCGCCGCAGCGCGCGGCCAACCGCCTGCTCGCAGAGCAGCTGCGTACCGAACGCGCGCACGCCGAGGATGTGGGTAACCGTGTTGGCGTCCCACCCCTCGGTGAGCATCGAAACCGAGACCACGCAGCGGATGGAGTCGCCAAGCTGTCCTGGCTTGCCCACCGTGTTCATGACCTCGCGCAACAGATCCTGGTCGGTTAGCTGGTCGGCGTCGGCGCGGTTGCCGGTGCGCTCGACGATCTCGCGTCGGAACCGTTCAATCTCGGGTGCGGCTAAATTCCGGAAATTGCGGTCCAACGCGTCGCCCGATTCAAGTTGCTCGCTGTCGATCAGCAGGGTTCGCGGTCGAGCCAGCCGGATGCCCTGGTGGTCGTAGTTGCGGAAGAGCTCCAGCCGCCCGTTGTGGAACTGTGACGACCCGCCGTCCTGTTCCTGCTGAAAGCCGGCGATGTAGTCGTAGACCAGTTTCGAGGTGGCCGTGTTGTTGCAGACGACGATGAAGCAGGGTGGTACTTGGATGCCTGCTTCTTGCCAGAGTTTGAAGGTCTCGTCGTAGTGACCGTAGATCGCCTCAAGCGCGTTGGTCAGGTGAAGCGGCAGTCTGAGGGGATCGAGATTCCCGGCCGTCCGACGACCGCCTTTGGGCATCGCGGGGCGAATGTGCTGCCACAGTTCCCGCAGCACGGGCATCTCGTGACCCGGCACGTTGTCCGCCACCGGCACGCGCGGCAGCTTGACGATGCCGCACTCGATGGCGTCCATTAGCGAAAAGTCGCTCATCGTCCACGGAAACAGCGTGCCCTCCGCGTAGCCTGACCCGCGCAGGAAAAAGGGCGTGGCCGATAGGTCTACAACACGCCTGAGCCCGAGTCGCCGCTGCACCGCCTCAAGTCCCGAAATCCATAGCCGCGCGGCTTCGCGGTTTCTCTTAGCCTCGCTCAGGTCGTCGCCCTGGAGCCTGCCTTCGTCATCGGCGTCCTCGGGACGCTGCCGGTAACAGTGATGCGCCTCGTCGTTGATGGCCACGATGCTGCGCATGTTCATCAGCTCTGGAATGACCCGCTGGAGCATCTGCCCCTCGGTTTCCAGCGTTTGCACGTCGGGTCCTGTGCGCCCCTTCAGCAGGTTGCGCCCGCCGGTTGAAATCTCCAGGGTCTCCCTCCGCTTGAAGGCGTGGAAGTTCGTGATGACGATCTTGGCTTTGTTCAGGTCGGCCAGCATGTCGGCCGGGACCAATTCCCGGCTCTGGTAGTAGCTGTCCGGATCGTTGGGCTGGAGGACCCGCAGGCGGTCGCGGATGGTGATGCCGGGCGTCACCACCAGGAATCCGCGCGTGAAGTTCTGGCTCTGAGGCCGGCGGACGGCGTTGAGGGTCTGCCACGCAATCAACATGGCCATCACGGTGGTCTTGCCGGCGCCCGTGGCGAGCTTGAGCGCCAGGCGAGCCAGTCCCGGATTGGCCTGCTCGTTCGCGCCCTCCAGGTGGTCGAGAAAGACCTTGTCTTGGCGCCTGCGCCTTGTCGCGACTTCGGTGAGCCAGATCAGCGTCTCCATCGCTTCGATCTGGCAGAAGAAAGGCCGGTACTCGGCAAACCGGTGACTGCGCCAGTGTTGGAGCAGCCGTGCGGTCTCTGGTGTGACCTGCCATCTGTTGGGATCCGGGATCTGGCACCATTCGTCAACCTGCTGCCGCAGACTCGCAATGATCGGCATCGGATCGTATTGCAGGGCCTCCGTCGACAGCCCCTCGCCTTCGTCCAGCACCAGCTGCTGCTGGACCGACGCGCCTCGCCGCCGCCGTGGCGCGGGAACCGGCGTAATGAACTTGGCGGCCCGACGCCCTTCGACGATCCGATTGGTCGGCTGTCCGTCCTCGTCCAGCTCCCAATGCCGGGCCGGGTACTCGTAGGGCGAATTGAGGATGGGTTGTTCGAAGAAGTCAGGCATAGCGGGTTAGTGGCTTGGGGTTGACCCGTATCTTAGGCGCTCGATGGACCATCTAAGGCCCTGGGAACATACAAGGGGTCTTCCGGTCGAGGTGCCCCACGTCCCACTCTCCCCCCTCTCACTCCTCTTCCCTCACTCCTTCCGCGCCCCTCTCACTCCTCACTACTCTTCCCTCACTCCTTCCTCCCCCGCCCCTGCCTTCGCCGCACCAACGCCAGATTGTTGGAAATCACCTGGTGCTGCTGAGGATTCGTCGACGGCGTATACACCGCCAGCGCCTGCTCATAGTGATACGCCGCTTCGCGCAGGAGCTCAGGCTCGTTCTGCTTCGCCATGCCAAACAACATGCTCCCCAGGTTCGCGTGCGCCACCGCCGCTTGCGGTGGAGCGTTCGGACCCGTCCAGACCCGCAGCGCCGTCCGAAAAGCCTCCACGCTGGCCGCCAGATCCTCGGGTTGCGTCCCACCCGCCCGGATCGCCAGCGCCATCCCCAGGTTGAACTGCGCAACAGCGTGCGGCCCCGGATGCGTGCCCAGCGGACGCGACGCGCTCGCACCCTGCAGACGTTCGATCGCTCGGTCCAGGTGCGCCGCGTCCCGCTCCGTGGAGTGCAACGACATGTACACCATCCCGGCGTTCAGTTGGCTCCCGCCCGCGTCCTCCGGCTGGCCCAGCGACGTCCATAGCTCCGCCGCCCGATCCAGCGCCGCCGCCGCGTCCGCCAGCGAGGCCTCCTGCCCCTGGCTGGCCGCCGTCATGATCGCCGACCCCAGGTTGTTCGCCAGCTGAGCTTCCAGCGCCGTCGCCTCGCCCCCGCTGGCCGTCTCCAACCCCTCGTGAAACGCCGTCACCGTCGCGCTCACCGCCCCCGGGATGCCCCGCTGCGCCAGTTCCGCTTGAGCCAGCCCCCGCACGTTCCACATCGACGCCCGCTCGACGCGCTGCGCGTCGTCTGTCAGACGCTCGATCGCCGATTGCAGCGCCCCGTCCGCCTGCTGCAGATTCTCGACACGGTCGCCGCCTGGCCGTTGCGCCCAGGCCGTCCCCAGCGCCCTGTAAAGCTGCGCGGCGTCCGCGGGATGATCCGCCAGTCCTGGCAGATGCACCGCCCGGCTATAACTTGCAATCGCCTCACGCAGATTCGCGTCCCGATCTCCCGTCTCCCGCAGCCCATACGCCGCCGCCCGGTTCCCGTGCACCGGCAGCGCCGCCCCCAGGTCGCTGTCGTCAACCAGCGAAGCCGCTTCGTCGAACCGAGTCAGTGCCGCGTCTGCGTGCAGTGCGCCGTCGGCCCCCCGATTCGACGCAATCAGCCGTCCCGAATCATTCAGCAACGAGGCCCGCAGCGCCGTCGACCTGGCCCGACGCGCCGCCTCGATAGCCGCGTCAAACGCGCCAATTGCGTCGCCAACACTGACCCCATCGCCCGCCCCGGCCGCCCGACCCAAAAGACGCGCCGATGTGGCCAGCAGCCGTGCCTGCGGGGCATGCCGCTGGGCGCTCCCCAGCGCGCCCGCCGTCTGCGCGTACGTGCGTTGCGCCGCATCTCGACGCCCGGCCCGCCACTGCGCCATCCCCAGCCGCTCGCTCGCCCCGGCAAACAGGTCGGGAAGCTCCTGGGGCGTGAACACCAGCAGCGCCCGCGCCGCCGCCTGCGCCGCCTCGTTCAGGTCGTCCGTGGGAGCGTCGCCCACCAGCAGCAGCCCTGCCAGGTCGTAATTCGCCAGACCGAACTCCACCGGATGCGTCTCGACACTCAGCGCCGCGGCCGCCGCCCGCAACTCCCCGGCCGCCCCCACCGGATCCTCGTCGCGCAACGCCGCCGCCCGCCGTCGCCCCTCCAGCGCCCGCTCAACCGCTTCAGCTACGGCCCCGACCCCCAAACCGCCAAATCACCCCGTCAGTCTACGAACCCCACCCCTCCACCCAACTCCACTTGCATCCATACTCAATGAGAGTACAATAGCCCCATGAACCCCGCAACCCACCCACCCCGCCCAACCCAAATCCCCACCCCCAAAAACCCGCCAAGTCTCGGGACCGCCAGAGCCGAACACCCGTAAGGGGGTTCGGCTCTGGCGGGTCCGAGTACCCCAAAAACGCCCGAACGGTGTAGCATCGCGGCGTAGGATTTGAGCAGTCGCCCGTCGACAATCCAACGGCGGCGGCAGGAGTACTCGAATGGCAGTGGCGGAACCACAACTACGCACCCTCACACCCGCTCAGGTCGACAAGTTCCACGTAGATGGTTACCTCGTCGTCGAAGACCTTCTAACCCCCGATGAGGTAGCGGATCTCGCCGAACGCGCCGACCTCATCGCCGCCGGCAAGGCCGACCACATTCCCGAGGAAAGCATCCAGCTCGAACGCGTTTTCCGGGAAGGCAAACGCGAGGTCGAAAACCTCGTCCTCTCCGTCCGCAAGCTCTACAACCTCGCCGTCTACGACGACCTCCTCTGGGGCCACGTCACCAACCCCAAGATCGTGGACGTCATCGCCGACCTCATGGGCACCGACGACATCAAGCTCTACGGCGACCAGCTCTTCATGAAGCCCCCCGAAATCGGCGCCGCCCAGGCCTGGCACCAGGACTCGGCCGCCTGGCGCGACATCCTCCCGATGGACCTTGTCACCGCCTGGACCTCCATCGACCACGCCACCACCGAAAACGGCTGTCTCAACTTCGCCCCCGGCACCCACCGCTGGGGCATGCTCACCCGACCCCGCCTGGAGCCGCTGCTCGATGATCTGGGCACCGATCAATGGCCGGTTCGGCCGGCGCCGCTGGGTCCGGGAAGCGTCAGCTTCCACCACAGCCTGGTGCTGCATCAGAGCAACGCCAATACGACCGGCATGCGCCGTCGCGGCTACGCCACCCACTTCATGCGGGCCAGCTCGTACAAGGACGAGGAAGTGACCGACGCGCCCAAGATGCCCCCGTTCAAGCAGGTCCGAGGACGCTCGTTCTCCGGCCGCGTCTGACCAACTGCCGCACGGCTCTCACTAGAGGAGGTCGGTGATGAGTTCACCGCACCGCACACTCACCGCCGAACAGGTGGACAGCTTCTGGCGAAACGGCTGGCTGGCAGTCGAAGACCTCCTGTCGCCGGACGACGTCGCCCGTATCGGCGAACGCGCCGACCAGATCGCCCGAGGCGAGACCGGTGCTGACCCCGAACGCGTTCAGGCCGAAAAGCTCGTTCGTGAGGGCGAAGTCAAGGCCACCGCCCGAGAACTTGAGATCCGCAAGCTGTACTGGCTGGCGGGACAGGATGAAGTCCTGCAAACCCATGCCCGCCACCCAGCCATCGTGGACGTCATCGCCGATTTGCTCGATAGCGACGACATCAAGCTCTACGCCGACCAGCTATTTATGAAGCCGCCGGCCATCGGCGCCGCGCAGCCCTGGCACCAGGATTCGAAGTCGTTCATCGACGTCTATCCCATGGACCTGGTGACGGCCTGGGCCGCCATCGACGACGCCACGCTCGAAAACGGCTGCCTGGAATTCGTGCCAGGCAGCCACCTTTGGGGCGTGCTTAGCAACGACGAGATGGGTGAGCACCGCGCGCTGATCGGGAAGGACGCTGCCTTCATGCCGCAACCCGCCCCGCTACGCTCGGGCAGCGTGAGCTTTCATCACAGCCTCACCTGGCACGCCAGCCGCGCCAACACCAGCACGGCCCGTCGCCGCGGCTACGCCGTCCACTACATGCGGGCCGACTCGCGCCGCGCGGCGTCAATCGACGGCCCGGCAGTGCCGCCGCCGCTGCAGATCCGCGGCCGGTCCTTCGAAGGCTGCGTCTAGCCGAGCTACGACACGTCGGGAATCGAGACGGCCTGTCGCATGCCCGTCTCCGACGAGCGGTAGGCGGCCTGCACAGCCTCGTTTACCCACATCCCGGCTTCGTTCTCCAGCGGCGGCGGACCGCCGGTCATGCACGACTGGAAGAACGCGCTGGTCATCAGGCTGTACTCGTCGTTCCTCGCGTCCTCGTTGCTGAAGCTCCACGACTTGTGCGGGGACCCAGCGTGAGCGCCCCTATGCGACATCCACTCCAAGGGATCGCCGCGGCGGGAGCCGCCAGGGTTGAACCGAAGCCAGCCGTCCCGGCCCCAGAGAATGAATCCGGAGTGCCGGCCTGAGCCGTATTCCTGTCGGGTGACGTAATAGCCGGCGCTCAGGTTGCCGACCATCCCGCTCTTGAATCCGACCGTAACGGATGCGGCGTCTTCCACCGGCAACGGCTCGCCGCCCACGACTCCTGTAACCGCGCTGACAGACGCGAAGTCGTCGCCCGTGATGAATCGCATCAGGTCAAGGTAGTGGCAGCCCAGGAACGTCAGGTACCCGCCGCCTGAACGCGCCTTATCGAAAATCCAGCCGCCTTGCAGCGTGGCCCACTGATGGGTTCGGTCATGATCGGCAATGAACCAGGCCTGGCAGGCAAACAGGTCGCCCAGCAGACCCTCGGCCACGATGCGCCGAGCTTCCTGCACGATGGCCCGCTGGCGGCTCACGTACGCAATGCTGAGGTTCAGTCCTGCGGCCTGGGCCTTGCAATAGAGGCGACGGTAGTCGTCGAGGTCGGCGAACCCCGGCTTTTCGTGCCAGACGTGGCAGCCCGCATCCAGCGATGCGTCGATCATGGCCGGCATTCGCCAGGCTTCCAGCGTGACCAGGGTCGCGGCTGGTTTGAAGTCGCTGAACAGGGCGTCGGGGTCGGTATAGGTGGCCGTCACCCGGTCGCCCACGGCCTCTTTGGCGGCGTCAAACATTTCACCGGTGGCGTCAAGGACCGCGACTTCCCCAACTTCGGGATTCCTGGCCGCCGCGTACAGGGACGACAGGTGATTGCCAGTGGGTTCGATGATCAGCGCGACGCGCAGCAAATCGCTCACAGGATGGCTCCCGACAGGCGCGCCACTAGCTGCAGCGCGGTAACGCCAGAGTGTGCCCCGCCTGGCTATCCCTCGCCAGACACGCGCGCGATTGTGATCTCGGCGTCGCGCGTCCAGACCTCATTGAAGACCAGCGGCTTCGGTCTGCCGCGATCAGCGTCGGGCGGCTCGACGGCGTCCACTCGGAGCTCGTTGCGGTCGCGCCCGCGGACCTGGTGGTACCACGACAGTTCGCTGGCCGCTGGCTCGATTTCGCGTCTCAGGATGAACTCGACGCGGTCAAAGTCGCTGAACGCCACGCCGGCTAGGAAGACGCGATCAAGTCCATGTCCGTCCCACGTGGCCAGATCCGGCAGGATCACCGGCTCTGTGCAGACCTGGAACTTCTCGTTCTTCTCGTCGAAGTTGATCAGTTCGATGGGGAACTCGACAGTCACCGTCAGCTTGCGCGCCTCGTCCCGGTAGGCACAGGAGGCGTTCAACAGCGCACCGGCCCAGGTGGCCTCGATCACCTCGGGAACGGTTGTCAATGGCTCGGCGTGCGCAAAGCGACGGATGTCGACATCGAACCTTTCGTACTTGTCGGCCAGCGACTGCCGGCTGAGGTCCTCCGCTGCGGTTGACGGCTGCTTCGCTATGGGAATGCCCAGCGTCTCGGAGAAGACCGCCCGGTACTCGCCGCTCGGAATCTGAAACAGGTTGTCGCTGACAATCGTGTATTCGGCCCTACAGGGGGCGATCACGTAGCAATTGAGCGGTTCACCGACATCTGGTCGAATCTCCAGGCGGGCGTCCGCCTTGAGGCGCACGCAAATCACATCGCCCGGATCGGCCAGCAGCCCGCCGCTGTACTTGTACGTGGGGTCGGGCTGGTGGGGACGGTGGGTCCAGGTTAGAAACGACCGCGAGAAGTCAATCATGGCGGCCTCCAGCGTCTGCATGGAAGGCGAGCATAGCCGCACGTAGTGGAAATGCGCGCAGGGTTACGCTGGCGCGGTCCATGCACAAGCGCCGTGCTGTTGATGGCTGAGCCGTACGAGTACCTCACGACTCTCTTGATTGCTGCGCTGCCGTGCGTGGCGGGCGTGCAGATCGCCCGCTGGCTGCTGCCCGGGGAGCGCTGTCTGCTGGTGCTAGCTGGCCTGGGGGCGGGCCTCGGCGTCGGCCTGATGACGTTCGGGATTGCAGCGCTGGTTCAGCTTGTCCCCCTGCTGGCCGCTGCCTTGCTGATGTATGCCGCCGCAGTGCCCCTGGTGGTGTGGCTGGTCTGGCGGTGGCGGCGTGATCCGCTGCAGCTGGACCTGGGCCGCTGGACATGGCTGGTCGGCGCGCTGTTGCTGCTGGTGCTGTTCATCGCCGGCGTGGAATTCGTTGCAAGCGTCTGGCATGCGAACACCCACGATAACCTGCTGATCCGGCTGGGCCTGGCGGCGCACTTCGTGGCGGGCAATTGGCCGCCGGCGAACCCGTGGGAGCCGGATCATTTGCAGTTTTACCGATTCGGCGGACAACTCTGGACTGCAGCCGTTGCCTTGCTTGGAGGTGCCGACGTCTTTGCCGCTGGGCTGGCAGTGACCCTGATCAGCGTGCTGGCCTTCCTTTGGGGCGTCGCTGCAGCGGTCACGCTGGTGAGTGACCGAGCCACCGGACTGCTGGCTGCCCTGCTGGTGGCAGTGGCCGGCCCGCAGAACTTTCTGGCGCTTCCTAATGCGCCGTTCGGCTAACTGACGGCCTCGACGGCTCAGACGCTTATGGGCATGGGCACTGGGCGGTTCCAAGCAGGCTATGTGTTGAGCGAATCCCTTCAGCAGCTCGTGCCCTTCAGCTATATCCTGATTGTGGGTCTGGCGGCCGCGGCAGGGGTGGGGGCGCTGTCCGTCGCGCTGGCTGGGCGGCACGCCTGCCGGCTTTCAAGCCTGCTCGTTGGGAGCATGGCATTCGCAGGTATGAGCGTTACCGCCGAGCACCTGTTCCTGGTGCTGGCGGCTACGCTGTGCCTGGTCGCTCTGGTTCTGCTGGCAACCCGCCGCCCATATTCGGCTGCCGCGATACTGGGCCTTGTACTTGCCGGGTTGGTCCTGGCTCTCGTTCCTGAAGGCCCGCTCGCAGCCCTGGTCCGCAGCCCTGAGCGTGCCGGATTCCTGAGGTTTGACGCAGGCAACCTCTTCACGGTTCCGACCCACGGTTTTTTCGGCGGCCCGTCACTTTTTGCGTCAACCGAACCGACGCCCCGGGTCGGCCTGCTGGATCTCGTGATGTGGAAGGACTTCGGCTGGGCGCCGATTGCCATTGCGGGGTCGGGGATGATCGCGGCACTGCGGCGCCGCCCTGGACTGGCGGCACCGGCTGCCGCTTGCGTGGTGGCGCTTCTTATTCCCGGAATCCTGAGTGATGAACTGAACCCTTAGAATACCGGGCGCTTTACGCAGGTGGGGCTCCTGCTTGCGCCGGCCGCGCTGGCGATCGTCTTGACCGAGTTGTGGCGCTGGCGGCTGTATGGACGGCAACTCGCGCGTCTAACGGCGGTTGGCCTCGGTGCGCTGGCCGCCGGAACCTGGATCTTCGCCCTCGTTTTACTGCCGGGTCTCGTCCGTACCTTGGAGAGTCCTGTACTGCGCGACGAACTCGCCGCTGCCGAATTTGCCGCCAGGCTGCCCTATCCCCAACGAGCCTTGTTGCTACCCGGTCCCCGTACCTTCCTCCAACTCAATAGCGGAGTCTACGACGGCATGCACAAATACGCCGTCACGTTCGGCCGGCTGCAAGTTCCCATGGGGTTCGACAATCGGGGGGCGCGGGAGCGCTACGCCGGGTTGTACGCCCGAGCGCAGGACACACTGACGCTGGACGACCTCAGCGCACTGGGCGTTGATCTGGTCTATACCGCTCAGGACCGCTTCAGCCAGGAGCAGCGACGCGCACTGGACCGGGCTCTGGCGCGTGGAACCCTTGCACCGCTGTTTGCAAGTCCTGGCGGCGCGCGGGTCATCTACCGCGTAGTGACTGACGTCGGTGGGTAACCGGGTTGCCGCGAGCGGGCTCACCGCGCTGGCGGCCTTTGGGCTCTGGGCCGCGGTCATGCTCATTCCGGTTGAGTGGTCGTTGAGCCAATCTCAGCGCGAAGAGGCTGTGTTCCGCTTGGGTCCGGTCTCGGCAGATGTTCAGGCGGGGCAGACCATTGCTGCCGTTGAACCGTTTGACGTGCTCGCTGTTCCGGTGAAGGTTGGCGGACCGGTTGGAAGCGTCGTGGTGTTGCGCGCCCGTGTAGATACTTCTGGTCCCAGCGGCGCGCTTGTGGCGGCATCCGCACCGGCGAACGCCGTCTCGACCGAACGCGCGTTCGAGATAGTCCAGTTTCGGTTCCTGGTGTCGATCCCCGCCGGTCAGGCGCACTATATTGAACTCGACATCTCGCGCGAGACTCCCTGGCCGGTATTCCTGGCGGCCATTGGGGGCGATAAGGACCCTGACGGCCAGCTGCTCATGCAAGGCGCCCCAACCTTTGCGGACCAGGATCTGGCGTACCAACTGCTTCGTCGCCAGTCCATCCTCGGGCGTCTTCCCATATGGTGGGTCGCTTATCAAGGAGCAGTGATCGTTGGCACAGGGCTGGTGGCGCTGCTGCACCTAGTCAGCTTTGGCGCCGTGGCTACCCTTCCGCAACGTCTGCGTCGCCACCTGCCGCATCCGGTTGCCCTGGGTCTGGCGCCCCCGGCCTTGCTGGCTGCGGCTTACTTTGTGCTCTTGTTCTTTGTGCTCTGACTGCAAGCAGGCGCGATGCCGCGCTAGGCTCCGGGGTGACCCAGGCAAGGAGATCAGGGCATTGCAAATAACAGGGCTGGCCTGCGACTTCATCAATAACGGCTCGCGGAACTGGCCGATCGTGCGAGTAATGACCGATGCCGGTATCACGGGTATTGGAGAGGCATATCCCGTCGGACCTGACAAGGCGGTGGCCGAGACGGTTCGATATTTCGAGGATTGGGTGATCGGATTCGACCCGTTCGATGGCGAGCGGATCTGGCACGAGCTCTATGCCGGCAGCCGATTTCCAACTGGTTCCGTGATTACGGCAGCGATCAGCGGCATCGACCAGGCACTCTGGGACATCAAGGGCAAGGCGCTCGACACGCCGGTCTACCAACTGCTGGGCGGCAAGGTACGCGACCGCATACGCGTTTACCAGTCAGCGCATGGCAATACGCCCGAGGCCATGGGCGATCACGCCAGGCAACTCATTGAGACGTACGGCTACACCGCGCTAAAGATCGGCCCGTCCGCACCGAATGGCGACGCCGATCCCTGGGCGGTTCAGCTGGACACGGCCGAGCGACGCATGGCCGCCGTCCGCTCGGCGGTCGGTGACGCCATCGATATTGGGGTCGACCCACACGCCAAGATCCTGGAACCGGCTCGTGCGCTGGAAATGGCCGAGCGCATCCGTCCGTACCGACCGTTTTTCCTCGAGGAACCAGTGCGACCCGAGCAGTTCGAACCGCTGGCCAAGCTGGCCCGCAAGTCGCCGATTCCCATCGCCACCGGGGAGTGCCTTTACACGAAGTACGAGTTCCAGCAGCTGCTCGCCACCGGCGCGGCGGACATCATTCAGCCTGACGTCTGCGTGACCGGGGGGCTGACCGAGATGAAGAAGATCGCGGCCATGGCTGAAGCCCACTACGTGAGCGTTGCTCCGCACAATCCGCTCGGGCCGCTGGCCACGGCCGTGAACGTCCACTTCGCGGCGACCGCGCCCAACTTTCTGATTCTCGAGTACCACGCCGACGACTCCGGAGTCCGCGCAGAGGTGCTGGACGAGCCGATCCAGCTGCAGGACGGCTACGTGTCCATTCCCGACCGACCGGGTCTGGGCGTCGAACTAACGGAGGGGATTCTGGAGAAGCATCCCTACCGGCCGTGGCGCCGTGGCCGTCCCACGAAAGCGGACGGCATGCTCGCTTACATCTAGGGCGTGTTCACACTAACGCAGAGCCTCGACGATAAGGGCAATGTGGATAAAGCCGAGGAACAGCACGTCAAGCTTATCGAAGCGCGAGAAGATGCGACGAAACCCTTTCAAGCGCCGGAAGCGGCGCTCCACCTCGTTGCGCCGCTTGTAGCGTTCGGTGTTGTACGTCCAGGGCGTGACGCGGGATCGGAGGGGTGGGACCACGGGCGTGAATCCCAGGGCCAAGGCCAACTGGCGAGTGGCGGTGCCTTCGTAGGCCCGGTCCATCACCACCGCCACCGGTCTCGGCGGCGGCCCCAGGCGCCGGAGCAGCGCGCGCCCCGGCGCGGCATCGTGGGCCTGGCCCGGCGAGAGCGCGAAGGTCAGCGCGGTGCGGGCATCCGCGGCAACCAGATGAATTTTGGTGGTCCAGCCGCCGCGGGACTTGCCGATGGCTTGCGGTCCGTTTTTTTTCGCGCCCCCATGCCATCGGGGTGCCCCTTGACGCTCGTACGGTCGAGCGAGATGGCCTCCACTCGAATGCGCACGAGCTGTTCGCGCTGCAACTGCTCGAAGACCCGATCCAGGATCCCGGTCTTCGCCCAGCGATTCATGCGGGTGTCGATGGTGTGCCAGCGGCCGAAGCGCGCCGGCAGGCCCCGCCATTTACAGCCAGGCTCCGCGACGTAGAGGATAGCGTTGAGGACCTGCAGATGTGAGACCTTGACGTTGCCGCGCTGCACCGGCAGGTACGGGGCCACGCGGTCAACCTGAGCTTGGGTAAGTTCCATGGGCGGAGCCTACCAGATCTGAACTCATTAGTGTGAACAGGCCCTAGTCGTGTGCCCCGTCGGATTGCGGCTGCGACGTCCGCGACCGCGGCAGCTGCTGGCCGTAGCGACCATCGTTGCCATGATGTTGACTGGGTGCGGCGAGGACGAGCCGACACCCGAGGCGTCCGCCCAATTCACCGACGCCGACTTTGACCGCACAGCCTACGCCGACGCGATTGCCGGCGGCGAAGTCGCCGTATCAGCGCAGCTTGAGTCGCCGACGGATGACGGCGCCGGAGACGTTCGAGTGGAGGTGGATCATCGTCCGGCCGATGCGACGATCCGGTTGGCGGTATCGATTACTCGCGGAGCGGAGCGAGTGGCTTTTGAGGTGACCGAGGTCGGCGACCGGATGTTTTTTCGCGACGGCCCGGCGAATGAAGACGGCGAGTGGATTACCGCTGACGGCGCTAATTCCGGCGCCGACACGCCGCGCGTCAAATCACTGCTGTCGGCCTTTCCAGCGGTTGGGGACATCGCCGGGTCCGTTCGTGCCGAGCCGTGTCCCGAAAGCGGGGCTTGCTTCGTGCTTACGTATCCGGCCTTCGACTTCGCCAGTTTGTTTGTCGATACACGCACGTTCCGGCCGGTTCACATGCGGCTGGCGCGACCCGGGATGTGGGCCGCTGGTGAAATCGAGATCGACTGGCTGGCCACGGATCCCGTGAAGCCGCCCGCGAGCGCGCGTGAAGTCGACGAGTCGGAATTTCCGGAGGCGCTTGCGCCGGTTCTGCAAGCGCTCGGCCTTTAGTCGCGGCCACGCGCTGGGGCGCCGACGCCTAGGGCGACTCGGAAATCAGAGTGAAGCCGTTGACCACGCCGTTGGCGATCGGTCCGGCGTGGGCGGTGCGCCAGAACTGGATGAATGGACGCAAGGCGTCGGGAATATCGTCCTGCGCCGCCATGTCGCCCGCCATCGCCACGGTCTTTACCGCGTCGTCCAAACCCGAATAGACGTGCACGCTGCCGTAGTCGTACTCGCTAGGCGCCAGCGCGTGCGTCTCGGCTCCGAACCCGCGCAATAGCATGATTCGTTCGATGCCCCAGGTTGGCCGTGCGTCTCGAAAGGCCTGCTCGAATGCCGCTGGGTCGGCGTCGTCGCGAAGCTTGTAGAAGCGGATCGACACGTATTGCGGCATCGCCAATTCCTTCCGAGGACTGTGAGCGGGTAGCTAGCCGAGATGTTGGCGCAGAACCGAGCCCGCGTGGGCGAGCGTGCCGGGGGACAGAAGGCCAAAGTTGTACACCATCACGCGATCGGGCTCGATCTCGCTCAGCCGACGAGCGCGTTCCACGAAGCCCCGTCCATGCGGATCGACTGCGTGGTGCGCCGTCTGGTTGACGGTGATTTCGATATCTGCGCCGGCTTCACGCACGGTCGAGACTTGCGCGTCGGCGACGGCTGGATGGTCGGTGGGATCGGCGATCATCAGGGCGCCCAGCGTGTCCAGCAGGTCAAGCAGGCGCAGCCCATGATTGGCCCAGCCGAGCGATGCCTCGCTAATGCCGACCCGAACATGGTTGCGCCGGAGGGCATGGCGTATCGCCTTCACGAGTCCGATCGCCGACTGCTCGCGCGACTCGAGGAATCCACGCAACTCCTCGTCGGCATCGCAGCGTTGGGCCACAAGCGCCGCGAGATCACTTTCGTCCTGCGCGGGGTCAGGCGGTGCTGCAAGGCTGGCGCGAAGTTCGCGAGCCACGTTCGTCCGCACTTCTTCGGGATCGACGCCATGGACGCGGGCCGCTGACATCGAGTGTTCGTTGAAGCAGAGGCCCGCCAGAAACTCGGTCCACATGCTCATGTGCACCAGGATGCGTGGACGCACCCAGCCGTAGGCGAAGTCCGGGTAGCCGATGTTCTCGAGCGTCAGACCGCTGATTCGGTACTGATCGCACAGGTCGGCCAGCATTTCGGGCAGGTAGGTCTGAATGTCCGGATGCGCAGGACAGGTTGCGGCGTAGCTGCGGTGTCCGAACGCGTTCTCGATGGCGGTATCCGGATAGGCACGCGCGAGCCAGGGCTGAAACATCCCGATGACCCAGGCGTTGAGCTGCATTCCGCGGGCTTCCGCGCCGCGGGCGGTCTGCTCATACACTCGAAGAACGTCGTCTTCCGAATGCAGGGCGGGCTGGATTCGGCTGTATCGCTCGGAGCGGGCCGGGAAGTACACGGCCCCCTGCTCCGAATAGAACTGCGATCGGCGTAGGTTGCGCGGCGAAAACGTCGATATGGCGTGATAGTTGGGGCAGAGGTCAATCGCGTCGAACCCGTGGCCGGCCAGCCAGTCCAGCGCTCTATCCACGCCTTCATCGGCCAGGTCCCAAGGGTAGGCCCAAACGGATAGTCGAGGGGGCACGGTAGGCTAGCGCTGCTGCGAATGGCTCATCCTAGGCTACGGGTTGAGTTGCCGTCGCCACGAAGGAATACGCCGTAGTGGACGTTCTGATGGTGGGGTCTGGCAGCATCGCCGGATTCCACTCGCGCGCCATTCGCGAGCTTGGCCACACCCTCTACCACGTGGTAGGACGGCGCGAATCGCAGGTATCCGAGTTTGCCGCCCAGGTGGGCTTTGGACGGCATGGCATTGACCTGGAACGCGGGTTGGACGATCCGGCAGTTGATGCCGTTGTCATTACGTCTCCAAGCGATTTCCACCTCGCGCACGCCGAAGCAGCGCTCGAACGGAAGCTCCCGACGCTGCTGGAGATTCCGGTGGCAACATCGCTGGCGGACGCCCTAGCCGTGGAGCAGGCCGCCCATGCCGCCGATACGCCGGTGATGGCCGCGCACACGCGGCGCTTTCAGCCAGCCATGTCGCGCATTCGTGCGATGGTCTCCGACGGCACACTGACCGTTCACCAGGCGGTGCAGCGTTACGGATTCATCCGGCGCCGCAACGTGAACTGGGTTGGCTACCAGCGGAGTTGGACTGACAACCTGATCTGGCATCACGGCGGACACGCCATGGACGCGTGGATGTGGGTGCTGGGCGTATCCGAGGTGGAGGTCACGGCGAAGCTGGGTCCGCCGCATCACCACTTGGAGATCCCAATGGATATCGCCATCGCGCTGAAGACGGCCAGCGGCCAGATAGGCAGTATTTCGCTGTCCTACAACACGCACCAGGCGCTGGACGACGCGCTGTTCATTGGCGAAGAGGACACGGTCGCGGCCAACTACGCGACGGGGACGCTCGTCGGCAAGGACGGGGTGATCTTCGACGCCGGCATGACCGAAGTCGTGCCGCACGACGTGATTACCGCGCAGGATCGCGAGTTTTTCGCCGCGGTCGACGAGCAGCGCGACCCAAATCCGACGGTCAGCGACGTTCTGCCGAGCCTGCGCGCCCTACAGGTCGTGCAGGACATCTATAGCGCGGAGTACGGCGCATGAGCAAAGAAGCTGGTTCTGGACGCGTGGTCTATCTCAATGGCGCGTGGGTGCCAGAGCAGGAAGCGGCGGTATCGATCTTCGACTCGTCGCTCGTCTGGGGCGACGCGGTGTTCGAGACCACGCGTACGTTTCTGCATGAGCCGTTCCGGCTGGACGCACACCTGGAGCGGTTGGGGGCGTCGCTTGTCGCAGCCGGTGTGCCCTGCGACGAATCCACGGAGGAACTCGCCGAACTCACGCGGGAACTGATCGAGCGAAACCGCGAGGCCTACGATGCCGAAATCGACTTTTCGATTGTGCACCAGATTTCCCCTGGGGTTCTAGGGCGATACCGAAGTTCGGTCGCACACACTGGACCCTCGACGCTGATCTACACCTATCCGCTAGACGGCATGTTGGGCGAAGCGGCCCGCTGGTACGACGAGGGTCTGAACGCTGTCGTGCCGCGCCAGCGCGCAATTCCATCGCGACTGCTGGATCCCAAGATCAAGAGCCGGTCACGCTTGCACTACCAGGTTGCCAATCATGAAATCGCCGCCCACGGGTCCGATGCCTGGGCGGTGCTGCAAGGCGAAGACGGCTTCATAACCGAGGGCACGGGCTCGAACTTCTTCATCGTGCGCGACGGCGAGCTTCTGACGTCGCGCGGCCACAGCGTGCTGCGCGGGGTCACCCGCGACACGACGCTGACGCTGGCCGGCGAGCTTGGCCTGCCGGCGCGCGAGGCTGACTTCGAGCCCTATGACGTCGCGACCGCCGAGGAAGCGTTCTTCACCACCACGCCCTATTGCCTGATTCCCGCCACGCGCTTCAATGGGGCGCCAATCGGCGACGGGAGCGTCGGGCCGACGTTTCGACGACTGGTCGACGCCTTCATCGAGGACGTGGGGGTTGACTACATCGCCCAGGCGAAGCGATACGCCGAACTGATGACCTGAGCGTTTCTCTGCAGAACATACGAGCGCCGCGCCGCCGAGTCCGGAAGCGCGGCGCTCGCTGCGCTTAGGCTGCGTCGCCTTCCTGTCGAAGGTTGTGCAGGTAAAGACCGACGCCGGCGGCGACCAGCCCGCCCACAATCGGTCCGACCCAGTACACCCAAATTGAATCGAAGTTCAAGGCCACGATGGCGGGGCCGAACGAACGCGCGGGATTCAGCGCCGCGCCGGTTAGTGCTCCGCCCACGAGCCAGCTAGCGGCCAGCGTGAGACCGATGGCCAGGCCGTGAAAGCCCTTGGTGGCCTTTCCGCTGACCGCGGCGCCGATGATGACCGACACGAGGAAGAACGTGAGCACCGCTTCAAGTACGAGCGCCTGCCCAGCACCCACGTCGGCCGCCGGCAAGGTGAGACCGTAGTCGGTTGCGCCCTTGGCGCGCACAAGAGCGTGCAGCAAGGAACCCACGATCGCGCCGCCCAACTGAGCGACGATGTATCCGGGGACTGACCGCAGGGGGAACTTGCCGATGGCGGCCAGCGCGATTGATACGGCCGGATTGATGTGGCAGCCGGACACGGCGCCCAGCCCGTAGATCAAGGCGACCAGGATGAGACCGTGGGCCAGGCCGGCCAGAACGACGCCGCCTGTACCACCGTCCAGCGTCTCGAACGCTACCGCTGCGCTCATGGAGCCGACGAAGATCAGGGTCAGGGTGCCGACAAATTCGGCAAGCCAAGCGCGTGGTTCAATTTGCATAGGCTGCTCCTACTGGCTTGTGACGCCCGCAGGTCCTGCGGGTCGACGACGAAACGTCCCTTTTTGTAGCAGATTTGCTTCGATCCCGTTGTAAAAGCCCTGGCGAGTCCCGACGCTTGTGGGCCTTCAGCGTCGTTGATCAATCCCACGCCAAACTGACTGACCGTGCCTGCGCACGAGTCTCGCGGCCCTGTCCGATCCCTAGATGAGCCCGCGCGCTCGTGGCGCTGCTGTGTGATCCCAGGGCGTGATCCATTTGGCGTCGATCTCCATGCCCCAGCCCGGCGCGTCCGACGGTCTGATGTAGCCGTCCCTGGGTACAGCCAGGCCTGGAATGGGCCACACCTCCATAAGAGGTACTCCGGGATCGCTTCCCATCCAGAACTCCGCCATCGGCGACTCCGGCATGGAAATGGCGAAGTGCTGTCCCCAGGGGGAGGCGACCGCGGCGTGCGGGATCGTGATGATCCCCGCCGCCTCGCCGATGGTGTAGATCTTCAGCGCTTCGGAGAGTCCGCCGCACCACGTCAGGTCGGGTTGCAACACGTCCACGGCGCGATGCTCCACGAGCTGCCTGAACGTCCATCGCCCATGGTGGTCCTCGCCGGTCGCCAGCGGGATCCAGTTGATCGCCTTGCGCAGCTCGATGTGTCCTTCAAGGTCTGTTGGGATTAGCGGCTCTTCCAACCAACGAAGGTTGTACGGGCGCAGGCGCTCGGCAAGCCTGACGGTGAACTCCACGTTGAAGCTCATAACCGGGTTGTACATCAACTCGGCATTCGGCCCGACGGCCTCCCGCGCCTTGGCAATATGCTCCTCGACGATGTTGATTCCGTCGATCCCTTCGTCGTAGTGCGCGGGATTCGAGACCTTGAAGCACATGAATCCGAGTTCCTGTGCCCAGTCCAGGTCGTCAGACGTGCAATACACAAGGGCCTTGTCGCGGCAGGGGCCGCCGATCAGTGAGTAGACCGGCTGCCCAAGCAGCTTTCCCTTCAGGTCCCACAGGGCGAGGTCGATTCCGGATTGCGCGACCGTGGCGATGCCACCGGCGCCAAAGCGCTGGGTCGACCGCCACATGAGGTCGTTCAGGAACTCGAGCGCCAGGCAGTCGCGGCTTTCCAGGAGCGGACCGAAGTGGTAGTCGATCAAGGCGGCCGTTGGCTCACCGAAGCTGCACTCGCCCAGGCCCCACGTCCCATCTTCGGCCGTCACCTGAACCCATACCCGTTCCCAGGTGTTGGCGCCGGGCATGCGGCCGTGGAGACGGGAGAACTCCGGGTACTTATTGATGGGCAGCGCGCGCCGCGCGTGCGCGTTCCAGCCGGGACGGCGCGGCTGCGTGGTCGGGGGTGTTCGCGGGATGTTCAGACTGACGGCTCGGACCTGGGTTATCTGCATGGCGGCAGCCTCTCTAGTTCGCACATCTGGCTAGGGGCGCTACGTCGAGGCGCCTCGGCCAATCGATTGAGGCGGTCCCTCCGGGCGTGGGACATCGCCCTAGGCTGCGGCTGATCCGTTCGACCCATCAGGCGAAGGCTCTCCCTTAATCGCTTCAAGGAGCCCCATCATTTGGCCGGTCGCGAGCGCTCGTCCCCGGTGTCCCCAGGCTGTGTCGTCGACCATTTGCGGGACATGGTCGTCGATCAGGAATCCGGTGAAGCCAGCATGGTAGAGGGTTCGCATTGCGGCGGCGATGTCCACGTTGCCCTCGCCGAGGAAGCACTCGTTGAACACTGGCACCGTGCCCTGCACGTCTCGGAAGTGGACGTAGAAGAGACGCTTCTCGGCGACGAAGTGCCGCATGGCCCCTAAGACGTCTTCGCCCATTTCGGACCAGCAGCCCATGCAGAAGTCCAACCCGTTGTTTGGGCTGTCACCTATCCGCATGGCTCGCTTGAAGCCTTCGAACGAGCGCATGAGGCGGGCTACGCCGCCCAGCGACGGGACGGGCGGGTCATCGGGGTGCAGCGCGAGCCGTACGCCGCTGGCTTCAGCAACCGGCAGCACGGCGTCCGTGAACCGCGCGTAGTTGGCCCACATCTCGTCGGCGGTGAAGGTTCGGCCGTGTGTGGGCGAGGCGCCTGAGGCCCGGGCAAGGTCAAACGCCGTGACCCGGGCGCCGCCGCGCGTTGTTTTGGGCTCCGTACGCCACACGCCGTTTGGCATCCAGTTGTAGCCGAGGATTGGTATCCCGGCCTCGCCGATATGCCGGACGGTCGACTGATAGTTCGCGATCTGCCGGTCGGCGCCATCAAGTCCCAGCATTGCCAGGTCATAGAAATGGGTCGGCACGTTCTCGATCGACTCGATCCGGAGACCCTGGGCCTCGACGCGTTGGCGCAGGCGCACCAGGTCCTCGACCTCCCAGCGTTCGGCGCCGGGCAGGCGCGGAGTGTTGAGGACGATGCCGCTGACACCCATCTGGGCGGCGAATTGCAGGACGTGCGGCGTGGGTTCGCTGAACTGGCCCGTCGCGATTCGCATTTCCTCGGCCATGTCATTCCTCCCAGAGTGAGCGCGTTTCGTAACACTTCGGCTACGGCGAAGGTCATCTTCCGTGATTCAGGCGTCGCACGTATTTTAGAAGCTTGCGGTGCCGAAGCGGCCCCTGCTGCTTACCTAGCGTTAGGCGAGCCGACCACGCCGCAGTCGGACGAGGTTGCGCCTGATCGTTTGCCCGGCCAGCGCCAACATAAAGATCAATACCGCCACCAGAGCCATTGTCGCGCCGGCTGCTGTGTCGTAGTGAAAGCTCACCAGCAGCCCCACGATGACCGACAGTACGCCAATGCCGACGGCGGTCGAAATGATGAAAGGCACGCGGCGTAACAGCATTGCGGCCGTCGCCGCGGGAGCGATCAGGAATGCAACGACCAGCAGGCTGCCAACTGTCTCAAACGAAGCGACGACCGCCACTGCGATCAGAACGAGCAATGCAAGGTGGGTGAGCCTGGGCCGCAAACCGAGCAATTGCGCCTGCGTTTCGTCGAACGTCAGAACCAGGAAGGCTCGGTAGAAGATCAGCGCGCCCCCGACCGTAACCACGGCAGCGACGGCTTGGCGCAGCAGATCATCCATTTCGATTCCGGTGATAGACCCGAAGAGGAATCGGCTGAGGTCTCCGACATAGGAACCCGCCTGACTTGACATAATCACCACGCCGAGGGCAAGGAATCCCACGAACAGAACGCCGATTGACGTATCGGTCGGCAATGGCGAATGGGCGCGAATCAAGTTGACACCCAACACCATCACGATTGCCGCGATCAGGGCCCCAGCCGTGGTGTTTCCGCCAGCGATAAAGGCAATAGCAATCCCCGGAAGCACGCCATGGGCCAGTGCCTCGCCCAGAAAGCTCATGTTGCGCAGCACAACCCAGGCGCCGACGCTCGATGTCGTCAGCACGGCCAGTACGCCAGCGAACAGGGCATTGCGCATGAACTGGTTTGAAACGAATGGATCGACCCACCAACCCAGGGGATCCGTTACGAATTCCACTCGATCAGGCCCTCGCCGAGCCCACGATTGCCTCGCGGATCGGAGCTCTTCTAGCCCAGGGCATCGCGAATACGGATGGCATTGGTGCGCAGGAGGCCGATGTAGGTTTCCGCGCCGCTGCCAGGCTCGCCCAGCGAATCGGTATACAGGATCACGACCTGAATGTCTCCGACCCTTGTGGCCAGGGCATCCACGACTTCCCTGGAGTGCAAGGCCTCGGTGAAGACTGCCGGAATATTGTTCGCCTCAATCGCCTTGGCCAGTTCTTCCAGTTCAGCCGCGTTGGGCTCGGCAAGCGATGACGTTGACGGGATTACCGTGCCGATCACTTGGAATCCGTAGCGGTCCGCCAGGTAGCCCAGGGCGTCGTGGTTCGTCACCAGTAGTCGACGATCCGTGGGAATCTCTTCGAGTAGGTGTTCGATCTCGTGGTGGATTTCCGCCAGCTTGGTCTGGTACGCGGCCATGCAGGCGTTCACGGCGTCGGCGTCAAGCCCGGATTGTTCAACGAGGTGCTCGGCCAAGTTCGGCAGTGCGGCGGAAACCCGCACTGGGTCGAACCACACGTGCGGATCGTCGCCATCGTGTGCGTGGCCCTGGTCATCGGCCTGCCCGTTTCCATCGGACACTTCAATGGTGTCGATGTGCTCGGCGATGTGAAGCACCGGTGTGCCGGCGGACTCCACGGCTTCGAGCGTGTCTTCGATGCGCTCTTCCAGCCCTAGCCCATTACTAACCACGAGGGCAGCTTGCTCAAGTCGCCCGCGGGCCGCGAGCGACGGCTCGTACGCATGTGGGTCGCTGCCCGGGGGAATTAACACGTCGACCGTGGCCAGTCCGTCGCAGGCCAGGTTGGCAACGACGTCGCCCCAAATGCTGGTGCTGGCCACGATCGTGGGAACCGTTGCGCCCGGGGCGGGCGGCTCCGTGTCTGCGGGTCCACAGGCAGCGAAGGCCAAGCTCAGCGAGAGAAGCGCGGTGGCGAGGCGTAGCCTGCCAGTAGCTGATCGGCGATCTTGTAGCTCTGAAGACATCACGACAACAGATCTAAGACAGCTAGCTGGGGCGCTGGGAGTCGCGGCGCGAATGTACTAGAGTTGGCTTTCGCGCTCAACCCGGGATGCATGGTCTTGATCGAACTTGACGAAGTATCCGTCGAGTTTGACGGCCGTCGCGTCTTGGAACCAACCTCCCTGGCGTTTCAGGCCGGCACCAGTGTGGCTTTGACTGGGCCCAACGGCTCGGGCAAGACCACACTACTGCGGATCTTGGCCGGATTGCTCAAGCCAACGACCGGATCCCGTCGCGGACCTAAGCCGCGCGAAGTGGCCTTCGTCTCCCAGCATGTTCGGGCGAATCCTTGGATGCCGATTACGGTGGCCGAGATCCTCGTAATGTCACAGTACCGCCATCGCGGTCTGCTGGGACGGTTGCGTGGCGAGGATCGTCGCCGAATCGCCGAGGCCAGCGCGCGCCTGGAAGTTGACAACCTCTTTGATCGTAGCTTCGGTGAACTCTCGGGTGGCCAGTGTCAGCGTGTCCGTATGGCGGCTGCCCTGGCCGCGGAGGCCCCGTGCCTAATGCTTGACGAGCCGATAACCGGCTTGGACCTGGCAAGCCAATTCCGAATCCTCAACGTCATTGATGCTGAGCGCCAGGCGGGACGACTGGTTGTGTTGTGCACGCACCATCTGGACGAGGCGGAGACGTGTGACCGCGTGATCATGCTGGCAGGGAGAGTTGTAGCCGACGGACCACCGTGATTCGGCCACACGCGTGGCAGAATCAGTGGTCTGCAGCGAACGTGTGGCCGTCTGATTCTTGCCCGCGCGATTGACCGGATAGCCCGCGCGCTTGTCCTGAGCCGTCTGCGCAACTGGCACTACGGACGGCTGGAGTTGCGCCTGCCCGACGGTGCCATGCTGGCTGTGGGCGACCCGACACGCGGGGGGATTGCGCGGGCCGAAATTCACGACGACCGCGCGTTTACGCGCATGCTCGTTGGCGGATCGACCGGCGCTGGCGAGGCCTACATGGACGGTCAGTGGTCGAGCGCCGATTTGCGGGCGGTGCTACGTGGAGCGCTGGCCAATGCGCGGCGCGTGCGGCTGGATGCGGCAGTGTCGCTGCCGCGCCGATTCTGCGACCTCTGGCGGCACACGCGCCGGCGCAATAGCCTGTCGGGCAGCGAGCAAAACATTCATGCCCACTACGACTTGGGCAACGAATTTTTCCAGCTCTTCCTGGACGATTCCCTGGCCTATTCCTGCGCGATCTGGGACGGTTGCGACGATCTGAGCGACGTCCAGCAGGCGAAGTTCGATCTCGTCTGTCGCAAGCTCGATCTGAAGCCGGGCGATGAAGTTCTTGAGATCGGCTGCGGATGGGGCGGGTTCGCCATCCACGCCGCGCAAACTACTGGATGCCAGGTCGTGGGCATTACGGTGTCGCGCGAGCAGCATCGACTGGCTAGCCAGCGGGTTACGGCCGCCGGGCTGGATGACCAGGTGCGGATCGTGTACTCGGACTACCGCGACGTTGAGGGGACGTTCGACAAGGTGGTGTCGATCGAGATGTTCGAGGCCGTTGGCCGCGAGCATTGGGACGAATTCTTTGCGACCTGCGAGCGCGTTCTGCGACCGGGCGGGGCCATGCTGCTGCAAACGATCGGCATCCAGGACCGCGATGCCGAGTCCGGAATGCGCGCCTCCGGCTGGATCAGCAAGTACATCTTTCCAGGGGGCGTTTTGCCCGCGGTGGTAGAGATTCGGCAATCGGTGCGGCGCGGCGGGCAGGCACTGGCGGTGCGGGCTATCGACGAAATCGGCCCGCACTATGTGCGGACGCTCGATGAATGGCGGCGTCGGTTCTGGAGTGCCGAAGCGCGTGTGCGATCGCTTGGCTTCGATGACCGATTCATTCGGATGTGGGACTTTTATCTCGCATCCTGCGCCTCCAGCTTCGAGACCAACACGATTCGCGATGTTCAGGTGCTCATCGAGCGCGCCGACTCGCGGAGGCCGAGCGCGCGCGCTGGCACGTAGCCACTGCCTGACTAGCGGTCCCAGCGCGGGCTGTGGGACCGTACGGCGGCTATCCATGTAGACGCACGCGCCGCGCCGGCCAAGCAGCCCTGCTGGGTTGCGAGCCGCGTGCGCATTGCGCATCCTCAACGTGGAGACGCATGACACCCGCGCCAGCGGCGCGCAGGGAGATGAGTAGCTGGTGACGCAATCAAGCCTTGAGGCTTCGCCGGACGGCCTGAAAGTCGAGAAGATCAAGCTGCCGACGCGAATCGAGCAGCGCTACACCGCCTGGCAGGCAATTCGGCACAACTGGGGCTTCATCGCGCTGCACCTGAGCGTGCTCGCGGCGTTTCTGGTGGGGGTGAGTTGGCCGGCACTGGTGACCTGCCTGGGGCTCTATTGGATGCGCGTCTTTTTCATCACGGGGTTCTATCACCGATATTTCTCGCATCGCACGTTCCAGACCACCCGGGCCTTTCAGGCGGTCATGGCGTTGCTGGGAACACTGGGCATCCAGAAGGGCCCGCTGTGGTGGGCTGGTCACCATCGCTTCCATCATCGGCATTCCGATGCCGAAGAGGACGTGCATTCACCGCTGAAGGGCGGTTTCTGGTGGGCGCATATCGGCTGGTTGCTGGCCTATAACCGCGACGACACCCGCTGGGACGAGGTCAAGGACCTGATCCGGTTCCCGGAGCTGCGCTGGCTCGACCGGTGGTATTTCGGCAGCAGCCTGCTCTACGCCGGTGGCACCATCGGACTCGGTTTCTGGCTGGAGCGCGCGTTTCCGGCTACGGGCGTGACCTGGGCGCAGGTGTTCGTGTGGAGCTTCCTAATCAGCACCGTCATGCTTTTGCACACGACCTACCTCATCAATTCCGGCGCACACATGTGGGGCCGCCGCCGCTACCCGACGAAAGACACCAGCCGGAATAACCTGCTGCTGGCGCTTATCACCCTGGGCGAGGGCTGGCACAACAACCATCACCGCTACCCAGGCTCGGAGCGGAACGGGTTCTTCTGGTGGGAGATTGACGTCACGCACTACTTGCTCACCCTGCTGAGTTGGACAGGGTTGATCTGGGACCTGCGGCGACCGCCGGCGCACGTGTACAACGAAGGCGCCCAACCCGGCCAAACGTGAGTTGACGTCGATGCGCGTCGCGGTTAGCGGATCGACCGGATTGGTCGGCTCGGCACTTGTCGAGAAACTGGTGTCTGACGGCTACGACGTCGTGCGCCTCGTGCGCCCGACGACGAGGTCCGCGAACCCCAGCGACGTCCGCTGGGACCCGAAGACCGGCGCCATCGATCAGGCCGCGCTGGAAGGCGTGGATGCGGTGGTTCACCTGGCCGGCGAGACGATCAGCGCGCTGCGGTGGACGCGCGAAAAGCGACGACGAATCCGCGAGAGCCGCGTGCGCGGAACGGACACGTTGGCTCGGGCCATCGCGGGCCTGTCCCGAAAGCCTTTGGTCCTGGTATGCGCCGGCGCGACTGGCTACTACGGTGATCGCGGCGATGAAGTGCTCGATGAACGAAGCCGGGCGGGCCAAGGGTTCCTGGCGACCGTATCCGCCGAATGGGAAGCCGCGGCACAGCCGGCTGCTGACGCCGGGGTTCGGGTTGCGATCGCCCGCTTGGCGCCTGTCATTGACGCTCGGTCACCCGTGGTGGCCCGAATGCGGCTGCCAGTGATTCTGGGGCTCGGCGGCTGGTTTGGCTCCGGCCGCCACTACTGGCCCTGGATTGCACTCGACGACGTGGTGGGCGTATTTCGTCTGGCGCTTGAGCGGGACTCCCTCAGCGGTCCGATAAACGTGGCGGCGCCTGAAACCGCAACAAATCGAGAGTTCGTGAAAACCATGGGCCGCGTCCTGCGCCGTCCGGTGCTTTTTCCGGTACCCTCGCCGATCCTGCAAGCGGCGCTTGGCGACTTCGCGCGCGAAGCGCTGCTTTCCAGTCAGCGGGTTGTCCCGCGGAAGCTTTTGGACATTGGCTACGAGTTTCGCTGGCCACATCTCGAACCGGCGTTGCACGCGGCGATCCGATCAGGCTAGGTCAGGGCACTGCCGGTGAGTCCGCGCAGCCAGCCGGGAGTGCCCTGACCATCCGGCGACTCCTCAGGGCGCGGCCGGGTGCACCGATCTGGGTCGCGGCCCGCAAGTGCCGGGTCGCCGCGGTGAGCCTTGCGGCAGCCGCCATCGTCGCTCTTTCAGCGACAGGTAGCGCGGCGGGGCCGGCCGGCTTTCCGCTGCATGAAGGCTACTTCTTTACGCAGACCGGTGGTGGCGAGGGGCTGGGCTATGCAATCCGGGACGAGCCGGGCGCCGGACTCTGGACCGCCTTTCAGGACCTCGGCGGCCACGAAGTCCTCGGATACCCGGTGTCACAGCCATGGCGCGAAGGACCATTCGCATTCCAGGCGTTTCAGCGGGCGTTGCTTCAGGCTGCTCCTGACGGCCAGGTCCGTCCCGCCAACATCTATGACCTGTTGTCCGCAGCCGGGCACGACGCTTGGCTGGAGACGGTAAAGGGTGTGCCGCCGGCTTCGTTTCCGCCTCCCGATGCCGGTCCGTTGGCTCGCTTGGAGGCTCTGGCCGTCGCTCCCGAGATTCAACGGTTTTGGCGTGATGCTCCCAATGCCCTGAGTCGCTTCGGGTTGCCGCTGGGTTACGCATCAAGTGCGGAGGGTGGCGTGCTCCGGGCCCAGCGGGCGGTTCTGCGGCTTCACGAAGGTGTCGTGCGACTGGCTCCGGCGGGTGATCACTTCAAACAGGCCGGGGTGATCCCGTCGGCACTCACGACGCCAGTGGCGCCGCCGCGTATTCCACGGCCGCTGGTCGATGCCCACAGTCTGCTGGTGACCAGCGTGGCCTTCGACCCGTCAGGCTCGCAGTTCGCTACCGGTGGATTCGACCGGACAGTGGTCATCTGGGACCGGGCGACCTTGACGCCCGTCTTCGAACTGGAAGGCCACTACGACGGTATTTACGAAGTCGCCTACTCGCCCGACGGTTCGGTGCTTGCCAGTGCTTCCGAGGATGACACGGTCCGGCTCTGGGATCCCCGAACTGGTCAACAGTTGCAGGTGCTCGAAGCTGACGAGCGGTGGTTTACGAGCGTTGCCTTTAGCCCAGACGGAACCAAGGTGGCGGCCACCACCTACGGAGCGGCTCACGTGTGGGAAGTGGCGACGGGAGAGCATCTGGTCAAATTCGAGGATATCGACGCTTGGTCAAACGGCGTCGCCTTTACACCGGACGGAACGCGACTTGTCACGACCGGCTGGGCCGGCGCAGACATTTGGGACATGGCAACGAGTGAGCGCCTGCTCTCGCTAAGCGATCGGCACACGCGCGCCGTACTGTCGCTGGCCATCAGTCCCGACGGAGCTCGTATCGTCACGGGCGCTGACGACGACACGGCCGTGATGTGGGACGCCAACGATGGGTCGGTCCTGGCCACGCTCGCGGGCCACAGCGACTCTGTGTGGCAAGTGGCGTTCAGCCCTGACGGGCGCCGACTGGCGACGGCCTCAAGCGACCAAACGGTGGCTGTGTGGGATGTCGCAACGGCAACGAGGCTGTACAGCCTGACGGGCCACACTTCAGACGTACAAGGCGTCAGCTTCAGCCCGGATGGTGAACTTCTGATTTCCGGGAGCTGGGACGGTGACGTTGGCGTGTGGTCCACGGCGCTGTCGGAACTGACAGCCGAAGTCGCCCTGCCTGCGCCCGTGAATGCGGTGGACTTCAGTCCCCGTGGCACGACCGTGGCGGCCGCCTTGAATGACGGCTCGCTTGTGATCGTCGGAACCGACGGCACCCTGCGTACGTCAATCGTGGCTCACGATCGACCGGCCCGTGCCGTGTCCTTTTCGCCGGACGGACAGACTCTGGCCTCCGGCGGAGACGACGGCCGAGTGCGGCTGTGGGATGCGGAGCGCGGAGTGCTGCTGGCTGAAGCGCCGACCGTGCCGGATAGCGTGACCGCTTTGACGTTCACATCGGACGGCTACCTGCTGGCGGGCGATGCCCGAGGTGTCGTGCGTAGGCTGGACGCGAGCAGTGGCGCCGAGCACTGGGCCGCTTTGGGATCTGCCTCCGTCACGGCGCTTGCAACGGACGGTACCGACCTCGCGGCGGTTGGTACGTTCCGCGAGGTCTTGCTGCTGGATGCCGAGACTGGAGCTGAGCGATTGCGACTGACGGGGCTCGATGACTGGATTCGCGCCATTCGCTTCGACCCGCAGGTCGGAGAGATGGCTGTAGCGGACGGTGAGACGGTCAAGATTCTGGAAAGTGGCTCCAATAGTCTGCTGCGAGAGATCGAGCCGGCCGCGGGGCTCATCACCGCGTTGGCCTATCAGCCACCGTTGGGCGATCTGGCCATTGGCGCCTATCAGCGCGCTCACCTGCGTGACCCTACGGGCAGCCTGCGCCTCGGCCGCGTGATCGATGCGCACATCGACTGGATCCGAGCGCTTGCGTACAGCCCCGACGGCACCCTGCTCGCCACGGTTGGGGACGACCGAGCCCTGCGCTTCTGGATCACCCGCGCGGACTAACCGCACCGGGTCGACGGACGAGCCCCAGTGGACGTCTGGCTGAAGGTCCTCACGGGACTGGCAGCCGTGGCGGGCGGCGCGTGGGTCTGGTTGCTGGTTGGTCGCGGATGGTTCTGGCGAACCGACGTGCAGCTGCCAGCACTGTCGCCGGCCGGGGAATCAGGCCAGTGGCCGTCCGTGGCGGTTGTCGTGCCTGCACGCAACGAAGCAACGGTACTCCCGTCAACGCTGCCGACGCTGTTGAGTCAGGATTATCCAGGGCACCTGACGGTTGTCGTCGTGGATGACTCCAGCACCGACGGCACCTCTGACGTTGCCGCCGAGCTTGGCGCTCGTTCCGGATCCTGTGAAGTCAGCGTCGTCACAGCCCTTCCGCTTCCTGACGGATGGGCCGGCAAAGTCTGGGCCATGCACACTGGCGCGACCTCAGATCCGGTCCGATCGTGCGACTACGTCCTGTTCACCGACGCGGACATTGCGCACCCGCCCGACCTTCTCCAGCGTCTGGTCAGCCAGGCCGGACAAAGGGATCTGGACCTGGCATCAGTGATGGCTCAGCTACAGGCGGTCTCGCCTTTCGAACGGCTGCTGGTGCCGGCGTTCGTCTACTTCTTCGGCCTGCTCTACCCATTCCGCTGGTCAAACGATCCCGAGCAAAAGACGGCGGCCGCCGCCGGTGGTTGCGTGCTGGTCCGTCGGCGCTTGTTCGAGCGGATAGGCGGATTCGCGCCTATCCGCGGCGAGATCATTGACGACTGCGCGCTGGCAGCCGCCATCAAGCGCGCCGGAGGCCGAACCTGGCTGGGGCTCGCGCACGACGTTCAGAGCCTGCGCGGTTACGCTGGTCTGTTTGGTGTCTGGCAGGTGGTGGCACGGACGGCCTACACGCAGCTTGCGTACTCGCCCGTGCGGCTCGTCGGAGCGGTCGTCGGTCTGCTGCTGACGTTTGGTGCGCCGCCGGCCGCGGCTATCGCCGGGATCGCTGGTCTTACGCCCTTGAGAATGCTGTCATTGCCGCGGCCGATCAATTGGGCATTCCCTGGAAACGATCGCATTTCAGCAAGGCTGAAGTCGCGCGATTGCTCCATCATGGGCACGGGATGCCAGATGTAGAGGAGCTACTACGTGATCTAAACGAAGTTCGAAAGAGCGAAGCGTACGGCGAATCCAGGCAAGATATTCAACTGGATCCAGAAGATGTCGTCATAGCTATCGAGACGTATGTCGAAGCAGTCAAGTGTCTCGCGGAAGGAACGCATGAACCGGCGAATAGTTGACCGGTGTAATCACCGATATCTGGACGCGCTCCTCGCCTGGGCGCGAGCTCGCGACGAGGAGACCGTGGTCACCGTGATCGGTTCCGCGGCTAGAGGCCGTAGCCACGCCGATAGCGACCTTGACTTGCTGGTTGTCGCAAATAGCGCACCTCCGCGCTCGCCCATAGGCATCCAGGTCTCTCGACTGACGCGACATGACGTGCAGACCCGGGCCCTGAACGGCGATGACTTTACCCAGTGGGCGCTTCGCTTCGGACGCTCGGTCCACGGCCAGGGGCATTGGGAACAGCTGAAGGAATCGCTTCTCGAATGCGTTCCGTGGCCTGACCACAAGGTGAATCTGGCCCGTGCGCGCGACAGGCTTGATGACGCGCGCGCCTTGTTTGACCTTGGGGACTGCGACGCGGCAAATGAGGAGCTTCGCTACGCCCTTTCCCAGCTAGCCAGAGCCATGCTCCTGAGCAACCGGGTGTTCCCGTTCTCACGCCCCGAGCTTGCCGAGCAATTGCTGGGTATTGATGAGCCGCACCTGGCCGACGCGCTACGGCAATCGCTTGATGGGGATGTCCGAGAGGCGGATATCGAGCGCGGGCTGGGTCTGCTGGATGCGCGGCTTGCCGATCCAGCCGGCACGACAGCGAAATAGCGACGTGGTTCGCGTCCGCATTCCAGGCGGATAACACCTCGAGCCGCCGAGAAAGCCAAATGGTCGGGGCGGCCGGATTTGAACCGGCGACCTCCTGACCCCCAGTCAGGTGCGCTACCAGCCTACGCCACGCCCCGGCAGGGTGAGTCTATCAGCGGGCGTTCGGCGGGATCGGCGGATCGGGCTGCGCCACGGCGCGGCGCAGTCGCCGGTAACGGCGCCAAACGGTCCAGGGCCACGACGGACCGGCGACAAACGGACGAATGTCGTGCCAGGCGACCCGGCGCCGGGTCGTCAGCCGCCGCCGCTGCCGCAGCACCGGGCCGAGGTCTCGCAGGGCGGCAAGCCGCCCGCGCAGCGCCGCCAGGTTGCGCTGGCGCGCCATCGTTATGGGCAGCGATGTCAGGTCGTAGGCCGCCAGCAGCGGTCCGTAGACCAGTAGGGCCTGCATGGGGTGGTTCTTGACAATCGTCCAGACCTTGTTGCGCCCGAGGTGGAACGTCTTGAACGCGGACTCTTCCGTACCTGTGGCCGAGTGCGCATGCAGCACCCGCGCTTCCGGCACGTAGCGAGCGGTCCATCCGAGCCAGCGGGCGCGCCACGCCAGGTCCACGTCCTCCAGGTAGGCGAAGAAGGCCGGATCGAAACCGCCGGTCTCGTCCAGCAGCAACTTTCGATAGAGCGCCGCCCCGGCGCAGGCGCCAAAGATCTCGCCGGCGGCGTCCAAGCCAACGGGCTCCGCGTTATGCCGGTCCCAGGCAATCCCCAGCACGTCGGTCACAACTCCGGCTGAATCGATGATGTTGGGATCGCGGTCCAGCACGATGCGACTGCCGAACGAGCCGGCTTCGGGGTACTGGCGCGCCGCCCGCACGAGTGTCTGGAGCCAGTCCTGATCGGGGACCGCGTCGTTGTTCAGGGTGGCGATCAGTTCGGACCGCGCCAGCCCAAACCCGATGTTGTTGGCCTCGGCGAACCCGTGATTGGACTTCAGGCGCTCCAGCACGATCCGCGGATGCTTGCGAGCAATCCACTCGGCGGTTCCGTCCGTGCTGCCGTTGTCCACCACGATGGTCTCGAACGTCACGCCGGTCTGGACGCGCAGCGCGGGCAGGCAACGCCGCAGGTGGCGCAACCCATTCCAGGTCACGATCACGACCGAGGCTTCGGGACGGTCGTTCACGGTGCGGCCTGACGCCGCATGCTGGCCGGGCCAGCGCTATGCCGCCGGGTGGCCGGGCGCGACGGACCGCCCGCGTCTACGCTTGTGCGGGCGCCGAGTGGATTCCGATCAGACATGCCGCAGCAACTTCGGTCAATTTCCCCCACACAGTTGCGCGCGTACGACACCTGCCCGCTCCAGTATCGGATGCGCTACGTCGAACGGATTCCCACCAGGGACTCTCCGGCATCGCTCGTCGGCCAGGCGGTCCATGCTGCGCTGGAACGCAATTTCGTCCTTAAGCGCCGATACGGACATGACCTCGAAATTGAGGACGCCGTGGAGGTCTTCGATGACGTGTGGGCGGCCCGGCTTCCACCCGGGGCCATGTCGGAATCGTCGACGAACGATTATGACCGGGCGTATGCGTCGGGCCAATCGGTTCTGGAGCTCTACCTGACCGAAGTCGCTCCCAGTGTTGTCCCGCATCTGGTAGAGCACCGTTTCAGGTTTGAGATTCCCGGACTCCAGGTCCAACTCGTTGGAACTGTCGATTTGATCGACCGGAATGGCGTGGTGATCGACCACAAGACGTCGGTGCGGTCCTATCCCGAAACCTATCCCAACCGAGACCTGCAACTACAGTGCTACGCCATCGGGTACGGCGTCTTCAGGGCCGGGTCTCGGATTCGTCCGGGCAATCTGCCGGCGCCGTTCTTTATTCCCCAGGTTCGGGTTGATGTGCTGGTTCGCGAAGACCCTCCATTCATCCAGCAGCTGAGTGGCGCGTACGGGCGGGAGGACCTGGAGTCCTTCACGTCCCGCGCCGCTGGGATCGTGGCTGGAATTGAGGCGGCGACGTTCGATGCGTTCTGGACGGCCCCGGATCGCATCGCCGACCGTCAGGTCTGCCGCCGCTGCCCGTATGGCCGTGTGTGCCCCGCGTCGCTCGTGCGGGATGAGTTACTGGAAGACGGCAGCCAGGATGGAGACGAGGAAGAAAATCGCTGAAGCGCCAATCGTGAAGTTGAACGTCAGCCGGTCGATGCCGCGCCGCGCGTGAAAGAACGAACTGTCGCTTCCGCCCAGGGCTGAGCCCATCCCCGTGTTGCGCAACTGGATGAGCACCGCGGCGATCACGATGACGGACAGGACCAGTTGCGCGAGTTGCAGGGGGGCATTCATACGTTCAGGAAGTCTCCATACCCGCCGGCCGGCGGGCGCTCGCGACCATACTCGCGGCGACCTCAATGGCCATCTCCATACTATCCGCCCGGGCAACACCCCGCCCGGCAATGTCGAATGCCGTGCCGTGATCCACGCTGGTGCGGATGATTGGCAGGCCGACGGAGACATTCACGCCGTCGAAGAATCCGGCCGCTTTCACCGCCACGTGTCCCTGGTCGTGATACATCGCCACCACGCCGTCAAACGTCCCATTGCGGGCGCGGTTGAAGACAGTGTCGCCCGGTTCGGGCCCGGTCACGTTGATGCCGTCGTTCCGCGCATCTTCAATTGCCGGCCTGATGAATGCATCGTCCTCGTGGCCAAAGAGCCCGCCTTCGCCTGCGTGCGGATTCAAGCCGCAGACGGCCAGACGCGGCTTCTCAATGCCCATCAGCCGCAGCGTCTCGTCCAGGAGGCCGATCGCGTGGCGCACGTTCTCCCGTGTGACGCGGTCGATGGCCTCGCGCAAGGACACGTGCGTGCTGTTATGAAGCACCCGCAGGCCCGGCGCCACCAGCAACATGCGGGCGCCGGGCGAACTGGTCAGGTCCGCCAGCAGCTCAGTGTGTCCCGCGTAGTGGTAGCCGGCCGCGTTGATCGCGGCCTTGTTGATCGGGGCGGTGACGATGGCAGCCACGCGGCCATCGAGCGCGAGTTGTGTCGCGGCAATCACTGCCTGTGCGGCGGCGGTGCCGGCTCGCGCGTCCACCTCACCAATCGGCAGATCCGCTAGGTCGCGGCCCCAGGGGTCGTAAACCTGGATGTCGTCTGTATCCAGGTCCATCTCGTTCGGATCGGCGGTGATGACGTTAGTGCCGACAGCCTCGGCAGCCCGACGCATGGTTGGCAGATCGCCCACCACCAAGGCACGACAGACGGATCCAATCTTGGGATTCCGCAGGGCTTTGGCCGTGATCTCGGGTCCGACCCCGGCTGGGTCGCCCATGGTGACGGCCAGGAGCGGACGCGTATCGGCGGACATCAAGCCCCTCCTGAAATGGGGTGCCGCCGCGCCGAGCGTCGGCTGTTCGGGAGTGAAGTCACGCTGCTCGCTCAAGTGTGGCGCCCAGGCGCTGAAATGCGGTAATCAAGGCGTCGGGTCCTCCCATCGTTCCGCCCTTGGTGACGACGGACGCGATCTGGCGTAGACCGCACAGCGCGCGGCCGGCGGGTACGCCCCACTCAATCTCTTCCAGCACTTCAATGGAGTCCACCTCAAGGCCGCCAAGCGCCGCTCGCGCGGTGTCGCCGCCGGTCAGGATCAATCCCAGGGGACCGATAGCGTTCGCCAGGGCGGCGCATAGCTCTCCGCCCAACGCAAGCTGCCGCCGCCGTTCCGCCTGTCGTGGCGTTTCGCCCTCGAGCGTTGTGTCGAATATCACGGCGCGCCCGGCGGGTCGGTCCGGGGTCATCTGGCGGACCGCGGATCGGATGTCCTCGCTGCTTCGGATGCGTACGAGCCGCGCGGTTCCGGTAGTGAGTGCGCGTTGTACCTGTGCCTGGGTATGGACGCTCGGTGTACCGACAACAGCGGCAACGCGGGCCGACCGCGCCAGGCCCTTTGGTCGGGATGCGCCCTGATCCAGTCGGGCAAGGTGTTCGGCCAGGCCGGCTGAGCCTGCGCTGATTCGCCCACCGACCGTCGCGCGCAGCACGGACGCGATGGCGAGTAAGTCGTCGTCGGTTTCCACGTCCGGCGCTACCACGTCGATGCCGGACTGGTCCGCACTTGTTAGCGCCGCGACCAGCACGTCCTGACCGCCGCGTACGACGTCAAGCGGTACGGATTCAACCTTCAGCTGGGCGCTGTCCAGCAAGAGCGTCGGGATGTGCGACTCACCTACGGGGATCAGCTCGTCGCGTCCCGGCGCCGTTTGGGCAACCGGAACGCCATTGAGCCTATGGATGCCGTCAATCGTGGTGCGTCCGCCTGCGGGAAAGGCCGGCGCGAACACGAGTGGCTGGGCGCCTGTGGCGTCGCGCAAGGCCCGCAACTCCGCGCCGATATTGCCGCGCAGCAGCGAATCGGTCTTCTTGTACAGCCGCCGTGGCGGCCCGCGCCGCAGGGCGCGGAACGCGGCCTGAACGCGCGCGGCGGCCGTCTCGGCCGATGTGTGCCTGGTCTCGGTGCTCATGGCAACGACCCTGCCGTCCGAAGGCCAGACACCGGGTCGGGTCGAAGCGAAGGTCTGCTGTCCGGCCTTTCGGAACTGGAGTGCGGTGTCCAGCGCGCCGGTCAGATCGTCCGCGATGACGGCCCAGCGCTCCACCACTCAGGCCACCAGCGGCAGCGTGTCCGGTGCGTGCGTCAGGACCCCTACCCGCGGGGCAGCGCCGGCGTTCCGCGCGACGACCGCCAAGGCGGTTTCGACATCCGGCGCCGTGTCGAACCCAAGTGCCGCCGCCTCGTGGGACGCAATGCCGTCGGACACCAGGACAACCCGCGCATGGTCCCGGACCCTTGCCCAGGCCACGGCAAGCGAGGCGGCCACACGGTCTTTGATCTCGTTGTTCTCGTAGCGCCGCAGAAGCACAGCGGCCGGCTGCGCGGAGTAGTCCAGGATTTCCGGGTGGGTTACGGCCACGCCTTCGGGGCAGGGCGTGACCACGATGATGGTTCCACCGGGCCGGACCATCAGCATGGCCGGGTACAGGCTCTTGTGGGCCTGCCAGAACTCGATGTCGCACGGGTGCGACCCGGCAACCACCGCGTCCAGGCTGGCGGGCGTGCGGACGCCGTAGATGCTCCGCGCGTCGTCGACAGCCCGCCGAAATGTCAAACGGGTTGCGCCAAACCGCGCGGTGACGATCCGTCCGTCGGCGTTGAGTGTCACGTTCAGCACGTGCGTCATGCCGCAGCGTTCCGCAATCAGGTCCATCTCGGCGCGTACGGGCGTCTCGACCCGGCCCAACAGCGGTGTCCGCGCGCGGGCGCTGAACATGTGCGTGGCGGCGGTCGTGGCGGCGCCGGAGACCCCGGGTTGGACGATTTTGGCGCCCGCCGAGAATCCCGCAATGTGGTGGGGCACCACGGCGCCGGTCCCGATGACGAGATCGGCCGCAAACAGGTGCTCGTTCACTTCGATCGGCGTTCCGCTCGGCGTCACTCCCAGGCTGCGCAAGGGCGCCGTGCGGTGGTCGTGCTGCATTATCTGGACTCGTGCCAGTACATCGTTTCCGACCTTGTGCCTGATCTCGGCGTCAGTCATCGGACGGTGGGTGCCCAGCGCGACCATTACACGGATGTCGTCCGCCAAGATTCCGGCCGTCTCCAGGTCGTCGAGGATCGGCGGCAGCAGCAGATCCGCCGGAGTCTCGCGCGTGATGTCGTCGATAAGGACTCAGCGCGCTGGTCTTGCCGCGAGCCGCTTCCCGTAGAGGTACAGACCCGATCGGGGTATCCAGCGCCGCACGCACAAGTGCCTGCGGGTCGCGCGCTGGCGCCGTGGGACGCGGCGTGTAGACCCCGGTCAAATTGACGCCGGCGCTGCGGACCGCAAGCGTTGCGTCGCCGTAGGGCAGTTCGATCACGCGGGTCATTCCGCCACAGCCGCAGCTGGTTAGGCGGCGGTTACCGGGTTGCGCAGCACACCCACGCCTTCGACCTCGATCTCCACGACATCCCCTGGAGAAAGCGCGGAGGGACCGGCGGGCGTGCCCGTGTAGATGCAGTCGCCGGGGTTCAGCGTGATGCCCTGCGAGGTGTACGCAACCAGCGCCGCCACGCTAAAGAGCAGGTCCGACGTGTTGCTGTGCTGCAACTCATTGCCGTTGAGCCGGGCCATGATATCGAGATTCGTGGGGTCGAGGTCGGTGGCGATGCACGGCCCGAGCGGCGCAAAGGTATCCATCCCCTTGCCCATGAGCAGAACGCCCGTGGCCATTTCCTTGAACTGCAGGCCGCGCGCGCTGACGTCGTTGCCGCAGCTATAGCCCAGCACGAAGTCCAGGGCCTCGTCCTCCGACACGTTCCGGCAGCGCTTGCCGATCACCGCGACCAGTTCGGCTTCATAGTGCACCTCGCCGAACGGGTCCTGCTGAAGGTCCGGGTCGCTCATCGACTGCGTGAATTTCGCCGGGTCCGGCAGCACGATGGGAGCGCCGGGTCCGGTGATGGCCGAGGTTGGTTTCATGAAGATCATCGGAAACTTCGGAATGGCGTCCTCGTCGTGGCCTTCCAGGATGTGAGCCAGATAGTTCGCCCCGACGGCGATGACGTTGCCGGGATCGACCGGCGCCAGCAACTCGAGGTCGTCCACCGTGCCGACCTGCGCGCCGACCTCGTAGTCGCCAAACATGTCGCCGGTCACTTCGTAAATCGCGCCGGATTCTTTGAGCGAGCCGAGGGCTGAACCTGATTCAGTGGCGTAACGAACAAATTTCATGCCGTGTGTCCGTCTTTTGGTACGCGCGTCAGGGCGAAGGCTAGCACTCCACCCTGGTGGTCAGAGTTCGAAGAAGCGCACCAGTTCGGCGCGCAATTCGTCGGGCGCCTCAAGGCTGGGCCAGTGTCCAGCGCCGGCCAGGGTGAAGACCTCGGCCCCTGGCATGCGGGCGGCCAGGATCTGCAGGTCGTCGTCGGTCACGAAGGGATCGTCGGAGCCGCGGACGAGCAGCAGCGGTAGGTTGACGTCGGTCGCGTCCTCCAGCAACACGCGCCGTGCACTGCTGGCCAGGCAGGCCGTGATCAGGTTCGCGTCGACGGCGGCCGCCTGATCGCGCATGGCGTCAAAGTGTGCTTCGGCCAAGTCTTCAACCAGACCCGCCCGCAGCCAGGCGTCGGCCGCGGCGGCATCCCAGCCGTTGGATCGCACATCGTCCCGGCGTTCCAGCGTCGCCGCTGGATTGCGGTCGAAGCCCGCGGTCGACACGAGTGCGAGTCGGCTAACGTGACTGGGGAAGCGTGCTGCGAAGTTCAGCGCAACCAGGCCTCCGTAGGCGTGCCCGACGACAATCAGTGGCTCGGTTTGACCATGCGTGTGCAGCACTCGGTGAACCAGGGTGGCCGCGTCGTCCACGTCCCCCGACAGGTCTCCGCGTACGCTGGCTCCAAACCCGGGAAGGTCCAATACCAAGGCCCGGCTTGTCTCCGCCAACCCCTGTGTGACCAGATCCCAGATCACGCCTCCGGGCCCGATGCCGTGGATGAAGAGCACCGTGGCGCCGCCGGAACCTCGAACGTCCAGCGATATGGAGCGATTGTCGACAGTGACCAGAGGCATTGGGCTACGGCGCGCCGTTCAGATCGAGGGCGTCAGCGTTCGCAATATAGGGCAAGCCGCGGAACCGACCATCCAAGTCGAGGCCGTAGCCAACGACGAAGACGTCGTCGATTTCGAATCCGACCCAGCGCGGCGTGACGTCGATCAGGCGGCGTGAGGGCTTGTCGAGCAGCGTCACGACTTCGATCGAGCGCGGACGCCGCGGTTCCAGAACCTCCAGCGTGGCCGCCAGCGTGCGGCCCGTATCCACGATGTCCTCAACGACCAGGACATCCTGTCCCGAGATGTCGCAACCCAGGTCCTTGACGACCCGCACCTGGCCGCTCGACTCGCGACCTTCGTAGGAAGCCAGCGCCAGCGACTCAACCCGGTGCGCGGTGGTGAGGACGCGCGTGAGGTCGGCGGCAAAGATGAACGCGCCATGGAGCACCAACGCCAGAATCGGGTCGCGACCTGCATAGGCCGCTGAGATCTCCGCGCCGAGTTCTCGGACGCGGCGCGCAATGGCGGCGGCTGGAATGACCGTTGGCAACTGAACGTCGGGCAATGTCCCTAGGTGCGTTTCAATGGTTGTCACGCGTGCGTGCGCTGCCTTGGCGATCCAGGACCGATGTGGTCCAATGACGAACTGCCGAAGTGTGCGGAGTTTTCCACGCATGCCGCAAATCACGGGCGCCAAGGCCCCGACCCGCCGCCTGTAATCCGTGAAGACGCTGCCCGATTACCTTCAGCCCGGCCTCGACATCGTGCTGGTTGGGATCAATCCGAGCTTGTATTCGGTTGAGCGCGGGCATTACTACGCCCGGCCGGGTAACCGCTTCTGGCGAGCCGCCAACCGGGCGGGCCTGTTCGGCGAGCCATTGGGGCCAGAGAACGACTCTCGGGTTCTGGAGTTCGGTGTCGGACTTACCGACGTGGTGAAGCAACCGAGTAGCACCGCGAACAAGCTTCGAGCCGCTGACTACCGGCGCTGGGCGCCAGTCTTGAAGGAGAAAATCAGGCGCTTCAAGCCGCGCATCGTCTGCTTTCAGGGCATCGCCGGGTATCGCAACTATCTCAGGTATGGCGAGGGGCCCGCTTCCACCCCGCGGCCCGGACCGGGCTGTCAGGCCATGCTGCTGGAATCGTCGGCGGTCTTCCTGGCGCCGAGTCCGAGCGGCTTGAACGCGCGGTACACGCTTGAGGATCTGGTTGGCTGGTATCTGCAGCTCAAGGCTCTCAGGGACGAACTGACGGGCGTCTGAATAACGGGCCCGTCCGGACGGCGATCTAGCTGCTACCGCCCATCCGCGCCGTGCGCTTGAGATCGTCCAGCGCGCGCCGTGCCTGTTCCAGCGTCGAGCGCGCCGCCGCGCGGCCACGGTGGTATTGGACGACTGGCGGGAGAATCCGCGTCTCCACAATCGTGTCCACGCGCTCGCCCGTCTGCTCCAGCTTCGCGGCAGTGCGCCGCAGGCCGCGCCGCACGTTCACGGTGGCTTCCACGATGGCGATGGACCCCAGAATGCCGGCCACGAAAACGGCCAGCCCAATGATTAGTCCTTGGATCACCAGGATGATGATCGCGATGTCGCGCGCGGTTTCCATCAGGTTCGGCTGCGGCGTCCGCGGCTGCGCCGGCGTCGGCGGCCGCGCGAACGCTGCGAACGGTGCCGCACAGTCTCTTCAGCCTCACCGGCCGCTTGCTCTGCCGCGTTGCGTATTGCGCTCAGCTGCTCCGGCAATGCATCCAGGATTTTCCGGGCCCGCTGCGGCGCCACGATGGTTCCGATAGCGCCCCCCACGAAGAACCCGATGGCCGCTCCAATGATGATCCAGGTCATTGTCGAATCCACTCAACCCCACCAGCGCAAGGACATGTTCAGGATCCGTCGAAACTTCTTGAGGGCGCCCGAGGTCGAACTGGCGCCGTCCTTGACTGCGTCACTCACGAGTTCCGTGGTCTCTCGCACGGTGTCCACGGTCTCCCGGGCCGATTGGATGATCGGCGTGACATCGGCCCGGATCGCGGCCAGCAGACGCCAGACCAGCATGCCGGTGATGAGGAAAACCAGTGTCGTAACCAGCGCCACGGCCGCCAGTACGACCACTGCAATGTCTCGAACTCCTGCCAGGTCCATGGCTCAGGCGCCAGACGGCGTCGGCCGCCCTAGGGGGCGGCCGATCATGCGCAACGCCAGCCGCATGCGCACCTGCCGCCAGGCCTTGTCAACCATTCGTCGCTCCGAGCGTGAGATCTGCCGCCGGCCGTAAATGGCGCGAACATATGTCTCCGCGACAACTTCGGGCGGGGCCGGGATGTTGGTGGACGCTTCCGTGGCGGGCGCCGGAAAAAGCTCGGCAGCGAGCTGGCGGCCAAGCTCCGCCGGCGTAAACCCGCGGCGAGTATTGTAACCAGCGCGACCGGCCAACCTGACCATTCGCTCGTACCGCCGGCTGACGGCTGCGCGGGGATTCTGCAGCCAGTCGCGCACGAGCGAACCCAGCAGGTACAACACCCCCAGCGCTATGAGGGACCCACCAATTACCACCAGGGCCAGGACGGCCGTTCCGAGGTTGGCGATAAATTCCTGAACTGGACTCTGCCCGTCGGACGGTTCCAGCGGCTGGAAGTTGGATAAGTCCATCTCCTCCAGCTCGTCGAGAAAGTCGTCGACCATCGATAGATCGGCTGCGTCCGGGTTCGGTCCCCCGCCTCCGGCGGTTCCGTCGGCCGCGCCGCCGCGCACTTCCGGCGCCCTGAAGCCCGAGGGCTCAAAGAGCACCCAGCCGTACGTTGGGAAATAGACCTCCACCCAGGTGTGCGAATCGCTGGGGTTCACGATGTAGCGCTGGGTGACTGGATCGAAGACACCCTGGGCGTAGCCCGCGGCCACCCGCGCCGGGATGCCCATGGCTCTGACGAGCACGGCCATTGTCGAGGCGATGAGCGTGGAGTGCCCACGGCGCAGGTCGAAGAGGAAATAGTCGGTCGCGTCCCGATCCGGTGGCAACGGTTCCATTTCCTGCGCGAACGGAAAGCGCCGCATGAAGAATTCGGCGGCGCGTGCGCGGTCGACGGCCGTTTCGCCAGTTTCGGCTAGGCGGGCGGCAAACTCCAGCACACGCGGCGGGAGTTCGGGAAGCTCAATGTAGCGCTCAGCCCACGCTGGATACGTGGTTGGCGCGGCGCGCAGTTGCTCGGTCGTCGCCGCGGCCAGGGTCGAGTCCACGGAATAGACGAGCCGCTGGCCGACGCGTCGGGTAGCGCGGACCGAGGCGTAGTCATCGATCGCCACGTCACGCTCCGCGACCTGTACCTGATACGGCCTATTCAGCCGCAGGACGTCACCAGGCGCGAACAGAATCGCCGAATTCGAGTCCAGAATCTCGATGTTCGAGCGCGACGCAAGTCGAGACCGCAGGTCGAGGCTCTCGGTGAGCGGCTGGTTGGCCTTGCGTCCTTCCAGCGACCGCATCGTGCTACGCCAACCCTGCCCGGTGTAAGTGTCAAAGGTCTGCCCGCGCCAGTACGAGGGCACCGTGCTCTCGATAATCAAGGTCTCTTTGCGCGCAAACGGCTCGGGTCCCCCCAGCGCCAGCGTCTCTCGCCCGGCCAGAGTGGAGCCGGAAGGATTCGTGACGCCGCCAAACACACGCTGGATGCCGGCTTCAACGTTGCCCCAGCCATCGCCCATATAGGTCCAGAAGGCTTCGGCCAAAGGGTTGCCTGCCGCCCGCGGCAGGATCAGCGACAGAAACACCACCCCGGTAATCAGCATGGCGCTCACGATCAGCACCGTGGGGCCAAGCTCATCCGAGTAGTCGGTGCGCGTGTCCTCCCATCTGGCTTCAAGCGAGGCCAGGCGCGTATGCACGGTCAGCGCCAGGGCCGCAATCAGGAATACCGCGAACGGCGGCCAGTCCGGACCCACGTAGGTGACGTTGACTGCGATCGCCAGCGTGCCCGGCGCGATGGCCAGATAGGCATTGCGCAACCGGAACGCCGCCCAGGCCGCCGCAAAGCCCATGCCCCACGCGGCCATCGTCATCCAGAAAAGAAACACCACGTTGTCTCGGCTGACCTGAAACTCAAAGGCGGCCTGGAACCACGTCTCGAGCCGGAAGAACAGGTCTTGCAGCAGCCCGGCGCTCTCGCCCACGGCCGAGGCCAGCGGCTGTTCGCGCACCAGGTTCCCGGCCTGTCGCAACTGAACCCACTCCACGGTGTCCCCAAAGAGCAGTACGAAGTTGCGAATGGCGTCCAGGGGTCCCGGGAACGCCTCTGAGGCCACGACGTAGGCCACGCCCAGGTCGCTGACTAGCCCGATGAGGATGATCCAGGGTGACGCCAGGCGGCTTCGCGACAGCGCGAACCCAAAGAGAATGGCGACAAGGGCTACCGATAGCAGCACCTCCGTGCCCGGCGCCCAGCCCACGGAGTGGATGCTGACGATGGGAGCAAGCGTGGCTGTCCCAATCAGCGTTAGCGGCAGCCACGCGGTGCGGGGGAGTTGAAGGGCGCGCGCCAGTGGACGCGGGCGGCTGGCTGCGGCTGCGGTCATGGCAGCCTCACGCGGGCGCCAGCGTGACCGGCCGCCGCTGGCTGCGTTCGAACTCCGCCAGGTTGCGACCGTCGGCGCGGATCATCTCAAAGCGCATCCCACGGTCGACGCTGACGAAACCGATGCCCGCCCCCCCCGCCGCCTGGCTGAGGCCAGCGTTCGACTCCCCGGGCCCAAATGTTGAGGCGTCCATCGCGACCGCCAGCGGGTAGATCGCGCGGTGACCAAGTTGGGTAAGGCTGGTGAGCCACCGCGAGTCGGCGGAGGGCGTGATCGCAACCAGGCTTGTGCCGCGACCCAGCCCGGCCGCGCTGGCGGAAAGGAACTCATGAAACGGCACGGTGCCGGTGGCCTGCACAATCGCCAGCGTCTCCAGAATCCGCCACAGTTGCTTGAGTCCCTTCTGTGGCTCGATCAGATACCGAGCCTGGCGGCTCAGCGCGATGAAGCCCACGGCCTTGTTGTCACGCACGAACTGATGAGCCAGCGACGACACGATCTTGACGCCGTATTCCTCGGTGGACTCGTCACCATGGCCAGCCTGAACGGATCGATCCAGGTCCAGGGCTATCCAAAGGTTGGCCGTTGGCTCCAGATCAAACTCCTTCACCAGGAGTTGATCGCGACGCGCGCTGGAGAGCCAGTGGATGCGCTTGAGTGGATCGCCGGGCTGGAACTCCCGCAGTCCACCTGCGTCCGACGTGACCTGGTGGGTTCGGATTGATGAGCGCGACGTGCCCACCATCGACCCGGCCGGGATTTCAACGTCAGCCATGATTGAGATAGGCGGATAAACCACGATCGTAGTCCGAACGTCGATCCGCCGTTCGGAGGCAAAGATGCCGAATGGGTCGCCGATTCGCAGGTCGGTCGGTCCGAGACCGTAGAGTCCGCGGCGGGCGGCGATACCTCGTGAAATCCAGCGCTTGCGCTGGCGGGGCCCCAGGCTCTCCGCCACGGAGGCCCGGTAGCCGGGCAACTCCGAGTGGTCGTCCACTTCCACGAGCAGAATTGGCAGACGGCTCGTGTTGACGAGTTCGAAATCCTCCTGAACCTCGTCGCCTACGGTGATTTGGTGTCCGCGGAGCCGTCGGCGAAGCTCCAGCGAGCGTGCCGCGTTTCGCGTCCACACATACGAAAGGGTGATGAGACCACCAAGCGAGTAGAGCAGCCAGTACGCGATGGGCGAAGTTGTGACCATGGCGGCCACAACCAGAACACCCAGCAGAATTACGATTGACGGCCGCTGGAGGCTGACCGACGCCTCAGTCTCGGACGGCGCGCTTGCCACAGGGCCTCCACCGCCCGATTCAGCGCCGGGTACGCGCCCAGGCGCTGCTGTCATGTTCAATCAGTATGCGCGGTGCGCGCGGCGCTCGCCTAGGCACACCGGCAATCGAGTAGCTGAATTGCGCCGTCGGTCCTCCTCTAATTGGCGTGTGGCTTGCGGCGTACGCAGTCTGAGCCAGACGTCGGAGCTAGGCCGCGAGGCCGAGTCCGTTCATGGCAGCGCCCATCACCGCCCCGGCCAGAATCAGCCAGAGCGAGTTGACCTTCGTAAAGATCAGGACGGTCAGCGCCGCCAGCGCTGCCAGGATCGTCGGAACGTCGACCACCGCCGACCGACCAAGGAACACCATCACCACCGTCATCAGACCAACGGCGGAGGCGTTGACGGCGTCGAGAATCGGGGCCGTGACGCTGGATGCGCGCAGTCGCTCGACCTGCGGGTGAATCGCGGCCACGAACACGAATGACGGAATGAAGATCGCGACCGTTGCCACGATGGCGCCAGGAACCCCGGCCAGCAGGAACCCTATAAACGTCGCGGTGGTAAACACCGGGCCCGGTGTCACCTGCCCAATCGCCACGGCGTCCAGCAGCTGCGTTTCCGTCAGCCAACCCAGCCGATCCACGAAATCGGCGCGCAGGAACGCCAACAGCACATAACCGCTGCCGTAGAGCACCGCGCCGATTTTCAGAAACAGCAAGGCCATGCCTGCCAGGCTGAACGTTGCCGGGGCAACGGCAGCCAAATTCAAGCTGGCCAGCGGCGCGAAGAGCACACCGGACAGGCGTCCGGTCAGCCAGCGCGGACGTTGGATCAGGGCGCCCACCACTCCGCCGCCGAACAGGAGCAGGAGTTCATTGACTCCCAGCAGGCCAAGGCTGATAACGGCGGCCGTCACCAGCGCGGTTTGCCAGCGGCGCACGACCACGCGTCCCAGACCCCAGATGGCGTTCGCCACGATGGCGATGACGACCGGCTTGACCCCGTACAGCACCCAGGTCACCGCAGGGGTCGAACCGAACTCGACATAAAACCACGCGAGCACGGAAACCATTACCGCGGCCGGCGCGATGAACGCAACCCCAGCGCCCGCAAGGCCCCGCCACCCGGCGCGCTCTCGTCCCAGATGAATCGCCATCTCGGTGGAGTTCGGGCCTGGGATCAGATTGGTGACCCCAAGCAGATCGAGGAAGCGGCGGTCGGTCAGCCAGCGGCGGCGCGTCACGAACTCGTGCCGCATCATGGCGATGTGGGCCGCCGGGCCCCCGAACGCGGTGAGTCCCAGCCTCAGGAAGAGCAGCGTGATCGTCAGCGGGCGTTCGATGTGCGGTGTCCTTGCATAGCGAAGACGCGGAGCGAAATCTCCCGACTGCGGCGCATTCTGCACTAAGCTCTATGTCATGAATCCGGCCATGGCATTCGACAATCGGTGGCTGCGGCTTGGCTTGGCCACGCTAACGCTATTGGTGGTTGGCCTTGCGGCCCTGGCCTGCAACGGCAGCGTGGAATCTCTGGCCACCCCAACGCCTGCCCCCGAGCTCAAGTTTGAGATTCAGACTGAGGAGGTTGGCCCCAGCCGCACCAACGTCATTCTGCTCGTGACAAACATCGGTCTGACGGACGTGCTGATCGAAACGACCCTGACGCTTCCGGAAAGTGCGGGATCTGACCGGGACTACAGCCCGACGACGCGCGCGAAGATCACCAACGAGGGCGGGCGCGAGGTTGGAGGCGGCGCGCGCGACACCAAGACCCTGACCTGGGTGCCGGAACGGCTGCGGGCCGGTGTCACCCTGCGCTGGGAATCGGCCCTGCGCTGCCTCGTCGAGGAACCGATGCGGGTTTCTGCCCGGATCACGTCCGTTGAGGTTGGGAATGTTCGCGAGGCGCACTTCGACGATGTCACCAAAGAAGCTGAGGTGACCTGCCCGCCGCCGCGTCGACCGGGGAGCTAGCCGCCAGGGACAGCCGGCACGACGACCTCGGGCCGCGACGGCAGGTCGTCGGGACCCAGCGCAATTTCGGTTTCCGCGAGTCGCCGCACCTCACGGCCAACCAGGAATCCAGTCTCTGCCAGCGGCGAGGTCGGATGTCCAGGTAGGCGCGACGTCCGGTAGTGCATGGGAATCGTGAGCGCCGGTTGGATTTCGTCCATCGTCGCGGCCGCGGTCTCGCCATCGATGGTGTAGAAGCCACCTACCGGGATGAGCAACACCTGATGTCCGCGGCATTGGGCCAGCAGATTTGTGTCCAGCCGGTGCCCCAGGTCCCCCAGATGCAGGATGCGAAGCTGACCGATCTCCACGGACATGAAGGCGGTGCGTCCGCGCAGCTGGCCGCCGGCTTCATCGTGGAAAGCGCCGCCGATCATCGTGAGAGTCACATCGCCGAACGCCACGGTCCCCGGATGCCAGCCGCTCGCCGAGATGCCGCGCACGACCTTGGGTGCGCCCGGCGCCAACTCTACGTTGTTGTGGTCGGCGTGTTCGTGGCTGACGCCGACCAGATCGATCGGCGGAAGCTCGGGGACGGGATAGCCCAGATCGGCGTTGAATGGGTCCAGCAGCAGCTGCACGCCGCCGGGGCTGGTGAGTAGAAACGTTGCGTGGCCCAGCCAGCGCAACCGAGTGGGTTGAACGCCAGACGAAGCCTCGGGCTGGGCAGCAAGCTCAGATCTCACGACGACCCTCCAGCGCCTGCGCAATGGTTGCCGCGTCAACGTACTCGATGTCCCCACCGGTTGCGAGTCCGCGGGCCAGGCGGGTGACGCGCACACCCAGGTCGCTGAGACGCTGGCGAATCTCCATGGCCGTGGCGTCGCCCTCGATGGTCGCGTTGGTCGCCACCACGATCTCGCCGATGCCCTCGCGCCCGGCGCGCCTGACCAGCAGATCGATCGTGAGATCGTCTGGTCCAATGCCCTCCAGCGGCGAGATGGTGCCGTGCAGCACGTGATACAGCCCGTTAAACCCGCCCGAGTTCTCAACCGCCACCAGGTCGAGCGGGTCCTCGACCACGCAAATCAGCGCGGTGTTGCGCGTGGGGTCCTGGCAGAGGGCACACGGATTGACGTCCGCGAAGTTGCGGCAGCGCTCACACGTCTGAATGCCCTCGTGCAGGGTCGCGATGGCCGTCCCCAGGGTGAGCGCCTGGCTGGACGACCGTCGCAGCAGGAAGAAGGCCAGGCGCTGCGCGGTCTTGGGGCCAACGGTGGGAAGCCGCGCGAGCTCGTCGATCAGCCGCGTGACCGCGCGGGGGAGCGCGTCCGCCACTCGCTAGCCGAGGCCCGGAATCTTCAGGCCGCCGGTCAGTCCGCCAAGCTTGCTCTTGGCCAGCTCCTGCGACTGCTCGATCGCATCGTTCACCGCCACCATGATCATGTCGGCCAGCAACTCGGCATCCTCGGGGTCGACAGCTGATGGGTCGATGTCGAGCGAGACAATGCGCTGGTCGCCGGTGGCAACCACCGTAATTGCGCCCCCGCCCGCCGAAGCCTCGACGGTCATCGACTTCAGCTCGTCCTGAACCTTTTCCATCTGCTTCTGAAACTGCCGGAACATCTTCATCGACATGCGTCAACCTCCCTGGGTGGAGCTGTCTGGAACGGGCGTGGCCCCATACTCGCGCATCGCCACGCGGACCACCGGGTCATCGTCGACCGTTGTCCTCGTCGAGGGTCGTCTGGCCGGCACCGAGGCGCCGCGCTGTTCATTGCGAACCTGGATCGGTCGGCCAAGAACCTGCGAAAGCGCTCGTGCCACCTGGCGCAGCGCATTCGGCTGCTGCACGCGGTCGAACAGGAACCGGCTGCGGTACCCCAGCGTTACGGTGCCGTCCGCGAACTCCAAGACCTCGGCTTCGCCCACGTAAGGAGCAATCTCGCGCGACTCCTGGCGAATCACTGATACCCAGTCATCTTTGCGAGCGGCAATCGCGGCCGCCGACAGGTCGCCGTCCGCGGCGGCGGCTTGCGGCGCGGGGACCGCTGGGGACGGCTGCGGCGCGGCTTCGGTTGGAGCGGCCGGCGAGTCCGCCGCCCGCGCGGGCGATGGCGTGGGAGGGACCGCCGTGCGGGTTTCACTGATAGGCCGTGCCGGCGCCGGCGCCTCCGCGGGTTCGGTAATGGCCAGCACCGCCCGGGCGAATGCCAGTTCGAGTTCCAGCGTGGCGTCCACCCCGGTCCGCGACGGCGGGTCCGGTTCCGCGAACACTTCCAGCGTGCGCACGATGTCGCGCAAGCTCGAACCCGCCGTGCGCTGGGTGAGTTCGAAGGCCTCGTCCTCCGTCAGGTGTCCCACGGCTGTCGTGTCGGGACTGGCCTTCAGAATCAGGATCTCGCGCAGGATGTCGATGATCTGCTGACGCAGAGTGCTCGGACTGGTGCCGTCGTCGATGGCTTTCCCAATCGCCTGCAGGCCGGCGGCGGCGTCGCCATCGATCAGTCGCCCAAGGAGCTGGATGACGGCGTCGCGACCGGTCAGGCCCAACATGGCGTTCACGGCGTCGGCCGTGGCGTCGTTGTCGCTGTACGCCAGCGCCTGGTCCAGCAGGCTTACCGCGTCCCGCGCGCTGCCGCCGGCGTTGCGAGCCAGCGTGTGCAACGCGGCTTCGTCGATCTGGGCGCCCTCGGCTTCGGCAATGGCGCGGAGTTGTGAGGTGAGCTCCAGTACGCCTATGCGGCGGAACGTCAGGTGCTGGGTGCGCGACCGGATGGTGGCTGGCACCCGGTGCGGCTCGGTTGTCGCCAGCACGAAGAGCGTCTGCGGTGGCGGTTCCTCCAGCGTCTTCAGCAGTGCGTCCTTTGCGGGCGGCGAGAGCTGGTGGACCTCGTCGATGATGTACACGCGGTAGCGCCCCGCGCTCGGCGCGAACTGGGTGAGTTCCCGAATCTCGCGGATGTCGTCAATGCCGCGGTGCGAGGCGGCGTCCATCTCGATCAGGTCCAGAAACGATCCGTTGGCGATGGCCTGGCAGTGGTCGCAGCTGCCGCAGGTTTCCGCCTGGATGCCTTCCAGGCAGTTGACCGCCTTGGCGAGCAGCCGCGCGGCGGTTGTCTTGCCCGTGCCCCGCTCGCCTGAGAAAAGGTAGGCGTGGCTGAGCCGGTTGTGAACCAGGGCGTTCTGCAGCGTCCGTACCACGTGTTCCTGGCCAATCAACTCGTCGAACCGCTGCGGGCGATAGCGGTTGTACAGGGCCTGAAACGACGGCGGGCGCGAAGCGGCCACGAGAGCCTCCCAGCATGACGTGAGCGTCATGATAGAGATAGAGGCCGCGCACCCGCCGTCGATCCGACCAACAACGCCTTACCGTCGGGCCACGGCTCCGGCCAGGTGGTCTCGCGGCACCCGAAGGGTGCTTCGTACCGCTGCTTCCTCTCGGACCTGACGGGGTTGGAAGGCCTTCGTCGCACGAGGCCCGGCGTTCGACACCGAGCGTCCGCGGCAGACACGTTGCGGGCGGACCTCAGGCGGGGATTCAGCCCGCTATAGCGGATTGCGGGTACAGGGCACCGCTAGCTCCCCACCTAGCGCGGCCTCTCGTTGATGGTGGCATGCGCCACCCAAGCGGTCAATGGCAGCCCCACTCCCAAGCTTGGCCAGAGCCGCGGGCGCGCGGTCACTAGAATGATTGCCATTCGCCACCTCCAGCCGGAGGCCGCCGTGCCGCCGTTTCGCATCGAACTCCGCAGCGACACCCAAACCACGCCCACCGAGGAGATGCGCGAGGCCATGGCGCGCGCCGAGGTCGGCGACGATCAGGCTGGTGAGGATCCGACCGTTCGGGAGCTGGAGGACCTCGCCGCTGTGCTCTTCCGCAAGGAAGCGGCCTTGTTCGTGACCAGCGGCACGATGGGCAATCTCGTCAGCCTGCTCACGCTGACGCAACGCGGCGACTCGCTCCTAGTCGATCCGGAGTCGCACGTAACGCTGGCCGAGGCTGGCGGATTCGCCACGTTGGCCGGGTGCAGCGTCATACCGATTCAATCGCCGGGCTATCTCACGGCGAAAGACATCGAGCCGTATATCTCGCCGGTGACAACCCACTCGCTCAACCCGGCAATTATCTGGACCGAGAACACGCACAATCGACGCGGCGGCGTGGCCTGGGGCCCCGACGTCATGCGCGAACTCGCGGCACTGGCTGGCCGGCACGGAATGCGGCTGCACATCGATGGCGCTCGGATATTCAATGCCGCCGCGGCGCTGGATGTGCCGGTGGCGGACTTGGCCGACGGCTCCGACACCGTGCAGTTTTGTCTCTCCAAGGGACTTGGCGCGCCCTTCGGATCGATGATCGTGGGATCAAGCGACCTGATCCAGCGGGCACGCCGAACCCGCCAACTGGTTGGCGGCGGCATGCGGCAGGGTGGCATGATGGCGGCGGCCGGCTTGCTTGCCCTACGGGATGGCCCCGGTCGTCTGGCGGACGATCACCGCCGCGCCAAACAGCTTGGCGACGTGATCGATGACTTGCCCGGGCTGCGCCTGGTCTCGCCGGTCTACACCAACCTCATCTTTGTGACCTGGGACCCCAAGGTGCTTGACCTGAATGTCTTTAGCGAAGAGGCGGCTAAGCGCGGTGTTGGCGTCGGTGGGCCTCGCGGGGACATGTTCCGGCTGGTTACGCACCATCAGATCAGCGACGCGGACATCGACGAGGCGGCGGACGTTTTGGCCGCCGCCGCGGATGCGGCCGCGGTTGCCACAGTGCCGGACTGACCAATGGATCAATTTGGCCGGACGCATCGCTGCCGGTTTCGGATCTGGGCGGCCCTGGGTGCGCCGGCAGCCGCCGATTTTTATTCTGTGACTCGACTTCGACAAGGGAGAAACTGATGGTCAGAGGGCTAAGAATTGCCGTCGTACTGTTGGCCAGTGTGCTGGCGCTAATCTTCGCTGCGTGTGGCGAAAGCGGCGGTAGTGTTAGCGAGGTCGTCAGGACCGTCGAAGTCGAAAAGCAGGTAATGGTCGAGGTCGAACGGGTGGTTACCGTCGAGGTTGAAAAACCGGTCGTTCAGGAAGTTATCCGGGTCGTCGAAATCGAAAAGCCCGTTGAAGTCATCAGGCAAGTGCAGGTCGAGGTGGTCAGAGAGGCCCAAACCCTGCCCCCCTTGATTATTGGGCACCTCAATGCACTGACTGGTTCCCTGTCGTACTTTGGTGTTTCGCACGGTAACGCGGCTGATCTGGCCGCTAGCCACGTCAACCGCGCCGGTGGGGTCCAGGGTGGCGCGGTAATCATCATCAGCCGCGACACGGGCGTGAACCCCGTGCAGGGCGTCGATTCGGCCCGCGCACTGGTGGATGTGGAGAACGTGGCGGCAATCGTCGGCGCGCTGGCTAGCGGTGTGACCATTCCGGTCGCGACATCGGTTACTGTTCCGAATCAGACGCTCCAGATTTCGCACTCGTCGACCGCGCCGAGCATCACCGCGCTGGAAGACGACGACTTCCTGTTCCGCACAACCGTGTCCGACGCGGCACAAGGCGTTGTGCTGGGCCGCTTGGCCTGGGAACAGGGCTATAAGACTGCCGGGATCATGTACATCAACAACGCGTACGGCCAGGGTTTGGCCGAACGCTTCACCCAGACCTTCACAGAGCTTGGCGGAACCGTCACGGCTTCAGTTCCCCACGAGGACAGCCAGCCGACCTTCGCGTCCGAGCTCGAGAAGGCCACTGAAGGCGATCCCGACGTGCTGGTCACCATGAGCTATCCCGGGCAGGCCGAGATCTACCTCCGCGAGGCCTTGGAAGGCGAATATGCCGATACGTTCCTCTTTGTCGACGGCGTCAAGTCCGACGACATGGTCAAAGCAATAGGCGACGGCAAGCTCGACGGCACCTTGGGCACTTCCCCAGGAGCTCCAGACAGCCCTGATCGGCGGGCGTTCTACAACTCCTACACCTTGACGTTCGGCGTGGACGCGCCGCAGGAACCGTACCTGGCCGAGACGTACGACGCCGTGGTGCTGATTGCGCTGGCAGCCGCCAAGGCCGGCACGACAACGGACTCCGTGGCCATCCGCGACGCCCTTCGGGACGTTGCGAACCCGCCAGGTGACGTCGTAGGCCCGGGTGCGGGCGGGATCCTGAAAGCCCTGCTGCTCATTGCCGAGGGCAAGGACATCAACTATGAGGGCGCGTCTGGTCCGGTGGACTTTGACGAGCACGGCGACGTCTCCGGACCAATCGAGATCTGGACCGTCGAAGGCAACGAGGTCAAGTCAACCGGAAGGTTCGAACTGCCCTAGTACCCACGGCACACGGCACACACGGAGCGGGGCGGCTCACCGAGCCGCCCCGCTCTCAATGGGATCCAAGACAGGAACCAGCTAGGCCGGGGTATCCGGCTCACGCGGTAAGCCTGAGTCGCCGATCCTGGCCACCCGCCGCCGCCACTCGCCGAGCAATCCGCCCGGCCGCAACAGCATGATGACGACGATGAGCACGCCAATCATGAGCAGCCGGAAGCTCGGGTCGGCGAATACGCCCGGAAGAAACTGGGTACCGGCCCAGACGCCCCAAACCACAAAGGCTCCCACCACGGCACCCACATTGTTGCCGGAGCCGCCCACCATGAGCATGGCCCAGATCACAAACGTGGCGAGCAGTGGATCGAAGGTCAGCGGCGAAAGGAAGCGGACGTGATGCGCGAAGAGCGCGCCCCCGATTCCCATGATCATGGCGCCGAACACAAACGACTGGAGCTTGAAATGAAAGACGTTCTTACCGCTCGCCGCCGTCGTGACTTCGTCCTCGCGAATCGCCCTTAGCACGCGGCCCCAGGGCGAGCTGGCCGCTCGCTGCACGGCCACGAAGAGGACTACAAGGATAATCAGTACGACGATGACATACAGATAGTCATAGTTATCGGGCGCAACCAGATCGCCCATGAACCTCGGGATCCGATACAATCCTTTCGAGCCATTGGCGGCCCACTTCTCATTTAGAAAAAACAACCGAACGCACTCCGCGATGCCAAGTGTCGCTATTGACAGATAGTCATCGTTCAGACGCAACGTTACTGATCCGATGACTAGAGCAACGACACCGCTGACCGCCGCGGCTGTGACGATAGCCAGGAAGAACCACGCATCAATGCCCAAGTCAAGCAAGCCAAGCTGAGCCAGATTGCCGCCGAATATAAAGTCCTCGAATTGGGCTACATCCGGCGGTGGCGACGTCAATAGCGCCGCAGTGTATGCGCCCAGCGCGAAGAAGCCAGCTATCCCGATATTGAACAAGCCGGTGAATCCCCAATGAACATTGAGCCCCAACGTGAAGATTGCATAAATCATCGCCATGATGGCGAAGCCAATCAAATAGTCGAAAATTCCGATCAGATCCACGCTCGTGCCTTAATTTTGAGAGTCTCCAAAGATGCCCCGTGGCCTCGCCAAGAGCACACCAATCATGATGGCGAAAGCTAGGGCTGGCTTGTAGCTGGGATTGATCCACTGAGTGGACACCTCCATGCTCACGCCGACGACGAGCGCACCCACGAGAGCACCGTACGGGTTTCCTATTCCACCAAGAATCACTGCAGCAAATAGCGGTATGAGGAACTTCCACCCCATGATCGGTAGCAATTGCGCCTGTATTACCGCAAGCATTACGCCGGCCACCGCGGCCAGCGCACCGCCGAAGGCCCACGTCCACCAGATGACGTGTTTGGTGTTTATGCCGGTGACGCGCGCCAATGTGGGATTGTCGGAGGTTGCTCGCATAGCCTTTCCCATTTTGGTATAGGTGAGCAGTATGTAAACCAATGCGACGAGGAGGGTGGCGACGACGGCGACGAATACGCCGTCAGGATGAATGCGAACTTCCATTGGGAGGTGAAAGACCTGACGCGATTCCCTGGGATAGTGCTGGGTGTCCCCTGTCCAGATCATCTGAACCAGTCCACGAATGGCGATGGCCACGCCCAGGGATGCCACCATGAGAATAGCGGTGCTGGCGCCACGATCTCGAAGTCGTCGGTAGATCAGAACGTCGAGCGCGATCGCCCCGGCAGCCACGACAATCGCCGAGAGGGGGAGCGCGACGATTACCGGTACGCCGAACGTGAACGGACCCAAGCCCGCGCCTTCAATCCCGACCCGTGGAAGTAATCCGTCAACGATGAAAAAGGCTACGTAGGCGCCAAATGCCATGTAATCGCCGTGAGCGAAGTTGCCGAGCTTCAGAATGCCGTAGACCAACGTGAGGCCAATGGCGCCCAAGGCGATGACGGACCCGAAGATGATTCCGTTGACCACGAGGCCCATCTTGATGAACGGCAGGAAACCGAGTGCCGCCAGACCGGCCACCATCAGGAGCGTTAGGCGGCCCGGCGACGCGATCGGGCTAAATCGCCTCGCGGCGCTCAAGGAAGCATGGACGAGGCCTTGCCGTTGAGATTGGGCTTCTTGCATAACGGCGGGTCTAGCCTCCGAGATACAGGCGGCCGACGTCCGGGTTGTCGAGTAATGCCGGGCCGTTGTCATCCAGCTGGTTGGCGCCGCCTGAAAGCACGTAACCACGGTCGGACATACGTAACGACTCCCGGGCGTTTTGCTCCACGAGAAGGATTGCCACGCCAGTTTCGTTGATCTGTTGAATGCGCTCGAAGACCGATCTCACCAGCGCCGGCGCCAGACCAGCGGAAGGCTCGTCCAGCAAGAGCAGCGTAGGGTCCAACATCAAGGCTCGGGCGATGGCCAGCATCTGACGCTGACCGCCGGAGAGGCTACCGGCCTTCCGTCGCGAACTGCGTTGCAAGTCAGGAAACAGCCTAAGCATGTCCTCAATGCGTCCGCGGTAATCGTCGGTGCGCACGAAGGCGCCCATTTCCAGGTTTTCTCGGATAGTGAGGGACGGAAAGACATTGTCCGATTGCGGCACGTAGCACAACCCGCTGCGCACAATCTGTTCGGGATCTTGCCTCGATATGTTCTCGCCCTGAAATCGCACGGCGCCTGATTTGATTCGCACCAGGCCGACAAATGCCTTCATGAGCGTGGACTTACCGCAGCCGTTGGGCCCGATGATTGTGACCACCTCGCCCGCATTCACCGTGATAGAAACACCATGCAGAATCTCGGTCTCGCCGTAGCCGGCTACGACATTGGCTGCCTCAAGCAGGGCCATCGACCCGTCCACCCAGATAGGCCTCCAGCACCTGGGGATCGTGCTGAATGGTAGGGGGCGGACCCTCGGCAATGACGGCACCGTTGGCCATCACGACTACTGGGTCGCACATCGTCATGACGAATCGCATGTCGTGCTCGATGATCAAGAACGTCACCCCTCGCTCGATGCTGGCTCTCAGGATATTGGCCGAGAGATCTCGAAGCAGCGTGCGGTTGATTCCTGCGCCCGGTTCATCCAGGAGCACCAGCTTGGGCTCGGCCATCAGCGTGCGAGCCAGTTCCAACAGCTTCTTTTGGCCCCCGGAGAGATTGCCGGCAAAGTCGTTCGCCAGATGCGAGAGGTTCACCAATTCCAAGACGTCAAGGGCTCGAGCCTGAATCTGGCGTTCTTCCCGCGCGACCTTCCACGGAGTCAGCCAGCTGGACCAGAGGCGCTCTCCGGATTGCCCCGCAGGCGCCAGCATCAGGTTCTCCAGCACGGTCATGCGCCGCAATTCCCTTGGAATCTGGAAGGTGCGCATCAGGCCCAACGCAAAGGTCTGGTGCGGTTGCATCCCGCTGATGGGATGACCGTCAAAAAGGATGTGGCCGCTCGTCGGACGAAGCGCGCCCGACACCAGGTTGAACAGCGTGGTCTTGCCGGCGCCGTTGGGACCAATGAGCCCCGTGATCGTCCCCGGCGTCACGTCCAGGGTGCAGCGATCCACCGCTCGGACTCCGCCAAAGTCCTTGACGACATTCCGTACCTGAAGAATGGGCGGCGAGTCGCTCAAGTCACACCGGCCTTCATTGATCGACCGCCTCGGCGTTGCGGAGGCGGGCGGCCCATGGCCGCGACGCTGAAGCGCTTCGTACCATATGTCAGATGTGTACGGTCACTGTTGGTCCGCTACAGGCGCTGTACTGGCCGACGACTGATCTGAAAGCGCCACAGACCATTGTGGCGGTGCATGGCATATGGGTCGGCGCGCACGTCTGGCGCCAGCTTGGCCCCTACCTGGCGGCGCACGGCTATGCCACCTATGCGATATGGCTGCGGCATCACCAGCCGGGCGCCGACCCCCGGCGACTGGAAGGTCTCGGGCTGCGCGACTACGCCGAGGACGTGGCGGCGGTCGTTCGAGAGTTGGGCAATCCGGTGCTCGTTGGGCACAGCATGGGCGGGCTGGTTGCGCAGATTGCTGCCGCGCTCTCCGAACCCTCCGGACTGTGCCTACTCTCCAGTGCGCCGCCATTCGGAATACCGGTCATCCCACGCCCGCCCCTTCTCCTTACTGGTATCCGCAACTTCTTCGGCCGGCCGTTCGATTCCAGTCCGATGCACCCCTTTGCCGATGAGGTCTTTCTGGATCGCCTCAGTCCGGAACAGCGCACGGAACTGGCGACCCGGCGAGTGCCCGAGCCTCGCCGCCTTGCCCGGCAGCTCGCTTTTTGGCCTCCCGTCGTCAAGCGTTCCCAGATCCGATGCCCAGTCTTTGTTGGCGCGGGCGATGACGATCCTGTCATCTCGCCCTGGGTCACGCGACGCATTGCCGCGCGCTATCGCGTGGTCCCAACGTTCTACGACGGACGCGGACATATGCTGAACCTCGAGCCGGGCTGGAATTCTGTTGGCGATGACCTGATGCGCTGGGTGGAGCGCTTCGTCGCGTGAATTTGGAAGGTGTTCGTCATGACCAACCGACCGCTTGGTGCGTCTGGAGTGCAAGTCAGCGCGCTCACGATGGGATGCTGGGAGATTGGCGGCCTGGCCTGGGGGCCGATGCCCGCGCCCGAGGCCGCGGAGCTGGTCACCGCTGTCGCCGACGCTGGGATCACGGCGTTCGACACGGCGGAGGCCTACGGCAATGGCCGTAGCGAAGTGATACTTGGCCAGGCACTGCGTGACCGTCGCGATGAGGTCACGTTCATCTCCAAGACAGGATATCTGCCAGGCGTCGATGGCGCGCAAATGCTTCTCGACGAGCAGCCGCAGGACTACCGTGCGACCTCGATCCGGCGGGCGTGCGAACTCTCGCGTCAGCGGCTCCAGACCGACTACATCGACGTCTACCTCCTCCACGATCCGCCCATGGAGGCGGTGATGCGCGAGGAGCCGTTTGCCGAACTGCGGCGCCTGCAGGATCGAGGCGAGATTCGAGCCTGGGGCGTCTCCTCGAGTCCGTCGGTTGCGGCTGAGGCCGTCAGACGCTGGGGTGCGCAGGTCGTCGAGACGCCGTTCAACGCCGCGAGTCCCCAGGCGGCGGTTGAATTGTTTCCCGTGGCTGCTGCGTCGGGCGCCGGAGTTCTTGCCCGCAGCCCGTTCGCCAGCGGCAACTTGATCCTGACCCCCGAACAGCGCCGCGCGCTCTACGCGGGTGACTGGCGGCACTTCCACGATGCGGCGCGGGTTGCGGCCGACGCCGCCGTTGCCGAGCGGCTGGAAGCGCTGGCTGATGCGCGCGACGAACTGCCCACCGATACGGCGATCAAATACGTGCTGGGGCACGACGAGGTCTCCACGTGCATCGTCGGCATCTCGGCATTGGCCGAGATCGAGCCGAACGTGCGGTCCGCCCGCGAACCGTACCTCGACGTTGAGGATCGAGCCCGGCTTTCGGACGCAAACTGAGCACCGCCCGATCTCACCCGGCGTCAGTGCCGGGCGGATCGGTCGGCGGCGTCCGCTGGTCAGGCTGTGAGCCCGACGCGTGGGAGCGAGTCGGATGTAGCCGCGGCCAGCCCTAGGTTTGTTCGGTTCTGTACAATTGGACTTGATCGCGCCTCGCGCAGGCGGACTGGCGCGCGCACGGAGGGTTGAGGCAAATGGTCCGAAATCTGACGAGACGGCGATTTCTGACGGCAAGTTCGGCGGTCGGAGTCGGTGTCGCGGGCGCTGCGGCGCTGGCGGCGTGCGGCGAAACGAAGGTCGTCGAGAAGATCGTGACCCAGATGGTCGAGGTGGAAGTAGAGAAGGTTGTCACCAAGGAAGTCCCGGTCACGGTGGAGAGGGTCGTCACGGCCGCAACGGCGGCGCCTCAGCCAAAGACGATGGAGTTTGAGTACATCAGCGACCACGTCTCGGGCGTGCGCGGCAAATCCACCACCTGGGCGCTGGCCAACTTCCAGAAGGCACGGCCCGACATCAGGATCAAGTTCACACCGCAGGCCGGCCTGTTCTACGAGACGTTCGCGATTCGCATCGCGGCGGGTAGCGCCCCGGCCGCCGCCCTGCTTGAGTGGAGCTTCTTCGGCGCCCATCAGGAAGCGTTCACCCAGATCAACGACGTGCTGGACCGCCACCCCACCTTCGATGGGGCCGAGCTGATCTTTGAGCCGGACTCCTACACGGTCAACTATGACCTTGACTACCCGTTCGTGGACACGTGGCAGGGTGCTGCCTTCGGCCTTCCCTACCAGGGCAACGTGAGTGGCCACTACTACAACATTGACCTGTATGACCAGTACGGTGTTCCGGAGCCGTCGGCCGATTGGACGTACAGCAACGAGTGGCTCGAGGCGGCCAAGCAGTCCACCGACCCGGACAACGGGATCTTCGGCACCCGAATCTCAGGTGGTGGCGACATCCACTTCTGGACGCCGATTGGCTGGGGCTTCGGTGGCAAGCAGTACATCTCGCCTGACGGCACGCACACCAGTCAATTTGACGAGGGTGGCGATCAGGGCTTCAAGTTCGGGGTTGACCTCATTCACGAGCACGGCGTCTCGCCGCCGACGGACGCGCAGCGCGAGTTGGCGGGTGAGTTTGGCGATATGTTTACGGCCGGATTGATCGGGGCCGAGTTGCGCCGCGGCGACGCTAAGGGCTTCCTAATCGGGGGCATCAGCGACCGTTTCCGCTGGTCGCTGGCGCCGCAGCCGAAGGGTGACGTGACTGGCACGGTGGCCGTACACCGCACCAACCAGGGGCACTACGTGCTCAACTCGGCGGACCGTCAGGGCGTGGTTGAGCCAGTAGTGGATTTCCTGGTCTGGATGGCGGGCCCCGAGATGCAGGCGCGGGCGGCGATCGACCGTGGCTTTCTGCCCTGCCGGTGGGACGCGCTGGAGTCGCCGGAGAACCTGGCGGCCCCGCCGGAGCGGCAGGACCTGCTGGCCACGTTCGTGCGCGGCGAGTTCCGGACCTGGCAGGGCTACCACCCCAACCAGCTGGAGTGGTTGGCCTGGCGCGGGATTGCTCACACGGCCATGACCGGCGACGCATCGGTGGAAGAGGCCATCGATAACGCCGTAACCGAGGGTGACCGCATCCTTCGGCAGGACCTGGACTTGCTGAACCAGCGTATCGAGCGCTGGGGCCGCACCGCCTAGGCGGATCCCTCCTCGGCGCAGAGCCGACGCACACGCCTTCGGGCGCGGCCTTCAGTGCCGCGCTCTAAGGCTGTGGCCAGCGTGCCTTCCACGAATCTCACGCGACGTTATATAGTCTGCCCACGAAGCGCTGCCGCGCAGGCGGACTGGCGCGCGCACGGAGGGTTGAGGCAAATGGTCCGAAATCTGACGAGACGGCGATTCCTAACGGCAAGTTCGGCGCTCGGAGTCGGTGTCGCGGGCGTTGCGGCGCTGGCGGCGTGCGGCGAAACGAAGGTCGTCGAGAAGATCGTGACCCAGATGGTCGAGGTGGAAGTCGAGAAGATTGTCACCAAGGAAGTCCAGGTCACCGTAGAGAGGGTCGTCACGGCCGCAATGGCGGCGCCGCAGCCCAAGACTGTCGAGTTCGAGTTCGTCAGCGACCATGTGTCAGGCGTGCGCGGCAAGTCCACCACCTGGGCTTTGGCCAACTTCCAGCAGGAACGGCCTGACATCAAGATCAAGTTCACGCCGCAGGGCGGCGGGTTCGACGATTCGTTCGGCATCCGCATCGCCGCGGGCAGCGCACCGGCCACGGCGCTCTTGAGTTGGGGATTCTTCGGATCTCATCAAGATTCGTTTGTCCAGATCAACGATGTTCTGGACCGCCACCCCGATTTTGATCCGGCGGCCCTGATTTACGAACCGGACTCCTACACGATCAACTACGACACGACCTGGCCGTTCGTGGATTCGTTCCAGGGGCACGCGTTCGGTCAGCCGTACCAGGGCAACGTGAGCGGGCACTACTACAACATCGATCTGTACGACCAGTACGGCGTGCCGGAGCCGTCCGCCGACTGGACCTACAGCAACGAGTGGCTGGAAGCGGCCAAGCAGTCCACCGACCCGGACAACAGCATTTTCGGCACCCGGATCGGTGGCGGTGGCGACATCCACTTCTGGACACCCATTAGTTGGGGCTTCGGTGGCAAGCAGTTCATCTCGTCCGACGGCACCCACACTGAGCTATTCGACAACGGTGGGGACCAGGGCTTTCAGTTCGCGGTGGACCTCATCCAAAAGCACGGCGTCTCGCCGGCTACAGACGCGCAGCGCGAGTTGGCGGGTGAGTTTGGCGACGCCTTCTCGGCCGGCAAGATCGGTGCCGAGTTGCGGCGTGGCGACGCCAAGGGCAACGCGGTGATCAGCATTGCCAACCGCTTCCGCTGGGCGCTGGCGCCACAGCCGAAGGGCGACGTGACCGGTACGACGGCGGTGCACCGCACCAACCAGGGGCATTACGTCATCGACTCGGCGCGGCGCCAGGGCGTGGTTGAGGCAGTAGTGGACTTCCTGGTCTGGATGGCGGGTCCGAAGATGCAGGCACGAGCCGCGACCGACCGCGGCTTCCTGCCGTGCCGATGGGACGCGCTGGAGTCGCCGGAGAACCTGGCGGCGCCGCCGGAGCGGCAGGATCTGCTGGCCACGTTCGTACGTGGCGAATTCCGCACCTGGCAGGGTTACCATCCCAACCAGCGCGAGTGGTTGGCCTGGCGCGGCAGAGCCCACTTGGCCATGACCGGCGAGGCATCAGTTGAAGAGGCCATCAAGAGCGCCGTGACCGAGGGTGACCGCATCCTGCGGCAGGACGTGGACTTGCTGAACAAGCGCATTGAACGCTGGGGTCGCACCGTCTAGGCGGATACATCCTCGGCGCAGAGCCGATGCACACGCATTCGGGCGCGGTCCGCAAGACCGCGCCCGAATGCTGTACGGTGTTAAGTACGTCGCGGGGTCTAGACACGGTCTAGCATTCAGCCGGAGGAAGTAGCCGTGAGCCCAAGGTGGGATTGATGCGTGTCAGCTCCTCCACCAAGCGGCCATGCGTTGCAGTGGCCGCAGGGGTGGTCGCCGCGCTGCTGACGGCCTGTGGCGGCGACTTTGACTACAAGACCAGCGGCGACCGCATCGACGGCGAAGACCGGGGCGGGATATCCGACTTTGATGGCGCCTCGACAACGTCTCACGAAAACCTGATGAGCATCCAGGAGCAGTACCAGGCCAAGGTGAGGGCCGAGAGTGGACAGAAGTAGGTCGGCTAAGCCGGGCAGATGGGTAATGCGCCAACCAGACACGTGGCGCCGCATCTGGCGTTGGTTTCGCTGCGTGCCCGTTCTGACTCTTGTCGGCGCCGCGTTGCTGGCGGGCGGCGGCGGGGATTTTGAATTCAAGACCAGCGGTGACCGGACGAGCGAGGAAAACGTTGGGCCCAGCGAGTTCAACAACCCGGATGCAGCTGGCTTGGGCGGAGCGTCAACGGCGTCCGACGAGCGAATGCGCAGTATCCAGGAGCAGTACCAGGCCAAGCTGAAGGCCGAGAGTGGGCAGCGGTAGGCGAAAGGGATGCCATTGTGACGATGCGCCAGTTGCAGACGTACTTCCGTCCCAAGCTTCGTAGGGTTAGGGCATTGCTTGCGGCGGCCGTGATTGCCGCGCTCGTCGCGAGTTGTGGAGGTGATTTCGACTACAAGATCAGCGGCGATCGCCCTGCGGACGAAACGCGCAAGGGAACTGGGGAGTATGAAGCCCTGTCCACGAGCTCTCACGAGGATGTGCTGAAGCTCCAGGAGCGATACCAGGCGAAGGTCGAATCCGAGGCCGGCAAGAAATAGTCCCGAGGAGATCCAGTGGACATGCGGTTACGCGGGATGGTCCGAGGCTCGCGGATACGCTCGCTTCTGCGGACAGTCTTGGTCGCATTGGCGGCCGTGCTCCTGGCAGGCTGCGGCGGGGACTTTGAATACAAGACCAGCGGCGACCGCATCGACGGCGGAGACCGGAGCGGGATTGCCGACTGGGATGGCGCCTCGACAACGTCTCACGAGAACCTGCTGAGTATCCAGGAGCAGTACCAGGCCAAGGTGAAGGCCGAGAGTGGGCAGAAGTAGGTAAAGAGGAGCCGATTGGGGTGATGCGCCAGCTTGGGATGTCTCGTCGTGGTAGGCAAAGCAAGCGAGGCGCTGCGCTGATTGCAGCCTTGCTGGCTGCGCTCCTGGCAGGTTGTGGCGGAGACTTCGACTACAAAATCAGCGGCGACCGGCCGGCCAATGAGACCCGCGGTGCAGTGGCCACTGGCGGCGGAAAATCGACTACACACGAAGACCTGATAAAGCTTCAGGAGCAATACCAGGCCAAGGTCGCCAAGGAGCAGGGCGGCACTGGCACGTAAGCAGAGACCCAGCTAGCGTCGAACGACAACGCGTTCGCTTGGGTCGATACGGCACTCGCAGCGAAGGCTGGCGCACGACCAGATGGAGGGACCGACATGAACGTGATCACGATCATGAACGACACGTTTCGACGCGATCACGTTGGCGCCTATGGCTTGGAAGCGCCGTGGGCCAACCCTGGGACCGGTCACGGGCGGATCCACACGCCGAATCTGGACGACCTGGCTCGCCAGTCCGTTCGATTTGACCGCTTCTATGCCGGCTCATACCCGACCATCCCGACCCGCTATGACCTGTGGAGCGGACGATTTGGGTTTCCGACTCGCCCCTGGCAGCCGCTGGCGCCGGAGGATCGGACGCTGGCCGAGATACTGAACTCGGCGGGGCGCCCCACCATGCTGATTCACGACACTCCGGGCCTGACCGCCGCCGACTACAACTTCCAGCGCGGCTTCATGGGCTGGGAACGGGTACGCGGCCAGCACTCCGATAGCTGGCGCACCGATCCCGGCCAGCTGTGGCGGCCCTGCGCTCCGCACAAGCTGAAGAACCGCCACGGCGTGCGCGCTTACCTGCGCAACGTGCTGGACCGCCGCCACGAGGCCGAATGGATGGCCGGAAAGACAGTTATTAAGGCCATGGAGTGGCTGGAACGCAACGTGGCCCACCGGGACTTTTACCTCTACATCGACATGTGGGATCCGCACGAGCCGTTCGACGCACCGCCCGCTGATCAGGCGCGCTACGAAGCGCCGGACTTCGACGGCGATTGGCTTATCTACCCCGCCTATGGGCGCGGGACATATATGACGGACGCCGAGCGGGCGCACATTCGTGCCTCCTACGCCGCGCTTTGTACCTACACGGACCGATGGCTTGGCCACCTGTTCGAGAAGCTGGACGCGTTGGGACTCACGGACGACACCCTCGTCATCTGGCTCACCGATCACGGCCACGGATTCGGCGATCACGACCTGCAGGGAAAGCCCGGAAGCCAGCTTGGGCGGCTATACGACCAAAACGTGCGCTGCCCGCTGTTCATTCGTCATCCCGGCGGCCTCGGTTCCGGTACCAGCTGTGATGCGATCTCTCAGCACGTGGACATTTTTGCCACGGTGCTGGACGCCTTCGGCTTGGAACCGCCGGACGGGATCGACGGTGAATCGCTGCTGCCGCTCATGCATGGGGAAACCGCGTGGCCGCGCGACACGGCGTTCAGCGGCCGGTATCCGCCCGGACTACTGACGAGCGGAAAGATCGGGGGCGCTGACCACGATGGATTTGTGGGGCGCGAGGACCTGCCGGAACCGCTGACGGTTACCGACGCGCGATGGCAACTCATCGCGTCGCCACGGGGTCACGTGTCGGAGCTGTACGACTTGCAGAACGATCCAAGCCAGCAGCTAAACGTGGTGGACGAGCATCCGAATGAGGCACGGCGACTTCAGAGCAAGCTGCTTGACTTTCTGGCGGCCCACCATGCGCCGCCGGAGCTTTCCCGTGCGTTCGAGGACGAGCCCACGGCGAGGCCGACGACGTCGCCACCGCTGGTGGCTGGACCGGATGCCGTGCTCTACGCGTTCACGGACGTCAACGGCAAGACGATTGCGGTTGAGAATGAAGCTGACGCGATTGAGTTCGCGCATGGCAGCCCGGGCGCCAGCGGCGTACGACGCGTGGTGCTGCGTGACCTGGCCTCCGAGGGACGCCAAGCACACATCGGCGCCCACGGCCAGTACTACTGGCCGGAAGACCTGCTGCTGAGCTAGTAGCCCTTGTCCCGAGTCACGACGTTCAACAGCGGCTCGCCGGCGAGGTAGCGCTTGAGGTTCTCGATAAAGAGGTCCTGGGCGCGTCGCATGTAGGCGGCGTTTCGGTTGCCGGACACGTGCGGGGTTATGAGCACGTTTTCCAGATCCCATAGCGGATGTTCGGGCGGTAGCGGTTTCGGATCGGTATGCAGGACGTCAAGGCATGCCCCGCGGATTTCACCGCTCTGCAGGGCCTGAACCAGGGCATCGTGATCGACCACTCCGCCCCGACTCACGTTGATGAAGTAGGCGTCGCTTCGCATGGCTCGGAAGGCTGATTCGCCAAACAAGCCGGCAGTTTCGGGCGTAAGCGGCACCGTGGAGACGATGAAGTCGGCTTCTGCCAGCAGCTCCGGCAAATCATCCGGTCCAACGATCTTGTCCGGGAGCGCGGCATCGGGGTCGCCGACGTTTGGAAAGTCCATCCCGCTCACCTCACGCCGGTCGGGATTGCGCTTGCTGGCCAGGACTCGCATGTTGAACGCCTGCGACAAGCGGGCCACGTGCCGACCGATCTGGCCGTATCCCACGATGCCAACGGTCAGTCCGGTAAGGTCGGTGAGTGTGCTGTGCGCGCGGTTGCGGACCCTTTGCTGCTGGTCCCGGTAAAAGCCCAGGAGACCACGTGCCAACAGGCCCATGGCGAAGATGCAGTATTCGCCGATCGGCACGGCGTGGCAGCCGGCGGCGCTGGTGACGGTCACGCCGTTCTCCGGGTCGAACACCGGGTTCGAAAGCTTGTTGTCCACACCGGTGGACGTCATCTGCAGCCAGCGGAGCCCGGCGTCCGGTTCGAGCCGGGTCGGAAACCAGAGGGTGTACAGGATTTCGGCGTCGCCCAGCATGCCGGTGAGTTCCGGATTCGAGCGACAGGTCCGTTGCTCTACTTCAAGGTCGGGCGAAACGCTGCGGATTTCCGCGATGGCGTCGGGAGATCCCTCGAGTTCGGGAACCGTTACCAGAACCTTGGTCATGCTTGGCCTCTCGTCCGGTGTCGTGGTTCGCGGCTCACCACGATGCGATGTCCTGGTTCGACGGTCTCCACTTCGGATCGGTTGGACGCGGGAACGGCGACCGTGCGTGTGAGATGCCGCTATTTGGTACGAAGGGATAGGCCTCGATCAGGTCATCCGGAATCTCGATCCCCAGGCCCGGCGCGCCGGTCGGTCTGATGTAGCCGTCGTCGAATTCGAAGGCCTGGCCGATCATGGCTTTAGCGAACGGGTTGTCCTTTTCGGGGTACCGGACCATGAAGCAATTCCGGTTGGCGAAGCCCACGTGATAGTTGGCCGCCAGTCCGACGGCCGAGCTGAAGCTGTGGGTCACGGTTCGCATATCGTGGGCGTCGGCCGCGGCCATGATCTTCATGTCCTCGCTGATTCCGCCGCACCAGGTGGCGTCCGGCTGGACGATGTCGATGGCGCGCTTTTCGAAGAACGGCTTGTAGCCGTGGAGCGTTGTTTCGTTCTCCCCGGCCGCCAGCGGCGTCTCGGTGAGTTGGCGGATTCGCACATAGTCGTCAACGTTGGTCTGAAGGACCGGCTGCTCCATCCATAGCAATTGGTATTCGTCAAGGGCCCGTACCACGCGCAGCGCAGTGTCAGCCAGCCAGGGCTTGCGGTTGAAGGGCATGCCCGGGTCCAGGATCAGGTCGACGCTGTCGCCCAGCACTTCGCGCATCGCCTCTACCTTGGCGCGCTCCTGCGCAATGAGATCGGGGATGCTGATGTGGCGTTCCTGAAGCATCTCGCCGACGTGCGCCACCTTCAGGGCCGAATACCCCTCGTTGACGAGCCGTTCGGCCTGGGGCTTGTTCGCGTTGGCAATGCTGGTGTAGCAGCGAAGGTCGTCGTGGGCCTTCCCGCCGAGTAGCTGGTAGACCGGTGCGTCGAGGGCTTTGCCCAGGATGTCCCACAGCGCGATTTCGACTCCGCCGAGCGCCGAAATTGACGGGCCCATCGGCGCCCAGCGCAGCGCCTTGATCTGCATCTTTCGCCAGAGCGCGTGTATGTCGAACGGGTCTTCGCCAATGACCACGGCGCCGAAGTGTTCGATAAGGGACCGGAAGACTTCCGGCGCGTACCAGGCGATGTAGGACTCGCCATACCCCGTGATCCCCGCATCCGTCTCCACGCGTACGAAGCCGTAGGTCGAAGGTCGAATGCCGTGCTGCCAAGGTTCGGGGACCGTGACAAGAACGGGCTGGACGTCAGTGATCTTGATCTGTCGACTCCTTGCGCGGTACTAGTGCGGATTCCGGGGTCGGCGTAGATGGCTTCTCTGGGCGGAACCTCAGGGCGAACGGAGCCGTCACGCGGCGTCGAAGCCGTAGGCGTAAAGCCGGGCGGCGCCGTAGAGCCAGAAGCGGAGTTTGAACTGATTGGCTGGAAGGTCGCCAATGCCGCAGCCGCGCCAGGTTACCGGCTCTCGCAATCCGTCTGTGCACAGATCGCGACAGTCGCCGCGGCCAAAGCCATCGAAGGGTTGCTCGGTTGTAGCGTCCAGGACCTCGACTTCGACCCAACTGCGGTTCTGCCGGACGTCGCTCACGTTTACCGTCAGTTGGGTTGTGAGGTCGCTGCGATCAATGGTTTGGGTGATGGCAAAGCCTGGCACCTCGCGGTCCGGTGTCTCCAGGCAGGTGAAGCCGTCCTTGCGAAGGCTGGCGAGGCCGAGCCGCGAGACGCGCACCTGGCCCGTGCTTGCGAATGGATACGCGTCCGGCGTGTTCTCGCCGGGCCAGCTGGTCCATTCCTCGCCGTTGCCGCCGTAGAAGAGGTGAACCGTTCCGTCCTTGATCGCCGGCTTGTCAGCGATTACCAGCAATCCTGCGTCCCACTCGTCGTTGCGGCCCCGGGGAATGACGGGATGCGCCACGTCCAGGCGATCGAATCGCTGCCCGTCGCGACTGACCGCCAGTCGCACGTCGGCGCAGTAGGCGCCATAGATCCCGAAGCCATTGGGGACGTACCACCCATACTCGTAGGCCATCATCCACGCGCCGCCGTACGGCGCGTACATGACGTGGTGGTCTTCATATTCGAAGCCGTCGGCCGGGTCCAGCAGTGGATTCTGGTCGCCGTTGCGAATGTTCACCATGTCCGGCCCGTAGGCGAGTAGCTTGGCACGGCCCCAGGGTTTGTCGGGTTTATGCAACGGGGCGCGGGCTTGCCAGATCAGCTTGAAACGGCGTGATGGGTCGGGATCCTGGTCGTCACGAATCAGGTTGCCGCAATCCGGGCTGCGACCTTCCCATTCGGGAATGTCGATCTTCGGCCCTTCGGTCCAGTGGATACCGTCCGGCGAGTAGTTGGCCCGAGATCCTTTGTAGTCCGGCGCCGGCTCGGTGATGGCGTCATCGGTGCGCAGCCGCGGACCGCGCTTGAACATCTTGTAGCGCTTGGCGGGGTCGGGCTCGGCGTTGTCCTTGAGCACGGGACCGTAGCCGAGGGCGACGATGTTGTTGGCGGTCGAGCCCCGCCAGGCGAAGAGGTGCAGGTGCGGCTTCTCCCACGTGACACCGTCCTGGCTGGTTGCGTAGCCCATGGCCGTCCACTTTTCCGGCGCCGCGTCGGAACCGGAGTACCAGGCTTTGAAGACTCGGTCCTCGTCGTCCCAGATCACTGTTGGCGAGGACCAGGGGCGGGCTTGGGTGGCGTCCCACTCGTGCAGGTCACCTAGTGGCAGAACTGGATTGTTGGGATGTTTGGTCGCTTCGCAGACTCGGTGCGACAGGTGATACGTGGATTCGATTCCGTCGAGGAGCAGGAGGCCGTCGCGCTGTCCGGCTGATGTATCGATGTGACGCCTTCGCTTCGTTGCGACGCTCGGTGTTGGCGCGTATGGTACCGGACGAGAGTTGGGACCATGGTGGACTGTTGTCGTCGAGGCTGCGTTGCGACTCGCGTGCGCGGGTAGGATGCGGCGGCCAATCGCTCGCGGCCTGCGGGAAAGGCGACGACCATGATTCCAGACCTCGTTGACGACAGCCTCCACCTGTTCTTTGACGATGCCGAGGTTCTGGCACGCGAAGGGATTGGGCGGCGCGTCAACACGCTGCGCCGCGAGCCTGAGCCAGTTCTGGTTGGCGACCGCCCGTGGGAGTCCGCGTGGCAAGGCGGGTGGATTTCGGTCGTCCACGACGACGAAGCCGAGCATTACAAGCTCTTGTACGTCGCGCACCCGGAGGGTTCGAAGATCCACGGCGTCTGCGTGGCGATCTCCGCGGACGGCGTGGTGTGGGAAAAGCCGGAACTCGATGTGTACGCGCTGCCGGACGGCACGCGCACAAACATGGTGCTGCCTTGGGAGCGCGGATCGACCCAGACGCTGCTGACGCTGCTGGACCGGGTTCCCGGACCGCGCTATCAGGCCATGACGTACCAGGTGCGCCGCGCTGCCGACGGTACGCCCACGGGGCGCGGCATGTTCAGGGGAGTGTCCGACGACGGTCTGTCCTGGACGGTGGACGACGCGCCGACGCTGCCCGGGCAGGGTGACCGGATGCATCTGGCCTGGGACCCGCGGCGTGAGACTTGCATGCTCCTCACTCGTCATCGCTACTTGAGTGTGCAGCGTCAGGCCGGTGTCAGTGGACTGAAACGCGATATGGACCTGTGGGAAAGCCCCGACCTGCTGACGTGGTCGCATCGTGGCCGAATGCTCTGGCCGGACGACGATGATCCGTCCGATCTGGAGTTCTACAGCATGTTCCCGGCGGCCTATGGGCCTGGATATCTGGGATTCATCGAGGTGTATCACACCGCCGAGGAAACGCTGGACGTGCAACTGGCCTGGAGCGACGACGCGCGGCAGTGGCGGCGGGTGGCCGCCCGCCGGCCGGTGATGCCGCTGGGCGGCGAAGGTGCGTGGGACTCGCACTGGATCATGCTGGCCAGCACGCCGCCGGAGCCGGTGGGTGACCGCTTGCGCTTCTGGTATGCCGGAACATGCACGCACCACGGGGCGGCGGATCGTCACCGGCGGGCCTTTGGTATCGCGACGATTCGGCGGGACGGCTTCGTGTCGATGGAAGGCGAAATGTTCGGCGGTTCGATGGTGTGCGGCCCGCTGGATGCCCGTCAGGCTCGGCGACTGACGCTGAATCTGCGCGCCGAGACCGGGACGGCTTCGGTGGAAGTTCTGTCGGTCCGAGGCGAGCCGGTCGAGGGATTCACGGCTGCGGACTGCAGGTTCTCCACGTTGAACTCAGTTGAAGTAGAGGTGACCTGGCGTGGAGGCTCGGTGGTTCCTTCGCTGCCCGACGGGGAAGTGCTGCTTCGAGTCAACTTGCAGAGTGCCAGCCTCTACAGCTATCGATGGTTCCCTGCCTAGCCTCTGACTGAGCCGTGGTTCCTAAGTGACTACGTGTTCGCGGGCCGCTGGCAGACATTGATGCTGGGGCGCGAATGAAGCAATTCGCTGGAGACTGGCGCTGGTTGGCGGGCTTCGTGCCCATGACTGGCCGCGTTTACCGGACCGATTATCATTGAATGACGGTTGGTACACGTACGTCCGCGATGGGTAAGGAGCGAACCCGTTGAGTGCCTTGGTTGCCCGACGCCGAATCCTCGGTGCGCTTTCGGCTGGCGTGATGCTTCTGCTGGGGGCTGGTTGTGGTAGCCGGCCTGCGCTTGAAAAGGACGGCCTCGCCGGTGGATACAAGTTCACTGGCGCCCGGCCAAGCGATTCCGGGTTTATCTCTGATGAAGAACGCGAGAAGCTACAGTCGCAGTATGAAGGCGTGAAGGTCTCAACGCCGCCATCCGGTGGGTAGGCGCGAGAGTTAGACGACCGCGCTGTGGTGGGCTCTCGACTGCGGCCAGCCTGGCTAGGCTAGAACGACAGGGCGGGCGCCATTGGCGCCCGCCCCGTTGTCTCGGCCGAATGAGCTTGAACTAGCCCGTGGGGCCTCCGAAGTAGTCGTAGACGCGCTGGAAGCCTTCAAGGCCAGCCTCCAGGACTCCGTCCGCGTGCGCAACGGCCTTTGCCGCGGACTCCTCGGCCGTTTCGTCGCCGACGAAGGCCGGGTGAACCATGCCACGGAACGCCAGCCACTCGAGGAACGAGGGGTGGTACTTCGGCCAGCGGCGAGCGTCGTAGTTGCGCAGGGCGTACTCCAGCCATTCCATCCCCAGGGGTGGCGGGGCAACGGAAGAGGGAGCGCTTAGTGCTTCCCAGTTCACGGGGGCGAACCCTCGGTCCACGGCGACGCGGGCCTGGACCTCAGGGCCTGACATGTACACGAGGAAGTCGACGACGGTCTCTTCAGTTCCGCGCTTGAACGCCGCATCGGTAATGAGATGCGGTTGGTCCTGGCGGTGATTGGATGCCGTCTTGGTGACATCACCTTGTGGCTGCGGACCGGCCGACCAACGGAAGCGATCCTTAATGGACGCCACCATGTAGCCGGTGCCGTCAATACGGCGCGGCCACATTGCGGCTTTGCCGGCTTGGAAGAGGTTGCCGAATTCACCCGCGAGTTCACGCGCAGCCTCGATCGGCGGCGCGACCTCGTCACTCAGGACAAGGTCGACGGCCAGCTGGAGGCCATCGATGCCGCCATCGTCAAAGATTGACGTGTGGGTGGCTTCGGGGTTGATCAGCTGCTTGGCGCCCATTCCGTACGCCATCGGCGTCCAGATGTGAATGTCGCCGCCGCCTAGCACCAACGTCCCGTACGTCCCTGCCTCAGGGTCGGTCAGCCGCTTGGCGTTCTCGCGAAATTCGCCGCCGTAGGTCCAGTCGACTTGAGGCTCCTCGATTCCAGCGGCCTCAAACATGTCGATGTTCCAGGTCATGCCCCCAGCAACGTGCTGATACGGCATTCCGAAGATCGGTGTGCTGGTGTCCCACTCGGTTCGGTAGGGCCACTCGAGGTCAAGGTCCGCGGTGAACTGGTCGGTCAGATAGACGTAGTTCGCCGGATCGAAGTCGGCGTGTTTCGCCAGAATGTCGTTGATCGGCCGGAAAACGCCGTCTGGACCAAAGAGGAAAATGAACGATCCATCAAGCAGTGCCGACTCCGACATGGTGCCGGCGGCGATTCGGATGGGAATCGTGTCGCCGATATTGCCCGAATTGGGCGTGAAGACGACGGTGACGTGCGGCGCGACCTGGGCGTAACGCTCAAGCGCCCACTGCATGGACTTGGCGCGCGGACCGGACGTGTGGTCGCTGATGTGTTCAAACGCGACCGGCGAGGCCTGGGGCATGGCCTCCACGACCTTCTCGACGACTCTCTCGACCTCGACTTCGACGACTTTGGTAACGACCTTTTCGACCTGGACTTCCTTGATTTCGGTCTGCATTACGACTTTTTCGACGACCTGGGTGACGATCCGGTCGACTGGCACTTCCTTGATCTCGGTCTCTTTGACAATCTTCTCGACGACCTGGGTGACAATCTTTTCGACCTCGACCGGGACTTCCCTGGTTACGATCTGGGTCTCACCGCAGGCGGCCAGGACGGCGACGCCGGCAACTCCAACCGCACCCGCGGCTGAAGCTCGGACGAAACTCCGGCGGCTCACTGCTTTCGGCATGCGTTCTCCCTAGCGGGGCCTTGCGGGACGCGGTAACCCGTTGGCACTGAATTGCCCGCAAGTAAGACGGAACTCAAGCATTGACAGTATCCCAAAAGCTGGAGACAACGGCTAACGCGCCTTCGGGTACCGTGTGAACTGCGCTTTGGTCTTGATGGCGGGGGTGTGGAATGGGTCGTCGACTGGTGCTGGCGGGGTGCGGGGGCATGGGGCGGCGGCATCTGCGGGGCTATGGAACGCTGGAAGGCTTTGAGCCGGGCCGCCTGGAGCTGGCTGCCGTAGTAGATCGGGAGATCGAGCGGGCTGAGTTCGTGGCGGGCGAGGCCGAGGAGATCCTGGGAACGCGGCCCGGCTGCTTTACGTCGCTGGACGATGCGATAGAGGCCACGCCGGACCTTGAGGTGATTGACGTGGTGGTTGCGGCGGCGGCACATCACGTGGTGGTGGAGACGGCGACGGCCGCTGGACTGCACGTGTTGTGCGAGAAGCCGATGGCGCCCAGTGTGCGTGGTTGCCGGGCCATGCAGGCGGCGGCGAAACGCAATGGGCGAGTGTTGTCGATCGCGGAGAACTACCGGCGGGATCCGATTGCGCGGCTGCTGCGGGCGGTGTTGGACGCCGGCGGGATCGGCGAACTGCGGACGGTGGTGGACTATTCGGCAGGAGGCGGTCGCGCGGCTTTGGCTGGCGGGTGGCAGTTCAAGCGGGTGCAGGGTGGGTCGCTGCTGGAGGCGGGGGTACATAACGCGGATCTGCACCTGTATTTCGGCGGTGACATCGACCGAGTGCATGGGCAGGTGCGGTTGCGGGAGCCGCTGCGGTTTTACCGAGATGAGTCGGTGAAGGCGTTTCACGATCATTACTCGGCGGGGTATCCGGAGAGCGTACGAGCGGATGCGCCGGATGTGCTGATGGCGACGTATGAGTACGCCAACGGGGCGCTGGGGCAGTGGCTGTATGAGCGGGCGGCGCAGGGGCCGGGGTTTGACCGGTTCACGTTCTTCGGAAGTGATGGCCAGGTGGATATGCCGGGTGTGCGGCAAGGGTTGCCGTTGCGGGTGTACCTGGGCCGGTCGAAGGAGGCGCTGCCGGACGACGAGGTGCTGGCGCTGGCGCCGGATTTTGGGTTGGACGACCGGACGTCGCGGTTCTTTGGCGGCGAGCGGCTGGCTCGCTACGACAAGAACCAGGAGGGCGTGGGTAGCAACGCGGATCTGAAGCTGATTGCGATTGAGATGGCGGAGTTGCTGGATGCGATCGAGGGCGACGGGACGGTGGAGGTGGACGCGGAGGTTGGGCTGGCGGCGGTGGCGCTGGTGATGGCGGCGCATGAGTCGTCGGAGGCGGGGCGGCCGGTGACGTTGCAGGAAGTCGTGGATGGGTCGCTGAGTGGTTTCCAGGACGTTGCGGATCGGGAATTGGGGCTGCTGAGCTAGCCGTTTTCGGAAACTGAGCCGGACGGTTTTTTAGGGTACTCGCGACCGCCGGCCCGGAACCCCTTAGGGGTGTTCCGGGCCGGCGGTCGCGAGATTCGGCGGACTTTTTTGGGGCGGAGATTGGAAGTTTCGGGTGCTGTTGGCGTGCGACACGGGAGTGCGGCCATGCCGCCTGAGCCGTGATGCGGCGCTGCCGGGCGAGGGGTGGCAGGGCGGTGCGGCGGGCTGGCGCATCCGAATCTCGGGTTGCAGAACGGCTGTGCCTAGTGTACACTAAGTGGGTACGGAAGGCAAGGCCCGCTTCTGTCGGCAGCCGGCGAGGGGTTGTGGGCAGTGGTCGGTCGGCGGTGGCCAGTCGCTAGGGAAGTGGCGGTAATGGTGGGTTGGCGGCTGGCGCCTCGGGTCTTTGAGAGTGGATGTGCTCTGGCGGATCTGGATTCACCAGGAAAGCTCTGAACGGCCGGCGCCACTGATCGCCCGGGCGCTGGTGACGGGCGGTGATCGGCGCCTGAGGCGGAGATCGGGGGTGGTGCCGACGGGCGTCCGGTATGGGGGGCGGGGGTGACGGGTCGACCGTCAGAATGGCGTAGTTCTCGGTGTCCACCGCCAGGATGTTGCGGACGGGCAATTTGGGCAGCTGAATTCGCCGGTCTCGGTGGTCGCGATTCCGGACCCTTCGGCAGTCGCCGTCGGCTCGTCAGGTGTACAGGTGACCGATAAAGCGATTTGAATGTTTTGGCAGTGACGCGGGAAATGACAGCCCGAGTGCGCCGTCTTTATGCTGGTGCCGCGCCTGGGCGAGCGTAGTGGCGGCGGCACGAACTGATGGATGAGCGTCGAGACTCCCAAGAGGCAAGGTCGGCGCGGGCGGGGCCAGACGTTGCCGGAGCAGGGACAGACGGTGTTGACGTTGCCGTTGCGCGCTGGCAGAGCCAGTTGCTGCTGCTGAACCGCAGCAACAATTTGCTCTACTTCAAGGGAAACACCGCTCCCAAAGACCCAAAGTCAGGCCGACGGGCCAGCATTCGCTGCGTTCCCATCAATCGATTCAATCCTGACGGGATCGATGATTACTTGCAGCGTTCGCGCCGAGGCCGAGCATTTGATTACGCGCGACGCCGACGCCGACGGCGCAGCACTGAGCTACAGCCGGCGACGAACGAACCTGTCGAGGCGGACGACGACATCGAGTTCGTGCGCGGTGATCTACCAACGGACGTCGAGCCACTGGCGCTGCAGCAGGTGCTGCTGAGGTTTCTTCGGAAAGAGCGGGAGTGGATGGAAGAGCAGGGAATCAATGTGCTTTTCCTTGCTTCCGGATTCCTGGAGTGGATCGACGAAGAGCGCGAACAAGCTAAGGCGCCGCTCCTGCTGTTGCCGTGCGACCTGCAGCGCTCATCGCCGCGCGAACCGTTCGTGCTAAGGCGTGAAGACGACGACGCCACGGCCAACGCCACGCTGCGCCACAAGCTGCGTCAGTTCGACATCCTGCTGCCCGACTTCAATCACGAATCCTACGCGGCCTATCTGGACGAGGTTTCCGACCTTATTTCCGGACGCGATGGCTGGCGGGTCACTTACGAGGTGGTGCTATCGACCTTTCAGTACACCAAGTTGGCCATGTGGGAAGACCTGGAGCAGATGCGAACCGTCGGCGTAACTCATCCACTGGTCCGCCGACTGGCGGGTGAGTCCCTGATGACTGATGCAAGTGGTGATGCGCCGCGAGAAGAGTTCCCGCCAGACTCAGAGCTTGTCGGGGGGCGTCTTGACGACATCCTCGATCTTCGCCAGGAAGTCGCGGTGTTACCGGCGGACCATAGTCAGCTCCGTGCCGTCGCGGCCGCTCGTGGTGGCGGCAACCTCGTCATCCACGGGCCACCCGGTACCGGAAAGAGCCAGACCATCGTCAACATCATTTCCAACTTGCTAACCCACGGTAACCGAGTGCTATTCGTTAGCGAAAAGAGCGTGGCGCTGGATGTCGTCAAGGACCGCCTCGATCAGGAGGAGCTCGGCGTGTTCTGCCTGGACATGCACAGCGATCGAGCCAGTAAGACGTCGGTATACGAACAGTTGCACAATTCACTTGAAGACATCTGTCAGATCTCGGAGTCCGACTATGGCTATGCGGAATTGGAAGTCAGCCGAACCACCCTGAACGACGTCGTTCGCGCCCTGCACAAAGAACGGCAGCCGTTGAGACGCAGTATCTACCAAGTTCAGGGTCTGTATGCGCAAGTGCGCCATCTGCCTGACGTCGATATTCCATTTGGCGACGCCCCGAGTCTCGATGAGTCACGCCTCAGGGAGATCGGCTCGCTTACGGAGCGAATTGCGCGTCGACCTGATCAGTTTCGAGATCTAGCAGCCACCAAGTGGCGGGCATTGAGCGTTCGCGTCGATTCGGTCGGACTTGCAGACCAGATTAGGCGTGATGCAAACTCGGCCAGGCGCGCTGGTGAGCGCGCCCAAGTCTTTCTTGGCGAACAGGCCGAACTACTAGGCGTTGCGAAGCCGGCAGGCCTTATGGAAGCATCCGGCTTCCCCGCGCTCGCCCGTCATCTGGATCAGAAGCCGCTAGTCTTCGAGCACTGGTTGCACAGAGGGGCCTTGGCTCGCCTTCGTCGCGTCGCGTCTGAGAACCGCGATCGACAGAGACAGACGCGCGAACTTGCCGCTCGCGTTGAATGCGCCTTCGGTGGGCCTTCACCAGCGGCTGACTATCCGAAGCTCTCACGCCTAGTCTGGCCTACTCTTTCCGAGATCGAGTCGCTGCAACAAGCGCTCGGGTCCGAATGGGCAGTGCGGCTTATGCCTAATCCCAGCGCACCGCTGCAGAGTTCCTCACGCGCCCACGAAGACGCGACAGAATTTGTCGGTTCGCTTGATGATCTCGCGGCCAGGCTCGGAACCGATCCCAACCCATCATCGTGGCTCGAGTCGTTGCGAATGCTCGATTCCGCGCGTGAATTGGTTGACACGGGCACCGTTCCCCTGACGTGGCTCGATCGCGAATTCATCCGGAGGCTCAAGGAACGCGCGGCCGATGTGCAAAGGGCGCATGAGGCGCTTACCTCGGCCGAAGCAGATCTGGCTGTGAGCTTTGACTTGGCGCTAGCGGATGAAATCGATAATGAAGCGTTAGACCGATTTCACACGGTTCACCGAGGCGGCTTGCAGCGGTTGATCGGGGGTGCATCACTTGAGGGGACCGAGGCTGTTCACACATCGGCCGTCGCTCTGGTGGACACCGTGAAAAAGCTCGCAAGCCTACTGGGCGCCGATGTGTCTCCAAACTCATGGGGAGAGACGGCGCGGGCTCTTGACTTTGCACGTGATTTGGCCGACGACCTGCGCGATCTGGGTCTTGTTCCAAAGGTGTGGTTGGGCGACGACATCCTGGAAGGAGCCAAGCGCCTCGTACAGGCTGCGGGCGCAGCGCGAGCGGCGCTCGTTAACGCTGAATCCGACCTGTTTGAGGAGTTTGACGCCGAGCTTGTTGACGTTGTCGACGACGAATTGCTGCGTCGGTTGCGCGTCGACCATCAGAGTTGCATTCGGCGATTGCTCGCGGGGGATTGGCGGCGCGATCAACGACTAATTCGCAGCTACGCCAAGATTCCAACAAGCCTCACGGTCGACGGCGCCCTTCACGTGGTTCAGCGCGCGCTAGAGCTCGGCAAGCTCCGCGACAGATGGGCCGGAGCGTATGCCTCCGTCGAACCACTATTGGGGCCTTACCCCAGCGGACACGAGATCGACTGGATCCGAATCACTAACCTAATTGATGAGACGACGCACCGGATGATCGATTGGCCCTGGGATCACACTGCTCTTCGGATCCTCTTATCGGATGACAAAGCTAGACAGGCTCTGCGACAACTCTCGGTCCGTGCAGACGCCGAGTATAGAGACTTGCAAAGCGCTCTATCCTCCATACCCCAGCACAGACTGGATCAGGAAAGCGTCGGACCGTCGGGTGTTGCGCGTGTAACCAAGCTGGCCAACACAGCACTCACGTTGATTGGCAAGTATACCGACACTTCAGTGGCCGTCACCGTCAATGACGGCCTTGAAGCGGTGCAGCGCGCAGTGGCGTTACGCAAGCTTCGTGAGAGCTGGAATGCGGCATACGCAGGCGTCGAACCTGACATTGGCCAACATGCGCGCTCGCGACAGACCAACTGGGCAGAGCTTAGAGCCCAACTCGAAAGAGTTGAAGGCCTTATGCTGAGCTGGCCGTGGCAACAGAGTCAACTCAATGCGCTGCTGACAGACAGATCGTCTTTGCGGGAACTGGACATTTCGCAGCAAGCGGCTCGAAAGAGACTTCAGTCGCTTGACGAGTCTCTGCAAAACTTTAACTCGGATCATCTGGATTACAAGCAAATCGGTCCAGCGGGCGTTGCGGCCTGGGCGAACGAGGCAATTGCGCCGCTTCAGCGATTAGAGGCTGCCACCAACGCGGTGGTCGAACATCTCGCCGTCCCGCCTGTCGACTGGCTGGCCTTTACAGAGCTTGTCGACGATCTTGCGCGTCTCCAGTGCATCGAGGACATTGAGCGCGCTTCGCGAGCCGATCTGCACAATGATTTTTCCGATTGGTTCGACGACCGCGACACTGACTGGGATGGCGTACTTGCCGCTCTTCAGTGGTGTTGGAGCTTGAATGACCTAGCAGATGACAAACTAGGCAACCGTCTTCGCCAGCTTGTGTTGTTGCCAGACCTTCCGTTTGACCCAAGTGCGACCGCCGAATCGATAGAGTCGTTTTGGTCCAATTATTCAGGTGAGTTGATGGTGTTGGATGCTAGTTTCGACCCCGCAGCTTCTCCTTGGACATCGTGGGAATTGGCACCTTTTGCAACGCTACTCGACTGGCTCGAGTCCGTTCATGACGACGCCGATAGTGCGACGAACTGGATCGAATTCAAGATGGCTGCCGACGGACTTGACCGAATTCTCGGCGATGGATCCGTTCGGCTAATCCGCGACGCGACTGAAGACGCGGGACTAATTTCGGGAATCGTGAACAGACGGCTGTTTTCGACCTGGCTTGATGCTGCCTCGGAGCAGAATCCCGAACTGAGCAATTTCACTGCTCGAGATCACGAAGCGCTGCGTCGGGAATTCGAAGACCAGGACCGCCAGCTTCCCCTGGACTTGCGAGAGGAAACTAGAGCAACGCTGTTCGAGAAATACCCGAAAGCGCGAGCAAGCGTCACCGGCTATGGGCAGCTCGGCCTCCTGCGCGGCGCGCTTACGAAGCGGCGTCGACAGATGTCAGTCCGCCATTTGCTCGCGGCAGCGCCGCAATTAGTCCAAGCTCTGAAACCCTGTTTCTTGATGAGCCCACTGGCTGTCAGCCAGTACCTCGAACGCACTGGCGTGGCGAGTGCAAATCTCCAGTTCGACACCGTTATCTTCGATGAGGCGTCGCAGGTGCTGCCGGAGGACGCGGTGCCGGCAATTTCACGGGCGAGTCAGACCGTCGTAGTTGGTGACCGCCGGCAGTTGCCGCCAACCACGCTGTTTCAACGGCGTTACGAGCACGAGGACGACGGCGATGGCGGCGACGATCTCGGCGGCGATGAGACTGACTGGTTTGAGGGACGTGAGAGCATTTTGGACGTCATGGTGGGCATGGTGGGCAGCGGCGTTGCAGAACACTATCTGGGCGTCCATTACCGTAGCCGTCACGACAGCCTAATCCGCTACTCGAACCACTACTTCTACGACAACCGGCTGCTGACATTCCCCAGCCCTCGGAAGGCGGCGGCGCACGGTGTGAACGGTGTCTACCTTCCTGCTGGCCGCTACGAAGCCGGCGGCTCGCGTACAAACCGGATGGAGGCGGAACAGGTCGTAGCATTGGTATTCGAATTGCTGCGAACACGGCCGAACACCGAGAGCATTGGAGTCGTTGCGCTATCGCGTACGCAGGCCGACCTCATTGAGACTCTTATCGATGAGGCGCGCGAGTTCCAGCCCGAATACGAAGATCGATTCGCGCGAGAGAGGCAGGAGCGGTTTTTTGTCAAGAATCTCGAGAACGTGCAGGGTGACGAGCGCGATCACATTCTTCTATCCGTAGGTTATGGGCCGACAGAATCCGGGCGGATATACAACCGTTTCGGTCCGATTAACAACGACGGCGGTGAGCGCCGGCTGAACGTGGCAGTAAGCCGGGCACGTCGGTCAATGACGATCGTGCACTCGCTGAAGCCCGAAGACATCACCTCGGAGAGCCGAGGCGCGCGGCTGCTCAAGCGCTATCTGGAGTTTGCGCGCAACCCCGACACAGTCCTGAAGCAGGACTCTTCGGTGCACGCGGAGGCTAAAACAGAAAGTCCGTTCGAGGAGGTTGTGCGTCGGACATTGGCGGCACGAGGTCACCGCGTCGATCTGCAAGTTGGTGTGTCCGGCTATCGAATCGATTTGGCGATTCAGGCTGAGGACGGTGAAGGCTATGCCTTGGGCATCGAGTGTGACGGCGCGACCTATCATAGCGCCCCGGCTGCGCGCGACCGGGACTGGTTGCGTCAATCGGTGCTGGAAGGCTTGGGCTGGAAGATTCACCGGGTGTGGTCGCGCGCGTGGATTCAGAATCCGGAGCGCGAGCTGGAAGCGATCGAGCAGTCGTTGAACGAGTCGGAGGCACTTCTCGGTGATTCCGACGATGCGGTTGATGGCCCGGAAATCGAGGACGTTTCAGAATTCACGCGCCAAGGTCGCGTTTCGGTGGTGTCAGATGAGGACTTGGAGCAGTATCCGGCGGACGACTCCGGCAAGCAGCCGGGAACGCCTGAGTTGAGAAGTGGCGAGAGTGACCGTTTTGAACCCTATGAAGTGGCCGATCTGTCAAAAGTTCGCGTTGGTCGCGAGCTTCGCCATGAGAATGTCTCGAAGTTATGCGAGCTGATCACTGAGGTCGTGCGCGTTGAGGGGCCAGTACACCGGGATGTCGTGTTGGAACGTGTTCGGCGCCGCTTCCGAGCCAGTCGAATGCGCGGTGCGACGCGCCAGCGGTTCCTAAGCGCCATTCGCGCCGCCGCACACGTAAGCCTGTCGTGGCTGCCTGAGGAAAGCGCGGGGGCGACAGCCCAGTACATGTTCCTGATAGATCCAGCCGCCTCGGAATCGATCACGCCGCGCGCCCCAATAGACGGTGCCACGCGACGAAGAATCGAGCACATTTCGCTGGCGGAGCTGAAGGCGGGAATTCTTAAATGTGCCGACTTGCTATACGGGGCGGGGCGTGATGATCTAATTGCCGAGACGGCGCGGCAGTTCGGTTACCGGCGTACCGGCAAGGACATTGCGAGCCGTATCGGTAAGGCCGTTGACCAGCTTATCCACGCAGGCAAGCTGACAGGCGATGCCCAAATGCTCTCGGTTGCCGATTGATCATCGCTGAGGCTTGTGAGGTGGTCACGGTAGGCGGCTGAGGATTGGGTTCGTGGTTCGATCTGGCTTCTCGACAAGATCAGGACAGGACTTTCGGCAGGGTCAGGGCCGGCTCTACGAAGACTTCGGGCCGGCTCACCACGAACGGGGGGGCTGGGGTGGGTGTTGCGCGGAAGACGGGCGGGTCTGAGACGCCGCCCCTACGGAAGATTGGCCCGGGGACGGAGGAGCTTCACTGATTTCCGCCGAAGACGCCGGGGTGACGAGGAGGGTTGGTTGCTGAGGGGTGTGGTTCGACACGGCCCTCGGAAAGACCCCGGGCCGGCTCATCATGAACGGGGGGCTGGGGTGGGTGTTGCGCGGAAGACGGGCGGGTCTGAGACGCCGCCCCTACGGAAGATTGGACCGGGGACGGAGGACCTCTCACTGATTTCCGCCGAAGACGCCGGGGTGACGAGGAGGGTTGGTTGCTGAGGGGTGTGGTTCGACTCGGTCAGCCGAAGACGGCTGTCCGGCTCACCACGAACGGGGTTGGGGCCCTACGGCAGGCTCAGGGGAGGCTCGCCATAAATGGTTGGACTCGCCAGTGTTGGGCTGCGACCGGAAGAGGCCGGTCTGAGACGCGGCCCCTACCCAAGAGAAGATGCGGACGGCGGATGACGGGGGTGGAATCGAGGTCAGGGTGGGTCCCCGCCTTCGCGGGGATGACGGGGAGATTGCGCCACGAACGGCGGTTAGAGCCCGGCGAAGGATTGGGCGCGGGATTTGAGAGTTAGGTAGAGGGTTTGGAGGGTGGGGGTGGGGACTCCGGATTCTCGGCCGCGGCGGATGACGGCGCCGGTGAGGTAGTCGAGTTCGACGCGGCGTTGGTGGGCGAAGTCGACCTGGAGGGAGGTGGTGTTGTCGGGCGGGAGGGATTGAAGGAGGGTGATGAGGTCGGTGCTGGTGGAGTCGGGGAGGTCGATGCCCTGCGAACGGGCGACGGCGACGGCTTCGTTGAACATGGTGCGGAAGAGATGGAGCATGCCCCGGGTGGCGATGATGGGGCCGAGGGGGAGCTGGCAGGCGGCGCTGATGGCTCCTAAGACCGAGAGCAGGACGAGCTTGTTCCAGAGGACGTAGTCGATGTCGTCGCTGACCTCGGTCTGGATGCCGCCGGCGCGGAGGGCCTGGGCGATGGTCTGGACGCGGTCGGATATCCGGCCGTCAGGCTCGCCGATGGCCGATCGAACCATGGCGTCCTGATACTCGATGACGCCGGGTTCGGCGATGTGGGCGGTGAGCCAGGTGGCGCCGCCGATGACGTGTTGAGCGCCGAGTATGGATGACAGGGTTGGGACGCTGTCGATGCCGTTTTGGAGGGTGAGCACGGCCGTTTGCTCGCCGAGCGCGGGGCGAAGGAGTTCGGCGGCGGGCTGGGTGTCGTAGCACTTGACGGCGAAGACGATGAGATCGAATGGGGAGCCGGCGTCTTCCGGGCGTTCGACGGCGTTGACGTGGTGGATTTGGCGGGTTCCGGTTTCGCTGAGCATGCAGAGGCCGTGGTCGCGGATGGCGTGGAGGTGGGGGCCGCGGGCGACGAAGGTGACGTTGTGGCCGGTTTGGACGAGGCGGGCGCCGACGAAGCCGCCGACTCCGCCGGAACCCATGATCAGGATGTGCATGGTGGTTTCATGTCTTCTGGTGGGTTAGGGGGCTCATTCTGGCTTGTGGGCTGGGAAGATTCTCATCCCGGCCTTCGTCGAATGGAGGCGGGGCAAGCTCCGAGCCTCTCCCGCCGGGAGCGGGAGGAAGAGCTGACCGGGGTGTGGTTGGTTGCGGCTAGCTCGGCGAGGGTGCTAGTGGTACCAGCCACCCTCATCCCAGCCTTCTCCCTCAAGGGAGAAGGAGGAAGATGGGCGCGGTCCGTAGACGTTTGAAATGGAACGCCTTTGCTGGCGTGGGAGCTTCGACCGGAATGCCCCTCACCCCGGATCGGGTCCGGGAAAGGCTCTTTTCTCTCCCCCTGGAGATGGAAGAGACGGCGGGTTCTACGTTGCGGGTTGCTGCCTATCCCGGCGTGGTTGCCACGGGTGGCAGCCACCCTCACCCTCACCCTCTCCCTCAAGGAGACCTTTACGTAACCCGAGGGACGGTTGCCCGGAAGACCCTCACCCCAACCCTCTCCCACAGGGAGAGGGAGCAAGAGCGGCCCGCACTTTCGCGGACGAAGGGCGTTGTGCAAAGGTCTCTCAAGGGAGAGGGAAAGAATGGCGCCTGAAGGAGGGAGAGCGCCAAGGCGTGGGTGAAGTTGGGCGCGGGGTGCGCGGAAGTCCCTCGCCCGGAGGCGAGGAGTGGGCTCGGAGGGACGGCTTCCCAGAGAGTTTGCAGGCTCACCCTGGTCGTGAGGACTCTGTAGGCCTCGACCGGAAGACGGGCGGGTCTCAGACGCCGCCCCTACGTCAGGGGGATAAGACGGCGGCATTGGCTTAGTTGCTTGGGGCTGTGGTTCGACACGGGCCCGTTCGACAGGCTCAGGGCCGGCTCTCCGAAAGACTCCGGCCCGGCTCACCACGAACGGTGAGGCGGTCCCGGGATGGGCTTTGCGCGGAAGACGGGCGGGTCTCAGACGCCGCCCCTACGTCAGGGGGATAAGACGGCGGCATTGGCTTAGTTGCTTGGGGCTGTGGTTCGACACGGGCCCGTTCGACAGGCTCAGGGCCGGCTCTCCGAAAGACTCCGGCCCGGCTCACCACGAACGGTGAGGCGGTCCCGGGATGGGCTTTGCGCGGAAGACGGGCGGGTCTCAGACGCCGCCCCTACGTCAGGGGGATAAGACGGCGGCATTGGCTTAGTTGCTTGGGGCTGTGGTTCGACACGGGCCCGTTCGACAGGCTCAGGGCCGGCTCTCCGAAAGACTCCGGCCCGGCTCACCACGAACGGTGAGGCGGTCCCGGGATGGGCTTTGCGCGGAAGACGGGCGGGTCTCAGACGCCGCCCCTACGTCAGGGGGATAAGACGGCGGCATTGGCTTAGTTGCTTGGGGCTGTGGTTCGACACGGGCCCGTTCGACAGGCTCAGGGCCGGCTCTCCGAAAGACTCCGGCCCGGCTCACCACGAACGGTGAGGCGGTCCCGGGATGGGCTTTGCGCGGAAGACGGGCGGGTCTCAGACGCCGACGCCGCCCCTACGTCAGGGGGATAAGACGGCGGCATTGGCTTAGTTGCTTGGGGCTGTGGTTCGACACGGGCCCGTTCGACAGGCTCAGGGCCGGCTCTCCGAAAGACTCCGGCCCGGCTCACCACGAACGGTGAGGCGGTCCCGGGATGGGCTTTGCGCGGAAGACGGGCGGGTCTCAGACGCCGCCCCTACGTCAGGGGGATAAGACGGCGGCATTGGCTTAGTTGCTTGGGGCTGTGGTTCGACACGGGCCCGTTCGACAGGCTCAGGGCCGGCTCTCCGAAAGACTCCGGCCCGGCTCACCACGAACGGTGAGGCGGTCCCGGGATGGGCTTTGCGCGGAAGACGGGCGGGTCTCAGACGCCGCCCCTACGTCAGGGGGATAAGACGGCGGCATTGGCTTAGTTGCTTGGGGCTGTGGTTCGACACGGGCCCGTTCGACAGGCTCAGGGCCGGCTCTCCGAAAGACTCCGGCCCGGCTCACCACGAACGGTGAGGCGGTCCCGGGATGGGCTTTGCGCGGAAGACGGGCGGGTCTCAGACGCCGCCCCTACGTCAGGGGGATAAGACGGCGGCATTGGCTTAGTTGCTTGGGGCTGTGGTTCGACACGGGCCCGTTCGACAGGCTCAGGGCCGGCTCTCCGAAAGACTCCGGCCCGGCTCACCACGAACGGTGAGGCGGTCCCGGGATGGGCTTTGCGCGGAAGACGGGCGGGTCTCAGACGCCGCCCCTACGTCAGGGGGATAAGACGGCGGCATTGGCTTAGTTGCTTGGGGCTGTGGTTCGACACGGGCCCGTTCGACAGGCTCAGGGCAGGGCTCTCCGAAAGACTCCGGCCCGGCTCACCACGAACGGTGAGGTGGTCCCGGGATGGGCTTTGCGCGGAAGACGGGCGGGTCTCAGACGCCGCCCCTACGTCAGGGGGATAAGACGGCGGCATTGGCTTAGTTGCTTGGGGCTGTGGTTCGACACGGGCCCGTTCGACAGGCTCAGGGCAGGGCTCTCCGAAAGACTCCGGCCCGGCTCACCACGAACGGTGAGGTGGTCCCGGGATGGGCTTTGCGCGGAAGACGGGCGGGTCTCAGACGCCGCCCCTACGTCAGGGGGATAAGACGGCGGCATTGGCTTAGGAAGACGGGCGGGTCTCAGACGCCGCCCCTACCCCAGGAGAGGGACTAGACGGCGGCTTGCTCCAGGGATGGGGTGCGAATCAAGGCGGGTCACTTGGCGGGGGTGGGGGTGGCGACGGTGACCAGGGCTTCGGCGATGGGGCCGCGGGTTTGGCCGTCGACGCGGATTTCGGCGGTGAGGATGCGGCGGATGTCCGGGTGGGGAGGGGCGGTGGCGGCGAGGGTGAGTTCGCCGCGCGCGCCGGGCTCGAGGTCCAGGGACTCAAAGGCATCGCTGGTCTGCCAGCCGTCGGGGACGAGGAGGCGGGCTTCGAGGCGGACGGGGCGCTCGGCGTTGTTTCGCAGGAGGAGGCGGTAGGTGCAGGCTTGGCCAGGGTTGACGGATCGCAGATAGGGGATCAAGCGCGCCCACCAGAGGTCCACGCCCTCGTCGGCGGGGTCGTCCAGCAGGTCCCGCAGCACGCGCTCCTTGCGGTCGATGAAATCGCGGTATTCCAGCGCGCGCCGCGAGTCCCAGGGGATGAGCTCGCGATGTCCGGGGCAGACCAGGTCGGGCTTCACGAGGTCCATCACGTCCGCGCAGCGGCGGTGCATCCACAGCTGGAGGCTGTTGCGGAACACGGTGGTCTGGTAGAGCTGCGTGGTCATTTCGCCGGTGTGGCCGGGCGCGAGCTCGAGAAAGACGTTGTCGCCGGTAAAGGCCACTTTCTGCCCGTCGACGTGGGTGGCGAGGACTGAGTGGAACTCCGTTTGACCGGGTGCGTGGTGGACCTCGAACTCGAATTCCTCCCACGTGAACCGTTCGCCGTCGCTCAGCTTGCGTTCGATCGGAATCGGACGGGCGAGCGTGCACGGCGTGCTGCACCAGCCGGCGGGGTCTTCCAACACCTGGGCCACCTCGTCGAGCGCCCAGACGCACGCGCCCTCGTGCCGCACCAGGTAGGGGATGCCGACCGTGTGGTCGTCGTGGATGTGCGTGACCAGCACCAGGTCGATCTCGCGGATGCCATACGTCTCGCGCAACTCGTCGAGGTGGTGGACGACGAAGCGCATGGTGTCGCCGTCTTCGCTCTCCTGGCCGGTGCCCATGTGCGCCCAGAACGAATGGCCGTAGTCGATGAAGCAGGCCTTGCCGCTCTCAGAAAGCAGGACGTAGAAGTTGGAGCAGGTTTGCGGTCCACCCCATAGGAGGTGTCGGGAGACCTGGGTGAAGCGGGGATCGGGCAGGAGGTCGAGCCCGTGGCCGCCGTCGCGGCCCAAGAACCTGATGCCGGCGCCGAGGCGGGCGAGGGTCATGAGACGGTCTTCGAGCCGAGCGCAGTCGCCGACCGGGTCCTCGATCAGGTCCCCGTGGGACGGGAGCGCCAGATCGGGGGCGTGCCGCCGCAGCGCGTGCAGGGACTGCAGGGTGAACAGCGCGCCTTGCTGATCGCCATAGCCGTATTCGAGCGCGTGGTACTGGTAGAGCACGCCGCCGACGCCGAGCAGATCGCCGGTAAAGGCGACGCTTCGGCCGTCGATGCTGCCGATGAGCATGCTGCTGCCGTGGGTGTGGCCCTTGGCCGGAATGATCTCCAGATCCACGTCGCGCCAGGTAAAGGTTTCGTAGTCCTCGAGGTCGGCGTCAACCGGCACGTTCTCAGCCAGCGCAAAAAAGGTGTTGCGGTCGTTGTAGTTGTCGTAGACGCGCTTGTGCTGCCAGAAGAGCTCGGCCTGATCGAAGAGATGCCGTTCGTGCTCGGGCACGGCGACCTTGGCGCCATGTTCCCGGAGGCGTCCGGTGCCCCAAGACTGATCGCGGTGGTGATGCGTATGGAGCACCCACTCGATCTACCGCACGCCGATTTCTTCGAGGTGGTCGACGACGGCGCCGGACCCGGCGTCGATGAGGATGCCGCGGTCACCCGAGGTGACGCAATAGACATTGCAGGTGTCGGTCCAGCGAAAGATTCGTGGGGCGATGGGGAGCCAGGACATGGGCGCTCGGGGTGCTTTGGGAGTTGGGGGCAGGGTACGGGACCGGGGGGTGGAGAGGAAGGAGCGAGGGGAGAGAAGTGAGAAGTGAGAGGGGAACAAAACGACGGTGGACTGGGGTGCTGGGTATTGTGCGGAAGACGGGCGGGTCTGAGACGCGGCCCCTACGCAAGATGAGGCGGGGGCACCGGGATGGCGGAGGTGGCGGGGGTGTTGGGTATTGTGCGGAAGACGGGCGGGTCTGAGACGCGGCCCCTACGCAAGATGAGGCGGGGGCGCTGGGATAGCGGGGGTGGTTAGGGGTCTTGGGTTTGTTGGCGTTGTTCGGCCAGGCGTTCGTTTTGGAGCATGCGGGGGTCTTTTTTCTTGAAGCGGCGGGCGACGGGGCTGAGGGTGCGGCGGCGGTAGCTTTCGGTGGGGTCGCGGAGGTCGGGGTCGCGGAAGGAGCCGAAGGGGCTTAGGGGCTGGCGGAGGAAGATGGCGACGGGGTCGCCGAGTTCGTCGTCAATGATTTCCGTCAGGAGGCGCTCGGTAAGTTCGGCCCTGATGTGGGCGTGGGCCGGGTCGTCCCAGAGGTTGGTGAATTCTTCGGGGTCGGTGTCCAGATCGTAGAGTTCGCCGGGCCAGCCGGAGCCGTAGTGGGCGAGCTTGTAGCGCGGGGTGACGAGGATTTTCTGGCGGACGATTGGCTCGCTGGTGTGGCGTTCGAGGCCGATGCGTTCGACGATGACGGCGTCACGGTGGGTGTCGGTTTCGCCGCGCAGAAGGGCGGTGTAGGAGCGGCCTTCCATGCCGGGGAGCGGCGCCGCGCCGGCCAGATCGATGACCGTGGGGGTGAGGTCGGTGTGGGTCATGACGCCGTCGTGGACGCGGCCATCAGGCACCTCAGGCCCCGCCCAGAGCAGGGGTACGCGTATGACGGATTCGTAGGTCATGGGGGGCTTTCCGCCCTGGCCGTGGTCGTCGATCATCTCGCCGTGGTCGGAGGTGAAGATGACGTGGGTGTTGGCGGCGAGGCCGTGGCGCTTCAGCGCCTGGAGGACACGGCCGATCATGTCGTCGATGAAGGTGATCATGCCGTAGTAGAGGGCCCTGACCTGGCGGTTGTTGTCGTCTGACTGGTCGCCGGAAATCCCGCCGCCGTACCAGGAGTGTTTGCCGTCCACGGACCAGCGGTAGTGGGGCGGCTTGAGCTCGAAGTCGTCGTCCGGCGGGACGGGCAAGGGCATGTCGGCAGGGTCGTACATGTTGCTGTAGGGCGCGGGCGGGCAGAAGGGGCCGTGGGGGTCGGGGAAGGAGAGCCAGGCGAAGAACGGCTGGGTTTCGTTGGCCTGGGCGCGCCCATCGAGCCAGTCGATCAGTTGATCGGCGAAGAAGTGGGTGTGGTGGTGTTCCCTGGGAATGGCGTTGTGCCAGGCGCCGGAGCGCACCGCAGGCTTGGGTGACGCCTCGGGTTCCCAGAGGCGGATGCTCTCGGGATGTTCGCGCTCGAGCCAGACGCGCCAGTGGCCGCTGGGACTGCGGTGCCCGGTGAAGTGGGAGACGTAGTTGAACCCGTAGTAGGGGCCGTGCCAGAGGCCGTCGCGCGGGTTGACGGCCGCACCGGCCGGCGGGTGTTCGGGCAGGGAGTCCTCGATTTCCCAGACTTTGAAGTGGGGTTTGCCGAAGAGGGCGGTGGTGTAGCCGACTTCATGCAGGGCGTCGCCGAGGACGGGGATGTTCTCGCTGAGGTTGATTTCGTGTTCGAAGACCTGGTGTCCGCGCTGGCTGCGGCCGGTGATCATGGTGGCGCGCGAGGGCATGCAGATCGGGTTGCTGGGATAGGCGCGGTTGAAGCGGACGCCACGGGCGGCCAGGGCATCGAGATGGGGCGTGCGGATGGCGGGGTTGCCGGCGCAGCTGAGAGTGTCCCAGCGCTGCTGGTCGGTGGTGATGAAGAGGAAGTTTGGGGGGTGGGGCATGGGACTGGGACGGGATAGGTTGTGAGGGAGGCTAGCGGTTGGGGCGGGCTGGGGCCAGTGGGTGAGTGCGCGGTACGGCGGATCCAGTAGGCCGGGGCAGGCGGGGAGGCCGGGGTGGCTCTGGTTGGCTGGGGATGTTGGGTGCTGCTGGGTCCCGGCCGCGGACGCCGGGACGACGGGGGTTAGGGGGCGAAGCGGTAGGCGTAGAGGGTGGCGTAGGTGATTTTGATGTGGAGCCGGAGGCGCTGGCCGACGAGGGCGTGGAGGTTGCGGCCGTTCCAGGTGACTGGGACGTCGACGCCCTCGGCGATGTCGGCGTCGCAATCTTCGTGGGCGTAGCCGGGGATGGCGCTGGCATCGGCGCCGGTGACGGCTACGGATACGGGACCGTTGGCAGCTCCGATGTTGAGGCGGAGGTGGGGGTTGCCGACTTCTACCCAGTCGGTGGTGAGTTCTCCGCCGTCCGGTCCGGCACGCAGTCCGGCGAAGCGATCGCGCGGGGCCCGAACCATGCCGATGGCACCGGTCGGGACGCGTTGGTGACGGTGGGCCATGGGACGTCCAGTGTACCAGAGGAGCATTTCGTCGCCGCGTACGACGGGCGGGGACATGCCGAAGGCGACCCAGGTGCTGTCCCAGGCGTCTGACGGTCCGACGTCGAAGTAGGTCTGGCGCGAGACTGCGCGATCCCAGCGAATGCCGTCGCGACTGCTGGTGAGCTGGACGTTGAGGATTTCGTTGACGGGGTCGTAGTACTCGAGCAGCCCGATGTATTGGTTGCCCCAATTGAAGATGGGCATGCCGTAGAACTCGGTGGCGGGTGGGTCGTCGTCGTCGGCATCGACGATCACTCTGGAGGGTGTCCAGGTCAACAGGTCCTCGGAGCGGGAGATGGCAATGTCGCGCCTGAAGGCGTGGCCGGCGGCGCGGTCGCGCAAGGCGTGGTCGCGTCGACTGGTCATGGCGAAGCCGCCGCGTTGGAAGTCCTGCATGACGCAGGTGCGGTCGCCGCGAGGTAGATGCACGCGGCCGGGGGCGGGGTTCCAGCGGATGCCGTCGCCGCTGAACGCGACGACGTAGCCCCGGTTGTGCTCCAGATCCATAAAGAAGGCGACGAGTTTGTAGCGGCGGTTTGGATCGGGTTCGAGGGGGTCGATGAGTACCGTGGGCGGGCCAAGGCGGCGGACTTCGGGCTGGCGCCGTTCGCCGTAGACGATGCCGGTGGTACCGCCGGCCGGATGGTCGACGTGGGTGAAGGCGCCGCGGGTCCAGGTGACGCCGTCGGGCGAGGTGGCGTGGCAGAGGGAGTTGCTGAAGCGGTCGCGGCGCGACTTGTCGTCGGCCAGATACCACATGCGATAGCAGTCTCTCCGGTCGTCCCAGTAGACGGATCCCCAGAGGTTGACGCGGGTCTGCTCCCAAGCGTGCTCGGCTGACAAGACGGGGTTGGGCTGGACCCGGTGGGGCCGCTCGATGAACCGGGTGAGGCCGCGGCGATAGGCGATTTCGTGGTCGTCGATGAAGAGTCTGAGGTGGGGGTCGTACATCTGGGGGACTCTGGGGATGGCCGCGGCGTGGCCTGGTATTGCGGGTAACAGGGTACGCGCGGCGGGGGTGATGGGGCTTCAGGGGCGGCGTTGTGCGGCGGGTCCGGGGCCCGCCGATACGGGAGGAGAGACGCCGTCACTGCGCTAGGCTGGCCGGTGGGCGCCGGTGACAAGAGGGCGGGCCAACAATGGGGTCGTGCCGTGCCGAATCTGGGGCTGACCAGGTTTGCCAGCCCAGCGAGCGTGATTACATGGGGTGCGTGATTCGATGACCCGAGCTGATGTGCTGGATAGGCTGCGAGCGCACCGGCCGGCGCTTGCCGAGCGATTCGGGGTGGCGGAGCTGGCGTTGTTCGGTTCGTTCGCCCGCGATCAGGCTACGGACGAGAGCGACGTGGACATCCTGGTCCGTTTCGATGGTCCGGCTACGTCACGGTCGTACTTTGGGGTGCAGTTCTACATTGAAGACTCGCTGGGTCGTCGCGTGGACCTAGTGACTGACAAGGCGCTGCGTTCGGAGTTCCGTCCCTACGTGGAGCGGGAGGCTGCGGGTGTGCAGTGACCGCGATGAAACGCGGCCCCGGCGTCTCTACATTCAGGACAAGAGCGAGTTTGCGGAACGGGTCTTGTCCTATACGGAAGGGATGGATCAGGAGGCGTTCATCGACGATTGGCGCACCTACGACGCCACGCTGCGAAACATCGAACTGATCGGCGAAGCCGCGACGCACGTTCCTGACCAGGTGCGTGAGGTGAACCCAGACATTGAATGGCGAAGCATCGTGGGCGCCCGGAATCGTCTGGCCCACGGCTACCTGGGCATCGACGACGATGTCGTGTGGGACATCATTCAAACCGACGTCCGACAGATGCTTCCCAAACTCCGGCGTCTGCTGGATTCGGCCTGAGCGGTGCAGCCTCTCCAATAGCGGAGGCGTTGGGCGGTCGGGGTGGATGCCCGCGTCCGCGGGAATCGCCGAGCGGGGACGGTTGGTTTCGGCGTGGGGGGAAATGGCCTAGGCTGTGGGGTGTGGCTGGCGCCATCTGAGGAGTCAGGGTCCATGTTGAACGTTGGAATTATTGGGCTGGGCGGGATTGCCCGCTCACACTGCGAGGCCATCAAGTCGCTGGACAACGTGAGGGTTGCGGCTGTCGCCGATCTTTTCGAGGCGCCGCGACAGCGCTACATGCAGACGTATGACATCCCGAAGGGTTATTCCTCGCACACGGAACTGCTGGAGGACGACGAGATTGACGCGGTGGCGGTGGTGCTGGGTCACCAGCTGCATCACCGCCTGACGATCGATTCGCTGAACGCGGGGAAGCACGTGCTGGTTGAGAAGCCGATGGCGATCAACCTGGAGCAGTGCGACGAGATGATCGAAGCCGCCGACGCAAACGACCGGAAGCTGATGGTGGGGCTGAGTCAGCACTTCTACGGGACGAGCCTGGCGGCGAAGGCGATTCTGGGCTCGGGCGAGCTGGGACCGTTGATCACGGCGGTCTGCTACATGTCGAAGAACTGGGGGCAAGCGGGGCGACGTCCGCAGTACCGCAGCCGCTATCACGGCGGGGGCATGTGGCTGTCCAACGGCGTGCACGTGGTGGACCGGCTGACCTGGGTGATGGGGTCGCAGGCAATGTCGGTGTCGGCGGCGATCGGGACGCGCGCGCACTACCAGGCGAGCGACGATTCGGCGACGGCTTTTATCCGCTACAAGAACGGGCTGGCCGGCGTGGCGGTGTCCGTTGGATTTGCGGACGGCGCGCCGGACTACTCGTGCCAGGTGATCTGCGCCAACGGCACGCTGCGGTTCAGCCAGCACGGCACCCGTTATGTGCGCGTGGGCAAGGGCGACGTGTGGGAGGACCGCCCGTTTGACGACCCGCCGGCGGAGATGAAGTACGAGTGGAAGGGGTTCGTGGACAGCATCGAGCAGAACATCGAGCCGCCCACGCATGGCCCGTACGGCCGGCACATCATGGAGATTCTGTTTGCGGCGGAGCAGTCGGCGATCACCAATGAAGAGGTGGTGCTGGATTCCGGCTACGACTGGACGACGCAGACGACGGGGACGCCGGTGAATATCGAGCACGGGTGGGTTTGATACCTACAGGTCTTTGAGGTGTATTCGGGAAGGAGGGGTGCTCGGGTCTGGGCTTCGTTGCTTGACCGGGAGACTCAACCCTCACCCCAGCCCTCTCCCTGCCAGGGAGAGGGGGAAGATGGGTAGCCGGTCGGGGTTGCATTTGCGTGCGGAAGACCCCTCACCCCAACCCTCTCCCGCTGGGAGAGGGAGAAGATGTCGCGCGGGCGCAAGCACTTGCCCGCTGGTCAAGTGTGGTCGCCTTGCGCGGTGTCGGTGGATGAAGGCATGTGAGGTTCGGCTTGGCGGGGTGAGCCTCGTCGGCGTACGCCGCGGTCAGGGAGGGTGTTGTGGGTGAGCTGCCGAGGGATGACTGTTATCAGGAGGATTTGACGGTTGCCTTTGGTGGGGCGGCCGGGCATGCGATCGAGATTGAGGCGGGGAGTCTGGGGACCTGGACGTTCAGGTATCGGTGCGGGGATCAGGCGGTAAGGGACGGCGGGGCGATCAGTTTCTGGAACGATCAGACTAACGTGCCCTGCGCGTACCTGCCGCAGACAGACGATCCAGGCGGCTGGGACTACGTGACGGTGGAGACGGACGGGGACGCCGAGCTGGAACTGGTCCACCTGGCGCGGACGTACAAGGACAACCGGTTCTGCGAAGTGCGGGTGGTTCGGGGCGAACTGCGGCACGGGGACTCGGTGGTGCTGCGGGTTGGCGCTGGCCAGCCGACGGCGGCGCCCCCGTACAACATCGAACGGATCAACTACTACGTGGCGGTGGATCACGCGGGCGACGGCACCTGGTTATACCTGCCCTATTGCGTGACGGCTGCCATCGTGCCGGGGCCGCCGGCGAAGCTGGGAGTGACGGCACCGTCAGTGGTGGGCGTGGACGAGTCGTTCGCGCTGCACGTGCGGGCGGAGGACGTCAATTCGAATCCGGGCGCGGCCTTCGTGGGCGATTTGCTGGTGAGCCTGGACGGGCGGGAGATGGCTCGGGCGTCGGTGGGGGCTGCTGACGGGGGAATCGTTGAGATCGAGGGGCTAAGGATCGAGCGGCCCGGGGTGCATCGACTGACGGTGACGACGGGGGATGGGTCGCTGTCGGCACAGTCGAACCCGGTGCGGTGCGAGGCGGCGCCTAGCCAGCGGGTCTACTGGGGCGACATGCACTGTCACGCCGACTACGCCGACGCGACGGGTACCGCCGAGTGGAACCACGACTACGCGCGCAACAAGGCGCGGCTGGATTTCTACAGCCTGACGGACCACATCTACAGCACGCCGGGGCGGGCGACCGGGGCGTTCAACCGTCCGCCGGTGCTGGACGTGCGGAAGATGTGGGGCGAGGTGCAGCGGACGGCGCGGGACTGGCACGAGCCGGGGCGGTTCGTGACGTTTCTGGGCTACGAGCGAACGCCGTGGGAGCGGCGGCGGGCGGCGGGGGACCTGACGGTGTGGTTCATGGAAGACGACGCCGAGCTGGTGATCGAGGACACGATTGCGGAGACGATAGAGGCGGTGCGGGCGACGAATGGGGCGGTGTTCATTGGGTCGCACGCGGCGCAGCGGTCGGACTGGGCGCGCTACCCGGACGACGTGGAAGACGTGATGCCGACGATCGAGATTTCGGCGATGCATCAGCACGCCGAGTGGTACGTGTTCGAGGGGTTGCAGCGGGGGTACAAGTTCGCGAGCGTGGGAATGGCGGACGAGCACGCGGGACACCCCGGCTATGACGTGTGGCCGCGATTCGGTCAGGGCGGGACGCCGCGGCGTCCGTTTGCGGTGCGGAGCGCGCTGACGGCGGTGTTCGCGCCAGAGTTAACGCGGCAGGGCGTACGGGATGCGTTCTTTGGGCGACACACCTACGCGACTACGGGCGACCGGATCCTGTTGGACGTGAAGGTGAATGGGCAGGCGGCGGGGTCAGAGGTTGCGACCGATGAATCGGTCGAGGTGCGCGCGGAGGTGAATGGGACGGCGCCGATTGATCGTGTTGACATAATTCGTGAGGACCGGCTGGTGCATACGGAGATGCCGGACAGCCTGGACGCGAGCGTGGCCTGGACGGACGGGGCGCCACTGGCCGGGGAAACCTGGTATTACGTGCGGGTGACGCAGGCGAACGGCGGGTTTGCCTGGTCGACGCCAACCTGGGTGACGACGGCGGCCGGCGAAAATGACGCGGGCGATCTGCCGCTGTGGTGCGATGTGATCTGGCCGCCAGCACCGGCGGATCGCGGACCGGACGCGCGAGCGGCGCTGGACCACGCGGCGCGGGTGTTTGGCGAGGAACCGGAGCGGTTTGCCGAGTGCGTGCAGATCGGGCGGTTCGAGGACTACCGAGGGAGCTATGTGCTGTTTCGGGGTCGCGATGGGCGCGACGGCGCGCCGCTGCACGTGCACTTGTACGACGGGTTCCCGGCGCCGCGCCTGTATGTATCGCGCGGGTGGTCGGACTTTGGCTGGGGGCCGAATGGGGGGCCGCGGCAGGCGTTGCCGTGGCCGGAGCCTACGGGGGAGTGGGGGTAGGGCGCTGCATATCCCTTGATCTGGGCCAACTTACGCGGTGGCCAGTTCGTCTATTCAGTTCTCACAGGTCATCAAGTTTGTTTGCGTCAGCTGAAGATGAACGAGGGAATGTCTGCTTCTGAGCAGTGGTCTGCTCCGTCGCGCTGAAACAGCATGTCGTTCGCAGGCGCAAGCGCCACATATTCAGTGACCGCCTAGGTATCCTGGGGATTGTCGTGTACCTTTCCTCCTCGTTTGCGAATCGTCAGGCGAGGAATCACTCACATCCACCTAATTGAGGCAACCTTCGCTAGTGACCTCAGCCTTTGCAATGGCTGGCCGGACCTGGGTCGCGCATTCTCAGTGAACCTGCCGGATCGCTTGCCAGGCAAGAGTCGCAGCGCACTTGGGGGCGTCTGATGCTTGCGTTCATCGACGAAAGCGGCCAGCCGCATCCAAACGACTCAAACGCTTACTCGACCCTCTTAGCGCTTTGCATGCAGGAATCGGACCATCGCGAACTCAGTCGTCAACTCTACGGGACGAAGAGGGCGTTGCTACCAAATAACATTCTCTATGAGCTGAAGGCTGTGGATGTCCTGAACAGGCGGTCATTCCGGCAGCAGCGGGGCAAGTGGGAATTGGCCGAGCAGTGCTTTGCCTTATTTGGCCGACTTCCTCTGACGGCCTTCGCGATTGTGATGCCGCGACCGTCTCGTCCGCCCGACATCGTCTCGGACCACCTCCCGCATCAGCACATCTTCCTCCTACAGCGAGTCAACGCCCTCGCCAAAGAGCGCAACGAGCAGGCTGTCCTGATATATGACGGACAGGGAATGAATATCCAGGGCCGCAACCTTTCCGCCTGCATCAGCAACTACATCTTCAGAGTTGCGGCGCCGAAGGGCCAGATGGAGCATGTTCTCGATACGGCTTTCTTCGTCGACTCGAGGGTGACCCCAGGCATTCAGGTTGCGGACCTCGCCGCCGGAGCACTCCGATTGAGCGAACAGCATCGTTTAGCTGGCGACGAAGGAGCCTTTGAATCGGCAATTCGCCGTTACGCCAGTGTGGTTGTCAACTCGACGCGTTCGGATCTAGCGAACGACGATGGCAGACCACTCAACGGTATCCAATACCTCAGGGAAGACTGGCATTACGAAAGGCCTACGGGAGATGACGCGTCTCGGATGATCGAGCCTGAAGATTCGTACACCGCCGGTCAGCACGACGGGCAGTTGGGAACTGCGGACCTGCGCGATTCGGAGCAATAAAAAAGCGGAACCTCATAAGGCTCTCGCACAGAGCCTCGGGAGGTTCCGAAAGGAAGTGTAACACGAGACCGCATTGTGTGCATTCTCCGTAAGATGAGTTCAAATGCTCCTGACTGGAGACGGCGCGCTAGCTTTTTCGGACTAAGACGTGCCGGAATCCACACGACCTTATACCGAGCCAGAGGGGCTTCGTGAAGCCGCGATTGACCCACGGAGGCGGCCTTAAGCGATGAGGTCAGTTGCGGAGGCGCGGACTTTTTCGATGGCTTCGGCGATTTGGGTCATGCCTTCGGGGGTGTCGAGGAAGACGTTCTGGCTGAGCCAGAGGGTTTCGGCGGAGCAGAGGTGTTCGGCGACGGGGCAGGGGGCGTCGGCGTAGTCGATGTCAGGTACGCCGTCGTTGCGTGACCAGAAGCGGGCCAGTTCGCCATCGCGGTTCTGGAACAGGGCGGTGCGGTGGAGGGCTCGGCCGTAGCCGGGAGCGACGGGGATGCCTTCGGCGTTGAGGGCCTTGACGAATGTTTCGCGAGGTAGGCCATCAAAGGCCTCGGCGTCGTAACGGCAGATGTGGAGGTGCTGGGAGTTGCGGGTGACCCAGTCGTCCTGACGGCGGGGTTGGATGCCTTCGAGGTCATCGAGCAAGCCGTCGAGATAGGCGCCGTTGGCGGCCCGGAGTTCGGTCTGTTCCTCGAGGCGCTCGAGCTGGCGGTGGAGCAGGACTGCCTGGTAGGTGGGCATGCGATTGCTGGAGGCGGCGAAGGGGTAGTCCCAGGTGGCGCCGGAGCGCATGCTGCCCTGGCCGAGTTGGCCCTCGCGTTCGAGCATGCCGCCGGCCCAGAGGTCGTGGTACTCGATCGCGCGGGTGTAGAGGTCGGCGTCGTTGGTGAGGAACATGCCGCCTTCGCCGGCGTTGAGGTTCTTGCTGGCCTGGAAGCTAAAGCAACCGATGTCGCCGATGGTCCCGAGGCCGCGGTTTCTCCACGTAGCGCCGTGGGCGTGGGCGGAGTCCTCGACCACGCGGAGGTCGTGCTTCCGGGAGACTGCAAGTACAGCGTCCATGTCGCAGGAGAGGCCGCCGAAGTGGACGACCAGAATGGCGCCGGTTTGATTTGTGACGGCCGACTCCAGCAGCGCGGGATCGATGTTGTAGGTGTCGGGATCGATGTCCACGAAGACGGGGGTCAATCCGGCGCGGAGGATGCAGGTGGCGGTGGCCATGTAGGTGTAGGCGGGGACGAGGATTTCAGCACCGCGCGGCAGATGAAGGCACATGAGGGCGAGTTCGAGGGCGACGCCGCCGCTGTTGACGCTGAGGCCGTAGTCGGCGCCCTGGTAGGCGGCGAACGCCTGTTCGAACTCGTGGACCTGGCTGGCGCCGAGACGGCCCCAGCGGCCGCTGCGAACCACTTCGGCCACGGCCTGGACATCGTCTTCCTCGACGATGGGCCACTCGGGAAACGGTTCAGAGCGGACCGGCTGGCCGCCCAGGATGGCGAGTTCACTCATGAAGACCGCAGCTTTCAGATGCCGGCAAAGCGGTAGGCGTAGAGGGTGGCGTAGGTGATCTGAATTCGCAGGCGGACTCGGCTGCCCACGAGTGATGCCAGGTTACGTCCGTTCCAGGTGGCTTCGACGTCGACGCCGTTCTCGATTCCGAGGTCGCAGTCGGCGAGGTCGAAGCCCGGCAGAGGCTGGGCGTCGTCGCCGGTTACGGCAACCGAGAGCGGCCCTGCGGCCGCGCCGATGTTGAGCAGCAGGCGGGGTCCGCCGACTTCGACCCAGTCGGTGGTCAACTCTCCGCCGTCAGGGCCTGCGCGCAGGCCGGCAAAGCGGTCGCGCGGGGCGCGGGCCAGGCCGATTGAGGAAGCGAACGTGAGTTCCTCGGGGCGGCGGTGCGCGAGGGGACGGCCGGTGTACCAGAGCAGCATCTCGTCGCCAACGACGATGGGCGGCGACGGTGGGAAGACAACCCAGGTACTCTCCCAGGAGTCGGAGGAACCAACTTCGAAGAAGGTTCGGCGCGAGCAGGCGCGTTCCCAATTGTCACCATCACGGCTGGTGGTGAGTTGGACGTTGAGGATTTCGTTGAGCGGATCGTAGTACTCCAAGAAGCCGATCCACTGATTGCCCCACATGAAGAGGGGCATTCCGTAGAACTCGGTTCCGGGCGGGTCGTCGTCGTCACCCTCAAAAACCCGGACGCCGGGCGTCCAGTCCAAGAGGTCTGGTGAACGTGAAATGGCAATGTCCCGCCGAGGCTTGTGGCCAGCCTCACGGTCACGGCTCCGGTTGTCGCCGCGGGAGGTCATGATGAAGCCGCCGTTGACGAAGTCCTGGCCGACGGCGGTGCGGTCGCCGCGGGGGAGGTGGACGCGGGGGGCGCAGGTCCAGTCGATTCCATCCGGGCTGAAGCCGACGGAGTAGCCGCGGTTGTGTTCGGCGTCGTTCATGTAGGCGACGAACTTGTAGCGGCGTTGCGGGTCGGGTTCGAGGGGGTCGCGAATGACTGTGAACGGGTGACTGCGGCGAATCTCCGGCTGTTGCTCGTCCCTGTAGACGAGGTTGTTGCGGGGGGCTTCGGGGAGGGGGTAACGATCAAAGTCGCCTCGTGTCCAGTTCACGCCGTCGGACGACGTGGCATAGCAGATGCGGTCGTAGCGCGGTCCGCGTTCCGGGGTTACGGCCATGTACCACATCTGGAACTGGGCGCCGTCGTGCAGTACCGATCCCCACAGCGACACGTGTCCGTGTTCCCATGGCATTTCGGCTTTCAGCACAGGATCGAGGGATACGCGCTGGGGCTGTTCGACGAAGCGGGTGAGGTTGGCGCGGTAGAGAACCTCGTGGTCGTCGATCAGGAGATGCAGGTGCGGGTTGTACATGGCGCGTCCTGCCTGGGGACCGGGTCCCGCATCATACGCGGGCGGTCTAGCCGGAGCCGCGCAGGGCGCCAGCCGCGCCGCGCCGGGCCAGGATCAGGGCCAGGGGGAGCGAGGCGGCCAGGATGAGCAGGAGGGCCGAAGCGGCCGCCTGGGCAAAGTAGGCTTCGTGGGCGGCGGACCAGGTGACCGTGGCGAGGGTTCGAAAGCCGACCGGGCCCAGCAGCAGGGCGGCCGGCAGTTCTTTCATGACGAGCAAGAAGGCCATGGACGCGCCGGCCGCCATGCTTCCCCTGACAGCCGGGATCGTGACGCGCCATAGGACCTGACGGGTGTTCTTTCCGAGGGTGCGGGCGGCTTCCTCGGTGCGTGGATCGACCTGCAGCAGCCCAGCACGCGCGGCGCCCAGGGTGGTTGGCAGGAACAGTACGACGTAGGCGGCGAGCAGTAGCACGAGCGTCTGGTAGATGGGTCGAGCCACGTTGATGCCGAAGAAGATGAAGGCGATTGCGACGGTTAGACCAGGGAGGGCGAAGCCGACGTATGAGCCGCGCTCGACCAAGCGCGCCATTGGACTTGGATAGCGCACGAGCAGGACTCCCAGCGGAACGGCCACGGCAAGCAGCACTCCGGCGGCCAGCGCGGACACGCCGACCGAGTTAAGGAGCGGTTCAACCAGTTCGAGGAGCTCTTCGCCAGCGGCAACGCCGCGAAACAGCCAGTAGAGCAGCACGGCGCCTGGACCAACGGTGGTGGCGAATGTGACGGCGCTTAGTCCAGCAACGGCGGGCCAGTGCCAGCGACGTAGAGGGATCGGTCGGTACTCTCGATTAGTGCCCGGACCGAGCGAGTGGTAGCGGGAGCGGCCTCGACCGCGGGCTTCGAGTGTGACGATGGCAATGGCGGCGACCACCAAAACGAGGGAGAGGGCAGCCGCGCCCGCCCGATTAAAGGCGGACTCGTACTGGACGAAGATTGCGGCGGTGAAGGTTTCGTAGCGCAGGAGCGAGACGGCCCCAAAGTCCGAAAGGGTGTAGAGCGCGGACAAGAGGGCACCGGCGGCGATGGCGGGTCGGAGCGCTGGAAGGGTTACGGTGGCGAATGTTCGCCAGGCGCCGCGGCCAAGACAGCGGCTGACTTCCTCGAGCGCGGGATCGAGGCGGCGCAAGGCGGCGACGGTTGGCAGCAGGACGTAGGGATAGGTGAGCAGGGCGAGGGCCAACAGCGCGCCCGGAAAGCCGTAAATGGAGGGGAGTTCGGGTACTCCGAACAGGGCCTCCAGCGCCTGTTGCAGGAGGCCGCGAGGTCCCAGGGCGGTGCCGGCCACGAGGGCGTAGACGAAGCTGGGGACGACGAGTGGCAGGGCCATGACGACCGTCCACCAGCGGCGGCCGGGAAGGTCCGTGCGCGTGAGGAGCCAGGCGATGGGCACGGCCAGCAGGCTGGCGACGGCGGTCACTGCCACCACCAGCAGGAGGCTGCGGCCGACGACGGCGAGGATGCGGGGCCGTGCGAGTAACTGCCAGGCCTCGGTGCCGGGTTCGAAGGACCGGATCCCCAGGTAGATCACCGGCAACACGAGGAGCGCGGTGACCGCCACGGCCAGGAGCGTCAGCCCAACCGGCGGGGACCGGCGGGCAGCAAACGACCCAGGGAAAGTCGCGACGGCGGGGACCGAGGCCATGCGGCACGGAGTCAGGGAAGGATGTCGAGCCGCCGCAAGAGCGCCTGCGTTCCCTGCAGATCGGTCAGGTCCACGGGCGCCAGATCCGGCCGGCGGATCGTGTCCAGCGGCGTTACTCCCGGATGCGCCTTGATCGTCGAGACCATCGGATACTCGAACGTCTGGGAAACGAAATAGCTCTGTCCCACATCGGAGAGCAGGAAGCGGATGAGCGCCTGCGCCGGTTCAGGGTTGGCGGCCGAGGCCAGAAGGCCGACGCCTGACACCATGATAAGCGCTCCAGGTCCGCCGCCGCGCACGTGGTAGTTGCGGGCCTTGAAGGACTCGCCGTGCTCCGACAGAAAGCGGTGTAGGTAGTAGTGGTTGACGAAGCCGACGTCGATTTCGCCGGCTGCGGCCGCCGCAACCTGTGGGGTGTTTTTGGGGTATTCGATCGGTTCGTTGGCCTGGATGCCCTGGAGCCATTCGGCGGTGCGGTCTTCACCCCAGGCGGTGCGCATGCCGGTGACCATGGCCTGGAATGATCCGTTGGTTGGCGCCCAGCCGATGCGGCCCTTCCACGTGGGATTGGTGAAGCCGAACATGTCGTCGGGGAGGTCGGCCTCAGTGAACTTGCCGGTGTTGTAGACGACGGTGCGGGCGCGTCCAGTGATTCCTACCCAGAGGCCGTCCGCGTGTCGGCCCCATGCGGGGGCGCGCTCGAGGATGTCCTGGGGCAGCGGCGCCAGGAGCGGTTCCACGGCGCCCAGACCACCGGGGTCCTGCGCGTAGAACAGGTCGGCGGGGGAGTTGGCGCCTTCCTCGAGGAGCGTGGCCGCCAAGGCCGGGGTTCCGGCGTACTTGATCCGGACATCGACACCTGAGATCTCTCCAAACCGGGCGAGCACCGGGGCAACCAGGGATTCGCTGCGGCCGGAGTAGACGGTGACGGTCTGTGTCACGACCTTCTCGACCGTGACGACCCGGGACTCTCCGCAGGCGGCCAGCATCGCGGTGGCAGCTGTGCCGGCGGCGCCGACGGCGCCCAGCCGCAGGAGGCGGCGACGGGTGAGACGGCCGGCCGAGGAATGAACTCGCCGCGGGGCAGGCTTGTCGTGAAGCATCGACTAACACTCCGCATTAGCAGTGGCTAATGTTAGTCACTGCTAAGGGTAGGAATTAGCATATGCTAAATCAAGGGAAAATCTTTGTAGCCGGCCGGGTTGCCGGACCGCCGATCGGCGCGGGGGGACGAGGGGGCGGCGCAGTGCGCTGCGACCCGTTCATCTGGCGGAGAGGGTGGGATTCGAACCCACGTGGGGTTGCCCCCTACACGCTTTCCAGGCGTGCGCCCTAAGCCTCTAGGCGACCTCTCCCGTGGGCCGATGCTAGCAACCGCGGCCGTGCGGGCGGGCTGTACGTTGGCGGGTTGTCGAGCGGCGCTCCGGTCGCCCCGCTCGGGGTCCGGCGGAGAGGGTGGGATTCGAACCCACGTGGCGCTCATCACGCCTACTCGTTTTCGAGACGAGCCCCTTAAGCCGCTCGGGCACCCCTCCACGGCGAGTCTACCGCCGCGCGGGAACCCAGAAGCCGCGTGCGGCGCGTACCATAGCGTGGGGCGCATGAACCGCCGCCTGTGAGGAGCCAGCATGGAGTCACAGCGGATCGTGAGCGGCCTTCGGGTCGAGCAATTCATCCATACGGACCCGGATGTGGCGTGGCGGGCCTGGACCGAGGGCTCGGAGCTGGTCCGCTGGTTCCCAGGTGTGACCGAGGTTCGCAAGGTCGGGGACGGACCCCTTGGGTTGGGGACGCGAGTGGCCGTAGACGGCGCGGCCCAAGCCGAAGTCGAGATCGTGGAGTTCGATGCCGAGCACCGTGTGTTCACGTACCGGCTGCCGACGCGCTACGCAGAATTTCGCCCGCACACGGCCAGCGTGCAGATCAAGCACTCGCTGACCGGCACCGAGGTGAAGTGGGCGCTAAAGCTGGACAGCCCGAGTCGCAGCTTCCTGGGGATTGGCGGCAAGGCGTCGCGGGACGCCCGTCTGGTGATGACGGTGGCGCTGGCGAAGCTCAAGGAAATACTGGAAGCCGAGGCATACAGCACGCCGGACTTTGAGACGGACGAGCGGGCATCGCGTTGGGACGAGGGCGCTTAGCGCCGCGAGGCGGTTGGGGCTGAGATCGCCGAGTCGGCGCCGTTGGATTCGCCGCTCGGCGCGGGCGGCATTCGTGGCGGTTGCCGAGTTTCGGCGTGCTCTCCGTCCCGTGCGAACGGGCGGTCAGGCGCGACGGCCCTGCTGAAGAAGCCAGCGGCGCGGTCGGCGTAGACCTCGGGGTCGACATGGGCCGCGACGACGTGGCCGATGTCAGGCTCGAGCCAGAGCTCTTTGGGCTCGCCGGCACGGTCATACATGAGGTGGGCGTCGGCAAGCGCAACCAACGGATCTTGGTGGCCGTGGGCCAAGCAGACGGCGCGGGGCGCGATGCGGGCGATGGCGTGTTCGACCGAGAAATCTTCGACCCGTTCGCCGGTCATACGTTCAGCGACCCAAACCACGGCTCGCCTGAAGGGAAGCGCGGGCAGACCGGTGTAGGCGGCGAAACCCTGGTCGATGGCTGTCTTGAGCGATACGGGAGCGGCGTCGCTGAAGACCGCCTGAATCTCGGGTCGCTGCGCGGCGGTGGCGAGGGCGACGGTTCCGCCGAGCGAGTCGGCCAGGGCGACGATGGGCGCGGCGCCGAATTCGGGTTGGTGCAGGCAGAGTTCGACCGCCGCCGCGAGGTCTTCGACTTCACGAACGCCGCAGGTGCTTGTGGCGCCTTCAGACTCTCCACAGGCGCGGAAGTCAAAGAGCATGACCGAGAAGCGTCGCTTCCACAGGCGGTAGGCGCGGTTGGCCATGACGGTGTGATTCACCGCGAGTCCGTGGACGAGGATGACCGTGGCGATGGGGTCGTGGTGAGGCTTGATCCAGCCGGCGAGGCGTGTGCCGTCGGCTGACTTGAAGTGCACGCGCGCCAAATCCAGCGGCGGAGGGTCCCAGTCGGACGGGCGCCAGTCGCGATTCGGGTGGACGATGCGCCAGGCGGTGCGGAGGACGATGAGCGCATACAACGCGGCGGCCAGGCCGAGAACCAGCAGGACGATCCGGGTCATGTCGCGGCCGCGAGACCGCGGACATGGGCCGCCGCGGCCTCCACGCCGCGGCCCGGCGGACTGGCCTGCACGATGTCGATGAGGGCACTGGCGACGATGGCGCCCTCAGCGCGTCCGTGCAGCGCCCGCAGGTGCTCGGGTTTGGAAATGCCGAAGCCGACGACGCGCGGGACGCTGGTTGCCTGACCTACGCGCGCCAAGTAGGCGGGCAGGTTGTCCGCGAGTTGGGCGCGGCTGCCGGTGACGCCGGTCACGCTGACGCAATAGATGAAGCCGCGGGCACCGGCGCCGATGCTGGCGAGACGTTTGGCGGGGGTGGTGGGGGCGGCAAACCTGATGAGGTGCAGTCCGTGCGCATCACCGGCGGCTTCGATGTCGGCGGCGTGTTCGGGCAGCACGTCGGGAACGATCAATCCGTCGGCGCCGGCCGCCGCAACCTGGCGGCCCAGGGCCGGGAATCCAAACTGCATGAATGGGTTGGCGTAGCCCATGAGGAGCAAAGGGATTTGGGTGTGCGCGCGCACACGTTCGATGAATGTGAGGGCGTCCGCGAGGCGCACCCCGCCGTTCAGCGCAATCTGAGACGCAGCTTGCACCGTGGGGCCGTCGGCGATGGGATCGCTGAACGGCATGCCGACTTCGAGCATGTCGGCGCCGGCGGCCACATATGCCAGGGCAAGTTCGATGGCGGTTTCACGCGTTGGGTAGCCGACGGTGACGTAAGGGGCCAGGACCAAGCGCGACTCGGCGGCGGCCGATTCGAATGTCGTGTCGATTCGGTTCATCCGCGCGTGCCGAGTTCGGCGGCGATGATTTCCATGTCCTTGTCGCCACGGCCGGAGAGGTTGATCAGGATGGCGTCGTCACGACTAGCTGCGGGCGCCATTTGGATGGCGTAGGCCAGGGCGTGGGCGCTTTCGAGGGCCGCGATGATTCCCTCGGTGCGCGCCAGGAGGCTGAGGGCGTCTAGAGCTTCGGCATCGGTGACGGAGACGTAGCTCGCCCGGCCAGTCTCTTGCAGGTAGGCGTGCTCGGGCCCCACGCCTGGATAGTCGAGGCCGGCGGCGATGCTGTGCGTTCCGAGCACCTGGCCGTCGTCATCCTGAAGCAGGAGGCTGTTGGCGCCGTGCAGGATTCCGGGCGAGCCGTGTTCGAGGGTGGCGGCGTGCTGGCCGGGCGTCAGGCCGCGGCCGCCGGCTTCGACGCCGATCAAGGCCACGTCAGGGTCCTGGATGAAGGCATCGAATATGCCGATCGCGTTGCTGCCGCCGTTAACGCAGGCGACCACGGTGTTGGGCAAGCCGCCGTATTGCTCCTGAATCTGGGCGCGGGATTCGCGCCCGATCACGCGCTGGAACTCGCGAACGATCTTGGGATAGGGGTGCGGTCCAGTGGCGGAGCCGAAGAGGTAAAACGTGGTTTCCACGTTGGTGACCCAGTCGCGCAGGGCTTCGTTGATTGCGTCCTTGAGCGTGCGCGTGCCAGACATAGCGGGTACGACTTCTGCGCCAAGGGTGTGCATGCGGGCGACGTTCAACGCCTGCCGGTGCACGTCTTCGTCGCCCATGTAGACGACACAGTCGAGCCCGAGCATGGCGCAGACGGTGGCCGAGGCCACGCCGTGCTGGCCGGCGCCGGTTTCGGCGATCACGCGTTGTTTGCCGCTGACGCGCGCCAGCAAGCCCTGACCCAGCGCGTTGTTGATCTTGTGGGCGCCGGTGTGGGCCAGGTCTTCGCGCTTCAGATAGAGCTGGGCCCCGCCAAGTTTCTTGCTGAGCCTGGCGGCGTGGTACGTGGGCGTGGGACGGCCGGCGTAGAAGTGGAGAAGGCCTTCAAGTTCATCCACGAACGCGGCGTCGCGGTGGTGGCGCTGGAACGAGGCTTCGAGCTCGTCGAGCGCGGCGACCAGGGTTTCGGGCACATAGCGACCACCGAAGGGACCGTAGTAGCCGAACTCGTCGGGAAGGGCCGCGGTCTCAAGCATCACGACGCTGAAGGCTCAGCCAGTTCAGGCGGAATGCGGTTGATCAGCCGCTCGCCCAGAACCGTGACCGACGCCTGATCCTCGGCGCTCAGATAGACGATCTCAAACAAGGCGACAATTCGCCCCTGTCGAAGGATCAAGAAGAAGATATGCGGATCCCCCGGGCCGAGTTCGCGTTCCGAAGGCTCGACGTTGGGATCGATACGGACCTCGAACAGTTGGTTCTGGTCAGCCAGCGTGATCTGATCCCAACCGCGCGACTCAGGCTCCAGGTCGGGGTAGACGTCGCGAAAGAAGTTCAGTGCAGCAATCGCAAATCCAGGCGCCGCGTTATCCACCAGTTCCTCGAACATTCTGGAGGCACCTTGCTCGTCGGCGTGGACGAACAGGCGCTGAACGAGTCGAATCGGTCGTCCGACCACGGTGCTGGCCGTGGGCTGGCGGCTGCTGCCGGTGATGTAGAAGCTGATCAGGTTTGATTCGGCGATGAGCTGCGGCGAGAGGAAGTCAGTGGGGTCGGCGGTTTCATCGATGGTCTCAAGTCCGGGATCGACCTCGGCGGCCGGGATGGCCAGCGACTTCGCTGCGTCGTTGGCGGCGATGGCCGCAATTTCGGCTTCGGTCAGTTCGATCGGTGCAGCGGTGGGCGTCGACTCGCCGGATGCGCCTGTCGCCGTGGGCGAAGGTTCGGAGGGTACGGCGCGGCGGTCGGGCGACGATTGCGCGGATTCGGTCGGCGCCGAGGTCGTGCTGGACGTTGGCGCAGCCGTTGGCCCGCCTGTCGGCGCACTGGGCGGGACCGATGTCGGTGCGGCGGCCGGGCTTTGCTCGAGCTGCGCGGTGGCCTGGGGCTGATCCATCAGGATGTCGCTCTGGCCTTCCGCAAACAGGAAGCTGATTCGCGTGATTGGCTGGACAGGGCGCTGGCCGTTTTCAAGTTCGAGACCGTGGGTGCAGGCCGTCAGGGCGATCAGTCCAAGGCTGAGAGCCGCGAAGCGGAGGCGTTTCATAGGGCCGCCGCCGCGTAGGCCTCGCGGGCAGCGCGAATGAACTGTTCGATTTTGTCGTGGTCCTTGCGCTGGTTCGTCTCCACGCCGCTGCTGACATCCACGCCGTACGGCCGCGCGGCGGCAATGGCGGCTGCCACATTGACCGGCGACAGACCGCCGCTCAGAAGCAGGCGGTAGGCGTGTGCGGTGTCACGAGCCAAGGTGTAGTCCCAACTCATACCGGTGCCGCCGGCGTGCCCTTCGACCAAGGCGTCCAGATGGAACAGCGGGACCGAGAAGCTCGGAAACTGGTCAAGGTCGTTGGGTAGGCGCAGGGTCTTGACCGCCCGCGCGCCGAACGTCCGACAATAGGCGGGCGATTCGGCACCGGAAAACTGCGCGCGGTCAAGGCGGCAGGCGTCGATGACCTCGCGGACCTCGGCCCGCGGCGCGTCAACGAACACGCCCACACGCTCCACGTGCGGCGGCGCTGCGTCGAAGATGGCCCGAGCCTGGGCCAGGGTTCGGCGGCGGCGAGCGGGAGCGAAAATCACGCTCAGCAGGTCGGCGCCAGTCGCCACGGCGACGTCGGCATCCGCCGGTTCCAAGAGGCCGCAGATCTTGACGAGCATGACGCGGTTACTCGCCGGCCTTGACCAAGATGCGGAGCTGTTCCAGTGGATCGTCGGCCGTCATGATCGACTCGCCAACCAGTACGCCGCTAACGCCCGCGGCGGCCAGCCGTTCAACATCGTGGGCGGTATGCACGCCGCTCTCGCTCACGACCGTGATTTCTTCAGGGATCAATTTGCAGAGTTCCTCGGTTACCGCAAGGTCAGTTGTGAACTCACGAAGATTGCGGTTGTTGATGCCAATGATGCGAGCGCCGGCGAGAAGGGCTTCGTCGAGCTCATCTTCGGTGTGAATTTCCACCATAGCCTCCATCCGCAGACGCCTGACGAGATCGATCTGGCCTGGAAGGTCCTGGTCGAGCGTAAGCCTCGTGATGAGCAATACGGCGTCAGCGCCTGAGGCGGCGGCCTCGAAAATCTGATAGTCGCTGATGACGAAGTCTTTCTGAAGAATCGGCAGATCAGTCGCGGCGCGCGCCGCCATCAGATCGGCGTGTGTTCCGCCGAAGTATGGTTCGTCGGTGAGCACGGAGATCGCGATGGCGCCACCGGCTTCGTAGCGGGCTGCCCACGCGGCCGGATCGACGTCCGCGGCAAACACGCCGGCTGAAGGCGAGCGGCGCTTGATCTCGGCCATGACGCCGACGCCTTCCTGGTCCAGGGCGTGCCAGAGCGAGCGTGTGGGCGTGCGCTGAGCAAGGCGAGTTTCCAGGTCGGCCAGCCGGGCGCGCTCGGCACGGGCCGCCACATCAATGCGCTTTCTGGAGACAATCTCGTCAAGGATCACGCGTTACGCTCCGCCGCTCCTGTTCGAGACCTCCACCAGCCGGTTCAGACACTCCAGCGCGGCACCACTTGCAATAGCGTTGGAGGCGCGCGCCACGCCGTCGCGCCAATCGGTGGCGATTCCCGCGGCGACGAGCGCGCCGGAGGCGTTGGCCAGAACGACGTCGCGCCGGGGGCCGGTGTGGTCGCCGGCCAGCAGGGCGCGAGTGAGGCTGGCGACGGCTTCGGCATCGTGGGTCTCGAGTTCCGTGGCGTCCACGAGCGGTAGTCCAAAGTCGTCCGGCGTCAGGTCGTATTCGGACACGGCGCCGTCGCTAACTTCGAGAACTCGGGTTGGGCCGGTGAGCGAGATTTCGTCCACTCCGCCGTGGCCGTGCACGACGAGGGCACGGCCGATGTCGAGGAGGCGAAGGGCTTCGGCGATGGTGGGGGCGAGGGTGGGGTCGCCGACGCCCATGAGGCGCCGTTGGGCACCCGCGGGGTTGGTGAGCGGACCGAGGATGTTGAAGACGGTGCGAATGCCGATTTCGCGACGAAGGGGTGCGGCGAAGCGCATGGCGGGATGGAAGGCTTGCGCAAACATGAAGGCGACTCGGGCTTCGCTTAGTGCTTGCGCCACGAGGTCGGGGCCGGCCATGAGGTTGACGCCGAGGGCTTCCAGGACGTCGCTGCTGCCAGTCGGGCGGGTTACGCCTCGGTTGCCATGCTTGGCAACGACGGCCCCGGCGCCGGCGGCAACGATGGCCGCAGCGGTAGAGATTCCAACCCAGCGGGTGCGTCCGCCACCGGTGCCGCAGGTGTCGACCAACGCGGAGCTGTCCACGTCCACGCGGAGCGAGTGGCGGGTCATGCTGGCGGCGAAGCCGGCGATCTCGGCCGCGGTTTCGCCCTTGAAGCGGAGGGCCGTGACGAGCGCGCCGAACTGGGCGGGGGACATCTCGTCTTCGAGAATGGCGTCCATCAAGGCCGCGGCAGTTGAGCTGTCGAGATCGTCTCCGTCGACGACGGAACGAATGGCTTCGGTAATCATGCGGCCACCGGCACTTCGGCCAGCATGAGGAAGTTGCGCAAGAGTGCGGGTCCGGCGGCCGTCAAGATGGATTCCGGGTGGAACTGCACGCCGTAGATGGGGTGCGTACGATGCTGCAACCCCATGATAAGCCCGTCGGGGCTTTGGGCCGTAACTTCCAGCTCATCCGGCAGATCGTCGCGCGCCACGATCAACGAGTGGTAGCGGGTGGCCTGGAAGGGATTGGGGAGATCGGCGAAGAGACGACGCCCGTCGTGGGAGATCGGGGAGGTCTTGCCGTGCATCAGGACGGGCGCCCGGACCACGCTTCCTCCAAATGCCGAGCCGATGGACTGATGGCCGAGGCAGACGCCTAGCGTGGGCACCGTCGGGCCGAGCGTACGGATGAGGTCCACGGAGATTCCGGCCTCGTGGGGCGTGCAAGGGCCAGGTGAGATGACGATGGCGTCCGGCGACATGTCGTCCACCTCATCGACGGTGACCGCGTCGTTTCGGTAGACCGTGACATCCGGCTGCAGAACCTGCAGGTACTGCACCAGGTTGTAGGTGAACGAGTCGTAGTTATCCAACACGAGCAGCACGAGCCGCCTCCTCCGCGAGTTCGATGGCCTGCAGTACGGCGCGAGCCTTGTTGACGCATTCCTGATACTCGGTTGCGGGTACCGAATCCGCCACGATCCCGGCACCGGCCTGGACGTGGGCGCGCCCGTTGTGGGCGAGTAGCGTGCGGATGGTGATGGCGGTGTCGAGATCACCGGAGTGGCTGATGTAGCCGACCGCGCCGCCGTAGGGACCACGGCGAAGGCCCTCCAATTCGGCGATGATTTCCATGGCGCGGATTTTCGGTGCACCGGTCAGCGTTCCGGCCGGAAAGCAGGCGCGCAGCGCATCCACACCCCGGTAGCGCGGATCGAGTTCTCCGCTCACGTCGCTGACGAGGTGGATGACGTGGGAAAACCGCTCGACGATCATCAGGTCGTCGACGTTGACGGTGCCCGGTCTGGCGACGCGACCAATGTCATTGCGGCCCAAGTCCACGAGCATGACGTGCTCGGCACACTCCTTAGGGTCAGCCAAGAGTTCACGTTCGAGCTCCGCTTCCTCCCGCGGCGTGGACCCACGGGGCCGGGTACCCGCAATGGGGCGAGTGCGGACGCGTCCATCGACTGCTTGTAAGAGCATCTCGGGCGACGCGCCGGCCAACTGCAGGTCGCCACAGTCGACGTAGAACATGTAGGGCGACGGGTTCACGCGCCGCAGGTACCGGTATACCTGGAAGGCATCGACGCTGAGCGGGCGGCTGAAGCGGACGGACGGCACGACCTGAATGATGTCGCCGGCGGCGACGTACTCCTTTGCCCGTCGAACGCAGTCCTCGTATTCGGCTTGCGTCATGCTCTGGGTGAGGCCGACGCCGTTTGGTTCGGGGGCCGGCGGCTGCGCGGGCGGCGGGCGGCTGAGTTGCTGTTCGAGTCGTTCGAGGCGCGCCCAGGCGGCGGCCAGGGCCTCTTCAGCGTTGGCGCCCGGATGCGCCAAGGTGACCAGCCGCAAGACCTGCGTGACGTGGTCGAACACGACGAGATCGTCGCAGTACATGAATACGGCGTCCGGCACGCCGAGCGTGTCCCGCTCGGGCACTGGCAGGCGCTCGAAGTTGGCTGCGACGTCATAGCTCAGGTATCCGACCGCGCCGCCCTGGAATGGAGGCAAGTCGGGATGGCTGGCGACCGGAAACGGATGCTGTAGGCCGGAAATGTAATCCAGCGGATCGTTGTAGGTTGCGGCCGTTCGGTTGCCGTCACGGTCGGTCACCGTGGCCTGGCCGTCGCGCAGACGAGCCACGGCCCGGGGGGCGCCGCCCACGAATGAGTAGCGGCCGACGGCTTCGCCGCGCTCCACGCTTTCCAGGAGGAACGAGGGTCCATCGCCGCGCAGCTTGAGGTAGGCAGCAACCGGTGTGTCGAGATCGGCCGGAATGTCGCGGAAAACGGGGACGCCACGCCCGGCACGCAGCTGTTCGAGCGTCCAGGCGCATGTGTCCGTGCGGGACAGTGCAGTGGACAGCATGTGGCCCTTCCTTCCGGCGGCTTAAATCAAAAACCTCTCGCCAAAGGGAGACCTTTGCGTAACCCGGGGGCGGTTGCCCGGAAGACCCCTCACCCCAACCCTCTCCCAGGAGAGGGAGAAAGAGCGGCCGCACCTTCGAGGACGCGGGGCGTTCTGCAAAGGTCTCCAAAGGGGGCGAGAGGTTCGTGGCCTTCGCGGTGCCACCCCTAATTCAAGCGCCGAGGACGCTTCTCCGAGGTACGGAGCCAGTGGCTCGATACCCTGCCCGGATTACGGTGGGCCTCCGTCGGAGCCTACTGGGCGGTGCCGTTCGGTCCGCGGCTCACGGGGCCATTCGGCGCAGATTCCACGACCGGACTTGCAGCACAAGGCCCGGCTCTCTGGCGTGAAACGTCGCGCGTACTCGTCCCGATCAACGCCTGTCGAACGGCAAGCGTAGGCGCGTGCCGTGACCGAGTCAACGGATATTTCAGCCGTTGCGAACCACGGGAGGCCGGATCTCGGCAGTCGCGATTGCCTCAGCCGCCGCGCGCGTCGGCAATCAATTTGCGCATTGCCTCCGTGTGGGCGCGCAGCATGGCCGTGGGGTCGTCGGCACCGTCCGGGTCCCGGCCTTCCCATTCGGTGGACAGGTAGCCGTCGTAGTTCGATCGTACGAGGCGGGTCACCATATCGGCCAATGGGAGGTCGCCCTCGCCAGGGCCTACGGATTCCCAGCCGTCGCGGCCACCGCCGGTGAGCTTCATGTCCTTGAAGTGAGCGTGGATGACGTCGCGGTGAATGAGGTCCCAGGTCTGGTCAACCGTCTCGCCGTTGCGGACGGGATGCGCGAAGTCCCAGACGACGCCTAGGCCGGTGTGGTCGGCGAGGTTGAGAACGCGGCGCGCGCGCTGGCCGGTGGCGAAGGCGTCATGGGTTTCGAGGGCAATGCGGATTCCGTAGACGTCGGCGGCGATGGCGACTTCGCGCAGGGCCTCGGCGACCCAGCCGTTGACTTCGTCGTCGGAGGGGCCCGGGTCGTAGCTGCCGCCAAAGACGCGCACGATGGGGGCGTCCCAGGCGTCGGCAAGCTCAACGAAGGCGACGGCGTTTTCGACCGCACGCCGCCGCTCGTCGGCGGATGGGAAGGCGAAGCGGCTACTGCTGCCGACGACGCAGATTTCAAGGCCTGCGTTGGCGACGGCGTCAAAGATTTCCGAGCGGCGATCCTCGGGCATCGCGGGGTCAATCGGCTGGCCATCCAGGTTGCGGAGCTCCAGCCCGTCACAGCCCATTTCGCTGGCGAGCGCGATGTGGCGCTCAATTGACCAAGCGGGCGCTGAGTAGGTTGTGTAGGTGACACGCATCGGCCTGATCCCGTGCAGGCAAGGCTTGGGATTATGCCCGATACCAGTCGCGGGCGGCCGTGTGCCATAGTCTCCGGCGGACGAATGGCGGTGGGCCATCGATTCGTGCCCAGCCGACTTATGACTGGGAGACCGACTTGCAGCAAGCTTCCGACGCGCCCGGGCAGCGGGCCTCGATCAGCGCTTTCTTTCCCTGTCACAACGAGGCGGAGAACGTCGAGCAGGTCATAGGCAACGCGCTGGAGCACCTGCCGGCCATCGCGGACGAGTTCGAGATTCTGATCGTCAACGACGGGTCGACCGATGACACGGCGGCGCGGGCCGAAGCGATTGGCGAGACTGACTCGCGGGTACGCGTGGTATCGCATCCCACCAATCTCGGCTACGGACGGGCGCTGCGGACCGGGTTCGAGTCGGCAAGGGGCGACCTGATCTTTTGCGCCGACGGGGACGGGCAGTTCTCGCTGGACGACCTCCCGCCAGTAGTGGATGCGCTGAATGACCACGGATTCGTCCTGGGGTATCGGGTCAACCGAGCGGACCCGTTCTATCGCCGCCTGAACGCTTGGTTGTGGGGCCTTTCGGTGCGTTTTCTGCTTGGTTTTCGCGTGCGGGACCTGGACTGTGGGTTCAAGCTCTACAGGCGCGAGGCCGTGCCTGTCGAGGACTTCATTTCGGGTCGCGGCGCGGCGATCTCGGCAGAGTTGATCGCGCGTGCGTTGCGGGGCGGTCACACCTTCACCCAGGTGGGCGTCACGCACTATCCGCGCCAGGCAGGAACGCAGTCCGGGAACAGTCCGCGTGTGATTCTGAACTCGCTTCTTGACATAATACAGCTATGGCAAGGTCTCAGACGAAGCTGAGCGTGATCGTCCCCGCGTTCAATGAGGCGGAGACGATTGCGCTGGTACTCGAACGGGTGTCCGCCCTGGATCTCGACACCGAGATCATCGTTGTGGACGACAGTTCCACCGACCGGACACTGGATGCGATCACGGACGCCGACGTGCCGCGGGTGCGGGTGGTGCGGCATCCGGTGAATCAAGGCAAGGGCGCCGCGGTGCGCACGGGGTTGGCCGAGGCCAACGGCGATGTGATCGTGATTCAGGATGCGGATCTGGAGTACGACCCGAACGATTTCGTTCCGATGCTCAAGCTCATCGAGGCGGGGGAAGCCCGGGTGGTGTACGGGTACCGAGACTTCAGCAGCCAGCGATTCCTGCTGCGCGCCGGTAACCAGTTGCTTACGCTTCTTACGAATCTCCTCTACGGCATCGCCATCCGGGACATGGAGACCTGCTACAAGATGTGGCGGCGTGAGGTCCTGGACGGTGTGCAGCTCACCGCCGATTCTTTTGACCTCGAAGTTGAGCTGACCGCTGCGTTTGTTTCACGCGGAGAGCACATCGCCCAGGTGCCGATCAGTTATGAGGCACGTGAGGCGAAGAAGCTGCGCTGGTGGGTGGATGGCCCGGAGGCCGTGATCAAGCTGGTTCGCTATCGGTTTTTTCGGTAGGCGAGTCGGAGGAGTCGGACGGTTGGGCTTCAGTCGTTGGGGCAGGCGCGGCATCTCCGGCGACACCCCCCGCAGCACCGTAAGGCAATGCGTCCTCGGGAAGGTCAATGCTCGGCGCGGCGGGAGCTGCGACCGGGGCGGCCGCGGGTATATGGGGCGGACGCGTGTCCCAGGGGCGTGAGTCCGCCGGCGCGTTCTGGTGGACGAACTGGCCGCAGTAGGAGCAGAACACGTACTCGTTGAGGACAAGACGGAAGCAGCGCGGACAGTACGGATCCACCCCAGCGAGTGGGTTGGCGCTCATCGGGCTGTTACCGCCGCGATAGTTCCGCCGCCCAGCACCTCGTCGCCCGCGTAGAACACGGCGGACTGGCCAGGCGCGGGGGCCCACGTCGGGTCTTGGAACTGAACGGTCACGCCAGTTGCGGCGATCACGAGCGTTGCCTCGGCCAGAGGCATTTGGTAGCGGGTGCGGACGCCGACCCGGCACGGGGCCGACGGCGGCGTGTTGGCAACCCAGTTCACGTTATCAACGTCAATCTGTCGGGCGGTTGCCTCTTGGCGCGAACCGACGGATACCCGGTTCGGGACAGAATCCAGATCCACGACGTAACGGCGCGCGGCGCCGCCGCCAAGGTTGAGCCCGCGGCGCTGGCCGGGGGTGAAGGCTTCAAGACCTTCGTGGCGACCGACGACGCGCCCGGCGGTGTCCACGATCTCGCCGGGACCGGTGGTTCCATGGGCGCGCACGTAGTCGGCGTGGTCGTTGTCGGGTACGAAGCAGATTTCCTGGCTCTCAGCCTTGTGAGCGACGGGAAGTCCGAAGTCCGCAGCCAGCAGCCGAACTTCGTCCTTCGTTAGCTCGCCAAGCGGAAAGAGGGTCCGCGCGAGTTGACGCTGGCCGAGCACGTGGAGCACGTACGACTGGTCCTTGTTCAAGTCCTTGGCCGTCAGTAGGCGCAAGCGTGCACCCGACTCGTCGGGCTGGATGCGCGCGTAGTGGCCGGTGGCGATGAAGTCGGCGCCAAGTTCGTCGGCCTTGGTGAGAAACGAGCCGAAGCGCACGGTGCGGTTGCACATGACGCAGGGATTGGGCGTCTGACCGTTGAGATAGGCCTTGACCCAAGGTTCGATGACGGCGGCTTCGAACTCGCGCCGATAGTCGATGACGTAATGGGGCACGCCCACGATGGCGCAGACGCGGCGGGCGTCGTCGATGGTGTCGGGTGTGCAGCATCCGTTGCCGGTGGACCGGGCCATTAGCTCGGCCGGCCATTGGTTGAAGGTGACGCCGACGACGTCGTAGCCGTCGCGTGCAAGCAGGGCGGCCGCGACGGAGCTGTCGACGCCGCCGCTCATGGCCACCAAGACTCGAGAGGGCATGCCGGGATCACGATTTGAATTGGTCGGTTGAGGCTAGCACCGAGGGGCGGGTTGGAGCGTGGCGTTTCTTCGCGGGCGCCGGCGTGTAATCCGTTCGGGCGGACTTGGAATCCGAGGACGATTGCGTTGAAGTCTCGCGATGGGTCCCATGCGGCCAGATAATGTTGGGACCCTAGTCCATGCCGCCGAGTACCTGTCACGTGGTCGATCCTGATCTGCTTCGCTCGCTGGTCCAGCCGGCGCAGACAAAGCTGGTGCTGCTGGTCCTGGACGGGTTGGGCGGCCTGCCGCGTGAGCCGGGTGGGCCGACCGAATTGGAAGCCGCGGATACGCCAAACCTGGACCAGCTGGCAGCGGAAGGACAGACCGGGCTCAGTCAGCCGGTTGGGCTGGGAATCACGCCGGGAAGCGGTCCGGGGCACCTGGCTCTGTTTGGGTACGACCCCGTGGCTTCAAACATTGGGCGCGGGGCGCTGTCGGCGCTGGGGTTGGGGCTACGGCTCGGTGCGGGCGACATTGGGGTCCGGCTGAACTTCTGCACGCTGGATGACCGGGGGCGTGTTGCCGACCGGCGGGCCGGGCGGATTGACACAGGGCTCAATCGTGCGCTGGTCGGGAAGCTGAACGAGATTGAGGTCCCGGGGGTAGAGCTCGAGTTCGCCACGGAATCGCAGCACCGGGCGGTGCTGATCGTTCGGGGGCCCGATCTGGATCCGGCGGTTCGTGAGACGGACCCGCAGGCCGTGGGCGTCTTGCCCATCAAGCCGGCGCCGCTTACGCAGTCCGCAGTGCGGACGAGCGAGGTATTGGGCGCGGTTCTGGCAGCCGTTCGGGACTGCATTGGGAGTGACTCGCCGGCCAACTTCGTGCTAATGCGCGGGTACGCCGGTCTCCCTTCACTCGACACTCTCAACTCGCTCTACGGCCTGCATCCCGTGTGCCTGGCGACGTATCCCATGTACAAGGGGCTGGCGCGCGTGGCGGGTATGGCGGTGGTGGACGGGCTGGACTCAGCGGACGAGCAGGTGAGCGCGCTGGCGGCGATATGGGACGAGCATGACTATTTCTTCGTTCATCACAAGGCGCCGGACGCCCGGGGCGAAGACGGCGACTTCGATGCGAAGGCGGCGGCGATCGAGGAGGTGGACCGACGATTGCCAGCGCTACTGGAGCTTGGTCCCGATGTGCTGGTGGTGACGGGGGATCATTCCACGCCGTCGCAGCTCAAACAGCATTCCTGGCATCCGGCGCCGTGCCTGTTCCGGGGCGCAGGCGTGTTGCCCGATACCGTGGGGACCTTTGGCGAACGGCCGTGCGGGCAGGGGTCGCTGGGCGTGTTCCCGGCGCAGTCGATCATGGCGCTGATGCTGGCGCACGGCGGACGGCTGCAGAAGTTCGGCGCCTGAGGTGAGCGAAACAGCCTCGGGCTTTCGGTCGATTCCCTCGGTTGAGGTCGTGGCACAGGCCATCGAACGCCTAGCGCCGGATGTTCCGATGCGGGTGGCGGTGCGGGCGGCCCGCGATGAAATCGAACTGGTGCGCGGGGCGGTGGCACTCGGACAACGTGCTGCTTCACCTGATGCGATCGCGGAGGCCGGGGCGCTGCGCGCACGGCTGGTGCTGGCGGATGCGCCGCGGCCGGTAATCAACGCCACGGGCGTGATCGTTCACACCAACCTGGGGCGGGCGCCGCTGAGCGAGCGGGCGTTGGACGCGGTCAATGCGGCGGCAGGCGGATACAGCGATCTGGAGTACGACCTGGCGACGGGCCGACGCGGCTCCCGGTCGAATCACATTGCGGACGTGGTCCGCGAGGTGACGGGCGCCGAGGCGGCCCTGGTTCTCAACAACAACGCCGCGGCGGTGTTCCTGGCGCTAGAGGCGCATGCCCGCGGCCGCGAGGTGCTGGTTGCGCGCGGGGAGTCGATCGAGATCGGGGGTGGCTTTCGGATCCCGGACATCCTGGAGGCGAGCGGGGCGCGGCTGCACGACGTGGGTACGACGAACCGGACGCGCGTGGAGGACTTCGCGGGGGCCGTCACCGCAGAGACGGCGGCGATAATGCGGGTGCATCCCAGCAATTTCGCGCAGGTCGGGTTCACGGAGTCGCCTGACGCCAGCGAACTCGCCAGCCTGGCGCGCGAGTGCGGGATATTGCTCATCAACGATCTTGGGTCAGGGGCGCTGCTCGATACGTCGCCCTACGGTCTGGCGCGTGAACCGCTGATCGGGGAGGCACTCGCGGCGGGGGCCGACCTGGTGACCTTCTCGGGCGACAAGCTGCTGGGCGGTCCGCAGGCTGGCGTGATTGTGGGGGCCGCGGAAGTAGTCGAGCCGATTGCTCGTCGGCCGCTGGCGCGTGCGTTTCGGCCCGACAAGATGACCATTGCCGCGCTGCGCGCGACCCTGGGGCACTACCTGCGGGATGAGGCCGCGGAAACGGTGCCGGTGTGGCAGATGATCGCGGCCGGAGTGGGCGAGCTGCGGGAACGGGCGCTGCGCATGATCGAGGGCGTGGCTGAGGTACGGCTGGTGGAGTCGGCAGCCACCGTCGGCGGCGGAGCGCTGCCAGGTCAGGTGCTCCCCAGCGTGGCTATCGAGATTGCGAACCCACCCGGCGGCGCTGATGCGCTAGCACGGCGTTTGCGGGCGGCCTCGCGGCCGGTCATCGGGCGGATTCACGCTGGCAATCTGCGGTTGGATATGCGCACGGTGTTGTCCAGGGATGAGGCCGCGCTGCGTGAGACGCTGCTAGGGCTATAGTCCCGGGCGCCGGCAGCGAGGGAAGGCGCGACGGGCTGAAGGCTAGAATCCCAGCACCCGCGCGAGAGGGCCGAGCAGATGGCCGACGTGACGACCGCTGACGAAGACGCCGCGTATCGTCGCGCGACGGAACGGGTGCGCGCGCGGATTGGTTTGGTGGCCCACGTGGCGGTCTATATCGCTATCGGATTACTGCTGCTGGTTTTGAATCTGGTCACGACGCCGGAGAGTCTGTGGTTCTACTGGCCAATGCTGTTCTGGCTGATTGCCCTGGGGGCGCACGTGACGGTTCTGTTCGGTCCGGGGATGCGCGCCGTGGAACGCTGGCGTGACCGTGAATATGAGCGTGAGATTGGCCGCGTGGCGACGCGACGGGCGGCCGGCGGCGACAACTCCGGGACGACCGAATGACCCCAGTCCGGCGGTATGGCACTCGGGGCTGGCAGCGCCTGAAAGAGATATACCCGGCCCGCACGCGTCCAAACGAAATGCTGGGCATCTACGGCGACCACGCGACGGTTGTCGAAGCGGAGAACGTATTCAGCGGGATTCCGAAGCCCGCACGGGTTCAGGAGTGGGTGGAGCAGTCGCCCGAGGGGTTCAAGTTCGACGTGATTGCGTTTGGGGGGCTGACGCTCTACCAGCGGCGTCCGGGCACCGATCCAAAACTCAGGGTGTCGTGGACGAAGACTTCGGTTGAGCCGCCGTCGGTGCTCTTCGAGGATCTGCGGGAGTCGCTGGCGCCGTTGCGGGCCGCGGGCCGGCTGGGTGCGGTGATCCTGCAGTTTCCGCCGTGGTTCGAAGCGGGGAGCGCGGGTCGGGAGTACCTGGGCCGCGTTCGCGAAGAGTTGCCGGACTTGCCGCTGGCGGCGGAGTTTCGGCATCCGACCTGGCAGGTTCCGGTGAACTACGACACCACGCTGGAAACGCTGATCGAGCTTGAAATTGGCACGGTTGTGGTCGACCTGCCGTCCGAGACCGACGAGTGGTACCCACCGTTCGACATGGCAACCGTGGATGACCTGGCGATTGTGCGCCTGCATGGGCAGAACGCGGACGGCTGGGCGCGGACGATTCAGTCGCCGGCCGAGCCTGTGGCGTACGCCTACAGCGGGGAGGCCCTGGCCCCGTGGGTCAAGCGAATCCGAGCGTTGAGCCTTGAAGCGGCGGAGGTGCATGTTCTGGTGGGTACGGCTCCGCCGGATGCCGCGCTCGCCAGCGCCAAGGCGCTAGCGGAAGCCGTTGACGCCGCCGATGGGGCCGAGGCTCGCTGGGGATATGTGCCCTAGCGCCCGACCGCGCGGGCGCGCCCTCGGATGACGGAGGCGGCGGCGGGACGGCCGCGCGTGTTGAGCCTGGTGGAAATTGACGCGGGAGAGCTGAAGCGCCTTGAAGCGGTTGCAGACGTCGAGGAACGACCCTGGACTGAAACGCTGGAGCTAGTAGATCCCGACGAGCTGGGCGAGGAGCTAACCGCCAACGGCGTGCTGGGGCTATTCGTCGAGGCCGACTTCGTGATGGGCGAGACCATCAAGGCGGCGCCGGGTCTCAGGTTCATTGGAATCTGCCGCGGGAATACGGATCACGTGGACATCGACGCCGCTACCGGCGCCGGGGTGGTGGTGACGCATACGCCAGGCCGCAATGCCGAGGCCGTGGCGGAGTTGACGATCGCGATGATGCTGGCGCTGTTGCGGGATATCCCGGGAACGTCCGCGTACGTCCGGGAGCGACGCTGGCAGGACCCGGTAACCGCCTATTGCGAGATGCGGGGCTCGGAGTTGGGTCGACAGGTGGTGGGGATCGTGGGCCTGGGGCGCATCGGTCGCCAGACCGCGAGGTTGGCCGACGCTTTTGGGGCACGAGTGTTGGCCACGGACCCGGCGCTGAGCGACGCGCAGGTCCGGGCGGCCGGATGCGAGCCGGCAGCCTGGGCAGACCTGCTGGCGGCTTCCACGATGTTAGCCGTGCATTGCCCTTCGCTGGAGTCCACGAGGGGCCTGATCGACGCGAGTGCGCTTGCCCAGATGCCGAAGGGCGCTCGGCTGGTGGTGACCACGGGCGAAGGCGTGGTACGGGAAGACGACGTGGCCGCGGCGCTGCACGCCGGACAGCTGGCGGGCGCGGCGTTCGACGTCTTCGATACGCATCCAATCCGTCCTGACAACCCGTTGCTGGATGCGCCCAACGCGCTGCTGCTGCCGCACATTGGGGGCGCGACGGACGCGACGGTGCAACGCTACTCAGCGATGGTGGTGGATGACTTTCTGGCGTTTCTGGATGGCGCGCGGCCGGAACGGATCGTGAATCCGGAAGTCCTGGGGCGCAATGCCTGAGCGGGTCTACGTGGGCCTGGATATCGGGTCGTCGGGCATTCGAGCGGTAGCCGTGACACCCGAGGGGCAGCAGGCGGCGCAGGCGCAGCGTCCCCGGGCTAGAGAACCCATGTCGCTTATCGCCTTCGAACGCGACCTCGACGTGGAGGGCATCTGGCAGGCGTGCTTGTCTGTGCTTTGGGAGGTCAGCCGCGGCTTGGACGTTGCGGCCATTGGCGTCGCGGCGTGCCGGCACAGCCTGGTTGTGCTGGACGCGCACAATGACGTGCTGTTCGCGTCGGGCAACGACGACGTGCGCGCTTCGCTGGCCGGGGCCGGCGTGGAAGCGGATAGCGACCGCCCAGTGCTGGCCGTGACCGGGCATACGCCGGCGATGATTCACTGGCCCGGCAAATTGCGCTGGCTGACCGAGGAACGTCCAGACGTTTGTGACGCCGGCGCGCGGATAACGACACTGGAGGGGTGGGTTGCCGGGCGCCTTGGCGTACCACCGGTGATGACTCGGGTTTCGGCCGTTGAGACTGGCGCCTGGGACCTGGCGGCGGACGCCTGGGCCGGATCGCTTCTGCCGGACTGGGCGCATGCGGCTTTGCCGGATGTGGAAGGCCAGCCGACATCGGCGCAGATTCGAGCGGGTCTCCAGGTGGATCGCGCCTGTGTCGTCACGGCTGGCTGGCCGGATTCGCACGCGGCGGAGTTCGCGACGCGGGGTGCTGCTGGGGCGGGCGACTGCGCAGCGGCGGGATGGAGCACCACGATCCTGCGGCCGGTTTCGGCCCACAATCCCGACGCGCAGGTTTGGCGCGGGCAGCGCATGGGCGGTGGGCTGGTGGCGGAGGCGAACGCCGGGGACGGGGGTACCGGCTACGGGTGGCTGCGGGTGCAGCATCCGGGCGGTGAACTCACGATGGAGGCGGTGGGCGACGAGTCGGCCGCCGAGGCGGGTGTGTTCGTGCTGTCCGGGTTGCGGCTGATGGACTGGAGCGCACCGGGCCTTAGCGTGGCGGGCATGTTGAGCCCGGCTCCGTTCGTGATTGGGGCGCCGACGGCCTCGATGCTTGGGACGGCGGTGCTGGAGGACCTGGCTTTTGCGATTCATGGCAACCGCCTGGCGCTGGATGCGGCACAGGCGGCGGAGGGCCCGATTCGACTGACCGGCGGGTATGCGCGGGCGCCGGCGGCGGGGCAGATTCTGGCCAACGTGACCGGGGGCGAGGTGTGCTCGTTCCCTGAACTGGCGGCGCCAGCATGGGGAGCGGCCCTGGCGGCAGCAGTTCGGGATTTCGGAGGCTTAGCTGGCGCAGCTGACGCGCTTGCGCCGGAAGGCGTTTGGAGTGAACCGGATGTGACGAGCGTGCCGGCGTTTGCCGATCATTACGAGCGCTGGCTCGATCTGCGGGAGCGACTGGAGACGTTTGTGCAGGACGCGCTGTAGATGGACTCCGGCGTAAAGGCGGCCGTGGCGGACGTTGCCCGCGCCATGTACCGCGAGGGCCTGGTGGTCGGCTCGGCGGGGAATGTCAGTGCGCGAGCCGAGGGCGCCGACGCCATGCACATCACGCCGACGCGGGTGAAGTACCCGGATCTGACGCCAGCGCACATCGTGACGGTTACGTTCGAGGGCGATCCGATCGAGAGTGATGGATTGCCTTCATCGGAATCGTTGATGCACGGGGCGATCTACGCGGCGCGACCGGACGTGCGCGCGGTGGTGCACGCGCATCCAGTCCATGCGAGCGCGATGGCGGTGCGACGGGCGCCGATTCCCGCTTTCGTGGACGAGCAGGTGGTGTACCTGGGGGGCGCGGTTGAGGTGAGTCCGTACGCGCCGGCAGCGTCCGAGGAACTGGCTGAGCACGCGGTGGCGGCGCTGGGTCCGCGCCGGGCAGTGTTGCTGGCGAACCATGGGACGGTTTCGGTGGGGACGAGTCCAGAGGACGCCCTGGAAATGACGCGCCTGATGGAACGGCTGGCACAGATCTGGCTGCTGGCGTCGGCGCGACCGGGCGCTCATGAGCTACCGCGTGAGATCGTGGAAGCGGAAATCGAGCTTTATCACTTGATGCAGGGCGAAGGGGGCGTGTGATGCCGCTGAAGGTTCCCGGCTTCCTGCTCCGACGGCTGTACGAGCGCGGCAGCCTGCGGCGAACCGAGAACGGGTTTCAATTGGACCTGAAGAACACGCTTGGCTCTGGCTACGCGCGGCGGCTACTGCCGCTGCAGGTAAACGGAGAGGCGCTGCCGCTGGAGGCGTGCTTCTTTGAGGTGGACGGCGCGCGCCACGCGTTTGCGGACGTTACGCCGGAGTCGCCCTTCAGCCTGGCGCTGAATCGTACGTCGGTGCTGGGGGGTGAGGGCGTGAGCCTGCCGGAGGGGCTTGTTGAAGTGACGATCGGCTTTGAGGTGCAGGGGCTTGGCGACTTGTCCTTCAGCGTGAAGGACACGCCGGCGGACGATTAGCGCCGTGCGCTGCTTTGTGACCGGCGCGTCGGGGCAGATTGGTTCGGGGCTGGTTCGGCAGCTGGTGTGTGAGGGTCACGAGGTCACGGCGCTGGTGCTGCCGGGCGATCGGTGGGCCGACACGGCCTTTGACGCTGTGCCCGTGACGCGGGTTACCGGCGACGTGACGGCGCCGTCCTCCTTTCCCGACGCGGGCTTTGACTGGATCTTTCACCTAGCGGCTGACCAGTCGTTCTGGCGCGGGGACGAAGCAAGGCAGCACGCGGTGAATGTGGATGGCGTGCGGCACGTGCTGGACTGGGCAGCGGGCGTTGGCGCCAGCCGCATGGTGCACGTGAGTTCGCTGACCGCGGTGGGTTTGGCGGATAGGCCGGACGAGGTGATGGACGAAGAAACGGTCGTTCAGCCGGCGTCCTTGCGGCTGATGTATGCCGGGCACAAGCGTGAAGGGGAGCGGCTGGCGTTGGAGGCGGCCGAGCGCGGGCTGCCGGTGACGATTGCCAGCCCCGGGACAGTATTGGGTCCGTGGGACCACGGGCGGCACGCGGAACAGCTGTTGGGGCCGCTGATCAGGGGGGCAATCCGGTTTTCGCCGGCGGGCGGTGTGAACGTGGTGGACGTTCGGGACGTCGCGGATGGTTTGGTGAGCCTGGCTCGGCGGGGTGTCCGTGGACGGCGATATCTGCTGACGGGGCATAACCTTTCGTATGCCGAACTTTCGGATCTTGGGGCCCTGGCGACGGGGTCGGGAGCACCGCGGGTTGGCTTGCCCTCGATCGGGTTGCGTGTGCTGGCGGGGCTTCTGGAACGTCCAAGTCTGCGGCTGGGCCGGCGACCGCGGCTGACGCCGGACGAGGTGGCCGTCGGGTCGCGGTACCTGTACTTCTCCAACGCGCGGGCCGTGAACGAGATTGGGTTTCGAGTGCGCCCGATTGAAGAGACCCTGGCCGATTCGGTTGCGTGGTATCGGGAGAGTGGCGTCTGGCGTTAGACGGTCGTCGATTGGCCGCGCAGGCGTTCAGGCGGGGAGGGTCTGGCGGTCCTCCGTGGAATAGGTCACGACAACCACGCAGGGCCGGTCTTCGCGATTGTGGGCCTGGTGCGGGGCGCCCATGGGGATGTGAAGAAGGGCGCCGGCCTCGAGGCGAACGGTTACGCCGTCGAGTTCGTGATCGATGGCGCCTTCGATGACATACAGGAGTTCGTGGCAGTTAGGGTGGAGGTGGCGTGGGTTGGACGCGCCCGGTTCGAGGCGGACGTGGCCAAAGGTCATTTCGGATCCGGGCGTCAGCCGCCGGTTGGCCAGCCACTCGATGGTTCCCCAATCGGAACGTTCGGCTATGCCCTGGCCGAGGTGGACGATGCGAGGTTCGGCTGGCGAGGCGTCTGAGTCAGTCATTGAGATTCACCGCGCTTAGAAGTCAGCGTAGGGGCACGATACCCGGCTGAGGCCCAGTGCCCAGGTGACGACGGCGAGGTGGCGTTCGTAGGCTGGGCGGGAGGCGCGAGCACATGAGATTGCCGATATGAAGGATGCGTTCGATCAGTTGCAGGCGGACGTTGTGGTGGCCGGCGCGGGAATCGGCGGGCTGACGGCAGCGCGGACGGCTCTCGAGCACGGCGCCTCGGTGCTAGTGATCGAGAAAGCGCCGGAGATCGGCGGGTCGGCGGCCGTTTCCGGCGGCGCGGCCTGGACGGCGGCGAACGTGGACGCGTGGCTGAGCGTGCAGCCGGGAGCGAATCCGGCCATGGGGCAAGCCCTGGTCGACAACTACCTGGACGGGGTGGCCTGGTACGAGACGCTGGGGTTGCAGATCGAAGAACAACATGACCCGACGCCATACAAGTTTGCGCGGTATGTGCATTCGTTTCGGCCGGACTCGCGGACGTTCATGAACAACCTGGCCGCGAGCGTGGAGTCGGCTGGCGGGACGATTTTGACCAGCACGGGTCTGCGGGCCATTCGCGTTGGGATGCACGGCGGGGTCCGCGGCGTGGAAGCGCGGGGCGCTGGCCGCACCGTGGAGATATCCGCTGGGGCCGTGGTGCTGGCGACAGGAGGCTTTCAGGCCAGTCCCGATCTGCGTGCCCGCTATTTTGGCCGGTGGGCGCATCACGTGATCGTGCGCGGCAACGACTACAGCACGGGCGACGGCTTTCTGGCCGCGCTGGAGGCGGGCGCCGGAACGGCGGGTCCGTTCGGTCGGTTTTATGGGCACATGATTCCGGCGCCGCCGGCCAAGACCGGGGTGCACAACTTCGCCAGCGTCAAGCCGGACTTCAGCCAGCACTCCGTGTTCGTGAACTTGCACGGCCAGCGATTCGACGACGAGTTTCTGGGCGATGAGGTGACGGTGCACGCGGTGGTCCATCAGCCCGAGGCGCTGTGCTTCATAGTTTTCGACGAACGTGTTCGGCGGCTGCGAGCGACGGGCATGGGTGAACAGCCGGGGGCGGTGGACCGCCGGATGGAGAACATCCGCAACGCGGGTGGGGAAATCCTGGAGGCGCAGGACCTGGAGTCACTCGCGGCCGAGATGGCCAGGCGCTGGGGCGTCACGCCCGGACCGCTGATGGCGACGCTGAACGAGCACAACGCCGCGGCCGCGGCGAACGACCTGTCGATGCTGAGCGTGCCGCGGAGCGGTGGGCTACAGCCCTTGGACTCGCCGCCGTTTCGCGCGATCCGGTGTCTGCCGGGGGCGACATTCACGTACGGGGGCGCGCATGCGAACGAGCGGGCGCAGATCCTTGACCTGGCGGGTCAGCCCATCCCCGGCCTGTTGGCGGCTGGGGCCGATGTGGGCGGGCTGTACACGCGCGGCTACACCGGCGGCCTTTCGGTTGGCATCGCCTACGGACGCATCGCGGGACGCGAGGCGTCCGCGCTGGTTGCCGACTGACGACCGGCTAGCCGGCGCCGGATATGGCGGTCGGGATGATGGCGTCGCTTCCGGCGTTCCTGTAGCGAAGGGCCTCGGCGAGGGTAGATCTCCAGTGGTGTTGGGGGCGGTAGCCGAAGTCGCGCCGGGCGGCCACAAGATCGAACTCGTAGAACGTGGGTGGCATACCGGCCATTCGCGCCTCCACGACGCGGTGGCCGACGGCTTCCGCCACCACGGGCACCGCCTCGCGCCAGGTGAAGGCTTCAGGCCCTCCGAGTTGGTACACACCGCCAAACGATTGTTCAACGCCGAGCACGCGCTCGAAGGCCTGCACTATGTCGCGGACGTCGAGGGTGTGCTTCTTCCAGGTGCGGCCGTTGGCGTCGAGGGCGATCACCAAGGGATCGTCTCCCTCGTCGAAGGCTTCGAGGGTGGCGAGCGTCTTCCTGGAGGTTGGGTCGTTCCGGCCGCGGAAGGACTCGAGGAAGAAGGCAAGCCGGAAGTGGGGGAAGTCCAAGAACTCGCCAGCGCCCCAGACCCAGGGGAATCGGAAGACGGTGATCGGAAGTCCGTCGGCGCGCACGTAGCGGTCGGCCAGGCGCTCGCCGAGGATCTTCGTGAAGCCGTACCAGTTGGTCTGGGTTTGGGTGAGCGACTGCTCGTTCAGGACTTCGGGATTGCCGTTGGGCGGGTACTTGTCGAGCGTGGCGTCGGTGCTGGAGAAGACGATGTGCCGAATGGCACCGGCGCGCTCGCGGGCAGCCTCAAAGACGTTGAAGGTCCCCTGGACGTTGATCTGCATGTATTGCTCGGGCGTGAAGGGGCCGCCGGCCTGAAAGGCGGCGCCAAGATGCAGGACGGCGTCGACGCCGGACATCGCTTGTCGGACGTCGTCGAGGGATTCGAGATTGCCCTCGATGACGTCCGCACCGATGGCCGCGAGCTTGGACGCCTGAGAATCATCAGGGACGGTGAAGCCGAGCAGGCTGTGCCCGTTGCGGATCATACGGCGTCCGACGTTGGCCCCGATTCGCCCGGTAGCGCCAGTCATCAGGATTCTCATGCGCGGAGCACCACCTGGTTCGGAGCGCCGATGCGTGCGTAGGCTTCGTCGTCGACTTGGATTCCGAGGCCAGGGCCGTCGGGGGCCTGATAGGCGCCGTTAACCACCGTCAACTGCTCGTCGGCGTAGACATTTGGCTGGATGCGTTCATCCTCCAGGGCGACCCAGCTGTCCAGGCTGGTCGCCAGGGCAAGCCCGGCGATGAGGCCGAAGCGGCCGTTACCGAAGTTGTGCGGAATCGGGAGGATCGATTGGTCGGCCAGGCGAGACTCCAGCCGTTTCCAGCGCAGGTGTCCGATGCGGACGATGTCGGGCTGATAGCCGTCGATCAGTCGATGCTCGATAAGATCGACGAAGGTGCCCGAAGGCGGGTTGCCGTCCACCTCTCCTGCTACGAGCAGAGTTTCGGGGCAGTGCGTCGCTTGCAGGTCGCGAAGGGTCTTGTAGGCATCCACCGAGGCCGTGACCATTTCCTCGAGCCAGATGAGCCGGGCCGGACTGGTGGCTCGAACGAACTCAGCCAAGTTTTCGGGCTGGTTGTCGTAGCCGAAATTCGCGTCGACCATCAGTTCGACCTCGGGGCCGAGTGCGTCGCGAATGGCGAGCACGGCATCAATGTCGCGATGCAGTCCGGCGTTGGGCGTCATGGCTCGCCCGCCGCGTCCAACCTTGATCTTGAACTGCCGAAAACCCAGCGCGAAGCCGCGGGACGCGTGAGCGACCACCTCGGCGAGGCCGCGGTGGGGATGGAGCAGGTCCTGGAAGTACGTCGTGGATTCGTAGGCGGGGATACGGTCGCGGCGGCGTCCGCCAAGCAGCGTGGCGATCGATTCGCCGCGCGTACGAGACACGAGGTCCACGGCCAGGATGTCCATCCAGCCCCAGCGGCCTAGCGCGTTTCGAACGTCGGCGCCGGCGGCCACGGCACGGCCGTCGGCGATGTCCAGGAGGGATTCGACGGCACGACCCAGGAAGACTTCGCGTAGATCGGCGACGAGGCCGGCAACGCTGCCGCCTTCGGCTGCGAAGGTGTGGCGGGCGTTGGTAAGACCTTCCATGCCTCCGGTGGTGCGGGCTCGGACGAGCCATTCGGTGCGGGTCTCGCCCAGGCCCTCAGGCGTGTAGGCGTTGCGCCCCAGCTCCGTCCAATGACGGGCGGGGACGGGGGCCAGAGTGATCTCATCGATCGTGTCAGCCATGTGTCTGCAGCCCTTCCCGACCTGACGGCGATTGCCAGCGTGCGCAGGATATCCGCTGGTGCGGCCGCGGTCTCCGCGAAGCCAGATGCGGCGGCTCAGGTCTTGGGCAGAACTTCGTAGAAGACGCCGGCGCGCTTGACCAGACTGAAGGCTTCCTGGTACCGCGGGGTGGAGCGCTGGAGGTAGAGGCGGCGGCCGCTGGTGAGGATTTCGTTGGCGCGCTCGAAGCCCATGCTTCCGTAGTCCACGGTTTCAATGATGAGATCTCGATCGACGCCCAGGACATGCCTGGCATAGCGCGGGTACCAGGAGGATGTCCAGTTCGTGAAGTAGACGCCGCCCGGTTCCATGTGGCGCACTATGCCGAGCCCTATTTCGGCCTGTTCTTCGGCGTTCTCCCGCAGGCGGACGACGTTGATTCGGGCAGGTCCGGCGAGTTGCTGGTGGATTCGCAGACCGGCGGCGACCAAGACAACGAGGCTCACGACAAGCGAAGCAGCTCGCAGGCGGTCCGACGCAAACGTGCCAACGAGTTGGGGCACTGCGTGGACGGCCCAGCCAATGCCCACAGCCAGACAGACGGCAAGCAGGGCGAAGATGACGGAAAAGTACCGATCGCTATCCAGGAGGGGTGGCGTGACAAGCGAAAACCACAAGGTCGCGAGGCCAGTCCAGGCGATCCACGCGGCCAGGCGCGGACGTTGGCGCGCCAATGCCAGCCAGCCGAAAAGCGAGGGAGCGATCCAGACCCAGCCGTACTCGCGAAGTGTGTCGTGGGCGAACGACGGCCATTCAGCGAGAAGCTTCTGTCGGCCGGTTTCGAGCAATTGGTCGGACGCGCTGGTCTGGCTCTCCTTGGCAAGGGACCTGTCAATAATCTGACGTCTGAGGTCGAGGAGGCTAAGTCGAGTCAGGTTTTCGGGACGGTCGATGGGAACCGGTACGACAAGTCCGCGGAGCACGTGGAGCCAGGGTGTGAGGCCAAAAGTGAAGGCCGCGACAACGCGAGCCAGCGTGCCCGGGTGCGCGAATCCGGGGAAACGTCGACTGGCGACGTACACGGCAGTAGCCGGGAGCATGAAGATGCTCAGGCCGTGATTCGTGAGCGACAGGCCAGTTGCGAAGGCCACGGCGGCAAGCCGAATCCTGGTGGGCTGATCGTCGTAGGCGGCCAACGCGGAGACGAGGAGAAACACGAGCAGCGTCTGCACACTCACGAATCCGACCTGCGTCGCCTCTGCCCATATGCCGTAGCCGGTTGTGAAGACCACCGTGGCAACTAAGGCCGCCAGACGCGATCGAGTCAGCAGCCAGCCTGAATAGAAGAGCGCAACGCCGGCGGCGACCGCGTATGTCGCACCGACGATGTTGGCCAGGTGGGCCGGCTCAGCGAATCTGACAACTCGCGTTGCCAGATAGTTGCTGCCGATGATGAGTGGATAGCCCGGCGAATGGGCGATGCCACCCATGAAGCCGAACGTTTGAAACTGGCCCCAGTCACCTCCGCCAACCCGGGTGACGGCGCTAGGCCAGTAGAAGGCGCCGAGCACCAGCGCGACCATCGCGCCGGGGAACCAGCGCGAGAGCAGCACGCCTCGAAGCAGCCTAGAAGGCCAGATCAGCACGTCCCCGACGGCGGGCCCAGACCGGCATCAGATTCGGTGCGGGCGCCTCGGGAAATCGACACAGCCTGCGTTGGCCGACCGACTGCGCTGGTGTGAGCCGCGCGCTAGCGCTTGGTGGTTCGCTGGGCGTTGCTGGAGAGGGGCGTTTGAAACGGCGCTCGCGGCGGCCGAGGCGCTGGTTTCGGGTGATGCATCTGGCAGTACCAGGTCACGGTCTTACCGTCGCCAGCGGTTACCCGCAGCCATCCGACCCGGAACGCTTCCTGAACGAGGGGCTGCCTCGTTCCACAAGTCAGGCATTTCACAGCCATGCGATCACCAGAACTCATATCCAACTCAATGGCACTATAACTACTAGTCCACGACAACGGACGTATTCTGTCAAGCGCGCACGAATTGCAGAGGATCGATAGGGCCCCACGGCGCTAACGCCAATCGGTTCCCGAGAGTCGGAATGCTGCTCTCTGATAGGCTGATTTGGCGAGACTTCGTCGGCCCCTCAGATGCGGTTCCCACTTCCCAAGATGTTCATCCGGCCAATCGTGATTGGCCTGCTTATGGTGTCGGCCGCGATATTCGCCGCCGCCTGCGGCGGGGACGATAGCCGCTTTGGCGGCGAGAAGAGCGGCGCGTTCCAGCAACGCAGCGGGATCAGTTGGGGTAACTGACTCTCTCCGCGGTCTACGACTCATGCGCTGGTCGGGCGGTCCGGTCAGTTCCGACCAGCGTCACTCTGAGGCGTCAGCCTTGCGAAGCATGACTCGAAACGCCGTGATCCGGACGATTGCCGCCGCAGCTATTGCAACGGCCCTGGTGGTGGCGGCGGCTTGCGGCGATAGATCCAAGTGAACGCGCGACGATCCGTTTCCGTATGAGAAGTCGCGCAGCGGGTTTGGCTGGGGCCAGGTAGCGGAGTGCCAGTCCCGGTGCGCGGCTGGAGAGGCTAGACGCCGAGTTCTACCTGTCGGCCAGCCTCGGTTTACCGCCGTCCGGCCAGTCGAGGCGGCCGAGAAACAAGCCGCGCGTTCGGTTTGATTTCCGGTACCTGAACTCGGTCGGATCGCCGGAGCAGTGCGTGATCCACCACGTTCCCTGCCAGTGGAACACCTCGGCCGCGTGAACAAATCCCAGGCGGGACACGGCCTGCCCCGAGAAGTCGAGCGGTGACGGCGAGGACACGTAGTGGGTCCACCAGCCGTGCTTGAAGAAGAGCCAGTAGAGGCCGTCCTTGCGGACCACGCAGGGTGATTCGACCTCCAGCGTCGGTTCCTCGTCGAAGGGCCAGGCCTCGGTGGAGAAGACCGGGCCGACCTCCTGCCAATGGATGAGGTCGGGCGAAATCGAAGCGGCTACGCCGACGCGATTGTGGCCATGCTTTTCCTGGAGGCGCGAGACCCAGTAGATCGCGAAGGTGCCGTCGTCGAGCTGGAGCACGTGCGGGTCGCGACAGCCACCGTAGCTGCCGCCGAAGTGTCGGGCGAATGTGCGGCGGCCAGGCCCGCCCATGTCGGGATCTGACAGGCCGAGATCTTCGGGTGTCGGCAGGCCGTAGCCGGGCCACCTGGACCAGGACAGCGACGGGACGATAACGGGGTTGCCGGGATATCGGTCCCAGGTGTAGAGGTCGTGCGAGGTCGCCAGGCAGAGGCGCTGGAGCGTCCACTGGTCGACGCCGCTGTAGAACATGAAGAAGCGGCCCCGGTGCTCGATGACGTAGGGGGCGATGATGCCCATGTCTTCGGGCCAGGCTCGGGTTGCCTGGAGAGGATCAGATTGGATCTCCCATCGCCGTAGGTCCGGGCTGGTGGCGTGGGCGAACGAGGTCTCGCGCTTGATCGGGTCGTCCACCGATCCGGTGATGCCAAACATGTGCCACAGACCGGCGTGGCGGATGAGGCAGTGGTCGTTGAGGTAGCGTCCGGGGATGGACAGGACTTCGCTAAAGGCTCCGAGTTCCACGTGGCCGTAGGGACTGGGGACGATTTTGGTTGGGGGCATCCAGTCATCCTCCATGCGGCCAGGGCGTTGCCGTCAGCAGCGCCGGCGCGAGTCAGTTGGGCCGTGGGTCTGCCCGCCGGTGCGGGCGCGGTGCGTATCCTACGCGGATAGCGTTGCCGAGGAGTCCAATCGATGCTTGAGGAGTTTAGGTTCGAGGATCTGACCTGGCCTGAAGTCAACGATGCGGTCGAGGCCGGCCGGATCCCGGTGCTGCCCGTGGGCACGATCGAGCAGCACGGTCCGCACCTGCCGTTGAAGATCGACCGCTGGACGTCAACCTCGATCGTGGACGAAGCGGCGCGCCGATCGAACGGGCTGCTGCTGGCAATGCCGCCGGTGTCCTACGGCTACACATCGCATGTGATGGACTTTCCGGGCTCGATGACGATTCACCACGAGACGTTCATTCGGTACCTGGTCGACATTGGGCTGAGTCTGGTGTACCACGGTTTCAAGAAGCTGATCTTCATCAACGGGCACGGCTCGAACCAGCAGCCGACCGAGCTGGCGGCGCGTCGGATCATGCTGGAGTCGGACGCGTGGGTGGGGATGGCCAGCTGGTGGAACCTTACGCAGGCCAACTCCGGCTTTACGGACACCTGGCGCGATTCGGCGTTTCCGGGGGGTGCGGCCCATGCCGGCGAGGCCGAGACGGCGATTGCGCTGCACATGGACGCCGATGCGGTGCGCATGGACCTGGCAGTCGATCAAGTTACGGACACCAACCAGCAGGAGTCCAAGTACCACTGGGTCGACCTTTTTGGGTCCGGCCCGGTGAAGATGGACGGCTACACGAGCACGTATACACCCGACGGCACGCAGGGAACCCCCTCGGTGGCCACGGCCGCGAAGGGCAAGCTGCTGTTCGAGGAAGCCGTGAACAACCTGGTGGAGTTCGGGCGCGAGATGTCTGAGCGGCAGTACCTGCCCAGGGTGGATCACCACCGGCAGCCGCCGACGATCGCACGGCCTGGTTAGTCGGTCGAGGCCAGCAGCACTGGCGACAGGACAGGAGCTTTGAACGTGGCGACCAGTTCGACAGAGCGCGACTGGCACTCGGAACCGTTTCGGGTGTTGGTGACGCTGGGCGAAAGCACGACGGCCGGCGGGTGGAGTTCGTCACGCGAGCGTTGCTGGGCAAATGTTCTGGCCGATCTGATCAGCGACTTTCAGGACGAGCCGGTCAGGTTGGTAAACAGCGGCATCGGGGCCAACGTGATCTCAACCCGGGCGCCGCTGTACGAGTATTCGGGCAAGCCGGCGGCGAACGAGCGGACTGGGAAGCACGTGATCGCGCACGACCCGGACCTGCTGGTGATCTCGTACGGGCTGAATGACGCGCGGGGCGGTACGCCGGTGGAGATGTTGCGGGAAGAACTGACGAGCGTCATCAACGCGATTCGGCGGGAATGCGACCCGCTTATCTTGCTGCCCGGGCCGTATTACATGACTGATTTCACGTCGTACGAGCACTTTGGCTTCGCCAACCACGCGGTGTTCGAGTCGTTCAATTTTGTAACGGCGCAGGTGGCAGAGGCTACGGGTTGCCTCTTTGTCGACGTGTACAACGCGTACGGCGGGGCGGGCTGGCTGGTACATCACGACGGAGTGCACGCGAACGACCTGGGACACCGGGTGATTGCGAACGAGATTTTCAAGGTGCTGGCGCAGCATTGTTCGGGGCTGGCGGCGCGCACGAAGCGGCTGGAGTACGAGACCGAGCGCTGGAGGGATGAGTCGGTCTTGATGGCCGACTACGGCTATACGTCGCGCGGCAAGCCGACGATCGGGCTGCCGCCGGGCCAGGGCTAGTCGAGCGCGCCGTCGGCCGACAGCGCGCTAGGCCGCCTCAGTCTCCAGGAAGCTGACGGCGTCGCGGACGGTGCAGACGAGAACGGGGTCGGGCTTGGCGCGCGCATGCTCTAGTAGCGCTGGGAGGGCACGGTTTTCGGGGTCGTGCAGGTAGTGGGTGTAGGGGTGCCAGACGGGGGTCCAGAGCAACGCGTGCTCATAGGCGTAGTCGAGTGCGGCAAGGTTGTAGGCGATCCAATCGTCCAAGTCCGTGGGGTTCGTCCAGGGGCAGGCCCAGTCGTTGGGGATTGGCTGGTGGCCGTCTCTGCGCCGCCAGGCGTCCTGGGCGTCGAGGTCGCGGCAGCGGTGGAAGTCGAAGAAGATTCGGTCCATCCAGCCTTGGATGGGTAGCTCGATCAGGCCGTTGGGGTAGGCGTAGGCCTGAAGTCGGCCTGGCGCTGCCGCGTCATGCGCCGTGTCGTAGAGGCCCATGGTGCTGTCCATGTGGCTACTGACCCAGCGGAAGCCGCTTTCCAGGATGGCCCGCTGGTTGGGATACAGCATGTTGAGACCGCCGGGAAGGCCACCCGGCCCGCGGAGCACGCTGGACTCGACGCCGAGGCGCTGGCGAAGCCTGCGGTTGGTCAACTCCAACTCCTGGCGCAGCAGGTCGGTGTCGGCCATGGACAGATGCACGTGGTTGTAGGTGTGGTTGTCGATGAGATGGCCGCGTCGCAGGATTTCGCGCAGGTAGTCGATGTCGGCGTCTTCGAGTCCGTTGCCGACGTAGAAGAACTGCAAGCTGACATTGAAGGCTTCGGCGGTGGCGCAGAGATCGAGCGTGTAGTCGCGGAGCGGCGGCATGATGCGACCGTGGTTGATCAGTGTCGGCGAGTAGCCGGCGCACATTTCCAGGTCGTAGCTGAGAGCGACCGCGCAGCGAACTCCTTCCGGCAGCGCGACGCGGACACTCACTCGAAAGCGAATCCGTACATACGCGAGCGCTGGACGCTGAACCGTACGGCAGCCATATCGACGGGACAGATGTCGCCGCCGGACCAGCGCACGGGTTGCGACTTCGAGTCGCCGTGCCACGGCTGGTAGTCGCTGCTGCCGAAGCCCTCGATCGCGCGGCCGGAGGCGTCGACGAGTTCGGCGGTCAGTTCGCCTTCCTTGACGGTTGAGGTCGCGGCGTTGAGTACCAGGCGCTTGCCGCCGACCGGCAGGACGCGGGTGGTGAAGACGGCGGCTTCGGGTCCGCCAGTGGCCGAAACGGCGGCCCAGTAGCGGTCCTTCTCCCAGCTGGCGCGGCAGATCGCCCCGTAAAAGGTCTTCAGCGACGGCTCGATGCTGTACACGTCGCCATGCACACCTTCCAGCCCGCTGTAGTACATGTAGAGGCGGTCGCCGTCCTCGATGAAGTGATGCGTGGGCCACAGCATGCCGCCGCCGTAGTCGCCCAGCGGGGCGTTGGGCAGGGTCGTCCGGCGGGAGGGCCGCTCCCAAATGCGACGGTCCTGGCTGCCGGCAAACTGCCAGTCGATGGTCTGCTCGCGGACGTTGTAGCAGCAGAGCAGGCCGATGTACCCATCCCGAACTTTGTGGGGCATCAGTTCCATGAACTGCTGATCGTGCGGGTCCTTCCAGTCGGGCTCGACGATGACCTCGGGCTGAGACCAGTTGGAACCGTCGGGACTGGTGCGGCGGGCCAACACCCGCCGGCCGTAGGGGAAGAAGCAGTCATACGGGATGTAGCCACCGGGATGCATCTCGGTCCCGACTTTCTGCATCAGTTCGTAGGTCCCGTCCTCGAGCAGGTAATACGAGGCCTGGTCGGCGCCGCCCATCGGGGTGGTGTAGGGCATGATCAGGCGGTCGCCAACGGCCATGATTCGAAGCAGCGGGCCCTCGATAGCCGTCCAGTGAATGCCATCGGGTGAGGCGTAGCGGTAGGTCGCGTAGGGGTGCGAGTCGGCGCCGGGTTCGCGCGGGAGGCCGGGAATCCAGCCAGAACCCATGCCTTCGGGCCGGCGCGACGGAGCGCGGATGATGAACATTTCGTAGCGGCGGTCGGGATCGGCGTCGGGGTGTACGAGCACCGAGGCGTACTGCGAGGAGCCGCCGGAGTCGAAGTCGAAGATGATGTTTGTCTTGGGGTGCCCCGGATATGAGTTGAGATCAAGTTCGGGGCGTGTCCAATTGACGCCGTCCTCGGAAACGGAATAAACGAGACGCCGGTAGGCTTCGAAGTTTCGACCCTCGATCGGGGTACAGACGTGCCAGCCTTTCCAGAGACCGTCCATTGGGTCCTTGAGGAACGTTCCGTGCGCGAACACGGCGCCCTGATCCCACGGCATGCGGGGTTCGATGAGGGGATTGGCCGGGTCTGGCGTCGCGGGTTCGACGCGCCAGCCGAAGTTGTCGCGCTCGGCAATGTCCTCGTCCAGGATCATGGAAAGGCAGTCGATCCGCGCCACGGTGCCGCTCGTTTCTGTGCGCGCCTGCGGGGATACAGGGCGGTGGTTCGCCAGAGCCGAAAGGGTATCAATATGAGGTGGGTTGGGCATTGGGGCGGCTGGTCCAAAGCCGCCGTATGGAGGCGCAGCTGAGACGCATGGCTGGCTCTAGCCCAAGCATGGTCGTGCAGGCCGGTCACCTGCTGGACGGCACGGGCGGCGCGCCGGTTGCCGAGGCGGCCATCAGGATTTCGGGACAGCGCATTGCATTCCGCGGCCCAGTCGCCGCTCTTCCGATTGGCCATGACGAGCAGGTCATCGATCTACGTGAACTCTGGGCGATCCCGGGTTTGATCGATGCCCACATGCACCTGTGGGGGGCTGGCTCCGGGCGAAGCGACGCCTGCGGACTTTCAGACTCGGCTGGCGCGCGCCCGGGGACAGGCGCGTGATCTGCTGAATGCCGGATTTACCACGGTGCGCGACCTCGGCTCGCCGATCACGCCGTCGCTGCGCGACGCCAATGCCGCCAATCCGCCGACAACGCCCCGCATTCTGGCAGCCCATGTGGGACTCACCGGCGCGCGCGGGCCGTGGTTGATTCCGCAGCCGTCCTGGTGGGAGGCCGCACGGATGCTGGGGGTGGATGAAGACGTCGGGACTCTGGAGGCTGGCAAGTTCGCCGATTTGATCGCGGTTCGAGGCGACCCACGACGCGATCTGTCAGTTCTGCAGCGAGTCGAGTTTGTAATGCGCGGCGGACAGGTGGTGCGATCCTCGCCGGGTGCGGACGGGCGTTAGGCGTCGCGGTCGAAATCCGACCAGTCGAGGTCTACCCAGCGGCGTTCGGCCGCGCTGGTCCGGATTGCTTCGTGTACAAGCAGCTGCCGGAGGCCGTCGCTGAAGGTGGGATGCGAGACCGCGGCGTTTGCGCCGGCGGAGGTGATGTTGGCGTAGACGTCGCGAAAGAGGAGCCGGAAGGTTTCGTCGAATCCCTCGCGATAGGCGCCGGCGCGTTCCACGAAGCGCCGGGCGTCGGGTCGCATGTGGCGAGGGTCGGCCACGAGCAACTCATTGGGTTCGTCTCGGTGACCGATCCAGAGCTCGTTGGGCGTTTCCGAGTCCCAGGTGACACCGGCCAGTTCGGCGTCGACTTCAACCCGCACGCGGTAGGGATGACCAGCCGCCACGTGGGAGAGCGACAGTACGGCTTGGGTTCCGTCGGAAAACCGAACCAGGAGTCCTGCCAGGTCATCGCCAGCGGATCCCGCTGCAACCACCGGCTGGGGAACTTGCGATTCCGGAGGTTGACGGTGGGAATAGGCCGTGCCGAACGACGCGCACAAGGCGGTGGGGCGCGCGCCTAGCAGGAACATCACCAGGTCGAGCAGGTGGCTGCCTGTGGTGGACGTCACAACGGTGGGGCCGCCAATTGCCGGATCGAGGCGCCAGTCCCAATCCCCGCGGTGCCAGAGGGTGTCGTCGGCCATGGAGGCCCGGACGAGAAACGCGCGGCCGAGCAGGCCTTCGCGCCGGCGCGCGGCGATTTCCTGTACCAGCGGGTAGAAGCGGTTGTTGAAGCAGACGGCGTGCACGACGCCAGCCGCGCGGGCGGCAGCCTCAAGCTCCGTCGCCTCAGCAACGGTGATGCCCAGGGGCTTTTCGCAGACGACGTGGACCTTGTGTTCCAGGGCTTCGAGCACTAGCTCGCGGTGAAAGGCATTGGGCGCGCAGATGTGGACGGCGTCGATGCCTCGGTCGAGTGCCGCCGCAAGACTGGCGTCGGCGTGCGGCACTCGCAGATTGGCCGCTGCCGCCCGGGCGCGCTCCGGCGTTGAGGCCACAACGCTGACGACCTCCACGCCGTTGCGGCGGAGCGCGTCGACGTGGATGCGTCCGATGGTTCCGGGACCGATGACCGCGGCGCGGGTAGGGGGACGGGTGGCGTCTGCGTGTCGCTGGTTCGTTGCTGCACCGTCGTGGAGCGGTTCGCCGCGTATGCTACGCGCCTTTCGTCTTGTTATCCGAGCGGCGGACCGGTTGACGCTACAGCGCCTCAGTCGATAGGTTGCCCCGCGCTATCCCCGTCGGGTCCAACCGCTGATGGGGCGCGGCGCGTTGTTGTTGACGTACGGCGGGCTGACGTCCGAGCAGACCAGCCGCCGCGCGCACCTGGCTAAGGACAGCGTCGCTTGGGTGTACGGATCGGGATCGATACGGGTGGAACGTTCACGGACTTGGTCGTGATGGACGAGTCGACCGGGCATGTTGACGTGGTCAAGCTGCCCTCGACGCCTGACGAACCGAGTCGGGCGATCCTGGCGGCGCTGGAGCAAGCGGGGGTCGACCCGGCCCAGGCGACTTACCTGGTGCTGGGCACCACGGTGGCGGTCAACGCGTTGCTGCAACGGCGCGGGGCGCGTGTACTTTACATAACGACTGAGGGCTTCGAGGACGTGCCCTTTCTGCAGCGGGTGGATCGCAAGTTCCACTACGACCTTGATTGGGAACGTCCGTTGCCCCTCGTGGCCCGGCGCGACTGTCTGGGGGTGCGCGAGCGAATCGACTATCGGGGCCAGACGGTGACCCCGCTGTCCGCCCAGGGCCTCGAGCACCTGGTCGATGCTGTCCGCACGCGGCTAGCCGATACAGATGTCGAGTCGGCGGATCTCGCGTTCGCGCTCAACTTCCTCTTCTCATACGTGCGCCCGGACCATGAGGCGAGCGTGCGGGCAGCGCTGATGGAGGCGTTTCCGGGAATCCCGATCTCGGCCTCGCACGAGGTGGCGCCCATTTGGCGTGAGTACGAGCGGGCCAGCACGACGATTGCCGACGCGGCGGTGAAGCCGCTGATGAGCCGGTTCATCGGTTCGCTCGATGACGGGCTGCGCGAGCGGGGCTTTACACGATCCTGGTCGGTGATGAAGTCCAACGGCGGCCAGATGCTGGCCGAGACGGCCGGCGAGCGGCCGGTCCAGACCGTGTTGTCCGGTTTGTCGGGCGGAATCATTGCCGGCCAGGCATTTGGCGCTGAAGCCGATCAATCGAACGTCATCACCTTTGACATGGGCGGGACCAGCACCGACGTCGGCGTGGTGGCGGACGGGCGGGTGGGCTACACCACGGCCTGGGAGATCGAGTTCGGACTGCCGGTCGCCGCGCCGTTCATCGAGATGACCACGATGGGCGCGGGCGGCGGCTCCATCGCCTGGGTCAACAAGGGCGGGCTGCTGCAAGTGGGCCCTCAGAGCGCCGGCGCCGTTCCCGGTCCGGCGTGCTATGCCCAGGGTGGCGCGGAGGCGACGGTCACGGACGCCAACGTGGTATTGGGCCGCCTGAATCCGGCGAACTTTCTGGGCGGCGACTTGCCTCTGGACGCGGACCTGGCCCGCAAGGCGATCGAGCGCGTCGGCCGACAGGTCGGACTCGGCCCGATGGACACGGCGCACGCCGTTGTCGAGATCGCGGTGGAGAACATTGCCGAGGCCATGCGGTTGCTGACGGTTCAGCGCGGGCTGGATCCGCGCGAGTTCAGCCTGGTGGCGTTCGGCGGCGCGGGTCCTTTACACGCGGCCGCGATCGCGCGCGTGATAGGCACACGCGCCACGCTGATCCCGCCGCACCCGGGTCTCTGTTCGGCCTTTGGGACGCTCCTGGCCGACATCCGCGTTGACAAGACCTGGACGCATCTGGTTCGGTCCGATGACCCCGATCTGGCAGACCTCGACGCTCGCCTGCGGGGGCTGGTGCGGGAAGCGGTGGAGGACCTCGGCAGCGAAGGGTTCACGGGCGAGCCGGCTATCCGCCGGTCGGCCAAGATGCGCTACCTGGGGCAGAATTACGAAGACGAGATCCCGATTCCCGACGGCCCACTGACACAAGCCGCCTGGCAACAGCTCATTGATGGCTTCGAGCGGCACTACGAGGCGGAGTACGGGTATCGAATCGCCAACGAGGTCATTGAGATCGTGCAGTTGAACGTAAGCGCGGTGGGCGAGGCGTCGAAACCCCGCCTGTCAAGGCTTCCACGGCAGGCACCGGCCGAGCCGCGCACACGTCGGCGTGTGTACTTCGATCCGCGGGCGCCTGTCGACTGTCCGATCTTCGAGCGGAGCGACCTCTCGCCACGCGACGTCATCACGGGCCCAGCGGTGATTGAAGAGCTGGATTCCACGACGCTCGTGCATCCGGGTCAGACATTGACCGTTGGTGAGCGCGGCCTGGCGAGCCTGGTGTGGGCATGAGCAAGCCGTCGGTCAGGATGGGCGCCGACCCGGCGCGCGATCTGGTTACGCAGACGGTGCTTTACAACCGACTGGTGGGCGTGTGCCGCGAGATGGGCACCACCATGATGCGCACGGCGTACTCCCCAATTTTCAGTGAGAGCCGTGACTTCTCGTGCGTCCTCTTTGACCGTGAAGGACGCATGCTGGCCCAGACGGAGTTCTGCCCGGCTCAGGTCGGCGCGATCCGTTTCGTCGTGAAGTGGCTGATCGCCGAACTGGGCGAGGACGCCATGAAGCCAGGCGACGTGATCGTCCACAACGACCCCTACCGCGGGGGCGTGCACATGCCGGAGCACGTAGTCATCAAGCCCGTCTTCCACGGCGGTGAGCTGTTCGGCTACGTCTCCAACATCGCGCATCTGGTGGAGATCGGCGGCATGGCCGTGGGTGGATTCGCCGCGACGGCGACCGAGGTTTACCAAGAGGGCCTGCGCCTCCCACCGGTCTGGCTGATGCGGGAGGGCGAATACAACCACGACGTCTGGCGCATCATCATGTCCAACCACCGCGCGCCACGGTATTCGTGGGGCGACCTGCACGCGATGATCGCCTCGTTGACGGTTGCCGAGCGGCGTTGCCATGAGTTGCTGGATTCCTTTGGCCTGGAGACCGTGCGTGAGGTCAGTGGGGCGCTGATGGATCACGCCGAGCGATGGATGCGTAACGAGATTCGCTCGATCCCGGACGGCGAGTACGAATTCGCGGACCACATGGAGGACGCGAGCGACCCACCGGCGCGCGACTGGATTCGCCTGCGGCTGATCGTGGAGGACGGGGAGATCGTGGCGGACTTTACGGAGAGTGATCCGCAGGCCGCGCACGTACTCAATTGCACCTACGGGGTCACGGCGTCGGGTGTTTACAACGCGATCTTTCATTTCGCGGACAACGACGTGCCGCACAACGACGGGGCCTATCGGCCAATTACCGTCATTGCGCCTCCCGGATCGATCGTGAACGTGGTTCATCCCGGCGCCTCGGTGGGCGGCAATACCGAGACGCATCCGCGGATCTGGGGAATTGTGATGGGTGCGCTGGCGCAGGCGGTACCAGAACGGGTGTCAGCGGCGACCGGCGGGACGTCGTGCAACTTTCTGTTTGGTGGGACTCACCCCGACACGGGGCAGTACTACGTGCACTATCACTTTGACGGGATAGGCTGGGGCGGTCGGGCCGCAGCCGACGGTAACAGCCATCAGGTCGTGCCCAACGGCAATTGCCCTGCCACACCGGTGGAGATCTTTGAAACACGATATCCGTTCATGGCGCGCGCCTATCGGCTGCGCACCGACTCCGGCGGGGCCGGCGCACAGCGCGGCGGCCTGGGCTCGGACCGCATCCTGGAGGTCCGTGCCCCCGCGATCACCGTCTCGGCACTCTTCGACCGTATGGTCACGCGCCCTTGGGGGCTGTACGGAGGCCATACGGGCGATCCGTCCCGGCTGCTGGTCCGCCGGGCTGGAACTGCCACATTCGAGACTTTCGGTGAAGCGTTCGGGACCAGCAGCAACTCGCGCATCGCAAACATCGAGCTTCGTGAGGGCGACCAGGTGCTGATCGGTAGTCCCGGCGGTGGCGGGTATGGCGCGCCGGAACTGCGCGAGCCGGAGCAGGTGCTGCGGGACGTAGCCGAGGACTTCGTTTCCATTGCGGCGGCGCGCGAGGTCTACCGCGCGGCTATACACGAGGTGGATGGCCGCTACGTCATCGATCAATCGGGCACGCATGCACTCCGTCAGGGTGGAACCCACGACCGCGTTCAGCAGCAGCCCGCGCGTAAGCGCACGCCGGTCAACTCGCAGGCGCGACCTCCGGCTGGCGGCACATGGGAGCGACTGACGGGTGACTGGTGGCAGACGGACGTTACCAACTGCGAACTTTGCGGCCAGGTCATCCCACGCGACATGTGGCGGGCCGGCGACGGCCACGGGTTTTGTTCGCAGGATTGCGACGAGCGCTACCGCACATACTGGCTGCCGCGGCATGGACAGCCCGCAAACACGAGGCCGCAATGACCAACGACGACACGCTTTTGCGCGTGGACGACCTGGCGGTGGAATTCGCCACGGACGAAGGCGTGGTCCACGCTGTAAACGGGATCTCGTACGAATTGAACGAGGGCGACTCCCTCGGCATCGTCGGCGAGTCCGGCTGCGGCAAGAGCGTCAGTACCCTGGCGATCATGGGCCTGGTGGCTCGCCCGGCCGGACGAGTGGCGCGCGGTTCGATCCACTTTCAGGGCCAAGACCTGTTGGAAATCTCGTCCGAGGAGATGCGCCAGATCCGCGGTAAACAGATCGCCATGATTTTCCAGGACCCGATGAGTTCCCTGAACCCCGTGTATCCGGTGGGTCGGCAGATCGAGGAGTCGCTCCGGCTACATCTTGGGATGAACAAGCAGCAGGCCCGCGCCAGGGCCGTTGAATTGCTGGATACCGTGGGCATTCCGGTGCCGAAAGAGCGGGTGAAGGATTACCCGCATCAGCTCTCAGGCGGGATGCAGCAGCGCGCCATGATCGCCATGGCTATTGCCTGCCAGCCGGACCTGCTGATCGCGGACGAGCCGACGACGGCGCTGGACGTCACAATTCAAGCCCAAGTCATCGAGTTGCTGGCGGAATTGCGGCGCGAACTGGGGATGGCCGTCATTCTTATTACGCATGAACTTGCCTTGGTTGCCGGGTTTTGCGACCGGGTTGCGGTGATGTACGCCGGCTCCATTGTGGAGTACGCGCCCGTGCACGAGCTTTTCGCCCGGCCGCAGCATCCCTATACGCTGGGCTTGATGCAGGCTGTGCCGACGATCACCGGTGATCGGTCCGCACAGCTGTCCAACATTCCCGGTTCGCCGCCAGACTTGGTCGGCCTACCACAAGGCTGCCCCTACGCCCCGCGCTGCCGGTACGTGCGCGACGCCTGTCGAGAGATGATGCCGGCCCTCGAAGATCGCGGTGCCGGCCATCCGGTTCGCTGCATTGTCGACCCAACGACTGGAGAGTTGCGGTGAGCGTATCGGCCCGTCCCGCGTCGGAATCGGCCGCCAGCAGCAACGGCGCCCTTCTGGAGGTCAAGCATCTGGTGAAGCACTTCCCCGTTACGCGGGGAGCGCTGCTTCGTCGCCACGCCGGCTGGGTGCGCGCGGTGGACGATGTGTCGTTCAGCATTGAGGCCGGAGAAACCCTGGGGCTGGTCGGTGAATCCGGCTGTGGCAAGACCACCACCGGCAACGCCGTGATGCAACTGGAGGCGCCCACCTCCGGCGAGGTGGTATTTGAGGGGCATACCCTCACCAGTCTCAAACGGGACGAGCAGCGACGCGCGCGTCGGCGAATGCAGATGATCTTTCAGGACCCGTACGGCTCGCTGAACCCTCGCATGCCGGTGAGCAAAATCATTGAAGAGCCGATGATGGTCCACAATCTGTACGAGACCCGCCAAGACCGTCGCGACCGCGTTCAGGAGATCTTGCAGCTTGTTGGGCTGAGCCGGTCGCAGGCGTCGCGCTATCCGCACGAGTTCTCCGGCGGACAGCGCCAGCGCATTGCCACAGCGCGCTCGCTTGCGGTTGAGCCGACGTTCATTGTCTGCGACGAACCGGTGTCGGCGCTCGACGTGTCAATTCAGGCCCAGATCATCAACCTGCTGCAAGACCTGCAGCAGCGCCTGGGCGTGGCCTACCTGTTCATTGCCCACGATCTGAAAGTGGTGCGCCACATCAGCGATCGGGTCGCGGTCATGTACCTGGGCAAGCTGGTCGAAGTCACGAACAGTGACACGCTGTACCTGCGCCCACTCCATCCGTACACCCGAGCGCTGCTGTCCGCCGTGCCGGTGGCCGACCCGGAAATCGAGACTAAGCGACAGCGGATCATTCTGCCGGGCGACGTGCCAAGCCCGGTGGACCCGCCCTCGGCCTGCCGCTTCCATCCGCGCTGCCCCTGGGCGCAGGAACGCTGCACCACCGAGGAACCGTTGCTAGCCGAAACCGGCGATGGTCACGCCGTGGCGTGTCACTTCTGGCGCGAGATCGAAGACTCGGGCGGCGTGCCACCCGTGACCGCAGCCGAGGCGTTGCGCGGCGGCGAAGCCCGCAGCGACTAAGACCGGCAATGAAACGCGTTGGTCGATTGCGTCCTATTCAGGCATGAGCTGGGAATGCCTGCTCTCGCTTGAAGGCGGGACCGTGGGATCCGTTGCCTGCGGGGGCGACCGAGGCGGGACGGTCTTTGCCGCCACGCTGGCCGGCGTTTTTCGATCCACCAACGGAGGCGAAAGCTGGGAGTGGACCGGGAACGGACTGATTAGCCCGTTCGTTCAGGACGTGGCCGTGTCGCCGGAATTCGAGCGGGATGGCGTGGTGGCCGCGGCTACGGCCGTCTCCGGTCTGCATATGTCGTACGACCGTGGGGACTCCTGGGCTCGACTCGACTTCTGGGGCGTGCGACCAACCGTCACGCGGGTCGCTTTCTCGCCGGACTTCGGCCGAGATCAGATGTTGGTGGCCGGGACGCAACACGAAGGCGTTTTTGTCTCCCGCAATCGGGGGCAGAGCTGGAACGGCTTTGCCAGCGGCTTGGAGAACGCCGAGATCTCAGCGCTGGCCATCGCACCGGGGGCGTCAGACGGCGGAGCGATTTTGGCCGCGGCGGACACCGGGGCCCTGTTGCGGTCAACTGATGCAGGTCGCACTTGGCACCGGATCGAGGGCTTCGACGTCGACCCCATTGAGAGTTGCGCCTGGATCGATCGGAAGACCGCCGTAGCTGGAAGCGTCCACGGGCAGCTGCTTCGGTCGACTGACGGCGGCGAACATTGGGACGCGGTCTGGCAGGCGGAGGGGGACACGGTCAACGGAATAGCCGTGGCCGCGTCACCTGGTGGAGGTCGGCTGATCGTTGCCGTGACTGGCGGCGGACGGCTGGTCGAATCGAGCGACGCCGGCATGTCCTGGAAGGAACAACAGCTCGACCCGGAGGGCGCCCTCTCGGCCCTTTGTGTGGGGATGTCCCATGGACGCGCCCTGATCGGGACTGACCGCGACGGTGTTTATCGACGGACCGAGGATGGTTCGGCCGTTACAGCAAACGCCGGTCTGGTCAACCGACCCATCCTGGATGTCGCCGCGTCGCCATCGTTCGCCAGCGACGGCACGTTGGTGCTGGCGACGCTGCAGGACGGCGTGATGGTTTCGCGCGATGGTGGGTTGACCTGGATGTGGACGCTGGACGACCCGGGTCTTGGACCTGTCACCGCGGTGCGCCTGTCGCCGGACTTCGCCCAGGACGGGATCGCCGGCGGTATTGCCGGCGGACAGGTGATCTGGAGCGCCGACAGCGGCCGGTCATGGGTCCGGATTGGCGGCCTCACGGACGACGCGGCGGCGAGCCTGCTGGAGTTTTCGCCGGAGTTCGCCGCCGATGGCCAGGTAGCGGTCGGGAGGCTGGACGGGCTGCTCTACCTCTCGCACGACCGAGGCCAGACGTGGCGGTCAGTCTGGACGGGGATTGACGGCAGCGATGTTCTGGCGCTGGCCTACTCGCCGCACTTCGGTGAGGATCGCTCGATGGTGGCGGCACTTGGCGACGCCCACCGCCTGGTGGCGATCCGGTCCAGCGACGCGGGCGAGACGTGGATGCCCTGGGTCGAATACGACGTCGGCCTGGGCTGGGCCTCGCTGGCCGTTCCGCCTACATTCAAACCAGATCGCGGACCTGTGCTGCTGGCCGCCCGCGACCGAATCGTGATGCCGTCGCCAGCGGGGCGCGGCTCGTGGTCCGGGTTGCAGATCGCCGAGGGCGGGGTAGCTGTTCGACAGGTGACCGTGTCGCCGAATTTCGAGCGCGACAGCCTGGTTGCCGCCGCCACCAGCGACGGCGTGTATCTCTCAAACACAGAGGGACACACGTGGTCGCGGATGGACGGTCCGCTGGCCGGACAGGCCGTGGAACGGGTGAGCATTACGGTGGCTGACGCCGGCCGTCGCACGATTCACGCAGCCTTGGGGCGTGGCGAATTGTGGAAATTCAGCGCGTGAGCGACGGGCTGTTGCGGAAGCCGCCGTCGCCGACGGCCCACGCCTTTATCCCGGGACCGCCGTTTGACGAATCGCGCACGCCGCCGACGCGTGTGTCCAACGTCAACACCACCAGTATTCCGGCGGCGGTGGATCTGGCCTGCCGCGCCATGGGGCAGGTGTTCAACCCCGCCGACAACGGCTATTCGTACATGTACACGCGCATTTGGCCGGACGGGTGGTTGGGGTTCAGCCCGTACCACGGCGCGGTGCAGTTGTCGGGACGACACCTGGACGCGCTGCTTGCCGCCGAGGACGCACTGGGTGTTGACCTCGACGAAGGCGTGCTTGCGCAACACACCGAGGCGACGTTCTTTTCGCTAGGCGCCGGTCCACTTCCCTGCAATCACAACGAGCCCGGGGGTGCGCTGACTTCGGTAGACGAGCATTCGATTCGGGAGGCCGTCCACGGATTGCACGCGCTGGCGCGCTATCGCGCGTCTGATCGAGCGGTGGAAGCGGCTGAAGCTCTGATCGCCGAGATTCGTCGCTTCTGGCGAGCGGAGAGTGACTGGGACCAAAACGCCGTGCAGGCGGCCTATGGGCTGCCAATGACGGCGCGTCCGACGTTTGTCGAAGGGGTTGCCCGGTCGATCGGGCCGCTGGTGAAGTACCACGGGGCTACCGGATCGAACGCGGCGCTGGAACTGGCGCAGGATCTGGCGGCACATGCGACCGCGCGCTTTTACCTGGCCGATGGCTCATACGACGCGGAACGGCTCGGGGCGCATACGCACTCGACGACCTGCACTCTGTCGGGCCTGGCGCTGTTGGGCAGCGTGACGGACGACCGGGAGCTCCTCACCCGAGTGCGTGCGTTCTATGACAACGGGCTGCGTGTGATCCGCGATGCGGTGGGTTGGGTTCGGGAGCGCCACCACCCCAGCTTCCACCCGGAGCAGGGTGAGATGAACAATGTGGGCGACGTGATCGAGACGGCGCTGATCCTGGGGAACTATTTCGGTGATACTTACTTCGAGGATGCCGAGCGCTATCTGCGTTCACAATTACTGCCGTCGCAGGTGCGGGACCTGAGCTTCATGGACGAGGTTCCCGGCGGCGATGAACGCTGCAACTTGCGCACGCGACTATTGGGCCTGTTTGGATTCAACGCCGTCTACGGTCATCTACCGCTCGGAAAAAACCAGGTCACCCCGAGCCTTGACATCGTCGGCGGCGCGACCGCCTCGCTCTGCGCCGCGCAGCGGGCGATTTCGCCCACCAGCGGCGGCGTAACTCAGGTCAACATGCTGTTCGACTACGAGAGCGACGCAGTTCGTATCGAGTCGCCATACACGGCGGGCGCGCTGCGCATTACGCCCAAGATGACTGGCGACATTTCCGTGCGCGTTCCCTCGTGGGCGGAGCTGGCCGAGACGACAGTCGACGGCCACCCTGCCGAGCGATTCATTGTCGATGGGCGCATCACACTCCGCCGCCCACAGGTCGGGCGCGCGGTGGAGGTTGGGCTGCCGCTCGCCGAGCGCGACCTGAGGATCCGTCACCAGGACCACGACATTGGGGCGCGCTTGCGCGGCGACGCCGTGGTTGCGATGGACGACTTGGGCGCCGGGCTGGCTTACTTCCCGCCGCTCAGCTGAGGGCGGGCGGCCAGCCAGGGCTGGTCGTCAGCGGATCCCGCGCGCGGGATAGCGGGCGTTGGGGCGCTCAAGGATGGCCCGCTGGCGTTCGGTCAGTCCTTCGAGGCCCTCGGGCGTCGGGTATTCGTCCCACCAGGCGAGCGGATTGGGGCTGTACTTGTAGAAGACGGTGCGGCGCTCGTGATCCGCCGTCCATGGGAGGGCGCCGTGGGTCAGCGCTTCCGTGAAGATGATGGCTGTACCGGCCGGGCCAACCACTCGCTTGACGGTTTCATGCTCGTTGGTCAGGTCCTTCCATTCGTCGGGGAAGGGCAAGTTGCTCTTGTGGCTGCCAGGCACACAGCCGAAGCCGCCGTCGCCCGGATTCACGTCGGCCAGGTTGAAGGCCACCACCGAGAGGCCGTTGTGAAACTGGCCGTTGCTGTAGTGGAAGTACTGGACGGGATTGAATGGCGTCGCACCACCGTGGAGCGTGGCGCCGATTGGACTGAGACCACCGCGAATGATGTCCAGGTAGGTGTGGTCCAGACGGAACCTGGGGCCCAGGATGGCTTCCAGGTAGGGCACGATGGTCGGGGGATCGAGCAAGTCAACGTAGGGCTGCCCCCAGTCGAGCAGCTTGACAAACCGATGGGTGGTGGCGTCGGCCGGCGTTTCTTCGGCGATCTTCTGGTCGAGAATCCCGTTTAACGCGGCGACCGCGTCGGCATCGAGCGCGTTGGGCACGGTGATGTAGCCCTGCAGGTCGCACAGGTAGCGGTCGTGCTCGGTCATGCGTTCCTCCCGACTCCAGACGCTAGGGCCCGTCTTGCGAGATCGCTCGCTAGGTGTACTGACGCACGGTTGCGACGGATGCGGTCAGCCATGCTTCGACATCGTGTTCCGGGCGAGTGACGATCTTAAGACAGTGCGTGAGTCCACCGGGATCGGCCGCCCGGCCGTGCAGGACGTTTAGGATCCGGTCCACCGGCACGTGACCATGGCCGATCGGCGCGTGGAACATCGCGCCGGTCGCGATCTCGGTCAGGGCCTGCACGCGCATGTCGCGGAGATGGGTCGCGACAACGTAGGGGGCTGCCAGCCTGGCCGCGTCGAGCGGGTCTTCGGTAACAGCGAGCGGGCTGGCGATATCCAGGACAAGCCGCAGATGCGGCGAGGCGACAGCCTCGACGACTTTCACAAGCTCGGCGCAGCGGTAGTCCATGTGGGGTTCGAGAGCGAGCGTTACCCCGAGTTCGGCTGCCATTGGAAGCAGCGTACGCACGTTGGTCTCAATGCGAGCCAGTTGATTGGCCAGGGCAGGCTCCCGCGAATAGCGGTTGGCGCGACCGGGTTGCCCGTGAACGAGGCTGAGGACCGACGCGCCAGCGTCCGCCGCCAAGCGTAGGGCGGCCGCGGCGATCGCAGCCTCGCTGTCGCCGATCCAGCCTGACGTGAGGCTGGTGGCTCGCGCCGGTACGAAGCGCGCGGAGTCATTGGCGGACGGTACGGTACCCCAGCGATCCGGATCGGCGACCAGGTTCACCGACGCGCTGCCGAGCACGCGCACGCCGGCTTCCGTGCAACGGACTCTGAAGTCAGACGCCCGGGCGCGGCTACCAAGCAAGCCGAGGTCCAGCGCGAGTGCGGTGAGCCCATGTGCGACAACGCGCTCCAGGAGCCAGTTGGGCACATCGGCTTCATGGTCGGGCGCCGCGACGGACAGCAGGTACGGCGCATAGTGACTCGTGGAGCGGAAGGCCGGCCGATCGGCCCGCATCCAGGGGAAGGCGACCCAGCGGTAGGTCTCGGCCGACAGCCCCAGCCTCATGCGGCAGCCTGGTTCGGGAAGTGGTGGGCGGCGTACCGCCGGAGGTGTTCGGCGCTGGCGCGTACCCAGAGCTCGGGATCCGACTGCGGCAGACCGGCGATTTCGATGTGTGCGAGGAGCTGTTCGGGATTCGGGGCCTCGGCCTGGAGAAGGTCCAATACCTCGGCGATCGGGGAATCGCCCTGTCCGACCGGCGCCCAGTGCAACTCAGGCTCCCAGGTTTCGGTGAGCGGGTGCACCGTGAAGTCTTTCAGATGCACCGCGGCCGTATATGGCGCGGCCAGCCGCGCGCCTTCCAGCGGGTCCTCAAGCACCAGAAACGAGTTCGCCGTGTCGAGCGTGATACGCGCGAATTCCGAGTCGAGACCTTCGACAATCGCTACGACCTCACTCAGCCGGTAGTCCATGTGATTCTCAAACGCCAGCGTGACGCCGTGCTGCCGGCAGGCGGGAAGTATCGTGCTGAAATTGCGAATCGCCCGCTCGATCTGTTCGTCAATCGGTGGATCGGTCGTGAAGTGGTTATGCACCCCGGCCATTAGGTGGGTGACCGTGGCAATCGTTACCCCGCCGCGCGCATTGAGCGCCACGTGTTCGATGGCGGTCTCACGATATTCCTGGTCCCATTCGTCCGCCGTCGCCGCCCAGTTCGCCGTGAGGCCGCCATTGAAGATCAGTCCCGCCGCGCGCATGCGGGCGCCGAAGGCTTGGACCGCGGGCCCGTCCCCCACGTCCGCGGCGTGCATGTAGAAGCCTTCCAGCCCGAGGTCGCGCGTCTTCTCCAGCATCCAGTCCCAGCGCGTAACGTGCGGTGCTGGCGGGGCTTCGGTCTGGAGAAAGGCCGGGGGCCAGCCGAAATTCCGGTGCTCGGGGCGATCGCGACGCCGATGCGGGTCGAGCATCCAGCGGTAGCAGGCAGTTGAGATGCAGAGCTTCATGCCGGCGGGCCGGTTGAGGACGAGAGGGAGCCCCCGGGGAAATCAGGTCTTGGGCTGATCGGTCAACCGGACGCGTGGATCAACGTACGTGTAGAGAATATCCACCAGCAGGTTCATCAAGGCGTAGATGACTGCGATCAGCAGCACCATACCCTGCACTACCGGATAGTCGCGAGCGACGATCGCGTTGACGAGTCGCAATCCAATTCCTTGACGGTGAAATACGGACTCGATGACCACCGCCCCGGCCAGCAGACCGCCAAACTCCAAGCCGATGACGGTGATGACTGGAATCAGCGCGTTGCGTAGTGCATGCACCCAGACGACAGCCCGTTCGCGCAGCCCCTTGGCGCGCGCCGTGCGAATGTAGTCGCGGGAGAGCACGTCGAGCATTGATGAGCGGGTGAGCCGCGCCAGAATCGCCGCGGCCGCCGTTCCCAGAGTGAGGGAGGGCAGGATGAGCTCCTTGCCGTATCCGTTTGAGATGGCAGGCAGCCAGGCGAGGTTGACGGCGAAGACTAAGATGAGAATCTGGCCCACAAAGAAACTGGGGACCGAAACACCCAGGATGGCAAAAATCTGCGCGAAATAGTCAAGCCACGTGTGGCGGCGGATCGCGGAAATGATGCCGGCGCCGAGGCCGATGGTCATGGCCACGGCCATGCTGGACATCGTGAGGGCAATCGTCGCCGGAAAGTGATCCTTGATGATGTCGGTCACGGGGCGACGGAAGGCGATCGAATCACCCAGGTCAATGCGCAGCACGTCCCACACGTACAGCACGAACTGGTGCGGGACCGACTTGTCCAGGTTGTAGCTTTCGCGCAGCTTCTGCAGCGCTTGCATGCTGACTTCGCCGCTGCTACCCGACGTGGCGCCCGATCCCCCGGCGATGCTGGCCGAGAAGAAAATTTCCACCGGATCGCCCGGCACCAGCCGCATCAGGACAAAGACGACGAGCAACACCCCAAAGAGCACGGGGATCATGTACAGACTGCGTCGCAGGATGTAGGCGCCCATGGCTTTAAATTGGTCCTGACCTGGGGATTGCGCTCAGGCGTCCGGCCGCCAGATGGCGGCCGGACGCCTGTCGCATTGTGAGCCGGGTTACTCCTGGGTGCTGTAGAACTGCCCGAAGAAGGGCAGGTAGTCGATGCCCAAGAAGAGTTCGCCACCGATCCTGTCCGGATTGGTCAGCCACGGCAGGAACTCGACGACCAACGGAATCGCCACGGCGTTTTCCATCAGGTAGAGCTCGGCCTCTTTCCAGAGGGCAATCTGCTCGGACTGATCGAAGCTCGCGCGCGCCGTTTCCAGCAGCCGGTCGATCTTCGCGCCTGGGGTAGCGGAACTCGGGATCCCGTCGTACTCGAAGAACGAGTATGAGCGGTTGGCGCCACCGTACGAGCCGGTGTGGAAGCGCTCGTACAGAATGTCGCCGCTCGGCGCCGCCACGCCGATCCAGGTGGTGTGATAGAGCCCCTTCGAAGCGCCTTCGCGATGGGTAGCCTCGTCCATCTTCGGGATGTCCACGAAGATGCCCAGGCTCTTCTCCACGTCGAGCTTGAAGAGTTCCACCACCGGGTCCCCGCGGTCCGGGTAGGTGAGTTCCAGCCGCCGGCCGTCAGGCGCGTAGCGGAAGCCATCTTCGCGCTTGGCGTAGCCGGCCTCGTCCAGGATCTGGTTGCCCTTGGCCGGGTCATACGTGTACAGCTGGCCTGCTTCCTCGCTGTGACCAATCGTTCCTGGAAGCAGCAAGTTGCTGATGTTGGTCGGCGCGATTCCGCCATTGGCGCGCACCGTCACGGTGCGGCGATCCACGCCGAAGAGCAGTGCCTTGCGCACGTTCAGGTCGTCCAGCGGCCAGAGCTGCGTATGCAGTGGCATGTACTGCCCCATGCCCGGCGCCGCGAAACCGATCACGTGGTACTTCGCATTTTCGGACACCCGCTTAAAGTCCGCGAAGGACCAGTTCAAGCAGATGTCGACCTCATTCGCCTCAAAGGCCTGGGCGTTGTCGGTCATGTTGTAGCCGAGGATCTGGATCCGGAACCGGTCGGGGTATGGGGCCCCCGTGTGCCTGAGGAACGACGGTCCCCAGTTGTAGTCGTCGAACCGGTCGTAGAGGATCTTGACGTCGTCTTCCCAGCTGTTGAACTTGAATGGCCCGGTGCCGATCGGGTCGCGGCTGAATGCCTCGCCCCGCTCGGTGATCGCCTTTGGCGAGGCCATCCCGGTGTGCTGGTGGGCGATGGAGTGCAGGAACGACGCCGGCGACTGTAGCTGCGACGTGTGCAGCCGGATTGTGAAGTCGTCCACCTTCTCCACGCCGGACATCGACGAGATGTCACGGACGACGTGCCCGCGGGGGATATCCGGGTTCAAGAATCGCTGGAAGTTGAAGACCGCGGCGTCCGCGTTGAACGGTTCGCCGTCGTGGAACACGACGTCGTTCCGCAGCGGGATGGTCCACGACAACTTGTCATCCGACGGTTCCGGCAAGTCCGATGCCAGATGGGGGTAGATCAGGTTGTTGGTGCCATAGGTGTAGAGCAGTTCGAACATCACAGCTGCTGGCTCGGCGCTGCGGCCGCCCCAGGTCGCCGGGTCGAATCCGGTCGGGTTGCCGAAGGTCATGTAGCTGACTTCGCCGCCAGGCTTCGGGTCCCACGGCTTCAGGCCGACCGGCACCGAGGTGTCGAGGCTGTGAATGTCGATACCAGGCGCACGCTCGGCGACCGCCTGGACGATCTTCTCGACCTCGATGATCTTCTCGATCTCGACGATCTTCTCGATCTCGACGACCTTCTCGACTTCGACGACCTTCTCGACGATCTTCTGGACCTCGACCGTCTGCGTGACGATTCTGTCGACCTGCTGGGTCACGATCTTCTCGACCGGGACCTCCCTGATTTCGGTCTCACGGACGATCCTCTCGACCGGAACTTCCTTGATCACCGTCGTCTGGACCGGGACTTCCTTGGTGACGACCTGCGTTTCGCCGCAGGCTGCCAGCGCGGCCGCCCCGACGCCACCAGCCAAGCCGGCCAAGCCGGTCCGGAGAACGAGCCGCCGACTTACGCTCGGCGTCTTCATCATGTGCAACCTCCCATTGAGGCGCGCCAGTAGGCCGCCTCGACAACCGCGACAGCCTACCGGATGCACGCGCACATCGCCATGCGCGCGGCGTCCAGCTACTTGGACCAAGAACTTGCCTGCGGATCCAGCGCCTCACGCAGCCCATCGCCCAGGAGGTTGATGGAGAGCACAGTGATGGCGATGGCGATGCCGTTGAACACGGAAATCCACCAGTAGCTCCGCAGCAGGTGGCGACTCTCGGAAATCTCAAGCCCCCATTCCGGCGTTGGCGACTCGGCGCCCAGCCCGAGAAAGCTGAGGCCGGCCGACGCCAGGATCGCGCCCCCCAGACCGAGCGTGGCCATGATCAGAATGGGGCTGACCACGTTGGGCAGAATGTGGCGCAGCATGATGCGCAGGTCGGACATGCCGACCGCGCGGGCCGCCCGTACATAGGTAAGGTCTCGCGCCGCGAGCGTCGTGCCGCGAACCACGCGCGCGTAGAACGGGATGCCAGCCACGCCCAAGGCGATCATGGCGTTGTTCAGGCCCGGGCCCAGCCCGGCCACGATCGTCATCGCCAGCAAGAGCCCCGGGAACGACAGCATCACGTCGAGAATCCGGCTGATGAGCATGTCCGGCCAGCGGCCAAAATAGCCCGCAACCAGCCCCAGGAAGCTGCCGGAGAGCATCGCGATCGATACGGCCGAAAACCCAATTCGCAAGGAAATTCGCGACCCGCGCACGACCCGGCTGAACACGTCACGCCCGATATCGTCGGTCCCTAAAATGTGGCCGTCCGTCAGCGGGGGCAGTCCTTCCGACTCGAGGTCAAAATGGTTCAATGGTTCAATGGCGATCACGTCTGCAAAGATCGCGGCTAGCGAGATGATGATCAAAATGCCGAGGCCGGCCATCGCCGCCCGGTTGCGCCGCAGTCGGCGCCAGGCCAGGTTCCACTCGCTGCGGACGGGCGCCACCGACTCAACCTGACCGGCCACTTGCCCGACTGCTGCCACGCGTCTACTCCAATGTGTCTGCGCCGCGACTCAGGCGCGCATCATAGCCGCATCGACCGGCGGACCCGGCGGCGTCTCGACCCATTCGAAACTATTGGCGCCCGCTCAGCGCGTAGAGGTCCGGGCGCCGGCTTCGCTGGGTGTTGAGCACATGACTGGCCCGACGTCGGCGCCCCGCTTCGATGTCCACTTCGCCGACGACCACGGTTTCCTCGCCGCCCGCGGCGGCCGCGATTATCGCGCCTTCATGGTCGACGACCCCCGACACGCCGCAGAAGACCCGCGGCGGAGCGTTCGCCGGCTGCCAGCCGGCCCGGCCCACTCGGTTCACCGCTGCCACCGGCACCCGGTTGAAGCGGGCGATCGCGGAGGCTTCCCAGACCGGCATGGAGGTGCGGTTGTTGAGCCAGACCAACAGGTCGGCGCCACCGGCCACGAGCGCGACTGGCAGTTCGCCATGCTGACCGTCGTAGCAGATCATCATCCCGACCCGAACACCGCACAGCTCGAACAATCCCAGCGATTCGCCCGCGGCGAATGCCGTGGATTCGTCAACGCGCAGGTCGTCGTTCACGCAAAGATGCGTTTGGCGTACGTCCCGACCACGCCGTGTGGGCCGATGAGGACGCTGCCGTTCCGCGGGCGACCGTCGGGCGCTCGGGTCACCAATCCCAGGGCGATGCTTGCGCCCGACGAGGCTGCCAGCTTGGCAAAGGCTCGAACGGTTTGGCCGTCGATGCCCTCCGCGACCGTCAGGTAGTCGTCGGTGCAGTACCCGGTGGTCACGAGTTCCGGGAGGATTGCCAGGTCCGTGCCCTGGGCCAGGGCCTGCTGCGTAAGTCGCAGCGCACGCGACCGATTTGCCGCAACCTCGCCATCGACCGTGGCGACCTGCACACAGGCGATGCGCACGACGGTGTCCGTTACCCCTACTGGAACGGGCGACGCTCGTCCCGGTCCAGCGGGAGGTCAACCCTGGCCCCAATTGCGGCGCTGAGGTAGGCGGCGTGCAAGATTTCCACGCAGCGCAGTCCGTCCTCGCCGGTCAGGACCGGGGCTTCGTCGCGCAGCAGCCAGCCGGCAAAGCTGGACCATTCCTTGTCGTAGGCGCCGTCGGCCGAGTTGTGCTCCAAGCGCACCTCGCGCGGCGTGGCGTCTTCGATGTGGGTTGTGACGGTCAGGTCCTGAGCGTTGTAGGCAATGCCGCCACGCTCGCAGACGATGTCGAAACCGAAGGCTGTCTGGTAGGTCGCCATGGGGAAGAAGGTGGATACCTGTATTGAGCCGAGCGTTCCGCTTCGAAATGTGAGCGCCACGGAGATGGCGTCTTCCTGATCGGAAACCTCGGGGCGAAGCTTCGGCGCAAGAGCCGCATAGACCGAGGCGACTTCGCCAAAGAGGTGGCGCAGCGTGTCGACATCGTGAACCCCCGCCCAGTACAGCAGCCCGCCGCAAAGTTCCCGCTCGCGCCAGAACCCGGTGATGTGGCGGCCAAAGTAACCGCGCACGTTTACGGCCAGCGGGCGTCCCAACCCGTCGGTTGCCAACGCCTGCTTGATCGCGACCGCCGGCGGCCGGAACCGACGCTTGTGGCCGACCATCAGCTTCACACCGTGCGCGTCGGCCGCCTCGACCATGTCGTGGCAGTCGGCGACCGTAATCGCCATTGTTTTCTCGCAAAAGACGTGGCGGCCGGTGGCGGCCGCGTCCACCACGATGTCGCGGTGCGTGGAATGTGGCGTGACCACCGCCACCGCGTCGCAATCGCACGCGCCGAGGAGCGCTCGATGGTCGGTCCAGAACGGAATGTCGCGTTCACGTCCCAGTCGTTCGGCCTTGGCGCCGTCGGTGTCGGCCACGCCGACGACCTGGATCTCGGGCTGGCGATCAATGAGCTCGGCGGTGTAGGCGCCGAATCCTCCGGCGCCTACCAGACCCAGCCGGACGCAGGAATTGGGCGACGTAGCGCGCGTCACGTTCCGCTTCTCTCCATCGGAGCTTTCCCTTGGGGCCGCGTCGGCGCACAGGAGCTTCGATACCGCGTGTAGTATGCGCGACCCAGCGTCGGCGGCTGTTGCCGCGGCTTAGAGAAGACAAGGTGAGCGGTGGCGCCCTCGACCCATCCGGGCCAGACATCCGCCTCGAACGGCGAATTGCTTGAACTCGCCGGCTCCGTCATGAGCGGCGGCGCCCTGGGATTCCTGATGCTTCCTCGCGAAGAGGATGTAGTGATCCGCGAGGGCCGCGGCAGTCATCTGATCAGCGTTGACGGCCGCGAGTACATCGACTACCTGATGGGTTCCGGGCCGATGCTGGTCGGCCACTGCCATCCGCGCATTCTGGAAGCCGTCGAGCACCAGATTCGCCAGGGCACGACGTTCTATTTTCTGAACGAGCCAGCCATTCGGCTGGCCGAACAAGTGATCGACGCGGTGCCGTGCGCTGAGCAGGTTCGGTACGTCACGACCGGCTCCGACGCGACTTTTCTTTCCCTACGCGCGGCACGGGCTTTCACCGGTCGGCCCAAGATTCTGAAGTTTGAAGGCGGCTGGCACGGGACCGGGGATTTCGCGATGTTTGGAACGGTCCCCGGCGAGGCCAGCGACTATCCGCACGCTGAACCCGACTCTCTGGGTGTACCCGGCGTCCTGGCCGACGAGATATTGGTGGCGCCATACAACGACACCGAATTCGCCATGCAAGTCATCGACGAATACGCCGACGAACTGGCGGGCGTGATCATCGAACCGCTGCAGCGCGTGCTACGGCCGGTGCCGGGATTCCTTGAAGCTATACGCGAGGCGTGTGACCGGCACGGCATCGTGATGATCTTTGACGAGATCGTTACCGGCTTCAGGCTGGCCTGGGGCGGCGCCCAGGAGGCTTATGGCGTCGTGCCTGACCTGGCCTGTTACGGCAAGGCGATGGCCGGCGGTTTCCCCCTGGCCGTAATTACCGGACGTCGCGACATCATGGACCTGTACGGCAACGTGGGCCGGGCGCCCAATACGATTGCCTGGGCAAGCGGGACATTCAACGGCAACCCGGTCGCGGCCACCGCGGCGTTGGCGGCCATGGACATCCTGCGTGAACCGGGGGTGTACGACCAGTTGCACCGCATCGGCGGGCGGCTCAGGGCAGGAATCGAAGAGGCAGGGCGACGCCACGGAATCGCGCTACACGCGCTGGGCGAGGACATGGTGTTTGGGGTTCGCTTCATGGATAACGCCAACCCGACGCAGTGGGTCGACCTGTTGGACAACGACCGGGAGATGGGCAGGCAGTTCGCCATCGAATGCGTGAAGCGTGGAATCCTGATCGTGCCCAATGAGAAGTTCTACGTCTCGATTGCGCACACCGAGGAAGACGTAGACCGGACGCTTGACGTGGTGGACGAGGCGCTCAAGGTCTGCCGAGTAAGAGTGGGCTAGAGCCGACGGCGGCCGGGGAGGACATCCAATGCGGGTTCTGATGTGCAGCCCAGACCTGGCGGCGATTACCGACGCCCTGCGGGACGCGCTGCCCGGGCATGAGATCGTCCCAACCGAGCCAGAGGCGTTGGCCGCGGAAGCGCCGAACGCCGAGGTGATCATCCCGGCCCGCACGCCAATCGATGCCGGCACCATTGCGTCTGCTTCCCGTCTGCGACTGATCCAACAGTTCGGGATCGGCGTGGATCACGTCGATCTGGACGCCGCACGCGCACGCGGGATTCCGGTTGCGAATGCGCCGGCTGGACCCTCGGGGTTGGGCAAGGCAGTGGCCGAGTTCGCGCTGATGCACCTGATCGCGGCCGGCCGGCAATTGCCCTCCCACTTCCGCGCCGTGGCCGCCCAGTCGATTGCCGTGCCATTTGGCGCATCGCTCTTCCAAGCGCGGGTGTGCATCGTGGGCGTCGGTGGAATCGGCAGCGAGATCGCCCGCCTGCTCAAGCCGTTCGACGCGACGCTGATCGGTGTCAAACGCACTGCGGACCCTGAGCTGGCTCGTGAACTGGGTCTGGCCGAGCTGTATACGGCCGACCGTCTCCGCGAGGCCGTGCGTGGCTGCGGCTTTGTGGTGCTGGCCGTCCCGCTTACCGACGAGACGCACGGGCTGATTGACCAGCGGGTGCTGGACGCCATGCCGGATGGTTCCGTTTTGGTCAACGTTTCGCGTGGTCCGGTTGTCGAGCGCGAGGCACTGCTCAACGCGCTGGACAGGGGCCGTCTGCGAGCCGCCGGGTTGGATGTGTTCTGGGAAGAACCGGTCGACCCGGCCGATCCGGTATTCGAGCGAGAAGTCCTTGCCACGCCGCACGGGGCGTCGGCGTGCGACATCTTTCTCCGCGGAACCTCGAAGGTCGTTCGCGACAACCTCGAGCGGATCGAGGCCAGTCAGCCACTTAAGTACCGCGTGGCCTGATAGAACCGTGGCCGATTGGTAGCGCGGCTACCGCCCAGGATTTCCTAGCCCGGCGTTTGGTACCCAAGGTTCCAGTCGCCCAGTGAGCGCATGTCGTGACGGGGCGAGGCCAGATCAGCTTCGCCGCCGGCTCGCCAGTTCTCAATCTCTTCAAGGTGTCCAAGCCGGCGCAGGGCGCTCCACATATCGCCGTGATTGGCGCGTCCCGAGCCGCCAGCGCAGTCCCAGAAAAACAGATGCTGGACGCCGGCCCGATACAGCCCGGATGCGCGTCGCCGCAAGTGCTCCGCGGAAACCTGGCGGGGCATCATGTTGGGCGCAATGATCGTGTTGCCGCCGCGTGCGAGATTCACGAAGTAGTCAATCGCCCGAGGGTCGGCCCAGGCGTCAACACTGCTGTTGAGATTGGGCGCTGACGTGTATGGGATCAGCGTGTCGACGAGGCCCTCGTCCACCCATGGCTTGAGGTCAACGCCGAAGTTCAGGTTTTCGGCTTCGCTGCTCATCACCACGGCCGATATCTGAAGGCGACGGCCGCGGCCCTGTCGTCGCGTCTCCTCGTCCATCGCGGCGCGTAGCTCTCGGTGAAACTGGGTAAGCACGCCTGATCGGTATCTCAGCCAGGTCTGGTCGTGCGGGTCAAGCGTGCGCGGATCGACGCCGTGCGCGGAACGAAAACCCTCAACCAGTTGCGGTTCGTATTCCACCAGCGGAAGCCGCCGGTTGTAGAGCATGCAGACGCCGTCCACCGGGTACTGCACGACCTCGCGCAGAAGCGAAATCACGTAGGCGCGAACTTCGGGATGGGTGTACGCGAAGCGGGGTGTCGGGCGGCCGCCACGGTCGACACCGCGCCATTCCGGACGCCGGGCGTAGATGGCGTCGCCATGGTTGAAGTGGTCGAGCGGTGGTGGGTAGTGGAAGCCGGCTACCCGATAGCTGGCGTGGATCTCCATACCGATCTCTCGTGCGTGCTCAGCGGCTACTTGCAGCGGGTCGATACCCCGATCTCGGAGGATCCGCCAGCTTTCGGCGTTAAGGCGGTCCCCCTGGCGAGCGAAGTCATTCAAACCGTCGTATGCGGGGATGCGGCCGATCTGTGTGAAGTAGTTCATCAGGTCGCCAGAGCCACATTCCCAGTAGAGACGTGAGAAATCGGTGTGGCGGTACGGCTCGACTTCGCGTTGGATTTCGGCGGCGCTGGTGAGGCGCCAGGCGGAATGCGGCCCGTGGGCGTCCTGGTGGGCGAAGAGCCGTCGGGTTTGGGAGCGAGCGCGATCGGCGTTCACCGCGCGCACCTCGGCGGCGGTCAGTGGCACTAGCTTGACATAAGCTATGCGCGCAGGCTGCCCGAGGAACGATCCGGGGCCGTCGCCAGAGGACACGCGAGCGATTGGCTGCCCGATGACGAGGTCCCGGCCCGTAAGGTCCGCAACGCCCCAGAAGTGCTCGCGCAGCGTTTCGGCGTGGCCGCCGAATGGGACGCGCGGCCAGGACAGAATGGTGAACGGACCGGGCCCGGTGAGCTTGAGTTGAGTCTCGAGCTGGCGGCCTTCGGGCTCGGACCAAAAGGGATGCACCCCAATCGACACGGCGTGCCAGCCATCAGCATCTAACGGATAAGTAATGGGCGGGGCGGCGGTCTCGGGACCGGCCAGCAGCATCACGCCACCGAAATCGTTTGTGGCATAGGGCAGCGTCCGCCAGGACTGGCGGCGCGGTTGAGCCGAAAGTACGTTGGTGGGTGTGCAGCGGTCGAGGTCGGTTCGGTAGATCGGCGGCTGACTGAAGCCGCGGTCGGCAATGAAGTCGAGTGTTGGCCCGGTCATCACGCGGTGGAGCTGTTGGTCATGGCCAGATTCTTAGTCGTCGAAGCAACGCGCGAACGTCCTCCATTTCGGCCTCTGTCGCGTTCGGCGCTGGCGACCGCCGCCAGCGCGGCGCCACGCCGTAGACCTCGATCATGGCTTGGGAAAAGCCGTTGTAGCCGCTGGGGAACCGGTGCGCCACTTGTCGCAGCGGTATCTCTATGCGCATCACGACATCCCATGCCTCGTCGGTAGCGCCACGCTGCAATGCCTTCCAGTAGCGCATGGCCGGCTCGGGATAGCAGCGTACGAGTGGTTCCAACCAGGAACGGCAGCCATGCGGCCAGAGCAGGAAGTGGCGCTTCATGCCCCCGCCGCCCACCATCGGCCAGCGGTCGCCCCAGCGCATCAGGACCTCGTGCGCGTAGTCGAGCTGGGTGTCCTCTTTGAATCCGAGGATGCCGGGTGCGTCCTCGATGAGTTCGCAGGTCCGGATCGGTACGTCGCCCACCAACATCACGCGGGTTCGTCCAGCCACGGCGCGGTAGAAGTCGGCCAGCGATTCGGGCGTTCCGCGGGCCCACTCCGCCGGGCGGGTCATGTAGAGGTCATAGCCAAGACCGCGCACCAAGTCTCCGAACTCGAGCGTCTGGTGGAGCCCCCACATGTTGTCGCAGGCGATGGTGAGGGCGCGGTCTCCGACATGCGCGATGACGGAGCGGTGCACCTGGGCCAGTTCAGCGTCGGTGAGGAGTGAGACGAGGGTCTCGCCCCAGGTGAGCATGATGACCTGGCAGCCGGCCTCCAGGGAACGGTCGATGATGGCGTGCATGCCGCCAAAATCGATCGTTCCGTCCCTGTGAAACTTGGTGGGCAGCGGATTGACCGGACCGCTGAGCAGCGCCCGGATTTCCTCAGGGTCTCGCACAGGCCAACCCCGCTGAGCGCGCTGCTAGCACCGGTCGAGGCCAACCCGGCGGCCGGACGCGCCGGGCTGCCCGCTTCAGATCCGCCATTGCGGACGTGACGCTGCTAGTTGGGACTGATCGCCACCGCTCGGATTTCGCCGAATTCCCGCTCCAGCTTGCGCCAGGAGGCACCGCCGTCATCACTCAGGTACAGGTACCCGTAAACACTGGCCGCCGCGATGCAGTCGGGGACGTCCAGGTGTGCGCTGAAGCAGTAGACGACGGAGTTCGGCGTCACGGGCAGCTCGGGGGTGTCCCAGGTGGCGCCGCCGTCCACGGTGCGGCGGATCGCTCCGGTGACTCCAGGGATGCCGTTCCCATTGCCCACGAACATTACGTCCGGGTTGTCGGGCCGCACGAGGATGTTGCGGCAGTAGGACGAACCGCCAGGATCGAAGCTGGGGAACTTGTGGTGGTCCCAGGACTCGCCTTCGTTCGTACTGACGGCCAGTCCGAAGGGGCTGGTGGAATAGACCAAGGTGGGGTCACCTGGCCGGATGGCTAGCCCGTGAATGTCGTCGTACATCATTTGGGGACCCACATTGGGCAGCGCCGACCAGGAGTCCCCGCCGTCCTTGCTTCGATACAGACCGGCGACTTCGACCCCCGCCCAAACCGTGAGGTGGTCGCGCGGATCGACGATCACGGTGGTCGTGCGCGGCGGCGAGATGGGCCCGTTCAGGTTGACGTTGACGGGAAGTTCGTGCCAGGAATGGCCGTCGTCCTTGGACCGGAAGACCCCGGGACGCGTTCCGGCAAAGATGATGCTGGGATCCACCGGATCAACCGTCACGGACCAGATGTGGATGCCATCCATGGGCGAGTCGAGTTGTTCCCAGGATTCCCCCTGGTCATCGCTGCGGAAGATGCCGGCGTCGGTGCCCGCAATGACCCGATTGGGGTTGTTGGGATACACGGTTACGGCGCGGACGGTGCTCTCCGCAGGAACCGGACTTCTGATCTGTGTCCAGCTGGAGCCTCCGTCGGAACTCACGTTCAGCCCGCCGCCGACCGTTCCCACCAACATCGTGAAGTCTTGCGCCATTGCCCTTACTCCTCGCGGCAGCCCGAACACCGCGCCCGGCACAGCCGGGACGGCCGCCGAACCAGCGCCTGTCAACGCGTCAAGCAGCGAGTCTAGCGAAACCGGCCGCTGCGTTTCGGCCACGGACTATCTGGGAGGCGCTTACGCTAGCTGGCGGCGAGCCTCTCCCGCGGATTGTCTGCCATGCACAGCCGACGCATGGCCGATCCCGACTACTCGGGCAGTGTCGCGCGAACCGAGAACATGAACGGAACGCGACCAGGCTGATCGGCGAGGCGCCACCACCCGCCGAGGCCTTTGACCATGCCCGGCAAAGCCCGATAGCCGGCGACCGGGTACTCCCGCAGTGACTCGATTCGAAAGCCAGCGTCGATGAACGCGTTCACGATTTCGCCGAGCCCGTGGTCCCACTCATAGGTCACCGTGTGCGCGATTGGGATGTCCGTCTGGACGTAGGTGCCAGGTTCGTCGAACCGCAGCGCCTCCCCCTTGAAGTACGGTCCGACGAATTCGAGCCGGCTATCCGGCCGACCCTGCTCCAGCGCGCGGAAGACCGGATGTCCATCGCGGATGAACGCCGTTCCGCCCGGACGGGTGAGCCGACGGACGACTTGCGCCCAGGCGGCCACGTCCGGCAGCCAGCACAGAGCGCCCTCGCTCGCGTAGACGATGTCGAACGTCTTCCCCAGCGCCTCCGGCGCGTCGTACACGTCTGCCACCACGAACCGGCCCAGCGTTTGCGAGCGGCGGCTGATGTCGCGGGCCGCGGCCACGGCCGGCGCCGAGAAGTCAAGTCCGGTGACTTGGGCCCCAAGACGCGCCCAGGACAGGGTGTCCAGGCCGATGTGGCATTGCAGGTGCAGCAGCGACCGGTCCCGCACGTCCCCAAGCTCTCCCCGATCCAACCTGGCGGCCTTACTGATCTTGCGGGGGTCCGCTACGAAGCCCTCGACGTCGTACCCGGGCGACGCCAGATGTGCGGCCACCCTGTCGTTCCAGTTCGCCAGATTGGCCGCGCGCTCGGCTTCGCGCCCGCTCCACGCCATCGGTCGGTCCGCGCAACTGTCAGCGGCAGCCATGAAATCGGGACCCGATCCTCGTGTGCGCGTCCAGACGCCACGCGGTTCGTGGCACCTCTCGCGGCCCAACTTCGCGGCAGCGTCTGGCGATAGCCGGCTGACGGGACACTGTGTCGCGCCTCACGAGGGCTCCTCACGCAGGACCGTGCCAACGCCGTCGAGCCCGCGGTCGAACGAGGCTACGACGCCTACGCCCGTGCGCTCCGCGCTCGCCACCAGATAGGCGTCAGCGAAATCGAGGCCGTGCACTTCATACAACTCCACAGCGCGTCGCAGAAGCATGCCGTCAATAACGCGGATAGCCCGAAAGGCAAGGATAGACCGCAGCGCTTCGGCCACCTGGAAACGGGCGACCTGGTAGTACGACTCCAGGACATACGCGACCTCAGCCAGGATGAGGTCCGGCAGCAGCAATTGGTCCGCCTGGTCGAGGTAGCGAGTCGCCATCCGAGCCTGTGTGGGCGGATCGCCGGTGAGATGCCGGATCAACACGTTCGTATCGACGAACGCCGTCATCGCCGGCTGGCTGCTCGCGTCCGCCGAGTTTCGCGCAACACGACGTCCCAGGGTGTGCCCTGTTTCGGCGCAGGTACGCTCACCGAGCCGGCGAGCTGGATAAGGTCGGGGCTGCGCGCGATGATGGCGCGCTGGCCTTCGACCCTGAAGAGAATCTCGTCGCCCTGCTCGATCGCGAGCGCCTCGCGTACCGCACGGGGAATCGTGAGCTGGCCTTTCGAGCTGACCCTGGCCGAAGCGTCCATGCGCCCCTCCTTACGATTGACTTAAAGTAAGGCTACCGCAGGGACGTCTGCTGACCCAACGGGGCGTCCTCCGAGGCGTCGATGGGCCACGCCGGCCTCTTGCCGACCGGACAGTCGCATCGGCGGGCGAGACGCGGCTACGCGCGGCCGCCCAGACCCACGTGGTCGGGACAGTCAATGTTGGTACCCCCGGTAGGACTCGAACCTACAACCAACTGATTAAGAGTCAGGTGCTCTGCCAAATTGAGCTACGGAGGCTTGCACGCCCGCGAACGCACGGCCCGCACACGTCTGAGCCGATGTTAGCAACACCGCGGGGCGGTCCTGAACGATGGCTGGGTCGTGCATGAACTTTCTTATGGTCTCCCCGAAGAGAAGAGACCTTTGCGTAACCCGGGGGCGGTTGCCCGGAAGACCCTCACCCCAACCCTCTCCCAGAGGGAGAGGGAGCAAGAGCGGCCGCTCCTTCGCGGACGAAGGGCGTTGTGCAAAGGTCTCCGTAGAGAAGGGATACGGTGGCTGCGTTTCTCAAACTTGCACTGGATACGCGCATGCCCCGGCTCTCAGGAACATCACCCCGTTTGATCGCCGTGCTTGCACTGCCAGCCGTCGCGCTGGTGGTGGGTGGCGTGGCCCTGGGGCTGGCCCTCACCCGCCACAGCGGGGAAGGCGCGGAGTCTTCGGACAGCGGCGAAGAGTCGGGGACCCAACTGTCTCGCGGTCAGACGTTCGATCAGGTGCGGGCGGGCGTACGGCTGATTGTGAGCTATGACGCCGCTTCGAAGACGTTCACGGGAACGGCGGCGAACACCACGAGCTCGCTGCTGGACCAGGTGCGGATCGAGATTCACCTATCGAACGGCGTGGAACTCGGGCCGACGACTCCGGTTGATCTAGCGGCTGGCCAGACCGTGCCCGTGACCCTGCCGGCGTCGGCGGCGCCGTTTCAGACCTGGAGCGCACACGCGGAGGTCGGCGCCAGCGCGAGCGGTGGTGGCGAGCACAGCGCTGGCGGTGAGCGCAGCGAGGGCGCCGAGCACAGCAGCGGCTCTGAGTCGCGTGGATAGCGGAAGCAGCGCCGGCCAACTCGACGGACGGGGAATTGGCGCGGGCGAACCGTGAGGTGCTTCACGATTCACCGAATTCGCTCGTGAGACGATTGCCATGTAGCCAATATCTTCACAGGTGCCCGCATGCGGTGGCAGTTTTCAGCTCGATTGACTTCACTGATTGTGTTGGCGGCGGTCTCGTTGGCCGTCGGCGGCGGCGCACTTGGCCTTGCCCTGGCCCGTGGCGGAGAGGCCGGCCCGGCGGAACAGGCGGCCGCGCACGTTGCCAAAGCCAGGTCCGACACCATCTCGAAGGTTGATTCGAGAATGTTCAAGCGGGGGAACGGCAAGTTTGATGCGGATCGATACCAGCAGGACAAGCGCAAGCGCGATGCGGACCGTTACCAACGAGGCAAGGACACTCGCGGCACCTACCACGACTGGTGGGGTTCCCGACGCGCTATCGGCGGGCCGCGACTCGAGGCACTCCGACGTTCCTTCTTCCACAGCAACTCCCCAGCCATGCGACGGTCCGAGCGTGCGCTGCCGGAGCGACAGGTGTTACGTCCGGGCGGAATGGTGATCGCCGTCGGTGAAGTCACCGCCGTGCACGAGGGCGCGATGGAGATGTTCACCGTGCTTGGCAACCAAGTGACCATTGACGTCAGCCAGCTTGCGGCGGACACCGTGCCGAACGTCGGAGCGTCGGCCATCGTGATTGCCGAGCGCGACGATGACCGCTACGTTGCCCAGTCGCTGGATCTGCTCGATGTGCGCCTGTCGGACATGCTGGAGGGCATGCGCGCCCGGTCGCGCGCATCGTCCTAGCGCGCGTCGTCAGCCCCGTCCCCCGGCGCCGCGCGGGTAGAGTATCCGCGCCGGCGCCGGCGGGCCCGGTCAGGTGAGCTTGAAATGCGTTCCTTCCGGTCTGACCTCGCGGAAGCCCTGGTGGTGATCGTTATCTTCACCGCGGTTGGCATGGGCCCGCTGTATGCCCTGAGCGCGGTCGCCGACGGGTTTCTCAATCCGGAAGACCCGACGAGTTTGGGCGCCAGTTCGCCGGTCGTCTACTGGCTGGCCATCGTGATCATCGGCCATTTCTTCGGCTGGACGATGACCGGGCTGGCGGTGGACTACGAATCCTTCTGGCGGCTGCCGGGACGCCTGCGGGCATTCGAGGCACTGGTGGCTGAAGCCGGCGCGGGCAGCGTTCTGCATGCCGCCGCCAACGAGCGAGACGGCGCAATGGGCGCGCTGCGCTACCGCCGGCTGCGCAGCCTGGGCAGCAATGTCCTCGCCGTCGCGCCACTGACCTTCGTCTACATCGCGGTACGCGGCGCCTGGCTCGCTTCGGGTACAGCGAGCGCCGCCGCCGCGGTTGAACTCATCCGAGCGTCGGTGTCCGGCGAAGCGGTTGCAGCATCTCTCGTGGCGCTGGCGGTTTCGCTGGTCGTGTTCGCCGTGGCAAGCCTGCTCACTTCAACGCTTGGAGCGCCGGCCGCCCGACAGGCCGTGCGCGTGATCGAAGCCAGCAGCGCCGACGGTTAGGCGTTCGTCGGCAAGTCCACGAACTCCGCGCGGCAGTCCATCTCGGCTGAGATCAGTTCGGCCAGGGCCTGTACGCCGAATACCTCGGTTGCGTAGTGTCCGGCGGCCAGGAAGTGCACGCCCAGCTCCCGGCTCCACATTTCCACCGGCTCGAACATATCGCCCGTGACGAAGGCGTCGCAGCCCTTGGCCGCCGCTTCCGGGAAGTCTCGCGGACCGCCTCCGCTGCACACCGCAATGCGCCGAATCTCGGCCGGACCGTTTGCGTAGTGCGCGTGCAGCGGCCCGATGGCCTGCTTGACCCGTTCCGCGAACGCGTCCGCCGGCACCGGATTCGTCACCGAGCCGAACCAGCCGACCGGCCGCTCGCCGGTGGGCGCAAACCCGGCCGGCTCCCGCTCAAAGCCCAGCGCCGCAATGATGCGCGCGTTGTTACCCAGCGTGGGGTGCCCGTCCAACGCCAGGTGATAAGCCGCGAGGTTGATGTCGTGATCGAACAGAACGCGCAGACGTTCGCGCAGCATTGGGTCGACCACACGCGAATCGTTGTCCCAGAACAGTCCGTGATGGACTACGACCAGCCCTGCGTCGCGTTCGGCCGCTGCCTCGAATAATGTGCGGCTGGCCGACACGGCAGTCACCACGGTTTCGACTATCGGACGCCCGTGGACTTGCAGACCCATTGGCCCGTAGTCCAGAAACGCCTGGACTTCGAGAACTCGATTCAGATAGGTGACGAGGTCGTCGCGCGGCTCAGGCACCAGCGGCCGGTTCGGGCGACCGGCGGCGTTCACGCACCTGGCGGACGAGCACGGCGTCCGTGTCAGACGACACCGACATTTCAATGAACTCGTCGGCGCTGATCCCCAGTTCCCCCAGGACCCGGCGGTCGATGGGGCATGGATAGATGTAGTCGTCAATCGTCCCGTCCGCCTTCGCGCGTGCCTTGTCCGACATGCGGGCGATCCACGGAATGCCGCCGATCACCAGGTCGCGTCCCCGCGGCTGGAATGGCTGGTTGGTCCCTGAGTCGTTCGTAGCAGCCATGGCTAGCTCTCTTGCGCTATCCGCCATCGAAAGTGGCAATTGATTCTAGACCAAGCGCTGCTCGAATTCGCCGCGCCGCCGTTGAGGAGCCTGGCAAACCGTCTGCCAACGCCTCCGGCGCCATGCGCTGCGTGCCCCATAGTCCGGCGGCTCGGGCCAACACCAGCAACGTCAGCGCCGCGTCCAGCCTAGGGAACTCATCGCCGGCGGCCAGACCGGGCGCCACGCCGCGCACACGGCCAGCGCCGTCCAGGGCGGTCACGTACTTGGTATACGTCCAGTCGGTGAAGTCGAAGCCCAGCAGTTCCAGGTCGATGAACGTGGCTCGTTTTCCGTCGCAGATAATGTTTGACGGCGAAGCGTCCAGCGGCAGCAAGGCCAACTCGCCGGCAGCCACGGTGTGGCTCAAGGCATGTGTTGCCTCCGCCGGAACCGTCGGGTACGTGTCAGTCACGGCTTGCGCGACCGCCGCCAGTTCTATCCGGCGCTTCCGCCTGGCCGCCTCATGACGCGACGCCGCAATGCGCGCGTTCCAGGGCGTCAGGGCGCTGGTCAGTCGCAGCCAGGCTCGTCGCACCGCCGTCGATTCGGTTTGGCTGGGCGGCTCGGCAGCCAGCAACCGCTCGTACAGGGTCGCACCCGGGACCCAGGCCCTTGCCAGCGCCCGCGCCTCCCCGGCCTCGACAACCCATTCGGGTGTCGGCGCACCTGCCTGGCCCAACGCGCGGTAGAGCGCCGCCTCGGTGCGCAGCCGCTCGTCGGCGTTCGGTCCGTCGAAGAGCTTGAGCGCCAGATCGGCGCCGCCTTGCGTCCAACGCCAAAGTCCTGCGCGAATGAACCGCAGGCATCCGTCGGGCGGGTGGCCGGCTGCCGCCAGGACGGCCTCCAGCCGCAACCGGGTCTCAGCCGACGGACTCGAGCTCAATGTCCGTGCGTACGGTCGTTGCCGGTTCGATCTCCAGGGCGAGGGCCAGGTCGCGCGAGGTCACGATCTCGTCCGGCGCAATTCGGAGACGGGCATGGAGCGTGCCGTTCCTGGCTTGCAGCGACCCAACTCCGGGCCTGATATCACGCCTGACGCCCTCTGGATCGCGAGCGCGTTCGATTTCCGTCTTGTCCTGCGCAACCAAGCGCTCGACGCGGTCACCCAGATCGGGCGGCGGTGGATCCACGGTCAGCTCGTACGTTGCCCACGTGGTCCGCACACGACGGCCGGGGGCGCGATTGAGATCCACCACCGCCATGCCCGGGATGGCGGCTGCCGCCAGTCGTCGTTGCACTTCGCCGGGGTCCACTGCCTCCCGCAGCGCCATGGTCATATATTCGCGGCGCCCCTCAGCGCCCACCGGCAGCGGAGGTCCGAAGCTCAGGCGCGGTTTGGGACTGAATCCCCGGCTATACGCCAGGGGCAAACCAGCCCGCCGGGTCACACGCTCCCAGGCTCGACGCACGTCGTGCTGCGAAAGAAAGCGGGCGGCGCCCGTTTTGGTGAACCGGACCAGATACCAGCAGTCCGGCGCGACTTGCTCTGATTGCACGCGCAAGGATAAGGCTCCCAGCCCAGCCGGCCCCGCAACGGGAAGAAGCCGCCGACGATTCTGCCGTGCTGCCACACACAATCCAGTGGCGACTGCTGGCCGGCTTGTACCATGGCAGCGGCTAGCCGCGAAGCGCCGGAGGCCTGTGGACACACCGGTTCTGCTGCTGAATCAGAACTACGAGCCGCTGAACGTGTGCCGGGTACGGCGCGCCATCGTGCTGCTGGCCAAGGGCAAGGCCGAACCGTTGGCGCACCACGAGCGTCCGCTGCGCACGCCCGCCCGCGAAGTACCCCGACCGAGCGTCATTCGCCTGCGCTACTACGTGCGGCGTCCGCGTCCCATAGTCAAGCTAAGCCGCCGCGAGGTTTTCGTGCGCGATGCCCACACGTGCCAGTACTGCGGGACGCATGGCACCGACCTGACGATTGACCACGTGATGCCCAGGCGGCTGGGCGGGCGCCGGCGCTGGGACAATCTGGTGACCGCCTGCCGTCCCTGCAACCTGCGGAAGGCGGGCCGTACGCCCCCGGGTGCCAACATGCGGCTGCTGCGCCGGCCAACGCATCCACGATCGCCCTATTCGCACCTGCTGGGCCGGTTCATCACCGGCACGCTCGACCCGGCCTGGGTGCCGTACCTGCCTTCTCTAATGCGGCAGGCCAGTTGAACCGACCGCCGCTCGAGCGCAGGGAGAAGGGATTGCAGCGCCGATGACCCCGATGTTTCAGGACGGCTGGCGGCAGTACCTGCCGCCGCGGGCGGTGGCCATGATCGAGTCCACGGTGTGCGCGGGCATGGACGCCTTTGGCGCCGACCCGATTCCTGTGATCGGGCGGCCGGCCGATGCCGACGGCCCTCAGCTGGCGGCGATTCGGGTGGATGGCGGGGCGCTGGTCAGCGCCCGGAACGACTGGCTGGAGGCGCTGCGACCCGTCGTAACCAACATGCATCCCGAGCTGCTGTTTTCGACCTTCGGCGCTTATGAGCTTGCGCGGGTGACACAGCCTGACGGCCAGAGCGCTTGGGGGCCGGTGTTTTTCTTCTTCGGCGACGCTTCTACCTGGAGCGATCCAAGGGACCCGCGCGTTGTGAGGCTGAGTCAAGACGATCTGGCCGCCGTGGACTACGCGCGCTTCTGGCACTGCTACGACGGCGAGGCGCACGACGGCTACGGGCTGATCCAGGACGCTGAGCTGGTGGCGCTGGCGGCGGTCTGCCATCACGGCGACGGCATCGAGGAAATCGGGATGGACGTGATGCCGGAAGCACGGGGCCGCGGCGTGGGCCGAGCGATCGTGGGCGCCGCGGGTACGGCGATTATCGAACGGGGCAATCTGGCGCTGGCCACGACCTCCCCATGGAATGTGCCTTCCGCGCGCACGCTGCGCTCGGCCGGTTTGCGATACGCCTATAGCCAGATGATGACCTTCGACGCGTTCGACGGCGCATTCCCCATGCCGGCTCAGCCCCTTGGCCGTCCCTACCCCGGCGCCCAGATGGTGAATTATTACCCGGCCTGGGCCATGAACCAGGACATCGAGCCAAGGCCTGATATGTAGCCGGCGGCGATGGCCTCACTTGGCGCAGAGGCGACATGTGCAGCGAGATCTTGTCAGAGGCGGGCGCGCATGACAGTCACCCAGGCCGTGAAGTCGGTGTCCGGGTTTGCGCCGAAAGTTTCGCGGCGGACTTCGAGGATTTCGAAGAAGGGTTCGCAGCAGGCGACGATGGCTTCGAGCGTGTGGCGGGGGTAGCCGCGCGGGTCGGGTTCGCCGGTTTCGGGATCCCGGTTGTCGGCGCAGCCGGTGAGGCTGATCCAGTGACCGCCGGGCACGAGCCAACGCGCCACACGGCGGGCGAATCTGGCACGACCTGATTCGTCGAAGGTGGCCCAGACGCTGCGGTCAAAGGCAAGGTCGAACGGCGCGTCAGGCGATTCGTTGAGGAAGTCCGCACGGCGTAACTCCAGCTCGCCTTCCGAGTCAGCGGTCAGGAGTCGGGCAGCGTCGATTGCCGCCTGGGAGATGTCAACGCCCAAAGCGCGGTAGCCCAGGGAGGCCATTTGGGCGGCTTTGCCGCCGAGCCCGCAGCCGATATCGAGCAGGCGACCGCCGGGCGGGGCGTAGCGGGAGAGCAGGCCGGGCAGCGGCCGCCAGGGCTGACCGTCGTCCCAGGGCGTATCGCCCTCCTGGTACCAGTCATCCCAGCGCTCGCGCGTGCGGCGCGCGGCCCGCTGTTCGGCGTCGGCGTTCATTCGCTGGCTCTGGCCTGCATGGCCTGTTGGTAGATCGCGAGATCGTCGTCGCCAAAGACGACGAAGCGCACTTCGTCAACGTCGAGTGGCGGCAGGGCCGCGCTGACGGCGTCCAGCGCAGTCTCGACGGCCAGGGCTTTGGGATAGCCGTACACGCCAGTGCTGATGGACGGAAAGGCGACAGTGCGCGCGCCGTGGGCGGCGACTACCTGCAGGGAGCGACGGTAGGCCGAGGCGAGCAGATCGGGTTCGCCGGCGTTTCCGCCCGACCAGATGGGTCCCACGGTGTGAATCACGTGGTCGGCAGGCAGGCAACCGCCGGTGGTGCGAACGGCGTCGCCGGTGGGACAGCCCCCGATCCGGCGGCATTCGGCCATGATGTCGGGTCCGCCGGCGCGGTGGATGGCGCCATCCACGCCTCCGCCGCCGCGAAGGTCCGCGTTGGCGGCGTTCACGATGGCGTCGACCTGCTGGACCGTGATGTCGCCCCGGACCAGGGTCAGGCGGGTCGTCCCGACCAATAGCTCGGTCATGTTCCCTCCTCCCCGTAGCCGGCAGTCATTCCGAAACAGGGCGGATGTGGACCAGGAGGCGGCTGGGGTGCTCGGGGTCGTGGTAGACGGCCTGGTGAGCCATCTCGACGCGCCGCGACACGCCCAGCGGATCGCCGGTGTTGGGGTTGGCGTCGAACCGGGGGTAGTTGGACGAGGAGATGTCCACGCGCAGCCGGTGGCCGGGCGCGAAGCGGTTGGCCGTGGGGTAGAGGACGATGCGGAACTCGAAGATCTCCCCCGGCTCCAGGAATTCCTCGCGGTCGAAGCCGTTTCGATAGCGGGCGCGCAGGATGCTGTCGGCCAGGTTGAGTTCGTAGCCGCCGGGCGTGGCCTGGCTGTGGGGATACACGTCCAGCAGCTTGGCGGTGAAGTCGGTGTCGAGAGCGCTGCTGGAAGCGAACAGGATGACTTCCACCGGTCCGCCGATCTCGAACGGTTCGTCGAACGGGGTGGTCTCAAAGCTGAGCACGTCGGGCCGGCTCGCCAGCGAAAGGGTGTGGTGGTGTCCGTGGAAGCGCCCGGGCTGGCCGCGCTGGTTGAAGCCGCCGGACGGGAGTGCCTCTTCAGCCGCGCTGATGGAACCGCCGGTGGTCGGCACCGGATTGCGCGGGTCGTAGGTGAAGCGTGTTGGACCGGCAGGCTTTTCGGGCGGTGTTCCCGCTAGCGTCCCATCGGCTTGCAGAAAGAGCGCGGTTTCAACGGCATCAGGCGGCGGCCACTGGTCGGCCGATTCCCAGCGGCCGCCGTGCCAGAGGCGACCATCCAGGTCGGCGGGCGAGCGTCCGAGCTGACCGCCCATCACGAAATAGCGGACGGACGGCTCCCGGTCCAGGCCGGTCTCCAGCTGCTTGAGGTGGTGATCGAAGAAGCGCAGGCGAAGGTCGTCGTAGAGGGGCAGCGCGGCTTCGAGGCCGAGGTCCACGTCACCGGCCGAGGTCTCCTCGGTGGTGGGCTCGCCGTGACGCCAGTGACCCAGAAGCAGCGACATGGGGCTGGACTTGCGGCGGCGGAGTGCCTGGAAGTTGGCGATGGCGCCACGCGGATAGGTGTCGTACCAGCCGCTCTGGAACAGAACGGGGACATCGGCGTGCTGGTGCCAGTACTCGTCAATGTTGTAGCCGCGCTGCGACCAGTAGGCGCCGCGGCTGCCGTGGGTGAGGATGTCCCAGGCCCACTGCTCGTAGATCGGTAGAAACCTGAGTGCGGTGCGGCCGGGGCGGAAGTGCAGGGGCGGGCCCAGGATTTCGGGCACGCGTTCGAATTCGGCGCGCATGACGCGCTCCAGATCAGCGTCGGCGGCGGCCTCCTGGCTGGTGATTGCCATGCGGTAGGCGTAGCTGATGAAGCGCTGTTCCAGGGCGCCGCCCTGGCGCATGGACGAGATCAGGTAGTTGCTGGTTCCTTGGCCGACGACCTGGGCGCGCAGATGCGGCGGGTTGAGGGTGGCGAGGGCGCTCTGGTCGGACCCGGCGTAGGACCCGCCCATGGTGCCAACGCGGCCGTTGCACCATGGTTGCACCGCCACCCATTCGACGGCGTCGTAGCCGTCAGGCGCTTCCCTGGCAAAGGGGTACCACTGGCCGCCCGAACGTCCGCGGCCACGGACGTCGTTGATGACGACGGCGTAGCCGCGACGCGCGTACCAGTGCCCCTTGCGGGCATATCGGATCGAGTCCTTGAGGTAAGGCGTGCGCTCGACGAGGGCGGGGAACTTGGCGTCAAGCGCTCGTCCGTTGAGGGCAGGCAAGTAGACGTCGGCGGCCAGTTGCACACCGTCGCGGGCCGGGATGAGGACGTCGGGCAGCACGACGGAGTCGTAGGCGCGGTGCGAACCCTCATATCCGGCGTCGGTCATGCGTCGGTCTGTCCGGTTTGTGATCAAGCCGTCACCTCGAGTTGCAACTTACGCCGTCCGCGTGCCCAATGATGCCCGGTTGGGTAGACCGAGGTTGATTTCCACGGATTGTGAAGCTCAGCGGCGTGGCATTCTCTCGTCAATCGCTGCCGAGGCGGTGCCCATGAACCTGGACGAGCTGCGACTCTCTCCCGAGGACTACCGGCCGCAGCCGCCGAGCGGCCGTCACTACCGGATCGGTCTGATCGGCTGCGGCGGCATCGCCAACGGCGCGCACCTGCCGGCCTACCGGGACTTCGGCTATGAGGTTGTGGCCTGCAGCGACATCGATCCCGTCGCCGTGGAGGCCACCCGCGCCCGCTGGGGGATCGAGGCGGCCGGCACAGATCCGGGAATCGTGCTGGACAACCCACAGGTTGAAGTGATCGACCTGGCGGTCCATCCGCACGCGCGTCTGAAGCTGTGGCCCGCGCTACTGGAGGCCGGCAAGCCAATCCTGTCGCAGAAGCCCTTCGCGATGACGTGGGAAGACGCGGTTTCGATGGCGACGTCCGCTCAGGACGCCGGGGTGACGCTGATGATCAATCAGCAGGCGCGCTGGGCCCCAGCCCACGCCGCGATCAAGCGGCTGATCAACCTTGGCGTTTGCGGTCCGCTGTTCAGCGTGGCGCACGTGCGGCGGTCGTACCAGGACCAGCCCGACAAGTGGTGGCGTGACGTGGTGAACTTCAACATCGTGGACCACGGCGTGCACTTCGTGGACCTGATCCGGCACTTCTCCGAGCGAACACCTGACGCGGTGAGCACGACGGCGGCGATGATGCAGGGACAGAACGCGGTCTCGCCGCTGAGTCACACGCTGGCGATGCACTTCGACAGCGGCGACCTGACGGCCATCGATCATTTCAACAACATCATCCAGAGTCGCGCCGCCTTCTCCGAGTTCTGGCACATCGACGGCGCCGACGGCTCGATCACAGGGACGCCGCAGTGGGTGGAGGTCACGAAGAGTTACGAATCCGAGCGACGGGTGCGTTTCCCGATCGAGGGGACGTGGTTCCCGGAGGCGTTTGGCGGCAGCATGGGCGAGTTGATGGCAGCGCTGGACGAAGGCCGCGAGCCATCGACCTCGAGTCGCGACAACCTGAACTCAATCCGCATCGTGGCGGCCGGGGTGCGCAGCAGCGACGAGCAGCGGATGGTGCGGTTGGAGGAGTTCTTGGCTTAGCCGCGTTTCACCGGGACCCTTGCGGGCGGCGGGATTGCTAGGAACCGGCTTGGGAGTGAGCCCGGGCTTTTCACCCTCACCCCAGCCCTCTCCCTCGAGGGAGACCTTTGCGTAATCCGGGGGGACTGTTGCCCGGAAGACCCTCACCCCAACCCTCTCCCACTGTCCAGACCGGACACATGATTTACAGACGTTCGGGGACATGGTTTCCACATTCGCGCGGGGTTTCGGAGATCGATGGTGGCCAGCTGGTCGGTCATAAAGTGCACGGTCCAGCAGCCGTCGGTGGCGGTCGGGCGGACCGCGACCGTCTCGCCGCGCAGGCCCTTGGGGACCCGCAGCCGGTGGCCCTGGAACGACACCCGCCCGCCCAGGCCCACCCGCCGGCGGTGATCGGCAGAGCCGTAGGGCAAGGGCGGCAGCTCGGCCGGAGAGGGCCGGGGGCTGACCTGATCGCGACGGGCGGGCACCGCCAAGGCCAGCGCCGCGTGCGGCCGCACGTGGTTGTACTCGTGCCGCCAGGCATCGAAGCTGACCTGCCAGGCGCCGAGGTCGGGGCGTGGCGGCTGCCGACCGAAGTCGCGCTCGCGGGTGCCGTGGAAGCGCTCGTCCTTGCCCAGGGTCTGGGGATGGGACGGCCGGCTGTGGCTGACGGCGATGCCCAAGCGGCGCAGCCAGACCGTCAGCGGGGTGTAGGGATGCGCCGGGTGATTGCCCCAGGGACTGCCGTTGTCGACCAGCAGCCGGTCGGGCAAGCCGTAGCGCTGGAAGGCCGTGATCAGGTGCGCCTGGACGGTGGCGGTGCGCTGGTTGGGACAGGCGGCCAGGCCCAGGGCGTAGCGCGAGTGGTCGTCCAGGATGGTCAGCGGATGGCAGCGCCCCGGGCCACAGGGCCAGCCGCCCTTGAAGTCCCTCTGCCACAAGGCGTTGGGATAGGGATGCTCGAAGCGCTGCCAGGCGCGCGGCTGGCCGGCCCCTTGGGTGGGATCGAGTTGGTCGTGGCGCCGCCGGATGGCGGTGATGGTGGAGGCCGCGGGCAGCGGCTGGCTCCCCTGGCGGGCCAGCAGCACGCGCAGCTTGCGGCCGCCCCAGGTGGGGTGCTGCAGGCGCAGGGCCAGCACCGCCTGCTCGATGGCTGGGACCGTCCGACCGGGACTGCGCCGGGGCCGCCGCGAGCGATCCCGCAGCCCGGCGGCCCCCTCCGCCGTGTAGCGCCGCAGCCACTTGTAGCCCGTCGGCGGCGAGATCCCCAAGCGCTGGCACAGCTCGCGCCGGTTGGCCCCCGGCTGCGTGGCCAACGCCACAAATTCGGCCCGCAGGTCGCTCACCCGTCGCTCCGCAAACGGCACATCCCGGTCCTCCATTTCATCGCTAGATGTGTAAACCATGTCCCCGAACACGTGTAAATGATGTCCCTGGTCTGCACACCCACAGGGAGAGGGAGCAAGAGCGGCCCGTACCTTCGCGGACGAAGGGCGTTGTGCAAAGGTCTCTCGAGGGAGAGGGGGAAAGAGCGGACGGACTATCAGGACGTTAGCGCCGGCGGGCTACGTAGTCGCCGCCTTTTTGGATGCCGGTTAGGTAAGGGGTGCAGCCGGGGCGGTCTTTGAATTCGGCGAACTGGGCGGGGATTTCGCCGCCGGCGTCGGCGATGGCGAGGCCGATGAGTTCCTGCACGACTTCGGGGTGGTCGTCGGCGACGTTCGTGCGGAGCATCTCGTCTTCGGGCAGACGATGAAGCAGAGGCGCCTCGCCCCAGATGGTGGCGTTGCACCACCAGTCATCGGTTATGACGGTCATCAGCGGCCCCCAGCCGATGCTGACGTGGGAGCGGTGGGACGGAAGGTTCTCACGGAGAGTGGGGCCAATGTCTCGGCCTTCCGTGGGCCCCTCGACGCCACCTGTCGCCAAAACGGTGGCGGCGATGTCGGTGTTGGTGACGAGGCCGTCGTAGGTCTCGCCGGCACGGGCGCGGTCGGGGTAGCGAACGAGCAGCACCAGGTCGGCCACGGCTCGGGTCAGCGGGTGGCCCTGCTTGCTGATCAGGCCTTGTCGTCGGGGAAGCGCAGGTTGTGGCCGTGGTCGGAGGCCACGATGACGACGGTGTCGTCCGCGCGACCGGATAGTTCGAGCTGTTCCATGAAATGGCCGAACCAACGGTCACAAAGGGTCACCTCACCGGCGTAGTTGGCCTGAAGGCGCTTGACCTCGCGCTCGGTGAGCACGCCCGCGTTCGGGGCATACAGGGACTGGATGATGTCGGTGACATCGTCGTCCGGGTCGTAGAGGCGGCGGTAGCTGACGGGCGGTTCCCACGGTTCGTGCGGATCGAACGAATCGACGACCAGGAAAAAGCTGTCGGCGTCGTCGTTGTCGTAGATCCAGCGGGCGGCGTCGTTGAATAGCCGGGCCGGGTAGTAGTCGGCCTCTTCGCGACGAAACAGGTTGTTGGTGAGGTACTGGGTGAAGAAGTCGCGCCGTTGATGCGCTTCGGGAAGGCGCTCGGGCACATGGCGGCGGATGGCGTCGGGCGGCAAGGCGGGTCCGGAGCGGAAGCGGTCGGTCTCCTGCCCACGAATCCACTGCCACTCGCTGAAGCCGCGGTGGAAGTTCTTACTGGGCTTGAACTGGTGGTAGCAGTCGGTGAAGAGGGCGGTGCGGTAACCGGCGTCCAGCAGCAGTTCGGAGACGGTGTCCTGTTCCTCAGGGATGGGTCCCCAGCCGGGCGCGCCTGAGAAGTCGCCTCTATAGTCGCGGTGACCGATGTACGGGAACGTGCGCTGGCCGGTGTGCAGGGCGCGGCGGAACGGAAGGGTTGGCAAGGCTTCGGGGAAGGCGCGGGTGCAGCGGATGCTCTGGGACGCAAATGCGTCGAAGTTGGGCGTCCTGATCCAGTCGTTGCCGTAGGCGCCCAGGTGGTCTTTGCGGAGGGTGTCGAAGACGACGAGTACGACGTTCATGGACCGAGTCTCTCTGGCAGGGGTTTCTGAAATGCTGCGGCGGATGACTCTGAACGTCAACAAGGACGAGGGCCGAGGCCGGGGCGTTTGTTACGGTTCCGATCCAACGGTGGATTGGTCCGATGGGGAGTTGCCATGACTACGTACCGAGTTGGCTTTTTGGGCGTGGGCCCGCGCGGGCTGAGCCAGGCGCGCGCGTACATGCTGCATCCGCGGGTGGAAATTGCAGCGATCTGCGACGTGGACGCGGACCGGCTGGCAACCGCGGCGGCAGAGTTCGGGGTGGAACGCACCTATAGCGACTACCGGGAGATGCTGGACCAGGAAAACCTGGACATCGTCAATATTCCGACCCGGACCGACCTGCACGCGCCGTTGACGATCGGCGTGCTGGAGCACAGGGCGCCGAAGGCGGTGATCGTCGAGAAGCCGATGGCCACCAGCCTGACCGACGCCGACCGGATGCAGGAGCTGGCCGAGACCAACGGGACGCGGCTGGCGATCCACCACCAGATGCGCACGACGCCAACGTTTAAGGTCGCCGAACGCCTGATCAATGACGGGGCCATCGGGCCGATCACGACGTTCAAGATTCGGGGCAAGGGTTACTACGGCGGCTACGACATGCTGAACATCGGGACCCACATGCTGAACGGGACCCGCCGGTTTGCCGGCGACGCGCGCAGCGTGGTCGCGATGTGCCTAACCGGTGGGCGTCCAACCACGGCCGCGGACATCGTGGAGGGTTCCTACGGCTTCGGGCTGCTGGCGGGCGAGGACATTTCGGCGCTCTACGAGTTCGAGAACGGCCTGACCGCCTTTGCCGAAATGCACCGCCGCAGCGAGCCGGGCAGCGGCTGGGTGCACATCAAGATCTACGGCGAGGACGGGGCCCTTTGCCTGTACAACTCGCGCGAGCTCTTCATCCGACGCGGGCGCGACGAGGTCGTGGGCAACGTGCCGTGGGAGAAGTACGAGCTGGCCGACGAGGACCGGTTCCTGCACGGGCACGACTACTACGACCACGTAGGCGGCGACCTGTGGATGGCCGAGGAGACGGTTCGGTCGCTTGACGAGGACCGTGAACACGAGTGCGGCGGCATGGAAGGTCTTGCCGTGATGGAGATGATGGACGGGGCCTGGATCTCGCACTTCAGCCGGGCGCGCGTGGACTTTCCGCTGGAGAGGGGCGAGCACCCGCTGCGGCGCGAGCTGGCAAAGGCCGGGCTGCCGGATCCCGACCCGGAGCGCGGGAAGCTGCGCTACGGCGATTGGCTGCCGGGGGAATTGGCGCGGATCGAAGCCGCCGCCTCGTAACTGAAGGCAAGGTCTGCGCCGCGCCTGGAAGTCGGCGAACGGGGTAGGCTCGCGCAGGATTGCTTGGTGGGAGGGGCTTTGTGCGCATCGAGGATCTGGCGGGGACGACGATTGGCGCGGCGGTGTCGGGCGGGCTGGACAGTTGCACGATCACGCGCTGGCTGGTTGAGGAAGGCGTGGGCGTGGTGGCCCTGACGGCCGATCTTGGTCAGCCGGACGAAGACGACATCAACGATGTGGCCGAGCGCATGCGGGTGGCCGGCGCACGCGAAGCCCTGATCGTGGACGCGCGCGAGGCGCTGGCACAGGCCGGCCTGGAGGTTATCCAGGCCCAGGCGCGCTATGAGGGCGGCTACTGGAATACCACGGGGATCGCCCGCTACGCCACGGTTGCCGCGCTGCTGCCGGAATTGACGTCGCGTGGCCTGACGGTGCTGAGTCACGGCGCTACCGGACGAGGCAACGACCAGGTCCGGTTCCAGCTTGCGACCAACATGCTGGCGCCCGGCGTGCAGGTGTACGCCCCCTGGCGCGATCCGACGTTCCTGGAGCAGTTCCCGGGACGACGCGAAATGATCGCGTACTGCGAGGCCGAGGAGATCCCGATTCGGGCGACGCTGGACAAGCCGTATTCGACGGACGCCAACCTGCTGGGTCTGACGCACGAGGCCGGTTTGCTGGAGGAGCTGAGTACCCACGCGCAGTTCGTGGAACCCGAAATGGGGGTCTATCCACAGGACGCGCCGGACGCGACGCAGCGGGTGTCGATCCGGTTTGAGGCCGGCACGCCGGTGGCGATGGACGGCGAGGAGCTTTCGCTGCTGGAGATCTTTGAGCGGGCGAATGCGATTGGCGGGACGAACGGACTGGGGATTGGGCTGCACACGGTGGAGAACCGATTCGTTGGGATCAAGTCACGCGGGGTGTACGAGGCGCCGGGGATGGAGCTGCTCGGCAGTGCGTATGAGTACCTGCTGCAGCTGATTCTGGATCGGCGCGCGCGTCCGACGTACGACTCGCTGTCAGCCGCGTTGGGCCGCCAGATATACGAGGGCTACTGGTACGACCTGGCGAGCACGGCGCTTCGACGCGGCATCGCCGCCTTCACACGTTTGGTCACGGGAACCGTGCAGGTGGACGTCTACCGCGGCCACGCGCAGTTCGCGGGCGCGGAGGACGCGCCGCATTCGCTTTATAGTGATGCGTCCAGCATGGAGGGTATCGGAGACTTCGACCATGTGGATTCCGAAGGATTCCTGGGCGTGCTGGGCGTTAGCGCTCGCGCAGCCAACGCCGGCGGGCAGACGAGCCGCGAGTAGCCCACGACGATGATCATGATGCGCCGGCCAGACGTGGGCACGCTGTCGGTTGCGGCCGCGGCGGTGCTGGGATTCCAGGCGTTTCGCGTCTTTACCAGCAACATGTTCTGGGTTGTCGGCGAGACCTCGGACCGCGTGGTGCTGGCGGCGCTTGTTTTCGGCGCGCTGGTTCTGTGGGGCGCAGCCGGCCTGCTGGCTCGTTTTGTTGGGATTACGCGCGCCCGCCAAATTGCGATCGTGCTGCTGGCAGGAATGGCCGTGGTTGGGCAGGCCTCCGGGTCGCCGGGCGCCGACGTATGGATTGGCGCTTTCGGCACGATTGCGTTCGGTTGGGTCCTGGCCCTGTGGGTCGCAAGTGTTGGCCGGGCCGCCGGCCAGGGTCTGGCGCTGGCGTTTGCGGCGGACGTAGCGATTCGCGCGTCGTTCCGGACGGTGGACGCGCCGTTCAGCGACTCGCCGTGGGCGGCGGGAATCGTGGCGCTGCTTGCAGTATTGGCACTCGGCGGCGGCTGGCGGGCAGCGGGACGGCAAGCTGAATTCGGTGCTCCGTTGCGAAGCCTGCCATTACTTGGCCTGGGACCGGCCTTGATGGTGTTCATGGCGTTCAGCGGAAACTTCGGGCAGACAGCGGCCCCGAGCGGTCTGGACCTGCGGGCCGCACTGATCTGGGTTGGCGCTGCCGCCATCGCCGGCCTCGCCTGGTCGTCGATCTCGGCGAAGTCTGGTCGAGGAATAAGTTTCGTTCACGTGCTGGCGGCATCCGCTGCGATGGCCGTGGGCGCCTGGCTCGCCAGCGCGGCACCGACCAGCACGTTACCTGGTCTTGCACTGGTGGGACTTGGTCTGCCAGTCGTGGTGACGGCGTTATTTCCTGAGGACCGGAAGCCGCGGACTTCGGCGTGGTCCGTAGCCGCGCTGACCTTGAGCGGTGTCGCGCTGGTGGCGCTGCTGTTCATCTTCTATTCGTTCTATGCGCCGCCCTGGGTGTTGCTGGGGGCGGTTGCGGTGACCGTCGTGCTGGCGCTGGCCTCGACGTTGAGCGGCCACCAGGAGCTGCGCAAGCGGTTGATTCCGGCGCTGGCCCCGCTGCTGTTCCTGCCGCCCTTCATCGTGGGGGTGATCTCAGGCACCCCGTCGCCCGACTCGGCACCTATGGGCGCGGGCGCCACGGTAAACGTGATGACATACAACATTCGGCAGGGATTCGGGTCGAGCGGGCGGTTCGATCTGGAGGCCGTGGCCCGCGAAATCGAGAAGCAGCCGACGGACGTGGTCGCGCTGCAGGAGGTCGGTCGAGGATGGGTGCTTTCAGGCGCCGCCGACACGCTGGCATGGCTATCCCACCGGCTGGACATGCCGGCCTATTACGGCGCCAACATGGGTGATCTGTGGGGGAATGCGGTGCTCACGCGCCTGCCGGTGTTCGGGGCCACGAACACGCACTTCAACAGCGAGGGCCGGGTCCCTCGGGGATTCCAGCGCATTAGCCTACAGACGACGGGTGCTCCCATCACGATCCTGCACACGCATCTCGATCACGAGGATGTCGGCGACACGGTGCGGGCATCACAGGTGGTGAGGATTCTGGAGGACTGGGGGAAAGCGCCGCAGACAGTTCTGTTGGGCGATCTGAACTCGAAGCCCGATTCGGTCGCGATTCGCACGCTGGCGAACGCAGGATTCGTGGACGTGAGTCCGGATGGGCCGCTGACCTATCCGGCGGCGGGTCCGGAGGAGCGCATCGACTACATCTTCGTCACGCCGGACCTGACGGTGATTGAAGCCGAGACGCGGCAGTCGCTGGCTTCGGACCATTTGCCGTTGTGGGCATCGCTGGCGGGCACCTAGACAACGCCGCCAGCATTTCGATCCGGCCGGCCGCGGCCACGGACGCCGAGGCGGTGGGTCACTTGCTGGTGGAGGTGGCGGGGCCGCTGGCTGGTCCGATCTGGGGCAGCGGGGACATTGGGCTTGCCGAGCAGCAGTTCGCCGGGTTGTTTGGGGCGTGGGGCGGTTTCCGCAACCACTACGTGGCGTGTGACGGGTCGGCAGTGGTTGGGCTTATCGCACACATGCCGGACCGTACCCAGTCCGGTCAGTCGCTGCGCACGACGCTGGGAATGTTGCGGGTCTATGGGCTCGTGGGCGCTCTGGCGCTTTCATGGCGGATGCGACACCTGGTCTCGGCCAAGCCGGGGTTCACTCGGAACAGCTACAGCGTTTGGAATCTGGCCGTGGCGGAGGGGCATCGCAGGCGAGGCATTGGAACCGCGCTGCTAGGGCACGCCCATGAGGCCGCGCGCAAGTACGGCGCGGCGACGGTCGGGCTGGAAGTGCTGATCGACAACACGTCCGCGATTGAGTTCTACAAGCAGGCGGGCTACAGAGAACAGCGGCGGCGCGAGTCGGCCGGCATGCGGCGTATGAGCGGTTCGCCGGGGCTTATCTATATGGTGCGGGCGGTCAAGGCCGAGGAGTGAGGTGAAAGGAGAAGGAAGTGCCGAGGGTTGGCGATGCGGGGCGTGGAAGTGAGTCGGGGGTAGGGGACGCGGTTGTTGGGTGGTAGAACTAGATTGCCGCGAGGATGTTCTCGAGGTAGGCGCGGGACCTGGGGAGGACGACGGCGGGATCGTCGGCGAAGCCGAAGGCTTCGATGGAGAGCAGGCCTTCGTAGCCGACCGCGCGCAGCTTACGGATGATCGGTGTGAAGTCGGTGTCGCCTTCGCCGGGCGCGTGCATGTTGGCGTCGTTGACGTGCACGTGGGCCAGCCAGGGTAGGGCGAGATCAACCGCAGCCTCGAACGTCAGGGTCTCCTGGCTGATCTGCTTGACGTCCAGGACCAGCTTGACCGCCGGGTGATCCATGACTCGTGCCACCGCCACGCCTTCGCGCGTGTCGTTCATAAAGTTGGTAAGGGACGCCGTGAGGGGTTCCAGGCAGAGGGTGATGTTCAGGCGGGCTGCCTCGTCGGCGGCGGGCCGGAGTTCGTCGATGAAGAGCTCGGCGGCCTCCTGGAAGTCGGCGTCCGCGGGCGCGCGGCGCTGACGGGGTGAGCCGACGACGATGATCGACGCGCCGAAGTGCGCGGCCATGCGCACGATGGCAACCAACTCAGCGCTGGACGCCCGCCGCAGAGCTGGGTCACGGGTGACGAGGTTGAGATGCGGCGCGTGCTGGAGGAGCGAATTGAAGCCCACGACATCGAGGCCAAGCGCGCGGGCCACCTGCCGCACCTGCACCCGCATGGCCGGATCTGGCTCTGACACCGGAGTGCCCAGCGAGCCGGGAATTACCTCGACCGCATCGAAACCCGTCTCGGAGGCCAGCTGGAAGAACGCCTCGATGGGTCGGTCGTCCAGCGTCTTGTTGCAGAGGGCCAGTCGCACGCTCAGGGGTTGCGAATTTCCGCGAAGGCCGGAAAGTCGTGGGCCTCGCGGTGGTACTCGTGGTCGAAGTAGGTGGTGGTCTTGTAGTACTCGTGGCGGCCGTCGGTGGCTTCGCGGTGGATGCGGGCCAGGAGGTCGGCCTGTTCGTCAGCCGACATGGGCGTGAAGGTTCGAGCTATCTCCAAGTCTTGGGCCAGGTCCCGCTCGTCGACCATGCCGCAGATCAGCGTGGCGATTGGCTGCGAGAGGGCGTAGCGTCGGCAGTCTTGCGCCGTGAGGCCGTTGACGCCGACGAACTGACCGTTGCCACCGAGCGACTTCATGCCCAGGCAGGCAATGCCGCGTTCGTTGAGAAGCGGCAACACGTCGGACCGGAAGCTGCGAAAGGCGCCGTCGAACGGGCTTATGGGCATCTGGCAGGCGTCCCAGACGAAGTCCATGTCCAGCATGGCGCGCAGGATGTGCGGGCTCTTGTGGCCGGTGAAGCCGATGTAGCGAATCAGACCGCGTTCGCGCGCCTCAAGGGCCGCCTCGACCGCGCCGCCCGCCTCGAATATCCACTCGGGGTCGTTGTCGTAGTTGATCTCGTGGAACTGCCAGAGGTCCAGATAGTCCACGCGCAGGCGACGCAGGCTGTCGTCCAACTGTGTGCGCGCGGTCTTGGCGTCCCGAGCGCAGACTTTGGTCATCAGAAACACATCGTCGCGGCGGCCCTGTAAGGCGCGGCCATAGCGTTCCTCGCTGACACCGTAGCCGTAGTCCCAAGCGGTGTCCATGAAGGTGATGCCAGCGTCGATGGCGGCGGGGATGATACGCGCGGCTTCGGCGTCGCTCACGGATGAGCGGGACAGGTGTCCACCACCGAGACCGATGAGCGAAAACTCGTCGGGATGGCGGCCAAGACGGCGGGTGGGGAGCGGGGTCTCGTGCGGCGGTATCAGACACCTCCATCCGTGCTGGTTTGGCAGGCGGCGCGGTCCGGACCGACCAACCGGCGCATCAGGTCATTCCTGGAACTTCGAAGCCCCACAGCGAGTAGACGCCGCCCTTGGGCAGCACCTCGTCGGCGTAGGTTTCGGCGTTGTCCACCGGCCGATAGCCCAGCTCGCTCACGCCGTTGGTGATGTCCCAGTAGGCGCGGGCGTTGGCGGATATGCCGTAGTAGATGCCGTACTTGATGCCGGGAGCGACGATCGAGCGCACTACCAGGTTCACGAGATCACGGTCGCTGAGCCAGGTGGAAAGGATGCGCGGACCCATGCTGAAGTCGGGCGGCTTGAGCCGATATTCGTAGCTGCCGATCCGCAGCACGATGACTTCCATACCGTGGCGGTCGGAGAAGTAGCGGCCCAGGGCCTCGCCCCAGACCTTGGCGGCCCCGTAGACGCCGTCAGGCCGTGGCAGCGACTCGGCGTCGCAGCGTTCTCCGACGATTTCGTACCAGCCGGTGGCGTGGTTAGAGCTGGCGTAGATGAAGCGTCGCACGCCGGCAAGGCGAGCTGCTTCGTAGGCGTTCCAGAGGCCGACGATGTTGGGCTGCAGGTACGGCTCGAACTCGTCGGTGTTGTGGTTGGACTTGGCGTGCATATGGACGACGACGTCCTGTCCGGCGAAGGCCTCCGCCACGACGTCCACGTCGTCGAAGTCAAGTTGAATGAATCTGGGGTCGTCGTTCGGGCTGCGCGACGTGCCGGTGACTTCAAAGCAGTCGGGCAGGTCCTCCATGAGCGTTTGACCGATCTTGCCGGTCGCGCCGGTCACCATCACTTTCAGCCGGTCAGCCATGCGCGTGCTCCCCGCCGGGTAGGAGGGCGCAGGCCAGCGCCCTGAGGCGGAGGATACCGAGCCGAGGCTTGTTGGCATGGATGTCGATGTTCGAGAGCCTGCGAAAGCACGTCCTGGGTCAGTACGGGGAAGAGCCGAACAGAGGGGCGAAACAGGGATCGAGGAATGTCATCGGAGGTGATGGCGCCAGGAGAGCCGAGGAAATCGACGCCGCCAGTCACACCCGTCTTTACATAACGGCGTGATGCGCTACAAGAACGGAGGCTTCGTCCAGGACGAGACGGCGGACGACGGACCATTCTGCTGGCCCGCGGCTCCGGGTACGCCACGAACCGAGTCAGCGAATGCGCGGATGTGGTCGGCTGGGGTTCCTGGTGAGAGTCCGCCGGCCGTGCACAGCAACAGGCCGCCCGAGGGCGCGCCCACGGCGAGCCGCTGCTGGCAGTCGCTGGTGATTTCGTCGGGCTCGAGCTGCTGCACGACGTGGATCGGCGGAACATTGCCCATCAAGCACACCGTGCCGCCCAGATGTTCAGACGCCACGTCCATCTCGATCCCGAACATGAATACCGTGCAGTTCATGTCGGCGATTGCGGCCACCGCGGTATCCGGCACCAGGTTCTCGTTGTGATAGAGACGGAACGCGGCTGACGGAAAGGCGTCAAAGATGTCCTTGAGGTACGGGTAGACGAACTCCTCGCAGTGCGCCCGGCCGACCTGCCCGGCCAGATGGTCGGTGACCACGAGACGATCGATGGTTCCGGTGATGCGCTCCTGGGCGCGCACGTAGGCGATGTTGGCCTCGACGACGCGCTTGTTCCAGTCGTGAATCTGCTTTGGGTGTCCGTAAAGCTCGATGAGATAGCGCTCGTAGCCCAACACCAGCGCGCCGGACTCGACGCCCATGCAGCGGCCGTAGCCCTCGAAATGGCCCCAGGTCTGCGCGATCACCGGGTCCATGTGGTCGGCGTACCAAGCGTAGTCGTTGAGGGCAATGGCCATGTAGCCCGCGGTCCATGGATCGGGCATTTCCAGCGCCGGCAGGTCGTGAATGTCGTTGACGGCGGCGAACGGTACCAGCGGACCGTCATCTTCCTGCTTGATCGGCGAACCCCAGGCGGAGGTTTCGGGCGCGTAGCCGTAGTCCGGCGCAACGCCGGGCAAGTGCAGGATGTCGGGGAAATCAAGCTGGAACTTGGCCTGGGCGTAGTACTTGGCCTCGGCGGCCTCGTAATACTCCCGACGTCCGACGCCGGCGTAGCCGGAAAGAAAGGGCTCGGAGGCCCAAACCACCGGCGGAACCTCAGCCACGGCCTCCTGCCGGTTGGCCGCCATCACCCGGGCATAGACATCGTTGGAATGGAGGGCGGATTGGGTGCTGTCGGGCAGCGGGTGGCGGGGCATGGATCTCCTAGGTCGTCGAGTGGTGGTCGACAGTTTGACGCGTACTGCCGGGATCGAGCAACGGCGAGTCTGTAGAGCGAATGTCGTCAGGCGGTGGTTCCGGGAGCCAGCCGGTCAACCGGCCAAGCGGACTGCGCAATGATGCAACGAGGTCATAGGCACGGTCGATCAGGAGCCCGACAAGCGGCCAGTAGCCCACTGATCGCCACCGCGCCTCGGGTTGCACCTGGCAAAGGACAGCCCGCAGTGCGACGCCTGCATGGAGCACGCGCCCGTCGGGTCGAATCACATGGATGCTTTGTTGGCGGCGCGCGGGCGAGATGGTGGACATCAGCGGCTCGGCCGCCGCCGAGGTCATGTCCACCCGCGCCACTCGATGATCGGGATCCAGCCGCACCAACAAGGCCACGCTGCGGCGGCAGAAGCCGCACGATCCGTCGTACAGGAGGATCGGGCGGCGGGCGGTCCCAGCCTCTTCAGGATCGCTCATACTTGAAGTGTAAGCCGCAACGCCGCGCTGTCGCGTTGCGAGGGCGCGCTCTGCGCTGACTGGGGAACGCGTGCTGAGCGCAACTTCGAGGGTTGACACTTCAGGTTCGGCTGTGTTTACCATCGCTAGCATGCATTGACTATGCCACCGCACTTGGCTGAGCGGTTGGCGGGAGGATCACGGATGAGAATCGTACGCTATCACACTGATTCGGGTCCGGCCTATGGTTCGCTGGCCGAGGGTGGATCGGTCCATGCGATAAGCGGGGATATCTTCGGCGACTTCGCTGTAGGCGCGAAAGTAGCTACGGTCGACGATCTCAGGCTCTTGGTGCCCTTGGATCCTCCAAAGGTGATTGGCGTTGGTGCGAATTACCTCGAGCACATTCAGGAGGGTGGTGAAGACACTGCGATACCGTCGTTCCCAATGGTGTTTCAACTACCGTCTACCGCGGTAATCGGCCCAGAGGATCCAATTGTCCTTCCGCGCAAGGACGGTTTCCTACATGCGGTCAATCACCCAGAGCTGAAGCGCGAGCCGTTCGATCCGGTTGAGTATGAAGCCGAGCTGGTGGTCGTGATCGGCAAGCCATGCCGAGACATTCAGGAGGCTGAGGCGCTCGACTACGTGCTTGGATACTCGTGCGGCAATGACGTCAGCGCGCGTGCCTTACAGACGGCCGAAATGGCAACTGGCGTGTTGATGCTTGGGAAGGGATTGGATACGTTCAAGCCGCTGGGACCATGCATTGCTACCGATCTCGATCCGACCGAGCTCACCGTCACGGCGCGCCTCAATGGAACTCCAACGCAAAGGGCCAGTACCTCCAACCTGATCTTCAGCGTCGCATCACTCGTTACTTATCTGGCGCAAGCGATCTCGCTGCAGCCCGGCGATTGCATCTACACAGGCACGCCGTCAGGTGGTGGATCGCTTGAGGCTGGAGACACGATCGAGGTCGAGGTTAGCGGGGTCGGAGTGCTACGCAACCCGGTGGTGTCAGCCTAGCGAGAAGCGCCACGGATGCCGTCGGTTCGAACCATCCGAAACCGATCAGTCCCCCAAATCCTGGTCCAGGCGCAACGGGAACTCGCTTTCGTGTCAAATGGCGGACGCTCGCGAGGTGAGCGAGGAGGAGTTCGGGCTGGCCTTTATTGGGCTCATGTTCGAGGGGCTGCCGACAGAAGACCAGATCACCCCACTGCCGGAGCCGACGCCGGACGCGGGATCGCACCGGACCGACGGCGACACCATGGCGTCCGACGACTGACGGCGTGGGCCTGGCTTAACGGGCCAGGCTGCCGGTGGCGCGAAACAGGGTCTCCTGGACCAGAAGCTCGTGATCGAGATCACGGTCCGGCTCCTGCTCGCCCCGCAGCGTTCGCACAAAGGCCGCCAGACTCGCCACGAAACGGGGACGTGCCTCGAGCTCCAGCGTCGAGGTCCCGGCAAGAAAGCCGTCACGGGGCGCGTCCAAGCATAGCCGCAGGGAGTCGGCGGGCTCATACGGCTCCAAGATCGCCGATCCCTTGGTGCCGAAGACCTCGAACCGCCGCTTCCGCTTCGCGTCGACCTCCAGCCGCGCGATGTCAACGATGGCCAGCGCGCGCTCGTACTCCAAAACGGTGACGCTGTTGTCCGTGTCGCCCTCAATCATGCCCTCCGAATTCTGCATGAACCCGTGCACGCGGGCCGGTGGGCCGAGGATCCACACGATCTGATCGAGCACATGTCCAGCCAGATCGTAGAAGACCCCACCGCGGTGGTGCGCCAGCGGGGATTTGCCCGTCGGGGCGGAGCCGGACATGTGCGCCCGCACCGCGTAGATCCGCCCAAGAAACCCTCCGCGCGCCCAGACGGCGATCCGCTCGAACCCGGCATGGTGACGGAACATGTAGCCGAGCTGGATGGTCAAACGGCGCTCGCGTGCCTGCCTCACTAGCCGCTCGAAGTGCGCGTAGTCGTCGCCCGCAGGTTTGTCCAGCAGAAGGTGCTTGCCGGCGGCCACGATCTGATCGGCGTGGTCGAGACTTTCCTGGTTCGTCCCTTCAGCCGCGACGGCCACGACCCTCGGATCGTCGAGAATCTCGCTTGGGTCGTCGCACCAGTGAACATCGCTCCACGGCGGCTCGCCGGCTGCCTGTAGCGCCGCGCGGCGCTCGCGATCAGGCTCGTAGAGCCCGACCACCTCGACATCGGGGCTGGCGAGCATCACGCGCAGCCAGCCGGCCGCGTGACCGTGCTTGGTGCCGTACTGCGCAAATGGGAGCGACGGCGCACCGGGCATACGCGGGACCTCCCGTAGAACCCGCGATCGGGATGTGATCGCGTGCCAGCGGCAGCATCGGTCACTCGAGACCGGTTCGCAAACCGACCAACGCACGCGGCCTAGTCGCGCAGCACACCCAGTGGGGGCGATTCATCGATCAGTGCCGCCCTGCGGGCACGCTCGAAGAGCGTGCGCAACGCCGCCACGCCCGCCTCCTGCCCGACGCAGTATTCCGGCCTTTCTGGCCGCGCAGATAGGCCACGATCCGGTTCCGCTTGGCGTGAGATGGCGTTGCGGGGCCGGCATGGTGGTGACGAAGAGATCAGTGCACGGTGCCGGTTATTGGGCATATTGGAGGCGTAGATTGCCGATTGATCGGCCTGATACGGTCAGGTATTGGAGCCAGAAGATGTGCTATTACATCAGCAAGCAGCGGATGGGCGCGTACGCCCAGATTTGTAAGGAGTAGCGGGTCAAGGGGCGGCCGGTCAGGCGAGTGTTGGGCAGCTTGGGCCGGGTGGATGAGTTCGACCGGCGGTGATCGATGGGCTGATCCCCAGCCTGAAGCGGATGGACTTGCCCGCCCAGGCCGCGGTGTCGCTGGGGAGGCGGAGGTGCGCCAGGCGGCGCTACGGGCACAGCGTGGCGGCCATTGGCCCGCTGGCGGAGAGCATCGCGACCTCGGGCGGTGCCTCGGCCTGGGACGCCGACAGCCCCATGCGGCAGGTGCTCGACCGCGAAGCCGTGTTCTTGCTGCTCGGCGTGCCCTATCAGAACCTCACGGCCGTGCACCTGTGCGAGGTCGAGTTCGAGGTGCCGTATCGGAAACTCCGCGTCATCGAGGCGCCGATGCGTCGCGCGGACGGCTCGCTCACGCCGCTGGTCAGCGTCGGCTGCCCGCCAGAACCCGGTCACCCAGGCAGCGACTTCAACCGGCTGGGGCAGCGCATGGAGGCCGCCGGCCTGGTGACACCCGGCACCGTGGGCAACGCGAGGGCGGCGGCAACAATCCATCCTGGGCGACACGTTCGCCGCCGCCCCAAGTTGACCTCGGCGGGTCGGCGTAGGATAGTGCCGCCTAGGCGCGGACGCCGCGTCTCGACGCCGGCAAGAAGGGGAGTTGCCATGACCCGCTACCGGGCAGCCGTGATCGGTCTCGGCCGGATCGCCAGCACGTTCGACGATGAGATCGAGACCTTCGACATCCACGGTGCCCCCCACGCCCACATTGCCTGCTACGCGGCCGCGCCAGAGATCGAGATCGTCGGATTGGCGGATACCTGGGAAGAGCAGCGCGAGGCCGCCAGACGGCGCTGGGGCATCGACGCCGTGTTCGCTGACTACCGGCAGATGCTCCGTGACACCAAGCCCGACATCGTAAGTGTGTGCACCTCGGCCAAGCCGCGCGCCGACATCATGCTCGAGATCGCCAATGGAAGTTACGGCGTGCGCGCCGTCCGCGCCGAGAAGCCGCTGTGCTTTTCGCTGCAGGAGGCAGACGCCGTGATCGAGGCGTGTCGGTCCAACCACATCATCGTCTCCGTGAACTGCGTGCGCCGCTGGCACCCGATTTTTCGGCGGGCGCTTGCCCTGATCGAAGACGGCTGGCTCGGTGACGTCCAGCACGTGCAGGCGCTGGGCCAGTGCGTGATGACCAACAACGGGAGCCACTTGCTGACGACCCTCACCATGTTTGCGCGCGCTCGGGCGGCCTGGGTGATGGGCGAGACCGAGAGCGCCGCCGTGGATGATGACGCCGACTTCGAGGCCGCTGGCTACGTGGCGTTCGGAAACGGCGTGCGTGGCTACTTCCGGTCCTTCGCCCACGGTCCCGACCGGCATACGGGTAGAATTGAGGAGTGGGAATTCAGCGTCACCGGAACTGGAGGCATGATTCGGCTTGTGCAGGATGGGCGCGCGCCGGAGCTGTGGACGGCCGAGGAGCCGCGCCCAGGCATGAACCGGATCGCGATGGTCCGGCGCACCTTTCCAGTGCCCGCGACCGCCCGCAGCGCAAGCCTCGAGGCCGTCTACGACCTGCTGGCGTGCATCGAGCGCGGCGCGGAGCCGCGCTGCACGGCGGAAGATGCGCGCGAGGCCCTGGAGATCGCGATCGCCACGCGCGAGTCCCACCGACGGGGCAACGTCAGGGTCGATCTGCCCCTGCCTGACCGTAGTCTGCAAATCATCGAGCCGCCTGTTTATGACATTCCGAAGGCGCTTCAGCGCTAGTCAGGCCACGACGGTCCGACACCGCGAAAACGGTCCTGGCCGCGGCTCGCCGACATTTTGGTCGACCCTTCCCGGGCCCCCACCTGTCCACGCACGGGCAGCGCAGCACGAGCCGAGACCCACGAATTCGCGAACCCATGGCATCGACGTCACACCGCCGGCTGGTGGACGGTCTCATCGACAAAGATGGCGATATTCGCGAACCTCAGCTGTCGATCCGGAATCGCTTGACCGCAGCTTCGTCCAGTTCGAAGTCGAGACCCGGGGTCCCGGGTACACGCACGAAGCCATCCTCGTCGATCTCCAACGGACTGCGAACGAGCTCCATTCGCAGCGGGTTCGGGTTCTGATCCATCTCGAAGATCACGGCCGTAGGCGCGGCCATGGCGAGATGCAGGTTCGCGAAGGCCGCCACGGCGCCCGCGAAGTTGTGCGGCGCGAATTGAAGATTCCAGGCACTGGCCAGCGCCGCGATCCTCAGGCCCTCACTGATGCCGCCCGCCCAGATGGCGTCCGGCTGCGCGATGTCCACCGCGCCGCGCGTGATCAACTCGCGAAATGCCCAGCGCGTAGTCTCAGTCTCGTAGCCGGCGATCGGGATCGGCGTTCCGGCGCGCACGGTCCACGCCACCTCGAGATCGTCAGCGGGCACCGGCTCCTCGAACCAGGCGATGTCGAACTCTTCCACCTTGGCGGCCATCCCCAGCGCCTGCTTGGCGGTGTACTGATTGTTGGCGTCGATCATCAGTTGGATGCCGGGTCCCAGCGCCTTGCGTACGACCCTCACACGTGACACGTCGTCTCTTATAGGAAGCCCGCCGACGTTCATCTTTACCGCTCCAAAGCCTCGGGTCGCATAGTCACCGAACTCGCGCGTTAGCTCCGCCTCGCCCTTGCCCTCTGCGTAGAATCCGCCGCTGGCATAGCTGCGGATTTGGCTACGCGCGCCGCCCAGCAACTGGTAGACAGGCAGGCCGGCGACCTTCCCCATCAGGTCCCAGAGCGCGACATCTACGCCACTCATAGCGGCGACGACCGCGCCACGTCGCCCCATCGGCGCCGTGCCGCGGTACATGAGGTCCCAGAGCCGCGCGACCAGCAGCGGATTCTCGCCTATCAGCAACGGTGCTAGCTGCTGCTCGACGATCGTCTTGACCGTGGCATGTGCGCCGCCGAAGCCGGCCGCTTCGCCCACGCCCTCAGTGCCGTCATCGGCCCGGACTCTGACCAGCACGCTGATCCGCTCGGGGATCACGATCTGGGCGTCGGCGATCGGTTGCTCGAGCTCGTGCCGCAGGATCTCGACGGACACGTCGTGAATGCGCATGGCGGCTGGTTCCGTGACCTTGACAGGTACACGGCCCGCTCGGGCGCGGCCCGTTCGGAGGCGGCCCGCCGTCACCGATGTCGGAGTGGCGGCAATCGTACATCCACGCGCCACAGGACCCTGTCAACCCTGTGTGTCCAAGCTGGGCGTGGGGCTTGCTAGGGTCCCGAGCATCCGGCGGGGGTGACTCGGTCATTCAGTGGCTGCCGCATGGCAGGCCTTGGCCTCGAAGCGTCCCCCCGCCGGCCGCTGCTCAGGGCAGCGCGGGTGACTTGATAGGAGATTGTGGCGCGACGGCCACTCCACACAGGGCTGTCCTCCCGCTGCCCGGGCAGCGTACCGCGAAGGAGGGCGGGATGGAGCGCTGGGTCGTAGGGGTGGATTGTCATGTGGCGACGCTGACGGCGGTGCGGGTGGACGCGTTGGGTCGACCGCAGGGGGAGCAGACGGTGCCCAACAGGCGGGCTGGGCACGGGCGATTGCAGCGCTGGGCGGCGGCGGGGCCGGGCGCGCGAGTCTGGGCGGTGGAAGGCGCCGGAGGCCATGGGCGGGGGTTGACGCGGCGGCTGCAGCAGGCGGGGGAGGCGGTGTACGAGATCCCAGGCTGGGAGACGGCCCGTGAACGGCGCCGCAGCGGCCGGGTGGACAAGAGCGACGCCCAGGATGCGCTGGCCGCCGCGCGGGCCTTGCAGCGGGAGCCGGCAATGCCGCTGGCGCGGGCCGAGGACGGGGCCACGATCTTGCGGCTGCTGGCGGATGAACGCGACGCCCTGGTGCGCGAGCGCACCCGGCTGATGAACCAGTTGCGGGCGTGCCTGCGGGCGCTCGGGGCCGAGGTGAGTGCCGCGGTCGGGGCCCTGGGGCAACCGGTCGGGGCGCAGCGGGTGCTGGCCCTGCCGCCGGTCGCGGCCGACCCGGTGCAGCGGGTGCGGCAGGCGCAGGCGCAGCGGCTGGCGCGGCGGTTGCTGCAGTTGCACGCGGCGGTGGCCGAGCGAACCCAGGAGCTGGCCACGGTGGTTGCGCAGGTCGGCACGTCGCTGACCGCGAGCCCTGGCTGCCAGGCGATCACGGCGGCGCGGGTGCTGGCCGAGACGGGCGATCCCCGGTCCTTTGGGCGGGAGGCCCGCTACGCGCGGTTCGCTGGGGTGGCGCCGCGCGAGGCGTCCAGTGGCACGCGCGTGCGCCATCGGCTGGACCGACGCGGCAACCGGTCGTTGAATGCGGCGCTGCACCGCATCGCGGTGACCCGCGCGCGGATGCCGGGCAGCCCGTCGCAGCGCTACGTGGAGCGACGGCTGCGGGAAGGCAAAAGCCGCCGCGAAGCGCTGCGCGCGTTGAAGCGGCACTTGGCCCGCAGCATCTTCCGCACCATCAAACGGGACCTCGCCAGCGGCCGCACCTCCTTCGCCTTGACATAGGAGCGTCGAGGCCCGCATCTCATGCGAAGTGAATTGTACCGAGGGGACCTTGAGGATACAGAATGCGCGATCCTTGTCGGCTAGCTCAGGCCTTGCCCCGAGTGCCGCGAAGCAGCAGGCTCTCGCTTCGCTACGTATTGCGTTGACCTGTCGAACCAAGAACGCTGATGCCAAAACCTGTCATCGCGAGGTGCCCATAGGGCGACGTAGAATCGCGCGTATCCGACCCGAGGTAGTGCGGCGCCGGATGCCGCCTGCCCGTGGTTGCGCCGTCAGTCTGCCCGTATCCGGCGGCCGCGGCCGTTCTACACGCCCTGTGACTCTCGGCCGACGCGAAGGTCTTGCGCACGGCCCCGCACGCGCCCGACCCCGCCACCGCCAATCCGCTGCCGGACTCCGCCCGGTGCCGACGTGCGGCCCCGCCCCGGCCGCACCGGCCGCGACCGCACCCGGTCTCGTGGGTCGTTGACAAGTTACGGCCATCGAGGCATCAGAGGGAGCGGGGCGAGCGACGGGATCAAGTGGGAGGCGGCGCGATGGCGCAGACGGTGGAGATCGCAGCCAGGACGGATATGCGGATCGTGGCCGAGAAGTCCCTGGACTTCCTCGAGGCCGCGTTCGACGAGCACGGCCGGAACCGCCGCGCACCGGATGACCCGTGCGTTCACTTCAAGATGCCGTACGTATTCTGTTACGGGGGGCGCCGCGACCTCGCGCATCGTGTGCTCGAGCACATCGAGCGCAATCTTCTCGAAGCGGACGGCTCGTTCCGTGACCCTGCGGCCAACGGGCCGCAGTCGCTGTATCTGTACCAGGCGGGCTGGCTCGCGTGGGGCAGCGCGTTCCTGGGTAGGTTCGACCTTGCGCGTCGCTTCGCGCGTCGGGCCATCGCCGAGCAGGACGATCGGTGGGGCGGCTTCTGGAACGAGAATGAGCTCGGTCGTGTCCAGTGGCTGCTGAGTAGCTCATCTGCGGCGGCAGGATGCGCTGTCGCCGGAGAACTGGCGGCGGCGGAAGAATATGCACGGTTCATGACCCGACTGATCGAGCGCCAGCCAGAGCCAGCAACGGGCTTCTACTTCTTTTTGAGCCCGGAAGGTGAGGTGGTGACCGCGATGCCGGCGGACGCGACCCTCGGCTTCTATGACCTCTCGGGCCGGGTGAGGCCGGCCATGTTTGCGACCGTCATTGCCGGTCTGGTTTGGCTTGGCCGCCAGACCGGTGATGGCCGCCACTTCGACACGGCTCGTCGTTACGCGGACATCATGCTCGCGGCACCCGAGCCGCAGCGAAGCGCGTTCGCTTCCAAAAGCGGCTGGGCCGCGCTGATGCTCCACGCGCATCGGCCCGATCCGGACTTGGCCGCCTTCGCGACCGGCATGGCCGCCGCTATCGCCGACCGGCAGCTTTCCGACGGGAGCATTAGCCATGCGGATTGGCCGGGATTTGAGACCGAGGTGCCGGCCGACGTCAGGGAAGGGTCGACTTGCGACTGGACTTTGACGGCGGTGGCACTAGCTAACGGGGCCGCCTAGGAGCGTGGGTCGGTAAGGGGTCTGGTGCAGTCGTTGTCGGGGTGCAGGATCACTGTGCGCGCGGCCGCCGGGTGGGATCGATCAGATAGGTGGTTGAGGCCGCTGGGCAACCGCGATCTGCTGGTGGCTGCCACCGGCCGGCGCCGAGCCTTGGCAGGTCCGGCGCTTAGACGGGCGCCAAGCGCGCCCGCCCGCCGTTGCGGAAGAGCTTCAGGAGATTGTGGGAGGCGCAGTGCAGCCGCCATTCGGCCCGCGCGGCGTGCAGGCCGCGCAAGAGCAGCTGCCCGCCTTGTTGGACGGTGCGGAGCTGTCCGAACACCGGCTCCACGATGGTCTTGCGGCGCGCGTAGGCGGCCCGGCCGCGTTTGGTGCGCAGCTGGCGAGCCATGCGTTGCTTGACGCTGGCCCCCTGGGGGATGCGCCCGCGCGGGGCGGGCGGGACCGGCTCGGTGTGTTTCAGCCGGCCGGTGGCGATCAGCGGCTCGCTACCCGTGTCACGGATGCGGCTGACGTTGTCCTCCGAGTAATAGCCCGCATCGGCGAGCGTCTGGCGGGCTGGCCGGCCAGCATTGGCACGGACCTGGCCCAGCAGCGCCGGCAGGTGCGGGGCGTCGGCCGCTTGGTTGGACAGGTCGGCGGCCACGATTACCTGACAGCGCGCGTCCACCGCCGCCTGGCCGTTGTAGCACGGGTGGAAGGCCTTATCGGCGGTGCGCATGATCTTGGCGTCGGGATCGGTGAAGTTGCGCTGGGCCGGCGCGGCCGGGGTCAGCCGCCGCGCCCGGCCGCCAGACCTGGGAGCGGCCGGCGGGGACGGTGGGCGCTCCCCACCAGCGCCGTCACCCTCGGCGGGATGGTCGGCGGCCGCGCGCCGCCCTGCCGCTTGCGCGCGCGCCTCGGCCTCCAGCGCCGCCTTGGCCGCGCGGATGCGGACCAGCCGCGACTCCCGGCGGGCCAGCTCGTCCCCACGCCGCTCCGCCCCAAACCGCGCATCCTCAGCCATGTCCACCTGCTCGGCCTCGGCCAGCACGCCCGTGATCTGGCCGCGCAGCGCCGCGATCTCCGCCTGCAGCTGCCGCTCCTGTTCCACCATCCGCCCGTAGCTCATGGCCTTGTGCCGGCTGGCATTGGCCCGCAACTTGGTCCCATCGATCGCGATCCGTCCCAGCTTGACCAGCCCCGCCGTAGCGCACACCCGCACCGTCTGCACAAACAGCTCCTCCAGGGCCGCCAGGTGGCGCTGGCGGAAGCGCGCGATCGAGCGGAAGTCGGGCTGCTGGTTGGCGGCCAGATAGCGGAAGGCCACATCCTCCACGCAATGCTGCTCCAGCCGCCGCGACGAGCGCACCCCGGTGGCATAGCCGTAGAGCAGCACCTTCAACAGCAGCCGCGGCGCATAGGGCGGCCCGCCCCGCGCCTCCGCGTAGCTCGCGTAGATGGGGCCCAGATCCAGGACCGTCTCCACCACCTCGTCGATGAACCGCGCCAGATGCTCCTCTGGCAGCCAGTCCGCCAGCGCGGGCGGCAGCAACAGCAGTTGGTCGGGCGCGTAGGCCCGGAAGGTCTTGTCCCGCTCTGAGGTCGCCGCCTGGCTGGCCTGAGCCGCCGCCCGTCCACCCGCCGCCACCCCCGGCAACTCCCCCTGGGTCCCACCCATCGCCCCCTCCTGCCACCAGCACTGCTCAGCAGGATTGTGCCGCAACAGTGGGTCGGTTACTGACTCAGGCTCCTAGCCAGAACGAGCGTAGTGACGGCGGCCGACTGTCCGCGGCCTCGGAGGCCTCGCTCCCGCGCTCCCGTACCGCAAGCGGTCCGCTAGCAGCGCCGGCATCAGCGGCGTGCGGTGGCTCGACTGTGACACTCCAAACCTGATGGAGGGCCGTTTTTGTCAGCACACGGCCGGGATGCGCCCGTGCAGAGCGGCAGCCGCGGCGGGCCTTAGGCGTCGCTGCGGGCGCTGGTCTGGAGGAGGGTGGCGTCGGTGGGCAAGTCGAGGGCCTGCAGGCTGCGCGCGGCCTCGGCGCTGGGCCGTCCAACGGTAGATCGGGCGGAGCTTCACGAGCGATTTGAGGACCCGGAAGGCGTCTTCCACCCGGTGCAGCTGCCGGTAGGCGGCCACGATCTCGTCGGTGGGCAAGGCGCGATCGTTGCCGACCAGCAGGTACATCCCATCCAAGCGCCGCTGGGCCCGGTACACGGCGCAGTCCAGCTGGAAGCGGAAGCGGCCGCCCTCCAGCTGCCAGGCTCAGAACCGGCGGGCCTTGGACCGGCTCAGGATCCGCGTGGCGCGTTCGGTGATCCGCCGGGCCTCCGTTAGCCGGCCGACGACGGATGTGCAGCGGGCTTATATCGGACAGGTCCATCGGGCTTACGACTGCGGCATCGACACCCAGCTGGAGCTGATGACACACAGGGACCTTTCGATTTTGACGGGAATTGTGAGCTCGATGGTGCGATGCATGAAGGCGTTGGCTGCGCGATCCTGACATTCCGGTGGAGGCTTATGAAGCCTACTTCTCCCATATTCTGGATGAGGGGGCGAGGATCAGGGTGAAGTTCACCGATCTGACGCTGCCCGGTTGCGGCTGTCATGCATGTAAAACACGGCGGGAGGATATCGGGGAGACCGGTCTGTATCACCGGATCAATCCCAACATGAGGCAGGGGCTGCTCAAGGTGGCAAAATGTGATCTGTTTCGCAACCCTACGGTGCCGTGTTTCATCCAATATGACGAGACGCCGGACGAACCAGTCCTGACTGCGGGCGAGGGCGAGTACGGGCATTATGATATTGCACCAAACGCCCTGGACGGTCTTGGCAGACCGCAAAACGATCCTGAAGAGGTGGAAGCCGACTACTATATTACGTCTGACGGTCAGAACCGGCAGGGTGCACGCTACGGTGTTTTCTACGCACACTGGCAGAGCCTGAATCCGTATAACGTTGGGTGGGAGGCGTTCACGGAGGTCGTGCAGAGGGTACAGCGGCACCTTGGCGATCAGATCGCCTGGGTGCGGCCGAGCGATCTGGCGGAGCGTGTCCATGCCGGCCGGATCGATGCCTGATAGAGGGCATTGCCTGCACGGAGGTTCGTATAGAACTGGAAGGACGCATTGCAGTGGTGAGCGGCGCGGCTCGAGGAATCGGCCGGGCCGTGCTGCCGCAAACGGTTGGGCTGCGCTCCGGCGAGCGGATGGTGATTCGCACGCTTCGTCCGCCGTTGGGCGCCTCTTGGCCGATCTGTGTCGCGAGGGCGCGTTGCAGCTACGCTCGGCGGTCACACCGAGCCATACCCGCGCCCGGCGGCCAAGTGACCGGGTGCGGGCGGCTCCCGAGGCGCGCATGGACGCCAACTCCGTGCCCGGGACAGACGCGGTGACCGCAATGGTCGGGATCCACCGTGATGCCTCAGAAACAGGTGTTACCGGGTGAGGCGTAGCTGCCTCAGAAGTCCAGTTACCCAGCACGGCGTTGCTGCTTGCGCGGTGCATCGTCGTTGAGCGTCCAGAGCTTGTCGAGCGCCTGGGCGATCTGGCGGGCGAGGGCGGCTGGGTTCAGGGCCGCGAACTCGGCCGCCAGGGCGTGCGCCTGATCGGCGGTGAGGACCCCGGCCGTGAGGGCGCGTTGATAGGGCGTTTGGGCGGCGTCGTAGTGCTTGTGGAGCGTGGCGCCCTGACGCTCCTTCGCGACCAGCTTGCGCATGGGCCGTAGGAAGTTGAGCCGCAGACGGAGCAGGGGGTAGAGGGCTTGGAGCTGGGCGTAGGCCAGCTTGGAGGCGTAGCGCTCGTAGCCCACCAAGCGGCGCACCGCCAGCCAGTTGCGTTGCTCGACCCAGGCTTGGTCGTTCTTCTTATAGCTGCGGCCCCGCGTGAAGCGGATGCCTTCCTGGCGACACCACGGGACCAGGACATGATTGAGGAACTCGCCGCCGTTGTCGGTGTGCAGGCTCTGCACGGGGAAGGGCACCCGCTGGCGGATGTGATGCACGGCCGTGCCGACGCGCTGCTTCCCCAGGCCCCACACCGGCTGCAGCTCGGTCCAGCCGGTGGCGACATCCACGGCAACCGCGGTGGTGAGGTAGAAGCCGTCGGGACGGTCGCCGTTGTGCAGCACCAGATCGGCTTGGAGGGCCCCCGGCGTCACGTCCCGCCACTCGCCAAAGGTGCGGATGGGCGCCTGCGCCTTGAGCGTGGGGGTGGGTCCGCCCGGCCGGTGCACCGCCCGCCGGCGCGGCAGGCGGTGCGGCTGCAGCAGTCGATCGACGGTGGCCGGGCTCAGGGCCTCCAAAGCCGTGCGGAGCTCTGGCCGGACCTCGAGCTCCCCGTGCCGCTCCAAGGCGCTGAGGAGATCGGGCAGCAGGGGCGCCAAGAGCTTGCCGCAGAGCCGATCGCTCAACTCCCAGAGCGGGACCCGGACCGCGGCCACCTCCGGGCCATAGCGCCGCGGCCGGCCCCGGCGGCGCGGCGGCCGGGCGGCCGGCTGGCCCACCGCGCGAATCACCGACTTGCGATGCCGCCCGGTGGTCGTGCAGATCTCGTCCAGCCAGCGGCCCTTGCGGCGCTTCGAAGCCGCTCGGTCCCGCGGGCGCACCGCCGCCACGTACTCCCGCACTGCCGCCTCCGTCATCCCGCCTCCCGCCAATTGCGGTAACCGGCTTTATGAGGCACCACCTTCCCACTCGGTAACAATCCTTCTGAGGCTGATCGACCATTTGACCCGAACTGCTCGCCGCCGTATATTCAGGTTTCGAACTTCCAGCCTGCACTGTAACACGCTGCTGACTGCGCTGCGAGGTTGGGACGAGTGCCTTGGGAGGGCGACATGCGTCCGACGATGACACGACGGCAGGTATTGCGCGCAAGTGGCGGGGCGGTCCTTGGGTTGACGGGCGTCCTAGCGCTCGCCGCCTGCGGCGAGACGGCGCCAACGGTCATCACCAAGGAAGTCCCGGTTGATCGCATCGTCATCAAGGAAGTCCCCGTCGAGACGATCGTGACAAGGACCGAGGTCAAGCAAGTCCCGGTTGATCGCATCGTCACGCAGGAGAAGATCGTCACCAGGGACGTCCCGGTCGAGAAAATCGTGATCAAGGAAGTGCCGGTCGAGAAGATCGTCGTGCAGACCGTGGTGAAAGAGGTGCCGGTCGAGAAGATCGTGGAGAGGATCGTCGAAGTTGAAGTGCAGCCGCAGCGCCCGCCCGTCCGCATTCGGTTCGGACACGATCACGTCTCCGGGGTTCGCGGGGCACAGATGAAGTGGGCGCTGGATCGCTTTGCGCAGCTCCGGCCTGATATTAATGTGAACTTCCGCCCTAATCCGGGCGATATGTACGGCACCTATGGGATCCGCATGGCCGCCGGAACCCAAGAGGATATCGCTCTCATGCATGGGCACTTTCTGCACCACTTCGTCGAATCGGGCGCGTTCACGTTGATGAATGAGCCGCTCAGGCGGCATCCGGACTGGGACCCTGAGGCCTGGTGGTTCGATCCCGACACCTTCGCCACGGTCGCCGAGGACGAACTGCCGATCAACCAGAACCGGCCGCTCGATTCAGCACCCCTTTATGGACTGCCGTATCAAGGCAACGTGCACGGCATCTACTACAACCTCAACTTGATGGAAGAGAACGGCATCGAGTGGCCCACCAAGGGAAGGTGGGGCCTGGAACAAGAGTACCTGGACGCGATGACGAAGGCTACGGATGTTGACAAGGGAACTTGGGGCCTCAATACGGCATTCATGAACAATCAGGCCTACTGGGGCGGCTGGTGTTTCGCCTTTCACGACGACCCTATGGCCTACTGGCGCGACAAGGACAACACCACGCTTCGAGTGGTGCAAGACGGCGGCGACAAGGGTGTTCGCTACTTCGCTGATCTGGTTCACAAGCATAAGGTGGCATTCGAGCAGAATAGAGGGCGCGAAGTTTCTGGTGAGTTCGGTGATGCGTTCTCCTCCGGCAATACGCTCCAAGCCACGGGTTGGGGCACTGATGGCAGGTACGTTAACCGAATAGCCGGCCGCTTCAGGTTTTCCTTGGGTCCGCTGGGCGAAGGGCCGAACTTCGAGTCTCCCGTCACCATTTTTACCCAGCCCCATTTGGTTACCTCCGCGGCCGAGGCGCACGGCGTCGTCGAGCAAACAGCCGATATGCTGATGTTCTGGTCCGGAATCGAGGTGCAGACACGGTTTACGGTCGATCGTGGCAGCGCGCCGGTGCTGAAGAAGGTTTTCGATATGCCGGAGTTGCTTGCTGCGCCGCCCGAGAACTATGTGTGGTACAAGGAGGGGTGGAACCTGCCACAGACGCGCGCCATGCAAGAGTCGATCAAGGGCTATGAGGAGCAGCTTCGCCTGTGGCGCAACTTCCCTACCGTTCTGAACGGCGAAGAGGGGGTTGACCAGTGGCTCGACCGAATAAACACCACCATGGACAACTGGTTTGACAACCACCAGAGTGAGATCAGAGCTCATCAGAGATGGGTCAGGAAATTCACATTCGTTTAGATCGGACCGATCTGCCCCGAAGCACAGAAGGGAACGAGACCCGACGGTGGACATCGAAGGCCCCTGCCTCGGATGACGTGTCTGAGGCAGGGGTCCTCTCCCACACGGGAGGTACCCGATGTCGAATTGCATGACCCCAAGCATCTCAATCGTGCGAGAGGGGCAATGGCCGCGAAGAGATCTATTCGCGTATGGCTCATCATGGAGATGTTACTGGGAGCGACCTCGGTGACTGCATCAGACAAGGTCAGCACGATCGGAAGCGCGAGACGGATCCACAGATTCGCCTGCTGGATAGGTGCCGGGATTCTCTTCGTCGGCTTACTGCCTGCGTGCGCGAGCAGCGACGACTACGAGTTCAAGCCGTCGGGTATTGGGCGAGGCCAGGACGCCGCATACTCGAAGCCCGTCGGCGGGCTTTACGATTACGAGGGCACTCCCACCCCGACGCCCGGCGGTTCGTGAACACGTATGTCCCGCGTATCGGCGCCGTTGCCTCGTAAGTCAGAGGATGTCGGGCGCAGCACGCAATTGACAAGTGCGAACAATCGGGGCGTTTCCTGGCGTTTGATTGAGGTCGTGACTGCACATCCATCGCGCGGCATCCGGACGGGTCATGGGCAGCCGCATCCCACGAGCGACACGGGTCGAATGGAGTTGGTATGACAGCCGAGTTGGTGGATCTTTTCGCGGACCATGGATTGGCGGCAAATCCAAGTTATATCGCCGACTTCGACCGGTGCCAGCCTGCTGAAGCGATTTCCAAGCATCGCGAGCCCTGGCACTGGACCACGATTCCGTTCTCTACCGACGATTTCAGCGGGGTGATGCTAGCGGCGGGTCCGGAAAGTGTGGCGCCGCAAATCACCTATCCGCTCGACCTTCAGGGCTGGCACGCCATATCTTTCGGCATCCATCCCACCTCGCACACTGAAAGCGACATCGCGCAGTTCCTCGTGAAGCTGACCACCGACAAGGCGTTCTCAATTCTGACCTGGCAGCTGCCTTCGGGTCATCTCACCCTTGGCCAGCAGCGATCCGACGCGCCACGAACCGATGGCCATTACAAGCGCACCATCCTTGAGCAGATCTATTGGAAGACGGCTGACCTCACCGACCAGCAGATTGTCTTTCGGCAACTTGCCATTCGCATCGGGCCGGGCGACCGGCTGGGGGCGATCAGGTGCGGCCCAATACGAATCGCATACATCAAACTGGTACCGCTGAGCGACCGCGAAGTCGAGCGGCTTCAGGCCGATCGAGATGACGTCGACAATCGACGAGTCTATGCCTTCAATGATATCGGCGGCATGCTGCAAGACTACCGTCCGACCACGGCCGAAGAGATCTGCCGTCATATTGAGCCGTATCGTGACAGCGATTTCTCACGGATCTACTGGGAAATGGGCGGAGGGGATGTGATGTCATATCCGACCGACATTGCACGTGCGATGGGCGACTTGGCGGCTCCAGACTATCCGCGGACCTATGATCGGCTGAATATCGAAAGCTGGAACAGTCTCAGAGAGCAAGGCATCGACCAATACCAGGTTGCGCTTGAGTACGCTCACCAGATCGGTTTGGAGTTTCACGCGTGCTACCGCGCGGGGGCTTGGACCTACCCGATCGTCATGTTTGGGCGACGTCATGGGTTCTACCGCGCACATGCCGAACTGCAGTGCGTTTCCAAGGACGGCGGGTCGATCCCGCGCATTTCATATGCGCATCGTGAGACGCAGGATTTCGTGCTGTCTCTGTTCCGTGAAGTTGTCACGAAGTACGACGTCGACGGCGTCTGCATGATGTACAACCGGCGACCACCGTACCTGTGCTATGAGGCGCCGCTTGTCGAGGGGTTTCGGGAGGCACATGGGGAGGATCCTCGCGAACTCGCGGACGATGATCCGCGCTGGCTTCAGTTTCGCGCCGCCGCGCTCACGGATTTCATGCGACGTCTGCGCGCCGAGGTGGACGCCGCCGCCTCGAATGCCGGGCGCGACAAGCGGCTCAACATCACGGCGTTCGTGCTCGGACGGGAGGCGGACAATTTCTTGTACGGCATGGACGTGGCAACCTGGGCCGAAGAGGGGCTCATTGACACTCTCGTCCCGTACAGCCCGGCGCCCCTCGCCATGCCGACGGCGTCGGACACCTGGTCGGACCCATCCGAGATCGAGCCCTTCGTCGCTGCCGTGCGGGACACGCCCTGTAGGCTCGCGGTCAACCTCATGCCCTATCACATGAGCCCTGCGCAATACCGACGTATGGCCGCGATGCTGTACCAGGCGGGTTCGGAGGATCTCTTTTGCTGGTCCAGCGGCAGCGGCCCCAACATCCACAGTCCGCGTGTCGGTCGCGCCAACTATTGGCCGTCGTGGACCGCGCTGCGGCGCCTTGGTCATTACGACGAAATCCGAACCTGGATCGACGCGGGTGAGCCGAGCCTGGAGCCGCCGGTGATTCCCTTGCGCACGCTCGACGACTGGAACATGGCCTATGTGGCGCCCGGTTAGGGCATCGTAACCCGGGCCAATGGCGGCGGTCCGATGACGCCGGGCGGTCAACGTAGGTATGGCGAGTCGAGCGCCGACCGGGGGCTCGCGGCCGATCCGATCTACCTGACCGACCTGGCACGCTGCGAGCCGCCTTCCGCCGTCGGTCGCGATGCTCAACTGGGGCGCTGGCACACCATCCCGTACGAATCTGAGGAATTCGCGGGAGAGATGCTTGCCGCCGGTCCCGAGACCGTGGCTCCCGAGGCGACCTATCCGCTCCGGCTCAGCGGCTGGCATGCGATCTCGATCAGCATCCACCCGACGTCTCAGTCCGAGGGCGACTTCCACCAAGCGCTGCTCAAGCTCAGCGGGGACCGGGCCTATACCACGCTCACGTGGCCCCCGACGGGTGGGCACTTCGGCCGCACCCACCTGCACGAGATCTATTGGAAGACCGCCGACTTGACTGGGCAGCGCATCACATTCCGCCAGCTTGCGATTCGCGTCAGCCCGGGTCCGGAGCCAGGGGCCCATCGATGTGGTCCCGTACGGATCGCCTACATCAAGCTGATCCCGTTGAACGAACAGGAGGTTGCCACGCTGCTGGCGGACCGCCACGATTCGGCCACGCGCCGTCTATTCGCCTACAACGATGTGCGGGGGTGGATGCAGGACTACCGTCCGACGACTGAGGAAGAGGTGCGTCGTCAGCTCGAGCCGTATCGCGACACGGATTTCGCACGCGTTTACTGGGAAGCGGCCCTCGGCGATGTGACGCAATACCCCTCGGATGTGGGGCGCAATACCGGCATGACCCGAGTGGACGACTACGCACGGGTGTACGACCGGCTCAAGGTCGAGAGCTGGGAAAGCTTTGATCGCCAAGGGATCGATCCGTTCCGGGTGGCCGTGGACTATGCGCACGTGTTGGGTCTCGAATTCCATGCGTGCTACCGGGCCGGGGGCTGGGGCTATCCCGTCGGGATCAACCGGCGCTATGACCACTTCTACCGGGAGCATCCGGAGCTTCGCTGCAAGGATCGCAACGGGCAGGATGTCCCGCGCGTCTCCTATGCCTTCCCCAAGACTCAGGATCTGGTGGTGGGCATCCTCCGCGAGGTTGTTACCAAGTACCCAGTCGACGGTGTCTGCATGGAATTCAACCGCCGACCTCCATATCTCTGGTACGAACATCCGCTGGTGGAGAAGTTCACCGAACTGCATGGAGATGATCCTCGGGAGCTACCAGATGATGAGCCGCGCTGGCTTGCATACCGCGCTACCGTGCTGACCGAATTCATGCGGCGCCTGCGCGACGAGGTTGAAGAGGCGGCGCAGGCGGGCGGCAGGCCAAAGCGACCGGGAATCACCGCGCTGGTCCTGGGCGTGCCTGAGGAAAACCGACGCTACGGCCTGGACGTCCAGACTTGGGCGCGCGAAGGCTTGATCGACACGCTGATTCCCTTCAGCGGCGCGCCGCTGGCACTGCCGACGGCTGAGGACACGTGGGAGGGGCCCGAGCAGATCGCTCCGTTCGTCGCAGCGGTGCAGGGCACTCAGTGCAGGCTGGTGATGAACGTCATGCCTTACCAGATGAGCCCGGAGGCCTACCGGCGCATGGCGGCGATGCTCTATGACGCCGGCGCCGAGGATCTGTTCTTCTGGGGCAGTGGAGCCGTGAACATCCACAGCCCACGCGTCGGACGGGCCGATTTCTGGCCGGCGTGGAACGCGCTGCGCCGGCTCGGTCATCGCGAAGAGATCGAGGCATGGATGCGGGCCGGCGAGCCCACGCTCGACGCGCCACACATCGCCCTGCGGACGCTGGACGGCTGGAACATGCGCTTCGTGGCGCCCGGCTAGCTGATCGGGTGCGAATGTCGTGTCTTGCGCCCACCGGCGCGGCCCGTCCCGCGACGATCCCGAGGATAGATGCGCGCGGGACGACCCGGCCGACCGCGGGCCGCGCTTTTCACCGTTGAATCTCAGTACCCCGTGGCGGGTGACTTGGCAAAAAGGATGGTGAGTCGTGGGCGAGGCGGACCGTGAACGGGCCAGGTACAGAGACTTCATCGCGGATCGGGGCTTCGCGGCGGACCCGATCTACATGGCGGACATGGACGTCTGCCAGCCCGCGCAGGCCATCTCGCCGCAGCCGCAGCGCTGCCGCTGGCATACCGTTTCGTACGAGACGAGCGACTTCGCCGGCACTATGCTCTGTGCCGGGCCGGAGACCGTGGCTCCCGAGGTCACCTATCCGCTAAACGTTACCGGCTGGCATGCCGTCTCGATCGGGATCCATCCGACGAACGCGAACGAGAGTGAGATCGCGGACTTCCTGGTCAGGCTCAGCCACGATTCCACCTTCTCGATCCTGAAGTGGCCGCTTCCGCCGGGACATCGCACCCTCGGCGAACATCCCACCGGCGGCCGGCGCACTGACTATCACTTTCGGCGGACTCAGCTTCACGAGATCTACTGGAAAACCGTGGATCTGACCAGGCAGCAGCTCGTGATCCGCCAGCTCGCGATCCGCGTCGTCCCAGGCGATCAGCCCGGCGCATTCAAGTGCGGGCCGGTGCGTGTTGCCTACATCAAGCTGGTGCCCCTGTCCGAGGCGGAGGTCGATACCCTGCAGGCCGACCGCGCCGATCCGGACCGACGGCGCTTGTATTGCTTCAACGACATGGACGGCAATCTACAGGACTACCGTCCCACGAGCGCCGAGGCGATCCGTAGGCAGCTCGAACCCTTCCGCGAGAGCGACTTCTCCCGTGTCTATTGGCAAGTGGGTAGGGGCGACGTAATGGCGTATCCCACCAAGATCGCGCGAACGCAGGGAGATCTCTCCATGGCGGACTATCCCCGCGTGTATGGCCGGCTCCTCGCGGAGAGCTGGAACATCTTGCGGGAAAAGGGCATCGATCAGGTTCAAGTCGGACTTGAATACGCGCATCAGATCGGCCTCGAGTTCCACGCCTGCTATCGGGCCGGAGCCTGGCGGTATCCGATCGGGTACGGGCCAACGCACGGAGGCTTCTACGAGGATCATCCTGAGCTCCGCTGCGTGGACCGCCAACGGGTGCCGGGGCCGCGGATTTCCTATGCCTTCCGCGAAACCCAGGACTTCGTGATCTCGCTCTTGCGCGAATTCGTCGGCCGCTACGCGGTGGACGGTGTGTGCATCATGTTCAACCGGCGGCCTCCGTACTTGATGTACGAGTCGCCGCTGATTGAGAGCCTCGAAGCCGAATACGGCGAGGACCCGCGCGAGCTTGACGAGCGCGATCCACGCTGGATTGCGCACCGGGCAGCGGCGATGACCAGCTTCATGCGACGCGTGCGCGAGGCGATGGACGTGGCGGCCGACGAGGCCGAGCGCCAGAAGCGGCTGGGCATCACCGCATTCGTGCTTGGGGTCGAGGCGGACAACCTGTTCTTCGGCCTCGATGTGGCCGCCTGGGCGCGCGAGGGTTTGGTCGACACGTTGATTCCGTACAGCCCCGCACCGCTGGCGTTGCCTACGGAGGAAGACACTTGGAGCAGTGCCGCACAGGTGGAGCCGTTTGTGGCAGCCACTCGTGGCACTACGTGCAGGCTGGCCGTGAACGTGATGCCGTACCACATGCACCCGGAGGACTACCGCCGCATGGTGGCGATGCTGTACGGCGCCGGCGCCGAGAGCTTGTTTTTCTGGGCCAGCAGCAGCGCGGCCAACATTCATAGCCCGCTGGTCGGCCGCGCCAACTACTGGCCCGCCTGGAACGCGCTGCGACGCCTGGGCCACCGTGGCGAGATCGAAGCGTGGATACATGCGGGCGAACCTTCCCTGGAGGCGCCATCGATGGCGTTGACGTCGTTGGGCGGCTTTGACATGTCGAACGTGGCGGCTGGGTAGGAAAAGGGCCCGAGCGCGCGACGCCCCCTCACAGGCGGGAGGTGCGGCATGGTGGCGTGACCATCGTTCTCGGTGGTCTGCGCGGGCTGCTGTGGACAGCGTCTCGATCGGCGTGCATGTGCGAGGGCAAGATGGTGTTCTCTAAGAGATCGTTATGGTGCTGTGGAGGCCGCTACCCGCGGCCGATTGGAAAGAAGGTCGAATAATGGCGAACCTGCGGCCAAACCGAGCCAAGCGACGACTCGCCGAAGGTGGCGTGGTCACCGTCGCCGGCGGGCTGATGACGCCAGACATGGTGGATTTCCTGGGGCCGCTTGGCTTTGACGCTATGTGGTTGGAGGCCGAGCACGGGCCGGTCGACTACGGCGACATCCCCGATCTAACCAGGGCTTGCGACGTGTGGGGTTTCAGCTCCATCGTCCGAGTCAACCGCAATGTGCCAGGCGTGATCTACCGGACGCTGGACCTCGGCGCGCAGGGCATCGTCGTGCCCCACGTAAACACGGCGGACGAGGCGCGCGCGGTCGTCGAGGCTGCCAAGTTCCATCCGATCGGAAGGCGGGGCATGGCCGGCGGCCGCTGGGCCTATGGCGTGGACGACCACTTGCGTAGGGCCAATGACGAGACGCTCATCGTGGTCATCATCGAAGACATCGTCGCCGTCGACAACCTGGCGGAGATCCTCGCGGTGGACCACATCGACGTCTTCTTCGTGGCCCCGGGCGATCTAGGGCAGAGCATGGGGCACCTCGGGCCGGGAATCGACGCCGAGGTTCAGACCACCATCGATCGCGCGCTCCGAGAGATCGACGCGGCCGGGAGGGCGGCCGGCGCGATGGTCTCCGACTCCAACGTAGGGCACTACCTGGATCTGGGCACCCGTTTCCTCCTGACGCCATGGACGCAGTGGGTTGCGGCAGGCGCTGAGGCCTACCTGGAACGGGTCGCGGCGGGCACGCGCTGAGTCAGCCAACCCGCCGCTGGGAGCGGCTCCGATGATCTCGGAGCTGAGCCAGGTGCGGGCCACTCGCGCAGGCGTGAAGGAAGTCACGACCGCTTTTTTTGTCGGTCATTCGAGCCAGCGAGGCAGCCGCCGTGGCGCAGCCGCGTGTGCTTCCGCTCGTCGCAGTGCTGCAGACAGTCGGAGCGGCGGTTATGATCGCGTTCGCAGGCTGGTGGCACGGGGCGCTCGCGTAGCTTGTGCGGCCCGGCCACGTACTTGGGGCGGTGCGGAAAAGTGAGTCGGTCGCAGCCTCGCGTGCGACGCGGCTGTGACGGCTGAGCGATCGTCGCCGAGTTCCGGAGGGCGCCGCCTGTTCGACGAGGCGGTTGTGATCGATGGTCTCGACACTAGCCACTGGGGGCGAGGAGCGCATCTTCCGCGATCTGCGCGACGGGGGCGTGAGGGCCGTCAACGCGACCACGGCGATCTGGGAAGGCTTTCAGGAGACCCTGGACATCACCACCAGCTGGCTGCGCTGGTTCAGCGACTACGCGGACTACATCCGACCGGTGCGCCGGGTGGCCGACATCCACGCGGCCAAGGCCGAAGGGCGCACGGGCATCATCCTGGGCTGGCAGAACGCGACGCCGGTGGAGAACGACGTGCGGCGCTTTCGCCTCTTCCACGAACTGGGCGTGCGGATCGTGCAGCTCACCTACAACGAGCGGAATCTGTTCGGGGACGGCTGCTGGGAGCGCACCGATGAGGGCTTGAGCCGCATCGGTCTCGCCGCGATCCGCGAGATGAACCAGCTCGGCATCCTGATCGACCTCTCCCACGTGGGGGACCGCACGGTGCTGGAGACCATCGAGCATTCGGAGCAGCCGGTGGCGTTCACCCACGCCAACGCGCGCTCGCAGTTCGACCATCCGCGCAACAAGACCGATGAGGCGATTCGGGAGCTCACCGCAAAGGGCGGTGTCGTGGGCGCGAATGCGATCCCAGGTCACCACCCCCACGGCTATGAGTCAACGCTGGGGGACTATCTCGACGCCGTGGACTACTTGGTCCAGATGGTCGGCGTGGATCACGTGGCCATCGGCACCGATTTTTGCATGGGCCGCACGCGCGCGTGGTTCGCATGGATCGGGTCATCGCACGGCCGGGAGCCGTTTCTCGATGCCGGCGCGACGCCCGAGCCATACCGACACTTGCATGGCTTCGCCAGCCCGCTGGAATTCGTGAACGTGGCCGACGGCCTGTTGCGCCGCGGCTACGACCAAGACGCGACGCGCAAGATCCTGGGCGAGAACTGGCTGCGGCTGTTCGGCCACGTCTGGGGCGGCGACTGATCGCGAGCGGATAGCCAGGTCGTGCCCACGCCGACGGGCGTGCGACAAGAGCGGCCCCGGGTGGTCCAGCAAGCGGCCTCGGCGAGCTTCGGCGCGAAGTTCGCGCGACGGCCGCGCAGTGGCAAGCCGTTACCAGTGCTCGACCACCGGCGCCGCGGTGCTGTGCTACCACAAAACTCGTCCGAGGTGCTGCGTTGACTGTGCGGGCGACCATCTGAAGGCTGCGTCTAGTGTCGGACGGAGGACCAGTCATGCGGACGTACCGCAGGTTGCTCGTGACCAGCATGTGCCGGGCGTTCCGGGCGAGGCGCGACCTCATGCTCGAGAACTTGGCGCTGCGTCAGCAACCCGCGGTCTACGTGCGGCAGTCGCGGCGACCGCAGCTGCACGATGCCGACCGCCGGTTCTGGTCGTTGTTGGCCCGCCCGTGGTCGGGCTGGCGCTCGGCGCTCGTGATCGTCGGGCCCGACACCGTCGTCCGCTGGCATCGGGCGGCCTGGCGAGGCTCCTGGCCGTGGCGGAGCCGAGCCCGGCGCCCCGGCCGACCACGGATTGGCCCAGAGCTACGGGAACTCATAACGCGCATCGCGACCGAATGTCCGCGATGGAGCGCGCTTCGCATCCAGGGCGAACTGCTCGCCCTCGGGTACGAGGTGAGTGCGGAGACGGTGAGACGCTACCGGCGGCAGGCCCTCCGGCATCCACCGTCGCAGTTCTGGCGGTCGTTCCTCGCGAATCACCGCCCGCAGCTGTGGGCCGCTGACTTCTTCACGGTGCACACGCTCACCTTCAAAACGCTGTTCGTCTTCATTCTTCATTGCGCACGAGCGCCGCCGCATCGTGCACGTCGCCGTGACGGCCCATCCGACTGCGCGCTGGGTTTGGCCTCAGCTGGTCGAAGCCGCACCGTGGGGGAAGCAACCGCATCACCTGATTCGCGACCGCGATCGCTCATATGGCGGTGACTTCATTCAAAGGGCCCGGGCAATCGGGATCGAGACGGTCCTGATTCCGGTGCAGGCGCCGAAGGCGAACGCCATCGCGGAGCGTGTGGTCGGCACGCACCGGCGCGAGTGCCTGGACCACCTGATCATCGTGAACGAGCGGCACCTGCGGTCGCTGCTGCGGGAGTACGTCACCCATTACAACCACGTACGGCCGCACCAGTCGCTTGCTGCGCAAGCGCCAGACGACCGGCGCCCTCGCCCGCGTGCTGCGCCACCAGCGCGTGCAGCTGCCGCACCGCCGCCAGGCCGTCTGGGATCTGCCTCCGCGCCAGGACCTGGCCCGTCGCGTCCGTCAGGCAGAGTTCGTGCTGCGCCTCGGCCCAGTCAATCCCCAACAACACCACACCGGCGCCTCCTTGCCTCCCGCTACGTCCAGACCCACAGGAGACCCCGGCACGCTAATGGCAAAGGGCTCGAGCGGCCCACGACTCCACCAGCCGTCATGTCTCCTGGCCGCCTCGCGGGGCACGGTCTGGAAGAGGGACTAAGCGTCCGGCTTGGAAGTAGTGCTCACCCACGAGCGGCTCCGCATCAGCCTAATCAACGACTGATACCCAGCCATTAGCTTGGAAGGCTAGCGCCCTGCGACGGCCTTCTGGCTCGATGTCCAGACATTGGGGTACGGCGCGGGTGTGGGGCGTACCTTCCTTCGACTGCCACACACCATTCAGGTTGCGTCTCACCATTCGACCCATTGGCATCGGTCGCCCACAGTGAGAGGCTCGGTCGTCACAAGTGCGCCGAGCGGAAGGATGGTTCCGGCTGTCGGCGCCGGCCTAATACTGACCCCCTGACGCCGGTCAAGAAGTGACCCCGTGGCGGCGCTGGCGCGCCGTCCGCGGGCTCAAGACCCTGGCCAGGACGGTCAGGATGAGCGCCGAGGCGACAATGAACTCCGAACGCCCAGCCCAGGACTGGACTCGGCAAAGCCACCGCCCGGTCCAGCCCCAGCCCATGCAGGCGGTCGAACGCTGACCTGAGCCATTGATCCGGAGTCGGGCGGCAGACGCCGTTGCCTCGCCTAACGAGGTCATCACGTCAGACGCCCAAGGTTTACAGAAACCTGTATTCCCAGACGCGTGCCGATCGCGCAGACTCTCTGAGGGCGGTGGGTTGATTTGTTGGGAACGCGCGAAGTGGACGCGGCCGGAACTCACCGACCGTCCGCGGGTTGGGGCCGGCGTCCGTGGCCCCAGCCTGTTGTCCTGACGGTGGAGGCGTAGTCCTCGAATGTGCGGTGTGCGCGTCATGACGTTGTGCCCAGGGAAAGGAGCTGAATCACGTCCGAGCGTGGGCCGAAGCGAGCGTTTGACCCCGACGAGATGGCGCTTCGGGGTCGAATCGGCGCCTATCGCCTACATGCCTGCCATGACCCTCGCAAGACCACCGCGGCCGCGCGTCAGGCTTTTCTGGCCCGGTTCGAGACGGAGGTCGATCCGGCGGGTGTCCTTCCGCCCGCTGAACGCCAACGCCGCGCCCTGTCCGCCCGGCGTGCCTACTTCGCGCGCCTGGCCTTGAAGTCCGGCGCGAGCGCGCCGTCGACGCGCACAGCGGCGCGTGTCCGGTCGCTCCGCGCAGAAGTGAGAACGACGCAACAGAGGCTCGCTGGTCCTTTGCACGGCGTTCGTACGAGGCCCCCGTGCCCCCAAGTACGCATCGCGCACGTCGGCGTTCACATGCAGCCAACGCGTGCGCTGCCTCCGCACCTTTCCAATGCGGAGCGTTTGCTTCGACGGCTCCAGCGCACCGTTCGGCGTGGGGCCAACCAGCGTCAACGCGACCGCTGCGGCGCCCTACCCCAAAGAGCGCCCGCGTCGGCCAAGGGCCGGGACGTGTCGCGCGGGCTGTCGCGACGTACGTCGCCACCTACGTCGGGTGGCGCCAAACCCGAAACGACACGTCTGTTGGTTCAAAAGGGCCACGGCATCGGATTTGGTGCTTCACTTTATGGCGACAAAGCAGGGCGCCTGGAAGTGTTCGCCTCGTGGAACTCTTATAGCGGGGGGCCCCTCCAGAGGATCCTGTCATGAACCCCCGCTATCTGGCCGTGCTCCGCGCGCTGCATCGCCGCGGCCTCGCCACCACCGGCCAGCTCAGCGCCCTCGTCTTCGCAGATCGAACCCTCCGGACCTGCCAGCGTTGCCTGAAGGCACTCGTCGAGCGTGAGCTGGTCGCCGCCATCAGCCTGCGCCACGGCGGTGACCTCGGTGGCTGCGAGGACAACGCGTACGCGCTCACGGCGCGTGGTGCGACCCTCATCACCGCAGAGGTCGGCGTTCCGCCTGGGACTCGTCCGCGCGCACCGGGCCCCAATGCAGCGGACTTGCCAAGCCGGGACGGCCGGCTGGCGGCAAATGCCTTCGAGATCCTGCTTTCCCGTGTCCTGCCGGCGCACGGCTGCGCCCTGGAACGCTGGGAGCTGCCGACCGATCGCCAGCTACGCTATCGCTGGAAAGGCGGCTGGTCGGCAGTACGTTTCGACTCACTGGCCCTGATCCGCGCTCAATTCCGCCGCCATTGGCTGGTCTTCGTCGTGGATGCGGGTGCCGCTGATCGAAGACGTGACCGCTGGATGCTGGGCACCTACGTGCGCTACTGGCTTGCCAAGGCGTGGCGGGCAAGCCTCCCCGCCTGCCCCGAACTGCGCCTCATCTGCCAGTACGCGCGGCGGGTTCCGGTGCTGTGCAGCCTGGCCAGCGAAACCCTGCGCCGCTGGCCCGAGGCCGACCGGGCCGCCGTTGACGGCGAGCTGTCCATCGCCGTGACCTGGCAGCAGCGGTTCCTGGAGGATCCGCTCGGCGCGATCTGGGAGCCGGCGCCGCGCGATCCCCCACAGCTCCATTCGCTCCTGCGCGGCGACGAGTTGCATCCCGTCCAGGCGTAAACCGCGCACTCTGAGCCCTCAGGGCGCGCGCCGCGCGTGTTCGGCAGTGTTTAGGGTGTGCGCCGCAGCTCTCGGATGCTCGCGGGCGAATCGATACGACGCACCACGACCTGCTAGCCGTAGCACGGCCAGCGAGGTCGCCCGACCGGCACTCGAGCGACCCTATCTCGGTCACACGCCAAGCGCCAGGCGGCGGTGCGCCTGGCGCGCGCGTTCGTCGGCCGCCGACGCCCCGTCGCGCTGCAGCATCGTGCGGGACCGCCAGCCCACCAGGCGCATCAGGTCGCCTTCCGTGCCGCCGTCGGCAAGCCAGCAGTGCGCGTAGCTATGGCGGAATTGAAGCGGCCTCATGTGGCCGACGCCTGCCGCACGAGCGCGCTCCCGCACGACTTGATAGATCCTGCTGTCAGTCGTCGGCCCGCCGCGGCCGAGCCACAGCTCTGGACGGTCCGCCTCACGATCCCGGGCGCGCGTGCGCACATAACGGTCCAGGCCAGCGCCCTCTTGCGCCCAAATGGGCAGGCGGGTGGGCGGCGGCCCTTGTCGAGGGCAGCCGCGATGTTGTGCCCGAAGTCGATGTCGGCGACGCCCAGACCGTCGATCTCGGCCCGCCGCATGCCAGTGTCGAGGAATAGCCGGATGATCGCGGCGTCGCGGCGCTCGATAAAACCCCGGCCCTCACACGCTTTGAGGAGCTGGAGGATGTCGTCCTCAGGTAGCACGTCGGGAAAATCAGATCTCAGGACCCGAGGCCCGTCTATCCCCACGCCGTGCTCCTTTCGGCGGCTCTCTTCAGGTTCGCGATCGGCCGCCTCCTCGCGCCCAAGGTGCGGGGGACCAGGTTGTGACCTGAGATCGGACACAACCCACGGCGGCGAATGGCCGACCTACGCCGCCGATGTTGATGCGCTGAAATCGACCGTTGACGGATTGGGTGGCGGAGGCGTCGCGAGTGCCAGCAAGCGCGCACACTCGGACGACGGCGAGGGTTCCGTTGGCGACGGCTCCGACGGCGACGTCGACCCGCCCAAGTCAAGAAACGGACAGGGCGCGTTCAGGCGCCGACGTCGGGACGCGCTGCCAGACGCCGAGTCGCCTGCTCGGTTCGACCTGTTGTCGGGGCGTCTTGAGACGATCGGCGTTTTTCCCGTTCCTGTCGGTGAGCTGGAAAGCTGGCTACCCTACGTCTCGGGCCGCAGTGGTGAATGGTTGGGCCACGTCCTGGACACGAACGCTTGCATTCAAACGGAGGCAGCGCCGTGTCGCAGCTTCATGACGAGAGTGTTGGGCTGACGATCGGCCGCTGGAGTCCATAGGTGCCAAGGCCATGTCGCCGCTGTGGTGGCCAAAGAATGCCGGAATTCCGCACGGTAACTGAACACGTTTCGCTCAAAGACTACTTCAAGGTGCCACAGCGTTGACTGCGATCTCCCTTGCAGGGAGAGGGGGTTTCAGACCCCAGCCCGCAACCCTTCGGCTGCGCTCAGGGCAGGCCTGTCCCTCGGGGAGAGACAACGTTCCACGCCACCCGTAGCAACATCCCAGGAAGCGGGCACCCTAGCGCAAGGATGATTGCCGGATCAGCACGCGCGGGTCGATGTCAGCGAGCACCGTGGTCGCGCAGGACCGCCGCGATGTCGCGGTGGCCGCGCTTCCTCGCCCAGGCCAGCGGCGTCGCCCACGGTTCACCTGACTTGTTGGGGTCGGCGCCTCGCTTCAGCAAGGCCTCTGCGGCGTCTTCCAGGCCGCTGCGAGCCGCCCAGCCCAGCGGCGTTGAACGGAACTCCTCGTCAATCGCGTCCACATTCGCGCCGAACTCCAGGAATAGATCGATCAACGTGAGTCGCCGCTCGGCCTGCTTAGCCATCCGTCGCCGGCCCGCCGCCGATCGCATGCCGTGGAAAGGCGTGACGTGGCAGAGCTCATGCAGCGGCGTGACCCGTTGCCAGTTGGGCAAATTGGGATTCATGCCGTGCTCCAGGAGCACGCGAGTCATGTCGGGCACGTGCCACAGGTAGGTCCGGCACCCCGTGACGACATCCGGCACGCGAACGCCACGATCGAGCAATGGCTGTAGAAGTTCCCGTTTCTCGAACGAAACGACGAACGTGAATATGCCGCCGCAGCCGCTACTGCTGACGATCTCCGGCGCGGCATCAGCGACGGCCAGCACTGCGTCGATGTTTCCGTCCAGCAGCAACCCGCCCACGTCCACCGTTCCCCCGCGGCGGTAAAAAAGCGCTCGCAGCTCAGGGTCCTTGGCGTTCCAGGTGGCAGTGCCTGAGGACTCGACGGAGCTGTTTGGGTCGGCGCCGGCATCCAGCAGCAGCGTGGCGAGGCGGACATTACCCATTCGCGCGGCGTGCCACAGCGCCGTTCCGTTGGGTGCGTCGCGGCCAAACCGCAGGTTGGGGTCCACGCCACGATCGAGCAACAGTTTGACGGCCTCGGCATGCGCACGCTGGGCGGCTTCGCCAAGCGGTCTTCCGCCGAAATCGCCGAGCTTCGAAATGCACTCCGGATCCTCATCAAGTAGCTCTCGAATTCGGGCGAGGTCCCCCATTCCCGCCGCGACCTCAATGGTGAACGCAGCGCCGCCATCGAGGAGCCGCCGAACCATTCCCCAGTCATCCCGCCGCATGGCCGAATCGACCGGACGCTGCCCCCGTGGGCGGTACCAGGCGTCGGCGCGCCGGCCGCCGCCCCCCGCCTGTGTTGCGTCCGGATCGGCGCCCTGGTCGAGCAGTGCCTCGACGGCGTCAAGACGGCCGGCTTCGAGTGTTCGCCGTAGTAGAACAGCGTCAGAACGGTGCGTTGCGCGTTCGGCAGCTGCGTGACCGCCTGTTCCAGCAGCTGCCATCGCGCCGAGTCATCGACGCCCGGCTCGGGAGGGTCGCCGAGCGCATCGAGACGAATGTTCGGCACCGCGGCACGTCGACGCATCCGCTCGCAACGCGTGTGCACGATGCGTCGCAGCCAGCCCGCAAAGCGATCGGGCTCGCGGAGCTGAGATAGGGATTGCCAGGCTGCGATGAACGCCTCCTGGGCCGCGTCTTCGGCCAGGTGTCGATCGTTGAGCCTCGCGTAGGCATAACCGACCGCCATGGCGCGAAATCGCGAGACTATCTCGCCGTATGCATTGGCATCGCCGGCGCTCGCCAGCATCACAAGGGAACGCAGGACCTCGCTGGCGGGGTGGTCGCGCATGCTTTGGACGGCTACATCGCGGCGAGCGCCGATTGCAGCCGCCTACGTTAACGATCTACTGATATGAGCCGCGAATTAAGCGAAAAGTTGGCGCGGCGAATCTTCAGCCCCGGCTCACTTCCTCGCGGGGCCTCGGGGCGAATGGTGGGTGCGGCGGACGGCCGCTACACGTCTATTTGAACTGGCTGGCCTGATTCGCCCGAGTCGATGATCCCGTTCAAGGTGGCGAGGACTTGCAGGTGGTTGCGGGCGCTGGTCTCAGGCTCGGGACCGCCGTTGACCCAATCGGCAAACGACTCGGCCACGCGCACATCGAGCTCACGCCGATCGCTCAGTTCGAAATCGAGGGGTTGGGGTTCCAGACCGATTGCGCGGTCAGTCCCGACTAGCACTTGCTCGTCTCCGCCGAACGATTCCGTGTCGCGTAGCACGACGGCCCCGCGCTCGCATTCGGCGCGGAAATCCACGCCGTTCACGCGCGCGTCCGAGGTCGAGACCAGCGCGAAGCGCGCGCCACTCTCGAACGTGACCTCGGCGGTCACGGTGGACTCACGACGCCAGGTCGTCTTCGGCGGCCGGGACGAGTGCCCATAGACCTCGACGACGCGCCGATTGACCATCGAGATGAGCGAGTCGATCTCATGCACGGTCATCTGCCACAACTGGGAGTGCTCGGAATCCGGGTACTCGCCGCCGCGGGCCTTATAGCTCAGCATGTGGCCGGTCTGCGGCTCGCCGTAGACGTTCTCGGTGAGCAGCCGGCGCACCGTGCGCTGTCCCGGCAAATAGCGCCACTGCGTGGTGACCACCATCATGAGGTCGCGCTCCTCGGCCAGCGCCGTGAGGCGCAGTGCGGGCGCCAGCAGCAGCGTCAGCGGCTTTTCCACCATCACGTGCTTTCCGGCCATCAGCGCCTGCTGCACCAGGTCGTCGTGGCTGCGCGCCCAGGTCGCAATGACCACGCCATCGCAGCCGCTGGCGTCGAGGGCAGCGGCAAACGAGTCGTAGCCGAGGTCGGCCGACAAACCGAGCCGCTCCAGCGCGCCGCCGAGAGTTTCGGCATCGATGTCAACCAGGCCGGCGAACTCGAACTTTTCGGGCACCCGAAGGAAGCTGCGGGCATGCGTCTGGCCGCGCCCGGCGCCCACAACGATCATCCGCAGGGGATTGGCCATTATCTGGTCGCCGTTTCCTCGCCTGGGGCGCTTGAGCGCGCTACGCGTTGCCGCGGGTGGCCGCGCGAGCGATTTGCAGATCGGCGGCGACGGCTTGCCGTAACTGATTGGCGTCGCTGCCGCAGGTCACGAATTGAAACCCTTGCTCGATGCGCCGCGCCGCCTCCGCGCCGGTGCGGCAGGAAATGCCGCTGAACTTCCCGGTCGTGCGGGCGGCGCTGAGAACCTCCAGGTAGGCGGCCTCTTGATCGGGGTGACCCTTCGGCGCTTCGGGAGCGCTCATCCCCATGGACACGGCCAGATCTCCAGGGCCGATCCAACATCCGTCCACATTCGGGTCGGCCAGAATCGCGTCGCAGTTCTCGATCGCGCTGGCGGACTCGATCTGCACCATGAGCAGGATCTCGTCGTCGGCCCAGGTCGTGTAGTCCGCGCCGTAGCGGGTCGCGTGGGTCGCGCCCAGCGAGCGCGTCCCTCGCGGCGGGAAGCGCACCGCGTCACCGGCCTGTTTCGCGTCGTCCGGCGTGTGGATCATCGGCACCACGATCCCGAGCATGACTGCGTCCAGAGCCTTGCCAATCTCGGCGTAATCGTTGTGCGAGACCCGCGCGAATGGCACCGAGCCGCCTTGCAGGATGCTCACGATGGCGTGCTGGAACCTGCTCCAATCCCAGACCCATTGCTGCCCTTCCAGCATGACCCAGTCGTAGCCCGACCTGGCAACCAACTCGCAGCTGGTGGGAGATTCGAGCCCACAGCTCATCCCGATCGCGGGCTCACCACGAGCCAGTTTGGCGCGTGCCTCGTTTACGTACATGTGCGCGGCGCGTCCTTCCCAGGCTCCGCGAATGGCGATCGGCGGCCGAGCGCCGCGATGGTAGCCCAGGCGGCTCGATCCAGACGCAGTCGCCGGCCGGAAGGGCGGATTTCGGGAAGACGGCGTAGGCGCTGACCGGCACGCCATAGCCGCCCACCTGGCCCAAGCGCAAGTCCACGGCCGCGCCGCTGAGCATCCGCGCCTGCGTGGCGCTCAGCGACAGCCGACGAACGAGCAGGTCCTCCATCGCGCGCGCCGCCAGTTGCAGCGCGGCCTCCAATCCGTCGGCCACCCCAAGGGTCATCACTTCCCGTGCCGTCTCGAACCACGGCCATTCCAAGTTCTGGTCGGAGATCAGCCGCACGTCGAGATCAATCTCGGCCGCGATGTTCACACCCGAATGCGCCTCGCCATCGCCCATGGTGGCGTGCACGTCGCCGACGCCGAACAGCGCGTCGCGTACGCGCACCGGCAGGTAGACCGTGGTGCCGGCGGTGATGTGGTTGAAGTCGAGATTGCCGCCGTGCCGGCCCAGGTTTAGGGTCTCGACCGAACCTTCGGCGGGGGCCACACCAATGGTGCCGACCATCACGCGCAATGGAACGTCCACGCGGCCGGCGAAGCGAACCCGCTCACCCTGCACGTCGAATGCCTCGACCTCAGGGGGAACCGGATCGCCGGATAAGAGGCCCAGCCCGGGCGGCGCCGCCACGTAGCCGCGCGACGCGACCCGCAGCGCCTGGATCGTGACCGCCAAGGTATCGCCGGGTTGGGCGCCGCGGACGCCAATCGGTCCCGTGCAGGGGTTCATGCGACCCGGCGTACGCGCACGCAGATAAGCATCCACATCGAGGTCGTCGCAGGCGCCACCGTAGGCGTCGCGGGCCATGGCCGTCAGGCGCGCTGGGGAATCGACGAGCACCGCGGGCCGAGCATCGGCGGCGAATTCACAGGTGGTATGGGAATCGCTGATGCGCACTCGCGCACTCGAATCGGCCATGTCGTGGTACCCGCTGGATTTCATAGGCCGCGGCACGCTAGCACAGTTCACCGAGCCTCTCCCTCGATTGGGGTCAATCCTCGGGACGCCCGTGCGCGTATTGAAAACATGACAGTTGCGTTTGAAGGCGGGCTCGGCGGAGCCAAATTGTCACAGGGCTTACCGAGTCACTCCCACGCTGGACGGTTCACTGTGTCACCGCGTACGACGAAGGCTGGCGACGAGCGATCGTGTCCGGCGCGTGCAGCTGAAATCAGCGCGTGCCGATATACGAAATGGCGGCTTCGCGGGCGGCCGTCAGGTCGATCGCGCCACCGGTGCTGAGAGGGTCAAGCGCATATGGCCACTGAAGCGGGCCGAGGAATGAACAGGACATCGATTCAGGCCGAGACCGTGGGGACGGATACAGCGGCCAACCATCCGACCTTGTCCGCCGATGAGCTGTTGGAGCTCACGGATGAGCTCGAGGAGGCGGCAACGACGCTTGACGCGAAGAGCCGGGCGCGCACAGCTTCAGCGGACGTGGCGCCGCAACGGGCCGTACGGGCGCCCGAGGCCGCAGCCCCACCCAGCCCTCCGCCTGGAAGCGCGCCCACCAGCGATACCCGCTGGCGCGGCTGGCGCCGACGGTGTGCGCCGCCGCGCCGGGTCTCGCCCCGGCCACCATCAGCGCCACCGCTCGGCAGCGCACCTCGAAGGAATACCGCATCCGCTGCGGGTATCCCGTAGCATCAGCCATCGGAACCTCCGTTGAGACGTTGGTGGGTAGTGACTCCAAGTCTCGATGGAGGTTCCGCGACTGTCAGGTGTCTCGCAGGTGTGTAGTCAGTACAGCTAGACGCCGCGGCGGATACGATGCTGGTGGAAGACCTCAACAGCGCGCTCGGAAAGCTCGACGCGCGCGAGCAGGAAGTGCTGCGGCTGCGGTATGGGATCGACGGCGAGGCACCCCGCACCCTGGAGCTGATCGGCGAGCGCTTCCAATTGACCCGCGAGCGCATCCGACAAATCGAGTGGAAGGCTCTGCGCAAACTGCGGCACCCACGGCTGGCCGGGCATCTGCGGGACTTCGCGGCGTAGGCGCACGGGGAAATGCCGCCGGGGCGCGGGAACGCATCCCTGTCTCGTGGAACCGACAGCTTCTAGGCGATCCCTCGGCTTCGCTGCCGCGGGCGGATTGATGCTAGCCAGACCCCGCATGGCGATGGGATTTCGTGAAACGCTCCGCCAGCCCTCTCCATCGAGGGAGAGGACGTCTCGGGACCGCTGCCGATAGGATTTACCGTCGGTCGGCGCAGTGACGGCTCAGGGCAGGCCTTCAGGTTGGTGTCGGCATGACGCGCGACCGCTCGGGCGCGACTCCCCTCGGCAATCACAGGGCAGGCCTCGTGGAGCTGTGTCCTCCTCCAAGTGGAACAGCGGCTCGTTTCGGAATTGCGAACCGGACGGCGCCGCCGGCTGGCCACGGTGTCCGCATACCATGCAGGTCTTGACCGCCCAGTCACGCTCGAGTGTCACGCGAAACGCCGCTTTTCCTGATCGTCAACGGACGTCCCGGCGCGGGAAAGACGCGTCTGGCCACGTACCTAGGGCATGAACTCGCCATTCCGGTCGTCGCAAAAGACGCGATCAAGGAACGTCTGTTCGACACCCTGGGGGTGCAGGACCGCGAGTGGTCCAAGCGCCTTGGCCACGCGGCCATCGAGGTGATGTTCGGCCAGGTTGAGGCTCTGCTGCAGGCAGGGGTCCCCGTCGTGCTGGACAGCCTGCTCAACCCACAGTTCGACAACGCCCGCGTCAATGCCATCGAGCGCACCTGTTCGTGCCACGTCGTCCAGATCGTGCTCACGGGCGACGCCGAGGTGCTCTACGAACGCAACCGCGTGCGGGCCAGCTCGGCCGAGCGCCATGCGGGCCACGGTGGGGCCGAGATGCTGCGTGAGACCCGAGCACGGCTGCATCAGCCGTTCGAACCCGTGTCCGTGTCCGGCGAAACCGTTTCAATCGATATGACGGACTTCGCCGGCGTGAGCTACGTCGACATCCTGGAGCGCGTGCGCGCAGCGATTCGATAGCGACGCGTGTGCGCTGCGATGGAGCGATCCTGTGTGGGGCAGCCCCGGATTACACCCTCCTGTCAAGTCACGCCGGCCGCCCCTAGCAATCCACCGGCGGGGGGACACACCGAGGCGAAGGCCTGCCCACCGGCAGCCACCGAATGACTGAGTCACCCCCGCCGGTTGCTCGGGACCCACCAAGCCCCGCTCCCCAGCTTGGACACACAGGAACGACATCGAGAGAGTGACCTTTGGCGACCCGGATTGGCGCCGGGAGCTGGTGACACCCGGTCATGCGTCAGGCCAGCAGCGGGAGCTGAACCGCCCGGCCTTCGGCGGCGGAGATGTCGGCGGCCAGGCAGGCCTCGTGGGTGTTGAGCGTATTTTCCAGGCTCAGGGGCGATTCGACGTCTTGCCCGATGCAATCGAGCAGGTGCGACATCTCCGGATTGAACGGGTGATGCGTGACATCGCCGCTGTCAGGCAGGATCGTGGGCACCTCGGCGTAGTCCGTCTGCCCCCCGAGCAGCGGTGAGAAGATACGGTTGTTGAGCGCGTTACCCCGTTCGCCGTACAACGCGACATTGAAGCGGTAGGGACCGACGGCATCGATATTCGACAGGGACTTGCCGAGCGCGCCGTTGGCAAACTTGCAGAGCATGACCGTGGTTCCGGGATACTCGAACCGGTCGCTGCCCTGCACCGCATAGGCGCTGACTTCGACGATGTCGCTTTCCAGGAAATATCGCAGAGCGTCCACGGCGTGACAGCCGGCGTTGAGAAACGAGGAGCGACCCTGGGCCGCGGTGCGACTCCAGCCGAACTGGCCGTACCAGGGACCCACGCCATGGATGTAGTCGACCTCGGCCAGGTAGATGCGGCCGAAGGCGCCGGCGGCGATCTGGTTCTTGAGCAGATCGAACAGCGGGTTCCAGCGCAGCACGAAGCCGACGACCGTCTTGACCGCGGCCTCACGGACGGCGTCGCGCATGGCGCGAAGCGCCGGCAGGTCCAGCGCCGCGGGCTTCTCGATCAGCACGTGCTTGCCAGCCGCTGCGGCGGCGATGGTGTCGTGGGGATGAAGGTCGTGCGGCGTTCAAATGGAGAGGATCTGCACATCGTCACGCGCCAGCACGTCCGCCAGGTCGGTGGAGATGAAGGCACTATCGAGGCCGGCGGCCTGCGCGACCGCGCGCGCGGACGCCTCGCGACGGCTCGACACCGCCACCACGCGGGCACGGCGTGCATGCTCTCGATGAATATCATGCCGCGTGACTTGCCGGCCGCGGAGCAGCGACGCGTGGCGCACGGCTTGTATGCGGCGGGGACGGATGCGCTCTTCTTTTGGGACTCCTACGCCGGGGTGGGGCGGGCCGATTTCGACACCGGCTGGAACGCGCTGCGGCGCTTGGGCCACCGCGCCGAGATTGCCGGGTGGATGGCCGCGGGCGAGCCCACGTTGGCGCTCCCCACGGTGCCCCTGCAAAGCTTCGGCGGTTTCGACACGGCCTACAGCAATCCGGGTTGACCCTCGTCCCGTCGTGTCGCATCGACGCCAGGCACAGAAGCGCTCGACTACCGCTCTGCGCGCAAAGTGGGGGTCTGGTGCTCCTATCGTTCGTCAAGCGGGATGGTGGACTCGTGGGAGGCAACGGTAGAGGTCGCGCGCGACGTAGCGCTTGAGCGCACGGATGATCTCCCGATTGGAGCGGTCCTCCAGAGTCCGGCGCGCGACATAGGCGCGGGTGTGGGGATCGAAGACCGTGCGGACCATGACGATCCGATCGAGGGCCAGATTGGCGCTCCTATCCTAACTGCGGCTCAGTCGTTTCCGGGTGGTGAGTCCCGAGGAGGCGTCGATAGGGGCGACCCCACAGAGATGGGCGAAGGCGGCCTCGCTGGGCAGGTGCTCCGGGTTGCCGCTGACGGCGACGAGCAGTGCGCTGGCCGTGTCGGTTCACACCCCAAGGGAAGCGACCATGTCGGGAGCAGTGGTGACGAGAATGTCGTGCCCGAGCTACGCTCACGCTAGCATGGCCCGCTGGCGATGAAGTCGCCACGGAACCGCTGACGACGATCGGGCGGCGAGTCGATTACGCTGCGGCTTTTTGTCCGATCGCCAGACCCTGGACTGGCGATCGGGCCGCCGGCGACGCACAGCGGTGATTCAACCATTGCGCGGATCGACGGGCTCGACCAACCGGCTGGCAGCCGTGACGCAGGATCGCTGCCTGCGGGCAGAGATCCAACCGTACCGATGGAGGCGCTTGGGCATGAGTGAGAAGCTGCGCGTGGCCGTGGTCACCGAGCCGACGGCCTGGCACCGGAGCGCGCAAATCGACGCGCTCCTCAATGACGAGGTTGGCGAGGTGGCCGCCGCCGACGCGACCGGGGGGACCTTCGCCGACATACGGGAAGGGGCCGGCGACAAGGTCCACGCCACCTATACCGATCTCGATGAGATGTATCGCGAGTTCGCGCCGGACGCCGTGCTGATCACGATGGAGCCGTGGCGCATGCCCGCTGCGATCACGCAGGCGCTGGAAGCGGGAGCACACGTCTTTCACGAGAAGCCCGGCTACGTGGACATCGACGATTACCGCGCGATCTACCGGCTGGCGCGCAGCCGCGATCGCCACCTGTGCATCGCCTATGTGTCCCGCATGTATCCGATGGTCCAGGAGGCCCGCCGCCTGGTGGCGGAGGGCCTGTTGGGCGATCTGTTCTCGTTCCAGGCCTGGTTCGTGGCCGATCACGAACGGACGCTTCAGAGCCGTGCGGCGAGGCCGGAGTATGACGTGGGCGCTGGCGGCTGGTTCTTCTCGAAGGAGAAGGCCGGTGGCGGGCACCTGACGATTCTCGGCTGCCACTATCTCGACCTGCTGCGCCACATCAGCGGGGCAAACTTCCGATCGGTGGTCGCCATGTGCAAGGCTGTGGGCGGAGAGCCGATCACGGTCGATGACGCGGCCTCTGTAACCATCGAGTTCGACAACGGGATGATCGGCAATCTCAATTCCGGCTACTACACGAGCAGCGCCGAATACCGTTCCTTACGGCACAACGGAATCATCTTCTGGGGACGCGATGGCTGGCTGCGCTTCAATCCGGGCGGGGATTCCATCGGCGAGCCCTTGCAATGGGCGTCCCATCGCGGCGTGCACGCTAGCGCTCCGCTCAAGACCTGGACGTTTGACAACACCGGTGCCACAGCCGACGCCTATCGGCTGCTCACGCAAGCGTTCTTTCGCGCCTGCCTTGGCGAGGCGCCGTCGCCCGTCGAGCCCGAAGGGGGCATGTGGGTGAACGAGTGCATCGACGCGGCATATGCGGCGTCGGAAACGGGCCAGATTCAGCAGGTGACTGTCCCGGAGGCATAGCGGAGGCGGCCGCGGATTCTTCACTCTATTGGCAGCCGCGGCAACCAATCTGGCCGGGCAAGCCGTACTTCGGACGGGTAATACAGATCGCCCTCGTCGAGCGTCAGCCGTACCGTCGTGCCGCTGTTCGCCGGCTTATCGATCGCGCGAGTGAGGTCGATGTGCTGACGGCCGACGCCCTGCGGCACCGGGGCCGGTCTGCCTTCCAAGACGCATCGCGCCCACAGACGGTTTTGGAAGGTTTACTGGGCGATTCGGGGAAATCGCGCACGTCGTCAACAAGGGACTCCAGCTCGGCCACTGCAGCGGGCGTATTCGTCGAGCCAAACAACACGTCGTGGTGGAACGCACTCTCGCGTTGCGTTCCCAACAGACCCGAAGGAACGGGCGGCCGGCTACAGCGGCTCGGCCCGAAACTCGGCTGAATATGGTGGATGGATTCGTGGCACCTCAAGTCCCTTCCAGGAGCTTCTGCCCCCGAGCGTCAGGGTGTCAACGTCGGGTCAACTCCACACCAGGTAACGTCCGGAATGTTGTTGGAATGCAGCAGGGGGTGCCACCCTTTCGATTGGTTCAGCGCCGAAAGGGGGCACTCATCTGCAAGCGGACCGGCACGAACAGGATTGGGAGCGCCAGGCGGCTGGCCGGCCCGAGCTTGAGCTGATCGAGAACCTCCCGCGCCAGATCGGGGAGGGGATCGAGGGCCAGCTCAAGGAGCAGCTGCGGGTGCTCCGGCGGGAGGCGGTGGACCAGGAGGCGGCGCAGCTGGTCCAGGCGGACCGCCACGCGCGGCCGTCCCAGCGCCAGGCCTACCGCCAGGGGGCCTACACGCGCGACTTAGCCACCAGGTGCGGGCGCCTCGAGGACCTGGAAGTCCCGCGGATCCGGCGCCCGGACGGCTCCACCGGGTTCAGCTTCCAGACTTTCGATCGCTACCAGCGGCGCACCATCGAGCTCGACACGGCGATTGGTCGGCTGTTCATCGCCGGCGTCTCCACCCGGAAGCTGTGGCGCCAGCTGCAGCGGGAGGGCATCCCGGTCGCGCGCTGCACCGTGGAGCGGCTGCTGCGGGAGCTGGGTCTGGCCGGTGTGCTGCGCGGGAAGGCGCGCCGCACGACGGTGTCAGACCCGAGTGCCTTGCGGGCGGCCGACCTGGTGGCGCGGGATTTCCAGGCGCCGGCCCCCAATTGGCTCTGGGTGGCCGACCTCACCTACGTGCGCACCTGGTCGGGCTACGCGTACGTGGCCATGATCATCGACGCGTGCTCCCGGTCCATCGTCGGCTGGCAGGTCGCGCGGTCGTTACGCACCGACCTGGCCCTCGACGCGCTGGCGCAGGCGCTCTGGGCGCAACCGGGGCCCTTCGACGGCCTGGTCCACCACAGTGATCGTGGCGGGCCGTACCGCTCAATCCGCTACACGAAGCGGCTCGCCGAGGCGGGCGCGGTGACCTCGGTGGGGAGCCGGGGCGACGCCTACGACAACGCCCTGGCGGAGTCAGTGATCGGGCTCTATAAGGCCGAGCTGGTCCACCGCCGCGGTCCTTGGCGCGGGGTCGCGGACCTCGAGCTGGCGACGCTCGGGTGGGTCGACTGGTTCAACCACCGTCGGCTCTTCGGCGCCATCGGCTACGTCCCGCCCGCCGAGTACGAAGCCACGCCGTATCGTGCGCAGGTCCAGGCGGAGGCTGGGACTCAATGACCTGAGTCTCCATCAAACCCAGGGCGGTTCAAATCGCTCTTTTGAAGCCACAGCCAGGTAGTGTCTCAGTTTGCCAGCGCAACGATTTCCTCTAGGGACCATCGGTGATCGGTCACTCCGGCCCGCATCGCAGGCGTCGAACGCAGCGTTTGGTGGTAACGCCCGAAGTTGTAGTACATGAAGTGGATTGCCACGGCATGCGCGTGATTCTCGGCCTTCTTTGAGAAGCCGTTGGTGAGGCGCGTGAACCGGCGCATGCTCATTCGCATCGTCAGGTTGGCGCGCTCTACGTAGCTGGTGGATATGTGGTCGGGGTTCGGCGTGCCGGTGATGACAGCCGTCTTGGTCCCGATGCAAGCTGCCGGGCTGTAGCGCCCGGTCTGATCGACCGTGGCCGCGTAGAGCTTCTGCAGCTGCGCGTAGTCCACAATCGGCCCGAAGGCGTCCACGTACGTGTTCTGATAGATCGACGCGCCGTCCGTCGTGAGCTGGAAACGGTCGGGTACGCGGTTGGCGATGTCGGTCAGGAACGTGAGCGCCGATTCTGACGTTCGGTCGCCCACCATCCACGACACGCAGAGCTTGGTGTCCGCGTCGATAGCCGTGAAGGTCCACACGTCGCCGTAGCCGAACTGGCCGATCTTGTCGGCCGGGACGTTCTTCTGTTTCGCGTAGCAGAAGGCCCAAATCTCATCGGCCTGGATGCGCTGGCAACTCAGGTCGCGGAGCGCCTTGTCCTGGTACTCCGCACACGCCGTCCCGACATCGACCAAGAGCTTGGTCACGGTGTTGATGGATACGCCCACCATTCGGCTTGTGGCCCGAAGGCTGTTGCCCTCGACGAGTGCGCTGAGGATTTGCGCGCGATTCTTGATTGGCAACCTGTTCATACTGAACATTATGCCTGAGCGCACAGGGATAGTCAACAAAAAGGAAGCGCCCGGTGGGGGCGCTCCCAAAAATCTCTAGGGGTGCTACTGCGATGCGTCCGCCGGAACGGTCACCGGAGGCTGCTCACGAACAGCGCGGCGCTTCATACGCGGTAGCGGCTTGCCACTTTTCCACCGCAAAGCCAACCGCGCGGCACGCACCTTGAGGTATTCCTCAAAGGCTGCGGCCTCCTGGGACGGAATCCGCCTAGCCTTGATCTCCATCAGGCTCGCCTCCTTTATCCTCCCCATTAGACTTATCGACCGGGGCCGACATTTCGTTGCGCACTTCGCGGCGCGCGGCGTCTTCCTGACCGCGAAGCTTCGTGTACGCACCGTCGAGGAACTTTAGGAAAGCTCTGAACAAGCGGGGCACCAGGGCACCAGGGCGCTGATGGGGCGCCAGGAGGTGCCGGGTAGACCTCAATTCAGGGCCGGTTGACCGCGCCGGCCGCGGGTTGGCCCGTCCGCGTCCCGCCGCGGGGCGCAGGGCTCCCGCTTACACGGTCGCCTGCCGCTCCGCGAGCAGCAGATTCGCCAGCCCAAACAGCAGGCAGAGCCGGGTCCGGTTCTTCGCCAGGCCCCGGTAGCGCACCTTGGCGTAGCCGAAGTGGCGCTTCACATACAGAAACGGATGCTCGACCTTCGCTCGGATCGATGCCTTGCGCCGCTCCGCCTGCGCGGCTTCGCTGCCCGGCGCCAACCGCCGCCGCTGCCCCGGCCGCAGGGCCACCTGCCAGTCCACGGCCCGGGCCTGGTGCTCCGGGCGTCGATCCACGCCCAGGTAGACCGCGTCGCCCCACACCTGCGTCTCGCCCCCGTGGAGGAGCTGCGGTACCTGCGTCACATCGGCCACGTTCGCGGCGGTGGTCGCCACGCGGTGCACCAGGCCGGTCACCGCATCCACGCCGATGTGGGCCTTCATCCCGAAATACCACTGGTTCCCCTTCTTGACCTGATGCATTGCCGGATCTCGCTGCTGGGCGCGGTTCGCTGTTGACGCTGGGGCGTCGATGATGGTCGCGTCCACGATCGTGCCTTCCCGCAGCTGCACGCCCTGCGTCGCCAGATGCCGGGTGATCTCGGCCAACAGGTCGTCGCCGAGGCCATGCCGTTCCAGCCGGTGGCGGAAATTGAGAATCGTCGTCTCATCGGGCCGCGGGCCCCGGGCGGCGAACCCCACGAAGCGCTGCACCGCCACGCTGTCGTACAGCGCGTCCTCCATCGCCGGGTCGCTGAAGTTATAGAACAGCTGCACGCAGTGAATCCGCAACATCACCGACAACGGGTAGGGCGGGCGTCCGCGCTCGCCGGCCGAGTAGACCGGGCGAATGCGTTGCTCCAGCCGCGCCCACGGAATCAGCGCGTCCATCCGCTGCAGAAACTGCGCCCGCCGGGTCTGGCGCTTCGTCCCGTCGTACTCCACGTCGGCAAATGAGCGCTGCAGCTGCATCGAATCCCCCACCTGGCACCCGTCACCCGCGATGATAGGCCTTGCCGCTGGCGCCGGACTTCTTCAGACCATCCTTAGCGCTTCACCATCGAATTCAACGATATTCGGCCCGATGTATATCAGATCTGTAAGCCTGCTGCCCACGCCCGGCGCAGCTTCCGCGCGCCGCCGCGCCTCAAACTCTACAAACGCCGCCTCCACTGCACTAAACGCGCGGTCGTACGATTGCGCAATGAACACCGCGTCTGCATGCCGTGATCCGGAGCCAATCGTCACGAAGCCAAGCGCGTCAAAGCACTCGGCCGTGCTAGGGCCGGCGATCGCATGCAAATGGCCGCCCGAGGCATCCACGCCCGCGATCGCGACTTGAAGTCCCAATTCGAACCCGGCAAGTTGCTGCCCGACCTGGAACGCCAGATCTGGTGCCAGTGCCGACTGCATCTGAAGGTACGTCGGGTAATCCAGTCCGAGAGGTCGGAGGAACTGTTCCTCTTGCCCGTTCATTACGGACGGCGGCATATGCCTTTTTCACCTCCGCCACGATTTGGCCGATCGGAGGGTCGGCAAGGGCAGAGGTCGCCTTGTCGGCCCGCTCGAATACCTCAATGTGCGTCAGGGCCGGTCCCGCCGTAAGTGCAACGCAGCGATTTGTGAGTCGCGTGATCTTTGAGCCTTCTTGCTCAAATTGGACATCCCCGGCCGTGATCATGTCGTCGGCGCAGGCAACAACGCCCTTGCCCTTGTCACAGAGGACACCGATGCAAATCGTCATAATCGACGCAATGTGCCGCTACGGGACCGGGCGGTCAAGCCGTCAGCGGTTCGCCCACCGCGCGAGGGCCCCTTTCCGCGCAATCTCGCTGCGTTCTTCAGCAGTCAGCTTCGACGCCCTTGCCTTCCCGCCCTTGAGCCCGCCAAGCCGACCGAGCGCGACGGCGTGCGGATTCTTACCGTCGTCCGGCTCCACGTCTTCGTCCTCACCCGTCGCGATGTCCACCACCAGCTTGGCGAGCTGATTGGCGTCGCGCGGCCGCTTCTTGCTTGACCGTTTCAGCATGCTCACATCCTAGCAGCCCGGCCGCACTGTGCCATTTCAAACTGAGACACTACCTATCTGACCGCCGGATTCGACAGCCCGGAAAGCGTCCAGTCGTTCGAGCGCTGGATGAATTTCATCCATGTCGACAAAGTGGCGCCGGCGCCAGCCGAAATTGCGTGGTTGGGGATCGAGGGCGTCAGCAACCCATTCCTGGCCGGACGAATCGGCATGCTTGGCGGTGGCATCCACACTCCCGGCAACTACGAATCGATCATCAAAGATCGATTCACACTCGAGATCATGCCAAGCCCGACACCGCCGAGTGGTGAAAACTGGTACATCAACAACCAGCTCGGCCACTTCATTACGCGCTACGCAGAGCATCGCGGGTCCGCCGAGAACACCATCACGCTCGCGGCTTTCCTTTCGGGATCAGAGTTTCAGGGCCTGGTTGCAAACTGGCGCGGCGCTGTGCCGACAACAAAAGAGGTCATCAACAGCGACGCCTGGCTCAAGCCTATAGCCGGTCGGAAGCTGCCGAACAACATGGACATCGTTAACAACAACCTGTTCCACTCCAACGTGTACGGGAACCATTGTTTCGATGGTTGGTCGGAATGATTCTGGAACATCATCTCGGCGGAAACCGAAACCGCCTGGATTGGTGAAAAGGCCCCTGCGGACTCACTGCTTGACCTCGCCGAGACCACGAACAAGTTCATGGCCAGCCTGCTCGAATCATGAGTATCGAGCGCCGCACGATGCGGGACTTGTCTGCATAGACTCGTACGGGACCGAGCACCGGGCAGTCCGGTGCTCGGTCCCATACCCATATTGGACCACTACATGCGCCGAGGTAGATGGCAGAATTGGAGCGGGATTCTCTTTGCCGTTCCCTGGCTGGTTCAGTTTGTGCTCTTTATTCTCATCCCATTTGCTGCCTCGTTCTATCTAAGTCTTAGTGACTACAGGTTTCGAGACGCCCCCAAACTCATCTGGATCGATAACTACCTCGACCTACTTCAGGATGACGTATTCTTCAAAAGCATTATAAATACCATATATTACACTGTACTTCATGTTCCGGGAGTGATGGTGATCTCCTTCCTTATTGCCTTGCTGCTCAACCAGAATGTTCGCGGCATGCCACTGTTTCGCACCTTGTTTTATCTGCCGTCGATCACGGCCGGAGTTGCTACCGCAATGTTGTGGATCGTCATTCTACAACCTAGTGGACTCCTAAACCAGGTTCTTGGTCTCGTCGGTATTCCTGGGCCAAGCTGGTTAACGTCAACAAGGTGGGCCATGCCTGGCCTGATTATCATGAGTTTCTGGACGGTCGGGACAACGATGATTCTCTACTTGGCCGGATTGCAAGGGATTCCGCAGCACCTCTATGAGGCGGCGGCGATTGACGGCGCTGGGCATCTACGGCGATTATGGCACGTAACAGTTCCAATGATGACACCCACTATATTTTTGACGCTAGTGCTTGGTATTATTGGGTCATTTCAGGTGTTCACGACCGCACTTATCGTGACAAGCGGCGGCCCCGCCAACTCGACGCTGTTTGTACTCCTCTACCTTTATCGCAAGGCATTCCTGATCTTCCAAATGGGATACGCTTCGGCGATCGCTTGGATTCTGTTCGTGATCATCTTGGTTTTCACTCTCGTGCAATTCGCGGTGGCTCGACGCTGGGTCTACTACGAATACGATGAGTCGCAGTAGCACCTGATGGCCCTGCTGTCAGAGCAGTCACAGCAAAGTCCGGGCGTAAGCGCGAGCATGCGTTCATCTGCCACGATTCGCGGCGAGCGTGTGCGCGTGCTGCGCACGGCCTGGCGCACACTGATTTATCTGATGCTCGTCGTGGGCAGCGGTATATACGGTTTTCCCTTTGCCTGGATGGTCCGATCCTCTGTGATGTCGATTGACCAGTTCTACGAAGATCCACCGCCATTATTTCCTTTGCAGCCAAACTGGGAAAACTACGTTAAAGTCTGGGAGACAGGGCCCGTTCTAGCCTGGGTTATGAACTCCACCATTGTCACTTTGCTCGGTGTCGTGGTCATGACCTTTATGAGCGCGGTGGTCGCATTCGGGTTCGCGCGTACCAACTATCCAATTCGAGACACTCTTTTCCTACTGGTTATTTCAACCATGATGCTTCCGCAGCACGTGACTATCATCCCTAAAGTGATCATGTTCAGAGACCTCGGCTGGCTGGACACGCTGTTCCCCCTCACTGTCCCAATGATTGGCGGCTCGGCTTTCTTCATCTTCATCCTCCGCCAGTTCTTCCGCACCATCCCTCGCGAGCTTGACGACGCGGCCTCTATTGATGGCGCGTCGCGTCTGCGGATCATGTTCACCGTCGTGTTCCCACTTTCGAAACCCGCCATTGCGACGGTCGCCGTGTTCTCATTCATCACCAATTGGAATGACTTTTTCGAGCCGTTCATCTATCTCAACACTCCGGACCGGATGACCCTTGCGGTGGGCATGCGGTTTTTCCAGTCCGGACTCTACGAGCAACCACAATTGCATCTGCAGATGTCTATCGCGTTGATCGCACTTGCGCCGATCCTGATCGCGTTTTTCTTCGCGCAGAAACACTTTATTCGCGGCATCGCGCTGACCGGGATCAAGGGATAGCTGCAAGCGTTAGGAATCACCGGCGCCTGCCTTGCCATGTCTGGCAGCGCGCTTCCGCACGCCGCGGATTCCGGTTCCCGGAAGGCTACCCCTCCAGCTCAAGTTGTGCACGTGGCTTGAAGCGGGCGATCTGGTCGTTGACCCAAGCGTGATTGGCGTCGCGGGTGCGGCCGGCGTTGTGGGGCGTGTGGACGACGTTGTGGCGACCCAGCAGGGGGGAGTCGAGAGGAACCGGTTCCACGTCGAACACGTCGGCGGCCAAGGCTAACTCGTCGTTCAGAACGCGGCGGTAGAGGGCGTCGGTGTCGCAAATGGCGGCACGTGTGACCTGCACGACCAGCGACCCATGTGGCAGAGCATTGATCAGGTCGGCGGTGACCAAGCCGCGAGTGCTGTCGGTGAGAGGCAGCATGGGTACGAAGATCTGCGAGTCCTTGACGAGCTCGGACAGGTGAAAGCAGCGCTTCGCACCGGCGGCGACGAAGGTGGCGTCGGGCGCATAGGGGTCCCAGATCGCCACTTGCGCGCCCAGGGCCGCGCACCATGAAGCGTAGCGAGCGCCGATGTTGCCGGCACCGACCACGCGAACCCGCTTGCCGCCCAGGGTGCCGCTGGTGAATCGAGCGTCGTCCCCAAACTGCGCGCCGCGCCGCCCCGGCCTGCCGACTTCAGGCTTGTAGCGCCAGGTTTCGTGGCCGCGCAGCATGGCGGCGTAGGTCTGCGGGATGCGGCGCAACGCGGCAATGGTGAGTCCCAGCCCGAATTCGGCCACGGACTGTCCCCAGTAGATGTCGACCCTGTGGGGGATGAAGGTGACACCGCGGGCGACGGCCGCCTCAATGCCGCTGGTAGCCGGATCGCTTAACCAGTGCTTCAGGACGTAACGCGGGTGGAAGCACTCTTCGAGCGCGCTGAACGGCTCCAGGTCCGCGGCTTCGGCTGGAAAGCCAAGCAGCGCCAGGCGCTGGACGGAGGCGGGATCCGGGACGAGATGCGGAGCACGGGCTACGGGGTCCTGCGTGCGATACAGCTCGCAGGCGCCCTGGCTCTTCCAGCATTCGTGCCAGTAGTCGGCCGCGAAGGGCCATTCGGCGTCAAAACGCTCGTGGACACAGATGACCGATCGCATACGCCGAGCCTTTCAGTTGGGCCGTGGCCGTGTGAAACCCCTCACGCTGTACTATCGCAAACCGCCTGTTCGGTCCCCGGCCTCTGCGTGCACAATTCGCCGCAGGAATGCACTGGCCGCCGATCTCGTGAGAAGTTGGAGCGTTCCCAACCGCGGAGGCAACCATGAAGCGATTCCTCATTCAGTCAGAAACCCCGCGCGATGAATTGGACTGGGGATCGCTGGGCTGGCTCAGCAATCCGCCGGTGACCGGCAGCGAGTACCTGACCGTGATTGACGTGGAGTTGCTGCCGGGCAACGGGCACGACTTTCATAAGCACCCGGACCAGGAAGAGGCGATCGTCTGCGTGAAGGGCACGGTGGAGCAATGGGTCGACCAGGAGCGGCGCATGCTGAGCCCTGGCGACGCCGTTTTCATTCCCGCCGACTGCGTGCATGCCACGTTCAACGACGGGGACGAGCCAGCCAAGGTAATCGCGATTCTTGGTCCGTGCGTGGGCGATATCGGTTACGAACTGGTGGACGTTGCGAATCAAGCGCCCTGGAATACGTTGCGCTGCTAACTCTTCACCAGCCTGTCCGATGCCACAGACCGCACAGCACGCCTGCGCCGCCTGACAGTCCCAGTCTCCATCCGGACGGAGGGGTGGTCACAGGCTGGCACTCACGCTACCCAATGCCCCACACTGCAAGATGACTACTTTCGCGCGCACGTTAAGGCGACCAATGGCCCACCACGACTTTTCACCGACGACCTTTTACAACACCTTCGGGACACATCCGCCGGCTCTGCATGTGGAAGCGGGGGATTCGATTGCGACGACGACGGTTGATGCGCGTGGGTTCGACCAGGACAACGCGGAGCTAGCGGGGCGGCCGAATCCGCAGACGGGGCCGTTTTATCTGAACGGGGCGGAAGCGGGCGACACGCTGGTGCTGAAGCTGCACGAGGTAACGCCGAACCGGCGGCTGGGCTGGACAACGGCGCGGCTGGCGCCAAACGTGGTGGACTTTGAATACGAGGCGAACTTTGACGACGAGGCTGACCTGGCGACTTGGGACGTGGACGTGGAGGCGGGAACGGTAACGCTGGTTGAGCCGCGGAATCGGCTGACGGGGCAGCCGTTGCCGTTGCGACCGATGCTGGGAACGGTGGGAGTGGCGCCGGACATTGGTGAAGCGATCAGCACCATGACCTCTGGAGCGCACGGGGGCAACATGGATTACAACCGGATCACGCCGGGCGTCACCGTCTCATTTCCGGTGTTTACCGACGGCGCGCTGTTCTTCCTCGGCGACGGGCACGCGCTGCAGGGCGACGGCGAGATGGACGGCACCGGCGTGGAAATCTCGATGGACGTGAGGTTCAGCCTCGATCTGATCAAGGGCAAGACGATCCATTGGCCAAGGGCCGAGGACGACACGTTTCTGATGACATGCGGGAACGTTCGTCCGCTGGATCAGGCCGTGCAGCACGCCACGACCGAGATGGTGCGCTGGCTGGAGACGGACTACGGCCTGACCACTCGCGAGGCGCACATGCTGCTTGGGCGGTTTGTGGAGTACGACGTGGGCAACATGTACGACCCGGCCTACACCATGGTGTGCAAGCTGCGGAAGTCAGTGCTGGCCGAATTGGGATTCGTACGCTAAGGCAGATCGGCGGTCGAAGCGGCTCGCGCGGTGTTGACTGTCGCTAGGGCACCTCGGTGAGCGCGACCGGGCGGTTTTCGCGGCGCGAGACATCGCAGGCGATGGCGGCGCGGAGGGCTTCAACGGCGTCGGCGGCGGTACTGCGCGACGGCTGACGGCCACGGGCTACGTCCAGAAACGCGTCGATCTCGGCGGCGTAGGCTTTGGCAAAGCGGTCGTGGAAGTCTGGATAGGGCTTCGCGGCGAGGGGTGGCGATCGGGGTTCCAGCGAACGCAGCGGCGCGCGGTCGTCCCACCCAACCACGACGCTGTCGCGGGACCCGAAGAGTTCCATGCGGACGTCGTAGCCCAGCGGGTTGTGGCGGGCATAGCTCATGAGACCCAGCGCGCCACCGGACAGGGTGAACGTGGCTATCGCTGTGTCGGCGTCGTCAAAACGTCTGTAGATGTCCCACTTGCGGACTGTGGTTTGGGCGTAGACCTCGACGACCTCTTCGCCGGTGACGAAGCGGATGGCGTCGAAGTCGTGCACGCTGAAGTCGCGAAACATTCCGCCAGAGCCGGCGATATAGGCCTCCGTGGCCGGCTCGGGATCGTGGCCGATGGTACGAAGGGTGTAGAGCGTTCCCAGGCCGCCGGAGGCCACCAAGTCAGCGGCGGCCTGGTAGCCGGGATCGAAGCGGCGCTGAAAGCCCATCTGCACGGGAACGCTGCGCTGGTGGATGAGAGCGACTATCTCGCGCGACTGCTCCAGGTCATGCGAGATTGGTTTTTCGCAGAAGGTTGGTACGCCGGATTGGACCGCGGCGCGTAGCAGGCCGGCGTGGGCGGTGGTGGTTGCGGCAATTGCCACGGCGTCAACCGTGGCCAGCAACTCGGCGAAGTCAGTCACGGCGCGCAGGCCCAGGTCGTTGGCTACCGAGGCGGCGAGTTCCGCACTAGCGTCCTGGAGGACGACTTGGGAGACATCGGGATGCGCCATGAGCCGCTCGGCGTGGGGTCGCCCGATACGACCGACGCCAGCTACGCCTACGCGCATGTCAGCCCTTTCCGCCTGCTCACCACGCCGCCCTTGGCCGGAAGCGAGTGTTGTGCTTAGAAGCCAAGCCGCAATCTGGACCGGTGGAAAGCGCGCGTCAAGCCGGGGGAGACCTTTGCGTAACCCAGGGATGGTTGCCCGGAAGACCCTCACCCCAACCCTCTCCCACAGGGAGAGGGGGCAAGAGCCGCCCGCACCTTCGAGGACTCCGGGCATTGTGCAAAGGTCTCCCAGGAGAGAGACCTTTGCGTAACCCGGGGGCGGTTGCCCGGAAGACCCTCACCCCAACCCTCTCCCACAGGGAGAGGGGGCAAGAGCGGCCGCACCTTCGAGGACGCGGGGCGTTGTGCCAAGGTCTCCGAGGAGAGGGAGCAAGAGCGGCCGCACCTTCGCGGACGAAGGGCGTTGTGCAAAGGTCTCCGGGGGCGAGAGATATGGAGGGCGCAGACCGTAGGCTTGTGCCGACGTGCCTAGCTGGACCAGTATCGAAGTGTGCGCTCCACGTCTAACCGCCACAGAGAAACGGGGCACCCGATGAGTGAGGGCCGGCTGGCGGGCAAGGTTGCCATCGTGACTGGCGGTGGGAGCCATGCGGGCGAGATTGGCACCGGTCGGGCCACGGCGATTTGCCTGGCCCGAGAAGGCGCGCGCGTTGTTGTGGCCGACATTGCAGCGGATAACGCGCAGCGCACCGTGGGCGCCATCCAGCAGGCTGGCGGCGAAGCGTCGGTGTACGAAGGCGACGCGACGTCCAGTAATGACTGTCGAACCATGGTGGCCACGGCCGTCCAGCGATACGGCGGTCTGCATGTGCTGGTCAACAACCTTGGCTACCGCTGGGGAGGGCGGGATCGGCGCAAGGGTGTGGCTGATTTGGACGAGGGACAGCTCATGAATGCGTTCGATCTCAACGTCAAGAGCGCGGTCCTGGCCAGTAAGCACGCGATTCCGGCCATGATCGAATCAGGCGGCGGGTCGATCATCAACGTGTCGTCGATCGATGGTCTGGCCGGGGCCAGGCACCGTGGCGTGGCTTATTCAATCACCAAGGGCGCGCTGCCCATCCTGACTAAAGCCACCGCGGCCTTCCACGGACGCGAGGGCATTCGGGCCAACTGCATCGTGCCCGGGCATCTGCAGTCGGCGTATCAGACGGGCATCAATCCGGTCGACCGCGAACTGCGGCGTCGGGTGACCCCGCTGGGAACCGAAGGGACACCGTGGGACATTGCCTGGGCGGCGGTGTTCCTGGCCAGCGACGAGTCGCGATGGATAACCGGCGTCACCCTGCCGGTGGACGGCGGTCTCTTTGCCGCGCAGCCGCTGCTGGCTCATGACTTGTTGCAGGAACCGGCGCCGGATACCGAAGACGGGGAGGCATAGGTGCCGTACAAGCTGAAGCCCAAGACCATGTATCTGATGCCGACGCACTTCGGGCCAATGTCCGGTCCGCGACAGGGGCCGGGCGGCGAGATGGGCGCGTTCAGTGTCGATCAGCGCAAGTCGCGAAGCTATGCAGTGAGCTTTCTGAGCGAGCGAAAGCAGCTTGAGGCGCTGGCGCCTCCGGGGTTCGAGGTTGTGGGCGAGCCGGTGGTGACTGTGGCCCAGACGCACATGACGGGGATCGACTGGCTGGCAGGGCGCGGCTATAGCACGTTAGGCGTGACGTTCCAGGCCAGGTTCAACGGGACACGCGACCGGGCAACCGGGCCTTTGCTCCTGGTGCTCTGGGAGAACCTGACGGACCCGATTTTGACCGGCCGTGAGCAGCTGGGGTTCTCGAAAATCTACTGCGAACTTCCGGAACCGGTTATCCACGGCGGCGAGACGCAGTGCACCGCGAGCTGGCTGGGGTTTCGGTTCATGGACATGCGCCTAACGAACATGGTGGAGGTTGAGGAGCCGGCGGCGGCAGCGGCCGAGTCCCCAGACGAGGGCTCGCTGAAGGGAACGCTCCACTACAAGTACGTGCCCAAGACCGGCGAATGGGGCGAAGCCGATGCCGAATACGCGGTGCTGAGTCCACTCAACCCGCCGCTAAGCCAGCCCACCCGCTGGCAGGGCGAAGGCTCGGTTACGTTTCAGCGGGCGCGCTGGGAGGACCTCCCCACGCAATTCATGGTCGTGAACGCGCTGCACGAGCTTGAGGTCAAGGAGTACCGGGGCGCGACTATCGAGCACCGGGTGGGCGGCAGGGATCTGATCGATCAGCGCATCCTGCGCTAGGGCCAGAAGAAGCACGGTCCGCACGGAGGATGATGCCGTCTCGGCTAGGTATAGACTCGCCGGACGAGCCAACGGTCTACCGCGCGGTCGTTGGGCAGCAGGGTGGCAGCGGGATTCTTGACATAATCCTAATTTCGCAAACTTAGACCATGGCTTCATCCTCGATACCTGCGCAAGTATTCAACGGCTTGGGGCGTTGGCAGACGCCGTTGCTGGTGATCGCAGCGTGCGCGCTGATCGCCGTCATTGGATTCGGAACGCGCTCGGTGTTCGGTCTGTTTCTGCCACCGATGACCGAGGCGCACGGCTGGTCGCGCGACGAATTCAGCATTGCCATGGCCGTACAGCAGTTGACCTTCGGACTGGTGCTGCCGCTGGCCGCGGCGTCGTCCGACCGTTTTGGTCCGGTGCGGGTGATCGTGGGCGGCTCGCTGGCCTACGCGCTGGGCGTGTGGCTGATGACCACGGTCGAGGCGTCGCTGGTTTTTCTGCTGGTGGCCGGGCTGCTGGTTGGGGCCGCGAACGCCTTTACGTCGTTTTCGCTGGTTATTGCCACCATGGCGCGGATGGTGGGACCGCGACGGCGACCGCTGGTGATGGGGCTGGGAATGGCGGCCGGGTCGCTGGGACAGGTGATCTACTCGCCGATTACCCAGGGGTTTATCGACGCGTTCGGGTGGAGCGACGCCATGGTGATCCTGGCGGTGGGGTCGCTGGCCATCGTGCCGTTGGCGTTCCTACTTCCAGGCAGCCCAGACATTGCGGCCGAACGAACGGCCCGACAGAGCATGCGGGCGGCCATCCGCGAAGCGGCCGAGCATCGGGGCTACGTGTTGCTGACGGCCGGATTCTTCGTTTGCGGATTCCACGTGTCGTTCATCACCGTGCACCTTCCGTCGTACATGCAGGACTTGGGTTTCGCGCCGCACGTGGGCGCGATTGCACTCTCGCTGATCGGCCTATTCAACATTGTGGGGTCGCTCCTGTCCGGTATGGCAGGGACGCATTTCAGCCGACGGCTGAGCCTGAGCTTCATTTATACGAGCCGTGCCATTGTGATTGGCGCCTTTCTGGTGCTACCCAAGACCGAACCGGTGGCGTATATGTTCGCCTCCCTCATGGGGTTGCTGTGGCTGGCGACGGTTCCGCTGACCTCCGCGATCGTTGCCCGAGTGTTCGGGGTGCGGTATCTGGCCACGCTGTTTTCCTTTGTCTTCCTTTCCCATCAGCTTGGCTCGTTTTCGGGCGTGTGGCTGGGCGGGGTGATCTACGAGGCGACGGGCAGCTACGACGGGATGTGGGTGGCCGGAATCGTGCTGGGACTGGCGTCGGCTCTGATCCACCTGCCGATCAACGAGCGACCGATTCCGCGGCTGGCGGAGGCTTAGCGGGTCAGTTGCAGAGCCCGCCGCAAATAAGCTGCGAACTGGCTCTGGGTCAGGTTTCGTCGAGCATGGGCCGGTATTGAAGCGCTTCGGCCAGGTGCTCGATGCGAATGGTCTCGCTGGCCGTGAGGTCGGCAATGGTGCGCGCCAGCTTGAGGACGCGGTGATGCCCGCGCCCGCTGAGCGCCAAGCGGTCGTGGGCGCTGCGCATCAGGCGTTCGGCGTCGGGTTCGAGGATGCAGATTCGCGAAATCAGTCGGGCGGTGAGTTCGGCGTTGGAGTACAGGCCATGGGGCGCCAGACGCTCTTCCTGGATCTTCCGGGCCTGGGCAATTCGCGCCTGGATGTGGGCGGACGGTTCGCGTTCGGTTTCGTCGGCCATCTTGGCGTATTCGAGCCGGGGAACGTCAATGTGGACGTCGATGCGGTCGAGCAGCGGACCGGAAATGCGGTTGCGATAGCGACGGGCGACTTCGGCGCTCATGCCGCCACTCTGGCCGTCAGCCGTGGCGAAACCCGAGGGTGAGGGGTTCATGGCGGCGACCAACATCAACCTGGCCGGCAGGTCCACGCTGTAGGCGGCCCGGGTGATGGTGATGTGGCCATCCTCCAGCGGTTGCCGCAACGACTCCAGGGTCTGGCGGCCGAACTCCGCAAACTCATCAAGGAAGAGAACGCCCCGGTGCGCCATGCTGATCTCGCCGGGCCGAGGCGACTTGCCGCCGCCAACCATTCCCGCGTAGGTCACGGTGTGGTGGGGGGCACGGAACGGGCGCTCCACCACCAGGCCGCTTCCATTCCGCAACTGACCGGCAATGCTGTAGACCTTGGTGACTTCTATCGCCTCGTCGAGCGTCATGGGCGGTAAGACCGATGGCAATGCGCGCGCCAGCAGGGTCTTGCCGGATCCGGGCGGGCCCACCATCAAGACGTTGTGCGCGCCGGCGGCGGCGACTTCCAGGGCGCGCTTGGCGTGTTCGTGGCCACGCACGTCAGCGAAGTCCACGGGATAGCCCGCGGCTTGCGTGGACATTTCGGTGACGGGCAGCGGCTCGATACGAATCAGCCCCATGTAATGGGCGATGAGTTGCTGCAACGACTCGACGGGGTAAACCGCAATGCCCTCGACGACGGCCGCCTCGGCGCCGTCAACCGCTGGGACGAAGGCTTTGTCAACGCCGACATCGCGGGCGGCCGCCACCATTGGGAGAACGCCGTGTGTGTGGCGAACGCCGCCGTCCAGCGACAACTCACCGAGGTACACCGCCTGGTTGTCGTCGAAGCCCTCGAGTTGTCCGGTGGCGGCCAGAATCGCCACGGCCATCGGCAGGTCGTATGCCGGGCCTTCCTTGCGAATGTCGGCGGGGGCCAGATTCACCGTGAGGCGGCGCTCGGGGAAGATCGCACCGCTGTTGCGGATGGCGCTGCGGGTGCGTTCGCGGGCTTCCTGAACGGCCGCATCGGGCAGCCCGACGACGTTGTGCTTGGGCAGTCCGTTGCTGATGTCGGCCTCAACGTCGACGACCACGCCGTCGAGGCCTGTAATCGCGCAGCTGTGTACGGTGCCAAGCATGAGCAAGCTGCGGTCCGCCAAGCCGCGTGGGTCGCTCTACATACCCGGCCCGTCGCCGATGGTCTTGTGCATCTTGAATGTCCCGCTCTTCTTATCCTCACCGCCGCAGGCGGCCAGCAGCAAGCCCGAGGCAAGCAGGGCAACAACCCGGCGTCGAGGACCGATCTTCCGCAGCTTGTTGGCCGGCATGCGGGGCTCCCTGGCTATCCCCACGCCGCCTATCGTACGCGCTGTCCGCGCCGAGGGCGGCACTGGGCTAGCCGCGCGCAACCGGGACCACCACGTAGGGGGTCTCGACGTCCAGGTCGGGGCCGATTGCACCGTTTCCCAGCCGATCGATGGCCTCGACGTAGTACATCAGGTCCCAGTCCGGCACGATGTCCATGCTTGGAATGGTGGCTGTCCAAGCGCCGTCCACTTGCTGCATGGGGACCGGTGTGAAGAGTTCCCGCTGGTTCAGGTCGCGGTAGTAGAGGATTACCCGATCGAGATCCTCGGAGGATTGCACGTGGGCCGTGACCTTGAGGTCGTGTCCAGGAAGCGCGACGGTCGCGCGCTCCACGTCGACTGACGGGCGACCGACCGCACCACCGACAGCCACGGACCGCGGCGCGGTAGCAGCGGCAGCCGGCCAGGATCGGGTCTCTCCGTTCGCGTCGGTCGCTTGGATGTAGTAAGCGGCCTCTCGCACGTCCGGAAGCTCGATGGTGGCAGCAAACACGTCGCCGTTGGCAGTCATGAGCGTGCGCTGCCAAGAGCCTTCGCCAGCGTTCCAGTTCAGCCCGACTTCGGCCACGCCGTCCGGCGCGGTGACGGTGGCCGTCACGTTGAGTGTGCCGGGCGAGGCGGTACGGATGGGCACGTGCCCAATCCGCGGAGCGACTTCGCGGACCACGAGGGCGTTGATGACCCAGTCGGAAGCCGGGTGCGAGTTGACTTCCAGTTCGAGCCGCCCGTTGGCGATGTTGCAGCGCTGCGTCCTATGGATCACCTGACCAGCGGGAATCGTGAAGCGGTCGGTCTGGTGACGGCCCTGAAACGTCAACCACATCGGGCCTCGGTCTTTGGCGTCGGGCGCGGTGTCGCCCATGACGACGGTTACGTCGTACATGCCCGGCGCCAGGTCGGCCCTGAAGGTGTTTTCCACGTAACCGGGATTGCGCCCGCGGTGCTGGAAGTCTGCTTCCAGCAGGTTGTGGGGGAGATCCGCAACCTCGCGATTGCGGGCCAACATGTCGCCTGTCTCGGGTTGCGGAGGGCTGACCACGGCGATGTTCCGGGTGGCCTTCCAGCCGTTGCTTCGTTCGGGCGTGTAGGCCAGATCAGGCGACACGGCACGAAAGCGACGCTCAACCCAGGCGGACTGCATAGTTCGCGGCACCCAGGGATGCGGGTCAACCGCTGGTCCGCCAAAGTCGAACCCGTGCGCGAACAGGCCGAAGCGTTCGAAGACGTCCTGTACTTCGTCGAGCCGCGCGAGGTCGTGGTCCAGGTAGGGCGTCAGGCGCTTCCAGGTTCCGGATTCGTCCTTGACGGGGCCGAAGATCATCTCGTCGTCGTACAGCCCGTCGGTGTGGTCGACTATCGCCTGCCACTGGTCGCGGGCATTCGTCATGTGGACCTTGGCCTGTTGTAGGCGATCCGCGGCGCCGGTCGTGTAGAAGAAGGCCAGGTCCAGCGCGGCGCGCAGCTTGTGCGCGTGGTAGCGCGCAAGGCCCGAACACAACCGCACATCGGCCTCTATTCCGCGAAACTCGGGCAGCGCCTCACCGGCCACCGAGCCGCTGCCTCGTTCCAATGCAGCCTCGGCGGAACCTGCATGTGCCTCGAGTCGTTCGGCGATCTGTAGCGGGGTGAGTTTGGCCCGAAGCTCTCCGGCCAGATAGTCCTCAACGTACTCGCTGACGCCGTAGAAGCCGGCAAGGTCGCTTGGCTCGACTTCGATGTAGGCGTCGAGGAGGCCGCCCGTATCGCGCTCGGCCCACCAGCCGAACACGCTGGCCGAGGGCAAGTGGGCGGCGGTGATGAATGGGAGATAGTGGGAGCCTTCGACCACGGCCGCCTGCACGTCCGCCGCTGCGTCCGCGCCGAATCGGTATTCGAACTCGCGCTCCCACACGTCGGCGCCGCACTCCGGGTCGTAGCCCAGCCGTCCAAAGAGCAGATACCAGAACCAGTAGCGCTCGTCCTCGAACTCATACCACTGCATGTCCTCGGGCTTGAAGAGCGGCCAGGCGCCGCCCACATTGCGGAAGCCCTTGTTGGACAGCGGCGCGCAGACCTCGAAGCCTTTGGACCCGCCGAGCGCACAACTCTGGGCATACCGCCTGACCCACGCCTGATCGCCCCACAAGGTGAACTTGTTGGTGCCCAGATTCCACAATCTGAACATGAACTCGTAGTCGCGCGGGTACTTGAGCAGGTCGCCGTAGGAATGCCGACGGTCCATGCGGTCGTAGTCCTGCAACAGGCCGGCGGAATAGGGCATGCCCTGGTGCTCGCACCAGAACTTGGTGGACACGGTGGTTGGTAATCCCGTATCGAGGGCGCCTTCCCAGGTGTCGTCGGCGATGGCCTTGGCGCGCACGTCGATTTCGATCTCGCGACCGGCCGCGACGACACCGCTGTAGATCGAGCGGAAAAAGGCCGGACTGTCCTCGGCCTCAATCCCCGACTCGGAATTTACCCGCAGTTGAACGCCGGAAATGTCCGGGCAGGCCTTGAGGACCTTGGCCATGCCGAGTTCGCAGTAGGCCGCCAGATTGTCGAGCGTCAGGCCCTCAACCAGCGACTCGCCGTATTCGTAGCTGTGCTGCTGCCAGACGCCGAACGTGAAGTCGATGCCCCTCTCGACGGCGGTGCGCGAGATCATCTGCAGCGTCGCCAGGTGTCGTTCCCGTTGCTCGTCGGACAGGCTCGGCACCGTCACGTCGGGGAACTCGGGCATCGGAACCAGAAAGGCGTACGGCGGAACCAGGTAGGCGGTCTGATGGCCGAACGTCAGGCTGAAGGCGTTGAAGCGGTTGAGCGAGAGCTTGTCGAAGTAGGCCTCCCAGAACGCGGGATTGAAGTACCACGGGCCATCCACAGCCTCGTTGTGCGGGAAGATGCACACGCTGCGCTTGCGGAGGAACGGGGACTCGCTGGTAGGCGGAAAAAGGTCGCTCCAGTCCAGCGGCACTGATGCCAGGTCGATGCGGCGCGCGGCTTCGCGCAGGGCGTAGGCGAGACCGCGATCGTCAGCACCGCCGATGGCCAACGCGCCGTCGACGAAGGCGAAGGCCAGCGACTCAGGCGCGTCACTCAGCTGAGCGCCAGCCGCGCGAAGAGACGCGCCCGGCTCGTTGGTCGCCGAGATTCCGACTCGGATCTCGACCGCGTCGTCGTTGTCCGCGACGGTGTATCCGCGCTGATCCAGCGCCTGCTTAAGCCTGCCGAGCGCCAAGAGCGCGGGCGACCCCAACTTGCCATCGACCACGATTCGAATGCTTGTCGTTGCGTCCGCCACGGTTAACGCCTCTCTTCAGGCACGTTGATAGGCACGCCCGCTCGTCCAGCTTGAAATGCGCCGAGCATTTGCGCAATCAGCGATTGGATCAGAAGAAACGAGCTCTCGTACAAGCACCCACTCCCGGCCGCATGCTAGAAGCCGGGCCGCGGGATTGGCTTTTCGCCCTGGGTCATAAAGGTGCGCAGTTCCCTGCCGGAGAGCGGAAGGAAGTCACCGCGAATGGCGTAGATGCGCGCGTTGTTCAGCTGGACTTCCAGGCGAATCGCCTGGCCGGTAAAGCGCGCCAGTCCGCGTCCGCCAGTCCAACGGGGCGACCAGTCGAGCGCGTCTCCGGTGAAGGGCAGGCAGTCCTCGTAGCTGTAACCCTCGATCACCTCGCCCTCCGGATCCGTGACCTGGACGCGGGTTTCGAGTCCCGACTGGAGGTTGAACCTGGCCTCGCCACCCTGCCAATAGAGGGAGCGGGTGCCAAACATGCCCGGGCCAGCGCTGGCTTCCAGGTGATAGAAGCCGTCCAGCCGCAGCTTGTGCATGAGCAGGGCGCCGGTGTCATTGCCCTCACCGGCCGGACCTCGCTCCAGTCGTTTTGGTCCCACGTGGGGGTTGATGTGGTAGCCGTGCTCAAGCCTGGATGCACTGGAGTAGATGCGGATCTGGTTGTCCTCGTCGACGATGAGACTGTGCGGGCGCATGGTTCCCGCGCCGTATTCGCCCTGTTCCGCGTTGGGGATGAACGGTGTTCGGATGGAGCGGTTGAAGTGCCAGCCGTTATAGCTGTAGGCCAGATGACAGTCGGTCTTGCCTCCCCAGTACTTCACCAAGGGAACGGGATCGGTGTGATAGATCCAGACCAGGCCGATGAACTTGTCGGCGTATGGGAACGCGACCATGCCGTAGATCTCGGCGAGTGGCGTGTCGAGTGCGTCTGTGGCAAGTACCAACTCAGGCTCGCTGTAGGTCCGAAAGTCCTTGGTCTCGGATAGTGCGACCCGTCGCGGGTGCGCGTGAGGCGCGGGGCGGGCGCTGATGACGTAGCAGTCGCGCACATGGTTCCAGTAGGCGGTGCTGGGAGGGTCCGGGCTGTGCTTGCGCCACTGCACGCCTTCGACGCGCGTCCAGTTCAGGCCGTCGGGCGACGTCCACAGATGATTGCCTTTTCCGACCGCAAAGCCCTTGACGCGCTCGTTCGGATCTTTGGCCCGCTCGTCGAAGTAGCAATCCCACTGATGGAAGTCTTCCGACTTCGATAGCACCTGGTGCGGGTACCGGCGGTCCGGCAGCGGAACGCGGTCGGTCAGGTCGGGCTTCTCCCAGTGAATGCCGTCGTCGCTCTCGGCCACCAGCGCGTAGCTGTCGGGCTGTTCCTCGGGAACAGTGGACTTGCCGTTGTAGAGGATTCGCCAGACGCCCGACTCGTGCTTGAAGGCCGTGGGATAGCCCGACCCGAGCCAGAAACCCGGCTCCTCGAGGGTCGCTTCCGGGACGAGCTGCGGTTGCCCGATTCCCCGCCGCAGGTTGTTCCATCGACTCAGGTAATTGTCGTCCCAAAACAGCAGCGTGAAATCGCCGGAATTCAGCATGGCGGGGACTCCCTGCGTGGCGCACGAGGCACCAGATTGCACTGACGATACCGCGCGGTGCGCGCGTGCCTGAAATTGGGTAGTGGGGGCACTTGAGATTTCCGACGGCCAGCATACGGTCGGTCCGCACCTGTAGGGGCCGCCCACACCCGTTACGGTTCCCCGCAGCAGTCGGGGGGCGGGTGCCAATCTGTCACAGCGCGTGTGGCACACAGTCGCGGGCTCGGGACTGGCCCGCCTGAAAGACTCACGTGAGCCGTCGGCAAACACTGGCGGCTTTGACAAGGAGATTTGACATACCGAACGACTGCACCGCCCTAGACCAGGCCTTTGAGAACCTGAACGCTCGCATCATGGCCCCTGCGCTGGCCAACTTGCCTGCCTTGGACCTGCCGATTGGGCTGACCAGCGAGTGGAACTGGCAGATACCCGACTTGGACCGCGCGTTTTCCCAACTGGGCGCCGTGACGGAAGCTGCGGCCCGCATAAACAGCCTTTCCGGGCTGGACCACCTGGGTGCCGCTACGGAGGCTGTGGCCGCGCTCAATGTCCGGTCCGTGGCAACCGCGACCCTGGGGCTTGAGTCGGTATTCGATTTCCAGCAGTTGTGCCAGACCTCCCTAGTGGAGCGGTGTGTACCAGCGCCCCGACCCATCGACTTGGACGTTGTGCCGGCGGCACCACCGGTCTCCGACCCGGCTCTACGGGACGAGCTCGATGCTATGTGGGCAGAGATTGACGCCTTGCGGGAACGAGGAGACCGCCCACCGGGCGACGAACTCCGTATCCAAGGATTCTAGGCAGGGCGCAAAGCTAGGGCGGGGGCGGGTCGGCGTCGAGCTCGAACCGGACGTGCAGTCGGCGCTCGCTGCTCGCGATGTTCTGCAGGGCTCGAACCAACCGCCACTCATCGCCGCGCGGGTGTCCTGGCTCCGTGCAGTCCCACGGTTCCCGACAGAACGGGCAGGTCTTCGGCACATCTGTTTGATTTAGTGGCTGGACCGCTTCGCGGCCACAGTGCCCGCACTGGAGCCTGACGACCACAAGTTCGCAGGTCTCAGACACGATGCGGGTCTGCTTGACCATCATGGGCCAAGTGTACTCTACTGGAGTATGGGACGGGCTTGCACAGTCGGCGACGGTCTCTGGGCCGCGGCCGCAGGAAGTCGCCGATAACCGACGACCTTCGGCCCACCTAAACGGCAGGCAAGGGTTTGGCTGTCGGCCATGGGCGACAGAGAGGGATTCACAGCACCTCCTCCATGGTGGGGAGCAAGCATGTGCCCTCTGGCATTACACGTGCTGGGCGCACCTAATAGGCTACGCCCAGAGGCTGGCGAGTTCCTTAGGGTGCTCGCCCACGGGTTCGGTCGATGACCTGTTGGATACGGCCAACCTTCTGGGTCAGGGTGTAAGCCATGGTGCCAGTCAGCAGTGCAACGTCAGAGGTGCCCGCAAGGGACTGGCCCAGTTGCCGATGTTCGTGCTTGACCATGGCCAGCGCGCACTCCGCACACAAGCGGGCCAGCCCGGCCGTTCCGTCTTGGACCTGACGACCCTCCGTATACGTACAGGCGCGGCCAGCCTGGTGATACACCGTGGGCTTGGGCGGAACGTGACAAAACTCGCTCATCGTGGACCTTTCATTAGGAGATGGCTTTGTCCGGCACGGTCACATGTCGGCCACGGGCGGCAAGCTATAGGCAAGCGACAGTCGCCACCGTCATGAGTGGCGGCGGAGTCTACGGGCTAGCCCGCCAGTCGGCCAGCGCCCTACTTGCCGGCCGCAGTCCGTTTGGCCCGGTGCAGAGGCCCGACGGGGATGAGGTCCTCCAGGGTGCCGAACTTGTCCACCCAGGCGTCGACACGGAGACCAAGTTGGTGCCCACCTGGCTAATCGGCAGCCGGGACCGCCGCACGGCGAAGCGATTCCTAACGGACGTGAGCCGCCGGATACCCGGCGAGTTCCAGTTGATCACGGACGCCGCCAGCTTCTATCGCGAAGCCGCCGAGGACGCCCTTGGCGGCCAGATGGCCTATGTGCAGATATGGAAACACTCAGTCCCACGGGAGGAGGCCCGCGATGTGCGCGAGGTCAAGCGGGTGCCCATTGTCGTGCGGGGCAACCCGGACCGCGCCCACATCAGCATGACCTACGTGGAACGGCTCAACCTAACCCTCTGCATGGGCATGCGCCGGTACACCCGCAAGACGAATGCGTTCAGCAAGAAGGTCTGGAACCACTCCTGCGCGGTGAATCTGTATATGGTTCACTACAACTTCTGCCGGCCGCACCGGGCCCTGGCCAAGGCGGCCCACGGTAAACCAACAACCCCGGCCATGGTCGCCGACCTGGCAGACAATCCGTGGTCAATGGAACAACTCGTCGGGCTGTTCGAAGCCCGGGAGGACACTGCCACCGACGTGGGTCGTCGTCGCAAGGACCGGCGCCGGCGCGTGCCCTAGGCCGGCACGGCCGTGGGCATCAAGCCGACTACAAGGGCGTTGAGGTCGTCCATTTCGAGGTTGAGGGCTTTGGCCACGGACGGGCGAGAGGTACCGTCCGCCCGTATGGCCGTGAAGACCTTGCGAAGCAGGACCGACGCCTCGCTGGGCAACGGGCGCTCAGTGTTGTCGGCTTCACCCTGGCGCCAGGCCAGGAGGTTGAGCTGGATAAAGGCCTGTCGGTAGTGCCACTCGGACAACATGTCCACCTCATACAGCCGACGGGCCAGAGCTGCCACGGATGCGCCCCACACGGCTTTCAGTTGGACCAGCGCGTCGATGTTGGCCGTGCGAACGCCGCAGGCCCGCAAGTTCTCCCGGGGCAAGAGGAACGCCGCCGCAAACTTGGCGGCCTCGTGCTCGGCCGTCCGGCGGTCGGCCATCCCGTGGGCTCGGTGCAAAACCAAGTGGCCCAGCTCATGGGCCAGGGACATGCGGAGCCGCGACGTGGGCATGGCCGTGTCGATGAGCACGACGGGCGTGACCCCGTGCCAAAACGACAACCCATCCAACCCGACCCACTGGTCGGCGAGTCTGGCCAGTGAAAAGACCCGCACCCCATGGGCTTCCAACAGGGGCACCAAGGATGGACACGGCTGGACGCCAAGACCCCACTGGGCCCGCAGGCCCTCGGCGGCCGCTTCCGGGTCTACGTACTGCCAATCGGGAAGGTCGGCCTTCGGTAGGTCAAACTCGTGGGCCAGCCAGTCGGCTAGGTGGCCGGCTAGCGTGGCCATGGCACAGGCGCGGTCGCGGGTGCGGGCCGGTAACCGGGAGAGCGACCGGAAGCTGATGGCCTCGGCCGGTGGCGGGTCCACTTCCGCGGCCGTGAGAAACCCCAGGGTCACCCGCAATTCTTGGGCCAGCCGATTGGCCATGGACAGACTAGGCGGGTGGTGTCCCATCTCGTAGTCCGACACGGTGCGTCGGGACATGTCACAGGCGGCCGCCAACTCCACCCTGGTGAAGCCGCGCAGGTGCCGGGCCAAGGTCAGGCGGGTAGGGCTCAGGGCCACCTGCGATTCGAGCACTAGGCCCAACGCCGAATATCCGTGTCGCCCATGATGTCGGGCGGCATCTCGATTGAAGGCTCGTCGGTGTACGGCAGGGGCCGGAGCACAATCCGCCGGTCCCACTCGCAGGTCTGGCCACCGGCGCCCAGGGTACTGAGCAGCGACAGCTCCGCCCGCACTTCTCGCCGAAGCCGCGACCGGTCCACGTAGTACAGCAGAAACCACGTGGCCCACGGACGCGGCGTGTCCTCGTGTTTGGGCACCGTGGCCAGGGTCCTGCCGGTGCCCGGATCGGGCATCACCATCTGATTACCGTCCGCGGCTCGCGCCGTGTGGAGGCCCTTGGGGTTGGCGAACGATGGCCCGGGACCCGGAAGAGCCACGGCATGAGTTCCGGACGCAACCTGGATGGCAAGTAACCCGTCGGGCCTGCGTGAAAGCGAACATCCCCCGGCTTCGATGGATTCCCAGGCCAGCTCCACATGCAGGCGCTCGCGAAGGACCTGGACCATGCGGTACCACTGCCTGGACCCAGCATCGGACGGCGCGCTGTGGTTCGTCGCTTGTCCGGCATCGACGTGACCGGCCCGCAGGACCTCAGTGAATCGGTCTTGCGCGTCCGGGCCCAACCCAAGGCGGGCCAACTCGCGGTCGGCGTCTAAACCATCAAACGTGGGAGGCCACGACATTCCTGGATAATCAACGGAAGGGGGCTCCCATTCTTCCACATCCATCGGTGGCGGGAAAATGGGAGTGGCGGGACCAATCGTCGCCCCCGTCAAGCCCGACCCTACGGTCGCCGCCTAGACTTGTCGCCGGCGTAGGTCAAATGCCCCCACTACCTGAAATCGTGCCGGTGCATTGGCGTCAGGGGACGGCCACGGATAGCGACCAGGATTCGCCTTGCTGGTTGATGTCCGGCCGGATTTGATCGGGCAATAGCTGCGGGCGTCCCGCCACCAGGCGCTCACCGTCGACGAAGCCCTCTGGACGGTCGCGCAGTTGTTCCAGCATGCGACGCCGCCAGACCGCCACGCGGGATGCGGCCTCTGGATCGTCAACGGCGTTGTGCAGTTCGTGGGGGTCACGTGTCAGGTCGAAGAAGTGCTCGTGGCCGTCGGCGGGATACCAGATGTACTTCTCGCGGCCATCGGTCAAGTACTGATGGGCGGGGGCGTCTTCGGACCAGCGCGCGCTGCCGCGTCCCTTGCGTCCGCCGTGATGCTCGCCGTGCAGGTATGGCCGCCAGGCCGCGCGCTCACCGCGCGCCAGCGGGAGCACGCTGCGGCCGTCCACCGAATCCGGAATCGCGACGCCGGCCGCATCGAGCAGCGTAGGCATGACGTCCTGGAGGCCTACTGGCTCGTCGATCACGGCCCCGTTCCTGGGTTCCAGCCACTCAGGTAGCCGGACAAGAAACGGAATGTTGGCCGACGACTGATGCGGCCAGGTCTTGCGGAACAGGTTGTGGTCACCCAGCATCTCGCCGTGGTCGCTGGTGTAGAGCACTACTGTGTCGCGCCACATGCCGGCCTGGGACAGCGCTCGAAACAGCCGGTTGACCTGGTCGTCGATGTGATTCACCAGCCCGTAGTAGGCGGCGCGCATGCGGCGCATCCAGGCGTCCGGCAAGTTGATGTCCACCGGCTGGATGTTTAGACCCAGGTTGGGCTTGTCGAACTGCCTCGCCCAGTCGCCGATGAACGGCGCGGGGATGTCGTCGGCACGCGCCATGTACCGGTCGAAGTACATCTTGGGCGGCGTGAACGGCGGGTGCGGGTCCACCACGGAAACCCAAAGAAACAAGGGCGCTTCCGGGTCGCGCTTGCTGATGAGTTTCAGCGACTCGTTGACGCACCAGGTCGTGAGGTCATAACCCTCGGGTAGATGGCTGGGCCGGGCATTGAAGCTGTTGGTCTCAACGCCGTGCAGCTTGCCGGCCAGGACTTCGCGGAAGCCCTGGTCGTTCAACCAGGCCGCGTAGTCGTTGCCGTCGCGCTGGCTGTTGGCAACCAGCATGTGTTGAAAGCCGAAGCGTTTGCGACCCGGATGCCAGTGGGTCTTGCCGATTAGTTCGGTCTGATAGCCGGCCGCCGCAAGCTCGGAGGCAATGGAGTGGCGCAGGTTCCAGTGGTAGCCGCCGTAGAAGCCGACCATGCCGTTGGTGACCGGGGCCTGACCCGACAGGATCACGCGCCGCGCGGGAATGCAGGTCGGCGACTCGCTGAAGGCCGAGCGGAACCAGGCGCCGTTGCCGGCCAGGTAGTCCAGGTTGGGGGTGCGAAGGACCGGATGACCGGCGATGCCGAGGGCATCGCCGCGCTGCTGATCGGAAGTGATCAGGAGAATGTGGGGACGACGCTGTGCCATGACTTTCAGCCGCTCATCCGGTTGGTTGCGGGCTGCAACTGTTCGGGACGCAGTTCGGGTTGACCGGCCACCAGACGGCCGTCGGCCACGAATCCTTCGGGTCGGCCGGCCAGTTCGTCGATGAGCCGCTGGCGCCAAATCGCCGCGCGTTCCTGTGCGGCGGGTTCACTCACGGCGTTGTGCATCTCGCGCGGGTCGGCGTCGAGATCAAAGAACTGCTCCTCGCCGGTCTGGGTGTACCAGATCAGCTTCTCGTGTCCGTCCGTGACCCACTGGTTGCCCTGGTCGGGCTCGTAGCAGGCACTGTGTTCGCCGTGCAGGTAGTCCCGCCAGGCCGGGGAGTCGCCGTGCATGAACGGCATGACGCTGGTGCCGTCCACGGACTCGGGAATCGGGACGCCGGCCGCGTCCAGGATCGTGGGCATGACGTCCTGCAGCCCGACCGGACGCTCGATGCTGAGGCCGGCAGTGCACTCCATCCATTCCGGGGCACGCGCCATGAACGGGACGCGGATCGATCCTTCGTAGGGCCAGGTCTTCCTGAAGAGATTGTGGTCGCCGAGCATTTCGCCGTGGTCGCTGGTGAAGAGCACCAGGGTGTCGTCCAGCAGGCCGCTTTCGCGATAGCCCTTCAGCAGGCGCGAAATCTGGTCGTCCACATGGTTGATCAGGCCGTAGTAGCCGGCGCGGCAACGGTGCAAGTCGTCCTCGCGGAGCCGCATGACCGAGGCGTCGGGATTGAGACCCGGCAGCGGCGCGTCCAGCTGGGGCGCCCAGTCGCCAACGTACGGCTCGGGCAAGTTCATCGCGTCGTAGCGCTCCCAGTAGACCAGCGGAGGCGTGAGGGGCGGGTGCGGGTCGATGAACGAGACCCAAAGGAAGAAGGGCGCATCGGGATCCAGCTGGCTGATGAAGCGCAGCGCTTCGTTCACGCACCAGGTCGTGTGTGAGTAGCGTTCGTCCAGGTGGCTTGGGCGCCCGACCCAGCCGTTGGTGGAGATACCGTGGGCCAGGCCCATCTCCAGCGAGGTGGCGCCGTTGTCGGCCAGCCATTCCGCGTAGTCGTTGTGGTCGCGCTGGCTGTCGGCCCAGACCATGTTGTCGAAGCCGTACCGCTTGCGCTTGGGATACATGTGCAGCTTGCCGACCAACTGCGTCTGATAGCCGGCCTTGGAAAGCTCGCCAGGCAGCGAGTGGTCAAGCGCCCACCCCACGCCACCGTAGAAACCGGCCATGCCGTGATTGAATGGCTGCATGCCCGAGAGCATGGTGCGGCGCGCGCCGATGCATGACGGGACTTCGGCGTATGCGCGCGTGAAGTTGGTGCCGCTGCCTGCCAGGAAGTCGAGGTTGGGTGTTGCCAGGGGGTCGGCGCCATTGATGCTCAGGGCGTCGCCACGCTGCTGGTCCGTGGTGATGAAGATGACGTGCGGGCGGCGCTGAGTCACGAGTTGGCACCTGACATCGCAGACGCGCGGTGATTATGGCGCATGAAGCAAGCAGGCAGCACGGCGGCGATCAGGCCACCAAGCCGCACAGGGGCGCCAATCGGGGTCGCGGAGGGAGACGGGATGTCTGGGCGGCGCCTATATTCGGCGCTGCGACTGCGTGTGAAGTTGGAGACGAGTGGCGCGGCAAGCGACGTTCTAAGAGCGGAAAGTCTCTTTCTGCTGCTTGCGGCTAGCCCACGCCGAAGGTCTGGAGGCCGTCGTCATGGCTGAGCTTCTGCCGGGTCGGGTGCCGCCGTTCGAGGTTGCTGGCGGGTATCACCCGATCATGGACTACCGGTTTGTGCACGCGGGGCAGCCGCGCTGGGTCGGGGCGGACGGCACACCGATTCACTACTGGGAGAGGGCGGATCCAGACGAGGTTCGCGCCGCGCACGCGAACGTGCCGCGTGGGATCGAGTTGCGGTCGCAGCCGGCCCAACGGTCGGATCCGATCCTGACCTGTACCAAGCCCTGGGAACACAACAACGGTGGACCCACGATCATTCGCGATGGCGGGCTGTACCGCATGTGGTACCACGCGACGGCGCCGGATCATTGGGACCCGGACCTCGCGCCTTCGCTTGGCTGGGGACCCGACTGGGGCGGATTTCTCTGCTATGCGGAGTCCGACGATGGGTTCGAATGGCGAAAGCCGGCTTTGGGTCAGTACGAATGGCAGGGCCACGACGGCACAAACATCGTGCTCGGCCGGGAACTGGCGGGCGAGCCAGGCATGCACGGGCAATCGGTCTTTCTGGATCCGCAGGCACCGGCCCACGAGCGGTTCAAGTCCATCTACATGGGACGGCTTTCGACCGATGTCATAAACCAGTGGATCCGGGAGCAACCGGAGCGCGTTGACCCATGGATTGCCGTGTACCCCGACCGCGGAATCTTCGTGGCTACGTCACCGGACGGCATCCGGTGGACGCCGCATCCGGACCCGGTAGTGATCTTCATCAGCGACACCATGAACGTGGCGGACTGGAACCCTGAGCGTCAGAGCTACGTCTGGTATTCGCGGGGCTGGTCGTGGGACCGACGCACGATCGCCCGGGCCGAGTCACGCGATTTCTTTGCGTGGCCGCTGCCGGAACAGGTGCTGACCGCGCCGCCTGAGCACCTGGCGATGACGGACATCTACACCAACGGCAAAGTGACGTACCCCGGCGATCCATCCACGCACATCATGTTTCCGACGCTCTACGACCGGGCGTTGGACACGACGGCGATTGCGGTTGCAACCAGTTCGGATGACGTCGTGTGGAATTGGGTTCCCGGCGGCCCGGTGCTCGAGCCGGGGCCGGAAGGCACGTTCGACTCGGGCTGCATGTTTTCGTGCAAGGGCCTGGTCGATCTGCCGGGCGACCGGATCGGAACCCCGTACACGGGCTTCGACCTGCCGCACAAGTATCCGCGTCAATCGCTACAAAGCACCACGGCGTATTGCCTGTGGCCACGCGGGCGAATCGCGGGTCTGGTGGTCGCCGAGGACGGGGAGTTCGCCACGCCGCAACTGATGCTGCAAGGGCGCAAGCTACGCCTGAACGTGAAGACGGCGGCCGACGGCGAGGTGCGAGTGTCGGCTCTGGAGCGAGGGCCGGATTGGACGTCGCGGCCGGGTCACGGTTCGTGGATTGAGGTCGGTGAGAGTCGGTCGATCCAGGGCGATCACGTGAGCGTGCCGGTGGACTGGAACGGCAACTCAACGCTTCCACTTTCGGCGCACGGCCCGGTGGTTCTTCGATTCGTGATGCGGAAGGCGACGCTATTCGGTTATGAGGTCACTGGCTAGCCGCAGCGCCGGTCGGCCGCAGCGGACGGGGTTTTGGGTCGGCATAGACTTACCGGAGCGACAGGAAACAGGGAGTTTGAGGATGACGCGCAAATGAAGATTGTGATTGGAACCGATCAGTTCGGCGAAGACTACGCGGACCAGCTCGGCGCGGGCTTTCCTCAGGCCTCGTTCGCCATGGCCCTGACTGACGACGAAGAGATACGCGAAATCGTGGATGCCGACGCCTTCTTGGGCTGGCCGGAGCCTGAAGCAATAGCCGTAGCGCAGCGGCTGCGCTGGATTCACGTGCCGGGAATGGGGATTGACAGCACGATCCGCAGCCCCGGCCTGGCCGAATCGGACATCGTAGTGACCAATTCGCCGGGAGCGCATACAGGGCCCATCGCGGACCACGTGATGTTCTTCGTGCTCTCGCTCGCTCACCAGGGCCGCCGATTGATGGACGACCAGCGCGCGCGACGCTGGGAGACCGACTCCTATGAGCGCCAGATGCACGATCTTGACGGCACCGCCATGTTGCTGCTGGGCCTCGGCGGCATTGGACGCGCCGTGCATCAGCGAGCCCAGGGCTTTGGGATACAGGTATCGGTCGTCGACCCAAATCCCGCTGACGTTCCAGCCGGGATTCGCGAGGTTGGCGGCGTGGAACGCCTGGATGATTTGCTTACGGAGACGGACTGGCTGGTCGTTACCTGTCCCCTCACTCCGGGTACACGCAACCTGATCGACGCCCGACGGATCGGCCTGCTCAAGCAGGGCGCCACGGTAATCGTCGTCTCGCGCGGCGGGATTGTGGATCAGGACGCCCTGGCGGGCGCTCTGCGATCAGGCCACCTGTCGGGTGCGGGTCTGGACGCCACCGCACCGGAACCGCTACCCGACGACAGCCCGCTGTGGGCAATGGACAACGTGCTGATCTCGCCGCACTGCTCGGCCGTCAGCCCCAGCATGTGGTCGACCCGTCAGCGCACCCTTGAGGAACAGGTGGGTCGCTTTGTGGAAGGCCGGCCGCTGGCCTTCATCTGCGATCTGAAGCGCGGCTATTAGGCCAGGCCAAGCTCTACGGCGCCGCAGGCTTTCTCAGAACAGCTCCGCGGCCGTTGGCAACTCGTGCAACGCGGCTTCCGGGATCCGCAGGTGCAGCGCCTGATGCCAGCGATGTGGAACGAAGAGATTCACTACGCCGTCGTCCACGAAGGCATCGATGTAGGAGCACTGGTGATTCATGAAGGGCATCGCATACGCCGGCGCCAGGGCGTTTGCGAAGACGAAGCGAGGATAGCCCCAGGTTCGGCCGCCGTCCGGCGAAATGGCCACCCATATTTCTGAGCGGTCGCCCATCAGGGCTTCCTTGTCGCCGCTCAAGCCCGTGTAATCCAGATCGTGGCGCCGGTTGTGGTGAAGGGCCGCGAGGTCGCCGTTGGACAGCATGAAGAGCATCGGCGGAGCGTCCGGATGTACCAGTGGGGTCGGCTCAGGGTTTGACCAGGTGCGGCCGTCGTCGTGGCTGCGGAGGCGCCAGAGATGTCCCTCAGGTGTTCGCGCCATTGCGTAGACCTCGCCGCCGCCAAGGTCGATGGGGCGGAGTTCGTCCATGCGGTTGCAGCCGCCGGCGTGCCAGCCGCCGTCTCGAGCGTCCGGTGGCGCGGCGACGGCTATTGGCCTGTCCTGCAGGTGGATCGTTTCCGTCAGACGCTGCGGCGAGTAGCGGGGATTCACGAGGCTGAGGTCCTGGAGCGCCGTTTACCCAAGCCCGTAGGCGTAGAGGCGAGCCGCGCCATACAGCCAGAAGCGGAGTTTGACCTGATCAGCATTCAGGTCGGACAGCTGCTTGCCGTTCCAGGACACGCGGCGTCGCAAGCCGTCGATAAAGATGTCGTCGCTGTCCTGGCGGGTGAAGCCTTTCAAGGGCTCGTTGGTGTCGGCGTTGAGCACCTCGACTTCGATCCAGCTGCGGTTTTGGCGAACGTCGCCGACGTTGAGCGTCAAGCTGGTCAATCCCGCCGCCTCGAGGGTCGTGGTCGTGGCGTGGCCCGGGGTCTCCCGATCGGGCGTTTCGAGGCAGGTGAATCCATCCTCGCGCAGGGTGGCGACACCCATTCGCACGACTCGCCCGGAACCGCTGCCGGAGCCGCCGTAATCGATGCCCGGCCTAAAGTTCTCCGGTGGCCAGGTCGTAAAGTCCTCGCCCGCGCCGCCGTAGAACAGGTAGATGGTGCCGTCCTTGACGACCGGCTTGTCGGAGATGACCAGGAGCCCACCGTCCCACTCGGTGTGCGCACCGCGCGCGATTGTCGGCTGGTGCGGGTTCACACGCTCGAAGTTGGCCCCGTCGGCGCTCACGGCGAAGCGGATGTCGGCCCCGTACATGCCATAGCGTCCGTAGTCACTGGGCACGTACCACCCATACTCATAGGTCATGATCCAGGCGCCACCATAGGGCGACATCATGACGTGATGGTCCTCTTCTTCGAGGCCGTCGTTGGGCGAGATCAGCGGGTTTTCGTCGGCGTAGCGGAAGTTCTCGATGTCGGGACCGTAGGCCAGGAATTTGGCGCGGCCCTGGCTTGGGTTTCGCTCCGCGAACTGCTTCTGATGCGGTTCGTCCAGCGGAACCATGGCCTGATAGACCGTCTTGAAGCGTCGGCTTGGGTCGGGATCCTGGTCGTCGCGTACCAGGACGCCGACGTCGGGCGGGCGCCCGCCCCACTGCGGCAAGAGGATTCTCTCGCCCGTGGTCCAGTGAATGCCGTCCGGGGAGAAAATTGCACGCGCGCCGTGTCGACTGTATTCAGGCTCCCCAGCGTAGCTGTGCAGACGCTTGATGCCCTTGAATCGCCTGGAGGGATCCGGCTCGGCCTCGTCCTTGATGATCGGGCCGCGGCCCTCGATGACGATGTTGTTCCGGGTGCTGCCCTGGTACTCGTGCAGTCCCAAGACCGGCTTGTGCCAATTGACGCCGTCTTCGCTTACGGCATATCCCGTGGCCCACCAACTGGCGCCGCCCATGTCCGAGCCCGCATACCAGGCCTTGAAGAGCTTGTCCTCGTCGTCGTAGATCACGGACTGCGACGACCAGGGCGCGCAGTGCGTGGAGTCCCATTCGTGGATGTCGCCCAGCGGTAGCACAGGGTTGAGCGGATGCTTCTCGGCCTGGCAGACCACGCGGATTGCGTTGTGACAGGACTCCACCCGGTCCATGAGCAAGAACCCGTCGCCTCCGGTTGGGTTGGCGTTCATGTGAAGACCTCCGACTCTGAAGTGGTACCGCCGCTCAGGATAGACAGCAAGTGATCCCGACGCGACAGCGGCCTGCCGCCTTAGCCGTCCATGGACGAGAGTTGGGGTGGGTCGGCGCCTGCTAGCCCTTGATGCCCGTTAGCGCGATGCCGCGGATGAACTGCTTCTGGGCCAGGAAAAAGGCCACGATCATTGGAACAATCAGCAGCATGGCGCCAGCCATCAGCAGGTGGTATTCGGTACCGAACCTGGAAACAAAGAAGCGCAAGCCGACGGCAAGGGTCAAGTTCTCAGTCCGCAGCAAGTAGATCAGCGGCTCCAGGAAGTCGTTCCAGCGATTCATGAACGAGAACACCGCTATCGTGGCAATGGCGGGTACCGACAGCGGGATCACGACTTTCCGCAGGATCTGCAGGTGGGACGCACCGTCGATGCGGGCCGCGTCGTCGAGCTCGCGCGGCAACGTGAGGAAGAACTGCCGCATGATGAAGATGTAGAAAGCCGTCCCGAATATGCGTGGGATCAGCAACGGCCACAACGTGTCGATCATGTCCAGGCGGTGGAAGATCAACCAGCGCGGGATCAGCGTCACCGCGCCCGGCAGCATCATCGTCGCCAGCACTCCAACAAAGAGCTTGTCCCGTCCTGCAAATCGGGTCCGCGCGAAGCCATAGGCCACCGAAACGCTGGTCAACGTTTCCGCAACCACACTGAACGAGACCACGATCATGGAGTTCTTCATCCATGACCAGGTTGGCCCGTTCGACCACATGATGGAGTAGTTCTCCCAAAGCGGCGGCCAAGGAATGATGATGGGCGGAAGCACGTACAGGTCGGATTCCTTCGTTAGCGAGGTTCGCAGCATGAAGAGCACGGGGTACATGTAGCCGAAGGCGCCGCCCACCACGATGAGGTAGAGCACGATTCGGCGCGTCCAGCGAAACGCGCGCAACGTGGCCGATCGGCGAAGTCGGGTTCCCGCCGTTGTCGCAGCCATCTAGCCCGGTTCCTGGTATTCGTAGTAGACCCAGCGTCGTGCGCCCAAGAACTGGACTAGCGTAGCCGCGAAGATAATCACGAAGAGGATCCAGGAGATCGCGGAGGCGTAGCCCATCTTGAAGGCGTTCCAGCCCATGATCCAGATATAGAGCAAGATGAACAGGGTGGCGTTGTCCGGCCCGCCCTCCGTCATCAGGAGCGCCTGAGTAACGGACTGGAACGAGCCGATCACGCCCAGAATCAGGCTCAGAAAGATGTAAGGCGTCATCATGGGAATGGTCACATGACGAACCTTGGCCCACCAGCCGCCGCCGTCCACCTCTGCCGCCTCGTAGAGATGCTGAGGGACGCCCTGCAGGCCGGCCAGGAAGATCACCATCGACGCGCCAATACCCCAAAAGCTCATGATGATGAGCGCCGGCATGGCCCACGTGGTCGAGGTCAACCAGCGCGGGCCATCAATCCCGAACCAGCCCAACATTCCATTTAGCGCCCCGCGTGGCGCGAACAGCCAGATCCAGATCAACGCCATGCCGACCCCGGACGTCACGGAAGGGATGTAATACATGGTGCGCCAAATCGGCATCCCCCTGACCTTCTGATTGAGCAGGCCGGCCACCACGAACGCTATCACCGTGGACCCGGGAACGTGGAACAGGGTGTAGTAGACGGTGTTCCAGAGGCTCTTGCCGACTAGCGGGTCGGTAAAGGCGGCCTGATAGTTGCGGAAGCCGATGAACGAAGGCGGTCGACCTACATCCCAGCTCAGGAACGAGATGATGAGGGCGAATACGTAGGGCACGAGGTCCAGTAAGACGAACCCCACGACCCAGGGGAAAATGAAGACCCAACCCTCCTGGTTGGACATCCACTTGCGAACGGCACGCCAGCGAGAGAGGGGTGGAGGCGTGACGCCTGCTCCCGCCGCGATTTCCGCGTTCGGGCCGCTCGTCGCCACGCAACACCTCCGGGCCAACGGGCCGCATGCATCAAGGCAGCCCAGATATGTGACCTGGGCTGCCTATGGATAGCCGGTGGGGACGCCAGGTCGGCGTCCCCACCGTGACAGATCCTTAGAGCCTAGATCTCGCGCCGGAGAGCTTCCGTGCCCTCTGCCTCCAGCTCATCCATCATCTGATACGGGTTCTCGCCGCCAACCAACGCCCGGTCGCCCAGCTTGGCCAGGACGAGCCGCCACCACTCCAGCCAGTTCGGGTGCGCGTTGGTGCCACGAATCCAGTTCTCGCGGAACTGACCCACGGCCTCAGCCTCGGCCGCAAGGTCGGGGAAGTTGTCCGTTCCGCTGGCGAACTCGGTGATGAACGGGCTGTTCCAGATGGACTTGGCGGCGGGCACCACCGGCTGGAACTCGGCCAGGTAGGGCGCCATGACGTCGCCGTGCCAGAACATGGCCAGCCCGGCGGCCTCCTCGGCCACGCCACGGGTTTCCGCGGCGCGATTCACAACGATGTTGTTGGTCTCGTTGTGGTACCCGCGGAGCCCCGAGTAGGGCGACTTGTAGGGCCAGAACACGTGGAAGTCGAAGCGGCCACCGATGTTGTTCTTGGTGCCCCCGCCCGAGTTGTACCCGAAGCCGGACATTCCGATCAGACCGGAGGCGAACAGGTTGCTCGAGCCTGAGGTATTGGCCGGCGACTCCAGCGTGGCCTGCACCTGGTCGGTGTTTGGCGCCACGCCGTCTTCCCAGGCCAGGCGCCACCAGTCGGCGAAGGCCTCAACCGAGTTTCCGCCGGGCTGCGTGGCGATCGAGGCCGTGGAAGTCTCGCTCGCGCTGTCGTACCAGGCGGCGCCTTCGCTCGAGAAGCGTTCGGCCCAACCCTGGTTCCAGGCGCCAGTCTGGCGCTCCAAGCCCCAGATCCCGGCTTCCGGGTCACTCATCTGCGCTGACAACTCGCGAAATTCGACGAACTCGTAGTCCTTGCCGGGAATCGTGACGCCAAACTGCTCAACGAGGCTCAGGTTGGCCATCATGGCGCCCACGTACACGCCGTAGGGCACCCCTCGGATGACCCCATCCTTGTCGACCAGATAGCCGTCGTGCCACCAGAAGTCATCCTTCGTCAACCCGGCCCGCTGCATGTGCGGCTCCAGGTCCAGGTTGTAGAGGTCAGCGTTCCACCACAGCTCGGACATCAATTCCGGCCCCGAACCGGCCACCAGCAGGTTTGTGAGGATGCCCGCGTAACCAACCGCGGTGCTGCCGCCGGAACCCGAGATGATCAGGATGTCCACCGTGACGTGCGGGTTGACCTTGTTGTACTGCTCAGCCATGTACTCGTGGGTGGCCTTGCGGACGCCCGAGCCCCAGTCGGTCGAGAACTCCAGCCGCACCGGTGGGCGCATCGGCTCGGCCTCCACCATTACTTCCTTGATCACGGTCTTCTCGACGATCTTCTCGACCTCGACGACCTGGGTCACGATCTTCTCGACCTCGACCGGAACCTGGACTTCCTTGGTAACGATCTTTTCCTGCGTGACGATGCGATCAACCGGGACTTCCTTGACCTCGGTCCTTGTCACGATCGTCTCGACGGGAACTTCCTTGATGACGGTGGTCTCGACCGCGACTTCCTTGGTGATGACCGTTGGCGCCGTCTCGCCGCAGGCGGCCAACGCCGCGACGCCCGCCGCGCCGACACTCAGTCCGCCGGCGATGCGCAGCATCCGACGTCGGGTCATGTTCGAACTGATGCCCATACCGTGAGCCTCCCCTAGAGCGCGCCTCGTCCGCTCGGCACCGCAGGCCAAAGTACCATGCAGACCGAAATCGGTCATACCCCGAAGTGTCGAAGCCCGTGTCGTTTGACCTGCTGATCACTGCCGGACAAGTTGTGGATCCAGCCCGTGGTCTCGCTGGGCCCGGCTTTGTAGCCACCAGCGGCGACCGAATTGCGGAGACTTCCGTCGGGTCCGCCGTAGACGGCCACCCGATCGCAGGGATTCGTCTCGACTATCCCGGTGGCGTGCTGCTGCCCGGCCTGGTTGATATGCACGCGCATCCGGCGGTCGAGGAGTCGAAGTACGGCATCGATCCTGACGAGCATTTCCTGCCGCGCGGCGTTACGACCGTCATGTCTCAGGGCGACGCCGGCGCGCGAAACTGGGCGCGCTACCGGGAGCGGCTGATCGAAACCGCCCGCACACGCGTGCGGATGGCAATCAATCTGTCGGCCTCAGGCGAGTCCAATCCCGGGCCAAGCCTGGGCGATGTTGCGGAGGCGGACGTGGACGCCTGCGTGAAGGCCATCCGCGACGGAGGCGACTTTATCTGGGGCATTGCCATCAACGTGGCCGAAGCCGTCTGTGGCGACTGCGAGCCGCGCGAAATGCTGCGGCGGGCAATCCAGGTGGGCGAGGCGACGGACCGCCCGCTGCTCGTTGGCACGCGACACGCGGACGATTTTCCGTTAGATGAGCTGCTCGACCAGCTGCGACCCGGCGACGTTGTGACCTATTGCTTGCACGGGCTTATCGACCGCATTGCACGGGATGGCCATGTGCTCGACTGCGTGTGGCGGGCTCGGGAACGCGGCGTGCTATTCGACACGGGTCACGGCATGGGCTCGTTCGACTTCGAGGTCGCGGAGACCGTCGTCAAGGAGGGCTTTCTGCCGGACACCATTTCGACGGACCAGTACCGCCGGCACGTCGGCTCAAACCCGCAACACGACCTGCCGCTGACGGTGTCCAAGTTGCTGGCCGTTGGGATGCGCGCGGAAGACGCCTGGCCGCGTATCACGTCGCGTCCGGCCGAGTTGCTGCACCTGGCGGGCGAGGTTGGCACGCTGGCCCCTGGCGCCTGTGCCGATCTGGTGGTCCTGACGGAGTCAGAGGCCGAATCTGTGTTGCGCGACGTCGGCGGCAACGAACGGCCGGGCAAAATCTGGAGCGCCGAGGCTGTGGTGCGTGCCGGCAAACTGGTGACACCCGTCAACGCGTAGCCCGGTTCCCGATTCCGTGGGGCCACGCCTGCGGCCGTGCGTTTGCCGCTGGATGCGCCGCCGTCTAGATTCTGAGCCAGTTCGCAGGCGTGAGTTCAGGTCACACCGAGACCGGAGGCAACGTGATCGCTCCTAAGTCGCGTGTTCCCGCATACACGTACCCGACGACGCTGGCCGAGCAGGAAGCCGCGCTAGCCTCGAATCCGCTGATGCAGCGCCTGCTGGCGTCGCGTGCGTCGTACGCCGGGCTGCGCCACCGGCCTGCCTATCACTACGTCAACCCGGAGTCGACGCTCAACGATCCGAACGGACTCTGCTTCTGGCACGGGCGCTGGCATCTGTTCTACCAGGCCTACCCGCCGGAGGACGATCGGCAGCACTGGGGGCACGCGGTGTCCGATGATCTGGTGCATTGGCGCGATCTGCCCTATGCCATCTATCCCAGCCCCGAGGACAAGTGCTTTTCGGGCTCGACCCTGGTTGAGGACGACCGCGTAATTGCCATCTACCATGGCGTCGGCGCCGGCAACATGGTCGCGACCTCCAGCGATCCGCTGCTGCTGAATTGGGAGAAGGTCGCCAACAAGGCCGTGATCCCGAAGCCGGGCCCCAACGATCCTCCGGTGCCCTACAACGTCTTCGATCCGTGCATATGGACAAAGGACGGCGTTTACTACTCGCTCTCCGCGGGAACCAAGCCGGAGGGCCCTGCTGGCATGCCGGTCCGGGCAAACTACCTGTTCCGGTCAGAGGACCTGGAGCACTGGGATTACCTGCATCCCTTCGTTGAAGACGACCACTTCACCATGGTCGGCGACGACGGCGCCTGTCCGTACTTCTGGCCCATTGGCGACCGCCACATGCTGCTCTTCTACAGCCACACGCGCGGCGGCCAATACCTGCTGGGCGACTACGACACCGAGCGAGACAAGTTTGTGGTGACCAGCGGCGCGAAGTTCAACTTTGGGCCGTCAGGGCCATCCGGTCTTCACGCTCCGTCGGCGACGCCGGATGGCAAGGGCGGCCTGATCGTGATCTTCAACATGAACCCGGGCAAGCCCACGCCGCGCTGGAACCAGATCATGACCCTCCCCCGACGCGTCACCGTCGACGGTGACGCGGTGTTCATCGAACCGGTCGAGACGCTTAGCTCGCTGCGGCAGGCCGAGCAAGACCTGGGTTCGCTACGCCTGCCGGCCAACCAGGAGGTTGTGCTGGACGGGACATCCGGCGACGCGCTGGAGCTCGAGCTGGAGGTCGAGCCATCCTCGGCGCCGATGGTTGAACTGAACGTCTTGCGCTCGTCAAACCGAGAAGAATTCACGCGCATCGCGTTCTACCGCGACCGTGGCTATCGCAGCAACCACTTCAACATGCGACTGATCGGACCGCTCGGGACCCACCTGAGCCAGATCACGATCGACACGTCGTACTCGTCCATCGCCCCTGATGCGTTGTCGCGCGCGCCGGAGAATGCACAAATTCGAATTGCGCCCGACGAACCACTGCGGCTGCGCGTATTCGTGGATCGCAGCGCGGTGGAGGTATTTGCGAACGGGCGGCAGGCCCTGGCCGTGCGCGTCTATCCGGAGCGTGAGGACAGCGTGGGTGTCTCGTTGCGATCGCAGGGGGCACCCAGCACCGTTCGGTCGTTGAAGGCCTGGACGCTGGAGTCGCTCTGGGACTGAGTCGGAGAAGCCAGCGCGGTTAGCGGCTTTTCCAGTCCAGGTCGATGTCGGGCAGCATGGGCAGTTCCTGCATGAAGCGGTAGAAGCGGCCGGTCGGCCCGCCGTCCGGCAGCGAGGCCAGCCAGACGGCCGTTGGCACGGCCTCGGACGGCGGTACGGTCGACGTGGGGTTCATGTCGGTTCGAACCGAACCAGGGCTCATGGCGTTGACCAGCACGTTGGCGGCCTGAACCTCTTTGGACATCGAGATCGTGAGCGCGTTGACCGCGGCTTTTGAAGCGGCGTATGCGGATTCGCCGGGATTGCACATGATGGCGGAGCCCGAGGACACGTTGACGATGCGCCCGTAGCCGGCCTCGATCATGTGCGGGAGGGCCGCATGGCAGCAGGCAAAGAGGCCTATCAGGTTCACTGCCTGCACGCCGGCGAATGCTTCGGGCGAGACCTCGGCCACCGGCCCGCGTGCGGTGCTCACCCCGGCATTGTTGCAGAGCACGTCCAACCGGCCATGACGGGCGACTACCCCGTCGATCACCCGGCGCACCGCGTTCGCGTCGCTCACGTCCAGCGTCACGACTTCGGACGTGCCGGGCAGTTGCTCGATCTCGGCGGCAACCGCGGCCAGTCGTTCTTCGTCGCGCGCCGCCAGGAGCACGTGCGCTCCGGCGCGCGCGAATCCCAGCGCGATCTCGCGCCCGATCCCCCGGCTGGCGCCGGTGACCAGAGCCGTTCGATTCATAAGGTCCATCAGGGGCAATCTCCAATCCGTACATGTCGCAACCGCCGGCCAGACAAACCGTCAGTCCGCACCCCGGCCTCAACGACCGTGGCTACCGACTCAGCTGCCCTGACTAGCTTGCTTGGCTTGATCCAGACCCGAGCGACGGGCCTCGGAGTCTTTCTCATGATCGGTCGCGCCCACGCAGCCGCGGCCACAGCGTGCTGACGGCCGGAACTCAAACGAGTCGCTGTCAGCGCAGGCGCCCAGCCCGAACACAACCGGCGTAACGATCAGCGCGCCGATCACCGCGCGCCTCCCCAGAACACGAGGAGCATGATTTGGCATGGCCCTGGCTCACGGATACCCATCAGGCCCGAGCATAACCCAGGCTGCCAGATCGGCTGTACCCGAGCGTTGCAAGCCCGCGTGGAGTCAGTGCGCCTATTGCACCTGCAACGGCCGTTGCAGCTTGACGGGAACGTCGATCAGCGACGGGCGGTCCAGTTCCAACGCTCCGCGCAGGGTCGCTTCCAGCGTCTCAGGGGTGGCCCGCATCCCTACCGCTCCAAACGACTCGGCAAACTTCACGAAGTCGGGATTCCGCAAGTTCACTTCGTAGTCGTTGTCGTAATCGCGCAGGAAGTCCTCTTTGATCGCGCCGTAGGCGTCGTCGTTGAGGATCACGACCGGAACGTTCAGTCCCTGCTGCACGGCGGTCGCCATTTCCTGTGCCGTAAAGAGGAAGCCGCCATCGCCGGTCAGCGAGACGACAGGTTGGTCGGGCGCGGCCAGCTTGGCCCCCAGCGCCACGGGATACGAGTAGCCCAGCGTTCCGAACGCGAGACCGTAGAGCCAGGTCCGAGGTTCGTAGAACGGCAGATGCTCGCGGCTCCAGTAGCCAAGCAGATGCGGATCGCTGGCCACTATGGTGTTGCGCGGGAGGGCGTTCCGAATGGCCCGCATGAGGCCCCACTCCAGCGGAGCGCGTTGCGCCAGTTCGGCGCGGACCTCGTCGCGCGCCGCGCGTCCGGCGTCAACCCACTCGTCGCGGTCGACTTCCGGTGCATCGGCGGTCGCTTCCACGAGGGCCGCAAGCGCCAGTTTCGCGTCCGCGTGCACACCGATCTCGGCTGGGAAGTTCTTCCCGGGCTGAGTTGGGTCGATATCAATGTGTAGCAGGCGGTCCGGCACGGGCAGCGTCCAGCGTCCGCTCGAGAGGTAGGAGAAGCGGGCGCCGACCGCGAGCATGACGTCCGCCCGCTCCATGAACCGTCGAATTGGGCCGTGTTGGTTCAGATTGCCGACCACGAGCGGGTGGTCCTCAGGCATCGCTCCCTTGCTGGTCGTGGTGAGCATGACCGGGATGTCCAGCGACTCGGCCAGCGTCCGAAGTTCCGCCGAAGCGCCGGACATCATCACTCCACCGCCAGCCCAGATGAGCGGCCGCTCAGCCGCGGCCAGGATCGATGCGATCCGTTCCAAGTCAGACGGATCGCCCTGCGGCGGCTGGTGCGTCTCCTGTTGGAGCAGGTCCACCTCGCCTTCGCCCTGGAAGACATCGATCGGGACTTCGACCACGACCGGCCGCGGACGATTGACCTGCATCCGGCGCAGGCCCTCGTGGATCGCGCCCGGAATCTCGCCGGGTGACATGGCCTGCCGGCTCCACTGGCTCAGCCGGCTGAAGACCCCGAACTGATCCTTGCTTTCGTGGACGATCCCGCGGTCCTGATACAGGTAGGCCGACATGTCCTCGGCCATGATGTTCAGCAGAGGGATGCCATCCCCATAGGCTTCGCCCATGGGCGTGGCCACGTTGAGCGCTCCCGGACCGGCCGTGCTCAGGATCGTGGCCGGCTTGCCAGTGACCCGCGCCGCGCCGATGGCCATGTACCCGGCGCCCTGCTCATGCCGCACCAGCACGTGGCGGATCTTGTCCTGCCGCATCAGACGGCCGTACAGGTGTTCGCTGTGATATCCGGGAATCCCGAACACCAGGTCAATGCCTTCGGCGATCAAACTCTGGACCACGGCGTCCGACCCGGTCATCACTGCCATACGGGATCTCCTGCGCGGCTCATGCGAGCGCTGATCGTAGCGGACTATCCGTTCCTTCCACGGTCTGGCGACTTGCCGGTAGCGAGTCTTGCCTGAACCAAGTGAACCAGTTGCCGCACCTCAGGAACGCGCAGCAGTGCCAGCATTGCTAGATAGACAGCCGCGATTCCCGTGCCGCTCGCCAGCAGGACACGCCAGCCAGCCGCGCCGTCAGGGGCCAACGTCGCTGAGGCCCATTCGCGCAGAACCAGACCGGTGACAACCGCAAGGCCACCGGCCGCGATAACGCGGGCCCCAAAGGACCAGAGGCCAGGATCACCAAAACCGCCCAGCCGTCGCCACAGCAACCAGCCCAGGACCGCGCCATGCAGGCTGTTCTGGACCGTATTGGCGGTAACCAGCCCAAACACGCCGAACGGTTCGACCAGGGCAAGCGCCACGACCAAGTACGCCACCCCTCCGCCTACGCCCACCAGCACCGGCGTCAACGTATTGCGCGTCGCGTAGAACGCCGCAATGAAGACCTGATCCAGCACGGTCAGGGGCAGTTGAATCGCATAGATCAGCAGCGCCAGACCGGTCAGGTCGGTAGCTGCCGCGTCGAATGCGCCGCGCTCGTAGACCACTCGAATTACCGGAACGCTCAATACGGTGAGGATGGCGGTGATCGGAACCATCAGGACGAAGGCGCTGCGCGCGGCGGTAACCAGCGCGGACTTGAACTCCGCGGCGTTCCTCAGCCCGCGCGGCTGCTCGGGCGCGCTGCGCGCCAGCACGGGCAGAAAGGCCAGCGCAATCGCCGTCCCGATTAGTCCCAGCGGGAACTGCTGCAAGCGGGTGGCAAAGCGCATGATCGCCAGGCTGCCCTCACCGGTACGGGACGCGAGGTTGGTGTCCACAATCACCAGGGCCTGCGACACGACCAGGCCGCCAGCGATCGGGAGATAGAGCCGCAGTGCGCGCGCCGTATCCGGGTTGTTCCGCCAGGCCGGCGCGGTCAGCCGCACCCGATCCCGAACCAGCGCGGGAATCTGAACCAGCAGATGCGCCCCCGCCCCAGCCAGATAGCCGATGGCCACGCCAACCGGTCCGACGATGGGCGTGAGTGCGAGCGCCAGCACGATGAGGGTTCCGTTGAGCGTTGCCGGCCCGAACGAGGGCGCGGCGAACCGATCACGGGCGTACAGACGCGCCGCCGTAACCGCGGATAGCCCCAGAAAGAGGACGGCGGGCAGGGTGATGCGCGTCATCACAACCGCCATGGCACGCGTCGCCGCGGGCAAGCCCGGTGCGGCCGCCGCCACCAGCGGCTCCGCCAGCAGCACCAGTACGACCGTCACACCAACTAGCGCCAGGCCGACGGACGAGATCAAGGACGAGAAGTTTCGCGCCAGGCGGCGCTCGTCCGAGGCCATCTCGCTGAAGAGTGGAATCAGCACGCCGGAAACTGCGCCGCCAATCACCAGTTCATGCACGAGCTGCGGCAGGCGGGTGGCAACCTCGAATGCGTCGGTCGCGCCGGATACACCGAACAGGGCAGCGATAACCGGCTCGCGCACGATGCCCAGTAGCCGGCTGATGATGTTGCCGGCCGCGACCAGCGCGGCGGCCCTCGCCACCTGCCGGGTTGTCGCGGTGTTCACGTCGTGCGGCGGCTTCTCGCGATCAGGTCCCTGGAGGCCTGGCCCGGCGCCAGCGGCACAAAGACGGCAGGAATCCCCAGGCGCCGGAGTGTGTCGGTCTCAGGAAGTGTGCGGCCACCCGCGGTCGGATCGTAGTCCGCGCCCTTGACATAATAGTCTGGGCGCAGTTGCTCGATTAGCCGATCGGCGGTCTCCTCGCCGAACGGCGTTACGACACTCACCCAGCGGATGGCCACCAACACGGTCAGTCGATCCACCAGCGGCATCAGGGGGCGGTCCGCGCCCTTTAGCTTGCGGACACCAGCGTCGCTGTTGACGCCCACCACGAGGGTGTCACCGCGCGCGGCGGCACCGCGCAGCAGCGCTACATGGCCCGGATGAATCAGGTCAAAGCAGCCGTTGGTCAGCACTAGCCGGCGGCCGGCGGCGCGCTCTCGCGTGCCAAGATCCGCCAAATCGTCCGGCTGGACGACCTCGGCCTCAGGTGTAGGGGGCACGGGCCTCGCACACGATTTCGTCAGCCGACACCACCGCAACGCCAAGTTGGCGCACCACGACGCGTGCCGCCAACGACGACAGCACCGCCGCCTCGCGCGGCGTGGCGCCGCCCAGCATGGCCGCGGTCATGGTTGCAGCCACGGTGTCCCCGGCGCCCGTCGGGTCAGCGAATCTGCCCACTTCGGCCGCCGGGATGAAGGCTTGTCCGCCAATCTCAGCGTCCAATGCCATTCCCGACGCGCCAAGCGTGACCAATACGGCCTCGACTCCGACCGCCCGCCGAAGTTCACCGGCCGCGGCCAGCGCGTCGGCGGTTGAGGCGAACTCTCGTCCGAGCTCGGCTTCGGCCTCAGGCTGATTCGGCGTGAGGAGCGTTGTATTCCGGAATCTTGCCAGGTCGCCGTGCGCGTCGGCGGTGACCACGATTCCGGCGTCGCGCGCGGCGGGCAGTGCCACGTCCAACACTGACGAACTCACCACACCGGCTTCGTAATCAGAGATCACCAGGGCATCGGCCGCGGTCAGCGCAGTCTCCAGGTAGGAGGCCATTGCCTCGGTGGTCTCCGGCTTGACCGGAGACCGGTCCAGCGTATCCACTCGTGCGATCATGCTCTGCGGACGCTGCCGGTCGCCGCCTGCCCAGATCCGCAGCTTGACGGCCGTTACCCGATCCGGGTCGCGAAACAAGCCTGCGGTGTGGATTCCACGTTGCGTCAGCTGCTCGTCCAGGCTGTCGGCCATTGCATCGGCGCCAACGACTCCGGTCACGGACACGTCGCAGCCCAAACCGCGCAGGTTGGTTGCCACGTTCGTGGCCGCACCTGGTACCAGAAGGCGCTCTCGCTGCTCAATTACGGGAAGCGGCGCTTCGCGCGACAGGCGCCGGGCGGCCCCTATGACGTGCTCGTCGACCACCATGTCGCCGAGCACAACGACGCGCTTGCCGGCCGCTCGAGCGAAGACGTCGACCGCGCGCTGGTAATTGATCGGCGGGCCGTAGGCCCCCATCTAGCCGCCGCGCGCCGCGCGAAGGTAGACGGCGCACTGGCGCAGGGCCTCGGCCGGGTCGCCGCGCATGCCGCACTCCAGGGCCGTCGATCCAGTGTAGCCGATGTCGCGAAGCGCGTCATAGACCGCGGCGAAGTCAATTGAGCCCGTGCCGGGATGTGCCCGCTGGTTGTCCGCAAAGTGCACGTGGCCAATCCAGCTACCGGCCGCTCGAATGCTTGCGGGCAGGTCGTCTTCCTCAATATTCATATGAAACACGTCGGCGAGAACTTTCACCCGTGGGCTACCCACGCGCTCGGCGATAGCGATGCCGTCCGCGAGTGTGTTTATCAGGTGCATCTCATAGCGGTTGAGCGGCTCGACCGTGATCGTCACCCCCGCGGCCTCGGCATGCGGCGCCAGTTGGTCTAAGGCCCGCACGTAGCTGTCGGCCTCATCCTCTGCGACAGTGTCGGAGGGCAGTGGGCCACGCACCGGCACGGAAATCAGCGCGGTAACGCCCAGTTCGTGGCAGGCGTCGAGCGCACGCCGGGTCTGATCGATGCGTCGGCGCTGCGAAAACTCGTCCGTCACCAGGTCCAGACCCCTGCCGGCCGGACACATGCTCATGGCCGGAATCCCAGCCGCTTCGAGTGCGCCGCGGTATTCCGCCGCGCGATCAACCGCATCGCTGTGGAGTTCTACAGCCTCGTATCCCGCCGCGGCGAGGCAGGCGATCCGCTCCGCGACCGAGTCGCCGGGGGCCAGTCGAACCTGCGCGGATAGTTTCATCGTCGGGTCTCGCTTCTCCGGAGCGGCAGGGTAGCAGAGCTTGAATGCGTCCCTGCTATTATTTTCCAAGACCTTCAGTCAGCCAGAATCGGACGTACATCTCCTTATGAATAAGCGTAAACGCGTGGCTTGGCGCAAGCACCGCCGTATCAAGAAACTCGGTCGGCTACGTCGCAAAGCTGAACGCGAAGCCAGCAACCCGCCTGCCCGCCGCCGGTCGCGTCAAAGCCCCTAGCGGCCCGGCCGTCGAGCCGCCCGCCGCCCTGATGGCTCCCGCGTCCGCGGGCGTGCAGCGCACACTGTCGAACGGTATCGAGTTGTTCGCGACCCCTATGCCGCACACGGCGGCTGTCAGCTTGCACGTCGCGTCCCGGGCCGGTTCGGGCAGCGAATCCGCCGAACGCGGCGGTGTTACTCACTTCGTTGAGCACATGTTGTTCCGGCAGCGCGCCCACGAGCCAGGCGCGTTTGCCAGCGCCATCGAGCGTCTCGGCGGCCAGATCAACGCCGCCACGGAACCGGAACTGACAGCCGTAGGCGCCAAGGTGCCTGCCGAAGCCTGGCCCGCGGCGCTCCAAGTCGTGGCGCGAATGGTGCGCGAGCCGGCCATGGACCCGGACGAGATCGAGAAGGAGCGCGCTGTCATCCTGGATGAGCTGGCGTTGCTGGAAGATCTGCCCGAAGAGTCCGCCCGTCGAGCGGTGCTGGCGAGCCTCTGGCCCGATCATCCCTTTGGGCGTGAGATCGCGGGCACCACGACGACCGTTCGTTCGCTGACCCGCGACGCGCTGCTTGCACGAGCTGAAGCAATGTTCGCCGGTCGTAACACCATCGTTAGCGTGGCGGGCGCGATCCGTCCCGACGAGGCGCTGGACACGTTGACGCAAGCCTTCCAATCGTCTCCCACCGGCATCCGCGAGGCCTACCCGGACGTCCACCCCAACGGCCGCCAGCCGTCGAAGGTTCAGATTGTCCGGCGTGAAGCCGAGCAGGCTTACTTTTCCATTGCGGGCTTCACGCCTGGCCGGACCAGTTCCGACCGCTACGCAATGGACCTGCTGGGTGCGGTGCTAGGCGCCGGGTTCGGCGCTCGGCTCGTGCTGGAGTTACGCGAACGGCACGGACTGGCCTATGACATCGGCGCCGATGTCGGGCACTGCGGCGACCAGGGCGTCCTCTCGATCGATGGAGCGACCGATCCCGACCTGCTGACGCAGGCGGTTGCCATCGTGTTGGGCGAGCTCTCGAATGTTGCCTCCCGTGGCGTGACGGCGGACGAGTTTGAGCGCGCTCGCGCCTATGCCGTCGGCGGCCTTGTGCGCTCGCTCGAGGACTCCGCGGTTGTAGCGGCGTGGTATGCCCGCGAGCAGGCGCTGGAACCTTGCCCGCTCGCGCCGGACGAGTTGATCAGGCGTTTGCGCGCCTTGACTCACGACGACGTCAACGCCGCTGCCCGCGCCTGCCTGACTCGGGACTGGCCGCTGATAGCCGTGGCCGGACCGTTAGACGACAACATCGATATCCCCAGCGAGTTGGCGCTGCATGGAGTTGGTTGACGTGCGTCCCAGCGAGGCCGCCGATTTGGCGCGTCAGGCGCTGGCTCAGGGCGACTCGACGCGCGCCCTGACGATCACCGAGCGGCTGCTTGGCGAGTTCGCTCGCTACCCGCCCGCGCGGCTCGTGCGCGCGCTGCTAGCGGAACGGGCGAACAACACGGACGCCGCCCTGGACGACTTGCGGGCGGTCACCTCCGCGGAACCCGCCAACGCCGAGGCCCGCGCCGCGCAGGCCCGTCTTTTCCAGCGCCGCGGCGACACGGACCGAGCTCGCATGGCCGCCCGACAGGCGCTGGAACTTATACCCACCGATCCGGATGTCCTGGAATCCGCGCTTGAAGTGCTAGATGTCAATGCCGATGCACTTGACACCAGCACCGCCGTGCTGGCGCGCGTCCATCTGAACTGCGGTTGGCCGGACCTGGCCGAGCGTCACGCGCGCGTGGCCGTGAGCGAAAGCCCGGAACGTGTGGACGTGCGCCTGACCTTGGCCGAAGCGCTTTGGCGGCTGGGTCGTCTCCCCGCTTGCGAGGCGGAATGCCGCGTGGTGGCCGATCAAGCCGAGGAATGCGTGCGCGCGGCCGTCATGCGCGCGCACATCCTCTCCGAACGGGGCCGTACGGCCGAGGGGCAGGAGTTGCTGGACCGGATTGGCCGCATCGATCCAGAGTTCCGAGAAGCTCGTGAACTCCTGGGCACCCTGGAAGTCCATCGCCTCGTGCTCCCGGCTGCGGCCGAAGTCAGCCTGCCGCCGGATCTTCTCGGCCAGATCACCGGCGTCGCGCCGTCTCCGGCCCAGCAATCCCGGCCGGATGAGATCCAGCCGACGCCCTTTATCTCGGATATCGCTACGGCGCCACGGGAAGCTCAACCAGACGATGGCCTGGACGAGCCGGATGAATCGCCAATCAGACAAGCCGAATCCGCCGCTTCGCCCGAGCAACTATCGTGCGACGAAGTCGCCGCGGAAACCGTTTCGCAAGAAGGTCAAGCGCCGCCCGCCGACCAGGACGCGTCTATGCCAACAGGCGCTGCGGCGCCTCCCGTTGCGGAGCCAGACGAACCCGCAACGGCTGCATCGTTTTCGACGTTTGACTGGGCGCGCCACCTGATCGAGCGGTCCGAGTGGACCGAAGCTGAGCGTGTGTTAACCGACATCGTCACTGCCAACGACCCCGACACCTCGCGCGTTGACGGCCTGCTGCTGCAGGCCGTGGCCCACCGGGAACTCCGCGGCTCGGCCTGGAAGTTACTGGGCGATCACTACATGCGGACGGGCCGTCCCCAGGCCGCCGCCGACGCCTATCTGCGGGCCGCAAACGTCGCAGGTCGATCGACTCAGTGACGCTGGCAGCCGTCCTGAACGCCGGAATCCGACGCTTGCCGGGTGTCACAGGCACGGCGGTATGGAGGGCTGGCGACATTCCGTCCGGCGATCTGGGTGGACGCGGTGGACCGGTTGGTCCCGGCTTGCTCTCCGCCAGCATCGGCACGATGGAACAAGCCGTTGAGACGATGGGCCTGGGGGAGATTTCGGAGATTTGGTTCGTGACCGAGGACACCCAATGCCTGGCGGTTCGCTCGGGACAATGGCAGACCGTCGTGGTCGGCGGTCTTGACATGGACGTGGACAGCGTTCGCGACGGGCTGACCAGCCTGCTTGCGCAGAATGCCGAGACCGACGCCTGATGACAGGCGTCCACAGAGAGGAAGCCAAATGGAACGGACCCTAGTGCTGCTGAAGCCCGACGCCTTGCAGCGCTCGATTGCCATGCAGATTCTGCAGCGCTTCGAACAGCGAGGCCTCAGGCTCGTCGGGCTAAAGCTCGCGGCCGCCAGCGAAGAGCAGGCGCACCAGCACTATGCGGAGCACGAGGGGAAGTTCTTCTTTGACGGCCTGGTTGCTCACCTGCAAAGCGGTCCGGTCGTGGCCGTCGTTCTGGAGGGCCCGGAGGCGATCTCCGTTGTGCGCGCGATGGTGGGCGCGACCCGCCCGCACGAGGCCGCGGCCGGCACGATCCGTGGCGACCTGGCGCTAGCCGGGTTGCGTAACCTGGTGCATGCCTCGGATTCGCCGGAGACCGCGACGCGCGAAATCGCGCATTGGTTTTCTCCGGACGAAGTGCTGAATTACGACCGTCCACTTGATCGCTGGGTGCATGAATCCGACTGAGCGCGCGAGCCTGTCCCGACCCACGGCCTTGACGGCGGCCGCCGAGTGAAGGTCCACGAACACGACGCCCGCGCGATCTTTAAGTGCTATGGCTTGCCCGTCCCGGAGTCGCGTTTGGCCTCGTCCGCCGATGAAGCGGCCCAGGCCGCCGCCGCCTTCGCGGGGCCAGTGGTCGTCAAGGCCCAAGTGCTGGCCGGCGGACGCGGCACGGCCGGCGGCGTGAAGCTGGCGCATTCACCCGAGGAGGCCGGTGCGGTAGCCGTGCACATCCTGGGGCTGGAAATCGGCGGTGAGCGGGTGCGGCGGGTGCTCGTCGCGCCCGCCGTCGCGATCGCCCGCGAGTTGTACCTGGGCGTTGTGATTGACCGCGCGGGGCAGTCGCTTGTGCTGATGGCCAGCGCCGAGGGTGGCGTTGAGATTGAGGAAGTTGCAGTCACGAACCCGTCGGCGATCATGCGGGTTAGCGTGGATCCGTTGGCCGGCTTGCCCGACTGGGAGGCCCGGCAGCTCGGCTTTGAGCTTGGGCTGACCAGTAGCCAGGTCCGACAGTTCGTGGGCGTGGCGCAGGGGTTGATCGAGGCGTTCCTGGCGGTTGACGCGTCCTTGGCGGAAGTCAACCCGCTAGTCGTGGACGAGGCCGGCAATCTGCAAGCGATCGACGCCAAATTGAATATCGACGACAACGCGCTGGCCCGTCAGGCTGAGATTGCGCAACTGCGCGACCCGCACGAGGAAAGCGAGGCCGAGCGGCGCGCGCGCGCCGCCGGGCTGAGCTACATCAAGCTGGACGGCACGATCGGCTGCATGGTCAACGGCGCAGGACTGGCCATGGCCACCATGGACGTGATCAAGCACTACGGCGGGGAACCGGCCAACTTCCTCGATGTCGGCGGTGGGGCCGGCGTGGAGAAAATCACGACGGCGTTCGAGATCATCCTGGAAGACCCGAACGTGCGTGCGGTCCTGGTCAACATCTTTGCCGGCATCACCCTCGCCGACGATGTGGCCGCCGGGGTGATTGCCGCGCGCGCGCGCCTTACGCGGGACATTCCGCTGGTCGTTCGGGTCGCTGGCACCCGCGAGGCCGAAGCGTTAGAACTCCTGGAACAGGCCGGCATCGGCGCGCAGCGTTCGATGGACACGGCCGCCGCACACGTCGTCGAGGCGGCCCGATGAGCATCCTGCTCGACGGGTCGACCCGCCTGCTGGTGCAGGGAATGACCGGCAGCCAGGGATCGTTCCACACCCGGCTCATGCGCGAGGCGGGTACTAACGTCGTAGCCGGCGTCACTCCTGGCCGTGTCGGGACGCGGGTTGCGGGCCTGGAAGACGTGCCCGTATTCAACACGGTGGCCGCGGCCGTCAGCGAAACCCGTGCCAACGCCGCCTGCATCTTTGTGCCAGCGGCCTTTGCCGCCGACGCCATCCTGGAAGACGCCGCCGCCGGTCTGGACGTGATCGTCTGCCTGACCGAAGGCATCCCCGTGCTGGACATGCTGCGGGTGATGCCGCGTGTGCGCGCGGCCGGCTCGCACCTCATCGGACCGAACTGTCCCGGCGTGACCACGCCCGGTGACGGTGTGAAGGTTGGCGTGATGCCGTGGAGCGTGCACTCGCCAGGGTCGGTCGGCGTCGTGAGTCGCAGCGGCACGCTGACCTATGAAGTCGTACAGCACCTGACCGATCTGGGCGCTGGGCAGAGCACGACTGTTGGAATCGGCGGCGACCCCATCATCGGTACGCGCTTCACTGACGTTCTGGAAATGTTCGAGGCGGACCCCGAGACCAATGGAGTAGTCTTGTTGGGCGAGATTGGCGGTGACGACGAAGAACGAGCGGCCACGTATATTCGCGAACGAATGACGAAGCCCGTCACGTCGTTCATTGCTGGTAAGACCGCGCCCCCCGAACGACGGATGGGGCATGCGGGGGCCATAGTGTCCGGGTCGTCCGGTGCTGCGTCGGCCAAGGAAGCCGCGCTACGGGCCTCAGGTGTGCTGGTTGGAGAAACTCCGGGGCACGCCGCCCGCCTGCTGGTGGAACGGTTGCAATAGGTAGGAGAACGCTGAACTGGTGATAATGGAAGGGATGATGAAAGCTCTGGAGATGATGCACCCACGCGTCTCTGCGACTTGCCGTGGCTGGTGCCTGGTGCCCAGGCGATGAAGCAGAACGCCCTCTCGTGGATGATTGGCGGCCCCGCCCTTACCGGCGGCGTTAACCGTTCAGCCGAAATCTTCGCTAAGGCCTGCGCCCGGGCTGGTCTCTACGTGTTCTCGAACATCGAGTACCACTCGAACATCATGGGCCGCCACATTTCCTACCGGGTCCGGACCAGCGACACGCCTGTCCATTCCCACGTGGAGCACGTTGATCTGCTGCTGGCGCTTGATGCCGAAACCTTGTTCGGTACCCCTGCCTACCAGGACTACCAGCGTCACGGCGGCCACCTGCACCGCCTGGCGCCGGACGGGGTCGTGATCCTGGACGCCAACGCCAAGATCGACCGTGACGCCATCGAGCGTGACGACATTCACGTCGTCGCCCTTGCCTACGACGAGGTTGTCAGGGAGTCGGTCGAGGAGCTCGGCGTCGCCTACAACGCCCGTCGCCACAGCGTGATGCGCAACATGGTCCCGATTGGCGCCAGCTGCGCCCTGCTGGACTTTGACGTCAGCCACGTACTGACCCTGGTGGCAGAGGTTCTTCCCGCGCACCGCCAGGACATGGTGGAGATGAACCGCCACGTTCTGCAGCACGCCGCGGATCAGGCACGGCAGGCTTACGCCAAGGAAGAGTTCCACGTCACACTGCGCCCGCGTCAGGAGCGGAACGGCCAGATGCTGATTAAGGGCGTCGACGCCGTGGGGATCGCGAAAATCCACGCCGGCTGCGGCTTCCAGACCTACTACCCCATTGCCCCGGCCTCCGACGAAAGCGTGATGCTGGAGCGGCGCCAGAGCGAATACCCCATTGTTGTGCTGCAGGCCGAAGATGAGATCGCCTCCATGAACATGGCGGTCGGCGCGGCCCATGCGGGTTTGCGTGCCTCCACGTCAACTGCGGGCCCCGGTTTCATCCTCATGGCCGAGGGCATTGGATTCGCCTCCATTACCGAGGCCCCCGGCCCCGTCGTGGTGCTCTGGCAGCGCGGCGGGCCCAGCACCGGCTTGCCGACCCGTCAGTCCCAGCAAGATCTGCGCTTCGCTTTGCAGCCGGCGCATGGCGAGTTTCCCCATATCGTCGTCGCGCCGGGCGACGCCCGCGAAGCCGCGCGCATCACGCACATGGCCTTCAACTGGGGAGACCACTATCAGATGCCGGTGGTCGTGCTGGCGGACAAGTTCATCGCCAACTCCCTCGTCACGTTGGACGACTTGGGCCTTGACGACCTGCCGGTGGACCGCGGCGAGTTCTGGACGTTAGAGATGAACGGCTCGGAACCCTATCGCCGCCACCGCCTCACCGAGTCCGGCATCAGTCCCCGCGCAACCTTTGGAACCCCGGGTGGGCAGTTCGTGACGACCAGCGACGAGCACACCGAGCGCGGCCGCATCGACGAGCAGATCGAAAACCGCATGGCGCAAATGGACAAGCGCATGCAGAAGCTGGACCTGGCCGCCAGCGAAATCCCCGCCGAATGGCAATACGAACTCGCCGGTCCGGACGACGCCGATGTAACGATTGTCGGCTGGGGATCGACCCGCGGGCCGATTCTGGACGCGCTCCCGGTGCTGGAGTCTGAGCACGGCATCACCGCCAACTTCCTGCAGATCCGGCTCTTGCGGCCATTCCCGGCCACGGTGGTGCGGGAGACGCTGAGTCGCGCCAAGCGCGCCGTATTGGTGGAAGAAAATTACATGGGCCAGTTGGGAATGCTGATCGCGGAGCAGACCGGAATTAAGCTTGAACGCATGGCGCTGAAGTACGACGGGCGCCCGTTCTCGCAGGATGAAGTCGTTGAAGCGGTATGCGAGCACAGCGCGGCCGATATTGGCCGGCTGGTGCTCTCGCATCCTTAGGAAGGGTACGGACTGACGTGGCAATTGCCGAAGCCGAACGACTGACGGCCAAGACCTTCGGGGTTGACGACTCGCATCCGGACTGGTGCGGCGGCTGCGGTGATTTCGGCATCCTCAGCGCCGTCAAGCAGGCGCTGGCCCAGCTGGGCCGCCCGCCGCATGAAGTCGCCGTCATCTCCGGCATCGGCTGCGCCGGCAAGCTCCCCCACTACATCAACGCCTACGGCCTGCACAGCCTGCACGGGCGCGCCCTCAACGTCGCCACCGGCGTCAAGCTCGCCAACCAGAACCTTGAAGTCCTTGTAGCCGGCGGCGACGGCGATGGCTATGGCATCGGCGCGGGCTATTTCGTCAACTCCGGCCGCCGCAACCTCAACATCGCCTATCTCGTCCACAACAACGGCGTCTACGGTCTCACCAAAGGCCAGGCCGCTCCCACGATGCGCCGGGGCCAAAAGACCAAGGGCATGGCCGAAGCGGCTATCCAGGAAAGCGTCAACCCTATCGGCCTGGCCATTGCTTCCGGCTACACCTTCATCGCCCGCGGCTACGCCATGGCCCAGCCCGACCTCGTGAGCCTGATCGTGCAAGCGATGCAGCACCGCGGGACCGCCCTGATCGACATCCTGCAACCCTGCCCGATCTACAACGACCTGATGACCATTGACTTCTTCCGCGGTCGGGACGTTGGCCACAACCGCATCTACCGGCTTGCCGACGAGGGTTTCGAAGGGCGTGTGCAGGACCCGAGCAATACGGACGAGATCATTGCCAAGCAGCAGGCCGCGATCGCCAAGTCCTTCGAATGGGGTGACCGCATTCCCACCGGCGTGCTCTACCAGGTGGCCACCCCGACCTATGAGGACGAACTGGCCGGCCGCCTACCCGAACTGGCAACCACCAGCCTGGTGGACCTGGCAACCCCCGGCCGGGACGTCAGCCGCCTTCAGGACGCCTACCGCTAGGAGCTTTCCGCCAGCGGCTTAGCTGACTCGAAAGTAGTCCGTTCGGACGTACCTGCGGTCCACGCTCAGGGTCACGGCCAGGGTTCCCGACGACTGCGAGCGGCCGTCGGGGTTGTTCAACCTGACTTTCATGAAGCCGCCGAAGCACCAGCCGGCGCCTAACGTGCACCGCACCTTTGGTTCGGTCCGGTCAACGGCACCGCCGGGCCAGTTCCACCGGGTCTCGACAGCCCAACCTGCCGGCCACCATCTGACGATATAGACGACACATGACAGCTCTGGCAGGGGGTCGCCCGGCAGCGACCCCAGCCATATGCCGGCCTCGCGGCTGTCTGACGTGCAGTCGGAGTCCCGCAAGATTCCAGCCCCTTCAATCAAGGTTCCCGGAGGTGGCGGTGGATCGAGTGCCGGCGGCGGCGGGGGAGGCCGGGGTGGAATTGGCTCTACGACCGGGGGCGGCGGCAGAGTTCCGGCGCGGTGGCGCGTGATCCAGTCATCCACCTTTCGACGAACCGTGTCGCCGTCGATCAGGAACTTCGCGTTTTCAACTCCGCGTACCGCACCGCCGCCGAGCTTGGCGAATGCAACGCCAATCACGCCGCCGCGGCTGTCCATGGCCGGTCCGCCACTGTTGCCCGGGTTCGCGGTGGCATCGGTCTGTAGCAGGTCGTCGTGACGAGCCGAGAAGATTCCGCGAGTGACGGTGAGCGTTTCCAGACAAAGCGGGTAGCCGAGTACTACCAGATCCGTCCCCAGCACGAGGTCCGACGAGTACCCAAACGCGAGGAACGGGTGTGGCCCCTCACTTGGCAGCTTGAGCAGGGCTATATCAAGGTCGGAATCATCGGCCACGACCGTGGCCCGTTCCTCCGCACCTTCGTGGGTGCCTACATCTACTTGCCGCTCGCCGTTGAGAACGTGGCTGTTGGTGACGAGGTAGCCGTCCGCCGTTACAACGAAGCCGCTGCCGCAGCCGTCCGGGGTGCGGAGGTAGCGAACCGCAGCCTGGGTTTGCTGTACCAGTTGGTCGACTGGAAGCGGCGGGCCACTGACGCTGACCGTTTGGATATCGAAGGCCCAGGCGAATACCTCGCGCACGTCATTGCGGTGATCATCTCGGCACGTGGCTTCCGCGTCTTCGCCCAAGACGCGCTGGTAGATGCCGACGTTGTGCCCGTTTCCCAGGTGACGTTCCACCAGGTCGTTGAGGTCCAGGCACGTCGTCGGCCAGACCATAGCCGGTGGTTTCTGGTCCATGACCGACGGGGTTTCGTCGGTAGCCGGCGGGTCTACGTCGGCTGAGGGCTGCTTTTCGTCCGAGCTCGGTTGGTTGCCGTCCGCGGGCCGGCCGTCCGAGTCGGAGGCCGGGGATTCGGCGTCCAAAGGCGGCATGGGATCGTGGAGCGCCCAGGCGAAGGTCTGACGAATGTCGTTGCGGTGGTCGCGTCGGCAGGCCGATTCGGCCTCGTCGCCAAAGACCCGCTGGTAAACGCCGACGTTCCAGACGCGGTCCAGTTGGCCTTCAACGATGTCGTTGAGTTCCACACAGGCCGTTGGCCACTGGGCCAGCGCCGGCGGAACTAGCACCAGCGACGCAACCAAGGCGACGACCGCCGCCCGCAAGTGTCGGATCAAGTCCCACGTTCTCTAAGGTCGCCGCAGTGGAGACCAACAGGCGTTAATGGCAGCGTAGCAACCGCAGTTTGGCGACCGGACCAGCTCGGGCCAGCCTTGTGCCAGACTCGCGAAGGCCCCCGTAGCTCAGAGGATCAGAGCGACGGCCTTCTAAGCCGTGGGTCGCAGGTTCGAGTCCTGCCGGGGGCGCCGCCAACCAGGTGTGACGGGCGTCCCGAACCTGGAAACCAGCACCCGGACGGAAGCCGAAGACCGTGCCATTGCTCCTGGAAGGGGACAACGGTCAGCAAACCAGCCCAAACGCGGTTAGGCCGAGTCGCAGTCGCAGAGGGTGTCCAAGAGGCAACGGACATAGTGCGGGTGGACCCTCTCGCCGCCGCCGACGTCAAGGTCAGCGTCGGTCAGCACTGGCTCCGCCATCTTCGTCACGTTGCCAGCCGCATTACGCGATCACTTGGGGGGAGCGTCCGCTCTCGTAGTCGGTCAGCACCTCCCGGCCATCGTCGGTTACCAGAACCAGGTCCTCGATGTGGTATCCGGCGACGCCTGGGTGGAGGTAGGCCGGCTCAATGCACAGCACCATGCCTGGCTGCAGAAGTTCGTCCGTGGTGGGTTTGAGCATGGGGTGTTCGTGGAGGCCAAGGCCAAGCCCATGGCCGAGATGGGCCATTTGGAACGGGAGGCCGACCTTTTGATAGGCGGCCTCACAGATGGCATACAGATCGCCCGCTCGCAGGCCCGGCCGGACCGCCTCGAGCGTCTCGACGTGTGTCTGGTACAGCCGGTCGTAGATGTCGCGCTGGTGCGGGCTTGGACTGCCGACGAAGGCCGTTCTTGCCAGGTCCGACCAGTAGCCTATGAAGTTGCCTGCGACGTCGGTGTGCAGCACGTGGCCTGCTTCCAGACGCGCCGGACCAGGTCGAGCGTGCCACTCAAATGACCGCGTCCCCGTGCCCAGGAACATGAAGTTGAGGACGTCGGCCCCGGCCGAGGTCACGCCGGCGGTGATTTCATCGGCCACCTTCTTTTCCGAGTCGCCGATCGTTGCCCGCTCGAAGGCGCCGCGAATCGCCCGGTCGGTCGCCCGGCCAGCCTGCGCGAGAGCATCTATCTCCTCCGCAGTCTTGATCATCCTGGCTCGGTCCATCAGATCGCCGCAGTCGACCAACGTGGCGCCCGGCAGCCGTTTCCGCAACCGGTCTACGTATGCGGACGGCAGCGAGTGTTTCTCCAGGCCGAGTCGGCCTCTGGCGAGGCCCTTTTCGGCCACGATGTCGGCCAGGAGATCGACCGGGGAGGTGACGAACTCCGTGTAGGAGCGCATGTCCTCAATCCAACAGTCCGGCCGGCAGGCGACATCCTCGCCCTTACAGAGGACGATTGCCGGATCTCCCTGTCCCGGCCACAGGAGCAGGGCCAACCGGTCGGGGATGAGGCGCTGCATGACCATCCGAGCGCCCGAGAGGTAGGAGACGTTTTCCAATGAGCTGGCGACCAAGGCGTCCAGTCCAGACTCCGCGAGAATGGCTTCGAATCGTTCGACGTTCATGACGCGTCGCTCCTGAGAAGAGTTTGGTCAGCCTGGCCCGGCGGTGATGGCCACCTTAGCGCTGGACTTGGCCAGCGCTGGGTTGCGCGTCGCGTTGACCTACAAAGCTGTCGGCGCACGGCGTCCAATCCCGGCGAAAGATGCCGTAATAGACCAGGTCCACATGGTCTTCTCTCATCTTCCAATGGCCTCGCAGGACGCCCTCGCGAGTCATTCCCAGCTTTTCCATGACGCGCCACGACCGTCTGTTGCACACATGCGCTCGGGCGTAGACCTTGTGCAGGCTGAACCGTCCGAACCTCCAGTCGACAACCGCACGAGCTGCCTCGGTAGCGATTCCCTGTCCCCACCAGCGTATGCCCAGGAGATAGCCCAGCTCGGCAGTCTCGTGCTCTGGATTTACGTGCAGGCTGATGCCGCCGATGACCCGCTGCCCAAGGGCAATGGCGAATGACGGACTCGTGGTCCAATCGGTTCGTATCTGGCGGTTTACGAATTCCAGCGCGTCGTTGCAAGTGTAGGGGTCAGGTAACGGCCGAAACCGTGCGACCTCCGGATCCGCCGCGTAAGCCCACGCATCGTCGACATCCGAGATGTCGAACGGTCGCAGCAGCAGGCGCTTGGTTCGCAACACTGCTCGCTCGTTCGAACTTTGGCTCATCTGTTCGCTTTCGTGTACAGGGCCAGCCTCGGGAGGAACCGAACTCGCAGCTAGCGAGGGCTTTGTGCCCGATATGATCCCAGACTGATTCTGCACTCTGCCCAGGGCACGTCGAGGTCGACGTGCCCTGGCCCAGCACGGTGGCCAGCCGCCACGGTCGGACACCGTATCGCATCGAAAGAATCTACGCGTCGCCGGTGTTGACAGATCCCGCTGCGTGGATCTTGTTGATCCGTGGGGCGATTCCCGAAGTCCGCGGGAGCGGCGTTGAGCAGCGCGGATGGCCTGGGTCGCAGGGTCCAGATGGCCTAGTCGTGGTTCGACGGAGTCGCCCGAACGGGAGCGCACGATTCACCGCATGCAGGGGCGGGTACCCGCGCGGCGGGGCGGAGTGCGAGACTCCCGCCAGTTAGCGCGGGTAGGACGGCTGCCATGAAAATCGTTTCGGTTGAGCGGATTCCGGTCGATGCCGGGCACACCGAACGCCCCAGTCGGCACATGCGCCGCAAGTGCGCGGACTGGTCGATCATCGAGGTGTGTAAGGTCACGACCGACACGGGTCTGGTTGGCTGGGGCGAGACCGTCCCGCACTACACCTGGGGTCGGGTCTCGGACGAGGCCGCCGAGCGGGCGATCGGACGCAATCCGGCGGAGTTGATGTGGGACGACAGCCTGGGCGCGGGGTTGCAGCAGGCGCTGTTCGACCTGACCGGAAAGGCGCTGGGCGTGCCGGCGTACCATCTGATCGGCCACAAAGTACGCGACTGGTGCCCGATTGCCTGGTGGTGCTGGGATATGCCGCCGGACGAGTGGGTGGGCGAGACGCAGGACGCGGTCGCGGCCGGCTATGTCAGCTTCAAGCTGAAAGCACGACCCTGGCATGACGTGCGGGCGGCGACGCAGGCGATCAGCTACGCGACGCCGGACCATTGCGTGTTCGACCTGGACTTCAACAGCTTGCTGGTGTCGGCGGGTCAGGCTCAGCACGTCTTGGCGGACCTTGAGGCGTTTCCGAAGGTGCATTTCTTCGAGACGCCGATTCCGCAGCACGACGTGGCAGGGAACCGCTCGCTGCGCGCGAAGCTGCGCCGGCCAGTGGCCATGCACTTTGACAATCCGCCGTTTCTGACGGCGGTGCAGGAAGACGTGTGCGACGGCTGGGTACTGAACCAAGGCGCGGCGCGCAATCTGCACCAGGCGGCGCTGGCGGACGAGGCGAACATGCCGCTGTGGCTGCAGTTGGTGGGCACGGGCATCACGACGGCATTTACCGCGCACCTTGGCGCCGTGCTGCGCGCGGCTCATTGGCCTGCGATTACGTGTCTGAACACGTACCGCGACGACCTGATTTGCGAGCCGCTGGAGATTCGCCGTGGCCACATGCAGGTTCCTGAAGCGCCTGGGCTGGGGATCGAGGTGGACGAAGACGCGCTGGAACGGCTGCGCCGTCCGGACATATCCCAGCCCGAACTGCCGCGCATGATTCACACGGTCAGGTGGCCGGATGGCTCCTCGGTTTCGTATACGGAACACGACGACATGGAAGCCGACTTTCTTGCAGGCAGCCGGCCGGCATTCGAACGGGGCGTGTCCCTGACCACCGATGAGGACGACGGAAGCGCAGCGTTCGACCAGCGGTGGCGGGACGTTAGTAATGCTGGGGTGCTGACGGCGTACGCCTAGGCCAAGGATTACATAACGACTACAAGGGACGAAAACCCTCGGCGAGGGTCGACCAAGAGGGGACGACGAGGCCTCACGCCCCCGAGCAGCAAGCCCAGCCCAGTTGCCGTTGCCCATGATCAACTTTACATAACGTATTACTTGGACAGACTGTCGGACGGTACCACCCGCGCTACGTAGCCGAACACTCCTTCAACTCACCGGCGAGGCGGTAGCGCTGCGATCAGGTGGTTCACTCCGTCGACGACCCCAGGGGCAACCCAGAACCAGGCTTTGGATTCCCGGGCGGGAATTACAGTCTCAGAGAAAAGAGTTGGGGTAACACGACGAAGACGCCCGATTGGCCGGGTGCGCAGGCCTCGGCCCTGCCGGTCATTCGCCGACACGCCCAGCGTCGCGAAGACGCGTTCCCGCGACGGGACATTGCCACGGGGGACATTGGCCCACGGCACTTGGCGAACCATTAGTAGAACTAATACACATTAGTTCTACTAGTCTGATTTGGGTGTACCGACGGGAGGCGGTGGACAGGACTGAACGAGGGGCGACTAGGCGGGCAGCCTGGAACCAGGCGCTGTTTGAGGGGGGGGTGGCCGATGTCCGGGCGATGGCGGACGGTTGGGCAGGTTGCCCGCCACCCGCACCGTTGAGCTGGTGCCGGCGTTGGGCCGATTGGCGGACACGCAGGTGACGGCTGTTTGTTGGGAGGTCTGTCGAGCGCCTTAACCGACGCTGGCTGCCGGGCAGGTTGGCTGGCGCGCTTGGACGACTGACGAGGACATCCACCCGCGCATTTGGCTGGCTCGACGAGTGGGCTTGGACAGTAAGGACTGCGGCGGATGGAGGCGGTCGAGCCAGCGGCTGGACAACGTCGCGATGTGTCGGTGGATCGTACGGGCTCGAAAAGACTGGTGACAACTGTGGCTCTGGGCGCTAGATTCAGAATTCCCACAGTGCCGTGGGAGTGTCAACGGTGTACTTGTGATGCCAGGCTGCGACTTATGAGCTTAACCCTACAGGCCGCGACCGCGGACTTTCTGGCGGCCATGCGCGCCAAATCGCCGAGCACTCGCGCGACGTACGGTACGGGGCTGCGGCGTTTCGTGGCTTGGCGCGGGCCCGAGACGACGCTGGCCGAGCTGGACGACGGACTCCTGGAGCGCTTCTACCTGGAGCTGGTCGACGAGTTCGGACGTGAGCGTCAGGCCACGATTTCGACCTACCTGGCGGCGGTTCGAGCCTTTCTGCGGCACTGCCTGCGTTCCGGCTCGCTGGGTGGGCTGGAGCTAGAGCGAGCCGTGGAGCGCCTGCGCGCCGTACGCGACAAGCCGGGCTACCGCACGCCGCGCGTCAAGGACGGCTTGGCGCTGATAGTTGATTATGTCAAGAACGAGTTGCCGAGTCTTGTCGCGGATTCGGCTTCGGCGGACGTCCGCCTGCGCGTGTACAGGGATCGGGCCTTGTTGCTGCTGCTGTTCACAACCGGCATGCGACGGCGCGAGGTGGCACGGCTCGATCGGCGCGACGTTGACGACGGTCGAGCCCGACAGGCGCTGATTACCGGCAAAGGCGACCGGGAGCGGGTGGTGTTCTTTGACGACGACGCGCGCGAGGCAATTCGCGGTTACCTGGACGCGCGGCACGACGCGTACGCGCCGCTGTTCATCCGCCACCACGGCAAGCCGAAGAACCCGGGGCGGGCGGGTGAGCGCTTGCGTCTGTCGCCGCAGTCGATATGGAAGATCGTAAAGATATACGCGGCGGCCGTGGGCGTGCCGGCGACGACGCATGACTTTCGGCATCTGAAGGCCACGTCCCTATTGAATCGCGGGGCGAATCTGTCGGAGGTTCAGGACATCCTGGGACACGCCTCGCCGGATACGACCAAGCGCATCTACGCGCACTACGAGACGGCCAGGTTGCGCGAGGCGTTCGATCGCTACAGCCCGACGGTGGAAGAGGCCGCTGCGGCGGCGCGGCAGACGCGGACGCCGGCGGAGTCACGGTAGTGCGCTGACCGCCGACCACCACCGTCACGTCAGCAGCCTGACAACGAGGGCCTCGGTCCCGCGCAACTCTGTCTGGATGTGCCGGGTGTGTCACCGGACCAATGGGCGGGGCTGGCAGGTGTGCCGGGCGTGCGGGACGGCGCGCGTGGATGCAGGCGCGGCCGGTTGGTTTGCTGGGGTTACTGCTGACGGCTATCGGCAGCGCGGCGATTGGGGTTGCGGTACTGAACGCGTGGGGCGGAGTGATCAGCGGACCATGGGTGCTGCCGGCGATTGGGGTGTGGGTGCTGAGTTCTATCGCCGTTCCATTGGTTGCCTGGATCCGGCGGTTACAGAGAAGCGGCTCAGTCGGCGGGGAAGAGTTGGGCGATTGAGTTCAGCGCGGCGGCGCGGAGGTTGTCGCCGCTAACCGGATCCCAGGCGGCGGGGTGGCCATACCAGCGGTAGGCGTCGTCGACCTCGTAGCCGCCGGTGGCCATGGCGCGGCGGGTTGGCGTGTAGCCAACGAGACCGTTGCTCCAGCCCGCGACCACAAGCTCAGGCGATGGGGTCTTGGCACGCAGGGTGCGGCCGTCGGCCGAGAAGAACTCGGACGGGATGGCTACCAGCGCGAGGTCCCCGATCCGCAGCGCCTGGATGTCGACCGTGAGGTCAGGGCCGCTGGACGGTTGCCAATTCAGCACCCGATGGGCGAAGTCGACCTGGTGCCACTGGATGCGCAGGCGCTGCGCGGTTCCGGTCGTGGACGCCAAGGCGCGCTGGCCCTCGGTGAGGATTCGGCGAGCGGCGGACTCCGTGATTGGCGGGGCGTAGTGGAGGTCGGCGGGCGCTGAGGCAGCAGCCGCGCGGGCGGTTGCGGAGGGGCGCATGTGGGACCGCAAGCGAAGGACGGTCCGACCCAGGGCTACGCCGTGCCGGCGGGCGCTGGCCACGCTGCGATGACCGCTGCTGTCGAAGCGTTGATTGACGTCGCCACCAGCGCCGTTGACGTACATGCAGGGCGCGCCGGTCGAGCCACTGACGGTGCGCCGCATATGGCCAGGGTAGTCGGAGGTGCTGACGCTTTCGCGGGATCCGGTTGGGTGGCAGCTGTAATTCACCAGGGTGACGATCGGGTCCCCGTCGGAGTTTCGAAACTCGGCCGCAACGACGATGGCGTCGATGTCATCGATGTGGCCGTCCTCGGGTCCGCCTGGACGGAAGGCAGCAGACCGGCGGTTGGCGCCGACGAAGGACTCGCCGCGGGCCAGCCAGAGCTCGGCGGGCGTTAGTCGCTCTAGTGCCTCCGCGGCGGCAGCGACCGCCGCCTGCTCAACCGAGGTCAGGTAGGCGCGGTCAATTTCGCCCATGCCTGGGAGCACACCTGTTTCAGGCCCTCCGTGGGTGTGGGTGCAGGTCCACATCTGGTTGGCGCCGGGCACGTTGGTGGCTCCAGCCGTTCTGGAGCGGAGGTCGGCCAGGTGGTCGAGAGTGAGGCCAATCAGGTCGAGGCTGAACAGCAAGACGGTTTGGTCTCCGTCGCTGACGGCGAGCGCGCCGGCTTCCAGGGGTTCGAGGGACCCGAGGCTGGCGCCAAAGCGAAATCCGAAGCCGCTAAGGTCGATGCCGGGCGCCGGGGTGATGTCGCGGCATGCGAAGCCGACCCGTAGGCGTCCACTCATTGGGAAGCCGCCGGTTCGACGCGGTAGGAATCGAAGCGTCCGGCCAGGGCGGCCGGCACGGCGCCGCGCAGGCGGGTTCCGGACTGCCCGAACGACTCGGTTTCCACGCTGCCGTGTTCGTGAAAGAGCGCGACCAGGCGGCTGGCGTCGTAGGGAATCTCAACCTCGATGTCGATCGTGCGGATTCGATGAATCTCGGCCAGCCGCTGCAGCAGATCCTGGAGACCTTCGCCCGTGGCGGCCGAGACGGCCACAGCGTTGGGGTACTCGGCCAGGTCCGGCGCGGGCGCAATATCCACCTTGTTTAGCGCTGTGACGACCGGACGCCGCGTGGCTCCGATGTCGCGCAGGGTGTCGTGCACGACCTGTACCTGACGCTCGAAAGCGGGATTCGCCAGGTCGACGACGTGAATCAGCACGTCGGCTTCCGAAGACTCTTCCAGCGTTCCGCGGAAGGCCTGGATCAGGCGGGTGGGTAAGCGCTGGATGAAGCCGACCGTGTCGGTTATCAGTATCGCGCCGCCGTCTGGCAGGGCGACGCTGCGTGTCGTGGGGTCCAGCGTGGCGAAGAGGCGATCTTCCGTGTGGACGTCGGCGCCGCTGAGGGCGTTGAGCAGACTGCTCTTGCCGGCGTTCGTGTAGCCGACCAGGGCCGCGGTCATGAATCCCGCCTCGCGCCTCCGGGCGCGGCCCCTGGCCCGGCGCGCTCGCACCGAGGCCAGCCGCTGGTCCAGCATTGCCATCCGGCCCCGGTAGAGGCGACGGTCGGTTTCGATCTGGGTTTCGCCCGGACCTCGGAAGGGTCCGATGCCGCCGCGCTGTCGCGAGTATTGGACCCATAGCTCCGACAGTCGGGGCAACAGGTACTCCAGCTGGGCACGCTCGACCTGCAGGTGACCTTCCACCGTGCGGGCACGGGCGGCAAAGATGTCGAGGATCACGCCGGTACGGTCAAGGACCTTGCCCTTGAACGTATTCTCGAGGTTGCGCTGCTGCCGGGGCTTCAGGTCGGCGTCGATCATCAGGACGTCGGCGTCGTGAGCGCGGGCGAGGGCGATCACTTCGTCCAGCTGACCCGTGCCCATCAGCGTGGCGGCCTGCGGCCGGCGAATGCGCAGCAGGGCGCGGCCCACGACCTCGGCGCCCGCGGTCTCGACCAGTTGCGCCAGTTCGTCAAGGGACGTGTCGGCGGGCCAATCGCCAAGTTCGGGCAGACCTTCCAGGCCGACCAGAAACGCGCGTTCGGGACGCGCGTCCAGCAGCCGACCGGTGACATCCGTTTCCGACGGCCCGGTTTGCGGGCGGCCGTTAGAAGCGGACGGTGGCAATGCGTTCCAGCGCTTCGTCAAGCCGGTCGTCGGGGGTGGTGAGCGAGATGCGGAAGTGGCCCTCGCCCGCCGCGCCAAAGCCCACGCCCGGCGTCACGATGACTCCAACCTCGTCGATCAGGCGTGTCGCAAACTCAACCGAGGACATACCGCCGGGAGTCGGGCTCCAGACGTAGAGGCTGGCCTTGGGGATCTCTGCCGCGACCCCGACGTTCCGCAAGGCGCTCACGACGCGGTCGCGACGGTCCTGCAAGTGGGCGTTGCGCGCATCGATCCAGTCCTGCTCGATATCCAGCGCAGCGATTGACGCGTGCTGCACGGCCTGGAAGATGCCCGAGTCGACGTTGGTTTTCACCCGTCCCAGGGCTTCGACCACCGCAGGGTTGCCGGCCATCCAGCCAACGCGCCAGCCGGTCATGTTGTAGGTCTTGGACAGCGAGTGGAACTCAACGGCGACGTCTCGGGCTTCTGGAATCTCGAGGATGCTGCGGCAGCGGTAGCCGTCGAACACAACCTCCGAGTAGGCCGCGTCCTGCGCCAGAACCAGGTTGTTGGCACGGGCGAACTCGACCGCCTCCTCGAAGAACTCGAACGGAGCGACGGCCGCCGTGGGGTTGCCGGGATAGCAGAGCCAAAGCAGACGGGCATTGGCCAGCACGTCGGCGGGAACGTCGTTTAGGTCGGGAACCCAGCCGCGTTCCGCCGTGAGGGGCAGGGAGTGGGACACTCCGCCGGCCAGCATGGCGCCGATGGCGTACACGGGGTAGCCCGGGTCGGTCATCAGCACGGTGTCGCCGGGATTGACGAGCGCCAGCGGCAGGTGGGCGATGCCTTCCTTGGATCCGATGAGCGGGACGATCTCGGTGGCGGGATCGAGGTTGACCTCGAACCGGCGCGCGTACCAAGCGGCGATGGCCGCGCGCAGTTCGTCCAAGCCGTAGTACTCGGGATATCGGTGATTGACCGGATCGCGCGCGGCCCGTTCCAGAGCCTCGATGATTGGTTCGGGCGTGGGGAGGTCCGGGTCGCCGATGCCGAGGCTGATGACGTCCACACCCTCGGCCCGCTTGGCGTCACGAAGCTTGTCGAGCTCCGCGAAGAGGTAGGGCGGGAGGTTGGAAATGCGGTCGGCAAATTTGATCGCGGACTGGCTTGTCACTTCAGAGGACCTCCGCAGCGTTGTTGCTCGGCCATGCGCCTTCGAACACGGTGGCCGACGGTCCACGCAGGATCAGTTCGTGGCCCGGACCGTCCCAATCGACCCGCAGCCTACCGCCCGGCATGTCCAGATCAATCGTGCCGGGGTCGATTCGGCCTTCGAGCACGGCCGCAGCCACGCAGGCGGACGCGCCGGTTCCGCAGGCCAGAGTGATGCCCGCGCCGCGTTCCCAGACGCGCGCTCTGAGATGGCTGGGGCCGACGACTTGCACGATTTCGAAGTTGACCCGTTCCGGGAACGCTGGGTCGTGCTCGACGAGAGGTCCGATGTGCTCGAGCGGGAAGTCGTCCACGGATTCCCAGAACGTCACGGCGTGCGGGTTGCCCATCGAGACGCCGGTAACCGTGAGCGTCAAACCGTCGGGTTGCAAGGTGGCGCGGCTGCCGGGACCGTCGGTCCGCATGGGGATGTTGGCTGGCTCAAAGTCGGGGATTCCCATGCCAACGGCGGCCTCGAACGAGCCGTTGACGTAGCCGCCGATCTCGAGGCGACGCGGTCCGCCGGCCGTTTCCACGATGACCGGGCCACTGGAAAGCTCGCCGTGGTCGAAGAGCCACTTGGCAAAGCAGCGAATGCCGTTGCCGCACATCTCGGCGAGGGAGCCATCGGAATTCCAGATTTCCATGTGGTACGGGTGGGACGCGCCCGGACGGACGACCAGCAACTGGTCGAATCCGACGCCCATGTGCCGGTCGCCGATGGCACGCGCGACGTCGCCCAAATCCGCGGGGACATCCGTGCGTCCGTCGAGGAGCACGAAGTCATTGCCCGCGCCGTGCATTTTGGTGAAGGGGAGGCTCATGTATCGCCGAAACTTCCGCGAGTGCCGGTGCCGCTCGAAGCGAGGACCGGGATGCTCCAGCATGCGGGACTCAGCTTTTGCATGGCCAGCCTACTTGGTGACCGGACGACTGCGCGGGCAAGGGCCGGAAATCCGGCGTCCTTGCGCGTATAAGAGTTTTTTCTAAAAAACTCTTCGCGGGCCGCAGGCCGCTTTCCGGCCAAAAAACGGGACCCGCCGGGGCAGGCCTGGATACCGCAACCGGATCGATTCCCCAGCATTGAGTCCGCAGAATCAAGTCCGGGGCATGCTCTGGAAGGCTGCGGCAGGATCCTGGCCGGAGCGACGGACGTGGCCGGTCGGGCGTCGCCGGGCGAGGGGACGGCGGCGCGGAACGGCTGACTGGGTTGGAGCATCCCTGATCCAGGTTGCGGATACATCGGGTCTAGTGTACACTGTCCGTACACGAGTGGCAACTACGGCGCACGTCGACAGCCTGCGAGGGGCTGGGGACGAGGCGGTGGTTCCGGGTTTGGTGGCTTGTGCAGATGGCCGTCGACTTCAGCCGGCGATGACCCTCTTTGCGTCCGCCAGGGAGCGACGGCTCTGGCTGTGGACGCTGGCGGTCGTGGCGGCGATTTACGCCACGCTTGGCCTGACCGGGACACTGGCCGGGGCCCTGCGCGAATACGGGCTGCTGGACGTCTCGATCTTGGGCCTATTCATCATGTTCCTATTTGGAGCAACGATCTTCACGCGGGGCATCAGCGTGCGGCCGCGCGGGGCCGAGATTGCCGTCATGTTGGGAGTCACGGCCGTCTACCTCCTGCTGTTTCTGCGCACGGTGCTTCCCGAGGAACGCACGCACCTCATGGAGTACGGCGTTCTGGGCGTGCTTATTCACGAAGCGCTGGCCGAGCGGGCCAGCCAGGGCCGGCGTGTTCCCTTGCCGCCCCTGTTCGCTGTCGTAGCGACGGCGGTGCTGGGGGTGCTGGACGAGTGCATCCAGTGGTTACTACCGAACCGCGTCTTCGACCCACTGGACATCCTGTTCAACCTGTTGGCGGGGACACTGTCGATCGGAGCCGTTGTCTCGCTGGCGTGGGCGCGACGGCGGGTGACTTCGCGCTAGCCGCGGCGTCCAGTCACGTCATTCGGAGGGCCTGGAAGTTCCCCAGCACCCACCGAATCCAAGGGGAGGCGCAGGCGTGGTGAGGGATCGAAGCTGCCTGACGTCGGCGACGTGCCCGTCGTCGGGGCAGTGGCTGTGGATCCGTGGCTGGTGGCGAGGGCCGACGTGTAGGGTCGCCTATGACCTTCTTTTCGTCCAAGCGGGAGCGGCGGCTCTGGCTGATGTCGCTGGCGGTGGTCGCGGCGATTTACTCCACGCTCGGCCTGACGGGGACGCTGGCCGAGACGCTGCGCGAGTACGGCCTGCTGAACGCCGCCGTTTTCTTCCTGCTCGGCATGTTCCTGGTGGGGGCGACCATCGTTACGCAGGGGATCAGGGTGCGGCCCGGCGGGGCGGAGATAGCCGTGGCGCTGGGCGTGGCGGCCGCCTACCTGATGGTGTTCACGCGGATGACGATTCTGGAGGAGCGCACGCACCTGATCGAGTACGGCGTGCTGGGTGTCTTCATCCACGAAGCGCTGACCGAGCGCGCGAGCCAAGGGCGTCGGGTTCCGCTACCGCCCGTGCTGGCCATCACGGCAACGGCGGTGCTGGGCGTGGTCGACGAGGGCATCCAGTGGTTTCTGCCCAATCGCGTCTTCGACCCGCAGGACATCCTGTTCAACCTGTTGGCGGGCACGATGTCGGTTGGCGCGGTGATAGTCCTTGCATGGGCGCGACGGCGGACGAGTCGCGCCAGGCGCGGCAGCTAGGCGATGCGCCCATTTTCCTCACCACGCGAGCGGCGCCTGTGGCTGTGGACGCTGGCCGTGGTGGCCGCGATCTACTCGACGCTCGGGCTGGCGGGAAGGCTGGCCGAGGCGTTGCGCGAGTCCGGGCTGCTGGACGTTTCGATCTGGGTCCTGTTTGCCATGTTCCTGGTGGGAGCAACGATCCTCACGCAGGGCATCAGGATGCGGCCCGGCGGCGTGGAGATCGCAGTTTTGCTAGGCCTCACGGCCGTCTACCTCTTGCTGTTCCTGCGCAGCATTGCAAGTCCGGCGGAGCGCACGCATCTCATGGAGTACGGCGTGCTAGGCGTGTTCATTCATGAAGCGCTGGCCGAGCGGGCGAGTCAGGGTCGACGCGTTCCAATGCCACCCTTGGTGGCTGTTCTGGCCACAGCGACGCTAGGCGTGGTGGACAAGGGCATCCAGTGGTTGCTGCCCAATCGGGTATTCGACCCGCAGGACATCCTGTTCAACCTGCTGGCGGGCACGACCTCGATCGGCGCGGTTGTGGCGCTGGCGTGGGCGCGACGGCGGACGTCGAAACGCGGTAGATAGCCGGCGCTTCTTCCTAGTCGGCGAAACGGTGGTCCAGGGCGGCCTGGAGCGCGGCTTCGGGCGGACACCAGTGGGTGGGGAGTTGGTGGCGAAACCAGGTGCGTTGGCGGCGGGCGTATTGGCGGGTGCGGGCGGTGGTTCGCTCCACGGCCTCGGGTAGCGAAAGCTCGCCTTCCAGGTGAGCCAGCGCTTCGGCATAGCCCACGCCAGTCAGCGCGGGAAGACTACCGTCATATCCCTGGTCCCGCAGCCAGCGGGCTTCGTCCAGCAGGCCGTTCTCGAACATGTGGGCGGTGCGTTGGGCGATGCGCTCGGCAAGAATCGCGGGATCCACCTGCAGGCCGAGGACGTAGGCCGGGATGGGTGTGTTGGTCGCGGGCTGGCTTGCCGCCGCAGTCTGGTGGAACTGGGCCGCGGCGATTTCCAGGGCGCGGATGAGTCGTCTGGGATTAATTGTGTCGACCGCAGCGGCGCGCTCCGGGGCGATTTCGCGCAGGCGCCGGATCAGGGGGTCGGGTCCTTCGGCCTCGAGTTCTCGCGTTAGGCGACTTCGCATTTCGGGATCGGGCGGCGTGGCGCCGAGCGGGGATCCCGTCAGCAGCGCCTTTATGTAGAAGCCGGTACCGCCGACGACGACCGGGCGCGCTCCGCGCGCCTCGATATCGTCGATGGCTGCACGCGCCATTTGGGCGAACCTGTGCGCGGTGAACACCTCGCCCGGGTCGGCCACGTCGATCAGGTGGTGGGGCACGCGCCGCCGCTGGGCCGGTGTGGGTTTGGCCGTGCCCACGTCCAGTCCGCGGTAGACCTGCCGGGAGTCGGCGGAAATAACTTCGATCGGCAGATGCTCCGCGAGCTCGAGCGCCAGGCTGGTCTTGCCGCTGGCGGTGGGACCGGCGATGACGAGGAGCGGCGGTCGGGGTTTTTCTTGAGTTGAGGGCGGCAAAGACCGTCGTCCCAGTTCTTGAGTGTTCCCAATCCCCTGGAACATACAAGGGAAGCGACGGGGGCGGCGGCGTTGGGTGGCGCCGCGGGTGGTCGGTGTGGCATGAACGGATTAGTAGGTCAACGGGTCGGACGTAGCTGTGCGGAGTGGCACGGCGGATGGGGTTGCTGGGTCGGGGTAGTTCAACGAAATGCGTGTTGCCGGCGACCGCGGGGCAAGACGAGGCCGCTGACGCAGCCGTCAGGGCTATTGGCAGTCCGGCAGGCCGATCGCTTCACGATCCCTGATCCGCACTTGCTGCGGGATGCAGCCGGTCAGAGGGTTGCCGGCCAGGAAGAACGAGGCAAGGTCCGCGCGCAACGCGGCGAGTTCGGGCGGGATTTGACCCGTGAGTTGGTTGTCGCGGAGGTCCAGGCGCCAAATGCCGCGCAGTTGGGCCAACTCAGACGGGATCGTGCCAGACAACTGGTTGGCGCTGAGGTCCATCTGGTCGAGGTTCGTCAGCTTGCCCAGCTCAGCCGGGATCGCTCCAGCGAGGCGGTTGGCGCTGAGGTAGAGCTCACGCAGACTCGCCAACTGGCCCAGTTCCGGCGCGAGCAGGCCTGTCAGTCGGTTCGCGCTTAGGTCCATGTAGTACAGGTCAGCCAATTGACCCAACTCCGCCGGGATTGGACCAGTGAGCTGGTTGCCGCTGAGATCGAGATAACCCAGCCGCGACAACCGACCAAGCCAGGGAGGGACTCCTCCGGTGAGCTGGTTGCCGCTGAGCCTTAGGGTCCGTAGGTCTGCGAGGCTGATCAACTCAGGTGGAATCGGGCCAGTCAATAGGTTTGTGCTAAGGCTGAGGCTCGTCAAGTTCGTCAGCTGTCCCAGCCAGGGCGGAATCGGACCCGTGAAGCGGTTGTCGCTGAGACCCAGCCCTTGCAGGTTTGAGAGCTCCAGGAACCAGGGCAGGATCGGGCCTGAAAGCTGGTTGCCGTTGAGTCTGAGCGACACCAGGCTCGCTAGCCGGCTGAGCGCGGACGGGATCTCGCCCGTGAGCAGATTGTCGGCGAGGAACAGCCCCTGCAGCTGTGTCAACTTCCCCAACTCGGGAGGAATCGCGCCGGTGAGTTGGTTGGCATCGAGGTTGAGGACCGCAAGATTCGCCAGCCGGCCCAGTTCAGGCGGGAGTGATCCCTGCAATTCGTTGTTGCTGAGGTTGATGCCGGTCAGATGCGACAACTGGCCCAGCTGGGACGGGATAGACCCACCGAGGAAATTGCGTCGCAGATCCAACGTCCGCAGCTGCGCAAGTTCACCCAACTCGGGCGGCAGCGGGCTCCACAAGCCGCGCCCATCAAGCGCCAACCCGCGAACCCGCGGCGGCGTGCCACCGAGTTCGACGCCGGTCCAGGAGGCGAGGGGCCGATCCGTCGTCCAGCCGAGCTTCCCAGGGCCGGCAAGGGTTGCCTGTACGACCAGCAGGGCTTCGCAGTCGGCGACAAGGCCGGGATTCGCGCCTGGGTCCGGGACGGCGACTCCCGCCAGACAGCCGGTGACATCGACTGTCCCCACAGTTTGTCGGGTGCTCCGCACGTAAAGTCCGCGCGGGGTGAAGCCTCCTTCGAGGAAGCGAAGATAGCCTCTGCTGTCAGGGGCTGTGAGGTCGTATCTGACGAGGCTTCGAACCTCGCTGCCATCTGGGGCCATGGTGTAGAGGGTTACGCTCTGCGGACGGTTGGGATTTGGATCTTCGAGACGAATGACGGCGATCCGCGAGCCGTCCGGCGACCAGGCCGCCGCCATTGGCTTTGCCACAAGACTCAGGGGCGAACGGCCCACTGCGGACCCATCGAGGCTGACCACGCACACCCACCCGCCACAGGTGAAGAGGATCCTGGAGCCATCCGACGACCACGCGACCGTCGGTATCCAGGCATTCGCAGGCTTAGGCTCTTGAGTCCGAGGTGGCAGGTGCCACGGCCAGTCTTCAATGGTGGTCAGGCGCCGCAGGTCGGAGCCGTCCGCCGCGATGGTGTAAAGCGCGACGTCGTCGCCATCGGGCCTCGCGAACGCCAGCCTTTCACCATCCGGCGACCATGACGCACTGCTGACGGCGTCCGAGATTCGGATGAAATCATTGGTATCAGTGGACACGAGGTGGAGCACTCCCAACCCCCGCAAGGTGCTGCGCACATGATTGGCAGCGGCCCATTCCTGCTGGTTCGTGACTCCTGTGACGGCCAGCCAGCGCCCGTCGGGGGACCACACGGGCGTTTGGACTCCCACGAAGTCGAACCCACCCGAAAGCACTCGCGCGTTGGTCCCATCGGCCTGCAATACATGCAGGCGCGCCGACGGCTCCCACGCGGATCTCGTCGGATCGATTGCGACATATGCAATGCGGGTACCGTCGGGCGACCACGCCGGGTGGCTTTCGAATGACGCGGTAGCGGTGAGCCGCTGCCGGGCGGAACCGTGGAGACTCTCGATCACCAAGTCCTGCTGACTGTCGAAGCTGGTTGACCGCAATCCTGTCGCCGACCGTCGGTACTCGCAGGTGGCGTACACGACTCGTGCGCCATCGGAGGCCAAATCGAACGCCGACTCGCCCGATCCGATCAGACGTGGACGCCGATCCGTGCCTGGATTAGTGATGTGCCGGAGGCCGCTTCCGTCGGTCGCCGCCGCGTAAACCTCGGCGTCGTGGCTGAACATGATTTCTGCGCCGTCGGGGCTCCATTGCGCGTAGCTCGCCGTCGATTGGCCAAACCTGAACGATCCCCCGCAGGGTGTTGGGATGGGCAACGTGCCTGCCGTAGCTGGTTGCTGACCGACCACCTCTGGCGTCGGCGCTGTGGCGGCTGGCTGGCCATCGAAGGCCCAGGCGAATATGCCGCGCACGTCGTCTCGGTGGTCACGCTGGCAGGCGGTCTCCGCCACGGAGGCGGCGCCGAAGGTGCGCTGATAGATGCCGACGTTGCCCCGGTTGCCCAGGTGGGCTTCGACGATGTCGTTGAGGGCCACGCAGGTGGAGGGCCAGGGGGTGGGGGCTATAGCTCCAGCGGACTCGCCGTCGAAGGCCCAGGCAAAGACGGCGCGGACGTCGCCACGATGGTCGGACTGGCAGGCACTCTCGGCACCGGCGTCAAAGGTGCGCTGGTAGATGCCGACGTTACCCCGATTGCCCAGATGGGCCTCGACGATGTCGTTGAGCTCAATGCAACCTGCGGGCCACTGCGCCAGTGCGGGGGAAGCGAAGGCGACGACCGCCGCCAGCGCCACGATCAGGACACGGATGAAGCGCAGTCGGGTGCGCCTCACAGGACCGGCCAAGTGGCGAAGTATCAACATAGGATGGATTTTACGCCAAGCATCCGTTGGGTGGCTATGGCGCCAACGCGCCGGTGCACCCGATCGTTAAGGCACGAGTGTGGAGGGGATGGACGAAGACGACGCAGTGTCGAGGCGGTATCTAGAGAAGCGGGAGTTTCAGAATTTGGCGTATGCGGTGCTGGCACGGGCGGCAGGTGCAGAGGTGCGAGGGCCCTTCGGCGGGCTCAGGCCAGGCTGAGTATGAACGGCGGACTCCGGGTGCGTGTTGCGCGAAAGACGGGCGGGTCTGAGACGCCGCCCCTACAGAAGAACGGGCGAAGACGCCGGGATGACGGATGGGGGATTGGGCAAGAAGTTGGTGAGACCCGACCAATGGAACCCAGGATCGTGGCGGGCGGTTAGGCGTTGGGGGAGGCCCCTCGCGATACCATGGGCGACGCCCCAACCTTCACGCAGGTTTCCTTGCGCGCATGACCCAGGCCGAACCCAACGACGCGCCCGTCGCGACATCCGCGGGCCCGTACAGCAACCTGCAGGCGGTGTTGGAGGCCGGTGAGTTTGCGGTTACCTGCGAGCTGGGTCCGCCGCGGGCGCCGGACGCGGCCGACGTGCTGAAGAAGGTCGGGATCATCCGTGGATACGTGGATGCGGCCAGTTGCACCGATAACCAAGGCGCGGCGCTGAAGATGGCCAACTGGGGTGCGGCGCTGCTGTGCCTCCAGGGCGGGGTGGAGCCGATCATGCAGCTTTCCTGCCGCGACCGGAACCGGCTGGCCATCCAATCCGACGTGATTGCGGCGCAAGCGTTCGGCGTGCGTAATTTTATGTCAATCAGCGGCGATTCCCTGGTGCTTGGCGATCATCCCATGGCCAAGCCGGTCTTCGATCTACAGGGTGTGCAACTTGTGCGTCTGCTGCGCCGGCTGCGGGATGAAGGCCGGACGGCGGCCGGCGACCCGATAGCAGGTGAGTTTGGCTATTTGATTGGCGGCGCGGCCAATCCCTTCGCGCCGCCCTACGGCTGGCGTCCGCTGCGTCTGCTGAAGAAGGCCGAGGCGGGCCAGGAGTTCGCGCTAACGCAGATGATCTTCAACGTGGACCGCTTTGCCGACTGGATGTCGTACGTGCGCGACGAAGGTCTGGACGAGCGCGTGCATATCTTCGCGGGCGTGGGGCCGCTGAAATCCGCCCGCATGGCCGAGTTCATGAAATTCAAGATCGCGGGCATGGAAGTGCCGGACGCCGTGGTGGAACGGATGCGGGCGGCCAAGAAGCCGCGCACCGAGGGCGTGAATATCTGCCTGGAGATTATCGAGCAGGTGCGTGAGATTCCGGGCGTGCACGGGGTTCACATCATGGCCATCGACTGGGAACGGGCCGTCCCGCGCATTGTGAAGGCGGCCGGCTTGAAGCTGCCCAGGCCCGTTCCCGATCCGTCGCTGGCGCCTGGGCCGCCCGCGGCGGCTATTGCCTGACGTGGAGGAGTCCACGGGCGACTCGCTGGCGGAGTTTCTGGACGCCCTGGGCTCCTCAGAACCCACGCCGGGCGGCGGAGTGGGCGCGGCGGTGGCGCTGGGGATGGGAGCCGCGCTGGTTGCGATGACGGCGCGACTGACGACAGGACGCCGTCGATTTCGAGCGGTTCAGGCGGACATGGAGCGGGTGATCGAGCGTTGCGACAAGATCCGAGAGTCGGCGCTGGAGCTGGCGGCGAAGGACGCGGAGGCTTATGGAAACGTGATGGCGGCGTATGGGCTGCCGCGTGGAACCGAGGCCGAGCGGCGCGCGCGTCGCACGACGATTGCCCGCGCCGCCGAGCACGCCAGCCGGGTTCCGCTACAGGTAGCAGGCACCGCCGCCACGGTGATCGAGCTAGCCGCGGAGACCGCCATGAAGGGCAACCCCAGCGTGATCAGCGACGCCGGGGCCGGGGCGGCGCTGGCGCGCACGGCGATCCGAATCAGCGAGATGAATGTGCAGGCGAATCTCGGGTCGATCGACGACGCGGCGATTCGCGCCGAACTGGCGGCGGAACTGGACGAAGCCCGAGCGGCGCGCGACGCGGCGGACAACGTGGTTGATGCCGTGTTGACTCAGAGTTCGGCATGAGTCGAGCGGAAGTCTGGTCGGGCCGCGGGCCGGCCCGGGCGCTGCGCGAGGGCGTAAAGGCGCGTGTCGAAGCTATTGCCGCGGACGGCCCGCTGACTCTGCACATGATTCGAGTTGGGGTCGATCCATCGGCGCACGGGTACGCGCGGGCCGTTCAACGCGCCTGTACGCGGGTGGGCGTGCGGGCGGCGATGGACAACTTGCCTGCCGACTCCTCAACCGGCTCTGTGGTGGACCACGTGCAGGCGTTGAACGCGGACGAAGGCGTGCGTGGCATCCTGCTGGGGTTTCCGCTGGCGGCACATCTGGACGTGGCTGCGATCGCCGACGCCATCGACCCGGCCAAGGATGTGGATCGGGTAACCACGTCTGGGATCGGCGAGCTCTTCGCCGGTCGTACGCAGCTTGGACCGGCGGCGGCGGCGGCGGTGATCGAGCTATTGGACTTCTACGAGGAGCCAATTGCCGGCCGCGAGGTCGTGGTGGTTGGACGCAGCAACGTGGTGGGCAAACCACTGTGGGCCATGCTGCTGGCTCGTAACGCCACGACCACGGTCTGCCATTCGCGTACCTTCGATCTGCCAGCAGTGGCGTCGCGGGCCGAGATCCTGGTGGCGGCCACCGGAAGTCCAGGGCTTATTGGAGCGGACCACGTCGGCGCGGGCGCCGTGGTGGTCGACGTCGGCACGACGTACCAAAACGGCAAGGTGGTGGGCGACGTGGACTTTGAAGCCGTGACCGCACGCGCCCGCGCGGTCACGCCGGTGCCTGGAGGCATTGGCCCGATTACGAACTACTGCCTTATGCGCAACCTTGCTGATCTTGTCGAACGACGCAGTCAACTACCGGAGACCGCATGAGCCCCTCGCAACCGCCGGACATCGAAATCGCGCAACGCGCCGTTCTGAAGCCGATCGAGGAGGTCGCGGCCAGCCTGAACCTGGCCGACGACGAGATCGATCCGTACGGGCGAACCAAGGCCAAGATCACCCGGGCGGCCATCGACGCGCGGCGCGGCGCGCCGGACGGCGATCTGATCCTGGTGACGGCCATCACGCCCACGCCGGCCGGCGAAGGCAAGACCACGACGACCATCGGCTTGACGCAGGCGTTGCAGCGGCTGGGTCACCGCGCCATCAGCGCCACGCGGGAGCCGTCGCTGGGTCCGGTCTTTGGCGTGAAAGGCGGGGCGGCCGGCGGGGGCTATGCCCAGGTGCTGCCGATGGAGGACATCAACCTGCATTTCACCGGCGACTTCGCGGCGATCAGCGCCGCGCACAACCTGCTGGCGGCGATGCTGGACAACCACCTGCACCAGGGGAACGCGCTGGGGATCGACGCGCGTCGGGTGCTGTGGCGGCGCGTCATCGACATGAATGATCGCGCGCTGCACAGCATGGTCATCGGCCTGGGCGGACGAACGCGCGGGGTGCCTCGGGAGTCGGGGTTCGACATCACGCCGGCTTCCGAAGTCATGGCCGTACTGTGCCTGGCACGCGACCTGGAGGACCTGAAGGCTCGCTTTTCGCGGATTGCGGTAGCCGAGCGCAAGCCCGGTGACTACGTGTCCGCAGCCGATCTGAGCGCGCATCCGGCGATGGCGATCCTGATGCGCGAAGCGGTACTGCCCAACCTGGTGCAGAACCTGGAAGGCGGACCGGCGCTGATCCACGGCGGCCCGTTCGGCAACATTGCGCACGGCTGCAATTCGCTGATCGCCACGCAACTGGCGTTGAAGCTGGCCGACCTGGTGGTGACGGAAGCGGGCTTTGGGGCCGACCTGGGCGCCGAGAAGTTCTTCAACATCAAGTGTCCGGCCGGCGGACTGCGTCCGCGGGTGGCGGTGCTGGTGGCGACGGTCCGGGCACTGAAGCTGCACGGCGGTGCGAACAGACGCGACCTGGCCAGCGAGGATCTCGACGCCTTGCGTGCGGGCATGCCCAACCTGGAAGCGCACTCGGAGAACCTGCGGAAGTTCGGCGTGCCCGTGGTGATTGCGGTCAACCGCTTTCCGACCGACACCGATGCCGAGGTGGATGCCGCAATGGCGGCGGCTGACGGGCTGGGTGCGCCGGCGGCGGTGTCGACAGTGTTCAGCGACGGCGGCGCGGGCGGCGAAGACCTGGCACGAAAGGTCGTGGCGACGCTGGAGGCGGGCGAGGACGACTTCAAGCCGTTGTACGAGCCGGAGGCGTCGTTGACCGAGAAGATCGAGACCGTGGCGCGCGAAATCTATGGCGCCGACGGGGTGGATTACGCGGCGGGCGTGGCGCGACGGTTGCGTCGGCTGGACCGCGGCGCGGCGCGGGGTTTCCCGATCTGCATGGCCAAGACGCAGTACTCGCTGTCGGACAACCCGGCGCTGCTGGGTCGCCCGAGCGGCTTCCGCGTTACCGTCCGCGACGTACGCCTGTCGGCCGGCGCGGGCTTCGTGGTGCCGCTGACGGGCGACATATTGACCATGCCGGGGCTGCCCCGCCGGCCGTTTGCCGTGGACATGGACGTGGCTCAAGACGGGACGATTTCGGGCCTGGCGTAGGGTGGCCGGCGCCACCTGGCAGCTCGCCAGCGGATGGGCGAGATTAGACGCTTGCCATGTGCCCGGCTTTCAAGCGGACGCCGCGGGTGTCCTGCGGGGCCGTCCAAGGATCGCGAAGGCAATCACGACTGGCAGCAGGATGATCGCAGATGCGACGAATCCGGCGCGCAGCGACAGTCCGAACGCGAGTGCTCCTAAGAGCGGTCCACCGATCATCTGTCCAACGGCATCCAGCTGCCCGCCCAGGGATAGGACCGTGGCCCGAACGCGCGAGGGCACGTAGCGGTTCCGCCAAGCGTCCAGAAGCGGGCCGCTGGCGTGTCGCAACGGCATTCGAGCCCAGAACATCGCCATGGCGAATGCAAACCCTGTCGCCAGGCCAAAGGCCACCAGGCTGCCGAGGTGGAGGGCCTGCATCACCATAAGCGAGCGAGCCACACTGCGGACGTTGGACGTCTTCACGGTCCGCCTGACGACTTCAAGTAAGACGAACCCTAGTCCCAGCCCTACGTAGTTGCTGAGCCCAAACCATGCCACGGGATCCAGCGGTCCGAGCCGCGGCAGCGTGATGGTCTGCAGGAGAAACGGCGTGGTCAGTCGATCGGGAACTTCGCTCGCCGCGCCGAAGAGGAACGGCACCATGACGATGAGGATCAGGGCTCGTCGCTGGCGGATCACCTGCAGGGCCTGCCGCAGTGTGCGCCCCATGGTCCTGAAGGTCTCGCGCTCGTGCGCCGGCAGGCGCTGGAATCCACGCTCGGGCATGGTGAGCGCCGAGAATGCGGCCAGTCCGAGGTACATAGATCCCCCAACGAGGAGCGGCAGGCTGCGATCAAGGCTGGCCAGGGCGACGGACACGGCCGCCCCGACCAGACCTCCCACGAGGTTGGCTTGCGAGCCTCGCACCAGCGCGTGGGGTAGGCGCTCGACACCGATTTCGTCGGCCAGCCAGGCAGTTCTGGCTCCGCTGCGGAACGTTATCCCGAGTCCCCACACGACCTGGGCGGCAAGCACCGTGGCAAATACCGGGATGGCCCCCTCAAGGATGAATCCGACGCCGGTAAGAGCCAGCCCGATTACAACCGAGAGGCGGCGGCTGTAGACGTCGGCAACGACACCGGTGGGGATCTCAAAGGTGAATTCGGTTACTTCGACGGCGGTGCCAACCAAGATCAGCTGGAGGGCGTTGAGGCCGACGGCCTCGACCTGATAGACGAGGTTGGTGGTGACGACGGTCAGGAACGCAAGCCCCTCGACGGCCGACATGCCAACGGACAGTGGGTAGGCGGGGAGCCGCTTCATTGGAGCGTTGTCGCCGTGCGGCGCTCACTGGCCGACAGGGGTCGAATGGCAGACAAGGACACGGAGTGGGCCTCCTGTTTTCACGATTCAATGGGATACGGGGGAGGCCGGCACGAATCACAGCCACAACCAGACGCAGTCAAACTGCAGTCGCCGTGGACGGTTGGCGGTTAGCCGGGGCGCAACACCACTACGTTCGCGCGCCTAAAGGCGCGGCGTGTGGGGTATGTCTAGCTGACGGCGCTTTGTGGCGCCGAACTCCCTAGGGGAATCAGCGGCGTGGATGTGTGACGTTTCAATTGGGCGCCCCGCGGAAAAAAGGAGACCTGGCCGGAGACACGGGAACCTTACCAGACGCTTGAAGAGGAATCACGACCACCACGACAGGCGCCGCCTCTTTGAGTTGATTGACTGCGGCGGCGCGAACCGCCCTCTCTCACGATTTCAGGTTAGGCGCAAGCAGCTGGACTGACGTGAGTCCATTCATCACCTGTCGCGGCAACCGTCACGTTGAGCGACCTGACGGCCCAGCGCAGCGCCGACACGACTGACTATGCCACTCGACCGCCGGGCAGCGTAATAGTCGCCCCGACTTTCCGCTAGCATTGGCGGCACGCATACCCGTTGGCGCGGCTATCCCGAGGAGCCACGCCTCCCAACGTGTCCGGCCAGCAGGCTACGCGTCCCCGGCTGGCGAAGGCCCCGGCCGGACCTCATCGACCGCCCAATACAGCGCGGCGAGGATGACCAGCGGGTCGAGGATCTGCCAGATGGTTCCGTTCTGGAGAAAGTAGGCGTTGATCAAGTCGATGGCGCCAAACGCGATCGCCAGCACTGCGCCAACGCGATACGCCGTCGTCCCACGCTGCCAAAGGGCGAGCGCCCCAGCGAGGCTGAAGCCCACGACCAGGGCGTTGATGCACTCCCAGACCGTTTGGGTGTTCTCGCCGAACGGCGAGGCCGAGAAGTCCGAGGAGTGGTCGCCGTACATGTTGACGAAGACCACGACGGCGAAGGCCGTGAGGATGAGCGCCCAGGCCGAGGGGATATTCCGCGTGTTGCGCCATATCCACCAGACGCCGGGAACGGCGATCAACAGCGCGGCGAACTGCCAGATCTTCCAGGCCCAGCTGTCGACGTTGAGCCTGGTTTCAGAGACCACGGTCCCGGCATCGATCCAGGCAAAAAGGGCGGCCGACACCACGGCCGCCGCGGCCAGGGCACCGGCAACACCAAGATCGCGACGTTCAAGCCAGCAACGCATCTCGCTACCCTCCCGTCTCGCCGCGGCGCCGAGCGTCCTCCGCAAGCGCCACGAAGGCCCACGCCAACAAGGTCAGAATCCGCAATGGGTCCAGCGCATCCCAGATCATGCCGTTGTTGACGAAATATGCGTTGATGAAGAGAACGATGCCTAGAGCACTGAAGAACGCGGCGCCCATGCGGTCCAGCAAGCTGCCGCGACCCCAGAGAACCGTAACGGCGACGATGGTGCAGCCGAGGAAGATTGGATTGGTTGCCTTCCAGACGTCGCCGACGTGGCCGTCAAAGAATCCGTTGCCATAGGTGTTGAGGAAGACGGCGAGCGCCAGCACGGCCAATGCGACGCCGCGGGTCCAGACCACGCGCTGCGTGCCGCGCCACAGCCACCAGACACCGGGGATGCCCATGAGCAGGGCGCCGACCTGCCAGAGGCGCCAGGCCCAGTTATCCGTGGACGCCAGGCCCTCTCGGCTGAACATGTCGGTTGAGGCGCCCCAGGCGAAGAGCGCGACGAAGAGGATGGCGGCGCAGAGCAGGGCTTCGGCTGCGCCCAGGTCGCGGGGGCGAATCGGATTACGCATCACTCTCCCTCCTCATTGGGCCGTTGCTCCGTTCACGCTATCGCCGGCAGCACATCTGAATCAGCGGACGCCTGACAAAGTTTGCTGTCAGTCACTTCCCGCCGGCGCGCCGACCGTGGGGCTGAGCGCGGCGGCGGCCCAGATGAGTGTGAGCAGCATCATCACCGGGTCTAGGGCGGTCCAGAGGGTCTCGTTGTTGACGAACAGATAGTTGATGAACACGAGGATTCCGGTAACCGCGGAGATCACGGTTACCACCCGCCCGCTAGCGCAGCCGCAACGCCATAGCCAGAAGCCCACAACGGCGGAGAGCGCGATGACCAGGCCGTCGATCACTTCCCAGACGGTGCCTACGTGGTCGCCGAAGATGTCCTCGGTGTAGGTGTTCAAGAAGATGACGAAGGCCAGAACGACCATCGCGAGGCAGCGGATGCGGGGTTGGCTCTGGCCGTTGGTCCAAAACCAGCAGGCGCCGGCGGCGGCGATGACCAGGGTGCCGATCTGCCACAGCTGGTAGCGCCAGTTCTCGGTACCGAGGCGATCAGGGTCGACGACGATCGACTGCTGGTTCCAGGCGAAGAGCGCGACGACGATGAATGCGGCCCCTATGAGGAGCTCAATGGCGCTCAGGTTTCGGCGTTGGAACAAGTACTGCATGGGTGAGCCTCCTTACCGATGCCTCAACACCCACGCCACCCTTGCGTGGGCGCGCCGACTAAGCTGCGGGGAGTCTAGCCCGTGGTCGTCTGGGCGTCGCCTCGCGCCGCTCGCACGAGTCTGGGCTAGGTTCGGCCGAACTCGCGGTCGAGCAGCTCGCGGCTGAGGAGGATGACGGTTGGGCGGCCGTGGGGGCAGGTCTTGCCGAGGTCGCAGGCTTCAAGGTCGCGGATCAGGGCCGCCATTTCGTCGAAGGCCAGGTCGTCGCCGGACTTGACGGCGGCTCGGCAGGCGAGGGTCCAGCGGAGGCGTTCGGTGGCGGCAAGGCGCTGGAAGTCGGGCGTTTGGGCTTCCGTCACGACTTCGCGCAGATAGGTTGCGGCGTCGATCTGGCCAAGCGCGGCTGGAACCGCGCGCAGCAGCCAGGCGTCGGGGCCGAAGGGCGATACATCGAAGCCCAGGCGCTGGAGGTCGTCCGCGTGCGAACCGACCCAGTCGCTCTCCTCGGCGCTGAGTTCGACGTTGGCGGGATCGAGGAGGCTTTGCGTTGGAGCGTCGCCATCAGCGGTCAGGCGCTCGAACAGGACGCGCTCGTGGGCGGCGTGCTGGTCGATGAGGTACAGGCCGCGCGGTCCGGCGGCGACGATGTAGGTGTGCTCGACTTGTCCGAGCGGGCGCATGACCGGCGACCGCAGACCTGGTGCGCCTTCGGACGGCTCGTCGTCGGCCCTGGTGGTTGGCGCTCCGCCGGCACCCAGGTTACGGCTGGGCGGCGGCGGGCCGGCTTCCCAGCGGGCGCCGCCGGTGGGGAAGAAGAACTGATCGACGACGGGGCGGTCGAGGCGAACGGGTGCTATCTCGGTGGAGGACGCCAGGGCGCGGCGCACGGTGGCGGAAAGGCGGCGGAAGACTTCGCCGGAGCGTCGGAAGCGGACCTCGGCCTTGGAGGGATGCACGTTGACGTCGACTTCCTGTGGCGGCATCGTCAAGTTCAGCACCACCACGGGGTAGCGACCGGTGGGCATGACACTTCGGTAGGCCTCGCTGATTGCGGCCGATAGGAGCCGGTCGCTGACCCAGCGGCCGTTGACGTAGAGCGCGATGTCGGCCCGCGAGGATCGCTGCAGGTGGGGCTGGGAGATGAAGCCGTCGATTCCGAGCGTCGCGCCGGGCGGGAGTTCGATCAGGTCGTCGACAAAGGCGGGGCCGTAGATGGCGTACAGGGCGTGGCGCAGCTCGCCGTCGCCAGGCGTGCGCAGGCGCTCGCGGGCGCCATCGTGCAGCGTGAAAGCCACGCGTGGATGGCCGAGAGCCGCCCGGGTGACGGCGGCGATGATGTGACCCAGTTCGGTGCGTTCGGCTTTGAGGAACTCCAGACGAGCCGGGATTGTCCGAAAGAGACCACGGACGGTGGCGCGGGTTCCGCGCGCGCCGCCGACGGGGCGTTCCTCGATCAGGCGCTCGTCGCGCGCCAGGACCTCACGGCCCGGCCGGCCCTCGCCGGTGACGGAACGCAGCCGCAGTTCCGCAACCGCGGCGATGCTGGCCAGTGCCTCCCCGCGGAACCCTAGGGTTTGGATGCGCGCCAGGTCATCGACGGATCTCAACTTGCTGGTGCTGTGGCGCTCCACCGCCATCGCCACTTCGTCGGGCGGGATGCCGCAGCCGTCGTCGGTGACGTCGATCAGCGCCTTGCCGCCCTGCTCCACCGCCACGTCGACGCGACGGGCGCCGGCGTCCAGCGCGTTGTCCAGCAGTTCGCGCACCACCGAGGCCGGACGCTCGATCACCTCGCCCGCGGCGATCTTGCCGCTGATCTCCGGCGGCAGGCGCCGGATGCTCACCTGCGGAGCGCCCGCTGCAGCTCGTACAGCGCCGTCAGGGCGTCCAGCGGCGCGAGTTGCTCGAGGTCCAGCGCCCGCAGATCGTCCAGCACCGGGTGTTCGGGCGGTGGGAGGAGGCTGAGTTGGGTGGGAGCTGCGCGGCCGTTGGTCTGGCTCTCCAAGTCGCTGAGGATCGCGGCGGCGCGCCGGATGATGGTGGACGGCAAGCCGGCCATTTCCGCCACATGTACGCCGAAGCTGCGGTCGGCGGCGCCAGGCGTGATGCGCCGCAGGAAGACCACCTGGCCGTCCTGCTCGATGGCCGCCGCGTTCAGGTTATGGACGCGGGGCAGCAGATCGGCCACTGCCGTCAGCTCGTGGTAGTGGGTGGCGAAAATGGTTCGGGCGCGCAGACGCGGGTGGTTGTGGAGGTGTTCAATTACGGCGCGTGCCACGGAGATGCCGTCGTAGGTGCTGGTGCCGCGTCCGATCTCGTCCAGCACGATGAGGCTGCGGGGCGTGGCCTGAGAGAGGATGGCGGCCAGCTCGAGCATCTCGACCATGAACGTGCTGGCGCCGGCGCTGAGGTCGTCGTGCGCGCCAACGCGCGTGAAGATGCGGTCGACGATCCCGATCGAGGCGCGGGCAGCGGGCACGAAGCTGCCGATCTGGGCCATGAGGACGATCAAGGCGACCTGGCGCAAGTAGGTGGACTTGCCGGCCATGTTGGGACCGGTGAGCACGGCGATCTGACGCTCGGCGGTGTCAAGGAACGAGTCGTTGGGTACGAAGCGCTCGTGCTGGCCGAGTTCTACGACGGGATGGCGGCCGGCCTCGATTTCCAGGGGGTCGCCGTCGTTCAACTCGGGTCGCACGTAGCCCTGGCGTTCGGCAACCTCGGCCGCGCTGGCCGCCACGTCCAGCGCGGCCAGCGCCTGGGCGGTGCGTTGGAGGGACGGTCCGTCGGCGCTGAGGCGTTCGACGACTTCGTCGAACAGGGTGCGCTCCAGTTCGGCAATGCGTTCCTCGGCCCCGAGTACACACGACTCGTACTCCTTCAGTTCCGGCGTCACGTAGCGCTCGGCGTTGGCCAGGGTCTGGCGGCGCTGGTAGGACTCCGGCACCTGCTCGCTGTAGGCGCGGCCGACTTCCAGGTAGTAGCCGAAAACGCGGTTGTAGCCGACCTTGAGCCCGCGCAGGCCGGTCGATTCGCGCTCGCGGCGTTCCAGTCCGGCAATCCAGCCCTTGGCTTCGGTCGCCGAGGCCACCACCCGGTCGAGTTCGGCGCTGTAGCCGGAGCGGATCACCCGTTCGCCGCGGTCCGTAACGGCGCGCTCGATAAGGGCGCGAGCCTCCGAGCAGGGGTCCAGCACGTCGCGCATGGCGTGTAGGGCCGGCTGACCGTCATTCAGTGACTGGCGCAGATCGCCCACGGCGTCCAGAGCGGCCGCGAGGTGACGTACGTCGGACGCCGAGACCGCGCGTCGAACGATGCGGTTGGCCAGCCGTTCCAGGTCGCCGACGCGGTCGAGGGCGGCCTGCGTGCGGCCGCGGAGGCTCGGGTCGTCGAGCAGGGCCTGCACACGGTCCAGCCGCGTCTCCAGGCGGTCGCGGTCAAGCAGCGGACGGCTGATCTGTTCCCGCAGGCGGCGGGCGCCCATGGGCGTGTGCGTACGGTCCAAAACCGCCAAGAGGCTGCCCTCGCGGCGGGCGTCGCGCCCGGCGGTCTCGAGTTCCAGGTTGCGGCGCGTGAAGGCATCAAGCTCCATGAAGTCGGACGTGCCGTAGACGTGGACGCCAGTCAGGACGTGCAGGGCGGCGGGGTCGGTGTCCTCGACGTAGCGCAGCAGAACGCCTACCGCGTGGGTGGCAAGCGGACGTCCCTGCAAGCCCAGCCCTTCAAGGTCGTGAACCTGGAAGTGGCGGGTGACCATCTGGCGGGTCGCGGCGGGATCGCGCAGCCAGGCCTGGTCGTCGTGGGCAACGGCGTCCCGAACTTCGCCGTCTGGAAGTCCAAGGGTGAGGGTCTCGCGCGCGCCGATCCGGGCTAATTCACGCGCCAAGGCTTCCCGGCTGGCCTCGCAGGCGGCCAGGTCGCCGGTCGTGATGTCGGCGTAGGCCAGTCCGCGCGCATCACCGTCGCCCACCGCAACCGCCAGGTAGTTGTTCGCCTCGGGTTGCAGCCAGTCCTCGTCGACCACCGTGCCGGGAGTGATGACGCGCGTGACCCTGCGCTCCACGAGGCCGCGGCCGACTTCACCGACCTGATCGCAGACGGCGACCCGCAGCCCAGCCTCAATGAGCCGCCCAATGTAGGTGGGGGCGGCGTGGTACGGCACACCGCACATGGGGATGCGCTGGCCTTTTCCGAACTCGCGCGACGTAAGGACGATCTGCAACACGGCTGCCGCGCGTTCGGCGTCCTCACCGAACATCTCGTAGAAGTCGCCGAGACGAAAAAGCAGGATCGCGTCGGGCTGCTGCTGTTTTATGTCAAGAAACTGACGCCGCAGGGGCGTCAGTTTCGGCTCGGTTGCCGTCGGGCGCCTCCCCTCACGCACTGCCGGACAAAAACCGAACTTCGGATCAGCCTAGCACCGGTCGGACTTTCGTCCTTCTCCGCCCGAGTGCAGTTCAGCCTTCTACTAACCCGCGCAGGTAGTCGTGCGCCTGGGCGGCGTAGGCCAGCGGGTCTAGTCCGTCAAAGTTGGGACTGTGCATCACCAGCCAGCCGTCATAGCCGATGGCTTTCAAGCTTGCGACCACACCCGGAATGTCTACGCCGCGCGGGTCGTCCACGCGCAGGTTCTGGTATTGGACGTAGCCGCCCTGTGCGCTAATGGGGATGCCCTCGTCCTTCCCGACCAGGAGCATGTTCTGCACTTCGGCGTGCTTGATGTGCGGGGCCAGCGCTTGAACCGCCGCCAGCCCGTAGTCCTGGCCTTCGATGTAGAGGTTGGCAGCCTCAAAGACCAGCCCCACGTTGCTCCGGTTGACGCGTCGCAGCATGTCCAACGAGCCGGCCACGGAGTTGAACGGGGTGCCGTGGTGGGTGAACTGCACCAGGTCAACACCGAAGGCCGCGGCCCGGTCGGCGGCCTCCCGAACCAGCGGAATCTGCTCGATGGAGCCGATGCTGGGCCGGATGCGTTGCGCGCCGATTCGGAGAGCAAGATCCAGATACTCGTCGAACCGCGGCGAGAAACGTCCCTCGGTGGCGGAATCGGCAACCAAGCAACAGGCCGCCAGGCCATTTTCGTCCAGGGCTTGCCGCACTTCGACGACGCGGGCCGCAGAGGCGCCGGCATCGAGCTGGGAGTTTCGGACTTCGAGGGCTTCGTAACCGATGCGCGCGGCGGCCTCGGCAAGTTCCGGCAGATCAATCAGCGCCTGCGTCTTTTCATGCGGGGCCTCGGCGATCCGACCGGACAACGCCAGCTTCATCTCTGACTCCTGACACTGTGAGGCCGCGAACTCGGCGGCTGGCCAGCGATAGCGACCTGGGGCACCGCCTTGCGGGAGCTAGGCATCCGTATCCAACAGAACTTTGCCGCACCGGCCGCTTTCGACGGTAGTCATTGCGTTCTCAAACTGCGCCAGTGGAAACGTGTGGGTGAGCATGGGATCCAGCGCATCGCCGTGGCGGATCAGAAACGCTTCTGTCCGGTACCAGGTGTCCCAGATCAGGCGGCCGGTCACGCCATAGACCTCCAGCCCCTTGAAGAGAACGTCGTCCGCCAGATCAATTGTCACCGGCTCCGGCGGAATGCCCAGCAACACCACCTTACCGGCGTTGGCCGACAGGCGCAGCGCTTGCCGGAAAGCATCCGGGTGGCCGGACATTTCCAAGCTGACTGTTGGGTGCGATCCCAAAGCGTCGACGAGGTCGTCCCCGAACGTTGGAGAGGTTGCTTCAAGCGTGGCGTGGGCGCCCATCGCCTCGGCGAGCCCGCGCCGATAGGCGGAGACGTCGCTGGCCACGATCGGGAAGGCGCCCACCGAGTGCGCAACGGCAATTGCCATCAGTCCCATCGGACCGCAGCCGTAGACGGCGATCGGTTGTCCCGAGACGTCGTAGCGCATGGCGGCGTGCACGGCGTTCCCCAGCGGCTCGAAGAGGACGGCGCGCTCGATGGGGATTTCCGGGCGAACTTTCCAGGCGACGCGCGCGGGGACGCGGACGTGCTCGGCAAACCCGCCATCGACGTCGATGCCAAGAATGCGCAGGTTCTCGCAGACGTGGGCGTTGCCTGTCCGGCACGCACGGCAGACGCCATCAAAGATGTGACTCTCGACTGCCACGATTTCGCCCTCGGCGAAGCCCGTGACGGCTGTCCCCAGCGCCGCGACCTCGCCCACGATTTCGTGTCCAAGCGTGAAGGGCGTCGGGAAGTTCAGTTCCGCCCACGAGTCCCAGGCATAGAGGTGCCGATCCGAACCGCAGATACCGGCTCGGCGCACGCGCAGCAGGAGCTCGTCGGGCCCGGGTACCGGTCGCGCGACCTGGGCCACTTCCACGCCGCGTTCGGGGCGGGCCTTGCGAATGGCGAGCATTGCGAGGTTGGTACTCCTCTACTTATCTGTGGTCGAGCAATTGCCAAGTGGCTCAGGGTAGACGGTTCAGGTCGGCCCGGCTCGCGGACCCTGGTCGCGGCCCTTGGGGTGGTTGGCCATGCGGTTCTCCAGCGCGCGCTCGACGGTGGTGCTGATGCGCCGGGTGCGGGTGGGCGAAGTTTTGGCCGACTTTATCCACCAGAGGATGTTCTTCGTGGCGGAAGCCGAGAAGCGCGCAAAGTTGGCGCCGGCGGCCGGGTTGGTCTTCAACGCCGCCGCCAGGTCGTCGGGAACAACCAGGTCCTCGATCTCGTCGTAGACCGTCCACGCTCCGTTGGCCTTGGCGGCGTCGACCAAGGCCTGTCCGGCAGGAGTCATGCGCCACGCCTCGATCAACCGGTCGGTTTTGGCCTTGTTGATGCGCGACCAGGGACTGGTGGGGTTGCGCGGACAGAACCAGCGCATGGCGCGTTCGTCGTCCAGCCGATTGGTGCGCGAGTCCACCCAGCCAAACGCCAGCGCTTCGTCGACGGAGTCGGAGTAGACCAGCGCCGGCTTCCCAGTGTGCTTCTTCCACACGACCAGCCACACGCCGCTGGATGAGTCGTGGTTCTCCCGCAGCCAGTCCCGCCAACGGACCAATGACTCCGCGTGAAACATGGGCTTTCCGTCGCGGTGCAGTTCGGCCACGCCCGTATATGGCCCGCGGACCCCGTCGCTCAGGAGACCTCAGCCGCCGCAGCCATCGAGACCTCGAGCTTGGCGATCTCGTCGGTCAGCACGGGCAGCATGTCGGCTTCGTCCACGGTCTGCAGAATCTTGCCGTGGCGGAAGATCACCGCGCGGCCCTTGCCGCCGGCAATGCCGAGGTCGGCGTCCATCGCCTCGCCCGGACCGTTGACCACGCAGCCCATGACGGCCACCTTCATGGGCTGTTTGATGCTCTTCATCACGTCTTCGACGGCGTCGGCCAAGCCGTAGAGGTCGATTTCGCAGCGTCCGCAGGACGGACACGAAACCATCGTTGGACCGACCGTCTTGAGCCCCAATACCTTGAGAATCTCGTTCGCGACCCTGACTTCCTCGACTGGATCCGTCGTGAGCGAGACGCGCATCGTGTCGCCGTAACCGTCCCAGAGCAGGCTGCCCAGCCCCACCGACGAGCGGATGATCCCGGTGCTTGGAGGTCCGGCCTCGGTGATGCCGATGTGGAACGGATACATCACCAGCTGCGCCAGTTCCTTGTAGGCGTTGATGGTGACGTCCACCTCAAAGGACTTCATGGAGATCTTGATCTGGTCGAAGTTCATGTCCTCCAGGATCTTCACGTGCTCGACGGCGTCCTCGACCATGAGTTCGACGAGCGCGTCGCCGTCGGGGCGACCGTCGAACTTCTTGGACCAGGCTTCCTGGATCGACCCGGAGTTCACGCCGATGCGGATCGGGATGTCGCGTTCCTTGCAGGCGCGGACGACCGCTTCCACGTTTTCGCGTCCACCGATGTTGCCCGGGTTGATGCGGAGGCAGTCGAATTCGGCTTCAGCCGCCATGAGGGCAAGTCGGTAGTCGAAGTGGATGTCGGCCACGAGCGGCGCGTCGGTGCGAGCACGGATGTCCTTCAGGGCCGCCCCGGCGTACTTATCGGGCACCGCCAGGCGCACGACGTCGCAGCCGTGTTCCATCAGCCGCTCGATCTGCGCCACGGTGGCATCGACGTCGCGCGTGTCGGTGATGGTCATCGACTGGACCGCGACGGGCGCACCGCCGCCGATGGGCACGTCCCGCACCTTGATCTGGTAGGACCCACGTCGCTTGATCATGCGCTCACGCTCCGCGTCCTGGCGTGGGGTCGTTCTTTGAAGCGTACCCCGAATTCCGCGCCCAGACCAGAACGCGCCGGGCGGGGTCGTGGGCGAGTTTGAGGACTGAGCAGCAATGCCCCTTTATGTTCCGTGGGCCTTGGACCATCCAAGGCAGTCGCAGGGCCGGGACAGACTGCCAGGCTCTGGGTCGTGAGAGACCGGGGGTGCGCGGGGTCGCCCGGGCCCCCGAGCTGGCCCAGAGCCCGATCCGACGCCGGGACCGTCAGCACGAGCCCGAATCTAGCAGGCGGGGGCGCGAGGGCGGCACCTTCGGAGAGTACCGGATGGCCCCCACCACTTGTGCATCTCGGCATCGATGTGGCGAAGAACCCGCTTGGCCGTGGCGGTGTATCCCACCGGGGACGCCTGGACGCCCAGATCCTGGACCGCTTCGTAAGCGGTGTGCAGTCCGCAAAGCAACTCCGGTCCAGCCCGGCGGTGGAGCGCCTGCAGGGCCTAAGCCGGCGTCAACTGGTGGAGCTGCGGGTGGCCGATCAGAACCGGCGGCACCACGACTCGCGCCCGACGCCAGCCGCGCTAGGCGCGGTTGGCGTCGGAACCGGACGGGGCGCGCTTGACCGGCATCACATCATATTCATCATCTTGTTGATCTCGTCTTCCGAGGTCCCGATGCCGTAGAGCACGCCGGCGTCGGTGCCCGCCAGGAACGCCGTCTCGGTGCCTCGACCGATCACGTCAACCGCGATGCGGTGCGGCTGGTCCATGTCCTGATCCATGTCCATGTCCTGGTCCATGTCCTGGTCCATGCCCATACCCATGTCCATTCCCATGCCCATGTCCATCGCGGCAGCGATACGCGCTTTGGCCACGGCGACGATGCGGTCGTAGTACATGTTGCCGGTAACGGACGGCATCATCATCATTCCGATGGCCGCGTTGTGTTCTTCGATCCACTTAGACTCGGCATCAGCGCCATAAACCGCGCGATAGGCGGACTGCACTTCGGCCGACTGGTCTTCAAGCCGCTGGCCGTCTGTGGCGGCCGGATGCATATCCGCCAGTGCCGGAGCCAGTGTTGTGAGGGCCAATGCACTTACGAGGATCAGGAGCATCAGCACACGCAATGGCGCGGGCAGAGAGATTGAACGAAGCACTGGAATGTGCCTTTCGCTAGAGTGACCCGCCAACGTGACGGGCGAAGTCCACCGACAGTCTTCTACGAATCCGTAGTATCCGTCAAATCCGCATGGTGGGCGGTAGGCAACTCCGGTGCCCGTGCCGCGCGGCCTTTCGACGGCCTGAGGGTATGAGAACTGGCCTTGTGCGGCACCGGTGCCTGACACGACTCCACCCGGTTGCCGAGGACCGCGAGACTATATCTACCGGCCTCATGACCAGGGAGCCTTACGGGATTGTCAGGCGCTGGGGCGGGGGCGGGAGCTACCCGGTTCCGTTTGCCTCGGGCATGGGGGTGGGGCGGACGATTAATTGCCGCTGGCCGATTGCGAGGGGAAAAGCTTCGCAGGAAGGTACGGAGGGATTATGCGAAAGTTTCCATTAGGACGAGCGCGGGCACGATCACGGCGGCATGATCGATCTCAGCCGTCCATCCAGTAGTCTCGAATCTCGATCTGGACGCGGGCCGTGGGGGCGCCGCATGCGCTTGCCGGTGTAAACGCAGGCTTGCGGTCCGTCCTTTTGCTGGCGGCCACCAGTCACGCCGCGCCACCAGTCACGCCGCGCTGACCGTGGGATCGCTTCCACAAATTGGCCCGAGCTGATCGAACACGCCATAGAATGGCGTGCGGATGTTGAGAGGTCGGTTGCCTGTGTTTTCGCAGGCTGATGCCGTGCATCGACCGGGCGTTGGGATACGGAGAGGATCCTGCCCGCAACATGCTGAGCATCGACGACATGCGGCGGACTTGGCACCCGGTCCGGCCACATGCGCCTCTGAATATATGCGAGCACTGTGCGCCTAGGAGGAACGGATGGCTGACGAGAGCGACGGGCGGCTGGTCCCAAATCTGAACTCCCTGGCGCGAGGCGGTCTGGCAGGGCTCTTGTCCGGGCTGCTGACTGTGGGTGTGAGCGAACTGTACGCGGGAATCTTCGGTGGTTTGCCGTCGCTCCTCGTCTCCATGAGCGGCCGGATCGTCGACCTGAGTCCGCGGGCCATGGAAGAGTTCGCCATCAGCGTATTCGGCACCAGCGACAAGCTGGCCCTGGTCATCTTTCTTGTGGTGCTCAGCGGAATATTCGGCGCCACCCTCGGCGTCGTGGCCCTGCGGTCTCGACCGGCGGCGGTGGCGGGATTTGCGGCATTCGGAATCATGGCAGGTCTGGCGAACGCAGTCGACGCCCAATCAACGCCGGCCCATGCGGCGGCCGCGGCTGCAATTTCGGTGGCGGCGGCGGTGGCGGCGCTCTTGTGGCTCATCCGCATGACCCGGGAGCCGACGAGTGCCACTGGGGCGACGTCGGCCATCCAGATGCAGCGACAGCGACGGCTCTTTCTTGGCGCAGCCACGCTAGTTGCCGCGACCTCAGTCGTTACCGGTGTCTTAGGACGCAATTTGATCGAGCGCGCCAAGTTGGGTGTGGCCAAGCGTGAGGATGTGGTGCTGCCTGCCGTGCGCAACCGCGCGGTGGTGACGCTCCCGGCACCGGCGGCCAGCACCGCCGAGACGCTCGCGCCTCCGGCACCGCCGACGGTCGCGGCGATCCCGACGCCCAGTTCCATAGCGCCCCCCGCGCCCGCGGCGACCCCGTCGCCCGTCACGACTGCGTCGCCCACGCCCGTGACCGTGGCCAGCGCCGCTGAGACGGCCACGCCCACGGCACCTCCGACGGTCGCGGCGACCCCAGCGCCCACCGCCACGGCGCCCCCCGCGCCCGCGGCGACCCCAGCGCCCGTCACGACTGCGTCGCCCACGCCCGTGACCGTGGCCAGCGCCGCCGAGACGCCCGCGCCCACGGCACCTCCGACGGTCGCGGCGACACCGCCACCCACGCCCGAGCCGACGCCTGAGCCCACGGCCGAGCCGACGCCCGAGCCCACGCCTGAGCCGACGCCCGAGCCGACGCCCGAGCCGACGCCCGAGCCGACGGCCGAGCCCACGCCCGAGCCCACGCCCGAGCCGACGCCCGAGCCGACGCCCGAGCCGACGCCTGAGCCAGCCCGGCCGCTGACGACGACGACAGTTGGCGTGGACGGGATGCCGCCGCTCGTCACGCCCAACAACGACTTCTACCGCATTGACACCGCGTTCTCGATTCCACGCGTGGACGTCAATGACTGGCGGCTCAACATCACGGGCATGGTGGAGCGTCCGTACAGCATTTCCTTCCCCGAGCTGCTCGGGCTCTCGGTCTTTGAGGAGTTCATAACGCTGTGCTGCGTCTCCAACGAAGTGGGTGGAAACCTAATCGGCAATGCCACGTGGCAGGGGGTGCCGATATGGCACCTGATTAATCATGCCGGGGTGAAGAGTGAAGCCACCCAGATCGTTGGACGGTCGGTTGACGGCTTTACGGTCGGGTTTCCACGCGATGTGGCGTTCGATGGACGACCAGCGCTGGTCGCCGTGGGCATGAATGGCGAGCCGCTGCCGTTCGAGCACGGCTTTCCGGCGCGTCTGATTGTGTCAGGCCTCTATGGCTATGTATCCGCCACGAAGTGGCTGCAAGAAATTGAGCTCACAACCTGGGAAGCGTTCAACGGCTACTGGATCCCGCGAGGGTGGTCCAAGGAAGGTCCCGTCAAGACGCAATCCCGAATCGACGTTCCCAGACCCTCATCGACGGGTATAAAGCCCGGCTTGCAGCCCATTGCCGGTGTGGCGTGGGCGCAGAACCGCGGCATCAGCAAGGTGGAGGTGCAGATCGACGGCGGCGACTGGAATGAAGCACGGCTCGCCTTGCCGATCAGCCAGCACACCTGGGTGCAGTGGCTGTCCGAGTGGGAGGCCACCCCGGGCCCGCACGTTGCCAGGGTGCGCGCGACCGACGCCAACGGCGAGCTGCAAGCCGAGGGCCCCAGGCCACCAGCGCCGAACGGCGCCGAGGGCTGGCATCAAATCAACTTCCAGGTCGCTGACCAGTGAGCGCCGCCGCGCGAAACCACGCTGGCGGCGGCTCTCCGCACGGCTCTGACAAAAAAGGACAGCGCCTACTCGGCAGGTGAGGCCACGCGGTGCCCTCGAGCACGAGGGTGAGCCTTAGGTCAACGCGCGCGAAGCGTCGGAACGTCGGCGGAGTCCAGGGCGCGGCCGAACGCCGTCGGGAGCGTGGCATATCAAATTCCCATGGCAAGGTCCAGGCCCTGGTCGCCGTGATCCTGGACGTCGCGGCGGGCGCCATCCACGGACGCCGGGTCCGACCAACGCCGACAAGACCACGCGCGTAGGTACGATTTCGACGCGGCTGCGGCCCGACGACGGGCACGCCTGGGTTGCCGATTTCTACACCAAGCGGCAAGCCACGAAACTCTGGTCCCAAGTCGGGCTGGCGGGCCAGAGCACGGCGCACTTGGTTGGCCAGGCGATGGGGCGGCAGTGAGTCGTGGATAGGTGAGCGTGGGACCCGGGTGCTGGGCGGAGGGGCGGGGATCGGAGGCGCCCGGTTCGGGCATGGGGGCGGTGGAGGGCAGAAGATGGATTCCCGCTTCCCGCCTGCGCGGGGACAGGCTTGGCGGAAACGACGGGATCGGGGCGGCGGTGCTTAGGGCCCGGCGATCCGTTGTACGTCGCTGACGGTGATGAAGAGCACGAGCGTCAACAGCACCACGATCCCCACGAAATGGAAGGCGGCTTCGCGGCGGGGCGGCACACGGCGTCCCGTCAGCAGTTCGACCACGACGAAGATCAGCCGTCCGCCGTCCAGTCCCGGCCAGGGCGCCAGGTTAAGCAGGCCGATCTGCGCTGTTAGGAAGGCGGCCAGGATGAACACGATTTCGGGTCCCTGACGGGCCGCGACGCCGACGGTTTGGACGATTCCCACGGGGCCGGCCAGCTCCAGCGGCTGGACACCTGCCACCGCCTCCCCGATCACTCGCGGCAGCAGGAGCAGGGCGTCCCACGTGCGCTGCAGGGCGCGCGGAACAGCCACGTGAATGGGAGCGGGACCTACGGTCGCTCGTAGCTGGATGCCCAGCGCGCCCTGCCCCGGCGGCGGATTCAGACGAGGGGTGGCGACGAGGGAGAGCTCGGCCTCCTGACGGCTGACGACGATGGTCACCTCCCGACCGGCGGCGGCGCCCACTGCATCTCGAACGTCGGCCGGCGAGACGATGTCTCGCTCGCCGATGCGCAACAGCTGGTCGCCCACCTGCAATCCCGAATGGGCGGCGGGCGAGTCCGGAACGATGCCAGTTACCAGGCTGCCGGTGACGTCCGCAATCATGGCCGCGACCAGGAAAAAGAGCGGCGTCAGCAATACGTTCATCAGCGGTCCGGCCAACAGAATGAGGCCGCGCTGCCAGGCCGGACGGGTCATGAAGCTGCCTGGCGCGTCGAACTCGTCGCTTTCGCCGGTCATGCGCACGTAGCCGCCCAGCGGCAGCGCGTTGAGCGCATACCGCGTGGCGCCGATTCGTACGCGCGTCTCGTGCTGGCCGTCCGTATTGCGACACGTCTCGATGGCGGCTTCGCGGCCGGCGGCGTCGGTGAGCATATTCACCGCATCAGAACGGCTGACGCCGACCACCGGGATAGGCATTGCCGCAAGTTCGGTCGCAGCTTCGATGGACAGGGGCTCAGCGACGACGAGTCCAGCAGCTGAACTCGTGGCCGCGTGCGCGGCGTCAGCGCGCAGGTAGGCGCCTTGGCCGTCGAGGACGACGATTGCTTTGGCGAGGTTTGAAGCTGGATCGCCGCTCCAGAGGCGAACCAGGCGCCCGTCCACATTGATCGGATCCTGCGTAAGCGGAACCGCGTCGTAGGCGTTCCCGCCGCGCAGAACTGACTTCAGGCGCGGCGGGAAGCCAATGGCGAATTCCTTGACGTGGACGCCGAAACGCTGGGCGACGTAGAAGTGGCCAAGTTCGTGAACGAAGACGATGACGCTTAGGAGACCGAGCGCCAGCGGGAGCGTGACCAGCAGGCCCGCCTCGCTGTTGAGGAGGGCCGCGATCGGGTTCATGCCTCAGCCAGGCGCGCCTGAACGAAGTCGAACCCACGCCGGTGCGCGGCCAACGCTGCACCCAAGTCGTCAAGCGGGGCCGGTGGAATGGCGTCCATGGCGGCTTGGATGGCGTCGGTCATCTCGCCAAACGGCCCGCCCCCGTCGATGAACCAGGCCGTCGCGGCATCGTCCGCGCCGCAGAGTGTGGCGGGCGCCGTGCCGCCCGCCGCGCCAGCGGCGCGCGCGAGCGCCAACAGGGGAAACCGTCGCTCGTCCGGCTGCTCGAAGGTCAGGCGCGAAAGCGTTCGCAGGTCCAGGGGCGCATGCGCCTCGGGCAGTCGCTCGGGGAATCCTATCGCGTATTGAATCGGCAAGCGCATATCAGGCACTCCGAGTTGAGCCTTAATTGAGCCGTCATGAAATTCAACCATGGAATGCACGATCGATTCAGGATGAACGATCACGTTAATTGCCCGGTACGGCGCCTGGAACAGCCAGTGAGCCTCAATGATTTCGAGCCCCTTGTTGAGCAGGCTGGCCGAGTCGACCGTGATCTTGGCGCCCATGTCCCAGTTGGGATGCTCGAGCGCTTCCTCGGCCGCGGCCGTGCGAATGTCTGGCAACGCCCAGGTACGGAAGGGCCCGCCTGATGCCGTCAGGATCAGCCGCAGGACGCTTTCGGGTGCTTCGCCGGCCAGGCACTGCCAAATCGCGCTGTGTTCGCTGTCGATGGGAAGAATGGCGGCGCCGGTCTCGTCGGCCAGCCTGCGGAAAAGGCCGCCGCCCATCACCAGCATTTCCTTGCTGGCCAGGGCGACGTTGTTGCCGGCGCGGAGCGCGCTTTCGGTGGGCCGAAATCCGGCATCGCCGACGGTTGCCACAACGACAATGTCGGCCTCAGGCAGCCCCGCCATGTCGGCCATGCCGTCGGGATAGGGAAGGCGTTCGGTGGCGGCGGGCCAAACGCCAACGGCCGGGTCGAGGTCGCGCACACAGCCCAACGGTACGCGGAACTCACGGATTTGCTGGTAGAGCAATTCGCAGTTCGAGCCGCAGGCCAGTCCGAGAACCTCGAACCGATCCGGATGGGTGCGCACGACATCAAGCGTCTGTACGCCGATGGAACCGGTGGATCCCAGGATCACCACGCGCTTGCGTGCGGGAGTGGCGCCAGACACCGTGGCGGTCATCAGGCTGCCAGCCGGGCGAATGCGAATACGGCGGGCGCCACAAACAGCAGCGCGTCCAGCCGGTCCAGCATGCCGCCGTGCCCGGGGATCAGCCGGCCGGAGTCCTTCTGCCCGGTATCTCGCTTGAGCATCGACGCCACCAGATCGCCCGCCTGCGCGGCAAGGCCCCAAAGGAATCCTACGGGAAGCGCGAACCACCAGGCGTAGCCGAGGACCGGCGCGAACGCACCGACGACGATGATGGCCGCCAGCAGGCCTCCGGCCACGCCTTCCCAGGTCTTGCGGGGTGAGATGTGGGTCATAAAGCCGCGCCGACCAAGGCTGCGTCCCACGATGTACCCGAAGGTGTCATAGGCCCAGGTGACGGCCAGGGCCAGGGCCACCCACCAGAAGCCGTTCGGCAGCAACCGAAGCAAGACCAGGAACCCCAGCAGCCCGCCGGCGTAGACTGCTGACGCGACCGCCAGTCCCCAGCTGGTGAAGCGCCCGTACATGCGCGGATGCCAGAGTTGGCGCAGTAGGGTGAAGGCGGCGAATACGCCAATGGCGAGGTCGAGCCAGGGCTGCCGGTCCGCGCCGAGGGCCCAGCGCACCACCAGGGCAGCGGCCAAGAGCGCGCCGGCTCCGCGCGAGACCCTGAGGCCGCTGGCCGCGTATATCGTTCCTATTTCGAAAGCAATCGCTGCCGCCGCCAGCGCCACGGGAACCGCCAGCGCCACGGGGTGCCACCAAGCGAGCGCCAGGATGGCTGGCGCAAGGACCAGGGCGCTAGCGACGCGAACGGCCAGCGGCGTCAGGCGTCGCTCGCCGGGCCGGGCGCGGCCACCGGCACACGCCCGAAGCGTCGCCGCCGCGAACCGAAGTCGGCCAGCGCCTCCTCGAACGCTTCCCTGGTGAAGTCAGGCCACAGGGTGGGCGAGAAGTAGTACTCGCTATACGTGGACTGCCAGACCAGGAAGTTACTGGACCGCTGATCGCCGCCGGTCCGGATCAGCAAGTCGGGGTCGGGTTGACCGGCGGTGTACATGGCCCCGCTTACCAGGTTCTCGGTCACGTCTTCCGGGCGCACGCCGTCCCGAATCAGATTGCGCACGGCGCGGACGATTTCCGCGCGTCCGCCGTAGTTGAAGGCAATGTTGAGGTCCAGGACGTCGTGGTGGGCCGTCTGGCGCATGATGTCCTGAACCGCCACGCGGTCGATCAGGGGCAGGGTCTCGATCTCGCCCAAGACCCGGATTCGCACATGCTGCTCGAAGATCATGGACCGCTCGGCTTCGAGGCGCTCGGGAATCAGGTCCATCAGGAAACTGACTTCGTCCGCCGGACGGTCCCAGTTTTCGGTGGAAAAGGCGTAGACGGTCAGGACATCGATGCCGAAGTCCATGCAGGCGGCCGCAATGTCCCGCACGCGGCGGGCGCCTTCGCGGTGGCCGGCTTGACGTTCCAGGCCGCGGCGCTGCGCCCAGCGGCCGTTGCCGTCCATGATGATGGCCACATGGGCCGGCACCCTTGCGGGTTCATCGCTCAGACCTGCATCACCTCGGCTTCCTTCTGCCGGCTCAATTCATCTATCGCCGCGACGTGCTTGTCCGTTACGTCTTGCAGGCGCGATTCCGAGCGGCGAAGGTCGTCTTGTGAGGCCTCTTTTTCACGTACCAGCTGGCGCAGGTCGTCGTGCACGTCCCGCCGGACGTTGCGCACGGCCACCTTGCCGTCCTCGGCGCGCTGCCGAACGATGCGCACCAGGTCGCGGCGGCGGTCCTCGCTGAGCTGCGGGATGGGCAAGTGGATCACGTTGCCGTCGTTCGACGGCGTGATGCCGAGATCCGACGTGATCAGCGCCCGCTCAATGTCGGGCAGCGCGGCTTTGTCCCACGGCTGAACCACCAGTAGACGCGCCTCGGGCGCCGAGATGCCCGCGATCTGCTTGAGCGGGGTCGGCTGGCCGTAGTAGGGCACGCTGAGGTCCTCGATCAGTGCCGGTGATGCGCGCCCGGTTCGAATTCCCGCCAGTTCTTGGCGCAGATGCGCCAGGGCCTGACCCATGCGGCGCTCGCCGTCCAGCATGAACTCGTCGATCATGGCTCGATCAGGCCGCCACCAGGGTGCCGACCTGATCGCCCGCCAGAATGCGTACCAGGCTGCCTTCATCCTCCAGGCGAAACACGATGATGGGCAGATTGTTGTCCATGCAGAGACTGAACGCGGTGGCGTCCAGGATCTTCAGCCCGTTGTTGAGGGCCTCCAGATAGGTGGTGCGTTCGATTCGGGTCGCGTCAGGGTTCGTCATTGGGTCGTCAGTGTACGCGCCGTCCACTTTGGTGGCCTTGAGCAGCGCCTCGGCGCCGATCTCCATGGCGCGCAACGCCCCGGCCGTGTCGGTCGTGAAATACGGGTTGCCGGTCCCGGCGGCGAAGATCACCAGTCGGCCGTCTTCCAGGTGGGCCATCGCCTTGCGGCGAATGTAGGGCTCGGCCACTTCTCGCATTTCGATGGCGGTCTGCACACGAGTCGGAACGTCGAGACGTTCGATCGCTTCCTGTAGGGCCATCGCGTTCATGACGGTGCCGAGCATTCCGATGTAGTCCGCGGTCGCGCGGTTCATGTCCGCGTGCTCGCCGCCGCGCCAGAAGTTGCCGCCGCCGACAACTACAGCAAGTTCGACGCCCGAGTCAAGCGCCTCGACGATGCGCGCAGCCAGTTCCTGCACGGCATTCGGATCAATCCCGAAGGCTCGTTCACCCGCCAGAGACTCTCCGCCGATCTTTAGAAGCACGCGGCGATATTTCAGGCCAGGTTTCGCCATCAGCCCTCCAGTGCGAGTCGGCGTATGTGTGACGTCAGATTTCGAAGCGGCTGAAGCGTCCGACCTGGATGTTTTCGCCAAGCTTGGCGACAGCCGCCTGGATGACCTGCCCGACGGTTTGCGATCCGTCCCGGAACCACGGCTGGGTCAACAGGGTCGGGCCGTCGTCGTCCGCGTCCTGGTCATCGTCGTCGCTGATGCGCGTTGGCGCCATGGCGGCGATGTGCATGGCGATGTCGTGAGCAAGCGTGGTGAACTCGTCGGTGCGTGCGACGAAGTCGGTCTCGCAGTTGAGTTCGAGCAGGGCGCCCAGCGGACGTCCCGCGTGGACGTAGGCGGCGACCAAGCCTTCCCTGGTTTCGCGTTCGGCTCGCTTGGCCGAGAACTGCGACCCGAGTTGGCTCAAGAGTTCGCGGGCTCTGTCGAGGTCTCCCTCGGCGTCTTCGATGGCTCGCTTGATGTCCATCACGCCCGCGCCGGTTGCGGCCCGGATCGCGCGAATGTCCGCGACGGAAGCTTTATGCGGCATGAACGTTGTTCCCCTTAGTTGCGCGGGCGGTCGCTGCGGTTCCCGCCGGTCGGCCCAGTGCCGCGCTGCCCGGGCCGGGCGCGACCTCTGGGTCGAGCACCTCCGCCGGCCGCTCGGCCGGCGGCCCGACCATCGGGCCTGCGGCGGCCACCACGCGGCTGGGGCGTGGCCTTTCGTCGGCCCCGTGCGGCGCCCTGCGCGTCGTCGGGTGCAACTGTTGCTCCGGCGGCGGTGGCCGGGGCTTGCCGTTGTGCGCCGCCTGCCTCGCCGGCGGCCGCCAACATGGCAGCCTCAATGTCGCCGGTCGAGTCGCCAGCAGCCTCGGCTCGGGCAGCGGCGGCCAAGGCGGCCTGCGCCTCGCGCGCGAGCTGCGCCTCGCGCTCAGCCTGTCGGTTTTTAAACTCTTCCTGACCCGCGAGAACGGCGTCGGCGACGATGGTGGTCACTGCCGTGATCGAGCGGATCGCGTCGTCGTTGCCCGGAACTATGTAGTCGACGACTTCCGGGTCGCAGTTGGTATCGACGATGGCGACGATTGGGATGTCGAGCTTGCGCGCCTCGGTCACCGCGTTCGATTCGCGCTTGGGGTCGATGACGAACAGCGCGGTGGGCAGGCGCGACATGTGCTTGATGCCGCCCATCTTCTTGGTGAGCCGGGCCAGTTCCACGCGCAGGCGTTGCGCTGCCTTCTTGGTGAGCGTGTCGAACTCGCCAGCGGCCTCGCGGGCCTCGAGCTCTCGCAGTCGCTGGAGCCGGGATCGCAACGTCTCAAAGTTGGTGAGCGTGCCGCCGAGCCAGCGTTGCTGGACGTAGTGGGCGCCGCAGCGATCGGCCTGCTCGCAGACGACTTCCTGCGCCTGGCGCTTGGTCCCGACGAAGATGACTTCGCCACCGCTGGCGGCCGTGGCCCGCAGGAAAGCAGTGGCGCGGTCAAGCGCGCGCACGGTGTGCTGAAGATCAATGATGTGCACCCCGCCCCGCGCGCCAAAGATAAACGGCGCCATCTTGGGGTTCCAGCGCGGCGTACGGTGGCCGAAGTGCACGCCTGCGGCGAGCAAATCTCGCATGGAGGCTACTGGCATATGCGTCTTTGCCTCTTTCTGATCCTTCAAAAAACCTCCGCCACCATCACTCGCCCGCAGGACCGCTTGTCGCGGCAGGATCCACGAGCGTCAGGCAGCGTGTGTATTCACCCGAACGAGCCGAGCGTGCGCCAAGCATATCGCATCGGCGTGTGGCGACGTGTTCAGCGTGCGCGGCGCCTCGTGCTCGTGCGTCGCGGTCTTCGGCCACCTTGAGCCGCCACGCGCTCGGCACGGGCGGCCAGCAGCGCCACGGCATCGTCGAGTGTGACGGAGGCCGGATCCTGGCCCTTGGGCAGGCTGGCATTGAGCTTGCCGTCGGTGACGTACGGGCCGTAGCGTCCGTCTTGAACCGTTATGGGTGCGTTGGAGGCTGGGTGCGCGCCAAGCTCCGCCAGCGGGGCCGACTGGCCGCGGCCGCGACGCGGTTGCCGCGGCGCCTTGAGCAGATCCAGCGCATCAGGCAACTCGATGGATGCCAGCTTTGCGTAGCGCTCGGCGCCCTCGCCCGGCAGGCTGCGGGATTCCCTTCCGCACTTGACGTATGGGCCATAGGGGCCGTCCTGCACGGTCACCTTGGTGCCGCTATCCGGGTGCGTACCCAGTGTCTTGGGGTAGGCCAGCATGTCCAGCGCCTGTTTCAGCGTCAGCGCTTCGGGCTGATACATCGGCCAGACGCTGGCCGTCTTCGGACGCTTCCGGCGTTCGCCCTGGCTCTCGCCAAGCTGCAGATAGTGGCCTAGACGCCCGGACTTGAGGAATACGGGCAGCCCGGACTGTGGATCGCTACCGAGCGGCTCATCGCCGCTGGCCGCTTTGGCGAGTAAGTCGGCGGCGATCTCCGCCGTCAGCTGGTCGGGCGCCAGGTCGTCCGGCGCCTGCGCGCGCGCGCCGCTTTCCAGCGATTCCAGGTACGGACCGTAGCGGCCAATGCGCACCGCGATCGGCGAGCCGTTGGCGTTCGGCAGGGGTATGGTGCACACCGCGCGCGCGTCGATGGCCTCCTGACTCGCCTCGATTCGCTGGCGCAGTCCATCGCGCAGCATCCCTTCACCGCCATTCGGCGGTTCATTGTCCGCGCCGAAGTAGAAGGCTGACAGCCAGGGCAACGGGTCGAGCGAGCCGTCCGCGACGCGGTCCAACCCGTCTTCCATGCGAGCGGTGAACCCGGCGTTGACAAGTTCGGGAAAGTGCGATTCGAGCAACTGGATCACCGCCAACGCGTGCCAGCGCGGCACCAGGGCGCCGTCCCGGCGCTCCACGTATTTGCCCTGCACCGTCTCCAGGATCGTGGCGTAGGTGGAGGGTCGTCCGATGCCCAGGCGCTCCAGTTCGCGGATGAGGCTGGCCTCGGTCCAGCGGTCGGGCGGGCGCGTTTCGCGTTGGCCCCGGTCGACGGCGTGAACCTGGAGCAGGTCGCCTTCCGCCATCTCTGGCAAGACGCTGTCACGGCTGCCTTCGCCGGCGTAGATGCGCAGGAAGCCTTCGAACACGACGACTTGCCCGTTGACCTGGAAGACAGCCGCGCCGGCGTCGCCGGCGTCGGCCGCAATGTGCACGCGGGTCTGTTCGAGTTGGGCATCGTTCATCTGGGAGGCAAGGGTGCGTTGCCAGATCAGCTTGTAGAGACGGCGTCCGTCGGCGTCCACATCAGGCCCGAGATCGTCGGGATGGCGAAAGCGTTCGCCGGCCGGCCGGATGGCCTCGTGGGCTTCCTGGGCACGGGCCGAGCCGGCTCGGTAGCGCCGCGGACGCTCCGGGAGGTAGTCGCCTTCCCGACCCTCGGGCACCTGGGCACGGACCGCCGCTCTGGCCGCGTCGGTCGCCTGCGCCGACAGGGTGGGCGAGTCGGTCCGCATATAGGTGATGTAGCCGTTCTCGTAGAGCTGCTGCGCAACGCGCATCGTTTGGCGCGGAGAGAAGCGCAACCGAGTCGAGGCGGCGCGCTGCAGGGACGAGGTAATGAACGGCGGCTGCGGGCGGCGGGTGCGCGGGCGCTTGGTGACGTCCGACACGCCGAAAGCCGCGCCGGCCAGCACCTCGATTGCGCGGCGCGCGTCGGCCTCCAGGAGCACACGAACTTTGCTGTCGGAGCGAAGCTTGCCGGAATCGGGATCAAAGTCGGCCGCGGTCGCCAGATTCTGACCATCAAGGCTGAGGAGGCGGGCCTCGAACGTTGCGTTGGAGCCGTCGGCCGGCCCGAGCGTGGCGGTGGGAATGCAGAAGGCAGCGGAAACGAAGGCCATGCGCTCGCGTTCGCGCTTCACGATCAGCCACAGCGCGGGCGTCTGCACCCGGCCAGCCGACAGTCCGCTGCCGACTTTCTTCCAAAGCACGGGCGAGACGAGGTACCCGATCAGGCGGTCCAGCACGCGCCGCGATTCCTGCGCCTGCACCAGCCGCTGGTCGATTTCGCGGGTGTTCGCCAGGGCCTCCGTGATGGCTGACCGCGTGATCTCGTGGAACACCAGCCGCCGCACCGACGCTCGCGGCTTCAGCACTTCCACCAGATGCCAGGCGATAGCCTCACCTTCGCGGTCTTCGTCCGTCGCCAGCAGAAGCTGCCCGGCGCCCTTGAGGTCACGACGCAATTCGGACACGACCCGCTTCTTGTCACTAGGGATTATGTAAACGGGTCGGAACCCCTCGTCAACGTCAACCGCCAGCGTCGCCCAACTCTTGCCCTTGAGATCCTTGGGAACCTCGGCAGCGCTGGCCGGCAGATCGCGGATGTGACCGATAGACGACGACACGGTGTAGCCGTCGCCCAGGTACCGCTCGATAGTGCGGGCCTTGGCCGGCGACTCCACGATCACCAGCGTGGTCGCGTCAGAGGATGCTTGCCGCGAGGCGCGGCGTCGGGTAGCCATTGGTCAGGTGCTTTGCGCGACGGTGTGCGGAATCGTATTCACGAGACGCTCAGCATAAGGCGTCCTGTCAAGCGGCTGAGCAGCGCGGCGGCGTACGGCGGTGTGCGGCGGTCTGAAGCCTCGCCGCCTGGCCGGTGCTCAGACCAGCAACGGGGCCAGGAAGCGCTGGGCCAGCACCAGGCCGTTGAGCGCGTGTTGGGCGTCGGTCTTGGAGCTCCAGAACGCATCCTCGTGCTCGACGACCAGTGCGCCGTTGTAGCCGACCTCGAGCAGGGCGGTGATGTAGCCGGGCCAATCCACCACGCCGAATCCCGGGATCCGAAAGCGGTAGGTGCCCTGGCCGATGCGTCCGCGCTCGACACCGATGACGCCGTACTGGTAGAGCGTCTCAGGCAGGAACTCGGTGTCCTTGGCGTGGGCGTGGTAGACGCGCGAGCCGAAGTCGCGCACCGCGCGCAGGTAGTCGATGCCCAGCCAGGCCAGATGCGATGGGTCAGGGCACAGCCCGAGCGCGGGGTGGGGAACGGCATCGAAGATTGCGGCCCAGTGAGCCGGGGCGTAGGCCAGGTTACGGCCGCCGTTGGCCCAGTTCTCCATGACCAGACGAACGCCAACGCGCTCCGCATGATCCAGGACCGGGGCCACGCCTTCCGCTAACAGGCGAACGTTCTCGTCGAATCCAAGGTCGGGCGCCATCTCGTGGCCAAGCCACACGTTGGGGATGTGCTCGGCGGCGGCGTAGTCCAATGCGCGGCAGGCCTGGGCCACCTCCTCCGCGCGTTGGGCGGGGTCGGGCGCGATTGGTTGGCAGACCATGCCGACGGTTGACGTCGGCTCCAAGCCGTGGCGGTCGCAGATGGCCCGGGCGTTTGGCTCGAAGAGCGGCACGTCAATGGCCTGGTAGCCGTTGGCCGCGCCCCAACGAACGAAATCCTCGAACTCAATCGGCGGAAAGTACCCGTTGTGGAAGTAGCCGAGCTTCACTGCACCCTCGTGGTTGCCAGGTGGCCGGCGATTGTCGGCATCTTGGGCGCGGCTGTCTATGCCAGCAGCTTCCGGGGGCGGGGTGCTGGCAAGAGTCGTTAGCGAGCGGACGGAGGTCAGCGGCGCGCGGACGTGGATCGACGAGCCGTGAGGCGAGGCGTCCGGGAAACCACAGGGATTCGTGGTACCGGCGTCCGCGCCGTGGCGGCGGCTGGCGCCGGGGGCGCATCGGCATGATCGTGCCAGCGCAGGACAGCATCCAGGAGGGACAAGAGCTTGGTCTGCCATTCGCGGTCACGCTGGAAGAAAGGCCAGAGGAGGCCCTGCTGGCTTCGGCGGACGCCGCGACCGATTTCTTTCAGGAGCACGCCCTGGCTGACGTGGAGGCCTGAGGGCACGCGGATGATTAATTCACGCCCGTAGACGGTGATGCTGGGAATCTCAAGCGCGATGGCCCGCGCTTTGACGCGCAGCAGGTAGGCCAGGTTGGCCACGGGTTCGGGCAGATCGCCGAACCGGTCGCGGATGTCGGCGATCGCTTCCTCAACCTCGCCGATGGTGCGCAGCCGCGCCAGGCGCTGGTATTCGCGAATCTTGGCCGCGTAGGTTCCCATGTAGTCGTCCGGCAGGTAGGCCGCCAGCGGCAAGTCCACGACTGCTCGGACTTCCTCGTCCGGCTCGTCAGGCTCCTTGCCACGCAGCCGATCCACGGCCGTCGCCAGCATGCGCGTGTAGAGGTCGAAGCCGACAGTGCTGACGTGGCCGTGCTGGTCGGCGCCCAGCAGGCTGCCCGAGCCGCGGATTTCCAGGTCGCGCAGCGCGATACGGAACCCGGCCCCCAACTCCGAGGCTTCCAGAATGGTTTGCAGACGTTTCTGGGACTCCTCGGTGAGCGTGTGATTCTTCTGGTAGAGGAAATAGGCGTAGGCCTGCGTCTGGCTGCGTCCCACCCGCCCACGTAACTGATAGAGCTGCGCCAGTCCGAAGCGCCAGGCGTCGTTGACGATGATCGTGTTGACGTTGGGGATATCCAGCCCGTTCTCGATGATCGCGGTGGAAAGCAGCACCTGCGCGTCGCCGCGCGCGAAGCGATACATCACTTCTTCAAGGTCGCGGGGCGGCATCTGCCCGTGGCCCACGACGATGTCGGCGTCCGGCAGCAGGTTGCGCAGCCGTTCCTCCCAGGTTCGGATGGTCTGAATGCGGTTGTGGAGGAAGTACACCTGGCCGCCGCGGGCCAGTTCGCTCCGGATCGCATCGACCGCGATGGCGTCGCTATAGCCCGCCACGTAGGTCTTGACGGCCAGGCGGCGCTCTGGCGGCGACTCGATCACGCTGATCTCGCGTAACCCACTGAGGGCCATGTGCAGGGTGCGTGGGATGGGCGTGGCCGTCAGGGTCAGCACGTCCACGTCGCGCCTCAGCGCTTTCAGGCGTTCCTTCTGCTTCACGCCAAAGCGCTGTTCCTCGTCCACCACCACCAGTCCCAGATTTGCAAACTTGACGTCCTTCTGGAGCAGGCGGTGCGTCCCGACCACCACGTTCACGTCCCCCGCGGCCAGGCCGGCCAGCACCTCGGCCTGCTCGGCGCGTGAGCGGAAACGGCTCAGCAGTTCGACGCGCAGCGGGAAGTCGCGCATGCGGAAGGCGAAGGTGTCGAAGTGCTGCTGGGCCAGCACGGTGGTGGGCACCAGCAGCGCGACCTGCTTGTTGGTCATGGCCGCCTTGAACGCGGCGCGCAGGGCGACTTCGGTTTTGCCGTAACCCACGTCGCCGGCGATCAGTCGGTCCATCGGACGCGCCCGCTCCATGTCGGCCTTGGCGTCGTTGATCGCCTCGAGCTGATCCGGGGTCTCGATGAAGGGGAACTTCTCGTCGAATTCGCGCTGCCAGGGTGAGTCGGCGGGGAACGCGTAGCCCTTGGCCAGTTCGCGCGCGGCGTAGATGTCCAGCAACTCGGCCGCGATTTCCTCCGCCGACTGTTGGGCCTTTTTCTTGGCGCGCGTCCAGTCGGCCGTGCCCAGCCGGCTGAGCTTGGGGGCGCGCTCGCTCATGCCGACGTATTTCTGCACCCGGCCAATCTGATCCACGGGCACGTAGAGCCGGTCCTGGCCCGCATAGCTGATCGCCAGGTACTCGCGTTCGCCCGAGCCTTCGCTCATCTGGACGATGCCCTCAAACTGCCCGACCCCGTGCTCCACATGGACGACGTAGTCGCCCTTTTGCAGGTCGGCCAGGAACGACCGGTCCACGCCGCGCGCCCCGCGCCGGATACGGCGGATGCGCTTGCGTCCGAACAGTTCGGCGTCGGTTATGAGCACCAGGTCCGACGGCGCGTGCCGCCAGCCTTCGGCCAGCGTGCCAGCGATCACCGTGACTGAACCGGCCCGAGGCGGCTCGTCCAGGCGCTCCACGACGTCGGCGGCGACGCCCTGCTCAGCAAGGAGAAGCCGCAGGCGCCGGCCCTGGTAACTCACGATCACTGTGCAGGCACCGGCGGTCCGCATGGCCAAAAGGTCCTCGGCCATGTGCTGCAGGCGGCCGGCGTAGGGGGGCTGGGCCTGGAAACCCTCCACGACGGCGCGGCCCGCGCCCTCATCGCTCGGCAGACCGGGCACGTAGGTCAACCGCACCTGCGCGTGGTCCAGGCCCTGCATGATCTCGGCGCCCGGGAAGAGCGGCGAGCCGAACCTGGCGGGCAGTTCGCCGTTGGCGGTCAGGCGTTCCCGGTTGGCCGCCGCGGCCGTTTCGGCGTCGCGGGCCGCCGCGACGATCTGGTCGAACTCGTCCACGAGGACCAGCGCGTCAGGCGCGTAGGCGAACAGGGTCGCCGCGTCCGGCAGCAGGCTCATGGTGTAGAAGGCCGCGTCGTCGAAGTATTCGTTGCCTTCGAGCTGTTCCAAGTGGCGGCGCCAGACCACGCTGTCCTCGGGACGCAGCGATTCCAGGTCCAGTTCGCGAAGCCGCCCGGCGACGGTTTCGCCAAGCCAGATCGGAACCTCTGTGGCCGGAGTCAGCAGGACGTCACCGGCCTGACCGAGGGAACGTTGGGTCTCAGGGTCGAAATTGCGTACCGATTCGATGTCATCGTCGAAGAAGTCAACCCGTACGGGCAGCCGGGCGTCGGGCGGAAAGATGTCCACGATGCCCCCGCGATGGGCGAATTCGCCGGGCCGTTCCACCAGTGGCGTCGGCTCGTAGCCAAGGGCGGCGAGCCGGCGGACGACGTCCGGCAGGTCGGCGGCGGCCCCCGGCGTCAGGGAAAGGAAATGCGTGCGGAATTCCGCGGGCGGAACCAGCCGCCGCAAGAGCGCGCGCACCGAGGCCACCACGATGGGCGCCGGCGAACGGGCGGATTCGCGGACGCGCGTCAGGTGGCCGAGTACCGCGACCCGCTGCGCGAGCACGTCGCCGCCGATGGCCAGCATCGAGTAGGCCGGCTGATCCGGGTCCGGGAAATGCAACACGGGGCGCTCATCCGTCCACATGCCGATGTCGTGCGCCAGCTCGGCCGCTCGGCCGTCGTCGGCCGTCACCACGATCAGCGGTTGGTTGGCCCGGCGTCCGAGGAGGCCGACGACCGCCGACTTGGCCCCGTCGCGGACCTCGACCGTGAGTGGATGCGGGCCTTCCAGCGCTCGCGCCGCGGCGGCGGCCAGCGTTGGCTCCGCAGCCAGGAGGTCAAGCAGTCCGGGGAGCGCCATCGGGTTGATTGAATTGCTGCATGGTTGCGTTTGCGTCCGTTGTCAAGAGCATGCGAACCGCGTCGGCGGCGCGATCCACAGCGGCGCTGACGATCGCACGGTCCGCCGGGTCGAAGCGACCGAGCACGTAGTCCGCGGGATCCATGCCCGCCGGTGGGCGGCCCAGACCGATCTTGACCCGCGCCACGGCGTCGATTCCCAGGGTTCGGATGATCGAGCGCATGCCGTTGTGCCCACCGCTGCCGCCTGCCGACCGTACACGGATGCGGGCAAACGCCAAGTCCAGATCATCATGCACGACGATCAACTCTGACGCCTTGAGGCCAAACGATTGCAGCGCGGCCTGTACGGCCGGGCCCGATTCGTTCACGAACGTCTGCGGTTTCAGCAGCGCGACCGCCAGGCCGTCAAGGCGCCCCTTCCAGACTTCGGCGCGAAAGCGGGCTGGACGCCAGCGGCCCGCGCCTTGCTCGGCCAGTCGGTCGCATACCAAGAACCCAATGTTGTGGCGCGTGCCGGCGTAGGCGTTGCCCGGGTTGCCGAGACCGACGATCAGGCGTCGAGGTGTGAAGGACGGCCCCGTCTGGCGGCGCCAGCGCCGCATCCAGCGCTTCACGCCGCTTCACCCCCGTCGGGCGTACCTCGCTGGTCGACGGACAGTGCCGCGACCACCTGGTCCCACTCGCTGAGCGCGAGCGTTTGGGGACGCCGGCCAGGGTCCACACCAACGGCTTCCAGGGTGGCGCCAAGCTCCGACTCGCGACGGACAGTTCCAGCGGCCAAGGAGTTCCGCAGCTTTTTGCGCGTTTGCGCGAATCCGTGCCGCGCCATCGCGATTCGCGCTTCCGCGGAAGCGATGTCGATCTCGGGGCGGGGGATGGGATCAATCCGCACAAGGGTCGAAACCACTTTGGGCCGCGGCCGAAATGCCTCGGGCGGTACGTCGAAGAGGCGTCGAACCCGAGCGTACGACTGCACGATGACGCTCAGCAGCGCCATGTCGCCCGGCTTGGCCGTCAGGCGGCGCGCCACTTCCCGCTGCAGAAGCACCGTGAGACTGCGCGGCGGCTCGGCGGCACGAACCAAGTCGACGACCAGGCGCGTTCCCACGCTGTACGGGAGATTCGCGACCACATGACACGGGCCGCCGGCCACTTCCCGAAGGTTGAGTCCGCGCGCGTCGCCGGCCACAACCTGGATGCGGTCCCGGTTGCGGAAGCGTTCGCGCAGCCGCACGACCAGGGCATCCTCGATTTCGACAGCGATCACGCGCAGTCCGTGCGCCAGCAGCGCTTCCGTCAGATTGCCGGTTCCCGCGCCAATCTCGACTACGGTGGCGGCGGGAGGCAGGGCAGCTGCGGATGCAATGCGCCGTTGCACGGCCCGATCCACAAGGAAGTTCTGGCCGCGCCGGCTGGAGGGACGGAAAGCCGCCCGCGGGGCGGTGCTCACGCCCCAGTATCACACCGGTCCGCGCTGCGAGGCCTAGTTGTCCGACCTGCGCGTAGCGCGTCGCGCCGGCACGATCACCATTTACGAGTCTTTCCCAACGCGGCGAGATAGCCGCCATCCGCATAGAGGGTCGTACCGGTTACATAGGCCGAGCGCGGTGACAACAGGAAGGCAACGCAACTCGCGATCTCGCTGGACGTGGCGTAGCGCCCAAGCGGAACCATGTCCTCACGCTGCCGGAGCAACTCGGGATTCGAGCGCACCTCGGCCGTCATGCGCGTGGCGGTCAACCCCGGGCCGACGCAGTTGACTCGAATGCCGTGCGGCGCCAGTTCTTGCGCGATCGCCCGCGTGACGGTTCGCAGGGCGCCCTTGGCGGTGCAGTAGTGCGTCTGGCCCGACTCGGCCGATTCGGAGCGAATGGAACTCACCTGAACGATTGACCCGGGTTCCCCGCGGCGAACCATATCCTTGGCCACAGCCTTGGTCAGGAAAACCGGACCTCGCACCAATACGTTGAGCATCGAGTTCCAGATTTCGGTGTCGATCTCGTCCAGCGACTGGCGCTTGGTGTAGCCAGCCACGTTGGCCAGGGCGTCCACGCGCCCGTGCGCGGCCACAGTGGCCGCCACCAGCGCCTGGCCGGCCGCGACGTCGGCCACGTCCAGCGTTCGCGCTTCGACGGATTCCCGTAGTCCCGCTTGCTCAACCCAGTCGGACAGGGTCGCGCCATCCAGGTCCGCCGCCACGACCTGATAGTCGTCGGCCGCCAGACGCTCCACACAGGCGCGTCCGATGCCGTGCGCGGCGCCCGTGACGATGGCCACCGGGCGCATTAGTGCGTCATCTCCCCGCCGTCAACGATCAGCGTCGCTCCGGTCACGTAGGCCGCGTCGTCAGAGGCCAGGAACGCAGCCACTTCGGCGATGTCCTCGGGCTGACCCAGGCGCCCCATGGGAATGCGGGCCAGCTGGTCATCCAGCGCCTGTTTGCTGGCCAGGAGCGATTCGGTGAGCGGCGTTTCAGAAACACCCGGGCCGATCGCGCAGACACGCACACCGTAGGGGCCCAGTTCCACGGCAGCCGCCTTGGTGAGCATGCGGACGCCGCCCTTTGACGCGCAGTACGACGTGTGGACGAAGCCACCGACGTCGGCCCGGATGGATGACATGTTGATGATCACACCGCCGCCCTGCCGTTTCATTTGCAGGCCCGCCGCGCGCACACCGTGAAAGACGCCGGTGAGATTGGCCGCCATGACTCTGTCGAACCCGTCGAGCGTCAGGTCCAGGAAGTGCTCGCGGAGCGCGATGCCGGCGTTGTTGACCATCACGTCCAACCGGCCCCATTGGTCCACGACGGCCTGCACCGAGGCCTCGACCGCGGCGTAGTCGGTGACGTCGGTCGGCAGGACCAGGGCCTCACGGCCGTCGGCCGCGATCAAGTCGCGAGTCTCCTCCGCAGACTTGGCGTTGAGATCGGCCAGACCCAGACGGGCTCCATCACGGGCCAGTCGCCGGCTGATGGCCCGACCAAAGCCGGACCCGGCGCCGGTTACCAGCGCCGTCCGGCCGGCAAGCGGCTGTGCGTCGGGCGTGTCGTTCATTGTTGGGGTAGCGAGCCTAGCAAAGGTCGCTTGGCAGCCCGTGATCGGCCTGCGTGTGCCTCATCGCGGCCTCACCCGCTATTTCGGGCGAGCAGTAGATGTTCACGATGCCGCTTGGACCAGGACCCGTTCCAGAAATTTCCGGGCGGCGCGGCCGGCCTGTCCTCGGTGACTGATGACGTCCTTGGCCGCTCCTGGCAGTTCCGCCACCGTCGTCTGGCCGGGTCCGACGATGAACAGCGGGTCGTACCCGAAGCCGCCGGCGCCACGCGGCGCGCGACCAATGGCGCCCTCCACGGTGGCCTCCGCTTCGTACGCGATGTCGCCGTCGGGGTCGGCAATCGCTATCGCGCACTGGTAGCGGGCGGTTCGCTGGTCGTCGGGGATCTCGCGCAGCAGATCCAGTACTCGAGCGTTGCGGTCGTCGTCCGTGGCGGTGGGGCCGGCGAAGCGGCTGGACCGCACGCCGGGTGCGCCGTCCAGCGCGTCGATCTCCAGGCCCGAATCATCGGCCAGCGTCCAGCGTCGGCAAGCCCGCGCGTAGGCCGCTGCTTTCAGGCGGGCGTTGTCAGCAAAGGTCGCGCCCGTTTCGTCTACCTCGCAGGCGCATCCCAGTTCTAGCGGCGAGAGCAGCCGCACGCACGAACCGGCGAAAACCCGCTGAAACTCGGCGAGCTTGTGCCGGCTGGCGCTGGCCAGCACGACGGCAGCGTCTGATCGCGGATTTCCGCCGTCAGCACGCTTGCTAATTGCTAGAGTTGCTCCGTAGTTGTTGCGCGACGTCGCCCGTGAGTATCGCCGCTCGTGAGCCGGCGAAACACCAGCACCCGGGCCTGGCGTCCTGTCGGCAGGCCTGAAGGAAGGGCGTTGATGTCCAGCTTCGACACCGAGCAAGCGTTCAAAGACTTGGGCAACGCCATTATCCGGGGCGACGCCGCAACCGTGGATTCCACCGTCCGCATCGCCCTCGGCGAAGGCGTGCACGCATCATTGATCATCAATGACGGCATGATCCCCGGCATGGACGTGGTCGGCGAACTGTTTCGCACCAACCAGTACTACGTACCCGAGGTGCTGATCTCCGCCCGGGCCATGAAGGCCGGCATGGCCATCCTGCGCCCTATCCTGGCTGAATCGGGCATCCAACCGGTTGGCGAGGTCGTGATCGGCACCGTCCGCGGCGACCTGCACGATATCGGCAAGAACCTCGTGGCCATGATGCTGGAAGGCGCCGGCTTCGGTGTTCACGACACCGGCATCGACACGCACCCGGACGAATACATCCAAAACGCGGTCGAGCACAACGCCAACATCATCGGCATGTCCGCCCTGCTGACCACCACGATGACCAATATGCGCAACACCATCGAGGCAGTGGAGGCGGCGGGCCTGGATGACCAGGTGCACTGCATCATCGGCGGCGCACCCGTCACGCAGCGCTACGCCGATGAGATCGGCGCCGACGGCTACGCGGCCGACGCGGCCTCCGCGGTGGTCTTGGCCAAGCGCCTGCTCGGGGTGCTCGGCAATGTGGACGAGACCGAGGACGCGGGCCGCTCGCTCTACCTGCGGGCGCGCGACGCGCTGCAGGTGGCCGTGCGCGAAGAGCCTGGAACCGAGTCCCACGCCGACGGCCTGATGGAAGCCGAAGGTCTGGTGGAACAGGCGCGGGCGGCCGGCTATAACCCCACGCACATTGACCGCCTCATGGCAGAGATCGACCGCGAGAAGGTCCGCACGGTCTAGGCGCCTTCCTCGCGGGGAGCGTCGCCGAGTCCCAGGCGCTTGGCATTGCCGCGGAGCAGCGCGGCCAGTTCGTCCGGAGCCAGGCCTGCGTCGCGCGCCAGGCGCAGCGCGCGGGTCTGGCGGATCAGCGGGTAGTCGCTGCCGAAGAGGACGCGTCCCGGAGCGAGCTGGCTCATGAGCCGATAGATCTCCGGTCGATAGAGCAGATGGCTGGCGGAGGAGTCGTAGTAAACGTTTTGGGCCTTCTGGTGAACTTCGGGCATCAGCTCGTAGAAGGCCAGGCCTCCGCCCCAGTGCGCGAGGATCATGGGTACCTGGCCTTCCGCCGCTTCGATCAGGGACCAGATGGCGGCCGGCGTGGTGCTGTCTTTTCCGGGGTAGGTGTGGCCCACCGGCTCGCTGGTGTGCACGGTGAGGATCAGGCCCAACGCGCGCACCGCGTCCATGAACGACCGCAGGGCGGCGCGGTCCCCGAGGTTCCAGCCCTGGCCCTGGGGAAAGAGTTCGCCAACTCCAACAGCGCCGCGCGCCTGGCAGCGCTCCATTTCGGCAGCAGCAATGTCCAGGTCGCCGGGTGGGACCACGCAGAACGGAATGACTCGTCCGGCCCGGTCATCGGCGGTTGCGGCGGCATCCAGCACGTAGTCGTTGTTCGCCCGGCACAGCCCGGGATCGCGCCAAGCGAAGCCGAAGGCCACGCTTGCGGTTAGGCCGGTCCGCCGCATGCTGCGGCGCAGGTCATCCGCCGTGGCCAGCACGCGTCGCTCGTCGCGATACAGCCGTCCGAACCAGACATCCGCCTGGCTATAGCGGCGGCGTCCGTCGACCACATCCGGCGGCACGATGTGCGTATGCACGTCGATGGGCGCGGGAGACGACGCGCGGCGCCCGCCATCGATCGGCGGGTCGGGTCTGTGCGGCTGCGGAATGGCGAAGGGTCCGGGGTTAGCGCGTCGGGGCATTCTGCCGTCCGGCGCGGCGCGGGTAGTCAGGCCGGGGCGGGGGCCTCCGCCACGAGAAACGTCCAGCACCGGCCAGCGTCCGCCGTACACAGGGCCTTCGCCCATCCGGCAGAAGGGGCCGGTTTGCGCAAAGTGAATCCGGCCGACTCGAGGGCCGCGCGCACGGGGGTACGAAGCGCCAGGCCGTGACCCACGCTCACGATCGTCACGGGACCGGTCCGTTGCTCCGGCCCGGCGGTCAGGGCCGCCAGCGCGGACTCCAGGCTCGGGTCTCCCAGCACCACAATGGGCCGGTAGCCCTCGGCGGCCAGACTGGCCGCAAAGGCCACCGCGTGGGACCCGCCGAGGCCGAGGTCGAAGTAGCGCTCCGGCGCCTGTTCGGCGAGCGCGGAGGAATCGAGGGCGCCCTCGGTGTCCGTCGTGATCAGCAGGCGCCGCCGGTCGCTGGTGAGGACCTCCGCCAGGGCCCGCTCAAGGTCGATCCGGCGCGCAGCCGCGGCGTTGGGCGCCAGCGAACGAGCAAGCGCCCGCCCCTCCAGCGTGACGTGCAGCACGACCGGCCGTCCCACCCGCAGCGCCAGGCGCAGCAGATCGCCAAGCGCATCCAGATTGCCCGTGTCCACTGGCCCCAGGTACATGAAGCCCAACAGCTCTTCCCACATCTCGGTTGGGACCAGCAGTTCGCGCACGGAGTTTTTGAGCCGCCGGGCCACCTCCACAGCCTGCTCTCCGGCCGGAATACGGCTGAGCGTGGTCTCGATGAGGTTCTTGGCATCGGCGTAGCGCGCGTGCCCACGAACCCGGGAGAGGTAACGGGCCATGGCCCCGGCATTGCGTCCGCGCGGCGTCTGCGCGTCGATCAACATCAGCACGAACGGCACCTGCAAGTGGCCGACATGGTTTACGGCCTCAAACGCCAGGCCGGTTCCCAGGCCAGCCTCGTCAAGTACCGCCACTACCGGCTGGCGCTGGCGCCGCAGCGCACGGGCCACCGCCACGCCGGCCGCCTCGGAAGCCGCGCGGCCCGGCGTCTGTGCCGCCACCTGTCGGGCCGTGCCCTTGAGCAGCAGGTCGTAGGCCAGCGCGTGGTCGGCTCGGTCCCAGAACACGTCACTTGTGGGGTCGGCCACGCTCTCGGCCACCATGACGGCCAGTTCCGCGGCGCCGGTGAGCGCGGGCGACCTGGCGGGCACATGCCGGGCAAGCTGTTCGCGTAGCGCCTCGATCGTTGTGGCGCGTTCGTCAGACGCAGGCGAATCGGTTGGCTGGACCGCCATGCGCTCGGGAATCGCGGCTGTCATTGAAAGTCCCGTCGGTCGGCTGGCGCTCGCGACGTAGACGAGCAGGCCAAGCCCCACCGATAACTGGCGGGCCCGATTATACTGGCCACCCATGCGGGCCTTCGTGGCTGTCACGATCCCCAAGCCGTATCGCGACGCGCTGGCTGCCGAAGCCGCGTCGCTGAGTCGCGCTTCGAGCCACATCCACACCGTAACGCCCGAGAACCTGCACCTGACCCTGGCCTTTCTGGGCGACGTTCCAGCCCAAAGCACTGACAGCGTGCGGTCCGGAATGCAGGCGGCGGCTCGCGGACGTCATCCCTTCAGCATCGGGTTCAGCGGCGGGGGCACCTTTCCGGCCAATCGTGAGCCACGCGTTGCGTGGGCCGGAATTAGCGGTGAGACCGAGGCCCTGCGCGACTTGCAAGCGGCGGTGTTGGAAGCCGTTCGCGGCCTGGGGCTACGGGTTGACCAACGGCCCTTCAGCCCGCACGTGACGTTGGCCCGTATCGGCCGAATGACGGCGCCATCGGCGCGCCGTGCCATCAGCCGCGGCTTTGAGGCGTTGGAACTCGACCGGCTGGGCCTCTTTACGGTGTCGCACATCAGCCTGATCGAAAGCGACCTCACCCCGTCCGGGGCGCTGCACCACGAGGCATTTTCGGTGGACTTTGCTCCCGACGAATTTCCGGAAGCGCCACCACCACGGCGGCGTTTCGGTCTGTTCTAACGCGGCTTGTCCTGCGCGGTCGGCGCGCCCCAGCCGCCGCCGCCGGGCGTTTCGATTCGAATCACGTCGCCGGCCGCGAGTTCCAGCGCGGCCTTGCCCGGCAGCCCGCGCTCGTCGTCAGCGAAGGTTCCGCGGTTGACGCCGGAGCGACCAGGCTGGCCGCCGGCTAAGCCCCAGGGCTGGCGCGAGCGCCGTTCCGTGACAATCGTGACGACCGCCGGAACCAGCGTCTCGATCTCTCGGATCACCCCGTCACCTCCGCGGTGGCGTCCGTTGCCGCCGGATCCGCGTCGGATTTCGTAGCGACGCGCGGCCAGCGGATACGCCAGTTCCATCGCCTCTATGGGGGTATTCAGCGTATTGGTCATCGCCACCTGCACCGCGTCGGCGCCGGCACCCTCCGGGCCAGCGCCCGCACCTCCGGCGATCGTTTCGTAATAGGTGAACGCGCGGCCGTACCGAGGGTCGAACCCACCGATAATCAGGTTGTTCATCGTGCCCTGACTGGCTGCCGGTACCAAGTCCGGCAGCGCGTCCGCCAGCGCACCCCACAACACGTCCACGACCCGCTGGGAGGTCTCCACGTTGCCCGCCGCCACGGCGTGCGGCCGCGGCGGATTGAGCACGGAGCCCGCGGGCACCAGGACCTCGAGCGGCGCGGTCGTCCCGTCATTCGCGGGCACGTCGTCACCCATCAGGCAGCGCGCCACGTAGATAACGGCCGAGCGCGTGACGGCTTCCGGCGCGTTTAGCGCGCCGCTGGCCGCGGGGCCAGTGCCGCTGAAGTCAAATCGCAGCTGCCCGCTCCGAGCCTGAATCGTGACCGTTATCGGCACGGCCGGACCGTCGGCGCCGTCGTCGTCCAGATAGTCGGTAAAGCCGTAGGTACCGTCGGGAACCACGCGCAGGCGTACCCGCGCCAGCTTCTCGGAATACGCCAGCAGTGCATCGGCCCGCTCCCGCAGCGGCCCTGCGCCGTAACGCCGAGCGAATTCGGCCAGCCGCGCCTCGCCCACCCGGTGCGAGGCCAGCTGCGCCTCCAGGTCGCCGCGGCGCTCCTCGGGCGTGCGCACGTTGCGGCAGATGATCGCGACCAGTTGCTCGTCCAGCTCGCCGGCGTCCACCAGCTTTAGCGGCGGAATGATCAGGCCCTCGTGGTAAAGCTCGGTTGAAGGTGGCATCGAGCCGGGCGCCAGGCCGCCCACGTCGGCATGGTGCGCGCGTGTGGCCACCCAGCCCCAATGCGTCGGCCGGCGCTTGGAACCAACGAAGACCGGCGAGACGGTCGTGATGTCCGGCAGGTGCGTCCCGCCCAGGTACGGGTCGTTCACGATCAGCACGTCGCCCGCCGAAGGCTTCCTGCCTTCGTACGCCTCGATCGCCGCCGTAACCGAGGCGGGCATCGAGCCCAGGTGCACGGGGATGTGAGCCGCCTGGGCGATCATGCGTCCGTCAGCGTCGAACACGGCGCAGGAATGGTCGCGCCGCTCCTTGATATTGGGCGAATGCGCGCTGCGCTGAACCGTGACCCCCATCTCCTCAGCAACTGAGGCGAAGAGGTGTCGAAAGACCTCGATCTCGAACGGGTCGGTAGCGGGCGTCGCCATGGCGCCAGCATAGCCAGCCGTCAGTCCGTCGCCGGGGCATGCGTCGCCGCCCGGCGATATACTCGGCTTGTCACCCCCAAGAACTCGATCTCATGCCAAAAAGCTGGCAGGAAGAAGTCCAAGAGATCCTGAATCGGGCCGACGCCTCAGCGCCGCCGCGGAAACGGCAGGCGCCACGGGCGCCACAGCCGGCTCAACGGCGCGGCAGCTACGTCGAACTACTCGGCCGATGGATCCTCGGCCGCTTCGCCACGACCGGCGAAATGCTGGTCACGGCGGCCGTCCTGGTGGTCGCGGCGCTGTTCATGTCCATCGTGCTACGGCAGTTCGCCTCGATCGTGGCTGTCGTCGGCGCTGTCGTCTTCGCGGCGGCTCTCGTGCGCGGCGTCATGGAGCGGCGGGCGGCTCGTTCGCCGGGAGCGCGCGGAACCCCGGTTATGTGGCGCGGGCAGGTAATCGAGCTTCCCAATCAGCGCCCAACACTCCGGCAGCGGCTCCGCGACGCGTTTCGCCGCCGCTAGCCGTCGCGCGCCGCACCGCCGCGGGCCAGTAGGATGACCTGTTCCCCGTCCGCCATGTCAGGGCTACGCACGTGAATATCGCTGACATCACGCCCGGCCGCATCGTGCGCGGCGTCTTCCTGGTGGCGTCCTACGAGGTCCGCGAGGCCCGAACCGGGACGCGCTTTCTGCGCCTAAGTCTGCGCGACCGCGCCGGGGCCACGATTGACGCCGTGTTTTTTCAAGTCTCCGACGCGCAGATCACGGCCATTACGGCGGGCGACCCCTACGAAGTCGAGGGGATGGCCGACGAGTTCCGCAACCGGGTCAACATCAAGGTCGATGCGCTGCGGCGATCGGACGAAACCTGGGACGCGACCGACTATCTGCCCCGGTCGTCCAAGAGCGCCGGAGAACTAACCGGCGCCATCCACGACGCCGCGGAATCCATCACGACGCCTTTGCTCAAGGACGTACTGCGAGCCGTGATCGCCGATCCATTGGTGACCGAGCGGCTGCCGAAATGGCCCGCCGCCAAGACCCGGCACCACGCCTGGATTGGCGGGCTGGCCGAGCACACGGTGGAGATGCTGCAGATCGCCGAGCGTGTGGCCAAGGTCTATCCGCAGCTCGACCGCGACTTGCTGCTGGCCGGCGTCGTACTTCACGACCTGGGCAAGCTGGAAGAACTGGACCTCGAGGCCAGCATCGTCTACACCGACGCCGGCAACCTGGAAGGCCATATGGTCCAAGGCGTACGAATCCTGGACCGCGCGTTAGCCGCCACAGGCGGCGACGGCGAAATCGCGACCCTGCTGCGCCACCTGGTGCTGAGCCATCAGGGCCAGTTGGAATACGCGGCGGTCACGGAGCCGATGCTGCCAGAGGCCATCGCGCTCCATTTCATCGATCAGCTCTCGTCGCAAGTTCGCCCGGCAATCGAGGACGTCGAGGCCGCCCGTCAGCGGGGCGTGCGCGGCGCCATGCTGCGCGGACCAACGGCCATGCGCGAACTCTACGTACGAGCCGAGGACTAAGCGCCCAGCAAGCCCGCCGGGCGCCGGACTAGGGCGACCCGTCCAAAGCCGCCTGCCGCTCCTGAACCTGCGCCACCAGCTGACGCGCCGCTCTGGAGCGCTCGCGTTCCTTGGCCACCACCGCTTCCGGCGCCCGTTCCACGAACCGAGGGTTCGCCAGCAACTGCTCGGCTCGACCCAACGTAGCTTCGGCTTCGGCCAGTTCGCGCGCCAAGCGCTCGCGCTCGGCGGTTAAATCGACCATCCCGGCCAGCGGCAGAAAGACTTCCACGCCGCCGGCCCGAACCGTGACGGCCGGATCGTCGAACGCCGTGCCGGCGGGGTGAAACGTCAACGGATCGACGCGGGCCAGCCGCCGGATGAAGACCGCCTCGGCGTCCAGGCGCTCGTTGTCCCCGATCACACGGGCCTCGACATGCCGGCTTGGCGCCACGCCGGACTCATGCCGTGCGTTGCGGATGCCGTGCACGATTTCGATCAGAGCGCGCATCTGGCCGATGGCGTCTTCGTCGACCTCGACAGCGGCGTCGAAGATCGGCGTTTCGATCAACAGTTCCGGCGCATCCGCCGCCCCGCCGGCGGCCCGGAAGTGACGCCAGATTTCCTCGGTGACGTACGGCATGAACGGGTGCAGCAGCCGCAATGCGCCGTCCAGGACGGTGGTCAGCGTGGCCGCCGTTCTCGCGGCGGCGGCCGTGTCCTCGCTGTACAGCCGGATCTTGGCCGCCTCCACGTACCAGTCGAAGAACTCCGTCCATAGGAAGTCATGTAGCGCACGCCCGGCTTCGCCGAAGCGGAATCGGTCGATGTCTCGCGTCGCCTGCGCCTGCACCTGGTTGAAGCGGCTGATAATCCAGCGGTCGACCAGCGACGGCGCACCGGGGGCGCCGTCCGAGGTGCGTTCCATCGCGCCAATCACGAACTTGGCGCCGTTCCAGAGCTTGTTGGCGAAGTGTCCACCGCGCTCCACCTGCCGCATGTCCAGTCGCATGTCGCTCCCGGGCGCGGCCGCGGTAACGAAGCTGAAGCGCATTGCGTCCGCACCGTAGGTCGTGATGGTTTCGAGCGGATCGTCGCCGGGCTGATAGTTGGTCTTGCTGACCTTCGAGCCGTCCAGGTGTCGCACCAGCCCGTGAAAGTACACATCGTGAAAGGGCACGTCGCCCACCAGTTCCAGCCCGAGCATTGCCATCCGAGCAACCCAGAAGAAGATGATGTCGTAGCCGGTTTCCAGCACGTCGGTGGGATAGAACCGCCGCATGTCGGGCGAGTCGTCCGGCCAGCCGAGGGTCGAAAACGGCCATAGGCCCGAACTGAACCAGGTGTCCAGCACGTCGGGGTCCTGCTGAAGATCCTGTCCGCCGCAGGTCATGCATGTCGTCGGGTCCTCGCGCTCAACGATGACCGCGTCGCAGCCCTGGCAGTACCAGACGGGGATCCGGTGGCCGAGCCAGAGCTGCCGTGAAATGCACCAGGGCTGGATTTCATCCAGCCAGCGCATGAACTCGTTCCTGAACCGTGCCGGATGGAAGCGGATGCGGCCTTCGTTCACGGCGGTTTCGGCGGCGGCGGCCAAGGGGCGCGCGTTCACGAACCACTGTTCCGAGACCAGTGGCTCGATCACCGCGTTGTCGCGCGAGCAATGCCCCACGGAATGGATGTGCGGTTCGGTGCGCTCCAGGAGCCCCTCGCCTTGCAGGAACTCCAGGTAGGCCGATCTGGCCTCAAATCGTTCCTGGCCGGCCCAGCGTCCGGCGTTGTCATTCAGGGTGCCGTCGCCGTTCATGATGTTGACAACGGCCAGGTCATGGCGTTCGCCCATTGCCGCGTCGTTGGGATCGTGACCCGGCGTGACTTTGACTGCCCCGGACCCGAACGCCGGATCCACAAACGAGTCGGCAATGATCGGAATCTCTCGACCAATGCCGGGAATGACGGCCTGCCGTCCCACCAGCGAGCGGTAGCGCTCATCGTCCGGGTGCACCGCTATCGCCGTATCGCCCAGCATCGTCTCCGGCCGGGTGGTTGCCACTGTGAGGCGCCCGCCGTCAGCCAGCGGATAGCGGATGTGCCAGAGCGAGCCTTCCACGTCCTGGTGCTCAACTTCGAGATCGCTGATGGCCGACTGGTCGTCGGGGCACCAGTTGACCATGTAACGGCCGCGGTAGATCAGACCCTTCTCGTACAGCCGTACGAAGGCTTCGCGCACGGCCCTCGAGAGCTGCTCGTCCAGCGTGAAGTGTTCGCGGGTCCAGTCCACCGAAGCGCCCAGCCGCCGAAGCTGCTCGTTGATCGTGTCGCCCACTTCGGATTTCCACTGCCAGAACCGCTCCTCGAACCCCTGGCGACCCAGGTCGTGGCGCGAAAGGCCCTCCTTGGCCAGTTCGCGCTCGATAACGTTCTGGGTTGCAATAGCCGCGTGATCGGTGCCCGGCACCCACAGCGCGGCCCGTCCGCGCATCCGACACCAGCGGATCATCAGGTCCTGATAGGCCACGAACAGCACGTGCCCGTTGTGCAACTGTCCCGTGATGTTCGGCGGCGGAATCGCGATGGTGAACGGCTGCCGGCTGGGATCGTCCGACGGCTGGAAGGCGCCGGACTCGTCCCAGGTGTCGTACAGCCGGGCTTCGACAGCCGCCGGATCGTACGGACCGGCCATGGCGTCAAGAACGGAGGTTGAACGCTTGGAACCCATCAGGATTTCGGATAACACGGCGCCGCACGTCGGGGCCGGACGCTCATCGTACCGCTGCCCCCCGGGCTAGGCCGGTGTGGGTTTGGCGTCCAACGGATCGTCGAACTGGGCGGCGTGCAGGTCGCGGTATGGTCCCGGCCGCACGATCAGGTCAGCGTGACTCCCGCGCTGAACGACGCGGCCTTCGTCCAGCACCACGATCAAGTCGGCGTTGCGAATGGTGGACAGCCGGTGCGCGATCACGAAGCTCGTGCGATCCCTGAGTACCTGCACCAGTGCCTTCTGGATTTCGTATTCGGACTCGGTGTCGATGTCGGACGTGGCTTCGTCCAGCACCAGCACCGCCGGGTCCGCCAGGATCGCCCGCGCCAGCGCCACCCGCTGCTGCTGCCCGCGCGAGAGCCGTAGCCCACCGTCTCCCACCATGGTGGCGAAGCCATCGTCCAGTTTCCCGATGAACTCGTCCGCTCTCGCCAGCGCCGCCGCCCTCGCCACCGCTTCGTCGGACGCGTCAGGATTCCCGTAGCGCACGTTGTCGGCGATCGTGCCGCTGAACAGGAACGTCTCCTGCGGAACGAAGGCCAGCCGTGCGCGCAGGCTGTCCATCCGCAGGTCGCGCAGGTCGTGGCCGTCGACCAGGATTTGGCCTGACGTCGGGTCGTAGAAGCGCGCAATCAAGTTGACCATCGTGGTCTTGCCCGACCCCGTGGCGCCCACGAGCGCGACCGTCTGGCCCGGTTCGGCGGTCACCGAAATGTCCCGCAGCACGGGCGTCACGCCGTCGTAGCTGAAGTTCACGTTTCGAAATTCGACTTTCCCGCGCGGATTGACCAGGTCGACGGCGGACGGTCGATCCACGATGTGGCGCGGTATGTCCATGAAATGAAAGATTCGATCCGCGGCGGCCAGGCCCGACTGAACCACATAGTTCACACGCACCAGTTCCGTCAGCGGTTGATGGAATATCTGTAGGTAGGCCAGGAATGCAATCAGGGTGCCCGGCTGCATTTCCCCCAGCGTGATCTGCCAGCCGCCGTAGGCCAGCAGCACCGCCACGCTCAGGGCGCTGAGGCCTTCGATCAGCGGCGTCGCCACCGACTCCACCATGGTCGTGTTCAGGTTGGCCTGCAAATTGGCTCGGTTCTCGGTCTGGAAGCGGCGTGCATCGGCTTCCTCGCGGGCGAATGCCCGGCTCACGCGCACGCCGCTCACGTTCTCCTCGATCGCCGTGTTGATATTGGCGATCGACTCCTGCACTTGCCGGTAGCGCACGCGCAGCATCCGGGCCGTGATCGTGCTGGCGATCAGCATCAGCGGCACGACGGCCAGAATCACCAGGGTCAACCGCCAGTCCAGCGTCAGCAGCACGACCAGGTACAGCACCATCGTCACCAGGCCGGCGCTGGCGGTGAGCACCTGGCCCTGCATGGCCTGCTGCACGGCCGTGACGTCCGCCGTCAGGTGAGACACCGTTTCGCCAGTGCGCTGGCTCTCGAAGAAGCGCATGGAGTGACGCACCAGCCGCTTGAACATGTCGCGCGCCAGCTCATAGACGATCGTCTGGCTACTGCTCGCGAACAGGTAGAAGTTCACGTAGTTCAGAACGCCGCGCGCCAGGTAGATCAGCATCAGGGCGCCGGCAATACGCACGGCGCCGGCCGCGTCGGCCCGAGGGATGAAGTCGTCAACGGCGATCTTCAACGCCCAGGGGGGCACCATGTTCAGCAGCGAGGCCACCGACAGCGCCGCGAACGCAATCCCGATCTCGCGCCGGTGCAGGCCGATGTAGTGCAGGAGCCGGCGCAAGGTGCTGGTAACCGCCTTGCCACTCAGGTTGGAAGTGTCGACGTACGTATGCCGCATGCCCATCAGACCTTCGGCGCCCGGTCGGCGGCAACCGCCGCCGGGACCTCTTCTTGCAGACGAAACTGCAGCTCGTAGATCGCCCGGTACGCCTCGCTGTCCGCCAGCAGTTCGTCGTGGGCGCCGCGCGCGACAATACGACCGTCGTCGAGCACGATGATCTGATCGACGCGCCGGATGGTTGCCAGCCGGTGGGCGATCACGATGGTCGTGCGCTCGCGCATCAGCTCTTCCAGCGCCTGCTGGATCGCCCGGTCGGTGCGCGTATCCACGCTCGAGGTGGCCTCATCCAGCACCAGAATCGCGGGCCGCACCAGCAGGGCGCGGGCAATCGCGATGCGCTGCCGCTGGCCGCCGGAGAGCCGCACGCCCCGGTCCCCGATCAACGTGTCATAGCCCTGGGACAGATCCATGATGAAGTCGTGGGCGGCCGCCATGCGTGCGGCCTCTTTCAGATCCTCGTCCGTGGCGTCCTTGCGGCCAAACCGCAGGTTGTCCGCCACTGTCATATTGAAGAGGAAGGTCTCCTGCATCACCATGCCGATCCGCGACCTGAGGTCTTGCAGCCGGACGCTCCGCAGGTCGTGGCCGTCAACCCGGATCGTGCCCTCGGTGGGGTCGTAGAACCGCGGCAGCAGATTAGCCAGGGAGCTTTTGCCGGACCCGCTGCGCCCCACGATGGCCAGCGATCCGCCCGCCGGAACATGCACGGATACGCCGCGCAGGATCGGGTCGCGCTCGCCGTATTGGAAGGTAACCCCGTCGAACTCGATCTCCCCCCGCACCGTCGGCAGCGGACGGGCGTCCGGCTGTTCCTGGACGTCCAGCGGTGTGTCGATGATCTGGAACACCCGCTCACCGGACGTCACCGCCTGCTGTGAGATCTGCACGGCAAAGCCCAGGAACCGCGTGGGCGCCAGCATCAGCAGCAGGTAGCCCTGAAACGCCACCAGGCCGCCCCACGTGAAGTCGCCGTGGATGATCCGCCAGGAGCCCAGGCCCAGAATCAGCGCCGTGGCGGCGCCGGCGATCAACTCGATGCCCTGCGTGTAGAGGCTGAATGTGCGCATTACGCGGGTGCGCAGGTCGCGCAGCTTCCAGTTCTCCCTGTCGAATCGCTCCTCCTGGTGTCGCTCACGGCCAAACGCCTGAATCACCTTGACGCCGGCGATCGCCTCGCGAATCTCGACGTTCACCACGCCCATCTGCTGGTTTGATTGCCGGAACAGCGGAACGACCCGCCGCGCTACCGACTGCATGGCGATGAAGAATGGGAACAGGCTGAGGATGGCGAGCGCCATCACCCAATCCAGGGCCAGCATGAACGCCAGGTTCATGGCTGTCAGCACGATCGAGGACAGAATCACTGTCCCGGCCATATTGAAGAAGAACTGAATCATGTTCACGTCGTTGGTCACCCGCGACATCAGGTCACCCGTCTGGTTACGGTCGAAAAAGCTCATCGACTTGGCGCTCAGATGGGTATACAGGTCGTTGCGGATGTCGTGAATCACTCTCTGGGAGCTGTAGCGGGCGGCGTAAAGACGCGCCCCCATGGTCACGTTGGACAGCACCACCGCTCCGGCGAACAAGCCGACCGTCACGAAGAGCACGCCCAGGTTCCCGGCTTCCACTCCGTCGTCGATGGCGATCTTGCTCAAGGTCGGCGGCAACGTGCGCAGCAGCGACCCCACCAAGAGTGCGGTCAACAGGCCCACCAAGAGCCGTTTCTGGCCGCGAAGGTAGAGAATGAGACGCCAGAGCGTGCTGATGAGACGTGTTCCGTTGTGAAAGCCGGCCGAAGCACAGCGCCGGCCCCGGCGCCCGGCTGCCAATTGTCCCACGCGCGCCAGCGCCTATCCGCGGCGGCGGCTCATTCGGCGCCCGCGGGCTGTCCGGCGCTGTCCGCGGCCGGCCGCGGACAGCGCCGAAGCCAAAAATAACCAGCTTGACCCGCTCTGCCGACTTGACAATAATCGCTGCACGCGCGGCCCGCCGCGGGGGGCGTTGGCTGGACCGCTGGCGGTCGGTTGCCACACAAGCGGAGAAGCGCTCACGGACGAATTAAGCGCCCTCGACCTGGCTCGGCAGATCTACGAACTGGGCGGCATTCAGTTCGGCAGCTACACCCTGGGCCGGTCCACGGTGAACTCCCCGGTCTACGTTGACCCCAAGCGCCTGGTTGCGGTGCCCTCGGCGCTGCGGACTGCCGCGGCCTTGGTGCGCGACGCGGCCAACCTGGCTCAGACCCGGCGCCACCAGCAGGCGGCGCCGTTTGAATTGGTCGCCGGCGTGCCCATGGGCGGTCTCCACCTGGCCACGGCATACTCGCTCACGGCCGACTTGCCTCTAATTTATGTCAAGCCGGAGTCCGGCCCCGCTGGCCTCGCAATCGTCGGCCGCTTTCTGCCAGGCCAGCACGTCCTCCTGGTGGACGACCTCATCACCACCGGCGGTTCGGTGATCCAGACCGCGCACGCGCTGCGTAACGAAGGACTGCTCGTGCGCGATGTCATCGTGCTGGTCGACCGGGACGTGGGCGCTGCCCGGCGGTTGGAGTACCAGGGGCTGCGCCTCATGTCCATCGTCACCCTCCCGGCCATGTTGAATCTCTACATGAGCGAACGGCTCATCAGCGAGGATGAATACCGGCGAAGTCTGGACTATCTCGAAGCGCAACGGCTATGAGCCAGCGCGCTCCTCGCGGGCGCGAACTGGATGACGAGGATTGGTCGCAGGACGCGTTGTTCGCGAGACCGGTGCGGCGCCGGCGCGCGCCCATCCCGCCGCCGATCTATCACGCACGCCTGCGCGAGCGTTCGGCCGTTGCCAAGGCCCGGCACGCGCAGCGCAATCGGCTGCGGCAGGCGGCCAGCATCGTGTTCATTGCCCTGCTGGCGCTTGCGGGAGGGTTGCTTCTCATACGACTGCTGGCCTCGGTTGAGCCGCCGCTCCCGGACGCCGGCGGCGTGGTCAACCTCTTGGAATCCGGGCCCTCGCAAGCTGGTTCGAAGCGTGCCCCTACCGCGGCGCCATTCATCGATAGCCCGTTCACCCGGCCCGTGGAAGCGCCACCCATCACGGCCCGCGCCGCCCTGCTGGTAGATATGGGCGAGCGCACCATCGTGTTTGCCAAGAACCCCGGCGAGCGGCGGCCGCCAGCCAGCCTGGCCAAGCTGGCCACCGCTATCGTGGCGCTGGAACAGGCGCCGCCGGATACGCGCATTCAGGTTCCCGAGAGCGCGGCGGCTGAGCCGCCTGTCCTGGCCGGCTTGCGCCCTGGCGAGGTCTTCACGCTGCAGGACCTGCTCTTCGCCATGCTCCTGCCGTCCGCCAACGACGCCGCGGTCACCATTACCGACGGAATCGGCGGCCAGGACTACACCGTGGCTCAAATGAACGACCTGGCCAGCCGGCTCGACCTCAATGACACCCGCTTCGGCAACCCCAGCGGCCAAGATGCTGACGACCAGTACAGCACGGCCTTCGATATGGCCGTGCTGGCGGCCGACGCGATGGACCGGTTCCCGCTGCTGGCCCAGATTGTGGCTACCCAGGTCCACGTGATTCCGGCGGGACCTGCCAACCGCTCCTACAGCGTCAGGAATCTGAATGGCCTGCTCTGGTCCTATGAGGGCGCCATCGGCGTCAAGACCGGCCAGACGGCGGAAGCAGGCGGCAACCTGATCGCGGCGGCCCAGCGGGGTGCTCGCCGCCTGATGGTGGTACTGCTGGGCAGCGACGATCGCCTGGCTGACGCCGAGACATTGCTGGACTTTGGCTATCGGGCGCTGGCCGCCCGCGGCTGAATTGTGAGGAATTGTCGGTGGGCGCCCGGCTTGAATGGCACAATCGCGTATCGTTACAGTGGCCGGTGCGCCGCTTCGGGAACCGGACTGTCGGGTGGATGTGCCCCCGCCGGTTCTTCAACCCGCATCGCGGTGATCTGGCTACCTGCACGGCGCAGGCGCCATGCGCGGGTTGCCCGGCGGCTAATCGCTCACGAGAAAGAGGAGGGAAATGCCCTTCAACGTTGGACCGTTCGAACTGATCATCGTTCTCCTTATCGTCATCGCCGTGTTTGGCGCTGGCCGCATTGCTGGAATCGGCCGCGCGCTCGGCACCAGCGTGCGCGAGTTCCGCGAACAAGCGAAGAACGAGGGTGAGGAAGAAGGCGATGCAGACGGCGAGGAAGAGGCTCAGGAAGCCGACGGCGACACGAAGGCCTCCGCTGACGACGCCGATACTCCTCCAGCGAAGCAAAAGGACAAGACCACCGGCTAAGCGCTGGTTTGATGGCCCGTCCGGCTGGAAGGCCGGGCGGGCCATTTTTGGTTGCCTGGTTGTGGCGGCGGTCTTGATGGCCCGGTCAGTCGCCCCGGCCGCAGCCCTGGGACTGCCGGAGACAATTCGGGTACAGCTCAGCGTAGCGCCCGGCGTCTTGCGGCTGGCGCCCCCGCCGGCGGCGACCGTGCGGGCGGATGCGCAGACCCTGTCCGCCGATGCTACCCCCGTGATCCTCGGCTGGTCGCTGCGCTATCTGCGATTGCCGCCTACCCACCGCATCCCAGTGATCGATGCGCTGGCAACTCGCAGGCCGGATGGCGCCAGGCCCGACGGCGAGCTTCTGATCGGACCCTACGGTTGGGACGGCCGCGAGCGCCGTGACCGACGAGTGCTGCGCTCAGAAGTCGGCATAGCCCCCGCGTTGTCTACGCCGCGACCGGGCCTGCACATCGGCCGTCAGATCCTGGCGCCGTTGCCGCAGCTGATCGACATCCAGCCGCACGACCTTGGCGACGTCACAACCATCAACGAGCGTGCGTATCGCGGACGTGTGCGTGTGGATCTGAGCAGCGGCCGCCCACTGGTCGTGAACGAGTTGCGGCTGGCCGACTACCTGGCGTCGGTCGTGGGTTCCGAAATGCCGTGGACCTGGGAAGTCGAAGCGCTCAAGGCCCAGGCCGTGGCCGCCCGCAACTACGCCTTGAGGCAACTCGATCCGTCGGGCGACTTCGACATCTGTGACTCACAGAATTGTCAGGCCTACGGCGGCGTTTCGAGCGAGCATCCCTCAACCATCCAGGCGGTACGAGAGACCGCGGGCGTCGTGGCCATGTACGACGGCGACCTCATCACCGCCTACTACTCCGCGAACATGGGCGATCACACCACCAGCGCGGCTGACGTGTGGGGACAGGACATCCCGTATCTACGTGGCGTACCGTCGCCCAGCGACGTCGAGGCCCTCAGCACCAGTTGGGGCGCCGAGGGTTACCGCTGGACCCGGGCCATCCCGCTGCCGCGATTGGCCGATCTCCGCACGGCCGGCGGCGGCGCCCTTGGTGAGATCTCTGAGGTCCGCGTGCTGCGCACGGCGCAGGGCGGCCAGCCCGTGGAACTGGAACTACGCGGCGAGCAAGGCGCGGTGACACTGTCCGGTGACGCCATCCGCACAACCCTGGGTATTCCCAGCGCCTTCGCCGAGTTTCTAACCGTACCCCCCGAACGCTTGGTGCTGCTCAACCCGACCCCGCGCCGTGTCGAGACGCTAAAGGCTGACGGTTATTCGTTGGAACGCCGGCGTCGCAGCCTGGCATTCGCCGAGTCGCCGGCCGACGTGCGTCTGGTGCGCGGGTCGCTGGACATCGTTGAGTTCCACCTGCCACCGCGTCTCATCGTGAACGGGCGGGGCTTCGGCCACGGCGTGGGCATGAGCCAGTGGGGCGCGCAGGGCATGGCCCGCGCCGGCGACTCCTTCGACAAGATTCTCACGCACTACTACCCGGGAATTGCCGTCGAGCGCGCCGACGAAGCAAGCGTCCCGATTGGACCAACGCAGGCCGCGCCTCCGTCCCGCGGCCTGCAATTCGGAGCCGGTCCGCAGGGTTAGCCGCAAAGGCGGAAGTCGCAACCGCAGGCCCGCGTGGCCCGCAGAGCTTGCCACGACCCGTCGGCGGCCGAATCCAGCCCAAATGCGCGCCGTCTGGGTCGCGCCGAGAAACTCAGGCGGACAGCGCGGGCGTCAGGATCGACGCGTAGATTCGCTCAGGGCGCCGCTTCAAGCGCCGCGGCTGCCTTGCGCGCGTTTTCCGACGTGGGATCCCGGCGCTGGATGCGCTCCAGATGGAACCGTGCTGCCGGGTCGCCTTTCGTTGCCAGCTCCACGGCTTCCGCAAACCCGCGCTCGCCGTAGCTTGAGTCGCGGGGGACGGTTGGCTGCTCACGGCTGGTCCAGTAGTACTTCAACGTGTCGTCCGTCCAATTGGCGTACACGTCGTCCCAGTCATATGCCATTTCTTGCGACAAGTGCGGCGTCAGCATGTGCTCCGCGATCGGCTCATGCACAGACTGATAACGGTTGTCCAGCGAGATGCGCATCCGGTCGTCGGTGATGTTCGGGAGGGCCTTGTGGACCGTGAGGCTGTGGAACAACAAGGCGTCACCCATCTCGTAGTTCGTTGAGTGCCAGGGCCCTTGCTGGACCTTCTCGTCCACGACCAACGAGCCCGCGCCGAGCGAGAAATGGTGATCGACCACCTTGCCCACCTTGTGGGTGCCCGGCACCACGGCCAGCCCGCCGAGATCTTCGGGGCAATCGCCCACAGGCGCCCAGCACGTGTAGGTGTCAAACGTGCCTTGGAAGTGCACGAAGTCCTGGTGCGCCGGCGTGGTGTGATCGGTGTACTGCGGAAACCAGATGCGCGCGATCTTCATTGGGTGCGGCAGCACCGGCGCGTCGATGATCTTCTCCATGGTCTCCAGAATCGCCGGCCAGTGCCCGGACTCGTGAAACTTCTGCAGCTTGTACGCTTGGTGATACACGTCGGTGTAGCCCAGGTCGCCCTCGGTGCACTGGGCCTCGATCACGGCTCTGCCGTCCATCGGGTCGGTGCCGGCCTGTAGCCAACCGTGTTTCTGCAAGACCTCGGTCATTGCACGTCGCAGCGACAGCATGTCGTCAGGGTTGAACAAGCCTTTGAGGAATAGGTAGCCCTCGGAATCCATCCGGGCGCGCAGTTCAGGCGGATCGTCCAGCGCGTCGTTTGAAACTCGAAGCTCCTGCCAGTCGGACGCCATGTCATGCTCACCTTCGCGTGCGAATTGTCTGCGCATGTTCAGACACGAAGCATACTAGCCAATCCGCGCCTGCCGCCGACCGGCGCGTGTATTGTTGACCTGAAGACGATCAATGCTGCTCGATTCGCGCTGGGGTCAAGCTGGCGCACGACTTGCGGAAGTTGCGGAGGTCCCGAACATGCACTCACTACGGATTCGGTTCTGGCTTCTCCTGGTCGTCCCGCTACTCGCTGTTTCGGTAGCGGCTTGCGGTGAGCCGGCGCTGCCTGCGTGCCGAACGTCAGGGCGGCGTCATGCGCGTAAACCGTGACCCGGGCACCGTCCGCAATGTCACCTCGCAGAATGCGGTCGGATAGCGCGTCCAGCAGCGTTCGCTGAATGGCCCGGCGCAGCGGTCGCGCTCCGTAGGACGGGTCGTACCCCTGCTCGGCCAGCAAATCCAGCGCCGCCTGGGTTAACTCGAGCTCGATTCCCCGATCGGCCAGCCGCCGATTCACGTCCGCGACTCGCAGACTCACGATCTCCCGTGGCTGTTCGCGGGTCAGCGGCTGAAAGACCACGATGTCATCCAGCCGGTTCAGCAACTCCGGGCGGAAGTGCGCGCGGGCCGCGGCCAGCGCTTGAGCGCCCGCGTCGTCGGGCCGGACCGCCAGTGCATCCATGATGGCCACGCTGCCAATGTTGCTGGTCAGGATGACCACCGCGTTTCGAAAGTCGACCACGCGTCCCTGGCCGTCCGTCAGGCGACCGTCGTCCAGGATCTGCAACAGCGCGTTGAGGACATCCGGATGCGCCTTCTCGACTTCATCGAACAGCACGACGCTGTAGGGGTGGCGGCGCACCGCTTCGGTCAGCTGTCCCGCCTTGTCGTTGCCCACGGAGCCCGGCGGCGCGCCGATCATGCGGCTGACGGCGTGCCGCTCCATGTACTCGCTCATATCCAGCCGGATCAGCGCCTGTTCGTCGTCGAACAGCTGTCCGGCAAGCGCGCGGGCCAGTTCGGTCTTGCCAACGCCCGTGGGACCCAGCAAGAGCAGCGAGCCCAACGGACGGTCAGGGTCCTGCAAACCGGCGCGGGCGCGGCGGACGGCTGTGGAGACGGCGTGGACGGCGTCTTGCTGGCCCACGACACGCTCGTGCAGTCGCTCTTCCAGTTGCAGCAGCTTGCGTAGGTCGCCCTCCAGCAGCTTGTTGACGGGGATGCCGGTCCACAGGGCCACGACATCGGCAACGTCCTCTTCGTCCACGTCCTGCCGGACCAGCCGGTTGCCGCTTTCGATCGCGGCCTCCGCGTCCGCCAGGGGCTGCTGTGCCTCGCGTAGCTCGCCGTAGCGGATGCGCGCCGCCGTCTCCAGATCCATCTCTCGGGTGGCTCGCTCCAGCTCGGTCTGCAACTCGTCAACTCGGCGCTTCGGGTCGGCGATGCCGTCAACCGCCGCCAGTTCGCGGTCCCAGCGGGCCTGTAACGATCGCTGGTCTTCCTGCAGGGTGGCCAGTTCCGATTCCAAAGCAGCCAGCCGCTCGAGGGAAGCCGCGCCCGATTCCTTGCGCAGCCCCTCGCGCTCAATCTCGAGCTGCACGACCTTGCGGTTGAGTTCGTCGAGTTCTGATGGCGCAGACGTCAGCTCCATCCGCAGCCGGCTGGCCGACTCATCCACAGCGTCTATGGCCTTGTCGGGCAACTGACGGTCGGCGATGTACCGATGCGACAGGGTCGCGGCCGCAACCAGCGCGCTGTCGCGAATCCGCACCTGGTGGTGGGTCTCGTAACGATCGCGCAGTCCGCGCAGGATCGAGATCGTGTCCTCAACCGATGGCTCCTCAACCAAAACCGGCTGGAAGCGCCGTTCGAGTGCGGCGTCGGATTCCACGTGCTGGCGGTACTCATCAAGTGTCGTGGCGCCGACGGCATGGAGCTCGCCGCGCGCGAGCATGGGCTTGAGCATGTTGGCCGCGTCCATGGCGCCGTCGGCCGCGCCCGCTCCAACCACGGTGTGCCGTTCATCGATGAACGGCACGATCTCGCCACCGGCGGCCGCGATTTCCTGCAGGACCGCCTTCAGCCGCTCCTCGAACTCGCCCCGGCCAGCATGGCCCCAAAGTCCAACGCAAGCACCCGCTTGTTCTTAAGCCCCTCAGGTACGTCGCCGCGCACGATCCGCTGGGCGAGCCCTTCTGCGATGGCTGTCTTGCCGACCCCGGGCTCGCCCAGCAGCACCGGGTTGTTCTTCGTGCGGCGGCTCAGGATCTGGATCACGCGCCGAATCTCTTCATCGCGCCCAACCACCGGGTCCAGCTTGCCCCGGTCCGCCAGGTCGGTAAGGTCAACGGCGTACTTGGCTAGCGCATCGAACGCGCCTTCGGGTGACTGTGACGTGACCCGCTGCGCGCCGCGCACCTCGCGCAGCGCCGCCAAAAGGGATTCGCGAGTGACCCCGGCGTCCCGAAGGATGTGGGCCACGGCGTCCCCGTGTTGCAATAACGAAAGCAACAGGTGCTCGGTGGAGACGTTCTCGTCACCGAAGGCTGCCAATTCATCATGGCTCCGCACCAAGACATCCCGCGCGACCGGCGTCAGCTGCGGCGACGCCGAATCCCCGCTAACGCGCGGAACTCGTTCAAGCGCGGCCTCGGTCGTCGTTCGTATGTCGGCCACAGGAGCCGCGGATCCCTCCAGGGCCGTCACGGCTATGCCGTCGCTGTCGGCCAGCAGCGCGGCCAGCAGATGTTCAGGCCGAATCTGGGCATGGCCGCGATCGGCGGCCAGGCTGGCCGGTTGATTCGCAGACGACAAGCTGAGGCAAACACTGCCCGTTCCCACACCGCGTCACTCGACCCATAAACCCGTCCAGGGCCGCTCGCTCAGCTTCGGCCGCCCGTAGAGTTCGATGTGGCAGCTCAGACGCCGGTTATGCTCGCGCACACGACGAAGGGCCGGGAATTCCCGGCGGAGGCGACCATGACAACGGAGCAAGTGGTTCCCAGCACGGCGGCTCGCCGCCTGTTCGACTCGGCCGTGGTGATCGATGGGCTCGACACCAGCAACTGGGGCGCCGAGCGCATTTTCCGCGAGCTGCGCGACGGCGGCGTCACCGCCTGCAACGCCACCTCGGCCATCTGGCACAACTTTCAGGAGACCCTGGACAACCTCACGACCTGGCTGCACTGGTTCGAGGAATACGCCGAGTACATCCGGCCCGTGCACCGAGTGGCCGACATCCACGCCGCCAAGGCGGATGGCCGCACCGGAATAATTCTGGGTTGGCAGAACGCGACGCCGGTGGAAAGCGACGTCCGTCGGTTTAGGCTTTTTCACGCCCTGGGCGTGCGGGTCGTCCAGCTCACCTACAACGAGCGGAATCTCTTCGGGAACGGCTGCTGGGAGCGCACGGACGAGGGTCTGAGCGTCCTTGGCCTGGCCGCGATCCGAGAGATGAACAAGCTCGGCATCCTGATTGATCTATCGCACGTGGGCGACCGTACGGTGCTGGACACCATCGAGCACTCGGAGCAGCCGGTGGTTTTCACCCACGCCAACGCACGGTCCCAGACCGACTATCCGCGCAACAAGACCGATGAAGCCATACGTGCTCTTACCGCCAAGGGCGGCGTCGTCGGCGCCAACGCCTTCCCCAACCACCACCGCCACGGTTACGAGTCAACGCTGGACGACTACCTGGACGCGGTTGACTACCTCGTCGACATGGTCGGTGCGGACCAGGTGGCCGTCGGCACGGACTTCTGCATGGGCCAGTCGCGCGAGTGGTTTGCCTGGATCGGCGCCTCGCACGGCCATGAGCCGTTCCTGAAGTCCGGGAACGTGCCCCAGCCGTATCGACATCTGCACGGCTTTGCCGGCCCGCTGGAATTCGTCAACGTGGCCGAGGGTCTGCTGCGCCGCGGCTACAACGACGACGATGTGCGCAAGATTCTGGGAGGCAATTGGCTGCGGTTGTTCGGCGAAGTCTGGCGCGGCTGACCGCCCGCTTCGGCTACGCCCCCTACCAGTGCTGGCCAACGCCCGACGGAGTGCGATCCAGCCGAAAACGCGTCAAGTCCCAACGAGTTGTGCCGCCCGTCGCCAGGTCCGCCAGGATTTGACCGATCAGGATGCCGAACTTGAAGCCGTGCCCTGAGAACCCGGCCGCCACCAGCGCGTTCGGCCGATTCGGCAGACGGTCGATGATGAAGTCCGTGTCCGGCGTCATCGAATACGTGCAGGTCTTGCTGTAGACCACTTCCGCGTCACGCAGATCCGGCATGTGGCGAGACAGGAACGCACGAAGCTTCGCCAGTGCCGCCGGGTCCTCATGCTCGCGCTCGCAGTCGGGATCGAACGGCTCGCCGATCATGTCGTCAGCCAACTTTACGCAGCCGCGCCAGTGCACCGGAAACCCGTAGAACTGTGTATCCATGACCGAGAACGGCATCAGGCGCGGGAATGAATAGGCCGCCTGGTCTTTGGGTCTGAGGTAGTGCAGACGCGCGGCGGTGGGCTGCACGCGGATGGGAAGGTCGGGCAGCAGGCCTGCGGTCCACGGTCCGGCCGCGATCACGAATACATCGGCTTCAAACGTTCGTCCGTCCCGCGTGACGGCAGCACCGATGCGCCCGCACGATTCCCGTAACTCGACAACATCCGCGCCCGCGTGCACCTGGGCGCCAAGCTCGGCTGCGGTTTCCGCCAGCGCGCGCGTCACCGGTCCCGCGGCCACGTATCCGCCCACGCCTTCCAGGATGAATCCCGAGTCCACGTTTGCAAACTGAGGAAACCGCTGCTCCACGTCGTTCCCATCCAGCCATTGCGGCCGATAGCCGAGCGCCCGCAGCCCCTCATAGCCGTCGAGCAGGGGAGCGAAGCCCGACCGGGTCTGCAGGGTGAGCTTCCCCTGCTCTCGATAGAAGCTGGTCCGTGATTGGCGGTCGAACTCCTTCCACAGATCCACCGCCGCGGCCACCATCCGGGTGTATACCGCCTGCCCGCCGTACTGATACCTGACCGTGCGGGACTCGTCAGCCGAGGACGCGCGCACGTGCGCTGGGCTGTACTTGTCCAGCAATGCGACGCGCTTGCCAGCCCGGCTGAGCCAGTACGCCGTGGCGCTGCCCATCACGCCGGCGCCCACCACTACAACGTCATACACGGTTCCGGCTCGCTCGCGGAGATTCTGGTGCGACCCATGCTAAGCGGGCGTGGCGCTTGCCAGCCACCGCGTCAGCGCAGCTTCTCAAACTCGGCGATCAGGTCCGGTTCATAGCGCAACACACGCAGCGGACCAGGGCACGCCCGCTCCATGGCTTCCATCAGATCCGATCTGCGCACGCCTTCCGCCTCGGCGAACCGCAACGCCCCCAGGAAAAAGGAGGGATCCCCAAAGAGAAGCGAGTTCTCGAGCGCGTCGCAGACACGCAACGCCGCGTCCTGTCGCCGCGCCAGCAGCGCGTCGACCGGCGCCTCCTCGCGGATATCGGCCGGTCGGGACTCGGCGGTAGGCTTTGGCTCGGGCGTAGGCGTCGGCTCAGCCACCGTGCTTGCCGGGCCACATGCCCAGCACATAAGCAGCAGGACGGGGCCTATAGCGGCCACAAACCGCGGCAGTGAGCATGGGTAAACCGTCCGCTCCCGGGCACCTCTCACACCATCCTTACCTACGCAGCCGCGGTCCGATAGCTGCGGCGGGCCGTTCGGCCAAGCCCGCCCAACTGGCCCTTTCCAGATGGCCCGACGTTTCCCTCCCGCTCGCTCAGGCGTCCTTAATGGGCAACTGAACGCGCACGTTGCCGCCGGCCTGTGATTGCAACGCGGCCAGCAGGACCTCGAGCGCTTGCCGCGCTTGTCGTCCGTCACAGCTCGGCTCGCCACCGTCGCGGATCAAGCCCACGAGCTCCGTGACCAGCCCGGCAATGTGCCCCTGGGTGTACTGCGTGGGCGTGAGGGCCCTGCCCCTCAGGCCTTCTTCGGGATCGTCGTAGAGCACGGCATAGTCGTTGGTGAGGTGAATGCGCCCCTTGGTGCCCCAGATGTCGAACGGTCCGATGTAGCGGCCGGGCATGGTCTTGCAGGCGTTCCAGAACGCGCGCACGTCGTTGTCGTATTCGATCATGACGCTCAGGGCGGGGTCGGTGTCCGGGTCGTGTCCGCCGTCGCTGGCGTAGCGCGGACCGTAGTCCTCGAGACCCTTCTCGGCCACGGCATACACGGCCGTCGGCTTGCCCGTGGAGAACCAGTTGATGGTGTCGCACACGTGCGTGCCGTTGCGGAACAGCATGGCTCGCGGCCCGCCCTGGTTGCACATGATCCGTACCACGTCGCCAATGGCGCCGTCGTCGATCAGCTTGCCTACGTCAGCCCAGGGAAACCACCAGCGGTAGACATGGTCCACCAGCATGGGGATTCCGGCCTTGTCAACAGCCTCGATCATGCGGTCGGCGTCGGCCAGCGTGGTGGCGATGGGCTTCTCGCAGACGATGCCTTTCACCCCCGCCTCGGCCGCATCGATCACGATCTGCGTGTGCACATGGTCGCTGGTGACCACGCTGATCAGGTCAAGGTTCTCCCGGTCCAGCATCTCCCGGTAGTTGGTGTAGGCATTGACTTCCGAGATATACGAGCGCCAGTTGGCGCCGAACTCATCGATCGCTTCCTGCCGCAGGTCGCACACCGCCACCAGTTCCGTGTCCTCCACGAAGTGGTAGGCCGAGGCGTGCGAATGCGGCATCGTCGCGCCCCAGCCGCGTTTGGGGGCCGGCAGCGGTTGTCGAGCGCCGATCCCCGTCAGCCCAACGACGCCAGCCCGCAGTCGGTTACTCATGGAACCCTCCCAGCTATGTGTTCGCGCCTGACCTACATCTCAACCGCAATCCGCTCGCTGCTCGAGCGGATGATGGCGTCCAGAACACCAATCGTCTTGAGGTTATTGCGCCCAGAGCACGGATTGTCCTGGCCCTCCATGACGTGACACCAAAAGCCGTCCCAGATTTCTTGCTCTATGTCGGCCCAGCGTCCCCCGCGCTCAGCCTTCCCGATAGGAAAGACTTCCGAGTGCGGGTAGCGTTCCTGCGGCTGCCTCGGCGTGACCTTCAGGACAAAATCGGTGGCGTTCATTGTTAAGCCATGCACCGTAACCGCAGCCTCCGCGAACTCAAGACGGAGGTACATCTCGTAGGCCTGAGCGTCCGACGTTGCGGTGTAGCTCACGATCACCGGTCCGTCGAAGGTGATGATCGCACAGACGTGCGGCTCGGCCGTCCACTTGCTGTTGGCGGGGGTCGCGTTGACGCCCCACACACAGCGCGGCGGCCGTTGCACCAGCGACAGCAATGTGTCGACCTGATGTGAGCCCTGGTGCCACAGGTGCATTGGCGGGTAGCCGTTTTCGAAAGGACGCCCGCGCGCGTTGTGATGCACCATCGTTATGGTACCCAATTCGCCGTAACGTCGGTCGGCGATCATCTCGCTCAGGAGCGGATAGGGGTGAAACAGCCGGTCGTTCTGCGTCACGACCACTTTAACGTCGTTGGCCTTGGCGGCGGCCACCACGCGCTCGGCCTCGGCCAGATCGCACGTAAACGGCTTCTCCACGATCACGTGCTTGCCGGCGGCAATAGCCTCCTCCATATATGAGGTGTGCAGATGGCCCGGGGTGAAGACCCCGACGGCGTCGCACGGCGTCGCAGCCATCGCCTCGGTCAGCGTCGTGAAGCAAGCCGACTCGGGAAGACCACTGATCTCAAGCGCCTCCCCGAACGCCTCGGGGACGATATCGACCAATCCAACGACCTGAAACTTGTCAGACAACTGCATTTGGGCGCTCAGGTGCTGCCGCGCCCGGCCTCCCACGCCAACCGAAATAACTCGCAGCGGTGGCGGGCTCATGACTGCCGCCCAGACTCGGCGCCGGCGGACCAGACTCGAATCGTATTCATAAGGACCTCCGTGCTAGACCGACACCTCGGGAATCGAAACCGGCAACACGCGGCCCTCGTCGGACGACGCGTAGGCGGCAGTGACAGCCTCGTTAACCCACATGCCCGCTTCCGGCTCGGCGGGCGGCGGCCCTTCGCCAAGACAGGCGCGGAAGAACTGACCAGTCATAAATCGGTAGGGATTGTTCGTGGCGCCTGAGCTGTCGAACGTCCAGCTCTTAACCGGTGCGCTGGCCTGAGCGCCTCGATAGGAGCCCCACTGCATCGGTTCGCGGTTGGACTCGCCGTTCGGGTTGAAGCGCAGCCAGCCGTCGCGCCCCCAGAAGATGATGCCGTTGTGCCGGGCCGAACCGTATTCGGCGTTGCTGGTGTAGTAGCCGGAATTGAGGTTGCCGACCATCCCATTCGCGAACTCCAGGTTCACCACCGCCGCGTCCTCGACTGTGATCGCCGAGCCGCCGACGTTTCGACAGAAAGCGCTGACCGACTTGAAGTCGGATCCGCCGATATGGCGCAGCAAGTCCAGGTAGTGACAACCGAGGATGGTCAGGTGCCCGCCGCCGCCCAGCTCTTTCGAGAAGAACCAACCGCCGGCGGCGACGTCGTATTCGAACCGGGCCGCCGGATTCTGGATCGTGCGCTCTTGGTCGGCCACGAACCATGCCTGGAATGACAGGAGGTCACCCAGCAGGCCCTCCGCGATCAAGCGCCGCGCTTCCCGGACGATTGGATAGGCGCGCGACACGTACGCAATACAGAGGTGGAGATTCCGGCTGCGCGCCAACCGGTAAATTGCTCGGTAGTCGTCCAGGTCTACGAAGCCGGGCTTTTCGTGGAAGACGTGCGCGCCGGCTTCCAGCGCCTGAGTAATCACGGGCGGCATGCGCCAGGGCTCCATCGTGATCAGCACGGCCTGCGGCTGGAAGTCGCGATACAACGCGTCCAGGTCGGTATAGGTGGCGGCAACCTTGCCGGCACTGCCCTCGCGTACCTCGTCGAACGTTCCGCCGGTGACATCACCAACGGCCACCTCGCCCACTTCCTCGTTGTGGAGTGCGTCAATCAGCGCGCCCCGGTGCCAGGCGGTTGGTTCGGTTATCACCGCAACGCGTACTTTGTCGCTCATAGAGCCGCCGCCTATATCAGTGCGGCTTGGGCGCCGCGCGGATAGCGGGATTCTGCCTTGCGAGTTGGATACCGGCCAGTTCGATTGTCCTAGACGCACTGCTCCATGCCACGGCGCACTACGAGAATCCACGCCGGTCGGCGTGGGTTGGCGTCGCGCCTGGGGGTATACTTCGACAAGCTTGAGATTCGCGACGCGGGCAGCGTGGATTTCGGCGGATGCGTTGACGATCAAACATCACGCGCCACGCGATGTCGGTGGATCGCGGTCTGCGGGCTGGGATCACGAGAGTGAACGGCCCCGCCGCGTCTCGCGCCGGACGGCGACCCGGCTGTGAAAGGACCGAGGCGATGAGCACCCTGCAGCTACCGCGACGACGACTGCTGGCCGGCATGGGGGGCCTCGGGGTAGCGCTCCTCGCCGTCGCCTGTGGCGAAGGCGGCCCGGAAAGTGCGCCCAGCGGCGGCGCGGCGGGCGACGGCGCCGCCGAAGGCGACGCCGGCGAAATCCTGGTGTTTAGCAACAGTTCCCCCCACGTCACCGCCATTGACATCCTGACCGAGGAAATCGCCCGCACCGGCGACCTCGACGACTTCACCACCTGGGCCTGGAACGACGACAACAACTTCTTCGACGGCCGGCACCTCTGGCTCGGCACCCTCGACGCCGCCGCCGGCACCGCCGAACTCATCACCCTCGACGTCGACACCCTCACCATCACCAATCGCATCCCCCTCGGCCCCGAGGCCGACGGCGTCTTCCTTGGCAAGGCCCGCCAGAACGGCACCCTCCTCGTCAGCAAGATGGCCGCCGGCGAAGTCCTGACCGTCAACACCTCGACCCATGAAGTCACCAACACCTTTGCGGACGTTCCCCTCCACGGCGGCGTCCTCGCCGACGCCGACCTCAGCACCGACGCCGACGGCGTCGAACGCTTTGTCTATCCCACCGGCAAAGGCGACCGCGTCGTCGCCCTCGACCCCGCCAGCGGCGCCGTCCTCGCCACCGCCGAGTCCAAGACGGGCGGCCATCCCACCCGCCTCACGACCTCGCCCGACGGCTCCATCTGGGTCCAGGAGGCCGGCAAGCACACGGTCGCCGTCTACGAGCCCTCCACCCTCGAACTCATCAAGCGCTTCCAGACTGGTACTCAGCCCATCCTCGGCACCTTCACCTACGACGGCGCCTACGCCTACACCGGCCATGCCGACGACAACTTCGTCCAGGTCGTCGATACCGCCAAGCTCCGCGCCCTGGCCCACATCCGCGTCGGCAACAACCCGCGGATGGTGGCCGTGCGCCCGGACTTCACCCGCATCTACGCCATGCTGACCGACGACCAGGCGGTCGCCGTGGTCTATCAACAGGACTGGGAAGTCAACAGTTCCACCATCACCTCCACCAAGGAGAACACGGTCGCGTTGGAGTCGCCACCCGTGGGCATGTTCCTGCGCATGACCTCCGTCGGCGACCGCTTGCGCGACTCCGCTGAGCGGGCTGAAGCCTGCAATATTTCGTATGCCTGCGGCACGCAGAACATGGGCACCAAGCGTTAGGCCGGAGCCGGCCGGGCTTGGCCACCGGCAGACGAGCAGCGACCCGGCTGTGAAAGGATAGAAGCGATGAGCACCCTGCAGCTACCGCGACGACGACTGCTGGCCGGCATGGGGGGCCTCGGGGTAGCGCTCCTCGCCGTCGCCTGTGGCGAAGGCGGCCCGGAAAGTGCGCCCAGCGGCGGCGCGGCGGGCGACGGCGCCGCCGAAGGCGACGCCGGCGAAATCCTGGTGTTTAGCAACAGTTCCCCCCACGTCACCGCCATTGACATCCTGACCGAGGAAATCGCCCGCACCGGCGACCTCGACGACTTCACCACCTGGGCCTGGAACGACGACAACAACTTCTTCGACGGCCGGCACCTCTGGCTCGGCACCCTCGACGCCGCCGCCGGCACCGCCGAACTCATCACCCTCGACGTCGACACCCTCACCATCACCAATCGCATCCCCCTCGGCCCCGAGGCCGACGGCGTCTTCCTTGGCAAGGCCCGCCAGAACGGCACCCTCCTCGTCAGCAAGATGGCCGCCGGCGAAGTCCTGACCGTCAACACCTCGACCCATGAAGTCACCAACACCTTTGCGGACGTTCCCCTCCACGGCGGCGTCCTCGCCGACGCCGACCTCAGCACCGACGCCGACGGCGTCGAACGCTTTGTCTATCCCACCGGCAAAGGCGACCGCGTCGTCGCCCTCGACCCCGCCAGCGGCGCCGTCCTCGCCACCGCCGAGTCCAAGACGGGCGGCCATCCCACCCGCCTCACGACCTCGCCCGACGGCTCCATCTGGGTCCAGGAGGCCGGCAAGCACACGGTCGCCGTCTACGAGCCCTCCACCCTCGAACTCATCAAGCGCTTCCAGACTGGTACTCAGCCCATCCTCGGCACCTTCACCTACGACGGCGCCTACGCCTACACCGGCCATGCCGACGACAACTTCGTCCAGGTCGTCGATACCGCCAAGCTCCGCGCCCTGGCCCACATCCGCGTCGGCAACAACCCGCGGATGGTGGCCGTGCGCCCGGACTTCACCCGCATCTACGCCATGCTGACCGACGACCAGGCGGTCGCCGTGGTCTATCAACAGGACTGGGAAGTCAACAGTTCCACCATCACCTCCACCAAGGAGAACACGGTCGCGTTGGAGTCGCCACCCGTGGGCATGTTCCTGCGCATGACCTCCGTCGGCGACCGCTTGCGCGACGAGGAGGAACGGGCGGCGGCCTGCAGGTCTTCCGCGTACTGCGGCACGCAAAACCTGGGCGCCAAGCGCTAGACGGGGTCCAGCGGTCGGTTACCGCCGCCAGCGCGGGGGGCGATGGTGTGGTCGCTGACTGCTGCCGCGGGCAGCCTGAGATCTATCCGATCCTGTCACGCCGGCGACGACTGGTCACTGGACTTGGGCCTGGCAGGCGGTGCCGCCAAGCGATGATCACGGGACTGTAGAAACCCCCAGCCGATGCACTGGCAGGCCGAGGTCTGCCGAGGATGGGGCCGACCTACGGAGAACTGCCAAGCGCGAAGCCGCGACGGTTGACAGCATTCCAAGCCTGGTGTTATACAGGCTGCTGTGCGGTACCATGCGCGGCTTTCGTGCCGGGCGGGTCGCCGCTATATTCATTAGCATTGATCCGGACAGGTGACACTTGATTGTGCGTCACCCAGGTCCGCCGATGCGGGGAGGTTTCATGAGCGGTCCAGTAACGCGACGCAAGGTCATCCGCGCCCTGGGCGTAGGTTCCCTCGGGGTGTCGGCAGCCATTCTTGCGGCCTGTGGTGAAACGCAGGTTGTAACGGTCGAGAAGATCGTTGAGAAGGAAGTTCCGGTCGAGATTGTCGTTGAGAAGGAAGTTCCGGTCCAGCAGATCGTCACGAAGGAAGTAATCAAGGAAGTCCCGGTCGAAGTCCAGAAGGTCGTTGAGGTCCAGAAGGTCGTCACCAGGGAAGTCATGGTCGAGGTCACGCCACAGGCCATGGCCACCGAACCGATCCAGTTCATGAATTACTGGGCGGCGGGCACGCGCTGGGAGACCATGAAGGCCGGCCTGGAGGAATTCAACAAGCAGTTCCCCAACGTCAAGTACGACCTCATTCCGATCCCGCCCGGGTTCTACCGCGACAAAGTCAACATCATGTTCGCGGCGGGCACCATCGGTGACGTGGTGGTTCTGAACGGCTCGCGGATGCGTGAGTTCGCGCCAGGTCTCGTGCAGCTCCAGAGCCATGTCGACAAAGCCGGCATCGACCTCGACGACTACTTGATCCTGGCTCGGGAAAATCCAGGCGACCCGAGCTTCCAAAACCTGGACATTGACGGCACGCTGTATGGCATGCCCTTCATGTCGGGTGTCAATGGCTACGTCTACAACATCGACAAGTTCGACAGCGACGGCGTGGAAGCGCCGACGGCTGATTGGACCTGGGACTCTCAGTTGGAAGCGGCCCGGCAGCTCACCGACGCCGACACCGGTGAGTACGGTCTGCACCACGGCACCGGTGGCGAGTTCCGCTGGCTGCCCCTGATCAGCGCCAACGGCGGCTGGCTGTTCACCGACCGGACCCGCCCGGCGCCGGCGTCCGGCTTCGCCACCGAAGGTGGACTTGAGGCGTTCGAGTGGTACGTCAACGCCACCTACGGGGAGGGCGTAGGCGTCCCCCTAGGCGAACTGTCGCAGTTGCTTTCCGAAGGCATCACGGCGCCATTCGCGACCGGAAAGATCGGCATGGAGCCCGGCGGCGTTCACGGTCCCGGCGGCCGCAAGCTTCGAGTCGGCGGCCGCTTCGAGTGGGACAACATGCCGTCACCGCGCTCGCCGACCGGTGAAGTCGCCTACTCCACCAATGAGTTGGGTCACTTCATTACCGTCAAGGCGCTTGAGCACGGCACGGTCGAGGCCTCGGTCACACTCACTTCGTTCATCGCGGGTGAGTATTTCCAGGGTCTGGTCGCCGATGGTCGTGGCGCGATTCCGATGTTCCGATCGGTCATCGAAAGCGACCGATACCTCGGATTCCAGCCCGGTATGCCGCGAAGCATGAACATCATCAAGGACAACTTCCTCAGTCCGGATGGTTATGGGCTCCACTTCTTCAGCGGCTGGGCACAGTGGTGGAACATCCTGCACGACGAAACGCAGCCCGCGATCGTCGGCGAGATTCCGGCCCGCGAGGCGCTACTCAACGCCCAGGCGGCGTGTGACAAGCACCTAGCGACGCTGCAGTAAATACTGTTCACGTTCATTCAAACCCCTGAATGAAGTGGATGTGTCGGGCGGGCGCCACTTGGTGGCGCCCGCCCGACCAACCTTTGAACTGAGGCAACTTTGCGCACGACAAGATGGCAGCGCTGGAGTGGATTGCTGTTCATTGCGCCCTGGGTGATAACCTTTATTTGGTTCACGTTCGGACCGTTCATTGCGTCTATTTACCTCAGCTTCACTAACTATCGGTTTATTGGGGTACCCACGTGGGTTGGTTTTCAGAACTATGCAAATCTCTTTGGTGATGATCCCAAGTTTATTCGCAGCGTCATAAACACCCTCTACTACACGGCCGTACATGTACCTGGAATCATGCTCCTCGCGTTCTTCGTAGCCCTCTTGCTAAACCAGAAGGTAAAGGGACAGCCGATCTACCGCACGGCCTTTTATCTCCCGTCGGTTACCGCAGGCGTCGCCACCGCATACCTCTGGATTCTTCTCCTACAGCCAAATGGCCTCATCAATCAGTTCCTCGGGATCGTAGGGATCGATGGTCCAACCTGGCTGACGAGCTCAACCTGGGCCATGCCAGCGCTGATTCTGATGAGCTTCTGGGGCCTGGGAACTACGATGATCATCTATCTGGCGGCCCTGCAAGGCATTCCACAACACCTCTATGAGGCGGCCAGCGTTGACGGGGCCGGCGTCGTTCGTAAGATGTGGCACGTCACCGTACCGATGATGACGCCCGCCATTTTCCTCACCGCGGTGCTACAGGTTATCGGATCCTGGCAGGTCTTCACGCAGGCGCTCATCGTCACGAACGGGGGTCCGCGCGATTCGACGCTGTTTATTCTGTTGCATCTCTATCGGACTGGGTTCGAGTATTTCCAAATGGGCTACGCGTCGGCCATTGCCTGGGTGCTCTTCATGATCATTTTGGTCTTCACAGTCATCCAGTTTGGCGTGGCGAGACGCTGGGTGTACTACGAAGGCGCCACCGAACGGTAAGCCATGACAGCACGAACTATCGAGACGGGATTGGCCGCGCCGCAAGCGCCCGGCGGCGGCACTATCAGGTCCCGACGAATCCAAAGCGTACGGATGATGGCGCGTTTCGCGGCTTACGGCGGCTTGATCGGCGGAAGCATCGCGTACGCGATTCCATTCCTCTGGATGGTTCGCGCATCGCTGATGAGCATCGACATGTTTTACGAGGATCCGCAGCGGCTTATCCCCACCCCGCTGGCCTGGAACAACTTCACCGACGTCTGGCAGGTCGGACCGATCGCCTGGTGGATCACTAACAGCACCATCGTGTCATTTATTGCCGTGACGGCGGGAACGCTAATTAGCGCAATAGTCGCTTTTGGGTTCGCCCGACTCAGGTTTCCAGGAAGCCGCATATTCTTTCTCATAGTTATTTCGACCATGATGGTTCCTCAGCATGTGACCATCATTCCCCAGGTTATTCTGTTCCGCGAGCTCAACTGGCTGGACACACTGTTGCCCTTGATCATTCCGCTACTTGGTGGTACGCCGTTCTACATATTCCTCCTCCGCCAGTTCTTTATGACACTTCCGTTGGAGCTCGACGAAGCAGCTCAAATCGACGGCGCGTCGCGCATGCGCGTGTTCTGGACCGTCGTCATGCCGCTATCGAAACCCGCCGTTGCCACCGTGGCGGTGTTCTCCTTCATCAACCACTGGAACGACTTCTTCTTCCCGCTGATCGTCTTGCAGTCCGGCGAGAGACTGACGCTTGCCGTCGGAATGCGCTGGCTGCAGGCCGGGCAGTACGAGGCGCAACGGCTCAATTACCAAATGGCCATTGCGATAGTTGCCGTAGCGCCGATCGTGATCCTGTTCTTCTTCGCGCAGAAGCACTTCATCCGCGGGATTGCGCTGACGGGCATCAAGGGCTGAGGTTCGGAAACTCGGTGCGCTGCACCTTGACACCCGGCCACGTTTGGCAATGAGCCGTCAATCAAGCGACAAGGGATTCGTTGTGCCGGTGCCTGTACGCCGCTCGGTGTCCGCGCGCGCACGCGCGGCCGGCCCTTCCGCGGTCCCGGGCGTGGGTGCCACCATAACCGCGCCCCTCGTCACGCCGATGGAACCCGTCGACTATTCGCACAAGTCCATAACCGTACGCTCCACCTCCGTGCGGGTGCTTCGCGCTCTGAGCCGGGCCCTTACCTACGTTCTACTCTTCGGCGGCAGTGCCATTTACGCGATTCCGTTCATTTATATGATTCGCTGGTCCTTCATGACCACCAGCCAGGTCTACGATCCGGATTTGTTCTGGCCGCTGCCCATGGCCTGGGAGAACTATTCGTACGTCTGGACAAACACTTTTCTCCCGTGGTGGCTAGTCAACTCCTCAATTGTGACGTTCGTTGGGGTAACGATCGGAACCTCCGTAAGCTGCCTGGTCGCCTACGGTTTTGCTCGCCTGGACTTCCCGGGCAAGCGGGTGCTCTTCATCGTGTTGCTCTCAACAATGATGGTGCCTCTACACGTCACCATAATTCCCCTCGTCATCATCTTCCGCGAGCTCAGTTGGCTTGACACACTTTGGCCGCTGATTGTTCCGGGCCTGGGCGGCGGCGCCTTTTACATTTTCATTTTGCGGCAGTTTTTCATGACGATCCCCATCGAACTCGACGAAGCCGCGCGAACGGACGGCGCATCCCGCGTCGGCATTCTATTCCGGGTCATCCTCCCGCTGTCCAAGCCGGCTATTGCAACGGTCGCCGTGTTCGGCTTCATCGGCAATTGGAACGATTTCTTTTTGCCGCTGATCGTTCTGAACTCTCCGGAGCGGGTGACCTTGGCGGTCGGGTTGCGCTACTTTTCCGCCGGCCAATACGTCGAACAGCAGCACACCTTGCAGATGGCCGTTGCCATGATCTCCGTCCTGCCGATCGTCGTGATCTTCTTCTTCGCACAACGCCACTTCGTCCGCGGAATCACCCTCACCGGCATCAAGGGATAGCGCCAACGCCCCCCTGGACCGTACGTCCAAATACGTCGACTCGCGACGTCCGGACGTTGATTCTCTACGCCGCGCCCAGCGCCGCCACGTAGTCGCGAACCTTTTCGGCGCCTTCCACTATCTCTTCCATTGCTCGCGGTCCACTGAGCATCATGACCTGGGTAATCCACATGTCTTCCGTCGCACAGGCCCGTTCGGCGTGCGGGCACGACATCGACGCGTAGTCAACGTCGGGTCCTCCGTCGCCTCGCGGCCAAACCAGCGATAGTTCTCCGTTAGGGTCGCTGAACAAGTCGGCCCGGTTCATGGGGCGTGCGTAGCCGGCCCGGATCCCGATTCCCTCCGCCTGCATGGCTTCGATGAAGCGACTCCGCGGCAACCCGTCAAATCCCTCGGGGTCGTAGCGCACGATGTGCAAGTGGTTGGCATTGCGGGTTACGTATGCGTCCTCACGACGCGACGACAGACCGTCAACATCTTCCAGCAAATCCGCCAGGTACCGACCGTTCTCGGAACGCCGTTGAGTTTGCCCCTCCAGCCGGTCGAGCTGCGCGCTGGCCAGGGCCGCCAGTACGCCACCCAGACGGCGGTTGCCCGCGCTGTACGGGAACCATTCGTCAGGCTCGGCAGGCCGCCCGTCCAGACCCATCTCATCGAACCGCATCACGCGACCACCAATATCCATTTCGGAATACGCGATGGCGTGCTTGTAGATTCCCAGATCATTCGTCATCACGGCCCCGCCGACCCCCGGCGTCAGGTTCTTTCCCGGTCCCAGGCTGAAGCAGCCCACATCGCCAACCGTGCCCAGCCCCCGACCATTCCAGGTCGAGCCGTGCGCGTGCGCTGAGTCCTCGATCACCTTCAGGTCGTGCCTGCCAGCGAGGTCCAGAATCGCTCCCATATCGCAAGCCAGCCCGCCGAAGTGGACCGTCATAATCGCGCCCGTGCGCTCGGTAATCGCCGCCTCGATCAGGCGCGGATCGATGTTGTACGTTTCCGGGTCCATGTCCACGAAAATCGGCACGAGCCCTACATTCAGGACCGCGGTTGGGCTGGCCATGTACGTATACGGCGAGAGGATCACTTCGGCGCCACGCGGAAGCCGCAGCGCTCGCAGAGCTATCTCCAGCGCGCTGGTCCCGCTGCTCACCGCCAGGCAGTACTCAGCTCCCTGAAAGGCCGCAAACGACCGCTCAAAGTTGATCAGGCTTCGCTCGCCCTCGCCGGACGCCCAGTTGCCGGTCCGGATCGCCTTCACAACCGCCTCGATATCCTTCTCGTCAAACTCGGGCCAGGCGTTATACGGCTGTGTTCGGACGGGCGTCCCGCCTTGCAGGGCCAGCGCAGACATGCCTGATGCTCCTTCCGCCGCCGTTCCAGCCGAACGGGAGTGTCGTCCGTATGCTACGCCTCCGTAGCAACGCACGCCTATCAGCACTGGCGACCGCCTGTGCCACGGCATGATGGGGAAAACCATCATTCGCTGCCGAATCCCGCGCGCTCAGCGCTTGCCGACGAGAATCGCCGTTTCGTTTACCATCCACTCCAACCATTGGTCGGAGTGAACGCACATGGACCGAAAGCTTAAAGTCGGATTCATCGGCTGCGGCGGAATCTCTCGGCTCTACACCGACATCTACGCGGGCATGACCGACCTGGCCCAGGTCGTGGCCACGGCCGACATCTTTCCTTCTATGGCCCAGGATCGCGCCGCCGCCATCCACGAGGCCTACACCGCCGAGGCCGCCCGCCAGCGCGCCCTGGCCATCAACGCCCGCAGCGACGACGACCGTCAGGCCGCTCAGAAACTGGCCGAAGATGCCCAGGCCGCCGCTGACAACGACATTCGCAGCTACGACGGACACGAAGCCCTACTCAAAGACCCGGAAATCGACGCCGTCCTCGTGCTCACCACCCCGCCCGTCCGCGGGGTGCCGGTCGTTGCCGCGGCTCAAGCTGGCAAGCACATCTTCACCGAAGGGCCGATGGCCAAGAGCGTGCAGGAGGCTGACGAAATACTGGCCGCTGTCGAAGAGGCCGGCGTTACCTATGTCTCCCAGTGCGGCGGCCGCTACACCCGCGGCTTGCAGCACGCCCGGCGCGCGATCGCCAGTGGCTTGATGGGACCGCTGGCCGTGGCCAAGCTCGAAATCAACTGGTACCACCAGCAGTCCTACTACATGGGTGGTTGGCACGGCACGTTCGACAGCGAGGGTGGCGGCGCGGTATTCCACCACGGCCGCTACGTCATCGAGCCTTTCCTGTTCGCCCTCGGCTCGCCGATCGTCGAAGTCACGGCCTACTCGGGGCCCTTCCTGCGCGAAATCGAGCATGACAGCTTCAGCTTGGCCCTGGTGCGCTACGCAAACGGCGCCGTCGGAATCATTCAAGGCTCCCTGCTGCATCACGAACATCCCCGGACCGAGCAGTCCCGCTGGGAGTTCGTCGGCCAGAACGCGTCCATGGTCGTCGTCCATGAACACTTGGGCCCGAACAATCCCGCCATCCTGTTAGGCACGGGCCGTGAGAGTGTGATGAAGCACACCCTCTCGTTCGGCTCCACAAACACCCCAGGCGCCGTGGCCGACCTGGAAGCCTTGGCTGACGAGTTTCAGGACCTGCCCGACGCGCCCAGCCAGCTCTATCAGAGCCGGCTGTGGGCCAGTTGCATTCTTGAGGACCGTCCCATTCCGTTTCCGCAGACCGTCGCACGCCAGCACGTCGAACTCACGCGGGCCATCTACAAGTCCGCCGCCACTAGCACGACCGTTCAGCTGCCGCTCGACCGCGACGATCCGTACTACAGCTTCGAGGGCCGCCTCCCGCGTCCCGACTGGATGCCGCGCCTGCCTACGGACTGAGACCTGGCTTCCGGGCGGCGGCCCTAGTTCTCTAGGTCCTCCGCCCGGATTTGCTAATTCGCGGCGTCAGTCCAGTCGAGCACAACGCCGGTCCATCCGGTCGGGCCTCGCGCGATCATCGCGTACATCTCCTGGGCCTTCGTGTACGGCACGTGGTGAGAAACCAGGTGATCAACAGCCAGGCCGCCACGACCCATCAGTTCGTAGATATAGGCGCGATTCGCAGGCCGGGTCCAGCGCTGCATGTGATAGGCCGTCAGCGGGTACAGCCGCGTCTGGTAGGTGCCGGTGATCGTCAACTCCTTGCGCAGCAGTTCTTCTTGCAGCCGGATTTCCACGGCGCCCGGCGGGCTGCCCGTCAGCGTCACCGTTCCCCCGGCCGCCGTGGCTCGCATGCATTCCGGCAGTATCGCCGGCGTACGCGTGACCATGAACACAACCCGGGCGCCTTCACCACCAGTCAACTCGACCACCCGGTCCACGGCATTCTCGCGGCTCGCGTTGATCGTATGAGTTACCCCGCTTCGACGAGCCAGCTCCAGCCGCTCGTCCACCAGATCGATTCCAATCAGCGGGTACGGATTCACCATGGCCGCGAACTGCATCACCAGCTGACCCACCACGCCCTGCCCGAACACCGCCACCGAGTCCCCGATGTACGGCCGCCCGCGACGTACGCCGTGCAGCGCCACGTCGGCCAGCGACAAAAACGTGGCCTGCACGTCCGTCACCGTGTCGGGAATCTTGGGCGGCGGGTAGTGCTCCTTTCGGTCAAGCACTCGCGGCGTATCCACTTCCACCAGGTGCGCGCCTTGGTGAGGAGAGGTCGCGTACACCCGGTCCCCTTCGCGATAGCCGGAAACCTGCCGGCCAACCGCGTCAACAACTCCCACGCTCGAATACCCTGGTGATCTGCGTTCGGCGCTCGTCGATTCAAAGCTGTTTCGTTCCGAGCCGGCGCTGATCAGCGACTGCGTCGTGCGCACGCGAATCTGGTTCGGCGCCGGATCCGGCACTGTTAGTCCGTCAAACGCAACCCGGCCCGAACCCATGAACGCAACCCTCGGGACATCAACTGCAGGCACGTCACACCTCCATCGCAAGCCGTTCCACATAGTTGCACTCGCGCCAGGCACCCCTCAGCCGAAGCGCGACGCTCCATGTCTCGACGGCCACGTCACCAAATTATGTCAACGTGCCAAGCTAGGCCGACCAACTAGACTGCGCAACTCCCACGGTCGCCCTTCGCACGAATCCCCAGCCACTGCGAGGCCACATGCGAATCACCGAGCTCGAGACCATCGTCATCCAGCAGCCGGGCCCACCGCGCGTCATCGAGGACTCCATCCACCGCATCGCCTCCGGCCGCGACCTCGTCGTACGCCTGCACACCGAAAGCGGCATCTACGGCACCTACACCCTCAGCATTGCCGGCTATGGCGGCGAACTCACCCGCCAACTCTTCGAAGTCGAAATGCGAAAACTCGTCGTGGGTCAGGACGCCTCAATGCCCCGCCGACTACGCCGTCACCTCTTCGACCAGACCGAGTACTACGGCGTCAGCGGCCTCGGCGTCTTCGGAATCTCCGTCATCGACTATTGCGTCTGGGACATCCTTGGCAAGGCGCTGGAAAGCTCCGTCGCGCAACTGCTCGGCCAGTACCGAACCGAAATCCCGGCCTACGGCATGGTCGGCTGGCTCAACTACCCCGAAGCTGAACTCATCGCCCAGTGCCAGCGGGCCATAGATGCCGGCTACCGCGCGGTAAAGATCAAGGTCGGCGCGCCCGACCTGGCCGACGATCTGCGACGCCTGGAAGCGGTCCGCAACGCCCTCGGCTCCGACTTGCACGTCATGGTGGATGCCAACCAGATCCATCCGGTGGACGAAGCCATCCGTCGGGGCAACGCCTACGAGCCCTACGACATCTATTGGTACGAGGAACCGCTCCGCCCTTGGATGAACGCCGAATACGGCGAACTGCGCGCCGCCGTTTCAGTCCCCATTGCCACCGGCGAGAACATCTACGGCAAGCACGCCGTGCTTGACCTGCTCGCCCAACGCGGAGTTGACATCCTCCAGCCCGACGCCCGCCGCGCCGGCGGCGTCATGGAAATCATGGAAATGGCGGCCCTGGCCGACGCCTACAACGTCCGCATCGCCACCCACGGCGGCTGGCAGCACAACGCCCAGCTGCTCGCCGCCATGACCAACAGCATCTACCTGGAGGCCAGCGGCGGCACCCACGACGAGTGCTGGATCGAACCCGTCCGCATCGTCGACGGCATGGTCCAGGTTCCCGACCGCCCGGGCTTCGGCCTCGAATATAGGGAGGACTGGCTCGCCGAACGCCGCGTGGATGGGAGCCGAACGTAGGCTAGCCGGCGGCTACCCCGCTACCACCGGGTTGCTCAGCACACCGATGCCGTCGATTTCAACCTCGATGGTGTCCCCGGGGACCAGCGATCCGCCGCCGGAAGGAGTACCCGTGTAGATGCAGTCACCGGGCTCCAGCCGGATCGCCTGCGCCAGGTAGGTAACCAGCGAGGCCACGCTGAACAGCAGGTCCGACGTACTCGTATCTTGCGTAACCACCCCGTTATGCCGGCCCCGCAGCCTGAGATCCGTGGGGTCCAGGTCGGTAGCAATCACCGGACCCAGAGGCTTGAACGTCTCCAGCCCCTTGCCAAGCATCAGCACTCCGGTGGCCATCTCCGCCAACTGCAACGGACGCGCGCTCACGTCATTGCCACAGCTGTAGCCCAGCACGTAGCCCAGGGCCTCGTCCGAGTCGATCCGGTGGCACGGCTTGCCGATCACCACAACCAACTCGGACTCGTAGTCCACGGGGCTAAACGGTTCGTCCTGCAGATCAGGGTCGTTGACCGCGTGGCGAAAGCCCTCCTTGTTAGGAATCACGATCGAATCGCCCGGCCCAATCACCGACGTCGACGGGAGTTGGAACACCATCGGGAACTTCGGGACGAACACATCGTCGCCACCCTCGTGCAGGTGCTCGAGATAGTTGCCCCCAACGCCGATAAGCTTCGGCGGATCGACGGGAGCCAGGATCTTCAGATCGTCAATGTCCGCGACCCGTCCGCCTACGTCAAAGTCGCCGAAAATGTCCCCGCTGATGGCATGAACCGCGCCGTCCTCATCAAGCGAACCATAAGCCGGACCAGAATCCGTCTGGTAGCGGACGATCTTCATCACTGTTCTCCCTGGCGGGCCAGCGTGTCATTCGGCCGGGCCTACGCCCGTTCGCGCGACCGCGTGCCGCATGGATTGGCGCCTCGCTGCGAAGCCTATCCCACTAGAGCTTCGAACCGCTTTTGCCTGGTCCGCGAAGCTCTGATATCGATGCAGTCGTGAGGACATCGCATCGGCGAGAGGGTTCGGCGCGACCTGCGTCTTGACGAGCCCCTGGGGTCAGGCTTTGCTGGCCGGCGGTTGGCGGCGGACGTCGGGGCGGCGATTGGCGGTGACTTCGTCAAGGCGGCGGACGGGGGCATTGACAGGGGCGTCGTGAAGTTTGTCGGGATCGGACTCGACTTCGCGGGCGATGCGCCGCATGACGTCAATGAACTGGTCCAGCGACTCCCTGGACTCCGTTTCAGTCGGCTCGATCATCAAGGCTTCGTCCACGATGATCGGGAAGTAGATCGTGGGCGGGTGGATGCCGTAGTCGATGAGCCGCTTGGCGATATCGAGAGTCCGCACGCCCAAGCGCCTCTGGCGGGTGCCGGCCAAGACGACTTCGTGCATGCAGATGCGGTCATAGGGCAGGTCGTAGTCGTCGGCGAGCGAGGCGCGCAGGTAGTTGGCGTTGAGAACGGCGTCGTTGGCAGCCTCGCGCAGTCCTGATGCACCGAGCGAGCGAATGTAGGTGTAGGCACGGACCAGGTTGCCGAAGTTACCGAGGTGGCTGTGCACGCGCCCGATGCTCGTGCGCGCAGGCTCGGCCAGCTCAAAGCTGTCACCACGCCGAACCACGCGGGGTCCCGGCAGAAAAGGTTCCAGGTGAGCCTGCACGGCCAGCGCGCCAGCGCCGGGACCACCGCCGCCGTGGGGCGTGCTGAAGGTTTTATGTAAATTCAAGTGCATCACGTCGATGCCCAGGTCGGCCGGGCGGACGCGGCCGAGCATGGCGTTCATGTTGGCGCCGTCGCAGTAGACCTGCGCGCCGGCGGCGTGGACGAGTTCGATGACCTGAAGGATGCGGCGCTCGAAAAGGCCGAGGGTGCTGGGCAGGGTGAGCATGAGCGCGGCGACGCCGGGGCCAAGACGGGATTCCAGGTCCTGCAGATCTATCCCGCCATCGTCGGCCGTTGGCAGGCTGACGACCTGCAGGCCGCTCATGGTGCCGGTGGCGGGGTTGGTGCCGTGGGCCGAGTCGGGAACGAGGACCTGGGTGCGGGTCTCGCCGCGGGACTGGTGCCAAGCCAGGATGCTGAGCAGGCCGCAGAGTTCGCCCTGCGAACCGGCCGCGGGCTGGGTGGACACGGCCGGGAAGCCGGTGATGGCGGCCAGCAGCGCTTCAAGCTGGTGTATCAACACCAACGCGCCCTGGGCCGTTTCGGGGGCCTGGTAGGGATGAATGTCGGCCAGACCGGGCGTGCGTGCGGTCACCTCGTTGACCTTGGGGTTGTATTTCATGGTGCAGGAACCCAGCGGGTACATGGCGGTATCGACGCTGTGGTTCTTATGCGACAGGCGAAGGAAGTGGCGCATGACGTCGATTTCGGAGACTTCGGGCAACGGAAGGTCGGCCCGGAGTTCTGAAACCGGCAAGACTTCAGCAGGGTCAACCGGCTCGAACTGCGGCAACGGCGGGCGCACGCCGCGCCGCCCCGGGCTGGACAGGTCGTAGATCAGGGGTTCGTCGGTCATCGGGTGCGCGCCCATGCCGACGCCAGGGCGTCGACATCACTGGCGGTGGTCAATTCGGTAGCGGCGACGAGGATCAGATCGTCGAAGCGGGGCGACAGGAAGCCAAGATCGACGCCGGCCAGCACGTTGCCGTCGCTGCGGAGACGGTCCAGGCGCTGGGCCGCACCTTCGGGCGCGTGGACCGCGAACTCGTTGAAGTAGGGAGCCTCGGTGGCAATCACCGCCCCTGCTTCCGCCAAAGCTCGGGCCGTGTGACGCGCGGCGGTGAGGGACTGTTCCGCAATTTCGCGTAGGCCGTGCCGGCCAAGCGCGGAGAGGGTGAGCGTGGCGCCGAGGGTCACGAGGGCCTGGTTGGTAGTAATGTTGGAGGTGGCGCGCTCGCGGCGAATGTGCTGTTCGCGGGTCTGAAGGGTCAGGACAAACCCGGTCTTGCCGTCCAGGTCGAGCGTGCGACCGGCGATGCGACCCGGAACGCGGCGAATCAACTGGGTCCTGGTGGCGAACATGCCAGCGCCAGGTCCGCCGTAGGCCGGCGGGCCAGCCAGCGTGCGGAGCTCGCCGACCACGACGTCTGCACCGAGGTCGCCGGGCGGGACGAGCAGGCCCAGGGAGACGGGATCGCCGACGACGACCACGACCCGCGCGCCGTGTCGGCGGGCGGCCTGCACGACCGGAGCAGGATCAACCACCATGCCCAGGAAGTCTGGACGCTGGATTACGACGCAGCTGGTCTGGTCGTCAATGGCCTCGACAAGGGGCTGGACGTCGGGCCGAGTGCTGGTCGCGTCACGGCGGGCGGCCGGCACGACGTGGAGATCGACGTCGAGGGCGCTGGTGTAGGTGGCGGCGACCTCGCGATAGGACGGGTGCACGGTGTCGGCGATGACGACGCGCGGTCGTCGGGTGAGGCCGCGACACAGCAGCACGGCCTCGGCCAGCGCCGACGCGCCGTCGTACAACGAGGCGTTGGCGACTTCCATGCCGGTCAGGTCGCAGACGAGCGACTGGAATTCGTACATGGCCTGCAAGGTGCCCTGCGCCATTTCCGGCTGGTAGGGCGTATAGGCCGTGTACCACTCCGAGCGCAGCAACTGCTGGTCAACCAGCGCCGGCACGAAGTGGCGGTAGAAGCCGGCGCCGAGGAATGCGGGCAGGTCGCTCGAGGTGGCATTCCGGGCGCCGAGTGCGTGGAGGTGGCGAATTGCGTCGGTCTCCGGGAGCGCTGGCGGCAGGTCAAGCACGGGGTCGCGGTGCTCGACCGGGATGTCTACGAAGAGGTCGTCTATGGATTCGACGCCGATCGTCCGCAGCATCGCGGCCCGATCGGCGTCGGTGTTAGGCGCGTAAGTCATTCACGAGCTGTTCGTACGCCTGCGCGTCGAGCAAGCCGTCGCGCTGGCTCGGGTCGCTGGGGGTCAGCCGGATCATCCAGCCGGCCGCGTACGGATCGTCGTTGATGAGTTCGGGCTGAGCTTCCAGCTTCTCGTTGACCTCGAGGACCTCGCCGGAAACCGGGACGTACAGGGGGGAGACGGCCTTGACCGACTCGACCGTTCCGAATTCGTCACCCGCCGCAAAGCTGTCACCCGGCACGGGCAGTTCGACGTAGACGACGTCCCCAAGCTCTTCCTGAGCATAGGCGGTGATGCCGACAACCAAGTGGTCGTCTGCGTCGCGAACCCACTCATGTTCGTGGGTATAGCCAAGGTCGTCTGGGTACATCAACACACCGGGGACAAGCGAACAGGACCAATGCCTAGAATATCGCAGCCGTGGCGACAGAGGGTCGAACCTAGTCCTATCCGATGAACGTCGCAGTGCGAACCGTGTTTGTCGGGGACGGGAGCCCTGATCGAGTCGCCAGCGCCACTCCAGCGCCCACGGAGCGGTTGGCGTGGTGGGTGTCCATCGTTGGACGGGGCCTGACTGCGCCGTTGCCTGCGCCGCCGGAGGCCGCGACCTGGGAATGCGCGCTAGCCGACCTACACGCCGCACGCGTGCTCTACTTGGCGCCGGGCGAGGGTCGGGACGACGATCCGGGTGTGGCGGTGCTCTTGGACCTGGCGGATCGTGGGGTCCTCACGTTTACCGTCGGGCCGGAACGGGCGCCGGCAACCGACGGACCTACGGTGACGGGGCCGGCCCGCACGGACTGGCGGCCCGCGCCGGGGATGCTGAGCGTGGTGCGTGGGATTGCCGACGACGGCGAGCTGAGGGTCTGGCTGAAACGCCTGCGCACAGCGTATGGGGCGGACGCGGCAATCGAGATTCGGCCGTGGTCGTCCTCGCAGTGGCGCGAGGACAGTGCGGACGGGCCGACATCGTTTCCGGTTTCGATGCGTACCCGGCCTACGGAGGCGTCGCAGCTGCGGGACACGGATACCCTGCTTGAAATCGTGCGCCGGTTGCGCGGGCCGAACGGGTGCCCCTGGGACAAGCAGCAGACGCATCGGACGCTGCGCCCGTACCTGGTGGAGGAGGCGCACGAGGCGCTGGCCGCGATCGACCGCGGGGATGATGACGCGATGGCGGACGAGCTGGGCGACGTTCTGCTAAATCTGGTCTTGCACGCGGAGATCGCGCGCCAGCGCGGCGGGTTTGCCTGGCCCGACGTGGTGGCGGCCATCAGCGCCAAGATGATTCGGCGGCACCCGCACGTGTTCGGCGACGCGCAGATCGAGGAGTTGGAGGATATTCGCGCTACATGGGCCCAGATCAAGGCGGCGGAGCGCGGCGGCGCCGACGGTCCGCTGGACAACCTGCCAGACTCGATGCCCAGCCTGACGTTTGCGCGGTCGGCGGTGCGTGCCCTGCGTCGGGCCGGCCACCCGCTCGACGAGGCAGGTCGGGAAGAGGCGACGATCACGGCGCTGGCAGCCGCCGACGACGTGGATTTGCTGGGCGATGCGTTGCTGTGGGTCGCCGCGCGGGCCGATGCGGCGGACATCGATCTGGACATGGCGCTGCGGGACGCCAACGCACGGCTGCGGGAGCGGCTGCGGAATGACGAATGACCAACATAGACCGCTTGGAACCGCGGCAGACAAATACGGGTTTTCCAGCAGCGAGCGCTAGTTCGGCGTCGTCGGGCTCAGGCCATCCAGAACTTCGAGCGCGGCGGCGGCCACCGGGAACGCGGCCAGGAGAGCGTCCGCCGAGATTTCGCCGGCACCGACGCGAGCAAGGAATACATAGGGAATCCCGCGAGCAGCAAAGACGTCGTGATCGCCACGTCCCACACCGAAATCGGGCACGACGCGGAGGTCGTCTCCGGTAGCGGCCAGTCGCCGATCAATCAGCGGCGCCACGGATTGGGAGGCGCCCAGTTGCAGCGGATGCGAACGGCCGGGGCGGTCGAAGGTGAGGACGGCGTCGATCGAGGCGCGTTCGTCGTCCGGCAAGTGAGCCAAATACCAGCGGCTGCCGACGTACCCGCGATGGGTGGCGTCGAAAGCGATGAAGCTGATGGAGTGCCGCGGGCCGAGTTCGTTTGCATAGCGCGCCAGCGCCAGCAGTAGCGCCAAGCCGTCGGCGTTGCCGCCGTTGGAGTAGTCGCCCAGGGGAGCGTCAGCCGGGGTGGCAACAATGATTTGCCGACGTAGCGGCCCGGCGCGATGACCAATTAGGTTGGCGCCTTCAAACGATCGTGGCGGGGGCGAGACATCAATGACGGCGCGCGCGTCGCCGCGGTCCAGGCGCTCGGCGAGATCGTCGCCTGTCTCCTCCGTGACAGCGACCACCGGAATACGTGAAGGCTGGCTCAGGGTGCCGTAGAGCAACCCAGGACGGTTGTTGTGGACAATGACGGCAACGGCGCCAGCGTCCTCGAGCAGCTGCCCGATCACGCGGAAGGGCGTGACTCCACGGGAAACGAGAACCACGGCGCCGCGGTAGTCGGATCCGTACAGTATTCCCTCGTCGTCAACTTTGGCGCGTCGGAGTGGGCCGTCGGCGACGCCGACGGCCGAATAGATCATTCCGGCGGCCAGAATGAAGTCGCCGTCAACGCGCACGCTCACGGACGGGAGTTCGCGGCCGACGGCCAGGAACAAGCGACGTTCGGCGTCGAGGCCGATCGCATTGATGGACTGGACGAGGGCGTCACCGAGTTGCGATGTGCGCAGCGACTCGGTCGCGTCCAATTGGCTCAGACTGGCCACGTCCGCCAGCAGGCTGGCGCGCCGCTGCCGCGAGGCGAGCGCGGACGGCGCAGGATCGTCCTGGGGCGCGTTGCCCTCAGTTCCGATCGCCAACGTCTGCGACTGGTCAAGCGGCTGGACCCCAGCGCCGCAGGCGGCGGCAGCCATTGCCGCCGCCGCGACGAAGATGCGTCGGGACAAACCTCGCGCCATGGGTGATTCTATTCAGCGGCTCCGGTGGGTCTGTGACAATCGGCCCAGATTCTCGACTCGAGTGGAGCACTGCGTGCCCGAAGCGAATCCGACGTTGACGGCTCTGCCGGGGGTTCGTGTGGGTCACTGGACGCACGCCGCCGCTGGAACCGGCTGCACGGTGGTGCTGTTCGACCGGGCCGTGCCCGCCGCGGTGGACGTGCGCGGGTCAGCGCCCGGCACACGCGAGACAGACGCACTGGACCCCGGCGGGCTGGTTGCGCAGGCGGATGCAATCCTTCTGACCGGCGGAAGCGCGTTCGGACTGGCGGCGGCCGACGGGGTGATGCGCCGCCTGGAGGCGGCCGGCCGCGGGTTTCCGACTCCGGCCGGTCCCGTACCGATCGTGCCGGCCGCGGTGATCTATGACCTGTCGGTGGGCGATCCCTCGGTACGTCCCGACGCGGCGGCGGGCGCGACGGCCGTTGACGCGGCCTGCGCCGATCCCGTCCCGCAGGGCAACGTTGGCGCCGGAACCGGCGCAACCATCGGCGCGGGCGGTGAGCCGCTGAAGGGAGGCCTGGGCAGCGCCCTGGTCCGCGTCGGGAGCGTTCTGGCAGGCGCCGTTGCGGTCGTGAACCCGGCAGGCGCCGTTTACGATTCGGCCACCGGGCAGCGAATGGCCGGAGGTTCCGGCGCGCCCTGCACGGGGTTCGGCCAACACACCACGATTGGCGTGGTGGTCGTGAACGCCGGGCTGGAACGCTGGCAGGTACGGAAGATCGCGGAGATGGCGCACGACGGGCTGGCGCGGGCCGTACGACCGGCTCACGGCATGTACGACGGCGACACGATCTTTGCGGCGGCGGTGGGCGGCGGTGCCGAGAATGTCGATCTCACAACCCTGGGGCACGCCGCGGCGGAGGCGTTTGCCGCGGCGGTGGTGCAAGGGGCCGCGCAGGCGCGCCCGGCCTATGGATTGCCGGCGGCGCAGCCATGAACCGCCTGGTGGCGCTGCTGACGGACTTCGGGACGGAGGATCCGTACGCCGGGCAAGTGGCAGCGGTCGTGGCTGGGATGGCGGACGCACGGGTCGTGAGCCTGACGCACGGCGTGCCGCCGCACCACATTCAGCTGGGGGCGCACATTGTGGACGCCTCGCTCGGCGTCCTGCCGGCCGGGTCTGTCCTGCTGGCGGTAGTCGATCCCGGAGTCGGGACTGAGCGGCGCGGGCTGATCGTGCGGCGCGAGGACCGTTGGTTGGTTGGACCAGACAACGGTCTGCTCACGCCGGCCGAGGTCACGGTGCGGTGCTGGAGCATCGACCGACCCGAGACTTGGCGGGCGACGGTGGCTCCGACGTTTCACGCGCGCGATGTCTTCGCGCCGGTGGCAGCGCGGCTGGCGAATTACGAGCGGCCGGAGTGGCTTGGCTCCCCGATCGAGAATCCGCTGCGAATCGCGCGGCCGGCCGCGCGCACAGAGGGACAGATCAGCCAGGGCGAGGTGGTTCACGTGGACGCCTTTGGGAACTTGATTACGAACGTACCGTCGGCATTCGTGCAGACTGCACGGGTGCTGGAGACGCGAGTCGGCAACATGCGCATCAAGGGTCTGGCCAAAACCTACGGCTCGGGCGACGACCCGGTGGCGCTGGTCGGCAGCTGGAATCTGCTGGAGATCGCCGTGCCGGGCGGTTCGGCCGCTCGGACACTGGGCTGTTGCGTGGGCACGCCGGTGACCGTTGAGCGTGCCGATGTCTGAGCGCGGGCGACGGTCGTCGTTGTTTGCCCGATACGGGTGCGCCGCCTTCCTCAGGCGGCAGATTCCCAGACGCCAGCCAGCGCGTAGCGCCTAGCAGGATCGGCGCACCCAGATGCTGCTTCGCCTCGCCCAAGACCCACAGCTCTTCCTCATCGTCGCGATTGCGTTCGTGGTCGCGATCACCCTGCATGAGGCCAGCCACGCCCTGGCGGCAACGTTGCTGGGCGACGACCTGCCACGCCTGCAGGGCCGGGTGACGCTAAACCCGCTGCGGCACCTGGACCCGCTGGGGACGATCATGATCCTGATCGCCTCGTTCGGCTGGGGGCGGCCCGTGCTGGTGAACCCGTACCGGCTGCGCTTCGGCTCGCACCGCGGCATGGCGCTGGTCGCCGCCGCGGGGCCGGCGTCCAACATTGTGCTGGCACTGGCGCTCACACCGGTTGCCCGGGAGTTCCTGACCAGCTCCAGGTCGGACCCGATCACGATCGCCGTCGTCCTGATCATTCAACTCAACCTCTTTCTGGCCGTTTTCAACCTGCTTCCGCTGCCGCCGCTGGATGGGTTCAGCGTGTTGGTCGGGCTGGTCCCGCGAGACACGGCCGCCCGATTGGACAGGCTGCGCTCCTACGGCCCGGGACTGCTGATCGGCCTGTTTCTGGTGGTCGCCATCGTGCCGGGGGCCAGCGGTATCATCAGTCGTCCCGTACTTTGGGCCACGAGTCTGCTCCTTGGGGGCTAGCTACCGACTGCGTCAAGCGCTGGCATTCTTCGATCCGCGCGTTCCAACGGAGGCGCGCGAGCAGGCCATGGGCGGGCTAAATGCCGACGAGCAGACGCTGTTTCGCCGGCTCTCAGCAGCCGATCAACGCCACGCGCTGGCGGTGTACACAGCGGCGCAGGACGCCTGGCCGAAGGATGCGGTGCTGCACGTCGCCGCGCTGCTGCACGACGTTGGCAAGGGTCGGCCCAGCCTGCTTGACCGCGCAGGACTCACGCTGACCAAGGCCTCTGCGCCCTGGCTGCTGTTGCGCTGGCAGCACCACTCGCCAACGTCACGCCAGGGGCGAATCGCCCGCCTCGTCGGCGATACCGAGGCCAGCGCGTGGCTGGCGGAACTGGCGGGATCGCACGCGGACGTGGTTGCGACGCTGCGATCCTATGGCTTTCGCGAGCACGCCCGCGGACGGGCGCTGGCCGAACTGGACGCCCGCTTGTGACGACCTGGGGACCAGCCGGGCAGGCGAGCGCCCTGGCCGGATTCGAGATCGACATCGAGGACTTTGAGGGTCCGCTGGATCTGCTGGTGCAACTGATCGAGAAGCAAGGTCTGGACATTACAGGCGTTTCGGTGCTGGCGGTCACGGACCAGTTCGTGTCGTACGCCCACCACCTTCACGAGCAATTTGCTGAAGCCGCTTCCGAGTTTCTGCTCGTGGCGTCGCGGCTGGCGCTACTGAAATCGCGGGCGCTGCTGCCACAGATCGAGCCGGACGACGAGGAAGAGTCGGTTGACGACCTGGCGGAGCGCCTAAGGGTCTACGCGGCGTTCAAAGCCGTCGCGATGGACTTGGACGCGCGTCTGCGGGCGGGGCAGGCATCGTTCATACGGGTCGCGCCGCCCGGTCTCCGGCAGCCGACGCCCGAGCCAGGGGCCGGCGATCTGGGACGCCTGCTCAAGGCGCTGGAGCGACTGATGCGCGTCGACGCGCCGGTCGAGTCGCTCATCAGCGCACCTACACGGCGCTTTCGCGTTGCGGACAAGGTCCGCGATCTGCAGGCCATGTTGCAATCTCAGGGAACGCTGGCGTTTGACGTGATCGCAGCCGCCTGCACAGACCGCGCGGAACTCATCGCAACCTTTGTAGCTGTCCTGCACCTTGTCAGGCAGCGCGCGGCAACTGTGGAGCAGTCGAGTCCATTCGGGTCCATCATGCTCATCTCCGCCAACGGGCATGCCGACGAATAGCGACGCCAGCGCCGAGCTAGACCATAGCGCCGTGCCCGCCACGCTGGAGGGCGACTTCGGGCTGGCGCGAACGATCGAGGCGTTGCTTTTCGTGGGGGATCGGGCCCTGTCCGCCGTCGAACTTTCCGCCGTGACCGGGGCGTCCGAAGCCGAGGTTCGCCAAGCGCTGGCCGAATTGACCAAGCACTACCAGCAGCGCGGAATCGTGCTGCTGGAGCACCGGAACGCCTTTCGGCTCGTCTCCTCCCCCGACTTGGCCGACTTCTGCCGGCGGCTGCTCGGCCTGGACCAGCGCCGGCAGCCGTCACGGGCGGCGTTGGAAACCCTGGGGATCGTGGCCTATCGAGGCGAGGCGACACGCGCCGAGATCGAGCACGTTCGAGGGGTGGACTCCGACAGCGCCCTGGCTACCCTGCTGGCGAGGAATCTGATCCGGGAATCCGGACGACTGGACGCCCCTGGGCGGCCGGCGGTCTTCACGACGACCGACACGTTCCTGGCCTACTTTGGCCTAACGTCGCTGGATGACTTGCCGGAATTGGACCTGGAGTCGCCACCCAACGAGTCGGTCGAGACGCCGCCGGACGCTTAGCGCTTGGTGAACTGCTTGGCCTTGCGCGCCCGAACGAGACCGGGCTTCTTGCGTTCCTTGGCTCGCGGGTCACGAGTCAACATGCCCGCCTGCTTGAGCTTCGGACGGTTCTCGCCGTCCAGAGCCACCAAAGCTCGGGCTAAACCAAGCCGAATGGCCCCAGCCTGGCCGCGCGTGCCGCCACCCGTCACCCGGGCGGAAATTCCGACCGACATCTCTTCCAGGATTCGCAGGGGTTCAAGCGCGTGAAAACGGTGATCGGGGACGGATAGAAACTCCTCGATCGGACGGCCGTTGACCACAAACGGTCCCTGGCCAGCGTAGACACGCACTTGCGCAATGGCCTCCTTGCGGCGTCCCAGCCCGTAGTAGTAGTGGCCTTCCAGGGTCATACACCAACCTCAAGTGTCTGGGGCCGCTGGGCCTGGTGGCCGTGCTCAGCGCCGTCGTAAATGCGCAGTCGCTTCAGGGCGCGACGGCCAAGCGCGTTCTTGGGAAGCATGCCGCGCACCGCGAAGCGAATCACCCGGTCGGGTCGCCGGGCCAGCATGTCATCCAGTCGTGTCATTCGGAGACCGCCGGGGTAGCCGCTGTGCCGGATGTAAAATTTCTGTTCCAGCTTGCGCCCCGTCACCCGGACGCGCGCGGCGTTGATGACAATGACCCCAGCGCCATCGTCGATGTTGGGCGTAAAGGTCGGCTGGTCCTTTCCGCGCAGCACGTGGACGATGCGCGTTGCCAGCCGCCCGAGCGTCTGCTCGGAGGCGTCCACTACCACCCATCGCCGTCCGCTTCGTGCGCTCACGACATCACCGCCTGTGTCTTGCGTTGCTGATTGTATCGAGGCGCGAGATCGGAATACTCCACCTGCAGCAAGGTCAACCCATGCGCCGGGGCCGTTCCATGAACAGCTGAGCGGGGAGCGGGGCCCAAGAGCGCCGTAACGTCAGCCGCGTCAATCTCGCCACGGCCGGCGCGAACGAGCGTAGCCACGATACGCCGCACCATGCGGTACAGAAATGCGTTGGCGGCGATGCGGACGAAGACGGAGGCGCCTTCCCGCCAGACCTCAAGCGCGTAGATCTCACGCCGCGTGCTGGGCTGGGGTCCGGCGGTGAACGCGTCAAAGTCGTGACAGCCGACCAGTTGGGCAGCCGCGTTCCGCATCTGGGCCAGGTTCAGCACGTGAGTGACGTGCCAGGCGCGGCCCCTATCAATGGCGGGACGGACGGGGCGTTGCTCGATCCGGTACTCGTACACCCGCGCCACGGCATCGCGCCGCGGGTCGAATCCGGGCGCGGCGGTGGCAAGCTCGCGGATGGCGACATCGGCCGGGAGATGAGCGTTGAGCGCCTTCAGCAGCGTGGCGTCGTCCAGCCGCGTGTGGGTGCTGAAGGCGATGACTTGGCCCAGCGCGTGAACGCCGCTGTCGGTCCGACCGGCGCCAGCAACCGTGGCGCCGACGCCAGTGACCGCCTCGATGGCAGCTTCCAGCGCGCCCTGCACGGTACGGACGCTGCGCTGACGCTGAAATCCCTGAAATGCCGCGCCGTCAAATTCGACCGTGGCGCGAACGGTTCGGGATTCCCTCACACCAACTCCATGCGGGCCAAAGGCGCGCCGTCGCCAAGGCGGACACCCACGCGGCGAATCCGCGTATAGCCGCCCGGGCGGTCGGCGTATTGATCGGCCAAGTCCTCGAAGAGCCGCTCGATCGCTTCGGGGTCCGGAATGCGGGCGATGGCCTGGCGGCGAGCGTGTAGATCGCCGCGCTTGGCAAGCGTGATTAAATGATCGACGTCACGCCGGATTTCCTTGGCGCGCGTCAGCGTGGTCTCAATGTGGCTGTGCAGAATCAGCGACCGGACCAGACTACGCTTCAGCGCGCGGCGCTGGGTCGGATTGCGGCCGAGATGGCGTCCGCGTCGACGGTGCCGCACTGAACCTACTCCTGGCTCTCGTCAGCCGCGGGGGCGTTGTCGGCCAATGTAAGTCCGCGCATCGCCAGGGCCTCGCTAATCTCGTTCACGAGACGCTCGCCCATGCCGCGCAGTTCGTAAAGATCGTTTTCGGACAGCCGGACGAGTTCCTGCACCGTTTCAAGCTCGTGACGCTTGAGGCTGTTCAACGCTCGGTTGGAGAGCTTGAGATCTTCGAGCGGATCGCCATCGGCCTCCGGTGTCGGCGGCATGAACGTTGACGGAATAACGTCCACCGTTTCGTCAACGCCGGCGATGAGCTGGAAGGACTCAATGAGCTGCTGCGCGCCGCCGCGCAGGGCATCGGCGGGGCTAACGGCGCCATCGGTCCAAATCTTCAGGACGAGACGGTCGTACTCGGATTCGCGCCCGACGCGTGCCGGCTCCACGTGGTACTCGACCTTGGTGACCGGACTGAAGACCATGTCCAGCGGGATGACGCCGATTGGGAGATCGCCGCGCGTCTCGCTACCGACGTAGCCGGCGCCGGTTTCGACGGCAAACTCGGCCCGCAGAATGCCAGCGTCAGTCAGAGACGCCAGATGATGCCCAGGATTCACGATCTCGACGCCGCTCGGCAGTTCAAGGTTGCCAGCGGTGACATCGGCGGGGCCTTCAACCTCCAGGTAACAGATGGCGGACTCGGAGTCGTGTGATCGCAGCCTAATCCCCCTCACATTGAGGAGGAACTCGACCAGGTCTTCGCGCATGAAGTCGAGCGTGCTGAACTCATGCAAAACGCTATCCACTCGCGCAGTGGAAATGGCCGCGCCGGGCAGCGCCGCAAGCAGGACGCGGCGCAGAGGATTGCCCAGCGTGTGCGCAAAACCGCGGCGCAGCGGCTCGATCTGAAAATGTGCGTAGTTATCGCCGACCTCGACCGTCTGTACGGTCGGCTGGAAGTCGGCTTCGGCCTCAACTGATTCAACAGGTCCAAGAAACACCGCTGGTCCTTACCTTCCTGTCCGGCTGGCCGGACTCTCGCGCACGGGCTAGCGCGAGTAGAACTCCACGATCAGTTGCTCGTTGAGTGTGGCGTCAATCTGGTTGCGATCGGGGATCGCGTTGATAGTGCCCTCGAATGCCTCGAGATCCACCGAGAGCCACGCCGGACGACCCAGCGACTCGGCTCGATCCATTGCATTCTTGATGGCATCAATGTTACGGCTCTTCTGGCGCAGGCGAATCCGGTCGCCGACACGCAGAACAGCCGAGGGAATGTCGTGCTTTCGGTTGTTCAACTCAATGTGGCCATGCCGAATAATCTGCCGGGCATGCGCGCGGCTGAGCCCGAAGCCCATACGGTAGACCACGCTATCGGCCCGCAACTCCAGCAACTGGAGCAGTCGCTCGCCGCGCGCGCCGCTCTGCTTGCCCGCCGTCCGATAGTGGCGACGAAACTGGCGCTCGAGCACGCCGTAAATGCGTCGGGCCTTTTGCTTCTCGCGCAACTGAATGGCGTATTCAGTGGGACGTCGCCGGCTGAAGCCGCGGGCGCCAGGTCCGCCGCGGTCGCCGCGGCGTTCAATGGCGCACTTGGGCGTGTGGCAACGATCGCCTTTGAGGAAGAGCTTTTCCCCCTCCCGCCGGCAGAGACGGCAAACAGGTCCTGTGTATCGGGCCATCCGAGTTCGACTCCCTGTGCTGGCTGCGGCCTACACGCGCCGGCGCTTGGGCGGCCGCGGACCGTTGTGAGGGATTGGGGTTACGTCCGAGATGCTTGAGATATTGAGGCCAACCGACTGTAGCGCGCGCACGGCGGCGTCGCGGCCTGAGCCGGGGCCTTTGACGAACACGTTGATCTCACGCATACCGGCGTCCATGGCGCGCTGGGCGGCCTGCTCGGCGGCCTGCTGCGCGGCGAACGGCGTGCTCTTGCGCGACCCGCGAGCGCCGATGGTGCCCCCGCTGGCCGACGCAATGGTGTCGCCCACGGGGTCCGTGATGGTAATGATGGTGTTGTTGAACGTGGCGTGGATGTGCGCGGCGCCCCGAGGCACGGGTGCGCGTGTACGTCGTCGGGTCGGGCTTGATCGTTCGGCCATTCGTCTAGCCTCGCTTGATTACGCGCTTGCGAATGCCAACGGTGCGGCGGGGCCCTTTGCGCGAACGGGCGTTGGTGCGCGTGCGCTGTCCGCGCGTCGGGAGTCCGATGCGATGGCGAAGTCCTCGATAGGACCCGATTTCACGCAGGCGGGCGATGCTGGTCTGCACGACGCGCCGCAAGTCGCCTTCGACGCGCTCGCCCCCGATGAGGGCGCGGATGCGACCGAGTTCGGCCTCGGTCAAGTCGCTCACGCGCGTCTGCGGGTTGATGTCGGCCTGCCTGACGATTCCGGCGCTGGTGGTGCGACCAATGCCGTAGATGTGCGTCAGTGCAATCACCACCGGCTTGTGGCGCGGAATGTCAATCCCAGCTATGCGAGCCATGTGTCTCCTGTCGTTAGCCTTGCCGCTGCTTGTGCTTCGGATTCGAGCAAATGACCATGACACGCCGATGACGCCGGATGACGCGGCAGCGGTCGCACCGTGGTTTGACGGAAGCCGAGACTTGCATGGTCGCTACCGCTCCACTCGCTGATCGGCGCGCAGCCGCCAGGTGATTCGTCCTCGCGAGAGGTCGTAGGGCGAGAGTTGCATCCGCACGCGGTCGCCAACTCCGACCCGAATGAAGCGCAGCCGCATCTTTCCGGCCAGATGGGCGAGGATGGCCTTCGGCTCGTCGTCGCCCCCATCGGCGATCTGGATACGCAGCGGCTGGCCGTCCGGCCCGATGGGCTTGACGAGGAACATCGTGTTCGGCAGCGAGTCGACAACTTCGCCTTCGATCTCGATGACGGGTCTCTTGTTGGACGCCTCTTCCGTCGGGGCCGGCGCATCCTTCTTTCGGTTCTTGGGGGGCGGCATGGCGATCCTCAGACTGCTTCCGTCAGGACGCGCGGACCCGCGTCGGTAATTGCCACGGTGTGCTCAAAGTGGGCGGACAACGAACCATCGTCGGTTCGAGCGGTCCAGCCGTCGTCATCAAAGACCACGCCGCCGGAACCGATGTTAACCATCGGCTCGATTGCCAGGGTGGTTCCGGGGACCAGGGCAGGACCGCTGCCAAGCCGCCCGAAGTTTGGCACCTGCGGCGACTCATGCATAGTGCGCCCGATCCCGTGTCCGACGAATCGTCTCACGATGGTGAGTCCGGCCTCCTCGACCAGCTTCTGCACAGCAGCCCCAATATCTCCGATGTGACCACCCGCAACCGACGCACGGATAGCTTCAGCAAGTGCCGCGCGAGTTACATCAAGCAGGCGGCTCGCGTCAGGGTCAATCTCGCCAACCGCGAGCGTACGCGCTGAGTCTGAGTGCCAGCCGTCAAGAATCACTCCACAGTCCAACCCAATGATATCGCCTTCCAGCAACATTGCGCTACCCGGAATTCCGTGCACGATCACGTCGTTGATTGACGCGCAGATCGAACCGGGGAAAGGCTTGATACCGGGGTCCGCCGCCGGCACGCCAAGGAACGAGGGAATGCCGCCATGGTCTCGAATGTAGGTCTCGGCAATGGCGTTGAGATCACCCGTGGTTACGCCTGGCCGCACCGCAACCTCGATCTCGTCCAACGCCCCCGCCAACACGCGCCCTGAAGCAAACATTGCTTCGACCTGTTCAGGCGTCTTGGGCTTGATGGAGACTGACATCATCGAATTGCGGCTTGCAAAGTTGCCCAGACGCGGCGCGCGACGGATTCGACGCCGCCGGTGCCGTCCACCTCGATAAGCACGCCTGCCTCGCGGTAGTAGGCGATCAGCGGCTCGGTGTCCTCATGGTAGACCTGCAACCGATAGCAGGCCGTCTCTTCGGTGTCGTCCGCGCGGCCTCGGCTAAGTAGGCGCTTCAAGGCTATGTCATCGGGTACGTCAATATAGAGAACGCCCGTCACGGACAGGTTGAATTGCTTGAGCAGCTCGTCCAGCTTCTCTGCCTGGTTGCGGGTGCGGGGAAAGCCGTCAAAGCAGGTATCACGGCCTCGAACGTCCCCCAGGTACTCCTCGATCACCTGAAGCACCACCTGGTCGGGTACGAGCTGGCCACTGTGCAGGTAGGACTCGGCGCGCAGGCCCGCTGGCGAACCGGCGGTAACGGCGTCGCGGAACATATCGCCGGTAGATAGGTGATCGAGCGCAATGCGGCGGGCCAGCCGCTCGCCCTGCGTGCCTTTGCCGGCACCGGGCGGCCCGAGCAATACCAGAATCACCGGACGCTCGCCCATGTAGCTACCGAATGAAGCCTTCGTAGTTGCGCATCATCAACTGGGATTCGAGCTGGCGCATGGTGTCCAGCACGACGCCCACCACGATGAGCATGCCCGTGCTGCTGATGGCCACGGCGTCCGCACCGGTTACGGTCTGGGCAACGAATGGCACGACGGCGATGATTCCCAGGAACACCGCGCCCGCCAGCGTGATGCGGTGGACCACGCCCGTCAGATAGCGGTGTGTGGGACGTCCAGGACGGATCCCCGGGATGAAGCCGCCGTTCTTTTGCAGATTCTCGGCTAGGTTTTGCTGCTGAAAAACGACCAGCGTGTACACGTACGTGAAGATGATGACGAGCAAAAACGTGAACACCCAGTAGATGCCATTGCTGGGACTGAGGGTGATAGCGATGGCGCCGGCGGCGTTTGCAAGCCAGCCAACCTCGGACGTCTCGAAGTAGCTTGCAACCGTAGCCGGAAGCAGCATCAGTGAGAACGCAAAAATCAGCGGAATCATGCCTGCGGAATTGACCTTGAGCGGAATGTGTGTGCTCTGACCGCCGTACATGCGAGTCCCTCGGATGCGCTTGGCGTAGTGGACCGGGATCCGGCGCTGCGCTTCCTGCACGAAGACGATGGCGGCAATCATGATGAGGCCGATGACCACGACGGCGAAGAAGCCGCCAATGTTCTCGCCGGCAAACAGCGACTGGCCCAGCGCGGCAGGAGCGCCGGCAACGATTCCGGCAAAGATGATGATGGAGACGCCGTTGCCGATGCCGTTCTCGGTGATCAACTCGCCGATCCAGAGTAGAAACATCGTCCCGGCGGTCATCACAACCAGCATCACGAAAATGTCGAACGGGCCCAGCGTGGGAGAGAGCAGGCCCTGCTGGGCCGAGCGCAGGATCTGGATCTGTCCGAACCCCTGCAACATGGCGAACGGGATCGTGGCCAAGCGGGTCCACTGGGCGATCTTGCGGCGGCCGGCCTCACCCTCGCGTGAGAGCTCCTGCAGCGCCGGGATCAACGGCACCAATACGGTCGAGGCAATGTTGGCGGTTACGTACGGGTAGACACCCAGCGCGACAACCGAGAAGTTCTCCAGCGCACCGCCCGATAGGAGGTTCATGAACCCCAGCAACTGGTTGCCGGCGAAGAAGTCCGCCAACAACTCCGTATTTACGCCGGGCAGCGGGATGTGCGCGACCGCACGAAATAGGACGAGCAGGCCGATTGTGAAGAGAATCTTGCGACGAACGTCGGGAAGCTGGAAAGCTGCGACGGCCGTCTCGATCACGCGCTCAACTCCTCGGCAGAGCCACCGGCGCTTTCGATCTTCGCCTTTGCCGCCGCCGAGAATTTCGGTGCGCGCACCGTCAATGCGTGGTCCAGATCGCCATCGGCAAGAATCTTGAAGAGGCCGGGCTCGATCAGGCCTTTGTTCTGAAGTTCATCAGGCCCCACAACGGATCCCTCAGGGAAGACATTCAGCGCACTGAGGTTGACGGGCTGGTAGTCGCGCCTGAAGCGGTGGTTGGTGAAACCGCGGCGGCTGGGAAAGCGCATCAACAGGCGCGTCTGCCCGCCTTCAAAGCCGGGATAGGCGTTGGTGCCGCTTCGGGCACCTTCGCCCAAGGTACCGCGCCCGGCCGTCTTGCCTTTGCCGGAGCCTTCGCCGCGGCCGACCTGGCGACGGCGCTTGCGCGGGGGCGCGGCGGCGGTGATCTGGTGCGGTTTCATGCGTTGTCGCCGTTCGATTTGCCGGATGCGACCTCAATGAGGTGTTCCACGACCTTGACCATAGCCCGGACGTCGGGAGTGTCAGGCCGAGACGAGCGCCGACCGATTGCGCCCAGGCCCAGCGCCCTGAGGGTGTCGCGCTGCGAATCCCTGGAGCCGATGGAACTGCGGGTCTGACGCAGGCGGAGTTCAGTCATCGGAAGGCCTGCCCACGGCCTGCATGCGGCGGGCGACGGTTTCTTCGGGAATCCGGAGACTGGCCAGGCCGTTGACCGTGGCTCGGACCACGTTCACGGCGTTTGTGGAACCGATGATCTTGGTAAGCAGGTTGCGAACGCCGGCGAGTTCGAGCACGGCCCGAACCGCGCTGCCGGCGATGACCCCGGTACCGGGGCGAGCAGGACGCAGCACGACCTTGGATGCGCGGTAGCTCTGTTCGACGTAATGCGGAATCGAGCCATCCTCGGTGAGGGGAACCTCGATCAGGGACCGGCGCGCGCGTTCCTGTCCCTTACGAATGGCCGCTACCACTTCATTGGCCCGGCCAATACCCACGCCCACGCGACCGCGACGGTCGCCGACAACCACGATCGCATTGAATCCAAATCGGCGACCGCCCTTGACGACCTTAGCAACCCGTTTGATGCGAACGACACGGTCGTCCAGGCGCTGAAGATCACCCATGTCGCGGGCCGCATCGCGACCGCCCCGGGGAAGTCTCCTGTCCATCGTCATAGTACGATCCCCCCCGTGCGGACGGCGTCGGCCAGAGCCTTGACGCGCCCGTGATATCGGTGTCCGCCGCGGTCGAAAACGACTGTCGTTATGTCAATCTCCTTCGCACGCTCGGCCAAGCGCGCTCCAACGTCAGCCGCGCGTTCAAGTTTGGTGGCGCCCTCAATTGCGGATTCACGCGATGAGGCGGCAGCCAGGGTATGCCCGGTCACGTCGTCAATCACCTGCGCGTAGGTGTGCTTGAGGCTGCGAAATACTGCCAGGCGTGGCCGCTGGGGGCGCCCAACCACCCGGCGGCGAATGCGGCGATGTCGGCGCTTGCGCGCCACTTGTCGGTTCACAACGGCCATCGTCACACCACCTATACGACTGCCGTGGCGGCGGTCTTGCCGGGCTTCCGCCGTACGACTTCGCCCTGGTAGCGGAGCCCGTGGCCTTTGTACGGATCGGCAGGCCGGATCGCTCGCAGTTCCGCCGCCACCTGGCCCACGGCCTGCTTATCAATACCACGGATGATGATGTGGGTGGGGTCCGGTACCTCGAACTCGATGCCATCGGGCGCCTGACGCCTCTGCGGGTGGGTGAACCCCAGCTGCAGGTCCAGTGTCCTGCCTTGGAGCACGACCCGGTAGCCCGTGCCCTGGATTTCGAGCCGCTTCTCATAGCCCTGCGTGACGCCGAGGATCATGTTGGCCACCAACTGGCGAGCCAGCCCGTGCATGGCGCGGATCCGGTGGGCGTCGTTGGGCCGGCTGGCCAGCATGCGCCCGTTCTCCCGCGTGAACGTGATCATGCGCGGCAGGGCTTGCACCAGTTCACCTTTGGGGCCGCTGACGGTTGCGACGTTGTCGTCGTCAAAGCTGACGATCACGCCGTCAGGCACATCAATGGGAGTCAAGCCAATACGGGACACGGGATTACCAGACGAAGCAGAGGACTTCGCCGCCGAGCCGCCGCTTGGCGGCTTCACGGCCGGTCATGATGCCCTGCGAAGTGGATATTACGGCGGTTCCAATGCCACCCATCACCCGTGGAATCTCTCGCGCGCGGGAGTGGATGCGCAGACCGGGACGGCTGACCCGCTTGGCGCCACCAAAGGCGGGCCCGCCGTCTTGGTAGCGCAGCTGCACGTCCAACCAGGTTCGATGTGCTTCCTGGATCGTTTCGACGGATGCCACAAAGCCTTCGGCAACGAGGACCGCCGCGATCCGCGCCTTGGTCTTGGAATGGGGCATGCGGACCTTGGTGTGACGGGCCGCGACGGCGTTCCGCAACCGGGTCAGCATGTCCGCGATCGGGTCAGTCATCGTGGGCTCACCAACTCGCCTTCGTCACACCCGGGATGTGGCCCTTGACGGCCAGCTCGCGGAAGCAGATTCGGCAGATGCCGAAGTGGCGCATGTGGGCTCGCGGTCTCCCACAGAGTCGGCACCGGTTGCGATACCGCACCTTGAAGCGTAGCTTGCGCCCGCGAATCGACTTGGATTCGAAGTCGGGGTCCAGCCAGGCCTTGCGCTCGCGCTTCCACTTTTCGATCTTTGCCTTTCTCGCCATGTCCGAACCTCAGGCCGCCTCTTCGAGGCGTTGGAACGGCGTGCCGAGAAGTTCGAGCAGCCGTAGGGCTTCGCCGTCTGTTGGCGCGGTTGTCACGATGACGACCTGCAGGCCGCGGATGCGATCAATCTGGTCGTAGTCGATCTCCGGGAATATGAGCTGCTCGGTCAGCCCCAGCGCGTAGTTTCCGCGCCCGTCGAACGACGTACGCCGGACGCCCCGAAAGTCGCGCATACGCGGCAGGGCCACAGTCACGAGGCGGTCCAGGAATTCATACATTCGGGTGCCGCGCAACGTGCCCTTCACGCCCACGCGCTGTCCGGCGCGCAGCTTGAATGCCGCCACGCTCTTGCGCGCTCGAGTCACCACGGGGCGCTGCCCGGTGATCGTGGCGATATCTCGGACAGCGTGATCCACGGCCGCATCATTTTCGAGCGCCTCGCCGAGCCCGATGTTTACGATGATTCGGTCCAAACCCGGGACAGCAAGCGGATTGGAATATCCAAACTCCCGCATCAACTGCGGCCGGATCTCTTCCCGATAGCGTGTGAGCAGGCGGGCCATTACTCGTCAATCTGTTCGTTGCATTTGCGGCAGTGGCGCCGCTTCACACCATCTCCGCCCAGCGTGTAGCCGACTCTCACCGGCTGGCTGCAGGCGGGACATACCAGCATGACGTTGGAGACATCAAACGGGGCGTTGAAGTCAATGATACCTGCCGGTTGTCCGATCGCCCGCGGTCTGGCATGGCGCTTGCGGACGTTGATGCCCTCAACCACGACCCGGCCGGTCGCGGGAACAACGCGCTCAACGACGCCCCGACGCCCCACATCGCGCCCCTGCAACACCTGGATCGTGTCGCCTTTTCGAATTCGAAAGCGCCGAATTGACATGACTATAAGACCTCGGGCGCCATGGAGACGATGCGCATGAATCGCCGGTCACGCAGTTCGCGCCCTACGGGCCCGAAGATGCGCGTGCCGCGCGGCACTTCCCCTTCAAGCAGAACGGCGGCGTTGTCGTCAAAGCGAATGCGCGAACCGTCTGGCCGCCGATATTCCTTTTTCACCCGCACGACAACGGCACGAACCACCGACCCGCGCGGGACCGGGCTGTTTGGAGCCGCCTGTTTGACGCTGCCCACGATAATGTCCCCGACATGCGCGTACTTGCGGGACGACCCGCCGAGCACGCGGATGCACATGATTTCGCGCGCGCCACTGTTATCGGCGACTTTGAGCCGGCTTTGTTGCTGGATCATTGTGGTGAGGAGTGGTCGGAGTCTTCGGCATTGGTGGCGGATTCATCCTCGGCCGCACCGACGCTGAAGGCCGCCTGGCGTTCTTCGTCGGTGAGCTGGGTGCGTTCCATAACCTCGACCAGTCGCCAGCGCTTGCGCCGGCTCATTGGACGCGATTCCTCAATTTGGACCACATCGCCAATGCGGCACGTGTTCTGAGGGTCGTGGGCCATGAACTTTCTCCGAATGCGCACCGGCTTCTTATACAGCCGATGACGGCGGACAGATTCCACCTCAACGATGATGGTCTTGTCGGCCCGATCGCTGGCGACGCGACCGACCCGGCGAGCACGAGCTCCAGGCACGGGTTAGGCCTCCTCCATCTCGTGAGGCGCCAGCGTACGTTCGCGCTGAACCGTCAGCATGCGGGCGATATCGCGGCGCACATGGCGCATCTGTGAGGTATCCGCCAGCTGCAACGTCGCGTGCTGGACGCGCAGCCGGAAGAGCTCTTCCTTGGTTTCTGCAATCCGTGTCGTCAACTCGTCATCGCTCAGATCCCGGAATTGCTCAGCCTTACCCAATGGTGACCTCCGCCGCACGCGAGACGACACGGGTTTGCACTGAGAGTTTGTGAGACGCAAGACGCATGGCTTCACGAGCCATGTCTTCTTCAACCCCGGCGAGTTCAAAAAGGATACGCCCTGGCTTGATGACAGCAACCCAACTCTCGACATTGCCCTTCCCGCTGCCCATGCGAACCTCGGCCGGCTTCTGCGTAACGGGCTTGTCCGGGAAGACTCGAATCCAGAGCTGGCCGGTTCGCCTGACCGAGTGAGTAATGGCCCGACGGGCCGCCTCGATCTCGCGGCTGTCGACCCAACCCACGGTGGTGGCCTGCAGGCCAAACTCACCTGAGGCGAGCGAGTCACCACGCCCGGCTCGGCCACGGCGGCGACCTCGGTGCATCTTGCGAAACTTGGTTCGCTTGGGCATCAACATAGCTAACCTCGCGGCGGCCGCCGCCGCCGGCCCGCCACCGGCCGGGACACGGGCTCGGACAGCAATTCGGCGGCGTCACGGGCGGCGCCACGGTGGACCCACCCCTTAACCCCGATCCGGCCCGCGGACGTTCGTGCCTCGGTGAATCCGTAGTCGATATCGGCATCCAACGTCTGGAGCGGCACGGTGCCCAGGAGCTCGAACTCGCTGCGCGACATTTCGCGCCCGCCAAGCCGGCCGCTCACCATGATCTTCACGCCATGCGCGCCGGCGCGCATGGTTCGTTCCGCGGTCATCTTGATTGCCCGCCGGAAAGAAACCCGCCGCTCCAATTGGTCGGCAACATTGCGAGCCACCAGAAAAGCGTCGAGTTCCGGCTGGCTGATTTCTTCAACATCCACGGCCACCCGCTTGCCAGTGTGCCGCTCAATGCGGTTCTGGATTTCTTCGCGGTTGCTGCCGCCACGCCCGATCACGATGCCCGGCCGCGCCGTATGGATGACAACCCGAACCTGGCTGACCTGACGCTCAATCTCGATTTTCGACACCCCAGCGCCATAGCTGCCCCGCCGGCGCCCACCGCGACGAGCCGCATTGCGACCGTCCGGCGCTTCGAGAAAGCTGCGAACGAGATTCCGGATCGCCAAGTCTTCGAGCAGAAGCTCGGTGTAGTCACGATCGGCGTACCACGTGCTTTCCCAGCGCGTGGTGTAGCCAAGGCGGTAGCCGATGGGATGAACCTTGCGACCCATGCCTACGCCACCCCATCTTCAACGGTCACGGTGATGTGACCGGAGCGCTTCTGGTACATCCCAATACGGCCGCGCGACCTGTGCCGAAAGCGCCGCAACGAAGGCCCGTCGTTAACCACGACCGACTGGATCCGCAACACGTCGCGGTCCAGGGCGTAATTGTGTTCGGCGTTGGCTGCGGCGGACTTGATCACTTTGGAGATCTCGGCGGCGGCACGGTTGGGCATGAACGCCAGGGTAGCCATGGCCTGCTCGATCTCAAGTCCAGCCAGCTCACGCGCGACGGACCGCCCGCGCTGGGGCGACATCCGCACGTACTTGGCGGTAGCCGAGACTTCCATGCGTCAGTGTCCCATCGGCGAAGTTGAGCGTCCGCGCGCATGGCTGCGGAACGTACGGGTCGGCGCAAATTCGCCAAGCCGGTGCCCAACCATATTCTCCGAGATATACACCGGGACGTGGCGTCGACCGTCATGGACGGCAATCGTCAGGCCAACCATTTCGGGGTGAACCACGCTGGCTCGGCTCCAGGTACGAATGACCTGCTTACGACGACTGCGTGAGGCCTCGGCGACACGCTTTTCGAGCTTCGGATGGATGTACCAGCCCTTTTTGGCGCTACGTGACATACGGTCCTACCTGTTCCGCCGGCGCACGATGAATTTGTCGCTGGGGCGCCGCCCAACGCGCGTTCGCCGTCCCTGCGTGGGTTTGCCCCACGGCGTCTTGGGTCCCGGCATGCCAACCGGTGCCTTACCTTCGCCGCCGCCGTGCGGATGGTCGCTCGGATTCATAGCCGCGCCGCGCACATGTGGTCGTCGGCCCCGCCAGCGTATCCGCCCGGCCTTTCCAGCCGATTGGTTGCTGTGGTCCGCGTTTCCTACGCGTCCAACCGTGGCCATGCAGGCATCGGATACCTGTCGCATCTCGCCCGACGGCAACCGCAGGGTCGCCAGCCCGCGATCCTTGGCCATAAGCTGGCACACCATGCCGGCCGAGCGCACAAGCTGAGCGCCGCGTCCGGGAGTAAGTTCAACGGCGTGCACTTCGGTCCCCGCCGGGACACGAGCCAACTGCATAGCGTTACCAGGCCGCGGCTCGACGCCGGGCCCGGAGACGATCTCGCTGCCAACGCCGATTCCGACGGGCGCCAGGATGTAGCGCTTCTCGCCGTCGCGGTAGTGCAGCAGGGCGATATGGGCGGAGCGGTTGGGGTCGTATTCCACGCTGGCCACCACCGCAGGCACATCAAACTTGTCGCGACGCCAGTCGATCACGCGGTAGCGACGCTTAGAGCCTCCGCCACGGTGCCGGACGGTGATGCGCCCGGTGTTGTTGCGACCGGCGTGTTTGGCGAGGGGGCGGAGCAGGTTCTTGAGCGGCCGATCGCCGGACAGTTCTGCGTTGTCAACGGCCACGTAGCCGCGACGGCCCGGCGAAGTTGGATTGAAGCTGCGGAGTCCCATCGATCAGACCCCCGGAACCACTTCGATGCTGTGGCCCTCGCGAAGCGTCACGATAGCCTTGCGCCAACTGGGCCGGTGGCCCTGAAAGCGACCCATGCGCCGCGGCTTACCGCGCAGGTTCATCACGTTCACCGACAAAACTTCCACGTGAAACATAGCCTCCACGGCACTCCTGATGGCCTGCTTGGACGTGCCGCCACGAACCTCGAAAACGTATTTCCCAAGTTCACTGAGGGCGGTGGACTTTTCCGTGACGATTGGGCGAGTTATGACGTCGGCTGGGTTCATGCGCCGACTCGTTCCTGTAGCGCATCCAGGGCCGCTTGGCTGGCCACGAGATGATCGACGACGGCAATTTCATAGAAATTCAGGGTATCGGCCCGCTCGACATCCACATTGGGAATGTTGCGCACCGAGCGTCGCAGTTCCTCCGGGGGATCAACGTCAACCAGCAGCACGCGCCCGGACAGGCCGGCGGCCTTCAACCAGGCGGCGCGATCACGAGTCTTTGGCGAGTCGCCCCACGACGCAGCCACGCTGATGCAATCGGCGGCGGCCTTTGCCGCCAGCAGTGCACGAACCGCCTGTCGGCGTTCACGCTTGCTCACGTGCACGCGCGTTCGGCGCGGCCTCGGGCCAAAGGCAACGCCGCCACCACGCCGGACGGGTGAACCGGCGCTACCCGCGCGCGCCCGACCAGTGGATTTCTGACGGAAGAGCTTGGCCGTGCTGGCCACAACCTCGCCGCGGCTCTTCGTATTGGCTGTGCCCTGGCGTTGGTTGGCTGCGTGCATCGTCAGCATGCGCTTCATCAGTTCGGCCGACGCAGCGGCGGCGCCAAAACAGTCGCTTCCCACGGGAGTGAGCGCGGCTGGCGATGCCAATTCGGCGGCCATCAATCCATCCGCCGATCCGGCTTTCGAATCGGCCGGATTACGACGACCGTGTCGCGCGGACCCGGCACGGCCCCAACCAGCAGGATCAGCCCGCGTTCGCCATCAATCTTTGCCACCGCCAGGTTCTGGGCCGTCGCTCGGCCTCCCCCCATGCGTCCGGCCATCCGCGTGCCTTTGAAGACGCGGCTCGGCGATGTTCCGGCGCCAATCGATCCAGGGGCGCGTTCTCGGTCGGATTGCCCGTGGGTTCGCTTGCCGCCTTTGAAGCCGTGGCGCTTCATCACGCCCGCAAACCCTTTGCCCTTAGCCACGCTGACCACGTCCACCCGGGGACCAAGGTCCACGTTCGTGACCGTCAACTCGTCGCCCACCGAAAGGTCAGCAGCATCCTGGCTTCGAAACTCACGCAGGACACGGTAGGACGGTAGGCGACCCAGATGACCGCGCTCGGCACGGGTGAGCCGGCGCTCGGGCACTGGGTCGAAGCCAAGTTGCACGGCGGCGTAGCCGTCGGTCGACTCGGTACGGACTTGGGTGACGTGACAGGGGCCAGCCTGAATGACTGAAACCCCAAAGGCGCGGCCTTGGTCGTCGAATATCTGCGTCATGCCGAGTTTGCGGCCAATCAGTCCAACAGACATGGCTATGACTTGAGCTCGATGTCGACACCAGCGGCCAACTGCAACCGCAGGAGTTCGTCCATTGTTTGGGGCGTGGGATCAATGACATCAATCAGGCGCTTGTGCGTCCGCATTTCGAACTGTTCGCGTGAGTCCTTGTCGATGAACGGCGAGCGAATCACCGTCCAGGTCTTGCGCTCCGTGGGCAGTGGAATTGGTCCGCGCACATCGGCGCCCGTCCGACCGGCGGTATCGATGATGCGCCGCGCGGCGTCGTCCAGCACACGATGGTCATACGCCTTCAGGCGAATCCTGATCCGTTGCGTGGGTGACTGCCGCCGCGGCCGCGCTGGCGCGCGCCGAGACGAAACTTCGAACGAAGCCTGGCGGGTCGGTCTGGCGCGCGCTTGTGCCATTGGTTACTTGACGATCCTAGTGACCACGCCCGCGCCAACCGTAACGCCGCCTTCGCGGATTGCGAAGTTGACGCCGTCTTCCAGGGCGATCGGCTGGTGCAGGCGAACGGTCATTTCCACGTTGTCACCGGGGACGACCATCTCGGTCCCCTCCAGCAACTCAATCTCGCCAGTCACGTCCGTGGTTCGAATGTAGAACTGCGGACGATAGCCGGTGAAGAACGGCGTGTGCCGACCACCCTCGTCGCGGGTCAGCACATAAACCTCGGCCTTGAACTCCGTATGCGGCGTGATGGATTTGGGCTTGGCCAGCACCATGCCGCGCTGCACCTCATCGCGCTCAACGCCGCGGAGCAGGCATCCAACGTTGTCGCCGGCGACGCCCTCGTCAAGCGTCTTGCGGAACATCTCAACACCGGTGACAACATGCTGCTCGATTTCGGAGCGCATGCCGACAATGTCGATCTGCTCGCCCGGCCGGATCTTGCCGCGCTCGACACGGCCGGTGACCACGGTGCCGCGGCCCTTGATGCCGAAGACGTCCTCGACCGGCATGAGGAACGGCTGATCGACCGGACGCTCCGGCTGTGGAATGTACGTGTCGATGGCTTCCAACAGCTCAAGGATCGGCTGGTACTCGGGTGCGTCGATGTCGGTGCTTTCCGACTCCAGGGCCTGGAGGGCGCTGCCGGCGATGATCGGCGCGTTGTCCCCGTCAAAGTCGTACTTGCTGAGCAGGTCGCGCAGTTCGAGCTCGACGAGTTCTACCAGCTCCTCGTCCTCGACGATGTCCGCCTTGTTGAGGAAGACCACGATGGCCGGCACGTCCACCTGGCGCGCTAGCAGCACGTGCTCGTAGGTCTGCGGCATCGGTCCGTCGTCGGCGCCAACAACCACAATCGCGCCGTCCATTTGGGCGGCGCCGGTGATCATGTTCTTGATGTAGTCACGGTGGCCCGGGGCGTCGATGTGGGCGTAGTGCCGGTTTTCGGTCTCGTATTCGGCGTGAGTAATCTGGATTGTGATGCCGCGTTCCTTCTCCTCGGGCGCGCGGTCAATCTCATCGAAGGGCATGAAGTTGGCCAGCTGTTTGAACGACAGCACCTTGGTGATAGCAGCGGTCAGAGTGGTCTTGCCGTGGTCGACATGGCCAATCGTGCCGACGTTGACGTGCGGCTTGGTTCGTTCGAAGTGTTGGCGTGCCATTCGCTCCTGTGCTCCTGCGCAGTACGCGGTTACGAAACCGGCGTCAGAAGTCCATCCGCGACACCCGCTCGTTGGGTGACCGCGTAGTGGGAAAATTCCATTGAGAACGTCCCGCGACCCTGTGTCGCCGAACGCAACTCGTTAGCGTACCCGAACATTGTAGCGAGCGGTACTTCTGCCGTGATGATGTGCGATCCGCCGCGCATGTCCGCGCCGAGGATTGTGCCCCGCTTGGCGGCCAGACCGGCCAGTGTGTCGCCCACGTAGTCCTCGGGCACGACGACTTGAATGCCCATAACCGGCTCCATCACGTCGGTGCGCGCCCGGTTGAGCGCGTCCTCGACAGCCATGGCGCCGGCGATTTCGAAGGCTAGTTCTGAAGAATCGACCTCATGATAAGAGCCGTCCACCAGCGTGATCCGCACGTCGGTGACTTCCATGCCCTGCGGACCGCTCGCCAGGCGACGCGCCGCGCCGCGCTCGGCAGCGGGGACGAACTGAATGGGAATGGCACCGCCGACGATGCGCCGCTCAATCTGAACGCCCGTGCCGAGCGGCAAGGGCTCTAGTTCCACGGTCACATCCCCAAATTGCCCGCGCCCACCGGTCTGCCGCACGAAGCGACCGCGACCGATGGCTTCCTTCCGCGGACGCTCGCGGTAGGACACCTCGGGCCGACCGATGTTGGCGCCCACGCGGTACTCGCGCAGGAGTCGATCAACGATGACCTCAAGGTGCAACTCGCCCATGCCGGCGATCAGCGTCTGTCCCGTTTCCTCGTTGGCGCTGATGCGAAAGGTGGGGTCTTCCTCGCCAAGTCGTCGCAGCGCGTCGATGATCTTGTCCTGGTCACCGCGGCTCTTCGGTTCGATCGCGATGGTGACGACCGGCTCGGGAAATGTGATGGACTCCAGCTGCAAGGGGTATTTGGGGTCTGTCAAGGTGTCCCCGGTATTGGTCGAGCGGACCCCCACGGCGGCCAGAATATCGCCGTATCGAATCGTTTCCGTGACCTCCTCGCGCTTGTCCGCGTGCATGCGGAGCACCCGCGACAGCCGCTCGCGCTTGGAGGCAGTGGCGTTCAGCACCCTCGCGCCAGGCTCGATTGATCCGGAGTACACGCGGAAATAAGCCAGTTTGCCGGCGTGCGGATCGGCCACGATCTTGAAGGCGATCGCGGTGAACGGTTCGTCTTCGGCAGGCCGGCGCTGCTCTTCAGCGCCGGTCTTGGGGTTGATCCCGGTCACTGGAGGAACGTCCCGCGGCGAAGGGAGATACGCAGTGATGGCATCGAGCAGCGGCTCAATGCCCTTGTTGCGCAATGCCGAGCCCATCAGCACTGGGACCCCGCTGGCTGAAACGGTCATCTGCCGCAGCGCGGTCTTCAACTCGTCAGCGGTGAGATCCTCACGGTCCAGGTACTTCGCGGCGATGTCGTCATCAACTTCGGCCAGCGCCTCGATCATCCGTTCGCGCGCGTAGAGGGCATGCACTTCCAGCTCCGGCGGAATCGGGCCTTGCTCTGGGGCCGCAAGACCGTCCTGACGCCAATGGACAGCCTGCATGTTCACCAGATCTACCACGCCCTCGAAATCGGCTTCGAATCCGATGGGGAACTGAATGGGAACCGGATTGGCGCCGAGGCGGTCACGGATCGAGTCGACTGTGGCCTCGAAGTCCGACCCACGCCGGTCCATCTTGTTAATGAAGGCGATCCGCGGGACGCTATAGCGGTCGGCCTGTCGCCAGACCGTTTCGGTCTGCGGCTCGACGCCATTAACCGCGTCAAACACGACCACGCCGCCATCGAGCACACGCAGGGAACGCTCGACTTCGGCGGTGAAATCCACGTGGCCGGGCGTATCGATGATGTTGATCCGATGGTCATTCCAGGAGGCCGTGGTAGCGGCGGCCACGATGGTGATGCCACGCTCGCGTTCCTGCGCCATCCAGTCCATCTGGGCATTGCCCTCGTGCACCTCACCTACCCGGTGAATCCGGCCGCAGAAAAACAGGATGCGTTCGGTAGTTGTGGTCTTGCCCGCGTCGATGTGCGCAATGATTCCAATGTTGCGCGTACGCGAAATATCCAGGGTGCTCATGGGCCTCGTGTTCCGGGAGTCAGGCAGGGGGGTTAATAGGCGTAGATCGCGAACGCGCGGTTCGCTTCCGCCATCCGATGGATTTCGTCGCGCCGGCGAACGGCGCCGCCCTGTCCGTCGGCCGCTTCCATCAGTTCGGCCGCGAGGCGTTCGGGCATGGAACGGCCGCCGCGGGTGCGGGAGGCATCAATCAACCAGCGCACGGCCAGGGAATAGCGCCGGTCCCCGCGAATTTCGACGGGCACCTGATAGTTGGCGCCGCCGACGCGACGCGGCTTGACTTCGATCTGCGGCATGGCGTTACGCACGGCCGCCTCGAAAACCTCAAGGGCAGGCGCGCCGGTACGCCCCTCAATCATGTCAAAGGCGCTGTAGACGATCCGCTGGGACAACGACTTTTTGCCGTTGCGCATGATCTTGTTGATAAACCGCTGCACCGTTCGGTTGTTGAACCGCGGGTCGGGCGGAATCACGCGACGCTCCGGTCGCTTGCGTCGCGGCATCAGAGGTTACTCATCCGCCAGTGGGCGGTTGTGGTGATCAATGTCATCGGAAATTGCAGCCGTACCTTGGCGCTACCCACCGCGCTTCGCGCCGTACTTCGAGCGGCTGCGGCGGCGGCCCTCAACGCCGTCGGCGTCGAGCGTTCCGCGCACGATGTGATAACGCACACCGGGCAAGTCGCGAACGCGGCCGCCGCGAATCAGAACAACTGAGTGTTCCTGAAGGCGATGGCCCTCACCCGGAATGTACGCCGTGACCTCAATCCCATTTGAGAGCCGCACTCGCGCCACTTTTCGCAGCGCGGAATTGGGCTTCTTTGGCGTGACCGTACGCACCAACGTGCAAACACCCCGCTTTTGCGGCGAGCCCTCGCTCCACTGCATACGTCGGCGCAGCCCGTTGTATGAGTAATGCAATGCGGGCCCCTTGAGCTTGCCGCGGCGCTTTTTGCGTCCCTTGCGGACGAGTTGGTTGATTGTCGGCACAACGAGACCTACGGAACCTTTACAAAGAAAAGGCGCGACGGGACGGGGCCAGTCACGGTGATCATGAGCCTATCACCGGCCATTTCCACCGTCAACACTTTCGCCTTCCGGTGCGGGGTCCATGCGGACAACCGACGATTCCTCGATGCCGACGTCGTCCGCGGGGCGCAGGAAATCAGTGAAATCGTCATCGGCGCCGGCTGAGGACGTCTCGATACCTGCCAGCAGATCACTCTCGGCGGCGTCCATCGGTGGTGCGCCAGCCGCCGACACCCCGGCCTCGGCGCCGTCCTCGAAATCCGAGGGGGCGTCGGCCCCGTTTGCCGGCTCGCGCAGATCATCCAGGGAAACGCCCTCGCCCATGTGCATGGCTTCGGTGTCGATCAGGACATCCGACTGACCTGGAGCTTCGAGCGCTGGACCGTGATAGCGGTCCCAGCCGGTCCCGGCGGGGATGAGCTTGCCGATGATCACGTTCTCCTTCAGCCCGTGGAGCCGATCGGTCTTGCCTTCCACCACAGCTTCGGTCAGGACGCGCGTGGTGTCCTGGAAGGAGGCGGCGGCCAGGAAACTCTCGTTGTTCAATGAGGCCTTGGTCACTCCCAGCAGAACGGCGTGCGAGTCGGCGACCCGGCCGCCAGTTTCCGCGACCTGCGCGTTGGTCTCGGCCAGGGTAGACCGGTCAACCAACGTGCCGGGCAGCATCGTGGTCTCGCCCGGAGTGTCGATCGCGTCGTGGCGCAGCATCTGGCGGATGATGATCTCGATGTGCTTGTCGTTCACAGCCACCCCGACCATGCGGTAGACGCGCTGAACTTCGCTGACGATATACCGCTGCAGATCGGCTCGGCTGCGCAGGCGCAGAATGTCGTGCGGGTTCAGCGGCCCTTCGGTGAGCTGGTCCCCCTTGTTAACGCGTTCACCGCTATGCACGAGCACCTCGGTGGCAGACGAAATGGGTGGATACGGAACTACCTCAGTCTCCTCGGAACGCAGGACGATCCGGCCCTCCTGTAGTTCGACAATGCCGGCGGCCTCGGCCGTCACGCCGATGCCGGCCACCTTTGCTAGCGCGCGCTTGCTAATCGTCTTGGACTTGCTCTTGGCCTTGCGGGCTAGCAGGTCGTCGGCCTGGGCCTTTGGCACGGCAAGAACCGCATTCCTGGCAACCTCCGCGCCGTCGTCAACGATGGCGATCATGTCCAGCTCAAGCGGATACTCATATTCGTACACGTGGGCCGAGACAACGCGCACGCGGCGCTGCTCATCCTCCTCAACGACCTCCGCGGTCCCGTCGATGTCGCTCATCAGAGCAACGCCCTTGGGAATGCGGGCTTCGAAGAGTTCCTGCACACGGGGCAGACCCTGCTCCTTGTCCACGATGTCGGCGCCGGACGCGATGCCGCCCAAGTGGAACGTGCGCATGGTGAGCTGGGTCGCCGGCTCGCCCATGGACTGAGCGGCGATGATCCCAACGGCGGCGCCCTCCGCCACCAATTTGTGGCGCGCCAAGTCCATGCCGTAGCACATCTGGCATAGGCCGCGCGCGTTCGCACAGGTCATTGGAGAACGGACGACGGCCGACTGCACGCCAGCGTCGTCAATCGCTTTGACCAGCTCGTGATCAATCAGGGTGTCCAAGGGAATGATGATCTCACCGGTCTCCGGATGCACGATCGGCCGCGCCGCAAAGCGGCCGAAGCAACGGACGGCCACGGAATCCAACACTTCGTCCAGGGCGCCGACCTCAACGGGCACGCCCTTCAGCGTGCCGCAATCGCGCCCCATCACGATCACGTCCTGGGCCACGTCCACCAGGCGGCGCGTGAGGTAGCCGCTGTCAGCCGTGCGCAGGGCCGTGTCGGCCAGGCCCTTGCGGCCGCCGTGTGTGGAGATGAAGTACTCGTGCGCGGACATTCCTTCGCGGAAGTTCGCCCGCACTGGCATCTCGATGATCCGGCCCGAAGGGTTGGACATGAGGCCACGCATCCCGGAGATCTGCCGGATTTGGTCGAAGTTGCCCTTGGCCGCGCCTGAGTTGCCCATCATGTAGACGGGGCCCATCGTGTCCAGGCTCTCCTCCACGGAATTGGACACGGTGGACATGGCCTCGGTCCAGGCCTTCACCGTGAGCCGGTAGCGCTCGTCATCGGTGATCAGACCGTCGTCATAGCTAGCTCTGATTCCGCTGACGCGGGCATCGGTTTCGTGCTCAACCTTGTGCTTGATCTCGGGAATTTCAAGGTCCTTGATCCCCATCGTTACGCCGGAGCGCGTCGCCCAGTGCATTCCCAGGTTCTTGAGCTGGTTGGCGACGTCGCCCGTAACGTCCATGTCGGTGTTGTAGAACACCATCTCAATGACTCGCCGCAGACCGCCCTTATCCAGGCGTGCGTTGACAAACCGGAGATCCCGTGGGATGGCCTGATTCAGAATGATGCGGCCGACGGTGGTCTCGATTGCGGCCGGGCTGCCCTGGGCCATGGCGTCGGCGGGGAAGTCCTCGGGTGTGACTCGCAGGCTAATGCGGGCCTGCAGGTCCACCGCTCCGTGCTCATAGGCCAGCACGGCGTCGGCGAAGTTGGCCAAGACCTTGCCCTCACCCCTGGCGTCCTCGCGGACCTCGGTCAGGTAGTACGCCCCCAGCACCATGTCCTTGGTGGGGCTGACAATGGGTGTGCCGTCCGCCGGCGAAAGGATGTTATGCGTGCTCATCATGATGTCGCGGGCCTCGTCCTGCGCCGCCCGGCTGAGCGGCACGTGGACGGCCATCTGGTCGCCATCGAAGTCGGCGTTAAAGGCCGTGCAGACCAGCGGGTGAATCTGGATGGCGCTGCCACGAACCAGCACGATATCGAATGCCTGAATCCCCAGCCGGTGCAGCGTCGGCGCGCGATTGAGCAGCACCGGATGGTTGCGGGTGACCTCTTCCAGGGCGTCCCACACCAGCGGCTCCGGATGCTCCACCATGCGCTTGGCGCTCTTGATGTTGCTGGCATGCCCGTCATCCACCAGCTTGCGCATGACAAAGGGCTTGAAAAGCTCCAGGGCCATCTTGGTGGGCAGGCCGCATTGGTTAAGGTTCAGGTGCGGACCGACCACGATCACCGAGCGGCCCGAGTAGTCCACGCGCTTGCCGAGCAGGTTTTGCCGGAAGCGGCCCTGCTTGCCGCGCAAGAGGTCGCTGAGCGACTTGTACGGATGGTTGGACGAGCCGGTCACGGCGCGGCCACGCCGTCCGTTGTCGATCAGCGCGTCCACGGCTTCCTGGAGCATGCGCTTCTCGTTACGAACGATGATCTCCGGCGCCCCCAACTCGACCAACCGCTTGAGCCGGTTATTGCGGTTGATGACCCTTCGGTAGAGATCGTTCAGGTCGCTGGTGGCAAAGCGCCCGCCGTCCAACTGAACCATGGGCCGCAGTTCGGGCGGCAACACGGGTAGAACATTCAGGATCATCCATTCCGGCCGGTTGCTGGAGCGGCGAAACGCCTCCACGACCTTCAGCCGCTTGGCAGCCTTCTTGCGTCGCTGGATGGAGTTGGCCTCCAACTCCTCGCGCAGAAACTCAGCCAGTGCGTCCAGGTCGACGCTGGCAATCAGGTCGCGAATGGCTTCTGCACCGATCCCGGCCTCGAACACGTCGCCGCAGGTGTGGGTCAACCGCTGATAGCGAGGCTCCGAAAGCAACTGGTGTAGCTCCAGCGTGCCCAGGTCCTTGCGGCGCTGCTCGAAGTACTCGCGGGTATCGCCGATTTCCAGGACCTTGTCCTCTTCGCTACGGGCGACAGTCTGCTCGCTCTCACGCCGCTCGACGGCCTTGGTGGCGTTAAAGCGCTCGCGAGCGCCGGACTTTTCAGCCCCGAAACGGGACGTCACGTCGGCAATCGCAGCCGCGGCCGCCGCATCCAGTCGAGCCAGGGCGTCCTCGGGCGGCACGGCGCCGGCGGCGACGAACGGCTCGGTGAGCCAACTCAGCGTGGCATCGTCCTCGAGCTTCCGCTGGCCGACGACCGCCAGCAGGTTGCGGACAGTAGCCGTCTCCTTATTGATGGTCTCGACACTGGCCTGAGCCTCGATGTCGAGACGTTGCAGTTCATCGGTGAGTTGCGAATCAAGCTGCGCGGTCTGCTCGTCCAGGCGCTCGTGTTCATCCGTCAGCCGCATGGCTGCCGAGTCTTCGATCTCCTCGACGCGTTCGGTCAGATCCTGATCGACACGGCCCAGCGCTTCGTCGCGGACCTGTTCGTCCAGGTCGGTGACGAGAAAGGAGGCGAAGTAGACGATCTTCTCCAGGTCCCGCGGCGTGATGTCGAGCACCTGACCGATGCGGCTGGGCGTGCCCTTGAGAAACCAGATGTGGGTAATCGGGGCCGCCAATTCAATGTGCCCCATGCGCTCGCGTCGGACACGTGAGCGAGTGACTTCAACGCCGCACTTGTCGCAGATGATGCCCCGGAAGCGTACGCGCTTGTACTTGCCACAGGCGCATTCCCAGTCCTTGGTTGGACCGAAGATGCGCTCGCAGAACAGCCCGTCGCGCTCGGGTTTGAGCGTGCGGTAGTTGATCGTCTCCGGCTTGGCAACTTCGCCGTATGACCAGGACCGCACCTGGTCCGGTGACGCTAGGTGAATCCGAATCGCGCTGAACTTGTTGACCTCAAGCATTCGTTCGGGTCCTCCTAGAGGCGGTATTCGCGGCCCTGGAGGTTGATTCCATCCAGGTCGGGCAGCTGGTCGTGCATGTGTTCGCCGACCAGCGCGATCTCTTCCTCGGCGTCGTCCAGGATGTCCACGGAGACGCCAAGGCTTTGCAGCTCTTTCACCAGTACCCGGAACGATTCGGGGATACCGGGTTCGAGGATGGTTTCGCCCTTGACGATGGCTTCGTAGGTCTTGACACGACCAAGAATGTCGTCGGACTTGACCGTGAGCATTTCCTGCAGGGTGTGGGCCGCGCCGTAGGCCTCCAGCGCCCACACCTCCATCTCACCGAAGCGCTGCCCACCCATCTGAGCCTTGCCGCCCAGCGGCTGCTGGGTGATGAGCGAGTACGGCCCAGTGGACCGGGCGTGGATCTTGTCGTCCACCATGTGCCCAAGCTTCATCATGTAAATGACGCCGACCGTCACCTTCTGGTCGAACGACTCGCCCGTGCGACCGTCGTAGAGGACGGCCTTCCCGTCGGCCGGCAACTCCGCCTCGCTCAGAGCGGCGGCAATGTCGTCTTCGTCCGCGCTGTCGAACACCGGGCTAATGGCACGGAAACCGAGCTTGTCGGCAGCCCAGCCAAGGTGCGTCTCCAGCGTTTGACCCACGTTCATGCGCGAGGCGACGCCTAGCGGGTTGAGGATGATGTCGACAGGAGTGCCATCCGCCAGATACGGCATATCCTCTTCAGGCTGGATCATCGAGATGACGCCCTTATTGCCGTGGCGACCGGCCATCTTGTCGCCAACCATCAGCTTGCGCTTCGACGCCACGCTGACTCGGATCATATCCGTCACGCCAGCCTGAAGGTCGTCGCCCTGTTCAGTTGAGAAACGTCGCACGTCGATCACACGGCCGTACTCGCCGGCCGGCACGTGCTTGGAGGTGTCTTTCACTTCGCGAGCGTCCCGCCCGAAGATGGCGCGGAGCAGCCGGTCCTCGCCGGAGAGTTCGGTCTCACCCTTCGGGGTGATTTTGCCGACGAGGACATCATCCGGCCCGACCTCGGCGCCCACATAGACGACGCCCGTATCGTCGAGGTTGCGGAGAACCTCTTCGTTCTGATTCGGAATGTCGCGCGTAATCTCCTCGGCCCCCAGCTTCGTGTCGCGAGCCTCAACCTCATACTTCTCGATGTGGATGGACGTAAAGACATCGTCCTTGAGCAGGCGCTCGCTGACGACGATGGCGTCCTCGTAATTTCCGCCTTCCCAGAACATAAACGCAACGACAATGTTCTGTCCCAGCGCGATCATGCGGTCGGAGGTCGCCATGCTTTCGGCGATCGGCTGGCCGGCCTCGACGGTATCGCCACCGGCCACGACCGGCCGCTGGCTAATGCAGGTGGCAGTGTTGGAGCGTTCGAACTTGCGCAGGCGATATTTGCGTTCCCCGCCGGCGTCGCCGTGGTCAATGGTGATCTCGCGGGACGTGACACGCGTCACCTCGCCGTCGGCGGCCGCCAGCAGCATGTGACCGGAGTCGCGCGCGGTGACCCGCTCCATGCCAGTGGCCACGAGCGGCGCCTGCGGCTTGATCAGCGGAACGGCCTGCCGCTGCATGTTGGCGCCCATCAGCGCCCGGTTGGCGTCGTCATGTTCCAGAAATGGAATCATGGCTGTGGCCAGGCTGACGATCTGCTGCGGCGAGGAATCCAGGTACTCCACGTCGCCCGCGTCCGCCTCATGAAAGTTCGGGCCTCGGCGAACCGAGACTCGATCCAGAACGATTTCGTCCTTCGCATTCAGCTGGGTCTTGGCCTCGGCAATCGTGTGGCTCTCTTCTTCGTCGGCGGCCAGGTACTCGGTCTCGGTAGTGACCACCGGGCGGATGCGCACGTTCAGTTTTTCGGCGCCGTCGACCTGGCCCATCGCCGCGGCAAGGGCTTCGTCGATCAAATCGCCGACGTGCGCCAGCGGCTCGCCTCCGCCGTTCGAACCGAAGGGCTCGACAACCGTGCGGCCCAGCAGCGCGGCAGCGTCGGTTGCGGGCACACGCGTGATGACGCGTCGGTAGGGCGTCTCGATAAACCCGTAGGAGTTGACCCGTGCAAGGGTCGCGAGCGTGTTGATGAGGCCGATGTTCGGGCCTTCAGGGGTCTCGATGGGGCAGACCCGTCCGTAGTGGCTGTAGTGAACGTCGCGCACGTCAAAACCGGCGCGCTCGCGGGACAGGCCGCCCGGCCCCATGGCGCTGAGGCGACGCTTATGGGCAAGTTCCGCCATCGGGTTGGCCTGGTCCATGAACTGCGAGAGCTGGCTGCCGCCAAAGAACTCCTTCACCGCGGCGGTAACCGGCCGGGTGTTGATGAGCCCGGACGGCGTCGCCTCGGCGGCGTTCTGGATGCTCATGCGCTCCTTGATCACGCGCTCCATGCGCAGCAGCCCGACGCGGAACTGGTCCGCCAGCAACTCACCCACAGCGCGCACGCGCCGGTTGCCAAGGTGGTCGATGTGGTCGGGCACGCCCTGCGTCACATTGAGGCGTACGATCTCGCGCACGATGGCAACCAGATCGTCCGGTTGGAGGGTGCGGGTGGTTTCTTCCGTCTCGAGGCCGAGGCGCTTGTTCAGCTTGTAGCGTCCGACCGGCCCCAAGTCGTAACGACGAATGTTGAAGAACGTCTGCTCGATTAGCGAGCGAGCGTTGTCCACCGTGGCCGGGTCGCCCGGCCGCAACCGGTGGTACAGCTCAATGAGGCCGTCCTCGGTGCTGTAGGCCAGGTCGCGACGGGACTCGGGCTTGCCGATCGTCGATTCGATGTAAGGATGCTCCGGATCGCTATCCACATCGGCGAATGCCTGAATCAGCGCCGCGTCCTCGCTCAATTCCGGCTCGATGGCGCGCAAGAACGTGGTGACGGACAGCTTGCGCTTGCGGTCGATCTTGACGTTGACGATCGACTGATTGCTGGTCTCGAACTCCAGCCATGCGCCGCGCTTCGGGATTAGCTTGGCGCCGAAGCGGCGCCGGCCCGTGGACGGTTCGGTCGCGGCGGAGAAATAAACGCCGGGCGATCGCACTAACTGGCTGACGACCACGCGCTCGGCCCCGTTGTAAACGAAGGTGCCCTGACGCGTCATGAGCGGGAAGTCGCCCATGTACACGACCATTTCCTTGATTTCGCCCGTCTGCTTGTTGTGCAGGCGAGCCTTGACACGCAGGGGCGCCTGGTAGGTGCGGTCCTGCTCGCGGCACTCTTCCTCGCTGTACTTGGGATCGTCGAAGGCCGTCTCCGGAACTTCGAAGTGGAGTTCGAGATTCTTCCCCGTGAAGTCCTGGATCGGCGAGATCTCGGCGAACAGTTCGTGCAGGTATTCGTTCTTGAACCGTTCGAACGATTCGAGCTGTGTGGCGACCAGATGCGGCAGCTCCAGAACGCTGGGGGCCTTCCCGTAGTTTCGCTCGTTCAAGCTCGAATTCGTGCCGTTTGAACTCATCAATCGCCTGCTCCTTCGTTCACCGACGAACGGGATCGATAGCGGCCGAGACAGCCGCCCCGACGGCGCACAATACGAATGTTCGCGTGCATCAACATCTGGCGCGGTTGGGAAAACGCAGAGCGCCGACGCACGCCGACCGCGGTCGTCTGAGGATCCCGCGATACGAACTGCGTCAGCGCGTCACATCCGTCTTCAAAATGGTGTCCGTTGGCCACAAGCCACGAAAACCCAACCGGCAAAAGCCAGTTGGGTAATGTCTCTTTAATTGATCCGCAACCGTACGGCTATTCGGGCACCCTCCACGTTGGGCAAAGGCTAGCACATCACAGCACAACCGGCAATCCGGTAGTGGGTCATTTTGATCGCATCCCTCTCCACGAAGCGAGCTGTCATCTTTTCCCTCTCCTGGGAGACCTTTGCACAACGCCCCGCGTCCTCGAAGGTGCGGCCGCTCTTTCTCCCTCTCCCCGTGGGAGAGGGTTGGGGTGAGGGTCTTCCGGGCAACCATCCCTGGGGTTACGCAAAGGTCTCTCCTGGGGGAGAGGGTTAGAGCCTGCCCCGGACGCGATCCGGGGGTGAGGGGTCTTCGCGGCTCACAACTCAAAATGACCCACTACCGGCAATCCACGCCTGCGGTTTGCTGACGCTCGCTGATCGCGTGGCCCCCTCGCCGGGCTCAGCCGTGGGGCTGCGCGCACACTCGGCGGCTTGGACTCGACTTGGTCTGGGCATGCCGCGACGGGCGTTATCCGAGCCGGCCACTCAAGGCACGGCCGCCCAGCACGTGCACATGCAGGTGCGGAACCGTTTGCGCCCCGTCGCGCCCGTGGTTGGTCGTCAGCCGATAGCCTGACGCAGCCAGATCCTCGGCCTGGGCAATCGTTACGGCCACGGCCATCACCCGGCCCAGAAGCTCCTGATCGTCCCTCAGCCCGTCAATGCTGGCCACATGCCGGCGCGGCGCGACCAGTACGTGCGACGGTGCCTGCGGATTGATGTCGCGGAACGCCACGACAAGATCGTCGGCATATACGCCGTCGCTGGGTATGTCGCCCCGGACGATGGCGCAGAAGATGCAGTCCTGTTCGGTCGAATCGGCAGTCATGGGCCGTGTCCTTGCATGGCGACCTCCGTTTCCAGCCGTGCCGCGGGCAGCGCCGCCGCCGTGAAGTCGAGCAGCCGCCACTCGTCCGCAGCCGCCGCTGCGCGCAGCCTGAAGCCGAACGGCCGGGCGGCCGCGATCACCTCGTCCACCCGCTCGTCCAGCACGCCGCCCAGCAACAGCCGCCCCGCGGGTGCCACCAGTGTGACGTAGTCCGGCATCAGCTTCACGTGAACTGAAGCCACGATGTTGGCGACAATCAGCCAAGCAGGCTCCGGCGCGGCCAGGACAGTGCTCGGAACAGTCACCCTGATCCGATCCGATACGCCGTTTCGCCGGACATTGGCGACAGCCGCCGGGCCGGCCTCGGGATCCCGGTCGAAGGCGTAGACGCGGGCCGCGCCCAGCTTGGCCGCCGCGATGGCCAGCACCCCGGAGCCGGTTCCCACGTCAGCGACCACATCACCAGGAACGAGCGATGCTTCCAACGCCTCCAGTGCGAGCCGGGTCGTAGGGTGGCGCCCGGTGCCGAACGCCATGGAAGAGTCGAGAAAGATCGGAATTCGATCAGCCTGATCCGCCGGCTGCTCCAACCAGGCAGGGACGATTACAAGGCGGCGACCGACCGCGAGTGGCGCATAGAACGTACGCCAGCGCGTGCGATACGCGTCGGCGTCCACGAACTCCTCGGACGCCGAACCCACGGAGCCGGAGCCAGCGATTCGAAGCATTTCGAGCGCTCGCAGGAGCTCAAAGCGCGCCGCGTCCTGTCCCGCGCCTGGGGCCACGTAGGCATGGGCAGTCACCGGCCACTCGCCCGCGGTCGAGCGCGGCCGCGTTTCCACGGCGAAAGCCGTCCCGACCAGTCGTTGCAGCGCCATCGACACGTCGTCCAGAGCCTCCGGTCGCAGAGGCACACGGATCGCCGCCCACTGGTTGCTCACCTAAAGGCGGCCCGAATTTTTTCGACGAAGCCGCGCCCACTTGAGTCGCTACCGCCAGGCAGCGTCTCGCGCAGACCTTCAAGCAGCTGGCGTTGATTCCGACTCAGCTTGGTGGGAGTAGCCACGTGCACAAGCAGGAAGTGGTCGCCCCGTCCTGATCCACGGAGGCGCGGGGCGCCCCTGCCGCGCATGCGAATTGGCGTGCCGGCTTGGATTCCGGCGGGAATCTTGACGGTGCTGGGGCCATCAGCCGTCTCCACCTCGAGCTTGGCGCCCAGCGCGGCCTCGGAGATATTGATCACCACGTTGCTGAGAATGTTGTCCCCGTCGCGCTCCAGCACCGGATGCGGCTTGACATCGATTCCGATGTACAGGTCGCCGGGCGAACCGCCGCGCGGCCCGTGGTTGCCCTCGCCCGTGAGTCGTAGTTCAGTGCCCGGTTGAAGCCCGGCGGGAACCCTGACGTTGCGCTGAACTGGAACGCGCTCCAGGCCAACACCGGTGCAGGATGGGCACTTGCTTTCGACAACCTGCCCGGCGCCGCCGCAGGTCTCGCAGACCGTAACGTTGACGAACTGCCCAAAGATCGAACGCTGGGCGCGCTGGACTTGGCCTGTGCCTCGGCAGGCCGCGCAGGCGGTGGGCCTGGTGCCGGGCGCGGCGCCATTGCCGGCGCACGTACCGCACGGTTCAAGGCGCATGTAGTTGACGTCGGTCTCAACCCCAAAGACGCCTTCCAGAAACTCCAGCCGCACTTGAACTCGCACATCGGTTCCGGGCTGCGCCGCGCCGGGGCGCGAGCGGCGCCCGCCCCCAAAAAACGCGTCGAACACGTCGCCGATCCCGCCAAAGTCATCGAACCCGGTGCCAAAGGAAGATGCGGGACCGCCGTGGCCGAAGCGGTCGTAGTTGGCCCGCTTCTCCTCGTCGCGCAGAACCTCATAGGCCTCGTTGATCTGTTGAAAGCGCGCGGTGGCGTCGGCTTCGCGGCTCACATCCGGGTGATGCCGTCGCGCTAGATCGCGGTATGCCTTGCGAATCTCGTCCGGTTCGGCCGTGCGATCGACGCCCAGGACGTCGTAGTAGTCGGGCTTGGCGCTCACACGGCCCCGCTGGCGTCGTCCCGGGACTGGTCGGCCAGACCAGCGCTATCGTCCGGCGCCTCTGCGGCCGCCGGCTGCAGTCCGGCTTTGACAAGGGCAGGCCGGATCACCCGATCTTGCATGCGATAGCCACGCTGCATTTCAGCCACGACAGCTGTGGCCTCGTCACCTTCGGTCATGACAACCTCGTGGATCTCCACGTCGATCGGGTCGCCGGCGCGGCATGCAATCGGAGTTACGCCCGCGGCTTCAAGAACGCGGCTCAACTGCGCCTGAATCAGCGCGACGCCGTCGATCCAGCTCAAGAGTCGCAACTCGGACGGGATGGATATGAAGGCGCGCTCAAGCGCGTCCAAAACGCTCAGCAACTCGAACGCGAACGCCTGGTTCGCGAACTTGGCTATTTCCCGCGCCTCTTCCGTCGTACGCCGCCGATAGTTCGCAAAATCGGCCTGCGCCCGGGTCAGCCGGTTAAGCACCTCCTGCCGGCGCGCCTCAAGTTGAGCGACTTGCGCCTTCAGATCCTCCAACTCATCAGGAGGCGATTCAGTCGCACCGTCGGCGTCAGTTGCCGTGGACGTGTCGTCATCCAAACCGGAGGCGGACCGATGGTCCGTGACCTTGACTTCGATCGGCGGCTCGTCATCGGCGCCGCCGGCACCGTTCTTCTCACTCAGCATGCGGCCTACCCGTGCTTGAGGCAATCAGCACCATTTTACGGGCGAGCTGCAGTGGAGTCGGCGTGCCCTCGGGATCGGGCTCAGGGTACCGATCGGCTAGGCCGCGGGCGCAACCACGCGTACTTCGCCAGGAGTCACGACGAGGTCAAGGGAAGCAATCGCCCTGGAGCCAACCATAATCTCAACCCGCCACGGGCCCGGTGCGGCCGTGGTCGGCAGACCAAACCAGAAGCCAAACCTCGCTCGGTCGTAGGCCGGCTGCGGGCCGGTCAGGAACGTTCCCTGTAGCGCGTCCCCGGCAAACCAACGGACCCCAAGGCGCGATCCACGTTCGACGTTCACGAATTCGGCCGAGACGCTGACGCGCTCCCCGGGGTGGAACGTGAGTGTTGGCTGGATGGGCTCCTGGCCCGCTCCCAGCTGCAGGGCCAGCACGACGCTGACGGCCTCCGCCGATTCGTTCGCTCCAACTTCCAGACCCGGGGTTCCGGTCGGCGTTGGCGTGGCTGGCTGTTCGGCGGAGACGGGACCGGCGCCCGGATTCGCGGAACTGATCCGCCAGATCAGCCCGCGCGCCTCAAGCAGGTAGGCGGTCCCGTCGCGCCCCAAGGCCATGTCGACCGATGTGAACAGGGGAATGTCGCGAGCCGAATCTCCGGATTGGCCCTGGCCCAACGGGTTGCCGGCAATCACGTGCGCGTGCCCGCTCGGATCCACTCGCAGGACCTGACCGCTCCCGCTCGACACCACGTACACGGCGCCAACGGTGTCCACGGCCACGCCGATGGGCGCATCGAGCGAGACCTCGCGGGCCGGCCCCTCGGTCGGCGCCTCCGCTTGACCGGACCCAGCCATGGTTTCGATCGACCCGTCGGGAGCAATGCGTCGAACCACGCCCGCCTGCAGTTGAGTGACGAGCACGGATCCGTCCGCGTTGATCGCCACTCGTTGTGGAAACCCAAGCGCGGCCTGCGCCGCCGGTCCGCCGTCCCCGCCCAACCCGTCAACACCGTTGCCCGCGAAGGCCTGTATCACGCCATCCGGACGGATGACCCGCACCCGATGCACCGGTCCATCCACCACAAACAACGATCCGTCAGGTCCCAGGGCCAGCCCGACAGGTTCCGTGAACTGTGCATCGCGGGCGGGGCCACCATCACCGCCGACTCCAGGCTGCGATCCTCCCGCGAACGTCGTAATGACGCCATCCGGGTCGATCTTGCGAATCCGAAAGTTGCCGGAATCGGCCACGTATATGGATCCCTGCCCATCGACGGCCATGGCTGACGGTCGATTGAGTTGGGCCGCCGTCGCGGCCCCGCCATCGCCTTCGCTCCCCGGCGCTCCCGTTCCCGCCACCACGCGCAGTGCGCCGTCTGGCTCGATTCGCCGGATCCTATGGTTGCCCGTGTCGGCAATCAGGAGACGCCCAAGGCCGTCAATCGCGATCCCTCGCGGCGACGCGAATACCGCGTTGAGCCTGAATTCGCCGTCCGCGGCGTTGCCGGATTCGCCGCTGCCGGCAAAAACCTCCGCCAGCAGGTCGCCGGCCAGCGGGGTACCGCTGGGCAGGGCGGGTGCGGGTGGGACATACGCGGACGGGGCAGCCTGCGCGTCGGCAGCTTGGGAATCTGGGGGTCCGGCCGGCTGAGCCTCCGCTCCGGGCGCCGCCACAAGCGCGCGAACTCGTCGGGCGCTCTGCTCGACGATCAGCAACCCCCCATCAAGCGTCGGCGTAAGGTCAAGCGGCAGCGTCAGACGTGACTCCAGGGCCGCTCCCCCAGACTCCACGCGACCGCCAACCAACCCAGCGACCGTTTGAATCGTGCCGTCCGGATGGATGCGACGGATGCGCCGGTTGTTCCAGTCGGCAATGAACACTGCGCCGCTGGCATCAACGACTACGCTTTGGGGGCCGTGAAGTTCGGCGGCAGTGGCCAGACCTCCGTCACCGGCGCCACCTGGTGCGCCAACCCCGGCAATGGTGTCAATGACGCCGCTGGCGGATACGCGGCGAATCCGATTTCCGGCCAGTTCGGCGATCAGCAGGTTGCCGTGCCCATCCACGTCCACGTCCACCGGCTGGTTGAGCGTGGCGGACAGCGCGGGACCGCCGTCGCCATCGCTTCCCGGAGCGCCCGTGCCGGCCACGGTGGCCACGTTGCCGCGCGTATCGATGCGTCGGACTCGGTTCGCCGCGCGCTCCGCCACGAATAGATTGCCGTCGCCGTCGATCGCCATGCCTTCGTTGCCGGCGGTTCGGGCAAAGGCCGCCGGTCCGCCGTCGCCCTCCAGACCCGCCTGGCCATCGCCGAGAACCGTGGAGACAATCCCGGCGACATCAATACGGCGCACCCGGTCGAGTTCGGCAACGAAGAGCGTGCCGGCTTGGTCGACCAGCAGGCGCGTCGGGTCGGTGAAGTCGGCGGCCAGAGCGTGCCCGCCGTCTCCGCCGTAGCCGCGTGTACCGGTGCCCGCCAGCGCCTCGATAACGCCGTCGAAACGGATACGACGAATGCGGCTGGCGCTGGGATCGGACACATAAGTCAATCCGTCCGAGCCAACCGCTACGCCGCCGACACTGCGGAACTGGGCGGCCAGCGCCGGACCGCCGTCGCCGGCATCGCCAACCTCGCCCGTACCCGCGAAGTCCGAGATGAGCGCCGGCAATCGAACTGGCGGCGGCAGTGGCTGCGGAAGGGGCGCCAGATAGGGCGGCGGAGTTCGAGTCGCCGTTGGATCGGTCGTCGGTGCGCTGTCCGCGCCAAAGCCGCCGATCTCACAGGCCGTCGTCGCGGCCGCGACCGCAACCGCAAGAATGCCTAGCGCGCGCCGGCGGGAGACCGGGCCGGCGCGCCCGTTAGTGCGCATCACCACGTATCACAATGAACAGTGTGCGCAACAGAATTCGCAAATCAAAGAGCAGTGACCAGTTTTCCACGTAATACAAGTCATAGCGCGTGCGCTCGGCGATGGACGAATCGCCGCGCATTCCGTTGACCTGCGCCCAGCCCGTCACACCGGCGCGCTCGCGGTGGCGGACCATGTAGCGGGAGAACTCGCCGCGGAACCTGGCCACGTAGTCGGGCTGCTCTGGGCGTGGGCCAACGAGACTCATGTCGCCGCGGATGATGTTGAGGAGCTGGGGCACTTCGTCGATCCAGTAGCGCCGCAGGAACCGACCGACGCGCGTCCGCCGGGGGTCGTCCGCGACGGTCCAGGTCTGTCCGTATTCATCGGCGCCGCTGACCATGGTACGGAACTTCACGATGGGAAACGGTCGTCCATCACGTCCAACACGCGTCTGCACATAAAAGGCGGGCCCCTTGGAATCGAGCTTTATGATAAGCGCGATCAGGAGCATTGGCGCCGACGCCAACACGAACACGATGGTGGCCACCACCAGGTCGAGCGTGCGTTTGGTGAAGCGGCTAAGGCCTCGCAGGCGCACTTCGTTGACTGCGATCAGCGGTAGTCCGTGAACTCCTCCCTCGACCACCGGCGAAACCATCAGCTGAAAGAGATCGGGTAGCAGCCAGACGTCGGCGTACGATGCCTCGACGTCGGCCAGGATGGCGAGCAGGTCGTCGTGGGACAACGATGGGATGGCCACGACGACCTTGTCGATCTCGTGCTCCGCAATCAAGTCGGGTAGCACCCCGGATGTCCCCAGCACCGGGAAGTCGCGTTCGCCAATTGGCACGTGCGACTCGAAATCGTCCAGGAATCCCACCAGCTGGTACCGGCGGCTTGGATCACGCAGGATGCGTCCGCCCACCTCACGGCCCTCGGCTCCGGCGCCAATCACGAGCACGCGTTGGACACCGACACCGCGCTGAGCCAGCAGCCGTAGCACCGTGGCCAGCAGCGTTCGTCCCAAGGCGACGAACAGAGTGCCGAGCACCCACGCAAGCGGCATCACGTTTCGCACGGGTTCGAGGCGATCCGTAAAGACGAAGAAGGTGGCCGCTACAGCCAGCAGGGTGCCGATAGTCACCATCCCGGCGCCGCGCGCCACGCGATCCACGGGACCTGCGGTGCGAAAACGCGAGTACATGCCAAGCGACAGCCCGCCGACCACGGTCGCAAGCGCAAACGCCACAGTGACGGGCGCCAGAAACAGGAACCGGTTGGGGGGCGTTCCCTCGAACCAGCCGAAGCGATACCGCATGTAATAGGCCGCGATCAGCGCCAGTCCCACGGCGGCCACATCAGCCACGAGCGAAAGCGACGAAACGAGGCCGCCCCAGTTGCGCCGCGCCCAGGTCAGCATTCGGCGCCGCCCATCCCCCTTGGTCGCCAGGCCGCGAGCGCGCGCAGCACGCCGCCACAGCCGAGCATAAGGATTCCACCCAGCACCACGGCGCGCAGCGGCCAGGGATCACGGATGTGGTGTTTGGCGTAGTAGCGCCACATCGACCTGTAAAACTCGAACCGGGTTCTGATCGGGCGCTGGCGCGACGATCGGCGCTTGTGGTGCCACACGCGCGCCGCCGGCACATACACGGTTCGCCAGCCTGCATCGGCGAGCCGCCGGTGGAGGTCAAGATCGTCGCCGTACATAAAGAATCGGGGATCGAAGCCCTCAATGGCCGCGAAGGCCTCGCGGCGAACCATCAGGCAGGCGCCCGACACCGCGTCGATGTCACTCACGGAGGTATCCGCGGGCTCGCTCGCGTTATAGGGCCTGGCGACGCCCCGATGGAGAACGCGCGAAGACCCCAGGAATCGGTGCAGCGCACTGGCGGGACGTGGAAAGTGCCGGCGGGCGGCCGGATCGAGACGTCCATCGGACAGCGTCAGCCGCGGCCCGGCCGCGGCGGCGTCCGGGCGACGGCTGAGCTGGTCGGCCAGCGCTGCAATTGACTCGGGTTCCGGTTCGGTGTCGGGGTTGAGGAAAAGCAGAAGCGGAGCGCTGGTCGCGGCCGCTCCAATGTTGTTGGCGCCTCCGAAGCCGAGATCGGGGGAGCCGCGAATCGCACGCACGTCGTCGCGGGCCAGCAGCATCGGCCAGGTATCGTCGCCAAAGCCGTTGTCCACCACAACCACTTCCAGCATCAACGAGCCGCCGGCAGCCTCCAGGCTGTCGAGGCACCGCTCCAGGAGAGCGCGCACGTTGAATGTGGTGATCACGACGGCGACATCTGGCGAGGCGGTCATCGCCGCCACCGGCGCGACAGCCCGGCGACAAACCCCGTCATCTTGGCAAGGTCGCCAACCAGCCGCAGGGCCGGCGTCATCGCACCGGCCAGCATCGGGTTGGCGCCGGCGGTTTGTCGGATCATCGCCGGCGCGCGGCGCACGGAACGGCCCAGATAGGCGCCGGCCAGCAGGACCAGCAGTGCGCGAGCGGCCGGCGACGGATGTTGGAGAAGTGTGAGTCCCAGCGCATAGGCCCCGTAGCGCAGGGCATGACGCGGCACCAGCATGCCGGCATGTCCGTCACCGGCGGCGTACAGAAAGTACTGCCGAACGAAGGCCGCCACGGTTGAGCGCGGACGGATGCCGACGTCCGCGCCAGGGGCATGGCGAAACCAGCCGCCCGCGCGCCAGATCGCGCGGTCCAGCCAGAGATCCTCGCCGTGGGCGAGCCACTCGGGATAGCCGCCAACGCGTTGCAGCCATTCGCGTCGATATAGCGCCGACCCGCTGCTTGGCGGATAGCGCGCCGGATCGATCTCGGGCGCCAGCGGCAGGGCCACGGCGCCCAATGCCGCCTCGAACGTCGTCTCCGGCGCGGCCAGAATGTAGCCATAGGATGCCGCGGCCAGCGGCTCTTCCCGAACGGCGGTGACCAGTGACTGGAGCCAGTGCGGCGAACGCCGCAGGCCGGCATCCGTCACCGCCACGAGCGGTGCCGTGGTCGCGGCAATCGCGATATTGCGCCCGGCCGCGATATTGGTCCCTCGCGCGTGTCGCAAACTGAATCGCGGATCGCCATCCGCCGCCGTGCGCAACGCCTCGAACGTGCCGTCGGTGGAACCGCCGTCGACAATTACGATCTCATCAGCGGCCAGGTCCTGCATCTGGAGACTGGCCACCAGCGACGACGCGTCGGCCGCTTCATTCTTGACAGTGGCGCAGACGGCGACGGTCACAACGCCGCACTCGCCGCGGCCGGCGCCTGAACACGCGAATAGGCGTCCAGCAACCGCGGACCAACAACCGCCGCATCATGCTCGGCCTTGACGTACGCGAATCCGGCGGCTGCTGCCCGCTCATAGGCCGCCGGGTCCGTCAGGAGCGTCGTCAGGGCGTCCACGAACTCGTCTGACCGGGTAGGCAGCATCACGCCAATGTCGTCATCCGCGGGCAAGCCAACGTACCCTTGCGCTCGGGCGACCACCGGCCGGCCCGCGGCCAGCGCCGACAGGACTTTGTACGGCGCGCCAGCGGCCACCGCGGTAGGGGAGACGGCGAGCCAGGCGCGCTGATACTCCCGATCAATCTCGTCCACGATTCCGCCCAGCGTAGTTTGCACCGGCACGATCGGTTGCAAGTCATTTGACCGCGGGCCAACAATCCGAAGTTCGGCGGTCGGCAGCCGGCGCGCAAGGGCCGGCCAAACCCGCCCGAAGAGCCATTCCGCCGCCATCACGTTCGGGCGGTAGGCAAAGTTGGCGGCAAAGAGCACGCGTGGATGCTCGGCCCGACCGTCGGCGCCCGGACACGCCGGCCCGGCCAGTACGGGATGCGGGATGTACTCGGGCGCCGCGGCGCCCAGCGCGGCAAGGCCAGCGCGGTCGTCGGGCGACGAAGCCACGGCCAGGTCAGCGGTCCGCGCCACCCAGGCTTCGACCCGGCGCAGCAACCTGGCCTGGCGGCGCGCCCAGACGGCACGCGGCCGGGCGCTCGCCTGCGCCAGGACCGCTTGCAGCATCCACTCGATGTTGTGTGCGTCGTAAATGACGCGCGGCCGTCTGGTCTGACTGGGCGTGGCGGTCCAGGCGTCGCGAATCAGGGGTGCGAGTTGGGCCTGGGCCACGTGCACGGCGTGATACTCCCCGCCGCTTAGCAGCATCTGGACCCGGCCCCGCAGGATGCGGGACCCGTGGCGAATCAGTAGGTCCGGCACGCCGCCGCGCCATCCGCCCCGCAGCCGCCGCCAGACCGTCGGGGGCGCTGCACGAACCTGGATGACTCGACGAATGGTGGACGGAGCGGGAACCGTCGGCGCGCCGGGTCGGTCGAGCGTGACGACGTCCACCGTGTGCTCGCCCGCCAAAGCCTCCAGCAGCAGGCTGTTGCGCAGCGCCGCGCCGTGGGTTGGCGGCCAGGGCGGCGTTGACGTGATGGCCAGTATGTTCACGCGCAGGCCTCATACACCGCCAGCGTGCCGCGCGCCGTTCGTTCCCAGCTGAAGTCTCCAGCTCGAGCGCGGGCGCGGGCGCCCAGCGCGGCACGCAAGCCCGCATCGTCAGCCAGCCGGTCGATGGCCGCGGTCAGCCCATCGGCATCATCCGGGTCGATCAGCAGAGCGTCGTCGCCAACGAGCTCCGGCAACGCGCCCGCTCGGGCCGCGATCACCGGCGTTCCAAACGCCATCGCCTCGAGCGCCGGCAGTCCGAATCCTTCGTCACGCGACGGCATGAGCACGAACTCCGCCTGCCCGAAGAGACGCGCCAGGGTCGTGTCGGCCACCCGCCCGAGAAACCGCACGGTCTCGTTGTCCTGCCTGGCCCGGACGGACCGGATGATCTCCGATCCGCGGTAACCAAGCGACCCGACGATCAGCAAGGACCCCTCGCGAGCGAAGTGGGAGGCAGCGAACGCGCGCGCGGCCAGAGCGACGTTCTTGCGCGGCTGGACGGTGCCAACCAGCAGCGCGAACGGCGACGGCCACACCCGGCGCTTACAAGCATCCGCGGCCGCCGACAACCCAGGCGCCGCGGGAACAACCGTCACCTGATCCCCTTCGACAAGGCCGCGCTCCACCAGCGCCGACCGCACGTGCCCAGACACGGTGATGACCGCTCGCGCTCGTGGCAAGGTCTGGATCGCAGCTTCGTAGTGCTGCCGACTGGACTCGGCGTGAGTTTCAGGATGCGTGAGGAAGGCTATATCGTGCACGGTCACGACCGTGGGCCGCTTGACGCCGGGCGGAATCCCGTGGTCGGGAAAGTGCACCAGATCAGCCCCGCGCAGGGCACGCGGCAGCAAAGCTCGTTCGAGCCGGTTTCGGACCGGGACAAAGACTTGTCGCGCGCGGAGCGATGGCTTGCCCGGAAGACACCCGCGTCGATCCACCAGCAGCTCAAGGTCGATGCCCGCGTGTGGCAGCGCTCCCAGCGCCTCTTGCAGCCGCCAGATGTAGCGTCCAATCCCCGCCCGGTCATGCCGCAGCATCCGACCGTCCAGTGCTACGCAGGTCATACCCGGCTCGACGCGCTGTAGGCCGCACGCGCGGCGATCAGACCAACGAGTGCCCCCAGCAGGTAGACAAGGTGCGGGAAGCTGACGATGTGATGGTCGAACAACCCGGCGGTTGCAAACGCCGCCAGCGATGCGAGCAACGGTCGCAGCTCGGCGTCCTCGCGCGCTGACCTGATGGCCGCCAGCGCCGCGCAGCCAACCAGGGCCAGATGCGTGAGCCCAGCCGCGATACCGGCGCGCTCGCCCAGCCAGAGCCAGGCATTGGAAACCCCGGCAAAAATGTCCGGATGCGGCGCCTCGCCGTAGCCGACGCCGAGGAACGGAAACCGACCGATCACGCGGGTCGCTTCGCGAACTTCGTCCACCCGCAGCGCCGCCGAGCGGTCGGAAGCCAGGAAGCCCTGGCGAATACGCTCAAATGGTTCAAGTGGAGCAACCAGCACCGCCGCGCCCAGAACCGCCGCCGCCGCCGCCGCCAGGCGCGGACGAACGAGCGCCAGCCAGACCAGCAGACCCGCCGCAGCCGCAATCCAGCTTGCACGTGAAATCGTGAACACCAGAGCCACACCAATGAGCGCCACGACGGCCACGCCGAGCGCCGACCGCCGAGAGCCGCCGCCAAGCCACATCAGTCCAAACGGCAGCGCAGCCGCCAGGGTGACGCCCAGGACGTTCGGATCCACCAGCAGGCCGGTGGCTCGCGGCGTTACCTGGTCCGGCAGAAAGCGGGCGACGTCCATGGACGGGTAGCCAGCCGAACCGAGAATCTCCAAGGCTTGGATGCCGGCCGAACCCGCCATGTGGAGGACGATAGCGACGAGCGCCTGAGTCGCGGCTGCGGCGGCGACAAGGGTGGTTACGGCCCGCGGCGAGCGCTCCACCCGACAGATCAGAGCCACCATGAGAGGCGTCAGGGCGTAAAGCGACATCTTGACCGCAACTTGCGCCGCGTCGGCGTCGCTCGACCCTACGAAGGCCGCCGCTCCCGCCGCCAGCGGAAGTCCCGTCCCCGCGGCCACGAGACCCACAAGCCACCGCGGAGTCACCTTCAATCCGGCGCTCAGTTCTCGCGGCCGCGAAATCAGTCGCACCGTGATTCCGAGGAATGTTGCGGCAACGATCACGTCGAGAACCGGCGGCTGCACGCCGAGTCGCTGGGGAACGACAAGGAATGGAGCCAGCATGGCCACGACCAGCGCCGCCAGGAGGCCATTCGCCGGACGCACCAGACCCAGCGCGGCGCCAAGGGCGGCAATCCCCCCAGCTAGGGCAGCGGGCGGGGGCCGCGCACCGCTCAGGACACCGGCAAGTATCGCGGTCGCCGCCAGCGCCGCGAGCAGCTTCAGCGGCGTGCGGCCGATGGGCAGCTTGACAGCGGTCACCGCATCGACGCCTGCCGACTGGAGTTGAGCTTAGTCGTCGTCCGTGTTGGCGTCGCCGGAGCTTGCGGCCATCGCCCGCGCCTTCCAGGCCTCATAGGCTGCCTGGTCGACCAACTCGCCGCCCTCAATTGTGTAATCGCCGGTGTAGGCACGGCCCGAAGTGAAGACGAGGTACAGATGGATCGTGCGGAAGCTCTTGCTTCCGATGATGTCCTTGTTGCTCGTGTAGTGCGACGCGCCGTCGCCCGCGCCGTCGAACTCCGGCGACAGGTCGGCGTTGGGATCCACGCGGACGTCAATGATCTCATCCGCGTACTTGCTCTTGACGTAGAAGTGCCATGCCGTGTCAACGGGTTCTTTAGCTCCGCCGTCACCGCCGCCGAAGAGTCGCCGAAAAAAGCCCATCGTTGTCCTCCACCTGCGTCAACGCTCAAGTAAGGCGTCGATATAGGCGTCTGCCACACGGCGTGAACGCTGGCGGCGCGACCGCTTGCTCCAGGCCCTGGGTAGATGCGCCAATGACGCCAACTGGCCCGCCAGCGTGGCGCGCGCCGCTCGTCCCCGAATCGCCCGCAGCGCCGCAATTGCCAGTCTAAGCTGAGCCCAGGCAATTCGCCACCAGCCGCGCCGCCACAAAAATCCCGGCAGATTCATCACCGCGACAAGCGGCCGGTTGCGGGCGACCAGATAGCTCGCGATTGCGCCGCCCGCGGTGGCGCTGAGGCGGTGCCGGACGACGGCGTCAGGTACATATCGACACCGGTGCCCGGCCATCTGGGCGCGCCAGTCCAGGTCCACGTCCTCGCAATACATCACCAGGTCCTCGTCGAACACCCCGATGTCGTCGAAGAGCTCGCGGCGATAGGCCGCTGCGGCCGCGCAGGCGCCAAAGACTTCACACGACTCGGTATAGGGCGGACCGTCGGGCTGCCAGACGCCGCGATTGCCGGGCAACCCGTTCCGGTCGTAGGTATCGCCGGCGGCGTGCAATCGGGAGGGGTCGTCGTACAGCCGGATTCGGGAGGCCAAAAAGCTGGCCTTCGGAGCAGCCGCGAACGCCCGGTCCAGCGCCGCCAGCCACCCCGGTTCCGGCACGGCATCGTTATTCAGCACGGCAATGAACTTGCCGTGCGCCGCCACGATTCCGCGGTTCAGCGCGGCGGCCAGTCCGCGTTGCTTTGGCAACTCGATCAGGCGATCGGCCGGCCGTTGGGCCCGCATCCAGACCACGGTGTCATCGTCGGAGCCGTCGTCCACCACCACGATTTCGAAGTCGCGCAGCACCTGGGTGTCCAGGCCGTCCAGCGCTTCTTCCAGGAGATGCCGCCCGTTCCAGGTCGGAATGAGCACCGACCAGCGCGGTGGGGCCGCTTTGCCGACGGTGCCCACCTACACGGCGACCTCTCGGATATGCGCGGACAGCGCCTCGCCCCAGGGACGCAGCGTGACCCCCACGGCCCGCGCCGTCTCGTTCGCAAGTTCGGCGTTGGCGGGCACCGCCGCCGCGCGCGGAAACTCGTCGGCCCTGATCTCCTCCAGCGCTACGTCGGCGCGCCCAAGCCCCGCAAGTACGGCCGACGCCCAGCCGTACCAGCTGGTGGCGCCCTCGTTCACGAGGTGATGTACGCCGAACGCCTCGGTCTCGGTCAGGTCAAGAATGGCCCCCGCCAGGTCACCGGCGTTGGTCGGATTGGCTACCTGGTCGCCCACGTACCGCAGTGGACCGTCGGCGGAATCGACATGCAGGAGACGGCTCAGAAAGTTGCGGCCCCAGCGGCTGTAGATCCAGCTGGTGCGTACCACGTACAGGCGTTCCAGCACCTGGCGGGCGGCCCGCTCGCCGTGCAGTTTCGTCCAGCCGTAGGCGCTCAGCGGCGCCGCATCGTCGTACTCCAGGTACGGTCCGAGTTTTCCGCCGTCGAACACGTAGTTGGTACTGACGTACACCATGTGCGCGCCGGCGCGGGCGGTCGCGCGCGCCACGTTCCAGGTCCCCACCGCATTGGTCCGATAGGCTGCGGCGCGCTCCCGCTCGCAGCCGTCCACGTTGGTAGCCGCGGCCGTGTGAATAACCAGACGCGGGGAGATCTCGTGCAGCGTGCGCTCGACCAGCGGCGCATTCGTTACGTCAAGTTGTGATCGGGTCAGCGTGACCGTCGTCGGCTCGTCCAGCCGCCGGGCCAGTTCGATCCCCAACTGGCCGCCCGCGCCCGTGACCACCGTCGCCTGGGCCACGCTACGCCTCCGTGTCGCCGGATCCGTGGCCCGCGTACATGAGCCCAACCGCGAACGCCGCCGTCACAACCGCCACCGCGGCCAGGCCCAAATACTGAAGGACGCCCAGCGCCCGACCGGCCGACACAAGGAAGACCAACGCGATCAAGACCGTGGCCAGTACAAGAAAAGCAACAACGGCGGGGCGGCGGAGAGTTGCGAAGCGGGAGCGCAGAAGGTCACCGTCCAGGATGCGAATCCGGTGCGCGTACCCCGGAGGGCTATGATACCAGCGTGGCACTTCGGCCCAACGCCGACACCTAAGGTCGCATTCGCTACATGCCGCCAACACTGTTTCCCGCTCACCGAGTGTTCATCTGGACGATCGGATGCCAGATGAATCGCGCCGACGGCGAACGAATCCAACGCGAACTCCAGCGCGCGGGGCATGCGTGCGCCGACACCCTCGCCGACGCCACCGCGGTGGTGGTCAACGGCTGCGCCGTCCGGGAAAACGCCGACCGCAAGGTGTGGGGCATGCTGGGCATGCTCAAGGGCCTGAAGAAGACGAAACCGCATCTCGTCGTGGGCCTGACAGGTTGCACGGTGCACGCGGATGAGGATGAACTGGCGCCGCACCTCGATCCCGTGGACGTGCTGTTCGATACGCTGAACGCCGAGCCGATGCTGGCGCGGCTGGCGCGATCGGCGCCCGCTGATGCTCCTGCGTACGAGGACATCGAGGCGCGGCCAGCACCGGGCGTCGGGGCCGTTTCTCGCTTCGTCAACGTGATCTACGGCTGCGACAAGCGTTGCACGTACTGCATCGTGCCGTTTAGGCGCGGCGCCCAACGCAGCCGGCCGCTGGACGAGATCCTCGAGGAAGTACGCCGCTTCCGCGACGAGGGCGCGCGCGAGATCATCCTGCTCGGTCAGATCGTGAACGCCTACGGCTTCGACTTTGACGGAACCGGTCTGCCGGATGTGCTCCAAGGCGTAGACGCCGTGGAGGGTATCGAACGGGTTCGTTTCACGACGGCGCACCCGCGCTACATGACTCGGCAGCTGGCGGAGGCGATGCGCGACATCCCCAGCGTCTGCGAAGAAATCAATCTGCCCGTGCAGTCCGGGGACAATTGGGTCCTCAAGCGCATGGCGCGCGGATACAGCGCGGGCTTCTATCGCGACACGATCGCCATGCTGCGCGCCACGGTTCCCGGCGTGGCGCTCACCACCGACATCATCGTGGGGTTTTGCGGCGAGCAGGAGGAGCACTTTGCCAACTCGCTGCAGCTGGTGCGCGACCTGCGCTTCGATCAGGTCCATGTGGCGGCCTTTTCACCCCGACTGGGCACCGTGGCCGCTGAGTGGGCCGACGACGTGCCGCGGGCGGAGAAACTGCGCCGCCTGCACCGCATCGAGCGTGAGCAGACGGTGATCGCCGAGGACATCAACCGCACCTACCTGGGCACCGCGCCCGAGGTGCTGTTCGAGCAGCTCACCCCCGGTAAGGGCGGCCAGGACGGGCCGCGCTGGCGCGGCCGTACCCGCACCAACAAGCTGGTCTTTACCCCTGATCACCCCCATTTTTCGCCAGGGGTTACACATTCGGTCATCGTCACGGCAGCCACACCGTGGTCGCTGCGCGGCGCGGCGGCTGCCGACGCCACCTAACGCGCCCGTGGTCGCGCCGCGGCGCGAAGGCCTTTCGCGCCGAGCGCTTCTGACGGCGCTCGGCGCCGCGGCCGCTGCCGCCGCCTGCCGGGAAACCATCGCCCCCTCGGCCGGGTTTACCGCACGGCCCTACTGGGAGCCGGCGCTCACGATAGCGACCGGCGCGCTGGACGAAGTGCGAACGCTGGAACTCAACATCCGCGAACTGGGCGCGGGTTCCCAAACTCCCGACCAGTTTGCGGCCTCCACGAAGGCGCAGTTCGAGGCTATCGGCTCGCTCGGTCAGGCGCTCGTTCCGCTCAGCCCGCCGCCGACGGCAACCACGGCTCACGGGCGCCTCACCACGGCCGTGGACGCGCTGGTCGAAATTATCCCCACGCTCCGCGCCTACGAAGACCTCGAGGAACCCGAACGCCTGGTACACGTCATCACCTTGCAGAAACGCGCGCGCGCGGCGGTCGCCGCATTCGCCGACGCCATCGGGCCGGGACGCACCAGAAGCTGGCTTCAAGAAGCAATCGACAACCTGGGCGAATACCACATCGACGTCGTACGGGTCCCCAAGCTGGCAGTCCTTGTCGGGCCCTTTGCCGACGAAGCCGAGGCCCGGGCGCGGATCGGGCGGAGGCTGCCGTCGCTCCGCATGTCCCGGGTATTCCGCCGCTGGGTGGAAGCCGGGCGCTATCCGACGGCCGACGAGGCCGACACCGCGGCCCTTAATTGGCAACTCCTTGGCCTGGCGACCCGGATCGAGGATGTCATCGACCTGGCGTTCAGCATGACAAATGTCCGTGCGCCAGCCGCTGGCCGCTGGACCGAGCGGGCCTGGCTGACGCGCACCGACTTCGACATTACCGGGCTCGCGGCCTCGAACGACGGGGATCTGGTGATCGCAATTGCCCGGAACGGCGCGATCGCGGCATTCGGCGCCGACGGCGTCCCACGTTGGAGCCGCGACCTGAAGACGCCGCTCGCGCGCGCCGCGGTGTCGGCCGACGGCGAACTCACGGCAGCGCACGGCTTCGATCTCCTGCTGCTTGATTCCACTGGTCGGCCGATCTGGCCGTCAAAGGAACGCCCTGACAATCAACTGCTCGAAGACGTGGTCTTCGCGCCAGACGGAGGATGGCTTGTCGCGCGCTCGACAAATGCCAGCGGCGTGGGACACGTCTTTGCCTTCGGTCGTCACGACGGTCGGCGCTGGGGACCCACGCAGTCGTACATCAGCGCCGCTGACGTTGCGCTCAATCCGGTCACGGGGACAGTGGCCGTAGCCTCCTCCAGCCATGGCGAGAACCAGATCGTCCTGATCACGCCGGACGGCAACCTGGACCAGCGCTTCGGCGTGGACGGCGAGCTGCACGACGTCCTGTTCACCCAGTCCGGCGAGCACACGATCGCCGTGACGGCTCAAAACTCGCAGGTCTTCGACAGCGTCCGCGGGGATCTGGTGTGGCAGATCGGCTACCCGTCCACGGCCGCGGCGCGCATGCCGGATACCGACACGATCGTGCTGGCTGGACCGGCCGGGCTTGGGGCCTTCAGCGTGAACGGCACGGAGGTCTGGCACATCCCGGGCCTGCCGGTCGAGCGCCTGCTTGTCACCAACGACTACGTGATCGCCCAGGCATCCGAACGCACGTTTAGCGTGATTCGCGCGGATGGAATGGCCCTTGGTCAGTTGGTCACGTCGTCAGAGATTCGGGCCGTCGCCGCCGCGCCCGCCGCCAATCTCCTGCTAACGGCCAGCGCCGAACGGGCGATCGAAGCCTGGCAGCTGCCGAAAGTCGAGCCGCCGGCCGGCTAGCTGCGGTCGTCCGCCGCGGACTGCACGACGCTGTTTCGTAATTCGGCGCCGATTCCCAGGGCGTTGTGGATATCCATAAAACGGCCGAGCGCGCGGGCTTCCATTGCCTGCTGCATGCCCTCGGTAACCGCGGGCTGACCGGCAACGCTGTTCAGCAGGATTTGCTGTCCGGCCGCGCTCGACACCAGGATCGACCGCAGCAGGAGCGCAAGGGTCTGCGCGTCAACAGGAAGCTCCGAGGTCCAGCGGACCGGCCGGATCTGCGCCAGCGCCTCGGCCGTTCCCCCGCTTTCGGCGATGACGCGCAGCCGCGATGTCTCATTGCGCAGCGCCTGCGTTGCCAGCAGCCCGATATAGCCGGTGGATGGGTCGAGCACCGCGATCATATGGTCCGCCTCGCGGAGGAATGCGCGCAGATCCGCGTCGCTCACATCGTCGGCGGGCAGCAACTCCAGCGCCTCAAGTCGCGGTGGTTGTGGTCGCGGCGGCAGCCGCACCAACGGCCCGCGAACCGACAGTGGCACGTCAGGTACCGCGGCTTCGCTCAATAGGCCCGACGGGGCCTCGCGGGATATCGACGGCGTATCTGGGCGGCCGGCTTCTGGAGTCGGCCTCGAGGGTTGGGTAGCAACCAACACCACCAGCAGCCCAACCACCGCGAGCGCCAGCAAGCCCAGCAGTGCGAACAGCAGGCCGCGGAGGGACAGGATCTCGGGGAAACGCCAGCCTGTGTTCACGCGATCCCGCTCCCCGTCCGGCGCCTGTCGACGCCCCGGCTGCATGGTCGGGGCCAAGGCATGCCGGATGTCGTTGCTTCAGCGCGAGTCGTAGTCTGAGTCTATCCGCGGCGGGCAGGCCGCTTTTGCTATATTCCCTAACCGGCCCGGACGCCAGCGCGTCGGGCCGCTTTCACGTGCCTGGACACCACCAACCCGCTGCCTATGAACCCTACTGTTAGCAACTTGAGCGCCGACCGGCGCGACGAAGCCCTTGATGTCGCTGATCGTGCCTTCGACGGCACGCCTCGCGACTACTTCGAACGGCACCAGAGCGCCGACCCGGCGTGGGACGTGGCGCAGAGCCTTGTCGTCGAGGACGGCGGCGCCATTGTTGGGCAGCTCTGGATCGCCGATAGGACGATGCGCTACGGCGAAGGGCGCGTGCGGTTCGGCGGCATTGCCGACGTGGGCGTGGATCCGGCCCATCGCAACCAGGGCCATGCCGGCCGGCTGCTTGACGCGGCCGTCAAGCAGATGCAGGCCAACGGCCAGCCGCTGTCGCTGCTCTCCACCGGCATGCCCGCGGTCTACGCCAGCCGCGGCTGGCACACCATTTCGACCGCACGGCTCGAAGCGCAGTTCCCCGCCGGGGACATTGAGTGGGCCGGCGGCTACGTTGTTCGTCCCTTTCAGTCTGACGACCTGCCCGCCGTCACCGGCATCCACGCGGACATCGCCGCCGACCGGGTCGGTCCGATCGAACGTAGCGAGGCCTACTGGCTGGCGCTGATGGACTGGTTGCCACGCCTCGCGCCGGGAACCGAAGTCCACTTCGATGTGCTCGTGCAGGTTCGCACGGTTGTGGCCTACGCCATCACCGCGTTGTCCGACGACGAATTGGAGATTCTGGACGGCGGGGTCCAATACGAGGATTTGGCGATTCCACTACTGAACGTCTGGCGGGCCCGTGCGGCCGGGCGCGGCGTCAGCCGCCTGACCGGCGAGCTACACCCCGCATCCGAGCTGTTTGACTTGTTGCGTAAGCGGGCCAGCGCCAGCGTCGAGCCCACCCAGCACTACATGGTCAGGCTGAATTCGCTGCGCGGTGCCTTGGAAAGCGTGGTTCCCGAACTCATCCGCCGCCGCCGCCGCGCCGCGCCGCTGCCCGGTCCCACGTTCGTTCTCAGCGTCGACGGCGAATCCGCGCGAGTCGAGACTCCAATGGCCAACGTCGTCATAGCCGAGCCGGTCGGCAACGAGCCAGTAGTCGAGTTGACCAGCGGACAGTTCCTGGACCTGTTCCTTGGCACGCCGGGCGGCTACGAAGCCCTGGACGCCGCCGACATGGCTCCCCACATAGACGTGTACCTGCGCCGCCTGTTTCCCAATTCGCCGTTCATGTACTGGGGAGCCGATCGCTTCTAGGCCTCGCTGGCGCCGGGGTCTGCATAGAGCTGAAACGTCTCGGCCGAGTATCGACCATGCGACGGCAGATATCCCTGACGCGACAGACCGCGCGCCGTTCCCGCCAGTACCGGTAGCGCGACCTCCGGCACGAGCGACGCGAACTGCTCGGGCTGCGCCCGCAGTTGCTCCGCGTCAACGATCGCCACGGCGTCCGTCTCCCGTCCATTCGCGCGCGGCTCGCCGCTCACGTAACGCATGTTGAACACCAGGTAGGTATTCAGCTCGCCTGGATTGACCCGATGTCGGACCGCAACGAGATCCTGCGGTTCGGCGATGACCCCGGCTTCTTCCGTAACCTCCCGGCTGAGCGCCGCTTCCAGCGACTCCCCGGGATCGACTTTCCCACCCGGGAACATGTAGCGGCCCTTGATGTCGCTATATGTCAGGCGAACGAGCAGGATGCCGTCGTCCATACGCACCACGCCCCCGACGCCGATGATGTTCCGATGCGACGCTCGCGCCATCGCGCCCGGACGTCAGGCTTGTCCGGTTCGCACCGAAACGTGCGCGGGCCTCACGCGGATATGGTTCGGATAAGCTCGGCCACGTCCTCTACGGCGATCTGGTAGTACTGCCGCCCTAGCTCCGCGGTCGCGGCGCGTGCGTCGTCGCTCAGCCCTGTGATCCGGGCGCCTGGGAACGACATGTACACCACGTCCGCCACGTTGGCGGACCGGCCCATGGTGGACATGCCCAGCTTGGGCCATCCCGAGCTGCGCGGGTCGTCTCGGTCGGCGTGCTCGATGGGCAACAGATCGTCGAGAACCAGTTCTGGGTCCAGGTGCAACATCAACGACGTCTCGAAGTCGCCGCCGTGGCCGGGGACGTGCACTTGACGGCTGGCCTGGACCGCCTCCAGCCGTGGCCGCGCGATATCCCAATACGCGCCTGCGGCCACGCGGACATCCGGGTGCGCAAGCACAAAGTCGCGCGCCACCTGCTGGATCAGCAGGATGTTGCCGCCGTGCCCGTTCAGGATCAGGATTCGCCGGAATCCCGAGAGTGTCAGGCTTTCCAGAAGTTCGTGCAGGACGAGGCTGAACGTCCCGCTGCGCAGCGTCATCACGCCCGGAAATGGCCGGTGGTGATCGGAACTGCCGAAGTGCAGCGGCGGGCTCACGATCACGTCCAGGTCGCCGGCCGCCTCGGCCGCCCCGCGGGCGACGGCCATGCAGCACATGGTGTCCAGGCCGATCGGGTTGTGCGGGCCGTGTTGCTCAATGGCGGCCGTGGGCATGATCGCCACGGCCTCAGGCGCGCGGGCGCCAACTTCGTCGCGGTTCAGACGTTCCAGCGCCGTATAGGCCATCAGAGGTCCCCGGGGGCGTCGAATCGGCGAATCGTGCCCCGCATCGGGAACGCTGGCAAGGCCGCCTGGCGCGCGGTCGCCGTGAAATGCCTGCCGAGCTGACGCTTGGCGTGCCGCCCGGCCTTCGCACCGCCCGCGGCCTATCCCGCGCCCGCGGCCTCCGCCACCGGGTGAGCCGTCGCGTCGTCGGCCAGGCCGGTCACCGTTGCAAACGTGAACTCGCCCTCCGCGACGTCCACCCTGACGGTACTGCCGGCCCCGCATTCGTTCCGCAGCAGCATGCGCGCAATCACGTTCTCGATTTCGCGCTGCATGGTGCGGCGTAGCGGGCGCGCGCCGTAGTTGGCGTCCCAGCCCAGCTCCAGCACCCGGTCCTTGGCGGCCGTCGTCAACTCCACGCCGACACGCTGTCCGGCCAGACGCGCGGCCAATTGCAAGGCCATCAGGTCCACGATTTCCCGCAGCTGCGGCTGCGTCAGCGAATGGAAGATGATGATCTCGTCGATCCGGTTGAGGAATTCAGGCCGGAAGCGACGGCGCAGATCGGTCATCAGGCGCGCGCGCATCTCGCGGTAGTCGCGCGCCTCGGCGGCCGCGTCATCACTCGACTGCACGCCGAAGCCCAGTTGGTTCTCCCGCCGAATGTGCTGCGCCCCGACGTTGGACGTCATGATGATGATCGTGTTGGAAAAGTTGACCCGGCGGCCATGGCCGTCCGTCAGCCAGCCGTCGTCCAGCACCTGCAACAGCACGTTGAACACTTCGGCGTGGGCCTTCTCGATCTCATCGAATAGCACCACCTGGTACGGACGTCGGCGCACCCGTTCGGTGAGTTGCGCGGCGTCGTCGTAGCCCACGTATCCCGGCGGCGCGCCGATCAGCCGGCTGACGGTATGCCGCTCGCCATACTCCGACATATCCACGCGCAGCAGCGCCGCTTCGTCGTCGAACATGAACTCGGCCAGCGCGCGCGCCAGCTCGGTCTTGCCTACGCCAGTCGGCCCCAGAAAGATGAAGGACCCGATCGGCCGCGACGGATCGCCGATCCCACTGCGCGAGCGCCGGATGGCGTCAGCCACGGCCGACACCGCCTCGTCCTGGTTCACGAGACGGCGGTGAAGCGCCGTCTCCATGCCCAGCAGACGTTCGGCCTCTTCCTCGAACATGCGGGCCGCCGGCACGCCGGTGATGCTCGAGACGACCTCGGCCACGTCGTCCGCGTCCACCGTCTCGGTCAGGTCCTGCTCGGCCATCCACTTCTTGCGGGCCGACTCGAGCTGGGCCTCGTTCTGCAGAACTTCGGACTTGAGGTTGGCCGCGCGCTCGTAGTCACGGTGCCGCCACGCCGTCTCTTCCTCGGCCTTCAGGTTTTCGATGACCTTCATGGCCTGGCGGAGCTCCGCCGGCGCGTCGAAGATATCCACCCTCACCTTGGCCGCCGCCTCGTCGATGAGGTCGATGGCCTTGTCGGGGAGGAATCGCTCGGTGAGGTAGCGCTCGGACAAATCAACGGCGGCTTGCAGCGCGGCGTCACTGATCTGAAGCCCGTGATGCGCCTCGTAGCGGTCGCGGACGCCCGTCAGCACCTGCACGGTCTCCTCAACACTCGGTGCCTCGATTTGCACCGTCTGGAAGCGGCGGGCCAGGGCCTTGTCCCGCTCGACGTGCTGGCGGTACTCGTCCAGCGTGGTCGCGCCGATCGCCTGGAGTTCGCCGCGCGCCAGCGCCGGCTTGAGCATCGTGGCGGCGTCGATCGCGCCTTCCGCGCCGCCCGCCCCCACGGCCTGATGCAACTCGTCGAAGAACAGAATGATCTGCCCCTCGGCGGCGCGAACTTCATTGATCACCGCCTTGAGCCGCTCCTCGAACTCACCGCGGAATTTGGCGCCGGCCAGCATGGCCCCCATGTCGACCGCCAGCACGTCGCGCTCGCGCAACAGTTCGGGCACGTCACCGCTGGCGATTCGTTGCGCCAGGCCTTCAACGATGGCGGTCTTGCCCACACCCGGCTCGCCGATCAGCGCCGGGTTATTCTTGGTTCGACGGGCCAACACCTGGATGACCCGCCGGACCTCGGCTGTCCGCCCGATCAGGGGATCGAGCCGGCCCGCGCGGGCCAGGTCGGTCAGGCTGACGCTGTACTTGGCCAGCACCTCGTAGCGGCTCTCGGCGCTCGGCGTGGATGAGCGCTGGGCGCCGCGGATTTCGCGCAGCGCGCGATACACGCCTTCCGGGTCAATCCCGATCGAGCGCAGGGTGCGGCCCGCCTGGGTGTCCTGCGACTTGGTGAGCGCCAGCAGCAGGTGCTCATTACCTACGTACTCGTCGTCCAGTCGGTCCGCTTCTTCTCCGGCGGACTGGATGATCGCGACAGTTTGCGGCGTCACGAACATTTGGCCTTGCGCGACCGGGCCATTGACCTGGTCGGAGGTCACGCGTGGCCTGGCGCTCAGAGTACGCTTGGCTTCGTCGCGCGCCAGGTCCGGCGAGACCCGCAGGCGCTGCAGAATACGTACCGCCAGCGAGTCGTTCTGATCCAGCAGCGCCATCAGGATGTGGTCGGCGTCCAGTTGGTTGTGGCTGCTGTCGAGCATGATCGACTGCGCCCGCTGAATCGTCTCCTGCGCCTTCTCGGTGAATTTCTCAAAGTTCATCATGGTGGCGGCCGCCTTTCGGGGTTCGGCGGAGTACCGGGATCCTGCGTCACGCGCCGCAGCGCGTTGCGTAGGCGTTCGATTTCCGCTCCGTATCGCTGGCGCATTTCCAGCAGGCTGCGCTCGTGCTCGGCGGCTTGCTGCTGATAGCGGTCGCGCATATTCAGCACGACCTCGACACCCGCCAGGTTCACGCCCAACTCGGTTGTGAGCCGCTGGATCAGGCGGACGCGCTCGATGTCCACCTGCGAAAACATGCGCACGTTGCCGGGCGAGCGGCTGGGCGACACCAGGCCGATGCGCTCGTAGTGGCGCAGCGTCTGTGGATGGATCTCGGTGATCTCGGCCACGACTCCAATGAAGTACGCCGGGCGTGAGCGCAGGTCGTCGGCGCCTGGGCCGTCGCTGTCGAACACCACCTCAACTCACCGCCGTCGGAGTGGGAACCTCGCCGCGGATGGTCGCCAGTTCCCGAAACAGGTCGCGCTCGCGGGCGCTCAGGTTGCGCGGCAGGCGCACCAGAACGCGCACGAACATGTCGCCGCGCCCATCGCCGTCGGCGCGCGGCAGTCCTTGGCCGCGCAGCCGCAGCCGCCCGCCGTGCTGGGTCTCGGGCGGCACGCGCACCGTCAGGGGTTTTCCGGATGGCGTCGGGACCTGCACCTCGGTTCCCAGCACGGCTTCGGTCAGTCCGATCGAGACTTCCGTCACCAGGTCGTCGCCCTGGCGCTTGAAGCCGTCTGGATCTTCGAGCCGGATCCGCAGGTACAAGTCGCCGCGTGATCCGTCCGGTCGCACGGCGCCTTCGCCGGCCACGCGCAGGCGCTGCCCATCGCGAACGCCAGGCGGAATCGTGACGTCGATCCGCCGCTGGCGAACGGATCCGTCCGGCGCGGGCACGCGCACGCTCAGCGCCCGCCGGCCGCCCTCCAGCACCTCACCCAAGGTCACCTGCAAGGTCTCTTCCACATTCGCTTGCGGCGCCTGTGGACGTGCATTCCCGCCGAAGAGCGCGTCGAAGAAATCGCTGAACCCCGACGCGCCGCCAAGGAAATCGCCAAACCCGTCCACGCGCGCGCCGCTTCGGCGGAACGCCTCGTCGACCGAGCCGGTACGCCGCCAGTTGGAGCCGAACCGGTCGTAGCGCTGGCGCTTCTCGGAGTCGCTCAGCACCTCATGGGCTTCGTTGATCTCCTTGAACCGCGCCTCTGCCGTGCTGTCGTCCGGGTTCACGTCTGGGTGGTAGCGGCGCGCCAGGCGACGGTAGGCCGCCTTGATGTCGTTGGGCGACGCGTTCCGTGGAACACCCAGGGTCTTGTAGTAATCCTTGTATTCCACCGGCGCCACCTACAGCCCGTCGGCCGCCACGGCCACTTGCACCCGCGCGGCGCGCAGCACGTCGTCGCCCCAGCGATAGCCCGCTTGCAGTTCGGCCGTGATCGTGCCCGGCGGCACGTCGGCGGTCGGCCGCGTGGCCACCGCCTCGTGCCAGCGGGGATCGAAGGGACCGTCGACCTCGATGACGCGAACCCCGCGCGCCGTCAGCTGCGCCTCGAGCCGGTTGCGCGTGAGCTCCACGCCCTCTCGTAGCCGCTGCGGGTCCGAGCCACCCTCGAGCGCGGCCAGCGTCCGGTCCAGGTCATCCGCCACACCGAGGATGTCCCGCAGCAGGGACGACTTAGCCTCCTGGACCAAATCCTCGGTCGTGCGGTTGACGCGCTTGCGGAAGTTGTCCATCTCGGCGCGCAGGCGCAGCAGCTGGTCGTTCAGCGCTTCGACGTCGGCCTCCAGCTGCGCCTCGCGCTCGCTGCTGGCGCCCGGATCGACATCGCGCTCACGTCGGTCGGCGTTCATCCGGTGCTACTTCTCGTCAGCGGCCTCGAACTCGGCGTCGACCACGTCGTCGTCCGCCGGGGTCTCGCCCGCGGTCGGGGTCGGCTCGGCGCCGTCGGCGCCCGGCGCGCCCTGATACATCTGCTCACCCAGCTTCTGAGCCGCCGTCTGCAGCACCGCCACCGCGCTATTGATCGCCTCCAGGTCGGTACCTTCCAGCGCCTTGCGCACGTCCGCGATTGCCCGCTCCGCCGCCTGCCGATCGTCCGCTTCGATCTTGTCGCCGTTCTCGCTGATCAGCCGCTCGGTCTGATACGACAGGCTGTCGGCGTTGTTGCGCAGTTCGGCCTCGTCGAGCTGCCGGCGATCCTCGGCGGCGTGCTCCTCGGCATCCTGAACCAGCGCTTCCACCTGATCGTCGGAGAGGTTGGTGCTGGCCGTGATGGTGATCCGCTGCTCCTTGGCCGTCGCCAGATCCTTGGCCGAGACGTTCACGATGCCGTTGGCGTCAATGTCGAACGTGACCTCGATCTGCGGTACCCCGCGCGGCGCGGACGGTATGCCTTCCAGCCGGAACCGGCCCAGCGTCGTGTTGTCGCGCGCCATCGGGCGCTCGCCCTGCAGGACGTGGATGTCCACCGCCGTCTGCCCGTCGTCGGCCGTCGAGAAGATCTCGGACTTGCTGGTCGGGATGGTGGTATTGCGGGAAATCAGCGCGGTCAACACGCCGCCCAGGGTCTCCACCCCCAGCGAGAGTGGCGTGACGTCCAGCAGCACGACGTCCTCCACCTCGCCCGCCAGCACCCCGCCCTGAATCGCGGCGCCCACGGCCACCACTTCGTCCGGGTTCACGCCCTGATTGGGATCCTTGCCGGTCAGCTCGCGAACCAGCGCCTGCACGGCCGGCATGCGCGTCGAGCCGCCGACCATTACGACCTCGGCGATTTCGGAGGCCCGAATGCTGGCGTCGCCGAGCGCGCGGCGAAACGGTTCCACGCAGCGCTTCGTGAGGTCCTCGGTCAGCCGCTCGAACTCGGCCCGGGTGATTGCCACGTCCAAGTGCTTGGGCCCGGTCTGGTCCGCCGTGATGAACGGCAGGCTGATTTGCGTCTGTGGCACGGATGAGAGTTCCTGCTTGGCCTTCTCCGACGCCTCGATCAGCCGCTGCAGCGCCTGCGGATCTTTCCGCAGGTCAATGCCCTCGCGCCGTAGGAAGTCGGCGGCCACGTGGTCCACCACCCGGCTGTCGTAGTCGTCGCCGCCCAGGTGCGTGTCGCCGTTGGTGGCTTTGACTTCGAACACCCCATCACCGACCTCGAGGATCGTGACGTCGAAGGTGCCCCCGCCCAGATCCCATACCAGGATGGTCTCGGCGCCTCGCTTCTCCAGGCCGTAGGCCAGCGCGGCGGCCGTGGGCTCATTGATGATGCGCCGGACGTTGAGACCGGCAATCTCCCCGGCGTTGCGCGTGGACTGGCGCTGCGAGTCGTTGAAGTACGCCGGCACCGTGATCACGGCGTCGCTCACGTCCTCGCCGAGATACTTCTCCGCGTCGGCCTTAAGTTTCTGCAGCACGACGGCGGCAATTTCCTCCGGCGTCACCTCGCGGCCGCTTTCCGGGATCTTGATCAGCACCTCGGACGCCCGGCCCTCGGCCACGTCAAAGGTGACCGCCGCGGACTCGTTGCGCACCTCCCCAAGACGCCGTCCCATGAATCGCTTGGCCGAGTTGATGGTGTTTTTGGGGTTCATAACCGCCTGACGCCGGGCCAATTGCCCCACCAGGCGCTGGCCGCCCTTGGCGTACGCCACCACCGACGGTGTAAGGCGGCTGCCCTCGGAGTTGGTGACCACGGTCGGGTCGCCGCCCTCCATGACCGCGACGACGGAGTTCGTCGTCCCCAGGTCAATGCCAATAATCTTGCTCGCCATCTGTTGCCTCCTAGGCTGGTCCGGACGCGGCCGCCGGACCCTCGTGATCCAGCGCCGCGGAATCGTTCATCAAAACGGTGGCAAGCACGGTATCCATGTCGTTCACCCAAACGAAGCGCATTTGCTTACGCACGCGCGCGGGAATGTCTTCCAGGTCCGGCCGGTTCTCGTCGGGGGCGATCACGGTGTGCAGGCCGGCGCGATGGGCGGCCAGCACCTTCTCCTTCAGCCCGCCGATGGGCAGCACGCGCCCGCGCAGGGTCACCTCGCCGGTCATCGCAATCTCGCGCCGCACCAGGCGACCGGTCATGGCCGAAATAATCGCCGCGCCCATGGTGATCCCGGCGGACGGCCCGTCCTTGGGCACTCCGCCGGCGGGGACATGCACGTGCAGGTCGCGCCGCGCGAACAGCCCGGGGTCCACCCCCAGCGCCGCGGTCCGCGCACGCGCGTAGGACAGCGCGGCACGGGCCGACTCGCTCATCACGTCGCCGAGTTGTCCGGTCAGTCGCACCTTCCCGGCGCCTGCGATCCAGGCGGCCTCGACATCCAGCACTTCACCGCCGACCGGCGTCACCGCCAGGCCGGTGGCCACGCCGACTTCCGGCGTGCGGGACTCGTCTTCCGGCAGAAACTTCGCTGGCCCCAGGGCGGTCCGCACCCGGCGGGGCGTCGCGAGTGACGCCGTGCGGGTGTTGGCCGCGATCCGCCGAGCCAGCTTGCGGCACACGGCTGCCAGTTCGCGTTCCAGGTTGCGCACCCCCGCCTCGCGCGTGTAATGCCGAATCACCTCGCGCACCGCCCGATCCGTGAACGTGACGCCAGCCCGCCGCAACCCGTGGTTGCGGATCTGCCTGGGCAACAGGTACCCCTGCGCAATGTGCACCTTCTCGTCGTCGGTGTAGCCGCTGAGTTCGATGACCTCCATGCGGTCGCGCAGCACCGGCGGGATGTCGTCGGCTGTGTTGGCGGTCGTCACGAACAGCACGCGCGAGAGGTCAAAGGCCACTTCCAGGTAGTGGTCCGAGAAACTGTGGTTGTACTCCGGGTCCAGCACCTCCAGCAGCGCGGAGGACGGGTCGCCCCGGAAGTCGCGGCCGATCTTGTCGATCTCGTCCAGCAGCATCACCGGGTTGCGTGATCCGGCCCGCCGCAGGGCCTGGATGATCCGGCCCGGCAGGGCGCCCACGTAGGTGCGCCGATGGCCGCGAATCTCGGCCTCGTCCCGCAGGCCGCCCAGCGAGATACGCACGAACTCGCGGCCCAGCGCACGCGCGATGGAGCGACCCAGGCTCGTCTTGCCAACCCCCGGCGGGCCGACGAAGCAAACGATCGGCGTACGGAACTTCGAGGAAATGGCGCGTACCGCCAGGAACTCCAGCACCCGTTCCTTGGGCTTCTGCAGGCCGTGGTGGTCGCGGTCGAGCACGCGGCGAGCCCGCGCCAGGCTCCGATGGTCGCGCGTCTCGTGCGCCCAGGGCAGCGTCAGCAGCCAGTCCAGGTAACCGCGGATCACGCCGACTTCGGGCGAGGTCGGTGGCGTCGCATCCAGCCGCGAGATTTCCTGGCGGGCCTTGGCCGCCACGTCGTCCGGCAGATCCGAGGCGTCCACGCGATCGCTCAGATCCTGCACGTCGTCGGTCTGCGGGCTGGACATGCCCAGTTCGCGCTGAATCGCCCGCAATTGCTCGCGCAGGTAGTAATCGCGCTGGACCTTCTCGATCCCGTCCTGAATCTCGCCCTGGATCTTGTTGCGAATGTTCAGGATCTCGACTTGCTTGGCCAGATAGTGCGCGACGAAGCGCAGCCGCCTGGTCAGGTCGAGCGTTTCGAGGATCCGCTGCCGCTCATGCGGCGACATGTCGGACGAGAAAGCCACGTAGTCCGCCAGCCAACCGGGATCGGCCGCGCGCCGCGTCATGGCCACCGTCTCGGGCGCGAACATGTTGGTCTCTTCCGCCACCGCTTCCACGTGCGCCACCACGACGCGGCGCAGCGCTTCAAGTTCGAGCGAGGGGCGGTGTTCGACAGCCAGCGGCGTCACCCGAGCCTCAAAGTGCTCGCCCACCGGCGTGACGTCGTCCACCGAGGCGCGGTACTGGCCCTCCAGCAGCACCTGCACCCCGCCGTCGGGCATGCGCAGCCGCCGGATCACCTTGGCCGCCGTACCCACCGTGCACAGATGCTGCGGGTCCACGGTCTTGCGGGCGCGGCGCTGGGTCACCACCACCACCACGTCACCGCGGTCGGCCGCCGCCGCCAGCGCGTCCACGGACGCGGGACGGCTGGCGTGCAGCGGCATGGTCAACTCGGGATACGCCACCCAGTCGGGCAGCGGGACCACCGGCAGCCGCGTCGATTCGGGCCTCACCGAGGCCACCGTGCGACGCGGCCCGGGGTCAGCGCTCACGCCAGCCTCCGGGTCGCCGGATACGGCTTCGCGGTTGTCAGTGTCAGTCATGTCACGCCGCATCGTAGATGTTGAGTGATCCACTGTCAAGGAATCTCACTTTGGGCCAATCAGTATTGGGGCCGTGCGCACAGCGGCGCGCCCGCCGTTGCGGTCAGCGGCGCCGGGAGCGTCCCCGGTGGCGCGCCTGCGCGGCCCCTGGAAATGACTTAGGCGCCGGCCACCGCCGCGGCGGCCGGACATTCGGCGCAGTGCTTGTCCCGGCACCAGCGGCGGTAGATGCGCAGTAAACCCTGCTGCGCCGGCGCGGCGCCCAGGCCCCGGCGCTCCAGCCGCAGCATGTCGGCCATGTAGCGCGTATGCCGGTTCCAGCCGCCGGACCCCAGGTTCGCCAGCGCGGTCTCCGCCGCCCGAACCAACTCCGGCCGGCCCGACCAGCCGCCCAGCGCCGCCGTGAACGGCAGGGCGGCGTTCACCACCAGATCCAGGCTGCGCCCCCGCCCGATCAGGGCCGGCAGCGGACGCGCGGCCGGACGCCCCACGTCCAGCTGCCCCGCCCAGAAGTCGTTCGGCGCCAGTCGCACCTCGAACCATTGGATCAGGTCGCGGCTGCGGCCGGCCGCCGCGGCGGCCAGAACGTGCCCGGCCAGACGCTCGGCCAGCGGGCGGCGCGCCTTCGGCGCCATGCTGAACAACCGGGCCGCGCCCGCCAGGCGCCGCACCGGCCAGTTGGCCGGACGCACCGCGGTCAGCGCCCAGGACGCCACGGCCGGCCGCGAGCGCGGCCGGCCGGCGGCCCAGGCCCGCTCCAGCGCCGACAGATGCGGATGGTCGGCCGGCAATTCGCGCTGGCTGGGCAGCAATCCGGCCACACCCAGCAATTCGGCCTCCACGCGGATTCGGAGTGCGGGCAGGGACGGCCCGGCCAGCGCGCTCAGCAGTTCGACCGGCGCGGCCGCGGCTACCGCCTCGAATTGCCCCGTGTTGGCGCTGTATCCCAGGGCGCGCATTAGCGCCTGATACAGCGCCTGGTCGGGACCCAGCGCCTCGATGTCGCTCTCCAGGGCGGCGGCTCGCTCGGCCTGCCGCCGGGCGCCTTGGGCACGCACCGCGGCGCGCACCTGCGCGGCCGCGGCCTCTCGCCGCGGACCGCCGGACCAGCACGGGAACCCGGCCGGATCCGGCGCCGAACGGAGGCGCGGCGGCCAGAAGTCGGCCAGCGCCCGCGGGGCCAGGATGTGTGGGGGCAGGTCGGACGAGCGGCCGGCCGCCGCCGTCCAGACGACGTGCAGCACCGCTCCGGCATAGCGGGCGTCCTCGGCGTGCCCGTGATGCCGCCACGAGGCCTCGTCAAGGTGGATTTCGACGTCGACTCGGCGGGCCGGGCCGCCGTCGATCGTCACGATGGCGTCGCGCAGGTCTGGGCCCGCCAGCCCGGTGCGGCGGCCGGGGTAAATGACCTCGATCAGGCGTCCCAGCGAGTCGCGCATCGAGCCGGCGCGTGCGGCCGCGTGCAGCCACAGTCGGACGAGCTCTGCTTCCGAGGCCGGTCGCGGCGCTTCGGCGGCGTGTGCCCCTTCGATCATCGGCGGCCACCGGCCTCAAGCAACACCTGACCCTCCATGGTAGCCCCATCCCCAGCGCACCGCGCCAGGCCGCTATTGACGCACGCCACGGGCTTGCGCACACTCGCCCTGAGATGCGGGGAACCCAGGTAGGCATGACACACGGTCAAGTGTTGCCGCGCGGCGTCTATTTCGCGTTTCCAGGGCCGGCGCAGCCGGGTCGTAACCCCATGTAGTCCAACGACCCGCAGACGCCGGCAGCAGAGGCTTAGGCCTCTGCTTTTTTGTTTATCCGAAGAACCGCCCCACCACCTCGCCGTTGAGGAGCCCGCCAGATGATCATCGTGATGCAGAACACCGCCAACCAGGCGGCCCTCGCCGCGGTCGAAGCGCGCGTCCACGCCGAGGGCCTGGAAACGCGCGTCCTGCGCGGCGTGGACAAGACCGTGATCGCGGTTATCGGCCGGCGGCCGCCCGAGCTGCTCCAACAGCTGGAGCGGATGCCCCACGTCGAGTCCACCCTACCCATCAGCGAACCGTTCAAGCTGGCGGCGCGCACCGACGCCCGCGAGCGCTCCACGATCGACGTGGGCGGCGTGGTGATCGGCGACGGCTCGGTGACCGTGATGGCCGGCCCTTGCACGGTCGAGAGTCGGGAGCAACTCAGCGCCACTGCCCAGCACGTGGCGGCAACGGGCGCGCAGATTCTGCGCGGCGGCGCCTTCAAGCCGCGCAGCTCGCCCTACAGCTTCCAGGGCATGGGCGTCGAGGGCCTCGAACTCCTGGCTGACGCCCGCGCGGCCACCGGGCTGCCGGTCATCACGGAAGTTCTGGACCCCCGGCAGGTCCAGGTGGTGGCCGAGCACGCGGACATCCTGCAAATCGGCACGCGCAACGCGCAAAATTATCCGCTGCTGCGCGAAGCTGGCGGCTGCGGGCGCCCCGTGCTGCTTAAGCGGGGCATGGGCAACACGATCGACGAGTGGCTGATGTGCGCCGAATACGTGATGGCCGCGGGCAGTCCCGACGTCCTGTTGTGCGAGCGCGGGATCCGAACCTTCGAGACCTCCTCGCGCTTTACCCTCGACCTTAACGCGATTCCGCTGCTGCGCCGGCGCACCCACCTGCCGATCATCGTGGACCCGTCCCAGGGCACCGGGCATTGGTTCATGGTCTCTTCGATGGCCCTGGCGGCGGTCGCGGCCGGCGCCGACGGCATCATCGTGGAAGTGCATCCATCGCCCGAGTCGGCCCTGATCGACGGTCAGCAGAGCCTCAGCTTCAAGCACTTCAGCGAATTGATGGCGCAGTTGGAGCCGATGGCCGCCGCCCTGGGCCGGCGAGTCGGCGCGCTGGTCGGCGCGTGATCGACGCCGCCTCCCCGCCGGGCGCCCGCGTGATCGAGCCCGCACGCCGCCTGCGCGGCGAGTTGACCGTGCCCGGCGACAAGTCGATCACCCACCGCGGTCTGCTGCTGGGCGCCCAGGCAACCGGTCGCTCGCGACTGCGGAGCCCTGGCCTGGGCGCGGACACGCGCGCCAGCGCTGCCTTGGTACAGGCGCTGGGCGCGAAGGTTGAGGTGGATCGGGACGAACTGCTGGTCGATGGTTGCGGCCTCCACGGGCTCCAGGAGCCGTCCGACGTGCTCGACTGCGGCAACAGCGGCACCACCATGCGTCTCGCCAGCGGCCTCCTGGCCGGGCGGCCGCTGCACGCCGTGCTGACCGGTGACGCCTCGCTGCGCGCGCGGCCCATGGACCGCATCGTCCGTCCGCTGCGCCTGCTGGGCGCCCGCATCGATGGACGCGTCGACGGCGCCTACGCGCCGCTGGCCATCGCACCCAGCACGCTCCGTGCGGCCGAACTCGACGTTTCCGTGGCCAGCGCCCAGGTCAAGTCCGCCATCATCCTGGCGGCCCTGCGCGCCGACGGCCCCACCGTGCTGCGCCAGCCCGCCGCCTCGCGCGACCACACCGAACGCATCCTCCGAGCCCAGGGCGCCGACGTGCGGGCCGTTGGCGGCGAGGTTCGCTGTCAGCCTGCCGACGACCTCCGAGCGATTGACCTGGACGTTCCCGGCGACCTGTCGTCGGCCGCTTTCTGGATCACGGCTGCCGTGCTGCACCCAAACGCCGAGATCACGATCCGCGGCGTCGGACTGAACCCCTTGCGCACCGGCATCCTCGACGCCTTGCAGGCCATGGGCGCTCAGATCGACATCGAGATCGACACCGTCGACCCGGAGCCTTCCGGCACCGTGACCGCGCGCTCGTCCGACCTGCGGGCGATCACCGCCGGCGGCGACCTCATCCCCCGCCTGATCGACGAGGCGCCGCTGCTCGCCCTACTCGCCGCCCGCGCCCGCGGCGAGTCCCGCATCACCGACGCCGCCGAACTGCGGGTCAAGGAGTCGGACCGTCTGCACACCACCGAACGCGCGCTCTCGGCGCTGGGGCTTGAGGTGGACGCCGAGGCCGACGGCTTCACCGTTGCCGGCGGCGCGCACGCCGCCGGCGGCGCGGTGGATGCGGCCGGCGATCACCGCATTGCCATGCTGGCCGCCGTCGCCGCGATCAGCGGCACGGGGCCAGTCGCCATTCAAGGCGCCGAGGCCGTGAACGTCTCGTACCCGGCCTTCTGGGACGACCTGGCGCGGATCAGCGGGTGACCGCCGCCTACGCCGTCATCGGCTGGCCGCTCGGCCACACGCTATCGCCCGTCATGCACCAGGCAGCCCTGGATGAACTGGGCCTGGACGCCTCCTACACGGCCCTACCCACGCCGCCGGGCAGCGAAGGCGACCGCTTCCAGGACGTGCGCGCCGGGCGGCTGGCGGGTCTCAACGTGACGATCCCCCACAAACTGGCCGCCTTTCGCGCCATGGATGGCCTCACGCCGGCGGCCGAGCGGACGGGCGCGGTCAACACTGTGATCCGCGATGGCACGCACCTCCGCGGCGACAACACCGACCTCTACGGGTTTGCCGAAGCGCTGCGCCGCTTCGGCGGGTTCGACGCCGCCGGGGCCGCGGCGGTGGTGCTGGGCGCCGGCGGCGCCGCCCGCGCGGCCCTACACGCCCTGCTGGACAGCAGCGCCCGCCGCGTCGTGGTGGCCAACCGGACCGCCGCCCGCGCCCACGAGTTGGTTCAGGACATCGAACCGCGCGGGCCAACGGCGCTGCTCGCCTACGGGCTGGCGGACGGCCGCCTGCGCGACGACTTGGCCGCCGCTCAGCTGCTGGTCAACACCACCAGCGTTGGCATGGCGGGCGGACCGGCGCCCGCCGCAAGCCCGGCGCCCCCCGCCTGGCTGCACGCGCACCTGTTCGTCTTCGACATCGTCTACCGCCCCGCGCTAACGCCGCTGCTGGCGGCCGCGCAGACGTGCGGCGCGCGTACCCTTGGCGGCCTGGAGATGCTCGTCATGCAGGGTGCCGCCAGCCTCGAACAATGGACCGGTCGCCCGGCCCCGGCGCGTACCATGCTGGCGGCCGCCCGGGCCGCGCTGGACGCCGACCAACCCGAGACCTCAGGCTGAACCAATGGGAAACCTCCGCTACCTGACCGCCGGCGAATCGCATGGCCCCGGCCTGACCGTAATCGTCGAGGGCCTGCCCCTGGGCGTGCCGCTCGACGTGCGCGACATCAACCCCGACCTCTCGCGCCGCCAGGGCGGCTACGGGCGCGGTGGCCGCATGAAGATCGAGCGCGACCAGGCAATCATCCGTAGCGGTGTACGCCTCGGCCAGACCCTGGGCAGCCCCATCACCCTGCTCGTCGAAAACCGCGACTGGGCGAACTGGGGCGAAAAAATGGCGATCGAGGCCAGCCCGGTCAACGTGCCGCCCGTTACCAAGCCGCGGCCCGGGCACGCCGATCTGGCCGGCATGATCAAGTACGGCACTGACGACCTGCGCAACATTCTGGAGCGTTCCAGCGCGCGCGAAACCACAGCCCGCGTGGCCGTCGGCGCGGTGGCGCGCAAGTTCCTGGCCGAACTGGGCATCCGGATTCGCAGCCGCACCGCCCGCATCGGGTCGGTGGTGGACGAGCCCGGACTTGACCACGCCCGCCCCGAGGCCTGGCCCTGGGACGCCGTCGAAGCCTCGCCCGTGCGTGCCGTCACGCCGGAGCGCGCCGAGGCCATGATGGCCGAGATCGACAGCGCGCGACGCGACGGCTCGACGCTCGGCGGCGTCTTCGAGGTCGTGGCCTGGGGCGCGCCCGTTGGCCTGGGCAGCCACGTGCACTGGGACCGCAAGCTCGACGCCCGCCTGACGCAAGCCATCGTCAGCATCAACGCCGTCAAGGGCGCCGAGATCGGCCCGGCCTTTGCCAACGCGGCCGCGCGGGGGCATGACGTGCACGACGAAATCGCCATTGACCCCGACCGCGGCTGGGCCCGCCTGTCCAATCGCGCCGGCGGCTTCGAAGGCGGCATGACCAACGGGCAACCCATCGTGGTTCGCGGCGCCCTCAAGCCCATCTCCACCATGCGTCGCCCGCTGCGTACCGTCGACGTCGCGACGCTTCAGCCCACCACCGCGCACTTCGAGCGCTCCGACGTCTGCGTGGTCCCGGCCGCCGGCGTGATCGGCGAGGCCATGACCGCGCTGGTGCTGGCCGACGCCGTGCTCGACAAGTTCGGTGGCGACAGCCTGCCGGAAACTCGCGACAACCTGGAACGATTCCGCCAGAGCTACGCGATCCGCCCAGAGTCCGAATGACGGCATCCGGCAACGTCGACCGCGTCTTCCTGGTCGGCATCAGCGGCGCCGGCAAGTCCAGCGTGGCCGACGCCCTGGCCCGGTGCCTCGGCTGGAAGCCGCAGGACAGCGACGCCGAGGTCGAGCGCCGCACCGGCCGCTCGATCCCCTGGCTCTTCCGCATGAAGGGCGAGGCCGTGTTTCGCGGCTTCGAGCAGTCCGCCGTGCTGGAACTGGCGGCCCGTCCGCGCCAGGTCGTCGCCCTTGGCGGCGGCGCCTTCGTGAACCCGCTGACCCGCGCCGCGCTGCTGCGCCGCGGATTGGTGGTCTGGCTGGACGTCGACCCCGGCGAGGCCGCCCGCCGGCTGGGCCCCGCTCTTGCCGACGAACCGCGCCCGATGTTGGGCGACGACCCGGTCGGCCGGCTACGTGCCCTGCGCGCCGAACGACTCACCGCCTACCAACAAGCCCACCTGCGCATCAACGCCAACGGCAAGACCATCGACGCGATCGCCGACGAAATCGCGGCCGCCCTCCACACAGAGTCATGAACGCCCTCGACGAAGAACTCTGCAAAATGCCCCGCTTCCTCGTAGATGCGGCCGCTCTTAATCCCTCTCCTGGGAGACCTTTGAAAAACGCTCCCTCGGCCTCGAAGGAGTGGCGGCTCTTGCTCCCTCTCCCTGTGGGAGAGGGTTGGGGTGAGGGTCTTCCGGGCAACCATCCCTGGGTTACGCAAAGGTCTCTCCCCGTGGGAGAGGGTCGGGGTGAGGGTCTTCCGGGCACCCACCCCAAACACCGTCTAAGCCGCTGGCCGCACCCATCACTCCCAGGCAGCCCCCTCTCACTTCTCTCACTCCTTTCCCATGAGTGAGGCTCTTCCGGGCACCGCCCCCCGGCTTACGCAAAGGTCTCTCAAAGGCGTCGTCATCGGCCGCGGCGCACTCACCCGTGCCGGCGAAATCGTGCAGGAGGTGGCCCCAACCGGCCGCGTCTTCCTCTGCGCCGACACCGTCGTCATGGACCTCCTGGGTGATCGCGTCACCAACGCCCTCACCGCGTCAGGCCTCCAGGTACGCGCCCACACCTTCCCGCCGGGCGAGGAAAGCAAGTCCCTGCACGTCGCCGCCGACCTCTACGACTGGCTCGCCGCCCAGCGCGCCGAGCGCCGCGAGCCCCTCATAGCCCTTGGCGGCGGAGTCGCCGGCGATCTCGTCGGCTTCGTCGCCGCCACCTATGCCCGCGGCATTCCGCTCGTCCAGATCCCCACCACCCTGCTCGCCCAGATCGACAGCAGCATCGGCGGCAAGGTCGCCGTCGACCTGCCCGCCGGCAAGAACCTCGTCGGCGCCTTCTACCCGGCCCAGCGCGTCATCATCGACCCCGACGCCCTCGCCACGCTTCCACGCCCCCAACTCATTGCCGACTACGCTGAAGTCATCAAGACCGCCATCATCTTCGACGCCGACCTGTTCGACCTGATCGAGGCGTCGACCGACCGTCTGGACGATCCCGCGCTGCTGGCCCAGCTGGTCGAGCGCTGCGTCCGCTGGAAGGCGCGCGTCGTCGACGAGGATCCCGAGGACCGCGGTATCCGCGCCATCCTCAACTACGGCCACACCATCGGCCATGCCATCGAGGCCACCGCCGGCTACGGCGCCTATCGCCACGGCGAAGCCGTCGCCATCGGCATGGTCGGCGCCGGCCGCCTGGCCCAAGAAGCCGGCCGCTGGTCCGCCGCCGACCTCACCCGCCAGAACAATCTCCTCGCCGCCATCGGCCTCCCCGCCGCCTACACCAACATCGCCCCAGCCCAGATCCTCGACGCCATGCTCCACGACAAAAAAGTCCAAAACGGCCGCATCCGCTGGGTCCTCCCCACCACCATCGGCCAAGCCACCGTCAACATCCAACTCAACCCCACCCTAGTCACCCAAACCGTCCAAACCCTCGCCCGTTCGTGGTGAGCCGGGCCGGTGTACCCGCCGGACCGTGTCGAACCACCCTCCCCCCAGCCCTCCCCACGCCCCCCCGTCCTGTCTTTCGTAGGGGCGGCGTCTGAGACCCGCCCGTCTTCCGCGCAACCCTCACCGCCCGCCCACCCCGTTCGTGGTGAGCCGGGCCGCAGTCTTTCGGAGAACCGTGTCGAACCACACAGCCCACCGCCCCAGACCCAACCCTCTTCCTCCTCTCTAACTACTCACTTCTCTCCGCTCACTCCTTGCCCCGGGCCGCCGTATCCACCACATGACCGTCGAGATGACGTCGCAGCGGCGCGGGGGTGCCCTGATCGAAGAGAATCCTCACAAGCGCGCGGGAACTCGCAGGGCCTCCGCTTCGTGTTCCAGCACCGCTCGAACCTGCCAGGCTTCAACGCCCGGGAACCAATCCAGAAACTGGCCCACCGTCGCGCCGCTTTCCAGATTCTCGAAAAGGGCGGACACCGGCACCCGGGTTCCTGCAAACGTCCAGGCCCCGCTGAGCTTGCCGGGACGGCGTTCAACCGCCGGGCACCGCTCCCAGTCGGTCATGCCGTCACCGCCGTTCCACCGATAAGTCCCCCGCCATTCTCCCAGCTCGCGTCCCCTCCTGCGTACGGCCCGGTTTCAAACCGGCCTCTTCCGCCCGCACCCCGGCTCACCACGCCTCGAAGTCCTCAGCCCGCTCCCTCTGAACAATTCGCACCGCCATGGCACATGCCACGAAGATTCCGTAATATCACGCCTTCAGCTGGAGGCGCATCAACCAAGCCAACTGCATGAATCGTCACGGCGGAGACGAAAGGGCGGATCATCCCGGTCGCGTTTACGGGTTCTTGCCAAAAGTTGTGTGCCCTCGGCCCTCACTTTGCCCGACGTCCGCCTCCGTTCTGGCGTAGCGGCGGCGTCTCAGACCCGCCCGTCTTCCGCGCTCCTTCCACCCCCGTTCCTGGTAAGCCCGTCCCTGGTAGGGGTGCCCCTTGTGGGTACCCAACGGCAAGGTCTCCCAAGGCAACCACGCCGCCGCAGGAAGCGCGCGTCCCAACCCCACGAAACCCGTTCCTGACGAGCCTGATCTCATTCAGTCAAAGCCCGCCTTGAGCCTGTCGATGGCACCTAGTCGAACCACACCCCGCAGTTGCTACGCCCTCGACCTTTGTCACGCCTTTCACATGACGGCAGAACTGGCTGCCTCACAGCCTGACGCAACAATTCCCACGGACGGAACTTCGAATGGCTACTGCATCTGGTAGTCTTCCTAGCGCCCAGGTGGGCGGTGGCGCAACGCCCCGAGAAGGTCGACGGGAATTCGGAGGGTTTAGCGAACATCCTTCCACTGGTTTGGTTTTGAGCATGGCAAGTATAATGAAGTATCCGGTACAATAGATGATCGTTCCCAACGTATCGTAGTGCCACCCTCAAAAATGAAGGCCTTAGTCCTCCAAGCTGCTGAATCATCTCTGCACTTGTGCGACCAACACTTGACGTGGTACAAAGAACCAGCTTCCGATGACAGATTGTTGACTTGAGTTGCCGATCCGCGATGAGGCATCTCACTTCGTCTGACTTCAGGACTTCAGCATGAAAGTGCGAAACACTACACCAACGACAAATAGGGCAAGAAGTGGAGAACGATTGCAGCTAAGTCTGCTGGAAAACGCTCTTGACTTTACGCTCAGCGCTGCGGAGGCTGCCACAGTGGATGAACCACAAAAGTGGAAGTATGCCATTCTTCATCTGGTCGCCGGTGTTGAGCTTTTGCTCAAAGCTAGACTCCAGATTGAACATTGGTCATTACTTTTCTCGCAAGCGGATAAGGCTTCCAAACAGAATCTCGCCTCTGGAGACTTCACTTCAGTGAACTTCGACGTGGCCCGCAAGCGATTGAAGAACATCGCAGATGTTTCAATAAGCCGCCGGGACGAGAAGTACCTGAAAGATTTGAGGAAATATAGGAACAATATACAGCATTACAAGGTTGAACTTGAGATCGATACAACTAAGGCACTTATCGGCAAGGGTATAAGTTTCGTAATAAAGTTCTATCACAACGAACTTGAGCAAAGGGTCACGGTCGATAACCAGTCAGTACTGGAGCGGATTCACATTCGTCTCCGAGAATTCGAGGAGTTCGTATCTGAGCGAATGGAGACGATAGCCTGTGAATTGGCTGAGTGGACTACGGTAAACTGTTATGTGTGCCAGCAAGATACACTTATAATTGGCACTTTGGAGCCGCGTTGCCTATTCTGTAGGACTGTTGTGTCGTCGGAAGATATTGCCTATGAGATTTCAGAAGGTGGTGTTGAATCTTGCCCTGAATGCCTGACTGAGACTATGGCGTTCATACTTCACAACAATGATGAAGGTGGCTGGCTGTGTGTGTCCTGTGGCGACCAATCGGCGGACTATGAGCGATGTCTTCGATGTGAAGAAATGACTCATAAAGGAAGCGGGTTCTGCTATTCATGCACAGAGTACATTAAAGGCCAAGGTTGAAGTTGGCTTCTATGTGGTTCTGTCACGGTTGGATGATCTGTGCTTGGCAGTGCGTTTCAATATGTGGCGCACGAAGCAAGGGGGTGTTTCTGTGAATCCGGAAGTCGCTTTCTACTATCCTGGCCAATATTGGCGTAATGTTGACTGGGCGAAGAACCTGGTTTTGTTCTTCGATGGCGTAGCTATGTTGATACCGGAGTATATGAGTGATCATAGTAGTTTTGACGATCTGCCGGTAATCGCAGCACTGAAGTCTCATGATCTGTTTCATGTGATCCGTCCCGAGGCCAGTGTTGGCGAGAAGGAGACGAAGGCGCTCGCGGGTGCACTTGTCGACGTAATTACATCTGGGGCGCTCGATCATTTGATTTCTGGATCTGACTCGGATGTGCGAGCGTCAAGCTTCGGGTCTCTGTCAATGTCGAGACTGGGATACCGTGGCGACCGAGAGCTTGCCGAATTTGTGGTGAACGAATTGAAAGTCCGTGGATTGGCGGCTGACTCGGAAGACGGCGTGTCTATTCCTATGCATAGAACGGTGCGCGCTCTAATTCTGGTGTTATTGGCCCAGATCCTCAGGTCTCGAGGCAAGGAAATGAACTTGAGGCTATCTCCGACAACTGATCAGCCGCGCCTTGTTGCGTCGTTGGGTGAGATTCTGTCGGGTGCACCAACTTCTTCTTCGTCGTTCGGTGACGTAGTTTCTTTAGATATGGCTATGGTCGGCGTTGACTTGGCCAGCGTTCCTATGGACGAAGTTCTTGACTTTCGTTCCCAGCACTACTCGGAACATCGGAAGTACATCTTGTCGGTGCGCCGCTTTACAAATGAATTGAGCCTCATGGATATAGAAGATCGGGCGGCTGCATTTGAAGAGCGACAGGAGGAGATAGACCACGTGGCACGCTCTCTGAGGAGGGCGAATTGGCGGGCATGGAGAAGGCCCGCCTCGTTTGCCATGACTCTTGCAGGTGCTGGACTGACTGGTGCGACTGGAAATCCACTACTGGCAGCACTTATTGCTGCTGGTGCATTGCTGGGATACGAGAATACCGACCGGAACGATGTTGGCGTTTACTCGTACCTATTTTCGGCGCAGGATTCACTTTTCTAGAATAGCAAATGGCGTATCGCGTAAACGACCCATGTTATTCGACGGTGCGCCGAGTGCCTAATCACTTCTTCGGCTGTAGGTGAGTCAGGGGTTCCAGATTTCGTCCAACAAGAGTGGCCGGTTCGTGTTTCTTAGCCGCGGCTGAATGAGCTAGATGTCGCTGAATTGAGCTTCAATAGTGCATCAAGCGAATGGTCATCCGAATTATCAGACTTCCACCCATAAGCCGCAGCCACCGCCGCATCCAACTCCGCATGCACGTCCACCAACCACTGCGGCCGCTCGTTATACAGATTCGTAAGCGTCCGCCGCCTAAGTTCCCGCAGCGGTGCCGCCGCCGTCGGCACCGCCCGCTTCGGATACCCCGCCACCGGCTCCTCCACCCACTCCACCCACTCGGGCGGATTCAGCCACCGGTCGCGCAGTTCGACCAATCGCCGGGCGGCCTCGGCGATGGCAATGGCCCGCGGGTCGCTTGCGTAGGCGGCAGCGGGAATGTCGGGAGTCAGGCCTTCGGGAAACGGAAAGGTCACGAATGTGCTGGTGGGCGTGTAGCGTGGTCGGTCTTCAAGGCTGCTGCCAAGGCGCAGGGCCCACAGCTCGTGGAAGCGACTGTGCAGGATGCCAAACGTGGTGTCGTCGTCGCGGGCGATTGTGACTAGTGCACTATCGGGGCAAACGCGCGAGTCGCACCACGCGAAGAGTCGGTGTTTAGCGTGACGCGTGGTAGCGATATATCGGGAGAGACCGGACAGCGCTCGCCGCATCTCAGGATATGGCCTTGCGTGTCGCCACCAGGACTTGCGGCGGGGTTTTCTTTGGCCCTTCACCGAATCTGCGTAGGTCGGATAGACGCGCTCCTGCACCCATCTAAACGGCTCATCGTACAGCGCTGCGTCGCTCTCTGACATCGTCCATCCGAAGTCGATAATCCACTTTCCCGACGGACGCCGGTTTAGGTCAAGGCCGTTCATCCAAGGCCGCAGCACGTCGCTATTCGGCCTTCCATTTGGATTCGCCGGCAGGCGGAGCCACTTCCGCGCCTGGTTGCCTGCAATGTCAAAAGGGCCACCCTTTTCGTCACCTCTGAAGGCCACCCCCGCGTTTTCTGAGAGGCGATGAACCTCAGTGAGGTCTACGCCGGCATGGCCTGTCCGTGCAGTGAGATCAGTGAAGATCTGGTCGACGGTGCCACCGTCCAGTCGGGTGCCAAGCACGAAATCGTCGTTCGTGGCCGCGAAGCAGATGAGTGACACCCGCACCGCCGCGCCTTCGACCACCCATTGCTCGTCGCTCCACGCGTCGAAAAACCGTAGCGTGTCCGTCGCGGCCTCCAGCGCGCGCCGGTTCGCGCCTCCGCGAATAGAGTTGGTGGCGACCAGTCCGGCTCGCCTTGCCTTGCCGGTGGCGACTTGCCTACCTGCCTTGGCGAACCAGTAGCAGACCAGATCGGCTGCTCCGGAGACGCGTCCGGAGTAGGTCGCCAGCATCTGCGACACGTAGTCAGTACCAAGAGTCGCCACGAGACGATTGCCACCCAAAAACGGCGGATTCCCTATCACCACGTCCGCCTCCGGCCACTCCGGTTCCTGCCCGTCATCCGTCAGCACCGCATCTCGGCACTCGATCGTGTCCAGCGGCTTGAGGATCGGGTCGCGGTCTTCGCGGAAACCATGACGCCGCATCCACTGAATCTCGCCGATCCAGACCGAGACGCGGGCCAGTTCAGCGGCGTAGGGGTTGAGCTCAATGCCCTTCACGTTGGCCGGACCCACACCCGGAAACGGCGGCTGCAAGCCCAGCGTCTGCGCTTCCAGCCGCACCCGGTGTTCCAGGTCCTTCAGCGCGTGCAGCGCCAGGTAGAGGAAGTTGCCTGAGCCGCAGGCCGGGTCCAGCACCCGGAACTCCGCCAGCCGCTCCAGAAACTCGCGCAACTGGCGTTCCGCGCGCTGACGCCGACGGCTGGCCGCCGGCGGCGTGGTGGCCTTGGACGCTTGCTCAAGTTCGGCGCTCAGCCGCTCCTTGGCGGTGGCCCACTCCGCCAGCCAGGGACGCACGATCACCGGCTCCACGAGTTGCATGATCTTGTCGCGGTCGGTGTAGTGCGCGCCTAGTTGCGAGCGCTTGTCCGGGTCCAGCCCGCGCTCGAACAGCGTGCCCAGGATGGACGGGTCGATCTCTGACCAGTCCAGCCCGGCCGCTTCCCGCACCGCGTTGATGCCCGGACGGTCCATCGGCAGCGCCGTGTCGTCGTCGAACAACCCACCGTTGAACCACGCGACCTCCTCGAACCCTACTCTGCCGCCCTGTCTATGCATGGCGCCAAAGAGTTCGCTCGCGTATCCGGCGAACTCTTCGGGTCGCAGGCGCGCCTGATCCAGCATCCGCCGGAACATCTGGTCCGGCAGCAGCCCCACGTCCTCGGCGAACATGCAGAACACCAGCCGGTTGACAAAGTGCGCCACCGTCTGCGGCTCGTGCCCGCGCTCCCGCAACCCCTGCGCCAACTCGGCAAACGTCGCCGCCGCCTGCTCGGTCAGCGCCTGCCGCGTTTGCTCCGGCCGCAACCGTTCCGGGTCGCTGAACGCCCACTTGAGTTTGTTGCGGGTATCGGTGTCTTCGAGGTCGTAGATCGTGAACTCGTGGACCTTGCTGACGCTGTTGGTCCAGTTGGTATGAATCCGGAAATCTCGCATGTCCGAGACGATCAGCAGCGGCGGGTTCTCCAGCGCCAGCGCGTACTGCCGCAGCTGCTGAAACGCCGCGTCAAGGTCCTTCCCCTGGGTCTTGTACTCCCAGGCGAAATGCCCACGCTTCCACACATCCGCCCACCCGTCGCCGCCGCTGTCCTTCGCCGCCCCCCGCTCGAAGCAGTACTCGTCGCCCTCTGGATCAGCTTCCACCGGCGTCCGCTCGCCCAGCACCGCGCACAAGTCATTGAAATGCGACTGCGAGACGGCCTTCTCCGTCTGCGTGACCTTCCGCCACCTGTCGATGAACTCGGCAGCCGTCATCCCATTACCCAAAACTGTTCCTCACAACACCAGCAAGCCACGGCGCTGCCCACATTCTGCCCGCACCCCCAGCACTCAACGCCCCGCGCTCCCCGTCATCCCGGCGTCTTCAGCCGGGACCCAGCGGCAAACAACGCTCTGGGCGCACCCAGCTACCCCGTTCACCCAAGCACCCCAGGCTCGCCATCCCCGCAAGCTTTGCCTGCACTGCCAGCAACGCATGCGGTGCCTGCGTTGATTGCATTACTATCACTAACGGCATCCCCATCACCGGCGCCGGTGCACCCCCCGACCCCAGCGGCCCAACACCCGCCCTCGTCACAAGCCACTCCCCACCACCCACCAGCCACTTGCCCCGTGTCAATCCGCCTCGCGGACGTCAGAACCGAGGGGACGCGCCCCACCCAAAAGTGAACACCTGCCCCGCCAAAGTGAACACATTTCGACGGAAACCGAACACATTCGGCAAAAAACTGAACACATTGGCCCCGAAACTGAACACATCCGCCCGACCGCCTGAACACATCCCAGGCCGCACTCCCCCCGCCTCCCGCCCTCCGAGCCCTGGCCCCTTACCGTTCATGGTGAGCCGGGCCAGAGTCCGTCGCCGGTCCGAGTCGAACCACATCCCGGCGTCCCCGGAGAGCCTGCCCTGAGCTTGTCAAAGCCTGTCCTGAGCCTGCCGAAGGAGGGGACCCAGCGCCCCGCTCAATCCCAGCGCACCCAGCGTCCCTGGTGAGCCTGTCGAACCACATCCCGACCTCCCCACCATCCCGAGCGCACTCCCCCTCTTTTCTCACTACTCACTTCTCTCCGCTCACTCCTTCCCCCTCCCCCTTGCCTCTCGTAATCATTCAGTGTACACTAGAGACACCCTATCCCACGTCCCTCCCCCGGAACCTCCATGCTCGCCCGCCTCCCCCGACTGCTCGCCCCCCTGGCACCCCGCCGCCGCCCCCGCTCGTTCCCCACCGTGCGCAGCGACCGGTCCCAAACCCGCCTCTTCCGGTCGAGACGCCTCCGCCCCAACCCCTCGCCACGTCCGCGCACCCAGCGTCCCTGGCGCCGTCCTGCCGCCCCCTCGCAGCCCCAACCTTCGTCGCCGACCCGCCAAAAAATCCGGCCCAAGCTATCTCTCGCCAGCCCGAATCCCCTCTGGGGATTCGGGCTGGCGAGAGATAGCTCCCCCTTCACCCCCACCCAATTCCCGCCGCCCGGCACACGCCCTCAGCTTCGTCCGACCCCCGCGACCGCCGGTTGCCGTGCCGGTCCGCGCCGCCCGGCGTCCCGCCCAGGCCTCGCCACATCGCCCTGGCAGGACCCCGCCCACCCGCGCCACACCCCGGTCCGTCCGTCGCCGGGCGTGGCCTGGCGCGTCCCCGCTTCAGCCGAAGAACGCCCCGCCGCGCCTCAAGAGTTTTTTAGAAACGCGATTATCCCCTTGGCACACGTACGCGAATCGGCGATAATGGAACCATCAATCGAGACGGACTGCCGAAATGCCGAAAACGTACAGCTTGCTCGACTTCATGCGCGACTATCCGACAGACGACGCGTGTCTCGAAAAAGTCATGCAACTCCGCTACGGACTCGAACCAGTCTGCGAGTCCTGCGACAAACCGACGAAGTACCACAGAATCAAGAAGCGGCGCGCGTATTCCTGTCAATGGTGTGGGACGCACGTCTACCCCTGCGCAGGCACGCCGTTTGCAAAGTCGCGTACGTCACTGACGAAGTGGTTCTACGCGATGTTCCTCTTTACCACAACGCGGCATGGCGTACCGGCGAAGGAGCTTGAACGGCAGCTAGGCGTCACCTATAAGACGGCATGGCGCATGGCGCACACGATTCGTGACTTGACCGACAAAATCGGTATGGAAAAGCTAGTCGGCGAAGTCGAAATCGATGAGTCCTACATCGGCGGGTATCGACCCGGAACAACCGGACGCGGCGCGGCCAACAAGACGATTGTCTTAGGCATGAAACAGCGTGGCGGCAATATGGTCGCGATGGTTATTCCCGACGTGAAAAGCGCGACGATTCAGCCATTGATCGAGCAATACGTCTCGCGAGACGCGATTGTGCATACGGACGAATGGTGGGGATACCGTCTACTCAGAGACGCGGGATTCGATCACCGGACCGTACGTCACGGCGCGGGTGAGTACGCTAGAGACGGCGTGCATACCAACTCGATTGAGAATTTCTGGGCACGTCTGAAGCTCAGCATTCGAGGGACACATATCCACGTATCGTCTAAGTACCTTCACAAGTACGTGACGGAGTTTGCGTTTCGCTACAACTATCGGAACATGCCGGATCGGATGTTCGCGGTTTTACTGGCCGCGCTGGTATCGCCTGTTTGAGTAAGGCTTGAAACAAGGCGCGGTCGCCTTCGAGCTTCGAATCTTTGGGCTGGAAGGGTTTAGGTTTCTTAGACATATCCAAGTTCCTCCAATCGCGCTATTAGATACGCTTGCGACTCCGCGCCTTTCACCTTATTGCAGTGTCCGCAGAGCAATTGGAGATTACTTGGTTCGTCGGTACCGCCCTTGGATTGTGGGACGATATGATCGACTTCAAAAATCTTATAGGGGAAGTCCATTCGGCAGCCGTTACAGCGACCTTCTTGTTGCCCAAAAAGGATATGCTTTTGATTTCGGTACGGCGGGAGTTTCCCAATATCTGAGCGGCTGGGACGGTCAGTGCGGATATTAACTAGCGAATGCTCGAAAAGAGCGCCAAACTCTGGGCCTCTCAAACGTTCACGGACTAGGCGGCCAGCAACAGACGAGAGATCAATACCTATCCACTTCCGCTCAAGATTCTCTGCCGCAACCAATGTTGTTGCACAGCCGCAAAATGGGTCTAGAACGATATTACCCTTATTGCTCGACGCTTCGATAATACGTTCGAGAAGACCGCGCGGTTTCTGGGTCGGATAACCAAGCCGTTCGTTCTTATCCTTTGGGTCAATGGGTTTGATGTCCCATACAGTATCCAACGCTTGCCCTCGCACTTCGTAGACCACCTCGGACGGTTCAGGATTGCGTCCCTCTTCACGAATCCATCGCCTTAAATAGCGTGTAAATCGCGTGTCTTGCACGGGCATGTTCTTGGCAAGGATATAGCGACCATCCACTAGATAGTCTCGCCAACGCTGAAAGTCAATAGTATCTGTGTTATCATCCTCCCATTGGCGATTGAACACCCATTTACTCGACTTGGTATACATCAATAGAGTATCATGCTTGCGGGCGTAGTAGCGCCTAACGTTGCCATGAAAAGACTTGTAATGCCAAACAATCTCATTTCTAAAGTTGTCTTGTCCAAACACAGTATCAAGTAATAGCTTCAAATAATGCGATGCCGTAGGATCACAATGAAGATAAAGACTCCCTGTAGACTTTAAAATACGGTGCATTTCAAGCAATCGGATACCCATCATACACAAATAAGATTGCATACCCTTGCCGTGCGACGCTTTTGCAGCTTCAAGAATCTTATGCATTGCTGGATGTTTATCAGCAATCAATCCAATCCACGCTACGTCAAGATCAGAGAGGGTCCACGTATCTTTGAATGCCGCGCCTGCGGCTTGCGAGCCTATCGGCGCACTGTACGTCTTATTGCTGTTGAATGGTGGGTCCAGATAGATTAGGTCAATAGAGTCTGAATTAATCCCGCGCATGAATTCAAGATTATCACCAATCCAAACTGTCCGATTTTTGAAATTCTTCATAGGTTCATTGTAGGTATATTCTTGTTTACTCATTATATCATACAACCTCTATTGCAGAGCGTATCAGTAAAGCCAAACGTACAATAATCCACATCACAGTATGTACCAATATCTGCATGACTAGTATTAAGACTAGGTAGTCACGAGCACGACGACGAGTGGATGCATGTTCTATCTTTGGCAGAATTACGTCGAGCGCACTACTCAGAATAAGTCCAATTATCCCGCCGACTGCCATTGATTTGCTAATCAACTCAAAATCCAGTACCCCCGAAAGCCCTAATAATAAAAGGGCAAGGCTGCCAATTCTGGCTGCGAATAGAAGAACTGTTAATCTATAACCAGAAAAGAACAACTTATTTGCAGTTTGTGAATCATTAGCAGTTGTCACTGCAATCCTCAGACGTGAGTACGCATCACCACAGACGCTTAGCGTATACCGTACAGAATGCTAACACACACTCCCCTTGCCACGCGAGACCCCACCCGCTAGGATCGTCCCGACTCGCCACAAGTCACCAAGCCGCCGTATACGGCGCGTGTGGGCGTTCTACGCTCCCCCGTTGTTGTCGTACGGCAGTTTGGCTTGTGGCGAGTCGGATGCCCATTCGCGCGACGGGGGAGCACCTTGTTGCGCTCGCGGTTCGGAGCGCCACTATGAATCGCAGCCGGTTTATCGCCATCGCCGTTGTCGGCGTGATTGCCTTCGGGCTGATTCTGTCTGCCGTGGAGTCGTCTGAGGAACCTGCTGTCGTCGAAGTGACGGAAGTCCCTACAGAATCCCCAACCGCCACACCTGAACCGACTCCCAGCCCAGAACCGACCGCTACGCCGCAGCCCGCAGCGACTTCCACGCCTACGCCAGAAGCTACTAAAGCTCCCACACAGACACCGCAGCCGACGCCGACTGAATCACCCACTGCGACGCCTGAACCGACGCCGACCGCCACACCCAAAACTCTATCGGCTGCCGAGCATTTGAAATCGTTGGTCGTCTGTGAACGCGTGACGGTGCTCGCGAGCATGTATTGGGGGCAAGCGCCCGGACTGGCGTACGCAGGCAATCCAGCGACAAGCGGCCAGCTTCAGCAAGACGACGTGATTCAATTCCTAATGTCGGAACCGAACGCGAACGGCGAAGTCCGCGTGAAGGTGTTTCCCCACGATGGGCGCGCCGTTGGCAAGACGGGCGATCAAGTCTGGATTAGCTGGGAGACGATCAGTCTCAACCGGCTTGACCTGTTTGCGTTCCGGTGTGAGTCGTAGACGACGTGCGGTAGAATTGCGGTGCAGGTGGCGCGGGAACCCGTTTGGCCGCGTGGCGAAATGGGAACGCTCTGGTTTTGAAAGCCCTGTACGAGTCGGTTCGATTCCGACCGCGGTCTCCGAAGTCGGGCAGCCCGCGCCACCTGCATTTTTGATAGCGCGTAGGCGTGTCGCCTACATCTAGAACGTACAGGATTGTGGTGAATTTTGCACACAACGTCAAGCGGTTGACGCCCAATGCAAACCGATTTCCTACGTTTCGACAGTCACATCATCTGTACACCCTAAGTATACCGCACGGCTGAGTTTGCAAATTCTCGACAGTCGTATCAGGTTTACGGATTCGCGTACGTGTGTCAAGGGGATAATCGCGTTTGGAAAAAACTCTTACGCGCGCAAACCCGCCCCGTTTCCCGCTCCGCCCCGGCGGTCCGCCTACAATCCAGGGCTGCCTCCCCACCACGGGCCCATCGCGTGGAGTCCATCGGCCAGGTCATCGCCATCGTCCTTGCCGTGCTGGCCGCCTTCGGCGCCGCCGTCTGGGCCGCCGCCTTCGTCTGGGCCTGGCAGGACATTCGGCGACGCACGCAGGACATCTATGTCCGGCTCTTCGCCCCGTTGCTGGTACTCGTCCTCGGACCCCTCGGCGCGCTGCTCTACATGCTGCTGCGCCCGGCCGAGACGCTCGACGAAGTCCACTTGCGCCAGTTGCAGGAAGACACGCTCCTCCAGGACATGGAAGGTGCCGCTGGTGGGCCGCAGCTCCACGCCGCCAACGGCGCCGTTCCCACCATCGGCCGCAACGTCTTTCTGGCGTCGGGCGTTCAGATAATCGGCGATGTACGGATCGAGGACGACGCCAGTGTCTGGTACAACACCGTCATCCGCGCCGACCTGGCGCCAGTGTCCATCGGCCGGGGTACGAACATCCAGGACGGCTGTGTGTTGCACGTGGACGCCGGGTGCCCGCTGGTCATCGGCGCCGACGTGACCATCGGCCACATGGCCATGATCCATGCCTGCACAATCGAGGACGAATGCCTGATCGGCATCCAGTCCACGATCCTCAGCGGCGCGCGCATTCGACGGCACTCGATCGTGGGCGCCGCTGCCCTGGTCGGCGAGGGCAAGGAGTTCTCGGAACGCCGTCTCCTGCTGGGCGTCCCCGCCCGCGCCGTGCGTGCGACCTCCGACGCCGAGATCCGCACCCTGATCGTGGAACGTGCCCGCGAGTACCGTCGGTCGGCGGCCCGTGCGCTGCGCGCCGCTGGCGGCGGTTGACGCGCGACCACGGGCGGCAACCGCGAACGGGCTACGGCGTCCGCATCCGCGAAATCGACTCGTCGCGCCGTCCGCGCGAACGGCTGGCCCGTGACGGAGCCTCCAGCCTCAGCGACCACGAACTTCTCGCCCTCATCCTGCGCTCGGGTTCCTCGCAGGGCAGCGCCCTCGAACTTGCTCAAGCGTTGCTGGCAAGATTCGTTTCCCTGCGCGGGCTCTCGGACGCAACAATCGACGAGTTGACCAGCGTCCACGGTGTCGGCCTGGCCAAAGCGGCCGAGATCAAGGCAGCGTTGGAGCTGGCGCGCCGACTGCAAATCGAAGCGGTCGACGAACGCCCGGCCATCGAAAGCCCCGCCGACGCGGCTCGTGTGCTCGCTAGCCACCTGAGCGGCGCCAGCGACGAACGCCTGGTGGTGGTCCTGCTCGATACCCGCCATCGCGTCCTGCGGGTCCGCCAGGTCGCGCAAGGCGCGGTGAACGCGGTCAACGCGCGCATGGCCGACCTGTTTCGCGAAGCCGTTCGTGACGGCTGCACCGCGCTGCTGCTGGCCCACAACCATCCCAGCGGCGATCCCACACCCTCCGGCGAAGACGTGGCCCTCACGCGGCGGGCTGCGGAGGCCGGCAAGCTGCTCGGCATCAAGGTGCTCGACCACATCGTCATCGGCCGCGGCGCCGGCGGCTACATGAGCCTGCGCGAGGCCGGCCATGAGTGGTAGCCCCCGGTGGTCCGCTGCCGCCAGTTCGACGGCCTCAGGCCCGGCTGCCAAACTGGCGTCACCAGCCTCGCCGCAAGCGTGGTCCTGCCAATGACCAATACTCAGTTGTTCAACTTTTCCGCGGGCAGCGGGTAGGCGGACGCCTATGCGCATCGTTTCTATTGAGCCGTTGCAGTGCTCGAACGGCTGGTCCACCTGGACCTTCGTGCGAATCGAAACCAACACAGGGCTGATCGGGTACGGCGAATGCAGCGACTGGCAGATGCCGCGCGCGCTGGCTGCCGGCGTGCATGATCTGGCCTCTGACATCATTGGACGAGACCCGCGACAGGTCGTCGCGCGGACCAGCGACATGGCATTTCGTATGCGCCAAAACGTCGGCGGCGTCGCCCGCAAGTCGCTGGCTGGTATCGAGGCGGCGCTCTGGGACATCAAGGGCCAGGCCCTGGGCATCTCAATCACCGAACTGCTGGGCGGCCCCACCCGCGAGCGCATCCGCCTGTACTGGTCGCACTGCGGCAGCTACCGCGCGCGCAACGCGGACGTACTCGGAACCCCGCCCATCAACACCTGGGCCGACCTCACCGACCTGGGACACGAGGTCGTACGCCGCGGATATACCGCGCTCAAAACCAACCCTCTGCGTCCGGGGCAGCCCAGCTACTTCACCCAGCCCGTGGACGGCAACTTGGAACGCGGCGATCTCGCCACCATCGTGCGCCAGATCGAGACCTTCCGCGAGGCGGTCGGTCCGGAGGTGGACATCTGCCTGGACCTGAACTTCCGCTACCGACCGGCCGCCGTCATCCAGATCGCCGACGCCCTGGCGCCCTACGACCTCTTCTGGATCGAATACGACAGCTACGACCCCGAGGCACTGGCCCATGTGCGTCGGTCCATTCGCACACCCCTCTGTTCAGCCGAAAACCTGACCGCCGTGCACGACTACGTCCGCTTCTTCCAGGCTGGCGCCATGGACGTCGCAATGATTGACGTGGCCTGGAACGGCATCGCCCAGTCCCTGCACATTGCCGAACTTGCCGCCGCCCACGAGGTGCACGTGGCGCCCCACAACTACTACAGCCACGTCTCCACCTTCATGTGCGCCCACGTGGCGGCGGCCGTGAGCAATCTGCGGATCATGGAAACCGACGTTGACTCCGCCCCCTGGCGCGACGACCTGGTCACCACGGCGCCCACCATCGAGAACGGCTGGATGCGCCTACCCGACGCTCCGGGCCTCGGCACGGCCCTGAACGAGGAAGCCGTCGCCGCCCACCCTCCGCCCCTGAGCTAGCCGCGGTGAACGTCGGATCCGGCGAATTCGGGAATGTAGGCTGGCCGGCCACTCACATTGGATCGGGATTCCGCATTGCCTGCCCCTGAAGAAACGTTGCTCGCGGAGGTGTTTCCGCATGGCGCCCGGCGCGACGACCGCGGCGTGCTCGTCCTCGGCGGCGCACCCGTCGATGCCCTGATCGAAGACCACGGAACGCCGCTCTACGTCTTCGACGAGGCCACGCTACGCGCTCAGTGCCAAGCGTACGCCGAGCCGCTGAGGCGCTCATATCCGAATAGCCTCGCCCTCTACGCCTCCAAGGCCCACCTCGATCCCACGATCGCCGGCATCGTGGCCGCCGAAGGCTTGGGCGCAGACGCCGTCTCGAGCGGCGAGATTCGAGTCGCGCTGGCCGGCGGCATGCCGGCCGAACGCATCGTCATGCACGGCAACAACAAGCTGCCGCAGGAAATCGAATACGCGCTGGAAATCGGGGTTGGCCGCATCGTCGTGGACAGCCTCGACGAACTGGACTTGATCGAGGAGATCGCGGCACACCGCGGCGACCGGCCCGCGCCGGCCATGCTGCGCATCACCCCGGGCGTCGAAGCGCACACACACGAGTACATCCGCACCGGCGCAATCGACAGCAAGTTCGGTCTGCAACTCCACTCCGGCGCCGCCGAAGAAGCTGTTGCAAAGGCGCAGACCGCGTCTTCGATCGACCTGACGGGTCTGCACGCGCACATCGGATCGCAGGTCCTCGACATTGAACCCTACGCCGACAGCCTGAGCATCGTGCTCGACTTCGCGGCGGCGATGACCGCACGCCACGGCCTGGTGCTGCGGGACATCAGCCCTGGCGGCGGATTCGGGGTCAGCTACAGCGAAGCGGATGATCCGCCACTAGCCAGCGCCTTCGTGGAAGTCATCGCCGCTACCCTTCAGGATCGCCGTCTGAATCCCGAGCCGCGGCTGCTGATCGAACCCGGACGCTCCATTGTCGCCCGCGCTGGAGTCGCGCTCTACCGCGTGGGCCCGATCAAGGAGATTCCCGGGGTGCGCACCTATGTATCGGTGGATGGCGGCATGGCCGACAACATTCGCCCCGCCCTCTACGGCGCGGTCTACCGCGCGTTGATCGCCAACCGTGCGCCGGATGGCTCTCGGCAACTCGTGACCGTAGCCGGGCGCTATTGCGAGTCAGGAGACGTCCTGCTGCGCGACATCGAGCTGCCGACGCTGCGACGCGGCGACGTGCTGGCGGTGCCCGCGGCGGGCGCTTACCACATGTCGATGGCCAGCAACTACAACCTGGTGGGACGTCCGGCCACGGTACTGGTGCACGACGGCGCAGCGCGCGTCACCCGCTCGCGCGAGACCGACGCCGATCTGTTGGCGGCGTTCGCCCCCGTCAAGGTCTAGCTGGGCGGCGGGTTCTCCGCCAGAGCCGCTCGGTAGGCGTCGATTACACGCATCACCTCGTCCTCGCACACCCCTTCGCGCGCGCCGGTGCCGATCTCCCGGAAGCGATCGGCCAGCCCCCACGCCACGTCCGGGTCGGGCAGGTCAGCATATCGGGGAATGATGTGAGCGTGCATGTGGGGAACGCTTTCGCCAAACGCCACCACGTAGCTGCGCGGCGCGCCGGTCACCACTTCGAGCGTGCGCATGAAGTGCCGCAACGCGGGACCGAAGTTCGCAGCCTCGGCGTCATTGAAGCGGGCTGGACCCTGGACGTGTCGCTGCGGCTGCAAGAGCAGCCAGCCGGCCAGGGGGAAGGGCGTGCCCGTGTGGCGGATATGCCATAGGTCGTTCTCGAAGACCACGCCGCCCGGGGAATCGACTTCCCCAGCGTTGGAATGGCAGATTTCGCAGGCCGGGTCGTAGGACGGGTGCTTCACTGGTGGCCTCCATGCCCAAGTAGGTCGCGCCGCATCATGCCACGGGGCCAGGATCGAAGGCGTCAGCGTCGCTGTATTCGGTGCGCCGGATCACCTCGGCCTCCCCGGTAACTACGACGAGTTCGCCATCGACCAGCCGGATCGGAAAGCGGTCCATCGGCCGCTGCGCCGGCCCCCGCAACAGCTCGCCGGTAAGGCCAAATCGCGACAAGTGACACTTGCATTCAAAGATGCCGTCGACGGGCGGCGGAATGGTGCAGCGCAGGTGCGGGCACTGGCGGTACAGCGCGACGAAGCCGCTGAGGCCGCGAACCATATAGAAGCGGCCAATTGACCAGGACTTGATGTCGCCGGCGGCATAGTCCTGCGGCCGACCAGCGCGCACCAGCCCGCCGAACACTCGAGACGGCGGTGGGCTGATGAGCCGCCAAGCCGCGGCCGCCGCGCCGCCGACCAGCACGAGCGCGGCCGGAACGACGAGACTGCGCCGCGACCAGCGCGAACGAACGGCGCTCACTGACCCTCCACGCAGACTCCGCCGTGCACCGGTCGTCAGCGCAGACCGGCCGCGCGCAGGGCGGCCCGGTGCGCCGCCCACTCAGCGGAATCGTCCAGTGGGGCAAGTTCGAAGTCCGGCGCGGACCGCGCCAGCGCCGACTTGATGATGTGGTCGGCGAGATGCGGGTTCTTGGGCAACACCGACCCGTGGAGATAGGTGCCGATCGCGGCCCGGGCCACGGCGCCCTCGAATCCGTCTTCGGCGTTGTTGCCGTGTCCGCGGATGACCCGCCCCAGCGGCGCGGCCCCCGGGCCAAGGAAAGTTCGCCCGCCATGGTTTTCGAAGCCGACGAGCCGCGAGTCGTTCCAGTCGCAGACAACGTTGCCAATGCACCGCGGCACGTCGGTACCCGGATGCACGGTCTCGGCGTCGAACACGCCCAGACCCGGGAGTTCCGAGCCGTCGGCGGCGCGGTAGCGGTGGGCCATCAGTTGGTAGCCGCCGCAGACGGCCAGCATCGCCGCCCCATCGCCGAGGTCGGACAAGATGCGGTCGGCGTTTTGAGTAGTGAGGCCCTGGCTGGCTAGTTGCTGCTGGCGGTCCTGGCCGCCGCCGATGACGTAGAGATCGGCGCGGTCGTCGAGGCGTTCGCTCCACTCCAGACGTCTGACGAGCGGCGTGATTCCGCGCCAGACGCAGCGGCGTTCCAGGCAGGTCACGTTGCCGCGGTCGGCGTAGAGGTTCATCAGATCGGGATAGAGATAGGCGATTCGCAGCACCGGGCCGGAGGCGGTCATGCCGCGGCTCGCCAGTAGGGATCGACCCAGCCGCGCCGGGCGCAGACGGCGCGCAGGTCGAGCATGGCGGTGTACGTGGCCAGCACGACCAGCCGGCGCGGCGCCCAGCCAAGGGCGGCATCGAGCGCCGGGTCGATGCCCTGATGGACCTCGATGTCGCCAACGGCTGGAGCGACGCTCGCGTATTTCAGCCGCAATGCCAAGTCTTCGGCGCGACGTCCGCCGACCAGCAGGCGGCGGGGCGCCAAGTGCTCGAACTCGACGTCCCATATCCACGACACGTCTTCACCGTCGGCCACGCCGTCGTTGAGCAGCACCAGCGTATCCAGCGATTCGGGTTCGGAACGCAGCAGGTCGAGGGTCTGGTTGGCGCCGGTCGGGTTCTTGACCAGGAGCAGCACGATGGCGGCGCCGGGCGCCTGGATAGTTTCAGCACGACCAAAGGCGGGCTGGAAAGACTCCAGGACGGCGGCAGCGTCTTCGGTTTCGATACCGGCCGCCCGCGCGGCAGTCAGGGCGGCGGCCAGGTTGTAGGCGTTGTAGAGGCCGGGCAGCCGCACGTCGAGCCGCCGTTCGCCATTCGGAGTGACCAGGCGGTAGGACGCTCCGGCGAGGCCGCGGGGCTGGAAGTCGGTTACCCGGACATCGGGTTCGGGGCGATGGAAGCCGCAGCCGTCGCAGCGGTAGCTGCCCAGGTGGGCGTAGACCACGCGGTGCCAGTCGAGGCGGCCGTCACAGATGGGACAGCGGCGGACGTCGGCCCATGCGTCGGGCGCGGCCGGGCCACCGGACACATCTGCGCCGAAGAACAGCTGCGGTCCGCGGTGGCGACGGGCCACCGCGACTACGGCGGGGTCGTCGGCGTTGGCGACGACGGTTGCGTCGGAATCCAAGCGGTCGATGGCCGCTTGCCAGGCGGCGGCGGTGCGGTCGACTTCGCCGTAGCGGTCCAGCTGGTCGCGGAACAGGTTGAGGAAGACGGCGACGCGGGGGCGGATTGTCGGAGCGAGGGCGGCGAAGGCCCATTCGTCGAGTTCGAGGACGGCGCGAAGTTGCGAGGCGTGGCGAACCTGGCCGTTCCAGCCGACGTGAGGGAGCAGGGCGGCAGCGAGGCCGCGTTCGAGGTTGGAGCCGGTGGGGTTGGTGAGGACGCGCTGGCCGGCGGCTCGGGCGAGGGCGCAGAGAGCGGCAGTGGTGGTGGTTTTGCCGTTGGTGCCGGTGACAGTGACGGTGGAGTGGAGTTGGCGCAGGGTTCCGGGGACGAAGTTGGGGTCGAGGGCGGCGGTTACCAGGCCGCTGACGGCGGTGCCGCCGCCGCGCCGGGTGAGGCGCGAGAGCGTGCCGGCGGTGCGGCCGGCGAGGGCGGCGACGGGACGGCGGAGGGGCATGGGCGATTCTGCGGCGGGACGGTGGCGGGCGCTAGGGGTTTGCGGTTGTTGGGGGTACTCGTGCCCGCCGGCCCCGAACCCCCTTGGGGGGTGTTCGGGGCCGGCGGGCGCGAGATTTGGCGGGTTTTTGGGAGTGGGGGGTGCGGGCGGTGGAGGGCGCAGTGGGAGGTGCGGGCGGTGGCGGGGTGGGGGTTGTGGTGGGCATGGGTCTAGTGTACACTAGGCGTAGACAGAATGCAATGGGGGCTGGGATGGGCAAGCGGGGGGTGCTGGCGCCTGGGAGTGTTGCGGAGGTACAGGCGGTGGTGCGGGAGGCGCGGGCGGCTGGGTCGCGGCTGCGGGTCGTGGGGGCTCGGAGCGTGGAGCGGTTTGGGCAGCCACTGGCTGACGGCTGGGAGCTAGTTTCAACCGGGCGGCTGGGGTGGATCGAGGTTGCGGCGGGGGATTTCACGGCGCGCGTGGGGGCCGGGGTGAATCCGGCAGAGCTTGACGCGGCGTTGCAGCCGCTAGGGCTTGCGTGGCCGCTGCGTCGGCTGGAGGCGCCGGGGACGATTGGGGGGCTGATTGCCTCGGGACGGGCGACGACGATCGCGGCGCTGGATGCGCCGGCGCGGCGATGGGTGCTGGGCGCGCGGTTGGTGGACGGCGCGGGCGAGGTGTTGACGGTGGGCGGGGCGACGGTGAAGAACTCGGTGGGCTATGGGGTGACGCATGCGCTCTGGGGATCGCAGGGGCGCCTGGGGGCCATGGTGGAGTTGACGCTGCGTCTGCGCCGGCGACGGCAGAGCGACGACGATCCCGGCGAGACGCTGGACCGGGACACATTGCAGGCGGCCGCGGCGCTGGTGCGTTGTGACGACCTGGCGCCGGGGACGGCAGCTCTGGCGGTTGCTGGGCTGTCGGGGGCGACGCAGGCGGTGGCCTCCTCTGACGGTTTGCGGGCGGTGGGGAGTTACGAGGAGCGGGCGGCCGCCGAGGCCGATGCCGCGGGACTGCGTGCCGAGGGGATTGAGGCGCGGGTGGAGCCGGGGGGCAGCCACGGGAAGGGCTCGCCGGCGATTGGGACGGTGCGGGCGGCGCTGGATCCGGAGGGGGTGTTTGTTTAGAAGTGACGGGTCCGTATTCGGATGCGGTGCTTTATGTAAAGTTACCTGGATTGATGAGACCGGGTGGGAGGCAGATGTTCGTTGCGGGAGCAGGTTGCCCGGTAGACCCCTGGCCCCCGGATCGAGTCCGGGGCAGGCTCCGACCCTCTCCCGCCAGGACAAGGAGCAGGAGGCGGGTTGGATCACGGCGGGGGCACTGTGCCCGGAAGACCCCTCACCCCAACCCTCTCCCCGAGGAGAGGGAGCAAGAGCGGCCGCACCTTCGCGGACGAGGGACGTTGTGCAAAGGTCTCAAGTGAGGGAGCAGGAAGACAGGTCCCGACCTTGTGTGGGGTGGTGGATTGGTCGCCTATACTCTGGTTTCCCTCGGGGCGTAGCGCAGCCTGGTAGCGCGCATCGTTCGGGACGATGAGGTCGGAGGTTCAAATCCTCTCGCCCCGACCACTTACCAAGAGCCTGTTACTTCGGCGGCTGGCGACCGAGCCGTTGGAACAGACTGCCCGTAGCGAGACGGCTGCCGCGGCTGCGGTTGCGGTCAACCAAGTTTTCGGCGCGGCGGTCGGCGGCTAATCGGGGTCCACGCCAGACGCGACGCGAGCGGATGAGGAAGGCGCGGGCGGCACCCTCTCAGCGAGAAAGGGGTAGGAGGCGTGCGGCGCGGGCATTGGCTCTGAACGCAATTGCTCTCGCACAGGGCGAGTGGGACGACAGCGGCCTGCCGGAGCGGGACGGGCGACGAATGTGGACGTGTGGGCGCGAGGTAGCGCCGGTCCCAGACTGCGCGCAGCCTGGGACACATGCCGCTATGCTTGACCTAGGAGCAGCGAGGCATACCTCATGGCAACAATAATCGGTGTGCGGCCCGAGTGGCTGCCCGATGAATACGAACACTTCACGGTGACGCGTGAAGAGGTCTGGAACGAACTGGACCGGGACGCACGGCGGCTCTTTGGCCTGACGGCCGATGAGTTTCTGCGCATCTTCCGCAACCCACCCGAGCAGTATCACGGCGACGTGCGATTCCGCTCGCTGTGCCACGTCGCCGATCTGATTGCCGAGCCCGACGACCTATAGCAGCCGTCGGGCTGCTCGAGACTTCCTACGCCGCATTCGCGAGGTCTACAAGCTCATCGCCGCCGCCGAGCTTGCCGACGCATGGCCGGGAAACGACGTGCTGATTGTTGGCCACGGGGTGACACCATCCTCTCGCCGTGGACGGCCGGTACAACTCAGCAATGGGATGTACTTGAACGTTGAACTGACTCTTCGGTCGCGAGACACCGACTCGCCGCACCTGGTCACCGCTCGCGCCTCGTTCACCTACCAAGCTGGATACGATTTGGACAACCCACGTCCGCTGTTCGCCTACCAATACGACCGAAGCGCTCCGTTCCCCTATCCACGCTGCCACCTCCACGTGTTCGCCGCACCTGATGACTATGCGCAGGAACGACCGTTTTCACGCCTTCATCTCCCGACACGGCGAATCACGCTGGAGCAGATCGTCTGGCACCTGATTCAGGAGCACGACGTCGAACCCCGCCGAGACGATTGGCGCCAGGTGCTGTGGCGCCACGAGGAGTGGTTCCGGACGATTCAGCAGGACAGATCGTGGCCGTACGACCGGCCCTTTGCGCCACCCTGGGTTAGCTGAAGGGGGTCGGCTGGCGTGTCCCTCCGCGGTGGTTGGACTACTTGGACGTAGCACCGGCTATGGCCGACTTCCGGGTGACAGGGTCTGAGTGGAAGGCTGACCTTGGCGAGATGAAGGCCGACCTGCACGCGCGTGAGGCGCGGCTGATCAAGTGGATTGCGGGCCTGGTTGTGGCCGGGGCGGCTGGCGCGGCTGGCGTTGCGATTGCCGTGAACCAGGTTTTCGGCCCTGGGGTCGGCGGCTGATCGGGGCTCACGCAGGACGCGACGGGAGCGAATGCGTTAGGTGCGGGTGGCATCCTCCCAGCGAGAAAGGGGTCAGAGGGTTGCGGCGACGGCATTGGCTCCGCAGTCAGTTATGGCGGGCGGGAAGAGAGCGGCCTGCCGGAGCAGGGCGGGCGATGAGTGTGGTAGGGGGGCGCAAGGTAGCGCAGGTTCCAGCCTGCGCGGAGCCTGAGCCACCGGGCACGATAACTGTGCCCGCAAGCGGTGCCTGAGGCGCAGGAGGTTGACATTAGCAGAAGGTGCGTTGACACTCTTTAGCGATACTCCCCGCCGTCAGGGCGGTGAACTGGCGGGGTTTTGTTGATCCTGAGACATGCCCGACCGAGTCGCCGTATTCACTGACGGGTGGCTTTGGCTAGCTTGATTGCACTTCCATATAGCAGGAGAAGCTCAGCCAGGGCCGCGTAACTACCAGAACCCGGTCACCCAGAGACCATAACCTCCGTAACACAAGACCACTAAGTTGCCAACCACCAAGTGTTTGGCAGCATCAGCGCCCAAGAAATCACAAAGTGCCAGATTGCTGTGATACTCTCGGGCGACTGGCATGATCCCGTCCTCCTGTTAAGTGCCTTCAGACGCAGGGTCATATCGGTCACATCTACAGTCGAACCCTTGCTTCAGGGAACAATGTCTTTGAATTTAGCTCACGCCCTTCTTCTTGCCATGATTGCTGTGATCAGCATCTATATTGTCTTGAGATTAGATGGACGGAAGAAGAAAGTTTTGGCGACAATTGTGTTCTCAATAATTACACTCATAGTACATGTACTTGTAGAACGTGTACTAAATAACGCCCTGGATCACGCCGGGCTTATGGTCGCAAACAGCGCTCCGTCCTCCACGCTGCGGTTAGAAGCAACACCTTATCCGACTCCAACCTGGACCCCGATTCCTCTTGCGACAGTAACACCCATATCCACTTCAACCCCAATGCCAACTTCGACACCAGAATCTACTCCCACCCCCACTCCAGACTTGGAAAGAATACGAATTAGGAACATACTTGATACGCTTTTCAGCGACTCCATTCAAATGTCATACTATCTCGATCGTGATGCAGGCTTGAAAAGAGTAGTGGACGAATCAGTCCATTACGGACAATTTGACATTGCCTTCAAGGCTGCTAAAGCAGGAGAATACTTCATTAATCAATCTAATATGATGGCGAAAGTCGCTCTATGTATGGCAAAAGAGGGTTGGTCAGATCGAATATGGTTTGACTATGCAAGGCAGGCGGCCACGCATATAGAGTATTACGTCACAAAGGAAAGTATTCAGAAACAGATATCTGACTTGGATCACAGTTCGTTACGTGATCCTGCACCCGGACTATACCGAAGATTGGATTGGCTTCGTGCACCTTTCTAGTTGCACTCAAAACTCCATCTTATACACAAAACCGAGTATTATATTAACAGCGGTAAAGTCAATGGCGACGTGACTGGCCGACTTGACCATTGACCAACTCTCTTTCAGTCAGAACTCAGTCTACGACTACTATCCGGTCACTCCTGACTGGTTGATGAATTTACCGTGGTGAGGCTATTCACAAGCAGGCCTGAGGAGGGTAAGGACGGTGACAGGGTGTCGGTGAGCAAGGCCGGAACATTGCGCTTGCAAAAGGTACGTTTGCCTCGCGAATCAAGCCTTGATTCAGTCCGTGTCGGAGTGAGCGTGCCGCATCACCTTTGGCCTTGAGCCTTTCAGCAATTCGTCGAAAGTGTTCAGATATGAGACTCATGCGTCGGCAGACCCGTCGTGGATGGCGATGATCCGCGTCGCTGAAGAAACTTCCGCTGGTCGAGCAGCGTGAGTGTTGCCCGTGATCGAGCGATTAGACATGAACAATGGTTTCGGTGTCGCCGGCGGCGAGGGAGTTCATGTAGGCGAGGATTAGGTCGCGGGTTCGGTAGTGGCCGAATTGGGCTTGGTCTTGGCGTTGGACGATGGGGAAGGTGTCCAGGATGTAGGCGGCGTCTTCGCGGGAGAGGCCGTACAGGTGGAAGTAGAGGGCGTCCAGGCGGGCGCGGAGGTGGCGGCGGTCTTCTTCATCCCAGGGGAAGGGTGGGCCGTGGTAGCCGAGGTCGCGGGCGAAGGGAGCCATGTCGTGCGCGGTGTAGGTGAGGCGCAGGACGTGGTCGCGGACGAGGTCGGCGGCGGTGCGGTCGCCGAAGCGACGGTGGTAGGCGTCGGGCGCTAGGACCGGTAGCTGCTCCACGGTGTACCAGGTTAGGTGCTGTCCCTGCACTTTCTGGCGGGTAACGAAGTCGAACGCGAACGAGTTCAGGCAGGCCAGCCAGTGCCAGGCGTTTTCCTGATAGGTCCGCACGTCGTCAGCGTCGGGCATCAGCAAGGGCAGCGTGTGACCGGCGCCTACGCGCGGGATGATTGAGGCGATTACCGCCCGGACGTTCGTTGGCGAAGTGATGTCCTTGAACGCCACTGACCAACTCAATTCGTCGGGCCACTGGATGTCTTGCTCGCTAACCCAAAACTGAGGCGTCGGTTGCCAGTTGGGGTCGCCGTGCTCTTCGGTTGTAGCCGGTCTCGGCTGGGCGGGTCGATGAAGATTCTTCCGGTTGACGACCACGCTGGCGGCGCGGTGGTCAAATGCCTGTGTCATTTTCCCTTCATAGAGGGGTACGTATTGGTCTTGGCCGCGCTTCCAGCGATTGCCCTGAACCGGATAGAAGCCTTCGCCCTGCAGTTCGGCTGCGGTGCGAAACAGGTGAGAGGAATTGGCCATGTCCAGCATGCGGACGTAGCGGACGGGCCAGACGCGAAGTTCGTCGTCGCCCGAGCGGTCCACCAGGACGGGGTGATCCTGGTAGATGCGGCGGGTGATATCGGCGTCGCGGCGGGTGCGGAAGATTGGGGCGGTGCCGGTGTTGGGGTTGACGCGGGCGAAGTCGTCAGGCGTGAGGGTAAAGGCGCGGTCGGGGTCGGCGATGGTGTCCGTGTCATGCAGGAAGAAGGCGCAGCGGGTCTCGGGGAACGTGCGTTCAGGGCCGCCGACGATGAGGGCGCAGAACTTGAACGAGGCGTGAATGTCCTTGAAGAAGATTTTCTTGTTCTCGAAGTCGTAAATGCCGGCGACGCGACCCGTGGTGGAGACGGACTTGAAGAAGCGGGCGGCGGTCTTGTCGGCGTAGATGCCGGAGGGGGTGAGCAGGCCGACGAGGCCGCTTGGTTTGACGAGGCGCAGGGAGCGTTCGACGAAGAGGGAATAGAGGTTGATGTCGCCGCCACCGAGCAGGGGGAAGTGGCCGGAGGCGCGGACGACCTGGCCCAGGCGGTCGGCGCGGGCCTTGGCTTCGTCGAAGGCCTCGGCCAGCGGATCGTCCAGGTCGCGCAGGCGGCGGATTTCAGCACGGCGGGCGGCGGCGGTGGGGGCGCGGGCGAGTTCGGGATCGCGGGTGGCGAACCACTCGACTTCCTGGAGCTTGATGCGGTCCCAGGGGGGATTGCCGATGACGGCGTCGAAGCCGCCTTCGGGGGTTTGGTTTTGCCAGTGGCGCCAGACGCCGGGGAAGGCGGCTTCCCAGTGGAGGAACGACTCGTCCTGGGCAATGGATTTGGCCTGTTTTAGGAGGTTGGCGAAGGCGGGGTTTGTTGTTTCCGGGCGGGGGTGCTGGGGGTGAGAGCCACCCTCACCCCAGCCCTCTCCTCGGGGAGAGGCTTGGGGTGAGGGGTCTTCCGGGCAACAGTCCCTCGGGTTACGCAGAGGTCTCTCAAGGGAGAGGGAGGAAGAGGGGGCTGCTTGTGGGGCAGTTGGTAGCGCGGAAGACGGGCGGGTCTGAGACGCCGCCCCTACGCCGGAAGGGGTCGTGGACGCCGGGATGACGGGGGCGGTGTGGCCGTGGGTGAGGAGGGGGAAGGCTTGGGTGGGGTGGGCGGCCAGGGTTTCGGTGAGGGGGGACTCGAACTGGGCGCGTTGCCGCACCTTCATGCCGGCGGTGAGCCAGCGGAGGCCGGCGAGGGTGTCGAGGAAGCCACGGAGGTCGGCGGTGGCGGATTCGACGGCCTGGAACAAGGACTCGGACTGGTGGACTTCGGCCACGTCGGCGTCGGAGAGCTGTTCGATCTGGCGCATGCCCTGGGCGGCGTTTTCGACGCCCTGCAGGGCGCTGGCCACGAACATGGGCACGTTGAGCCGCCGCAGCTCCGCGTTGGCGTCGGCGATGCGCAGGCCGATGAGCGAGTCGCCGCAGCGCAGATGGTGGTCCAGGAACGAGAGCGGCGCGCCGACGGTGAAGCTGTGCAGCCAGAGGGAGACCTTGGCCAGTTCGACGGTCAGCGGATTCTTGTCCACGCCATGGATGCAGCGCTTGAGCACCAGCCGGCGGATGATGGCCTGGTCGGTCAGTTGGGCCTCGTTGACCACCCAGCCGGACTCGTCGGCGCGTTGCAGAATGTCGGCCCGAATGGCGGCCACCCGGTCCAGCAGGGGCGAGTGGTAGGCGTCGTCCTCGTCCAGCTAGTCGGGGACGGCGGGCGCGTATTCGATCAGGTCGGCGATGTCGTCGGTCAGGAAGTCCACGGCGCTGACCAGGAAGTGGCCGCTGCCCATGGCCGGGTCCAGCACCTTGAGATCGAGCACGGCCTGGGCGGGGTCCAGCCGGGCTAGCTCGGCCCGGCGCTCGGCCCTGGGGCGGCGGTCGCCGCGGAGTTCCCCGGCCCTGGCCTCGAACGCGGCGAGGCATTCGTCGACAAGCGGCTTGAGGGTCTGGTCCACGATCAGGTCCACCAGCTCCTGCGGCGTGTAGAAGCTGCCGCTGTCCTTGCGCGCGTAGGGGTTGGGACGGATGTGGACCTGGCCGTCGGGGCCGCGCACGGGTTCCTGCTCCAGCAGGCGTTCGTAGATGGAGCCGAGTTGCTGGACGGACATGTCGCGGTAGTTCACGTAGCCGGGCTGGCCGTCGGTCTGGGTGTGGCTGAGGTCGTGGACGACGTCGGCGATAACGGCGTCGGGCAGGCGGACGTCGTTTAGCAGCGGGGCGGCGTCGTGGGCGAACAGACCGCCGTTGTAGGGCGGCAGGCCGATGGACGGGTCGCCCCGGTCGATCAGGCGGAACAGGGTGGTGAGGTGGTCGTAGTAGCTGGAGGCTGCGCCGGAGAAGGTGTCGTGGCGGGCCTTGCGCTTGGCTACGTCGTCGCGGACGCGCTTGCGCAGGCCGTAGTCGTCGTATCGGGAATCGTTCACCGGCAGGAGGCCGCGGTCTTCGGCAAAAAGCACGAAGAGCAGGCGGTAGAGAAAGATCAGGGCGGCTTCGCGGATCCGGGGCATGGGTTGGTCGGTGGCGTCGGCCAGGGCCTGGACGAGGCTGGGGAAGACGCGTTCGAATACGACCCCGGCGAGGCTCTGGGCGACGCGCTGCTCGTAGCGCTTGCCCTCGTCGAGCGCGGTTTCCAGAAAGGTGGCGGCCGCGCCGGGGCGGCGCACGAAGGCCGACCGACGAAAGAGCAGGTGGAAGGCGCGGAGGCCGTCCTCGTCGTCGGCTGTTAGCAGGGCCTGGAGGTCGGCTTGGTAGTAGGCGGTGGCGCGCGGGCGGGTTTTCTGGTCGTAGAGACGCCAAACGGCGCCGTTGGTGAGGATGCCCCAGCGGAGATGGCCGTCGGTGACGGTGTCGGCGGTGGCGAGGTAGCGGAGGATCTGGGCGTGGGGCGAGGCGGCCTGGATTCCCTTGCCCGTGCCGCGGGCGTCGAGCGGGCGGCGGAAGCGCTTGAGCTCGGCGACGGCCAGGGCTTCGAGGTAGGGACTGGCCTGGGCACCGGCGCGGGCTTTGGCCTGGGCGTCGGCGAAGAGCAGCAGGTCGGGGATGTCTTCGCCGCCGCTGGAGGTTTGCTGGGGGAGGTCGTCGGTCCAGCCCAGGAGTTGGAGCAGGGGGCGGATGAGGTCCTGTTCGGTCAGGGTTTCGTTGGGGTTGTGGGAGGCGGCGAAGTCCTGGAAGAGGCGGCGGACTTCCTTATGAAACGCGGCGAAGGCGGGGGCCTGGGCGCGGCGCTCGGGTGTGGCGCGGATGCCGTCGGTGAGGAAGTACTGGGTGAAGAGCTGGCCGGGCATTAGGGACGGGTGGTTTGGGGGATAGGGAAGCTTCGCATGTTGGGGGTGGGCGAGGAGTGAGGGGGGAGGAGTGAGAAGTGAGAGAAGACGGTGGGGATCAAGAGGATCGAGCGCTCGGGATGGCTGGGTGATCGGGCTGCGTGGTGATCTCGGGATGCTGCGTGCTGCTGGATTCCGGGTGCGGACCCCGGAATGACGGGAGGGGATGTCGGAGGGGAGTGGCGCTTAGCGCTGGCGGTGGTTGGGTGAACGGGTTGGCATGGTGCGCCGGGTTGGTTGGGTGGTGCTGGGTCCCGGCTGAAGACGCCGGGATGACGGGGGGTGGGGAAGGAGAGAGGGCAGAGGAGTGAGGAGTGAGAGAAGACGGTGGGGATCAAGAGGATCGAGCGCTCGGGATGGCTGGGTGATCGGGCTGCGTGGTGATCTCGGGATGTTGGGTGCGGCTGGGTCCCGGCTGCGGACGCCGGGATGACGGGAGGTGAGGAAGGAGTGAGGGGCGAGGAGTGAGAAGTGAGAGGAGAAGGGGAGGCGTGAGAGGGAAGGAGTGAGGGAGGGGGAGTGAGTGGGGGAGGGGGGCTGGGGGCGTGGGTGGTCGGGGCAAACGAGGCCGGCGGACGGTCGGCAATCTCATGTCGCTATTTGTCAGGTCGGGTGCCCTATGGGTCCGGGTCCTGTCCTTCGTCGTCCGAGTAGAAGTGCTTGAGGTTGACGTTGTGTTCGAGGCGGGCTCTGAGGCTGGCGAAGAAGTGGGTCCAGCCTGAGCATTGGTCGAAGGCGCTGGCGAGGCCGGGGCCGTCGTCGCGCCAGCCGGATTCGCTTACGAGGATCTTGGTGCGGTCGTCCTGTGATTCGAACGTGAAGTTGAATCTGGTGCGGTAGCCGACGTCGTTAGAGGCGGGCCAGTTGGCGACGATTCGCTGGTTGGGGATGAGCTCCTCGACGTGAACGTCGATTTCGAGGTCGCCGAAGGTCCAAATGACGGTGGTGTCCGCGACCAGAGGCCCGCTGGAGGCGTCGGTAAAGAAGGTGCTGATGGCGGCCTGGTCGGCGATGGTGTTGAAGACGCTGTCTACCGAGGCGTTGATTGAGCAGGCGAAAGTGAAGCCCAGGTTCCGCTGGTCGGCCATTCTTCTGCGTCCTCTTTGGATTCAGCGGATCCGCGGCCGCAGCGGAGTGCCGGCCTAGACCTGGGCGCCGAGGTCCTGGAGGCGATGGATGAGGGCGGTGAGGGCTTCGTTGGCGGAGAGGTCGTCGCGGATGATGCCGGCGTCGAGCTGGTTGACGAAGGCGCCCCATTGGGGTCGGCTGATGGTGACGTAGGAGGCGCTTCGCATCATGTCTAGAACCACTTGGGCGGCGGCGGCTCGGTTGCAGGGGAGTAGCCGCTGAGCCGTTACGTTGGCCGCTCGGGCTGCTTCGGCCGAGCAGTGGGCAGAGTTGCCGTAGCTACGGCAGAACGGCGAGCATGAATCCGGCGTTGGCGGCGACGGCGAAGGCGAGGCCTGACCCGAAGAACAGGGTGCGCAGGCGGTCGTGGCGGAGGTCGGCGAGGGCTGCCAGTGCCGCCATGAACGGGATAGAGATAATGAACGACTCTCGGAAGTGCGCGAACCAGCCCAGTTGGGCGGAGAGCGTTGCGGCAAGCGAAAAAGTAATCGCCATCAACAGAACGCCGCCCGTCGCCGAGAGCACCAAGTACGGAGCAACCATGCGGCGATCGCGGACAGGTCGCGTTACAAAAACCGCACCTGCGGGAACCAGAACCATTGACAGCCACAGCCCAATCGACAGTGGGTCGATCCAGGTGACGCGAACCAGCATCCTGGAGAGTGCAACCCAGAGCCAGTCCGTTGATGTGAGCAGCGTCCAAGCGGGCCAAGGCGCCGAAGCCGCGTGGCTCCAATGAGTGCCTTCGCGGACCACACTGCCAAAATACTGTGAGTCCACGTGTACTTGGATATAAGTCCCGGTTCCAAGTACGTCACCTGTTACGAGTGCGTTGCGAACCAGCCACCATCCATTCACCAGAAGGGCAACGGCAGTGACCACTACCAGTCTGAGAACGGCTGATCGAAGGCTGAGCCGCGTGACAAATATGGCCAGAGGAACCAGTAGCAGCACGGGATATGCGTTGGCACGAGCCGCGACGACGAATGCCGCCGACCCAGCGACCGCAATGGTGGGGCCGTGTGACCAGTTACTTCGCACGGCCCATGCGGTGGAGGCAACCGTGAGCCCGACAGCGGCCAGAGCCCAGATGCTGGCCGTCACACTGGCACCCATGGAGTGTAGGCTGGGCATCAGCGCAAATCCGAAGGTCACGACGGCAGGCGCGCTCCAGCTGGACTCAGGGGGTTGAAGGTTTCGCACGGCGAGCCCCACGCTGACAATGGCGACTATCGCCATGAGTGCAGAAAAGACTCGCGATACACCCAGCACGCCAGTCACCGACGGCTCAGCGCGCAGAACCGCCGTAGCACCGGCCATAAGCAGATAGGGAAGTGGCGGAAACGCGTGGTACGTCGCTTGGTTTGACTCGTACGTATCAGGACGGATGATTTCCGGAAACTGCTCAGCGCCAGGTAGTCCACCGAATTTCCGAATCTGAGCTACGGTGAGTAGATGCGCACGTTCGTCGAAGTCAAACCCGGCTGGTTGGGTGGCGGCGCGGGCACCGAGCCAGGCCGCGCACACGATTACCAGGAGCAGATAGGCTCGGCCGCTCACTGTTCTAGCGAAGAAGCACGGTTGGGCTGAAGTCAGGCCCAGGAAACAGACTTAGCGGGGTGCGGTCCACAACGATGACAACGCCGGCCACGAAGGCCGCGATGGCAACGATGAGGGCCGCAGGCACTCGGCGGTTACGCGTAAACGTCCGCGCAGCGAGACCCGCAGCCAGCACAATTGGTCCGACCGCGGCCGCGGTACGCACCGGCAGAGTCTCACTATCGATCAGTGTCAGGACCTCGGACCAGATTCCGCCTGGCGATAGCTGTCGGGCAACTTCGAACATGACGTCTTGGTCTTCGTGTTGCAGTTCGCCGGCGATGAATACGCGCCCCCCGGGGTACGTCGCTCCCTGTGCCATCCCCACGCGGATCGGACTGGAATCGCCGATCGGTGCGACACGCAAGAGGGTGACGCCATCATCCCCAAGCTCCGGTGGACGCAGTGGGGGAGCGATGCGGGCGACGAGAGCGCCCGAGGCGCCGTCAAGGAATGTCTCGCCAGACCGCAGGCTCGGACCTTGTGGGCCGGCAAGCAACTCGATTCGGGCGCGCGCATCCGCTCCTTCCTGCGCCGGGCCAAGCCACAGGCGGATGGCTACGTCGTTTTCCGTTAGGCGCAGTTCCTGATCGAGGAGATTGCCGGAAAAGAGAGGCCCCGCGTAGAAGGCCGGACTGGCCAGTACCGCTGGCACGGGGCCGTAGCTGCGTAGATCAGGCGCCGGTGCAACTACAATGAACAGTTGCCGAATGACCAGCAGCAGAGCGGCGACAAGGACGAGCAGGACGGCAGCACCCGCGACAACACGTGTCTGCACGATTCGGCAGCCTCGTCCAGAGGTCCATAACACCCGGCGGAAGTGTACCAACCGCACGAGACCAGACCGCAGCCCTTCGCGAAAGGTCCAACTGCCGACCAATTGAAAGCGGGATGCGCGGGAATCGGCCGCTCGTTGCCGCCCGCGTGCGGCTAAGTCTGGGCGCCGAGGTCCTTGAGGCGGTGGATGAGGGCGGTGAGGGCTTCGTTGGCGGAGAGGTCGTCGCGGATGATGCCGGCGTCGAGCTGGTTGACGAAGGCACCCCATTGGGGTCGGCTGATGGTGACGTAGGAGGCGCTTCGCATGGTGTCGACGACCATCTGGGCGGCTTCGTCGCGGTAGCTGGGGAAGAAGCGCTGGAGCTCGCCGGGCGTCAGTCGCTGGGCGGGGACGTTGGCGACGCGCTGGGTGTTGCGGTCGAGGGCGCGGAGGGCGTCGTAGGTGACCCTGGGTTCCTGGGTGCCGGCGCCGATGCCCATCATCATCCAGACGCTGACGGGCGGGCCGCTGGCGCCAAAGCGGGGGAAGGGGTAGAGCACGTTGTCAGGCCCCGCGCCGCGGGTCATCCAGCCGAACCCGAGGCCGCCGAGGGACATGACGAGCATGGCGATCCGGCCCTGGGTGTAGCGGTACCAGATGGGCCCGCCGGCGCTGTCGGCGCTCTCGGCCAATCCGTAGGTGGTGGCGAGGTCGTAGAAGGTCTCGGCGATGGCGAGGGCCTGGGGGGAGCGCAAGGGGGCGAAGGATCCCTGGCTGTCGGGCAGCGCGCCCAACGCGGACTGCAGGAAGAGGAAGCTGGGGGTCCAGCTCCAGAGCTGGTCGGGCGCGCCCCACATGGGTTCGACGTTGAGGAGGAGGCCGAGGGCATCGCTGCCGCCGGGGGCCTCAGGGTCGCCGTGCATGGTGAGGGCGGCCTCGACGAAGGCCTGACTGTCCCAGGCCTCGCGCGGCGGAATCTCGTACTCCGCCGCGGCGGCCAGATCGCGGTTGACGACGGTGATCCAGGGTGACGCGGCAACGGGCAGGGCGTACTGGACGCCCTGGACCTTGCCGGTTTCGAGGATGCCGGGCCAGTAGGCGCCGGGGTCGAAGCCGGAGTCGCTGGTGAGGTGTTCGTCCAAGGGCAGGAGCTTGTTGCCGGCGACGAGGTTGGCGAGGTCCCACTGCTCGAGCATGACGAGGTCGGTGCGCGAGTTGCCGGAACCATCGTCCAACGTTTCGGCGTAGTCCCAGCGGTAGCCAAAGTTGGAGGGGAGGGGTTCGCGCGTGTACTTGTAGCGGGACCCGGTTTCCTGGCGTGCAGCAAATTCGGCCGACAGCAGGATGGGTTCGACGTCCCAGTTGCCACCGGCGAAGGTGGGGAGAGCGATGGAGATGGGGCGGTTGGCGCCGGCCTCGGGCAGGCTGCCTTCGCGGCTGGGGGCGCGCTCGCCCGCGGTGACTATGACGGTGCGCTGGGTGGCGGCGGCGGCCGTGCGCTGGGTGGAGGGGAGGACGGGCGGCTGGATCCTGGGGATTTCGGGTTCACCGCAGGCGGCGACGAGGGCGCCGGCGCCGGCCATGACGGCCAGACGGAGGGCGCGGCGGCGGGTTAGGCCGGGGGGCGCCGTGGGTGGGTGGCTGGTTTCGATTGGATCATGCGAGGTCACTGCAATGCCTCCACCGCCCGGTGTCCGCCCGGTGGTGGGCGCGAGTAGCTTCAGAGGTCGCAGCGGATTAAGCGACTTCCGACTAAGCAACTCTGGCCGGCGGATGTCCCTTCCACTGTATAACGGGGCGGGGGCTGCTGGTTAGTGGGCGCAGGTCGAATCGGTTAGCGTCCTGGGTGTCCCTCTTCCATCCCACCGGGCTGCCACACACCCGGTGGGATGGATGTCGACCAGTACCTTTGTCATCCCAAGGTCATCCTCGGGTTCGGAAAGCCAAGCGTCCAGATCCTGCAGCGCCGCTCGCTGGGACGTCGACAGGGAACGCGTGCTGAACGTCGCGAACGCCTTGGTGGCATGGTTGCCAGACTGCCCACTGATCAACGCCAGAGGGTTTCCGCACTCCAGCAGCAACATCGATCCGGCTCCCGTCTGTCGGACGGCAGCTAGCCTTGGCTTCGAGTTGTCTTACGTCGCCGGGTCGGACGCGCGTGGTAGAAACAGAGGCGCGGCACACGGACGAGAGAAGCGCCCAGGCGCAGCGGCGCGTGGCCCATTGGCAAGGCTCGGCAGACCAGCGGATCTCGAAGTGTGAGCGATTCGAAATCGTTGCAATAGCACGCAGCGAAGGCCACGCCTTCGGGTGCCGCGCTGAAATGGCGGTCAGGGAACCCCAGACTCATCCCGCTCAACATCAATGCGACTGCGCGGAAGAATGCTCGAACGAATTGCCCATCAGTTACGGGCATGCCTTAGCATCAGCCGTCGACACGACCCTTTGGACTTTGGTGACCAGTTACCGCACTTCTCGATGGAGCTTCCGCGACAGTCAGTTGGCTCTCAGGTTTATGGCTGATTCACCAGTCAGAACACTAGTCCCTTCGGAGATCAAACAAGACGAAGACACCGAATGCACGGCGATCTGAGCCTTCAGCCTTCTCGAACTCCACGATGGCCGTTTTCGTCTCTCCAATGATCTGCACGACTTCGGACCTTACGAAGTGCTCAAATGGATCGTAGTCGGCGAGATGGCGTAGACGTTGCATCTTCACGAACTGGTCTGCAAAGTCCTGAACCGCCTGCGGAAACCTGCGCAAAACATGCTTCGAACGTCTTTCAGTGCATTGCTTCTTGATCTTTCCATGGTGCAGCGATCGATATGCCTGTCTCCACGCCTGCCTGGTTCCTGTTGTCACTCTGCCACCAACAAGAAAGTTCGCACAGCTATTGGCCAAGGCATGAAAGAGGGCGTAGTAGGCGGCGCTAATGGCTCGTCGTAGTTCGGCTTGCCTCGGTCGCCCTCGGTGAGCTCCAACCCTCCCTGAAGCAAGACTGTCCGCAATCGCGAGAAGATCGTCTGGATTCACGACAGCTTCTTCTCCAAGGCCGGCCATTCTGATCTCTTGACAAACAATTGTATGGGAATGCCAGGGTATCCAAGTTTTTCGGCTTTCGCCCAGAGGAGTTTGGAAAGCCGGAGTGTCCAAGTCGGATCCAACTTCTTCTGGTCACCATCGAAGACGATATAAGAGTGCAAGTATTCTTCACCATCGTCGTCGAACCGAGGCAATACGACGATTGGACCAAACTCCAACTCGCCCGCAAACCGCTCCCTCAGCACGTCACGGATCAGATCCCTGATCTCACTGGTCGCCTCATTTCCCAGCACTGCCATGCTCCGGTTTGACCCCGTTTCGTGACGTTTGCCGAGGCCATTGTATCACCACGGATACGGACGATATCCAGCCGTAAGCTCTGCTTCCCAAATCCCCCCACTCAAAAGCTCAAAGTTACACCGATCTAGGCGTTACTGAAGTGATCCACGCGCGAAGACGCGACACATACAGCAATAAACTTTCGGACGTACTAGCCTTAGATCACATCAGTACTCGCAATTCTATGACCCAGATCAATAGGCTCGATGATCGCCACGCTCGAGAGTCAGTACTTGCGATATACCCGGATCTCACTGGAAGAGAATCTAGCGGCGTGTTTATTACCAAAATGGGACCGTACCTTCTTCGTTGCCTCATCTCGGTTCCTTGAGAGTCTTTGAAGGACACCGTAGAATTGACACCCCTCTTCGTAGACACGGCCTGCGAGATCACTTCCCGCGCAGGAAACTGTTTCGTCGCTTAGCTTGAGTTGAAATCCAGTACATTTAGCTATGCGATCTACGTATTGGTATACTTCGTCATAATGGCCAGTGTGTCCTCCAAGAACAAACACAACAGATCCTGCAGCAGCATCGTCTAGCACATGGAGAAGGTTCGGTTCAAAACACTTAACCGTCCCAACAGTCGTCAGGAAGTTGCTGAACGCTACTAGTCGGTATCGATGAAGTGACTGAGCCATATGATTCGCCTCTTCCGAGCAGCAGACTTGTTGGGAAATCCACTCACATGATTCATCATCGAAATAAACGTCCTCTTCCCACCTTAGACTTTGCATGTACTGTCGGCGTTCCCGCGTCGGGTTCAATTGCCCGAAATCTGGCAGCGCTGAGCACATCGAAAGAACCGACATTGACTTCTTGTGATTCTTCTCAAATAGAACTTCTGCAAGAAGATGCCTGAAGTGATTGGCGTTTCCGTCGAACTCAACACAGGTTACATCGGGTGGCTGCCGCCACTTCGGACGACACTTGAGCTCAGAGTATTCGGACATTGAGGTGTAGAAGTCGTCAATCGCGAATGCGGAAGGACCCGGACCTGTTCCGACATCCAGGGCACGTACTCCGTACTTTCCCATCGGCAGGCAATGCTTCTCTACAAGTCGCTCTAAGGCGGACCACGTCCGAATGTACCGGTCGAGCAGATGGATCCAAGCGTACGCAGGGGCGGCTCCGGGCAACTGATATGTGCGCTGATCGTTGCAATTGCCAAGTACTGCCGGCACGGCCATCCATACAGCCGAGGCGTCCTCCGCCGTGCGAACGGTGGCAGTTAGGAGTGACCAGAGAGCTGCCGCCAAAGCCTCGAATCTCAGCGACAGTATTCGATTGACGTGGAGCCACGCGAGGAAGTCGAATCCTTCGTGCTGCTGTAGTCCCGTCCAACCCTGTTTCTGTGGGCTCACTCCATACGGCTCCGTCGTACTGAGCATTCACCGGCTATTGAGCGGTGAGCGAAGAGCAGGCACGCCTGGATGTCCTCCGGCTCAAGCACGGGATACTCATCCAGAATCACTGCCGCGGAATCGCCGGCCGCCAACATTCCAAGCACGTGCTCCACGGCGATTCGCATGTCGCGGATGATCGGCTTGCCGCCGAAAACGTCGGCGCGCACGGTAATCCGGTCCATCAGTTCGGGTTGCGCCGTCATCAGTCACGCTCTTCCTGGGCTGGTGCTGTTCTGCCGTTGGCTTGCCAGCAGCAGGATCGGCGGTAGCCGCCCCGGCTCGTCGCGCCAAGGGTATCGGGACGGTCGGCCGCGCGTAAGGGTGAGGACCCCTCTGGCTAGTCGTTGAGATCGAGACCTCGATTTCCCTGAGCGGACTCGGCGGCTTTGAGGGAACGATTTGGGTCGGCCGCGCGTATTAATCATCAGAGGGTTCCGGGAGAATGGACCATGAAGGCCGTCTGTGGCAGTTCGAGCGGATGATTTGCGCTGTGAGGACGGCGCATGTGAAGCGGCCCACCTGGTGGGGCGGTGCCAAGACCTGCTCGTGCGCCTGGCAATGTTGCCAAGCGGAAGCAGGACGCTGGCCGCCGAGTGGGGAAGTACATTCGACACCCAGAAAATCGGCGTTTGGCCAACAAATCGAGTCCCTGCTGTCGGAAGTCGGAGCGAGGGGCGGGCGTGGTTTGGGAGGGCGTCGGCCGCGGAGTCGCTGGGGGTGTGCCAAGGATGGGGTGTTGAGCATCGGTCGACGTATGAGGGACCGACCCCATACGTGCGTGAGCCGGTGTATGCGTGATTCCGTTTGGCGCCGCAAGTGGGTCATACGGATCGCGACAGGGAGGATGGGGCCATGAGCTCGGATCGACGGATGACGCGGCGGCGGATGCTTGGCTTGGCTGGAATGCTGGGCTTTGGCACCACGGGGGCCGCGGCGCTGGCGGCGTGTGGTGAGATTCAGATCGTTGAGAAGATCGTGACACAGACGGTTGAAAAGACTGTCACGGTCGCGGTCGAGCGGGTTGTCGAGAAAGTGGTCACCGTGGAAGTCGAGCGGATCGTGGAGGTGCCGGTCGAGAAGCCTGAGGAGAAAAAAACTCCGACCGTAGGGCCACAGCCAAGGCCGTTTCGGACCAACGTCCGAGTATGGTTTTCGACGGACCACACCTCTGGCCCGCGGGGCAAGGCCTTGCAGTGGGGGCTGAACCAGTTTGCCAAGAGGCAGCCTGCTATCGACGTGGAGTTCACTCCCCTTCCCTATGATTTTATGGAGGGTTTAGCCATAAGATTTGAGGCGGGTTCGGAGGCACACGTAGTTCTCTTCGAGCAACCTGCCTTCCTGGCGTTCTACCCAAAGGAAGTGTTCACGGACGTGACTGCGTTCCTGCCGAAGATGGGGGTCGTGAAAGAGGACTACTACTTCGTTCCAGATACCTTTACGTATAACAACGTCGACCACTCGTTACCGCAGCCAAGACTCATGGACGGGACGCAGTTCGGGATGCCCTTTCAGATGAACATCAGCGGATTTGTCGCCAACGCGTCATTGGCGGAAAACGCCGGCGTGAGCTTGCCGAACTGCGAGGACTCGTGGACCTGGGATGACTGGACCGAGTGGGACACCATGATGACCGACCCAGAGACTGGAACGTTCGGTACTTGGGCGCGCGACGACTACTCCCAGTACATGCCGCAGATGTATTCCACTGGGCTCAAGAAGCCGTTCGACGACGGCCTGACCAAGACCATGTTTGATCAGCCCCAAGCTCTGAAGGCATGGGAGTATCTGATCAACAAGATTCACGTGCATAAGACGGCACCGGGACCTGAGCAGGTCAAGGGGTTCTACGACTCGCACACCAATCCCTTTGACGCTGGAGTCGTCGGAATTTTCCCATCGGGCCGGGTGTCTACGACGGGGTACGGGTTGGATTCAATCAAGGATAGGTTCGAGTGGACTCTGCTTCCGGCAGTGTCGGCGCCGGGCGGAGGACCCGCGGCGCACTCGTGGGCGTGTCGGCCACACCTCGTGACACGCGCTGCGCAGCGTGACGGCGTGGCGGGGGAGTCCCTGGCACTGGCGGTGTTTCTGGCTGGGGAGGAGTACCAGCGCCGGGTCGGCATCGAGCGCGGGCACATGCCGGTGCACAAGGCCGCCATTGGGGCGCCGGAGTCGCTGAAGCCGCCGCCGCAGGGCATGAAGTGGCTGAAGTACTACGCCGACCGACCCGATAACCGGAGCCTGTTTCCGTTCAGCACGTGGCGGGACTGGTATGCCAGGCACCGTGAGCTTGCGCAGAAGGGATGGACGGGTGAGCAGACGCCGGCGGCGGAGGCGCTGGCGGCGTGCCAGGCGTGGGGGGTTGAGCATCTGTCGTCGTATGAGGGACCGACCCCATACGTGCGTGAGCCGGTGTATGCGTAGGTAGGATTGGGACGGCTGGAGAGCGAGCGCGGGATGGTGAAGGCAAGGCGAATGATGGGTTCAGGACCGAGGGTTTCGCGGCGGCGGGTGCTGGGGTTGGTGGGGCGGTTGGGGCTGGGGGTTGGCGGGGCAGCGGCGTTGGGGGGCTTGTCGGGGGATTCTCGAAATGCTGCCGGTGGGCGTGTTCCGCGAGCGATAGCCGCGGACCCATCGCTGTCAGTTGTTGAGGCTGCGACTGAGCGGCGGCCACTCAGCGAAGCCGTGAGAGTCCGATACATGACTGATCACGTTACTGGTCCACAAGGCGCCGCCATGAAGTGGGGACTCGAGCGCTTCTATCAGATGCATCCGAACATAATTGTCGATGTGGAATGGGTCAGTACTACCGACCGCGCGCTGTCGCAGTACTTTCGATTAACGCAAACATCGAGCGCGGTCGGTTCGCGATCGACTGACGGTCTGCTTCAGCGTTGGCCCGACAAGCCAGCCCCGCATGTAGTTTCGCTTTCGCAACGCGACTTTCTGCATTATCGCTCTTGGGGCGTATTTATGGAGATTAACGACGATCTGTTGAAGTCTGACGGATTCGTTCCCGAAAACTACTACCACATACCAGACACGTGCACGCTTGACAACCACGACCACTCGTTTCCGCAGCCGACGGTGCTTGCGTACCCGTATCATCACATGCCCCAGTTCGGTTTGCCGTTCGAGTTGTCGATCAGCGGCTTCTTTGCTAATGCGTCGCTGGCTGAGAGCGCCGGGGTGCGTCTGCCGGACCGCGAGAACTCGTGGACGTGGGACGACTGGACCGAATGGGACGCGCGGATGACCGACCCCGAGACCGGAACGTTTGGCACGTGGGCTCGGGATGACTACGCGGGCCAGTACATGCCACAGATGTATACGAACGGACTGAAGAAACCGTTCGATGACGGTCTGACCAAGACCATGTTCGATCAGCCTGAAGCGCTGGAGGCGTGGACGTACCTGCTTGACAAGGTGTTCGAACGCAAGACGTCACCGACGGTTTGGGAAAGCAAGGAACTGGCCGGGGAGTTCGGCAATCCGTTTGCCGCCGGGACGATTGGCATTTGGCCGACGGACCGGATTAGCTCGACGGGACTGGACGCTCCGCGTATCAAGGACCGATTCACCTTGACGTTGTTGCCCGAAGTCAGCGCGCCAAGAGGCGGTTCGCCGGGGCACACGTGGTCGATGCGGGCGAATCTTGTAACTGTCAGCGCCTGGTTTGATGGGATTGACCAGGCCGTTACGCTTGCCTTGTTCCTCGCTGGCGAGACGTACCAAGGGCGAGTCGGCATCGAACGCGGACATCTGCCGGTCAATCGTATGGCTCTCGCAGCACCCGAATCGGAAGCGCCGCCGCCAGAGGGTATGAAGTGGCTGAAGGTGTATGCGGACCGGCCGGACAACCGGAGCCCGTACCCGTTTGAGGGCTGGGAGACGTGGTGGCGGCATCACAAGGGGTTGGCGTGGAAGGGGTGGTTTGGCACGCAGTCGTCCGAGGAGTCGCTGGCGGCGTGCCAGGCATGGGGCGAGCGGTACTTCTCGATCTATGACGGGCCGAAACCATATGTGCGTGAGCCGGTGTATGCGTAGGTGGGGTTGGTGAGAGTGGTGAGCGAGGGACGGATGGTGGGGGCAGGCGGTTCGCCGGGTTTGGGGCGGCGGGTTTCGCGGCGGGGGGTGTTGGGGTTGGTGGGGCGGTTGGGGTTGGGGGCTGGTGGGGCGGCGCTGGCAGGTCTGCCCCCTGTGGCCCTGCGGACCTCGATTGTGGCGGCTCGGCCAGCTAATCAAGGGCATACCGTCGTCGCCGCCGTTGACGAAAGGCAGCACACTTATCCAGCTGTCAAAGTTGGGTATATGACGGATCACGTTTCAGGTCCAAGAGGCGAAGCCCTGCGATGGGGGCTGGAACGGTTCAGACTCCAAAACGTCCTCATCGATGTTCGCCCTGAGGAGGCCATCGCCGGGGACCTCGCGCAGATCTCCAAGGACTACAGGGGTTCGCGTGCGCATGTGGCGTTGATCTCGCAGGCGGATTTCGTGCGACATCGCGAGACGGGACTCTTCATGCGAATCAATGACCTGCTTCCCAGGCTTGGAAGAGCCCGGTGGATTCAGGAGCCCGTCGCGCCGGAGACTGTCACAGTTCGACCCGGTCAGTTCGATCTGCTGGACTTCGATCAGCACTACTACGTTCCTGACGCGTTCACTGACGACGAACTCAATCACTCGTTCCCGCAGTCGGCGGCACCGGAAGGCCTGCCGTATCCAGAGGGGCTTATAGCGAATGCTAGCCAAAAGCCTTGACATCCCTTCGAGTGGTGGCTAGAATTGTGTATCAATTCGAAGGGGTGAGCGATGAGCCGCAACATGAGCCGCAAGGGGCCGGGACGAGCCGAGCGCAAGGGTCTGTCCCTCTTGGACGTGACGCGGATGTTCCCGGACAATGACGCCGCCGAAGTCTGGTTCGTTGAGACCCGATGGCCCGATGGCGTACGCTGCCCCCGCTGCGAGTCGGAGAACGTGGCCGATGTCAAATCCCGCAAGCCACAGCCGTTTCGCTGCCGCACCTGCCGCAAGCACTTCTCGGTCAAGACCGACACGCTCATGGCCAACTCGAATCTCGACTACCAGGTCTGGGCCATCGCGGTCTACTTGATGTCCACCGGCATCAAGGGCACGGCGGCCATGAAGCTGCATCGCGACCTCGGCATCGCCTACACGTCGGCCTGGCGTCTCGCGCACCGCATCCGCGAGACCTGGCGCGACGAAAACCCCGCGTTCACCGGCCCGGTCGAAGCCGACGAAACGTACGTGGGCGGCTTGGAGAAGAACAAGCACGCCGACAAGAAGCTCTACGCCGGTGGCGGCACCGTGGGCAAGACGCCGGTCGCTGGCGTCAGGGACCGCGCCACAGGCCGCGTGAGCGCCGACGTGGTACCGAACACCACCGGCCCCACGTTGCGGACGTTCGTGCGCGAGCGGACGCACCCCGGCGCGTTGGTCTATACGGACGAAGCGCTGGCCTATCGCGGCCTGCCCTATCACGAAACCGTCCGGCATGGCACGCACCAGTGGGTGAACGATCAGGCCCACACGAACGGCCTGGAAAGCTTCTGGAGCCTGTTGAAGCGCGGTCACAACGGCGTGTACCACAAGATGAGTCCGAAGCACTTGCATCGCTACGTGCGCGAGTTCGAGGGCCGCTACAACCAGCGCAGCCTCGACACCATCGATCAGATGACCGCGATGGTGCGGGGATTCGAGGGCAAGCAACTCACCGGCGCGAGCCTCATCGCCTAGGCCATGCACCCCACGCTGAACGCGCTGTACTACGGCGATTGCCTGGAATGGATGCGCGAGTGGGACGATCAGACCGTGGACCTCGTGTACCTCGACCCGCCGTTCAACTCGCAATCGAACTACAACGTGCTGTTTGGCAAGACGGTCGGCGGCGCGCAATACCGCGCCTTCACCGATACGTGGCACTGGGACGCGGACGCGGCCGAACGCATGGACGCCTACCGTTCAGCCATCGCACGGCCCGCGCACGCCGCCATCGTCGGCCTGTACAGCATCCTGGGGCCGTCGGGGATGCTCAGCTACCTGACCTACATGGCCGAACGGCTCGAACACTGCCATCGGCTGCTGAAGACGACGGGCGGCCTCTACTTGCACTGTGACCCGACCGCAGGCCATTACTTGAAAATCCTGCTTGATGGCATTTTCGGTGCTGCGAACTTCAGGAATCAGATCGTTTGGGAGCGGTCAGGCGTCAAGGGCACACGTGGTCCGACCAGGACGTTCGGGACGGTGACCGACCTCGTCTTGTTTTACGCCAAGCCGCAGCACGTCGTGACCATCCCGCGCGTCCGTAAAGAGACGCCTGGCATGCGACCGTTCAAGCATCGCGATGAGCAAGGGGTCTATCGAGCCGTGGCTGACCTGTACAGCGATGCAGGTCTCCATGCCTCACCGAAATACGAATGGAACGGGCACAACCCGCCGCACGGCTGGCGTGTCAGTCGAGCCAACCTCAAGCGCCTGCATGCCGAAAACCGCATCCACTACAACGCCAATAACAAGCCGTTTCGCAAGCAGTACCGTGACGAATGGGACGGCGTGGCGGTGAGCAATCTATGGAGTGACATCCCGGTGGCTCTTGGAAAAGAGCGCCTCGGCTACGCGACCCAGAAACCGCGTGCATTGCTTGAGCGTGTGATCGCCGCGTCCAGCCCAAGGGATGGCGTTGTGCTTGACCCGTTCTGCGGCTGCGGCACGACCGTCGAGGCTGCGCACAAGTTGGGCCGCCCGTGGCTTGGCGTCGATATCTCGCCCTTTGCCATTGACGTGATCCGCGACCGGCGGCTCCAAGACCCAAGCATTCCCGCCTACGGCATCCCCTACGACCTGGCGGGCGCATCCAAGCTGGCCGCCGAACGTCCGTTCGCGTTCGAGACCTGCGCGGTCACCCGGCTTAATGGCTTTGTGCCCAATACGAAGCAGGTGGCGGATGGTGGCGTGGACGGCCGGGGCACGGTCTGGGAGCAACCCGAGGCCGACGTGACGCGGCTCGCGCTCGCTCAAGTCAAGGGCGGCGCGTTCAGCCTCGGCAACTTGCGCGACTTCAACCACGTCATCGCCCGTGACCGCGCGGCCCTCGGCTGCTATCTCACCGTGGATCGCGTAGACACGCACGCCGCGCGAACCGAGACGGCCGGCATGGGCACGATTCAGGTCGGCGGCATGGCCTACCCGCGGATGCAACGCTGGTCCATGGCCGACTACTTCAACCAGCTCCCGCCCGTCTTGCCGTTGATGGCCGACCCGTACACCGGCAAGCCGATGCAAATGAGGCTCGTATGACGAAGAAGCGCACGCGCGGCCGCCCGCCCAAGCCGCTGCCCGAACCAATCCCCGACACGCCGGAGAATATCGCGCGCGCCATTATGCAGGGGCCGCCGAAAGCCGAATGGGACTTCGAGCGCGAGGCCCAGGCGCGGCGCGATGCGGCCCGCGCGGATTAGACGGTTTGGCTAGCTATCGCTATAAGCCCCTATCCAGACCAGTATGGGTTGCCGTTCGAGCTGTCAATCAGCGGGTTCCTGGCCAACATCTCGATGGCCGACGACGCAGGTGTCCGGCTGCCGGACAGCGAGAACTCGTGGACCTGGGACGACTGGACCGAGTGGGACGCGATGATGACCGACCCCGAGACCAACACGTTTGGGACATGGGCGCGGGACGACTATGCGGGCCAGTACATGCCGCAGATGTATACGAACGGACTGAAGAAACCGTTTGACGACGGACTGACAAAGACCATGTTCGACCAGCCCGAAGCCCTAGAGGCGTGGACCTACCTGATCGACAAGCTCGTTGAGCACAAGACTGCACCCACCATCAGCCATGTCAAGTCGCTGGCCGGCGAGTACGGCGATCCGTTTTCCGCCGGAAAGATCGGGATCTGGCCAACCGCCCAAGTCTCGATCACCGGCCAATACGCTCAGCGGATCAGGGACCGATTCGCCTGGACGCTGCTGCCGGAAGTCATCGCGCCGGGCGGCAGGCCGCCGGGACATTCGTGGTCGATGAGGGCGAATCTGGTCGCGGCAAATGCGGAGTACGACGACAACGCCGAAGAGGCGGTGAGGTTCGTTCGGTTTCTTGCGGGACCAGAATACCAGGGCCGAGTTGGAATCGAGCGCGGCCACGTGCCGGTGCACAAGGAAGTCCTTGATGCGCCGGAGTCGCTCGCCTGGCCGCCCGATGGCATGAAGTGGCTGAAGGTGTATGCGGACCGTCCGGACAACCGGAGCCCGTACCCGTTTGACGGATGGGAGTTTTGGTTGCGCTACCACCAGGGGCTGGCCTGGCCAGCCTGGGCTGGAAAACAGTCGGCGGAGGCGTCGCTGGCGGCGTGCCAGGCGTGGAGTAAGCGATTCTTCTGGTTTTACTACGACGGGCCGAAGCCGTTTGTGCGTGAGCCGGTGTATCCGTAGGTGGGGACTGAGCGGCATTCAGATGCTGCTCCGGCGCTCGCTTGAAGATGCCTAGAGCAAGGGCGTAGAAACCCGGGTCGGCGGCCGGTGGGATCTGGTTCAGCGAGCACTAGCGGAGTGCCTGGTGGCTGGTCGCGGCTGGGGTGAGGAGGAAGCCTTTGTAGCCGTCACGGGCGACCTCGTTGCATTTTTGGCGGTAGGGGCCTACGCCGCCGGCGTAGGGCATGAAGACGCGGGGTTTGCCGGGGATGTTGGCGCCGAGGTACCAGGAGTTGGCGAGGACGAAGAGGGTGGTGTCGGCGACCTCGTTTACGTGGGCGACCCAGGTTTCCTCGGCCTGGGGATCGGCTTCCGCCGTCGCCACGCCTCGTTCGCTCATCCAGGCTATGAAGTCGGCGATGAAGTTGATGTGCTGCTCGATGCTGACGGGCATGTTGCTGAGGACGGAGGGGCTGCCGGGGCCGGTGATCATGAACATGTTGGGGAAGCCGGCCGCCTGGAGGCCCAGGTAGGTCTTGGGACCCTCGGCCCATTTCGCTCGTAGCGTCAGCCCGTTGCGGCCGCGGATGTCCATCTTGAGAAAGGTGCCGGTCATGGCGTCGAAGCCGGTGGCGAAGACGATGACGTCGAACTCGAAGTCCTGCTCGGACGTCTGTATGCCCGTGGCTGTGATCTCTTGAATTGTCGTGCGCCGCAGGTCGACGAGATGCACGTTGTCCCGGTTGTAGGTCTGGAAGTAGTTGGTGTCGAGTAGTGCGCGCTTGGCGCCGAAGGGGTGGTCGTGGGGGATGAGTTTCCGGCAGATTTCGGGGTCGTTGACTGTCTCGCGGATCTTGGCGCGGATGAAGTCGGCGGCCGTGTCATTTGCGGCCTTGTTCGTCATGAGGTCGTCGAACGATCCGCCAACGAAGTCGAAGCCGCCCTTGGCCCACTGCTCCTCATACAGCTTGTTGCGCTCAGCCTCGGTGTAGTCCAGGGCGGAACGCTCCACCGGGTCCAGATGGCCGCCGCCGTGGCTCCAGCGTGCCTTTTCGAGAATTGCCTCGTAGTTCGGTTTGACCTCTTCCTCGATGAACCGACGATCAGACGCCCGGTGGCGGGCGGGCACGGTGAATTGGGGCGTGCGCTGGAAGACCGTGAGGCTGCTGGCCTGTTGGGCGATGACGGGGATGGACTGGACGCCACTGGAGCCGGTGCCTATGACCGCCACGCGTTTTCCCGAAAAGTCGACGGGGTCGTGCGGCCAATTGCCGGTGTGGTACCAGGCGCCCTGGAAGGAGTCCAGCCCCTTGATTTTGGGGATGTTGCCCGTGGAAATGCAGCCGATGCCTGTGATGAGGTACCGGGCGGTTACCCGGTCGCCGTTGTCGGTCTCGATCTCCCACAGGTTGGTTTCTTCGCGGAAGGTGGCGGACGTGACGCGGGTGTCGAACTGGATGTTGCGGCGCAGATCGAAGCGGTCGGCGACGTGGTTGAGGTAGGAGAGGATCTCCGGCTGCTCGGGGTATTTGCCGCTCCAGTTCCAGTCCTGGAGCAGGTCGCGGGAGAACGAGAAGCAGTATATGTAGCTCTCGGAGTCGCAGCGGGCGCCGGGATAGCGGTTCCAGTACCAGGTGCCGCCGACGCCGCTGCCGGCTTCGTAGACCTGGACGGAGAGGCCCATCACGTCCCGCAGACGCCAGAGCATCCCCATACCCGAGAAGCCGGCTCCGATTACTACGGCGTCGAAGTCAGCGCCGTTCTTCAAGCCAGCCATCTGATTGCCTCTGCAGTTCCAGGCATCTGACCGACTCGCACGATTCAGCCCCGTGCAGCCCTAATGTACGCGCAGTGGGATGTCCGGGAGGCTGGGGGTGATTGGGATTGGCAGGTCCAGTGTCCCTCGGTTTAGCGGAAGCCGCGCATCTTGAAATTCCCACTGGCGTCTTTCTCGGCGCCCGGGAACGAGTAGCCGTCGCGGGTTAGTTTTTCCTCCCCGCCACAACCGGACAAGGTGGCAAGCGCGCCGGCAGAGGCAGCGAGCAGGGCCATGAGGCGGCGACGGGGCAGTTGGCCTGCAGGGCGAGCGTTGGCGTCAAGGGCGGACGACTGTCGTACGGCAGGCGGCTTCATGCCGTCACTCCTATGCGTATGTGCGGCGATGCGGCGGGCGGTCGGTTCGCGGCCTAATGTACCGGCAGTGGACTTCGGCGGGTTGGCACCTGGGCAACTGCCTTCAGTTTATCGGCGGACAGACGGCGCTATTGGGCGTTGCGCATCTGGTAGTTGCCGGTGCTGTCTTTCTTGGCGCCGGGGAAGTTGTAGTTGTCGCGGGTGAGATTCTCGTCTCCGCCGCAACCGGCCAGGGTGGCAAGCGCGCCGGCGGAGACGGCGAGCAGGACGACGAGCCGGCGGCGGGACACCTGGCCGGCAGGGCGAGGGTTAGCGCGAACGGCGGACGAGTGTCGTTCAGCAAGCAGCTTCATTTCGTCACTCCTATGCAAGTGTGGGGCGATGGGGTCGGCGGGGTTGGCCGTTGGGTCACTCACTTCGGTGGGTCGATCGAGCTACGGCACTAGATGTTGCGCATCTTGTAGTTGCCGGTTTCGTCTTTCCTGGCACCGGGGAAGTTGTAGCCGCCGGGCGTTGATTTTTCATTTCCGCCGCAGCCGGCCAGCGCGACAACGGTGCCGGACCCGGCGGCGAGAAGGACGGCGAGCCGGCGACGGGACAGCTGGCCGGCAGGGCGAGGGTTGACGTGAAGGGCGGACGCGTGTCGCAGGTCAAGTGCCTGCACTCCCTCGCTCCTCCGCGCTTTGGCGGCGATGCGGCCGGCGGCCGGTGCGCGCATGTCAGACCCAGCCATGGTCCTGCGAGATGACCTGGCCGGTGGTCTGGACGTTGTGCTGGGTTCCACTGGCGAGCGTGACCTGCTGGCCGGTTATCGAGGAGCGTTCGGCGGCGAAGAGGATCTCCATGATGTGGCGGCCCCACTCGCCGGAGGTGGGCGGTTCCAGGTCTTCCTGGATGGAGCGGGCGAAGGCGCGCCACTCCTCGGTCATTGTGGCGGGCGGGTCCTCGTAGGGTACGCGGTTCCATTTGCCGCCCTGGCCGATGGCGACAAATTGGTCCCCCGAACCGCTGATGCGGACGGCCCCGCGGGCGCAGATGACTTCGGACTGGTAGTTGGGCGCCCCGTCCCGATAGCCGACGCAAATGGCCACGCCGGGGACGCCGCTCTTGTAGTCGACGAAGGCGACGCCGTAGTCGTCGGCGGCCTGGTAATGGCTCCTGGTACCGATGCGGGCCTTGACCCTGGCCGCCTGGGAGCCGACCAGCCAGGTGAGCCGGTCGACGATGTGCACGCCGTTGGTTATCCAGTAGCCGCCGCCGTGGAAGCGGCTGCGGTACTGGGGTCGGCGGTTCTCCTGATTCCAGTTCTTGACCGAGTAGCAGATAGCGGTGACCAGGGGACCAAGCTCGCCGGAGTCAAGGATCTCCCTGGCCTTTCGATTGGGCCCGAGGAAGTGCTGGGTCTGGCCGACCATCAGCTTGACGCCGTTGCGGCGGGCGGTTTCGATCATGTCGTCGCAGTGTTCGAGCGAGAGGGCCATGGGCTTCTCGACGAGCACGTGCTTGCCGGCGTTGAGCGCGTCGACCGTCAGACGGTGATGGAGCTGGTGGCCGAGGGTGACGGCGACGGCATCGACTTCGTCGTCCTTTAGGAGTTCGGTGTGGTTGGGATAGGCGCGGGGGACCTCGTAGCGGTCGCAAAACTCGCGGCGGGGCGCTTCAAGGAGATCGGCGGCAGCGACGATTTCGACGTCTGGGAGCGACTCGATGGCGTCGCCGTGCGCCCGGGAAATGCCGCCGAGTCCGACGATTCCGATGCGGAGCATGCCGACTTCCTCCCTGCTCTCAGGGATGCGCCGCGGACACGTTGGCCCGCACGCCGGCCGTGGTGTTCGCGGCGTGGACACCTACTATATCCGCCGGTATCGCCTCGGCCGGGTGATTGCGACGACCCGATCCCGGCGCATCCCGGCCACGAAGAGGAAATCCGAGACGCCGCCTGCTGGTCCGACACGTTGCGCCATCGGCGACTTGCCGCTCGGTTTTAGACTCCGCTGGAGCCGCCGAAGCCTTTGCCGTCCCGGTTCTTGCCCGGGAACTTAACGAATTGGTCCCTCGAACCGCTGATGCGGACGGCCCCGCGGGTGCATAGGACATCGGACTGATTGTTGGGCGCGCCATCCCGGTAGCCCACGCCGACGGCCACGCCGGGAACGCCGCTCTTGTAGTCGACGAAGGCGACGCCGTAGATGCGCGACATCCAGCGCCGTACGCTGTACACCGTGCAGCCCCCCGGTCAGGTCACTGCCCGGGAATGTGGAGGCGTCCGATGTGCATGCACCGAACGCCGACCTCATTGCCACGCATTCGCACAGGAGTGAAGAGATGAAGCTTCGTGCTCTACGACACTCGTCCGCCGTTCGCGCCAACCCTCGCCCTGCCGGCCAGTTGTCCCGTCGCCGGCTGGTCGTCCTGCTGGCCGTCTCCGCCGGCGCGCTTGCCACCCTGACCGGTTGTGGCGGCGACGAGAATCTCACCCGCGACAACTACAACTTCCCCGGCGCCAAGAAGGACGGAACCGGCCGCTACAAGTCGTCGCAGACCCTGTAGCGGCTCCTGGTCCCGATGCGGGCCTTGACCCGAGCCGCCTGGGACCCGGCCAGCCAGGTGAGCCGGTCGACGATGCGCACGCCGTTGGTCATCCAGTAGCCGCCGTGGAAGCGGCTGCGGTATTGGGGACGGCGCGGGGGACTTCGTAGCGGTCGCCGAAGGCGCGGCGCTTCGAGGAGGTCGGCGGCGGCGACAATTTCGACGTTGGGCAGGGTTTCGATGGCGTCGCCGTGAGCGCGGGAAATGCCGCCGAGTCCGACGATTCCGATGCGGAGCATGCCGACTTCCTCCCTGTTCTCAGGGATGCGCCGCGGGCACGTTGGCCCGCACGCCGGCCGCGGTGTTTGCGGCGTGGACACCTACTAATCCCGCGGTTTCGCCACGGCCGGGTGATTGCGACGGCCCGATCTCGGCGCGTCCCGGCCACGGAGAGGAAATCCGAGACGCCGCCTGCTGGTCCGACACGTTGCGCCATCGGCGACTTGCCGCTCGGTTTTAGACTCCGCTGGAGCCGCCGAAGCCTTTGCCGTCCCGGTTCTTGCCCGGGAAGGTGTAGCCGCCGCCGGGCTGGAGCTCTTCATCGCCACCGCAACTCGCCAGGGCCGCAAGTGTGCCGGCCCCGACCGCCAGCAGGACGACGAGGCGGCGACGCGATAGGTGTCGATCCGAGCGCGGGTCCACAACGGCTGCGGACGAGTGTCGTGTCCCAGGGGCCTTCATGACCTCCACTCCCATCCCCTAATGCTGCGCGGCAGCCGCAGTTGAGCGTTCGACCGCGGACTCTTTCCTGATTGTGCCCCGCGATCCAGCCATCCTTCTGCCGCCGTACGCATCTCAGATCCAGCCATGTTTCTGGGGAATGACCTGGCCGGTGGTCTGGACGTTGTACTGGGTTCCGCTGGCGAGCGTGACCTGCTGGCCGGATATCGACGAGCGTTCGGCGGCGAAGAGGATCTCCATGATGTGGCGGCCCCACTCGCCGGAGGTGGGCGGTTCCAGGTCTTCCTGGATGGAGCGGGCGAAAGCGCGCCACTCCTCGGTCATTGTGGCGGGTGGGTCGTCGTAGGGTACGCGGGTCCATTTGCCACCCTGGCCGACGGCGACAAACTGGTCCCCCGAACCGCTGATGCGGACGGCCCCGCGGGCGCAGATGACTTCGGACTGGTAGTTGGGCGCCCCGTCCCGATAGCCGACGCAGACGGCCACGCCGGGGACGCCGCTCTTGTAGTCGACGAAGGCGACGCCGTAGTCGTCGCCGGCCTGGTAGTGGCTCTTGGCGCCAATGCGGGCCTTGACCCGAGCCGCCTGGGACCCGACCAGCCAGGTGAGCCGGTCGACGATGTGCACGCCGTTGGTCATCCAGTAGCCGCCGCCGTGGAAGCGGCTGCGGTACTGGGGGCAGCGGTTCGCGTAGCCCCAGTTCTTGACCGAGTAGCAGATAGCGGTGACCAGGGGACCCAATTCGCCGGAGTCCAGGATCTCCTTGGCCTTTCGGTTGGGCCCGAGGAAGTGCTGGGTCTGGCCGACCATCAGCTTGACGCCGTTGCGGCGGGCGGTTTCGATCATGTCGTCGCACTGTTCGAGCGAGAGGGCCATGGGCTTCTCGACGAGCACGTGCTTGCCAGCGTTGAGCGCGTCGACCGTCAGACGGTGGTGGAGCTGGTGGCCGAGGGTGACGGCGACGGCATCGACTTCGTCGTCCTTTAGGAGTTCCGTGTGGTTGGGATAGGCGCGGGGAACCTCGTAGCGGTCGCAAAACTCGCGGCGGGGCGCTTCAAGGAGATCGGCAGCGGCGACGATTTCGACGTCTGGGAGCGTCTCGATGGCGTCGCCGTGCGCCCGGGAAATACCGCCGAGTCCGACGATTCCGATGCGGAGCATGGCTGTGGCTCCTACGTGACGGATGGCCGAGCCACGATAGCTTCGGCTGCGTTGACGTCAATCATGGTTGCAGGACGCGGTGCGATGGCTATCCGCCGCTCATCGTGGATTTGTAGGCCTCCTGGAGTTGCGCGCGCTCCTCGTCTGTCATGGCTGCTCGATGGCCTTCGCGCGTTTGGGTGAATGCATAAGGGGCGGTGTCGGGTTGGCCGCAGGCGACGGCCAGCATGACGAGGGCCGCGCCGGAACCCAGACACAGGGACCGCCGTCCGATCGGCCGGGCTGTCGGAACCCCCATCGGACCGCTGCCTGCGCTGGTCGCTTCCCCGCCCGCGCCGGGTGGCCGGCGCGGGCGGGGACGAGTTGCGACACGCGATGGATGATCCAGACCTATGGATAGACGGGCGAGCTGACGAATGGCTTGGCGCCCGAGTAGTTCCTCAGGAGCCGTGCGCTTTGCTCCTGAACTTCCTGCAGCGCTTCGGCCACCGTTGCCTCGCCGATGAAGGCCTTGGCAGTCAGCGGACGGATCTGCTGGTTCCAAGCGGGCCACTCATTGAACGTGTACAGGTGGCGTGTATTGGTCCGGTCCCCATAGACCTTGAGCCACTGCATACCCTCGGGCGGTGGGGCCTGTGATTCAGGCTTCGCGATCGACGTCCGGTGGCAGGGCATGTGGCCGCGGTCGATGCCCACCCGCTCCGAGACCTCTTCGCCCGCCATGAACATCACAAAGAGGGTTGAGGCCTCTTCGGTGCCGTTCGTGCGCGCCGTGGCGGTGACCATGTTGGCCTGGTCGTTCCAGCCGTGGCCGGGCTCCATACCCGCTCGCACGTTAACTTCCGGCATGAGAGTCCAGCGGAAGCGGTCCTTGATGCGTGGGATTGCATACCCGGTGGAGTAGACGCGGCCGGACGGCCAGATGCCGATTCGACCGGCGGCGAACGGGTTGCCGAACTCGCCGCCGAGTTCCTTGGTCAGTTCGGCCGGCGGCGAGGTCTGGTGAACGAAGAGCTTATCAACCAAGTATTGCATCGCCTCCTGCGCCTCGGGCTGGTCGAACATGGACTTGGTCAGGGCGTCGTTGAAGGGCTTCTTCAACCCGTTGGAATACATCTGCGGCATGTACTGGAACTCGAAGTCGTTCCGAGCCCAGGTTCCGTAGGAGTCCGTGTCGGGATTCGTGATCTTGCTGTCCATCTCGGTCCAGTCGGCCCAGGTCCAGCTATTTTCGCTTTGCGGCAATTCCACGCCGCTCTCCTCCGCCAGCGTGATGTTGCCGACGAAGCCGCTGATGGCAACCTGGAACGGCATCCCGAATTGCGGCCCGGTCATGAACTGCGGCGCCGGGAACGAGTGGTCGATCTTGTTGTCGGTGTAGTCGTCGGGCACGAAGTAGTAGTCTTCGCGGACCAAGCCGTTTTTGTCCAGCAGGTCGGTGACTTCGAGCCAGTTGTCGCCCTCCTGGAAGCCGATGAAGAGCGACTGCGACGAGAGCGTGGTGTCCGGGGCGGTCCCGGCGGCGAACTGGACGCCCAGGATGTCGCTGAGGCGGCCGGCCGGCTCAAACCGGACGTGAATGTTGGGCTCGATCTGCGCGAAGCGCTCCAGCGCCCACTGGTTGGCCTTGGCTCGCGGACCGGACGTGTGGTTGGACACGTAGCGGATGAACGAGATTTGCTGCTGCGGGGCGGCTACTTCTACTTGAACGATCTTCTCGACCTCTCTTGTGACGACCTTCTCGACGATCTTTTCGACCTCTACCTGCTGAGTGACGATTTTCTCGACAACTCTCTCAACGACCTGCGTCTCACCGCAGGCGGCCAGCGCAAGCGCACCCGCGGCTCCAGCTGCGCTTGCCAGTACGCGACGACGTGTGATGAGTGGTCCCATGGCACCCCTCCCTGATTCGGAATCTATGCAATTCTATCCCGAAGTGCTCTATGTAGAAAAGTCATTTGTGTAAAGTGTATGCCTGTCAAGTAAGGCGGCTGAGGACGGGAAGGATGCGTCATGGGCGTCCGCCCACGGCGGCCAGGGGACCACAAGAGCATTGCCGCACGGCCGGTGACGGCTGTGGGCTGTGGTCGGCGTCCGGCATCCGGCGTCCGGAAGCCGAGCGCGGCCAGGCGCTTGGCAATTCGGGGTCTAGCAGCGTCGACGAAGAGGTAAGCCCGTGGGCACGTCGAACCGAGACGCGAACCCACTCTGGCTGCCCGGTGAAGGCCGGCCTAGATCGGATTGCCCTGGGTGTACTGCCCTTTCTCGTCCTGCTTGGCACCAGGAAACTCGTAGCCGCCGCCGGGCTTGTGCTTGTCTTTTTCTTCGCCGCAACTCGCGAGCAGCATGCCCGTGCTCGCGAAGATCGCGATCAGGACGACGACGCGTCGCCGTGCTATTCCGCCGCTCGCCGGCTTGCGCTGTCTCGTGCGCATGCCCACCTCCCCCGCTCGCAGGGATACGCCGCGGACACGGTGCCCTATTCAAGGGCCGAAGTGTTCGTGGACTGAGCACCTCCTATATCCGCCGGTCTCGCCACGGCCGGGTGATTGCGACGGCCTGCGGCGCGGGGCTAGCATCGGCGGCGGTGGGGCTGGGCGGTTGGGCGGCGCCTGACGGCGCACACGCGGCCAGGCACCGCAGCCGGTCTTCCCGCGAGGTTGACGGCGGGTCGGCTCCAATGGAAACAGGGTGGCAGATGGCTGGGCAGGAGAGCTTTGGCATCCCGGGAGTTCCGTTCCCGGTGGGGGTGGAGTACTACCGGGCGCCGACGCCCAAGCCGGAAGTCTGGGACGACGACCTGGCGCGGATCCGGGCGTCGGGGATGCGGATCGTGCGCAGTTTCACTATGTGGAACTGGATGGAGCCGCGGCCGGGTCAGTACGAGTTGGACGAGTTCGACCGGCTATTCGATCTGGCCGAAAAGCACGATCTGTACGTATGGCTGGACATGGCGCTGGCCACGCACGGGGCGGGTCCGGAGTGGATGACGCGCGACTACCCGGACATGCGGGTCGTCAACCAGCAGGGCAGGGCCGCGACGCCGGTGGCCAGTGCGGCGATGCCGCAGGGGTCCCAGATTCACTGCTACGACCACCCGCTGTGGCGGCACTTTGGCGGGGCGCTGCTACGTCACGTGGTGAGGCGCTACCGCGATCGGCCCAGCCTATTGATCTGGGGGCTGTGGGACGGCATTGCCATCTCGTCGGCGTTTAGCCGGCAAACGGAGGGGCTGCCCTGTTACTGCCCGCACACGCTGGCTCGCTATGAGGACTGGCTGCGCGAGCGCTTCACACTGGACGAGTTGAACCGGCGCTTGTTGCGTCGCTTCCGGCGCTGGGAGGACGTGGAACCGGCGCGCTCGAATGCGAGTCCGGTGGAGATGACGCTCTACCGCCAGTTTCACTACGAGAACCTGGCCGGCCACCTGCAATGGATGATCGACGAGACGAAGCGGCTGGACCCGGTGCACGAGACGCGGACGCACGGGGCCTGGTATCCGCGCCCCTGGGACGAACGATGCGCGGCGGTGGCGGACAGCTGGGGCATGTCGATGCCGGCCAACAACCTGCTGACCTCGGACGACCCGTACCAGATCGCGGACCGCGCGTTCGCCTTCGACTGGTCGCGCAGCGCCGGGAAGAACGGGCGCTGGTGGAACGAGGAGATCTATGCGGGCATGTCGCCGGGCGGCGTGACCTGGAAGAAGCAGGCCGACCCGCGCGAACTGACGACCCTGCTCTGGATGACACTGGCTTGCGGCAGCGCGGGGGCGATGTTCTGGCAGTACCGGCCGGAGTACATGAGCTTTGAGTCGCCCGGCTACAACCTGGCGGCGCTGGACGGTAAGCCCAACACGCGCTTCGAGGCGGCGGCGCGGGCGATCGAGCAGATCGAAGGCCTGAGCGAGCACCTGCCGCTGGAGTGCCCGCAGGCCGACGTGGGAATCGTTTACCACCCGGAGTCCCAGGAGCTGTTTGGTTACAACGACGAAGACGCTCGGTTCCTGGGCGACCTGCGGGGTGTGTACCGGAGGCTGTGGAGCGAGGGCGTCACGGCGGACGTGATCACGCCGCGCATGGACTGGTCGGGGTACCGGCAGCTGTTTCTGCCAAACGTTGCGCTGATGGACGAGGCAACGCTTGAGAACGTGCGGCGAACGCCAGGTGACAGCTCGGGGCCGCGCCTGGTGGCCGAGGGCAGTTTCGGCTTGTATTCGGACGACGGGCAATCGAGTTACGGGCCGCCGGATGGGCTGAGCGATCAGCTGGGCGTGCGGGTCGCGGACTTCTCGGCGGTCACGCAAGACGACGTCGAGCAGGGGCGCAACGTGCTGGAGACACCGTACGGGCCGGTGGCGATTACCTCGCCCTGCGGGTACGCGGTGCTGGAACCGCAGGGAGGTACGCAGGGGATCGCGACGCTGGAGGGCCAGACGGTGGCGGTGCGGAGCGCGGACGGGCAGTTTACGTGGTATGGGTTGACGCTCTCGGCCGGGTTCGGGGACGTGGGGCAGCCGGACCTGGTGCGGGGACTGACGCGCGAGGCGGGCGTAACGCCGTTGGTGGCCGTGGAGGGCGACCGGGTAGTCCCGATCGTGCGGCGTTCACGGCAGGGCGGCTGGCTGGTGTTCGTGTTCAACCTGGAGCGGAAGCGGGCGCGGCGCCGGTTGCGGCCGCGCGGGCGGATTGCCGGCGCGCGCGACCTGCTGGCAGGGAACGACCTGGGAGTCGAGGACAACGCGTTCGACCTGGAGATCGCACCCTGGGAAGTGGCCGTGGTTCATTGCGCGGAGGGCTGAGGGCGAGCAAGCTCGGGCGGTCCGCTGGACTCTGCGTGGGTCGTCGAGTGAAGAGTCGTCGATGAGCGCCCCGGACCTGTCGTCGTATGGCGAGGACGTGCTGCGGACTGCGCCGGACTACGTGGCGTACGTGCCGCGGGGCGGGGCGGCGAACGACTGGACGAACCAGCATTTCCTGGTGGTGCGGTCGTGGAGTGGGGCGTTCCTGGCGGTGTGGACGCAGGCGACCTTTGAGAACAACGCGGACCAGCGAGTGGTGTTTGCGCGCAGCGACGACGGCGGGGTGACCTGGAGCGAGCCGCGCGTGGTGGACGGGCCGTCGGGCGACGACGGGCGGCTGGCCTCGTGGGGATTCCCGGTGCTGGTGCCCGAACTGCGGCGCGTGTATGTCTTCTACACCAAGAACATCGGCGTGGTGGACGTGCGCGAGGACACGACGGGGCTGCTGGCGTGCAAGTACTCGGACGACGAGGGAGCGACCTGGAGCAAGCGGCTGAGCCTGCCGATGGAACGCTCGGCGATCAGCCCAACGGACCCCGGCACGCCGGAGAACTGGATCTGCTACCAGACGCCGATCCTGAATCCAAAGGGCGAGGTGATCTGCGGGTTCACGCGCTGGGCGAGTACCGAATATCACGCGGAACCACACCTGTTTCAGCGGCACTCGGAGTGCTGGTTCCTGCGGTTCGAGAACATCCTGACGGAGGCCGATCCGGCGCGGCTGCGGGTGAGCACCTGGCCGCGCGCGCCGCACGGGATCCGGGTGCCGAAGCCGGGCGATCCGGCGCACACCATTGCGCAGGAGCCAGCGATCCAGAACCTGCCCGACGGGCGCATGATCTGCCTGATGCGGACGTTGACGGGGTATGTGTGGTGGTCGGTGTCGGGGGATGCCGGCGAAACGTGGTCGGAGGCCGAGGTGCTGCGGTTCGCGTCGGACGGGCGGCCGGTGCCGCATCCGATTTCGCCGTGTCCGCTCTACCGGCTCTCGGACGGGCGGTACCTGCTGATCTTCCACAACAACACCGGGACGGCGAACGGCGCCGAGGGTCCGCACGACTCCAAGCGGAACCGTCGTCCGGCGTGGTTCAGCATCGGTCGGGTGCGGGATTCGACGGAGGGCCAGCCGCTGGCCTTCAGCGAGCCGCGGGTACTGACCGACAACGACGGGGTGGCGCTGCCGCCGGAAGATCAGACGCAGGTGGCTACCTATGGGAGCTTTCTGGAGCTCAAGGGACGGGCCATCTGGTGGTATCCGGATCGGAAGCACTATCTGTTGGGCAAGATCATGAACGACTTGCTCCTTTGAGCGCTTCGTTCAGGCGTTCCAATGGTTTCTCACGCAATGCGATCGATCACGACAAGAGTCAACACCGGACATGCTCCTCTCTCAACAACCATGACTGCATAACAGTCCTCGACAGTAGAACACGCGTACCAGCCGCCTCCAACTAGATAAAACACAGCCGCCTTCTCACCGACTTCAGATCCACTCAAGTCTCCAAAACTCCGACAATCCCCGGTCAGGTACACTACATGAATCACCTGAACCTGCAATGCCGCGACCCAGCCGCGACGTCCACGGAGCAATGATGAGTACCCGAGCCACCGAAACAACGATCGAGAGCATTGAAGACGAGACATTTGTCGAAAATGATGGAATAGAGTTTCCGCCTCCGGACATCATCTCCTACAACGAACTCCGCTCTTGCGCCGACCTCTTTCGCATGTACGAGGAGAACATTCTAGAAATCAGACCCGACTTTCAACGAGAAGTTGTATGGAAAAAGACCTCTCAGACCAGATTCATTGACTCGCTAATAAAGCAACTTCCAATTCCTAGCATGTGCTTCAGCCTGGATTACAGGACACAACGGTGGCAGGTGATCGATGGTCTACAAAGGATGTCGACGATTGTCCAGTTTCTACGCGGCGATAACTGGCGCCTTTCACGGCTCGCTGATATCGATCCTTCAATCTCAGGTCAATTCGTCCCTGACTTTCAACGCAGTAGATCAGACGGAGACAAAACTCTCGGGCAGCTGAATGAGCATTTCCTTCGCGTGCAGAATGTCACGTTGCCAATTACAGTAATTCGATGCGACAGCTCAAACTCAAGGCATATGGAGTACTTGTTCACGATATTTCATCGTCTCAACACAGGCTCAGTTAGACTGAACAACCAAGAGATTAGGAACTGTATTTTTTCTGGACTATTCAATGACCTCCTCCACGAGTTAGATAGAGATGCGACCTGGCTGAAGATAAATGGACGATCAGCTGCATCTGGTGATCGCTATCGAGGACAAGAACTAATACTGCGATTTCTCGCATTCCAAGACAACTATCTCAATTACACGCGCGGTCTTGCAGCGTTCCTTAACAACTATATGGGCGAGCACCGTGAACCTAGTGATACTCTCCTACACCAAAAGAGGGGGATTATAAACCTTACTTGACAAACCCTCCGAATCCTGGCACGCTTAAGGCACGAAATCAGGAGGGCGACGATGAACAGCAAGGGGCCGGGCAAGCACTACCGCGAGGGCATGACGCTTGTAGATCTTATGGACCTGTTCCCGACCGACGAAGCTGCCACCACTTGGTTTGAGGATGTGTGCTGGCCGGGCGGCCGGTGCTGCGGTAAGTGCGGCAGCATCAAGACCCGCGAGGTTCCGAACGCGAAGCCAATGCCCTACTGGTGCTCCGACTGCCGCAGCTACTTCAGCGTCCGCACGGGAACGCCGATTGCCCGCTCCAACGTCCCGCTTCGCAAGTGGGCTATCGCGATCTATCTCTGCCTCACGTCGCTCAAGTCCGTTTCCAGCATGAAGCTTCACCGCGACATCGGCGTCTCCCAGCGCACCGCCTGGTTCATGCTTCACCGCATCCGCGAGGCGTGGGCGGGCGAGGCAGGTGATGACTTCGCTGGCCCGGTCGAAGTGGACGAAAGCTACTTCGGCGGCAAGCGGCGCAACATGAGTAATGCGCAGCGCGAGGCTCTCCACGCCGCCGACGTAGGCCCGGGCCCGGTCGGCAAGACGGCCGTCGCTGGCATGAAGGACCGCGCGACGAATCGCGTATCAGCCGCCGTGGTTCCGAACACGACCGGACCGACGCTGCGCAATTTCGCACGCGAGCGCACCAAGCCGGGCGCGCTGGTCTACTCCGATGAGGCTCGCGCCTATCAGGGTCTGCCGTTCCACCAAGCCGTGAAGCACTCAGAGGCCATGTACGTGGACGGTGACGCGCACACCAACGGCGTCGAATCGTTCTGGTCCATGCTCAAGCGGGCGCACAAGGGCACCTTCCACAAGATCAGCCCGAAGCACCTGAACCGCTACATCCAAGAGTTTGCGGGCCGCCACAACGTCCGCGAACTAGACACGATTGACCAAATGCGCGACACGGTTGCGCGGCTGGTTGGCCGCGACTTGCTCCACAGGGACCTCATCGCCGACAACGGCTTGTGGAACGCGGCGCGGTCGTAGCAGGGCGCGGGCCAGGGTCTCCGGCGTCGCGCCCTTCAAGTCACGTTTGGGATCAAGCATCGGGTGCATGGCTAGCGCGGCGCCGATTCGAGCAGTTCGAGAATCCGGTCCACCTTGGATTCGAGCACGTCAAGCCGGCTTTCGATCCGGTCAAGCCGCCGGTCCACGGCATCGAAGCGGCGGCTAGTGTCTTGGGCAAACGCTCGCAGGCCACGCTCAACGGTCGTCAGTCGGCGGTCCACATCCTCCAGCGTCACTGTCGCTAGCTCAGTCGTCATCGTGTGTCCCCTTCAACCGATGAAAGCCACTCGTCTCCCGGGCTTTCGCGTGGCCGCAGCGTACCGCACGCGATCAGGCCATATATCCCAGCCGCTGATTCTGGCGTCGCAGCCCTGAAAGGGTGTACTGGTTTGACTTGAGACGGTTACATGGGCCACACAACAACACGCGGTTTGTAATGTGGTTCAGCCCGCCGTCCGAGCGTGGCGTGTTGTGATCGAGTTCGAGATAGCGGGGATCATCGAACGTGCGGTCGCAGCCCTGGCAGCGTGCGCCGTGCTGCGCTAGCAGGAACTCCAGCATTGCCGCGCGGCTCATGCGCGGGCCGTTGGGTTCGGCATAGCGCTCGGTCACTTGCAGGAACGGCACGGCTTCGCTGCCATCATCGGTCCGTACCGGCGGCTCGGTCAGGTAGTGAAGCTGCGGATCGGCGTCGGTCAGCAGCTGGCGGCTATCCGCGAGCCGCTGGCGCACGATGGCCGCTGCGCCCTCCCAGATATCCATCGCTACCCACTGGCGGCCCAAGCGTTCGGCGGCTATTGGCGTTGTGGCGCAACCGGCGAACGGGTCGAGCACGATGTCGCCAGGGCTAGAGCTGGCCGCGATGATGCGCTCGTAGAGGGGCGAGCGGTTTCTGCGTGGGGTAGCCGGTGCGCTCCCTGCCGCCAGCGTGTCCGACGGAGGGGATATCGCTCCACACATCGTGCAGTTGCTTCGCGCGATACGAGTGGCCTGCGGTATCTGTTTCGAGAAAGTGCAGAACACGAGCACGCCCACCGCGGGTCCAGTGGATGCGGCCTTCTGCATCAAGGCGTTCAATGCTGGCGTCGGTATAGTCGCCGCGCGGCGTGTCGTAGTAGTAGCGACCGTCGTCATGCTGCCTGTATTGCGTCAGCTCTTCAGCAGTAAGACGGCGCTTGGGCAATATCCCGGCCATGCTGGAAAAATACGACGCCGTTCTTGAGTAGCGCAAGATCACGTCATGCTTACGGCCAAAATTGCGCCGACTTGGCCGTTGTGGGCCGTCGTAGTGCCAGATGATCTCGTTTAGGAAATTGCCGTGCCCGAACACCGCGTCCAGCAGCGCTTTCAGGTAGTGCGACGCCGTGGGATCACAGTGCAGGTACAGGCTGCCGTCGGCTCGCAGAACCCGCCGCATCTCGATCAGGCGCACGGCCATGAAGCACAGGAACGCGGCCATATCGTCGCCCCAGGCCGCACGCGCCGCGTCTATCACCTGCCAGACGGCAGGCCAATCGTCTTGAATCTGATCAATCCACGCGCCCTCCACATCGGCTTTCCACGACCAGCGGTCCTGAAACTTCGCGCCCGCAGCCAGTGAGTCCGGCGTCGCATGGAAGTCCCGGCCCTTGTTGAAGGGCGGGTCGGTCGCGATGAGGTGGACGCTGCCGGAGTTCATGCCCCGGAGGAAGTCGAGGTTGTCGCCGTGGAAGAGCGTGCGGTTGCGGAAGTTGGGGTCAGCCATACCCGAAACTCTAGGCGAGACTGGCCGAACCGTCAAGTAAGGTTTATAATCCCCCAAAAGAGAGAACTGTTTAGGAGAACGGTCACACTCTTCCACGACGCCTTATACAGGAAACGGCGACGCGGCCGATTAGGCATTTCAGTATTGGAAGCAACACTCGTTGGACTATCTCTCAACCTCGACAATCTAGAGGACCGGCCAAAGCAAGATATACGCGAAATGCACTCACGGCTGCTGCGGTCTGACGAGTTCTCTGACGAGAGGCTGCGAGAGGGACTTTCAGGTACACAGAGAGTTCAAGGACGCATGTCCACTGCTGAGCAAGTCTTTTCTGGATAAGGAAATGATTAATGCGGTAGAGATCAAGAGGAATCTCGATGAGATCGAAGCTCGATATGACAGGCACACAGACAGCCCTCGAGATCCGCTCTATTATTCAAAGCTAGCCCTCATTGAGCTATGTGGCTGGATTGAGGAAAGTATGGATGCAGTTGTTCGAGACTGTGCAAAGAAGAGCCTTAACGAGGTAGACAATATCAGCTATATAGAAGACAGCGTAATCAGGCGCAACTTCAGCTTTGCCTATGACAGGCACTTCAGGAGTATGCTCATTCAGGTTCTCGGTATGCCAAAGGTTGAGGAGCTTGAAGGAATGCTTGATTCTACAAAATTCGAAGCGATGAAGTCTGGCCTAGATTATCTCAAAAGGCGGCGGGACAGCTTGGCCCATACATACGTAAGTAATGTCACCCAGAACGTAGACTCTCCATCAAGATTGAAGAGCTATTTTCAGACGGTGCATGATGGGCTGATAGACCTTGAACAATGTATATTGCGATTGAACACCTAGACCGCCTAATTCTTCGATCAAGACGTCAGTGGGATGTCGCATTATGAGGGTAGATCAGTTGCTTGCCACACCGCATATGGGAGTGAAGCATGACCACCGGAGCTCGTGACCGCGCGCCCGCTTCTGGCTCAGACAGCGGGACGGTGCTGCCGATGAATTGGGAGCGGCTGCTGCAGGGGTTTGTGGACATCCTGAGCGTGGACAGCTATTGGGGCAACGAGGACCGGGTGGTGGCGATCATCCAGCCGCGGCTGGAGGCCGCGGGAGTGGTCTGCCGGCTGGACGACATTGGGAACCTGATCTGTCACTGGCCGGCCAAGGGCAAGGACTCTCGGCCGATCATGCTGAACGCGCACATGGATACGGTGCGGCCGACGCCGGAGATGAAGCCGGTGGTTAAGGCGGACGCGGTCTATTCCGACCGATCGAGCGTGCTGGGGGCGGACGACAAGGCGGGCGTGGCGGCGATTGTGGAAGCGGTGGCGATGGTGGACGAAGCGGGCCTGCCGCACGGGCCGATCGACCTGGTGTTCACGGTGGGCGAGGACGTGGGGCAGTTCGGGGCGGCTGCGTTCGACCCGAACGACGTCGAGTCGCGCGTGGCCCTGGTGCTGGACTTTGGCGGTCCGGTGGGCGTGATCTGCGACCGGCAGGCGGCGGCGTGCAATTTCAACGTCACGTTCCACGGAAGCGCGGCGGCGGCGGCGCATCCTGAAACAGGAAAAAGCGCGGTGAGCATGATGTCGCGCGCGATCGACCGGATGGCGCTGGGCCGGGTGGACGAGCTGACGGTGGCGAACGTGGGGATCGTGTCGGGCGGCGAGGCCCGCAACATCGTGCCGCCCGAAGCGAAGCTGGTGGGACAGGCGCGGGCCCTGACGCAGGCGGCGCTGGACCGGCAGGTGGCAGCGATGCGCACGGCGCTGGAGGAGGCAGCGGCGGCGTTTGGGGGACGAGCCGAGATCGAGACGGAGCAGCGATTCAAGCCGACCCGGTTTGGGCACGACCACCCGGCGCTCCAGGTGGCGTATGCAGCGGTTCAGGCGGCGCGGCTGGAGCCGCAGTATGTGCATACGTTTGGCGGCAGCGACGCGCAGAACTTCAATGAGAAGGGAATCGATTCGGCGATCCTGGGTACGGGCTATCGCGACATCCACTCGATAGACGAATGGATGCCGCACGCGGAACTGCGGAAGCTGGCGCAGGTGACGGCGCAGGTCATCCTGAACGCCTAATTTCGTTCAGGCAGTTCAACAAGAAGACTGGGTTGATGTTTCGCCCAGGAGCTGCGTTAGCCGATGTCCGGCGGCAGGACGAGGGCGTCCACAAGGCGCCTACTTCAGAAACCGACGAAATCCGTCCGTGGTAAGCCCTTCGGCGGACTCAAGGCAGGCTTTGACGAACCACTAAGGGCCCTTCGACAAGCTCAGGGCGAACACATCCAACGCCAGGCCGCGCGTTTTGAAACAGGTTCCAAGCGACACCCCTTGTATGTGCCAGGGCGAGAGAGGAAGAGGGTGACTGATTCGCCCGGGCTTGGTTGCTTGACGAAAGATTCGACCCTCACCCCAACCCTCTCCGTGCCAGGGCGAGGGAGAAACAGAGATGCCCGCTTAGCTCTTGACGCCCAACACGGCTGCTCCAGACGCACCGCCGACAGCCGCCGCGCAGGCGGGTCCAGCTACTGATCGACGGCGATTGCCACGAACCTGATGCCCAGGAGGACCTCTTCACCCACGTTGGCGACGAAGGGCACCTGTGGAATCACGAGGTTGTAGGTGGATCGCAGGACGGTGGCTTCGGCGGTGCCTTCGAGGCGGTCCTCGGCGACAACGGTGACGGTGGTTTGGAAGCGGGCCTCGGCCGTGATGTCGCGGATCTTGAGGTCGCCGACGATGGTGAAGGTGGCGGTGTCGCCGACGGACACGGCGTCGGGAAAACCTTCGAGGGCGGTGGGCGTGAAGTCCACGAACTCGAATTGGTCCTCGGCCGACTGCAGGATGCGCGAGCGGACGGCACGGTCACGGCGATCCTCGGGCGTCTCCATGGTGCGCACGTTGATGCGAATCACACCGACCTGTGAGGCCGACGCGTTGGCGAAGTCCACGATGATGTCGCCGGCAACCTGGTCGGTGAGCCCGACGACGCGCGTGGGTTCGCCGCGCAGGAGTTCGTCGATCTCGTAGCGAGCCTCGGATTCCTCGGGGACGATGCGGAAGAGCGTGGCGTCGCCGGTGGCCTGTGGAGGCGCGGGCGCCCGGGTGGCCTGTTGCTGAGGCGCGGCCGTGGCCGGGGCGGCAGTCGCGGAAGCGGCCGTGGCTGGCGCCGCGGTAGCCGGGGCAGCGGTGGCGGGAGGCAGCGTGAGTTGAGGCGCGGAGATCGGCTGGCTGGCCTCGCCCGTGCCGCCTGAGAAGAAGATGAAGAGCCAGGCGACGCCGGCGACGGCCACGCCCAGGAGCGCGGCGACCACGCCCGCTCGGATCAATCGGTTGCTCAACAACTCGCTCAACTTCATCGGGATCAATTGCCTTGGGCCCGCGGAGCGTCGCGCACGCCGCGCCGGCCGTCTGTAGTGAATGCTCCCATCATCGCAGGCTGTTGGCCGGGATGGACAATCAGCCCGGTTCGGCAGCGAGTGGCGCGCGGGCGCTCTGGAGAAAGCTGGAGGCCCGTGAGGCTTGCGGTCTGCCAAGCTGGGCGGCTCGGCGCGCACTGCGCCGCGCCACTGCCACGGAAGCTAAGGCCATGCGCCAGGCCGACTGGACTACAAGGGCTGAAGCGTGACGGACGATGCCGCCCGCGAGGCCTACTTTCAAGAAGGTGAGCGGATCACTCGCGACTACTCCCTGGCGGACCCGAACAATCCGTACCGGCAATCGGGCAAGACTGGCGGGGCAGAGCACTGGGCGGTGACGCGCGGGTGTATTGCCGAGGCGGTGGATGCCGACGGCGACTACCTGGATTTGGGCTGCGCGAACGGGCTGCTGTTGGAATCGCTGGTGGGATGGTGCGCGGAGCGGGGATACACGATCACGCCGCACGGGGTGGACTTCATTCCGGAACTGGTGGAGCTGGCGCGGCAGCGGCTGCCGGAGTATGCGGGCAATCTGCACGTGGCGAATGCGTATTCATGGGCGCCGCCACGGCGTTACCGGTTTGTGCAGCTGCTGTTGTCGACGGTGCCGCCGACGGATCAGCGGGAGTTTGTGTCGCGGGTTCTCAATGAAATGGTGGCGACGCCCGGGCGGCTGATCTTGGCGCTGTATGGGCTAGGGGACTCGGCGACGCCGGAGGTGGCGGTGGAGACGTTGGCGGGGCTTGGGTTTGAGGCGGCGGGGGCGACGGCTTGTGTGTCGGCTTCGGTGGCGTGGATTGACAAGGACAGGTGACGCCACTCGGCAACGGTGACTTGAGGACGGACCGCTGCCGCCTGTTCAAGGCAGGCAGCACGATTCGATGGCATAGTTACGCGGGCGAGACTGCCGGAAACCCGCCGAGTGCATGTGCGAATTCATAAGTCGCTCGCGATAAGCAGACCTCGCCGTGCCCTGCTGGCGATCCTCCTGGCGATGGCTGTTGTCGCAGCGACTGCCGCGAGCGTCGGCGCGCAGTGGCCGACGGGGTGTGAGGAGTTGAACGACATTGTTGAGCGACACCTGGGGAACGATGGGAACGTGGGGATCTATCAGCTGGTGTTTGGCGACCTGGCCGAGGACGCGTGCCAGAACGATCACCTTGAGGATGTGCGCGGGGTGTTTGCCTGGGTATTCGACTCATTGCCCACATCCGAATCCACCGCCGACGGCACCGTAGCTGACATCGGCGGATGGCCAACGACGTGCGTGGAGTTGAATGACATCGTTGAGCGTAACCTCGAAAACGAAGACAATGTTGGCATCTACCAACGAGTATTTCTCAATGAAGCCGATGCTGGGTGCCGAAGCGACCACCTTGAAGACGTACAGACTACGTTTGCATGGGCCAGACCTCCCAACAAACTGTCTCCGACCAGAAGTGATACGCCCCCAATAGGGGACTTTGCCCAAAGTAATCCTGCACTGCAACAGCTTCTCTCACGACTCCCAGGCCTCCGAAACCACATTTACGAGTGGCTCTCGGACGGCATATCCCGCCACGAATTATCCGCAATCCACTACTTGCACAACCTCGCCGTCGACGACCCCACTTTGGGGTTTCGTGCCGCAACGTCTCCATGGGTTTCCGACGATATGGTTCCGTACGAAGTATCTGCTCTACACAATTTGCGAGAACTATTGCATTTAAATGCGGAACTCGCGCACCGATTACTTGGATATACGCTAACTCCTCCAGTTTGGCCAAGCGACGTCCGGATCATATACGGTCTACCTGTCCTCTGGGAGATCGACGCCGACCGGTTTGACCGACTTATCAGCCAGCCCTGGTTCGACGATGGCCTCGATTACGATGAACGAACGCTCACCGACGCCCTGATAGTTGCAGGTATCGGCGAACGGTTTCTATTCGACCAGTTGCTGACTTCTCATTACACAGAAACGGCAATTATTACACTGCCACTGGCAGGCGAAGTTCGGCTCACAGCATTTCAGTCCCGACCCTTCCCCAACGGAGAGTATCTCTTGGGACATATAGAAGTAGGCATGCGTGGCGCCGAGCGATTCATGAAGATCCCATTTCCGACCAATGACGTGGTAGTCCTATTGGGCGGAATTGCAGCCGGATACTCAAACCAACGACTGAGACTCGGTCGTTTCGGATTCGAGCGCATTTCAAGCGATCTGATCATTCGTGAGGTTGCTCACTTTTACTTTACCTATTCTGCCGGCCCCCACAACGCCGATCACCAAGCAGCTCCCCTGTGGTTACGGGACAGTGGAGCCGAGTTCATAAGAGCATATATCTACGGGTGGCTGGAACCTGGAAGCCTACCTGGGCTGCTCAACCAGTGGGAGGACGTCGCCAGACGCACGTGCATAGAGCAGGGCTTTCCTAACCTTCACCAATTGACCGTTCCAGATCCACCTGACAAGGCAAGATGGAAGCAATGTACTTATATTCTAGGTCGACACATGCTGCTGCGCTTGTTCGAAGTCCTGGGCGAGGACGCCACGTCATCGGCCCTGCGCGAGGTCTATCTGATTTCCAGTCAAGGCTCGGCTGGTCGGGATGAGCACGGGATAATGCGTCCAAGTGAGCGAGACGTTTACAGGATTTTCCTCAAGCACACTTCGCCTTCCCAAAAGGACACGGTCCGCCGCGTGTACCAGGGAATCCACGGCGCACCGTTTGTTGACGCGGCCAACTGAGACGCTCCGTGCCTTGCAGACGAAAGGTCCGGTTCCGGAAGGGGCACCGTCGACCAGGTAGCGACCGCACGGAAGACTCGCGAAGCATGCGAGTGATCCGCCGAGCATTCGAAGTCGCGAGCGCCGGGGCGAGATTACGAGGCACAAATGGCTCAACAGGTGTGAATAGAGCGTATAGCGTGAAGGCCGAAGTGAAGGAGTACCGGCCCTGTGCTTGAACGTCTCACCGGATCTCCCGCCGTAGCGCACCACTACCGTCTGGTCTTGGCGGTAGCTCTGGCCGTGGCAGTTATGGCAGCCACGACCGCCTCTGTTAGTGCGCAGTGGCCGACGGGGTGTGAGGAGTTGAACGACATTGTTGAGCGACACCTGGGGAACGATGGGAACGTGGGGATCTATCAGCTGGTGTTTGGCGAGCAGGCCGAGGACGCGTGCCAGAACGACCACATTGAGGATGTGCGCGGCGTGTTTGCCTGGGCCCTTGCGGCATCGGATCTATCGGACGCCGGGGACGAAGGTCTTGCCTCAGATGGGCCGGAAGACATCGGCTCCTGGCCCGAGACGTGCGTGGAGCTGAATGACATTGTTGAGAACCATCTGGGGAACGACCGCAACGTCGGCATTTACCAGCGGACCTTCGACGAGCAGGCCGAGACCGCCTGCCGTCAGGACCACGCAGATGATGTCCGCGACGTGTTCGGATGGGCGGCACCTTGCCAATTGGGACAGACGGCACCCGCGAATCCAGCATCCACAGCGCGGCCGACCAACCCGACGTCGCCGACCTTTCAACACCTAGCCCTATCAGATTCCGCGTTGCGCGGGGTGCTGGTCACGCTTCCTTGGCTAGGCTGCCACGTCTACCCGTGGTTGGCGGATGGCGTCTCGGGACATGATTATCGCTATCTTGAATCGCTAATGAATCTCGCGCGCATTAATGAGAGCTTTGCGATGGAGGTTGCAAGCTACCCATGGTTCACCGACGGCATCGATTTCTACCGAGAAGCCGAGTGGGGCGCCCTGCGTGATCTGACCAAAATTGCGCAGCACTATCCGGAGCTCCTCAGCGAAATCCGTGAACTTCCGTGGATTACCGACCAAAGGCCCGACCCGACTGGCTTTGCACTCTTGAGTCTAGAACGACTGGCCGCAAGCAGTGTTGAGCTAGCCATACTTACCGCGACTTCGCCTTGGATGCTCGATGGAGTCGCCGACCACGAGGCCGGCGCAGTGGCTGCCCTAGGCGAATTAGCCAAGCAAGACCTTTCGCTGGCGAAGCAGCTCTTGGCGTATACTCTAGACCCGACGGTCAAGGCAACAGATGTTCTCGCAATACCGCGAATTATCTGGCTACGTCGCGACGATCCCGACAGATTTCATCGCCTCGTCAATCGGGCCTGGTTCGCCGATGGTCTAGACGCGGAAGAACGGGCATTTATGGTTGTTCTGGGCAGCAATACCGAGCCATTATATTCTCAACTGTTCGAACGACATTACACGCAGTCAAAAACCATCACCCTTCCGCTGGCCGGTGAGGTCACATTATGGGCCATTGATTGGGAGCCATTTCCATCTGGAGAAGATTCACTTCAGATGGCCGCCGAGGCTGCACGGGAATTGGAGCGTTTTTGGGGCGTTGGATTTCCGTTTGATAGTATTGTATTTTCATTTGTTGGATATGAAAATTCTCCTCACGGCTTCCCTGCGGCATTCGTAGGCGATGGAGTCATCATCGTGCGGGACTTCTATCCCCGGCTTGATAGGAACGTGACAGACCATAGAAGAGTGGTTTATCACGAGATAGCCCACTACTATTTCAATGAACTGGGGCCCTACTATTCAGGTGCCCAGGCAGGGCCGAATTGGCTAGATGAGGGTGGTGCTAACTTCATGGAAGCCTACATCGATTCCCGGCTTGGCTTTCAGCCTTTGCCGGATAGGCTTCAAGTAGTTGAGACGTCGGCTCGAGAAGACTGCCATAAACATGGCTATCAGAACATCCTCTCGCTGATCGAACCATCGGCATATGGTGACGGCAAGCGCTGGCGGGGCTGCATGTTCATTCTCGGAGAGCATCTGGTCCTCAGTCTGTTTTTCGCGATGGGTGAAAGTGGGCTATCGGCGGCCTTGCGTGAGATGTATTGGACCAGTCACTTCTTTCGTCCTTTTCCGCTGAGACATTCGTCGGCGTATCCTTCCGATCTTCAGGCGTATCAGACATTCCTCAAGCACACGCCACCCGGCCGGGAGGACGCGGTGCGGGATGTGTACCAACGGATTCACGGCGGGCCGTACATTCCACCGGACAACTAGGATCGATCGGAGCGGCGAGCGCGGAACCGGGCAGGCAGTGGCTATAGCGGTCTGGGACAAACGAGTTGCCACAACGGATGGACACATTTGCCCACAATCCCTTTGGGCCGAGGGAACTTGGCCGTACCGGACGCGGCGAACGCAGAGCTCGGATCTTCGTCCAGCGCGACGCCGAGTTCACGAATCGCGGCCGGTGGCCCGGCTATCAGGCGTGGCTGAAGGCCGAGGTCGAACGGATGTTCCGGGTGCTTGTTCCGAAGGCGAAGGAACTCGCCGGCTGACCGCCTGAGTCGAGGACCGATGGCCGCTAGGGCTCGCCGAGGGCGTCGCCTTGGACGGGGCCGTTGGGGAGGGTGTTGTAGCGGAAGGCGGCGTCGAGCACGCCGCTGAGTTGCCGGCTCCGGCTGCCGGCGTACAGGGTGTCGGCCGTGGGTCGTACGGTGGCCTGCCAGTACTGGTGGGCGGCCACGCCGTAGCCGCGGAGAACGCGCAGCAGTCTCTGGTGGTAGATCGCGGCGACGGGCGGCGGCGTGAGCGCGCGGATCCCTTGCTCGGCAGATCTGGCCACATCAGCCAGCGCCAGCAGCGCCACCAGCTGTCGTTCATCGCTGACCGTCCCTCGCCGGTGGGCCACGTTGATGAGGCTGACGTAGGCCGCGCCGCTTTCGAACTGAAGGCGCACCTGGCCCGTGGCCTCGGCGTAGGCGGCGAGGTTGGCGCCCAGGGGCCGCCAGGTTGGCGTTGGATCGACGCGAACGCCCAGCGCCTGGCTGGCTCGACGGACGCTGGGTGCGTCGATCAGTGGAGCGACCGCGAATGGCGCGGGCGTGGCAGTTAGCGGCGGCTGAACCGTGCCGGGCGTGGCCGGCTGCCTCTGCGCGGACGGCGCACCCGGAGAGGTTCCAGCGAATGCGGCCAGACCCGCAACCATCGTCGCCATCAGACCGAAAACCACCAGGGCAATCAGGGTGCTGCCCGGGACCGGGAGCCGTTGCACGGCGACCCGCCGCGCCGCGTCCGCGCGCCGGAGCATGCGGGAACTATCCGCTCGCGGCGACGGCAGTGGCGGCCGGCTCCTGGCTCTCCAGACGGGCGATGAATTTCTCGGCTTCCATAGCGGCCTGACAACCCTCGCCGGCGGACGTGATGGCCTGGCGGAAGTAGTGGTCCTGGGCCTCACCGGCCACGAAGACGCCTTCCACGTTGGTGTGCATGTAGCGGTTGGATATCACGTAGTCGTCTTCGTCCATCTCCAGCTTGCCCTTGAATATCTCAGTGTTGGGATCGTGGCCGATGAATATGAAGAAGCCGTTGGTGCGAAACTCGGATTCCTCGCCGGATTGGACGTTCTGGAGCCGGAGCGACTGCACGACGTCGTCGCCCTGGACGCCAGTGACGAGGGTGTCCCAGATAAATTCGATTTTGGGCTCCGCGCGAGCGCGATCCCGCAGGTAGGGACCGGCGCGTAACTGGTCGCGCCGGTGGATGACGGTGACCTTGGAGGCGAAGCGGGTGAGAAACAGGCCTTCCTGCAGGGCGCTATCGCCGCCGCCAACCACGGCCACGGGTTGATCTTTGAAGAATGCGCCGTCGCAGGTGGCGCAGACGGAGACGCCGCGGCCCCACAGCTCTTGCTCACCGGGTATCCCCAGGAGACGAGGGCTGGCACCGGTGGCGACGATGACCGAGCGCGCCTGGTAGGTGGCGGCGCGGCCGGTGAGGGTGAAGGGCGGGCCGTCGAAATCGACTTCGGTGATCTGGTCGTAGACGATCTCGGCCCCGAAGCGTTCGGCCTGGCCCTGCATGCGCATGGTGAGGTCGGGTCCGGTGATTTCCTCGAAGCCGGGGTAGTTTTCGACGTCGTTGGTGGTGGCGATCTGGCCGCCCAGGGCGTCGCCGGTGAACACCAGCGTGGAGAGATTGGCGCGGGCGGCGTAGATGGCGGCGGTCAGCCCGGCCGGCCCGGAACCCAGAATCGCGACATCGTGCATCGAGCGCTCCCGTACCTGACGCTTGAGGAATGTCTCTCACCTGCTCACGTAGCATCGTCGCATGACGACTGAGCAGGTTCTGCGCAAATCCTGACACACGCCGTGCGTTCTCCCCGAATCGCGTCGCGGCCGAGCAGCCGCGGCCTGAGCCGGCGGCGTGTCTTGGCTTCCAGTGCGGGGGCCGGCGCCACGCTGGCTCTGGCCGCCTGCGGCGACCCGATCGTCGTTGAGCGGATGGTTGTGGTTACCAAAGTGGTCGAACGCGAAGTCGTGGTCGAGCGCGAGGTGATCGTTGAGCAGGAAGTGGTCGTGGAGCGGGAAGTGGTGGTGACCCGCCTGGTCACGCCGCCTCCAACGCCTGCGCCAACACCGCTGCCAGCGCCGCGCCCGACGGTTGCAACGCCCGAAACGCCGCCGCAACCGCTAAAGGCTCTGCTCCGCGCCGCCATCAGCCCGGCCTTCGCCCGCAAGGGCGCGCCGGACCTTGGCGCGATCGGCACAACTCCCGACCTGACGCTGGAGGTGCTGGACGCCGGCGGCGACAGCTCGGCGCGTCTGCTGGCGCGCGCGGCGGCGGGGGATCTACCGGACCTGCTGATCGGCGTTCCCGGCGGGCTGGTGACGGCTCTGGACGCGATGGAGGCGTTGGCTCCGTTGGATACGGCCCTGGGTGAGGAGCATGGGTTTCTGCCCGAGATGCTGGCGCTGGGCCGGCGTGACCGCGGGCTGGTTGGGATGCCCGTGAGCGGGTATCCGACCTATCTGCTGGCCAGCCGGCGGCGGCTGGAGCAGGGCGGCGTGGCGGACGCGGGCGCTACCTACCCGGAGCTGACAGAAGCGGCCCGCCGGCTAACCGACCCGGAGGCGTATGCCTATGGGTTTGGCGTGGTTGCCGGGCTGCCCGAAGTGGAGACCGTGGCCCGCTCGGCCGGGCCGTTTCCCACCAGCGAGGCCGCACTGAATGCCTGGCAGTGGTACGCGGATCAGTGGTTGCACGAGCGCGTGTCGCCGCCACCCAGCGCGTGGGACGGTCAGGGCGCGGCGGATGCGGCCGTAGTGCACGGACGCGTGGCTCTGGCGATTGCGCATGGGCGGGCGCTGCAGCGGCTGGCGACGCTGCCGCCCGAACGGAACGCCGACTGGGAGGCGCTGCCGTTGCCGGCCTGGCCGGAAGCCGCACGTCAGGTTCCGATGGCCGCGGCGTTCATTGCGTCGGTGCGCGCCGGCGACGCGGCGGCCGCAGAAGCGTCGGTTGCCCTGGCCGGTCCGGCACGGACGTTTGACGCCGGGGGAACGTCAGCCTGGACGCTGGCGCTGGACGACGTCTCGGAGAGGCGGGGGCTGGACATTGAGCAGCTGCTGGAGGCGCGCGCCGCCTGGACGGTACCCCTGGTTGAGACGGCGGGCTGGCTGGCGCGAACGGCGGACCTGGACAGCGCCGGGCATAGCAGCCTGACGCTTGGTCAGCCGGCGGCCGAGGCGGCGGCCGCGCTCCAGACTTAGGCGGCACAGCCCCAGACCGCTTAGGGAAAGATACCGCTGGCCGGCAGTGGAGCGAGCCGGCCAGTACTATGGCCTGGACGCCGTTTCGCGCAGATTGCCTCCATGCCCGCCATTGCCATTCCCTGGGATCCCGACCTCTTTGAGATCGGGAGCTTCCGGTTTACCTGGCACTCGCTGTTTGCCGTCCTGGGAATCCTGGCGGGCATCTGGGTGGCGCGCCGCCTGGGCCGTCGCACGACGATCTCAGACGACCAGGTCACCACGCTGGCGCTCTGGGGAGTTGGGGGCGGCATTGTGGTGGCGCGTTTTCTGTTCGTGATCGACAACCTGGATCTGTTCTCCAGCGACTGGGGGCGGATTCTGGCGCTCAACGACGGCGGGATCACGGTCTGGGGCGCGCCGCTGGGCGGCGGCATGGCCGTGGCGCTGGCCGCCTGGTGGATGAAGCTGGACGTGCGCACAGCCGTAGACATTGGCGCGCCGGGTCTGATTCTGGGCATGGGGATCGGTCGTATCGGCGACCTGATCAATGGCGAGCACCACGCGCTGGCGACCGAGTTGCCCTGGGCCGTGTACTACACCCACGCGAACGCCATCGGCCAAACCACGCCCGTGCATCCGGCCACGACCTACGAATTGCTGGGCGACCTGGCGATCTTCGGATTCGCCATGTGGCTGGCCAGCCGCCATATCGGCCGCCTGTACCTCTTCTGGACCACCCTGGCCGGCTACGGCGCGCTGCGGCTGGGTCTGCAGTTCCTGCGGATCGATCAGCAGGAACACTTCTGGGGCCTCCAGCAGTCGCAGATTATTGGGGTGCTGGCATTGCTGCTGTTTGCGATATGGGTGGCGAACCGGCTACGGGTGCGGTGGGCGGGCCGGACGTAGCGAATCGCGGCGCCTCATACAATCTAAAGTGTCTGTGATGCTTGCCAGCACGGACACAGCTTTTAGTTTCCGTCGAGAAGGCTTCTGGTCACCAGAGGTCATCATCATTTTGAGTATGCGGCTGCTTGTCGCCTGCGGGGCGGCACCTGCCTCCGCGCCATCTCCCGACCAGAAACTGAACGTCCAGCAAGCGGGGCTCAGGCCCCGCGTAATTGCAGCCGAAACGACGAAAGTGGCAGCAGACACGCGGACAGCCGCACCGATGACAACGGCGACGACTATCGGTCCGGCATTTGTCCAGGTAGCCGCCGGCGAAAACCACACGTGTGCCCTGCAACACGACGGCTCGGTCATGTGCTGGGGCAAAAACGAGGACGGCCAGATGGATGTTCCAAAGGGCGCAAGATTTCAGCAAATCACAGCTGGGTGGCGGTTTTCGTGCGGAATCCAGACTGACGGCAGAATCAACTGCTGGGGCCGAAACGAACATAAGCAGCTTGACGCGTCCAATGGCCAGTTTACTGACATTGACGCGTGATGGGATCACGTCTGCGCGCTAAGAGGCACTGTTTCAACCTGCTGGGGATGGAATACGAACGCACGGGCAACGCCGCCGCGGGAATTCGCCTTCATCGCCAACGGCGCCGCTGCCGAGCATAGTTGCGGGCTGACCACACAGGGCGACCTGACCTGTTGGGGAAAAAACGACAACAGGCGCGCCGACTCGCGGAGTGGCCAATTTAGCGTGCTGGCAGTTGGCATCACGCACACTTGTGTCTTGCGCAGCAATGGCCGGGCGCTGTGCCAGGGAGAAGATTCGGCCGGACAGTCTGATCCACCGACTACAGCTTTCACGCATGTCAGTGCCGCCGCGGACCACTCGTGCGGGACGCTGCCTACGGGGGATGTGAATTGCTGGGGCGGTAACTTTCGAGAACCAAGAGGCATTTCCTTTGCCCCGCCGAGCAAGTTCAAATCAACCAGCGCTGGGTGGAACAACAGTTGTGGGCTTGACATCAATGGATACGCACTGTGCTGGACCTCATCTCATCGAGAGTGACCACCTCCGCCGTATGACAGGCTTTTTCTTGACAATTTCCTCGCAAGTTACACTTTTGATGAGCCCACTGAGGTCTTTCCTTGGCCAAGTGGAGGCCTTGCGGTTTCCGACAGGTCCGGGACAATAGTAGCCTACAAATCTGAATCCGAGGTCCATAGAGTTCTTGACTTGAGCCACAAGACTGATCATGATGGCATTGAGGAAGGATTTCTAAGCGCAAGTGTCGATTCTCAGTTTGACCGAATCCCTTTCCTATACGTGTATTACACTGTGCGAGATGCCGGCGGAAAACGTCAAGCTCCGGCGCGGCTATCACGCTTTCCAGTTGCTGACGGTCGTGCGGTCCACGAAGAGGAACTGATCATCCTCAATCTACCCAGGCCACCGCAGTCGCCCTCGAGCGGTCACTATCACTATGGTGGTGCGATCAGATTCGGACCAGACGGGATGCTGTACCTAGGCATAGGCGACTTTACCTATTTTGAGTGCCCGCAAAGTCTGAATACGCTGTATGGCAAGATCGTTCGCCTTGACGTCCGCAGTGCATCGGCTAGGCGACCGTACAGAACTCCAAGCGACAACCCACTGGTCGATGTGGTCGGTGCGCGGCCAGAAATATGGGCCTATGGCGTGCGAAATCCGTGTCGAATGGCCTTTGATCCACCGGATGGTCGACTGTGGGTTGGCGACGTAGGGCAAGGAAACGCGGAAGAAGTGACGATGGCCACATCCGGAGCGAATCCAGGCTGGCCAATTGTTGAAGGCTCTAACTGCTTTGAAATCGATGAAAGAACCATGGATCAGTATCGCATTTCGATTGTAAATACATGCAATGAAACGGAGCATCTTACACCACCGATTTTGACTTATAAGCATGCGGAGAATTGCGCTATTGTCGGAGGCATCGTGTACCGAGGGACCGCAATACCCTGGCTCAGCGGGACTTATTTGTTCGGTGATTACTGCAGTGGGCGGGTGTGGGCGCTCGACGGCGACGCTGAATTCGGCTGGCGCATGATTGAGATCGTGGACCTCGACAGGCCCCTCAGTTCGTTCGGAATGGACGCGGACGGGGAAGTATTGGTGCTGACATTCGGTGGTCCCATCCTTCGGCTCGTTGAGGCCGAAGCGGGCTATGCGCCGTCGGTGACCCACGCACCCTCATGGACCATCCTGACGGTCCCGTCAGACGCGGCTTCGTCCCGCGACTCCAGCAGTTCGTGAGTCAAGCGCCGCCAACGGTGCTCGCGCTGCCGCCATCGGTGGCCCCTCGTTTCTAAGTGCTGGCCGGCGTGTCGGTGTGCGACGCTGGTGGGATGATCCACTCTAACGGCGCGACGTTTCCGTTTGCGGCGATTGTTGGGCAGGACTAGATGCGCCTGTCGCTGGCGCTCAATACCATCAACCCCAGCATTGGCGGGGTGCTGATTCGTGGCGAGCGAGGGACGGCAAAGTCCACGGCGGTTCGTGGGCTGGCGGCGGGCGCAGTGGACGATCCGCGCCTAGCGGTCAGCAACGTCATCATTCGAGTCACCGAGGAGAGCCTGTGAAGCTTGCGACCGGCAGTACGGTCCAGCGCCCGCGAGTAGCCATGGTTCGGTTTTGCGCCGCAATTATGCTTGGCACGCTGCTGGCTGCCTGCGGAGGCGCTGCGGCACCCGAGTCGTCGCCGCGCCCGGAAACCGTGGTGCAGCAGGAAGTTCTCAGGCCTCGAGTTATTTCAGCCGCGACGGGGCCCTCAGCGGCACCGCCCGGAACGACCATAACAGCGGCACCATCGCACGTTGAATCGCCGGCCCCGGCGGCGGCTCCGGAGTCAGCGCCCGAGCCATCATCGGTTACAACTCCGGCACCGGATGCTACCGCCTTTATACAGGTGGCGCCCGGTGAGAATCACATGTGCGCCCTACAGCAAAACGGGCAAGTTCTTTGCTGGGGGCTTAACGATCAAGGCCAATTGAATGTTCCTGACGGTGTCAGATTCCGCCAGATCACGTCCGGATGGCGGTTTTCCTGCGGGATCCGAATTGACGGTGGGATCACTTGTTGGGGACGGAACAACCATCAGCAAGCTGAGGCGCCGGACGGGCAATTCACGTCGGTGGACGCCGGATGGGACCATGCCTGCGCGGTCAGCCTTGACCGCGCACCTTGCTGGGGAAGAAACGCCAACGGCCGCGCGACCCCGCCGCCGGGCGCCTTGTTTACAGCAATTGGGGCCGGGGCCGAACATAGTTGCGGATTGAGTCTCAGCGGAGACTTAATCTGCTGGGGGAAGAACGACAATGGGCGGGGTGATTCACGCAGCGGTCCCTTTCGCTCGCTGACGGTTGGCGTCGCACACACGTGTGTATTAAGGAGCGACGGCACTGCCTTGTGTCAGGGTGAGAATGCGGCCGGTCAATCCGATCCTCCCAAAACGGTCTTTACTCAAATCAGCGCCGGTTCGGATCATGTTTGCGGACTCGTTCCGACCGGCGTCGTGGAATGCTGGGGACGTGACGTGAACGAGGCAGGAAATGTCCGATTTGAGCTGCCCGGGCCCTTCACATCAATAAACGCCGGCTGGGAAGGACACTGCGGCCTGAACGCTGCTGGCCATGCCCATTGCTGGTGGTCCCCATACAAAGTTCGCCCACCCCCTCCCTACGATCGTTTGAATCTTATACCTGTCTTCCCAGGCCACGCACTTGACCAGCCTACGGAAGTCTTTCCTTGGCCAGCCGGCGGCTTCGCGGTGGCCGATAAGTCCGGTACGATTAGCGTCTACGGTACTGAGTCGAATCCAGCGCATATCCTTGACTTGACTGACGACGTCGATTCCGCTGAGTACGAGAAGGGCCTGCTGAGCGCAGCCCTTGATCCAAAGTTTAGCGAGTTCCCGTTCCTCTATGTGTACTACACCGCGCAGGGTCAGGGTGGGGACGGCCAAGCGTGGGCGCGGCTTACGCGCTTTCCAGTTATCGATGACCGTGTTGTCCGCCAAGAAGAACTGATCATCCTGAGCATATCCAGGCCTAAGGAGCAGTTCCTTCACTGGGGCGGCGCCATCCGGTTTGGACCGGACGGGATGCTCTATCTGGGCATAGGCGACGCCAAATGCCTCGGATGTCCGCAAGGTCTCGATACCTTGCACGGCAAGATCATTCGGATTGACGTGCGCGGCGCGTCGGACGAACGACCGTACCGGATTCCAGACGACAATCCGTTCCTCGAGACGGCGGACGCCCGGCCCGAAATCTGGGCCTACGGTCTGCGCAATCCGTGGCGCATGGCCTTCGATCCGAAGGATGGCAGGCTTTGGGTTGGAGACGTGGGCCACAATAAAGAAGAAGAAGTGTCAGTCATCGTGGCGGGCGCCAACCTGGGCTGGCCGATCTTCGAAGGCTCGACGTGCCTCGCCGGGTATGCGTGTGACGAGTTTGAAAACCTGATAGCGCCGGTGACGACCTATCGGACTGTAGACGGATCCGTGGAAGGCTGCGGCGCCGTTGTCGGCGGAGTCGTGTACCGGGGCGCCGCAATCCCCCAGCTGGACGGTGTATATCTATTCGGCGACTTCTGCGGCGGGACAATGTGGGCGCTTGACAACAACGCCGAGGCAGGTTTACGAAAGATCCTGATCGCGGAGCTGCCCTATCCCCTTAGTTCTTTCGGAACCGACGCGGCCGGCGAAGTCTATGTACTGACTTTCGGTGGACCTCTCCTGCGCCTGGTTGCAGCTGAAGCGGGATCCGTGCCGTCGTCGACTGTCATACCGCTGGGGCCCGTCGTACCGGGACTCCTTCCCGATGCATGATCCGATACCCGCCGCAGCGTTCGCTCCACGCCATCAGCCCCGCCATCGCCGCGCCCGAGCCCCGCGCGGTAGGCCGCTTCCCCAACCTTGCCCTTATCCTCATCCTCTCCAGGCAAACGACGACCCGAGCCGTCGTCCCTGGCCGACCACCAGGCTAGCGGCGGCCAGCGCCTGACTGCTTGCAGACGCTCTGGTGTGAGACGATGGTGGGATGATTGGCTCTAACGGCGCGACGTTTCCGTTTGCGGCGATTGTTGGGCAGGACTTGATGCGCCTGTCGCTGGCGCTCAATGCGATCAACCCCAGCATTGGCGGGGTGCTGATTCGCGGCGAGCGAGGAACGGCGAAGTCCACGGCGGTTCGTGGGCTGGCGGCGGTGTTGCCGGAGATCGAGGTGGCGACCTGCACGTACGGCTGCGCCCCCGGCTCGCTGAACGTCTGCGAGGACTGCCGAGAGCGGCGCAATCAGAATCTCGACATCGAGTCGACCACCCGCCAGGTGCGCGTGGTTGACCTGCCGGTGTCGGCTACCGAGGATCGGGTGATCGGCACGCTGGACCTGGAAGCGGCGTTGTCCCGCGGCGAGCGCAAGTTCGAACCGGGGCTGCTGGCAGCCGCCCACCGCGGCCTGCTGTACGTGGACGAAGTCAACCTGCTGGACGACCACCTGGTGGACACGCTGCTGGACAGCGCGGCCTCGGGCACGAATCTGATCGAACGCGAGGGCGTCCAGTACCGGCATCCCTCCGAATACATCCTGGTCGGCACGATGAACCCGGAAGAGGGCGACCTGCGACCGCAGCTGCTGGACCGGTTTGGGCTGGCAGCCGAGATTCGAGGCGACACGCACCCGGCGACGCGGGAGGAGATCGTGCGGCGGCGGATTGCGTACGACGCCGACCCGGCGGCCTTTCTGGCCGAGTGGACCGGGGCCAGCGCCGATTTGCAGCAGCAGATCATTGGGGCGCGCGAGTTGCTGCCGTCGGTGGTCGTGAGCCCTGAGATGCTTTCGCTGATCATCCACATCGCCATTGCGATGGGGGTGGACGGCCACCGGGCGGACATCGTGATGCACAAGGCGGCTTCCACGATCGCGGCCTGGGAAGGACGCGACGAGGTCACGCAGAACGACGTGCGGCGCGCGGCCGAACTGGCCCTGCCGCACCGCCGGCGGCGCGACCCGTTCACGCCGCCGCACCTGGATCCGGACGAACTGGACCAGGCCATCCAGTCGTTCGACGCTTCGCGAAGCGCCAGTGGCAGCGAAGCTGCCGAAGCCGGAATGGAAAAGCGGCAGATGTCCGCGACCGGCGAAGAGACGGTTGCGGCCTCGGACCAGAACTCCGGCGCACCGACGTCGGCCGGGGCTGAGCGTCAGATCGACCCGGATTCGATACCCGATTCGCCCACCTTGGCGTCGCAGGAACGGCTGCCCATGACGCGGCCACGCTCAGGACGGCGAACGCAGCACGAGGTGCAGGGCCGTCGTGGCCGCTCGGTTCGCAGCCGGCACATGAAGCCCAATGATCCACCGGACGTGGCGCTGCTGGACACGATCAGGGCCGCCGCGTTGCGAGGGGTTGGCGACGGCGCACTGACGATTCAGCAAGACGACATCCGTATCCGGCGGCGCATGCGCAAGGTCGGCAACCTGATGCTGTTCGTGGTGGACGGCTCGGGCAGCATGGCGGCACAGCGCCGGATGCAGTTGACGAAGTCGGCGGTGCTGGCGCTGCTGGCGGACGCGTACCAGCGCCGCGACCGCGTGGGGCTCGTGACCTTCCGCAAGACTGACGCCCATGAGACGGTGCCGCCGACCAACAGCCTGGACCTGGCGCACGCGCGGATGCGGGAAATGCCAACCGGCGGCCGCACGCCGCTGGCGCTGGGGCTGGACCTTGCTCGCCGGGTAATCCTGCGCGAGCGGGCGCGGGACGCCGAGACGCGCCCCATCGTGATCCTGCTGACGGATGGCGTGGCCAACGTCGGCATGGAGCCTGGATCGGACCCGATTGACGACGCTATGCGCGCGGCGCGCCGACTGGCGCTGGATCGGATTCCAGCACTCGTAATCGACGCCGATCGACGTCGCGCCCGCCTGAGCCCCCTGCCCGATCTGGCGAAGTCCATGATGGCGGCGCACGTGCGCCTGGACGCGCTGGCGTCGGGTCAACTCACCAGCCTGATCCGGCTGGCCACTGCCTGAGCCGACCGATCCAGCCGGGCGGATGACCGCCAGCTTCGTCGTGAATGTCTGACCCGCGACCCCAGCGCGTATGGGTGTGCGGGCTGTCAGGTTCCGGGAAAACGACAGTTGCCGCGCGCCTGGCGCGAATCCTGGACGTTCCGCACGTGGAGCTGGACGCCCTGCACTGGCGGCATCGTCCCGACTGGGGCATGCCGAGCGACGAGGAGTTCCTGCCCGACGTGCGGCAGGCGACGGACGGCGACGCCTGGGTGGTGGAAGGTAACTACAGCCGGTCACGGGACATTTATTGGCCTCAGGTGCAGTTGATGGTCTGGCTGGACCTGCCGCTGCACACGGCCACCTGGCGGGTGTTTCGCCGCACGCTGCAACGCGTCCGGAGCAGTGATCGGCTTCTCTGGGGCATGCAGCGCGAGACTGTTGGCAACGCGCTGCTGTCCCGCGACAGCCTGGTGCTCTGGAACTTGCGCGTGCATCGGCTGCGGCACCGCACGTACACCGGGCTCATGCAGGAGGCGGAAGCGCGCGGAACCGGGGTCGTCAGGCTGCGGAGTCAGCGGACGGTGGACGCCTGGCTGGAAGAGCTCGCGTGACAGTTCAATTCTCCTGTCTGGAGACTATAGCCAGACTCTGACTAGGGCGTGTTTACACTAACGCAGAGCCTCGACGATAAGGGCAATGTGGATAAAGCCGAGGAACAGCACGTCAAGCTTATCGAAGCGCGAGAAGATGCGACGAAACCCTTTCAAGCGCCGGAAGCGGCGCTCCACCTCGTTGCGCCGCTTGTAGCGTTCGGTGTTGTACGTCCAGGGCGTGACGCGGGATCGGAGGGGTGGGACCACGGGCGTGAATCCCAGGGCCAAGGCCAACTGGCGAGTGGCGGTGCCTTCGTAGGCCCGGTCCATCACCACCGCCACCGGTCTCGGCGGCGGCCCCAGGCACCGGAGCAGCGCGCGCCCCGGCGCGGCATCGTGGGCCTGGCCCGGCGAGAGCGCGAAGGTCAGCGCGGTGCGGGCATCCGCGGCAACCAGATGAATTTTGGTGGTCCAGCCGCCGCGGGACTTGCCGATGGCTTGCGGTCCGTTTTTTTTCGCGCCCCCATGCCATCGGGGTGCCCCTTGACGCTCGTACGGTCGAGCGAGATGGCCTCCACTCGAATGCGCACGAGCTGTTCGCGCTGCAACTGCTCGAAGACCCGATCCAGGATCCCGGTCTTCGCCCAGCGATTCATGCGGGTGTCGATGGTGTGCCAGCGGCCGAAGCGCGCCGGCAGGCCCCGCCATTTACAGCCAGGCTCCGCGACGTAGAGGATAGCGTTGAGGACCTGCAGATGTGAGACCTTGACGTTGCCGCGCTGCACCGGCAGGTACGGGGCCACGCGGTCAACCTGAGCTTGGGTCAGTTCCATGGGCGGAGCCTACCAGATCTGAACTCATTAGTGTGAACAGGCCCTAGTCTCGCTTATCTCTCCCAATTTTCGGCCTACTCCCTGGGCAACTTAGTGCTCGGCATGTCGATCCGAAGTGCTGCTTGACAATAAGCAGCTCCGACAAATCCCGAACGGTGGCTACCGAAAGCCCCGGAGCTACATTTCCACGCTTCGGTTTTCAGCCGAACCGACCAACCAACATAGGCAACGGAGTGGTCAACGTCGCTTCAAATTTTGGTGGACAATCGAGTGCCATTCCGGCCTGCCCTCGCTGCGCTCTCAGGCCTAACAATCCCGAGAACATACACCGCAGTTAGGACAGAATCCCCAGTGACACTTCGGACACGTTCTAACCCGTTTAAATGATCCTTGCTCGCAGCTCCAACAGGCGATCGCCGTGCCAGGGTTCCTGATCTTCGAAAGGGACTGATTTGAGCCACCTTCCGATCTGACCGGTACATCTTTAAGCAATCTTAGCCTAATGCTAGCAATCACATTCGAGGGGGAAGTACGAAGAACCTCCTGATAAACTGATCTAGCTTCTTCCCTACGTCCAGTCTCTTCAAAGCACTTTGCAAGCCTGTTCCGTGCATGAACGTAGATAGGATTGAGTTCAATTAGACGTTGGTGAATTTGTATTGCGTAGTCGCTCCAGTCTCCAGCAAGTGAGCGACTAGCGGATTCTCGCTGCAACTCCCTAAGACGAAGACGGCCAATGCCTAAAAGGTCCATTGTGTTTCTCTATCGCTCAACTCTCACAAGTGCTCCGTCGGCTACTAATTCTAAGGTTCACTAGAGATCTTAGAACTCCTAGTAGAATTGAGTTGACGCACGCAAGAGCAATGCGACTCCGAGCCGCGCGTTTGGGATAGTCTATATCAACGCCCTCATACCGCAGGTCAGGCTCGTCCAAACTATAGCACGGAGGTCCACCGATCATCTTCGAGGCAACCGACTCTTCGCAACTTGATTCCCAATGTTGCCAAACTCGGAATCCTCCGTACGCAGCACGATGCAACTGTCGGAATTAGTCAACGCCTTTGCATGTCTAGACTCATCGCTGTAAGCGTCCGCACGTCGGAGGTGCCCAAAGACCGAGTCGTAGCCACACAGATTGCCGGAGGCTGACTTACTCGGGTGGGCGGTATAGGCTGGCCGGGAACTTGCGGCCTTAGCGGCGTCGGGGTCACCAGGCGTCCGGCCGCCCTGCGAATCGAGCTCGTCGATGAAGATTCGTTCGGTTACCACGCTCACGTTCAACCCCGAGGTCTACTACGGCCGCGGGTCCTTCAACTACTGCTACGTGAGGATCGAGACCGAGAACGGGCTGGTGGGCTACGGCGAGTGTTCGCTGATGCCAGGGGCCGTGGCCGGCGCCGTGGACACCATTGGCGACTACCTGATCGGACGCGACGCGCGCAGGGTCGAGCAGATCTGGTCGAGCATGTACTACATGTGGCACAACGTGCGCGGCGGCGTGGTGTTCATGTCGGCCATGAGCGGGATCGACATCGCGCTCTGGGACATCAAGGCCAAGGCGGCCGGGCTGCCCATTTACGAAATGCTGGGCGGGCCGATTCGTACCCGGCTGCGCTGTTACCGGGGCGTTGGTGGCGCCACCACGGACGAGCTGGTGGAGAACGCTAAGGAGGCGGTGGCCGACGGGTGGACGGCGATGAAGTTCGATCCGCTTTCGACGGCGGGGTATTACCTGACGGCGGCCCAGTTTGAGGAGGCATTCGAAAAGGTCGGCGCTGTGCGGGCGGCGGTGGGGCCAGACGTGGACCTCATGGTGGAAACCCACGGGCGGCTGAGCCTGGCGATGATCAGGAAGCTGGCGGAAGGGATCGCCGAGTTCAAGCCGATGTTCCTGGAAGAGCCGTGCGGCCCGGAATACACGAGCGCGATGGAGAAGCTCTCGCAGGAAACGACGGTGCCGCTGGCGACCGGCGAGCGGCTGTACACGCGCTGGGGGTTCCGGGAACTCTTCGAGCGTGAAGCCGTGGCCTACGCGCAGCCGGACATCGGGCACTCCGGTGGGATTACGGAACTGCGCAAGATCGCCAGCATGGCGGAGGCATACGGGATTGCCGTGGCGCCACACAACCCGTTCAGTGTGCTGAACTTCGTGGCCTCGGCGCAGGTTGACGCGTCGATTCCCAACTTCTTCATCCAGGAAAGCGGCAACTTTGCGATTGACGGCCTGCTGAAGGCGCCGGTGCGGATCGTGGATGGCCATTACGACCTGCCGACGGGGCCGGGGCTGGGCGTGGCGCCGGACGAGGACTTCATTGCCGCGCATCCGCCGCAGCCTGTGGAACCGGAACGCTGGGCCGAACAGTCCATGGGCCGGCCCTACACCTTTGCTGGCGGAGAAGTCGAGCAGTAGCCCAGAAATACCTGGGGGCCAAACTGGCAGGCGGAGGCCGAGCAGGCCCCGCGCAGCGGGAGGACCAGCATGGCAGCGATTCGGATGGGGATCATCGGGTGCGGCAACTTTATGTCAACCCACATTCCGCGGCTGCTGGACATCGACGACGTGGAAATCGTGGGGTTGGCCGACCCCAGTGCGGCTTCCATTGCTCGAATGAAGGAGCGCAATCCGGGGCTGGCGGGGGTGGCTGAGTACGCGTCGCATCGCGATCTGTTGCGCGACGCGAGGCCAGGCGCGGTGGAAGTTGGCTCGCCGCACGCGCTGCACTTTGAGCAAATCGTTGACGCGCTGGACGCCGGCTGTCACGTGATGACCGAGAAGCCGTTGGTCTGCACCGTGGCCGAGGGCGAAGAAGCGCTCAGGCGGCGCGACCGGGCCGGCACGATCCTGATGGTGTCGTATCAGCGTCATTATTCGCCGGCCCACCGCTACATCCGTCAGCAGATCCAGTCCGGCGCCATCGGCCGGATCCAACTGGTCACCGGGCTCCAGCACCACGGCTGGTACTGGGAGCAGCGGGGGCAGTGGCGGCAGGACCCGGAGCTATCGGGCGGCGGGCAGCTGATCGACTGGGGCAGCCACCTGATGGACTACGTGATGTACGCCACGGGGCTAAGGATCAGCGCGGTGATGACGCACGAGAACCGCTACGACCTTGACGTGGATGTGGACATGACCATCAGCGCGCGGTTCGAGAACGGCGCGATCGGCAGCTTTGCGCACGTTGGCAACGCGTCGGCGCCGGCGGCGGAGGACATGGGGTTCTACGGCAGCGAGGGCACGCTGCTGGTGCGGGGCGTCGAATACAACGCGCTGGGTGAACTGCGGCACTACGACGCGCAGCAAGAACTGGTCGCGGTCGGTGAGCTGCCCGCGCCGTCCAGCCCGGACCACAACTTCGTGGACGCGATCCTGGGTCGCGACGAGGTGCACTCCGGTGGCGAAGGCGGGCTGGACGTGCTACGGGTCAACGAGGCCTGCTGGGAATCGGCGCGGACCGGGCGCGAAGTCGAGGTGACGGGTTTGGACCCGGCCTGATCGCCTGAGTCAAGCTCGGTCGGAATCAGCGGCGGTACGTAAGCCCAGGCACCGGCAGACAGTCCAGCGAAGGGCTTTCGGTCCCTATTCCCCTGGGCCGGCCAGTTCGCGCCGCTCTCACGGCACACACCGGCCCGCGGCCAACCGAACGCGCTACACGCGCCGCCGCAGGCGGGGGTTGGCCAGTTCGTCGAGGCCGTGGCTGATGAGAAACAGCCCAATGAATAACAGGACGATGACCACCATGGGTGATAGCCACCACCACCAGAGGCCCCGAATCACGGCGGAGTGCAACTGGGACCAGTAGATGGTCATGCCCAGGGTGTTGGTGGTCTGGGGGCCAAGGCCCAGCACCTCCAGGCCGATGGCGAAGAGGATTGCCGTGGAAACAGCGGCCACGAAGCTGGCGCCCAGGTAGGGCAGCATGTTGGGCATCAACTCCTTGAAGATGATCTCCGGCCCGGACATGCCGTTGAAGCGGGCGATGGGGACAAAAGCGCGTTCACGCATGCTGAGCACCTGGGCCCCGATGGCGCGGGTGGTGCCGGGCCAGGCCAGCAGGGCGATGATGATGGCCATCGACTCCACGGTGACCTGCCGGACCTGGCTGGCGACGGTGATGAGGATCAGCAGCGCCGGGATGGTGAGCGTGATATCAGTGACGCCGCGGACCGAGGTCCCGATGGGCCCGCGGTAGTACCCCTGCACGAAGCCCAGGGTCGAACCAATGATCAGCGCCATAAAGCCGGCGATCAGACCGATCTTCACCGTCTGCGGCGTCCCCACGATGATGAGCGCCATCATGTCGCGGCCGAAGCTATCCGTACCCAGTGGATGGTCGAGACTGGGTGACAGGTCCTTGGCAAAGGCCGTGGTGCGGGTAGCGTCCTGGTCGATGATGAACGGGGCCAGCAATCCGAAGAGCACGATTACGGTGATGAGGATCAGACCAGCGATCAGGGTGGGGTTGCGGCGGCCATAGGAGATCCACTCGCGACGCCGGCTCCAGGCCTCGGGCGACCGCGATTCGGCTGTTGCCGGTGCAGCGCTATCGACGGACATAGACGATCCGGCGGTCCACGAACGGATAGATCAGGTCCAGCACCAGCATCGCGAGCGCCACCGAGACCACCAACACGAACACGATGCCCTGGATCAGGAAATAGTCGGTGTTGCGGATGGCGCGCCAGAGGATCCAGCCCATGCCGGGGTAGTCGAAGATGACCTCCACCAGGACCGCTCCGGCGATGATGCCGCCGAAGGTGAGGGCCAGGCCGGTGACCTGGGGCAGCATGGCGTTACGCATGGCGTAGCGCAGGAAAATCCGCAGAGGCGACAGACCCTTGGCCTCGGCCATGATCATGAAGTCCTCGCCCATGTTGGTCACCATCATGCCCCGCATGCCCAACATCCAGAATCCGGTGACGGACAGGACGATGGAAAGCGCGGGCAGAATGCTGTGGTACAAGACGTCGAACGCGAAATCCGGGGCAAGTTCAATTTTGGCGCCCGTGCTATAGGCGCTGCCCAACGGGAAAAGCTTCAGACCGAAAGCAAAGGTAAATATCAGGATCAACCCCAATAGGTAATACGGAATCGCTGACAGTGGCATCAAAATGGGTACAAGCCACTTGACCCAGCGGGACGATCCGGGCCAGCCGAGCAATGCGCCCAACAGGTTTCCGACAATGAAGGCAATGATGGTGGATGCGGTCAGCAGCCCGATCGTCCAGGGCAGCCGCTGGACGATGAGGCGTCCGATATCGGCCGGGAAATACGAGATCGAGGGTCCGAAGTCGAATCGCGCCACGTTCCACAGGTAGGAGAAGTACTGCTCGACCATGGGGCGGTCCAGGCCGAGCCGCTTCTTGTACGCGGCTACTACCTGGTCCATGCCCGAGGTGCGGATGCCCAGGGTTTCGAGCTGCGCGAACTGGGCCTGAATGGGGTCGCCGCGGGCCATGCGCGGGATGACGAAGTTGATCGACGCCGCGACCCACACGACCAGCAGGAACATGCCGACCCGCCGAAGTAGGTAGCCCAGCGACACGCGTGCAACCTCCGGAACCGTGCGCAGTCAGCCTGGTGAAGCGTCGAGTGCTGGCTCGCGGCTCGACTGCCCGAACCGATTTCCCAACGAGCAATTCGACGGCGAAGCCTGTTCAAGTATAGGGAGCGCGCGCGGCCGGTCCATCCGGCCGCCTCGTTTGCGCGCCGAGGGCAGACGCGGCTCGGCGCCACTGACGGTTTGGACGCCGAAGACTTGACAGGCGTAGCTCCCCCCCACAGTATCCGCCCAAGCGCACGCTGCGTAGTGTCGCGGCGCGTCGCGTTGGGGAAGGAAACCAGAATGAGTACTCTGAACGGACTGAGCCGACGACGGCTGCTTCAATTCATCGGTGGCGGAGCGGCGGCAAGCGCCGCCGTGTTGATTGCCGCCTGCGGTGACGACGAAGCGCCAGCACCGACTCCGACGCAGGCTGCCACGGCTGAGCCGCAGGCAACCGCGATGGCAGAAGCGACGCCGGAGGCCACCGCGGCTCCGGCAGCGACCGCGGCGCCGACCGCGGCCCCGGCAGCGACCGCGGCGCCGACGCCGACGCCCACGCCCGAGGCCATGAAGGAAATGATGGCCATGGGGCCGACCGGTCCGCGCGACAACGTGCCGCGCAACCGGACGCTGATCGGCGAGAACATTTCGGGCCGCAACGCGAACCCCGAGGTCTTCAACCCGTTCAGCAACAGCATGACCATGCACACCGGGTCGCAGCAGTTGGCGATCGAGTCGGTCATCTACATCAACCTGCAGACCGGTCAGGAAGAGCTCTGGCAGATCGACGGGTTCGAGTACGACGAGGGCTTCAACGGCGTCACGATGAGTGTGCGCGACGGCGTGGAGTGGTCGGACGGCATGCCGTTCACGGCTCACGACATCGCCTTCACCCTGAACATGCTGCTCAACGGCGGCGCCGACCTGCGCTGGGCCGTGGACGTTCAGGAATGGGTGGCGTCGGCCGACGCCATGAACGACAAGAGCGTGCACATCACGTTCAACAAGCCCAATCCGCGTTTCATGTCGCAGATGTTCGCGACGCTTTACTGGTCGGTGTACATCGTTCCCCAGCACATCTGGGAGGGCCAGGACCCGGCTACGTTTACCAACTACGACCCGGAGAAGGGCTGGCCAGTCTTCACTGGTCCGTACACGCTGACCTCCACCACCGAGCTCGAGACGGTCTGGGACCGAAACGACAACTGGTGGGGCGCCAAGGTGGCGCCGCCCATCGGCGGCGTGGACCGCAAGACGCCGCTGGCCCTGCCGAAGCCGGAGCGGGTGGTCTTCGTGGGCGTCGAGAACGCCGAGAAGCGAGCCGCCAAGGCCATTGCCAACGAGCAGGACACGTTCTGGCACATGCCGCGTAGCGTCTACGAGCAGGTCAACCAGGAGAACCCCAACATCAGGGCCTGGTTCCCCGACCTGCCGTACGCCTACTTTGACCCGGCGCCGCGGCACCTGGCGTTCAACCTGAAGGCCCCGCCGTTCGACAACGCGGACGTGCGCTGGGCGATCTCCTACGCGGTTGACCGCGAGAAGATCGTGGAGTTCGCCTACGAAGGCATCACCACCGTCACCGACGTGTTCTTCCCGCACACGCCGGCCATGGACGTCTTCTACCAGCACGCCAAGGACCTCTTTGAGAAGTACCCGGCCAAGGAGTTCAACCTCGAAAAGAGCGCTGAACGCATGGAGGCCGCGGGCTACTCGAAGAACTCCGACGATCTCTGGGCCGACGGCGACGGCAATACCGTTGTTATGGAGATCCACGTGCGCGGCGGTGAGGAAGACCAGCAGCGTGTCGCGCCGATCCTGGCCGACCAGTTGCGGGTGGCCGGGTTCGACTCCACGTTCAAGATCACCGAGGCCGGCGCCTTCTTCGACGGCATCGCCCGCGGTGACATCGTCACCAACATGCAGCTGGTTGGCGGCAACACGGTCAACGTGGCCGACCCGTGGGGTACGTGGAACCTGCTCCACAGCAGCCATTCGAAGCCGATTGGCGAGGTCGCGACCGGACAGCGGTCGCGCTTCGAGAACGCCGAGTTCGACGCCATCGTGGATGCGATGGCCGGGTTGACCACCAGCGACCCGGAGATGAAGAGCCTGTTCTACGACTCGATGGAGATCATTCTCCGCGAGATGCCGATCGTGTCGATCGTCCAGACGGCGTTGTTGACACCCAACAACTACACGTACTGGAGCAACTGGCCCGACATCGGCAACGACTACCAGGCGCCTTCGCAGTGGTGGGGCAACTTCTACCACAGCGTCCTGACCATCGAGCCCACGCAGTAGCGTTGGCCTGATCGGCGGGGGGCTTCCCGGCTGCGGAAGCCCCCCCGCCGGGTACTATCGAACCAGGGAAGTCTTCGTCTGAGATGCTCGGGACTGGCTCCAGCGAGGCCCTGCGGACGGCATCCCGCTGGATGGCAGCCGTATGGAGAGGATGCGGGCTTTAGACCCATGACACGCAGCACCTTCACGCGCCGCCGGATGCTGGCGGCGATATTGTTTGCCGGTGTCGCTGGCGTTGCCGGCGTCGCCTGCGGGGCTTCGCCGAGTGATTCGTCCGAGTCGTCGGAGTCGTCGGACACGTCGGGATCGACGACGGCGCCCACCAAGACGCCGACCCTGGACTTCTTCCGCCAGGGCGGCCGCAACCCGAGCTACCCAACGCCCACGCCGCAGCCCATCCCCGGGCAAAAGCAGTCCTGATTCGGCCGTGGCGGCGGGCGCACGGGCCTGACCTGATGCCGCATCGGGGACGCCTCACGTGAACAACGGCGCGGTCCTGACGGTCAAGGACCTGCGGGTCTACTACGACACGCCCGCGGGTACCGTGAAGGCCGTGGACGGCATCAGCTTTGATCTGCGTCCAGGCGAGCGCCTGGGCCTGGTCGGCGAGTCCGGCTCGGGCAAGAGCACCATGGCGCTGGCGCTGATGCGGCTGCACAAGCCGCCGGCCCGCATCGCCGGCGGCGAAGTGCTGCTGGATGGCATCGGCGACGTGATGAAGCTCGACGCGGACGCCCTACGCCGGATTCGCCTGGACCGGCTGGCGCTGGTTCCCCAGGGCGCCATGAATTCCCTGAATCCCGTCATGCGGATCCGCGACCAGTTGGCCGACGGCATCAAAACCCACGAGCCCGGGGACAGCCGCGAAGAGTTGGCCGCGCGCATTCGAGCCCAACTGGCCCGGGTGGGGCTGGACGCCGAGGTCGGCGGCAAGTTCCCGCACGAGTTGAGCGGGGGCATGAAGCAGCGCGTCGCCATCGCCATTGGCACGTCGCTGAGCCCCTCGGTGATCATCGCCGACGAACCGACCAGCGCCCTGGACGTGGTGGTGCAGCGGCAGGTGATGGAGACGCTGCGCTCGGTGCAGGAAGAGATTGGCGCCGCGGTGGTGATCGTCGGGCACGACATGGGGCTGATGGCCCAGTTCGCCGACCGCATGGGTGTGATGTACGCCGGCAAGATGGTGGAACTGGCGCCGGTTCAGGATCTCTTCTCGGACCCGCAGCATCCCTACACGAAGCTGCTGATCGAGAGCGTGCCGACCATCGCGACCAAACGCGCGCTGGTGAGCATTCCCGGTTCGCCGCCGGCCCTGATCAACGTGCCGCCCGGCTGCCCCTTCCATCCGCGCTGTCCCAGCGCATTCGAACCGTGTGACTCACAGGTGCCCGTCGCCGCCTCTCAGAACGGCCGCATGGTGGCCTGTCACCTGTATCCCGGGGAAGCGGCATGACAGCGTTTCTGGAGATGTCCAACGTCAGCAAGGTCTTTTCGGCCGGGATCATTCGCCGCCGCCGCACGGTGGCCGTGGACGACGTGACGATGACAATCGACGAGCAGTCGCCGTCCATTCTGGCCGTGGCCGGCGAGAGCGGCAGCGGCAAAACGACCCTGGCCCGGCTGCTGCTGGGCGTGATCCCGCCGTCATCCGGCCAGGTGATCTACCGCGGCCAGTCGGTGGATGACCTCTCACGCGAACAGCGCCGAACATATCTGCGCGAGATTCAGCCGATCTTTCAGGACCCGTTCGAGTCCTACAACCCGTTCTACAAAGTGGACCACGTCCTCACCGTCCCCGCCCAGAAGTTTCAGCTGACCGAGTCCAAGCAGGAAACCAACCGGTTAATCGAGGAGTCGCTGGACATGGTGGGCCTGCAGCCGGCGGAGACGCTGGGACGCTTCCCTCACCAGTTGAGCGGCGGCCAGCGTCAGCGGGTGATGGTGGCTCGCGCCATGCTGCTGCGGCCGCGCCTGATCGTGGCCGACGAACCAGTCTCGATGGTGGACGCCTCGCTGCGCGCCACGATCCTGGAGAGCATCCGAAGCATGAAGCAGGAGCTTGGAATCTCGGTGGTCTACATCACGCACGACCTGACGACGGCCTACCAGATCGCCGACAACATCCTGGTGATGTACAAGGGTTCAGTGGTTGAAGCCGGGTCGGTGGAGCAGGTGATTCGCGATCCGAAGCACCCGTACACCCAGCTGCTGGTGTCGTCGATTCCGCAGCCCGATCCCTCGATCCCCTGGGGCGCGGAAGCCGAGATCGCCGGCGACCCTGAGTCCATGGAAGTCGCGGATACCGGCTGCAAGTTCGTGGACCGCTGCCCCGTGGCCTTCGACCCGTGCCGCGGTCAGCGCCCGCCCCTGTACCACGAGCACCCGTCCCGCGCGGCCGCCTGCTTCCGCTACAACGACGCGCCGGAGCTGGAAGGCGAGAATCTGGACGTGGTCTTCGAACCGCAGCTCACGCCGCACTCAGCCGGCAGCTCCGAGGAGCAGGCCGCGGGCTGAACGAGATTTGGATTCGGCTCTCTAGCGTCGACGAGAACCTCTACGTAGGAGACGAGGGATCGGGGCCATGAGAGTCGAACGGATGCGAAACAATCCGATTGTTAGGCCCGAGATAGATGCCAGGATTGGCAGCAACATAAATGGTCCGTCTTTGGTGTGCGTACCGGAGTGGATTGATGATGCGCTCGGCGCTTACTACCTGTACTTTGCGCACCACAAGGGCCAGTACATTCGAATGGCGTACGCCGACGATCTGGAGGGGCCGTGGTCTACGTACGGGCCCGGGGTGCTGGACCTGGAGGACTCGTTTTTTGGCAACTCACGAGACCCCAATCATGTGGCCTCGCCCGATGTACACGTGGACGACGAGAACCGCCAGATTCGGATGTACTACCACGGTGTCGTGGCGAAGGGAGTCCAGCGTTCCCGGGTGGCGCTCAGCGAGGACGGGATCAGCTTTGAGGCCCGGGAGGAGCTCCTGGGGAATTCGTACTTCCGGGTATTTCAGCACGGCGGCTACCACTATGCGATCGGCATGCCGGGGGTGTTCTACAGGTCGAGGGACGGGCTGACGGGATTCGTCGAGGGGCCGACGCTGTTCACCGAGAACATGCGTCACTGCGCGGTCAGGCTCGCGGGCGACACGCTGAGCGTCTTCTACTCAAACGCCGGGGACTGCCCTGAACGAATCCTGGTGTCCGAGATTGACCTTGCGCCTGGCTGGATGGACTGGCGGGAGTCGGCGCCGTCGCTGGTGTTGGCGCCGGAAACGGATTACGAGGGAGCGGACCTTCCGCTGGAGCCCTCGCAGCGGGGTCTGACCGAGGTGCGAGTACGTCAGCTTCGGGACCCCGCGATCTATGAGGAGAACGACGAGACCTACCTGCTGTACTCGGTGGCCGGCGAGGCCGGCATAGCCATCGCGAGGCTGAACGACCTCTAGGAATGCTCTGAAAAATCCCGGGGGGGGTGCGGCGGGGCCTATGCTCACGGCTGAGGGAGATCCGGTGAGGGCCACGATGCACCCGCAGCGCTCATTTGCCGACGTGGAGTATGACGGACAGCCGCGCCAGACGCGGCGGGAGCGCTTTCTGCGGCGCATGGAGGCGCTGATGCCGTGGGCGCGGCTCGAAGCGCGCATCCGCCCGGTCTACCCCACCGGCGAGCGCGGGCGGCCCCCCTATCCGCTGGCCCTGCTACTGCGGATTCACTGCGTGCAGGTGTTCTACAACCTCAGCGACCCGGCGATGGAAGACGCGCTTTACGACAGCGTGGCGGTGCAGCGCTTCGTGGGCCTCACCGCACGGGACCCGCGGCCCGATGAGACGACGATCCTCAACTTCCGGCACCTGCTGGAACGGCACCACCTGGGCGAGGGGTTGCTGGCCGAGATCACCCAGCACCTGGCGGCGCAGGGCCTGCGGCTGCGGGAAGGCACGATCGTAGACGCGACCATCCTCGACGCGCCGGCGTCGACGAAGAACCGCGCGCAGCAACGGGACCCGGAGATGCACCAGGTGAAGCAGGGGAACCAGTGGGACTTCGGCATGAAGGCGCATATCGGGGTCGATGCGGCCACGGGGCTGGTGCACAGCCTGGCGACGACGGCGGCCAACGTGGCGGATATCACGCAAGTGCCGCGGCTCCTCCACGGCGCCGAGACGCGCGTGTGGGGCGACGCGGGGTACGCGGGGGTGGCCCGGCGCCCGGAGCACTGGGGGCGGCGGGTCGACTGGCAGGTGGCGTTGCGGCCGGGGCAGCGGCGGCGCTTGGCGCCCGGCAGCGCCGCCGCCGAGGCGGAGCGGCGCAAGGCCTCGATTCGAGCGAAAGTCGAGCATCCATTTCTCTATGTGAAGCGCCACTTCGGCTACCCGCAGGTGCGGTATCGCGGGTTGGCCAAGAACCGGACCCGGCTGTGTCTGTTGTTCGGGTTCGCCAATCTGCTGCTGGCGGCGCGCGCCGCGCCGGCGTAAGCGGGCGATCTGCGCCCCGCGCGGGGGCGCACGCGGCCGGTCCGGCGGCTGGGCGGCGGCCCCAGCCCCAAAATGCCGCCACCCCGCCACCCTCACGTGCCTGGCAGCGGCCCTCGCGCTCTGGCGCCCCGGTTGTTCAGAGCTTTCCTAGAGCCGGCTCGAATCGGCGTGCCACCAGCCCGCCTACGCCAGGCTGACCTCACGACCGCTGTCGGCTGAGGCGTAGATGGCGTCCACGACTTGCTGCACGCGCAGGCCGTCCTCGCCGGTCGACCTGGGCTGGCTGCCTTCCCGGACGGCCCGGACGAAATCGGCGACCGCCGCGTGCTGGGGCCAGGGCACCGGCTCGAAGTTCCGGTGCACGCGGTCCACCCAGGACTCGGATTCGGCCGTGAAGATTCGCAGCGGCGTGGCCGAGGCCTCGGTTCGCCCGAGCGTGACCTCCGCGCCGGCGCGGTCGCCCGCGACCCATATCCGGTAGTACTCGCTCTCGACGAAATTCAGCGCCCAGCTGCACTCCAGCGAAAGGGTGGCCCCGTTGTCGCAGCGGATCATCGCCATCGCAAAGTCGTCGACGTCCATCTCCTCATGGTTCCAGGGGCCCCAGGGGTTGTAGCCGCCGTCGGCCTGGTTGCCGATCTTCAGGTAGGTGGCCCCGGACACGGACACCGGGCTCGGCCCGCCCATGAGCCACAGGGCGGTGTCAATTACGTGCACGCCGACGTCGATGAGGGCGCCGCCGCCGTTGAGCGCCTTGGAGTGGAAGGCGCCCTTGGTGCGGGGCGCGAAGCCCCGGCGACGGTTCCAGGCCGCGCGGACGAAATAGACCTCGCCCAGTTCGCCGCGCTCGATGCACTGCTTGAGGGCGACAGCCTGGGGAATGAACCTGGATTGAAAGTCCACGGCGAGAATTCGGTCGGCCTTTTGGGCGGCCTCGACCATCTCACGCGCGTCGGCGGCATTCAGCGCCAGCGGCTTCTCGCAGAACACGTGCTTGCCGGCCGCCAGCGCCGCCAGGGTGGCGGGATGGTGGATCGGGTTGGAGGCGCAGACGCTAACCGCGTCGACATCGTCGAGTTGCAGTAGTTCGTGGTAGTCGCGGAAGAGGTGTGGGATGCCGAAGTCCCGCTGTGCAGCCGCCAGCGCGTCTTCCGAAACGTCGGCCGCGGCGACGATCCCGCACTGGTCGGCCACCGCCTGGTAACCCGGAACGTGCGCCAGCCGGGCAATGCTGCCGGCGCCGATGATGCCTATGCCCAGCTTGCGGCTGCTCACTAACGCCTCCGGGATTCCCCAGCGCCTCTAGCCGTAGGACAGCGCACCTGGGAGTTTGCCTACTTCAGCGGGGAGAACGAGGCGGGGTCCATGAATGTGCTGGTGACACCAGCCACGATGGGGCCGTCCTGTTCCGAATCGGCCTCGATGGCGGCCCAGGCGGGGTCCTGGGCGAAGGCGTCCCACTGGCGCTCGCGGTCCTCGACACTGTCATAAACGTTGATGTAGATCAGCCGCGGGTTGCCGTCCACGATCTCGATCCACGCCCCGGCAATGTCGAAGCCGTGCTGCCGGAACACTTCCGACGCGCGTTCAAGCCGCGCCAGCATGGCGGGCATGCGGCCCGGTAGGATCTCGTAGACGCGCAGTTCGTAAATCATCGGCTCAACCTTTCAGTTTCCACACGTGCTAGCCGCCCTGCCGGCGCTTCACGACCACCCCGACTTGCTCCGCGACCTCGTGCACCTCCGCAAAGTTGTGCGCGTAGGACGCCTCGTCGGGCAGGTGCTCGCAGTAGCAGGGCGTTTCGGGGTCCAGTTCGTCCAGACGTTGCAGGTAGGTCGTCAGGTCCAGCGTGCCCTGGCCGATGAGGACCTCGTCCCACTTGAGCGTCAGGTGCCCGTGGTCCCATTGCATGTCCTTGACGTGCGAGGAGTAGACGAAATCGCCCAGCAGGTCGAAGGTGCGGTGGATGAGGGAGGTGGTATCGAAGTAGGTGTCCATCGCGATCATGTTGACGACGTCCATCTGAAACCCGACGCGCGGGTGATCGACGGCGTCGAAGAACTCGCGAATGTCCTCCGGCTGGTAGAAAAAGCTGTGGTTGAACGGCTCGATCAGGAAACGGGTGTGCTGCAAGTCCAGCCCGTCCATGATGCGGAGCACGACCTCGCGCAATTCGGCCTTGTAGGCGTCCGTAAACATGACCGGGTGGGGCGTGAGCATGCCGCCGGCGGGGTCCTTGGTGCCGGGCAGGATGTGCAATGTGCGGCACTGCATGGCGTCGGCGTTCCGGAGCCCGCGGCGGACATCGTTGATCCGTTGGTTAACCAGCGCCTGGTCCGCGACCATCAGGTTGTCGTTGAAGCTGGCCTCGCCGACCATGATTCCGAGTTCTCGCGCGCGTTCGCCGAAGGCGGCGCATTCGTCGCGGCTCCGATTCCATAGGGCCCAGGGCGCGCCGATGGCGGAGAGTCCGTAGCGGTCGAGCTGCGGCGTAATGTCGTCGAAGTCGTCGACCGACCCCGGCCGCACAAAGAGCAGATTCGGCGGCGTGACCGGCGCGTAGTCGGGGGCGCGGCGCAGGGCAACATCCGGCTCGAAGATTGGATACAGGCCGCCGAGTCTCATTTCAGTTCGTACATTCCCGGCCGAGCTAGAGCGGGTCGAAACGCCTTCGCGTACGATATCCCACCACGAAACGAACCGCAGGCGATGGCCGGTGCCAACGCAATCCAAAGAGTCCACGGCTGCGCGCGAGACGCCGCCAATCCGCGTGGGCCTGGTTGGGTGCGGCAGACATGCCAGCCATTGCATCCATCCCAGCCTGCCCTACCTGTCCGAGCTGGAGGTCGTGGCGGTCTGCGACCTGGACGAGTCTCGCGCCCGCGACACCGCGCGGCGCCTGGGGGCCCCGGCCGTTTACACGCAGACCCAACGAATGCTGGCGGAAGAGCGGCCAGAGGCCGTGATCGTGATTGGTCCGCCAGCCATGCAGAACCCAGTTGGCCTGGAGTGCCTGGCGCATGGCTGCCACCTCTTCATCGACAAGCCCCCCGGGCTGTGTCCGGCCGACGCCCGCCTTCTGGCCGAGACAGCGGCTGCCAAGGGTCTGATTGGCCAGGTCGGCCACAACCAACGGCACTCACCGGCCATGCGCACGGCCCGGCACATCGCCGCTTCGCCGGAGTTCGGCGAGCCGACCACGGTATTCACCAAGTACTGCGGCGCGATTCCAACCGAACCGTTCTGGGGCCTCAAGCCGCTGGTGCGTGGACTGCTCTACTACCAGTCGGTGCATCCGGTCGACGCGTCCCGCAGCATCCTGGGCGAGATTCAGACGGTCACGGCCTACCAGGTTCCGGGCGGCAGCGTTCCCAGCGGCGGCCCGATTATCGCCATGCTGGAGTTCGTCAGCGGCACGCTGGCCGTGCTGGATCTGAACACGGCCACGCCCTACTTCCAGATGCGCACCACGATCACCGGCAGCGCCGGAACCAGCGTTGACGTGCTGGACCTGGACCTGGTCACCTACCTGCAGCGCCCCACGGACGACGAGCGCTGGGGCGCGGCGCCCGCTGAACCAAAGCTGGGCATCTATCACCAGGCGATCCCCGCCTTGACCTGGAAGGCGCCCCGCCAATACCCGGCCGAGAAGGCCTTCGGCTACGTGGATCAACTGGCGGCCTTTGCCGCCGCCATTCGAGGCGGCGAACCGGGAAAGCCCACGCTGCGGGACGGCTACGAGAACCTGCTGGCGCTGGAGGCCATCACCCGCAGCCTGGCCACGGGACGGCCCGTCACCATCGACGAGATTCGGTCGGACCTGGGCTGACGGAACACTTGCGCCGGCTCATGGCTAGAAGCCGCTGGCCAGGGGGAGTTGGATCGGGGCCGGTGGCGGGCTGAGGGGCGGGGTGTCGGGCCGTGTGGGACCGATGAAGTCGCGGAGGGCGTTGGCGCGGGCCTCGAGGTCGTCGTCGACCGGGCCGTCCACGTAGGTCGTGCCCCCGGGATACAGGTCTGAGTAGAGCGGTTCCAGCTGCGGGAAGTAGCGCCGCAGGTTCTGCAGGAACCAGCGCTTGGGTTCGGGCTTCAGATGCAGCATGCGCACGCCGACGCGACGCGCGCCGTGCTCGCGCGCCAGCCGCATCAGCGCCGCAATCGCCGCGTCCGAGTCGGTCAGGCCCGGCAGCACCGGCGCCATGTTTACGCGCACGTCCAGGTTCAGGTCGGCCAGTTCGCGGACGACCCGGAAGCGTTCGGCGGGACCCGGCACACCCGGCTCGATGCGGCGGGAGAGATGCGGGTCGGCGATGGGGATGGAGACGGTGACGCTGGCGCCGGCGGCTCGAGCCAGGTCCTGCAGCAGATGGCGGTCGCGGCGGATCAGGGTGGACTTGGTGATGAGGCCGATGGGGGAGCGGGCCGAGAGGAATTCGCGCAGGCAAGCCTGGGTGAGGCGCAGGTGGCCTTCGACCGGCTGGTAGGGGTCAGTGGCGGCGCCCACGGCCACCGTCTCGCGCTTCCAGCGGGGAGAACCGATCTGCGCGCGTAACCGTTCGGCCACGTTGGTCTTGGCGAAGATGACGCGCTCGAAGTCGCGGCCGCCGTTGAGGTCGAAGTAGGTGTGGGTCTGGCGGGCGTAGCAGTACCAGCAGGCGTGGCTACAGCCGCGGTAGGGGTTCAGGCTCCACTTGAACGGCATCCCGCGTACGCGGTTGAGGGCGCTGCGGCAGGTGATCTCGCGGATGTCCAGTCGCACGGCAGACGCCTTTCAGGTCCCCTGCCGGGGTGAGTATACCGAACAAATTACGAACGAGCGAGCCTGATGGACAGCGGGTAGTCTCCCGATCTCAGAACGGGACACTACTGGGTAGACAGGGGACGGGGCGATCAGTACTGCGAATACTATGAGCATTAGCCGTGGACGGTAACGGATCAGCTCTGGGTCGCCTGTCGTCGCTGTCGGTCGGCGAGGTGGAGATTCTCGAGGAGTACTTCGGGAGCCTGTCGAGCCAGGGACTCGCCCGGACCGGTTTCGCCATGCAGCAACGCCAGTGGAAAGCCCAGGCTCAGGGTGACCAGGCCACCGCAGATAATCTCCGACTCCGGCTCCTCGTCGTCCAGTCCATCATGTTGCGCATCGACGACTAGACCGCGTCCACCGGGTGGACGCCTAGCGGTCGATACCTAGCAGGCGGGCCATCGTTCCGTAGGTCTCCGGGCACCCGCACCGCAGGTTGTAGTGGGCCGCGTGTTCCATCCGCTTGATCTGAGTGGTTTCACGCTGCCACTGGCGGGCGAAGGACAGACACTCCGACCGGCTCACGCTGACCAGTTGACCAGTCCTATTTCGAGCCTCGGCCCGTGGCTCGTCGGGTTCCAGGGCGGCCCCAATTATGCAGACCGACATCCGGCTAGCCAGGGGCGCGACCAGGATGGCGGCGATGATCTGGCGGAGCCGGTGGTCCGCATTGACCTGCCCGGTGTTGGCGGCCGCCATACGGGCCGCGTTCTTGGCCGCCAGTTCCCGAGCGCGCGGCGATACTCCAGAGGTGTTCGGGCGTGCCGAGCGTGGCCTGGCTGCCCACCGGCGAGACCGGGTTGATGGCTGTCGTCGGGTCCGTTGGCGTTGCTCCCAGCGGTCGAGGGGCTCCATGCGGTCCTTTCCGGGAACCCCGGTGACAGACGCGGCCCCGAGCAGGACCGCTGGGCAAGAGTCCCTGTTGTCACACAGCAACCCCAGCGCGACCCGTCCGAGGCCGCGAGGACTCTCAAGCTGTGTGACGCCTACAGTTCACATGGAATCGGTGCGCCGCGTGTATATTCGAGGGGGGACGACGGGTGTCCAGCCCGCCCGCAGTCACGACTCTTGCGGTTGGTCCACCAGTCAACGAGGCCATCAGTTTCCTAGCCCCAATTGGTACGCCCCGTGTACGATGGCCGAGTTTCGCCAGAACACCGGGTAGGTCTCGGATACCAGCGAGGACACTACATGACCCATGGCTCTAGGAGAGGGACCGCGATGCTCGTGGCCTACCCTGGAAGGGGACGACGGTGAGTCGGCGACGGCGGCAGGGACGGCCAATGGGTAGCGCTGTACCTACAGAAGTGCCTGTGACGGCGACATGGCCAACCGACGATGACTTGCCCGTTCACTTTGCCAACCACTTTCTCGTCCAACACGACACCACAACGCACGAGTTTTTCGTCAGCATCGGTTCAGTTATTCCGCCCTCGTTGGTCGGATCCCCGGCCGACCTCCAGATGATTTCCGACCTTCAGAAAAGCGGTACGATCCCTGTCAAGCCCGTCGCCAGAATTGGCCTGTCGCCAAAGCGACTCCTTGAACTCGTCGAGGTTCTGCAGACCAACTACCGGAACTACCAGGCCAACCTAGCCCAGGAGGCCGCGCGCCAGGAGGAGCAGGAACAGAATGAGTAGACAGATGCCCGTATCCTCCACTCCACGGCCTACCAGCTTTGTCGTGCCGAACGAGCACTCACGTTCTGAACTCGACCCAAACGCGTGGGGAACCACCTTTAGCGAATGGAATGTCCCTGGGTTCAGCGACGACGAAATCGAGACCATGTTGAGCCTGTCGTTACCTCCCCCGCCACCGATGTGTGGGCCGGTGGTCACAGTGTCGACCGATGGCCAGACGGTCAAGATTGACGAGAAGTGGATGCTGTCCGACTTCGTTTATCCGTTCGAGTTTCAGGGCGAGTTGTTTCACGCGGTCCGGGAGAGCGAGACGGGAAACTTGGTGGTTTACGAGGTGAGCGTAGAGGCCGCCTAGGTGAAACTACCGGAGTTTCCGTTCCAGATCGTGGTCAAGAAGGAAGTGGTCGTTTTTGACAAGCGGTACCACCAGCCTTGCGAATGGTGGGAGATTCGCCGCCGCCGGTGGCCCAATCTTCTGCGCGAGCAGATCTTCGCCTGTCACATCGACCACGACAAAGTCCACACGATCAAGAACATGACGCCGCCGTAGCTTGCTATGTGCGCGTCCTCGTCCTACGCCAGCAGTCATCAAACTTAGCCGCCACCGTCAAGCTGCCCGGCGTGAAATGAAAGTCGCGTGGCTTGTTGAACGGCGAGTCTGTGGAAATCGAGTGGACTGTGCCGGAGTTCATGCCCCGCAGAAACGGCAGGTTCTCGCCGTGGAAGAGCGTCCAGTTCCGGTAGTTTGGGTCAGCCATGCGGGCGGCTCAGGGCAGGCGCGTGCCGGAGTCAAGCTAGGTAAATAACCACCGGATTTGTCCCAGGTGTAGCCGGCCTGGGATCTGCACGTCTGGTCAGGGCTCTAGCCTACAGCCCGCCGGCAGCCGCTCCTGGCTCTCCCCATCTCAGAACGGGACACTACCGGACAGCGAGGTTCTGCTGTGGGCTCCGATTAGGCTGGAATACCGTCACCCCGACCCTCGCCCAACGAGAGAGGGGGCAAGAGCGGCAACCCACAAACCGCCTGCCGCCTCACACCGCTATCAAGCTGCGGCGGGCTGGGAGCTGACGGAGGTTAGACGTCCGCGAGGGCCATTTGGCGGCGGGCGGCGTAGGGGTTGTCGCGGATCTGGAGGGGGAAGCGGACGGTTTGCTGGGTGAGGCCGGCTTCGTGGACGGCCATCACCATCTCGATTATCCAGCGGCCGTCGATGGCGTCGCAGACCGGGCGACGGTTCTGTTCCACGGCCTGGATCAGGTCGCGCGTCATGGTGGTGTGCAGTAGCTGGCGGACGTCGGCCGTGCCCTCGGTGTCGCCCAGGGCCTCGGCGTCCAGCGGCGGCACTGGGACGGCTTCCCAATTGCTATCCACGCCCGGATCCAGCTCCGGTCGCCGGTTGATCAGCAACGGCTGGCCGGTGGTGGGGCCACCCCGCAACGAGAGCAGGCCGGCGGCGCCAACCAGCTCGATACCCATCTGGCGGTGCATGCCCGGTCCGGTGCGGACGGACGAGAAGGTGCCGACCACCCCGTGGTTGAACAGGTATGTGGCGAAGAGCTGGTCGCCGGCCATCAGCCCCAGGTTCTCGCTGCCTTCGTGCACGTCCAGCAGACCCACGGGGCGCCCGGACTGCATCACGCTGGCGCTCAGCTGGCGCGGGTCGCCCGCGACCTGCCGCATCAGGTCCATCTGGTGCACGCCCAGCACCGCCAGGTCCACGGCGCCGCCCCGGCGGTCGTCGTTCTTGCCGGTGGTGTGCATGGCCACCAGTCGCCCGATTTCGCCCGCGCGGACCATCTCGCGCATGCGCAGCACCTTGGGATCCACCCGCCAGTTGTGGGCAACCTGAATTCTGGTACCGCCACGGCTGGCCGCGGCCACAATGGCGTCGCCCTCGGCCGGCGTGCGCACGAAGGGCTTCTCGCAGTAGATGCCCCTGGCCCCGGCGTCGATGGCGGCATGCATCATCGCGGCGCGCAGGTGCGGCTGCCGGTTGCACACGGTCACGAAGTCCGCCTGGACGCCGCGCAGCATCTGCCGATAGTCGCCAAAGGCCTGCGGCGCTCCCAGCTGGTCGGCCTTGGCCCGGGCCAGCTCCTCGTTCACGTCCGCCACAGCCACGACTTCGACCTCGGGAATCAATTGCCAGGCGAGGTCCAGGTCATGCCCGTAGTTGCCCGCGCCGGTGGCTCCGATTACGACTGCGGTGTACATGAGGAGTGCTCCGTGGTTAGTGGCTGGCGCTAGCGGCTAGTGGTTGGGGGCAGCATAGTTCCGGCGGCTGGTTGCGGCGGCCGGGGGTTGCCGGGGCTGGCGGTGTGGCGAAGCGGGCTGGCGACTGACCGGGCCAGCGTATGGGCCGGGACGACCCTGCTCTCCCACTGTTTCGGGACGACCCAGGGCTGGCCGGTCTGTCCCGGCCCGCTCACTGTGACCTTGGCCAGTCCAAGGCTCGCGGAACATACAAGGGTCGGGGTGAGGGTTGCTGCGGCCCCCGGCAACCAAGTTCGGCCAGTAGCAACCGGCCACGCTCAGGCTGATCGTCCTCCCTCGCCCCGTGCGAGTGGGGCGGGGTGAGGGTCTTCCGGTTCCGCCTCCCTTAGGCGTTTCCGCGTCCGTCATGCCCGCGAGCGCGTGCATCCACCCCTACCTGGATGCATCCAAGAAAGCTGGACCCCTAGCGAGAGCCGCGGAGCGGTCTAGACGTCCGCCAGCGCCATCTGGCGACGGGCGGCGTAGGGGTTGTCGCGGATCTGCAGGGGGAAGCGGACGGTTTGCTGGGTGAGGCCGGCTTCGTGGACGCCTAGCACCATTTCGACCGTCCAGCGGCCGTCGATGGCGTCGCAAATGGGGCGGCGGTTCTCTTTCACGGCCTGCAGCAGGTCCAGGGTCATGCTGGTTTGCAGCAGTTGTAGTTCGTGAGCGGTGCCTTCGGTGTCGCCAATGGCGGCGGCGTCCAGGTCCGGCACCGGAACGAATTCCCAGGTGCTGTCGACCCCGGGATCGTCGCCCGGACGCCGGTTGATCAGTAGCTCCCGACCTCGCTGCCCATGGCTACGCATGGAGATCAGGCCCTCGGTGCCGACCAGTTCGATCCCAAACGCCCGGTGCATGCCGGGGCCAGTGCGCACGGACGAGATGGTGCCGATCACCCCATGGTCGAACAGGTAGGTGGCAAAGAGCTGATCGCCGGCGACGAGGCCGATGTTCTCGTTGCCCTCATGGACGTCGGGCAGGCCCACGGGACGCCCGGACTGCATGACGCTGGCGCTCAGCTGGCGTGGGTCGCCGGCCACTTGCCGCATCAGGTCCATCAGGTGGACGCCCAGCACCCACAGGTCCTCGGCGCCGCCGCGGCGGTCGTCGTTCTTGCCGGTGGCATGCACGGCCACCAGGCGCCCGATCTCGCCCTCGCGCAGCATTTGGCGCAAGAGGATGACGGCGGGATCGATCCGCCAGGTGTGGGCGATCTGGATCTTGGTGCCACTGCGGCTGGCCGCGGCGATAACGGCGTCGGCCTCGGCCGGCGTGCGGACCAGCGGCTTTTCGCAGTAGATGCCCTTGGCCCCGGCCTCGATGGCGGCGTGGATCATGGGGCCGTGCAGCTGCGGCTCGCGGTTGCAGATGTTGACGAAGTTCGGCTGCACGCTGGCCAGCGCCTGGCGATAGTCGCCGAAGGCCTGCGGCGCTCCCAACTGGTCGGCCTTGGCCCGCGCCGACTCCTCATCCACATCCGCCACGGCCACCACGTCGACCTCCGGCACCAGTTGCCACGAGAGGTCCAGGTCATGCCCGTAATTGCCCGCGCCCGTTGCTCCGATGATGACGGCGGTGTACATAAGTGGTGCTCCCGTGGTTAGTGGTTGGTGCTAGTGGCCAGTGGTTTGGGGGCAAGCATAGCGCCGGTGAGCTAACTGCCCTGGGCAACGGCCTGGATGACCATCCGCGTAACACCCCCACCACCGCCTTCCACACCTTCCCCGTGCCCGAAGGCCTGACGCACGACATCCCCGCCGCCAGCTACGCTGACGACCCGCGCGCCATCGCCATCGCCCAAGCCGCGCGGCGTCTCGTGGAACTTCGTGATCGCTGGTTGAATCCGCCGGAATGGGTGGAGTGGGTGGACGAACCCGCCCCCAACTAGCCCAAACGCCCCATGCCCACCGCCGCCGCACCCGTTAAAGAACCCCGACGGCGCACCCTCACGAACCTGTACAACAAGCGGCCTCGATGGCTTGCCGATGCCCACAAGGAACTCGACACGGCCGTGTCGGCGGCTTATAGATGGCATGCAGATATCTCGGACGATAACGCGCTGCTCGAATTGCTGGCATTAAATCTAGACACCCCTACGAAGTAGCGCGTCTCGTTCCTGAAGCGCCACGAGGCACTTGTCCCACCGGGTCTTTGCTCCATGCCTGCTACGTCACTGCCGCGAGCGATTCCTGAACGGAATTCTCGAATCTCCCAGCCGACCCTGCCTCGACGAGCCAGTGATAGCCATACTTAAACTGTCACCAACACTTGACGCCTAGCCAATCGTGATTTAGCCCCGCCGTGGGCGGACGGCTCTGCACGGTGACCGTGGTGACGGATGATCCAGCGCATGAGAACGAATCTTCAAACGGCACAGCAAGGATTGGTCCAAGAAGGATCACGGCAGGCCTATTGAAGACAGCGCTGGTGGTTTCATTGATTGTTGTGGGCACTATTGCAGGCTTGATTGGGTACATTGCAGGAGCGAAAGACATGAATGCGGCGGCATCCGAATTCACTGGTGTATTTATTATGACTGGAATTTTTGCAGTTCTCTTGGGAGCTCTTTATATTGACGTCAGCAAGTTGGCAAATATAGTCAATCAGCTGCAAAGTAGCGACGGAGGAGCCAACTCAGGTGGCTTTGCTCAAGGGATCTTGCTTACAGCGCTAACTGGAGTTATTGCATCGATATTAGCCTCGCTTACTCTAGTAATAAAGACCATAGTCGACACCTTAGCTGACATAGGACATATTGCCAGCAACGCAGCAGAGCAGATGCAATCAGCATCACCAACGGCAACGGCAACGGCGACGGAAACAGCAGCCGCAATTTCAGATCTTATGACAAAGTAGTGCTGGCGTCCTGCTAGAACTCCCGACCTACAACGCTAGTTTTCAGCGCGCGATAGTGCGGGCATATTTGTCGAAGCAACTATCGACCATCCGATCGATCCTGTCCGTTAGGGAATCGTGCTGCCGCGCGTTTGCGTCGCGAAACTGCCGCAGGCCGGCGCGGAGATCCCGCCTATCGGCTTGCATCCGCCGGATATCCCAAACTATGCCGCCAAAGCCGGTCAGCCCGCCCAGAACGGTCACCGCCAGATTGAGCGAGTCAACCAATTCCGGTGTCATGCCGCCAGTGTGCCACAGCTCAACGACGTGCTCGCGAGTCTCGGTTTGGGACCGCTGTCAGACCTCGATTCACCTGCCCTGCTTCGTGCCTTCCCGACGGATTCCAGATGGCGCGTGGTAGCCTTGAAGCGCTCTGTTGGCTAGGGTAACAACGCCATGATCGCCTCCGGCGTAACGACAACGGTCTGGAACGGGCGGATCGACGCGGATCGGCACCAGCGATGTTATGCCGAGATTGCCGCGCGCAACCACCAGTTGCACACGTGGCTGATGGGTGCCATTGCCGTAGGTTCGGGCCTGACCGCTTCCGACCTGCTGGTTGGTTTTGCGCCACCCCTGGTAACGGCCATGATGGCTACGGCCGTTGGCTTGACGTCAATTGTGGCTTTGACCTTTCGATTCAGCGTAACGGCAGCCCGCGCCGAGGCCGCCAGCCGCCACTATGGCCAGCTTGTGAGTGACTGGAACACGCTGTGGTGGAACCAATACGATCCCGGTGTGATGGACAAGGCACGCGAACTTGCAACACGTATGTGGGTGATCGACATGTCGGGAATCACGGTTAGCAAGAAGCTCAATCTCAAATGTGCTGAAGAAGCCATCAAGATGGCGCAGGCTGACTTTCAGGGTGCGTGAGCGGACGATTTAGCTTGGTGAGGCCGGGCCGATTCCAAGACCCATCCCACCGCCGCCACCACCACCCCCACCGCCGCGGTCTCACGACAACTAAGCAGGTTCACGAGCGGACCGGCAACGACTAACGGAGGCACGGAAAAAGCCGTGGCAGCAGGCCCTCCAGTAGCGTTTTTATGGACGGCTCTTCCAGCAGGAACACGACTCGGCTCACCGAGGACTGGCGCCTTCGAACAAGCCCTGCTGCCAGAGCGAGCCAGGAAGGTCGCCTTCGTCCACCAAGCTACGCAGCAGCTTGCTCTCGTACGCTCGCCGCACGCTGGCATAGCCGCCTTGCTTGACCAGGTAGAACACCTCATCGATTTCGACCCCGTTGAGGAAAGCGGGCGAGTGAGTGGACACAAAGACCTGGCCGCCGCGCCGCCCGTAGTCGCGGAACTCTTCCGCCAGTTCGTGCAGCAGCTCGGGGTAGAGCTGGTTTTCCGGCTCCTCGATTGCCAGCAGCGGATGAGGCTTCGGGTCATGGAGCAGTACGAGGTAGGCGAACATCTTGATGGTGCCGTCGGAAACGTAGCGGGCGATGAAAGGATCTTTGAAGCTGCCATCCTGAAAGCGCAGCACCAGCCGCCCGTCCTCGGTGGGTCTGGCCTCGACGCTGTCAACCCCAGGGACCCGGCGGCGCATGGCGTCGAGCACCTGCTGGAAGCGCTCAGGATGATGCTCGTAAAGGTACTGCGCGACCTGGGCCACGTTGTCACCGCGGGTGGAGAGGTGCTCGGCGTAGCCGGCCACGGCGGAGCCGGCTATAGCGGAGCCGGCCACTGCCGAGCCCGTCTGAACGCCAAACCCCGCACCTGCGACATGGAGGCTGGAGACATGCCAGTTTTCAATCAGATTGCGGAGTTCCGAGGCCGTGCGGTGCTTGCGAAACCGCCCGAACACGTTGATGGCAAGAACGCTCGGGTCGCTGAATACGTGCAGTTCGGGATCGTCAAGTACGACTTCATCAGGGACGAATGACTTTGCAACTCCCACCATTCCCTGCCCGTGCGAGAAACTCAGATAGAACTGGGGTTGCCCATCGATGGGCTCGGCACACCGCAAGACCTCACGGACTACGACCGCGCTCTCACCGCCGATCCCGATCTCAAGTTCATAGGTGATCAACCGCCCACCGTTATCACGGAGATTGAGCTTGATCCCGATCGGCTCTGCCTGGTCGCGGCTCATCAGTTCGCGGAATCCACCGCGTTTATCAACAGCCGCGTCGACGTCCTGGGCTACCGCGTCCTTGAGGAAGCTGAGGACATCGAACAGCGTCGATTTGCCCGACCCGTTGGCGCCCACGACCACCGCCATGCGCGGCAGGTCTTTTAGGACGGCGTGGCGGAAGACGCGGTAGTTGCGGATTTCGAGGCGCTCGATCCGCATGCGCTCGCTCCCCGCCACGCCGGGGCGGTTGTTCGTCCACACGTCCCGAGTGCAGGTTAGCCCAGGGTCCTGACCCGCCGCGTCAGATCGACGGCGTCACGGCGCGGCCGAAGCCGGCATAGACCAGCAGACCTCAAGGCACGCGCAGCGACCCGCCAGCCCAGGCGGGGGCCTTTCGAGTTAGCCACTGCCTCCCGTCCGCAGCCCTCGCCGACTGTTGACGCGCGAGGCAATTGTCCTATGTTTTCAGATAGTGTACACTGGGCCTGATATCTCCGCAACCCCTCTCTCGAATGCCTAGCGTCTGCGCCCTTTCTTGCCTGCTGCTCTGGATCGCTGTCCCCCCGCGCGGTGGAGTCCTGCGGCGGGGTAGGACTTTGTTTGAAGCAACTCCGCTTGGCGCACGCTTGACCAGTCCCTGGTCCCGAGCCGTCCCACCTAAGGCTCGGGTCTCGCGCCAGCCCCCCGGCCAACCCACCGCTCCGCACCGCCGTTCCCTCGCCCGGCTGCGCCCCGCCGCCTTCCGCCATCATGCCGCTGAAAACCGGCATCCAGTCTTCCCACGCAACGCGTCCCATGACCGGCCAAAACGGGCCGCCGCGCGCAAACGTGGCCCGTTCGGCACCTCCGGAAAGCCGTCCCGAGCCCCAGGCGTCCTGGCAGCCCAGCCATGACCCAACGGCCCAGCCCCCGGCCGCTGCCCACGCCCACGCCCAAGCAGCAGCGCTAGGCTGCGGCGAAGACGTGGCAGGTGGGCATGGGGGAGATCGGGTGGGGCAGGTCGAAGGCGGTGACTTACCTGCCAAGCAACTGTGCATGGTGATTGATTCGGCGGGCGTTCGGGCGATGCCGGACGTGGTGCTGCCGGACCGCTATGTGCCGCGGACGTACCGAGAGGGTGACGAAGTCACTTTGGCGGGGACGTTGCGGGCGGCGGGGTTTGCGGACTGGGACACGGAGCGGGTGCTGGGGTACCTGGAGGACGGGGACCGGCGGGCGGGGTCCGCGGTGGTGGAGTTTGAGGGATCGATCGTGGCGTCGACGTTTGCGTCGCGGATGTCGAGCGAAACGGTCAACCCGGTGACGGGGAAGCAGGGCCAGCCCAGGCGGGAAGGTGTGCTGGATTACGTGGCCACGCACTCGGATCACCAGGGGCACGGGCTAGGTCGGGCGACGTGTACAGCGGTGTCCCGATACCTAGTGGATCAGGGCTGCGAGACTGTGTCGCTCTGGACGGACGACTGGCGGCTGCCGGCGATTCACCTGTATCTCTCGCTGGGCTACCGGCCGGTAGTGAACCGAGGCGACATGCCGGAGCGGTGGGCCAAGGTCATAACTGAACTGGAGAAGCAGGGACATGCGCACGCTTAGGTTGGGGTTGGCGGGGCTTGGGCATGGGCGGACGCTGCTGCAGGCGAACGGGCCGGAACATGCCGACCTGCCGGTTCGCGTGACGGCCGTATGCGACACGAATACCGAGCTGATGGAGTCGATGGCGGGTCAGTACGGGGTCGAAACGGTGACCACGGACTTTGACGCGCTAGTGGCTCGCGAGGACCTGGACATCATCGGCATCTACACCCCGGGCCCGCTGCACTGCGAGCAGATCCTGGCAGCGCTGGAGGCCGGCAAGCACGTGATGGTGACGAAGTCGATGGTGTACTCGATGGCCGAGGTGGAGCGGGTGGTGGCGGCGGTGGATCGAAGCGGGCTGACGCTGCTGGTGACGCAGTCGCTACGCGGCCGCCTGGACTTCATGGACGCGAAGCGGGCCTGCGACGCGGGCGAGATCGGCGAGCTGTTCATGGCCGAGGCGCACTACGTGCACGACCTGCGGCCGGTGTACCGAGCCACGCCCTGGCGGACCACGATGCCGCAGGACCTGATCCTGGGCGGGGCCTGCCACCCGATCGATCTGCTGCGCTGGTTCCTGGGGGACATCGAAGAGGTGCACTGTGTGGGTCTGCGCAGCGGCGTGGCGCCGGACTACCCGCAGGAGGACTGCTTCTTCATCAACGTGCGGTTCACCAGCGGGAAGGTGGGCCGCGTGGCGAATCTGCTGGGGATGGTGCACCCGCACGGCGAGCCGGCCAACGGCCTGACGGTGTACGGCGCCAAGGGCACGATCCAAAACAACGTGAAGACGCTGGACGCCGAAGGCGACCTGCCGCAACGGGCGTACGTAACGGAACTACCGCCGCATGGCGGCCACGCGGGCGAAATGATCGTGATGCTGCGCCACATGGCGGACTGCGTGCTGAACGGCACGAAGCCCTGGGTGGGCGTGCGAGAAGGCGCGCGCGTGGTGTCGACGGGGCTGGCAGCCTGGGAGTCGCTACGGACGGGGCGGACGGTAAAGGTTAGGAATGAGTTTTAGGCGGATGGACCTTCGGGACGCTTGACCTGCACGTGCCGGGACAGATCAGGCGCCGGCGAGGGTGCGAGCTACGGCGACGGACTGTTGGAAGACGTGGTAGTGGGCGCCGCCGGTACGGAGGTCGTCGAGGCGGAGGCGGGGGCGCGTTGGGGTTGGGCGGCGCACGGCGACGCGGGCGATGGGGGCGGCTTCCGATTCACTATCGACCACGATGTCTTCGGGGGCGGGCATGTGGGCGAAGTAGCGGCAGGTTGGGCCGGTGAGTTGGACGGTCTCGACGAGGCCGTTGCGGGCGGTGGGGGGCACGCAGACAACATCGACGTCGTGGCCGTTGGCGGTGAGTCGCCAGCCGTCGGAGGTTCGGCGGTCCAGCCGCCAGCCGAGGCGGGAGGCCAGCCAGCCGACAAGGAGCAGGGCGGCGGCGTTGCCGCCGGGGGAGGGCTGGACGGCCAGTTCGATCGTGTGAAGGCGGGCCAGGTCGGCGCGGGCGGCGGGTTGGTCGAAAACCTGGGCGATGGCCTGCCGCCAGGCGAGCATTCGCAGCCAGAGAGCGTCGGTGACGCGGGCGTGCTGGCTGCCTTGAACCACGCCGTCCAGCACCTGGAAGTCGGCGGCGAGGTCGGTCATGGCGCTGGAGTCCACGAGCACGCGGTCGGCGATATCGAGCATGTCCTCGTACAGGTGGTCGCCATCCGGCGGGGCGGGACCGTTCCACCAGACGATGGTGGGGATGCCGCTGGCGGACCAGCTGGCGGCAATGGTGGCCCCCTCCTGAAAGGCGCGGCCTTGCAGGGCGGCGGCCAGCAGTTCGCCGCGGATGGCGGAGGCGCCGTCGGAGCGGCGGGCGGCCAGGAGGCCGACGCGGACGGGCTCTGGCGTTTGAGCGTTTTTTGGGTCATTTACCAGGGCGATGACGCGGCTGGGGTACGCGTCGACCACGGGGCGGGTTTCGGCTTCGATTTCGGTCCAGGGAACGGGTCGGGGATAGCGGGCCACGATGGTGGCCAGGAGCATCTGGGCGGTGAGCTCAGCGCCCTGGGTGGCGGCCTGACGGGCGGCCTGGTCGCGCAGGCGGGCGAGGGTGGGGAGGGCTTGGGTTAGGGGGGCAGTGAGGGTCATGGGAGGTGTTGCAGGGTATTGCCATGAATAGAGGAAAAGAGGGGGACGTTGGCGTGGGCTTTCTTGCGTTCGGGGAAGGTGAGCTGCCTGGAGTTGCGACCCTCACCCCAGCCCTCTCCCTGCCAGGGAGAGGGAGAAAGAGGCGAGCACAGTCCTATACGTATTCGCTGAACGGGGACGCCGGTGGCGCTCATAGGCGGCGCCAGCGGAAGCCGTCGGCTCGGAGGAGATCGCCAGCCTGGCGGGGACCCCAGCGGCCGGCTTCGTAGGTGGCGAGGCGGGCGACGGGATCGCGTTCCCAGGACTCCAGGATGGGCATGACGGCGCGCCAGGCGGCTTCGGTTTCGTCGCGGCGGATGAAGAGGGTCTGATCGCCGAGCATGACGTCCAGCAAGAGGCGTTCGTAGGCGTCGGGCGACTCTTCGGCGAAGCTCTGGCCGTAGCCGAAGTCCATGCGCACGGGCCGCACGCGCATGGCCAGACCGGGCTGCTTGGCCTCGAAGGTGATGGATACGCCTTCATCGGGCTGGATGCGCATGGCGAGCACGTTGGGCGGCACACCGTCGGGGTTGGACTCGCCGAATAGCAGGTGGGGGACTTCGTTGAACTGGATGGCGATTTCAGTGGCGCGCTTGGCCAGGCGCTTGCCGCTGCGCAGGTAGAAGGGGACGCCCTTCCAACGCCAGTTGTCGATGAACAAGCGCGAGGCAAAGTAGGTCTCTGTCGTTGAACTGGGGGCCACGCCTTCCTCGTCGCGGTAGGCGGGCACTTCCTGGCCGTCCACAAACCCAGAGCCGTAGGCGGCGCGCATGACGTTGCCGCCCACCTGATCGGGTTCGAGGCGGCGCAGCGCGCGCAGGACCTTGACCTTTTCGTCGCGGATGGAGTCGGCCTCGAAGTCGACGGGGGGCTCCATGGCCACGAGGGCGAGGAGCTGCATGATGTGGTTCTGGACCATGTCGCGCAGAACGCCGGCTTCCTCGTAGTAGGTGCCGCGACCTTCCAGGCCGACTGACTCGGCCACGGTGATCTGGACCGAGTCCACGTAGCGGCGATTCCAGACGGGTTCGAAGATCACGTTGGCGAAGCGCATGACCAGGACGTTCTGGACGGTTTCTTTTCCGAGGTAGTGGTCGATGCGGTAGATCTGCGACTCGTCGAAGACGTTATTGGCGATGGCGTTGAGGGTCTGGGCGGTTGCGAGGTCACGCCCGAACGGTTTCTCGATGACGATGCGGGTGGCGCCGGGTCCGCGGTTCAGGCCGGTTTCGCCGAGCAGGCGAATGATCTCGGGGAAGAGGCTGGGCTGGGTGGCCAGGTAGAAGATGCGGTTGCCGCCGGTACCGTGACGGGCCTCGATTTCGGCCAGTTCTCGCTTGAGCTTTTCGTAGCCCGCGTGGGCGCTGAAGTCGCCGCGGACGTAGTAGAGGCCCTGTTGGAAGGCGTTCCAAAGTTCGGGGTCAGGCTTGCCGGTGCGGGAGAAGCGCGTGGTGGCTTCGTGTTGGCGCGCCCGGTAGCTCTCATGGTCCATGGGTCGCCGCCCCAAGCCGACGACCGCGAGCGAGGACGAGAGGAGGGCGTTGCGTTCCAGGTTGTAGAGGGCAGGAATGAGCTTGCGAGCGGCCAGGTCGCCGGAGCCGCCGAAGATGATGAGGGTATGGCCGGGCGGTGCGCCCTGGAAGGCCAGACCTTCGCGTAGCGGGTTGCTTCCAAGCGATGCGTCGACAGCCTGACCGTTCATGCTCATGTTGGAGTTCTCCGTCAGGCTGGTGCGCGCTGGTCCAGGGCTATTTGAAGCGCGGCGGCCACGGTGTCGAGGCCGGTTGACGAGTCGTTCAGGTGCAGGCGCAGACGACGGCGCTCCCTAGCGGCGAGCGATTCGAAGTCACCCTGTGCCTGGGCGTCGATGAGCGTTCCAAAGCTGTAGCCGCGGTCCGGGACTTGGACGTCGTCGCGACGCTCAGCCGTGATCTGGAGATAGACGCCGGTGTCGGGGCCGCCTTTGTGCAGCTGGCCGGTTGAGTGGAGGAAGCGGGGGCCGTAGCCGAGGGTGACGGCACGGCGCAGGCCGTCGCGCAGCAGGGCCTGGATGACGCGCAGGGCGGCATCGTGGGCGGGGGTGCGGTCCAGGTAGGCCTGGAGGGAGCAGTAGTCGCCGGGGCGGACGGAGGCCAGCCAGCCGGCAAGCGCGGCGTTGAGGTCGAGCGCCTGGCTGCCAGCGGCGAGCACGCCGTTGGCGCCGGGACCCGTAGGAACCGCGAAGGGCGCGCCGGAGGCAGTGACCTGGCCGAGGACTCGCTCGGTGTTGGCTTTGCTTTCGGAGACGTTGGGTTCGTCGAACGGGTTTATGTCAAGTAGCGAGCCGGCGACGGCGGTGGCCAGTTCCCAGGTGAGGAAGTGGGCGCCGAGGTCGAAGGGATCGGCAAGCGGGAGCGTGATGACGGGATGACCGGCGTTGGCAAGGGCGTCGAGGCGGGAGGTACGGCCGTCGTCGGGGTCGCCGGCCAGCGTGAGTTCGACGAAGACGCGGTCGTCGTCGTAGATGCTCGGGTCGCCAAGCGGTTCGCCGTCCACGGGCACGATGCCCTGGCCTTCCTTGCCGGTGCTCTCGGCGACGAGTTGCTCGACCCAGGCGCCGACCGGACGCAGAGAGGCGGACGGGACGAGGGTGAGCTTGTCACGGCCCAGGCGGGCCAGCGCGCCAAGCGCCACGCCGACGGTGACCGGGGCGTTGGTGTTGACGGACGGGTTGCCGGCCGAGCGCTGGCCGGCGGCGATGACGCGGTCGAGGAACGGGGCAAGGTCAATGCCGGCCAGGGCCGCAGGGACCAGTCCAAAGAAGGACAGGGCGGAGTAGCGGCCGCCGATGTCGGGCGGGTTCAAGAACACGCGCGCGTAGGCGTGTTCCCGGGCCAGGTCGGCCAGGCTGGTGCCGGGGTCGGTGATGGCGACGAAGTGACGTCCGGGCGAGTCGAGACCGGCCTCGGTGTAGCGTGACCAGAAGTACTGGGCCAGCGTTGCGGTTTCCAGGGTTCCGCCCGACTTGCTCGCGACTATGAACAGGGCGCGGGAAAGGTCCAGGCCAGCCTCGACACGGCGGATGGCCGCAGGATCGGTGGTGTCGAGGACGGTCAGGTGCGGCGAGCCCTCGGCCTGCGGCAGCACCGCGGCCATGACCTCGGGCCCGAGGCTGCTGCCGCCCATGCCGAGCAGGACGACGTCGTCCACTTGCTGGGCGATTTCGGCGCCCCAGGCGGTCAGGTCGGGCACGCCCGCGCGCATGGCCTCGGCTACACGCAGCCAGCCGAGTCGGTCGGCGATCAGGTTCTGGACGAGAGGGTTCTGGCTCCAGAGCGAGAGGTCAGCGGCCCAGAGGCGGCGGGCGACATCGTTGGCCTGGGCGCGGTCCAAAGCATCGGCGACGGCAGCCGCAGCCACGCCGAAGTGAGCGGTGGGTCCTTCGTCGGGCATTTGCGCCTCGTTCCTCCTCAGGAGGCGAGGGCCCCTGCCTTGGCCTCCAGGTCGTTCAGCAGGTCGTCGTAGGAATCGATGAACTTCTGCACGCCTTCGGTCTGTAGCTGGTCCATGATCGCGTCCAGGTCAACGCCCACGGCGGCCAGCCGTTCGAGCACGCCGCCCCAGTAGTCAAGATCGCTGTTGACCGTGGGTTGCACTTCACCCTGCTCGCGAAAGGCGTCCATGGTGACGGAGGGCATGGTGTTGACGGTGTTGGGGCCGATCAGTTCGTCCACGTACAGCGTGGTCGGGTAGGCCGGGTTCTTGGTGCTGGTGCTGGCCCAAAGCGGGCGCTGGGGCTGCGCACCGTCGGCGGCGAGGGCCTGGAAGCGCTCAGAGGCGGAGATGTCCTCGGAAATCCGGTAGACGGCCTTGGAGTTGGCGATGGCCGCTTTGCCCTGCAGCGAGCGAATCTCCGCGGCGTCGTCCGGGCGTTCCCGCAGGAGCTCGTCAAGGCGGGCGTCAACAGCAGTGTCGATGCGGCTCACGAAGGTGCTGGCAACGGAAGCCACGTCATCCACCGACTCACCACGGGCGGCGCGGTTTTCGAGGGCGCGGAGGTAGGCATCCACGACGCCGCGGTAGACGGCTTGGGCAAAGATGAGGGTGATGTTGACGTTTACGCCCTCGGTGAGCAGCGTCTCGACGGCGGGCAGACCGGCGGGCGTGGCGGGGACCTTGATCATGAGGTTGGGACGGTCCACGGCCGCGGCCAGGCGGCGGGCTTCGTCAATCGTGCCCTGGGTGTCGTGCGCCAGGCGCGGGGAGACCTCAAGGCTGACGAAGCCGTCGGTCATGCCCGACTCGTCGAACACGGGACGCAGGACGTCGCAGGCGGCCGAGATGTCGTCAACGGCTATCGCCTCGAACATCGCGGCGGGCGAAAGGCCGTCGGCGCCGAGCCGGCGGACGTCGGCGTCGTAGGTATCGCTGCCCTTGATGGCCTCCTGGAAGATCGTGGGGTTGGAAGTCATCCCGCGCACGCCCTCGTCGGCAACCAGACGGGCGAGATCTCCCGAATCGACCAGATCGCGGCTGAGGTAGTCCAGCCAGACGCTTTGACCATGCGCGTGCAGATCGTGCAGCGGGGTTTGAGACATCGAAACCTCCGGGGCTGGGGCAGCGGACGTCGGCCGAGGTCGATCGTGCAAGCGGGTGCCTTACACGGGTAAGTCTGCTAGGGCAATCGTACCAACGGGCCGCCAGCGGGCCGCCAGCGGGCCGCCAGCGGCCATTGCTAAAGGGCTGAGGCTTTGATGCGGAGGTCGATGCATTGGCAAGTGGAGGATCGCGGTAAGGGTGGATACCCGCGTTCGCGGACATGACGGGGACCAGGATTCGGGATCAGGGGCTGAGGCGTTCGCCGCGTTCGAGGGCCTGGACCTTGCGCACTCGGCGGACGTAGCGCTCTTCGTCGTCGGAGAATCGGGCGCCGAGGAAGGCATCGACGAGTTCTTCGATCAACGAGAGCCCGACGATCCCGGCGCCGAGGCAGAGCACGTTCATGTCGTCGTGCTCAACGCCCTGGCGGGCGGAGTAGGTGTCGTGGCACATGCCGGCGCGTACGCCCGCGACCTTGTTGGCGGCCACACAAGCGCCGACGCCGCTGCCGCAGACGATGATGCCGCGGTCGGCCTGACCGGAGGCGACGGCCTCGCCGACGACGGCCGCGTAGTCCGGATAGTCGACCGATTCGTCGGAATGGGCGCCCAGGTCGATCACTTCACAGCCGGCGGCGCGCAGGATCGCGATGAGGTCGGCCTTGATGGCAAAGCCACGGTGGTCCACGCCGATGGCGACGTTCATTGCTGTCTCCAGGGGTTCGCAGGGCTTGAGGTCAGTTTCCGCCACTGGGCAGGGCTTCGCACGTTGGGCCGGAGCGTGTCAGCGCACATCGAGACTGCCGGCGCCGGCCATGCGTTGGTAGAGGCGGCGCTGGCGGGCGCGGGCTTCCTGGTAGACAGCGTGATGGGCGGGATCCGGCTCGAACGGCTGGTCGTCGGCGCCGTGATCGGCCGGGACAGGATGTCCCAGCTTCCTGAGCGCCCAGATGGCTGCGCCGCGGCTGGTTGGCTCAGCGACGGCGGAGCGGATGATCGGACGGCCGAGGACATCGGCGAGGATCTGCGTCCAGCGGTCCGAGCGCTGCAATGCGCCACCGGAGACGTGGACGACGTGGGGTTCGCCGATCACCGGAACCAGCAAGTCGTAGATGGCGGCCAGGCGGTAGGCCACGGCTTCGATGCCGGCCAGAAGGAGGTCGGCCGGCTGGGTGTTGAGGCGCGCTCCATGAATCGTGGCGCGGGCCGCGTCGTCCCAGCCCGGACTGCGCTCGCCGGCCAGGAAGGGCAGCACGGTGAGGCCGTGACCATCGGGCGGTAGGTGGGCGCTGACGTCGTCGGGGTCGTCGCCACGGACGCCGCGCAGCAGGTCGCGCAGCCAGGCGGCGACGTTGCCGCCGTTGCTCTCAGCGCCGCCCAGCAGCGAGCGCGACCGATCGACGCGGTATTCCCACAGGCCGGCGGGGACCGAGCGAACCGGACCGGGAACCAAGGCGCGGACGGCGGCGCTGGTTCCGATGTTGAAGACGATCGCGTCGGTCTCACTCGGCGCGGTGCCGAGGTTGCTGCACAAGCCGTCGCCGAGCGGGGGATACCAGGGAACGTCGGCCAGGGCGGGCCAGCGTTTACGCCAGGGATCGGTCAGACCACAGAGCGGCGCGCCGGTTGAATCGATGGCGCCCAGCAATTCGGGACCGACGTTCAACGCGCCGAGCGTGGCCAAGTCCCAGTCCAGTTCGCGCCGGTTCAGCATCCCGGACCAGGCGGCCAAACTGAGCCCCAGGCCGCAGGGACGGCCAAAGAGACGCTGGCAGGCGTATTCGGCGAATGTGATCCAGCTGGCGACCTGGCGCACCACATAGGGCTGCGTACGGCGCAACCAGAGCAGACGGGCCGGCAGATAGCTGGCGTGGATGGGCGTGCCGGTCCGGTTGTAGACCGCCGCCACATCCCATTCCTGGCGCAGGACGGCGGCGTCGGCGGCGCAGCGGGTGTCAGCGTAGGTGTAGACGGGCGTGCGCGGATCGCCGGCCTCGGAAACGCCGAGCACGCTGGAGGCGAAGACGCTGGCGCCAACGCCCTGGACGGCGCTCGCTCTTGAACCCAGTCGCCGCAGGGTCACGTCGATGGCCTGGCCCATACGGTCGAAGAGCGCGTCCGGATCGATCTGCACGCCGCCGTCGGGGGTTGTATCGAAGCTGGAGGCGATCTGGGCCTCGCTGCCGGGGAGCGGCGAGCCGTCAACGGTGTGTGCGGCCGCGCGCACCGACGAACTGCCTACGTCGATGCTGAGCACCAGCGGCGAATGTCCAACCGAGGGATCACGCGCCATGACTCATCCCCCACCGCCGGTGCGGCGGCAGTGTACGGCCCGCGTCACTTCATACTGCGCGGCGCCCGACGGCGGGGGAGCGCCCAGCGTCGTGGCCCGAGCGTGCCGTCCGGCTGGTGGTGGGCGGAGGTCCGGCCGTGCGCGGCTACGTGGCACCGCGGACGGAGTTCGTGCGGGAAGGCACTGAACTGCCGGTCGGCGAGGGCAAGGCGCGCTCGTGGCGGAGCCTGGCGCGGTTGCTGCCGCGGGGACGGACTTAGTCAGTAGCCAGTGGCCAGTCGCCAATAGCCAGAGGGGAATGACGCTGGCTTGCAGTCAAGCAGGCTTGGCGGGTGTTTCGTCCTCGCTGTTGGGCGAGACAGCGGGGGTCGTGTCGGCGGCGGTGGTGGCCGTGCCGGGAGTCGCGGCCGTCTCGTCTGCCTCGGCGGCCATCTCATCGGCTCTGGAGGCGGTTTCGTCAGCTTCGGCGGCCATCTCATCGGCTCTGGAGGCAGTTTCGTCTGCCTCGGCGGCCATCTCATCGGCTCTGGAGGCGGTTTCGTCAGCTTCGGCAGCCATCTCATCGGCTCTGGAGGCGGTCTTGTCAGCTTCGGCAGCCAGCTCATCGGCTTTGGCGGCGGTTTCGTCAGCTTCGGCAGCCATCTCATCGGCTCTGGAGGCGGTCTTGTCAGCTTCGGCAGCCAGCTCATCGGCTTTGGCGGCGGTTTCGTCAGCTTCGGCAGCCATCTCATCGGCTCTGGCGGCCGCCTCGTCCGCCGTGGGGACTGGCGCCTGGGCCGTCCGCTCAGTCGGGTCGCCGCGCAAACGGTCACCGACCTCGGTGAGTGCGGCGTCGACCCGCCGCACGACGGCTTGCGTGCGTTCGTGCCTGAGCGCATCGTCCACACGGTCCATTGCCTTATCGCCAAGCGCCGTCACTTCACCGCGCAAGCGGCGGACCTTTTCGCCGCGTTCGCCGCCCACTTCGTCGCCCACTCGCTTGATCAGGCCGTCGAGGCGCCGCCCCCAGCCCTTGGCATCCTTGTCATCCGCGCTCATGGCGTCACCAGTTCTGATGGGTTCTCACTTCTGAGCTTACTGCGGCGGCTCGTGCTACCGTCCCGCTGCCGGATCCCGGAGATGTCGCTCATGAGTACGCCGCGCCGTATCGCCGTCATCGAAGTCAATCACTGGCACTCAACTTACGACGCCGCCTACCTCACGGTTCTTCAGAACCTCGACTTGGATCTGGAACTCGTAGGCGTATCGGACAGTGACGCCGCGATCGCGGAGGACCGGGCACGCCGGTACGAAACCACGGCCTTTACCGACTACCGCGAGATGGTCGACGCGACGAAGCCCGACTTCGTGATCGCGCTTGGTCGGCACGCGGAGATGCCGGACATCGCGCGGTTTCTGATCGAGGCCGACATCCCGTTCCTGATGGAAAAGCCGATGGGCACGAGCGCGAGTGTCGTCAGCGGACTGGCAGACCTGGCGGAAGCGCGTGGAGCGTGGGTGTCGGTGCCGTTCCCGAACCGGCAGTCGCCGTGGGCGTTGAAGGCGCGAGAGATGATCGCGGCGGATGAGTTCGGTCCGATCTCGCACATCGTGTTCCGAATCATCCGGCCCACCATGCAACGTTATGTCGAGTGGGATTCGCCCTGGATGCTGGACCGCTCGCAGGCGGGCGGGGGCGCGCTGACGAACCTGGGCGGACACGGGATGGACATGTCCCGGTTTCTGCTGGGCGAGGACGTGCAGGTGGCGTCGGCGGTCATCAGCAACATCGTCCACGCATCCGAGGTCGAGGACTACGCGCTGGCGACGCTGCGAAGTTCGAGCGGGACGCTGGTGCACGTGGAGGTGGGATACACCATGCCCACGTGGCCGGCCAACGAGTCCGACGCCGAGATGAAGATTGCCGGCACCAACGCCATGTTGCGAGCGGTTCCCGACGGTCTGCAGATATTGGCACCGGGCCGAAACGAGCACCTGGACACGCCGGTTACGGTGATGTCCTCCTATCCAGGCTTCGTGCGGGATTGCCTGGAGCGGGTGGGTCGCGGGGATCCAGCGGCGATCACGCCCAGGGATTGCGCGAACGCGGTGCAGCTGATCGAGGACTCGTACCGAGCGGCCGGGCGGGTCTAGGCGTCAGGTTCGAGCCGCCGCACGATTGACAGGCTACTGGCGGCGGCGGCCCGTGGATCGGGCATTGCCATGTTGACTTCGACGCTGACCGGGCCCTCGTAAGGCGCTTCGACCACCGCGCGCAAGGCATCGCGCACCCAGGCTTCGTCCTGCACGCCCTCGAGCAGGCCCACGTGCAGGTCGCTTTGGGCGTCGTTGTCGTTGAGGTGCACGTACTGGAGGCGGTCGCCCGCGGCCTGAATGGATTCGGCGACGGACTCGCCGGCGATCTGGTTGTGGCCGATGTCCAAGAGCATGTAGAGGTTGTCGTGGCCGCAGGCCGTGATGAAGTCGAGGGTCTGGCGGACGGTGGGGAGACCGCGGCCGGGGAAGTGTTCGATGCCCAGGCGGACGCCGGCGCGCGTGGCTTCGTCGGCCAGCGTGAGGGCCGTTTCGCGGTAGGCGGCCAGCGCCGGCCCATCGGATGTGGCCGGGGGCGCGAGGTAGACGTCGGGCACGCCGAGATTCCGGGCTTCGAGGATTCCGGCGCGGACATGGTCCACGGCGAGTTGACGGGCCGGCTCCGAGGTCGCGTCCAGCATTGCCCCTTCCGGCATGAGGTGGGCGACGGCCATGCAGGTGATGGGCAGGGTGCGGTCGGAGGCCGCGAGGCTGCCGTAGCCGGGGCGCACGTCGACCGACTGGAACCCGACGCTGGCGGCGAAGGCGGTGGCGACCACGGGGTCGTCGGGAAGGCCCCACAGGCAGAACGCGACGTGCAGGCTCATGCGCGGCAGTTTCTCACGCGCGGCCGGGGGCCGCCGCCCAGCCGCGGGTGCGCTGTACGGCACGGCGCCAGGTGGGACGGTCCGTGGCGAGGGTCTCCTGTCCCGGCTGGAAGAGGGTCGGGAGAGGTCGCAGCGAGCGCAGGTCGTCCACGCTGGACCAGACGCCGTTGGCCAGGCCAGCCATGTAGGCCGCGCCAAGGGCGGTGGTCTCGATGTCCGCGGGCCGGGCGACGGCGCGCGCGGCGCTGGTGGCCTGGAGTTGCATCAGCAGGTTGTTGGCGGCGGCGCCGCCGTCCACCAGCAGCTCGCCGGTCAGCGGCGGCATGATCTCCAGGACGTCGTGAACCTGGTGGACGATGGCTTCGAGGGCGGCCCGGGCCAGGTGGGAGGCGGAAACGCCGCGCGTGAGGCCCAGGATCGCCCCGCGGGCGTTGGGGTCCCAGTAGGGCGCTCCCAGCCCAGTGAAGGCGGGAACGATGACCGCGCCAGCGGTGTCGGGCACGCTCCGCGCCAGCACCTCGATCTCGGGCGCGGACTCGATCAGCCCCAGTTCGTCGCGCAGCCATTGCACCAGGGCGCCGCCGGTGAACACGCTGCCCTCGTAGGCGTAGGTCAGGCCGTCCGGCTGGGCGAGGGCCACAGTGGTGAGCAGGTGTTCGATGTCGGGCGGGCGCGAGGCTCCGGCGTGCTGAAGCAGGAAGCAGCCGGTGCCGTAGGTCACCTTGGCGGCCCCGCGGGACACGGCGAGGTGACCAAAGAGCGCGGCCTGCTGGTCGCCGGCGATCCCGCTGATCGGCGTCCCGGCGGGGACCGGGGCGTCGGGACCCGTGACCGCGCAGTCGCCGACCGAGGGGACGATCTCGGGCAGCGCCTCTGCCGGGATGCCGAACAGCTCGGCCAGTTCAGACGACCAGCGGCCTGTCTCGAGGTCCATCAGCAGGGTACGGGAAGCATTGGTTGCGTCGGTGAGGTGCGCGCCACCGGTCAATCGTGCAATCAGCCAGGCATCCACGGTGCCGAGGCGCAGTCGGCCGGCGGCGCGTGCGGCGGCGACTTTGGACCGGTGGTTGAGCATCCAGGCAAACTTGCCGGCGCTGAAGTAAGGGCTGGGACGCAGGCCGGTGACGGCGCGGATGGCATCGCCGTGGCCGCTCGCTTCCAGATCGGCCATCTCGGGCGCCGTACGAACGTCCTGCCAGACGATGGCCGGCCCGAGGGGATCGAGGGTTGCCGCGTCCCAGGCGACAGCGGTCTCGCGCTGATTGGTGATGCCGACGGCGGCAATACTGCCGGGCGGCGCATCGTCGAGGGCATGACGCGTGCTCTCCAGTACGCCCTGCCAGATCTGGTTCGGATCGTGCTCGACCCAACCGGGCCGCGGGTAGCTTTGAACCACCGGGGCGTAACCGCGGCCGACGATGCGGGCGTCCTCGTCTATGACCAGCGTGGTCGTGCCCGTGGTGCCCTGGTCGATGGAGAGAATCAGCAGCCAGCGCCTCAGTAGGAGCGACGGGCAGGCGTACGGTAGCATCGGCGCCACGCGCCAACGGGCCGCGAAAAGGGGGGCGAGTGGTCCTGAGCGATCGGGCTCTACGCGACGCAATCGCGTCAGGCCGCCTGAACGTCACCCCGCTTGACGCAACCGCCATTCAGCCATCGAGCATCGACCTGCGCCTGGGGTCTGTGTTTCGGGTGTTCATCAACCAGACCGAGACGCATATCGATCCCATGCGCGATCAGCCAGACCTGACCGAAGAGGTTGAGGTTGCGGACGGCGCGAGCTTTGTCCTGCATCCCGGCGAGTTCGTACTCGGCGGAACGGTCGAGACCATCCAGATGCCCGACGACCTGGTGGGACGGATCGAGGGCAAAAGCTCGCTGGGGCGGCTAGGCTTGATGGTGCACAGCACCGCAGGCTATGTCGACCCGGGGTTTCGCGGCAGCCTGACGCTGGAGTTGTCGAATCACGCTAACCTGCCCATCCTGCTGTGGCCCGGCATGCGGGTCAGCCAGCTTTCGGTGACGCAACTCACCAGCCCGGCCGAGCAGCCGTATGGCTCGCCGGGTCTGAATAGCAAATACCAGGATCAGAGGGGATCTACACCCAGCCGGTCGCATCTTGGATTCGCCTAGCCGCGATACCGGCATGGCCTAGGAGCAGCTCATGGCAGAAGCCGCCGATCAGACCGAAGTAGCCGCCGGCACCGAGGAACCTTTCCTCGAGTCGTCAGGTGGGGTGATCTATCGCCTCAAGAACGGTGAGATTCAGGTAGCCGTGGTGCAAACCCAGCGCGGCGCCTGGGTGCTTCCGAAAGGCGCCGTGGAGCGCGGCGAAGCCCCTAAAGCGGCGGCGGTGCGCGAGGTGCTGGAGGAGACCGGCATCGTGGGCGAAGTGGAGGACGATCTGGGCGAAATCCGCTATGAAGTCCGACCCGATCTTTGGACCGGGTTCGTGCCCAAGGTCGTGCACCAATACCTGCTGCGATCCACCGGCGGCAATATCCGGCCCGACCCAGCTGAGCATGTGGAGGCGCGCTGGGTGCCGATGCCGGACGCGGTGCGGATGCTGCACCACGTGAACGAACGCACCATCATGCTGCGTGCGGAAGACATGCTGAGCCGTCAGAGTCCAGAGAACGCGGGGGCCTAGAGCCTTCGAATGGCGGCGCGCCGTCCGGGCGCTCCTGACAGTCGCGGCGCTGGCGCTCGGTCTGGCCGTTTTGAGCGGCGGCGCCGCAGGCCCGACCGCGCCGGCGGCGTCCGGCACGCTGCGGATTGAGGGCTCCGAGCCGATAACGCTTGATCCCGTGCACGTGCGCGACACCGGCTCAGCCGGATACGCGCAGGAGATATTCGCCGGACTGACACGCATCGCACCCGACCTGTCGGTTGAACCCGACCTGGCTTCGGGCTGGACCATCAGCGACGACGGCCTGACGTATACGTTCACGATTCGTGGTCAGGCGAAGTTTCATGACGGCCGGCAGCTGACCGCGGCCGATGTGGCGTGGTCGTGGACGCGCGCCCTCAGTCCCGATACCGGCTCGCTATCCGGGCCTGTCTTGCTGGAAGACATCAAGGGCGCGGCGGAGTATGCGGCCGGAGAGGCCAGCTCAGTTTCGGGTCTGCGCGTCCGCGGGTCGCGCAGACTGGATGTGACCCTGACCACGCCGCTCTCGTTCTTCCCCAGCAAACTCAGCGCCGGACCGGCGCTGATCGTGGACCGGGACAACGTGGACCTGGGCGATGCGTGGTGGCGATCGCCGAACGGGTCGGGGCCTTACGAGTTGCTGGTCTGGCAGCCGGAAGAGTTGATCGTCCTGGGACGGGCGGCCACGGCATCCTGGCTACCCGGCGGACCGGCGCGGGTTCAGTTTCATCAACTCGACGGGGGCGAAGACCTGCTGCTGTACGAAAATGACGAGCTCGATCTCGTCTTCATCGGCGCGGCCGACCTGGACCGGTTCCGGGACCCGAATGAGCCGCGCAGCGGGCAGTTGCTCAGCACGCCGGACCTGGCGTTCCAGTACATCGGGTTCAACACGACGCTGGCACCGTTCGACGACGTGTACGTGCGGCGGGCCCTGGCATTGGCCACCGACCGGGGCTTCATCAACGAGGCGCTCCTGGGCGGAACGCAGCGGGAGGCGAAAGGCGTCATTCCGCCGGGCCTGCCGGGCCACCGTCCCGAATTCGAAGGTCTTGCTTTCGACGTGGAGGCCGCCCGCGCGGAACTGGCGAAGTCGAGCTACGGGAGCGCCGAGGCGCTGCCACCCATAACCCTGGTAGCGCCGGGCGACAGCCTCTCGGGCAACCCGTTCCTGGAAATCGTCGTCGACCCGTGGCGGACCGAGTTGGGCGCAGACGTGCTTATCGAGTTGCGCTCGTTCGATGACGTGGTCGCCACGCTCGACGATCCGGAGCACGACATCCAGGCCTTCTACCTCGGCTGGTCGGCCGACTTCCCGGACGCGTTCAACTTCACCGATGAGCTATTTGCGTCGGACCGTCCCGACAACTCGTGGCGCTTTTCAGACGCCGTGGTGGACGATCTGGTCGAGCGCGCGCGCAGCGCCGACACGGACGCGGATCGACTGGACTTTTACGGGCAGGTGGAAGACCGGGTAATCGAGCAGGGTGTACTCATTCCGCTGCTGTTCTTCGTGTCGCACGAGCTCGTGCAGCCCTGGGTGGACGGCTACGCCGGCCGCCCGCTCACTCGAGAGTGGCTCACGGACCTGACGATCGCCAGATAAGCCGGTGCCACTGAACCGTCGGCGGTTCGTGCGGATGGCGGGCGGCGGCATGGCGCTCGCCGCCCTGGCCGCCTGCGACGGTCCCGCGCCGCCCGGGTCCGGCGGCGACGGCCGGCGCCTTGAGTTGCTGCTGGACGAGCCGGCCACCGTGGATCCAGCGCTGGTCGCGCAGCCTCACGAGGCGACGATCGCGGACGCCCTGTTCGAGCCGCTGGTGCGCGTTGGAGAAGGCGGCGCGGCGCGGGCCGCCGCCGCGGACTCGTGGCAGATCACGGACGCCGGGCACGCGTATCAGTTCAAGCTGGCGGCCGACGGGCGCTGGACCTCGGGCGAGGCGGTGTCAGCCGACGACTTCGTCTGGTCGTGGAAACGCAACCTGTCGCCCGAGCTGGGCGCCACCTTCAACTACCTGCTGTTTCCGATTGGGGGCGCGGAGAGCTTTGCGAGCGGCGGCCGGCAGCGTGAAGACCCGCGGGTCAACGCCCCGGACACCTCAACCCTGCGGGTGCATCTGAAGACTCCGACGCCGGGATTCCTGGCGCGCGCGGCGACATCGACCTTTGTTCCGCTGCCGCGGGCGGAGATCGAAGGCATGGGCGCAGCCTGGACTTCACCGGTCCGCATCCGCAGCAACGGGCCCTACAAGCTGGTGCAGTGGGACCGCAGCCTGGGCATGACGTTGCACCAGAACCCGCACTACGGCGGACCGACCCCACCCAAGTTCAGCGATGTGGTGATTCGTTTCCCTCGGTCGGCCGACTCGCGACTCCAGGACTTCCACGCCAGTCCCGCCCACGCCGCCAGCGTGACCGCCGGGGACTTCAAGTCGGCCCTGGCCGATGCGGACCTGCAACCGCAGGTACGGCTCTTCGAGCGCGCGGGGACGTGGTTCATCGTGCTGAATACGCGCAAGCCGCCCTGGGACTCGGCGGCCGTGCGGCGAGCACTGTCACTGGCGCTTGACCGCGAGGCGCTGGCCTCGGTCGTATTTGATCTGCCGACGCTGCCGGCGCATCGGCTGACGCCGGAGAGCATCCTGGCAGCCCAGTCCGATTGGACGCCGAGTGTCGACGAGGCGAGGGCCTTGCTGGCAAGCGTCGGCTTCCCAAATGGGGAGGGACTGCCGCCGCTGCGCTTCACCTATCACCGCACGGACCAATGGGACCGCCTGGCCGCGGAACTGGCGCGGGTATGGGGCGAAACCCTGGGCCTGGAGGTTCAACTGGACGTGCGCGAGTGGCGCGACTTCCTGGACTTCTCGAATGACCCTGGCGATTTCGACGCCTACCGCGCCGGGTGGACCTCGGAGTACCGCCATCCGTCGAACTGGCTGGACGACCTGTGGCGCTCGGACATCGATTTCTTCCGCTCCGGCTGGGCCAGCGCCGAGTTCGACCGACACCTGGCGACGGCGACGGCAGCCACGGACGACGAGGCCCAACGCGCGGCCTACGCGGCCGCCGACGCTCTGCTGGATTCCGAGACGCCGGCGATCGCGATTGGCCGCCACGCCTCGGCGTTTCTGCTCAAGCCGAGCGTGAACACGTTCGGGATCGATCCGGTGAGCGGCGCAATTGACCTGGCCCAGGTTGAACTGGGCGGCTAGGTCGTTGCGGGCGGCTGGCGCCGCCTAGCGCTCGATCGGCATCCCGATCATGGAGCCCCATTCGGTCCACGAGCCGTCGTAATTGCGAACGTTCGCGACGCCGAGCAGTTCGTGCAGCGCAAACCAGGTGTGCGCGGAACGCTCGCCGATCCGGCAGTAGGTAATGACCGGCGCGTCGCCCGTAGCTCCGCGCGCTCCGTAGATTTCGTGCAACTCGTCCGCGGACTTGAACGTGCCGTCGGTCTCGTTGACGGCGGTCAGCCAGGGAACGTTGTCGGCGCCCGGGATGTGTCCGCCGCGCTGGGCCAGCTCAGCCAGGCCGGGCGGCGCCAGGATTTCGCCGGTAAATTCGGCGGGCGAACGCACGTCCACCATCACGGTTGAGCCGTCGCCCACGGCGGCGCGGACGTCGGGCTGCAAGACGCGCAGGGACGGGTTTGCCTCGCCAGCGGCGTAGGAGGAGCGCTCAACGTCGGACGGGGCAGTGGTCAACTCATGACCTTCCTGCTCCCACTTGAGCCGTCCGCCATTCATGAGGCTCACGCGGTCGTGCCCACCGAGCTTGAACTGCCAGTAGGCAAAGGCCGCGAACCAGTTGTTGTTGTCGCCGTACAGGATGACGTGGGTGTCGGCGGAAATGCCGGAGCTTTCCAGCAGATCCTTCCACTGTTCCGGCGAGGCGATGTCACGCCGTACGCCGTCCGAGAGCTGGGTTTCCCAGTTCCAACCCACCGCGCCCGGGATGTGTCCGGAGTCGTAGGAGGTGGTATCCACGTCCACCTCGACCAGCCGCACACCGTCGTCGCCGCCGTGCGCGGCCACCCAGTCGGTGTCCACCAGAGCGTCTGGATTCACGTATTCCGCCATTGATCTCACCTACCAAGAAGTGTCTGTCGCCTGCGAGGGCGCTCAGTCTAGTTTCGCACGAAACCAAAGCTGTACTACGGTCGGAATCGAGCGCGTGGGATACATTGGCCGCCCACAGCCAACTCGTAGGCTCGATAGCTCGCCATGTCGTACTGCGTTCGGTCGTGGAAATCATTGCGCGGCGTCGCGCTGGCGCTGGCGTTCGTCGTCGGCGCCTTCCTCACGACTGTCCAACCGACGCGTGCGGCGGAGCCGCAGGACTACGCCCTCCCCACGGGATGGTTCTACACGCAAACCGGCCCTGGTGTCGGCCTCGGTTTCGCGGTGACCGACGCCCACGACCTCCCCTTCTGGACATTCTTCCAGTCGGGCGGCGGCGTGCGCAGGCTTGGCTATCCGGTTTCCAATCGCTGGTCGGATGGGCCGCTGACATTTCAGGCGTTTCAGAAGGCCGTCCTGAGGTGGTCGGCGAGCGGTGGGATGGCGTTTGTGAACGTGTACGACGCCCTCAGCCAGGCGGGACGGGACGAATGGCTGGACAGCGCACGCGGCGTTCCATTTCCACCGGAAGCCAGGCCGGATGACGCCCGATCGTTCGAGGAGATCCAGGCGGAACGGCTCGAGATTCTGGCGCGGTATCCGGAAATCGAGCGTCGCTGGTTTCGCAACGACCGCTGGCTGGAAACATACGGACTGCCAGTGGCCCACGAAGTCCGCGGCGACATTGTGGTGTTGCGTGCGCAGCGCGCGGTTTTCTGGCAATGGCACCCTGACTCCGAACCTGCGGTTGGTCCGGCCAACGTGGCCATCCCCCATAGCGGTCTGGACTACCGCGACGGGGGTCTGATTCCAGCGCAGGCGACCGTTGCGATCCCCGACCCGACGCTGGCCGGGACGACCGGGCTGCTGGCCTTCCTTAGCAACCGTGACGGCGCCTGGAACCTGTGGACCATGACGCCGGACGGAACAGATCAGACGCAGCTGACGCTGACGGGGGGACTCAGCAGCCGCCCGAACTGGTCGCCGGACGGCGAGCAGATTGCGTTCTCGGGGTTCGCGAGCGGTGGGTTCCAAGTTTTCGTGGCCGACAGCGACGGCGGGAACCTGGAGCAACTGACTCAAACAACGGCCACCGACTGGGAGGCCTGGTGGTCGCCGTCCGGCGACCGGCTGGTATTTGCGAGCACCCGCAGCGGCGAGAGCGAGATTTACACGATGCTGGCGGACGGATCCGACCAACGGATCATCGGCGATCAGGCCGGCTTCCTCTGCTATCCCGCCTGGTCACCGGACGGTTCGCAGATCATCTTCACGAGCAGGGCGGACATCGTGACGCTGAACCTGGACGATCCAGCTGGAACGCGCGCGGTGATCAGCAGCGGACGCGACCCATCGTTTTCGCCGGACGGTTCGCGCATCACGTTCGCCCGCTGGGTTGGAGACGCGTTCGACGTTTTTGTGGCGGACGCGGACGGATCGAATGAGGTGCGCCTGACCACACACCCGGCTCCGGACTGGAACCCGGTGTTCTCGCCGGACGGCGCCAAGATCGCCTTTGCCAGCTACCGCGACGCGAACTGGGAGATCTACACCATCCGGGTTGACGGAACGGACCTGGCGCGGATTACGGACAACCCGGCGTCGGACTATCTCCCGGCCTGGAAGGCGTAGTCGAGCTAGTCAGCGGCCAAGCGCGAGCGGGCGGCGGCAGCGGCGCCAAGCAGCCCTACGTTTTCACCGAGCGACCAGGGTTCGATGCGCAGGTTGGGCGCGGTGCTCTCCAAGAGGTGGTCGCGCACCGTGGCTCGCAACGGATCGAAGAGCAAGGCGCCGGCGTTGGCGATTCCGCCGCCGATGACCACCATGTCCAGGTTCACCAGGTGCGCTACGTTGATGACGCCGAATCCGACGGCCCGCCCGGCGCGCGCCACGGCACTGACGGCCAGCGCGTCGCCCTGCCGCGCCGCTTCGACCACGTCCCGGCCGGTAAGGCCGGCCTGGCCATGTAACTCGCTAGTGTGACCCGCGGCGATTTGCTGCCCGACCCAGGCGGCGATGTCGGGGCCCGAGGCGAGGGCTTCCACGCAACCGCGGTTGCCGCAGTCGCACAACGGACCGTCGAAGTCGACGGTCATGTGTCCGAATTCGCCCGCGCTGCCGTAGGCGCCGTGCCAAAGCTGGCCATCCAGAATCAGACCGCCGCCCACACCGGTGCTGACGGTTACGTAGAGCATGTTCAGGGCGCCCTGGCCGACTCCGTATTGGCGCTCGGCAAGCGCGGCGGCGTTGGCGTCGTTCTCCAGAAAGGTTGGCAGACCCACGGCCTCGGCCACGCGGTCAACCAGCGGAACTTCCCGCCAGCCCGGCAGGTTGGGCGCCTCGTGGATCACGCCGGTCTGCCAGTCGAGCGGTCCGGGCGCGCCGATGCCCACGGCCGCGAGTTCCGCGATGTCCACGGAGGCGCGGGCCAGCGTGTCATGCAGCGCCGTGACGATGCGTTCAATCACAGCGTCGGGGCCTCGGGAGGCTTCCGTGGCGCCGGTCACAAATCCGGCGATGCCACCGTTCGCGTCAACGACGGCCGCGCGCAAGCTGGTACCGCCAAGGTCAATAGCGCCGACGGGTAGGGAAAGGTCAGGCATCAATGGAGCCCTCGGCGGGTGGCGCGGTCAAACCGGACACGTCGCGCGAGCTTCTACGCCGCAGCAACTGGGCGAGTTCGAAGATCACCATGGCCGCGAAGATAAACGCGGGCGCCAGGAGCATGCCACCCCGCGGACCAGCGGCGTCGGACACGGCACCAAGCATTGGGGCCAGCAGTGCGCCCCCGGCCCCAGCCATCGCCACGAGCGCGCCGGCCAGGGCGCCTGACATTTCCGGCCGCAGGCGCACCCCGATGCCCAGTACGGTTGGAAATACGCCGCCGAGCGCGGCGCCCGTCAATGCGAAACCGAGGACGGCCATGGGCGCCGAGGACGCCAGTGCCGCCAGCGTGGACAGGGCCAGCGCAAGGATGAGGGACCAGCGAATGATCCGCGCGGCCGGCCACGTAGCCGCCAACCGTGCGACGACGAGACGACCGACCACGATCCCGATCCAGAACGCCGTCACCGAGGCCGCCGCCGCCGTTCGAGGGACGCCCTGAACTCTTTCCATGAACGAAGCGCCGAAGTCGGCGAAGGCGATTTCGACGCCAACGTACATGGACAGCACAAGTCCGATCAGAATGGGCACCGGGGATCCAAGTCCGCGCAGGACGGTGCGAAACGGCGGACTGGCGGCGCGACGCGGCGGATAGGACAACCGAGCGAAGACCACGGTGCCCGTGGCCAGCCAGACGGCGACGACGAGATAGGCGACGCGCCAGTTCGCGAAGACCGCCAAGCAGACCGCCACGAGCGACGGTGCAAGGATTGCGCCCAGCGCGAAGGCGGTATTGACCAAGTTCAGCGCTCGGGTGCTGCGTTCGCGGGCCACGTCCGCAACCAATGCAGTCGAGACGGCGGCACCGGGACCGAGCGCACTGCCGGCCAGGAAGCTTGCCGCCAACAGCGAGCCGAAGCTGGGGCTGACGGCCATCCAGACCATGGCAATCGAGGACCCCACGGCTGAAAGGACAAGCATTGCCCGGCGACCAGATCGATCTGAGATCGCGCCGCCGGCCAGGGAGCCAGTGAGGAAGCCGACGGAGATCGTCGTGATGACCAGGCTGACCTGACCGTAGGTGATGCCAAACTCGTCGCTGATCGATTCCAGCGAGGGACCGAAGACGCTGACGGCAGCGCCGGCGGCGGCGTAGAACCAGACCGTGGCCGCCAGAAGCATCGTCAGTCCTTATTTCCTACGACGGCAAAGCCGTCAATTTCGCAACTCAGCCATGTGCAGCCGACGCGCCAGCAGCAGCAGCAGAAAGGCGATTGCAAGGGTGACCGGCAATACCGTCACGGCCGCGCGGACCGAGAGTGCGTCCGCCACGGCGCCTGACAGGAGCGAGAGCCCGGCGAATCCCGTGCCGCCCATGGCGAGCATTAATCCGGCGATCATGCCTGAGGCAGACGGTCGGTAGCGCACCCCAATCCCGACCACCGTAGTGAACAGTGGACCGGCCGCCACGCCGGCGAGCGCCGCAGCCGCGAGGATTGCCGCGGGCTGGGGGACGCCAGCCACGATGACCGAGAACAGCAGCGACAGGCCCAGGCTGCCAATGGCCAGGTCGTAGGCACGCAGTCGCAGCGCCAGCCACGCGCCGATGATCCGTCCGGGCGAAATACCGATCCAAAAGGCCGCCACCAACGTGGCCGCGGCCGGGCGCGTGAAGCCATGGTCGGCCTCCAGGTACGCAGCCAGAAACCCGCCTAGCCCGAGTTGCATGCCGAAATAGGCCACGACTACAGCGCCGAGCAGGATTGGCACGGGACGCATGACGGCGGAGACGAGTGCTTGACCGCGCGCGCGTTGTGCGGTCACGGCCGGAATGCGCGCGGACAGCAGCACCGCCGACGAAAGCATGACTAGCAGGGCCGCGGCGAGATAGCCGCCTCGCCAACCGATTGGCGTCTGAAGCAGCGCACCGACCAGCGGCGGGGCCATGAGCGCGCCGAAGCCGAACGGCATCTGCGAAATCGTCATCGCGCGACCGGTTGCGTCGCCCGCCACATCGGAAATGGTCGCCGTGAGCGGGGACTCCGTCAGCCCGAAGCCAAAGCCGTTCAGGCAAGTTCCGATCAGCAGTACCCCCAGCGCCGGCGCAAAGCCGGATACCAGCAGCCCGACGACGAGAAGGGCCACCCCCGTGGTGAGCGTGGAGCGGCGGCCAAGCCGATCCGCCACTAGCCCACCCACAATCGTTCCCGTTGCATACGAGATCGAGGGAACGATCAAGGTCAGGACCACCACCACATACGTGAGGTTGAAGTCAGCGCGCACAGCTTCGAGCGATGGGCCTGGCATCGCCAGCAGGACGCCGACAGCGAGATAGAACGGCATGGAGCGCGGCACGACCGAGCGTCGCCCGCCAATCCTCATGCCGGAGCCGGCCCACGCCAGATTGGCAAGCCGCTAGCCGCGTGATTCGAAGGCGCCAGCCTCCACGATGGTGTTGTCGGCGTCGAAGCCGAACGGCGTCGCCGACTCAACGACTTCGCAGGTTCCCGGCAAGTCGTCCAGTACGGCTTCGCTGACCCAGAAGGTCTCAAGTTCCAGGGTGTTGCGAATCCGGCCGATGCGCAGCGCGTTGCTGGTGGACCGTGTGGCCAGGTGAAGGACGGTTTCGTAGCAGGCGCGGTCGGTGGGCAGCGTCAGCGGAACCTTGGCCGCGTGCAGCGCCATGGCGGTGAGGGTGTTCATGGCGAGGGCTTCGTGGTCGATGGCGTCGGCCAGCTTGCGGCTGCAGAGATCGGCCAGTCCGATGCCGACGGCGTTGCCGTGCGATTCGGGGGTGAGACCCAGCACGGCCAGCCAGCCGTAGTCGGGTTTGCGGTCAAGCTCGCCCAGGCGACGCCACATGCCGACGACGTTCGGGTCCATGCCCGAGCCGGAGATGTTCTTGCCCATGCGGTCGATGAGCAGGCCGTCGAGCTTGTCCAGGGGCAGCCGGGGCATGAGTTCGCGAGCCAGCTTCAGGAGGCGCTGATCGGTGGCGTGGAAGGCCTCCGGTGGGACAACCTCGGCGCGGGCGGGCCGGTCGAAGGCGTTCTCAACCAGCGCCACGCCACAGAGCAGGTGGCCGGAAGCGACGGTCAGGGCCGCCGCTTCGGGGATACCGGTGGCCAGCGGATGGGCGTGCAACGACTCGGCGCCGCGGCGGTTGCCGAGGCCGATGACGCTCATCTTGCAGAGGCCGCTCTCGATCGGACCACGGAAGCCGGTGTGCGGCTTGACGCGGCCTATGACGATGACGCCGTCGGCGGCCGCCGCCTCGGCGTCCAGATGGACGGTGATGCCGGAGATCGTCGTGCCCAACACCACGGTCTCCATCGTGGCGCGAACCGGGGCCCCGACGGCCTGTTCGTGCACGCCGTAGTCGGCCAGCACCGACGCCTGACCCTCAGCCGTTCCGCCGCCGTGGCTGCCCATGGCTGGAACGACAAAGGGGCACAGCCCCGCTTCGCGCAGTCCACGCACGAGGGTTTGAACGACCTGGACCACGGGCGAGACGCCTCGCGAGCCGACGGCAATGGCAACGGACGCGCCTGACGGCAAGGCGGCTCGCTCGAGCTGGCGGCGCAGTGCGACGGTCAGGTGGTGTTCGAGGTCATCAAGCTCGGCCGTGTCAAAGGCCTGCCGAACCAGGACCATGCGGGGACTTGCAGGTGGCATGGGCGCAGTCTAGCCAAGGGACCCGGCCCACTGGCATAGTCGCGGCCGGTAGGGTTCGCGGGCTGGCGGGATGCGGATCCCAGGCCTGTCGGATATTCACAGCAATCGCCCGGCCCTGTTTGGGGTGCATCGACTTGCAGCGGGTGGGCGCGGACGAAGTGGCCTTTGGCAGCCGGGCCGGTCAGCCCGGTCGCCGCTGGCGGCGCATCCCACGTAACTCACGAGCACAGCCGCCCCACATCGACTTGCCGACCGCCCCGTCAGTTCGACCTTTCCAGGCGCCACGGCCTACGGTCTTTCGTCGTCAGCGTTACGGGCCATTGGTCGTAGTGCGGACTCTCGCGAATCCCCTCGCTTAACAACACGTCACGAATGTCAATGCGGTCCGGGTTGTTAATGACGCGCTTCTGAATCCGTTCGGAGCCTGAATCAGTCCAGCTCAGCGTCACGGTGCACAGCGAATCCGAGTTGCCGGGCTCTTCGGCTACCATGGTCATCTCCGCAGTAAGGAACTCCGGCAAGCGATCGGCGCCATCCGAGATGGTGTGATTGACCCGGATCGTCCGCCGCTCCGCCAACACGTCCAGCCAGACGTTAAAGCCCAGGCATACCGGTGCCAGCAGCGCGATCCCCAGCACCAGCAACCCGAAGAGGAGACGGCTGCGGCGCCGGCGACGCGCCATCACACGCGCGGCCGTCGCTCGCACGGCCGGATCCCGACGCACCGGCGGGACCCGACTGACGACCGGCTCGGCAGACGCCGACCGGACGTCCGGAAGCTCAACCCGGCGATTGTCGAACAGATACACAACCCATGAGACAAATGACCTTACGCCGGAAACAAGTATTCTCAGGACCATGAAATAAATGACTGGAATGGACGCCACATTTATGAGGAGTACAAGTATCGTTACGACGACAAGTACAACAGCAATTACCAATGACTGTCCGGAAAATTCGCTAAGGTCCAATTCAGCAACCCATCTGTAGGTGAGATTTGCCACTGAAATTGAGCCAGCGGCCACCCGGCGTCATTATACCAAGGAAAGTCTGACATCCGATTGAAAGGGGACTCTAATACTCGAAATACCGGAGCGATTCGGCGACGTCGCGTTTCCCGTGTGAACTGCTCAGATACTCAGCGCCTGTCGATGCTTCGAGCTTAGTGCGCAGCATGGCGGTAACTCGTCGGCCAAGCGGAATGCGTGACTCCCGAGCAGTTGATAGGCGCCTGGAGAGCGCCAGAGCAAGCTAGTTGGCGAGTTGAACGATCAGGGTGACGATGGCCGTACCGGCGGCGCTGAGGGCTGAGACGAGACACGCAATCAGCAAACCGGCGGCCCAGCGCGTGAGCGAGGCCTTCAGCTCCCGCAGATCGGCTTTGGTCGCCAGGTGCTCGTAGTTCGCTTCAAGACGGGCTACGCGCTGCTCAATCGGTACGGTCGCCACGGCGGGCAATCCTTCCGTACAGCCACGCCCGGGTGCGACCATGCACCGCCACCGCGCATTTTTACGGTATCACGCTCCCACGGGCTCGCGTGCGCCCGTCCGCTGGGACAGCGAGCGATCAACGAGACCTGCATGCGCGCGGCGGCCCACTGGCACAGTCTCGACCGGTAGGGCACGCTGGCGGGCAGGATGCGGATCGCAGTCGTCACGGATATCCACGGCAACCGGCACGCCCTGTTCGCGGTGCTGGCGGACCTGCGGCGGGTTGGCGCGGACGAGGTGGTGTTTGGGGGCGACGCCGCGTTGTTCGGCTCGCGGCCGCGTGAGTGCTGGGAGCGGGTGCAGGATCTGGGCTGGCGATGCGTGCAGGGCAACACGGACCGCTACATCGTCAACCTGCCCGCGAAGCTGGCCGCGCTGGGCGACCCCGAGGGCGCGCAGGCGCGGTTTCTACGCGCCAACGTGGCCTGGGCCGCCGAGCGGCTAGGGCCAGCCCTGGTGCGAAAAATGGGAGCAATGGCGCGGCAGGTCAGCATCGAGTCACCAGCCGGCACGCTGCTGGTGGTGCACGGTTCGCCGGGCGATGACGAGACCGGCTGGAGTCGCGACGACGACGAGCAAACGGTACTCAGGGTAATTGGGCCCACCGAAGCCGCTGCCGTGGCGAGCGGACATACGCACACCGCCATGATCCGCCACGCCGGAAGTGTGCTGGCCGTGAACTGCGGCGCCGTAGGCCGCTCGCACGACGGCCAACCCGGGCTGGCCACCTACGCCGTGCTGGATGACGCCGCCGGCCGCTGGTCGGCCGAACTCCGCCGGGTGGACTTCGACCAGCGGGGGGCGTACGGCGAAGTCAAGGCGTTTGGAGTCCCGGTTCCCGAAGCGTTCGCCAGCACGCTGCTGACCGGCGTCGCGCCCGCGTGACTTGCGCTCCCCAGCTGTGCCTACAAATCCGCCAGCAATAAGATTCGATCTGCGACGAGGACTGCCAGGGGCATCGACAAGGACGGCCCGTCAGCCGAAGAGATCGGCGTGTGATCCGCAGCGCACCAGAAGCAGAGCGTCTTCTTCCCGACCCCAGATCAACAGCCAGTCAGGCTCGACGTGACATTCCCAGAATTGTGACCAGTCACCGGTCAGGCGATGGGCCCGGTGACGTGGATAGAGCGGTTGCCCTGCCAGGAGCCTGTCCGCGACGGCCCATAGCTTGTTGAGGTCCTTATTGCGCCGTTTGGCGCGCCTCAGGTCGCGTTCGAAACGCGTCGTCGTACGCAGACGCACGGATCAAGCGTGCCGGGCCTTGAGATCCTCCAGGTCGCCGTAATTGGTCAGACCTTCCCCTGCATGTGCCTGTCGCAACGCCTCGACAGTTTCGGGATTTGGGAGCCTCACCGAGAAGGGTAGTCCGTATTGCAGGGCCACCTGGCGGTAGAAGAGCGTGATCGCCACAGTTGGCGATAGGCCAAGATGGGAGAGGATCTCCTCGGCCTGCTGCTTGAGTTCAGGTTCGACCCTGGCACGAATCATTGCCGTTTTCGCCATGGCGGCCTCCTGGATCAGGAGCACAATTGTACCACAAATGGGGCACAAAAATGTTCGCGGCTCGTGTGGACGATCGAGGGATAGGCGCCAAGATGCTGCAACGTTGCCTTGGCATACGGTAGTGCCAGACTCCGACACCCTAAGCTTATACTGCTAGAGTACGGTTTGGCGCCACTCTCGTGTCGCTGATCACAGCGCAACGGAGGCGCCCGCGTATGCGAAGTTGTGCCGCACCCGAATCCCCGGCCTTCACTGCCTTCGCCAGCACGCTGCTGACGGGCGTCGCACCGGCCTGAGCGCTCAGGCTTGACGCCGAAGCAGTCGACTAACCAGAAGACCGCTGGGGACCTGACGGCCGCGAAGGGTCCTCAGTACCCGGCGTTGCGCTGGCGCGGGGTTGCCGCCCTGCTTGTCACGCTGGCGCTGATCCTGGGTCTGGCTCTCTTCATCGCGCTCATGCGGGAGGGACGCACAACGCTCGGTGGCATCAGCGCGGCCTGGGCGTTCTACTTCCTCGTCACGCTCGCCGCCGCGGCTTCCTGGAGCGTGGCCGGCGCGCTACTGGTGGCATTCGTGGCGCGCCGCCGGGTCGATGACGTGTTGGTGGGCCACTCCTGGACCCACTGGCCATTGCTGGCGCCGGGGACGCTGGCGGTGATGGCTTTCGTGTCCGACGCCGTGAACCATCGCCTGTTGCAAACCGACGACCTGCGCTGGTTGTGGGCAGCGCCCATTGGAGTCTGGGTGGCGGGCCAGGTGCTGTGGCTGCCGCTGAGCCTGGATCGAGTCAGGCCCGCCCCGTTGGGCGTCCTGCGCGATGCCGTGCAGGCACTGGCCGGCGGAAGGTTTGCGAGGCTCACTTTCGGCCTCGTCTTTGCGCAGTTCGTGCTGCTGCGGCTGGGACTGGCGCTGCTGTGGCGGCCGATCGGGCTGTTCGAACGCGGCAGCGACGTGGGCGCCTACGAGCAGCGGGCTCGCCTGGCGCTGCAAGGGCTGCAGCCGTACCTGGACTACTGGGTGGAGTACCCGCCGCTGTTCCCGTGGATCGCTTCAGGTCTGAAGCTGCTGAGCGTGCCGCTGGGCGGCGACGAGCCGGCCTTCCAGGTGCTGTTCAGCCTGCTGATGGTCGCGTTTGAAGCCGGCATCCTCTGGCTCATTCACGCCATCGCGGTGCGCGTGTGGGACGAGCCGCGCGGGCTCGTGGCGGCCGCGGGCTACGCCGCGCTGTTCTATCCGATTTACATCGCCAACCGACACTTCGAATCCATTGCCGGGTTCTTCCTGCTGCTGGGGGTCTATCTGGTCATACGCGAACGCCGACATACGGCGGCCCTGGCCATTGCGCTGGGCATGCTGACCAAGCTTTTTCCCGTAGCCGTGCTGCCCGCGCTGCTGGCCGGTCAGCCGTGGCCGGCCCGGGCGCGGCTGGCCGGCCTGACGGTCGCGGCCGTGGTTGGCGCGCTGACGCCGCTGGCGGTAGCCGGGCGTGAGTTCTTTGTGGCCTCATTCCAAAACATGCTGATGCGGCCAGGCTGGGAGACCGTGTGGGCGCTGGCCGACGGCTACTTTGGATTTGGCTGGATCCATCGCTACCGACAGGCGCCGCACACGGCGCTGGAATTCAACTACACGCCGGACCTTCCCGCCGCTGCCTGGTGGGGCGCGGCCACCGTGGTGGCGGCGCTGTACGCCCTGCTGGCCTTGCGACGCACGCCGGTCACACCAGCGGGGGTGGTCTGGACCACCGGGCTGGCGCTGGTGGCGTTCGCGCTGTACCTGCGCGGTTGGTCGCCGCAGTTCATGGTCTGGCTGCTGCCGTTTGTGTTGCTGGCGTATCCAGGCGGGCGGGGATTTCTGCTGGCCACCGGACTATCCGGTCTGGCCTTGTTGGAATATCCGGTGTATTTCGTGCTTTGGTCGGACCACCAGTGGGCGCTTTGGATCGTAGTCGTCGCGCGGACCGTGGCCATCCTGGCGCTGGGCGCGGTGTTTGCGCGCCGCCTTTGGCACGAGGGACGGTCGGCCCGGGCCGAGCCCGCCAAAGCGCCGGACTCCGCGCATGCATAAGTTCCCGGCTGAGATTCCGCCGCTGCGAGCCGTGCTCGGCGCCTTGGGATGGGCCAGTCTGGTTGGCATGGCTCTCGCGATGGCCGGCGCTTCAGTTGGCCGAGCCGACCTCACGGCACCCAGCGGGGCCTGGGCAGCGACAGCCGCCGGGAGCCTGGGCGGCGCCTTGGTGGTCTGGGGAGCGGCGTGGGCGGTGCGCCGGCGATGCGGCCACGGGACGGACTGGATCGGGGCCGGCGTGCCCCTGCTGGCGACGCTCGACGGCTGGATCATTACCGTCTTCCAGTACGCGCATGAGCCGACGAATCATCTCCTGACCGTTGGGCTGGTAACACCCGAATTGTTCGCACGGCCATCGGTCACCGAATGGTTGGCCGTCAAGTTCGTTGCCCTGACGCTGCTGTGGGCGGGCTGGCCCTGGTTAGCGTCGCGTTCGCCTTTGGGCAATCCCTCGGCCGAGCCGATTCCAGGAATGAAGCCAGAGCACGAGGCGAGTGGGCTGGGCAGCCGGGGACTGATGGTCGTGGCGGTTGTGGGCGGGCTGGCCTATCTGCGGCTGGCCTTGCTGGACGTGCTCGCCATTGAGGCGCCCTCGGATCTGCGGGTCAACTACATCGGCGCGCTGGCGTTGCGCGAGGGGCTCAACCCCTATGACAACGAGGTGGCCCTGCAGGTCGCGGGACGCGAGGCGATTCCGTACGTGGGCACGCGCCTCTGGGCCATGGTGACCAACCCGCCGACGGCGATGCTCTACTTCGTGCCTTACTCGACCATGCCGCTGGCGGCCGCGCGGCTGGCCTTCCTGGCCGTCAACCATGTCGCGCTGCTGGCAACCGCGGCGCTGACCTGGCGGCTGGTTCGGCCGGCTCTGCCGGCGGCGGTGTGGCTGGGCCTGGTGCTGGGTGTAGTTGCTCTGCTCGATCCGTTTCTGCTGGCGTTTCGACTGGGGCAGGTCGATCTGGTCATCGGCCTGGCGCTGGCGGCAGCGGCGTATCGGCTACGCAACGGGGACGACGCGTGGGGCGGCGCCCTGATAGGGATTGCAGCGATTCTGAAGATCGCGCCCGGCCTGCTGGTTCTGTACTTGCTCTGGCGCGGACGCTGGCGGGCGCTGGCCGGACTAGCTGGGACGGTACTTGTGATCGGGCTGCTGAGCCTGGGTCTGGCCGGCCTGGAGGCCTGGCAGTTCTATCTGACGGTCCGGCTGCCCGATCTGCTGGCGGGCAGCGCCCTTTTCAACAATCTTTCGCTGCCGGGACTGATCCTGCGGGCATTTATGGGGCCGGAACTGGCCAAGGGGATCCTGGACCTGCAACCGGACATACCAGTTGCCCGGCTGCTAATTGTCGTCGCGTTGCTCGCCGCCATTAGCGTGACGGCGTGGGCGCTGGGGCGCAAGGTCCGCACGGGTCGGGCCTTCGTGCTGGAGTTCAGCCTGGCCGTGGTGGCCGCCCTGGTCATCAGTGGCGTCACGTGGCCGCACTACCTGGCCTGGCTGCTGCCGCTGGTGGGCCTGAGCCTGGCGTTTCGCTGGCCGACCGACGCCAGTCGCTGGGCGGCGATTCTCAGCGGGACTGGGCTGGCGCTGGCCTCGCTGCCGCTGGACGCCTACGGCGGCCTGTTTGGGAGTATCTTCGATATATCGATGACTGCCCTTTCCATTCGCAGCCTGGGGCTGCTGATGTTGTTCCTTGGCCTGCTGCTGGCCGTGCGCGCCGCCCGCACCGGCCCGGCGCCCTCGGCATGAGGCAGGTCGCCCGCTTGCGCGCCCTCTGGGTCGCCCTGGGCATATCCACGCTGGCGATCATCCTGCTCGTCACCCTCGCACCGGCACGGGACATCACGCACACAGCGCTGGGCCGGCTTCGCCTGGAGACTCTTGAGATCGAGGACTCCGCTCAGCAAACAGCCGCGTCAGCGCGCGTGGCGCCGGTCGCACCGACTCCAACCTTGGCCGAGGTGGTGGAGGTTGTTAGCGTGGAACCCGGCTTGACGATCCCGGACGCCGCGCCCCCGGACATTCGCGCGCTCCCGTTCGAGGTCGTCACCATCGATCCCCCGAAAGCCTTCGCCAGCGATCCCAGCCGCAGCGTCACGACCAGCGGGACGCTGACGCTGCAACTGGACACCGCCAACCTGGCCGCCCTGCTGGCGCCAGGCTTCCCGCCCAGGGCGCTTGCCCGGCGCCTCGGGAACGATGAAGTCACTATCGCGGGCGGCGCGCTGGTGCTGACAACCTGGCCGGCCGACGACGCTCGGCAAGACCCGCTCACGCTGCTGCAGATCGAAGCCCCATTGGTCAGCGGACTGCCGCCGCGGGACCTGGAACTGTTGACCGAATTACTGTCCCAAGGCTTTCTCCCACCGATTCTGCGTGGGGAGATCGACGTACTGGAGCTTCCGTTGGTGCAATTGGCGCTGGGCTTGGAGATCGATCCTGACGCGACGCCAGTGGCGCCGACCCTGACCGACTTGCCAACCGGCGACCAAGCGGTGACCTGGATGCGGGACAGGTCGCAACTCGTGCTGACCGGCCCCCTGCCGCCCGACAGTCTGCTGCGCCTGGCCGCAACGGCGAGGATCGAGCGCTGAGCGCCCAACCGGCGATCGACATCGCCAGCGTCAGCAAGCGCTATGACAGCACGCTGGCCGTCAATGACGTGAGCCTTTCGGTCGCGCACGGCGAAGTCTTTGGGTTTCTGGGACCCAACGGCGCGGGCAAGAGCACGATCGTCAAGATGATCCTGGGCCTCACGAATCCCACAGCCGGCGCGATCGAGGTGTTGGGCCAGCCGGCCGGCAGCCTGGCGGCGCGTGCGGAGGTCGGGTTTCTACCCGAGACGTTCCGGTTCCACGAATGGCTGACTGCGTCCGAACTGCTGCATTTTCACGCCCGCCTGGCGCGCGTCCCCGCCGAAGGCCGCGCCGAACGCATTCGGGAGTTGCTTGAGCTTGTAGGACTGAAGCACCGCGTCGACGACCGGCTCTCCACATTCTCCAAGGGCATGATGCAGCGTGTCGGCCTGGCGCAGGCCCTGGTGGGCGAGCCTCGGCTGGTCATCCTGGATGAACCCACCTCCGCCCTGGACCCCATCGGACGCCGCGATGTCCGCGACCGCATCGGCGAACTCGGACAGCAGGGCGTTACCGTTTTTCTGAACTCGCACCTGCTGTCCGAGGTGGAACAGGTCTGCGATCGCGTGGCCATCATCGACCACGGCGTGGTCGTGGCCGAAGGCAAGCTGAACGAGCTGCTGAGCGCGCAGGAGATCGAGATTCGCGCCGGCGAGGGCGCCGAAGCCGCCGCACGCGAGGCCTTGGGCCGGACCGAGGTCCGCGCGCTCAACGGACGCCTGCGCGTGCGCGTTGCCAGCGACGACCAGACCGCAGTGCTCGTGCGCCGGATCGTCGAGGCCGGGGTGCCGGTCTACGACGTGCGGCAGGTCGGGGATTCGCTGGAGGACCTGTTCGTACGCGTCGCCGAAGGCGGCGACGTATGAGTGCCCAGATCATCGCGCTCTTCACCCTGCGCGAGGCCCTGCGACGCCGCGTGGTGCTGGCGGCGGCGCTGCTGACGTTCGGCTACCTGGTGCTGTACGGGGTGGGCGTCTGGTTCGGCTACCGGGACCTACAAAACAACGCCGGCGGGCCGCCGGGGCTCACCCAGGCGGTCGTGAGCCTGATGCTGGTCGGCGGCCTCTGGAGCCTGAACTTCATCGCCTCCATGCTGGCCGTTTTCCTGTCGGTGGGCGCTCTGTCGGGCGAAGTCGATCAGGGCACGCTGCATGCCATCGCGGCGCGGCCGATCAGGCGCAGCGAAATCGTGCTGGGCAAATTTGTCGGCTTCGTGTTGATGCTGGCGGTCTTCATTGGCGTCTCTGCCGCCGCCATGATCCTGATCGTGGCCGTCATCACCGGCGAGGTCGTCGGCGCCAGCTGGTCCGCTCCGTTCCTCATGCTGCTGGCCTCGATGCTGCTGATCGGCCTGGCCCTGGCCGGAAGCTCGCGGCTCAGCCCGCTGCCCAACGGCGTCATCGTCTTCACGCTGTTTGCCACGGCGTTGATCGGCGGCGTGATCGAGCAGATCGGCGACGTGATCGAGAGCGCGGTGATGTTCAACATCGGCATTTTCACCAGCGTGGTGATTCCGACCCGCGCCATCTGGGACCTGGCCAGTGCCCAATTGGCCACTGGCGGCTTCGCGGGCGAGTTGAGCGCCGGACCGTTCGGCGCCAGCAACCCGCCCTCCGGCTGGATGCTCCTGATCGCGGGCCTGCATCTCGCACTGACCCTCGGCTACGCCGTCCGCACCTTCGGACGCCGCGATTTCTAGCGTCGCCTAGAATGCGGGGACCTTACGCTGGCGCCTTGAACACCCATGGCAGTTGAGCTTCGTATTGCTTTGATCGGGTGTGGAAGCCACGGCGCCACGCGCCTGGCGCCGGCCATCTGGTCTACTCCGGGCGTGGCGCTGAGCGCCTGCGTGGACGTGAACGCCGAAGCGGCCCGCAAGACGGCGCATGGCGTGGCCGAAGTCCTGACCAGTGTGGAGGCCCTGACTGCCGGCTCCCATGCCGACGCGGCGGTGATTGCCGTTCCGCATGACGAACTGGTCGCGACGGCGCGCGCCTGCATCGCGGCCGGTTTGCACGTCCTGGTGGAGAAGCCGGCAGGGCTGAACGCGGACGATGTTTCAGACGTAGCCGAGGCCGCCCGCGACCGCGGTCTGACGTTCATGCCGGCCTACTGTCTGCGCTTCAACGAAGTACGCACCCGCGCGCGCGACCTACTGCGGCGCGGGGTGGTGGGCCAGATTCGCACCCTGGCGGCCGCCAAGGGCGGCCCACCCCTGGAAGGCTGGCTGGCCGACCCGGCTCGCGGCGGCGGCCAGTTGCTGTTCCTGGGCTCGCACCTGGTAGACCAGTTGCTCTGGTTGCACCACCAGCCGGTGGTGCGCGCCTACGCCACTATCTCGCACCGGGACGACACGGGCAGCGACGACTCGACCTCGGGCGTCATCGAATTCGCCGACGGCGTCAGCGCCACCATCAGCCTGAGCCAGGCGGCCGGGGTCCCCTACGACCACCTTGAGATCACCGGCGACCGGGGCCGTATCCGTTCCGATTGGAAGAACGGTGAGATCGAAATCGAGAGCGTCGGCACGCATGAGTATCCGCACCCGACAGTAGAGTTCGTGAGGTCGGACCTGATGCAACCGATGTACGACGCCGAGATGGCCGAATTCGCCGCCGCCGTGCACATCGGTCGTCCGCCGAGCGTTGACGGGCACGACGCGGTCCGCACGCTGCGGGTGTTGGACGCCCTGCGCGAGTCGGCCGCCCGAGGCGCGCCCGTGGAGATCGACGACGCCGTGCACGGTGCGACGGGTCGCCTGATCGACCATGGACCAGCGCGGATTCGCATTCAGCTGACGTATCCGTCGGACCGGATTCAGGAACCGGTCCTGTACGAACTGGCCCGACGCTTTCACCTGAAGTTCAACGTCAGGCGCGCGGACATCGACGCAGGCATTGGCTGGGTGCAATTACTGCTGGAAGGCGAACGCACCGAGATTGATGCCGCCATCGAATGGGTCGAAGCCCAGGGCATCCGCGCCGATCCGGTGGAAGGCGACGTCGTTAGCGGCTGAGCGGCTTAGTCCTCGTCACCGACGATCGAACGGTAGAAGTCAGCCGTCGCGTCGGCCACGGCGTCCGTCGTATAGCGTTTCAGCACGTGCGCCCGGCCCGCCCGGGCCAGCCGCTCACGGTGTTCCGGATCGTCGCGCAACCCCTTAAGCAGGTCCGCCAGCGCGTGCGCGTCGGCGGCCGGCGCGACCACGCCAGCCCGGTCGACGACCTGCGGAAGTTCGCCTGTGTCGGCCACGACCGTTGGCACACCGCAGGCCATGGCTTCCACGGCGGCGCGCCCGAACTGCTCGGTCCAGCCCCGCCGCCCGACGGTCGGCAGCACGAACACATCCAGCCCGTTGTAGAACGCCGGCATGGCAGCGCTGGGCAGCGCGCCCTCGAACGCGACGCCCGGCATCGCGGCCGACATACGCCTCAGATCCGGTTCGGCCGATCCGGTTCCCGCCAGTCGAAGGACGACGTCTCCACCGATGGCGCCGACCGCGCGGACCAGGATGTCCAGACCCTTGGCCGCTACCAACCGGCCCGCGTAGCCCACCACGAAGCGATCCGCGTCTCGCGGCTTCGGACGCGGGGCGAAGACCTGCGGATCCACGCCGAACTGAGGAATGACCACGATTCGCCGCGTATGTCCCTTCCGACGCAGCACCTCGCGCGCCGCCTCGCTGCCGACGATCCCGTCCGACCGTTCCAGCACGTAGCGCTCGATCCAGCGAAACGGCGGCGGATAGCGTCGGTGCAGGTTCTGCCAGGCAAAGAAAACCGGTCGGACGCCGTAGCGCACCGCGTCGCGACAGGCGATGGCCGTGGCCAGGTTGTAGGGCTCTTCGTCGATGTGGAGCACGTCCGGCCGGAACCGACGAATGACCTGGCGAAGCCTTCGGAACCAGAAGAGGTGGTAGCGCCCATTGAGGGCGAGTGGCGTGTAGGCAATCTCGTAGCCGCGCGGCGGCGGACGCTCGGCAACCTGCGCCCGGCCCTGTTCCACCCAGCGATCGGGCGAAACCGCCAGCAGGTCCAGGTCGGGGTTGGCCCCCAGCGCACGCAGCTTGTCGTGGTGCGCGCCGACGACCAGCGCCTTTGAAGCCAGCAGCACTCTCATGCGGCCACCTGCCGGTAGATGGCGTGGGTGCGCTCGGCAGTGCGCGCCCAGGTGAACGTCGCCGCGCGCGCGACTCCGCGTTCCCGCAGGTCCGCGGCCTGCCCGGCACGTCCAGCAATAGCCGAAACGGCTTCAGTCCAAGCGGCGGGATCGTCGGGCGGCAGCAGACGACCAGCGTCGCCAACCACTTCCGGTAACGAGGTCGCATTGGCCGCGACTACCGGCACGCCGCTGGCCATGGCTTCCAAAGGGTCGAGACCGAAGCCCTCGTAGCGGGATGGGAACACGAACACGTCCGCGGCGCGATACAGGTCGGGCTTGTCGCGCTCGTCCACAGAGCCGAAGACGCGCAGCCATTCGCCAGCGCTCGGATCGAGGTCCGCGAACCAGTCCACGTACACCCGGCTGCCCTTCCGCGGTGCGCGTCCGGCGATGACGAGGGGCAGGCCACAAGCCCGCCAGACGTCAGGCCAGGCCGTCAGCACCACGCGCAGGTTCTTGCGCAGGTCGCGCGTGCTCAGAAACAGCCCAAAACGGTCGGGTAGTCCCAGCCGCTGTCGGGCCGCCGCCCGCGCCGCCTCGTCGCCTGGGGTGAAGCGTCTATCCACGCCCAGCGGTACCACATGAACTCGATCCGCCGACACACCCGCCAAGCGCCCGAGATCGGCTCGCGTCCATTCCGAATCGGCAATCAGCGTGCGCGCCCGCCGGAGACCCGCCCGAACAAGCGAGAGATACAGGGCCTGACCATGCCCGGCGGCGTAGGCCGGCAGCGCCAGCGGAATCACGTCGTGGACGGTCACTACCGAATGCGGCGACATCACCGGCGGAGCCAGGTAGGGCACGTGGCCCAGGGCGCGGCGCGTGAGCCACGGCCAGAGCGCCTGCTCCCAAACGACCTTGCCCGGGCGTCCGCGCAAATATCGGGGCGGCGCATGCTCCTCAATCGCGAGATCGGAATACCCGGCCTGCAAGGCCTGCAGCAGCGCGTTGAGGTACTGGCCAGACCCCGTGTCCGGAAAACGTCGGAAGTAGGCGTTGAACGCGATGCGCAGCGCGCGTTCCTTGCGCGGTTAGTCGTGCAGGTTGACGCCGAAGCGTCGATACAGGCCAAGCGCCAGGGCGTCGTCCGGACTGGTTCGACGCTTGAGTTCAAGCAGCGCCCCGAGCACGACGCCCCAGATCGCGTAGACCCACCACAAGTCCGGTTGCCCGATTAAGGCGTACAGACCAAAGATGGCGGGCAGCAGCGCATGCACGGTTGGCGTGGCGTCTGTCGTACGGCGTCGTGGCAGGAGCGCCAGCACCCAGACGCCGAGACAAACCGAAAAAATGGTCGGCTGGGCCACCAGCAGCGCGAAGCCCATGGTGGTGGTGCCGCGGCTGCCCCGGAAGCGCACGAATATTTGCCACATGCTGCCGGTGGTAACGGCGGTGATCGCAATGAGTTCCACGACCGGGTCGTCCGGCGCCAGCGCCCGCGCCAGCAACACGGACGATGCCGCGGCGGCCAGGTTCCAGAGCAACGCAATGATTGCCGGCAGCTTTCCAGCCCGGAAAAATGTGTTCTGGATGCCCAGGTTGCCGGAGCCGGTATTCCGCAAGTCCGACCGCTTGAAAAGCGCAGTCGCGAGCAGCGCCGCTGGCACGCTGCCAATAACGTAGGCAATTACGCCCACAAGGACGTACGTCGGGATGTGTTCAGGGTTCAAGACGGGCGCTCCGCCGCATTCTAACTACCCGCCTCGCGTCACGCCGCTCGGGATCGGCTCGGGCGGCCCGGCGGCCGCCTCCCGATAGACGTCCAGCAAGCGCCGTGCCGACTGACGCCAGGAGTAGTTCCAGCGCCGCTTGTGTCCGTATTCGATCAGTTCGGCTCGGCGCGACTCATCGGTGAGCAGCGTAATCAGGCCATCCGCCAATGCCTCGGGATCCGAAGGATCCACAGCAACCGCGGCCCCCGCGGCTACTTCGGTGGTGGCCGGGGTATCGGACGTCAAGACGGGACACCCGCAGGCGAATGCTTCCAGGATGGGAATGCCAAACCCTTCGCCGTGGCTCGGGTAGGCGTATACGGAGGCCAACGAATAGAGGGCGCGCAGGGTCCGGTCGTCGACTCGGCCCACAAAGCGGACGCGGTCGCCGGCTTGCTCTATAGCCGCGTAGACCTGTTCGCAGAGCCAGCCCTCACCACCAGCATGCACGTGTTCGATGGTGGGGGAACCGGCCCGCGCCGAAGCCAGCGAAACCGCCCGCGCGAGTCCCGCGATGTTCTTGCGCGGCTGGATGGTGCCGACCGAGAGCACGAATCTCTCCGGCAGCCCAAGCTGGCGCCGCACCGCCGCGAGCTCGTCGCCGTCGGTCACCGGGCCGAACCATTCGGGAACCGCATTGGGCACCACGCGAATCCGATGCGGGCGCACGCCATAGCGCTGCATCAGGTCGCGCCTGGTCGCCTCGGAGACCGCGATTACCAGCCGGGCGCGATCGATGGACCGCGGAACGGCCACCTCGAGGAACCGCCGCTGGCGCGGGTGCGCGTCCTGCGGGCGGATGACGTACGACAAGTCGTGCACGGTCAGCACGCCATGGGCGGCGACCAGCGGCGGGAGCGTAAAGTCCGGGCCGTGAAACACCTGCACCGGACCGGCTAGCGCCTCAGCCGGCAACGGCAGCCGCGCCTTGAACCAGGTTGCCAAAGCAATCCGCGGCGACACGGGGATTCGGCGGACGCGGACGCGTTCGTGCACGGCCAGCGCGTCCGCCGCCCGCGACGGCCCGCGACGGGTGTAGACGAGGGTCAGGTCAGGGCGGTCGCGTTCGACGACCAGCGCCCTGACGAGCTCTCGAACCGAGCGACCGATTCCGGCCTGTTGCGTCGCCGCGGCCGTGATGTCAATCGCGACGTGCACGGCTACCGGCGCTTGAGGCGGGTCAGCACGAACATGAGGCCGCCCGTCAAGATGACCGACCAGTAGGTGATGACCCGGTCGACGATTGCGATCGCCCCGGCCAGGCCACCGCCAACGCCGATCAGTCGCATCAGCCCCAGCAGCCCGCCCTCGACCGCGCCCAAGCCGCCCGGCGTCGGAACGGCCAACAGCAATGACGCCGCGGTTCCCACGAACACGATCTCGGCCGGATCCAGTTGCAATCCAAGCGCCCGCATCACGATGGCCAGACGCACCATCTCGAGCGACCAGATAGCAAAGCTGGCCAGCCAGAGGAATGGTCCCGTGCGCCAGGTCCAGCTATCGAAGACGCCGCTATGGAACCGCTCGTAGACCGCCGCGGCGGCTACCGGCAGTCGAGCAAAGATCGGCGTGCCGAATTGCAGCAGGAACAGCACCCCCAGTGCCAGCACGGCCAACGCCAGCGCCGCCACGGCCAGAATGCGACCCACATCCTCGCTGGTCTCCGGCGACCTGGCGATCCAGGCCGCCGATCCCATCACCATGACGATGAGGGCGCCGACGTCGAACACGCGCTCGGAGAAAATTGTCCCCAGGGTGCGGGTCAATGAGGTGCCGTAGTTGGCCCGCGCCATGTATGCCCGATAGACGTCCCCCAGCTTGGCCGGCACCACGCCATTGACGAACCAGGAGATGTAGAGAATCTGGGCCAGGTCGCGCAGTCGGTACTGCGGGGACACGTCCTCCCGGTGCATGGCGTTGCCGAGCAGCACGCGCCACCGCAGCGTGCGAATTGGGAACGTCAGCGCAAATACGGCATAGGCCAAGACGATCAGCCAGGGATTGGCGGACTGGATGCGCGACACGATGTCCTCAAGCCGAAGGTCGGCAAGAATCCAGGCGAGTGCCAGCAACCCGCCGGCCACGAGGAAACTAGCCAGCGTTCGCACACTGAGGAACCGTCGGCGCAGATCAGTCCGGGTCGGGTCCGAGGCGACCTGGCCCGCTTCGCGTCCGCTGTTGGTCACAGCGCCGGCCTTTCCGGCTGCCAGTCCGCCCCGCGCGGCCGCACGGCGAGAGCAAGCGCCAGGAGCCAGGCGAACACGATTCCCATTCCGCTCACAAACAGACTGTCCACCATGTTGTGGGTCGCGAATGCAACCAGAGCACCCAGCGAGCCGACGGCGCTCCATTCGATAGGCGCACCGCGCGCACGACGTACTGCCGCGACGGCGATCCAAAACGCCGACAAGCTAAGACCGGCGAACATGAGCATGCCAAGCAAGCCAGCCTCGGCGCCGAAGTTAAGCGCAACATTGTGCGCGTGTCCCAGCGGCTCGTCGAAGGGGTGCAGCGCAAACGCCCGATACGTGGCGTCGAAATTCCCGGCCCCCACGCCGAGAAGGGGTCGATCCTGAAACATCCGCCAACCCGCCGCCCAGTGCGCAACGCGCTGGGCGATGGCGAAGTCGTCGTGGGCACGGTGGCGCACCGCGTCCTCGACGGGGTGCTCGCCTTGAATCGTTCGCGTGATGTCCGGCGGCAACGCGCGGTCGAACATGCCGAGCAGCGCCGCGAGCGCAATGGCCAGCACACCGGCAGCTAGCAGGGCCAGCACGCCGCGTGCCCAGGGCGATGTTCGACGCCCGGCCGCAAGCACCACGACCAGCGAGCTTGCGCCCACGCCCAGCCAGGCGCCCCGCGACCGACTGGCGACCACACCCATCAGCACGACGATTCCCAACAATGCCAGCCAGCGTCGCCGGGAGCCGCGCGCGTAGATCACAGCGGCCAAGATCAGCGGCAAATGGATACCCAGATATCCCCCATAGGGGTTGGGCTGGTCGAAGGTCCCAAAGGCGCGCAGGATGCCGCCCACAACAAAGCTGCCGGGTCCGGCTTCCGCCGCCGTCTGTACCAGGCCGAGACCTGCCTGCATCAGCACTGCCGTGCCGACGGTCCACGCCACGATCCGCCGACCGGATGCCTCGCGCATGATGTCAGCAAGGATTACGAGCGCCACGGCGATCTGGAGCCATTTCAGGACTTCCTTGAGCACCTGGGTCGGATCGACCGCCACCTGCGCCGTGACCGTCAGCCAGCCGGCGAAAACGAGTAGCGCCAGCGCGTAGAGCGGGACGGATGCCCGTACTCTGGCGCCGCGACCGAAAATCCATATGGCCAGCGCCCCAAGGACCAGGGCGTCGGTTGCGCCGAGTGCGACACCACTGACCTGAATCTCGGCCAGTCCACGAAACGGGACGGCCGCTATGGCAAGCGCGATCAGCACGGCCGTCACCGTACGAGCCTCTATTGCCGATACGGCCAGCCGGAGGATCGCCGCCCCGACGGCCAGCACCAGCAGCACTATGAGCGCGAGCGTCGGCGCAGGCGCAGCAATCACGGCGGCCAGCGACACAATCGCTACCGCCGCACAGATAGCAGCCGCGCCGAACCAGCCAGGCCACACCGAAAGACCGGCGGTCAGCCGGCGGACGCCTCCATGGCGGTCAAATGCTGAGGGCGCACCGCGCGCACGCCACAGCGCCGCGCCCAGCGCCAATGGACCAATCATCACGACAAGTGCGGCTGCGCCGAGCCAACCAACTTGAACCAGTACGCCGGTCATGCCCAGCGTCAGTGCGCCGGCGGCGAGCGCCACCTCCAGACCTCGGTTATGAGCTCGCCGGACGCGCACCCCAATTGCGGCGGCGGCCAGCAGCATTGCAGCGGCCAGCGGTGCGAAACGTGCCCAGGACGCGCCATGCAGAGCCATGGCAACCGGCACCAGGACCAGCAGCGAACCAAGCGCCAGACCGGCCGCGACAAATGCCTGCCGCCCGCCCAGACGCGCCCCCACCAGGCCCGGAGCGGTCAAGCTCGTTTGCTCGAAGATCCAGGCCGAAGGCCACGATGACGCACACCAGGCGCGTGACGCATCACACTACGGTCACCATGTCCGGGGAACGGCCACGATCCTATGTTGTTCCGCAAACCGGTGAGCCTACCCAGCCGCCGGTCGATTGGCACGCTCCAGCGCGCGAGAATCGCACAGCGTCGGGCCAGGCCCGCATGAGGTGGACTGGATGGCAGACGTCCTGATCGGGCTCGGTTCGAACGTTGGCGACCGGTTGGCGCATGTGCGGGCGGCGGTTGACGGCCTACGACCTGTCTTCCGGGACTTGGCAGTCTCGAACGTCTATGAGACTCGTCCGATCGGCGTGCTGGCACAGCCGTCATTTCTGAACGCGGCGCTGCGCGGCGTCACGGCCCTGGGCCCCCTGCGGCTGTTCTTCTGGGCGAAGTCCCTGGAGTTCGCCGCCGGACGGCGCCCGGGCCCCACCCAGGGACCGCGTCAATTGGACCTGGACATCATCGGGTACGGCGACCTTGAACTTGCGTCCACGCGCCTGCACATTCCTCACCAGGCGTTTGCCCAGCGGGCCTTCGTGTTGGCCCCGCTGGCGGACCTGGCGCCTGACCTGACCCTGCCCGGCGCAGACACAACGGTGCGCGAACTGGATGCCCGGGTCGGTCGTGCCGGTGTCGTCCGGGTCTATCCGTCTGAAGCGCTCACGAGTCGGCGATAATCTGTCAATGACCGACGCCTACGCCGACGCGCTGGCCTGGCTCTACGGCTACGCCGACTTCGAACGCGATACCGGTCTGGGGGGCGGCCCGCCATTCGAGCGCGGCCTGGAACGTACCGCCCGGCTGCTGGCCGAACTCGGCGATCCGCACGTCGGCCTGTGCATCGTTCACGTGGCCGGCAGCAAAGGCAAAGGCAGCGTGTGCGCGCTGGTCGCCGCCGCCGCCGAGGCCGCTGGCCTGCGCACGGGGCTGTACACGCAGCCGCACTTGCACAGCTACCGCGAGCGCTTTCAGATCGACGATCAGCCCATCGACCCGGCGTCGTTCGCCCGCCTGGCCGCGCGGGCGCGCAGCGCGGTCGAGCAAACCGCGTCCGCAACGCTTGGCGCTCCATCCACGTTCGAGATCAGCACCGCAATGGCGCTGGACTGGTTTCGGATGCGCGAGGTGGACCTCGCGATACTGGAAGTTGGCCTGGGAGGACGTCTGGACGCGACCAATGTGGTGACGCCCGCCGTGACGGCCGTCACCACGATCGTGCGCGAGCACACGCGTCTGCTGGGCGACACGCTGCCCGCAATTGCCGGAGAAAAGGCGGCGATCGCCAAGACGGGCGTGCCCATGCTGATCAGCGACCAATCAGCGGAGGTGCTGGCCGCCATTCGAGCGGTAGCCGAGGCGGCTGGGGCCAAAGTTCAGGTTGCGCCGGCGCTGGTGACCGACGGATCCGCAGCTTGGCGCGATGGACGGGCAACCACCGTGGCCCGCGACCCGCAGTCCGGCGACGCGCTGCCGCTGGGCCTGGCCGGACCCCACCAGGCGCGTAACGCCGGGCTGGCGTATGCGATCTGTCGGGCGCTTGGTGAAAGGGGCCTTGCCATTCCACGCGACGCGATCCGTGCCGGATTCGGCGCCGTGCGCTGGCCGGGTCGGCTGGAACTGGTACGCGACGATCCCCCGGTCGTCGTGGACGGGGCGCACACCGTGGAAGCCGTTGAGGTCGTGGTGGCTACCTTGCGTCAGCAGCTACATCTGCGGCGCGGCCCGGTAATTTTCGGCGCTCTGCGCGACAAGCCGGCGCGACGCATGGCGGAGGCGTTGCACCGCTACGCGACTCGCCTGATCGTGATCGAACCCGGGCACCCACGCGGGATGGCGGCCGGGCAGGCGCTGGCGGAGCTTGATGGACTTCGGAACGCCACGCAGGCGGCTGACGCGACTGAAGCCCTCACCCAGGCGTGTGCCGCGGTCCGCCCCGGTCAGGCCGTTCTCGCTATCGGAAGCCTGTCCGTTGCCGCCGACATCCGGGCGGCCGCCGGAGCGCCCGTTGACACTGACCCACCAATTCTGACCACGGCCTGACGATGGACACGCCACACCATCGACGCGCCCGCCGACAGTTGGACGAAGCCGCCGCGGCTGGACTGTTCGAGCGGACATGCGGTCGCGGACAGCCGCTCACCCTCACGCCGGACGATCCGAACGTGCCGGCGGACTTGCGGCTGGCGTTCAAGGTGATGGGCGACGCGAAGGTATCGCCGCCATGGATCGCGCTGGCACGCGAGGTGGAGCAGGCCCTGGATGACCTGCGCCGCCACCTCGCCCAGCACGAACGCCGCATGCGCGCGCTGCGTGAGGCGTTGGTTAGAGGCCGCGCCGCGGACTTCAAGGATGCGTTTAAGAGCGCGCGCGCCGTGCATCAGCGCCAGCGGCGTGACTTCATGCAGCTACTCGATCAGGCCCAGGGCAACGTTGAGCGACTTGCCGCCACGGCACCCGACGGGGCGCCGCGGGTGATGTTTCTACCGTCCACCTTTCTCCAGCGTTTCGACGCCATCTGGCCTTGGCCTGAGCGGACGGAGGATGCGCGGTGCGGATGAAGCAGCGCGTCCGTACCTGGCTCGGACGCGTCCTGTCGCTCGGCCTGACCCTTGGCTTCGGGCTGCGGCGGCTGATTGGCGGCCGTCGCAGCCCGCCGGTTGACCCGCGCCTGGTCCTGGTCGTGCGCTTCGACCTGATGGGCGACGTCGTCAACGGTTTGTCGGCGGCTATGGCAGCGCGCGCCCGCTGGCCGCATGCGCACCTGGCGATTATGGGCCCCCCGGCCTGGCAGCCAATCGTCCGGCGTTGTCCGGCCGTTGACGAGGTCATCCCTTTCGACGGTGGCGAAGCCACGCACTGGCCCGCCGTGCTGGACGCGAGAGCCTGGGTACGCGCCGCTCGTGTGGTGCGAGCGGTTCGGGCGCGGCGTTTCGATGTGGCCATCAGTGTCTACGGGCCAATCGCCGGCCTCTTGGTCGCGCTCAGCGCGGCACGCTGGCGCGTGGGCTACGGGGCCGAAGCGCCCCGCTGGAGCTTCGACCAGACGCTGCCAGGGCGGCGTCGCAACGGCGGACCGCATGAGGCCGCCATGGCCACCCGGCTGGTTCACGACTCCGCTCCGGTCTGGCAGACCGTCGCCTCGCGGTCCACGGCTGGACCAGCAGCGACGCTGCCGCGCCCGCTGGTCGTCCTGCATCCCGGTGCGGCCCACGGCCAGGCCAAGCACTGGCCCGACGAGCATTGGGAAGCGCTGGCGCGGGCGCTGGCCCCTGAGGTCGGCACGCTGGCCGTCGTGGGCCTTGACGACGCCCGGCAGGCAGCCCACGGCATGGCGGAAACCGCGGCCATCACCGACCTGACCGGGGAAACCTCATTGGAGCAGCTGATGGATGTGCTGGCTCAGGCCGACGCCGTTGTCTCGGCCGACAGCGGACCCGGCCATCTGGCGCGGGCGCTGGGCCGGCGCGTGGTGATGCTCCATGGACCTACCGACATCGCCGTGCACGGTCCTGGTGACCCCAACTGTCGCGCGCTGCGCGTCGACCTGCCCTGCGGCCCCTGCTACAGCTTTGACCGGCCGGCCGAATGCCGATTCGGGGACGTGCTCTGTATGCGCTGGCTCAGCCCGGAGCGGGTGCGGGACGCGGTGCTGGAAGTATTGCCCTGACGGCCAGGGCGTGCCGATTCGTTATGTCAAGATTGGCGCCTGGGACGCGGCTCGGATGACCTCTACAACGCTGAACCCCACGGACACGCTTCTGCACGACGTTGAAGCTCGCATCCTCGGCGTGCGCGTGCATGGCGTCAGTCGGGCGCAAGCGGTGGCATGGATCGACGCCTGGCTCGGTGCGGGCCAGAACGCGCATTTGGTCACGATCAATCCCGAGATCATCATGCGGGCGCGCCGCGATCCGCCGTTCCGCAACCTGCTGGAGCGCACGCGCCTCAACGTGGCGGACGGCGCCGGCGTGGTGGCCGCAGCGCGGCTGCGTGGTCTGCGCTTGCCGGAGCGAGTGACCGGGGTTGAGCTTGCGGACGACCTGGCCGCGCTGGCGGCCGTGCACGGCTACCGCCTGCTGCTGGCGGGGGCGGGCCCGGGCGTGGCGGACGAAGCCGCCGCCGCGCTGCAACGCCGCTATCCGGCCTTGTTGCCGCCCGCAACCCTGGTCGGCCAACCCGGCCCGGCCGGTGACGCCGAAGCTCAGGACGTCATTCGAGGCGTCAGGCCTCACATCGTGCTGGCGGCCTATGGCGCTCCGGCTCAAGAGCTATGGATTCATCGAAACCTGCAAGGCATGACGCCGGTCGTCGGCATTGGCGTGGGCGGAACGCTCGACTACCTGGCCGGCCGAGTGCCTCGCGCGCCCGCACCGCTGCGTCGCGTCGGCCTCGAGTGGGCTTTCCGCCTGGCCCGTGAGCCCTGGCGCTGGCGGCGCATGCGCGCACTACCCGAGTTTGCGCGGTTGGCCATCCTCGAGGCGCTCGGCTCGAGGGAGATAGGCCGATGACCCGCATCGCCGTCGTGGGCGGAATCAATCAGGACATTGTCATCCACCTTCCGCGCATTCCCCGGCCCGGCGAGACGGTTCATCACGGGCGCCTGGGGCGCTACGCCGGCGGCAAGGGCGCCAATCAGGCCGTGGCCGCGGCGCGCGCCGGCGCGGCGGTCAGCATGCTGGGCGCGGTGGGAACCGACGCCGCGGGAGACGATTTGCTCAGCGGCATGACCGCCGACGGCGTCGACACAACCCATGTGGCCCGGGTGCAATCGGCCGCTACCGGCACAGCCCTCATCGCCGTGGATGCCGCGGGCGCCAACTCGATCGCCGTGGCCGAAGGCGCGAACTTTGCCATCGACCCGGAGACCGTCCGAACAGCAGTTGCCGGCTTGCAACCCGACGCCGTGATTGGGCAGCGCGAAGTCCCCGACGATGTGACCCTGGCCGCTTTCAGGGCCACGGTGCCAGGACTGCGGGTGCTGAACGTTTCGCCAGTCGACCACGGCATGGCCATAGATCTCAGCCTCGTGGACATTGCCGTGGTGAACGAGATTGAAGCTGCCCAATTGGTTGGCGGCGCAAGCGGACGCAACGAACCGGCGGCACTGGCGCTGGACCTTGCCAAGCGCACTCACCGAGGCTGCGTCGTCACCCTGGGCGGCGCGGGCCTTGTCGCCCACATCGACGGCGACACGTACGTTCGGCCGGCGTTTCCCACAAACGTCGTTGACACTACCGGGGTCGGCGATGCCTTCTGCGGCGTGTTCACGGCGGCGCTGGCGGCTGGTCGTCCGGTCGAAATTGCGCTGCGCTGGGGCCAGGCGGCCGGGGCGCTGGCCGCCGCCACACCCGGCGCGCAGCCCTCGATGCCGAAGGCCGAAGACATCCGCCAGCTAGCGGAGACCGAGCTGGCGTAGCGCGCGAGGACCGGCCCTCCCGGCTACGCTGAGCCAGCCACCGATCCCGAAAGCACCAATGCCCGTCCTCGAACGATTTCGCCTCGACGGCCGCCGCGCCTTTGTGACCGGCGCCAGCCGCGGTATCGGGCGGGCCATTGGCCTGGCGCTGGCCGAAGCCGGGGCGGACGTGGCGCTAGCGGCGCGGGACGAGGCTCGGTTGAGAGCGCTTGCCGTCGAGATCGCGGCCCTGGGTCGCAAGGCGCAGGTTGTGGCGCTGGACGTCAGCAATCTGGATGCCATTGGCCCGGCTATCGACGCCGCGGCGGAAGCCTTGGGCGGGCTGGACCTGTTGGTCAACAACGCCGGGGTCACCAGCCGCAATGGGTTCGAGATTCAGGACCTGGCGGACTTCGACCGCATGTTCGATACCAACGTTGGCGCGGTGCTGTTTGCCTGCGAGGCGGCGCGTCGACATCTGGCCGCGGCCGGCGGCGGTGTGATCGTCAACATCGGCTCCATTGCCGGCCCCAAGGGGGCGGGCCTCTACGGCGCCAGCAAGGCGGCCGTGCACGCGCTCACGCGCGGACTCAGCCGCGATTACGCCAACGAGGGGATCCGCTGTGTAGCACTGGCGCCTGGCCAGGTCCACACCGACATGACCGCCCGTGTGCGCTCCAACCCCGATGAACTGAATAGGCTGCTGCATCACACGGCCCAGGGACGGGTCGCCGACCCCGAGGAAATAGCCGCGGCCGTCGTCTATCTGGCTTCGCCCGCCGCCAACTTCGTCACCGGAACCACGATCGCCATCGACGGCGGCCGCGACTACTTCATGACCCGATGACCGCCCCCGATCCGTTCCGCCTGGACGGCCGCCGCGCTCTGATCACGGGCGCCAGCCGCGGAATTGGGCGCGCCATCGCCGAGGCCTATGCGCGAGCCGGGGCCCGGTTGGCCCTGGCTGCCGGTACGGCCGGCAACCTTGAACCGGTCGCCGCGCTGGTTCGCGAGCATGGCGCCGAGGCGCACACCTTCGGTGCTGACCTGGCCGATCCGAATGCGCCGATTCGTCTGGTCGAGCAGGCCGCCGCTGCCTTGGGTGGCCTGGACATCGTGGTCAACAACGCGGGCGACCGCGGCCACGATAGCTTGACCCCAGACGCTTTCCACCGCCTGCTGCACATTAACCTGCGCGCCCCGGTGCTTATCGCGCAGGCGGCTCGGCCTTTCCTGAAAGAGTCTCCGGCGCCAGTGGTGATCAACCTGTCCTCGGTTTCCGCCAAAACGGGCGGTCCCGGGCCCTACGGTCCGCTTAAGGCCGCCTTGTCGTCCTACACCGAGGGCCTGGCGCGCGACTGGGGCAAAGACGGCATCCGGGTCGTTGCCATCGCACCGGGTCTGATTGAGACGGACATGACGGCCGGAGTCGCCAGCACAGATCTCTGGATCGCCAATCTGGCTGAGCGAGTCGCGCTAGGCCGCAATGGCCGCGTGGAGGAGGTTGCCGGCGTAGCCCAGTTCCTGGCCTCCGACGCCGCCGCCTACATCACCGGCGCCGTGATCCCCGTTGACGGCGGGTGGGTGCATCAGTTCTAGGCGCGGGTCTACGTCCGATCGACTAGCTCCAGCCAGCGCAAGTCAATGATCCCGTCGGCGTCGGCCGACGGCGCCAGCACACAGCCCAGTCGACCGTTTCGTAGCAGCGCCATGTCCGGGTAGCCGCAGCGCACCTCGCCGGCGGTAGGCGGTGGGCCGTCGCTCGGGCTGGCCAGCCAGCCGATGCGTCGCCAGGTTGCGCCGTCGTCCTCGCTGACGCTGCAGCCGACTCCGGAGCGATTCCCCTGCTCATCGCGGTACGCGCACAGCAGCGCCCCCGAGCGCAGCCGCCGCAGCTTGATGTTGGCGCCCCAAAACTCGACCGGACGCGGTTCGGTCCAGGTCGAGCCGTCGTCGTTCGAATACGCGACCACGCTGGGATGGCCGTCGAACACCCGGGCCACGGCCAGGTAGCGCCCGTCCGCCAGCCGCGCGATGTCCATGTCCCCGAAACCCAGGGTGGGGTGCGATGCCACGATCACCGGCGCTGAGAGGCTCTCGCCCTGGTCGTCGGTGAAGCAGACGCCCGCCTGCCAGCCGGTGTCACGCCCGGTGGTCCCAATAGCCGCCAGCATGTGCCGGCCGTCGTCCAGCCGGTGGGGATTGCTGGCCCCGTACAGCTCCGACCATTCGGGAAACAGCCGTACCTCGGGCCCTTCCGGCGCCCAGGTCTCGCCGCCGTCCGCGGAGCAAGTCGTGCCTAGATACCAGCCCGTGCAGGGTTCGTCGCCGGGCAGGCTGGCGTCCATTTGTATGCGTCCAAGTCCCAGCAGCAGCCGCGTATCCGAGAACGGCATCAGCCCGCCCAGGTGCATGCAGTCCCAGCCGGGCTGCGCGTAGATCGCCTCAGGCGTCGTCCAGGTCACGCCGTCATCGTCGGAGCGCGACGTCAACATCACGCTGTTATTGCGACGCTGTATCCCCGGCGACCAGCTGTACACCAACACCAGCCAGCGACTGGGAAGCTGCGCCAGGCTGGCCGAGTAGTGGGCGTGCGGGGCGTCGCTCGCAAACAGGCGGCGCGAGTGATGCACCGCGATTGGCGCGTCCCGCGAGAGATCCGGCTCACCTGTCATCGCGACTGCGCCTCCGCCCACCGACAACTGGAACGATCCTACGCCGCGTAGCCGTCCGCGGGCGCGCCTCGCGAAATGCCGGTCTTGTGTCACACCTTCCCGGATGCGTTCCGCACTCCGGATACGCATCTAAACTGGGGGACGCCGAGCCGACGAGTTGCGGGTCGGCTTAGCGAGGGGGAATCACGGTGACCGCTCCGACAGATCTGCAGACCGAGCTTGCCGCGGCCTGGGCCGATCTGGAGAAGGCGCAGCAGCGATTCAAGGAGTTGCGTCGCCAGACGCCGCCAGAGACCGTGCAGGACTACGAGCTCCGCGGGACTGATGGCGTGGTCAGGCTTTCCAAGTTGTTTGGCGCCAAGTCGGATTTGATCCTGATTCACAACATGGGCGCCGGGTGTCCCTACTGCACGATGTGGGCCGACGGCTTCAGCGGCGTGCTCGACCACTTGGAGGATCGATCTGCGTTCGTGGTCGTTTCCCCGGACAGCACCGAGACCCAGCAGCAACTCCGCGGCAAGCGCGGCTGGCGCTTCAGGATGTACTCAGCCGCCGAATCCTCCCTCTTCAAGGACATGGGGTTCGAGTCTGACGACGAGAACTACGGCTCGCACACCATGCCGGGCGTCTCGGCCTTTCACAAGAGCGATGACGGTTCGATTGTGCGCGTCTCCAGGGATTACCTTGGACCCGGCGACTCCTACTGCAGCGTCTGGCACCTCTTCGACTTGCTGCGGGACGGTGCCGGCGACTGGGCGCCGCAGTTCGAGTACTCGCCGTAGGCGGGCACGCTATCCGCCGCCGCGGCCCGAGCGCTCGGCCACCCTTCATATAATCGCCCCCGGTTTCCATCCACCCGAGCAACGCCGTGTCCATTGACCGTTCGCAGGTTGACCATGCCGCCGAACTTGCGCGTCTCGAGTTGTCTGACGACGAGCGCGAGCGGCTGCGCGGCGAGTTAGGGCAAATCTTGCAGGCGTTCGAGGCGCTGAACACCCTGGACACGGATCACATTCCGCCAACCGCCCAGGTGATTCCGCTGGGCAATGTCGAACGAGACGACGTGGTCTCCGACTCGCTGCCCCTGGACGCCGTGCTGGTCAACGCCCCCCGCGTTGAGGACGGCCAGATTCGCGTCCCGCCCGTGCTGGAAGGATCCTGAGCGGTGCCGGATGACCTGCATCGACTAACGCTGCACGGGGCCGCCAAAGGCCTGCGCGGCGGGCAGTTCAGTTCGGTCGAACTCACCCAGGCCCTGCTCGATCGGATCGTGGCGGTGGACGCCCGGGTTGGCGCCTACCTCACCGTTACCGCAGACCTGGCCCTGGAACAGGCCGCCGCGGCCGACGGTCGTCGAGCCTCGGGCGACGACGGCCCGCTGCTGGGACTACCCATCGCCCTGAAGGACGTGCTCAGCACCGCGGGCGTCGAGACCACGTGCGCCTCGCGAATCCTGGAGGGCTTTATTCCGCCCTACGACGCGACCAGCGTCACTCGTCTGAAGGCTGCCGGCACCGTGACGCTGGGCAAGACGAACATGGACGAGTTCGCGATGGGCTCGTCCAACGAACACTCGGCCTTCAAGCCGGTGCGCAACCCCTGGAACCTGGACAAGGTGCCCGGCGGGTCCAGTGGCGGCTCGGCGGCCGCCGTGGCCGCCGATGAGTGCCTGGCCGCGCTGGGATCGGACACCGGCGGCTCGGTCCGCCAGCCGGCGGCGCTTTGCGGCTGCGTGGGCCTCAAGCCGACCTACGGCCGCATTTCACGATTCGGTCTGATCGCGTTTGCCTCGTCGCTGGACCAGATCGGGGTGCTGACCAAGGACGTCACCGATGCCGCGCTGCTGCTGGGCGCCATTGCCGGGCACGACCCGCACGACTCCACGTCCGCCCGGGAGCCGGTGCCCGACTACACGGCCGAGCTGGACGCGGACATCGGCGGGCTGCGCATCGGCGTAGCGCCCGAGTACTTCGGCGAGGGTCTCGATCCGCAGGTCGGCAACTCGGTCCGCGCTGGCATTGATGCCCTGATCGACGCGGGCGCCGCCCAACGTGAGATCTCCCTTCCCCATACCGACTACGCCCTTCCCACCTACTACGTCATCGCGCCGTCCGAGGCCAGCGCCAACCTGGCGCGTTACAACGGCGTGAAGTACGGCCTCTCCGACCCGCAGGCCACCGACGTGGACGAGATGATGGCTCGCATCCGAGGTCGGGGCTTCGGATCGGAGGTGAAGCGGCGCATCATGATCGGCACGTTTGCGCTCTCCTCGGGCTACTACGACGCCTACTACATCCGGGCCCAAAAGGTGCGCACGCTCATCAAGTCGGACTTCGAGACCGCATTCCAGGATGTAGACGTCATCGCGGCCCCGGTTGTGCCAGCGCCAGCCTTTGACCTGGGGGCCAAGCTGGACGACCCGGTGGCCATGTACCAGTCCGACATCATGACCCTGCCGGCCTCGCTGGCGGGGCTGCCCTGCATGAGCATTCCCTGCGGGTTCGTGGACGGCCTGCCGGTGGGCCTGCAACTGATCGCGCCGCCTTTCGCCGAGGCTCGGCTGCTTCAGGTGGCTCGCGCCTACGAACGCGGGCGCGGCGACCTGGCCGCGCCCGTGAAGGCCATCGACGCCCAATGACGACCTTCAGCGCCACCACCTACCGCGTCGTCATCGGGCTCGAGACCCACGTCCAGCTGCGTACTCGGAGCAAGATGTTCTGCGGCTGCGCTGCCGACTACGCCAACGCCCCGGCCAACACCCACGTGTGCCCCGTCTGCCTGGGCATGCCCGGGGTGCTGCCGGTGATCAACCGCGAGGCCGTGGACCACACCATCCGTACCGGCCTGGCACTTGACTGCGAGATCCCCGAATACGCCAAGTTCGACCGCAAGAACTACGCCTACCCCGACCTGATGAAGTGGTACCAGATCTCCCAGTACGACTTGCCCCTGTGCATCGATGGGCACTTCGACGTCGAGGTCGACGGCGATACGACTCGTGTGGGCATACGGCGCGTTCACCTGGAAGAGGACACCGCCCGGCTGACCCACGTCACCGCCGCCGACGGCGCCCCAGCCAGCCTGATCGACGTGAATCGGTCCGGCGCGCCGCTCATGGAAGTCGTCACTGAACCCGACCTCCGCACCCCCACCGAGGCCATGGCCTTCGGCGAGAAACTGCGCGCCCTGCTGCGCTGGATCGGGGTATCCACCGCCAACATGGAAGACGGCGCCCTGCGGATCGACGCCAACGTCTCGGTATGGCCCGAGGACCAGCCCACCGGCGACGTCAAGGTCGAAGTCAAGAACATGAACTCCTTCCGCGCTCTTGGTCGCGCCCTGGCCTTCGAAATCCAGCGCCAAACCGGCCGGCGCGAACGCGGCGAACCCATTGAACAGGAAACCCGCGGCTGGGACGAGTCCTCCGGGACTACCCGCTCCCAGCGCAGCAAGGAATACGCCCACGACTATCGGTACTTCCCCGAACCCGACCTGCCGCCCCTGCACATAACGCGGAAGCGCGTCGACGCCCTGGTCGCCGGGCTGCCGCGGATGCCCGACACAGTCGCTGCCGACCTGATTGAGCAGGGCGCCCCGCTGGACGACGTCGCGGAACTCGTCCAGGACCGCGCGCTTGCCGACTACACCCTGGCGGTGCTGGACGCAGGCGCTCCCGCCGACCAAGGCGTGACCTGGATCGTGCACGAACTCCGGCGCGCGCTGAATGCCCACGCTCAGGCTCAGCAGGAGACGGGCACTGGAACGAGCGGCCGAAATGCGCTTGGCAGTGCCCCGCCGCCAGCGGAAGTCTCCGCTCTACTCGCTCTGCGCGCCCAGGGCGCCGTCAGCAGCACCATGGCGGGCGAAGTGCTGGACGAAATGTTCGCCACCGGCAAGTCGGCTGCGACCATCGTTCAGGCGCGCGGCCCCCAGATCAGCGGGCAAGACGAGCTGCAGGCCATTGCCCGCCAGGTCATTCAGGAGAACCCTCAGGCCGTCCAGCACTACCGCGATGGCAAAGGACGCGCCCTGCAGTTCCTTATGGGTCAGGTCATGCGCATCACCCGCGGCAAGGCCAACCCGCGAGCCGTGAGCGAACTGATCCGCAGCGAGCTCGACGCCTCCCTGTAGCCTCGCGGGGGACCTACGCCGGTTCCCAAGCGGGACTGAGGGCCTGGGGACTAGGATGAGGAAACAGCGGCTTGACCCGATTCTCGACATCGCCGGACAGGCGGAGGGCGTGCAATGAGCCCGGGAGCAGCGCCGACCAGTGGGCCCTATGCCGCGGCGCTGTCGCAGTTCGACCGCGCGGCGGACCAGATCGAGCTGGACCCCAACCTGCGCGAGGTCCTGCGCTGCCCGAAGCGCGAGTTGACGGTCAACTTTCCGGTCGAGATGGACAGCGGTTCAATCACCGTGTTCACCGGTTACAGGGTCCAGCACAACGTGACGCGCGGGCCGGCCAAGGGCGGCATTCGCTACCACCCCAGCGCCGACCTGGACGAAGTTCGCGCCCTGGCGATGTGGATGACGTGGAAGTGCGCCGTGATGAACCTGCCGTACGGCGGGGCCAAGGGCGGCGTCACCGTCGATCCGCGCACGTTGAGCCGTCACGAACTGGAGAACCTCACGCGCCGCTACGCCACCGAGATCATTCCGCTGATGGGCCCGGACAGCGACGTTCCGGCCCCGGACATGGGCACCAACATGCAGGTGATGGCCTGGATCATGGACACCTACTCCATGCACGTGGGCTACTCGGTGCCCGCCGTGGTCACGGGCAAGCCGGTCGCCATCGGCGGCTCCGAAGGCCGCGAGCAGGCCACGTCCAAGGGCTTGCTGGTTGCCACCGAGGCCTCGCTGGAGCGATTGGGGCGTCCCGTAGCGGGAACCGTCGCCATCCAGGGAGCGGGCAACGTGGGTCTCAACGCTCTCCAACTCTTCAGCGAGGCGGGCTTCACCGTGGTCGCGATCAGCGACAGCAGCGGTGGGGTCTACAACGCGACGGGACTGGACGTGTCGCGGGTGTCCAAGCACGTTACGAGCGGCGGCTGGCTAGCCGAATACTGTGAAGCCGAGCACATCTCGAACGCCGAATTACTGGAGCTGAAGGTGGACGTGCTGGCACCTGCCGCCATCGAAGGCCAGGTTCATGCGGGCAATGCGGGTGACGTACGCGCCCACCTGATCGTGGAAGGCGCCAACGGACCGATAACGCCCGAGGCCGACGCCATCCTGAACGACCGCGGCGTGGTGATCGTTCCGGACATCCTGGCCAACGCCGGCGGAGTCACCGTGTCCTACTACGAGTGGGTGCAGGGCATGCAGCACTTCTTCTGGAGCCGGGAGGAAATCAATAATCTCCTCTCGGATCACATGCGGAAGGCCGCCGAACAGGTCTGGGATCTGGCCCAGGCCCGAAGGGTCACCCTACGTGAAGCGGCCTACCAGATTGCGGTCGGACGGGTGGCGGAGGCCACGCAGCTGCGCGGTATCTACCCCTAGCGGCGCAGGACCTCGCGGACGGACTGCCAGGTGAATCGGCGACCGTCGTCGAAGGTCGCGCCGACATCGGTAAAGGGGTCACGGCCCTCGTCGCTGGGGTTGTAGAGCTGGGTGGGCGAGTTGAGCAGGATCGCGGGCCGGTCGCCCGACACCATGAAGCCATGGTGCACCAGCCGAGGGATCAGCACCGTGTACTGGGCGTCGTCCGGTTGCGACTGGCCCATGGGCAGCAGGTCCAGCGTCCCGGCGGTCGGCGACCCGTCGCGCCCATCCCACAGGGCCAGAATGATGTCGCCGGCGGCCACTACAAACCGATCTTCCTGGCGGTGATGCACGTGCCACTCAGCTTCATCCCGCGCCAGCCCCGCCGGCGTCGTGGAGAAGTAGGTCTGGGCGAACGGCCGTTGCTCGTCCTCGTACACGTCGGGCCAATCCGTCCGCAGGATTTCCACGAGCGAGCCGGACTCGTCGCGGTTTACGCGCAGCGGTCTGGCCTCCGCATCATGGACTCGGAGACGAAACCTGGTCAGATCGGGATCGATGGGAACTCGGTTCTCGGCGCCGGGGGGCCAGTTTAGGCGATCCCACGACCGTCCCCGCGCGCCAGGGCCAGCGCGCGCGTGTAGTCGTCCGGCGTGTTCAGGTTCCAGAACGAGCGCAGGTCAGGATCGAGTCGGCGAGCTTCGTGTTCCGACACCCACACGGTCCGGACGGCGTCGAACACCGGCGCTACCTTGAGCTCGCGGCGTTCGATGCGCTGCCGCGCCGGTTTCAACACGGTCTTTCGGTAGACCGCGTGCAGCGGCTCCGGCCGCCCGTCGGTCATGGGTACCACCGCGTCCGCCCGAGACGTGCGCCCGACGAGCTCGCGAATCAGGCTTGGGTTGAGGAAGGGCATGTCCGCCGCCGCGATGAAGGCCAGGTCGTGTGCGGCAGCCGCCAGCCCACTGTAAATGCCGCCCAAACTGCCAGAGCGCGAGTACAGGTCACCGACGACGCGCACGCCGCTGATGCCCGGATCGTCGTTTGCGACCAGCACGACGTCTTCCGTCAGCCGCGACACCGTCGCAACGATGTGGCCGAGGAGCGATCGTTGTGAGCCGTCGGGCGCCGGGATCCACGGCAGCGCGCGTTTGTCGCGGCCCATGCGCCGGCTTTGCCCGCCGGCCAGGATCACCACCGAAAACCGAGGGGCGGTCACCGTGGCGGACATCCGTTGACTTCACGCATTGGCCTGCCTACGCTCGAATCAGCATGTGTATCGGATTTCCAAGGAGTTTCGATGGCAGCGCCCGAAGCTGTAGGCGACAGCGATTTCCAAGCCAAGGTTCTTGAAGCTTCCACACCGGTCCTGGTGGATTTTTGGGCCGAGTGGTGCGGTCCATGCAAGATGATCGCCCCGATTGTGGACGAATTGGCCGAGGAATACGACGGCCGCGTCGCGTTCGCCAAAGTTGACGTAGACGCGAACCCAATGACGCCGGGTACGTACGGCGTTCGCGGCATTCCGACCTTGCTGGTATTCAATGGAGGCGCGGAGGTCGGACGCATCGTCGGGTTCCGCCCGAAGTCGGACCTGGCCGCGGCCCTGGATCAGGCGCTGAACGGGGCATAACGCGTAGCCGCCGCGTCCACGCGGCCGGCGGCGCTCCGGGACGAGTTATCCCTGCACCAGACCGCGGGCGCCCAAGAGTTCGTGCATTGCAGCGCTATTGCTGAATGTCTCGTGTACCAGCGCTTGGCGCCGTGCGGTGATCTGCTCGCTAGGTTCCGCGCTGTCACGCGCAGCAAGCATGGCTTCCTCAAGTTCATCGTCGATGCGGCGCCGACGCAGCCGCAAGGTCAACTGCTGAAGCTTGATGTGGACGGCAATGGCGCCGTCGCCGATCTGGTCGGCGACGGCGCGAACGGCGGCCAGCTGCCGCTTGGAAATTGAATCGAGCGAGTCGTCAATACGGTCCCAGTCGATACTACGGTGCTCAGCCGCCTCGGCGACTATGCGCTTGAGCAAGTGCTGAGCCACCGGATTGCTGACCAGCGCCGGATCCAGACGGCCGACCAAATCAACGGCGGCCCCGTCGGCCCGGGCCACGCAGGTCAAGAGCTCTTCTTCGAGTGAATTCATGGACAAGCCTGAGCCAGCGGCGTCGTCCGGCTGGGCTTGGGCGGCGGCCCGGGGCGCGCCGCGCCGGCCATCCCTCCTGGCCATCCGACGCAATTCATCCGCCGGCACTCCGCTCAGTTCAGCCAGCCGTCCGAAGTAGTGAGCGCGAACCACCGCGTCGCTAATCTCCGCCACGATCGGCAGCAGCTCGCGCATCGCCGCCCGCCGGCCGCTGAGACCACTTAGATCGTGCTGTCCGCCGGCCCAGCGAAAGGCGAAGTCCGCCAGCGGCGTGGGCTTGGCGATCAGATCGCGCCAGCGCTGCGGTTTGGAGCGCACCAGCGAGTCGGGATCGTCGCCTTCCGGTAGTTCGGCGATCCCAATGTCCGTTGTGAGGTGGTCCTCGTGCCGCACCAGACCGCGGACATCCACCGTCGTCCCAGCCTCGTAGGCGCCGGCCTCGCGCACAACGTCCAAACCGCGGCGGGCCGCCGCGGCGCCGGCGGCGTCCGCGTCCAAAGCAATCACCACACGCGATGCGCCGGAGGTCGTGAGCATGCGCGCCTGCTGGGACGTTAGGGAGGTGCCCATGGAGGCCACGGTGTTGGTGAACCCGGCCTCATGCGCGGCGATTACGTCCATGTAGCCCTCGACGATCACCGCCGTGCGCTCCTGGCGGATGGCGTCGCGGGCCAGGTGGAAGCCGTAGAGGAGATGGCCCTTGGTAAAGACCTCGGAGTCGCGGGTGTTCAGGTACTTCGGCTCGATGTCGCGCAGGGTGCGGCCGCCAAAACCGACGACCTCGCCCGAGCGGTTCCAGATGGGAAAGGTCAGCCGGTCAAAGAGGTAGTCACGGACGCCGCGTTCGTCCGAGCGGGCCAGACCAGCGGCCTCGATCGCATGATCCTTGAAACCGAGCTTGCGCAGATGTGCCAGCAGCGGCGAGCCGTGGGCGCTGGCGTATCCCAGCCCAAACTGCTCAAGCGTCGAATCGGCTAGCCCGCGGGTTCGTACGTAGACGCGGGCCTCCTCAGCCGCCGGCGAGTCCTGGAGTTGCCGGTGCAGGAACTTCTGCGCCGTCGCCAGCAGACCCAGCATCGAGTCCTGCCGCCCGCGCCGTTCGGGATCCGCCGGTCCGCGCTGAATCTCAATCCCGGCCTCGCGCGCAAGTTCGCCCAGAGCGTCCGGGAACTCCAGGCGATCACGGCGCATCACGTACGAGAGCAGATCGCCGCCTTCGCCGCAGCCAAAGCACTTGAAGCTGCCGCGGTCGGGAAAGACGAAGAAGGACGGCGTCTTCTCGCCGTGGAAGGGGCACAACCCCTTCCAGTTGCGGCCGGCGCGCTGCAACCGCAGGTCGCGGCCTATGTATTCGACCGCGTCCAGTCGGGCTTTGACTTCCTCTACCGGCGTCGCCATCTCGCGCCGAGCTTAAGGCACGACCGGGCCAGTAACGTCGTACGGGTTAGCGGGTGCGGCAGACCCGCACGAGGCGCGCGAGAGTGGCGATGACGCGCATCACAGACTCCGACGTCCACGGCCGAATCAGCGGCGCGTCCCTGCTCGGTGGGTCCTACCGGTCGAAGGTGTAATCGTCGAAGTCACATACCGGTCGATAGCCCAATCGCGCGTATATCCGGTTGGAAACAGGATTGGCCAGGTCCGTGAACAGCGCGCAGAAGCGGCGTCCCTCGTCGAGCAGCAGCTGGCTCAAGTCCGCGACGCATGCCGAGGCGTACCCGTGTCCTCGATGTTCGGGTGGTGTGTAGACGAAGTTAATCCTCATGCCGCGTGGCGTGGGCCCATCGCAGGCGGCCATGGAGACAGGTGCCCCGTTGTCCCAGACATACATGCGTCCCTGGTCAATCCGCTTCCTGACGCTCTCTTCGCCAGGCGGCGGATCTTCAGTCCGTAGCACCACGTTCAAGTCGTCGGCCCAGGTAGCCAGTGGCTCTACGTCCGATAAAGCGGCCTTTCTGAATACGCCTGACGGCCGCCTGGGCAGGACGACCCTGGTGAGCTCGTGGAGACGCATGTGCATGTGAAGGCGCGTTCGCTGACCCGTCCGCGCGCGCCATAGGTCCGAAAACCAGCCGGTGGCCTCGACTGGACCGGTAACTCCTGGCAGCGAGGCGCCGTCCGCGATCAGTCGCTCGACAAGCGCATGAACAGCGCATGCAGGCCCTCGGGACAGAATGAGATTCGCCCCTGATTGAAGGGCCGCCATGACTATGTCCCGGCCATGCTCGACGGTCAGCAGGAGCGCGTCCTGGGGACTGCTGGAAGCCAGTCCGAGCATGAGCACATTCTCGGCCTCTTGCCGCGCGAGAAAGCCCTGTGCCCGCTCCAGGAACGCCGACGCATCCGGGTGCCGTCTTACGACGAAATCAGCCATTTGGCGGCTCGGTGCAAACCTCGGATCGGGCTACCGGTCGCGGAAGCCCTGCTCCAGGCGCGCGTGAGCGGCGGCGATACGGGCCACCGGCACTCGATAAGGAGACGCACTGACGTAGTCCAGCCCCAGCGACTCGCAGAAGTCAATGGAGGAGGGGTCGCCGCCATGCTCGCCGCAGATTCCGATTTCGATATCGGGACGGGCGGCACGTCCCTGCTCGGTGGCGGTGCGCATGAGTGCGCCAACGCCGTCGCGGTCAAGCACGCCAAACGGGTTGTCGGTCAGGATGCCGTCTTCCACGTATTTGAGCAGGAAGCGACCCTCGGCGTCGTCGCGGCTGATGCCGAAGGTGGTCTGGGTAAGGTCGTTGGTGCCAAAGCTAAAGAACTCGGCGACGCCGGCGATCTCGGTTGCCGTCAAACAAGCGCGCGGCACTTCCAGCATGGTTCCGAACTTGAACTCAATGCGGTCGCCCGCGCGTTGCTGCACATGCTCGGCGGTGGCCCGCAGCCGTTTCTCGATGGTGGTGAGTTCGGATACGTGGCCGATGAGCGGAATCATGATCTCCGGCAAGACGTGCACGGCCTCGGCCTTCAGTTGCAGGGCGGCCTCCACGATGGCCTGGACCTGCATCTCGTAGACCTCGGGATACACCAGCCCCAGGCGGCAGCCGCGCAGGCCCAGCATGGGGTTGACTTCGTGCAACTCGGCTGCGCGCGACACCTTGCGACGCGCCAGGGCCACTTCGGATTCCGGCGCGCCCTGCCGCTCCAGGCTGGCCAGTTCGTCGTCAACCCCGCTGAGGAACTCGTGCAGCGGCGGGTCCAGCAGGCGAATGATGACCGGCAGGCCGTGCATAGCGCGCAGGATGCCGATGAAGTCCTCGCGCTGGATGGGCAGCAATCGGTCAAGCGCACGTCGACGCTCGGCCTCGGTTTCGGCCAGGATCATTTCCTGCACGATGGGCAGGCGGTCGCCCTCGCGGAACATGTGCTCGGTGCGGCAGAGGCCAATGCCCTGCGCGCCGTAGGAGCGCGCCAGCTCGGCCTCGTCGGGCGTGTCGGCGTTGCCCCAGACCTGGAGGCGCCGAAGCTCATCGGCCCAGCCAAGCAACTCTTCAAGCACAGGTGTCATCTCGCCGGGGACCAGGGTCACCTCCCCGCGAATCACGTTGCCCAGGGTGCCGTCGATGGTGATCGTTTCCCCGGCGGCAACTTCCACGCCGCCGACTCGAAACACGCCGGCGTCCAGGTCGATCTCCAGAACTTCGCAGCCGACCACGGCGGGCAGCCCAAGCTGGCGGGCCACGATGGCCGCGTGGCTGGTCGCGCCCCCGCGGGACGTGAGGATGGCTTGCGATGCGGCCATGCCGTGGAAGTCGTCCGGCGAGGTTTCGGGGCGCACCAGGATGACCGGGCGGCCTTCCTCTGCCAGAGCCGCGGCATCGTCGGCGGTAAAGGCAACCTCGCCAGTGGCGGCGCCAGGCGAGGCGTTAAGCCCTCGTGCGATCGGCTCCAACGGTACTGAACTGTCGATGCGGGGGTGCAGCAACGCACTGACTTGCTCGGCCTCGACTCGCCGCACCGCTGTTTCGCGGTCGATCTTGCCTTCGTGGACCATGTCCACCGCGATACGCACGGCAGCGGCCGGGCTGCGCTTGCCAGCGCGCGTCTGGAGCATGTAGAGACGGCCGTCCTCGATCGTGAACTCGAGGTCCTGCATCTCGGCGTAGTGGGCCTCCAGCGCATGGGCGTAGCCCTGGAATTCGCCATAGACCTCAGGCAGCGTCTCGCGCAACGTGCTGATCTGTTCCGGCGTGCGTATGCCGGCCACCACGTCTTCGCCCTGGGCGTTGAGCAGGTACTCGCCGAACAACTCAGGGTCGCCGTCGTTGGGATTGCGGGTGAAGGCCACGCCGGTGCCCGAGCGCTCGCCCATGTTGCCGAAGACCATCGTCTGCACGTTGCAGGCGGTGCCCCAGTCGTGCGGCAAGCGATGGAAGTTGCGGTAGTCCACCGCGCGCCGGCCGTGCCACGAATCAAAGACAGCCTTGATCGCGCGATCAAGTTGCTCGTGCGGGTCTTCGGGGAATCGCTGGCCGGTCTCGTCGAAGATGAGGCCCTTGAAGTCGGCCGTCACCGCCTCCCACTCAGCCGCGGTTAGTTCTGGGTCGTCGGCCTTGCCCAGGCGTTGCTTGTGGTCGTGAATGATTTCTTCGAATGCGCGACTGTCGAGTCCGAGAACGATCGCGCCAAAGCCCTGCACGAAGCGGCGATAGGAGTCGCGGCTGAAGCGCGGATCACCGGTCAGATCAGCAAGGCCGTCAAGGGTCTTGCTGTTGAGTCCAAGGTTCAGCACGGTGTCCATCATTCCGGGCATGGATACGCGGGCGCCCGAGCGCACGGAGACCAGCAGCGGGTTGGCGGGATCGCCGAAGCGCTTCCCGGTTTGCATCTCGACGTCGGAGAGCGCGCGATCGAGCTGCTGTTGCATCCCCGCCGGAAAATCTCGGCCGCTTTCAAAGTAGGCCAGGCAAGCCTCGGTGGTGATCGTGAAGCCCGGCGGCACGGGTATGCCGGCGCGGATCATCTCGGCGGAGCCGGCGCCTTTGCCGCCGAGCAGATTGCGCATGGACTCGGCGCCCTCGCGGAACAGGTAAACCCACTTGTGGTCGGTGTCGGACATGCGGAAACGGCTCCGACTTCTGGGGAAATCGCGCCGCGGGGGTACGGCGCGCACGGCTCTCGAATGTACCATCGCGCCCGGACGCGCCCGCGGCCGCGCTTAGGGGAGAGGGCCAACAGATTTCCTGGTTCAACTCCGCCCGGCGCTGGGTTGCCACGGTCGCCGTGGGGCACTTCGCGGTGGACTTCACGGCGCAGCTGCCGACCATGATGTACCCGTTCCTGGCACAGCGCCTGGAGCTGTCGCTGGGGATCGTGGGCGTGGCGTCGGCGGTCTGGGCCATTACGTCCGCCACGTCGCAGCCGATCTTCGGCTACCTCGGCGACCGATTCGGACGCCGCTGGCTGGCCGCGGGCACTATCGCAACGATGGCCGTGTTGGTGGCGTTCGTCCCACTCGTGCCGTCCTATGGCGCGCTCTTGCTGTTGCTTGGGGCCGCCGGCATCGTGGTGGGCGGGTTCCACCCGCAGGGCGGCGCGATCGCCAACGAGGCGTCGCGCCAGCACAAGGGCGCCGGCGTGGCTACGTTCTTCCTGGGCGGGCACCTCGGATTCACGGTTGCGCCACTGGCGGCCGGAGCGGTTCTGGCGGCCAGCGGTTTGGACTGGATGCCGCTGCTCGCGTTGCCAGCGCTGATCGTGGCCGGACTGATTCCTTTTGGGCTGCGCGGATTTTCAAGCACCAAGTCGGCGGTTCGGTATGGCGGCATCGGCTCGCTGGGCAACGTCGGCGCCGCTATCGCGGCCGTGCTTGTCGTCGCGCTGGTCCGGGGGTGGACGTACGCCAGCCTCAACATCTATATCCCGTTCTTCGTTTCCCCGGATCGTCCCGATCCTGGCTTAGCTGGATCGATGCTGGCCGTCTACCTGGGCTTCCACGCTGCCGGCGCGTTCAGCGGCGGCATTCTGGCCGATCGCCTCGGCGTCCGACGGATGATCGGCTACTCATCGGTGCTGATGATCCCAGCCGTGACCGCATTTGCCTTGCTGCCCGTCGGCGCCTCGTCGTATGTAACGGTCGCCTTCGTCGGCGTGCTGATCGGGGCCGGCTTTACGCCGACCGTATTGCTCATGCAGCGGCTGGTGCCCGCAAACATGGGTGTGGGAACCGGCATCGTTCTCGGCGTTTCGTTCGGTGCGGCGGCAATCGGCAATCCGGTGACCGGCTTCGTGGGCGACGTCGCCGGACTCAACATGGCCTTCATGCTGCTGGCCGTGGCGCAAATCGCGGTGCTGGCGGCGCTACGCTGGATCCCAGGCCGGGCAGGCCAAGGCCAGGCGGCGCCGCGCCCGGATGAAAGCACGGCCGGAGGGGCAGGTTGATGGAGATTGCACGGCTTCGGGAGCAGATTGACCAGCAGCTGCTGGACCACTTCAAGCGTCGGCGACCCGACGATCCGGCGGTGCCATTGCGCAAGACGCTGGTGGACGAGCTGATTCAACTCGACGAGGAAGGCCGCGACATCGAGGCCGTTCGCGCCGAGGTGGAGGCGGCCGACGTCTTGTCGATGGACGCGGCAACCGCCGAGGCATACCTGGCGCGGTTGGAAGACGTGCCGCCGCGACCTGACTTCCCATTCGAGGAACCGAGCGACCTGGCCACGATTCAGGCCGCGCGGCCCGAATCTCAACCCGTCCCGCCGGCCGACGACGGTGACTACGAACGGCGGTTACGCGGGGCCTGGCTGGGGCGCTGCGCGGGCTGCACGCTGGGCAAACCGGTGGAAGGCTGGTCGCGCGCCGAGATTCGGGAGCTGTTGGACGCGGCCGACATTGGCGACCTGCGCTTCTATGTCCCGTATCTGGATCCCAAACCCACCGGGCGGGCCTGGCATCCCTCGGCGGTGTATTCGGCTCAAGGGCGCATCGACGGCGTGCCGCGCGACGACGACATCGACTACTGCGTGCTGGCGCTCGAGATTCTGGAGACGTACGGGGCCGACGTGACCACGGCCGATTTCGGCCAGGCGTGGCTGGAACTGCTGCCGTACTGGCGGGTTTACACGGCGGAGCGCGCCGCCTACCGCAACCTGGTGCTAGGGCTGCCCACCAGCCAGGCAGCCTTGGTTCGGAACCCATATCGCGAGTGGATTGGCGCGCAGATTCGGGCCGACGTGCTGGGCTACGTGCATCCGGGTCGACCCGAAGCCGCCGCCGCTTTGGCGTTTCGCGACGCGGCGCTCTCACACGTCAAGAACGGGATCTACGGCGAGATGTGGGCCGCGGCCACCATCGCCGCGGCCTTCAGCCTGGACGATCCGCTGGACGCCGTGCGCGCCGGAATGGACCAGATTCCAGCCAATACCCGGCTGCACGCGGCGCTGACCAAGACCCTGGGCTGGAGCGAGGAGTACGCGGACTGGCAGGACGCGTGGGAGCGGGTTGACGAGGCCTACGGGCATTACAACTTCGTGCACACGATCAACAACGCGTGCTTCGTGGTGCTGGGGCTGGCGTATGGGCGCGGCGACTTTGCGGCGACGGTCGGGATCGCGGTGGAGTGCGGGGAGGACACGGACTGCAACGGGGCGACGGCCGGATCGATCCTCGGGGCGACCAAGGGCGCGGAGGTGGTGCCGGCGGCCTGGACTGAATCGTTTCACGATCGGGTGGAGACGATTGTGAGCGGGATCGGAACGCTGCGTCTGAGCGACCTGATCGCACGGACGGCGGCCCTGGCGCGGGGACCGTTCGCCGCCTAGTGGCCTAGCTCGATACGCCCTGGCGGGCGAAGAGGTCGCGGACTTCGGCCACGGTGGTGGCGTCGGCCGGCGCCTTGTCCTCGCGGACGAAGCCGATGACGCGGGGGAAGCGAAGGGCCAGGCCGAGTTCGTCGTCGGTGCGGCCGGCGACGTGCATGGGACTGCGCGTTAGCTCGTCTGCCAGGACTTCGACCACTATTTCGGGGCTCGCCCAGACGTCGGGCACTACGTCCGAATGGACGTTGGTGGGGCGGTCGGTAACGGCGATTTCGTCCAGCCGCTCCCGAATGCTGACCCACTCCGCGTCGGAGTAGCCGGTGCCAATACGGGCAATGGACTTGAAGACCTGTTCGTCGGCGTCCCAGACGGCGCTAAGCAGTGCGCCGATGCCCCAGGGCGTGCGCTTGCCCTGGCCGCGCCAGTAGCCGATCAGGACGCAGTCCAGGGTGTCGGAGAGGGCGGAGGAGTAGCTGGCCTTGTACTTGATCCAGTTGAAGTTGCGCTGGCCGGCCTGATAGACCGAATCGAGACGCTTGGCCATGACCCCTTCCAGGCCGGCGTTCACCTGCTCGGCGAAAAAGGCATCGATCTCCTCAGGATCGTCGGTGGTGATGCACTCCGAGACCCGCAGGTCGTTGCCCTCGGCCACGATCGCTTCGAGCCGGCGCCGGCGCTCGGTGAACGGCAGCTCGATCACATTGTCGCCGTCGTAGAGCAGATCGAAGGCGTGGACCTGAAGCGGGATTTCCTTGGCCGCCTGGTCGATACCGTGGCGGCGGCGGCGCGAGGTGGTGACCTGGAAGGGCAGGAATGCCCCGGTTTCCGGGTCCACGCCCATGGCCTCGCCCTCGATGATGACCTGGGGTTTCGTCAACTGTGCGCGAGCGGCGGCGGACACGTCCGGGAACATCTGCGACATGTCCTCGAGGTTGCGGCTGTAGATGCGCACCTGGTCGCCATCGCGATGGATCTGGACGCGGAAGCCGTCCAGCTTCGGCTCAACCGCGGCCGAGCCGATTTTGTCCACGATCTCCTGACCGCTGGACATGCGGGCGGCCTGGGCCATGCGGACCGGGTTGCCCACCCGTACCTGGGCGCGGGCCATGGCTTCGGCCCCACCCCGGAGATAGTCGCGGGCCGTCAGTCCGAGATCACAGGTCAGGTTGTAGGCGCGCTCGATGGCCTTGCGATCGGATTTGTCCCCGACGCGGGCGAACGACAGCGCGTCCATAAAGGTCGGGTCGCCGATCCCAAGGCGCAGCCGGCCGACTGGAATGCGGGGCAGATAGCGATTGGCCCGCGGGTCCAGGTCGCGCAGAAGTCTGGCGATGCCGGCGACCTTGCGTTCCTGCGACTCCGCGCCTTCCGCCTCGGCGACCTCGCGCAGCCGCGCGAAAACGCCGCCGACCGAGACGTTTCTTGCCCAGTCTTGCCTGAGCGCCCGCTGCCGAAGAGCCCACCAGGACGGATTCCCAACCGAGGTGTGCCACCAGATCCGGCCCTGGCCGAAGCGACGGGGTTTCGGGACGCGTTGAGGCTTGCCGCCGGTAGCCCTTCCCCAACCCCGGCTTGGAGGCGGCGCCGCGGTAATCGACTCAGCAGGGGTGAGTTTCTCTGCCGCAAGCCCCAGATCACCGGCCTCGCGAAAGACGGACTCAACCTCGCCCTGCTCGACCTCGAATGCCTGCGCGATCGCACGAAGGAGCAGCCGGCTGGCCATGCCGAACTCGAGGTCCACGAATTTAGGCACGAGGCGGCCCTGCATCAGGTAGGTGACCTGGGCGGCTTCTGCGGGCGTGACCCTGGCGTACAGCTCGGCCAGGATCTCGATCATGGCGTTGCGGCCGGAAACTTCGTCGATGCGCTCAAGAACCTCCGCCAGTTCGCGGATCGTCATACGGCCCTACTCGGTCTCCGGGAGCTGCGGCAGGTTGGCGCGCACCCAGTCGTGGACGTCGCGCATGCCTTCAAATGCATGGTAGGCAATGCGTTCCCGCCGGCAGTGGATCGCCAATTGGGCGCGGGCGAACAACAGGTCGGCCGCGTGGGCGGCGGCCAGGTCACTCATGCCGTCGCCGGCGTAGGCCACGCGCCGGCCCTGAGCCTGGAGCGCGCGCACTGGTCCGGCCTTCCAGCCGCCGCGCGGATCGTGGCCGGGACGTTCGTGCGGGAAGTCAAGCTCAATGGCGCCGTTCCTGAACGACAGCCGGTTGGACTGGAACGGCAGGTCGGCCAGGCCAGCCCGGGCCAGCATCGGCCTGACGTAGGCGTCGAAGCCATCGCTGACGATCTGAAGCGGAACGCCGCGCCCTCGCAGGTCGGCGACCAGCGGCGCATAGGCCGGGTCGATGGCGTGCCGCTCGATGAGATCCTGGAATTCCTGCTCGGTCGCCCGAACCAGCGCGAATTGCCGACGGGCGCGCTCGCTGGTGGGGATTTCGCCGCGGATCCACTCGTCGTCGATCACGCGCCAGGTTGGATCGGCAAAGGCGTCGAAGATGACGTGGCCCATGTCGTTGGGCGAAATCGTGCCGTCGAAATCGAAGACGAAGGCCCAGCGGGCCGCCTGGTCGGTCAGGACACAGCCTCGAGCTTGGCGTAGCTGACGGCGAGCTTCTTCAGGCCCACATCACCCGCGAACATCACGGTGACTTCCTCGTCGAAGTTGGTGATCTGGCCGGCGACGATCAGGCCCTCGCCAAAGACCGGATGGCGCACGCGCTGGCCATCCCGGTAGCTGCGTTCCGTGGGCGGCTTGGGCTGGGCCTCCTCATCGGTAGCGCCGAACCCGGACGTCAGGATGGACGGCCGCGCGTCAAGCCGCCGCCGGTACGTCAGCCGCTCGGGCGGTATGTCTTGCAGGAATCGCGATGGAAACCGCACCGGCGCGCCCCAACCGGAACGGTGGCGCGTGTAGGTGAGGAACAAGCGGTCCTTGGCCCGGGTAAACGCCACGTACGCCAGCCGGCGCTCCTCGTCCATCTGCGCCGGTTCGTCGTAGCTGCGTACGTGCGGGAACAATTCCTCCTCGAGACCCACCAGGATCACGACGCCGAACTCGAGGCCCTTGGCCGAGTGGGCCGTGAGCAGCGTGACCGCGTCGCTGTCGGTCGTCAGACTGTCCACGTCCGACACCAGGGCAGCTTCGCTCAGATAGCGTCGCAGGCTCTCGCGCGGGCCAAGACCGTCGTACTTGGAAGCGGCGGTCTGAAGTTCGACGACGTTTTCCCAGCGCTCTTCGGGACGGTCGGGATCGTTATCCAGTACGTCTGCGTACCCCGATTCGCGCACCGCCGCGTTGACCAGGGCACCTACCGGCAGCTCGTCGGCCAGCGTATCCAGGCGGCGAAGCAGCCGGCCAAGTTCGGTCAGGGCACGAGTAGCGCGGGTAGCGAACGGGTTGTCGAGCGTGGAGTGCACCGGCTCTCCGGAATCTGCGTCGGCGGCCAGGAGGCGCGTCATTTCGCCCGATGAGCGGCTGCTGCGCTCGGCCCACTCGCGGAGTACCTGCAGGGTTTTGGCGCCAATCCCGCGGCGCGGGGTGTTGGCAATACGCTCGAAGCTGACCAGGTCACGCGGGTTGGCGACGGCCCGCAGATAAGCCAGCACGTCGCGCACTTCGCGGCGTCCGTAAAACTCGGTGGCGCCGACCAGCTGGTACGGCAGTCCCTGCCGGACGAACCACTCCTCCAGCGGCCGCGACTGGGCGTTGGTGCGGTAGATGATGGCGATGTCCCGCCGCGGGATGCCTTCGCCGCGCAGTTCGCGGATGAGGTTGCCGACCTGGCGGGCCTCGTCTTCTTCGTCAAAGGCCTCAATGATGGCCGGCGGCTCGCCATCCTCCCGCTCGGTCCAGAGAGTCTTCTCGGCCCGGGTGGCCACCTTGGAAATAACGGCGTTGGCGGACTCCAGGATGTTCCCCGTGGAGCGGTAGTTGCGCTCCAGGCGGATGACCCTGGTGGCGGGGAACTGGCCTTCGAAGTCGAGGATGTTGCGGATGTCGGCCCCGCGCCAGGTGTAAATGCTCTGATCGTCGTCGCCCACCACGCAGACGTTGCCGCGGCCCGCCCCCAACTGCCGCACGAACTCGTACTGGGCGCGGTTGGTGTCCTGGTACTCATCCACCAGGATGAAGCGGAAGCGGTCCTGATAGAACGCGCGCAGCTCGGGGAACTCGCGGAACAGACGCACACAGAATGCGATCATGTCGCCGAAGTCCACCCCGTTGGCACTATCCAGCAGCCGCTGGTAGCGGTGGTAGATCTGCGCGACGGCTTCCTCGAAGTAGCCCTCGGACCGCTCCGCGTACACGAAGGGATCGGCGAGTTCGTCCTTGGCGCGTGAGATCGCGTTGCGGATGGCGACGGGGCTGATGGTGGTGAGGCCGATTCCCACGTCGCTCATGGCCTGCTTGACCATCCGCAGCTGGTCGTCACCGTCGTAGATGGAGAATTCCGGCTCACGCCCCAGGTTATGGATGTCGCGCCGCAGGATGCGCAGCGCCTGGCCGTGGAAGGTGCCCACGTGCACCCCGCCCGCCACGCGGCCGACCAGTTGCACGATGCGCTCGCGCATCTCATTGGCGGCCTTGTTGGTGAAGGTGACCGCCAGAATGTTCCAGGGCGCGACGCCGGATGCGATGAGATTAGCCACGCGAGTGGTGATGACGCGGGTCTTGCCCGACCCGGCGCCCGCGAAGACCAGCAGCGGTCCGTGGACGTGGTCAATGGCGGCGCGCTGCTGGTCGTTCAGGCCGCTCAGGTCAAGCGACAGCAGACCGGTGGCCTGCGGGTGGTCTGTTGCGCTCACGGGCGATTCTAGGGTACCGCCGGTCGGCGCCCGCGGGAGGCCGTGTGTGCGGTCGTGGGTCACTCGGGCTGCCCCGCCGCCGCAAGGGGGGCGGCACGGAGCGGCGGGCCGGCAGGGATGCCGTGGATTAACGACGCCGGGCCGCCGGATCCGGCGGCCCAGGGCACGAAACGGGGCAGGTTCGCGCACATAGGAGTTTGTTCTAAGAAACTCCCGACCCGCGACGGGGCAGCGTTGGGCCAGTAGGCGGCGGCGTGGAGCAGCAGATCAAGAGGGGCGCAAGGAATGGGCGTCCAGGATCCAGGTTGCGGAGACATCGGATCCACTGCGCCCTATATGTATACAGCCGTAAATTGCGGCAAGCGTCGGCAGCCAGCGAGGGGCTGCGGGCGAGGGCAGTAGCCAATGAAGATTCGCCCGGTATCGGACCCTTTGGCTTCCGCGTGGCGTGAACGGACCCAGCGGTCGGTCGGCCGGGGTTGCGGGACACGCAGCCTGGTCTGGAAGAAGGCACCCACAGGGCCTGGCCCACCAGGAACGTCGCCGCGGCGGATGCACGGGACGAAGTGATGGACCAGACCTCCTAGTTCACATGCCAGGACGGGCGAGCGCGAAGGAGTTACTCAGTGAAGCGTGCCAATGGACTCGACCCACGTCACCCGGATATTGCCTGAAGACGTTAGGCTTTATTGCCGCTTAACATCAGAGACAAACTGCATCGAGACAGCAGTGGGTTCATGTAAGTTCTGCCGCTAGCAGCAGGCCGTCTCACCGTCGCTAGATACCGCCAGGCCCTCCTTAATCGTTTCCAACTGATCGGGCACCTTCAGTAAGGATCTTGGGTCTCTCAAAGCCATCCGACAGACGGCATGCGTAGACCAAACCTCATAAGTCACGCTTGGGGCACGAGCATTCGGAATGAGGATGCCTGTTCTGTTATGGTCATAAGTTGCACAATCGAGCGACCCGATCGATCCAGACCTAGCCAAACGGAGCAGGTGATCCATGCCGACAATGAGTGGCGGCGAGGCGCTCGCGAAGCCGCTCGTTCGTGAAGGCGTCGAGGTTGTCTTCGGCATTGCCGGCACCCACATGTCCGGGATTATCGCCGGAGTACGAGACGAGCCGGGCTTGCGCCTGATCACGACCCGCCACGAACAGGGCGCGGCTCACATGGCGGACGGCTATGCGCACGCCTCGGGACAACCCGGCGTTGTTTTGATTGTCCCTGGCGCGGCGCTCTATAACGCCGCCTCCGGCCTGTCCACGGCCTACGCTCGCTCCGTGCCGGTGCTTGCCATTGCCGCCCAAATACCTCGCAACTAAATCGGCAAGGACCTCGGGTCCATTCATGAGATTCTGAACCAGGCCGAGGTCATGCACCCCGTCACCAAGTGGCGGCGGCAAGCGCTCACGCCGCGAGAAATACCCGATGCCGTGTGCGAAGCCTTCCGACAGATGCGTACCGGCCGGCCGCGTCCGGTTCTGCTTGAGATTCCGCCCGAAGCCGGCGTGGAGCGCGATGACGTCGAACTGCGAGAGGCAGCCAGGTCTTCACGCATCGTCCCGAGCCAGGAAGACCTTTGGGAAGCCGCCCGCGTGATTGCCAGGTCCCAACTCCCCGTGATCTTCGCCGGTGGAGGCGTGGCCCGGTCGGACGCGGCAGAGGCCCTGGTCCGATTGGCCGAAGTAACCAACATTCCGGTGATCACTTCGGGAGGCGGGAAAGGAACCATACCCGACCAACATCCGCTGTCGTACGGCTCGTGTGTCAGCCCCGCCGGCGAGCGGCACGAGATGAACCAACTGTTCGAAGTGATGCAGTCAGCCGACGTCGTGATAGGAATAGGCGCGCGGTTCTCAATGGGCAATCCAGCCGGCAACGCCGCAACGTTAGTCAACATCAGCATCGACGACTCGGAGCTCACGCGGGTCCAATCCAACACCATCCCATTGCATGGCGACGCCAGAGCAACAATCGAAGCCATGCTCCCCATTCTGATTGCGGCCGGTGCGGGCGATCGTTCGTCGCCCGTTGAAGCGGTAACCGCCGCGCGCGGCCTCATCGCCTACTACGACATTGGGGACAAAGAACCGCAGTACTCCATCATGGAGGCCATCCAGCGCAGCGTTCCGGAGGACTCGTTCATATCCTGGGACGTCTCGCAGTTCGGCTACTACGCCCGCACGCACTATCAGGTCAATTACCCGAAGACTTACATCGACTCCGGGTACTCATTCAACCTCGGTTGCGCATTTCCAACGGCGCTGGGCGCCAAGGTGGCCGGACCCAACCGACCCGTGCCGTGCATCAACGGCGATGGTGGGTTCATGTTCAACGCAACCGAGTTTTCGACGGCGGTCAAGTACGGGATCAACATAACGACCATCGTCTTCAGGGACGACGCCTACGGCAACGTCGCCCGCGACATGAACGAGTTCTTCGACGGGACGTACGAGTCCGATTTGCTCAACCCGGACCTAGTCAAGTTCGCGGAGTCATTCGGCACCATTGGCATGCGGGCCGACGACCCCGTGGAGCCCGAAACGCTGCTTCCGTTGGCGCTGGACTACGAAGCGCCGGTAATTATTGACGTGCCAGTGGGGCACATAGACCTGCCGCGCGCCAAGCTGCAGGCCCACCTGCCGTCAATACCCTGGACACAGCCTCGGGACGGACTGATTCGGCCCTAACGCACGCGAGCCGCTTCCCGGACCGGAAAGCGGCTCGCGCAGAAACGGCAATGCGCGGCAGGCGCGCATGCCCTGGGATCAGTCCTCTTCGTACTCCTCCGGCATGAGCACGAACTCGGGGTAGGCCTCGATCCGGAGTTCGCCGGCGTCCTGCCCCAGGCGCTCGACCTGCGGCGAGACCCGGGCGCCGATGGTGAGGGACATCAGCTGCCAGACAACCCACGAGACCCCGAACACGAACGCGCCGACCGCCAGCACGCCGATCAACTGGACGTGAAACTGGCCGCCAGCGGCGATGCAGACCGCCAGGGTTCCCCAAATGCCGGCAAACAGGTGGACCGGCACCGCGCCAACCACATCGTCCAGCTTGAGCTTTTCCAGGAGTTTGAGACCGGCGACGCATATGACGCCGCCGATGGCGCCGATGATGATCGCCCAGTGGTGGTCGACGATATCGGGGCCAGCGGTGATCGAGACCAGCCCAGCCAGTGCACCGTTGAGTCCACCGAACAGATCGATGCGCCCGAGCAACGGCCGCGACACCAGCAGCGCGGCCACCACGCCAGCCGCCGCGGCCAGGTTGGTGTTGACGAGGACGTGACTCATGGCAATGGCGTCGGCCGCGCTGCCCAGGGCGAGCTGGGAGCCTCCGTTGAATCCGAACCAGCCCAGCCAGAGGATGAAGACGCCCAGCGTCACGACCAGCACGTTGGACGGCGGCGTAGGCCGGACCGAACCGTCGCGCTTGAACTTGCCCAGGCGGGGGCCTACCACCAGGATGCCCGCCAGCGCCGCCCAACCGCCAGTGCCGTGGACGATGGTGGAGCCCGCGAAGTCCTGGAATCCCAACCCGGCCAGCCAGCCGCCGCCCCAGGTCCAGGCGCCAACGATCGGGTAGACGATGGCCGTAAGGATCAACGTGAACAGGAAGAACGACCAGAGCTTGACCCGCTCGGCCAGGGCGCCCGACACGATGGACGCGGCGGCCGCCACGAAGACCATCTGGAAGAACCAGGCGGACATCGTGGAGTAGGCGTTCTCGCCGCCAACGACCGCGGCGACGTCGCCCTCACCGTTGATCAGCGCAATCTCCGCGGCCGACGGTCCGTAGAGCAGGGCGAACTTGCCGATGAAGTTGCCGACGAGCTCGCCGTACATGAGGTTGTAGCCGACGATGAAGTAGGCCAGTCCGGCGATGGAGTAAAGGCCGATGTTCTTGAGGCAGATCATGGATGCGTTCTTGGTACGCACCGACCCGGCCTCCAGCATGGTGAAGCCGGCGCTCATCCACATCACCAGCGCGCCCCAGGCCAGGAACGCAAAGGTGTTGAGGACGTAGGCGGCTTCCGGGTCGACGCCGTCGGCTTGGGCCACGGCCGGCCGCGCGAGGAAGATGCCGAGCGTCGCTGCTGCCGCGACTAGCAGAAGGGTGCGGCGGCGCTGTGAAAGCAGGTGCATGATCGTAGTCACGTCAATTCGCTTCCCCTATGTACTCGCGGCAACAGAACGCGCCGGCGGGACACCGACATTGAACCCATAACGACCAAGGTGCAGAGGGCCAACGAAAGTGGACGTGAATTGGGAACTGCGAGCACCGGGCCCAACCTGCGTGGCCCCGCTGGGCACGGCGCACGGCCGCAGGTGCTCCGAGAGTGCGCCACGCGTGCGTTCGCGCCGTACAGCCGCTCCCTGTTACCGCCTTGAAGGTCACGCCCACCGCATCCACGACTGTTGAAGGCAGACACCTAACCGGAGCAGGCTGTAGTGGGACGTAACGGTAGCAAGCGAGCCGGAATCCGGCTAGGTCGGGCAACTGCCCCCACTTCGGGACTTGGAGCATCATCACTTCGCCATCGGCTGATGAGCATGTTCAATCCGAGCGGCAGACCGCCGATCGAATAGAGCGCACAGAGGATCACCTGACCGTCGCGGCTCAACCTCCAATCGGCATCGCAGTCGATCTCACGACGAGTTGCAGCCCAACGGCCCGCGCCTCAGCGTGTCGTCGTTCGCAGGTCCTCAGGGAGCCAATTTCGCTTTCCAGACCGAGGCTGGCCGGATCTCAGGTGAGCGCACGAGGACCTGCGCAGCCAACAATTGCAGCAGCGACATCGCGGTGGAACCGACGCTGCCGGCGCCAGTCGGACAGGCGTCTAGCCCGCGAGGCTTGGGGGTTCCTCCAACACCTCAAGAATCGCTCTCGCGCAATAGATGCGGTTTCGGCGTGCCTTCCCGACCTGACGAACCACGCCCACGGCCTCAAGCCGGTCAATGGCTCGCTGGGCTGTCGTGAAGGCCACGCTTAGTCGGTCAGCGACACCACGAACCGTATTGAATGGGTTCTCGGCAAAGAGTCCAAGCGTCTGCTCCGGGAGCCGAGAGCGATCGGTGGCCACTTCTCGATTCCAGCGTGCAAGCAGATCGTCAATTCGCTGAATTCGGTGCACGGCATCTTCAGATTGAAGTCTCACCCCGGTCAGGAAGTACGTCAGCCACTCTTCCCACTCTCCGCGCTCGGTTACACCCAACAGCCGGGCGTAGTACTCCTCGCGGGTTGCCTCGAAGTAGGCGCTCAGGTAGAGCAGCGGTGAGGGCATGACGTCCCGCTCAGCCAACAGGAGCGATATGAGCAGACGCCCAACCCGGCCGTTTCCGTCGAGGAACGGATGGATTGCCTCGAACTGCGAATGGGCGATGGCCGCGTGAATTAGCGGTGGCAGGCCGTCGTCGTGCAGGAACCGCTCCCACGAAGCCAGACACGGCATCAATTCCCAGGGTGGTGGAGGGACGTAGGTCGCTTCGTTCAGCACGCAGCCGGGCGGTCCGATCCAGTTCTGGCTGCGCCGGAACTCACCGGGCAGCACGGCATCGCCCCGAATGCCCCGCATGAGTCGAGCGTGCATCTCACGGATCAGACGAAGGGACAGAGGCAGCGTGTCCAGACGCTGCAGGCCATACTCCAGGGCGGCCACGTAGTTGCCGACCTCGCGCAGGTCTGACGGACTGCGCTCGACAGCCGCGCCCGCCTCGACAGCAAGCAACTCGCCAAGGGTTGCCTGGGTTCCTTCGATGCGGCTGGACAGGACCGCTTCCTTTCGGACAAATGGCCGGATCAGGAGATGCGGATTGGGCAGACGTCGCCCTTCTCCCGCGAGCCTGCCAATGGCCCGGTCAGCGGACGACAGACTGACGGTGAGCTTGTCGTCCCATGTCAGCGACGGCGGAGGCGGGGCGGGTACGTAGGCTTGGTAGCCGCCGAGACAGGTGACCAGGCGGCCATGCGGCTGGCGGCTTCGCCGGGTGGCAAGCGTCGCTCCCCTCCTTGTTAGCGGCGATGCAAATTGGCCGAGGCCTTATTATCGCTTATATCTCAATTCGAAAACAAGGTGTCGCGAAGGTGCGCCGAGAGAAACTCGCTGAACACACAAAAGGACGCGCATGAACAGATTGGGCCATGGGCGTGGCGGCAGATGCCAGCCCAAGGCCCGTGGGAACGGTCAGCTCCCGAGTTCCGGGCGGGCCGACGCGGACGGTGATGATGTCAGTGCCGTGATATTGCTGATGGCTGACGGATGAGGCGTACTGGCGCAGCAGACGCAGCGAGAGTTCGCCTTCCGAGGGAATCGCAGAGTCGTGCTGCTGGAGTTGGCGGACACGGTCCTCGATGTTCCCTGCGTCGCCGCCGCCGATAAATTCCAGTTCGGCCACCGGTCCTTCGCTGGACGCGACGACGACCAGTCGTCGGACTTCCTCGTCCTCGTCGTCCTCTTCATCGTCAAGGTCCAGACTCAGTGCGAGGTCCAATGGGGCCAGGGTCAACAGCGTCTCTTCGGCTACGGCGCTGAGCCTGTCTTTCATGTCCTGGGCCCAGCCGCGACGGTCGGCGAATTTGGTAACGAACTCATTGAGTTCGGGCAAGGCGTCGATGTGGAGTCGAGACCGAAACCGCATCCGCCGGGGGTTGGTGAGTTCCAGGTAGAGAATCATGACGACGGCGGCGAAGCCTCCGGTCGTGACGCCGCTTTTGAACAGGGCGCCCCAGACCGGGCCGAGGTCTGGCAGGTTGAAGAGGCCGAATTGGAAGGCCGCGCCGATCCAGAAGCACATGCCCGCGACGACAACTTTCTGGCGGTTGTCTTCGGCCTGGATAACCGTCCGCGCGCCATCGACGAACAACGTTCCGGTGATGAGGATGAGGTAGCCGGTCATTACGGGACCGGGGATGGTGCTCAGCAACCCGGAGGCCTTGGGCACGAATGCCAGCAGAATCAAGCTGCCACCGATGCCGTAGCCGACTCTACGCGAGGCAACGCCGGTTATCTGCGTGAAGGACACGATGCCGGGATTGACGATGTTGGGAACCGTGCCCGCGAGACCGGCCATCAGATTGGATACACCGGTGCCCGCGAGCGTGCCCTGTACCTGCCGAAAGTCGACGGCGCGGTCGTCACCCCAGGACACCCGCTGCATGGCGATGGACGCGCCGTTGGCCTGAATCGAGATGATGAGACCGAGGAACAGGAATCCCGGCAGCAGCGTCCAGAACGACAGGTCAAAGTCGAACCCCAAGCCAGGGGCCGACCGCGGCAGCCCTATCCAGGGCGCGTCCAGGACTCGGTCGAAGCTGTAGATGCCAAAGATGGCGGCGACGATGCAGCCGCCGACGATCCCAATGAGCGGCGCCCGGAGACGCAATAGCTCGGATCCACGAAGAGCCAGTGCGGCGACGATGACCAGGGTGGCCAGCAGGGTGGCGGAGGCGATGAGGCTGAACTGCAGGCCGTAACCCAGTGAGGCGAGCAGGGGCGGGTGTTCGTGCGCCTCGTAGCGGGGGTTCTGAAGCCCCGCCGTCGCCAGAACCGCCTCCCGCCGCAGCCCTACAGCGGTGGGCCCTCGTGGATTCGAACCACGGACCTCGCCCTTATCAGAGGCGCGCTCTAACCAACTGAGCTAAGAGCCCGCGAGCGGCCGGTCTCTGGGATCCCAGCGCCGCGATGAAACAGTATACGCCGGACCCAACGGCGTCTCAGCGGGCCGATCCGCACGTAGAATCGCGGCAGGGGACGTGGCTCAATTGGTAGAGCATCGCCTTTGCAAGGCGGGGGTTGGGGGTTCGAGTCCCCCCGTCTCCACCGCAACGAACGTCGGCCAACGCCGTGCTACGGTGCCGGGGTCCGCGCTGATGGTGGGTGCCCCATGGACCTGACGAACGACGTTCCGCGGAGCGGCTACGACAAACTGGGCGGGATTGGATTCCTACCGCGATCGATCGACAAGGGCCGGGCCGACCTGGCCGGCACGCTGGGCGAGTACGTGGTCCGCGAGGGACGTACGGTCCGCATGCTGGAGTTTCTGGGGATAGAGACGGACGCGTTCATCGAGGCGCTGCGCACTCGTCCCACGGACGAGGAGGTGCTGGCCTGGGTGCGGGAGCGCAGGCGACCGCTGACACCCGAGGCCCTAAACGAATTCAACCGCGAAATGGCCACCGATGAGCCGCGGGAAGGGTCCAACTGGGACTGGCCGCGCTTCCGCGAGTTTCTGGAGGATTGCGGGCAGGGGCATCGCACGGACATCCGGCGCCACTACGACCGCCTGGACCTGGACGAAGGTCGGGACGTTCCCCAGGGCGGGCGCACGGACTGGTAGATGACGCGTCGGCCTTACCAGTTGCGATGCCATGACTTACGTGAATCGGACAGCCGTTTAGGATCGTCGGCCGGCTTGCACCTCACACCCCGCTGCTGGACCTGAGCTTTTTCCAACGGCCGGTCGACGTGGTTGCACGCGGCCTGATCGGCTGTGTCCTGCGCCGGCGGCTGGATGGCCTGTGGCTGGGCGTTCAGATTGTGGAGACCGAGGCGTACGGCCTGGACGACCCGGCCAGCCACGCCTACCTGGGACGGACGCCCAGCCGCGAGCCGATGTGGATGCGGCCGGGCACCGTCTACATGTATCACTCGCGAGCCGGCGCTTCGCTGAACGTGAGTTGCGGCGCCGGACCGGAGGCCGTGCTGATCAAGGCCGGCCTGCCGATCGTTGACGAACGCTCGCCCCAGGCCGCGCTGGACGCCATGCACCGGCTGAATCCCGCGCCCGACGGCCGCTCGCGGCGTCTGGAGCGTCGGCTGTGCGCCGGACAGACGCTGTTGTGCCGTTCGATGGGCCTGACGGTGTCCGAATGGACGGGCCAACAGCTCGACCGGAACCGGTTCTACATTGAGGCGGGGCGGACGCGACCGCGGCTGATCGCAACCGCAAGGCTGGGCATCCGTCCGGAGCGAGACGATGGCCGACGGGCGCGCTACATCGACCGGGCGCTGGTGGCGGCCGCCACTTCCGATCCGCTGCGGCGGCGCGGCGCAGCGGCAGGTCGCGACTATTGGGAGATCGAGCCCGACGAGCGCTAACCTCGCAGGCTGATTAAGCGGGCGGGGCGATGGCGCGCAGTGCGGAGAGTTCCTCGTCGCTCAGGTTCACGTCGGCCGCCGCGGCGTTGGCTTGCACCTGCTCGGGCGACCGGGCGCCCGGGATGGCGCAGGTGGCCGCCGGGTCCGCGATGGCAAATGCCAGGGCGATTTGCGCCATGTTCCTGCCCTCGCCTGCCATTGGACGCAACGCCTCGGCGGCGGCCACTCGCTCCACGAACCGCTTTCGTCCCGCACCGGTGTTCCAGCCAGAGCGGGTGGGGTCGTCGAACTGGTGGTCGGGTGAGAACTTGCCGGACAGGACGCCCTGGGCCAGCGGACCGCGCACGAGCACGCCGATATTTCGGGACCCGCAGAGCGGGAGCGCGTCGGTCTCGTGAGTCCGCTCCAGCACGCTGTAGGGAAGCTGAACTACCTCACAGCGTCCGTGGCGGTCGAAGAACTCGATCTCGCTGGGGATAAAGGAGGACGTGCCGTACGCGCGGATCTTCCCGGCTTCTCGCAGGCGTTCGAAAGCCTCGAGGAAGACATCGTGATGCGGGTGCTCGCGTATGTGGCACTGGTAGAGGTCGATGTAGTCCGTCTGCAGACGGTGCAGGCTGGCGTCGCAGCAGGCGTAGATGTGCTCGGGCGTGGCGTAGCTCAGCGAACCGCCTTCGGGCCGAGTCAGGTTTCCAACCTTGGTGGCAATCATGACGTGCGGCCGGCGGCCGCCGGCCAGGGCCTTGCCCACAATCTCCTCGCTGCGGCGCGGCCCATAGGAGTCGGCGGTGTCGAACAGGTTGATGCCGGCCTCGATGGCGGCATGCACGGTGGCGACGCCATCGGCTTCGGAAACCGGCCCCCACTGCCCGCCGAGCGCCCAGCACCCCAGACCGATGGCCGAGACACGCCAGCCGGTCCGTCCGAATTCGCGGTATTGCATGGTTGATGTCCTACGAGCAACTGCTATGGATCGGCTCTAACCTTACCGAGGGTCGCGCCGCCTCTTGACTGGCGGCTGGCGACTGCCTACCGACTTCGGCTTAAAGCCTCGTGTTGCGGCTGCGCGGGTCCTGCTAGGGGAACGGGTCGTCGCGGCTGCCCTTCCCGCCCGCTTGGGCGCGAGCCGGCGCCTGCGGCATGATGGAGGCGGCCGCCTCCAATTGGATCACCCGTGCCAACCACGACGCCTCAAGTCGTTTTCCTCGAAGGCGGCGCTGTCGCGATCGAGGACATCCAGATTCCCGACCCAGCGCCAAACCAGATTCTGGTGCACTCAACCCGGTCGCTCATCAGCGCCGGGACGGAACTGAACATCCTGGAACTGTCCGCCACGGAACGCCGTGAGCCTGGCTACGCGCTGGTGGGACGGGTGGCCGAGGTCGGCAGCGACGTCAAGGGTTACGCCGCTGGCGACCGCGTTCTCACCTGCTTACCTCACCAGGGCGCCGGCCTCGTCACCATCGATCCCGACTTACCGGATGAACCTGCCTACGCCGGCCACATTCCAGACGACGTCTGCGACGATGACGCCAGTTTCGTGGTGCTGGGGGACGTCGCGCTGCATGGCGTTCGCCGTGCGCGACCCGGTCTTGGCGACTCGGTGGCGGTCTTCGGCCAGGGCGGGCTGGGCCAGATGGTCACGCAGTTCGCGCGCATGGCCGGGGCCTATCCGGTTGTCGCAGTCGACCTGCTGGACGAACGGCTCGAACTGGCTCGCTGGTCGGGAGCGACGCATACGGTCAACGCGCAGCGCGAGGATGCCGTGGCGGCGGTTCAGGATCTCACCGGCGGGGGCGCGCGGGTGGTGTTCATGGTCACGCGCACACCCAAGATCCTGCCCGACTGTATGCGGGCGGCGGCAGCGGGAGGCATCGTGTCCATGACGGGTAGCCCGCCCGGCACCGTGGAGATTGGCCTGCAGGTAGAACTGCTGCGCAAGGAACTGACGATCATAGGCACGTATCAGTCGATGTACCCGCGCGAGCCATACCACTTCTTCCAGTGGACGCGCGCGGCCAACCGGCAGTTCATCCTGGACTCGATGGCGCGCGGCGAATTTCGGGTCGACCGGCTCATCTCGCACCGCGAGCCGTACACGAGAGCCGCGGACCTGTATGCCATGATCAGAGGCGGTCCGGCTGGTTGGCTATCGATCATCCTGCAGTGGGACGACGCGTAAGGAGGCTTCAGGTGGCAACGCCAACGTTCTACTTCAGAAGCACCTGAACGAGTTGCCGTATGGCCCGTGCGGCCTTGAACGCAACTGGCGTGGCCTACGAGCCGCGTGACTACGCGCGGAAGCCGCTGACCGAGGACGACATCCGTGCGATTGGCGGATCGCTTCCACTCCGCGAGGTCATCAACCCGCGCAGTCCGTCCTTTCGGAAGCTGCGGATCGAGCGCGACACGATCGACGACGCGCAGGCGCTGGAGTTGATGCTGGAGAACCAGAACCTCGTTCGTCGCCCCGTCCTCGCGGACGGCAAGGTTCGGATCTTCGGATTCGACCCAGACGCTTATCAGAACCTGGCTGGCGCTGAAGCGTAGCCCCGCGGTCGGATATCCTCACGTTCTGGCCGATATTTTCTGGAGGTAGCCGTGGCTCTGACCCAGACGCAGCTTGACGAATTACGCGAGATCGACACGCCGACGATTCTGAACGCCATTGAAACGTTCGGCGTCCGACCCAACACCTTGGGCTTCACCGGAACCAACATCGATTACCTGGCCCCGGAGATGGGCGTGATGCTGGGCTACGCCGTCACCGCACTGGGCGACACGATGAGCGAGGACGCGCCCAAGAGCCCGGACGGCATGTTCCAGATGTGGGAAGCCGTGGACGAAACGCCGAACCCGGTGGTGCTGGTGATCAAAGACTTCGGCGACGACCCGACGCACTCGGTGCACGCCGGCGACGGGATGGCCACCCTGGCCCACGTGCTGGGCGCCGACGGCATCGTGACCGACGCCGCGCTGCGCGACCTGGAGGGAGTGAAGGGGGCCGGGATCAAGCCGTTTGCGCGCGGGCTGGCCCCGTCACACGCCAACAACCGAATCATCCGAGCCCAGGTGCCGGTCGCCATCGATGGGATGGACGTCAACCCCGGCGATTTGGTTCACGGCGACGAGAACGGCATCTGCACGATTCCACTGGAGATCGCCGACAAAGTCGCGGCGGCGGCCCGAAAAATCTTGCAAGGCGAGGAAGCCACGCGGCTGAGCTACCTGGAGCCAGGTTTCAACCTGGACGACTACGCCAAGGCGCGAGGTCTCACGCGGAAGGACCCGTCGCGCGGCTTCTAGCCAGCCTCAGCCAGAAATGACCGCCGCCCCGCAATCCCACTAGGGACTCCGGGGCGGCGGTCGTTTGCCCTTCAGAGCGCGGGAGTCCTCGAAGCTCGGAAGGCCGGCGGCTTTCTGACGGGAAGGGAAGTCGTCCCGAGTGACGACCGGGTAGGTCTTCTCGGAGCTGAGCGGGGTTGGCTGTTTGGCCAGATCGCCCGACGCCGTCCGGTTCCGCAACAGATGGATCGCCAGCAGCGTGTAGAGGCCGTCGTCCGCGCTCTGGCGCGCGCCCAGTTCAAAATACTTGGGCGACATGATGGACATGTCCTCCATCGGGATGTCGGTGGTCGTGCGTTCCTGCTGGCGGAAGCGGCCGGCAAAGACCTCGCAGATCATGGCGTGGCCGCTGGGCATGCGGGCGCGGCCGTAGGCCCGGCAGACGAACGGGCGCACCGGGTAGACCTCGCAGCGATTGTCGGGCCCCAGCATGGGACAGCGCGTGGATTCGGTGCGGAACCCCGAGCCTACGGCCCGAACGAAAGCGCGCGGGTTCTTGTTCCGCATTTTGAGCCAGCGGCCCAGCGGGTTGCCGAATCGTTCCATCTGTTCGGTCACACGCCCGATGATCGTGAGGCGCTGCTCCTTGGATAGGTTTTCACGCATCCAGCTGTGAATGTGTCCCCACTCTTGCTCGCCGGCCAGCACCTGGTGCATGCAGCAACGCGCACAGCCCTTCTGGCATTCGAGGATCGGGTTGTCGCGGACCACGACCTCGGACCAGCCCTCCATGGCGTCGTACAGCTGGGGCAGAGTGTCGGCCGTTTGTGCCATGCGCTGGTAGAACGCGTGGAGGTCAACGGTCTCAGGCGATGGAGTTTCGGCCAACGTTTGCGCGTCCAGTCAGGTGTCGCCTGAAGTATGGCAACTTCGCGGCGACTTATACGACTGCTTTTCGGGCGCGGCCGCTGTTTCGCCCTCAGTTGACGGGTGTGTATGCGCCCCAATCCGGACGCCGCCCGTCCACGTCACAGAGTTCGTAAACCTTGGCCAGGTCCCAACTGGTGAGCGCCTGCCCGGCGTAACGCCTCACGTCGGGGTCGGCCGCGAGCGCGGCCACGGCGCGACCGATGAAGCGGGGCGTTTCCGAGACGGCAAAGTCAGCGTCCTTCTCAATGGCGTCGCGCCAGGACTCCTCAGTCACTCCAAAGTGGTCCAGCATCCACTCCGAGCGTAAATACCCGGGCGTGATTGCCAGCGCGGTTATTCGGTTGGTCTCGCTGTGTTGGCGCAGCTCATGCGCCTGCGCAAACGCCAGCCGCATGACCGACGTCTTCACGAGGTCGTAGTACAGCTGGCCCCGGTAGCGCAGGGTGTTGCCGTCAGTTACTTCGACGACCAGCCCAGATCCGCGCTCAAGCATGAGCGGCAGACCGTAGTGGCTGGTGATGATGTGCGAATGGACGGCCTGGCGGAGCATCAGCAGGCCGTTCTCAAGGGACTGCTCCCAGAACCGACGGCTCCAGGCCGTCAGATCGTCGCCACCCCACACATCGTTTACCAGGATGTCCAGGCGGCCGCCTTGTTCCTGGCGGATGCGGTTGATGAGGCGCTCGACCTGTGCCGGCTCGGTGTGATCGACGCGCAGCGCAATCCCTGACCCGCCGCCGGCGTCCACCAGGTCGGCCGTCTCCTCGATTGTCTCCGGTCGGTTCATGGGCGAACGGTGCTGACGGGTCGTGCGGCCGGTGCAGTAGACCGTGGCGCCAGCTGCGCCAAGCTCAACGGCAATACCGCGCCCGCAGCCGCGCGTGGCGCCAGCGACGAGCGCGACCTGGCCGCGCAGCGACCTTTGTTGTTCGGGTGTCATGGGTACGCTGGAAGTGCTCGGGATACCAAGGGCTTCCCGTCCATGGCACGGCATCTCTGGGCAGAGATGCTGGAAACAAGTGAATGCGGACGCGTCGTCAGGTTTCCCGGCAACGGGCTATCTTCCCACCAGGTTGCCCCGGCAGTATTGTCGCTGCTAACGAGCTTAACGACTGTGTTCGGGATGGGTACAGGTGTGGCCTCATCGCAAAGGTCACCGGGAAACCTGACGACGCGTCGCGCAAAGCTGCAATCTTGCCGACCTAACAGCTACCAAGCCCTCGACCGTTAGTACGGCTCAGCTGAGCAGTTTACACCGCTTACACATGCCGCCTATCAACCAGCTCATCTCGCTGGGGTCTTACCTGGTTAGTCCAGTGGGAGGCCTAGTTTCGAGGCTGGCTTCGCGCTTAGATGCTTTCAGCGCTTATCCAAACCGGACATAGCTACCGAGCGATGCCGCAGGCGCGACAACTCGTGCACTAGCGGTCCGTCCATCCGGCTCCTCTCGTACTTCGGACAGGCCCTCTCAAGCCTCCTACACCTGCGGCGGATAGAGTCCGAACTGTCTCACGACGTTCTGAACCCAGCTCGCGTGCCACTTTAATGGGCGGACAGCCCAACCCTTGGGACCTTCTTCAGCCCCAGGATGTGACGAGCCGACATCGAGGTGCCGAACTGCGCCGTCTATGTGAACTATTGGGCGCAACTAGCCTGTTATCCCCGGGGTAACTTTTATCCGCTGACCACGGCCCTTCCACTCGGAACCGCAGGGTCGCTAAGCCCGACTTTCGTCTCTGCTCGACGTGTAAGTCTCGCAGTCAAGCTCCCTTGTGCCTTTGCACTCTACGGCTGATTACCATCCAGCCTGAGGGAACCTTTGGGCGCCTCCGTTACATTTTAGGAGGCGACCGCCCCAGTCAAACTGCCCACCTGAGACTGTTCCCGCGCCGGATCACGGTCACGGGTTAGAACCGCAGCTGCACACGGGTGGTATCCCAAGGGCGACTCCACCGAAGCTAACGCCCCGGATTCACAGTCTCCCACCTATCCTTCACATGTGCAGACGCGACTCAATCCCAAGATGCAGTAAAGCTCCACGGGGTCTTTTTGTCCTGCCGCAGGATGCCCGCATCTTCACGGGCATTGCAATTTCGCCGGGTGGTCTGCCGAGACAGTGCTCAATTCGTTACGCCATTCGTGCGGGTCGGAAGTTACCCGACAAGGAATTTCGCTACCTTAGGACCGTTAGAGTTACGGCCGCCGTTCACCGGGGCTTCGGTTCCGGGCGTGAACCCGTTGCCTTAACCTTCCGGCACTGGGCAGGCGTCAGCCCCTATACATCACCTTACGGTTTCGCAGGGACCTGTGTTTTTGATAAACAGTCGATTGAGCCTGTGCACTGCGACCTCCTCGAGCTCAGGTGCGCGAAGCACCATCACCCTACCGAGGCACCCCTTCTCCCTAAGTTACGGGGCTAATTTGCCGAGTTCCTTAGCAGACCGTGTCCCGATCCCCTTCCGGTTCTCGCCGGTGTCTACCAGTGTCGGTTTGCGGTACGGGCACCAGACCAACTCGCTACGAGGCTTTTCTTGCCGGGTCGGGTTCATCGAGTTGCTCGCGGTTGCCCTTGAGCTTCCCATCACGTCTCGGAAATAACGCCGTGGATTTTCCTGCGGCATCTTCCTACACGTTTGGACGTGCATAGCCATAAGCACGCTCAACGTACCGTCCCGGGTCCCCCCTTCGCTGTTAACGCTGGTCAGGTGGTACAGGAATATAAACCTGTTGTCCATCGCCTACGCCTTTCGGCCTCGGCTTAGGCCCGACTAACCCTGAGCGGAATAACCTTCCTCAGGAACCCTTAGACATTCGGGGTGCAGGATTCTCACCTGCATTGACGCTACTCATACCGGCATTCTCACTTGTACACGCTCCAGCCGTGCTCACGCTCGACCTTCGCGGCCTGTACAACGCTCCCCTACCACTCGCGCAGTGCGCGAGTCCGTGGCTTCGGTGCCCTGCTTGAGCCCCGTTACATCTTCGGCGCGGGGTTCCTAAACCAGTGAGCAGTTACGCACTCTTTCAATGATGGCTGCTTCTAAGCCAACATCCTGGCTGTCTCTGTAACCCCACTTCCTTTCCCACTTAGCAGGAACTTTGGGACCTTAGCCGACGGTCTGGGCTGTTTCCCTCTCGACCATGGAGATTAGCCCCCACAGTCTGACTGCCGGGCGCGTGCCGTGGCATTCGGAGTTTGACAGAAATTGGTATCCGTTAGGACCCGCATTCAACCAGTGCTCTACCTCCACGACACCAAAGCCCGACGCTAGCCCTAGAGCTATTTCGGGGAGAACCAGCTATCTCCAGGTTCGTTTAGCATTTCACCTCTACCCGCAACTCATCCCCCAGAATTGCAACTCTGGTGGGTTCGGACCTCCACGGAATGTTACTTACGCTTCATCCTGGCCACGGGTAGCTCACCTGGTTTCGGGTCTACTCCACGCGACTGATCGCCCTATTCAGACTCGGTTTCCCTACGGCTCCGGACCAAAGATCCTTAGCCTTGCCACGTAGCGTAACTCGCCGGTTCATACTCCAAAAGGCACGCCATCACGCATTCCGTCATGTTGCGGCGGGAGGTCACGCATTGCTGCGCGGGCAGCGGTCCGAAGACTGCCGCCCACACCTCGCCGCGCAATTCACGCCGCTAGTCGGCATAGCGCTCTGACTGTCTGTAGGCGCTTGGTTTCAGGTTCTATTTCACTCCCCTTCCGGGGTTCTTTTCGCCTTTCCCTCACGGTACTGGTTCACTATCGGTCGCCAGAAATACTTAGCCTTGGAAGGTGGGCCTCCCAGATTCCCACAGGGTTACACGTGTCCCGTGGTACTCAGGAACACCGGTCGCAGGTTGCGTCACTTTCGCCTACCGGGCTCTCACCGTCTTTGGCGGGGTGTTCCAACCCCTTCGGCTAGTGAGCAACTTGATAACTGCGTGACACTCCCACAAGTGTCCACCAGGTCCTACAACCCCGCATTTGCAACGGCGTGGGCCTTACACAAATGCGGTTTGGGCTGATCCCCTTTCGCTCGCCACTACTCAGGGAATCTCGTTTGATTTCCTTTCCTCGGGGTACTTAGATGTTTCAGTTCCCCCGGTACCCGCCCGGGGCCTACTATGGCTCGAAAGCCTTCAGCCGCGGGTGACGAGGCATTACCCCCGCCGGGTTTCCCTATTCGGGTATCCACGGATCAAAGCCTGCTCGCGGCTCCCCGTGGCTTATCGCAGCCTGCTGCGCCCTTCTTCGGTTTCTGACGCCAAGGCATCCGCCAAGCGCCCGTTATAGCTTGATCTCCGTTAGGCCGGCAAAACTGCAGCTTTACGCTTTCGCGTAAATCTTCACTTGTCAAGGTTCGCAGCCCCGGGCTGATGAGCCTGGGACTGTCGGCCGCTCGCGGTTTGCATCGCGGGGCAACAACTCATCATAGGCACACTGCGGCGATTGGTCAACGAAAAATCTCGGCCGACCGGCGATTGGCGGCCACCAGCCACCAATGCTGCCTGGACGCCGGTCCGGAACTTGGGTACGACCGGGTCGACCACTGTCAGGCACGCCTGAGATGCCCAGGCGCTCGGCGCCGTTGGTGATGAGGTTGGGCTGGTCGTTCCAGGAGTGCCGCTCTTCACCGATTGGACCAATGGGCATCGGGCCCAGCGACCACCGAAAGCGATCCTTGATCCTCGGCACGTCGAACCCGGAGGTGTAGACGCGGCCGCCCAGCCATGACCAGACCTTCCCGGAGGCGAACGCGTTGCCAAATTCGCCGGCCACGCGCTTGGCCTCGGAGTCGGGGAACGAGACCTGCTCGTCGTGGATCAAGCCCACGTCGAACTTCAGCCCTCAGTCACCGCCGTTGTCGAACACGGCCAGGCCGGTCTCGTCGGCGTTGCGGTAGGCCAGCTCACCAGCCCCAAAGCACATGGGCGGTAACTGGAACTCGTAGTCGTTGCGCGCCCAGGTGCCCCACTGGTCGGTGTCGGGGTCCGAGGCCTTCCTGGCTCCGTCCAGGAAGGCCTCGGCGTAGGTCCAGCCATCGCTGGGGAACTCGACCCCGGCTTCCTCGCCCATCGCGGTGTTCATCACGATGCCGCCGAGCGCGCCCTGGAACGGCATGCCAAACTGCGCGCCCTCGATCACGTTGGACGGGTTCGACCCCTCGTCGTGGGCGTGGTCGTGATTGACGGTGTACAGGTCGGGAATGAAGTAGTAGTCCTCGGGAATGTAGTCGTCGCGCTTGGCCAGGCCGTCGTTGATCTGGGTGAATCCACTGTCGTTGACGAGGCGCCAAGCATGCCGCCGTCCCAAATCGCCGGACGTGACCCTTGGTCGTAGACTTCCTGCATCTCATGGGAGACACGCAGCCCTTGAAGGACACGCCGCGATGCACCTGACTCCAACCGAGGCGCTTCAGAAGCGTGACGAGCTTGTGAACGACGGCTACACCGTCATTCCGGAGGTCGTCGGCGAGCCGATGCTGGAGGAATTGCGGGCGTGGACCGAGAAGTACTTTGCCAACCACGAGATTGACCCGAAGTATCGCTACCAGGGCAGCGACATTCAGGTGATTTCACCTGGCCGCTGGGACGAGCGGCCGCGTGAGCTTTCGGAGCGCGTGTTCCCCGACCCCATTGCCGAGCGTTTCCTCGGCTACCCGGACTTGCGCGCCGCCTGTGAGGCCGCGCAGCTGGAAGACCTGACGGCCGACGGCGGCATCATCGTTCTTTCCAAGCCGCCAAAAGGACCGCCGCTGTACTGGCACCAGGACTTCATGAACTGGGAAAGCCCGGAAGCCGCCACGCCGTGGCCGACCAAGATTTTTCTCTCTGTGTATCTGACCGACACGACGCTGGCGAACGGCTGCCTGCAAGTGATTCCTGGTACGCACCGCAAGCGGATCGAGTTGCACGACACCCTGCCGAATGCCCATGAAGCCGAGATTCAGGCGGTTGACGATCACGAAGACCACCCGGCCTTCGTGGAGCACCCCGACGCCGTTGACCTTCCAGTCAGCGCCGGCGATCTGATCATCGCCGATGCCCGGGTCATGCACGCGGCCCGGCCCAATACCACGGACGCGCGGCGCACGCTGGTCCTGGCCTGGCACAACGCGTTTCCGTTCCCGAATGCGCCAACCTGGTGGACCCGCCCGATTCCCAAAGCCATCCGCGAGGCCGACCTCGCGGCAACCTACGAGCGCCGACGAACACCCACCGCTTTCATCCGCTAGGCAGGCTTCGGGGCCCGGGGACGCAAGTCAGCCATGCAGCGACCGCCGAAGGTCGGCCCGACCTTCGGCGCCACGTGTGCGAGCCAACCTTAGGGTCTGTGCCCATCCCATCCGTACGAACCACTCGGACAGTTACCAGGATTCTCAGGTCCGACGGTGCGACGAACGTCGCCGTCCCGTGAACCGGCCGATGGTCCCCCTGGCAGACCGTCTGGTCGCTTCCCGTGACGCGCCGACGACCTGGACGAGTATGGCGTCCGGGCCAGGGTTCGTCTTCGCAGGCGCCGTGAAGGCGAAGCCTGGCCCGCGGGCTACATTCGCCTACGCTACGAGCAGTCGAAGAAGACCGGTTTGGACCAGCGAAGTCGAGGTTCTGGCGGCTGTGCTGAATGTGGCTGGGCAAGCAACGCATGCCCAATGCCCGTAGGCCGATGAATCCAGCCAGATTTCGTTCGCCTGGTCTACCGTCGGGTCTACTGCTCGCAGCGCCCACGCAATGGGGCCTGAAGGTGGGGGCCGCCGCGCTGCTGTATGTCGGCGCCGCGTTGACCACGCTCCGGCCGAGCGCCGATGGTCGCATCCACTTCGCCACCATCGACAATTTCCTCTATCTCTACACGCTCGAGTGGGAGCGCACCAGCCTCTTCAAGGAGCCGCACCGGTTTTTTGAAGGGCTCGGGTTCTTCGGCATGGGTGACTCGCTGTTCTACACCCACCTGCTGCTTGGGGGACTGCCGATCTACGCGGCGGTAGCCACGTTCTTTGGTCCGATCGCCGGTCTCAACTTTCTGGTAGTCGTAAGCCCAGTTCTGAACGCCACCGCCGCGGCAATCGCGGCCTGGATTCTTCTCCGTAGATGGTGGCCAGCCATCTTGGCGGGCTTCGTATTCGGATTCGCACCAGTGCAACAGGATTTCTCCGGTTTCCTGCACATGCAGCTGTTCTGGTGGACGCCGCTGGCCGCGGCGTTCTGGTTCTGGTTTCTGCGACGTCCTACCTGGTGGAAGTTGAGTGGAGCCTGGCTATGCGTCTTCGTCCAGTTCGCAACAGGCATCTATCTGGGGTTCATTTCACTAGTCACGCTGCTGGCGCTTATGGCCGCGGCACTGTTCTTTCGTGGATCGCCAGGCCTTGACCGCCGGCTCTTGGCCAAATCGGTTGTGGGCATCGTGGTTGTTGCGCTGCCCTTTCTTCCGTTGCTCGCGGGATACCTCGGCTTCTGGCTGGACAACCAGGAGATTCGGTCTCTGAACGAGGCAAGGCAGCTGAGCGCGAGACTTCCGTCGTATATGTCCTCGGCATCGGAGTCTCAACTCTGGTTTCAGACAGTCTCAGGCCTCCTCGGAGGCGTGCCGCCCCCAATTCCGAACGTGATTCCAACGGTCCTCGCGGTCTTGGGGCTCATCATGGGGATCGGATGCGCACGGACCCGATCGCCTGTCGTTGGGCTGGCGGGCGCTGGCGTGCTCATGTTCGTCTTATCTCTGGGCCCAGAACTCTGGTGGAGCGGCCGGTTGACGGGCCACTCGCTGCCGTTTGCAACCGCCCACGCGCTAGTCCCGGGTTTCTCGTCACTTCGAATTGTCCTGCTCTTCGCCGCGGGCATGATTCTGCCCATAGCCCTCTTGGCGGCCATAGCTGTCGATCGACTCACCCGGTCGCCGCGGATGTCAGGCTGGCGTAAGCACGCAGCAGCCGCGGCTCTGCTGGCTCTGTTTGCCATGGAGTTTGCGCAAGCTCCTGAAAAAGCAGGCCCAACTCCAGACGATCGCGCGTTGCAAGGGGCCTTGGCAGAGTCGTCAGACGGGGCAGTCGCGTTCGTCCCGTCGGGCGCTGGCTTCCTTACACCCGACGCCTTCATGCGCCGGATGTGGTGGTCGCTCAACGGCGGTCGTCAAGCAGTGCTCAGCGGTTACTCCGGGTACACACCACGCGGAACGACCTACCTGGCACGACTCGTGGACTGGACGGACGCGACCAATCGTCGCCTCGTGGCGGAATCGCTGGTGGCGTTCGGAGTGCGATCCATCGTCCTGGACCGGAAGTACCTTGCCGAGGCGCGGATCGAGGATTGGCAGGCTGTGATTCAAGAACTCCGGCCAGCCGCCAGGGTGTTCGATACGGGCCGCTTTGTGGTGAATCACCTCGGGCCCGACGGCGTTTCGTCCAAGATTGCATGGACCGATGTGGAGATTCAACCGGTCCTGCGAGCCGCTCTTCCTGACGCTCGCATCGTCGTACCTGTGATCCTTCGCAATCGAGTTGAAGTCTCCTGGCGCCCTCCACCGGGCCGCCGTACTCGGTCCGGCGAGCTTGTCTGGAGTCGAGGGGACGGCACTGTTGACAGCCGCCAGTCGTTTCGATTGCACGTCCCGCCGCTCGTTCCTCCCAACAGCACGGCGCAGGCAATGTCATTGGTCCATGCCCAGACTCCGGCCTCGCCGGGTCGGTATCGACTGGCACTCATGGCTGACGGCGAGCAAATCGCCATGGCCGAAGTTGAGATCGGGGCTCAGCAGCAAGCCGGAGCGCTCAACTCGGCGGATCTCCACGTGCTAGCGCAGCCAGTGTGCATTCGAGCTGGCGAAGCGGCATTTCTCCAGGTCAGTGCCGTGAACCTGGGACCAATGCCGTGGGATGGCGCCTATCGACTTGGCTCACGCTGGACGGCCCTCGCTAGCGAACAGAACCTTTCGGAGCTGGAGGGACGCTTGTTCATGCTCCCCTGGTTAACGGTTCCAAGCGGCTCCGGGGTGGTCTTTGAAGGCCTGGTCAAGGCTCCGTCGGTGCCCGGCTATTACACGCTGACCTTCGGCATGGTGCAGGAATCGGTGGCGTGGTTTAGCGAACGCGAGGTGCTCGTGCAGGTATTCGGCCCAGATGCACGCGGAACCTGCGGCAGCTGACTGGCGACCCAGGCTCGGGCCCCGCTGGTTGGTGACATGACAGACCACCCGGTCTGGAGCGGCTCGAGGGTTTCGGCGCCCGAGATGCCACGAAAGGACTGGGCCACTTACATACCGTCGCTTGGACTTGGAGGCCGTCCAGACCGGTTCGGAGCCGACGGTCAGACTCGAACTGACGACCTGAGCTTTACGAAAGCCCTGCTCTACCAACTGAGCTACGTCGGCGCATGCGGTCGAATCGTAGCACCGGGTCTGTCCGGCCCAGCAGGTAGCCAAGCCACGCGTGCCAGACACGAACGGTCGCGCATTTACCCCCGCGCGAACGACACGATGGCGTCGAACCGTGGCTGGTAACCGTTGCTGGTGTCGACGACCAGCGTCGGCAGATCTAGCCGAACCGGCTGATAGGGAGGCAGAACAACCTCGTGCCGTTCGATCCGAGCCATCTGGTCCAGGTCGGGATCGGCATGGAAGCGTCGGCGCCACGGCTCGTTGCGCCAGCGCCGGGCGCGGCGCCCAGCGTCGGTGTTGGAAGGCCGCCTCGGCGACCAGGGTGACACCGCGCTGGATCAGGAGTTCGATCACATCGAAAAACGCCGCCGTGGCGAGTTGCGTGGCCGCATCGCCCGCTTCCGGGCCGGTCGACTCAGCTGGACCGCGGTTCAGCAGCCCCTCCTTGATTTCGTCGCGGCAGATGACCGGACAATGCACGGCCCGGGCCAGCGGGTGCGCGAGGGTCGTCTTGCCTGAAGCGGGCGGACCGCTGACGACGATCAAGGTTGGTCGCATCAAGCACGATCCTAAGCGGCAGCGGTTAGGCGACCGCTGGTTCGGGTCCGAGCGGCGGGATGCCGCTTACACGCCGCGAAGCTCCTGAAGCACGCGCCGCAGGCTGTGATTGTCGTTCGGGATAACGGCGTCGGCTGCTTTCACCAAGAGCGGCGGTGAGCCTTCAATGGCAATCCCGCGCCCGGCCCACTCGAGCATTTCAAGATCGTTGAGGTCGTCCCCAACGGCCAGAGCCTCGGTTGCCTGCACACCCAGGCGATCAGCAAGCTGCGCCACGACCGCGCCCTTGGTGACTCCAGCCGGCAGGATCTCCAGCCCAATTGATTCCAGACGACGGCTGCGCCATGTAACAACGGAAGCTCGGTCACTCAGCGTGGACCGCAGCTCATGTTCAAGGGCCGCTCCAAGCTCGGGTGGCGCCAGGACAAAAATCTGTGCCGGCGGCGGCGCCAGCTCGGGATGCACCAGACGGCAAACCCATGCTCCCTTGGGGTCCAGATAGCGGCGGTAGGGCGTCCAGGTCCGCCAGTCACCGTCAACCAGATAGCGGTTGCCTGAGGTGGCCGACTCGATCCAGATAACCGGCAGACCGGCTCCGCGAAAGGTCAGGCGTGCGCGATTGGCTACGGCGTAGGGAATCTCATGCGCATCGAGTAAGCGCCCGTCCGCCGCGACCCGGGTGCTGGACCCGTTGTTCAGCACCAGATAGGCGGACGGTGGCAGCAGCCGCACGATGTCCCGCATGTTCAGCCAGCCACGGCCAGTGGCGATGACGACCTGAACGCCCCGGTCCGCAACCTCGCGCAGCGTACCCAGCACGGCTGGATCGATCGGCGAGCCGTGCCGCGCCAGCGTTCCATCAACATCGAGCGCAACCAGCCGAGTGCTAATGGTCGTCGCTGTCCATTGCATCGCCGTCGGCGGGCTCGACGGCGTCGAACTCCTCGTCCGACGGCATCTCGCCCGCTTCCATGCGATTCAGGACACCTTCATACTCTTGGGGAATGTCCTCCCCCATCTCCTCGGACATGTGGCGGGTCATGCGGGCCAGGCTGCGCGGGTCGCCAGACTCCAGACCTGGCATCACTTCGGCCAGCGCGGCATCGTCCATTCCAAAGTCATCGCCGCCGAAGTCATCGGATTCAGAGCGTTCGCCACGCATAAGGGTGGGCCGAGAGAACAAGCGCCTCAGGGTCGACTGACCGCAGTGCGGGCAGTCGGGATGGACTTCGGCGGCGAGCGTCTTGAAGAGCCGCGACGAGCGGCGGCCGCAGGCGGTGCAGTTGTATTCGTAAACGGGCATTCGTCGCGCGTCCAGACCCGTCGAGGCGGGCGATTGTAGGCTCGTTCGGTTAACTGGGCCGGGAGCGAGGCGGGAGGACGTTGCCAGCAACAGTGTTCTGGGCAGCTCGATGAGCAGCTTTCGTCTCCGTCCGCATGGCCCGTTTCGCGGCGACTGGCGGCGGCGCACTGGACCGCGCGCCGCCGGCATCACGGCCCTGTGCTGGCTGACGCGGCTGGCTATCCGTCCCAAGACGCCCGAAGGCCGGCCGCTGCCGCCCAAACCGCGGATGTCGGTGCTGGTCATCAAACCGCTGGCCCTGGGGGACGTGCTGCGAGCCACGGGGTTCACGGCAGCGCTGCGGCGGGGACTGCCACACGCTCGTATCACATTTGCGGTCGGCGACTACGCCGCGCCGGCGCTCGCCAACAACCCCGACATCAACGAGATCATGCCGATGGGGATGCTGGGCACACCGCGACGATACGACGCGGCCGCGTATCTGGCCTTCGTCCGTAGGCTGCGTGAACGCGGGTTTGATGCGGCGTTCGTGCTGGACCGGTCGCCGGCCATGGCCCTGCTGCCGTACTTCGCGCGGATTCCTTACCGCATCGGGCTGGACAGCCGAGTACGCGGATTCGCCCACACCACGCGCGTGTCGGTGGGCATGGAGGACAACGAGGTCGAGACCTACCGAAGCGTGGCCCGCATGGCGGGCCTGAACCCGACGGACGCCGCGTGCGTGTTCCGGCCCACCCAGGACGACGTAGAAGCGGCACGGCGGCTCGCTGAGGAGTTCGACCTCAACTCCACGGCGTTGCGGGTAGTGATCGCGCCGGGCGGTGGCGTGAATCCAGGCGCTGTGGACGTGACGAAACGATGGCCCGCGGAGCGTTTTGCCGCGGTGGCCGACTGGCTGATTCAGCGCCGGGACGCCCGCGTGTGCCTCGTCGGAGCCGCTTCCGACAGCCCGTCCATCGCGGCCGTGCTGCGAGCAATGTCCGAGTCGGCCACAAGCCTTGAGGGCCATACAACGTTCGGGCAGCTGGGCGCTCTGATTGCCGGCAGCGATCTCTTCGTCGGCAACGATTCGGCCAGCGCGCAGGTGGCGCTCGGCGTGAGCACCCCAAGCGTCACCATCTTCACCGCCACCGAGCCGTGGATCTACGGCTCGGTGACGCCGTTGGCGATCCCCGTCTACACCGGGGGCAAGGCGCAGGGATTGGGTCGTCCGCCGCCGGTGGACATGGTGACCACGGCGGTGTGCCGGTTGCTGTCAGGACGGGCCCAAGCGAACGACCCTAGCGAGCGGTCCGACGTGCCGAACCGTCCTGAGCTGGATTGACGGCCGCTCTGGACCCCACCCGGTACCCGACGGTTCGCTCCGCCGCCATCACTACGCCGTGCTCGTGCCAGACGGCGGCCGGCGGCCCGCCAACGACCGTGCGGCACATGCGTCGCAGCGGACAGCCTTCGCAGCGCGGTGAGCGGGACAGGCAGACGGTTGCGCCCAGGTCCATCAGACCCTGGTGGTAGTCGTAGTGCCGCCGCGCCGGTACCAGTTGCTCGGCCAGATCTCGCAGCCGCCGGTTGTCGCGGTAGACCGAGCCGTCCGCCGGCAGCCCCACGGCGCGCGTGAGCACCCGCGCAATGTTCGTATCCAGCAAGACCGCGCGGCGCCGCAGGCCAAAGACGTACACAGCGGCCGCCGCATAGGGTCCGAGACCTGGAAGCTCTCGCAAGGCTGCCAGCGAGTCCGGCAAGTCGCCGCCATGCCGTTTAACCACGATCCGGGCCAGTTCCTTCAGCCAGAAGCCTCGGATGTGATAACCCAGCGGGTCCGTAAGCGCCTTGACTTCCGCCAGCGGCGCCGCGTGCAGGTCGTGAACGCGCGGCCAGCGGGCCACAAATTCCTGGAAAACCGGCGCAACCCGCGCCGCCTGGGTCTGCTGGAGCAGGATCTCGGATACCGCAACCTGGTAGGGCGACGTGATCGAGCGCCAGGGCAGGTCGCGACCTGCCCGTCGGTACCACCGCACAGTCCGGTCCTGAAAGTCCCGGCGAAACGCAGGGTCGACCTCCACGGGATGCTTGTCGGCGTCGTACCGCGTCACGCGGTGCTTGTCCAGACCGATGCGTGACGGGAGGGGATCACGCAGTCCGTGATACTTGCAAGTACCGAGTTGGACCTCAGGCGCACCGTCAAATCCATGCGAGATGCATTGAAGCGCAGCCTACGCCGAGTAGGCGTTGTACTGGTTGGCCTGATGGCGCTGTCAGCCTGTGGCGACCCCGCGACGGCTCCGCCTCCGACCGTCACGTCTGCGCCATCCGCGCCGCCGAGCGTCGTTGCCGTGCCGCGTGCGTGGAACCAGCCGACGCCTGAGGCTGGCGGGACAACCGGCGCCGTAGCAACGCCGACGCAGCCGAGCAACGCGCCGCAGGCGCCACCCGAGCCGACACCCACGGCGCCACTCGCCTACGCCGTCGCGCCGGCACCCGAGCCGGCCGAGCGGCTCAACCTGCTGGTGCTGGGCGTGGACCAGGCGGAGACTTTCATGGGAAATACCGACGTGATCATGATCGTCAGCATCGACCCGGCGTCCGACACCATCTTTGTGCTATCCCTTCCGCGCGATCTTTGTCTGGGCGCATGCGACGGGCACTCCTCGCGCATCAACGAGGTGTACAAGCGGCAGGGCATCGACGCGCTCAAGCAGACCCTGCGCTACGTCACCGGCCTGCACATCGACCATTGGCTGCTGGTGAACTTTCATGGCGTCGAAGCCATCATCAATCAGCTGGGCGGGGTTCGAGTCTGGTCCAACCGGGAGTTCGACGAGCGTTTCATTTACCTGGAAACCGAAGAGGAAATCCGACTGATCCTGGAGGAAGGGTGGAACACGCTGAATGGGCGCGAGGCCGTGGCCTACGGGCGCTCGCGCAAGTACGACAGCGGCGGGGACTTTGCCCGCATCTGCCGGCAACAGCAGGTGGTGCGGGCGCTGCGCGAGCAGTCACTCTCCCCCGCGCTGCTCGTCAACGCGCCGGGCCTGATCGCCAGCCTGAGCGGGGCGTTCAAGACTGACTTCCCAATCGATAGGGTCCCGGCGCTGGGCAACCTGTTGCTGGCCATTCCGACGGAACGAATCAATTCATGGGCCGTCCACGCGCGGGGGCATGACCTGCTGGCCCCAGAGCTGGGCTTGGACGGTGCAAACCTACTGCGACCGGACCTGCACGCAATCCGCGACTTCGTGCAGGACAGTCTGCTCGAATCGACCCAATCCCACCTGGACGACCAGGGCAACCCGACGTTTGTGCGGGACAACTGCGAGGGCTACTTCCCTTAGCCGCGAAGGTCCGGAATCTCGACGCTCTGGCCTCGCTGGACCGCTGGCTGGTCGGTGAACGCCGTCAATTCGCTCCAGCCCGGGTAGAGCCGATCCCGCAGCGACTCCCCGATCAGGCCCAGACGCACCGGCTGGGGACGGTCCGGGGCGAACTCGAACACCGCATTCTGAAAGTACTGGCGAATCACGCCCAACGGCGCGTCGTCCATAGATAAGGTGCCGGCGGCACCGGAATCCGGCCGCGCGTCGGTCCGGGGCGCGCCGAACTGGGCCTCGCCGCCGTAGGTGTTGAAAAACTCGAGGAATCCGATCTCCGTACCGTCGATGGCGAAGTTTGAGACACGATGGCCCCAGGTTCCGACCACGTCGCCAGGCTGATCTGATACGACATCCGGCTCGACGCCCAGGTCCGGCGCGCCCCCGCGGCCGCCGCCCAGAAAGTCCCAGACCGGGCGAGGACCCACCGCTCGGCCGTCTTGGGCGTCAGCCGTCCAGTCCATTACCGCGCGCTGAAAATACTGCGAGACCTCTCCCGCACTTTCCTGTACGGGTTCCGAGATCGGCCATCCCCAGCGGTCGATTCCTCCCGTTGCCGTGAAGTAAGCCGCAAAGGGCGCAACTCGGAGTTGACCGTCCAGGCGCACCAGCCAGTTGGTCAGGTTGTGTGCGGTAGAGGAGGTCAACGGCGCTCGAGCCGCTACGCCTATGGCGAGGTCGGCCGCTTCCGCGGGCGGCGTGAATTGTTGAAGGCTCGTACGGAAGGTCTGCACCCGATGGTTCAGTGAGTCGGCCACGTACACGCGGCCGGCCTCGTCTACGGCAACGCCTCGCGGGAACTGGAATTCCCCATCCAGACGACCCTCCGAGCCGATGGTTCCCACGGCCGTCCCGTCGCTTTCGACAACGACCAGGCGATGATCGACATCTTCTGTTATGTAAAGACGATCGGCCGAATCCACGGCCAGGCCGATAGGGTTCCTGATGACCGACGGTTCGGTCACGACGCGGACGAATGATCCGTCCGGATCGAATGCCTGCACGCGGTCGCGAAACGTGTCAGCCACGTAGATCGTCTGCGACGCTCCGACGGCGATGCCGGTCGGTGTGCTGAACTGCCCCGGCGAGCGCCCGCGCTCACCCCAAGCCAGCAAGAACCCGCCGTCCCTACTGAATTTCTGCACGCGGTCGTTGAACCCATCGGCTACGTACACATCGCCGAATGCATCGAGTGCAATACCGCGCGGCGCGTCGAACTCACCTGGATCGGACCCGCGGCGGCCCCATTGACGGCGCAGCTCACCCAGCAGGTCGAAGACCTGCACGCGCCGATTGCCGCCGTCGACAACGTAGACCTCGCCCTCGGGCGATACAGCCACGCCCTGCGGACGCCGCAGCTGCCCAGAACCCGAGCCGGACGAAGCCAGCACGCGCACGACTCCACCATCCGGCGATTGCGCCGCAAGCTGGTGCAGCCGGGAGTCGGTGACATAGATCAGCCCGTCGGGACCAATGGCCACGCCCCAGGGCGCGCTGCCCGCGCCTTGCTCCAGGGTTGGCAAGAAGTCGGCGGCAACGTCGGCGCCGACCACCGCCGGAACCGCCAGCAGGGCAGCCGCACTCGCTAGGCCGGCCCGCAGCACGCGGCGACGGGTGAGTCTATTCATGGTGTACGGGGGGTTGTGCATCGTTTCGCAACTCCGGAAGTCTAGCGCCAGGTGAGCGGGAGGCGCCGCCAGCGGCAGATACGCCCGTAGAACGAGCGGCGACATCGGCTGTGATGCGGACGGTGTGCGAGCGTTCAACGCGGACTTAAGCGGACGGGGCGGATGAACGGCGCTAGAATCCGCCCCTACGCAGCGGAGGCAGGCGCGCCCGTGATCCGGTTGGCGTTGGCTGGGTGTGGACGGAACGCAGCGGCTCTGGCAGCCGCGGCCGCCGCCTCGGACTTGTGCAAACTGACGGTCGCCGTTGATGTAGATCCGAACGCGGCCCGCTCCGCCGCACTCGCGGCAGGCGTGAGGGCACATGTCGGCAACCTGGCAGCCCTCCTTGAATCGGACACCGGCGAGTTCGACGCAGTAGTCGTCAACACGCCGAACGACTCGCATGCCGACATCGCATTGACCGCCATCAACGCGGGACGCCACGTGCTGGTCGAAAAGCCACTGGCCCTTTCGGCGGAGTCGGCTGCAACGGTCCAGCGCGCAGCCGAAGGTGCTGACGTGCAGCTGATGGTGGCCCACACGCTGCGGTTCATGCCGGCAAACGTGCAGGTGCACCGGGCGCTAGCGGCCGGCGAACTTGGCCGGCCCAGCCTGTTGCGCAGCCACCGCTGGCTGCGTCGCTTCCCCGGACCTCCGGGCGGCTGGAAACACGACGCGGCGCGCAGTGGCGGCCTGTGCGTGCATGAAGGCGTACACGAGATCGACCAGGCGCTCTGGCTCATCGGCGAACGCCCGACGCACGTCCACGCCCAGGCCCGGCCCGAGCTCCTGCAAATTCACCTGGGATTCGCGTCCGGCGCCATGGCGATCTGCGGCGTGGCGACGGGGCTGCCGCTGGGCAGCGGCTACTACTCGCTGACACTGGTCGGGTCGCTGGGATCGGCCTACGCCGACGATCACCACAACGTGCAATTGGTCTACCGAGGCGGCCGCCCGCAGGCGTATGTATGCGACCAGCGCGCGTCGGCCGTCCGCGCCCAACTCGACGAGTTCGCCAAGGCGATCGCCGACGGGCGCGATCCTTCGGTATCCGGCGCCGACGCGGTGGCGGCGCTCCAGGTTGCGGAAGCCGCGGCCGCGTCCGGCGCGTCGGGGCAAACCGCCAACCTCACGGAGGGCGGCTATGACCTCGCCTGAGCGGTACCGCGTGCTGGCGCTCAGCGCCGCCAAGCATGAGTACGTTGCGCTGGCGTTCAGGAACCATCCGCGTTTCCAGGTCGTCGGCGTGGCCGACGAACCGACCGCGGCCGACTGGGTGCACGAACGAAACGAACAACTGGCCGCCGATCTGGGCGTGGCGTACCAGCCGGACGTCGACGCGGCTATCGCCCAGCACCGACCACACATAGGTGTGGTCTCGTCGGAGGCGGCGCGCCACGCACGGCTCAGCGTCCGGTCGGCCGAGGCCGGTCTGCATGTGGTTCAGGACAAACCGATGGCGCCGACGATCGCCGACTGCGACGCCATCGTTGAAGCCGTGGAACGGGCCGGCGTGCAGTTCCTGCTCTGGAACCGCAACACGCAGCCCGCCATCGAAGAGGCGCGGCGGATGGTCCACGCGGGCGAGATCGGTGAGCCGCGGGCGATCCACGTCGACTTCTTTTTCTCCAAGGACGCCGGTGTGCTGCTCGACTCCGACGAGGACGAGGAAATCCCCGATTCGTGGCTGAGCGAAGGCGAACTGACGGTCGAGGGCATCTACCCGCTGGCCTACATGCGGCACATCCTGGGGCTGGACGCGCTGCGCGCCTTCGGCCGAGCGTCAGCCCAGTTCTTCAGGCGCCACGCCGAGCGCGGGGTGGAGGACGTCGCCACGGTTTCCCTGGAACTGGAGCGCGGCGTCATCGGTTCGCTCTGCATCGGTCGCATCGGACGCCCCAGCCATCCCAATGTGGGCGAACTGCGGGTCCACGTGGTCGGATCCACCGGTGCCTTGGTGATTGCAGAACCGCGCCCGGAAGTCGCCGTCTACACGCGTGGGCAGACGCCCGAGGACGACCGCAACCGACGGACGGACGAGGAAACTGACCGGCGGCAGGTAGACCTCCTATTGGCCGCTCTCGACAATGGCGGCGACACGCTGCTCACGGCCCGCCACGGCCGTCACATCGTGGCCACCGTGGTCGCGGCGCTCGAGTCCGCGCGCAGCGGACGCCCCTGCAAGGTTTCGCGACCGAGCTAGCAACTCAAGGCCAGCCCGCTCTGACCAAGCTGCTTCACCGAAACAAGCGTTGCCGATCGTACGGTAACACCGTACAATCCACTATATGGTCATTCGTTCTGTCCGGCACCGCGGCTTACGCCGGCTGATCGAGAACGATAGCCCTCGGTTCCTGCGACGGGACCAAGGCGATCGGATACGGAAAATCATGACTGTTCCGATTCTGGCCAGGAACTTCGAGGAGTTTGCTGCCGATGCTCCGCCCGGCTGGCACCTTCATCGACTGTCTGGCGACCGACAGGACACATGGAGCGTTTCGGTGTCCGGCAATTGGCGGATCACGTTTCACGAAGAAGGCGGCTGCATCGACCGCTTGAATCTGGAGGACTACCACTAGTGACGACCAGCGGCATCACTGTGAACATGACTCCGGCGCATCCCGGCGACTTCGTCCGCACGGAAGTCATCGAGGAGCTTGGATTGAACGTGACCAAGGCCGCTGAGATTCTGGGAGTCCGGCGGGCAACGCTTTCGGACCTCTTGAACGGCCGCGCCGCACTCTCGCCGGAGATGGCGCTGCGAATTGAGAAGGCCTTTGACGTCCGCATGGACCTGCTGCTGCAGATGCAGGCCTGGTACGACACGGCGCGAATGCGCGCCCGAGCCAGCGAGATCAGCGTCCGGCGCTACGAGCCCGCGCCGCCGACAGCGGTTCGTCCGGCGCGCTGACCCTCGGTAGCGCCAAAGGTCCCGTAACGGCCCAACGCGGTATCGGCATTCTCTGCGCAGCGACAGAACCGGGCACCGAACCCATAACGAGCTGGGCGTCGCTTAGTGCACCAGGGCCTTCTGGCGAGTGGGCGAATAACACTCGGCGGCAAGTTGAAGTGCCGACTTGGCACACCGGATTTGAACCGGCCGCCTTACTTGACCAGCCCGTAGCGCTAGTCGCTGCGCTGCTGGTTTACCAGGATCATGCGGACTTCGCGAACGTCCTCACGAACTTGATCGATGCTGAATTGGAGCCGTTCGTCGGCCTTCTGCAATCCGCTGATGGCCTCTTCGACTTTGCCCCACCGGTAAAACGCGCCACCCGCGGCAACGAGCGCCGCCACGGATGCGGCCGCTGTCACAATTGACTCGGTCATCGTCATATCCTGCGTTTCGCTCGCCGTGCCAACGGACGAACGAGTGCGCCCAGTTGTGTCGCGCCGTCAGGCAGTCCGCCCGTCGCCGCCAGCGCTTGGGTCAAGGGTGGCGCAATCGTTGCTCACTACACACCCGGAGATCATTGCGCAGACACGAAGGAAGGCTACGCCTGTTCAGCGCGCCGGCACCGGCTCCGCGGTCGGCGTCAAAAGCGCGCGCAGGCGGACGTTCAGCGCCTCGCGGGCGTGGTTGGCCAAGTCGCTGAACCCGGTGAAGTTGCGTGCCTCTACCAAATAGGCGCCACAGCCCGGCTGCAGCCCAGCCTGGCACTGCTCCTCGTTCTTGGCAATCAGGGTGTAAAACGGAGCTCGCAGCGTCTCGTTGACCGTTGCAACATCCGCGATTCCCGGATCGACCAGCGGCGCCAACTCATCCGGCGCCATGTTGACGACGATCACCACGGTTCCGCGCTCGAACTCCAAGCGCACGACGTCGAAGTCCACCTCATCCCTCGCATCGCCGTGGACCATCAGCGTGGTGGGCTCGCGCGATGCGGCGTCGTCGAACGTCGCGACGGTGCGAATCGCGAACTCCGGGCTTTCGCGCCCGTCCAGCGGCAGCCGCCGATCCTCCTGTAAGTCCGGCGGTTCGAAATAGACGATGAAGTCCAGACCGAATCGACCGAGCATCCGCTCGAACAGCAGGAACAGCACAAAGACGCCCACAGCCACCATGAGACCCCAAACCAGTCGCTGGGTCCTCGGTGACAGGCTTTGCATCATGCGGGTCGCCATGGGTGGTGGTGATCGATTGTAGGGGCGCGGCGCGGCCGCTGGCTCGGTTCAGTCGTCGTCGCTGAAGTCCAGGATGCCGCCGATCGTGGCGCCGGGCACGCCGGCGGATCCAGTCACCGCTCAGGTCGTGCTGTAGGTCAGGTACGCGTCGCGAAGATAGGAGAACAAGCTGCGGCGGCGCCGCCGGTTGCGGCTGCCGCAACTCGGACAGCCGCGGTCCACCGGACCGCGCGCCGTCTCAAAGAACCGCAGCGGAACACAGTAGCGCCGGCCACAATCCAGGCAGTCGTACGCTTTGGTGGTCAGTGAGGGCATCGTCACGTTCAGGGTAGCCCAACTACGGATCGAAAAAGAATTCGGCTGGGGCGCGTCACACTTTGGCTATGACTCCGATTGATGTAGTGGCGGGCCTGCGGCCATGACGGTGGTCCTGTTCCTGGCCCGGGCCCGCCTCCTCCCCTCCCACAATGCCTGAGGCCGCATGGTGGGGTCCGGCGTTGGTCATCGCCGGGTCCGTGATCGCCGTGCTGGCGGCGTTGTATCTGGTCGTGCTGAGCGGCCGGCCCGTCACGCCCCCGCAGCTGCGTTCCGAAGCGGCCGCGCGTGGCCGATTCACGCGCAACGCCCTAACGCCCCTCGTGGCGAGCGGATTCGACCGTGCCGTGTTCTGGGCCTTCTGGATCGTCGCGCTGCACATCCTCGGTCCCGAGCGAAATGGCGAATATGCCTTCGCGATAAATCTCCTCACCTATTTCGGCGCGCTGACCGACTTCGGCCTGGGCACGGTGCTCACGCGCGACATCGCCCGACGCGATACCGACCTCCGCCCGCTCTTCGGCGCGGGCCTGGCCATCCGTCTGCGCCTGGTGGGGTTGAGCGTCCCGCTCATGCTCGGTCTGGCGCTGATCTACCGCGCCACGGGCTCCGTGTCCGACGCCACGGTCATCACGGCGGCAGTTCTGGCTGCCGGACTCCTACCCACAGCCCTGGGCCAGGCCTACGCCTCGGTCTACGGCGCCTGGGAGCGCATGGACCGCCGGGGCCTGGTGGCTGCCGGCACGTCCGCCCTCACGGTGGGGCTGGGCCTGCTGCTGCTGGGCGCGGGGGCGGGGGTTATCGGGCTGGCTGTCGCGGGAATGGTTTCAGGCACGGCCTCGGTGCTGGCGCTGGCCCGGCCCGTAGGGTTCCGCCTTCTGCGCACCGGCAGGCACAGCCGTGGACACCGGCGCGAACTCCTGGGTGCCGGATTTCCGCTGATGCTCAACGGTCTGCTGGCTACGACGTTCGTCCAAGTGGACATCCTGGTGCTTCAGGCGATCCAGGGCACCACCGTGGTCGGGCACTACAACGCGGCGTACAAGTTCATAAACGCGCTGAACGCCGTCCCGGCTGCCGTTGTCCTGGCCGCGTTCCCCCTCATGGTGCGGGCGGTCGACGACCCGGAGGCGTTGGGCCGCTGGGCGGCGCGCACCTGGCGTATCCTGATCTCGCTGGCGGCGCCCGCGGTCGTGCTCCTGTTCGCCTACGCCGAGCCTCTGGTCGGCGCCTTGCTTGGCGAGGACTTCTTGCCGTTTACGGCGCAGGCCCTGGCGATCCTGATCTGGTTCCTGCCACTCAGCTACCTGAATGGAACGCTGCAGTACGTGGTCATTTCCCTCGATCGCCAGTGGTGGCTCACACCGGCCTTCCTGGTAACCACGCTTTTCAACGTTGGCGCCAATCTGACGCTGGTTCCCGTCTTTGGCTTCCGCGCAGCGGCCGTGACCACGATCGCCAGCGAAGTCGTGCTGGTGGTCATGCTGCTCTGGATTCTGCGGCGCGACCAGCTCCCGCGGCGTCTGTTGGAACCCGCGCTCCGACCGCTGCTGGCCGCCAGTTGCCTGGCGCTGACGATCTGGTTGCTGCGCGACCTGGCATGGATCCCGGCGGCGGCGGCGGCGGCGGCGGGAGGAGCCGTCTATGTCGGCGTATTGGCTCTGAGCGGCGGTATCAGCGGTTCGATGTTCACCGCACACGGCGACCACTAGCGAATCGGCCCGCCCAGCGCCTCGCGCAACTCGGCCTCGTGGGCGAGCGGAACCGTTGGGGGCGCGATATCCACCGGGCCCAACCAGAGGTAGTCCACGCCAGGGTGGGCGATTTCGGCCAGCCGTCCAACCGCCGTGAGTGGGCGGTCATCCGGGCGCAGGAATGCGACGAAAGCCTGATACGTCCCCGGCTCGGCCTCGGCCGGCACCCACAAGGCGGTCCGTAGTTGATTCGTTTCGCGCGGCTGCCACTCGGACGTACGTCGCAGGAAGCGATCCTGGGCGTAAAGGTCCTTGGCATAGATCACGCCGCCGGGCGCGCGTAGCCAGACGCGCACGCGCAGGTCGTAGTCGATCGGACGCAGGGCGCGGACAAACACGGTGAAGCGAACCCCGTCGCCCGCTTCGCGCGGTCCCTGATCGGCTCGCGCGCCGCTGTATTGAATAAGGTTGATCGAAAAATCTCGGTCGAGTTTGACGTTCCCGCGACGGTCGACCAGGTCCAGCACGTTCGTCATGTAGAGCTGGAGGACACCGTTTCGATAGATCTCTGACCGAGCCTGCCATTGCGAGGAAAGCCAACCCTCCACGTGTCCCTCGGGATCGGCCTGTTCCAGCCCAGCCAGCACCACCCAGAGCCGCCGGTGATTATCAACCGCGCGCTGGAGCTTCTTGTTGACCTCCTTGGCGGTCACGGCCGGCGGTACCTCGTCGGGCAAAAACCACACGTCGACCTTGTCCAGAAAGTCCGGGAAGTAGTGCCGCCAGTACCACCCCTGCCAGGGGCCGGCCAAGACCACCGCGTCCCTGAACTTGCCTTCGTCGCGGCCAGGCCGCCGCGGTCGCGCCAGGTTCTCGATGGTGGAGGTTATCGAGCGGTAATCCCCCCGCCTATAGTCGTCGTAGTAGGCGCGCGACGCGTAGATCGGACCCGCCAGGGCAGCCACCACAATCGCCGCCGCCGGCGCCATCACCCAGAACCGGCGCGGCGCCAGGCTGAAGGGAACGGCGGCCAGGATTGCCAGTGCGGGTATCGCCGGGAGCAGGTAGCGCGACTGGTATTCCTTATCGAAGATCAACAGAAGCGCCAGGAACCCGAGCACCGCGGCAACCTTGGCTAGCAACAGACCTGCGACACGACGCACCAGGGCCAAGGCGGCGCCGCTAAGAGCCAGCGCACCCAGAACTCCAGCCACGAGCGCGCCGGCCCGTCCGCCGCCGCGAACCGCCGCATCACCCACAAACACATCCAGCCAGGCACTGGTCGCCACCTCGCGGACCAAGCCCAAACCCAGGCCGCCGGTTCCAAACGCCGGCAGGCTGTCCTGGACTCCGCGCGCCAACAAGACCCAGGGCAGCGCGGCGCCCAGGCAGGCCAGCTCGATCGCGATGAACACCAGCACGCGGCGGCGCTGCTCGCGGTAGCGCCAGGGGAGCGACAGGTTCATTGCCACCACGGCCAGCGCGGCCGTGTAGTCCACATAGGCGCCAACAACGATGGTGAGCGCCAGCCACAGCCAGTCGCGCGGCCGGCCGCGCCGCATCGCGCGCTCGAACAGCCAGAGCGCCAGCGTGCCGAACAGCGCCGCCGCGGCGTACATGCGGGCCTCGCGGCTGAAGAAGATAAGCAGCGGCGAGACAGCCACCACGCCGGCGGCGAATACGGCCGGCCAGGGGCGCAGGTACGTGCGAGCGAGTTGGTAGGTGGCGGGAATCAGCAGAAGGCCGAAAGGAACCGATAACCAGCGCACCAGCGGTTCCTGTTCGCCGAACCAGGTCACCCAGTAGTGGAGCGTCACGTAGTAGAGCGGCGGATGCTCGAACGGCGCTTCAGCGATGGCCGCAATGATGTCCAGCGGCACCGAGCGCGCGTACCAGACGGACGCGACTTCATCGAAGTCAAAGTCCCCCAGCTGCTGTAGTCCCAGGCCGCGCAGCACCGCCCCAAGTACCAACACGGCCAGCAGCCCCATCATGGGCGTGATGGGCCACGTCAGCCGCTCCGCGCGCCCTCGCCAGGCGGCGGCAACCTCGCTAGACCGGATGGTCATAGGCGGCAAGCGTGCGCCGGGCGATCTGCGACCAGGTGTGGCGCGCGGCAACGGCCCTTGAACCTCGAGCAAAGTGCCGGCGGCGCTCCGGGTTGTCGCGAATCCCGGCCAGCGCGGCGGCCAGCGCCGCTGCGTCGCCGGGCGCTACCAACACCGCCTCGTCCGCGCGGACGTCCACCGTCCCCTCAACCGGCGGTGCCGTCGTGACGACCGGAACGCCGTGCGCCACGGCGTTCATGAATGAGCCTCGGCGCGCCGACAGACCGTCCAGGAATGGCAGCGCGATCGCATCGCAGGCCACCAGCCAGCGCGAGATCGTTCCGGGCGGCTGCTCGCCCGTGTCAACCCGACGCACACGATCGAACGTGCTTGGTGGGACCGGCGGTTCCGCGCGCCGCGGACTGGTGGGCGGCGCCGCCGCCCCAATCAGGGCCAGAAGCGTCCTTCGTCCCGCAAATTCGGGACGACGCAGGGCCTCGGCTAGCACGCCCACGCCCTTGCCAAGCTGCCGAAAGCCGAAGAAGCCGACGATGAAGTCCTCGGCGTCCAGGCTCAGGAGCTTCCGGGCAGCGGACCGGTCGTCGACGTCCATCGGAGGTTCGATGGTGGGACCGGCTGGAATCCAGTGGCTGTTTGCTTCGCCGTAGCCCTGCTCGACGGCACGCCGCCGGTCCAGTTCATCGACGTAAATTGCCGCGTCCGCGCAGCGAGCCAGGCCGCGGATCACCCGCGACCGCATCGGACCGGCTTTGGGAAACAGATACGGCTGAAGCAGGTCGTGAAACGTCACGGCCAGACGACTCGCGGCCGTGAGGCGGGGCAGGAGCCGGGCCAGCCCAAACATCTCGCCCGGCCGCGCAAAGGCCCCAGCCTGGTAGTGCAGGTGAATTACGTCTGGCCGCAGGCGCCTGGCCACGCGAATCGTGTTCGAGAGCGCCTGCATCGGATATCGGTTTCCGACCGAGTAAACGCGCGCCGCCGTATCGTCCTCGGACCGGGATTCGGTAGCTACGTGACAGGTCAGCCCACTCGTCGCAAACGATTCCGACAGCCGGACAACGTGGTCGCCCACGCCGCCGATACGCGGCGGGTACTCGCCCGTGACGAACAGGACTTGGCGGATCGGCTCAGAACCCACCCGGCTGGCTAGCGTCGCCACCCGGTCCACTGCCAGAGAGTGACGGCCGCGATCTGGCGCATTTCACGCCGGGCGTTGGCATGCACGGACGGACGCAACAGCCGCACGGCCTGCTCCAGCAGACGCAGCACACTCGTGCTCGCGACGAAGAGTCGTAGGAGGGCGGCTACCGGCCACCCCCAGGTCTTCGTCACGTAGCGGTAGCGGCTGTGAAAGAAGCGCTGCTCACGGGCCACTGGGTCCTGTTCGGAGCTCGCCCCGCCTCGATGCTGAACACTCGCGTCTCGCGTGACACCGCAGCGCCAGCCACGCCAACCGAGTTCACGCAGCAGGTCAACTTCCTCGGCATACATTTCGTAGCCGACGTCAAACCCTCCAGTCTCGACCAGGGCGGCCCGCCGGAAGCACAGACAGGCGCCGGTCAGCCACTCAGGATCATCGTCCACCGCGTCCTGCATGTAGTAGCGACGCAGAGCCGGCAATTCCGGAACGAACCGCTGGATGATCGTCCCATCAGTCACCGCCGCGCCCAGCGTGGGCAGTCGGCGGGCGGGTGAGGCCGGCGGCTTGCCGTCCGCCGCATGCATTGGCGCCACGCAGCCGAGGTCAGGCGCGCTACCCAGGTGCGCCAGCATCGCTCCCAGAGCGCCGGGGGCCAGATGTGCGTCGGGGTTGATCAGCAGCACCGCGTCGCCCGTGGCCGCGGCGATTCCGATATTGGCAGCCGCGCCAAACCCCAGGTTGCGATGGGCCTGCACGAGCCGGACGGGTGGAAATCGCTGACGGACGATATCCGCTGACGCATCGGCGGAATTGTTGTCAATCACAGTTATGTCAAGTGGTCCGGGCGCCTCGGCGCCTGCATCAATCAGTGACATCAGGCAGGGCCCGATATCGGCAGCCGAGTTCCAGGTCACGACCACCACCGAAACCGACTGCGGCGGCAAGGATTTCACGTGGACACCTTCCTGCTCTCGGCGTTCCAGCGCGCCCGGAGCGCCCGCTGGACCTGCCATTCGTGCTCGGCCATCAAGACCGCCAGCAGCAGGCCCACCACTTGATCCTGATATCCGCGTTGGCTAACAAGCCGCCGCCAGAACTCACGCATGGGCTGGAGCACAACCGCCGTGGGACGTCGCCGCATGCCCGACTGGAATAGGATATCGGCCACGGGCCCGGCCCGGGCCCGCTGACGCGCGCGGAACTGGTCGACGCTCGTATAGCTGAGGTGCTTGAGCGGATGCTTCATCCGCCTCACGGTCCCACTGACCTCCACCAGTTCGTGAACTGGCCGATCAGGCACGTAAGCGGCGCTGTGCCGGTTCATGATTCGCAACTGGCAATCAGGCCACCAGCCAGCCCCGCGCATCCACCGGCCGAAAATCCGGTTGCGGCGCGGCACCCAGTAGCCGGCGCAGGCCTCCGTTCCCACCCGTGCCTGGATTTCCTGGCGAAGGTCGGGCGGAACCCGTTCATCGGCATCAACGAAGAACACCCAATCATGAACGGCCAGACGCAGCCCCGCGTTGCGCTGATTGGCAAAATCGATCCAGCTACGCTCGATCAAGCGAACGTCCGGCGGCAGCACCTGGGTGGTCCCGTCCGTACTGAATGCGTCAATGACCAGCCGTTCGTCCGCCCAGGCGAGGGTAGCGAGGCAGTCGCCGAGATTCGCCTTTTCATTGCGGGCGATAACGATCGCGCTGATGGCCGTCATCGCCGTCAATCCAAGAGCAGCGCCGCCCGCGCGGCGGCGTAGGCCTGCCGGCGGGGACCGGGCAAGCGAGCGCGAACGCCGAGCACCAGCCACATCAATGCGATAGCGGCTTTGGCCATCGGCTTCGTGCTATGACGTCGGTACCAGCGCGCCCGGCTGCGAAAGAGCTGCGGCAACATGTCGCCATCGCGAGCAGAGGTTGTCGACGCCCGAATGTGCGTCACGTGGGCGGCTGGAACGTACCGGACCCGCCAGCCGTCGTCCCAAAACCGCCGGCAGAGATCGACTTCCTCGGCGTACATCCAGTAGGCGGACGAGAACCCGCCCACGAGTTCCAACGCCCGGCGCCGTATCAGCATGAACGCGCCCAGCACGTACCCAACGTCCCGTGCGGCGCTTTTCGACCAGAGACGCCCGTTCAGGCGGGATCCTCGCAACCGCGCCGGCAGCGGGAGCAGATCGAATACGGCTTGACCCAAACCGGGGAAGGCGAACGCGGAGTCCTGCGGCGAGCCGTCCGTATTCAGCAGCAACGGCCCAGCGCAGGCCGCGTCTGGCGCTTCATCCAGCGCGCGCGCCAGCTCATTCAGAGCACCGGGATGCGCCCACACATCGGCGTTGGCAACCAGCACCAGCGGCGCCCGCCCCAGGTTGACGCCGGCGTTCGCAGCCGCGCCGTAGCCCGGATTGTCGGGCCGGTCCAAAACCGTGGCGTCAAGCGTTGCTTCGTCCGCCAATGCGGCCAGCGCCGGATCGCCGGCGGTGTCCACAATCGTCAACGACCGCACGACGGCGCCAGACGAACGAATGCTGCGAGCAGCGCGGCTCGTAACGTCCGCCTGCCCGTGGGCCACGATGACGGCGTCGATCATGCCCGGCCAACCACATCTTTCACGGAACGCCGACGGCGGTCGGCCGCCCTGCGCCCTGACTCCGCGTTGGGCGTTACTTCACCTCGACGGTAGCGCCTACCTCTTCGAGCTTCGCAACCATGGCGTCGGCTTCTTCGCGCGTCAGGCCATCCTTGATGGTTTCCGGCGCAGCGTCCACGACCGCCTTGGCCTCGCGGAGTCCCAGACCCGTGATTTCGCGCACCGCCTTGATCACCTGGATCTTGCGCTGACCTGCGCCGGTGATCTCTACCAAGAACTCCGTCTGCTCTTCCTCGGCTGGGGCCGCGCCGTTTTCGGCCGGCATGGCCGCAATGGCCATCGGCGCGCCGGAGACGTTGTACTTCTCCTTCAACGCCACCACGAGCTCCGAGAGCTCGAGCACCGTCATCGAGTCCAGCGACTCCAGAATGTCTTCCTTCGTAACCTTTGCCATCACGCGCCTCCTTCGGCGGCGGCCTGGAGCTGATCAACGCGCTCTTGCAGCGCGTACACCAGACCTGAGATCAATCCATCCAACGTATGCACCAGGTTGGATATTGGTGCGCCAATCGCCCAAACGACTTCGGCGTTGAGTTGCTCGCGGCCGGGGATGGACGCCAGACGCAGCACCCGCTCGCCGTCCAGCAGCTCGCCGTTCAGCGCCCCGCCGCGAATCTCGATTGTCGGGTGCAGCCGCGAGAAGTCGCGCAGCACACGCGCCGCGGCCGGAATGTCCTCGCCGCTGAACGTGAACGCCGACTGCCCGCTGAGTAGAGCGTCCAGACCCTGGAGCCCGGCCCTGTCAGCCGCCATGGCCGCCAGGCTGTTCTTGATCACTCGAATGGTCGCGCCCGACTCGCGTATCTGGCTTCGCAACGTCTGCTGCTCCGCGACCGACAGGTTGCGGAACCCCGACACAATGCTGAGCGGGGCCGACGTCAGTTGGTCGGTAAGAGCGTCTACCACGGCAGCCTTTTCCGCACGTGTCGCCACTGGCAATTCCTCCTTTGCGTACGACGAAACAAGAAACGAGCGGCGCGCCGGATCGGCTTACCGCTCGATAGTCCGTTCGCACCTCGGCGGGCTCTCTCGACTCGAGAGATTGCTTGGCCCGCTGTCTCCGGCTATGCAGTTGTGAGAGTGTCGGTCGGTTCGACTCCTGCCTTAATCCACGGCCGCCGAGGCTTCGGCCATTGTGGCCTGCGGGTCCAGGCGGATGCCCGGTCCCATGCTGGAACAGATGCTCATTGTATTGATATACGAACCCTTGGCTGCACTGGGACGTGCCCGCACGACGGCTTGGATCAGGATGCTCAGGTTTTCGTTCAGCGCCTGACGCCCCATCGAGGCCCGGCCGGCCACCACGTGCAGATTGGCCAGGCGGTCAACCCGAAACTCAACACGTCCGGCCTTGAGCTCACGAACGACCCGACCGACATCGTTGGTCACCGTGCCGGCGCGAGCGTTCGGCATCAAACCGCGCGGCCCAAGAATGCGGCCCAGCGGTCCGATGATGCGCATATTGTCCGGGGTGGCCACGGCCGCCTCGAAATCCAGCCAGCCACCGCGGATTCTCGCGGCCAGTTCGTCGGTTCCCACCTCGTCGGCGCCCGCGTCGCGCGCTTCCTGCGCGCGGTCGCCGCTGGCAAACACGATGACGGACCGCTCTTTGCCGGTGCCGTTCGGCAACGTGACGGTGCTACGTACCTGCTGATCAGCGTGCGTGGGGTCAACGCTCAGGTTAGCGTGAAACTCCACGGACTCATCGAACTTGGCCATTGGAAGGCCCAGCAATACGTCAATCGCGTCCCCAAGACTGTGCTGGACCGTGCGGTCCACCGCTGCCCGAGCCTGCTCAAACCGCTTGCTATGTCGCGCCATGCTCAATCCTCGACTTCAATGCCCATGCTCCGGGCGGTTCCGGCCACGATCTTCATCGCCGCCTCCACATCGTAGGCGTTGAGGTCCGGCATCTTGACTTCGGCAATTTCGCGGACTTGCGCCGCGCTCACTGCCCCAACCTTCTCGCGATTCGGCTCGCCGGAGCCCTTGTCCACGCCCGCGGCCTTGCGCAGCAGGTCCGCGGCCGGCGGCGTCTTGGTGATGAACGTGAAGGAACGGTCTTCGAAAATCGTGATCTCCGCCGGAATCACGGACCCCATCTGCTCGCGGGTTCGCTCGTTGTAGGTCTTGGTGAACTCGATGATGTTCACGCCGTAACCGCCCAGCGCGGGTCCGACCGGCGGGGCCGGCGTGGCCTGGCCCGCTTGCAACTGGAGCGTGATTTTGGCGAGGACGCGTCGTGCCATGGTTCGTCAGCCGCCTGGTTAGATGATTGACCCGCCGCCGGATTTCTCGACCTGGAGAAAGTCCAGTTCGACCGGCGTGTCGCGTCCAAAGAACGAAACCAGCACCCGCAGGCGCTCCTTGTCTTCCATCACTTCGTCCACCGTGCCAAAGAAGTCGGTGAACGGCCCATCGATGATCTTGACCCGCTCGCCGATCTGGATGCGGACTTCAGGTCGCTCACCCTCGCCCTCCATCTGCTTGAAGATCGTGTCGGCTTCGTGCGGCGGCAGCGGGATGGGCTTGTGGCCGGACCCTACGTCGGCGCCCACGAAGTTGACGACACCCGGCGTGTTGCGCACCACCATCCAGGAGTCGTCGGCCATGAGCATCTGGACCAGCACGTAGCCGGGGTACATCTTGCGCTTGACGGTCCGTCGCTGCCCGTGCCGCGATTCCTCAACCTCTTCTTCGGGAACCACGATCTTGAAGACCTTGTCCTTGGCCTCCATGGAGACCACCCGCTGCTCCATGTTGTGCTTGACCTTGGCCTCGTAGCCCGAGTAGGTGTTGATGACATACCACTCGGCCTCGGCAGGGATTTCCTGTTCCGGCGCGTCGTCGGCGGTTTGGGTGGATGCGCGGCTGGTTTCGGCCATCATGCTCCAGCGCCTTCCCTCAAGCGGTAATCAGACTGAACAGGCGGTCGAACCCCAGATCCGCCAGCCCAAGAATGATTGCCATCAACACGCTGATCGCCAGCACCAGCGCGGTCAGTCGCATGGTCTGCTCGGGCGTCGGCCACTGGGCCTTCCGCAGTTCCTGGTACGCGCTGCGAACGAAACGCGTAGCCTGCGCGCGACGAATCGTTTGACGCAGGCTCGGCGTTGACATTATGGGCGGGCACTCGCTAACGCGTCTCGCGATGAGCCGTGTGCGTACGGCACGCGCGGCAGTACTTCTGCAATGCAAGCCGGTCAGGGCTGTTTCGACGGTTCTTGGTACTGACGTAGCCACGAGAACCGCAGTCCCGGCATTCCAGCGTGATCACGAGACGATCACCTCGGCGAGGCATTTCCATCTCCAAGGCCGTGAGCCGGCCGTCCGGTCAGGGGCGCGCTCCATGCTTCACGCAGAAAGCCACGTCCGCCATGCACAATAAAACCCCGGCGGGAACCCCGCACGGGATGCCTTAGTATACGACGAATCGCGCGATGAGTCGCCGCCACCCGCCGCCGAACACTCGGCTTCCACGACCGGCAGTCCATCGCGACGACATCCAGGGCGGCTCGTCAGGCGCAACCACGGCAGCGGCCTAGCCTGCGATCCGGTCCACCGCCACGCCGATAGCCACGGCCGCGCTCACGGACCCCAACATGAGGCCGACAATCCACTTGGTCAGCCGATTCTCCAGATCGCCTATGGCCTTGTGCAGATCGGCCTTCGTCGCCAGATACTCGTAGCCGCCTTCCAAGCGGCTGATCCGGTCTCGGTCGTCCATCGAGAGGGCGGTCACGGTCTGCCTCCGTCGGGGTAAGTGTGACTCCTGCCGCCCTGCTCTCAGTTTAAGCCATCGGCGTAGCGGCCTCCCGGCTCACGTGACAGTTCCCTCGCACGTGAGCGCCACCATCACGCTACGCAGGCCGCAATCCACGCCCGCCCGCCCGCGAGGCCGCCTTTGGCAACCGCGCCCATCCGCCGCAGTATTGGAGACCGCACGGCTGGAGACTCAACCATGACCACTGATGGACTGACCTACGCCGGGCGTTTGAGCGATTTCGCCTCCGGAACCTGCCACAGAGTGCGTGCGGGCGACCGCACTCTCGTGCTCATCCGGAACGGCGACGCCGTCTACGCCCTGGACAACCGCTGCCCCCACATGGGATTCCCGCTGGACCGCGGCAGCGTGGACGACGGCATCCTGACCTGCCATTGGCATCACGCCCGCTTTGACATCTCCACGGGCGGCACCTTCGACCTGTGGGCCGACAACGTGCCCGCGTTCCCCACCCAGGTGATAGATGACGACGTCTGGGTTGACCTGCGCATCGGCCGCGACGAACTGGCGCATCACCGCCGCCGCCTGCGCGATGGGCTGGAGCAAAACCTGTCATTGGTGATCGCCAAGGCCGCCGTCTCACTGGTGGAGGGCGGCGCCGACCCGCGCGAACCCTTCCGCATCGGGCTGGAGTTCGGGACGCGCTACCAGCGGGACGGCTGGGGACAGGGCCTGACCGTACTGACCTGCATGATGAATCTGCTGCCCCACCTGCCGCCCCAGCAACACGCCCGCGCGCTGTACCACGGGCTGGCCAACGTGGCGGGTGACTCCTCCGGCTCGGCCCCGCGGTTTGAGGTCGGGCCGCTGCCGGCCGCCCCCAGCAACCCGGCCACGCTCAAGCGTTGGTTCCGGCGCTTCGTCGAAGTGCGCGACGCCACCGGCGCGGAACGCTGCCTGCTGACCGCCGTACGGGCCGGGCTGGACCAGGCCACGATTGCTGACATGCTGTTCGCGGCGGCCACTGACCACCGCTACCTCTCCACCGGGCATGTGCTCGACTTCACCAACAAGGCGCTGGAGGCCCTGGACATCGCCGGCTGGGATCTGGCGGAGACCGTGATCGGATCGCTGGCCCGCGGATACGCGGACGCCGGACGCATGGAGGAGTCCAACGCCTGGCGCAGGCCCCACGACATCGTGGCGATCCTGGAGGAAGTCTTCCAAGAGCTCCCCGACATCCTGGCCGCCGAATCCGAACAAGTCGCCTGGGACAGCCGTGCGGCGCTCATTGAAACCGTACTGGGCGACGACCCCGAGGCAATCGCAACCGAACTGACCGACGCGCTCCGCCACGGCGTGCATCCAGTTCAGTTGGCCGAAGCCGTAACCCAGGCTGCCATCACGCGCATCGCCCGATTCCACGTCACCAATGAGTTCGGCGACTGGGACCGCGCCCTGCACACGCTCTCGTTCGCCAACGCCGTGCGCGCCGGCCTGGCGCGGTCGGGATCGCGCGAACTCGTGCGCGGCGTGTACGACGCGGCGATGAGCGTCTACCTGGACCGCTTTCTCAACGTTCCGCCGGCCCGTCTGCCGACGGCCAACGGCCGCACGTCGGGCAGTGGCCTGCTGGAGCATTTGCCGGACCTTTTGGATCGCCAGCAACAGGTCGATGCAGCCGCCAAACTGGTCGTGGACTACCGAGCGAGCGGCGCCCCTGTAGCAGACCTGCTGGAAGCAGTTGGCGGCGGCCTGTTGCGCGAGGACCGCAACTTCCACACCATCCAGGCGGTTGAAGCCAGCATCAATCACGCCGGGTTGAGCGACGACCCGGCCGATGCCACCCTGGCGCTCGTGGCCGGCGCCCGCTATCTCGCGGCGCACGCACCCACCGTCCGCGCCCAGGGCCAGACGTTCCAGATCGCCCAACGCCTGCAACGCGGCGACCGATTGTTTGAGGAGGCGCCCGCCTGACCAGCACAAGTCCTGAAGGCGTCACGGCCGTTTTCCACGGGATCCGCGAGCCGTTCACCTTTCACACATATCCCATTCCTGACCCCGTGGCGGGCGCCGTAGTGCTCAAGATGCGACTCGCCAACATCTGCGGGTCGGACCTCCACTACTGGCGGGGCGACGCCGACCTGGTCGGCCGCGGTTTCGAAATGCCCTATGCCCTGGGACACGAGGGCGTAGGCGAGATTTTCCGCTTGGGTACGGGCGTGACCACGGATTCGTCCGGTCAGTCCGTGCACGAGGGCGACCGCGTGGTCTTTCGCTACTTCGACCCGTGCGGCCGCTGTGCCGTCTGTCTCCGTGACCACCCCCACGCCTGTCCCTATCGGCAGCGCCAGCGGCTGCGAGGCGTTCGGCACTGGCCGCACTTCCGCGGCACCTTTGCGCAGTACTACTACCTATATCCGGGCCACACCATGTTCCGGGTTCCCGACCCCCTGTCCGACGCGTCCGTGGCCAGCGTGAACTGTGCCCTGGCGCAGGTGGTCTCCGGTCTCGACCGGGCCCGGCTGCGCCCCGGCGAAAGCGTGGCCATCCAGGGCGCCGGCGGCCTGGGGCTGTACGCCGCCGCCGTGGCCAAGGCCCGCGGCGCGAGTCCGATAATCGCCATCGATGGGATTCCCGAACGTCTGGGTCTGGCCCGCGCATTCGGCGCCGACGCTACGGTCGACATCAATCAGGCGGACTCGCCCGAGAGCCGCGTGCAGGCGGTTCGTGATCTGACCGGCGGGCTTGGCGCGGATGTGACCCTGGAACTCGTGGGGCACCCCGGGGTCGTGGCCGAGGGCGTCAACATGACCGCCCCCGGCGGAACCTTCGTTGAAATCGGCAACATCAACGTCGGCTGGGCTGGGACGTTCGACCCGTCCACCGCTGTGATGCGCAGCGTCACGCTACTGGGTGTCGCCCACTATCGGTCTCGCGACCTCGCCGGCGCGTTGGCCTTCGTCGCCCGCGAATCCGGTCGCCTTCCCTTGGATCAGATGCTGGCCAGCCGCTTCGACCTGACCGACATCAACGACGCGTTCGTCCAGCAGGACGCCGGCCGCGTCACCCGCGGCGCGCTGGTTCCCCACCCGGCAAACGCCGCGTAGGACAGCGAGCCGGATGCAGGGCGCGCCGTCTCATCGTCGAAAGAGCCGTAGCGACCACGTCCCGTGGGCCGCCCGCCGAAGCCGATCACCGATGTGACGAGGAGGTCGGACGCGCCGAAGTTGCGGGACGGCTTCTACTCCGTCCGCGCATATCTCCGGGAGCGCAGAAACGCCGCCGCGAGCGCGGCGCCGCCCACCGCTCCCAGCCCGACGCACACCAGAACCAGGCGGTCGGGCGGCATCAGCAGCAGCAACGCGTTGTCCTCGGACCACGGGGCAAACGGCCGCACGTCCGAGTGCACGATGCTATCCAGCAGGACATGGCTGTAGCCGCCCACCAGCGCTCCCGACGCCGCCGCGACCACGGGAATCCTTGGGCCGACCCTGAAGACGCTCCCGGGCTCCGGGGCGATGAGACGGTTCCATAGCCTGATCAGACGGCTCAACAGCGGGAGACCCAGCACAACCGTGAGCGCGGCGACCGCCGTTGCCCCCAGGTACGTATGCAGAACCCCATGCACCGGCCCCTTCCCGGCCAGCATGGAGAACGCCACCTCACCGTCGATGACGATCTGCGTCAAGGCAAACACCAGAAAACTGAAGTGTTTCGGCGTGACGGCCTTTGCGGCCAGTGCGGGTCCCAGATGAATCGGTGTGATCGGCATCAGCCGCAAGGGTATCGCTTGAGCGTCCCTATGCTTCGATGCGCGAGGGCCACCAGTTCCAGCGCCGCAAGAGCAGCACGATGCTCGGCACGAACAGCGCCCGCACGATGAACGTGTCCAGCAGGACGCCCAGCATCACGGCAAACCCCAGCTGATAGATGTCCCGCAGCGGGAACGTCGTCAGGACCGAGAACGTGCCCGCCAGGATCAGTCCCGCGGAAGTAATCACACCCCCGGTTTGCGCCACGGCTACCCGCACGCCTTCAACCAGCCCGCGCGCCTGAATCTCCTCGCGTACCCGCGAAATGATCAGGATGTTGTAGTCGGCCCCCAGCGCGGCCAGGAAGATGAACATCCACACCGGATTCTGATAGCCGACCCCCGGGTGCCCCATGATGTTCTGGAAGATCACCACCGAGAGCCCAAAGGCCGACAAGAAGCTCAGCAGCACGCTGCCAACGAGATAACTGGCCGCCACAACGCTGCGCAGCAGCAACAGCAGGATGACCCAGATCAGGATCACCACCACCGGTCCGATCACCGCCATGTCGCGGTTCACCGCGGCGCGCGCATCGGTCTGAAGCGCGGTCGGACCACCGACGATGATCTCGGCATTCGCCAGCGACGTCCCCGTGGAAGCCGAACGCACCACCGAGCGAATGTCGATGATGCGGTCGATGGCGGCGGTTTCGTACGGATGGTCGGCCATCACGACGTCGAGTCGGGCTGTCGTTCCGTCCGGGGAGACAAACCGGCGTCCGCCGAAGTAGGTCTCCAGCACGGCCTGCGTCCGCGGGTCGACGTTGGCCGGCGCGCCCATGGCGGGGGCCCCGCCCGGCGGCCCACTCGGCGGCCCCTCGCGCACGGCGGGCGGCAACTGCGGAATCGCCGCCTGCAACGCCGCCGCATCGACCGCGGGCGCATCGCCGGTAGGGCGCGTTGGACCGCTCACCCGAGTTACGCCCGGCACCGCGGCCACGGCCTGCGTGAGGCGATCGAGGTCCACCAGGCTTCCGTCAACGTCTGTGGTGTTGACGAAAATGTTCGTGGGCGCCAGTTCGCCGGCCCCGAAGCTGTCGTCCAGGATCTGGGCGCCGATCTTCGACTCGGCTTCGTCCGGGAATCCGTCAATAAAGCTGAAACTCGGCTTGAGGCTCGGCGTGCCGGCCGCGAAGACCACCAGCAGCACCAGCGTGGCCGCGAACGTGGCCACCGGACGGCGCGTCACCAGGTTCGCCACCCAAGACCAGATGCGCGAGCGCTCGGTTCCCGTGACCTGCATCCGGCCCGGCCAGAACGCCGCGCGACCCAGCAGCACCGTCAGCGCCGGGATCAACGTCAGTCCGGCGATCAGCATCAGGAAGATCGCCATGGCCAGCACGGGACCCATGACCTGGAACGAACCGAACGTGGCAAGCAACAGCGCCAGCATGGCCGCGATGGTCGTGCCGGCGCTCGAGGCAATCGCCGGCCCAATCCGCCGCAGCGACTCCTGCATCGCCTGCCAGCGGTCCGGCCGGCGCCGCAGCTCCTCGCGGTATCGCGCGACGACAAACAGGGTGAAGTCGGTGCCGGCGCCGAACATCAGCACCGACATCAGTGCGGTGACCTGTCCATTCAGTGACAACCCGAAGTTGTCGGCCAGGAGGGCGGCCACCGACTGCGCCACCAGCAGCGTCCAGCCCACCCCCGCCAGGGGAAGCAATGCCAGCGCCGGCGAGCGGTAGATCAGCAGCAACAGCACGAGCACCAGCAGCACGGTGAACAGGGTAATCCTGAAGTCAAATGTTCCGAACACCTCCACGGCGTCGGAAACAATCCCCGCGGGACCCGTGAGCGCCACCGTCAAACCGGCCTCGGCGACCCCGGCCTGCGCTTGCTCGCGAATCCACGTGACCACGTCCCCAAACCGCTCTTCGCCCGGCGATCCGGTGATTGTGACGATCGTGGTGACAGTCGTTCCGTCGGGCGCGAGCAACGCGCTGGCCGCTTCGGGAGAACCGCTGAGCGAGAGCACCGACTCGATGTCATCCGGCGCGTCGTCCGCCTGCAACGCGGCGTCAACTCCGGCTACAGCGGCCAGATCCGCGTCCGACAACCCTTCGGGGCGGTGAAAGACGACAATCGCCGGAACGCCCTGTCCGCGCGGATACTTCTCACTAACAAGCGCCATAGCCCGCCGGGACTCCGAGTCCCCCGGGAGAAAATCCTCCTGGTTGTTGGTCGTCACCTCGGCAAGCGGCGGCGCCATCACAATGATGACGACGCCAACGACGAGCCACGCGGCAATCACGCCCGCCGCCCGGCGCCAGCTGGCGGCCAAGCTGGCCAGCAGTCCAAACATCTAGTCGACGCCCCAACTCGAGTCTGAGGTTTCAGAGTGTGGCAGGTTTCACGGCCAGATTGTGAACGAATTCACAAACGAAGCGAGAGGCCGAATCCGCGGGGACCTACGACAATCCAAGCTGCTGGCGGAAGCCCAGCGAGTCGAACATGGCCCAGCTCTCGGCGATCCGGTCGCCCTCGAACCGGTAGATTTAGATGGCCGTCGCCTCAAACTTCGCCTCGCTCGGCTCGATCCCCAGTCCCTGGCCCGTGTGCGTGCCGCGCCACGTCACGCGCGCGATTATTCGGCCCGGCGCCATGATCAACTCGTCCGCCGTGATATGCAGATCAGGAAATGTATTGCGTAGCTCAGGAATTTCGATCTTGAAACCGTCGCGGCCGATTGTTCGTCCATCCTGCATGTGCAGGACGTAGTCCGTGGTAAAGAGCTCGTCGATCAGGCTGATGTCGCCGTTATTCCAGGACTCCTCGTGGAAGCGCTCGATCAACGCCCGCTCAGCCGGCCCGGCCACGCCCTCCGGCTCTCGCCGCCACCCAGCCCAACGGTCGCAACCACCCCCACCAGCGCGCCCACCACCGCCGCTAGCAGGACAGCGACGAGTAACGGGTACACGGCGATTCGACCCGACGTTATCCGGCCCACCAGACTGACTCTCCTCGACGCCAACTGGATCTTGCGGCCAGTCTAAGGTGAACTCGACAGCAACTGCCGCAGACGCGACGCTCGCTCCACGGCGGGCCGCGACGCTCGGTGAGGTGAGTTCAACGGTGGGCCGCTATCCAGCGGGGTCACACGCCGGAACGATGCGGAACGTAAAGCTGCGCGCCGCGAGTTCAGCCAGAACCGTCCGCAGCGCGGCCACCGTCTGGCTGCGACCGCCGCCGCCATCGTGCATCAGGATGATCGCGCCCGGATACGCGTGCGACAGGATGTGCCGCGCAATCTGACCCGCCCCGGGCTGCCGCCAGTCCTGCGGGTCGACATCCCACATCACGATCGCTTTCCCCAGTTCAGCGGCGATCGAGGCCGTGGCGCTGTCAATGGCGCCGTACGGAGGCCGCAGGCACGTCGTGGGAAGTGCGGCGTCGCCGACCGCCGCCCGGATCGCCGCGTCGGCCCGGGTCACCTCATCCACGTAGGCCTCCCGGCTGATCCGATTGAGCGCCGGATGGCTGTAGGTGTGGTTCTGCAGCGAATGCCCGTTGGTTGCCAGTGTCGCCGTCAGATCCGGGTACTGCGCAATCTGCGCGCCCAGCGCAAAAAACGTGGCGGGTGCGCCGTAACCCGCCAGGATCTCAACGATCGGCGTCGTGAAGCTCGGATGTGGCCCGTCGTCAAAGGTCAGGTAGACCACCGACTGCCCCGCCTCGGCATGAGCCGGCTGCTGCGCGGAAGCGTCGGAGGCAGGCTGCGGCTGAGGCTCGATCCGGGCCGCCGGTAGCGGAGGGAACTCAACGTGGCTGTAGAAGCCGCGATAGGCCGGCGGTGGAACTTCGATTCCGGCGGTTCGCGGCGCGGGCGTTGCCTGGTTGGCGTCCGACGCAGCTTGGCGAGTCGCTTCCAGCGCCTCCCAGGTTGCGGCATCCACCACGCCGTTTGGCTCGAGCCCCTGTTCCAACTGGAACGCCACCACGGCTTCCCGGGTCGGTTCGTGGTAGACGTCGAAATACCGACCCGGGTCCACGAAGTCCAGCCCCGGGATCCGCGCCAGACGCTGATGCACGGCTTTGACGTTGTGCCCGCGGTCGCCGCTCCCGAGCGTGTAGCCTTCGGCAAAGAATGAGGCGGAAGGTCCTTCCAGCAGCGCCAGCTCTTGATCCGGAGGTTCGAGCGGCGCGCCGGGCGCCCGCTCGACGCTCTCCAGAAAGTCGCGGCTGGCTTGGAAGAACGCGTCGTCCGGCGCCAGCGTCGCGGCCTGTGCCAGTGCTGAACGCGCGTCGCTGAGGTCATTCGGCGACGCCAGCGCCAACCCCAGCGCACGCACCGCGTGGATGTCGGCGCGCTCCGGCGCCAGCGCCAGCGCCCGCTCGGTGTAGTCGAGCAGCTGCACCGCCATCGTTGACAGGTCCTGCTCGGCCGCCGTGCCCGCGATCAGCGGCCCGTCCAGCGCAAACGCCTGGGCTGGTTCCAGCGCCCGCATCAGGCCGGCGGCCGCCGCGTATTCACCCGCGAACACCTGCGTCAGCAGCGGTTGCCCCGAAGCCCCGCCATAGTTCAGCCGCGCCACCGCCGTCCAGTTGATCAGAATCGAGAGCCAACGGACATCCGCGCTTTCCGGAAACGCCCGCGACGCATCGACAGCCGCGGCCGCCGCTTCGCGCCACAGATCCGCCTTCGCCAGCACCACCACACGCTCGACCTGGTCGTCGCTCGCTTCCAGCGGCGCGCGCAGTTCCACGCGGTCAAGCTGCGCGCCGGTCCACCGGTAGAGGGCCACCCGTTGGAGTTCCGTGGCGCACGTGAAGCAGAAGATGTAGGGGTCCGAATCGTTGAGCACCACCTCCAGCAGCCCGTCGCCGTCCAGGTCCGGGAACTCGCTCAGGTACTGGCGCTGGGTGATCCGCGAGAGCGCCGTGCCGAGTGCCGTGCCGTCGAACCCAATCACGTCCAGCGTTCCGGCGTGCGCGCCGGTGCCGCCGCGAACCGCAATCCAGGCCGACGGCTCGCCGCCCGGCGCCTCCCACCCCGTGGTCAGCAGCTCGACCTTCGTTCGCTGCGGCGCGCTCTCAATCTCCAGCCGGTCCACTTCGCTCCATTCGCCACCCTCGGACCGCCTGTATACCGCCGCGAAGTGGAAAAAGTTGTCCACCTCGTCCCCCGAAGTCAGCTTCGCCGGCTGCGGACCGTCCGTGACCACCCACCAATAGACTCCCGTCACCTCCGGCATGCCCAGCGGAATTACGTGCACTGGCTGCGTCTCAACCCCCGGAAACTCGGGAAACTCCTGCCGGATGCCCTCTTGAACGATCCCCCGAAGCTGCTCGGCCAGCGTCTCCAGCGTCGGCGCCGGAGTCTCAGCTGGCGTCGGCGTTTGCTGCTCGGAAGCCGCGGGAGTAGGTGAGGGGCTCGGCGCTGCCGTCTCGGCCGGGGTCGACGTAGGCGACGGACTCGGCGCCGCCGTCTGGGACGGGGTCGGCGTAGGCGTTGGACTGGGCGTTGCGCGCGTCTCGATCGCCGCCACAGTCGCCACGGGCGTCGCTGTCGGAAGTGCCTGCGCCACCGGGCGCGCGAGTGTTGCCGTCGCCACGACCGCAGGCTGAGCCGTGGCAACCGGCGCCACATCCGCGCCGTCCGACGCCGGAAGATCGCAAGCCGTCAGAATGCCCAACATCGCCACCGCTACCGCCAGCAGCCCAAAGGCCCGAGCCAGCCGCGGCATGTTCATCACCTGCGGCCCGAAGCCTGGATCGACGTCAAGATTGATCTCTACCATCCCCGCACGCACTAACCTCTCGAACGGTTGAGCTCAAAATTGCGGCCGCTGCATCCAGACCCCGGAAGTAGTACTCACGAAATGTCGCGTTGGAGGCGCCGAAATAGAAGTTGATCGGCGCATATTGAACACTTGCAAATGCCCTGGCCTGATTCGAGTCTCTTCCGAACACGTCGGAGATCAAGCCCACGGCATCTTCTCTCCACTGCTGAAACTCCCGAGATCCGACCACTCGTTCCGGAGATCGGCGCGCCATTTCCTTGAGTCGCGGTATCGCTTCCAACGCCCTGGTCAGCTGCTCTACAGCGTCAGCATCAACTGGCATCGTCACGTCCCGACCTCAGAGAATCGTCCTCAATCCTGACGCACAGCCCGTCATCCGAATCTGGGTAAGCCCTAAAGCCAGGGGTTCGTCGGATCCTCCAGCGGCAACGCAATCGGCCGGCCCTCCAGGTGCGACCGATACGCCCCCACCAGCATCTCCACGCCGATCAGCGCATCCTGACCGCTGCAGGTCGTGGGCCGAACCTCGCCGCCGTGAATCAGCCGCACCAATTCGCGGCCGTGCACATGGTTGCTCCAGGTCATCGTTTCCGCGCCGTCCGGCGCCCAGGCTTCGCTGCCGTCGATCTCTTCCCAACCCAGGTCGCCTTTGGTGGGGAACACGTCGCCGCGCGGCAGCACATGAAACTGCCCGCGTGGCTGGTTTCGCAACGTCACCAGCGCGTGCTGGTAGTAGCAGTCCGCGCCCAGCCGATCCGAGCCGTACGACCCGTCGCCCACCGGAACCGATTCAAAGGTTCCAATCACCCCGCTGGGGAAAAGGTACGTGGCCGATATGCGGTCGCCCGCGATCGGCCCGGCCCCATTCTCGGTGCGTCCCACCGCGTCCGCGCGCGTGGCCGGACGCCCGTTCTGCAAGACCAGGCCGGACACCTGCACCGGCGCCTCGCCCACCAGGTAGAGCATGGCGTCGAACACGTGCGGTGCGTGGATCATCGACTCCTCAACCCCCACGCGGTGGTCGCCCTTGTCCATGGCCCGCACGCGCGTCAGCGGCCCCCACTCCCCGGCCTCGGCGCGCGCCCGAATCGCCTGCATCCCCGGATGTTCGCGGCTGCGATGCGCCAGGATCACGTGTGTCCCTGCCGCCTCGGCGGCCGCCATCACGGCCCGCGACTGGTCCGGCCACGGCGCCAGCGGCTTCTCCACGTAGAGGCCCCGCGCACCGGCCTCGATGGCCGCCAGCGTTTCCTCGACCCGCCCATCGTCGTACCAATGCCGGGCAATCACCACGATGTCGGGCTGCTCGCGCTCCAGCATGTCGCGGTAGTCGGCGTAACTGCGTTCGGCGTCGCAGATGGCGGCCAGTTCGGCGCGGCCCTCGTCAACGGGATCAGCCAGCGCCACCATGCGCACGTCCGGATTGGCCTGAAACGCCCGATGCAGCCCATGCCCGGCCCCGCCGCGCTCGGTATCGGCGATCGTCACGGCACGCAAGGCAGACATAGGGCAGCGCTCTTCCGGTCCAGCCAATTGGCCGAAGTCTACTGGCTAGTGACTTTCATGCAGCGCACCCTACTGAATCGACCGATACCGCCACACCGCAAGCGGTACGAAGACCGCCATGATCCCCACCATCCAGGCTAGCGCCTTCGTCAACGGTGCCCAGAAATCCGTGCCCAGCGCCAGCCCGCGCATCGCGTTGACCGTGTGCGTCACTGGACTGTTTTCGGCGACCACCTTCAGCCAGTCGGGCATGGTCTCGACCGGCACGAATACCGAACTCACGAACACCAGCGGAAATAACCACACGAACGACGCCACCTGCGCCGTCTCCGCCCGCCGGACGCTGGTGCCGATGGTCGCGGAGATCCAGCAAAACGTCTGACCAAACGCCACCGCCACCACCGGCATGGCAATTGCCCCCGCCACGGTCCCGTGGTATCGGAACCCGATCAGAAACCCGACCCCCAGCATCAGGGCGACCACAAAGACGTTCCGCGTGGTGTCGGCCAATATTCGTCCGGCCACCACCGCCGACCTCGCCATGGGCAGCGCGCGGTAGCGATCGATCATCCCGCTGGTCACGTCCACAGCCAGTCCCACCCCCGTCTGCGTGGACCCGAACAGCACGGACTGCGCCAGAATCCCGGGCAGCAGGAAGTCGATGTAATTGACCGGCCCGGTCTGAATCGCCCCGCCGAACACGAACGCGAACAGCAGCACGAACATCACCGGCTGGATGGTCGAGAACACCAGCAAATCCGGCTGTCGCCGGTAGGCCAGCATGTTGCGCTTCCACAGTTGCAGGATGTCGCCCAGCGCATAGCGCGCCTCAACCCGCAGCGCGTCCATCGAAACCAGCATCAGCCCGTCCTCATCCGGGTGGGCGTCTCGGCCGGCTCGCTGGCCGCCCGACGCCCGGTGAGCGACAGGAAGACTTCGTCCAGCGTCGGCTGGCGCAGCCCGATGTCGGCAATCGTCACGGAAGCCCCGTCCAGCCGCCGCACCACGCCGGCCAGCCGCGCCGGCCCGTTGGTCACCGCCACTGAGACCGTGCCCACGGCTTCGTCAACCACCGGCGGCGCGTCGCCCTCGGCTTCCAGCACTCGCCGCACCTGTTCCAGTGACGCCAGGTCGCTGACCCGCACCGTCAGATGCTCGCCTCCCGACCGCGCTTTCAGGTCCGCCGCCGTCCCTTGGGCGATGATGCGCCCATGGTCGATCACGACAATCTCGTCGGCCAGTTGATCGGCCTCCTCCAGGTACTGGGTCGTCAGCAGCACCGTGGTGCCCGTCGCCACCAGCTCGCGAATCACGGCCCAAAGCTCCAGCCGCGCGTGCGGATCGAGTCCACTGGTCGGCTCGTCCAGAAACAGCACCTCGGGATCGGCCACCAGGCTGGCGGCCAGGTCCAGCCGCCGCCGCATGCCGCCGGAGTAGCTCCTGGCAGGACGGTCGGCCGCGTCGAGCAGATCGAATCGAGCCAGCAACTCCCCGGCCCGCGCAACGGCCATTTCGCGCCGCATGTGGTAGAGCCGTGCCACCATCTCCAGGTTCTCGCGCCCGGTGAGCGTGTCGTAAATGGCGGCCGACTGGCCGGCCAGCCCAATCAGGGGGCGCACCTGCGTCTTGGCACGACGCACGTCATATCCGGCCACCGTGGCCGAACCCTCGTCCGGATCCAACAAAGTCGTGAGAATGCGGACCAGCGTGGTCTTGCCTGCCCCGTTGGGACCCAGCAAACCCAGCACCGTCCCGCGTTCCACGTCCAGGCTCACCCCGTCCAGCGCGCGGACGTCGCCAAACGACTTGTGGATGTCGCGCACCACCACAATCGGGGCAGTGCCGTTACGGCTCTCCGGCATTCGCTGCGATCCTCCGGGCGGTCGTGACAGTCCGGCCCTCGGCCGGGACCCGGCAATCGTCGCACGCGCGGGCGTGCGAACCGGTTGGGTTTCTAACGGTTCACGAACAAGAAACTGCCGCCGCCCGCGCCAGCCGTCGTCCTCGTCTAACGTGATCCGGCAGCGGCGCCGCGCCTGGCCCGCACCCGAACCACCACCTGCCCGTCACGCACCTCTACCGGGAACATCCGAGCACGCACGCGCTCGTCATAGAGCGCGCGACCCGTGCGTATGTCGAATTCCCAGTTGTGGAACGGGCAGCGCAGAATCTCGTCCTCCCGCTCGAACTCCCAGTGCCCCACGCGGTCCGAGACTGGATGCGGACCTATCCGACCCCGGCACAGCGGACCGCCCCGGTGCGGGCAGTGGTTCAGCAGCGCGTACAGCTCGCCGTCCAGGTTGAAGACCGTGACGCCATAGGTAAGCGCCCCACGAGCCTCGCAGCGTTCGCCCGGCGGTAGATCGGCCAACGCGCAGACGACGACCTCGTCAGACGTGGCGGCTGTCACGCGCCGCGATCCAACACGCTCGAAAGCACCCCGTGCAACGTCAGCCGGCGGCTACAGCCTGAACGTAGCGCGCGCCGTCTCGCCAAAGATGTTGGCGCGCATTTCAGCCGGAAAGTCCGGCGCCACCGAGGTTGGCGCGTCCCAGTCCCAGTGCGGGAAGTCGCTGGCGTACACCAGCACCTCGTCGGCCCGTGCCTGCTCCAGGAACCAGTGCAGGTCCGCTCGTGAGCCCGGCTGTTCCATCGGCTGCGTGCCCACTCGAATGTGATCGCGGAAATACTCGCTGGGCAGTCGCTTCACCCACGGCGTGTAGTCTCGCACCGCTTTCCAGTCGGCGTCGAAGTGGGTCAGCAACCCGGGAATCCACCAGGTGTCCACTTCCACGAACACCCACGTCAGCGTCGGGAACTTCTCGAATACGCCCTCGCAGATCAGGCTGGTCGTGTGCGCCTGCGCGATCTGCGGACGTGCCATCCGCATCTCCAGGTAGTAGGTCGGATATCCCGCCGCCGTGGGCGGGTTGGTCTGGCCGCGCCCCTCGCCGCCGAAGTGCGTCATGACGGTCAGGCCGTAACGCTCCGCCGCTTCATAAATCGGGTGATAGATGCGGTTCCCGTAGGGGTGGCGCCCGCCGGCCGGCAGCATCACGCCCACCACCGCGGGGTGATCGCCCAGCCGCTCGATCTCCTCCACCGCCAGCACCGGGTCGTTCGGACCAACTGCCAGCGTCACGCGGAATCGCGGGTCCTTCGCCGCCCAGTGCTCCAGCGTCCAGTCGTTGTGCGCGCGGCAGATGGCGGCCGCGTAGTCCAGGTTCGTCATGCCTACGGTCGGATAGACCGACTGCCCCGTCAGAATCGCCACGTCAATGTCGTAACGGTCCAGGTGCTCGCGCACCGTGAACTCGGCAAAGTCCGTGTCCTCGTCCACCTCGTGATCGATCCGGTAGCCGTGCGAGTTCGGCATGTTGGTCCAGCCGCCATTCGGAAACATGGACCCGAAGTCCTTGATTTCCTGCACGTACTGGCGCGGCAAATAGGGAAAGATGTCGTCGATCTTGTGCCACAGGTGGTGGCAGTCGCAGTCCACCAGGTAGGGCGCGACCTTCCGGACAGCGGGTGCCCGCTCGGCGGGCCTAGTCAGGGAGTCAACGGCCGCCATGACGCGACTCCAAAGCAATCCTCAGCGCAAGCCCGATGGTATCCCACCCACGCGTGCCTCGCTTTAGGCGACGAGCAAGATGACGCTGCCATGGGACGCAACCAGAAAGCTGCGTTCTAGAGCCAGCACTTCCTTACTCGTGCTTTCGCAGCACGTAACCCACCCCAGGCTTCGTTACCAGGTGGCGCGGATGCTCTGAATCGCGCTCGATCTTCTCGCGTACCCGCCGCACGTACACCCGCACCAGGTGCCGGTCGCCCGCGTACTCAGGCCCCCAGACCTCCTCCACCAGCTGAGCCGGCGTGAACACCCGGTCCCGGTTACGGGCAAGAAAGCGAAGTAGCCGAAACTCCGAGGCGCTCAACGCCACCGGCTGCCCGGCCACCGCCACTTCAGCCGCCGCAAAGTCGACACAAAGACCGTCCGACTCGAACGGGGGCGGCGCCCCCGCCTGCGCGCCCGGCGCCCGCCACAACACCGCCCGCAGCCGCGCCAGCAGCTGATCCACGTCGAACGGCTTCGCCAGGTAATCGTCCGCGCCCGCCTCCAGCGCGCCCGAAATGCCGTCGTCGTCCTCCGCCAGGGTCATCGCAACCACCGGCGCGTCGCAGGTCGCGCGCACCCGCCGCAGCACCGTCAGCGCATCCACGTCCGGCAGCCCCAGGTCCAGCAGAACCACGTCAGGCGTCGCGCTGGCACACAGGTCCAGGCCTCCGGCGCCCGTGCCAGCGATGACCGCCGCGCAGTCGCACAGCTCCAGGTCCGCGCGCAACTGCCGCACGTATCGCAGGTCGTCCTCGATCACCAGCACCAGCGGGCGGTCAGGATTGCCCGTCACCCGACGACTCCCCGTCTACGCGCCACGCAAATGTCTAAGGCCCGTGCATGGTGCGCCACCACCGCCCATCCCGCACGCGCCAGCCAAGTGTCGGCACCGTAGGTCAGCCACTCCATCAGCAGCCGTGGGCTGGGCAGGAATTTCGGACCCGACGTATGATTATGTCCACCAGCCCGGCAGCAGGACGCAAACCACATGGCCAGCAACCAGTCCGACTACCCCATCCAGTTTTCGGTTGACTACCCCGACCAACCGCTCAACCGCCTGACCACCCTCTTCCGCTGGATCCTCATCCTGCCGGTCTACCTGCTCGCCCTGCTGGTGACCACCTACACCACCGTACCGCTCGTCTTCTTGCTGCTCTTCCGCGGCAAATACCCGCGCTGGTGGTTCGACTGGAATTTGGAATTATGGCGCCTCAATGCGCGGGTTGAGGTGTACTCGCTCGCCCTGCGCGATGAGTACCCCGCCACCGACGACCACCAGGCCGTCCACCTGAACGTGGACTACCCCGACGCCGCCACAGACCTCAATCGCTGGCTCCCGCTCATCAAGTGGCTGCTGGCCATCCCGCACTATGTCGTACTAACGATCCTCGGAATTCTGGCCCTGATAGCTGGCGCGATCGGCTGGATCATGGTCATCATCACCGCCCGCTACCCCCGCGCCCTCTTCGACTTCATGGTCGGCGTCGGCCGCTACACAACCCGCGTCCAGGGCTACGCCTTGATCCTGGTCACCGACCGCTACCCACCCTTCCGCCTCGATCCCTAAGCGTCCAAGGGCGCGTTCCGCGTCCATTGCGATTGCAAGGGCCGCACAAAGCGGCGGTGCTTCAGCGGTCTGACCACGGATCGTTTACATCGATCCCACAGCCTCTGAATCCGTCGACGTCACGCGTTGCCACCGCCATGCCGTTCGAGCGCGCAATCGCCGCGATCTGGCAGTCAAACTGGCTGATGGGGCAGCCCGCGGCGCGGCGATGGCACGCAATGTTGGGGTAGACCCGAGCGGCCGCCGCGTCAAAGGGCAGAATCCGCCCGCTGAACCACTCGTCAAGAACGCGGTCGGCGGCGTCGGTAAGTTCGCGCCGACGCCATCCATCGGGCAGTTGCCCAAGTCCGGTTCGAATCTCCGCCTCGCTGACGGCTGACACGAAGAGATCGCGAGTATCCTCGCGGTCCAGCCAGCCCAGCACCTGCGGATGTGGACTCGCGCGCATGAGTTCCGAGACGACGTTGGTCTCCAGGACGATCATTCGCCGGTCGCCTCAGCCGAACCGCGGAGGGTCACGCATCGGCGCCCGCGGCGGAATCTCCAGATCCACGCCGCCAAGCGGCCTGAATAGCTCATGTATCGTCGTTCCAAGGTTGCGGACTGGCGCCTCGTCCCGGTGGATCGTCATCCGAAGAATCTCGCGGACCTCCTGCTCCATGGACCGGCCGTTTTCCGCAGCGCGAACCCGCAGCCGCCGTTTCAAGTCCTCGTCCAGGTTGCGAACCGTAATACTCGCCATCGGTGGGTCTCCGTGCGCAGCGCTGCCGGGCCGCACGCTTGCAGCGATGCAATCAAAGCACGCATATTGTACGTTGATTGCAATGCAATCATCCTGCCGCCTCCGCATCGTGAAAGAGCCACTTCCCAGTCATCACCGCCTGCCAGTCCTCGTGCCTTGAGGCTGGCTGACCCGGCCACCGAGAACTCTGCCAAGAGTCCGATCCGTGCCCCCCCGCTAAACCATCGCGACGCCATCCACTCAGCAGCAACGCGATACCGATGCGAACCTCAGATTCGCCAACTACCCGCCACGAATAGTCAGCCGCCGTCCTCACTGTCCAGCAACGAGCCGCAGCCGGCGCAGCCGGTTGTCAATCTCCGTCCGAGGCAGAAAAACCGTTCGATCCTCGCGCCAGGCTTCCAGCGCCCCTATGAGGCGAGAAGCGCCACATGCGCCGTACCCATGCAGCTGGTCGACGATCCACAACACGCCGTGAACGCGCACACCAGCCGCCCGCGCCACTCGGCGCAGGCGCGAATCGCCCGTGAGCAGCATCCCATCGCGGATGTGCCGAGCTGTGACGAGGCAGAAACAGTCGTTAGCCGAGAGCGCCGGATTCTCCCGTGCAAGCCTCACCACCTCCCCAACGAGTTCGCCTGGAAGATCAATAGTCATAAGGCCGGAATCGCTAAGGTGCCTCCAATCCTGTTCCGTGAGATCCAGCATCTCGGAATAACGGATGGGCAAAGGGACGATGAAGCGGTACGGCAAAGTCAGCATGGCGGGAAGCAGACCAACCTTGTTTAAGTCGATCAGACAGCTCGCATCGTTGACGACTACACGAATCACGCCGCTTGCGGACCTCGGATTTCCTTTTCGATTTCTCGCAAGGGACGCTTTAGCAGCTGGGCGGCGCGCACCGGCGCGAATAGTTGCTCACCGAGTCCGCGCCAGACCAAAGACTCGAAGCGCTGCGGCTTCTCAAAAGCGGCCCAGCCTTGACCCTCGTGAATCGGATCTGGCTCGTTCGTGCGCCAAGCCCGCGCGTAGCTGCGAAACGCCCGCTCAACGGCTGCCGCCGAAACTACGCCGACATCCCGCAGCCGAAGCAGCATCGCTGACGCCGAAATTCCATAGAAGTGCTTCAAGCGGACAAGCTCACCGTAGGTGATGCCATACCGGTTGCTTCCGGCCTGTCCCAGTAGGTGCTCGGCCGGAACGAGAAATGCTGCGGCGAATCTATGCATCGCCTTTTCTGCGGTGATCTTTGGACTGGCCGTGCCACGAATAACGCGATGTCCCAATTCGTGGGACAGGGTGAAGCGTCGGAGCTCGAACGTGGTCTGCCTGGAAACCACCACCGCCTCCGTGTCTGGCCGGCCGCCAGCGAGCTTGACGGTGCAGGCCAGACCGTGGAAGCGTTCCGGCAGATCCGCCTCGATCACCCTGATCCCCTTGGATTCCAGCAGGCCGGTCATGCTGGGGATCGGGTCCAGACCGAGATCCCACTCTTCACGGAGGCGATCCGCTAGATACTCTGTGTCGTCAAGACTCTGGACCTGGTCGGAACGCAGGCCGTGGAACGGATCAGGCGCGGGCTCGAGATCGAGGATTTCTTCGATCGCCAGATGGTTCTCAAGCTGCTCGGTCACCAGCACTTCGGCACGCGCGCGATCCTTTGCGGAGGTGCGCGAGTGCTTGCGGAATTCGACGGCCTCCAGCGCCTCGACCTGCCCGCTCATCAGGAAGTCCAGGGACACGTCAAGTTCCTTGCCGAGACCGACCAAGACCCGCGAGCTGGGCATCATCTTTCCGGCCTCATACTTGCTGATGGCCTGGGCGGAAACGGGCGGGCTTGTGCTACCAGCGAGTTCGCGCATTGAAAGCCCCGCCTTCTTCCGTGCCAGCCGCAGCCGCTGTCCAAACACCTCTGGCTCCTTCCCTTTGCGACTCGCGTGGTTGACACACGTCGCATTTGCTATCATACGTCAACTCTCGGTTGAACTTCAGCCGAAGTCACGAAAGGCAAAACCATGCCAAAGAAAAACCAACACGTCGTCCCCCACTCGGGCAGCTGGGCTGTAAAGGGCGCGGGAAACGAGCGGGCCACGTCCGTCCACGAGACCCAGCAAGAGGCCATTGCCGCCGCGCGCGACATCGCGATCAACAACCGCGCAGAAATGTTGATCCACAACCGACAGGGACAGATCCGAGAGCGAAACAGCTACGGAAACGACCCGTTTCCGCCGAAGGGGTGACTTCCGACACAGCCAGGCCGATGCGAAAGAGGCCGCTGCCCAGAGCAGCGGCCTCTTTGCTGGCAAAGCTGTCCCAGAAAACTCAGCTTCGCTCAGCCCGTCCCTGCCTCGGCCAAACTCCCAACCCACCGACGGCTAACCCGCCGCGTCCGGATCGTGATAGAACCGCTCGGCCGTCATCACCGCCTGCCAGTCCGGCGGCCTGAACGCCTGTTCGCCGACGCGCCGCGCCGACTGCACCAGCTCCCCAACGTGATGCAGCGCTGCCATCTTTCGGTTGTGATTTCGGTCGCGGTCGGCCCGTAAGTCATCCAGTTCGCGGCTCGTGGCCATGTCCAGTCCTTCCAGAATCCAGTTGGCGTAGCGATACCCCTCGGCTCGGAACTTCCCGCGCGAGGCCCGGCCCGTGTTGTAGTCCGCCAGCGCCTCGCGATAGCTCCCGCCGCGGTAATCGATGTGCGAGGCCATCAGGTTTGCGGCATATTCAAGTGAGGCGAACGGGTCGAACGTGCGTCCGCGCATCGACGGATGCCACCGCGGAATGATCTGCGCAATCCCCTCCGCCCCCGCCCGGCTCACCGCCTTCGGATTCCAGCCCGATTCCATGACGATCTGCCGACGAAACACCTGCGTGTCGTAGCCGACCGCCCGCGCGAAGCCGTCCGCGAACAATCCCAGCGGGTTCACCCGCTCGCCTGCCACCCGGAACGTCTCGGGATCGATGCGCCCGCCCGGCGTCGCGTCCAGGTGCAGGTGGTGACCGGTGCTGTTCCCGGTCGAGTCGCATAACCCCAGCGTCTGCCCCGGCTCGACCGTATCGCCCACCGTCAGGCTCGGCGGTTCGTCGAAATGCAGAAACCGCCACAGCATGCCCTCGGCGTCGCACAGGGCCACGGCGTTGCCGTAGGGAAATCCATCCCGCACCGTGGGGGCCCGCGTGCTCGGCCGGTTCGTCGACCACACGGCCACTACTTCGCCCGCCGCTGGCGCCTTCACCGGACGTCGATACACCGACTCCACCGTCAACGCCAGGTCCAGCCCGCCGTGCCGGTAGCTGCCGCGGTCGGCGCCAAACGCGCTGGTAACTCGGATAGTCCCGTCGAGCGGTGGAATGGGCATGCGATCTCCGGTGGCCTCGCTGGATTCCGGCCTCCGCCGGCCCACCAATGGACCGAGCGTTGCCATCTGTACGCAAATAGTTTACACTAAGGCCAACGCTTCCGCAACTTCCCGGACCACCCACCAATGCCGCTCCCGACCCTCCGCTTGCTGATCCTCCTGGCCACCCTCCTCGCCGGCGTCCTCGACCTAGCCGACCGCCTCTGCTCTGGCCCATCAGCCACCGTCCGCTGCGCAACTCTCGGCCGTCGTCACGCCCGCCGGCGACGCCTGGACCCAGCGCGTCGCGTCACCCAAACACCCTCACGGCACGCCCCGCGCACGTGCGGCCGTCGTGCCCCGGTTTGTCGCGTTCAGGCGCCCCAAAGCACCGCGCCGGCGACGAAGAGTTTTTTAGAAACGGGCCTAGTCACTTGTGACTGGAAATGCTATACTTAGGGGAGCCGAGCAGCAAGGGACTCCCGATGGACCTCATCCGAATCTTCGACCAATTCCCCGACCAAGAATCCTGCATTGAGCATCTGGAGCGCGTGCGCTGGGGCAAGACGCCGACGTGCCCGAAGTGCGGATCGGAACGCATCGGCTATCGGTCGGACGGCATCGGCCGCCGCAACTGCCACGCCTGCCACTACAGTTTCACGGTGCTGGCCGGAACGATCTTCTCCAAGACCCGAACCGACCTGCGCAAGTGGTTCCTGGCCATCGGCTTGATCCTGAACGCCAAGAAGTCGATCAGCAGCCCGCAGCTTGGCCGCGACTTGAATGTTCCCCAGAAGACCGCCTACCGCATGCTCATGAAGCTGCGGAGCGCGATGGTGGAAGAGCACGACTTCATGGTCGGCATCGTCGAAGCCGACGAAGCGTATATCGGCGGCAAGCCGCGCAAGCGCAACCGCCACGGTGACAATGACGACCCGCCGGCGCCCCGTGGCCGCGGTACGCGCAAGCAACCGATTATCGGTGTCGTGGAACGTGGCGGTCGCGTGGCCGCCCAACCGTCCGCCCGCGTGCGCGGGAAAGACCTGCAAGCCTTTATCGAGCGCCACGTTGACAAAGACGCGTCGGTTCTCATCACCGACCAATGGCCCGCCTACCGGCGCGTTGGCCGCACGATGCGCCATGCGGTCGTGGACCACGCCGCCCGCTACGTGGACGGGCTGATCCACGTCAACACGATGGAGAGCTTCTGGGCGCTGCTGAAACGCGCGTGGTGGGGCGCGCATCACCACTACTCGAAGCGCCACGCGCACGCCTACGTGACCGAGGCTTGCTACAAGTTCAACCTGCGCGAGAACCCGCAGCCATTCGACACGTTCCTGCGCGACGCGATGGCCGCGTAGCTATGATGCGCGGGCTCGCCCTTACCGAGCGTTGCCCATGACCTGGATCAATCAGCTCTACTACGGCGACTGCCGGACGGTCATGCAGGACTTCCGACTCGCCAGCATCGATCTGATCTATCTCGACCCGCCGTTCAACTCGCAGCGCCAGTACAACTCGATCTATCGCGATGAGACCGGCCGCCCGCTGCCCGACGAAGTGAACGCGTTCTCGGATATGTGGGAGCTGGACGCGGCGACAGCGGAAGCCGCCCGCCAAATGCCGATCCTGCTGCGAGATTCCGGCATGGATGACGCGACGGTGCAACTGTGGAACCTCTGGCTACGGGCGCTGCGCTACACGCAGCCGAAGCTGCTGGCCTACATCGTGCATATGACCGAGCGCCTGCTGCTGATCCATCGCGTGCTCAAGCCGACGGGCAGCCTGTACCTGCACTGCGACCCGACGGCCAGCCATTACCTGAAGGTCGTCATGGATGGCCTCTTTGGGCATGGCAACTTTCGGAACGAGCTGATCTGGAAGCGCACGAGCGCGCACAGTGGGGCGCGCCGCTATGGGCCGATTCACGACGTGATCCTGTTCTACTCGAAGTCCAACCGCTACACGTGGAACCGTGTCTACCAACCATACGATCAGGCGTACATTGACCGCCGGTATCGCTACCGCGACGAAAAAGGGGAGTTCTACAACGAAGGTCCCCTGACGGGTGCGGGCACTCGCGAGGGTGAGTCCGGCCAACCGTGGCGCGACTACGATCCGACGGCCGTTGGGCGCCACTGGGCTATCCCCCGAAGATTCCCCGGCGGCAAGAACGTGCCCAGCGGCGTGCTCGACGCTTTGGACTACCTGGACAGTATTGACCGTATCCACTGGCCACAACGCGGGCGGCGAGTACCGCGCTTTCGGCAGTACCTGGACGATATGCCGGGCATGGCCGCTCAGGACGTGCTCACCGATATTGCACCGGCCCTAGGTGAGGAGCGTATGGGCTACGCGACCCAAAAGCCGCTCGCGCTTATGGAGCGGCTGATCCAAGCCAGTAGCAACCCCGGCGATGTCGTGCTCGATCCGTTCTGTGGCTGCGCCACGACGCTGGAGGCGGCGCACAAGCTGGGGCGGCGCTGGATCGGCATTGACCGCGCCTACCACGCCATCAACCGCGTCGTGCGCCTGCGGCTTGGCGAACGCTGCGGGCTGGTTGAGGGCAGCGACTTCACCATTGACGGCGTGCCCGAAACGCTGGAAGCCGCGCATGCGAAGTGGCGGCATAACAAATTCGAGTTCCAAGAATGGGCGATTGAATCGGTTGACGCGTTCCCGTCGGCGCGGCGAACCGGCGACGGCGGCATTGACGGCCGGCTGTACTTCGACGTGCCAGGGGAGTCCACGCTGCAAAGCATGAGCATCGAAGTGAAGGGCGGCACGCACGTCACGATTGGCGACGTACGCGCGCTGCGCGGCGTGCTGGAGCGTGACGACGCGCAGATGGCCGGGTTGATCCTCATGCGCCCGCGCAGCCCTGGGCAGACGCGCAACTTCGAGCTTGAGATGTCAGACGCGGGTGAGCTGCGCGTGCTGGGCACAGACTATCCGCGCATGCAGATTCTCACCGTGGAAGAGATTCTGGCGGGGAAGCGGTTCTACACGCCGACGGTCGCCGGCCGCCACTTGCCGCAGCCGGTTCTGCCGGGACTGCCAAACGCCTAGGTGTGCACACCACGGGGATAGTGTGGATAACCCCGCCAGTCACAAGTGACTAATTCCGTTAGAAAAAACTCTTACTGCGCACGAGGCGCACCGTCGGCGTCCAGCCGATGCCCCTGCGCACAGCCCCCGTCCAGCGCCAAATCGCCCACGTATCCACGACCCACGTCCTGCCGGCCACGCGCCCATCACCGCAGCCCATGTACCCTCTCACCCAGGTCGTCCGTCGTGGTTCGCCAAAGGCGGTCCTGACATGCCAGCGCTGGCGCTGACCGGTGGTGTCCCGGCTCGCTCGAAGCCGTTCCCGGCCTGGCCCGTCTTTCCCGAGGAGGACATCGCGGCCCTGGCCGAGCGGCTGCGGGCCGGCGACCGGTCCGACGACGATCCCGTCGTCGAGTTCGAGCAGGCCTTCGCCGCGGCCCACGGCGCCCGCTACGGGATCGGCCTGAACAGCGGCACCAGTGCCCTTGAGATCGCCCTCCAGGCCCTCTGCCTCGACCGCGGCGCCGAGGTGATCGTCTCCCCCATCACCTTCTTCGCCAGCGTCTCGGCCATCTTGAACGCGGGCCTCGTCCCGATCTTTGCCGACATCGACCCCGACACCTACAACATCGCCCGCTCGGCCATCGAGGCCGCCATCACCCCGCGCACCGGCGCGATCATGACCGTGCACTTCGGCGGCGTGAGCTGCGACATGCGGGCCATCCTGGACATTGCCCAGCGGCACGGGCTGGCCGTGATCGAGGACGCTGCCCACGCGCACGGCGGCGCCTGGAACGATCAAAGCCTGGGATCGATCGGCGACGTCGGCTGCTTCAGCTGCGGCAGCGGCAAGAACCTCTCGGCAGGCGGCGGGGGCGTGCTGATCACCAGCGATCCGGTCATCTACGAACGCGCCAGCGGTTACGGCGAACTCAACCACCCGCGCCGCCAACGTCGCCGCGAACTCACCGGCGTGGGCGAGATACGCTCAGCTACCGAGGAGTTCTTCCCCTACGCCTCCGGCAACAGACGCCTGCATCCCGTTCACGCCGTGCTCGGCCTGCCGCAACTCTCACGGCTCGACGAGCAGACCGCGCGCCGCGACGCCAACGGCCGCTACCTGGCCGGCCTCCTGGACGACATCGAGGGCGTGACGCCCCGCCGGCAGGACGCTTATGCGACCCGTGCCGCCAATCACCTCTTCGTGCTGCGCTACAACGCCCAGGCCTTCGGCGGGCTTACGCGTGAGCTGTTCGTGAAGGCGCTGAACGCCGAGGGCATTCCCTGCCAGACCGAGTACCGCCGCCCCATGCACCGCGCTGACCTCTTTACGGACCGGGACGGCGAGCTAAGTCGTGTCTGGCCGCGCGGCGATGGCACGCCCGACGTCGACTACGCCGCCGCCAATTGCCCGCACGCCGAGCGAGCCTGCGCGGAGGAGCTGGTCACCTTGCCAACCAGGGTGACCCTGGACACCAGGGACGGCATGGACCAGATCCTGACCGCAATCGAGAAGATTCAGGCGCACCGGTCAGAGCTGACCACCTACGTGCCGGCCGAACCTACGGAGCGCTCCCAATGGTCGATATCCGGCAGCTAGCCAACTCCCTGGCTACGACGCCAATATTGACCGCCGCCGACCTCGGTATTAGCCTCATTCGACTCCGAAGTATGCCGAGTTTCTTGGTCCGCCAACCCGAGGAGGGAATGGCATGAGCTATCGGCCGCTGGCTGACGTACGAAAAGACCTCCGGGTCGAGTGGTACCGGTGCCCCGTCGAAGGCAAGAAGCTGCGTGAGCTTTCCCGACGCAGCGATCTGCAGGGCTGGTATCAGGCCGGCGGTCACCTGGCGCTGTTCGTGCTGACTGGCGCCCTGACCTACTTTTTCTGGTTGCAGCAAATCTGGGTCGGCGTGGTCGTGGGGCTCTTCGTCCACGGAACCGTGGGCACGTTCTTTCGCGGTGTTGCGGGCCATGAGCTAGTTCACGGGTCGGTTTTTCGAACGAAGATTCTGAATAAAGTCTTCCTGTACGTCTTCAGCCTCCTGGGTTGGTGGGATGTCTTTGACTACGCCAGTAGCCATACGTATCACCACCGTTACACCCTGCATCCCGAGGGTGACCGCGAGGTACTGCTTCCGCTCAAGCCAACGGTTGGGAAGACCTTCCTGCTCCAGATATTCACGATCAACATCTGGACGCAGAAAGGACGCGTCTTCGGTAGGGGTGGCGGCCTTCTTGCCACGATTTTCGTCACGATCCGATCGGCCATGGGGTCGATGGGGTCTACGGATGAATTCAGGTCGGAGTGGTGGAACGCCCTGAACGCGGACCAGCCGGATCAGAATCGGAGCCAAATTTGGTGGTCGCGCGCGCAGTTGGCGTTTCATGTCGGGGTGGTCATCGTTTCGATTGTGACCGGTCAATGGATCTGGATCTTCCTGCTGACGCTCTTCTCGTTTATCGCCAACTGGGCTTCGTACTTCGTCAGCCTCCCGCAGCACTGCGGACTGATGGATAACGTCGCCGACTTCCGGAAGTGCGTGCGCTCAATGACGTTGGTTCCGATCCTGGAATTTCTCTACTGGCGGATGAACTGGCATCTGGAGCACCACATGTACGCCGGCGTGCCCTGCTACAACCTCAAGAAGCTCTACCAGGAAGTCGCCCACGACATGCCGGCGCCCCGAACCCTGCGAAGCGCCTGGCGCGAAATGCTGAACACCTGGAACCGCCAGCAGTCCGACCCGGACTACCAATACGACACGCCCCTACCGGCAACCGCCGGGCGAATCCGCGAACGCCACTCCGATGACCTGGAGAGCTCGATCGGCGACCTGGCGCCAAAAGGCCTGCAATAGCACCGCGCCGCTTCGTCGCCAAGAGCTCGGACTTCATTCCCGACGGCCCATCGGTCACCACGGAATGACGCGTGCACGAGCGCCCCGATGACGGCTGCCTTGTCCGCGTCGAGCACCGTATGCTCGCCGACAACGACCAGTGGGACGGCTACCTGAACGACGCGGAGTCCGGCTGGCCGGAGTTCTTCGAGAAGCTCAAGGCCTATCTGAACTAACGAGGATCACCTGTCGGGACTGCGACTCGACTGGCTGGACCAAATGCCCGAGCGCTACTCCTCGTCCTGGCCGGCGTCGAGCTTGCCGAGAAACACGTGGGTCAGGATGTTGGTCGCTTGGATCGTCTGCGGCGTTCCGTCGTGGACCACGCGTCCCATGTCCAGCACATAGGCGCGGTCAACGATATCCAGAACGCCCTTGATGTTGTGCTCCACGACCATGATCGTGGTCTTGAGCTTCTCGCTGATCTCCGCGACCTTCTGAAACACTTCCTTGACCACGATGGGCGCCAGGCCCAGCGTGGGTTCGTCCAACAGCAGCACCTCGGGGCCGGCCATGAGACCTCGGCCCAGCGCCAGCATCTGTTGCTGTCCTCCGGACATCTGGCTTGCCAGGTCGCCTCGCTTCTCGTACAGGATCGGAAACAGGTCCAGCACGGCGTCCAGGCGGCGCTTCTTCTCCGCCGCGTCGTTCAGGTAGAGGCAGCCCATCTCCAGGTTTTCCTCAATGGACAAATGCGTGAACACGCGCCGGCCCTGCGGCACAAATGCAATGCCGGCTCGCACGATCTCGTGCGTTGGTGCCGTGAGGCGTTGCTGCCGCCAATTGACGTGCCCGTCCACAACGGGCGCCAGTCCCATTACTGCCTTGAGCACGGTTGATTTGCCGGCACCATTGGGCCCCATCACGGCCACGATCTCGCCCGCGCGCACGCCCAGCGAAACGCCGTTCAGAGCGCGGACCTGCCCGTAGCGAACTGAGATATCGATCAGCTCGAGGAGCATCATCGCAGCCCTGCACGCATGCTAGTTACCCAGGTAGGCATCGATAACGTTTGCTCTGCTGAGCACTTCATCGACCTCGCCTGCGGCGAGGAGAGTGCCGCTGTCCAACACGAAGAGGTGGTCCGCTAATTCGCGCACGATATCCATGTTGTGGGAGACAAAAACGATGCTGCGATCTTGCTCCCGCATTTCTTTCAATATGGTCTTCACTTGCTCAAGCATCCGGGGAAAGAGACCGGCGAATGGCTCGTCGAACAGGTAGATATCCACGTCCATCGCCATCGCACGGCCGATCTCGAGTAGCTTTCGCTGGCCGTATGACAGGTCCTGGGCCATAGCGTCGCGCTTCTCCCACATGCCCACGCTCAGCAAGATTCTGCGGGCCGCTTTCTTGTGGCGGGGCTTCGTTCGTTCCAGGAGCGAGGGAAACAGCCGGCGGTCCGTCAAGACCACCATGATGTTGTCCCACACGGTGATCTGGTCGAAGAGCCTGACCTCCTGAAAAGTCCGCGTAATTCCGTGGTCCGGTGTTTCGTGAGCCTTCACAACACGAAGGCCGACGTTGTCGATGATGACCAGCCCACCGTCGAGCGGGAGCATGCCGCTCAGCAGGTTGATCAGGGTCGACTTCCCGGATCCGTTCGGCCCCACGATGCAGGTGATCCATTCCCGCAAGATGGACATCGTGAGCTGATCGATGGCCTTAACCGCCCCGAAGCTCTTCGATATTTCACGCGTCTCCAGGGCGAAGACGCGTGGATCAAGCTGCGTGCTCAAAGCTTGAACCTCCCGACCAGTCCCTGGGGCCTGAACAGCATTAGTAGCACCAGGAGGATGCCCAGGATCACCTGTCGAATCTGGCCGATGAACTCTGACGGCAGAAACGGGACGAAGCGCATGCCTTCTTCCAGCATCACGAAGGCCATGGCCCCGAGTAGCGATCCCCAGATGCTGGCCAGCCCGCCCAGAATGACGATGGAGACCAGGAGGACCGACTCCAGGAGCACGAAGGAGTTCGGGTCGATGAACGTGCTCCAACTCGCGAGGAGGGCCCCGGCCAAGCCGGCCATCATGGCCGAGACGACCCAGATGGCGAGCTTGTAGTCGGTTGCGCGGTACCCGAAGACTTCAATTGCCTGCTCGTCTTCGCGAATGGCCGTGAGCACTCGTCCAAATGAGGACGTGACGATGAGCCAGGCGATCAGGACGACAAGCGCAAGGAAGACAAGGAGCAGAGCCAGAAACTCCAGCTCGCCTTCCAGAGTCCACGCGCCGATGGCCGGCCGGGCGATTTGGTGAATGCCGAACGCGCCTCTGGTCAGGCTCCGCCAACTCAGGAACGTGGTATAGGCAATGACCGCGAATCCGAACGAGACCAGGACGTAAATGTCGTCGCGGAATCGGTTGAAGGCGACGCCCACCACCAGAGCCACCAGACCCGCAACAAGCACGCTTACCGGCAGCGCGGCAAAGAACGGCCAGCCGTATGTCGGGATGGCCTCCGTTCGAAGCTGCTCATAGGAGGCGCCCGAGGTCAGCACGGCCATGGCGTAGGCGCCGATGCCAAAGAAACCGATGTGCCCGACTGACAACAAGCCGGTATAGCCGACGACCAGATTGAGGCTGATGGCCAGGATTGCCCAGATGGCGAATACGCTGCCGACCGTGATTGCGAATCCGCCGCCGCGCCAGAGCATGAATGCAACGGCCCAGCTGATGACGATCAGGTTAGCCCACAGTTCGATGTTGCCCCTGGAGTTCCGCCACCACGATCCGGGATCGCGCCTGAGTTCTCGCAGGCCTCGGAGGGCTCCTGTTGCCACGACCATTGAGCTACTTCCTTGGCACCAGGCCCTGCGGCCAGAACGACAGGAACACGATGAGCACGATGAAGGAGATGACGTCCCGCCACTCGCCGGCCAGGTCCCAGATGCCAAATTGCTCAAGCATCCCCAGCGCAAAGCCGCCCACGATCGCGCCGTAAAGGCTGCCGATTCCGCCAACCACGGACGCGATCCAGCCCTTCAAAAGCAACAGCAGACCCATCCGCGGTTGAATCGCCGTGTCGTGGCCGCTTACAACCCCGGCCAGGGACGCGTACACGGCTCCGATGAAGAACACGACGGCAATGACGACGGTGGTGTTGATACCGACCACTTTCGCCACTTCTTCGTCGTCGCCAATGGCCCGTACCGCCTTGCCGAAGGCGGTCTTCTTGACGATGAACAGGAGGATGCCGAAGCCGACCAGCGCCAGGCCGATGGCGAAGACGTTGAACCCTTTGATGGTTGCTCCGCCAATGACCCAGGGCTCGCTCCCGAGCACATCGGGCAGAGGTCGCGGCGCGCTACGAAACACAATGGTGATTAACGCCGTGACTGCCAGCAGGATGCCCAGCGAGGCCACCAACATGATCAGTGGCGACTTGGCCCGTTCCCGCATGTAGACGTATAGCCCGCGGTACAGCGCCAGGCTCACCGTTCCCGACAGCAGGCAGGCCACGCCCCAGCTCAGGTAAAGGCTCAGGCCCGGCGTGACCGCGACAAGAAAGGCGACGACTGCACCAGCAACGATTCCTATCGCGGCGGCCGCCAGTAACGGCGCGCCGCCCGCCCCGGCCCACAGCCGACGATAGCCGCGATGGAGTCCCCAGGTCGCCGCTCCAGCGATCAGGACGCCGACGAGTGGGCTGAGCAGCACGTGCAGGTGGGCGGGATTGGCCAATACCAGGCCCGTATAGACGCCGACTCCGGTCGCCAGCAGGCCGCCCACGACCAGCAGCGTGGTCGGAGACAGGCGGGTTTGCAGTCGGCGATACAGCAGCACGTGCAGCGCCCACGCCACCACGCCAGCGGTTAGGACGGCAAACAGAACATTGACGGGCCCACTGTTGACCGTGTACTGACCGCCCAGGACATCGTGCGACCGGAGGTAGAAGACGCAGTAGGCGCCGATCGCCGCGGCGGCGCCGTAGTAGAGGTCGAAGAACCAGACGGTGCTGTAAACGAGCGTAAAGCCCATCGCCAGCAGGGCGTAAACCGCTCCGACGGCCAGTCCGTTGAAGGCAAACTGGAGCGCTTGGTCGGGTGACTGGAGGATCTTCCAACCGATATACGCCACCACGGCCGCCGTCAGAACGGTCGCCAACAACCGGCTCTGGTGCTCGCGGAGCCGGAGCAGACTCACGAGCGAGACGTCCCGCAGTTGCGCGAGGCTCATCGCGGGAGGCGACCGATGCCCCTGCCCGCCGTTGTCCCGGATGCATGGAACGGGCGGCTGACGGATTCACCAACTGATATGAACGTGGGGTTGGTCCACACTGTGTGGACCAACCCCACGGACCTGACGACGATTAGGGAGGGCTCACCCACTCGGGGCGGCGCCCAGGACTTTATAACCCCCGTTGTCCTCGGTTCGTTCGGCGACCGGCAGCACCTCCAGCACCGCATTTGCCAGACCCACAACTTCGCCTTTCTCGTCGAAGCTGTAGTTCTCGCCGATCGTTCCGCTCCAGGTGATGTCGTACAGACAGTCGCGGAACCCGTCCGCGTCCTGGTCGTCACCAGTCTTCTTGAGGCACTCGGCGGTAATGTAGACGTTGTCATAAGCCGAACCCAGGAACCAGGGGAGCGTTATGTACTCGTACTTCTTCCTGAAGGCCGCCAGTACTTCCTGGGCCTTGGCGTTGGCCGGGTCCAGGTCAGGCGTAATTGCCTTCACGCCGGTTGCGGCCTCGCCGGCGATCTCAAGGGCCGTCGTGCCGATCGGCACGACGGCAGAGTAGATCGGGCCGTCATAGCCCAACTCGCGAACCTGCTTGATGATGGTGCCACCGCTGGCCTCAGCCTGCGCGGCGACGTGCAAGGCATCCGGGTTGGCGTTCAGGAGCTTGGTCAACTGGGTCCTGAAATCGATCGTGTCGGTTGGATAGCTCTCCGCGGCCACGATCTGGCCGCCTAGCTTCTCGAAGTGCGCCGTGGTTGTTCGGCGCAGCCCTTCGGCGTAATCGGTGGATTCGTTGATAGTCGCCAGTCTGCGAATGCCGTCGGCCCATAGCACGTTGCCCGTGTCCACGCCGACTGTGGCGTCGCTCAGCGAGGTTCGGAAGATGTAGTCCCCGGCCTCGGCAATGTCCGGGTTCGTGGCCAGTCCGGAGAACATCACCACGCCTTCCTTCTCAGCCAGCGGCGCGGCCCCCAGCATGGCCCCGCTGCACGAGGTGCCCAGGATGATCTTCACTCCATCCACGTCGGTTAGCTTGTTGTAGGCGGTTATGGCGTCCTGAGCGTTGCACTTGGAGTCCTCGACGATGAGTTTCAGCATGCGTCCGTTGATGCCGCCGGCGGCGTTGATCTCGTCCACAGCCAACTGCTTGGACTGAACGGATACGGTGCCGTAAGTCTCGCCGGCGCCAGTGACTGACTCCATCACGCCGATGCGAAACGACCCCTTCTCGTCTTCACCGCACGCCGCAACCGCCAGCGCTAATACGGCCAGGAGCGCAATCGCGACAATTCGTTTCCTGAAAATGATTCGCATGGCAAATAGTAACTCGGTCTTTCCCCAACGCTCTCTTCAGGCAGATTATACCGCCTTGGTCACGTGGCTTGCCGCAAGTGAGAGGCAGAAGCGATCTGGAGTGTCGCCGACTGACATGGCTGGGCCTCCGACTTGGAGGCCGACGAAGAGCCGCGTGACTCGACGTCGATCGACCAAGCTCCGCGGCCGGCTCGCGACGCATTTGAGCACTTGGTCCCGCCGGTAAGATGTCGGTTCACCTCTGACCCGCGGATGTAGCCGCGGGTCGTCACAATCAGTGCGGAGCGCCGACGATGCGTACCGTCCCCAGGATCGTGTTTACGTCTGAGGGCAAGGCGGCGCTGGATTCGATCCAGATCGGCGACCCCGGGCCCGATGAGATTTTGGTTGCCATCCGCAAGACGCAGGTCAGCGCTGGCTCCGAGCGCAATGCCTACGAAATGGGACGGGCAAGCGAAAAACCAACGGGCTACACCGCCGTGGGCGTGGTTGAAGAGGCCGGCCCTGACGTCTCCGACTACGCGCCGGGAGATCGGGTGCTCATCATTGCGCCGCACCAGGGCGCCGACCTTGTCGACGTAGTGAGCGACACGAGCTGGCGCGGGTACGCGGGCCGGATACCGGATGAGGTGACTGATGCGCAGGCTACGTTTGCTGTCCTGGGCGACGTAGCGCTGCACGGGGTCCGACGCGCCAAGCCCTATCTGGGGGAGTCGGTCGCGGTTTTCGCCCAGGGGCTGGTCGGGCAGCTAACCACGTACTTTGCCGCGAGGGCCGGCGCTTACCCGGTGATCGCGATCGATCTGCTGGATGAACGACTGGAGCACAGCAGGCGCAACGGCGCGACCCACACGATCAATGCGTCCCGCGAAGATGCCGTGCAGGCGGTGCAGGACCTCACCGGCGGCGGGGCGCGTGTGGTGTTCATGGTGGCGAGGAATTCCGCTGTGTTTGCAGACTGCCTCAAGGCGGCGGCACACGGCGCGACGGTTTGTCTCTCCGGAAGCCCGCCGGGCACAGTGGAGATCGCCCTGCAGCCCGAAGTTCTGCGTCACGAACTCGACATCCTGGGCAACTATCAGCTCGACTACCCGGCGGAGCCGTATCACCGCTTCCAGTGGACGCGTGCCGCCAATCGCGCCTACGTCTTTGAGCTCATTGCCCGGGGCGAGTTGGACGTGGACCACCTTGTGACGCACGATGTTCCCCATGCTGAGGCGCCCGGGATCTACAAGATGATCGGGCGGGGGCCCGAGGGCTGGCTTGGGGTGCTCTTCGACTGGAGCGGTCGGGCCTAGCCGCCGCCCGGCGCGAGTACCAAGGCACGCTTGTGGCTCCGGGGAGCGAACGTTCCGTCCGCGTGATCACGTTCGACGGACCGGGGACACGCCCCGACCTGCGAACGGTTCCGCGACCATCGGTGCCCGACCGTGGCGCGCTGATTCGGATCGACGCCTGCGGGGTGTGCGGCACCGACCTGCACATTCTGCGTGGCCACTGGCCGGGAGAACTGCCCTGGCCACTCACGCTGGGGCATGAGCTGGCTGGTGTGGTGGAAGAGATTGGTCCGGGGCTGACCAGCGACTACATGGGGCGTCCGCTGCGCGCAGGCGACCGGGTGATGATTCCGCCGCTGATGGCCTGCGGATCCTGTCATTACTGCATCCACTATCCGACGCGCGCGAACCGCTGCCTGAGTCCGACGTATTACGGACGCAAAATCGGGTTTCAGAAGCCACCGCACTTGTGGGGCGGTTGGGCCGAGATGGTGTTCATTGACCTGGAAGCGTTTCCGGCAACCAAGGTCTTCCGCTTGCCCGACGACATGCCCAGCATGGTTGGAACCCTGGTCGAGCCCTTTTCCTCCGTGACCCGCGCTTTCAATCGCGCGGCTTCGCTTGGGCTCGAAGGGTTCAAGGCCGGCGACTCGGTCGTCATCCAGGGGTCGGGACCAATCGGCGTCCTTGCCCTGATCGCCGCCCGGCAGCGGGCCGCAGGCAAGGTGGTCGTGGTTGGTGCGCCCGAGGAGCCGCGCCTGGCGCTGTGTCGAGCCTTTGGCGCTGACGCGACAGTTTCGATCGACGAACATCGCACAACCGACGAACGGGTTGCCGCCGTACGGGATGCCGTGGGCGGGTTCGGGGCCGATCTGGTCGTGGACTGCAGCGGCGCCCCGCAGGCGGGTCCCGAGGGCATTGAGATGTTGCGCGACGGCGGCACCTACGTGGAAATGGGGCAGTTCACCGACGCCGGCAGCATCGAAACGAATTGGCACCGCATGTGCGTAAAGGAAGTGCAGATGCTAGGCAGCTGGGCGTTCACGCCTGACGAGGTTGCTCAGGCGATGCGCAACCTGCATGCCATTCAACACGACTACGACTGGTCGCTGATGCAGCGCGTCTTCCCGCTGTCCGAAGCCGGTGTGGCGGAGGCGATCCGCAGCGCGATTGCGATGGAGTGCATAAAGGCCACGATCGTGCCGTCTGCCTGAGATCCCCAGCGGCCAAGTGACGTCGGAGGGGCTAACCGACCGTCTACGCGCTTTGCGATAGCTTCCCGCAACAACCGACGCGGCACCCAGTCTCGATGCGGCTGTTGCTCTCGCCCGATCTCATCGCCTATCGGTCTGCGACGGCGTCTACCCGGAGTTGGCGCCACGGCGTGGAGCAGTGCTCGCGACACTGGACCGGGCCGGCCCGCCCACATAGGACTGGCTCGGCACGGCTCAACCGCTGGCAACCATTCGGGTGTCCTGCTCTTCTCGTATCCCGCGGGCGTGCATCAACTGATCCCGGCGGAGCGGACAGGATGATCTGCGTCAGCAGGGACTGTCGACGGACCTGGCCGATTACGAAACTCATAGACGAACGACCATGTCGATGCTTTGCTCTAGTCGTGACGGGGGACGGGAAGGTTCTGTGCGTGTACACCGTTGGCGAGAAACGGGATAGCGAAAAACCCGCGGTCACTCGCGTCCGTCAGGAGTGGTTGTTTGCCTGGCCGGGTAGATAGTCCTAACGTCACGAGCATCGGAGCTTCCCGGCACGCGTGGCTGATGGCGTACGCCTGCGCCCAGAGGTCTCCGGCGTCTCAGCGTGTCTGGCGATCTGCTTTCGAATCCGGTGGTCCAAGATGCGATTGCGGAGGGTGGCGATATGCGCCTGCTAGGCAAACTGACGAAGTACCTTACGGGTGCATTGCTTGCGTTTTTGATTGCCATGTTGGCTGCGGGTTGCGCCGAGAGCGACGACTTCGAGTTTCTGAAAGATGAGCGACAGATGATGCGACAAGGTCAGTATGGCTCCGGCATGATCGATGAAGAGCGGCAGAAACTTCAGGAGAGCTACGCGCAGATCCAGCGGGCGGAAGCAACGCCGACGAGCAGTGGCGCGGGTCCATAGACCTGGGAGTTGCCGGGGGGATGTGCAAAGACTGATCGCGTTGGCAGGGCGCTAGTCGTCCACGCTGGCCGACGCGAGTCTAAGTTCTGCCCGCTGCTGCTCCGGCGCTACCAGAGAACGGGCGCCGGGTATTGAGCAATGGCAGCGTCCGGTGTCACGACCGACATGTGGTGCAGGATGGCTTGCGCAACGAGACCGCGGTCAAACGGGTCGCAATGGATCGGTGGGAGGAGTACATCATGCGCGGCGCTGGCCTCGTCGAAGGCCAGCGGCTCGACCTGTAGCCATTGGCGCCGGCTGGCCACGTAGCGTGTGGGTGATTCCGGCAGTGGCAGACGCCCCAGCCGGTACTTGATGGCGATCTCCCAGGCCGACAGCGAGCTGAGGTAGACGTCGTTGGCCGGGTCGCGACAGCTGGCCCTAGCGGATGAACTCAACTGCGGATCATCCGTTGCCAGCCAGAGAAAAGTGCACGTGTCGAGCAGCAGCTTCATGCCTGGTCAGGGTTCCCATGAAAGGCGTCGAGAAGATCCTGAGGCAGCGGCTCGAAAAAGCTCGCCGGAATGCTCATTCCACGGTCGATGCCAACCGGGCGCAGCCGGTCGGGCGGCTTCGGCAGCGGTCGAATCTCGGCGATGGGCACGTTGCGTCGGCAAAGCACAACCGTCTCGCCGTCCTCCACACGCTCCAAATAGCGTGAAAGGTGCATCTTGGCATCCGCTATATTTGCTCGAATCATAGTCATATTCTAGATCAAGTACATGACCAAGTCGAATGTCGCGGGCCGGCGGCGAATCAACAGTCAGAGCAAGCGGACGGTGAGTCGGCTGAATTACCGAAGACCAGCCCTGAGGACGAACTGCTGTTGGCAACGACACTCTTCCCACCGACTCCACGAATCCGACGGAACGGTTTGCCCGGGCCGCGCGTAGTTATTAGTGGACGGCACCAGGAGATTGGACCATGAGGGCGGCCTATGACCGATGAACAAGCTGTTCTGCGCTGTCAGAACGGTGAGCACGAAGCGTTCCGCCATCTGGTGGAACGTTACAAGGACGTGCTCTTTGGCACGGCGTTCCTGATGACTGGGAACCGAGCGCTGGCCGAAGAGCAGGTTCAGGAGGCCCTCCTCGCCGCGTGGCGGGGCATTCCGGGCTTCCAGAGCGGACGGCCGGTCAAACCCTGGCTGGTCCGCATCTTGGTGAACGCAGTCGTGTCGCAGCGCCGCCGGCGAGCGATCGACACCGTTCCCCTGCAGAACCACAGCCACGCAGACGACCGCCCCCAGCCCGGCGAGGCGGTGGCGGCGCAGCTTGACCGCCAGGAGATCCGAGAGGCCCTGGCGGGCCTGAGTCCGGACCACCGGCGAGTGGTCGTCCTGCGTTATTTCGCGGACCTAACCGTTCCCGAACTGGCCGAAGCGATTGGCGTGCGGGAGGGCACGGTCAAATCCAGGCTAAGCCGAGCACTCGGCCAGCTTCGAGAACAGCTCGCAACGGGCGGTGCCAGAGAGGCTTACGGCCATGGCCAGTAACTACCCCACCGACCAAGACATGGAACGCGCGCTGCGCGAGCACTTTGAGGCCGAAGCGCAGGACCTCCGCGCTCCGCAAAACCTCTGGGAATCGCTGGAAGGCCGCCTGGATCTTCAGCCCGCGCGGCATCCGGTCACGCAGGTGCGCCGAAAGATTCTCGGCGCGCTCAAGCAGAATTGGTTCCCGGTGATGGCCACCGGCGGCGCCGTGGCCGTGGCGGCCTCGGCCGTCATCGTGCTGTCCAACGCGGGTGTGGAAACGCAGATCGTCACGAAGGAAGTAGCGGTCGAAAAGATCGTGATCAAAGAGGTCCCGGTCGAGACGATCGTAACGGCGATAGAAATCAAGGAAGTTCCTGTTGATCGAATTGTCACCAGAGAAGTCCTCGTCGACCGGGTGGTGACGCGGCAGGTTGAAGTCGAGAAAATCGTCACTCAGATCGTCGAAGTCGAGAAGGTCGTCGAGAAGATCGTCCAGGTTGAGGCTGCGCCGATGATGCAAGCCGCACCGGCTGCTGCCGCTACCGCTGCGCCACAATATTCAGCGCCCGCTAGATCTGAAGCGGCCGCGCCGGCGCGGCCTTCGGCGACCACATTCCAGGACTATGAGCGGCAGCCGTTCGTGGCGACAGCGGAGGACGCGGTGTCCACGTTCAGCCTGGACACGGACCGGACGTCCTACCAGTTGGCGCTGTCGTGGCTCCAAGAGGGCTACGACATCGAGCCCGACTCGGTACGCGCCGAGGAGTGGATCAACGCCTTCGACTACCAGTACGAGGCGCCGGCGGACGACTGGGGCTTTGCGATCACCAGCGACGTGGCCCTGCATCCGCTGGATGGCAGCAAGCACCTGGTGCGCATCGGGTTCCAGGCTGCTGAAGTGGCGGACGACCGACCGCTGAACGTCACCCTGGTGCTGGATGCTTCCGGCTCGATGGCTGACGGCAACCGCGTGGACATTGCCCGCGCGGCGGCGGAGGCCATCCGGCAGAGCCTGCGTCCGCAGGACCGACTGGCGGTTGTGCACTTCACCGAGACCGTGATCCACGAACTCACGGTTGAGCATCAGTCGCCCGATGCCACAGCGGTCCAGCGGTCGATCCAGCGGCTCGCGCCGCATGGCAGCACCAACGTGCAGGCCGGTCTGAACCAGGGCGTGCACCTGGCGGACCGGATTCGCCAGGAGCGTCCGGAGGCCTACAACTACGTCATCTTGATGTCGGACGGTGTGGCCAACGTGGATGCGACGAATCCGTTCGCAATTCTGGAGTCGGCCTACGACCGCAACGCGCTGAACCCGCTGCGGCTGATCACCATTGGTGTCGGCATCAACAACTACAACGACGTGTTGTTGGAGCAGTTGGCGCAGCACGGCAACGGCTGGTATCGCTACCTGGACGACACCGGCCAGGCGCGGGCGACCTTCAGCCGGGACAACTGGCTGGCGCTCTCCACGCCGTTCGCCGACCAGACGCGGGCCCAGGTGACCTGGGATCCGGACCTGGTCAAGTCGTGGCGGATCATCGGCTACGAGAACAGGGTGACGTCCGACGAGAGCTTCGCGGAGGACCGCAAGGAGTTCGCGGAGATCCCGTCGGGCGCGGCGACGACGGTGTTCTACGAGCTGGAGCTGCACGACCGCGCGCTGGCTCGCAGCGGGCAGGACGTGAAGCTGGCCAAGGTTGAACTGCGCTGGGTGGCTGCCGAGACCGGGCAGTCGCGGTCGCAGCAGACCGAGGTGCGCGGACGGCTGGACACCAGCCTTGGCGCCACCGGCGATCCGCTGCTGCAGCTGGGGGCCATCGTGGCCTTGTCGGCTGATCGGTACGGCGGGCTGTACGACGATGCGTACCTCGCCGAGATCTCCCGCGATCTGACCGAGCTTGAGGATCGGCTGCGGTCGCTGAACAGCAGCTTGGGTGGTCTGGGCGCGTACCAGGATTTCCGGTTCATGCTGGAGCACATGGCGGCCGGCGCACGGGCGCAGGCGCCGCCGGCCTCGACTTCCGGCTACAGCCGCTAGCCGAACGGCTCACGCGGCGGGGCGCACACGACACGCTCGTGTGCGCCCCGCCAGCGCGTCGTGGGTCAGGCGCCTGAGCGCACGGACTGGACGGATGCTTCGAGAGCGGCGACCCATCCGTGGGCGTGTTCGACGTCGCGGTGGGGGTGGATCGAGAGGCGGATGCGGCCCTGCGTACCGTCGTGACCGTAGGTTGCGCCCCAGCCGCGGCGGCGTAGTTCCAGGTAGATGCGTTCCACGTCGTCTTGATCGGACGTGAAGTTGACGACGGCCAGCAGCGGGCGAATCAGCAGCCGCAGACCGTCAATGCGCTCGATGCCTTCGCTGACGATGCCCACGACTTCCACGAGACGCAGGGCCGACTCCCGGTAGCCCTCGCGGCCGAGGTGGCGCATGACCGACCATGCTGATGCCGCGTGATCACCGGGCTTGGTGGCGGTGATGGTGTGGATGCCGGTGACGTGGGCTGGGATGGCGTCCAGCATTGCGGCGTCACGGATCAAGAAGAAGCCCGTGGCGACCGGCAGCAAGCCCAGCTTGTGGCCGTCGGTCATCATTGAGGAGACGCCCGGCAGGCTGAAGTCGAACGGGGGTATGGGGTAGCCCAGCTCGCGCAGGAACGGCAGGGCGAAGCCGCCGAAGGCGGCGTCGACGTGCAGGTAGAGCCCCTTTCGTTGGGCGAGGTCGGCAAACTCCTCGACCGGGTCGAGTTGGCCGTAGTTGCCTTCGGGCGCGGAACAGACGAGCGCCACGGTGTTGCGGTTAAGCAGCCGCTCGACCTGCCGCATGTCGGGGCGCATGGCGTCGTCCACGTCGACTTCGCGGAGGCGGAGGCCCAGTAGCTCCGCGCCCAGCCGGAAGCTGTAGTGGGCCGTGGTCGGCAGAACGACTTCGGGTTCCGACTTGGCTCCCAGGTTGCGGGCCAGGCGGAGAGCCAACAGGTTCGACTCGGTGCCGCCGCTGGTTATGAAGCCGACGGCGTCGCGATGCCCCAAGAGCGAGCCGAGCATTCGCACGGCTTCTTTCTCCAGCAGATCCGCGCCGGGATTCATGTCGCGCGCCCACTCGACGAAGAAAGATCCGGCGGCCAAGGGGCGTATCTGTTCGGTGATGGCGTGAGGCGGGCCGACGTAGCTGACGCCGAAGTTGCGTTCGACGGTGTAGGGGTCTTTGCCGAATCGCGCCTCGACCTCAGCCAGGACGTCGGACACCGGCGTGCCGTGCTCCGGGAAGTCCAGCGGCGGCGGCATGGGGATCGCATGCCGTTCCTCGGTTCGATCGAACTCTCGGGCCACCGGAACCCCCCTTCGGCTCAGGCAGGTCGGCGGCTGCGTCCAGCCACCAGTGCGTTGCCGCTCACCTTATGGCAGGCGGCGATTCGATGTGAAGCGACGCGAATCCACTGTCGGTCAGGCATCCAAGGGTCCAGGGAGTCCGGGGCCGCCGGCTGCGAGATAGCCGCGGCTGGCGCCCGAGCGAGATTCGCTGACCCAAAATGAATAGAGATGCCCGTCGTGCAGGTGGAAGCGGAACTGCACGGGGCGTCCGGCGAGCGACGACAGATCCTGGACACCGTTCCAGGTCAGGCGGGTACGGGTAGCGTCGGCGGCGAGTGGTCGGCAGTTGTCCAGGGAGAACGGCTCGATAACGTCGCCGCGTTCGTCCAGGATTTCCGCCCGCAACTCGCCGAGCGGGGCGTCCAGGTTCACGAAGAGGTGCGAGCCGCTGAACGTGACCAGGCGGGTGGCCAGCACGCCGCCGCGGCTGTCGGCTTGCATGGAGGCGAAGCCGTCACGGCGAAGCGTGGCGAGGCCGGTGTGGCCGCCGGCGTACATGGCGTTGGCCTGCTCGTAGGCGCTGCCCGTCTCGCCCGGTTTGAGCACGGATCCCTGGCCGGAGAAGGCCCCGTAGTAGAACCAGAGCTCGTCGCCGACCACCAGGCAAATTCCGCCGGCCGCGTGGATGTAGCCGTAGTTCCAGTCGCCCCATTGGCGGCTGGCCCCGATGAACGCCTGGCGGTGCGGGCGGTGCCAGTGAAAGCCGTCGCGGCTGTAGGCGAGTTGCAGGTCGTTGATCTTGGGGCGGCTGACACGCGCGGCGTCGGGATTTTCCGGTCCGTGAAAAATGGCGAACGCGCCGAGCAGGATGCTCTCGTAGGCGACGGCGTTGACGTCGTATAACTGCGGACGAAGCCCAAGACTCGGATCGGGCCGATCGAGGCGGTCCGCGCGCGCCCAGCGGACCGGTTGATCGGTGTTCCAGCGGGCGGCCTGCAGGAAGTCCAGGTGCTCGAAATATAAGCGCGCTCGCCGATCCCAGCTTTGCCGGATGCTGAAGACGAAGCGTTGGCGAAACGGGTTGTAGAAGAAGCTGGAGTTGTCGCCGCACTGGGAAGTCGGCCCGCGTTCGTTCCAGTGGATTCCGTCGGGCGAGGTGTAGATCAGGCCCTCGTGACCTTCGGGATGACGCCAGAAGACGAACATCTTGAACCGCTCGGGCGATTCGGCGTCGGCGTCGAGCCAGACCAGCGCGCCGTCGCGCCGCCAATTTGGCGGATGCGCGATCACCGCGTTGGTGCCGGGCACCACATCGAGGGACGGTCGATGCCAGTTCAGGCCGTCGCTGCTGGTGGCGAGGGCCGTCCCGTCGAACCAGCCGGCGTGATACCAGAGCTTGAAGGTGTCGTCGGCCGGGTCGAAGCAAACGCCGTCGTTGAACGGCGCGGCAACCGGGCAGTGACCGCGGTTCAGCTCCAGATCGGTTTCGGGCGAAAGGACGGGCGCGGCCTCGAGGATCCGGGCGCTGTGAAAGACGCGGCGAAGCGTGGTGTATTCGATCAGGAAGTCGTCCACGAAGAGCTGTCGGCCCACGTCGATTGGGATCACGCGTGGCGGATTGGCCAGATACGGCACTGGCAGCGGATCGCCGCCGGGCTCAACGTCGCGGGGCGGCCACTCGGCGGGGAGCTGGACGCCGTTATAGAGCGTGGACGTCGTCACTTGAAGCTGCGGACCAAGGGTGCGTCGGTCATCGGTCGGCGGCGAAGCGGCGGAGGACGTTGGCGGTGACGCGGGAGACGGTGTTGTCGTAGTTGTTGTGGGAGAGGCAGCCGCGCCAGGCGATGGAGCCGACGGAGAAGACGCCGCCGCCGTTTGGAGTCTCGAAGTAGACCATGTCGGCCCGGACGAACACGTGCGGGCGGTCACGCGGCGGCGGAGCGTCGGGCAGCATGCCGTCCTTGCCCTGAGTGAACTCCAGGCGTTCGTCGATGAAGGCGGCGTAGCGTTCGGAGTGCCCCACGGACGAGGCCAGCAGCAGGGCGTGGGGTGGGGTTCCAAGGCCGTAGTCGAGACGGTCCATCTCATAGCCGGCGGCACCGTGGCGGACGACGAGGGAGGGGCAGTCTCCGATGGTTTCGTCGTCGCCGATGCCCTCGAAGACGAAGTCGGCGCGCGGATCGAAGCTGTGGGGTTGGCGGACGTAGTGGGCGCCCCGGTCGAAGCCGGCGGCGCAGGAGCCGATGCCGACCAGTCCGTTGGGGGGCATGCCGCGGTTGCGCCAGGTTCCGCCCGGCTCGCCGGTTGTGCTGTGCACGCGTTCGGCGGGAGGCATTTCGAAAGGCCAACTCGTACCCCAGCGCCGGACTTCGGCGATGTGGGGACGCTCGGCGTCGATGGTCGTGACGCCGAAGAAGCCGTTGCCACCGAGGTACATCAGGCGGCCACCGTCGTTCAGATACGAACGCAGGCCGGCAAGCATGTCGGTGGTCCAGTATTCGTGGTGGGAGCCGGTGAGGACGACGCGGTAGGGGGCCAGCAGGTCGGCGCCTTCGGCGTGCAGGTCGTGATCGGTGATGACGTCGACCTGGTGGCCGGTGGCTTCCAGCCAGTCGATCAGATAGAGATCGGCGGGGAAGCGGGCGGGGGCCGCCCAGACGCGATAGCGGAACTTGGGCCGCATGTTGAGGATGGGGCGCAGGTGGGAGACGTGGGTGGCGCCCGATCCGTCGGAGTGGCGTTCGTAGAGGCCGGGCAGGCCGTTGGCGCGGATGAAGGCGAATTCCGGCTCGTGCAGCGCCGGATCGGCGTTGGGCACGCGTTCCTTGTCCCAGAACCCGCCGTCGATGTCGCGGAAGTTGGCGTAGACCACGTAGGTCAGCGTGGGCATCAGCACGGCGATGCGGGAGGTGGCAGTTCCCCGGGCGGGGCGGACGCAGAAGGGCAGGTAGTCCTCGTCGTCGCCGGCCCGCAGGCGGGCCGCGTAGACGCCGCTGGGAAGGTCGGACGGGATCGTCAATCGGAAGTCCGATTCCCAGGCCACGTCTTCAACGTCGTCGTCGTGAAAGTGGATAGCGCCGTATTGGCGGGGGGCGAGGTTGAAGTTGGTTTGGGCGCCGGTGAAGTTGTGGCCGGTGACGCCGCGGGTGGGCATGTTGACGGTCTGGCCGTGGAGCTGGTGGGGTCCGGTGTCGGTGGCGCGGGTGCCGCCGATGTCGAGGCTGAAGTCCCAGGCGGCTAGCAGGCCGCTTGCGTATTCGGCTGTGCTCAAGTCAGTCAGGGCGGCCAGTTCGTCGGCGGAGAGGGCGCGGTTGTAGAGCCGCGGGTTGTCGAGCTTGCCGTTGTAGGGGGCGGCGATGGCGCCGGTGCGTTCGGGTGCTCCGGCGGTGAGGGCGGCGAAGCGGAGGGGGTTGCCGGGCGGCGCTGACACGTCGACCGCCGCCGTGTCGTGTGTGGTCAGGGCGCGGTCCGTGGCGACGGGCCAGCGTCGAAGGGGCTGCTGGATGAGGACGACGCGGCCGGTGGCGGCGTGGTAGCTGGCGCCGACGAAGGTCCATACGCGCTCATGCAGCGGCGCGCCGGTGGCGGTTTGGACGGGTGGGTCTTGGCCGTCGGCCAGGTGGAGGCCGAGGTCGCCGTTGGGCCCGATAACCAGGGCGAAGCCTTGGGGGGCGGGGTCGTTGGTCCAGCGAGATACGAGGCCCTGGAGGCCGGCGGCCGGGGTTGTGGGGAAGACCCAGGCGGCGACGGTGAAGCTGGTGAGCGCGTCAAGCGCGGCGTGGCTGGAGACGTGGACGTAGGCGCCGCTGTGGATGGGCTTGGAGCTGCCCGGGTATTCGCCATCGATGGCCGACGGGACTTCGCGCTCCTTGTAGCCGGGGCCGGCGGGCGACTCGTCGCCGTGGATCAGCCGCACGAGGTCGGCGCGGAAGCGGGGATGTTCGCTGCTGACCATGAAGCGGACGGTGTCGCCGGGGGCGGCGCTGAGCCGATCGGTGTATCCGACAAGGTTCATCTCGCCGCACTCCCAACTCTGCGCGCCGGAATATCCGCCAGACGCGGTTTGGGCGTCGAGTGTATGCCCTGCACGGAGGGTTGAGGCGGCGGGCGATTCTGGGGCGAAATCGGCGCCCTCGTGCGCAGTAAGAGTTTTTTCTAACGGAATTAGTCACTTGTGACTGGCGGGGTTATCCACACTATCCCCGTGGTGTGCACACCTAGGCGTTTGGCAGTCCCGGCAGAACCGGCTGCGGCAAGTGGCGGCCGGCGACCGTCGGCGTGTAGAACCGCTTCCCCGCCAGAATCTCTTCCACGGTGAGAATCTGCATGCGCGGATAGTCTGTGCCCAGCACGCGCAGCTCACCCGCGTCTGACATCTCAAGCTCGAAGTTGCGCGTCTGCCCAGGGCTGCGCGGGCGCATGAGGATCAACCCGGCCATCTGCGCGTCGTCACGCTCCAGCACGCCGCGCAGCGCGCGTACGTCGCCAATCGTGACGTGCGTGCCGCCCTTCACTTCGATGCTCATGCTTTGCAGCGTGGACTCCCCTGGCACGTCGAAGTACAGCCGGCCGTCAATGCCGCCGTCGCCGGTTCGCCGCGCCGACGGGAACGCGTCAACCGATTCAATCGCCCATTCTTGGAACTCGAATTTGTTATGCCGCCACTTCGCATGCGCGGCTTCCAGCGTTTCGGGCACGCCGTCAATGGTGAAGTCGCTGCCCTCAACCAGCCCGCAGCGTTCGCCAAGCCGCAGGCGCACGACGCGGTTGATGGCGTGGTAGGCGCGGTCAATGCCGATCCAGCGCCGCCCCAGCTTGTGCGCCGCCTCCAGCGTCGTGGCGCAGCCACAGAACGGATCGAGCACGACATCGCCGGGGTTGCTACTGGCTTGGATCAGCCGCTCCATAAGCGCGAGCGGCTTTTGGGTCGCGTAGCCCATACGCTCCTCACCTAGGGCCGGTGCAATATCGGTGAGCACGTCCTGAGCGGCCATGCCCGGCATATCGTCCAGGTACTGCCGAAAGCGCGGTACTCGCCGCCCGCGTTGTGGCCAGTGGATACGGTCAATACTGTCCAGGTAGTCCAAAGCGTCGAGCACGCCGCTGGGCACGTTCTTGCCGCCGGGGAATCTTCGGGGGATAGCCCAGTGGCGCCCAACGGCCGTCGGATCGTAGTCGCGCCACGGTTGGCCGGACTCACCCTCGCGAGTGCCCGCACCCGTCAGGGGACCTTCGTTGTAGAACTCCCCTTTTTCGTCGCGGTAGCGATACCGGCGGTCAATGTACGCCTGATCGTATGGTTGGTAGACACGGTTCCACGTGTAGCGGTTGGACTTCGAGTAGAACAGGATCACGTCGTGAATCGGCCCATAGCGGCGCGCCCCACTGTGCGCGCTCGTGCGCTTCCAGATCAGCTCGTTCCGAAAGTTGCCATGCCCAAAGAGGCCATCCATGACGACCTTCAGGTAATGGCTGGCCGTCGGGTCGCAGTGCAGGTACAGGCTGCCCGTCGGCTTGAGCACGCGATGGATCAGCAGCAGGCGCTCGGTCATATGCACGATGTAGGCCAGCAGCTTCGGCTGCGTGTAGCGCAGCGCCCGTAGCCAGAGGTTCCACAGTTGCACCGTCGCGTCATCCATGCCGGAATCTCGCAGCAGGATCGGCATTTGGCGGGCGGCTTCCGCTGTCGCCGCGTCCAGCTCCCACATATCCGAGAACGCGTTCACTTCGTCGGGCAGCGGGCGGCCGGTCTCATCGCGATAGATCGAGTTGTACTGGCGCTGCGAGTTGAACGGCGGGTCGAGATAGATCAGATCGATGCTGGCGAGTCGGAAGTCCTGCATGACCGTCCGGCAGTCGCCGTAGTAGAGCTGATTGATCCAGGTCATGGGCAACGCTCGGTAAGGGCGAGCCCGCGCATCATAGCTACGCGGCCATCGCGTCGCGCAGGAACGTGTCGAATGGCTGCGGGTTCTCGCGCAGGTTGAACTTGTAGCAAGCCTCGGTCACGTAGGCGTGCGCGTGGCGCTTCGAGTAGTGGTGATGCGCGCCCCACCACGCGCGTTTCAGCAGCGCCCAGAAGCTCTCCATCGTGTTGACGTGGATCAGCCCGTCCACGTAGCGGGCGGCGTGGTCCACGACCGCATGGCGCATCGTGCGGCCAACGCGCCGGTAGGCGGGCCATTGGTCGGTGATGAGAACCGACGCGTCTTTGTCAACGTGGCGCTCGATAAAGGCTTGCAGGTCTTTCCCGCGCACGCGGGCGGACGGTTGGGCGGCCACGCGACCGCCACGTTCCACGACACCGATAATCGGTTGCTTGCGCGTACCGCGGCCACGGGGCGCCGGCGGGTCGTCATTGTCACCGTGGCGGTTGCGCTTGCGCGGCTTGCCGCCGATATACGCTTCGTCGGCTTCGACGATGCCGACCATGAAGTCGTGCTCTTCCACCATCGCGCTCCGCAGCTTCATGAGCATGCGGTAGGCGGTCTTCTGGGGAACATTCAAGTCGCGGCCAAGCTGCGGGCTGCTGATCGACTTCTTGGCGTTCAGGATCAAGCCGATGGCCAGGAACCACTTGCGCAGGTCGGTTCGGGTCTTGGAGAAGATCGTTCCGGCCAGCACCGTGAAACTGTAGTGGCAGGCGTGGCAGTTGCGGCGGCCGATGCCGTCCGACCGATAGCCGATGCGTTCCGATCCGCACTTCGGGCACGTCGGCGTCTTGCCCCAGCGCACGCGCTCCAGATGCTCAATGCAGGATTCTTGGTCGGGGAATTGGTCGAAGATTCGGATGAGGTCCATCGGGAGTCCCTTGCTGCTCGGCTCCCCTAAGTATAGCATTTCCAGTCACAAGTGACTAGGCCCGTTTTCTAAAAAACTCTTCGGTTGCGGCGGGGCGCTTTTTGGCCAGGTTTGGGGCGCGAGGGTGGTAGGGGTGGATACCCGCGGTCGCGGGCATGACGGACGGCGCGGCGGGGTGCTTCTTGGCTGAGTCTGGGGCGTGGCGGGGACCGAAGGCCCGGTACAAGGGTGCGGGGCGGGCCTTCGCCGAATGGGCGGGGGCGAGGGGCGCGTCGGCGCCGAGAGGCAGCGGACGACGGGTGGGGCGATGGCGAGCCCACAGATCCCGCCGCGAGGGCGTCGGCAGAGTCCGCGGAGGCCACGGCGAAGGGCCTGGCGCGAACGGCGGCAAGGGCAGAACGAGCTGGAGGAGGCGCAACAGCAGTAGGGGGAGATGCAGGGCGAGCGGGAAGACGCGCATTCAGGTCCGTGCCGAAAGGCTTACACACCTAGTGTACAGTCTCGGAAAGCGGAGGGCAACTTCACCGATGTCGACGGCCAGTGAGGGGCTGCGGGCGGAAGGCGGTGGGTATTGGATTGCCAAGACCGGTCGCGGACCTTCGGGCCATCGAGGGTCTGTTGAGCTGTGGCAGATCCGAATTCCAGTCGCTGCAATGACGTTCGGAACGGATGGGTTGGTGATCGCCGTGACTCCTCCGGTTTTCACCCTCGAGCATCCGCAGAACTTTCGCCAGATAGGCAGTCACCGGTCTGCGATGAAGCTGAGGGTGTGCAAATTGGCTGCTACAGCTGCGCAGGCAGCCAAAACAACCGGTGGTCGCTGAACATCCACATGCCCCGCTTAGCCAGTGGCACGCCGCCCGGAGCGCATCGATCAGCAGGGGGACTACTGACAGCCACGACTCTTGCCCGGCCCTCCCGCGAATATGAGCCTCATCCACTCATCACATTAGTCTGCCGCCGCTCGAATCCGACGGCGTTAGGCGTCAAAGGCGACGGTGATCCTATTGCCGCTGTTTGGCGAACGATGAGTTGACGCGTTTCTCTCTGTCGTTAATTTCTTGAACGTAGTCGCGCGACGTTCGGATTGTTGGACTCGGAACAAGCCATTTGGGAAGTCCATATTTGCCTGAGCGAGACATGTAGAAATCCGGATCCAGACTGAGATAAAGGACCAAGCTTGCCTCTTTGACATGGCGCCTCTTGCTGGATTCGTTCCCAATTTCAATGATGCTGAGCGGCTTCCCAGCCGATTCAAGCACCTCGGCTATAAGTGACCGAATGTATGGCACGTCATCGCCCCATGCTCGGAGGCCGTATGTTCCCTGTCCCGCGTACGAAAACAAGCTCTTCATGCTTTGCAATCGATTGTGTGTCCCTCTCTCCGACAGCGCTCTCAACCCAAGACGCTCTCTCCGGAAGTTTACTTCGTCACCTACAACGGCCCAGTGAAGAGCCTGACCGGCTTCTTGAATGACGTCACGAGCCAGGTTGGCGGCAGTTGCGTTTCGGCGAAGCTCGGTTAGTCTATCTTCAGCGTTTGAACGAAATACAGACCAGAGATCACTCACAATTTCTTTTACCCAACTAGACTCCATCGTGTACCTAGGATCCGCGTTAACCATCGCTACTACCTGATCAACCGTACAGATTGGATGTGCAATCGCCGCCTCGTTCACAGCCTCCTGGATATCTTCTGCGGCCAATCGAATCTGCCTATCTCGAATCATTGCGCCACCATACAAGTTCAAATTCCCACGCTTGAGATCATCAAACACAATAGCTCCCACAGCTGCGCTCACATTGGAGTTGCTGTTGGGATAAACATGATGTACGCATCGAGACGTGGTCTCGCGAGTGAGGTAGCCTTTCATCTTCATTGACAAAGCTGCAGCCTCACGAGAGTTTCGGTATCCCGAAGAGCTTTGCACGGACCTAACGCCCTGGACTTGCAGCTGACGTATTCTCTCACGAGTCAGCCCATAGGTTTTGGAAATCTGTTCGAGTGTCTCAGGCGCTTGACTGAAGCGACGAGAGAGAATATCTGACTCGATTTCACTCAAGCCGAAACACACGATGTCAGCTACCCTGAAGATGTCGCGCGAGTCGACGCATCACGGATCGGGCCAAAAGAGGCGGCACGGCGTTTCCGACGTGACGACTTGCTCGCGACATGTGACCTACAAAGTTGTACGCATCGTCGAACGACTGGAGGCGCGCTGCCTCACGGATTGTTAACGTTCGGTCGTCTCGATAGTGCGTGAAGCGCCCTGAGCCTGGATTGTGGAAGTTCGTCGTGATAGTTCCTGCTAACGAATCCCGAGCTAGACGTGCATAGGCTTGGCGAAAGTAACGCTTGGGTCGCGCAGGATGACCGCTGCTGCGCTGAGGGGCCTCACCTTCGCTGACCCGTCTGTATTCGAGCCACCATGTCTTGCGAGTGATTCCATGCCACGTGATTCGATACAAGCAATTGCTCGTTTCGGCGGTCCCGCTGGTATTGCGTACGAGCGGGCTTCGAAAGAGTCATGAGCTCGCTGCCTTCGCCAGATTCGAGCGGCGGGAGGTCGCCGATCGCGTCGTCGACCGATGGAGTTGGCTCGAGGGCTGAAATGCCCGCTAGCCGTGACGAGTCAGCAATCCTATTCGGGTCGTGACTAGGAGCCGGCAAAAGACGTCCTCCTCGATATATGTTCTTGTCTATTGCTACCAAGAACCCACGTCTTCTTCGTTGCGGCACTCCGTACTGTGATGCATCCAGGACTCCCCATTCGGACGCGTATCCTTGTTCGTGAAGATACGCTCGGCAGTAGGATATATAAGCCCCATCATAGAGAGTAAAGAACTGCGGCACGTTTTCCAATATGAATCCATTAGGACGCCAACGCTTTAGCGCTTTTAGAGCGGATACGAAAAGCTTGTTTGAGTCATCTCGATCCACCCGCTTCCCCGCCGCACTCATGAGTTGGCATGGGGGAGATGCAAGCAGGATTCCTAGTGATCCACGTTCCACACCGACTTTTGCTGCTCCGTTCCATATTGACGGAAGATTTGACGGCGTAAGATCTCCGACAATATAGGGGGTTTCCGGCCTATTTGACGTCCATGTTCGCATGGCAGATTCATCCGTATCTACGCCGCACAGAACTGTAAGTTTCTCGCCATTTGAATCCAGGAGTCCTTCTGAGAAACCACCTATTCCAGCGAAGAGATCGACGACTGTCGATGGATTCACAGTTGCCGCCTATGACTCGAACACAGCGTCAGCAATTGCTTGGTCAAGGGAATTGAGAAACTCGTCGGTCAATTCATCCATGCGGTTGTTGACGATCTCAGCTGTGAGGTCGAGTCCTTCGGAATCGCTAAGGTGCCGCAGCGCTTCCTTTACGACCACATCGCGGTGGCTAAGGAGTATATAATTCTTCCAAATCGGAGACGATTCGCCGAACTGATCTAAGAGAAGCTTAGGGTAGACCGCTTCGGTGTTGATCCAGTAGATACGCGCGGCATCGTCAACACGACGCTGATACAAAGTTGGATAACGTTCACCTAGTCGGAGAGAGCCACCATGCGTGGAAAACGGGTCTGGGTCGATGCCAGCGACCAGAACCTCTGGAAAGCGACTCGCGCGTCGGATCTCGTTTCCGCTGCCGCCGCCGTTCCCATCTGGATCTTCACCAGTTCTTCCGCCACCGTTATCTCCTGTTTGTTTACCGCGCTGTCCGCCGCCTCCAGATCCTCCTCCTCCGCTCCCTCCAAAGCCTGAACCTGTGCCCGAACCGCCGGAGATCTGCGTATAGAAATTTCGAAGGAATCGCTGCGCATAGCGGTTGATGATGCGAGTGAGGCGGGCTGTTTCGGCAGCCTGAAGCTCGCGTCGTTCCTTTGCATTATAGACCGCGACGCGGCGTGCGGCAGTTCCCAATTCATTAGCTACCCACGCCAGAAGCGCGCTTGTCCTCGGGCTATGTATCAGACTCTCACGTTCGTTCTCAACAAGCGACTCGCCTTCGGATTCCACCCCAGGGCATGTGAGCGTTGCCATCAAGAATTCACTTCCATCGATTTGCCTTAGTGGGAGATTGCTTACCGGATATGAAGCCACAACTGCGACTCTTCCTACAACGTCCATTCTGTTAAACGCGCGTAATCGCCCTGACAAGGCTTGGTCGGCAACGCGTATCTCGAGGAGTCCAGCGGCGTCGCCCGATGCAAACATGAAGGTCTCACCGTCCGACTCAAGAATCGAAGGAAGGGATACCTCCACGGTCTCAATGTCAGGATGAATCTGTGGATTGTCAGGCAGAAGGCGCTGCGACCTAAGGCCATCGTTGTGCCACACCGCAACGCCCATCTGGGGAAGTAGGCGCAGCATTTGCGGGTTGCGGACTAGAGACTCGACGACGTTTCCCACCTGGGTCTGAACTCCAGCGCCCTTAGCTCTGCTTCCCGCGACTACCGTAAAGCCTGTGTCGCTTCTCTCGAGCGATAAGAGTGCCTCGTCTGGAATCCTATTGCGAGCCAGACCAGCTATAGTCAGCGCCTGTGACAGTGTGCAAACGTGGCCTTTGTAACCTTCGACCCATCCATATCGTCGTTTCGCATCAAATCCAAATTGGCTTAAGCGACCATCGAGCCAGGTTGTGATTCTTGATTCGGTGAACATCTGCCGCATGTAGAACTTGCCGCCGTTACCATGCCCACCCAGGACAGTGAGTGTCTCGCGAGGAAGTCCGCCAGTCGACGCCCGCATATCGAACCAACGCTTGAACGCACGGTCGATATCCTCCGGGGCCATGCCACAGAAATCTATCACTCTAACTCCGCGAAAGGATTTGCTCGACCCGTCGAACTCTAGAATGGCGTGCGCGAATCCAGGTGCGCTTTTTGTCGCTTGACTACGTTGGTATGCGTCCCACGAGTTCTTTATCCACTCGACGATCCCTTTGTGGTGGGTGAAACTGAACGACCGTCCAATAAGCTCCACGGCATCTTCTGCTACGACTACATATGGTTCAGGTTCAATCGCCATTAGGAAACTCTTCAAAGAGATCCGGGAACCGTAAGTATAGTTCCGAATCCGTGCGCCTGAGAATCTCGGACTTCTGTGTATCTACGGATGAGATTGTCTCCAGTGCAGATCGAAATTCTTCCCGTAGAGCGCTAGCTTCACGCGGCTTGGTCCATGCGGCAAATCCGTAGAATCGCTGGCAGTCTACGTCGATGAGTTCGTTCTGTTCTCCTTCGGCTACAAGCTTCACGGCTGCCGAGCGCATGTAGCGGTCAATGGCTTGGGTCAGCTTTCGCGTCAGTCGGACGCCCGGGGGTGATGTGCCGATTTGTCCGACCAACTTTGCGGCCGCCTTGCGCCCGGATTCAGTCAGCTGAAACGTCTTGTTCGATATCCTGACGAGACCTCGTGGCTTTAGTATCTGATAGACGGGTTTGTGGATGTCGGAAGCGTCTGGGTACTCAGGGTATCCTCGAAGGGCGAAATCGTCAGGGTATGCTCTGAAGGCTCCGACGACGAGGTCCTCGTATGACACCGCTTTTCCGTTGTTATCGCTGATCCTGTACAGCGCAACGAGAACTTTCTCCCATCTTCTCACGTATCAGAGCCTTTCCTTATTGACTTCTTGAAGAACACGTTCAGCGACTGCACCTGCGTCCTTGCGCACTTCGCGTTCACCGAAGCGTAGCACTTTCCATCCCAATGAAGAAAGCTGCTGATTTGTCTTCACGTCGCGCTGTCGGTTAGCTCGCAACTTTCGCTGCCAGTATTGGGACATCTTCTCAAGCCGATCTTCGGGTATTCGCCCATGCCAGAAGTCGCTGTCCACGAATACCGCTACTTTCGGCGTCGAGAATACAAGGTCCGGCGTGCCTGGTAAGTCACGGCGATACAGGCGGTACCGACCTCCGCGCTTCCAAATCGCGCGTCGGAGTAGCAACTCCGGAACAGTATCGCGGCTCCGCACTCGCGACATGATCTCGCGACGCTGCGCTTTGGAGAAGGTGTCAGGCAAAGTTGAGAATTCATACGGCCGCCCACAAGGCGTATTGAACTACAACCTAGAGTCCAGTGCAAACTGCGCGGACCGAGCGTGGGGGTGACAGGAATAGATCGGGGAGGGTGAAGACAGGATGCGGGGCCAGTGAAGGGCGGGCGATGCGGTATGTGGAGGCCGGGTATTTGGGTGTCGCGTGCGCAGGCGTAGAACGCGGTGGAGGAAGCGGAGGCCTCTGAAGGCAGAGGCTTTGCTGGCAGGGCGGGGGAAGGAGTGAGGATCAAGAGGGGGATGGTGGGGTGGGGATGGCCTGCGCGGCTTGGTTGCTGGGGGTTGTGGTTCGACACGGCCCTTCGAATGACTTCGGGCCGGCTCACCACGAACGGGGGTCTGGGGTGCCTGGGAGATGTGGTTCGACACGGTCCGCCGAGGACTCTGGACCGGCTCACCACGAACGGGGGACAGGCTCAGGGCGGACGGGCGGGGAGGGCAGTGGAAGCGGGCGCCCACAAGGGGCGCCTCTACAGGTGGTGGCGGCGACGGCGGGTTGGCTTGGGTGGTTAGGTGGGGGTGAATTGGAAGGTGTAGAGGCCGGCGTTGCGGAGGTAGAAGCGGATCATGATTGGTTTGTTCAGGAGGGGGCCGAGGTCGCCGTGCTCCCGCCAGTGGACGGGGACATCGAGGCCGTCGATGGCTGGGGTGACGCAGTCGTTGAAGGTGTAGCCGGGGACGGGGTGGGCGACGCCGCGCTCGTCGGGGGCCAGTAGCTCGGCCTGGAAGTCGGTCCGGGCGCCCACGGTGGTGGGCAGCGTGAGGTTGACGCGCAGGTGTGGATGGGTGACGCGGACCAGGCGCGTCAGCAGGTAGCCGCCCTCGTCGCCTGCCATCTGGGACACAAAGCGATGGCGCCTCACCCTGGCCAGGCCAACGGCGTACTCGTTGTTGGGCGTTTTCTGGGCGCCGGGGGAGCCGCAATAGAACAGGTAGTGCATGTCGGCCCGATCGACGACGTGGGTGATCCCCTCCGCCTGGCCGTAGTCGAACTGGCCGGCCGAGCCACGGGGGACAACCGGCGGATTGTCGGGCAGCCGGTCCCAGTGGAGGCCGTCGAAGCTCGACGCCAGATAGATCTGGGCGTTGAATTGCGGCGGGTTGTAGAGGCCGCTGACGAATGCCAGGTAGTGCGAGGCAACCCGATTGACCAGAAACAGGTCACAGTCGGGCGGCTCGCCCTCGTCGGGCCAGCGCAGGCCGCGGACGGGTCCCAGGGTGTACGGGGTCTCGCCGACGGCCACGGCGGCCCGTCGCTTGAGGTTGCGCCTCGTCCCCGTCAGCCCCGCCCAGTGCGACGCGACGCCGGCGTAGGTATTGGGTCGTGTGTAGAACAGCCAGCGCTGGTTAGCGTCGTCATGGGTAAGCACGAGGATCGTGTCTTGCACCGGCCAATACACCGGGTTCGCCGGATCGTAGCGCCAGTTGACGCCGTCGTCGGAGTAGGCGAAGCACAGGCAGCGACCATGCCGGGGGTGAAAGTCCCCGTAGCTCAAGATAAATCGGCCGGGCTGGCCGGTGGACGGCCGGTTGAAGCTGACGCGCAAGCTGGCGGCGGTCTGGTAGGCGCCTCTGAATACGACGTTGGTGTCCGGGTAGCCGATATATGAGCGCACGGCCGGCTTGTGCCAGGTGATGCCGTCCTCGCTCTCGGCGTAGGCGATGACCTTGCCCTGCCAGTCGTCCGGCGTTGGTCCGCTCGCGCCGTGACCCTGGGGAAACCAGCGGTTGGACTGGATCGTGTACCACATGCGGAAGAGGCTGACCTCGTCGTCCCACAAGACGGAGGGACGAACGAGCCCGCTCGGTTCCCACGGCTTGTCCGCCACCGCCACCGGATTTCGCCAGGACTTGGCCGGCTGGTTGAAGCTGCGGGAGATATTCCAGCGGTCTTCCACGAGGGCGTTGTCCAGCAGGAGACCGGCCCGACCCTTGAGATCGATCGGCTCGCCGCGCAGGTAGGTCTCGAACCAGGACGTGGGCGGCCTGTCGGTCATCCCAGCGTCACCCTTGGCCATCAAAGCCCCCGCTCAACGCTGCGACTGCCGGCGTGAATTCTAAAGTGCAGGGGCCGGGGTGTGGGAGCCAGAGGCGCGTGACAGGCGGCCGGGAGCACGGAACGGGGCGGGTTGGCGCAACGAGGAGTTTCTTCCAGGAAACTCCTGACCCGCGGCCGGGCGCCGCCAGGCGAGGGAACGGCGGCGCGGAGCGGCGGGCGGCAGGTGGACATCCGAAATCCAGGTTGCAGCGACATCAGGTTCAGTGCGCACTGAACGTAAACGAGAGGCAATTGCCACGCATGCCGGCAGCCAGCGAGGGGCTGCCGGCCGTGGTCAGTCGCCAGTGGCCGGTGAACGGCGGTCACCGGGGGCTGGCGGGCAGCGGCTTGCGGGATCGAGGTAAGGAGAACTGTAGGGGCCCCGGATTCCGATATTCACTGGAATGACGGTGGCTGGCGGTTGTCCGCCGTGGGGTGAGCTTCGGCGGGCGCGGCTAGTCACCGTGCTGTCTGAAGCGCTCCAGCCAGTCATCGAGCAAGCGTCCGGCCGCTTCGCGGCCGCCGAAGCCGAAGGCGATGGCCGCGGCCACAGCGACGGCGCCACCGGTGAGGCCGAAGGCGATGAGGACCACCTCGTCGGCTATGCCCATCTGCAGCAGCGCCATGGCACCGGCCAGAACCAGAATTGAGCTACGGGCCACGATGGCGAGCAGCGTGGCGTTGGCGACACCCGACCCGCTCAAGGCACGCGCGGCCAGGCTAGCCAGGAACAAGCCGAGCGCGAAGATCACGAGCCCAAACAGGATCTGTGCGCCAAAGACCGTGAATTGCGAGATGAGCGCGGCGAGTTCCACAAATCCAAGCAGCCGCGATCCCTCGATCGCGGCGAAGAGCATCACGGCCACCACCACAAGCGTCGAGACGATGCGCGAGGGCGTCCAGGCGACTGTCGCTTGATCCGACCCAATCCCCAGCCACACGAGCACGCGGTCGAACCCGGCCCCGGCCAGCAGGCGCTCGACGAGCCCGGCTACGAGCCGTCCTACCACGAAGGCAATGCCCACCACGAGCGCAGCCGCAAAAATGTTGGGTACCGCGCCGAGGATCGCGTCGAGCATGTTGCTGGTCGGCGCCGTGACGGCGTCTAGTTGCAGCGCGTTGAGCGCGCCGATCAGCACCGGGATCAGAATGAGCACATAGAGCGTGAGGCCGAGAAGTTCGGAAAGCCGTTGGATCCCCACGCCTGCACCGAGGCCGACGCGCTCGCCGAGCCGATCAACGCCCACGCTGGCCAGAAAGCTGGCGGTAACGCGCCGGACGATGCGTGCCACCAACCAGCCGATGACCAGGATCAAGGCGGCAGCCAGCACGTTTGGCAGGAATGTCAGCACGTTGTCGATCATTCCCTGGACCGGGCCGAGCAGGCCTTGAAGGTCCAGGGTGCTGATGACGGCGGGCAGGAAGAGCAGCAGGGTCAGCCAATACGCCGCATCGCTGACGGTGGCCGAGATCGGCGTGGCGGACTCATCCGTCGTCTCGCCGCGGTCCAGCAACCGCTCTTCAAAGCGGCTGGCCTCGAGCCCACGTCTCACCAACACCCGCGCCATGCTCGCCACGATCCAGGCGATCAAGAGCAGAATCGCCGCGCCAAGAAGCTGAGGGGTGAACGCGAATATCTGGTTGAGGAACTGGTTGAGCGGTTCCGTGACCACGCTGATGCCCAGGACCTGGAAGAATCCCACCAGCGCCACGACCATGATGATCCAAAACACGATTCGCGCGATCCCGCCCTCGATGTCGATAGCACCGTCGGCGCCACCGGTCCAGCGATTGAGGCGCTCGCCCAATTGAAGGCGTCGCAAACCGCGCCGAATAACAGTGGATAGGATCTTGGCCACAATCCAGCCCACGAGGAGGACGGCTAGCGCGGCTAAGAGGAAGGGCAGGAACCCCCCGATACTTTCGCCGATCAGTTGAAAAATTTGGGCAAAACTGAATTCAGTTGACATTGCTAACTCTGTCCTCGGTTGCAAAGGTGGACTTCAGCGCCATGCGGCGCGATTTCCCTACTATATACGATGGTCCAACGCCAGCCATGACCGTTGGGACCTTGAGGCTGCATCGCGTCTCGGATACGTGGCGATGGTCTCGTGCCCGCGCGAGCGACAGCAGATGCGGCGTTCGGCGCAGTCGCCAGGGCACGCTGCCTGCACACGTGGTCGCGCATTGGCGCCGGCAGTGCGCTGGGACTTGCCGGAATCGCGGTCGTCAGGATTGTTGGTGCGGGTAGGCGCCAAACCGTGACGCCGAACTGGGCGAAGGTAGGTCTCGCGCCGTGGCCAGTGCGAGTCCGGACGGCGCCGGCTAGGTCGCGACCGGCCCCGAGCCGGCGAGCTTGGCGATCTCGCCAGCGAACGTCTCGGCCAGGGGATCCTCGGTGTCCCGCAACCAGCCCACGATGCGATCGCCCAGCTGGCTGCGCATGTCCGCGTGCTCGGGATTGTCGATCAGGTTATTCAGTTCATGAGGATCGGCGGCGAGGTCGTACAGCTCCGAGCGGTCGTTGAGGTACACGTTGTACTTCCAGCGGTCGGTCCGCACTGACTTGATCGCCATGAGGCCGCGCTCGGCTTCCGATCCCTGGCCGTAGAATTCAGCGAAAATTTCGTCGCGACTCCCAGGGCCTCCGTCGGCCAGCATGGCGGACTGATCGAGCCCGGCGCCGCCATCGACGTCGACACCGGTGAGCGCGCCGAGCGTGGCCGCGAAGTCAACTGTCGAAAAGAAGCCGCTCTCGGTGCGACCGCCCTCGATATGTCCCGGCCAGCGCGCGATAAAGGGAATCGCGTACACGTCCTCGTACATGTAGGGGCCTTTGTGGGCCATGTGATGCGAGCCCATCATCTCGCCGTGGTCGGACAGGAAGATGACGAGGGTGTCGTCGGCGAGTCCGCGCTGGTCGAGCCCACCCAGCAGCCGGCCGACCTCGGTGTCGATGTGCGCATTCAGTCCGTGGTAATGGGCGATGTATTGGCGCCACTGGTCGTCGGTCATGTAGGACGTCCAGCGCACGCTGGCGGAGTCGCGCTGCTGGGCCGGCTTACCTTCCAGGTCGTCAACCCACGACGGCACGAACTGGATGTCATTGGGAGATACCAGGTCAGCGAATTCGGGGGGCGGCAGCACGGGAGGATGGGGATCCTTGATTGAGCAGCAGAAGAGCCAGGGGCGGGCATCGCCACCATCGAGAAACTCCAATGCCTGACTGACCGCCCAGGCGGTGCGGGTGTGCTCGGTGGGGATCTGGGTGGCCATGGACGGCTGACCCTGATCGGTCCGTGCGGCCCTGGCCATGTTGGCGCGTTGGTGCTCGGTATGAAAGACCTCGTCCAGACCGAGCTCTTCCAGGTACTGAACGTAGAAGTCGCGCCCGTCGTTCCAATAGCGATACGTTCGCCAGAAGTCCGTCCAGCCGTGCTGGGGGGTCTCGTCGTTCCCCATGTGCCACGGGCCCGTGTAGCCGAGACGGTAGCCGGCCGCCTTGAACGCCTGCCCGAGCGAAGGCACGGACTCGGGCAACGCCGGCCGGTTGGCCAGCGGCCCGGCCGGTGTCTGCCAGGTATGCCAGGCGCCGTTCATCATCAGCCGATGCTGATGCGGGTAGCGACCGGTGAACATTGAAGCGCGAGACGGTGCGCACTGCGGCTTTGGCACGTAGGCGCGCGCGAGCTTCACGCCCTCAGCCGCCAGCCGATCCATGTGCGGCGTCCGGGCCAGCGGATGTCCATAGGCGCCGACAAAGTCCCGTTGCAGCTGATCACACAGGATGATCAGGACGTTGGGCTGGCTGTCAGCCGCCGATTGGTCGCTCAACAACCCGCTCCCCGGCGAGACCAAACCTGCCGTGCCGTTTGCTGGAACGATGGCCTAGGCACCACGAGTTGAAGACTCATACGTTGCACGTGCTCCCCGAACGCTTCGTGCTCAGGCTCGACGGTCTGAAGGGTAAGCCATTGGATTGGCAGGTGCAGCACGCGTTGAATGCGCCTCCTCGGAGTTTTTTGGCCCCGGGCGCACCCCGCAAGGTCGCACGGACGGTTCAGTGCTCGGTGCGGCGGTCGGCGCCGACTCCGGCGCGCCGCAAGGTCCGCCATTTCGACAGATCATGGAAGCAAGCAGCGGGCGAGGGAATGATCCCTCGCCCGCTGCTGTCAGCACACCTCACCGGATCCGATCGATCGGCCCGTTGAGGGGCCGTCGATCGCTTCAGCAGTGGGTGTATCTCGGTCCTTTCGTCCTATCCGCCGATCGGTCCAGGCCTGCTGCCCGAAAAGGCCTGCAGCTCGGCGTAACGCTCGGCGTTCTCAGCCAGCACCGCGTCGCCGGCCTCGTACATGAGGGGGATGCCCTCATCGACCGTCAACTCACCCAGGAATACCCGATTGGCGATGGCGGAGCTATGGCTCGACACATGCCACTCGATGTAGCTGGGGAACATGAACTGCGGATGGTTCGCCGACGGGACACCCAGCCACTCGCGGAACTGCGAATGGTTTTCGGGCGGTCCGGCCGCCATTTCGTCTGACTCAGCGGCGTCCTTCCGAACGACCACCGATCCGCGGTCGACGGCGATCCGCGTCTGCACCTCGGTCCCTGAAAGAAACGCCGTCCACTCCACGGCGGCCTCAGTATTGCCGCGCGTCTCGGCCGTAGCCGTGATCAAGTGCGGCTGATCGCTGAACTGTTGCAGCACGGGCTGACCATCAGGGCCTTCGGGGAGTGGAGACAGAGCCCACTTGAACCGGTCCTTGATGCGACCAACCTGCGACCCGAACGGGCCGTTGCCCTGCCGGAACAGGTTCTTTCCGGAGGAAAACGGGTCGCCAAACTCGCCGGACAGTTCCTTGTTCATCTCGCTCGGCTGGACCACCTTGTCCTTCAGAATCCAATCCACAGCCTTGCGCAGGCCGATGTCGGCTCCTGAATCGACGAACGTGCTCCGGGTTGCGTCCTGGCTGTACCACATCAGCTCCGGGTCCGACGCGTGCGAAAAGCCGATGGAGGCAGCGAGGCTGAACCAATACCCGGTTGGCCGCATCCCGAACGTGTCCGTTTCGGGGTCGGTAGCCATGCGCAGGGCGTCCTCGAACTCGGCCAACGCGCCAAAGCTGCCGGCTGTCGGCGCAGGGATGCCCAGGGCTTCGGCCATGGAGAGGTTAATTGCCAGAGTCTCGATGTTGCCCTGGAAGTTCATGCCAAACGACGGACCGCGCACTCCGCTTCCTGGATCATGCCGCGTGTGCTGGAAGTTGGTCGTCGCAGTGTCCGGGTAGTAATAGAAGTCGTTCGGATCGAAGTCGTCCCGCTTTGTGAGCAAGTCGTCGATCTGCACGAACGCCCCCGCCGCGTACCAGCCGGCGGCGAACCAACCCGTCATCAGCGCAACCTCGGGCTGACTGCCGGAAGCAAACTGCACGCCGTACACCTGATCGGTGCCGGTCGGCGCGGCCACGAACTTGACGCTCAGGTGCGGAGACACCTGTGCAAATCGATCGAGCGCCCACTTCATGGCCGCCCCGCGCGGGCCGGACGTGTGGTCGGTTCCGAAGGCGAAGACCTGTTCCCTCGGCTGCGGCGGCGCCTCAACCTCCACGATCTTCTCGACCTCGACGATCTTCTCGACCTCGACGATCTGGGTGACGATCTTTTCGACCTCAACCTGCTGCGTCACGATGCGATCGACGGGAACTTCCTTGATTTGCGTCTGCGTGACAATCGTCTCGACCGGGACTTCCTTGATCTGCGTCTGCGTGACAATCGTCTCGACCGGGACTTCCTTGATTATGGTTGTTTCAACCGGGACTTCCCTGGTGACGATCTGCGTCTCGCCGCACGCGGCGAGCACCGCCGCCCCGGCTGCGCCGAGACCGAGTCCACCGCCGACACGCAGCAGTCGCCGACGGGTCATGTGATTCCGTACGATTCTCAAAGTCACTTACCTCCCTGACACCCTGACTCCGAAGCGAATGCAACGCACCGCAATGGGGCAGCGTGGGACAAACATTCCATCAACGTCGGGAGGGTAGCACGCAGATATCAAGCCTTTGACACTCCGCGTCCGAATGCACGCCGCGCCCAGATGCTCCCAGGAGCATTGACACGCCGGTGCAGGTCCCACGCGTATCCGGGCCGACGAAACCTCGCGATTGAGGGCCCGATCCGGCAGGTCGGGCTGGTCTGGCTGCCGCAGCGCCCCTTCGCGATCCGTCCGCGACTCGATACAGTCTTGGCGACGGCGCGGAATACGGATCTCATCCGGAGGAGCCACTTCTGATGTCTGACGCACGTCCGAACATCCTGCTGATCGTCACCGACCAACAACGAGGCGATGCCCTTGGGCTGGACGGCCATCCAGTGGTGGAAACGCCGGCCATGGACTGGATTGGCGCCTCCGGCACCCACTTCCGCCGTGGCTACACGGAGTGCCCGTCCTGCATCCCGGCGCGTCGCGTGCTGATGTCGGGCCAGGCGCCATCCGCGAACGGGATGGTTGGCATGACCTCCCATCCGGAATGGAATCCGCCGGCCACGCTGGCGGGCGAATTGCGGGACGCCGGCTACGAAACGCATATGAGCGGCAAGCTGCACCTGCAACCGCCAAGGCGCCGCTTCGGCTTCGACGCCATGGACCTGGCCAACAGCTCGCGCAGCGGCAACAACGACTACCTCACCTGGCTGGGCGGCGAGGCGCCGTTCGAGCGCTGGGCCATGGCCAACGGCGCGACCTCGAACGGCTGGATCGGCCGCCCGACCCATCTGCCCGAGGAAAAAACGCTCACCTTCTGGACCGCGTCGCGAGCGATCGACTTTCTGGAAACGCGCGATCCAACGGTTCCATTCTTCTTGAACGTGTCGTTCATGGACCCGCATCCGCCCTTCACGCCGCCGGCCTTTTTCTTCGACCGCTACGACCGGATGGACCTGCCGGAACCCGTCATTGGCGACTGGGTCCCACCGTTCCCGGGGCCGCGCCGCGGCCTCGATCCCGAACTCTCGGACGATGTCGACCGATGGAGCCGCCGGCTCAACCTGGATCCTGGCCCCATGCACCACTGCCGGGCCGGCTACTACGGCCTCGTCAACCACGTGGACATGCAGCTCAACCGACTGTTCCAGTACATGCGCGACCGCCAACTGCTGAACGACACGTTCATCATGTTCGTGTCCGATCACGGCGAGATGCTGGGCGATCACCACCTGTTCGCCAAGACCTGGCCCTACGAGGCCTCGACCCGCGTTCCGTTCCTGGCACGAGCGCCGCGTTCCATGGAATTTCCCCGGCAGGTTCAAGTCGCGGCGCCGGTCGGCCTTCAGGACGTGATGCCCACGCTGCTGGATGCCGCCGGCTGCGAAATACCCGAATCGGTCACCGGTCGTAGCGTGCTGCCGTGGATGCGTGGGGAAACGCCCGAGTGGCGCGACGTCCTGCACGGCGAGCACGCCGGCCAGTACCGGGAGGCCGACGGCAACCACTGGATCGTCAACGCGCGGCATAAGTACATCTGGTTCAGCCAGACCGGCGAGGAGCACCTGTTCGACGTCGTTGAGGACCCCAACGAGGAGCACGACCTGGCCCCCGAAGCCGATCTTGGCCCCTGGCGACGGCGACTTGCGCAAGAGCTCGCCGACCGGCCGGAGGGCTTCAGCCGGAACGATTCGCTCGTGGTTGGTCGGCCGCACGGACGGTTCGTGCCGGCCCCGCGCTAGCTTCCCGGGGGCCAAATCGCCGACCGTGGCTTCAAGGCCATCGCCGAAGGCAGGGGGTTCGCGGGATAGACTCCAAGCCTTAGAACCCCGGTGGTTCGGCCATGTACGACCCTGATCTGCATCTGCTTGTGGATGACGAGGAGATTGATGCCAGGTGGCACCTGCGCCGAGTCCTGGCGCGGCCCGAGCGACGCACGCACGACCCAGTGATTCGCCCGGACCGGCCCTGGGAGGGACGTGCGGCCGGGCTTTGGTCCTCGGTGCTCTATGACCGCGAGGAGGGCCTATACAAGTGCTGGTACCGCAGTGCCGACGACGATGTTGAGGCCGCGTCTGACCGGAACGTCTTCAACTATGCGGTGTCCGATGACGGGCTGACGTGGGAGAAGCCCGATCTGCATGCGGTGGAATGGCACGGCTCGCGTCATAACAACATCGTGTATTGGCCTCACGATTTTGCCGGCCTTCGGGCCTTTGAGAGCCACGGGGTGATCGTGGACGAGGTAGGCGCTCCGGAGCGCCGCTACAAGCTGCTCGCCTACCACGCATTCGAGACCGATCAGGGCAATGGAATCTACGGCTTGTTCAGCCCGGACGGCATCCACTGGAGTCGTACGAGCGCGCCCATGATGCCGCTAGCCGGCGACCGTCACTCGGCCATGAAGGACCCGGTTTCCGGCCACTACCTTGCCTACACACGCCGTCCAAAGGTGACCGGCGCGGTGTCCTCTCCGCAATACCCGGAAGCCGAGGTTCCGAACGAACCGCTGGGCTCGCGGATGCCCTACAAGCGCCTGATCACGCGTGCTACCAGTCGTGACTTTCTGTCCTGGTCGGACTTCGAGAACGTGCTGCGCATGGACGACTGGGATACGCCCGGCACGCAGTTCTACTCCATCAGTCCATTCGCGTACGGGAATCGCTATCTGGCGTTCGTGGATCTCTACGACACCGAAGTGGAGAAGATCTGGGTGACGCTGGCCTCCAGCCCGGACGGCGTGCGATGGCACCGGCCGCGCCGCGAGCCGTTCCTGGACCTGGGGCCGGACGGGCAGTGGGACGACACGTGGCTCAACGTGACCAACAACCCGCCCATTCGCCAGGGGCGGCACTTACGGTTCTGGTACATGGGGCGGCAGTCGGCACATGGCCGGATTCACCGAATCGCGGCCATCGGGTCGTTCCTGCTTGGCGTCGACCGTTTCGTCGGCCTGGTGGCGGGCCGCCAAACCGGTCAGCTGGTGACGGAGCCTGTAGATGCCAATCAACCACGGCTGTTCATTAACGCCAGGCTGAATCAGACCGGCACGGTTCGAGTGGGCCTGCGGACGGCGCAAGCCGGCCCCATTGCCGGTCGCTCGCTGGAGGACTGCGATCCTATTCAGGGCGACGCGATCGATCATCCCGTGAGCTGGGGCGGGGACACGGGTCTGGAGCGCGTTCAGGGCGAGAGGGTGCGGCTGCATATCGAGGTGACCTACGGCTCGCTGTTCGCGTATCGATTCGGCACGGCGCCGCGGGACTTGAGCTAGGACGCATCGCAGGGTTCGTTAAAGGACCGGGAGGCCGCTCGATTGAGCGGCCTCCCGTCTGTCGGGTGCGAATCCAGTCGAAGGCTCAGACGTTCGCGATGTACGTCTTCAGACCCTGATAGGCCTCAACGTTCTCGCTCAGGACGCGGTCAGCCCTTGTAAGACTTCGCTCCATCAATTCATCGATCGTCAAGTCGCCCGCGTGCGCGGCGTCCACGTTGCGCCAGGAGTTGATCCACTCCAGCCAGGCCGGATAGCCCATCTGCCGGTGGCGAGCGTCCGGCTGCTCCAGGTAGTCCTTCCACATGCCGTGACGTTGCGGCGGACCCGCGGCCAACTCAGGCGACGCCATCACATCCTTGCGCAAGGGCATCGATCCGCGGTCGACCGCGATGCGGCCCTGAACCTCCGGGCCGGCCATGAACAGCACGAATTGCGTGGCGGCCTCGGTGGTGCCATTCAGCTGGGCCGTGTTGGCGATCATGTGCGGCTGCTCGGTGATCTCGTGCGGCACGGGGCCGCGCGGACCCTCGGGCATGGGCGCCATTGACCACGGGAAGCGATCGGCGACACGGCTGATCGTACTGCCGACGGCACCGCCGTTGCGTGCGGTGAGCAGCTTGCCGGCGGAGAACAGGTCGCGGAACTCACCGGCCAATTCGCGACTTTCGCCGAGCGCCGGCGACACCTTATGTACGGCGATCAAGTCCACCGCCAGCCGCACGCCCCGATCGGCGCCGGAGTCCCAGCAGGTTGTGCGCATGCCGTCGGCGCTGCGGTACATGATGTTCGGATCGTCGGCCAACGCCCAACCCCAGGGGTTCCACTGCGTCCAGGACCCACCGTTGCCGCCGCCAACCTCGATGCCAAAGGTGTTGGTGTCCGGATCGGTCGCTTTGCGCAGGTCGTCCAGGAATTGCTGCTCGAGATGCCAGTTGCCCGGCGTCGGCCATTGGATCCCTGCTTCTTCCATGATCTGCAGGTTGATGTGTTGACCGTTGGTGTTGCCCTGGTAGGGCATGCCGAACTGCTTACCGCGCAGACCGTCAAGGTGGCCGTAGGGCAACGTGTCGGCGAAGTCCACACCGGAGGAATCGCCGGGGTAATACCAGTCCTGGGGGTTGTAGCTGTCCTGCTTGGCCAGAACATCGTCGATGTTGGTGAAGGCGCCGGCCGTGTACCACCCCGTGGCGAACCAGCCGCTCATCAGTGCGGCTTCCGGCAGGGAACCGGCCGCCACCATTGTGCCGTACACGACAGAAACGTCGGTTGGCGCTGGGACGTACCGAACGATGATGTTGGGGTTCTCGGCGTAGAATCGCGCGAGGGCCCATGCGACAGCCGAACCACGCGAACCGGAGGTGTGGTCGGTCTGGAACTGGAGGGTCTGAGTCTGTGGCGTCGGTTGAGCTTCCACGACCTTCTGGACCTGAACCTGCCGCGTGACCGTCCGCGCAACCGTGACTTCCTTGACAGCTTCCTTGGTTACGGCCCGCTCGACCGGAACTTCCTTCTCGACCATCGTCTCCACTTCGGCCGCCTGCGTTTCGCCACAGGCGGCAACCAGTGCCGCACCCGCTGCGCCAAGGGCGCCAGCGCCAAGCGATTTGACTAATCTGCGCCTTGAAAGTGCTGCGAACCTCATTGCAAACCGAACCTTTCGAAGACTAACCTTGCAATCGCGGAAGGCTAGCAAGCGCCCGTGTGAGCGTCAACGAGTGACGTCAACACGGCTGGTTCAGCCAGACCGGCGAGGAGTTCCTGTTCGACGTCGTTGAGGACCCCCACGAGGAGCACGACCTGGCCACCAAAGACGCACTTGGCCCGTGGCGACGGCGATTTACGCAAGAGCTTGTCGACCGGCCGGAGGGCTTTGGCCAATCCGGCTCACTGGTCATTGGTCAGCCTCATGGGAAGTTTGTTCAACCCAGGCAATAGATGAAGGCGCTCGGTCTGAGCCGCCGCAAGACAGAAAATAAACCTGCGGCCGCAGGCGGGACCAGCCGCAGATGCTAGCGTGACTTGCCGAGGGCCTGGGCCACGATGCGCTGGATGAAGGGCGCCTTGGCTTCCGTGTATTCGCCGCGCTCGGGCAATGGGCGACTGGCAAGGGTGCATTTCAGGTCGGCGTATTCCGACGAGGCGCTGGGGTGCGCGCGCAGGTAGTCGCGGAAGGCCAGCATTTCCGTCCAGCGTTCCGAGGAAACCTCCAGCATGTGCAGGTGATGGGTCCGGCGGCCGGCGGCGGTGCGCTTTACGAAGTAGTGGCGGCGTGGAATGCCGTTCTGCCCACGGAACAGCCAGCCGCGCGCGCCCAGTGGCTTGATGGTGACTCTTGCTTCGTGCCATTCCTTCACGCCGACCTGGATGTCGATGATCGGCTTGGCGGCCAGCCCCACGACGGAGGTACTGCCCACGTGCTCGACGCACTCCACGTAAGGCCCCACGGCCTCGAGAATCTCGGCCCGGGCCGCCGCGAAGGCCTGCGGCCAGGTCGGGTCGTAATCGACGATAGTGACCAGCAGCTGCGGAGCGGGCGGCGCTGATCCATCGTCAGGACTGTCGGTCACGGCGACATCCGGCTCGATCCAGGTGCCGTCTCACGCTAGCAGGCGCAGCGCCGACCTTCCTTTGCCGAATGTGCCGGTTAAAGAGGACGGTTCGCGAACGGCGCCCTACGGCGTCTCACTGCCGCCCCATACAGGCAGAAGCCAGAGGTTTGGACAGCCGGGGCGCTATGGTGAGTCCGCGCGGCCGGTGGGCAACCCACCGGCTCTGGCCCACACAGCCAAACGCCACCAGCCGCGTGAAAGGTCGGTCACATGTCTACCAGCGATGCGCGCCTCCTCGCCCCGGGAAACCGCCTGCTGTTCCTGGACCTTGCCGACGTGCAGTCGCGGCACAACGTGGTGCAGGCGGTCTGCCAGGCCGCCAAGCATCGCGACAACCCGGTGCTGCCGCTGGGCGACGCGCATGAGTGGGACGGCATGCAGGCCCGCCCGTGGGAAGGCCGCACGATTCTCTACGACGAGCAGGAACGGCTGTTCAAGTGCTGGTACGCCGGCAGCGACCTGAGCATGGACCGCTGGTGGTGGACCGGCTACGCGGTCAGCGACGACGGGGTGCACTGGGAGAAGCCGAAGCTGGGCCTGCACGAGTACCGAGGCCGCCGCGACAACAACGTCTGCCGGAAGGGCTGGGGACCGCTGGTCAAGGACCTGGACGATGTCCCGAGCCGCCGCTACAAGATGATCGTCAAGAGCAACGAGCGACCAGACGACTGCTGGATCAGCGTTTCGCCGGACGGGGTGAATTGGACCGACGGGGCCTCGATCCGGCTGCCGGAGTGGTACCGGCCCGATCCGGACATCGTGGTTCTGATCAAGGACGATCAGGACCCCGACCCGAACCGTCGGTTCAAGATGGTGTGGCAGGGCCTGGGTCGCAGCAACAAGCCGGGTCCGGAGATGGTGCGGACCAAGCACCTGGCCTGCGGGCCGGACGTGGAGCAGCTGACGGCGATTGCGGACAACCCGATCCTGGATCCGATCGACGGGATGGAGCAGGAGAACCACTACCTGGCGCTGGCGCCCTACGCGGGGCAGTACGTGATGCCGTACGAGTACGGCTGGTACGCGCCAAACGGGACGGGCGTGCACGGGATGTTTTGCTCGGACATCCGGCTGGCGGTGAGCCAGGACGGGGATCACTACACGCGGCTGCAGCCGCACCAGCCGCTGATCGCGAGGGGCCCCAGGGGGACCTGGGACGCGGGGGCGCTGATGATGAGCGACAAGCTGGTGGAGCACGACGAGCGACTCTATTTCTTCTACGTGGGTAACGGGGAGGAGTGGACGCAGTGGCCGGAGGGCAGCGTGCCGGAGTACTCGCACTGGAAAGGCACCGGCGAAGTCGGGTCCAACCGCGTCTCACGCATGGGCCTGGCCACCTTGCCGAGAGACCGCTTCACCTGCCTGGAAACGGTCGACCGCGAAACGCCGGGATCAGTCGTGACCCAGCCGCTGACCATCGGCGACCGCGACGGCCGCCTCGCCCTGAACGTCAGCGATGTGCAGCAGATGCGCAGCTTTGCGGACGTGGAGGTTCTTCCGCTGGATGGCGACGAATCGCTGCCCGGATTCACGCGGGACGACTGCCAGCCGCTGCATCGCGACGGCCTGAGTGAACCAGTGGTCTGGCGCGACCGGCGTCTGGCCGACCTGCCGCAGGACACTGTGCGTCTGCGCGTGAACCTTTACGGCGCCGCGCGCTTGCACGCCATCACAGCCTGGTTCGATGAGGGAATGGGGCAGCGACCATGAGTGAGCGACCGGTGCCCTTCCTTGATCTGGCGGACGTGCAGTCGCGGCACAACGTGGTGCAGGCGGTTTGCGAGGCGGAGAAGCACCCGAACAACCCGGTGCTGCCGCTGGGCGATCACCACGAGTGGGACAGCCTCCAGGCGCGCCCCTGGGAAGGCCGCACGGTGCTCTACGACGAGGATGAGCGCCTGTTCAAGAGCTGGTACGCGGGCACAGACGTGAGCGTGGAGCGCTGGTGGGCCACCGGGTACGCCATCAGCGAGGACGGGGTGCACTGGGAGAAGCCACGGCTGGGTCTGCACGAGTACCGGGGCAGCCGTGACAACAACATCTGCCTGCTGGGCTGGGGACCGGTGGTGAAGGACCTGGAGGAAGACGACCCGGCCCGCCGCTACAAGATGATCGTGAAAGGCCCGCCGCGCGAACGGAAGATTCGCGCGGGCTACTCGGCCGACGGCATCCACTGGACGGAAGGGTCGCAGATCGACCTGCCCGAATGGGACGGCGGCACGCCCGACATCGTGGCGTTGATCAAGGATGACCAGGACCCGTATCCCAATCGTCGCTTCAAGATGATCTGGCAGGGCGTGCTACCGAATAACAAGACGGGTCCGGAACGGGTGCGCGTCAAGCACCTGGCCTTTGGGCCGGACATCGAGCACCTGACCGCCAGCGCCGACAACCCGGTGCTGCATCCGAACGACGGCCGGGAGCAGGAAAACCACTTTCTGATGCTGGCCGCCTACGCCGGCCAGTACGTGATGCCCTACGAGTACGGCTGGTATGTGCCCAACGGCACCGGACGCTTCGGCGTGTACTGCGCGGACATCCGGCTGGCGGTGAGCCGCGACGGGGAGCATTTCAGCCGCGTGCAGCCGCATCAGCCGCTGATCCCGCGTGGCCCACGCGGCGCCTGGGACAGCGGCTCGCTGGTGATCGCCGACAAGCTGGTCCAGCACAACGACCGGCTCTACCTCTACTACTGCGGCAACGACGAGACCTGGACCAGCTGGCCGTCCGGCAACATTCCCGACGACTCGCACTGGCGGAACACCGGCGCCCTGCGTATGTCGCAGATGGGGCTGGCCACTCTTGGGCTCGACCGGTTCACCTGTCTGGAGACGGTGGACCGGGAGACGCCCGGATTCGTCGTCACCCGGCCCTTCTCTGCCAGCGAGCGCGGCGTCCGGCTCTCGCTCAACATCAGCGACGTCCAGCCGCAGCGCAGTTGGGTGGAGGTTGAGGTGCTGCCGGCTGACGGCGACGAGCCGCTGCCGGGGTTAAGCCGGGCGGACTGCCGGCCGCTGTGTCGTGACGGCCTGCGCGAACCCGTGGTCTGGCGCGACCGCCAACTCGCCGATCTAGGCCCGGACGCAGTCCGCTTGCGCATACACTTCTGCGGCGCGGCACGCCTCCACGCCCTGAACTTTCAAGACTGATCCCCGGGTCTGATCGCCGTTACCCCAAGGCACTGACAGACATGCGCGCAACGAAACGACCGTGAGAGCCAGCACGGCTTCCGCGCCCACCGACTCCTACACCCCGCTGCCGCGGCGGCAAGTGGTGTTTACCATGGGCGGGTTGATGCTGGCGCTGTTCCTGGCGTCGCTGGACCAGACGGTCGTCAGTACGGCGATGCCGCGGATCATCGCCGATCTGGGCGGCTTCGACCGGTTTACCTGGGTAACGACCGCCTACCTGGTGGCCTCGACCACGACGGTTCCAATCGTCGGGCGGCTGTCCGACCTGTATGGCCGCAAGGTGTTCTTTCTGAGCGGAATCGTGGTTTTTCTGGTCGGCTCGGTGCTGGCCGGCGTCAGCCAATCCATGAATCAGCTCATCGTCTTCCGAGCCATTCAAGGCATCGGCGGCGGCAGCATGATGGCTCTGTCATTCACCACCGTCGGCGACCTGTTTCCGCCGGCCGAGCGCGGCAAGTACCAAGGCATTGTCGCCGCCGTGTTCGGCCTTTCGTCGGTCATCGGTCCCACCCTGGGCGGGTTCATCACCGACAACCTGTCGTGGAACTGGATCTTCTATGTGAATGTGCCGCTGGGCCTGCCCGTGATCGCCCTCTTCATTCGCTTCTTTCCCAACACGCGACCCGAGCGCCGGAGCATTCGCCTCGACTACGCCGGCATGGCACTGCTTGTGCTGGTGATCGTGCCGCTGCTCATCGGTCTGTCGCTGGGCGGCGTGCAGTACGACTGGCTGTCGCTCCAGATCGTCGGGGTCCTGGTCTTGGCGGTCGTGATGACGGTGGTCTTCGTTCTCGTCGAGCGACGAGCAGACGACCCGATCATGCCGCTGGGTATCTACGCGAACCCCGTGGTGAGCATCTCCCTGGTGGCCGTATTTATCACGGGATTCGCGATGTTCGGATCCATCATCTTCATCCCGTTGTTCTTCCAGGGCGTGCTGGGGGCATCGGCCACCAGCAGCGGATCGTTCCTGACTCCGATGATGCTGAGCATGGTGGTCGCCGCCACGCTGTCCGGGCAGGCGCTATCCCGGCTCGGCGGACACTACCGGCTGCAGGGGCTCATCGGCATCGCGATCATGACCTGCGGCGTTGTGTTGACCTCCCGGATGACGCCTGAAACGTCCTTCGGACAGGCAGTTGCCAGCATCATGGTGACGGGCCTGGGGCTTGGCATCACGTTCCCCAGCTTCACCATCGCCGTGCAGAACGCCTCGCCCGCCGGCCAGCTGGGCGCGGTGACGTCGGCCACACAGTTCTATCGCTCGATCGGCGGCGCCCTGGGCCTGGCGGTTCTCGGATCCTTCATGGCGAATCGGTTCGCCGCCGGACTCCAGGACTCGCTGCCACCCGCCATCCGGCAGGCGTTGCCGCCGGACCAGCTCGCGCGGATGGAGGAAAACCCGCAGGCGCTGGTCGGTCCCCAGGCCCTGGACGCGCTCCGGGCTGCCTTTGCGGACCGAGGCCCGCAGGGCGAAGCGATCGTGACCCAGCTGATCGATGCGCTTCAGGAGACCCTGGCATCGGCCATCAGCTCTGTTTTCGTGGTGGTGGCCGTGGCGCTGGCCGTCGCATTCGTGGTGACGATCTTCCTGCGCGAGGTGCCACTCAGAGGACGCGCTTCGGGGCCGGGACCGTCATAGCGTCAGGCTGCGGAGTCCTGAAGAGACGCTGAGCCGGCGGAGCGGAGCACTTGCATGTGGTCGAACCCTTGACCTCAGAGAAGCCACGCCGGAAGCGCCGAAATCTTGCATCGCTCACCGCCGCCCTGGAGAAGGCGACGACACAGAGCGAAGAGGCTCATGCCCACTACAACCTCGCCCTCTTTCACGACAACAACGGCAGGGAAGCGCAGGCGATCCCCCACTACCGAAGGGCCCTGGCACTGGATATATATCCCGCAGTCGTGCCCGAGACGCTGGCCTGGCTCGCCAGCAGCCTGCATAAGACCGGCCACCCCGCGGAAGCCGCGCTGCGAGCAGGCCAAGCGCTCGGTCTCAGCACGGACCCGTCGCTCAGAGGATTCTTGCTACGACTTCTTCGACGTATCGACCGAGCCGGAAACGCAGCCAAGCCACACTAGGACCGCGTCCGCCTATGTGCTCGCCCCGGCGAACTGAAGAGCGAAGAGTCGCGCGCTGCGCATGGCGAAACGCAGGCGGATTGGCGTACCGGCGGGGACGCCGAGGTCCGAGGCGCCGCCCCACGAAACCTTATGGCGGAGGTAGTTACCCATCACCCGGTCGCAATCCGCGAGCGTGCGTCCTTCGATCGGCCGACCCTCCGCATCCTGAACTTCGACGCGACCCTCGCCCGAGGCCGAAGCGTCCACATTCAGCACCAGCGTTGATCCGTCAGAGGTGATCGGTCGGGTGACCAGCTCGCCGCCTGTGTAGGCAAAGTTTGCGCTCACGAAGCCGTCAAGACGCTGCTCCGTCCAGCAAATCACACCGCCGGGGTTGTTCTGCCGCTTGTGGCCGTGCGACTGGTCGTAGGCCGTGTGGTACTGGAGCACCGTGTCGCCCCGAACGAGGAGACCCTGGGCGGCATAGAGCATTCGCTGGCCCGGCCCCTCGGCATCAATGCCCACATAAGGGCGGCGGTCGGGACGGTCCCAGGAAATCCCGTCGCGACTGACCGCCAGCTGGATGTCCATCAGGCCGTCGTTGCGCGGCGGGTCCACGTCATCCATCTCGTCCGCCGTGAAGTGGTGGTACATCGACATCGTGGCCAGGTACACGTCGTCGGCCCCGGGGTACTTCACGACGGATGGGGTGTAGATGTCCATGTCGGGCGGATCGTCGTCATCGCAGGCGATCACGATCGGCAACTGGTCGACGATCTGCCGGTCGCTCTCTTCGTTCTCGAGGTCCCAGCCGTCACGGCTGGTCAGGTCGTCGGTCTCCCAGCGAGCCACCGCGCGCCGCAGCCGACCATCGGGGTGGTGTGAGAAGCCTCGGAAGTACGCGACGTAGCGTCCCAGCCGGTCGTCCCAGAACGCCATGTTCTGGGTATCGCCCGCCCGCCGGATGCCGTTGCAGCCGAGCTCATGGAAGACATAGCCGTCGGCGGAGGCGAAGACGCCGTAGCCAATCGCTCCGGGGTCATCCTCCAGGCTCAGGCCGAAGGTCTTGTAGCGCTCGGCCGGCGGCGCGGAGGGATCGATGAACACGTTGGCCCGCTTGGGTTTGGGCGGGATCAGGTTCATGTCGCGACGCCCGTTCAGCTCAACCAGGCCAAGGTTGGGCTTGCGCCAGTGACGCCCGTCTTCGGACTCTGCATATCCAAATCGCGCGGTCTCTAAGCTGTCTCCGGCCACCGACGTGGTGTACCAGCAGCGGCCCAGCCCGTTGTCATCCAGGACCGTGTTCTGGAAGTGGATGTGGTGCTCCCAGGCGCGATCACGCCCGATGGCGATGCCACCCAGTCGCGGCGGGTTTACCCCCAGGGCGACGCCCGTCGTGTCGTCGGCGAGCGAAAGGTCGATAAACAGATGCTTGCGCGAGCCAAGTTCAATTGGATCAGTGCCCATTGCTCCAACCCCGTTCGTCTGCGCTGCCGGGCGGCGACCTGAGACCCACTTTGCGCCAGCGCCGCGCCTATGGCAACGCCACGGCCAGAACGGATTGTACCGATAATCTCAGCCATGACGCGCGTGGTAAAACTCCGGAGACGAATCGCTTTGTCTCGCGTACGCCTGCCGAACGTTCGCCCCCCCACTCGACTCACTTGGCCGATGCGACTGGCAATCGCCGGGGCGCTCTACCTGGCCGCGGCGCTGGCCACGTTGCCGCCGCTGCCGGGCGATCACTTCCACCTGGGCCATAAGGACAACGTGCTCTTCCTCTACTCCATGGAGTGGGCACGTCTCGCGCTCTTCACGGAGCCGCACCGCTTTCTCGAAGGCCTGATGTACTTCGGCATGGGCGACTCGGTTTTCTATACCCACCTCCTGCTCGGCGGCCTGCCGGTTTACGTACCCGTCGCCACGTTGTTCGGACCCGGAGTCGGCATCAATGTGCTCACCATCGTTAGCCCGGTGCTCAACGCCGCCGCGGCGGCCACGGCCGCCTGGTTTCTACTTGGCCGCTGGGCACCGGCGATTCTGGCCGGCTTCGTCTTTGCCTATGCCCCGATCTCGCAGGAGTTTTTCCAGTACCACCACCTGCTCATGGCCTGGTGGACACCTCTGGCCCTCGCCTTCTGGTTCTGGTTCCTTCGGCGACCGACCTGGTGGAAGTTCAGCGGCGCCTGGCTCTGCGTCTTCGTTCAGTTCGCGACGGGTGTTTACCTCGGTTTCATCTCGCTCGTCACGCTGCTTGCCCTGATGATCTCCGCCGTTCTCGCCGGTCGTCTGCCACCGTTGGACCGACGCCTGGTAGCTCAATCCGCCGCCGCCACTCTCGTCGCCGCCCTCCCCTTCGTTCCGTTGCTGACCGGATATCTCGGCTTTTGGCTGGACAATCAGGAGGTTCGAACCCTCGATGAGGCACGCCAACTCAGCGCCCGACTGCCGGACTACCTGCCGACGGCAGTGCCCTCCAGTCTCTGGTTTCGGGCCGCCGCCGAGCGCATCCAGGGCTTCGACGTCACGTTCCCCGCCCTGGTTCCCGCCGCGCTCGCCTGCGTGGGACTGGCCGCCGGCGCCATCTCCGCTCGGCGCCGCGCCGTCACGATTGGCCTGGGAAGCAGCGGACTGCTCATGTTCATCCTGACCCTGGGGCCTGAACTCTGGTGGCACGACGAGCCAACGGGCGTCGGGCTGCCGTTCAACGCCGCGTACACGTGGGTTCCCGGATTCGCCGCGATGCGCAACCCGCAGTTTCTGGCTGTTGGGATGGTGCTGGCCATGGCGTTCCTTTCCGCCATTGCCGTGGATCGGCTCATGCGCTGGCGACGGTTCAGCGGCTGGGCGGCCTCCGTCGTCGCGGTTGGCCTCGTGGGACTGCTCGCCGTGGAGTTTGCGCGCGTGCCCATGTCGGGCGCGCCGATTCCCTACAACCGAGACCTGCAAGCGCTCCTGGCCAACTCGCCCGACGGGCCCATTGCCTTCATTCCCATCGCCGGCGAGCGGCTCGGCCTGGACCTGGGACAGATCCACGAGCTGCAAGTACGCAACGTGCGACGGGCCTTATGGACGCTCAATGGCGGCCGCCGGCCAATCTTGGACGGCTACTCGGGCTACGAGCCGCGCGGATCTTCGCAGCTGGCACGCATGACGCATTGGGCCGACGACAGCAACCGGCAGGAGGTTCTGGAGGCCCTGGTTGCCCTGGGTGCACGTACGGTTGTCCTGGATCGGGAAGACCTTGACTCCGACCAGACCGAAGCATGGCAAGCCACGATCAAGGCGATTCAACCCGCGGCGCAAACGCAGGAGACGGAGCGATTCGTCGTTAGCTATCTGGGGCCGCCCGAAGCTCCCCCCGCCACCTCCCTGTCCAACGTCGAGTTGCAACTGGCGCTGGCGCCCGTGGCCGCGGCCGATGCGGCCATCGCGGTGTCGGTCTACCTATCCAACCCCGCGGAACGCCCGTGGCTGCCGGCCTCAAGCCAGCGCATGGCGTCGGGGGCGTTGATCTGGGAGCCGGAGGATGGCGGCGAGACGCATCGACAGGCGGTTCGGCTGCGCCTCCCGCCCGTCATCGTCGCGCGGGCCAAGGCGCCGGCGCTTGAATTGCTCCAGGCACGCACGCCACGGGCGCCAGGCACCTATCGCCTGCGTCTGGCGCTCGAGGACTCACCCGGAGCCGCGACGACCGTTGAGGTCCGCGAACCGCAGGCCGTCGGCGTCCTTCCTGAGAATGCAGCGGACCTGCGGATTCTCAGGCTCCAGCCCCGCCTGTGCGCCGGGGAGACCACGCTCGCCCAAGTCATCGCGCTCAACACGGGTGCGAAGTCATGGGGCCAGCGAAACCTGATCGGAAGTCGATGGTCGACGCCGGACGACCGATTCACGGTTCAACGCCTGGAGACGCTCGAAGGACGGTTGCTGCCAGCGCAGACGTACCGTGAGTCAGACATCCCGACCGCATCCGGGCTTGTCTTCGAGGGGGGCGTTGAGGCACCATCTCAACCGGGGGTATACACGCTGACGCTCGGCATGGTTGAGGAGTCCTGGTTCAGCGAGATCGAGCTTCCGATCGTTGTTGGTGAGCGGTGTGGCTGATTAGGCCGACGCGTGAAACCGCGCGTACATGCGACAATAGGCTTGGACACACGGTTCAACAGCCACGCAAGGGAACGCAACATGGGACGAGGCACCCGAGTCTCGATCGAATACTGCAGTCAATGAAACTATCTCCCTAAAGCCGTCCGTGCGACGGAGGAGATATTGGGCGAGCACGCAGCCGACGTGGCGGAGATGAGCCTCATGCCATCCGGCGGCGGCGTGTTCGAGGTGATCGTGGACGGTGCCCTGGTCTTCTCGAAGAAGGCCCTGGGACGCCACGCGGAGGACGGCGAGGTTCTACCGCTGGTCAGCGAGGCCCTCTCGGGCTAACTCGAGCGAGCCTCGAGAAGAGAGCCGGGTTCGGCGTGGGATTGGTTCAGGCTGTCCTCTACGATCCACCCACGCCGTACTCGACGCGTCATCACGCGCTTTCGGTGGGCACCGCGCCTAACGCAATTGCCTGCAAGGTCTCCGCGACACTGTCCACGGAGGCCGCCCACAGCTTGGCGCCAAGCTGGGCGCTGGCGTGGGTTGGGTTGCCAATGACCCCGGTGGGCGAGTAGCGCGCGAAGTCCAACTCCGGATCATGCGAGCCAACCGGCCGGTGAGCGGGATCGACGATCTCGTTCATACGCACGGTTGCGGGGCGCAGGTGGAGCGATATGGAGGTTGAGAAGCTGTCGGCGTGCCCACCGGGCACATTCGGGTCGTCAAGACGGCACCAGATGTCGTGGAACGGGTGCTCAGGCAAGAACGCTTGGGCTTTGTACTGATTCGTCTCGTTGAACTGCCGGACCGTGCCGCGCAGGTCGTGACCTCCACATCCACGCCAGACGACAATGCGCTCAAAGCGCTGCTCGGCCAGGGAATCCAGGGTTGCCGAGATTAGATCGCTATGGAGCTTGCTCGGAATATCGACGTAGCCCGCTCCATAGTTCCGATGCTCCGGCGTAGGACCGAACGGGATCGCGGGTAACACGAGCGACTGAACATGAAATTTTCCCGCGGCCCTTTGGGATGCCGCCAGGCAGAGGCGCTCGGCAAACCACGTGTCGAAGTCGACGGGGAGGTGCGGTCCCTGCTGCTCGGTACAACCCGTAGGAAGGATTGCCAGGCAGCCGGATCGCGCCCAGCGACGGATTTCTAGATAGGTGAGATCGCCGAAACGCATGGGAGCGCAAATCTACCTTGTCGTGCCGGAGAGCCGGGACGGAAGTACCTTAGCACTTCCGGTAGTGTCCTACTTTGACTTGACAGGTTTGCAAGGCGCGGGCCACAGTTTGGCAACTCGCGCATGAGGGAAGGTCGATGACGAAGCATCCAGGACCGCCCGACTTTAACGAACTGGCCCACGGGCTGTTCCAGCGCATGAGTGGTGCGGTTCCCATTGAGGAACCCGACGAATCCCCCCAGGCCGTCGCTGGCCGTCAGGGGGGCGAGGCCCGCGCCACGTCGCTCAGCGCCGCCGAACGCGCCGCCATCGCCGCCAAGGGCGGCAAGGCGCGATGGGCGGACGCCGCCACCAGCTAGGCCCGCCGTGCGGAGACTTTATTTCGGCGATTGTCTCGACGTGATGCGCGAGGACCTCGCTGACGAATCCGTTGACCTGATCTACCTGGACCCGCCGTTCAACTCGAAGCGGCTCTACAACGCCTTCATCGGCGGGGCGCAGTGGGAAGCGTTCGACGATACGTGGCGCTGGCACGAAGCCGTTGAGGACTTTCACCAGGTCGCGCGTACGCCTGGACCGCTGGCGCAGACCATGGAGGGCCTTCGGCTGATCCACGGCGAGGGGCCGAGCTTGGCCTATCTGTCGTACATGGCGAATCGGCTGCGCGAGTGCCACCGGCTGCTGAAACCAACCGGCAGCCTGTACCTGCATTGCGACCCGACCTTCAGTCATTCGCTCAAGTTGGTTTTGGATGGAATGTTTCGGGGGGGGGCAGTCTAAGGAACGAAATTGCTTGGTGCTACACCGGGCCAAGCAACACCCCGCGATGGTTTCCTCGCAAGCATGACGTCATTCTCTTCTACGCGAAGTCGGCAGCTACGGGGTTCAACCGCGATGCAGTCCGGGTTGCCTACAGCGACGAGACGCTGGCACGCCGTGGGCGCATTGAGGGGCGACGTAGCGTTATCTCTCCTTCAGTCACCACGCAGGTGCGGCGCGACGCGATTGACGTTCGGGAGCGCTTCGGTCGTGGGAAAGTCCCTGAAGACTGGTGGGCCGATGTTCCGAGCCTTACGAACCAGCGGGAACGCCTCGGCTATCCCACGCAGAAGCCAGTCGCGCTGCTGGAGCGCATCCTGAAGGCGTCCAGTAACCCCGGTGACGTGGTGCTCGACCCGTTCTGTGGCTGCGGCACGACCATTCACGCCGCTCAGAATCTCGGCCGCCAGTGGATTGGCGTCGATATCTGCGTCAACGCCTGCAAGGTCATCGAGCAGCGTCTCCGCAACCACTTCGACAGTCTGTGGTCGGAGATTGACTTCATCGGATTCCCCAAGACGCGGGACGATGCGCGCGTGCTCGCCAACCTGGATGCCTTTCGCTTCGAGCGCTGGGCCGCATCACTGGTTGACGGCATGGAGTTCAACAAGCGGCAACGCGGCGATGGTGGGATTGACGGCTGGGGGCGGCTCGCGATTCGCAAGGGCCGATTTATCGACCTGGTTTCGCAGGTCAAGGGCGGCGGCACGGGGCCGGGAGACGTACAGGCGTTCAACGGGGCCAGGCAACAAGCCGACGCCGACCTTGGCATCTTCACCTGCTTTGAGGAACGCGTGACGCCGCGTATGCGCGACGCCGCAGCGAGCACGGGCCGGTTCATGGACGTACCCCGTGTGCAGATTTATACCGTGGACGATTACTTCGAGGGACGGGTCCCGAAACTGCCCATTGCCGCTTGATATCCCTAAGCTAACTGGTATACTTAGATATCAGTTAGCTTAGGGATATCAAGTGAGGATTAGATCAATCGCGCCTGCATTGGTTTGCCGGTGTACGGATTCGCCATGATGGGCAACCTGGGCGGACGTTCGTCGAAGTAGTCGGCAATCGACCATCGTTGGAGCCGCGGATAGCGCATGCCCGCAATCTGCACGCCTCCCATGTCACCACTTTCGGCTCGCGCCGCTGGCGTGTCCGCCGGTTCAAGCGTCACGTAGCAGCCGATAGCGGCGCGGTCACGGTGAATCACGCGTCCGAAGTCGCGTAAGCCGCTCAAACTGAACGCGCCGCCCTTGACTTGCGCCAGTGCCAACTTGGTGACGTTGCCCTCCGGTTGCTCCCACACCGTGCCCCGCCCGTCCACGCCGCCGTCCGCTACCTGGTTTGTGTTCGGGACAAAGCCGGTGAGTCGGCGAACGGCCCACGTCTCGAACGCGAACGGACGTTCGGCGGCCAGCTTGGACGCGCCCGCCAAGTCATAGGGCATACCGTAGGCGGGGATATTGGCGTCTTCGAGACGATCGCGAATCAGGTCGATGGCAAAGGCGTCGATATCGATCCCCGCCCACTGGCGATTAAGCCGGCGGGCCGCGTCAATGGTGGTCCCACAACCGCAGAATGGGTCCAGCACGAGGTCGCCAGGATTCGAGCTGGCTTCAATGATGCGCGCTAACAGCGCGACGGGCTTTTGTGTCGGATAGCCAAGCCGCTCTTTCGCCTGAGAATTGAGTGGCGCGATGTCTTCCCACGTATCGCCAATCGCCACGCCAGGCATTTCGTCCAAGTACCGCTTGTAGCGAGGCACGCGACCGGGTGCGGTCTGAACCACGCGCCCTTGGTCGTACAACCGTTGCATCTTGTCCTTGGCATACCGCCAGAAGCGCTCAACGCCAAGAAACTCGTACTTGGGGTGCCCGCGCAATCCAGACCCTGGGGCCGTAAGGTCGGTGAGTTGGAACTGTCGGCCCGTGCCCGGTTCGATTTGGCTGTAGTGACTCTTGACGTAGCGGTCGTCATAGGGGCCGAATGGCTGGTGGAACACCCCGCCCTTGACACTTGCATCGCGCACGTAGTGCAACACGACATCCCGGACGCGGGGCCAGTTGCGAGCACCTTGCCGGTAGTCACCCTTCGTCGTGGTTCGCTTCCAACTCAACTCGTTCATGTATCCCTGTGAGCCAAACACGCCATCCAAGACGATCTTGAGGTAGTGGCTGGCGGTCGGGTCACAGTGCAGGTACAGGCTGCCGGTCGGTTTCAGCAGCCGGTGGCAGTGTTCCAGCCGTTCGGCCATGTAGGTCAGGTACGACAGCATCCCTGACGGTCCCAGGATGCGCTCCAGGCCGACGATGGCGGCGTGGGCGGGCCGCGCGATGGCTGACCGGTAGGCGTCCATGCGTTCGGCCGCGTCGGTGTCCCAATGCCACGTATCGGTAAAGGCGCGGTATTGCGCGCCGCCGACCGTCTTGCCAAACAGCACGTTGTAGTTCGATTGCGAGTTGAACGGCGGGTCGAGATAGACCAGGTCAACGGTCTGGTCATCCCACTGGCGCATCCAGTCCAGGCAGTCGCCATAAAAAAGCGCGTTCGCCGTGGGCTGCACGGCGGGCCTAGCTGGTGGCGGCGTCCGCCCATCGCGCCTTGCCGCCCTTGGCGGCGATGGCGGCGCGTTCGGCGGCGCTGAGCGACGTGGCGCGGGCCTCGCCCCCCCTGACGGCCAGCGGCCACGTGCGCGGCAGACGGTTCGGGCGGGGCGGCCGCGGCCGCGTCGGGATCGGCTTTCGCAATGATCTGCGCGACCATGCCGTGCGCCGTTTCGCTGAAGTCGGGCGGCCCTGAGTGTCGAGTCATCGAACGGCCTTCCCTTCATGCCTAGGTCCCTGAACTGTGCGCCGTGCCCCAGATCGCGTCAAGTCAAAGTAGGACACTACCGCGCTTCCACCCGCTGGCCCGAAGGCGTCCGCTGCCCGCTATAATCTCGCAGGCTTGGCTGCTTGGCGGTGCGGCGGGCCCTCCATCGTCTGGACTGCGGGGACACGGGACCCTCGCGCACGGAGGAACCGATGACCGCCGAGCTAAACGCCCTCGACATTGAGCGTCGCCTGACCAGGATCGAAGCCACGCTTGAGGCGAAACTGCCGACTTTCGCGACCAAGGCGGACTTGCACGCGCTGGAGACGCGCCTCATCAAGTGGATGGTCGGTTCGGTAATGGCCACGGCAACGGTTACCGGCACCACCGTGTCGGTGATCAGTCGATTCTGGGCATAGACGCGGGAGAGAATAGAGACCGATGCGCACGCTGGGCCCCTAGCTCCCGGCAGACCCGTGCGGTCAGCTAGCGGCGTCGGGCGCCTCGCCAGCCTCGGCAAGCCGGCGTTTGGCCTCGGCGTAGACGTCCGCCGGAAGCCCGCCGCGCTGTGCCGTGGCGACGTTCTCGGCCAGGTGGTCCGGATTGAGCGTCCCGGCGATAATGGTGTGGATGTCGGGGTGCGCCAGGGTGTAGCGCAGCATGAAGGCCGTGGGGCTTTCGCCTTCCTCGCGCAGGTCGTCCAGGCCGGCCCGCTCGTACGCGGTCCAACGATCGGCGCTGGCAAGACCCACGCCCGGTTCACCCTTGCCGACACCGCCGCGGATCACCGTGCCAATGCCGGCCTGCGCAGCCTTGGTAATCCATTCCTCGTGCTCGCGCAAGACGGCCGCATACGGAATCTGAAAGACGTCAAACACGCCCCACTCGATGAAAGTGGGCAGGTGCGGGATCGTCGTTGAGGCGCCAATCCAGCGGACCTTGCCTTGCGACCGCATCTCCTCCAGCGTGTCGACCACGCCCTCGGTCTCGCACTGCGCGACCGTGGCGTTGTGGAGCTGCATCACGTCCACGTAGTCGGTCTGCAGGCGTCGCAGGCTCTCCTCGAGGCCGCGGAGCATGTTTTCGCGAGTCCAGATGTGCTCACCACCGCCGGGAATGCATCCGCACTTGGTGGCCAGGATGTAGTCGTCGCGGCGCGACCCGATGAACTGACCCATCAACTCCTCGCTGCGCCCGTAGTCGTTCGATGTGTCGATGTAGGTGATGCCCGAGTCGAGAACGGCCGTCAGAATCCCGCGGGCGTCGTCGTCGCTGATATCGCGACCGCGCGGCCCCCCGCGGATTTCCATGGCGCCGTGGCCAAGACGCGTGATTTCGAGGCCTGTGCGGCCCAGGACGGCAGTGGGTAGGTCGGTTGGCATGTGTCGATTCTCCGTGGCGGTGGTTGTACAGCGAGCCTGTACGCTACGCGATTTCTGAATTGTTCACAGCATCCAGCACCCGGACCGGCGAGGCTGGGAGATGGCGGATGCGACCGCCGGTGGCGTCGTGGATGGCATTGGCGAGGGCCGCCAGGGGCGGAACGATCGGCAATTCGCCGACGCCGCGCACGCCGTAGGGGTGACCCGGATTCGGAAATTCGACCATGACGGTTTCCAGGTTCGGAACGTCCAGCGTGGTCGGCATCCGGTAGTCCAGGAACGAGGTGTTGGTCATCCGGCCGTGGGCGTCGTAGGTGTAGCCCTCGGTGAGCGCCCAGCCAATGCCCTGGGAGATTCCGCCCTCGATCTGGCCCCGTGCGTACGGTGGAAAGACCGCCTTGCCCACGTCCTGCACCGCTGTGTAGCGAAGGACGTCCACTTTCCCCGTTTCCGGATCGACGGCCACGTCCACGATATGCGTGGCGAACGAGTTGCCCGGAAGTTTGTTTGCCGTGGTCGCAAGTCCGACCGGCGCCTCGCCCTCGCCAACGATCAGCCGCGCGGCCTCGTCGAAGTCGACCGCATAGCCATTGGCGGCAAACCCGTCCGACGTCACCTCTACCATCGTCTCGGCCACGTCCCAGATATCGGCCAGGGTGTCGCGCATCTTCTGTTGGAGATCGCGACCGGCCTCAATGGCGGCCCAGCCGGTTGCGAAGGTGGTGCGGCTGCCTGCGGCGCTTCCGCCCTCGGCAATCGCGTCGGTGTCGGGAATCCGCGGATGCACCCGATCCACCCCGATCCCCAGGGTTTCGGCCAATTGCATGGCGATGGATGTCCGAGTGCCGCCAATGTCCGGCGACGACTCCAGCAGGGTTACGGAGCCGTCCACGTTGAGACGCGCCGTGGCCGATGAGGTTCCGCCGCCGTTACCCCAGAAGCCGGAGGCCACGCCGCGGCCGCACAGCCGGCCGTCCTGTTGCGAAACCGGCGCCTGCCAGTGGCTGGAGGCCTGGGCGGCCTGGAGCTGCTGGCTGTTGCCAACCTCGTTGAAGCGGGTGCCGTTGGGTCGCAGGTCGCCCTGGCCCGACGCGTTGCGCAGGCGAAACGCCAGCGGGTCCATCCCCAGCGTCTCGCACAGCTCGTCGATCAGGCTCTCGACGGCGAACGCCGCCTGCGGCGCGCCCGGGGCGCGAAACGCCTGCGACTTGGGCTTGTTGACCACCACGTCGTAGCCGTCCACCCGGAAGTTCTCAAGCCGATAGGGCGCGAAGCCGCAGTTGGCCCCGCCGCCCACGGACGAACCTGGAAAGGCCCCGGCCTCGAAGTGCATTTCCAGCTGCGCCGCCGTGAGATCGCCGTCCAACGTGGCGCCAATCTTGGCGCGGATGAATGCGGCGGGCGCGGGGCCGGTGCCAAGCAGCGTCTCGGTGCGGTCCATTGTCAGCTTGACCGGGCGACCGGCCTTGCGGGCCAGCACGACGGCGATCGGGGCCACGTAGTTCGTGAGCTTGCCGCCAAACCCACCGCCGATTTCGGCCGGAACGACCCGAATGTTGGAGACCGGGATCCCGAGCATCTGGCTGATTTCGTTCCGAACGCCGAAATGCCCCTGGGTGCTGCAGTGAAGCTCGAGCGTTTCGTCCGCGCGCCAGACCGCGGTGGCGTTGTGCGGTTCGATGTAGCCCTGGTGGATGGTGGACGTACTGAACTCGCGTTCCAGCACCACGTCGGCCGCGGCGAAGCCCGTCTCGATGTCGCCCTCTTCCAGCACGATGTGCTTGGCCACGTTGCCGGGCGTATCGGCGAAGGCGCCCGCCGTCTCCATCCGCAGGTCGGGATGAAGGATCGGAGCGTCTGGAGCAATCGCCGATTTGGCGTCGAGCACGGCGTCCAGAACCTCGTACTCCACGTCAATCAGGCGCAGGGCTTCGGCCGCCATGTGGGCCGACGTCGCCGCCACCGCCGCCACCGCGTGTCCGTGGTAGAGCGCGGTGTCCCGCGCCATGACGTTCATGGCCTTGAGGCGGATGGCGTTACCGAAGGCCTGCCGGCCTTCGGCGGGCGCCAGCGGAAAGTCGGCTGAAGTCATCGTGGCCAGGACACCCGGAAGGGCCTCGGCCCGCGAGGTGTCGATGCTTGTGATCCGCGCGTGGGCGTGCGGGCTGCGCAGCACCTGCGCGTGCAGCATGCCGGGAACGCGCACGTCCACACCGAAGACCGCGTGCCCGGTCACTTTATCTACGCCGTCATGGCGGATTGGGCTGGTCCCAACGACGTTTAGCTTGGGTGCGGTGGCGGTCATTCAACGTTCATCCAGGCACTGGTTCAACATTGATCTTCGCACGCGCCAGCGACGAAGGCGTCGCAGGGTCGAATGCAACCAAGCACAAAGCTCAGCACACGCCGTGCTAGCTTCACGCGAGAGGCACAGCCCTTGAAGGCACGAACTACGACCGCCCTTCGGCCGGCACGCAGATTCCGCCTGCGCACATGCATGGTGACTGCCCTGCTTGTGCTCGGCGTTGGCCTCGGCGCCTGCGGCGGCGGGCACGGCGGCCTGGTTCGCCAGGACTACAACGCGGTCATCGCGCCCGAGCGATGCGGAGGCGTGAGTTCTGTGAGCTGCGCCGGCTACCAGTTCACCCCCACGGCCGCCACGACCCCATAGGCGGCGAGACGTCACTGTGCTGACGCGGCGAACGCCGGTTTGACGGCTGCGGCGCGTCCCAACGTGCTGGTGCTCATGAGCGACCAGCACAACCCGTTGGTGAGTTCGCCCTACGGCCATCCCTTCATCCACACCCCAGCGATCCAGGCCTTGGCTGATCGCGGCGTGACCTTCGACCAGGCCTACTGCCCCTCGCCCCTGTGCGTGCCATCACGTTCCGCCTTCTTGACCGGACTGCCGGTGCACGCCATCGGCGCCTGGGACAACTCCTGTCCGCTACCAGTGACCGAACCAACCTGGGCGCACCGGCTGAATGCGGCGGGCTACGAGACCACGCTCTGCGGTCGCATGAGCATCGGCGGACCCAATCAGATGCATGGTTTCGCCCGGCGCATCCACGATGAGATGCGCCCCGGCACCATGGGCTCCAGTTTTCCGGATTGGGACGCCCCGATCCGGGCGCGACCTGGAACCCGCCAGCGGCTCAAGACGGCTGGTCCGGGTGACACCTGGCAGCAGCAGTACGACGAGAGCGTTACCGACGCAGCCGTGGCCTATCTTTCGGACGCGGCGCGCCGCGACGGTCCCTGGGCCGCCGTCGTTGGCTGGTTCCTGCCGCATACGCCGCTAACGGTTCGGCCCGAGTATTTCGACCAGTACTTTCCCGCTCACGCCGACCAGCCGTCCGCACCGTCCAGGCCGCTGGACACGGTCCACCCGCAGAGCCGGCGGTTCCGGACGTTTCTGGGCGCCGAGGGCTTGTCCGATGAGCAGATTGGCAAGGCCCGCGCCGCGTACTACGGCATGGTCTCGTTCACGGACGCGCAAGTGAACCGGGTCTTGAAAGCCTTGGAATCCAGCGGAGTGAGCGATAGCACGCTGGTTGTCTACACGTCCGACCACGGCGAGATGATCGGGGAACACGGGCTGTGGTGGAAGAGTTCGTTCTACGAGCCGTCCGTGCGCGTGCCGCTGATCGCGGCCTGGCCGGGTCGAATCGAGGGCGGCTCGCGGGTCGATACGCCGGTTTCGCTGCTCGATCTGACGCGCACCATCGTGGAGACGACAGGCGCTGACGCCGACGGAATCGCCGGCGACAACCTCTTGGACTCAACCTTGGATCCGAACCGGGCCGTGTTTGCCGAGTTCGAGGCGCACGCCACCGACCGGCCGGGGCGCATGGTCCGGCGCGGCCGCTACAAGCTGAACTACTACCACGGCGAACTGCCCGAGCTTTTTGACTTGAGCGCGGACCCGCACGAATTGGTCAACCTTGCGTCGGATCCCGACTACGCCAGCGTTCGCGACGACCTCATCGCCCTGGTGCTGGACGACTGGTCCCCGGACGAGATCGACCGGAGAGTCCGCGAAAGCCAGCGACGCCGTCGCATCCTCTTTGCCGGCCTGCCCTAGCCGGACCGCGACCGGCTGCGCTCCTCGGCAGTCGGTGAGCTCACCAGGATTGCGCGCTGACGTGTAACCGGCGACGATGCACAACGAGCGAAGCCGAACGTCGCGAAAGCCCGATCACATGGCGAAACACCTGTTTCTTGACCTGGACGAGGTCGCCGATACGCACAACGTAGAGCAGCGCGTGTGCGAGGCCACGAAGCATCCCGCGAATCCGGTGTTGCCGGTCGGGCGGCTGGACGAGTGGGACGCCGTGCGGGCCAGTGTGTGGTCGGTGCGGACGGTGCTCTATGACCCCGACGACGGGCTTTTCAAGTGCTGGTACACCGGCGCCGATCAAGCGCACGTGAACTGGCGACGAATGGGCTACGCATTCAGCGAGGACGGCGTTCGCTGGATCAAGCCGAAGCTGGGGCTTTACGAGTACAACGGGTCCACGGACAACAACATCTGTTTCGACGAGCTCGGGGCGGTGATTCGCGATCCGACGGAGCCCGACCCGGCCCGCCGCTTCAAGATGGTCACCAAGTACCTCGACGAGCGCGAGCCAGCCCACGCCGCCTACTCGCCTGACGGCGTCCATTGGACCAAGGGCGCGGTGGTCGATCTGCCGGCATTGGAAAACGGTCCTGACATCGTGGTGCTGGCGCTGGATGAGGCGGCCACGGATCCGGACCGCCGCTTCATCCTGATCTGGCAGGAGCGCGTGCCGGCCGCCAAGCCAGGGCCGGAGATGGTCCGAGGCAAGTTCATTGCCTACGGGCCAAGCATTGAGAAGTTCACCCCCAGTCCCGACAACCCCTTTCTTGATCCCAAGGACGGTCTGGAGCAGGAGAACCACTTTCTGACGCTGGACCGCTACGGCAAGAGCTGGGTGATGGTCTACGAGTGCGGCTGGTATGTGCCGAACGGGCTTGGGGTTTTCGGGCAGTACGCCGCGGACCTGCGGCTGGCGATCAGCCCCGACGGCGAGCACTTCACGCGCGTCTGCCTGACCGACAAGCTGATTCCGCGAGGCGAGCGGGGCACGTGGGACGCCGGCTTCCTGGTGGTGGGGGACCGCATCATCGTGAAGGACGACACCATCTACATCTACTACAGCGGGCAGGGAGAAGATTGGAGCATCTGGCCGCCGGGGAATATCCCCGAGGACTTCGGGCTCGGGAAGAGTGGGTCTGTTCGCCTGACCCAGCTGGGCCTGGCGACGCTGCGGCTGGACGGGTTCACGTGCATGCAGACGGTTGACCGGGAGATTTCGGGGTCGCTGGACACGACGGCGCTGGAGATCGAGCCGGACACGCGGCTGACCGTAAACGTGGCGGAGGTGATCGCTCGGCGGAGCTGGGTGGACGTGGACGTGCTGGACGCCGAGACCGGCGAGGTGATCGCTGGCTTCGGTCGCGTCGAGTGTGGGCCGCTTGACGCCGATGGAGTGCGGGAACCGGCGCGCTGGCAGGGGGCTGACCTGGGCGACTGTAGTCGACAGCAGGTTCGTCTCCGATTCCACGTCCACGGCGCGGCGCGGCTGCACGCGTACTCCGTGCACTAGCGCGCGCACACGTTTCGGATTTCACCGGATCTCTGGCTGACCGGGATTGCGCATTGGCGGGTCCCCCGTCACGATGCGCGCACCTGGACCGATAAGGAGCACGCTCATGGAGCGCCAGCGCATTTCGTCAGGCAAGCCAACCGAGGCCGTCATCGGCTACTCCCGCGCCGTGCGTGTCGGCCCGCACATCTGGGTGGCCGGAACCACCGGTCCGCTGCCGCCCGACCACCCCGACGCGCCGGGCGACGCCTACGCGCAGGCCAGGCACGCGATCGGGATCATCGAGAAGGCGTTGGCGCAGGCCGGCGCCACGTTGGATGAGGTGGTACGAACACGCGTCTTCCTGACCAACATCAAGGACGACGCGGAAGCCGTTGGACGCGCCCACGTCGAGTCGTTTGGCAACGCCATGCCGGCGTCGGCGTTTATCGGGGTGTCCAGCCTGATTGGCGACGAGTCCGTGCTGGAAATCGAGGCCGACGCGTACGTGGAGGCCGGCGCCGACTAGCTTCGCTCGGCCGCTACGGCGCCCGCTATGTGTGCATTCCGTACAGTAATAGTTCCGGCGCCTACCTGTGGCTGGCGCTTCTGATCTCCCGATGGCCACCCGCACGCCGGAGCCCACCACGAGGGGATCGACATGGATCACGACATTCGCGTCGCCCGCTCAACGGTCTCAGCGAGCCAGGCATTGAGACTCTTAGCCTCGGCTTGCGCCGCGGCCGTCGCCGCCCGGTGAACGGCTGGGGTCAGCCGCAGGGCCACCTTCCCTGAGTAGGGCTTCTCGGGATTGCGGCCTCGCTCAGCGCAGACCTTCAGGTACTCATCCACCGAGTCCTTGAATGCCTCACGCAGCTCTGCAACTGACGTGCCCTGGAAGGTAATTACGTCACGCGTGTCGATCACCTCGCCATGGAAGAACCCAGCGTCGTCGTCGTACTTCACCACGGCTCGATATCCACCGTACTCGATCATGGTCCGTTTGCCCCCGGGTCCATCCCTGCAGCAACCAGAAACCTCCGCACCGATGCGACGGCGCCCTTGTCAGCGTTCGGCTGAGGATGGGGGCGGTGGAAAATTGCGATCACGTCGTTGAACTCGATCGCGATTCGGGAACCGGCCCGCTCCTCGATATCGGCGCCGCAGGCTCGCAGCAGCGATTCGATGTCAGCCCATCGAATTCCCGCTTGCGTGGGCCGCTTGAAGATCGCCGCCAGCGTTCGGCGGTGCCTTCGCCGCATGGAGTCACGATATCACGCCATGATATCATTTACAAGACGCGTACGCCGACCACGGCTAGGCTCAACCTGCTCAAAGCCGTAGCGGGTTCGCGTTACGGTGCCCGCAGGATTACGTTTTCCGAGTCCAGCGCCCAGGTCTCGTGATAGACGTGTGGGAGAGGTCGCTGCACTTCCAGCGGTTCCGGCGGCTTGTTGTCCGGGTCCCACAGTTCCAGGCGGTCCCGGCCGCGCACCTGGTGGAACCACTCTTTTTCGCTTTCGGCCGGCTCGATCTCGCGACGCAGGATGAACTCCACGTAATCGAACCCGCTGAGTGCCACCTCAGCCAGAAACACGCGGTCCACGCCCTCGCCATCCCAGGTCGCCATGTCGGGCAGGATCACCGGCCCGCAGCAAAGCTGGAACTTGCCCGAGTCCGGGTGCAGGTTCATCAGACGAATCGGGAACTCGACGCGGATGTCCAGTCCTGTCGATTCGTCGCGATAGGTGGTCTGCCCGTTGATCACCGCGCCGGCCTGGGTGGCTTCGTTGACCGCGTGGCCGTCGAGCAGCCGCTCGGCGCCGGAAAGCGTGACCGGCCGAAAGTCCAAGTCCGAGTGCTGCCCGCTCCACGGACTGCGGCCGCCCGTCTCGGGAACGTCCGAAGGGCCCCGCGCGATCGGCACGCGGTGCTCGCGAGTAAAGACCGCCCGCCACTCGCCGCTGGGCAACATGAAGAACTGCTCGGTCGCGATGGTGATCTCCGTCCGGCAGGGATAGCCGAGGTAGTGCATCACCGGCGACCCGGACGGCACAAGGATTTCCATCGTCGAGTCCACCTGCATCCGAACGCGATACACGTCGCCAGACTCGCCTACAAAGCCGCCATGCCAGCGGTAATAGGGATGCGGCTGCCACGGATGCGTGGTCCAGGTGACGAACGAGCGGGTGAAGTCGAGCATTGGACCGGCCTTGGCGCGGCAACCCGAAGGCGTTTCGGCGCCTCACAATACATCCGTTCCGAGCTTGCGAGGGGACAGGCACGGGTTTGGGTCTCAACCAGGCAGGTACGACACCGGCGACATCGTTCACGAAGGGCTGCGTTGATACCCTCGCTGGGGGGTACTGACGTGCGCGGAGGCTGGTGGGGAGTCGAAGGGCCATCCGACGAAGCGTACTCCCGCGTAACCAACCCGGAACGGTTCCAGCCTCTGCACGCCGCAGCGACCGAGTTGCTCGACCGGCTGGAGCGAGAGTTCGCGGTCGACCGATTAGAGGGACACGATACGGACGACGAACTGGGCAGGGAAAGCCTTGCGCGTCCTCCCATACGACTCGTCCCGCATGACCCGCAAGCCGCGCCAATCATGGTGGCGTTCACTCAGTTTCCAGGGCTGCATTTGAGGTTCGGCGCCTGGCGCACTGAACCATTCCCCAATTGTGGCTGCGACGCCTGCGACGAAACGGCCGACGGGTTGATTGAGGAGATGAACAGAATGGTGGAAGCCGTCGTCTCCGGCGGGTTCCGCGAGTCGATGCGAGTGCCTCCGCTGCTGGGCGATGGTTGGCGGGAATCAGAGTTCCGGTTTAACGACGGTCACGGCGGTTTTAGCCGCTCTCGAAGCCGTATTCCGCGCTCCCGCGCCCTCGAGATGACGGGGGGCGAACGGCACCTGACGCTGGAGTGGAAGCCTTGGCCCCGACGCAACGCAACCGCCGCGCCGCCCTGGCGCTGCCGAGGATGGTCGCAGCGTGACGACAAGCGCCGCCTTTGGAGCGGACGACGTGGCGCCTCTGCCTGGCGCGCGCACGCTTGAGGGATTAAGGCTTGCCGTGGGCCCCGGCAACGACACATTGATGCCCGGGCCTCGCTTGCGCCGGTAGAGGAGCTTACCGGCGCCCCGTTGGATCGCGTCACTCACCTGATTGAAGCTTTGGCGACAACCCTGTACCTTTCTGTCTAACAACGTCGGACGTCCGGTACGAGTACCCGGAGCGAGGACATGTCGACGTCTGAGACCGACGAGTCAAACGTCGTGGCCGTACTCAAGAATCTGGGTCCGGCCGATAAGCTGGGGGCGGTTGCGGCGGCGACTGGGATCATCCTGGTTGCGTTCGGAATCGTCCTACAGGAAAACTTCGGCGTGGGCTTCGGCGCAACGATCAGAGCGCTGGGCGGGGTGCTTTTCCTGGGTGGGCTTGGGGCAGTCCTGTTTGGGGAACCCCAACGCCGGGCCGCGGTTATTGGCGCGGCGCGGCGCATTGTCGAAAAGTACATGGCCGCGACCGTCACCTGGCGCTGGACGGACAGAGTGGGTCTGGCCGGGGTGGCGGTTGGGCTGGTCCTGCTTGCTCCCGCCCTTGTCCTGCAGATTATCTTTGGAACCGTTGTCGGAGCCATCGTCATAGCGCCGGGCATCGTGCTCTTCTGGGTCGGCGTAGCTCTTCTGGTATACGGGAGATTCCACCGCCGGGACGCGCGGTCGTATTCGTCGCCTTCACGGAGCGGATGGCGCGGCAGAGGCCGCGGCGCTGGACGATGACCGCCTCGCACTGGCCAAGCTAGCGCCGGCCTTCCGGGGCGAACGTCCGGCGGGACACAGGGGGCGCGCACATGTCCTACCCAAACCTGCCGCAAGCCAGCTTGCCCAGGGTACGCACGGCTTTCGCGGACTGGGGTGTGGCCTACAAAGTAGCGCTGGGCGTGGTGGTGGTCGGCGTCTTCATGGTTGTGTTGAGTCCGTTCGTCGGAGGTCTCTTCTACGATCAGGGAATAACGCCTCTCGTAGAGTTCCTGGGCGCGCCTGAAGATCGGCAGGCTCTTCCCGCGCACGAGCCTCAAACGGGTATCGAACTCTTGGCGGTGCTTGGCGGTTACAACCTTGTCGTCGGCATCTGCATGTTCTGCGTGCGCCTGGTGCTCGAACTGCTGGGACTGGCCGGCGAGCCGACATTGACCCGCGGGATGACGCCGCCGGGAAAGCTGGCGCTGGGCACGGCGGCGGCCGGGGTGGTCGTGTTCTCCGCCGGCACGTTTCCCGGGCTCCTTATCTCGCTGCTCTTCATCGACTACGAATCCTCAATCCTGAGGATCACGGAGACACTGGACGCAATCTCGCAGGCCGGCACTCTACTCCTGGTGTGCTCCCTTATAACTCTCTTCCTCTGGGGGCATGGCATCCGTGGTGCGCTGCTCGGTTGGGCCGACATGGTGGGATGGGCCAAGCTGCGCTGCGGCTGGATCAATAGACTCTCTGTGGCGCTGGTTGTGGCCGGGACGATCGGCGCGGTCCCGTTCCTTCCTTTCGACGACGTGGCGACGATATTCGCCAGTACGGGCATTATCGTCCTGGCTCTGGGAATTGTTCCGCAGTTCCTGGCCGGCGGAAGGCCCTAGACCTACCATCCTCGCACCGAAATTGCCCAGGCCAGCACCGCCGTGATAGCGGCCGTTACCACGATGACTGTGACCGCCACTCCCAGCAGCACCTTCGTGAGCTCTCCGGGAGCGGCGCTGCGCGAGACCCCTGAGGCAAGATTGGCGGCGGCTTGAGTCGTCGGCGCTGGCGCAGGTTGCGCCGCCGGTCCAGGACTGGCGGCCTTCGGCGCGGGAGGGTGAGCTTGCGTCGCCGTTGAATCAGGCAGCGCCGGCGCGGTTTGTTGCGCCTGGAGCACCTGCCGGTATCCCCGTACGGCGGTGCTCGGCGCCGCTGAGGGCGTGGGCGCCGCGCTGGGTGGGATACCGTGCAGGACGGTCTCCAGGTCCGGCACGTCCTTCACTGGGAGGGCACAGCACTCCTCCAGGCGCTCTGTCAGCTTCGCCACGGTTTGGTCGGGGGACTTCTTCAGCAGGCCGAAGAGCGGGGATTTCCCGAGGTCGGCGTAGTGGCTCCTGGTGAATATCAGATTGTCTTCGTTATAGAAAGCCCACAGGCCGGGGTCGGAGGCTATGGCGAGCAGGCTGAGGTAGATGACGAGGGAAGGGAAATTGTCCACGTAGGCGTCGTAATCTTCCGCCGTCCTGAGGGGGTGCTGGAAGTTCTTGTGTCCCAGCTCCGGGCTTCGCTCCCCTCGAAATTGTGGAAGGAACATGCCGTCGTAGTCCACGAGGCGGATTCTGCCATCCGCTTGCACCATCACGTTGCCGTGCTGCAAGTCGTTATGGGCGATGCCCAGCCCGCGCAGACTGGCCGCCGGCCCCCCGCGCCACTGGGCCGCGACTCGGCGCAGGGCGTTGGGGTCGTTGAGCCTGGAGCCGACGAATTTGCTCAACGACTCTCCTTCCACCCACTCCATCTTGACAATCGGATACCAGCCGCCCCTCAGGCTGATCCCGTGCTCCATGTACTCGAAGTGCACGAAGGACGGGGGAAGGACGTTGATCAGGTACCCGCTGAGCTGGTTGTAACGGGCCTGCTGGTCCTTCACCTCGCGGGTGAAGCAGCGCACCGCAAACGTGCGGCCGCCAACGGATACAGGGTAGACGCAGGCGAAAGCGCCGGAGAACACCAGCGGCATCCCCCGCCGGTTGACCGACACGGCCCCGGCTTCGAGTTCGGCGCCCTTGAAGCACAGCTGAGGGTTCTGGATCGCTTCGCTAAAGTCGGTTATTCCTGGCCAAGCCATAGGCTTTGCTTCACTCCGAGGGCCTAGACGACCTCTATCGCCACCAACGTCGTATCATCGTTCCGCATCAGCCCTCCTCGCCGCTGCTCCCCGACCCAGGCATCCCAGCCCGACGAGTCCAATGCCGCGAGGGACTCCCAGGGCTTCGCTCCGGCAGCGCTCCTGGCTAGGAACCAACAGGCCAGGGCGTCGGAAGCCAGGATGAACAAGTCTCCCGCCGCACACTCGCCGCTGTGCAGGCTTACCCCTTCCCACAGTTCCCTGACGTTATCAGGGTTGCTGCAAATCAGGGCGGGACTATTGTCGAACTGGGAGGCGTCCTCCAGGGGGAAGGACAACCACAGCCGGTCGTCACGAACGACAAAGAGGCAGCTATCCCCCACTGCCAACGCCTGCCAGGAGAGTCGCCCGGAGCTGTCCGGCGCAGCCCCGATGGTTAGCCCCAACAGGGTCGCGAAAGCCCCCGCCCGCGCCTTAGCCTCTCCGTGCCAGGGCAGACGGTCCCAGGGTACTCCCGAGTGCCATGCCTCCTGTGCGGGCAGCAGCCACGCCTCCAGCGAGTCCTCGGTCAGACCGCATAGCCCCGGGGGCCGGGCCACGAAGGCATCGGCCAGTGCATTCGCCCACTCCCGGGCAAAGGCGGACTCGCTGGCGCCGTCGGAGACGGCCACCCGCGCCACACCACAGCCGGACGCTCCGATTCGCTTGGGGTATGCGACGCGGAAAGCGTCCTCATACTCCTCCGGGTCGTTGCCCGCCTTGGGCAGCCAGAGCTCTGTGGGAGGTCGCAGGCCCACTTTCACCCTCCAACCAATTAGTGCAGGTCCGAAGCGGCGCGCGTACCAATGTCCAAGAACTGCACCAACGCCACCATGTCGGCGTTGTAGACGTATCCACGGGAACCCTGGGTAACCGGCAAGCCCATGCCCGCGGCCAGGTTCACCACCGGGTCGGGAAACTCCGAAGACATGCGGAACATTTGGGCCGCGTACTCATCGGGAGGAACTTCGCTAACGTCAGACGGGTACTGGACCGGCATCGCGGACATTTCCGAAAGATGGGCGTTGTAGATCAGCACGTTGCCGTCGTTGGTCTCCATGGCCATGATCTCTTCGGCTAGGGGCACCGGATTCCCGTCTGTGGCGGCGCCGTCGGTGACGCTAATCACCATAGGGGGATAGGAGTTCGGATGATCGACTATCCAGTCGTAGAGCGCCTTGGAAGCCAGGGACAACGCGCTGCACATTGGCGTTCCCCACTTGGCTTCGGGGCGCAGCCACACCGGGAACTTTCGGCTTACTTCCACCAGGCCGCCAGCGCCATCCGGCTCCTTCACCTGCCTATCCTCCACAGTGGCGGCGTCGACAACCTGGCTGATGGTGAGAAAGGGTTCCTTCGGAGAGGTCCCTGGAAGGGCGGTCTGCACGTCTGGATTCCCTTTGTCATCCGTCGTGTACGTGATTACGCCAATGTGGAAGTAGTCGCGAACGTCCATGCCCTGTGAGCAGCGTTGGGAGATAGCGTCGAGGATGCGGTTTACGGCATCGGCCGCCGCATCCATCTTCCGCAACTCTGGCTGACCGCCCAGGGCCCCGGACATCGAACCCGACTGGTCGATCAGGAAGAGGAAGCAGCCCGGGTCGTTTCTGCTGATATCCGCCGCGTATTGCATGGGAATTACCTCCCTGGCAGGGTTGGCAAAGGTTGGCTCGGCCCAACGTTACTGCTATACATGAAGGAAAAGGCTACAAGGATCCCGATTCCTCAGCGGTAGCTTGCCGTCTCTGTTCGAGCGGCGCTCACCGCGGAACAGGAGCATGACGGTGTCGCAGGGATTTCGGGCCTCTCTGTTTCAGTGGGCTGACCGCCTATCAGCGAGCGAACGGCCGCTGACACTGCGAGTGTACTCTCCCCAAGCAGGCTGCGGGGATGTTCGAGGTTCAACAGGCTCGTTGCGAACGGCATACACAGAGCCTCTGTGCCTCAAAGCGCCACCTCCCAGCAAAAAGTTCGCGGTTCAGTACCACAAGCCCACTACAATCGACTTGGTTTCTTGGGCTACTGCTGATTGCCGTCAGATCTCGACTCACGTACGGCTCGGCCCAGGCTTGAAAGTCGGGTGTTCGTGCCACCCATTCCTTGCCGAACCGATGCGCGAACTCCCAGATAAGCAGGCAGTCGCGGACCATGTACAGGCGCAGTCGTCTGGCTGCGTCCTCTCGCAGCGGTTTACGGTTCACGTAGGCACGCAGGAAAGCTCCGGCCAACCGAGGCTGGCGGGAGAGGTAGCCGAACAGCGGGCGTACGAGGTCCTCCCCCGGGTCGCCCACGTAAGCCTCCATAAGGTCGGAAACGCCACTCACACTCCAGGCGGTCGGACCTCGACTCACAACGACGTTGGCCGCGGTGAAGTCGTGATGGACGAGGGTTGGCTCGAACGGCACATCCAGTGAAGTCTGATTGCAATCGACCAGCGTGCGCAGCCAACGCAGATCCGGATTGGTTAGGGATTCGAGGCGGCCGCACTGGGCCGCGAGATCGTCGATCTCGCCCCGTACACGCTCGCCGTGGCTGCATTCGTACGGCACGAGGTCGTCCACTTGCCGGGCATAGGTGCCGGCGTGCGCCCAGGTCACTTCGTGCAGCCTGGTCAGGCCATCGCCAAGCGCTTGGGCGATCGACGTCTCCTCGCTGGGAGTTAGCCGTGCACGGACGGCTGGATCCGACAGCTGCAGGCCGGGCAGGCAGGGCATCAGCGCGTAACTCCAGCCAGAGATCTCGCGGCTGGGTTCGATCAGGTAGGGCCATGGAGCGCGAATGCACGACCGCAAGGCAATTTGACGCGCAAAGAACCGCTCCTTCGGAAATTGCCAGTCGTAGTGCGGGCAGCCGCGCAGAATCCACGCGCCCGAATCCGTTGTGAGGTGCACGTTCTGACCGAAGAGGCCGCCGGGGATTGGCGCGGCGCTTATGAGCCGACCGAGATCGAACCTACTAGCGGCGGCCTGCAATTGAGCACCGGTCAACCGGCCCAATCGGTGTCCGTAGTCGGCAGTCAGCGCCTCAAGATTCGCGCGTGCCATTTGCCAGTTCGCGTTCCCGAGCCGCGCCGGGTGAGCATATCCTCGTTGGAGCGCGACCGGCCTTGAGCCGTGTAGCTTGGGTATCAAGGTTCGAGCCATCACGGAGGCAGCCATGACTGACCTGCGCGACAAGATTCTGGGCTGCCTGGTCGGCGGCCTGCTGGGCGACGCGATGGGTGGGCCGACCGAGGGGCTGCACCATGAGTTCATCGAGCAGCGCTTCGGCGAGATCACGGATCTCAAGAAGCACCGCGGGTTGAAGGCTGGCGCGGGCACCGACGACTCGGCGCTGAAACACATGCTCTGCGAGGCGATTGCCAGGGCCAGCGGCAACGTCACGGCGGCCGCATGGGCCCAGGTCTGGCGCGAGCGCATGAACCCGTTCAAGTTCTATCCGCCGGTGGCCAGTTCCTTCTACAAGATCACGGCCGGCAAGGTCAGGGCCCGAGAAGCCGGCATCGGCAACATGATTTCCAACAGCTCCGCCATGTGCATTTCGCCCATCGGCATCATCAACGCGGGCGATCCGCGACGGGCCGTGCTGGAGGCGTACGAAGTCACCAGCCTGATCCATCGCGGCTCGCCGCAGGACGGCGCCCTGGCCATGGCCGCCGCCACCGCCGCGGCCTTCGATCCGAACGCCGATCCCGAGTCGGTTGTGCAGGCCGCCGTCAGCAACCTGGATGTCGAAAGCGACATGCCCGCAGCCATTGATACAGCCGTGAGCCTGGCCCGGAAGTCCCCCGACTTTGCCTCGTTCCGAGCCGCCTACTACGCCGACCATCTCTGGGAATGGCCGCAGCAACCCGAAGAGGGTCACAGCAACGCGGTGGACCCCCGCGAGTCGGCGGCCGTGGCCCTGGCCCTGGTGCTGCTGGCCGACGGCGATCCCAACCAAGTGGCCTTGATGGCCGCCAACTTCGGACGGGACGCCGACTCCATCGGCACCATGTGCGGCTCGGTGGCCGGGGCGATGTCGGGCGCCGCGGCCATTCGACCGAAGTGGGCCGCCCAGGTCCGCGCCGCGACGCCGGTGGACCAGAACGAGTTGGCGGACTCGCTGCACGAGGTTCTGACCGCCCGGTTGAAGGCCGACCGCGCGCGGAGCGAGATGCTTCTCGTCTAAGTCCCAATCAGCCGCGGGCCGGCCGCTGCCTGGGTAGGCGCGAGCCGTGTGCGCGCGGCGTGTCCGCCGGGGGATCACGTCCGCTCAGTACAACCCGTGCCCGCCAGCGGCTGAGGGACGGCCCGGCATGAAACCGACGGCTGCGGCTACGGTAAGAACCGTCGCCGTACGACTCGGAAGCATGGTCGGCATAAGCGAAGCAGCCTCCTCGGAGGCTGCTTCGCCGATTCCGTGGCACCGATGCTTCTAGCCTGTCAGGACGCCGCCTCCGCAAATCGCTTTAGCGACGCCCAATCGTCGTGCGTTCTTTCCAAGAATTTGTCCGCCTGGGTGGTCACCCTGGTGATGGCCTCGTCAACCGACTCCTCACCGGTCACCGTCTTGTCCCACCGATAGAGCCCCCACATCTCAGGCCAGTGCGGGTGGGCCCACTGCAGGTGCCGGTGGTCCGTTCGCTGCGCGTAGTCATTCCAGATGCCGTGGTTCCCCGGCGGCCCGGCGGCCATCTCGGGCGACGCGAGCGCCTCCTTGTTGTAGGGGAAGGACCCTCGATCGATGGCGATGCGCGTCTGAACTTCAGGCCCAACGAAGAAATTGATGAGCTCGACCGACTCCTCGATCGTGCCCCGACGTCGCGCCGTGCTGGTGACGAGGTGCGGCTGTCCATCGAAGACGACTGGATGCGGCGTACCATTTCCGCCTTCGGGCACCGGACCCATCGACCACTCGAACCGGTCCTTAATTCGATTCACCATGTGTTGCACCGAACCGCCGGAATACAACGTCATCACGTTTCCGGCCGAGAATGGATCTTGGAACTCGCCCTTAAGCTCTTGGCTGTGCTCCGGCGTGTACGAGACCTTGTCTTTCTGGATGAGATCAATGAGATACCGCAAGCCTCGATCCCCTCCGTCGTCGTAAACCTCGAGGCGTGAAGCGTCGCTGTTGTACATGGGCATCAGGTCGTCCCGATCCGCCATCGCCAGAGGGATGGTCAAATTGTGGGGCCACCCTCCGGCGGTCGCCTGGCAGCCGAACGTATTCTGCTCGGCGTCGGTGCACTGCCTCAGCGCGTCACGAAATTCCCCTTCGAGCCCCCACTTACCGGCGGTGGGAAAGTCAACGCCCGCGTCCGTCATCAGGGTGGTGTTGTACGCGTAGCCGAACAAATTGCCCTGATACGGCAAGCCATATTGCGGACCTGAGATTGGCTCGAGGTGCGACGACGGAACTCGATTCCAAAAGTTAATGGTGAACGCATCAGGCGCAAAATACGTGGCATTTGCGTCGTATCGAGGGTTCTTGCTCAAGGCGTCGTTGATTTGCGCGAAAGCTTCAGCTTCCGCCCACGACATGAAGAAGTGCCCGCTCAGCAAGGCCACCTCGCCCTGCGAGTTGGCGGCCTGCAGGATGGCGAATGAATCAACGAAGTCGGACGGCTGCGATACGAATCGGACACGGATGTCGGGGTACCGGCTCGCGAAGTTCGAGAGCCCCCACTTCATCGCTTCTCCGCGCGGTCCGGATACGTGGTCGTGTACAAATTCGATTTCGACGGCCTTCTTCTGTGGCCGCGTCTCAGCGGCCGGGGCCGGGGCCGGGGCAGCGGTCGCGACTGGCGCCGGCTCAGCGGGGGTCTCGGCGACCTCGGCCTCACCACAAGCAGCCAGCACCATCCCGGCGGTAGCTCCCAGCGCCACCCCACCGGCCGCGACCAACGTCTGGCGTCTCGTCATCATTCGAGGCATAGCAACCTCCATACAACATTTGCATCAAGCACCCGGAAGGGTGCCGCTAGAATGGAGTGAAGGCTAACAATCCTGAGTTGAAGAATCAATCAACCGAACGCAGGCGCAGTCGCCGACCCAGGCGCATAGCGCGGCGCGCGATCGGGGCCTACGAGTTGGCGGGGCGGGGCAGGAGAGGAGCTCGCGGTCCTGCCGAAATCCGTCGAAGTGGTGCCCCGTTACGGGTTCGGGCACCCTGGCCCGGCACCCTCCGCTGCAATGCGGTACACGCAACACCGAGGAAGCCTGATGAGCGATCCGCAGCGACCGCGGTACCACTTTCTGCCGCCATCGGACTGGATGAATGACCCCGACGGCCTCATCCAGTGGGCCGGACGCTACCACCTGTTCTACCAGTTCTCGCCGGGCATGTTCTCAGGACTACCCAATCAGGGCGCGTCCTTGCCGGGCGCGCATTGGGGCCACGCGGTCAGCGACGATCTGGTCCACTGGGAGCACCTGCCCATCGCGCTGGCGCCGACCCCCGGTGGAGCGGACCCGACGGGGTGCTATTCCGGCTGCGCGGTGGATCACGATGGGGTGCCGACGCTGATCTACACAGGCGTGATGCCACAGAAGGCCTGCATCGCCACCGGCTCCGACGACTTGATCACGTGGACGAAGCACCCCGCCAATCCGGTCATCCCGGCGCCGCCGGAGGGGCTGGAGGTGCCAGGCTGGCGTGATCACTGCGCGTGGCGGGAAGACGATGGCTGGTACCAGGTGATCGGCTGCGGCGTTCGAGGCGTCGGCGGCGCCCTGCCCCTCTATCGGTCGACGGACATGGTGCGGTGGGAATACCTCGGGTTGATGTGCACGGGCGACGCCAACCTGACCGGCTCGATGTGGGAAGTCCCTGATTTCTTCCCGCTGGGCGACCAGCACGTGCTGACGGTGCATGCGCATCCTGAATGGTGGTTTCCGTACTTTGTCGGCTCGTACGTCGACCACCGGTACCACGGCGAGTACCGAGGCCGTGTGGACCTTGGGACGCACTACGCGGCGCCGCAGACACTGCTCGATTCACAGGGCCGACGCCTCGCGTGGGGATGGATTCGTGAGGGGCGGACGCGTGAAGCGCAAGCCGAGGCCGGCTGGTCCGGCCTCCTGTCGTTGCCGCGGGTGTTGGGCCTGGACGCGAACGGCCGGCTGACCTCCGAGCCGGTACCCGAGCTGCGCGCGCTGCGAGGCGCGCACCACGCGGTTGGCGCCATCGCGCTGGCGCAGGACTCGGTTCACGAGATCCAGGGCGTGGCGGGTGCGCAGCTGGAGATCCTGGCCGAGTTCACGCCCGCGCCCAATGGCACGGTTGGTCTGACCGTCCGGCGCTCCCCGGACGGCGCGGAGGAGACGCGGATCGAATACAACTACGCGGCCGACCGGCTCACGGTCGACTGCCAGCAGTCCTCCCTCGATCTGTCGACCGAGCGGCCCAGCAGCGGCGGGCCGCTGCATCGGCCGCCGGACACGCCCCTGCGCCTGCACGTGTTCCTCGACGCTTCGGTCGTCGAGGTGTTTGCGCACGGACGGGTTGCGACCAGCCGCATCTACCCGACCCGGTCCGACAGCCTGGGCCTGCAGGTCTTTAGCAGCAAGGCACGACCGAGCGCGACCTTCGACGTCATTGGCCAGCCGAGCCTGACCTCGCTGGACGTCTGGGAACTCGGCGCCATCTGGGATGGAACGGAGAGTATCCCGGTACACGCCTAAGGAGTCAGCGGGCACGGCAATGCCACGTAATGCGTGGTGTCGAAAGCCAAGAGGATCGGAGGGCCATCTGGCTATCCGGCGCGCCGGTGGCCGTCGCTATCGACGCTACGGACCCGGCGCAAGGGGCGTTGGGGTCCGACAGCGGCGGTTTACCGATCTACGCCGTCCAATGGTCGAAGGGGTTCTTACCGTCTGGCAACGGCGGGGACACTCGCGCACCTTGCATATGTGACGCGTGGGCCAGCATGGCCATTTCCAGGTGGCGCTTCGCGTCGGGAAGTTGCACCAACTCCCATTCCGGCGCCTTACCCTCGAGCATGTCCATCATGGACCTGGCCATGCGCCGATGCGCGTTCACCCATTTATGCTGATCCGGCGGCGGCTCTGAGGGGATGACCTCCCAGCGGTCGTCGCCGATGAGTCCAGGATTCGCCAGCGGATGAAAGAAGATGTCCGGTCCTCTCCCCATCGGCCCTGGCAGCGACAGCGTGCCCGCAGTGCCGTGGATGTCGATGCGATACGGGGTCTCGATGCCGTCGCCCCGGTACGATTCGTATTCCGCCGCGAAGCCTCCCTCGAAACAATAGTAGGCCTTAATCCCATTACCGGCGACGAGCCCTACTCCAGTCCGTCCGGGATTGAGGTCGGCGGGCTCGCAGGTGCGGCCGTCCTGGGTCAGATGAGCGTGACACCACAGCGGGGTACGAAAGAGCTGCCACAGGAAATCGAAGAAGTGGGGATACAGGTCAAGGAACATCGGATCGCCTCCGTGCTCGCCCCCCTTGCCATAGATCCGTGCGAGCCTCGGCTCGCCGATCTTGCCGGACCTGATGAGGTCGATTGCCACTCGCTGGATCGGCGGATGGCCCCGCCAAGGGTGGGCTACCACGCACAGCACAGAGGACCGGTCGCAAGCTGCCATCATCGCATCAACATCCTCCGGTGCGGCAGCCACCGGTTTCTCCAGGTAGATGTTGGCTCTCGCCTCGGCCGCCGTTACAACGAGCTCGCGGTGGTCGCCGACTTCTGACGAAGCCAGCACGGCGATGTCGAGCTTTTCCCTATCCAACATCTCGCGGTAGTCCGCGTACGCCGTGGCGGCGCCGGTGCGGGCGGCGGTTGCCGCTCGCCCTTCGTCATCTGGGTCGGCCAGGGCCACGATCTCGACACCCTCGACGCCCACGAAGGCCATGTCCAAGCTGTGGCCGTAGCCACCCCGGCCGGTATGTCCGATGATCCCGATCCTGAAGCTCATGCCTCGTCAGTCCCTTACTGGTTGAGCCGCGTGGCGTTGACGCCGCCTAAAGTAATGCGTCGTGTACCGAGACGATCGCAAGCATATGGTACGGGGTGATCCGGGGCGGAATGCGATGCACGATGACCTGTTCCAGCCATTCCATCGAATGGCCCAGCGGGAGAGCGAACCGCTTCTGCTCCGCGAACGCATAACGGTCTCGCCCGCTGTCGAATCGCGCCGCCACAGTCGCCGTCTTGTTTTCGCCACGCCGCGCCGCGCCGATTGCGGCGATAGAATACCCGCTGTACCGGTAACGAGTTCGAGCTGAGCGGTCAAACCGGCAAACGGAGGACTCATGACGCAGGGCGATCAAGATGTATTTCGCATCGGACTGATTGGATGCGGCGGGATCAGCTACCGTCATGGTCGCGCCGCCGCTGCGTCGGATAAGGCACGGATCGTGGCTTGCTGTGATCTCCGCGAAGCTGTGGCTAAGGAATGGTCCGCAGAGTACGGGTGCGAGGCGTTCTATACCGACTTCGAGGAAATGATCCGTGTGCACGATCTGGACGGCCTCATATTGGTGACGTGGCCCAGTCAACGGCGGGAGCAGATTGAGCGCTGTCTGAATGCCGGCGCACGCAACATTCTGAGCGAGAAGGCACTGACCATCACCGGTCAGGACGCCCTGGAGATTGCCGAGTTAGTCAAATCGGCAGGCGCGGTTCTCATGGAAGGGTTTATGTTCCGTCACCATCCGCTTATTGCCAAGCTCGAGCGGCTGGTCGGCGCGGGCAAGATCGGCCGTGTGGACTCGGTGAACGCCACGTTCAGCACCTTCGATGCCGAGGAGGATGATCCAACAGACCCGGATCGAAATTGGCGGCATGACACAGAGCGTTTCGGCGGGGCCCCATGGGATATCACCTGCTATGCGGTCAACGGCGCGAATCATTTCGCATCGGTCGCGGCAGGAGGTCGGTGGACCGGGCTTGGTGTCGACGGCAGCAGCGAGGGAATTCCTGCCGACGCCGGTCTGATGGCGGCTCGACCGGTGCGCGTCTTCTGCACCGGAAGTTTGAGCGAGAAGTATGGCACGATTTTCCGTCAATTCGGATTGATCGAATACGACAGTGGCTGTATTGGCGTCGTAGAAAGTAGCAAGCAAGCCTACGCAAGCCAGGTTTTGAGCATTACTGGCAGCGAGGGAAGGTTGTACGTGAAGAAGGCTTGGGCCGAGTACGACGATACGGTTATCGAGCACCAGTACGGTAGCCGACTGTACGACCGATATGAGGTTCCGTCGGCCGACATCTTCCGCCTGCAGATGGAGAATTTTGTCGACGTGGCGCGCGGAGTCTCGGAGCCCGTCGTCCCACTGACGCAGTCCGTGGTCAACATGTACACCCTGGAGGCCCTGACCACGAGTGTGCTCGAACATCGACCAGTTGACGTCGAACTCCCGGCCACGCTCGTCGCGTCCTCGGCATCCAGCAGTTGACGAGGAACACGGCGTCAGTCTGGCTCCGAGGGCCATTCTCGTTGTAAGCCGTCACTGCTGACAAACGCGATCCTGGGAGGCTCCACATCTAGGATTCGCACCCACCCGCGCGCGCAATAGTGAGGGCGGCGGGCAGGAAGCGTCATCACGACGTGCCGGCGAGAACGCGTGGCGAGTCGCGGCTGATCAGACAATCGACACCCAGCTCTCTAAGGCAGCAGCCGAGGGAGGCCTTGGTGCCCGACGCGTCACCCTAGCGATGTCGATCCGGCTTAGCGCCGCCAACGTGGAAGCCGCACGTGGGGCGATATCAGGCCTTCCGGGGTCCGATCTCTAGACACGAAGGCGACGGAGCGGTCCAGAGCTGCGGTTCTCGTAATAGGAGGTGGTGCGGAGGTTGACCGTGCGCGGCGCTGTTAAAGATCACTCAGATTCGACGGGCGTAGTCCTGCAGAACCGGCGAACGATCTAGGGTCTCTCCGGTGCACGATTTTTTGATCATGCCTTGACGACAACTGAGGGCTACTGAGTGCAATACGGGTCTCGCTGCACGCGGTCGCATCAGGTGTGGGAGCCATGAGCCGCATCTACGCGTAACTCGAATGTGTGAGTCCCACCCTCTCCGCCACGAGGGAGTACACAAATCTGTTCGGCAGGATCGATCGCCGCCATGCTTCATCACTGGCGCACCGATGGGTGCCTCGACGGGCGCGGCGGCTTGGCCCCTGCGAGCGTACGGAGCCACTTTCAGGTGCTGCGCGCCGCGCTCGAGCGAGCCGTGCAGTAGCGATTGCTGATTGTCAATCCATCGCGCGCGGTTGAACCGCCCGTCGCCAGACGTCGAGAGTTTGCAGTCCTGAACCGCCAGCAGGTCAGACGACTCTGCGCCTCATGCCACCTCTCGCGGTATGGGCCACTCGTGCATTTGGCTCTGTTGACGGGGATGCGCCGGGTCTGAGCTGCTCGGCCTGCCGTTGAGTGCCGTAGACGTGGACGGTGGCGTGTTGCGCGTGGTTCAGGCGCTGGCCCGCGTGCGGGGAATGGGCTACGAGCTCCGACCGCCCGAGGTCGCCTCGCGATCTCCCTATCCCCGCGGCGATTGAACTCTTGCGGGGCGTCCGAGCAGCGCAGGCGGAATCCCGCCTGATGCTCGGCGCGGCGTATCGCGACTACGGCTTGGTGTTCACCGTTCCGGACGGTGGGGCGATCAACCTACGCAATCTGCACCGTGCGTTCAAGCGCTTGCTTCAAATCGCAGAACTGCCTGACGTTCGGTTCCACGACCTCCGGCACACACACGCCACCATGCTGCTGGAGCAGAACGTGCATCCAAAAGTCGTCAGCGAGCGCCGGAGGTGAGCCCTTTGCCTCGCGGCTTGAACTCGAACCTGTCGCTTTCGGCGCAGGCCGCAGCGGTGGACGCAACCGTGACGCCAAGCATTAGCACTGCGACCGCCAGCAGACGACGGCCAAGTTTTCGATCACGTACTACCTGCATCTAACTGTCCCCTGCGCATGACGAGCCGCGGGTGGCCCCGACGATTGCTCCGAAGGCACGTCGCCGCTCCAAGCACCCAATTCTAGCCCAGTCCGGTCTGCTCATATCTTAGGGATGGTCTGAACAACCCGATTCGGCAGGGCTGATTGGGCCGGGTGGCCGCCGATGCGTCGGCCTCATCGCGTATTTGGCCGGGTGGCGGGCTGTCCCGACGCCACGATGACCCCAGCCGCAGAACTACGTGCCGCCTCGTGGGCACACTGAAGTGCGGACTGCTACGACACAGCGGCCTGATGTCGTTGTCGTGTGTGTTGGGCCTCGACTCGAACAGACGACTGACCTCCGAGCCGGTACCCGAGATGCGCGCGGGGCGTCGGGCCCTAGCCGTCGTGCCTGATTGGCGACTCCGTGCCTCGCGGCTTGAACTCGAACCTGTCGCTTTCGGCGCAGGCCGCAGCGGTGGACGCAACCGTGACGCCAAGCATTAGCACTGCGACCGCCAGCAGACGACGACGACCAAGTTTTCGATCACGTACTACCTGCATCTAACTGTCCCCTGCGCATGACGAGCCGCGGGTGGCCCCGACGATTGCTCCGAAGGCACGTCGCCGCTCCAAGCGCCCAATTCTAGCCCAGTCCGGTCTTCTCATATCTTAGGGATGGTCTGAACAACCCGATTCGGCAGGGCTGATTGGGCCGGGTGGCCGCCGATGCGTCGGCCTCATCGCGTATTTGGCCGGGTGGCGGGCTGTCCCGACGCCACGAAGACCCCAGCCGCAGATCTACGTGCCGCCTCGTGGGCACACTGAAGTGCGGACTGCTACGACACAGCGGCCTGATGTCGTTGTCGTGTGTGTTGGGCCTCGACTCGAACAGACGACTGACCTCCGAGCCGGCACCTGAGATGCGCGCGGGGCGTCGGGCCCTAGCCGCCGTGCCTGATTGGCGACTCCGTGCCTCGCGGCTTGAAATTGAACTTGTCGCTTTCGGCGCAGGCCCCAACGGTCGAGGCGACGGTGACGCCGAGTATTAGCCCTGCGACCGCCAGCAGACGGCGACGGCCGAGCTTTCGATCACGTATTCCCTGCATCGATGTTTCCCTTGCGCATGACGAGCCGCGGGTGACCCCGGCGATTGCTCCGAAGGCACGTCGCCGCCTCAAGCGCCCCATGCTAGCCCAGTCCGCTTCTCGCAGATCGTAGGCCAACGGCTGTCGGCGGGTCGTGGGTCGCGTTGCTCAGCTCCAGCTCCGCCATGTGCATTTCGCCCATCGGCATCATCAACGCCGGCGACCCGCGGCGGGCCGTGCTGGAGGCGTACGAAGTCACCAGCCTGATCCATCGCGACTCGCCCCAGGACGGCGACCTGGCCATGGCGGCGGCGATCCCAACGAGCTGGCGCTCATGGCCGCCAACTTTGGCCGCGACGCCGACACCATCGGAACCATGGGCTGCTCGGTGGCCGGTGCAATGACAGGATCCGCGGCCATCTGGCCCGCCTGGGCCGCACAGGTCCGCGCCGGCACCCCCGTGCACCAGGACGAGCTGACGGACATGCTGCTGGCGGTGCTCCAAGCGCGGCTTGAGGCCGACCGTGCGCGGGTGCGGATGCTGCTGGCGTAGGTCGAACGTGCGTGCGGCGCGTCCTCTGAAGAGCCTCCCGGAGCTCAGTTCCACCTGTTCCGCCGGCGGCTGCCTGGCCCGACTCCCGCACGAGCCCGCACGGTCGGCGCGCGCAAGCGCGAGCCCCTGACCGACGAGCGACGACGCTGCGCCCGCGACGAGGGATTCCATCGTGGGCCGCCCACGATTCGGCGGCCGGCGGCGCCAGCTCCTGGCGGACCGCGGGGCGAACGCCGGCCACGCACTGGTTATGGGCATGACTGCGGGATCGAGGGCGACCCGCGGCCAACGTTCGCCGTCCCCAACCAGCACAGCATCGTGATCGGCGCTGCCCACACGCTGCGGCCGACGCCTGGGCGGCCGCGGAAGCAATCCGGTTCGGGTCAGCTTCAGGAGCAGTTGACACAGCGGGCATGAATAGTTCAATGTCAAATCATACGGACGTCTGGTATCTGGAGCTTTGGCGTCCCGTCGTGCCCGAGGGAGAAGCCCCATGTATTCGAGAAAGCAGATCAACCGCCGCCGTCTGCTCGCCGTCGCCGGCGGCGGCGCGGCCAGCGCGCTGGTGTTGGCCGCCTGTGGCGAAGGCGAGCCGGCGGAACCCGCCCCCGCGCCGGTCGCCGCGGCGCCCGCCCCGGCGGCAACCGCGGCCATGGAGGCGCCTCCGCAGCAGAGTTTCGTCTCTATCAACTATTCCACCGACCATACCAGCGGCCCGCGCGGGAAGGCCACGCAGTGGGGCGTTGAGAAATTTACCCAGCTTGAGCCCAACATCGGCGTCAAGGTCGTGCATCGGCCGGGCGGCGAGCAACCGATTCTGCTGGCGTCCGGGGTCGCGCCGGAGGTCTTGCTGGGCAACCAGTTCGTCTTCTCGAACTTCCAGCCCGACGGAGCGTTCGTCAACATCACGGACGTCGCGCACCAGAACGCCGAGAAATTCCGGGTGGACTTCGACGCAATCTACTTCTTGCCGGACCTCTATACGGACAACGATTGGGACCACCGATTCCCCGCGCCGGACCGCATCTACGGCGACATGTTCGGGCTGTCGTTCCAGCCAGGCGTCAGCGGCTGGTACTACAACGTCACCATGGCGGAGGCGAACGGCGTTTCCGCGCCGACCCGCCGACTGGACGTGGGACGACCTGTTGGACAACGCACGCCGGCTGACCACGGGCGATGAAAAGCAATTCGGCATGAACCCACCCACCGGCTCGGAGTTTGCCTATCTGCCCCTCTGCTACTCCAACGGGCTCGATAAGTACGTGAACGACGATCTCACGCACACGCCATTTGACGAGGCCCCGGCTCAGGAGGCAATGGCCTGGGCCGTCAACAGCATCCACAAAGAGAAAGTGGCCTACGCGCGCGACCTCAGCAAGACGCTGGCCGGCGAGTTCGGCGATCCGTTCTCGGCCGGCCTGGTTGGGTTCGCGCCGGGCGGCGTCTACGCCACCGGGTATGCGGCGTCGCGCATTCGCGACCGTTTCACCTGGAGCCTCATGCCCTCACCCAAGTCGCCGCGCACCGGCAAGTCGGGCCATGGCTGGAACGACCAGCCGTATCTGGTCACCCGCTCATCGGAGCGCCTGGGCGTGGTGGAACAGGCCACCAAGCTCGTGCTGTTCCTGGGCGGGCAGTACTACGCCGAGCGCGTGTCGATCGATCGAGGCCACGCGCCCAACAACCGCCATACCTACAAGGATTACGCGGCCGCGCACGCGCCGCCGCCGGAAAACATGCAGGTGTTGGGGCAGAACATGGACCTGTGCGACAACCGCCACCTGTTCCCCTTCTACGCGTTGCAGGAATGGCAGGGGGCCTGGGGGAGCATCGCGCAAAAGGGCTTCATCGGCGAACTCGCGGCCGAGGAGGTCGGTCCCGCCATGGCCGAGGCTGGGAACGTGATTCTGCGTCAGATGGAGGACACGCGGGTACCGGGACAGACCGGGGCCGCGATTGAGTGCGCATAGCTCAAGCATGACCCGCGCACCGCGCGCAAGCCGCCGCTTGTGACGCGGTCGGCGAGTTGGCTCGGGAGGCGGATGCGACTATCCGCCTCCCGAGCCGGAGACCCTTGCGTGACCTTCCGTCATTCGTATGTTGCGGCAGCCTCACAACGTGGCGAGTTTGTGATGTGGGCGCCAGCGTCGGTCGAGTGACCGCGCAACGTGCGGTCGCGGCCCTGCGGGCAACCCTCGGCCCCTGTGACGCGGCTGTCCGAAGATGAGGCCCTCGCACGCGCCTGAGTATCGGGTTGGCGTCATCGGCGACAGCACCCACCCGCGCTCCTACGGACACAACATCCACTTGGCCTGGGTCGGGCTGCCGCGGGCCGAAATCGTTGCGCTGGCCGATCCCGACGCTGGGGCGCACGCGATGCGAGCGGCCGAGTGCGGGGCGCGGCGAACATACGCGGACCATCGCCAGATGCTGGCGGCCGAAGACCTGGACTTCGTCAGCATCTGCCCGCACTACTACACCCGGCACGCCGAGTGGCTGCGCGACTGCATCTCCGCCGGCGTCAAGGGCATCTACATCGAGAAGCCGATGACGCGCACGCTGGCCGAGGCCGACGCGGTGATCGCCGCCGCCGAGGTCGCGGGCGTACGGATCGCCGTGGCCCACCAGTGGGGACGCTACGGGCCGAGCCTGGACGCCCTGCGGGATCTCGTGCGCCAGGGCCGCATCGGCGATCTGCAGGTCATGCGCGGCCACGGCAAATGCGACGCGCGCGGCGGCGCGCACGACGCGTTTGTGCTGGGCACGCACGTGTTCGACCTGATGCGATCCATCGCGGGTGACGTCGCCTGGGTTGCCGGGCAGGTTCGCCAGAACGGCCGCGCACTAACCGCGGCTGACATTCACGATGGGCCCGAAGGGATTGGCCCCCTCGCGGGCGACCAGGTGTTTGGCGCGTTCGGGTTCCACAGCGGCGTCACCGCCACCTTTCACTCCTTCGCCGATCCGGCCGCGGCTACCCAGACGGTGGGCCTTGAGGTTTGGGGGACCCGGGGCGGGGCGTCGATCCGCAATGGCGGCGCCGAGGTGGCGCTGTATCCCTTGCCCGCCGTGCGCCCCTACCAGTCCGGCGCAGGCTGGGAGCCGATCCACGCGCCGGTGTACGACCGCCAGGGACACAAGCTATCCGGCGCCGCCATCGGCCACCGGATCAATCAGCTCGCTGTTGAAGACCTGATGGCTGCGTGCGCGGAAGGCCGCGACCCGGTCTCCAGCGCCAGCAGCGCCACCTCCGCGCTCGAAATGGCGATGGCGATCTTCGAGTCGGAACGGGTCCAACGTCGCGTCGCACTGCCCCTGGCAACGCGCGAGAACCCTTTCGCGGTTTGGAAGTCGCGCGGGCGGGCGTAGGGCCGCCGCGCTCTTAGGTCGTGGGTCACTTCGAGCGGCGCCTCTTTCGTCACTTGTATGTTGCGGCAGCCTCGCAACGTGGCCGGTTGGTGAGGCTGGCGCGAGGGGCGTGTATTGACGTCCCATGGCAACACCGGTGGTCAGGCGTTGCAATTCGCTCGTGAATCCAGGCGCCCCCCAGAACGGTGCGCACCGGCGCTGATTCGCGCGGTCTCGCGTACGGCCCTAAAGTACGGAGCTATGGCTGAACCTCGGGTTCCCACGGTCACGCGCTTCTTTCCGGCGCACTCTGAGCTGCAGGCGCGGTTCGACCGCGAAGCGCGACGGATGCCGGCCGACGCCAGCAGCCCGGCTGCCTTCCAGGACTGGCGCACGGCCACGCGCCGCCACCTGTCCGCCATCACCGGCATTGCCAGCATGCGGCACGCCGATCCGCAGCCTGTCGTCACCGAGTCGGTGGCGTGCGACGGCTACGTGCGGCAGCGGATGGAGATCCACACCGAGCCGGATGTGGTCATGCCGTTCTATGTACTGCTGCCTGACGATCTGCGGCCCGGCGAGCGGCGGCCCGTGGTCATCGCGCCGCATGGGCACGGCAGCGGCGGCAAGAACATGACCGCGGGTCGACGCGACATCCCGGCCGTGGCCGATGCCCTGGACCGCTACAACGGCGCCTATGCGCACCACTTCGCGCAGGCTGGGCTGATCGTCTTCGCGCCCGACGCCCGCGCCTTCGGCGAGCGCCGGGAACCGGTGGGGCAGGCGAACGACGAAGACTCGTTCATGCGGTCCACCTGCACGCCACTCAACCACGCGGCGATCTCGCTGGGGCAGTCGCTCACCGGCATGTGGGCCTGGGACCTGATGCGGCTGGTGGACTACGTCCAAACGCGCGACGACTGCGATCCCGACCGAATCGGCTGCGCCGGCCTCAGCGGCGGCGGCCTGCAAACCCTCTGGCTGGCAGCTCTCGACGACCGCATTTGTGCGGCAGTGGTCAGCGGCTACTTCTACGGCTTCCGCGATTCGCTGCTGGACCTGAACAACAACTGCGGCTGCAACTACGTGCCCGGGCTTTGGCAGGCCGTGGACATGGGCGACCTGGGCGCGCTCGTCGCGCCGCGGCCGCTGTTTGTCGAAACCGGCGACCAGGACCCACTCAACGGGGCGCGCGGGCTGGCCAACGTCCACGAGCAAGTAGCCATCACGCGCGACGCCTACCAGTTGCACGACGCCGCCGACGGCCTCGTGCATGACGTCTGCGAGGGCCAGCACCAGTGGTACGGGGTAACCGCCGAGCCGTGGCTCGTGGAGCATCTGACCGAGGAGCACTCGACCTTATGACGAGTGAACTCGCACCGGTGGCGGTCGACAAGGTTCATGCCAACGGTGGGGAACGAGGCATCGTCTACTACGGAGACAACCTTCCGATCCTAAGAGAGATGGCGCCGGAGTCCATTGATCTCATCTACACCGATCCACCATTCAACACAGGTAAGAAGCAGGCTCGCACTCAACTGCGAACAATCCGTGACCCCACCGGTGACAGAACAGGTTTCAAGGGAAAACGTTACCGCTCAATCAAAGTTGCCACGCGCGCATTCGACGATGATTTTGATGACTATCTTGCATTTCTTGAACCTCGGCTCCAAGAGGCCCATCGCGTGTTGACCGCCTCCGGATCGTTGTATCTTCATCTCGACTACCGCGAAGTGCACTATGCCAAAGTTCTCCTGGACGGCATATTCGGACGTGATTGTTTTCTAAACGAGGTGATCTGGGCTTACGACTACGGCGCTCGAACCAAGAAGAAATGGCCGGCCAAGCACGATAACATATTGGTCTATGTTCGCGATCCTGAGCACTATGTTTTCAACGTCGAAGAAGTGGAACGTATTCCCTATATGGCCCCCGGATTGGTCGGACCTGAGAAGGCAGCGCGCGGAAAGCTCCCGACGGACACATGGTGGCACACGATTGTTCCGACGAACGGCAAGGAGCGCACCGGTTATCCGACACAGAAACCACTTGGAATTGTGCGTCGCATAGTCCAGGCATCCTCCAAACCTGGTGACACGGTCCTTGATTTCTTCGCTGGCAGCGGAACTCTCGGAGAAGCAGCATATGAACTAGGCCGGAATTTCGTGCTCATGGACAACAACCATCAGGCTCTTGCAGTCATGGCAAAACGCTTCGCCGCCATGGAAGCCGTGCGGTTTGTGGAACTTGATTCCCAATCATGCCGCTCAGCTATCCGCCAAAACCAGCTACTTTGACCGCGGCAGTGCTCGTTGGAGCCTCCGAGAGTTGTAGGCCGGCGGTGATTACCGGCAGGCGCGGCACATTCGTTGCATCCGTATTCCAACCAGTGCAGAGGCCACCCGCGTGATGGGACTTGACTCCACCGAACTGATCATCGGCGACCGGCCGCAGTACTTCTTCGACAACGGGATGATCGAAGAGATTCAGAACATCATCCGCACCGTCCACGCCCCCAAACAGCTCGATGAGAACCCGGTGCTGCAACTCGACCGGCCCTGGGAACACTTCACTAACTTCGGCGCGGACGACTGGGCGATATGGCGCGACGACGACGGCGGGTTTCACTGCCTCTACACCGACATGGCCCTGGACCGCGACAAGCTGGCGCGCGAGGGCGGCACCCTGATCGACTGGCACATCAGCCGCTTCCGGGTCATGTACGCGCGGTCGACGGACGGTCTGCACTGGGAAAAGCCAGCCATGGGCATCGTGCATGAGGGCGGGCACGACACCAACATCGTCTTCGGCAGCGAGACCTATGGCAACGTCTGGGGCCCCGCGCTGCTGGACGACCCGCTGGAGCGCGATCCGGCCCGCCGCTACAAAATGCTCTACGAGCGTGGCGCTCCGGGCTTCCGGGTGGCTGACGAAACGCCCGGCGCCCACATCCGGCTGGCCCATTCGCCGGACGGGATCCATTGGACGCCGTCCGAGGACGTGCCCAGGTTCGGGTCGCTCGGAGACCAGCTCGGCGACACGATCTTTCCGACTTTCGATCCCGACTCCGGCGTGTATCGCATCGTCACGCGCCACCCGCTGATGGAACTCGCGCCGCGCACCCGTCCAACCCACGCGCCCATGATCGGCGGAGCGCCGAGCTTTGACGCGGTGATGGCCACACCCAACCGCCGGGTCGTCCGCCGCATCTTCATGGCCGAGAGTCGCGACTTCCTGAACTGGAGCGAGCCGCGCCTGATCCTGGCCCCGAACCCCGACCTGGACAACCTGGACATCGCCTTCTACGGCATGCGGCCCTTCCGCCTGGGCGGCCACTGGATCGGCTTCCTGGGCGTGTTCCACCAGGTCTCCAACACCTCCACCGTGGAACTGGTGCACAGCCGCGACGGCCGTCAGTGGGAACGGCTGGCGCCCACCCACGACTGGATCCGGCCTGGGCGAGCCGGGGAGCTGGTCCGCCAACCAGATCGGCGTTCCCCGTATCGTTGACGTCGGCGACGACGAGACTTGGGTGTACTTCGGCGGCGCAACCTCCCAGCACGATCTCTGGTACGCGGAGGATCAGGAAGAAGCACATGGCCCTGCAGCGCACGGCAAGCGTGATCCTCGCTACGCGCTGGGGATCGGCAAGCTCCGCCGCAACGGATTCGTTTCCGTCGGCGCCGGGGAAACGCGGGAGGGGATGGTCGCAACTCAACCATTGGGGATTATATGCTTGAGTTGACGGCGGGTGAGCGTCTCACTCACGCCGCTCGGTTTCCGGTCGGTGTCTGAGTAGAGCCTTCGCTACCTGCTCCGGCAACGCGCCCTGGTAGTCGGCGCGAAGAGGTGACGGGCGCGACGCCTCGGTATCGTCGGCCTGATACAGCCGGTCGATGCCGTCGAGCGCCTCGGTGAGCGCGCCGGTCTCTTGCTCTTCAGCCTCGATACGGTTGCGCATCACGTCTCTCGCTTCGTTGATTTGCGCCCACTGATCCGCCAGCGAGACGCGCGGGATGGGGAAGTCGGCAATGTGTTGGCGGTAAATGTGCGGCTGGCCGGTCCCTTGCTGGCGTCGATAAATCTCATCTTGCTTCGCTTTCAGGCAAAGGAACAGGTAAAACGTCAGGAACTCGTCTTCGTCGTGGCTGCGAACGATCAGACAATCGGACGCCCATATCGGCGCTTCGTGCCACCAGACAAAGCCCGCGTAGGCCCCTGATTTGCTGACGGTGAAACAGCCGCCCTCGGTGTTCGCCGCATCGTGGGTGAACGACCATTCGCGCCCCCCCCCGATAATCGGATACCGGCCAGGGGTGGCGTCCGCCTCCGTGAGCATCTGCCCGTTCGCAATGTCCGCCACCTCACCAAGCTGCACGACGTTCGGCGTAACGATGTTCCACGGGCGCTCGACAAAGAATTGGTTGCGGTTGTTCCCATTGCGCACGCGCACCACTTCAACGCCGGCCGGCCGCGCCTCCAACGGCTCGGGCGTCGCTTGGTAGAAGAACAGGAATTCGTCCATATCAATGGACGGGCCTTTCGCCTTCTCGCCGCTGAGCGTGACGTGGTAGTACCAGTCGGTCCGTTCGCGGCCCTTGTCAGTGAGATATAGCACCTTCGTGCCGGCTTCGGTGTACGGCGCGAACGATCCACGCGGCAACGTGGCAATCACGCGAACCCGCGCGTCACGAAAGAGCCGGAACCAGAGATCGCGATGCGACCGATTGACGGCCAAGCCCTCGGGAATCACCACGGCCATCGCGCCGTCCGCCTTGAGGCTCTTGAAGCACCGGAGGAGGCAGGCTTGATCCGATCCGCGGGCGTCGGGATCGACCGCATGGATCGCGTCATCCCCGATCTCAAGCGAAAACGGGATATTGGACAGCGCGTAGTCGTACCACCCTTCGTCGTCTGGCAGCCGTTGCAGGCTATCGCCTTGCACCACACCCGAATGCCCATCGCCGAATAGGATCATGTTCATCTTGGCGACGCGGGCCGTCGTAGTGATTTCCCGGCCAAAGAGCGACTGGTGATGCAGGACGCGCGATGCGGTTTCAGAACGCGGCGCCTGTTGCCCCAGGTGCCGGAACGCTTCGATCAGGAAGCCGCCCGTTCCACAGAACGGGTCAATCACGGTCTTCCCAAACGCGGGATTGAGCAACTGAACCATGAACCGCACGACGGCGCGTGGCGTGAAGTACTCGCCCAAATCGTTGTTGGCCGCCGTGGTCCGCCGTAGGAAGTGCTCAAAGGCGAGGCCCTTCAAGTCTTCGTCCACGCCGGTCAGGTGCAGCGGATTGAGTTCGTGGACGATGGCCTTGAGGGCCGAGCCGCCAACGTGGGTTTTGGTCAAGACGTCGCTGGCGTAGCGGTCGCGAAGACGCGGAATCACGAAGTCATTCAGATAGCTCGGGAGATCGCCGTCCGGACGCGTGAGCAATTCGTTCCACGTCTGGTCAGTGGGATCGGCTTCGCTCGCCAGCTTGAGAAACAGGATGTTGGCGAATTCGGTAAAGCGTTCGAGCCCGGCCCTGATCCCCGCGTGCCGCAGCACGCCATTCAATCGCTCGAAGATATCGAGCAATTGCGCCCGGGACTCAATCACGTCGTGCGGGACGGTGAGGACGGCATTGGTCCGGCCCGTCCAAAACGTTCGCAATCGCACCGGCGCCAACGGTTCGGTGACTTCGACGTTGTTCAGAAAGAGCGGTTGCTCGCTCGGGGCATGGAGCGACTTGAACGTCGGGCCGTTGCAGGCGAAGACAAAGTCCACGCCGAGACGCTCGGCATAGTCGCGGCCCTGATCGAGGGCCGTCTGGACCGACACCTGCGGCTTCTTGGCTTCCAGGACGGCGACAGGCACGCCGTCAGCGAAGAATGTGTAGTCGGGTGACTTTATCCGCCAGATTGCGGCGCTGGACGGTGCTGAGGCGGGCCGTGACGGCCCGCTCGAAGTAGACATCGCGATCGTCGCGTGAGGCGTCGAGGATCCATCCCTTCGCTTCGAGCCGTCGGTCAATTTGGTGGCGGACCTCGGCTTCGACGCCGACAACCATCGGGGTTTAGCGCGAGCCGGACGGCAGACCGTTCGGGGCCGTCAGGTCTGCGTAGCTGAGCCGCTTCCCCGCAAAACCGGCAGCCACGGCCACCATCTGATCGATGGTATCGAGGCTGCGGATGTTCTGGCGGCCCGCGAATTCGTTGACGTACCGCTCCAAGTGCTTCGGGCTGATCTTGTGGAACGTGCCCTTGTGGGCCCGCTTGAGCATGGACCAGAAGCTTTCGACGTTGTTGGTGTGAATGTGCTGGTTGACGTACTCACCGACCGAATGCCGAACCGACGAATGATTCGGGAGACCCTGATAGGCGCGGGCCTCATCGGTGTACACCTCAGCGCCGTCCGCCGTGTGCGCCGCGACAAAGCTTTGGAGCGTGGCCGCGTCGGTTCGCTGGACGACCTCAGCCACGACCTGACCCGTCGCGCGGTCCTTCGCGCCCACTACAGCGGTCTTCCCCATAGGGCCGCGACCGTGCAACTGCGCTCGCTTGGACTTCGCCATGTTGCGGCGGCGGCCACCGACGTAGGTTTCGTCAACCTCAACCGGACCTTCAAACAGGACGGTCGGGCCTTGCGCGGCGAAGGATTCCCGAATGCGTTGCAGCATGTGCCATGCGGTCTTCTGCGTGATCTTGAGGTCGCGGTGCAGCTTCATGCTCGATACACCCTTGAGCGACGTGGTGTCCAAGTAGATCGCGTAGACCCACTTGAGGAGCGGGAGCGGCGAACCGGCCATAAGCGTTCCCGTTTTGACTGAGAAGTACTTGCGGCAATCACGGCAGCGGTACGGCATCGTCTTGTGGGAGCACTCGTGCGTGTTGTCGCCGTTGCAGGTCGGGCAGCGGCGAACACCGTCCGGCCAAAGGATGGACTCGAACCATGCGCGGGCCGCGTCTTCGTTCGGAAACTTCTCAGCTAGCTCGATCAGGCTGATGCCTTCTCGGTGATCTCGCCCCGGTGCTGCCATTGCGATCCCCTCTCTCAACTGGTTAGAGAGTAGCGGATTTGGCGACCCGTGTCAACTCAAGCATATAATTCCCCAACCATTCATGTCCGACGGCGACCGGCTGGTGGTCAACGCGGCCTGCGGGCCTGGCGGCTACCTGAAGGTGGAAGTCCGCGACGCCACCGACCGCGTCCTGCCCGGCAGAGCCTTGAGCGACTCCGACACCTTCACCGGCGACAGCGTCCGCCACACCGTCACCTGGCGTGGTGACGCCAATCTACCCTTCCCACAAGACGCAGACTCCGGCACCGTCTACACCCGCTTCATCCCCCACCGCCGGCTGCGGTTCGTCATGCGCAACGCGGAGTTGTACTCCTTCACCAGCGAGCGGTCAGGCAACTAGAAGCCGACCCAATCCCGTCGGACCATTGCTCCAGCAAAGGCCTTTTCAGGTACCGCTGAACCGGACGATTAACCCGGTAATGGTGGTCGCGGCCGTTACTGATCCCAGCACAGCAATCACCATCCAGCGGGTCAAGCTGTGGAGGTCGGACTTCCACTCGGCCCGAGCGGCCTGGATATCGACTTTCACCGATTGGATGTCGGCCTTCGTTGCGAACGTCGGGAGAGTGGTCTCGAGCGTGGTCTCAATGGCGGTTAGCCGCCGCTCGATCTCAATGGCGGTCAAGTCCACCGTCATCCGGTCGTTCCTATCCCGCCCATATTCGCCTCCTGCTCAGTCTAACGCCTGGCGCGGCGACGCCGCCTTGCCCCTGTCGCAAGGCGCCGACTCCGGGACCGTCTACGCTCGCTTCTTTCCGCACCGGCGGCTGTGGTTCGTGCTGCGGAACGCGGAGCTTTACTCCTTGGCCATCGAGCGGTCGGGCGGCCGCCAACTCTCCACGGTCTCCGACCGATCTCCGTCGATTCTCCGGTAGTAGCAGCTGTGGCGGGCGACGCCGTCGTGACGCGTGTGGCATACGCCGTCTTTGCGCAGCCTGACTGAGGTACAAGAGCGAGTTCTGCTCGCAGTTGACGCGCACTTCCTCGACGTCCAGAACATTGCCCGAGGTCTCGCCCTTAATCCAGAGACTATCTCGGGACAGACTCCAGAACGCGGCAACTCCCTCTCGCAGCGTGTAGTCCAGCGCGACTCTGTTTGCGTGCACTTGCACCAGCACGTCGCGGGATTCGACATCCTGCGCGACCACGGGTACCACCCCGTCCGCGCTGGCGGAGACGAAGCGCCCAAAGTCGAGCGCGAAGTCGGAGCCCTCCTCGAATTCGGTGGTCGAAAGCGACGTTGGGTCTCGCCAAGCCATGACCTGCCTCCGCAGAGTGATCCGAGATGCCGAATTGATCCGAGACTACGCCGATTCCAGGTCTCCAAAGTCGTGGTCGTGTGAAGCGACAGCACCCTACGTCTCCCGCCAGGGCAGCCGCCACAGACCCAGGCCCATGGAAATCAGCGCATAGGCCGCCAGCACGGCCAGTTCCAGCCAGACGTCCACGCGGCCTCCCAGCGAGGCGGCGATAGCGTCGGCCGCGTAGCGCAGCGGCGACACGTACCCGAACCATTGCAGCAACAGCGGCGCCGACTCCAGCGTGAAGTACACCGGCGAGATGATGACCAGCACGATGGCGATCAGGCTGGAGAGGATGTTTCCCACCGGGAGCGAGGGCGCGAAGCTCATGACGAACAGCACGATCCCGGCCAGCGCCAGGACTGTCAGCAGCAGCGCGGGGGCCAGCGCCCAGGTCGGCTCGATCTCGACACCGGCAATGAACGCAAACCCCAAGAGGAATACGGCGGACAGGGTTCCCGACACCGAGGTAAACGCCATGGTGCCGGCAACGTAGGCGGCCTTGGACACGGGCATGGTAATGAGCAGTTTCAAATGTCCCATAAACCGTTGCGCCACGATTTGCTGCCCAACCAGCATGGCGGTACTGAAGGCCACGCCGAAGATGAGCGTTCCCGCCAGCAGGCGCTGCCAGACGGCCGGGTCGTCGGGCGCGATGGCCCGAAAGACGTAGAACATCGGAATCGGGAACACCACCGACCCCAGCACGATGAGATACCACTGCCGGATCATCGGCAGCAGATGGATCTCCAGCACGGCCAGCGAATCGCTCACGAACTTGCGGGGTCCCGGCGTGCTGAGAGGGTCAGTCCGCGCCATCGGTCTTGCTTTCTTCTCGGGCACCCTGCGTCAGCGCCAGGTAGACATCCTCCAGGCTCGTGCGCATGACCGCGTACTCGTCGACGCCTTCCGCCCGCACGCGGTCGGCTAGCGCGGCCTGGTCATCGCCGTAGATGGTTTGACGACCCTCCGGCGTCTCGTAGGTCAGCTTGTACTCATGGCCGATGGAGGCGCGCAGGTTCGCGATGGTGTCGATGGAGATCAGGCGTCCGTCCTGGATGATGCCGATGCGGTCGCAGAGCGTCTCCGCCTCTTCCATGTAGTGCGTGGTCAGCAGCACGGCGGCATCGCGCCGGCGGTAGCTCTGAATGACGTCCCAGAGGTGTTGGCGCGACTCGACGTCCAACCCCACGGTCGGCTCGTCCAGGATCAACACGTCCGGTTCCGCCAGCATCGCCACACCGACCAGCAGCCGGCGGCGGAGTCCGCCCGAGAGCCGTTCGCTCGGCACATTGCGGTGGGCGACAAGGTCCAACTCCTCGATCAGTTCGTCCGCTCTGCTCCTCGCGTCGCGCCGCGACAGCCCGCGCAGCACACCAAAGATGCGCAGGTGCTGGTGGACCGAAAGCCCATCAAACAGCCGGGCCTCTTGCGGCACGACCCCAATGCGAGCCTTGACCTTGTCCGGCTGCCTCACCGCGTCGATGCCAAGCACGCGCACCTCACCCGATGTCGGCACCAGTTCCGTGGTGATCTGCCGTACCAGGGTGGTCTTGCCCGCGCCGTTAGGCCCCAATACGCCCAGCGCCTCGCCCCAGTTGACGGAGAGCGAGATGTCGCGGTTGGCCTGCGGTCCGTCCTTGTAGCGCTTGTTTAGGTCGCGGACCTCAATCGGCGGGGGCCGCCCGGACAGAGTCATGGGCGGGGATCCGTGTGTCGACCCAGCCTTACCTGCCGGTCGCCCATGCGTGGCACCCCGCGCCAGTGTCCAAGACCCGCTGCCAATTTAGCGCGCCGAGCCACGCGAGCCGCCGTGTCGGAGCATGATGGGACGTCGCGGAGAGCCGAGAACGCGCTCGACATGCCCCAACCTCCAAGGCGCCTCAAACTGCCGCACTCGAGCCTGGCTGACGTCATCGCTGAGATCAGGTCCAACGTCACTGGCGAGCGCACGTGCGAGGTCGACGGAATCGAGGTCCGCTACCGGGTCTGCGACCCGTGGCCGGACGAGGCCGACCTTGCCATGTACGACGAGGCCGCCAACATCTACCTCCCGGAGCGGTTCGCGAACGCGCACCCTGAGCGCGCCCACCTGGCCGTGCTTCACGAACACGTCGAGATCAGCCACAAGCTGGCGGGCCGAGGCCACGCCTACGCGCACCGCCGCGCGCTCCTGATCGAGCTGCTGGCCGCCAGAGCGCTGTTCGGCGCGCCCGCCCACTTGCGCGCGTACCTCCAGTGGCGGATCGGCGCATATCCCGACTGGAAAGTTCCCGACAAGCAGAACGTGGAGAAACGGATCCACAACTTGCTCCAGGCACCAAGGCCCTTGCGGGGAGGCATTCTCGACATCGTGAAAGAGGCCAGGCTCTAGCACCACCACGAGTGCCCTCAGCTTTCTGTCAAAGCGGCTCGCCTGCGCGAGCACCGGGCAACTCAACAAAGCGTGGGGTTGGGACGTGCGAGGAGACGCTGCCTACACTTGACGACTACGGCCGCATCCCCGCCGGAGCCGAAACATGAAGCTCTCCACTCAGCAACGCACCTTCTTCGAGACGTTTGGCTACCTGGGCTTTCCGGGGCACTTTGCCGACGAAGCTGATGCAATCACCGCGGAGTTCGAACGCCTCTGGGTCGAGCACGGCGGCGGCCACCACGGGCAGGCGCACGACTACCAGCAGCGCTCGGCCCTGGTGCCATTCATTGACCAGAGCGAGTACCTGAGCGCGCTGCTGGACGACCCGCGCATCGACGACGTAGCTGGCGAGCTGGCGGGCAACGACTACAACTACACCGGCAGCGACGGCAACTTCTACGTGGGGAACTCCCGCTGGCATTCCGACGGCTACGCGCGCAGCGCGTACCGCAACATCAAGTTCGCGTTCTACCTGGACCCCGTCGGGCACGACTCGGGGTGCCTGCGGGTCATCCCCGGCAGCCACCATCGCGGCGACGACTACGCCGAGTCGCTACAGAACATTATGTCAAGCCAACGAACCTGGACGATGGCTGACCGCGTGGGCGTATCGGGCCAGGAATTGCCAGCCGTGGCGCTGGAGACTCACCCCGGCGACATGCTGATGTTCAACCAGGACCTCAAGCACGCGTCCTTCGGCGGCGGTACTCGCCGGCGCATGTTCACGATCAACGTGTCGGAGCGCTTTGCCGACGACGACCTGGACGAACTGCGTAAGGACATCGCTGGGCAGGCGCGGTTCTGGATCGAGCGCGCCTACGGCGACGCCATGATCCGAACCGCCGGCCCCCGCCGCATGCGCCACCTGGAACAGCGCCTGGCCAACGACAACCACCTGCCCGAGCTGGTACGCCAGGCCCGCCAGGCAATGAGCGAACCCTCGCGGGGGTAGACCTCGGACCTGAGATCGGAGGGTTGGCCTCGCCTCCGCAGTCCAGTCAGGGATGTCCGAGCGGTATGGTTCGGTGGACGATAATTGGACGGCTGATTGAACGCACCGTTATGTCGTCGCCAGAGTCCAAGTGAGCGGCAGGCTGTCCGTCGCGCGGCGTCCGGTCTTGCGGCTGCTGGCCGCCGGAGCCGTTGGGACCATAGCCGCCGCCTGCGGCGAGTCCGCGCCGGAGCAGCCCACTCTGCCGCCTGGCACCGGCCGCGGCGACCTGGATGCCGCCCTGCAACGCGCCCGCACCGACGCGGCCACTGTGACCGAGCGCGCCCCGGCACCGGGTCCGTCACTGCCCCAACCCGGCGAGCAGCGCAACGTCGCCGTGGGTGCTTTGCCGCTGGAAATCGCGGGCGCGAGGCTCTTCGCGTTGTTCACCAATGGCTTGCTGGAGGCCGGACGCGCTTCCGAGGCCCGCTACAAGTTCGACGACGTTCCCCTCAACCGATATGAGTCGGACGACTGGCGCATGAGCCGCGCGCTCGCGGCCGCGGAAGCCTCCGCACCCGAGGTCATGGCCTACTTCAGCGTCGATCTCGATGACCTGGTTGCTCACGATCAACTCCTGCCCCTGGACGACTACCTGGCCGCCGATCCCGATTTCGACCCCGCGGACTTCTGGCCCGGCGCCCTGGAGAGCGGGCAGCGTGACGGCGTGCAATTCGGACTGCCGTTCGCGGTCTCACCCGACTTCACGCTGGTCAACGGCGATCTTGCCGCCGAGCACGACATCGCCCTGCCGGAGCCGACACTTCAGGCGTTCACCTCACAGGCCTACCTGGAGACCGCACAGGCTTTTCACGAGCCTGATCCCCCGGACGGCGGAACCGGTACGCGTGGAATCCTCGGCGTCGTCCTCTCGGAGCCCACAGCGCGTGGCGACTACGTCGTAGTTCCACCCGTGACCGCGGCCTTGCTCTCCGCGCTCGGCGGACTTCGCGATGCCAGCGGCGGCTTTACGCCGCTGGAGAGCGCAAGAGCACGCGAAGTCCTGGAGTACTTCCGCGACCTGACCCACCGGCATGAACTGCTCCCGGTCGGCAGTTATGACTTAGGCCGATACCTCCAGGCCGGAACCTGGGGCATGCAGTTCGCGACCGTCGTCTTCTCGCAAGCGGGCGAGTTCGGTACCAACAACCGGGTCTATCCGTTTCCTAACTTTGGTTCAGGACACAGCCCAACCGGCGCGTTCCTGCTGAGCGTGGTGAAATCGGCTAATGATCCGGACGTTGCCTACGACGCGCTGCGGCATCTGTATTCAGTCATTGCGCCCGAATCTACCCTCCCGCCTATGCGTGTCGATGCGCCGGCCGTGCGACGGCTCATGCCCGAATTGCGCGGCGACGACGAGAACGTCCTCGTGCATCTGCTTGAAAACGCGCTGTTCTTCGACGTCTCGCGGTCCGAGTTCGATGTGATCCGGAACACGCTGATTCGCGACGTCCTTTTGGGCGACACGGATCCAGGCGACGGGCTGCGCCGAGCGATTCAGGAGTTGCAGGCAAGCTCAGGCACCAACTGACTCGGGTCGGAACGGGATCTCGGGCAGCCGTTTACCATGAGGTCATCGTGCGTTCGGCAGCCGCCGTCAGGAGACGACCGTGCCAAGCCTATTGGTCGAAAACGTTGATGTGTTCTTCCCCGGTCAGGGCGACACGCTCGCCCAGGCGCCCGCGTACCACTGGGAACGCACCGCAGCACCGACCGAGGTTTCCGCCAAGGAAGGCCTGTCCGAACAAACCGAGCGCCTGGAATCGGACGCTCTGCATACGCTTGGAGTGACAGCCAACTTCTACTCCAGCACCCGCGACCCTAATGCGATGCTCGTGGCGGTCATTGGGACGGACCGGTCCCAACGAGGGCGACTGGCGCGCGCCAAGATCACCATCGACTTCACGAACCTGCACTATCACGACTACGACGGCTTCGGCGTCAACATGCCCGGACTGATCGTCACGGGCGCCGGGAACGTGGTGGCCGTGTGTTCCCGGCGCCACGATTCAATGAGCGACGGCGGCCATGAAAACGACATCCTCTCGGCGCGCAGTGAGGACAGCGCCAAGACCTGGTCGCGACAGCAGGTCATCCACGCGGAGAAAGGCCAGTACACGTTTCTTGGGGCGATTGTTGAAGACCGGGTTACGCGCACGATTTTCGTGACCTTTTGGAACATCCCCGCCGAGGTTCGGGATGACCTTGGTTATTTCAGCACCTACGCCGAGCGGGGAGGCGGGTTCGGGATCCTCCAGAGCACCGATGATGGATTGACGTGGTCCGAGGCGCGACACGTCGATCCGATGCCCAATCCTGATGGCTGGACCGGCTGGCCCAACAACAACGTGCATGGGATTCAGCTAATGGCCGGGCCGCGGCGCGGGCGGCTGGTGATTCCGGGTTTTCTCTATAAGGAGGGTGAACCCGGAGAGGTGCCCGGCGTGCGCGGCGGCCTGCTCTACAGCGACGATCATGGACAGACGTGGACCGTTGGCGCCGTGCTCCCGGAAGGATCGGACGAAGTCGCTCTGGTGGAGACCTCGGGCGGCGAAATCTACGTCAACTATCGGAGGAACACCTGCCGAAGGGATGGACGGACGTTCGCCCGCAGCCGGGATGGCGGCCAGACTTTCTTTGAACTCGGCGAGCATGCGGAACTGAGCGGCCGACCCGTCCACGTAGGACTGGCCCGGCACGGCTCGGCTGCTGACAACCATCCGGATGTGCTGCTCTTCTCGCACCCCGTCGGCGCGACTCACCTGATCCCTGGCGGGGCCGACATGATGATCTACGTCAGCCGGGACGGAGGACGGACCTGGCCGGTTTCGAAGCTTATCGACACCAGGGCGTGCCGGTATTCCGACCTGGCCGTAACCGCCGATGGGACCGTGCTCTGCCTGTATGCCGTTGGCAAGATACGCGACAGCGAAAAACTCACGGTCGCCCGCTTAAACGTCGAGCAGTTCACTGCCGAGATGTAGTGACCACAGAGGTGTGAGACACGGCTGACGGGCGGATGGCCGCCAAGCGAGCCGCATCGCGCTTGCGCGCTTCTGTGCCTCAAGGGAGAGGCTGACATGAGTTCAACCGTTGAGATCAGGAAGTCCGTCCCGATCGTTGCCGATGTGGATGTTCTCGTCGTCGGCAGCGGAATCGCGGGAGCGACGGCTGCCGTAACCACCGCGAGGAACCGAGCCACGACGATGGTCGTCGATCGCTTTGGCTTTCCGGGGGGAGGTTCAGGACCAGGCTTGATAGGCGGCGCGCCGAATTTGGAGTTGCCCGACACGATGCCTGACGGCCTGCCAGGGATTCCGTGCGAATTCGTTCGCCGGTGCGAGGCGTATTGCAACGCGCCGCTGCTCAATCACTACTTCCGCGATAGTCAAGTCATGATCTACATGTGGCTGCGGATGATGCAGGAGGCCGGCGTTCAATTCATGTTCAACGCCTACGCGGCTGACCCCATCATGGATGGAAATCAGGTAACGGGACTGGTGGTCGAAAATAAGTCAGGCGCCCAGGCCATCCGTGCCAAGGTGGTGATCGATGCCACGGGCGACGCCGATGTGGCTTGCCGAGCGGGTGCGCCAGTGGACACCTGCAGCACCTACGGCCATCCAGGAATGTACTTCGCCATGGCCAACGTCGACATGGAGGAATACGAGGCCCAGGTTGTCAATCGCGAGCCGAATCGGGAGGACCTGCGCTGGGCCAAGGCTCTCTTCCAACGAGAGCTTGGACGAGGTGTGGGACGCCTCAACCGACTGGTTTCCTATTTCAGGCCCGCCTGGGAGTCGGGCGAATACAAGATCATCCGTAAGGTCGACGATTTGGGCAGCATCCTCATGGATCACGGCCTCTTCAGGAGCGTGTCGGGCGCGCAACCTGTACGAGACCCGATCCGTATTGGGAAGTACGGCATTGTCGGCGCGCTGGTGGGGGTACAGGGAGGGAAAAGCCATCTGAGCGGAGACGCCGCGGTGATGACGTCGCTGGAGGTGGGCTGCCGCGCTTACATCTTTGAGACATCCCGCTTCCTGAGCCAGCACATACCAGGCTTCAAGGACGCATACCTTCACGTCGTCTCGTCCTATTTTCACTCACGGGGCGGCCGCAGCATCGTGAGCGAGTGTCCCGTGACAACAGCGGATGCGCAGGCGGGGCGGCTCTTTGACGACGTGGTTTTCGTGGGCGATGACCCGGAGAACAGGTCCGCCAAAGAAGGCGAGTCGAGTCGAGGTCGAATAGACGGATTCGACTTCCCCTACCGGCAGTTCCTACCGCGACGGGTCGAGGGCCTGCTGGTAACGGGACGAGCAGCCATCATCCAACCGCCGGTAATGAGGGCGCGGTGGATGATCTTTCTCATGGGACAGGCGGCAGGCGCGGCAGCAGCCCTGGCAGCTAAGACGGGCACGACGCCGCGAGCCCTGGACGTAAGGAAATTGCAGCATTTGCTGCACCACCAGTACCAATCCCCTATGGGCAGTGACGCGCGCCTGCGCGAACTGGGAATCATCTGACCTGATTCGTCGCCGTTCTTTTCGGGGAAGGACCGCTGACGGCGGCGAAGACTCCCGCCAGAGGCGCGTCCTGGTCGGCGGGCGTCGTTTCAAGCAACCAGGGCCGCGTGCCCAAGGCGCTGCGCGGGCCGTCGGTTGCGCTTTGGCCGATGCCCGCTGAAGTGCGCGCTGACGGCGCCGTGGACGAGCATGGAGATACAGCCGAGCGTGGCGGTGGTACACAGCCTGGGGAAGCTGGCGGCGGCGCAGGCGGCGAGCGTGTTCAGCCTGGAGGATGGGATGCGGTTTGTGGCCAGGCGCGGCGCCGTGCTCACGGCGCTGCCGGGAGCAGGCGCCATGGCCGTGGTGTTTGCTTCGAAGCCGTGGGTGGCGGCGCTGCTGCGTGAGGCGAACGTGGCGTCAAACGGCCTGGGTCTGCCCATTGCGGCGGACAACCGAGCCCACCACGTGGTAAGCGGCCCTGTGGCGGCGGTTGAAGCGGTCGTGAAGCGCCTTGAGTTGGAAGAAGCTCCGGTACGGCGGTTGAACACGAGCCAGGCGTTCCACAGTGCCGTGGTGTAGGTGAAGGCGCGATCGGTTATGACCGCCTGGATAGTGACCCCGGGCTGCCGGAGGAAGGCGTGGGCCCGGGTGAGGCAGTGGGCGGTAGTAGCCCGGCGCTCATCCGTGCCGGCCTCTGCACAATGCCGACTTGAAGCCCTCCTGACAGCGCGCCTACCATTGCTCCTGGGCCGACGGGGCTGGGCGTAGCGCGCAATCTGAAGGCATCAATGGTGGCACGCGGGTGCCGCGACCCGTGCCCGATTGCGCCCGCGCGGAGGGAGTGCGCAGGGATGTATCGGACCGTTCGAGTCGCGGCGCTTTCCATCAAACCCAGGAAATGGGATAAGCCAGCCAACGCCGACAAGCTCGAGGCGTACGTGCGTCAAGCCGCTCGCCAGGCGCCCGAGTTGATCGTAGCCCCGGAGGGGTTTCTCGAGGGCTACGTGGTCATGGACGTGGTGGCGCACCCCGAGAAGGCCGCGCTGATGCACGAGATCGCCGAGCCGCGTGACGGGCCGTATGTTCGCCGGTTTCGACGCCTGGCGCGCGAGCTGCGCGTCAACCTGTGCTTTGGCTTCGCCGAGCGGGTGGGCCGTGAGGTCTACAACTGCGCCGCGTTCATCGGACCCGATGGGCAGATCCGCGGGACCTATCACAAGACGTACTTTGCCGAAGGCACGCATCCCAACTGGTCGTTCAACCGGATAGGCACGAAGCTCCGAGCCTTCGATACGGCGCTGGGACGCGCCGGCATCGTGATCTGCGCCGACCGTGCAAACCCGTTGATCAGCCGAACGCTGGTGTTGGACGGGGCGCAGTTCATCCTGATCCCCTCCTATGGCTCACGCAAGAAGTGGCAGAACGAAGCCGTGCTGGCACGGGGGCGCGAAAACGGCGTGCCCGTGGTGCAAGCCAATGTGGGCGTGAATCTGATTGTGAGCAAGGGTGAAGTGGTCGCCTACAAATGGGGGGTGGATCAGATCACCAGCGCCGAGATCGAAGTGCCAATGCCTCCCTCGCCCGCCGGGGCACGACAGGCCGAGCGAACGTACCTCGCCGAGCGGGGTCCGGAGATGGCGCGACGCTATCGACGCATGATGGCGAGGCTGGCGAAGGCTACGAACGACCGCTGACCACCGTGGGACGGCCAGGGCAAGAGACCGCGCAGGTGGAAGGACTCCCGGAACCGCACGCGGACACCACGCCCCGCGGCTCGTGCCGCGCCATGCGGCCCAAAGCATCGGCAGGGACTCCGACCCGTGGTGATCGCGCTACGCGAACCGCAGGGGCCGCGCGTCGCAACGCTAGGCGTCGCATCAAACGTGGAACGGGCGGGCTGTGGAACCCGCCCGTTACACAACGACGTCCTAGCTACGCGAGCGGCGGAAAGCTGAGCTTCTCACGATTCTCGTCGTATTGGCTCCGCTGAGAGATGAGATCCCGCCGGGCGTAGTCCAGCATCTGCGGCACAACCTCATCGACCGTCTTTTCACCGATGAAAGCCGTTTCGGCAAAGTTTCGCCACTCATAGAACTCCCAGAAGTTCGGGAGTTGCATCATCATGGGCTTCTTGTCCTCGTACTCCATGAAGGTCTTCTGCCACTTCATGCCTTCCGGCGGCGCCGCAAGCGTCTCCGGTAGATCGAGGGAAGACTTCAAGATCGGGAACGTGCCGCGCTCAATGGCAATCCGGTCCTGGAATACGGGGCCGGCCGTGAAGAGCGAAAAATCAGTGGCCTCCTCGACTACGCCAAAGGTCGTGGCCGCACTCGTCACCAGGTTGCCCGTGCTCGACCACCAGTGGCCCGGATTGCCGGTCGTCCCGACAGGCTGCGGACAGAGCGACCATTGGAACCGATCCTTGATCCGCGGTATGAAGAACCCCGTATAGCCGGCCCACCAAAGATTGACCCACGCCTTTCCAGCAGTCATTGGGTCGCCGAACTCGCCGCTTATCTCTTTCGCAATGGCGGCAGCCGGCGCGACCTTGTGCTTATGAATGAGGTCAACGGAAAACTGGAAGCCGGTATCGCCGCCATTCTCAAAGACATTGAGCTCGGTTTCGCTCGCATTCCGGTGTGAGCGAGCGCCATTGGCAAACATCACCGGCCCCCAGTTGAAGTCGAAACTCTGGTGGATGCCAAAGCTCCCCCAGATGCCCTTGTCAGGATCGGTGGCCTTCTTGGCGCCTTCCAGGAACTCGTTCTCATAGGACCAGCCAGCGGACGGGAATTCGATGCCGTACTCCTCGGCAATGGTCAGGTTGAGCGCGGGTCCGTTTAGCCCGCCTTGGAACGGCATGCCGTACTGCGGCCCCTCCATCACCAGAGGTATCGGCTGACCGTTCGCCTGCGTGTAGTCGTAGTTGACCGTATAGCTGTCCGGGTTGAAGTACCAGAACTCGGGGTTGAAATCCGGATGCTTGTCCAGAACATCGTTGATCTGCGTGAAGCCGCCGGCCGCAACGAAATGGTTGAAGGTGCCGCCATTCAGCATGCCGACCTCTGCCTGCGTGCCGGCGGCCATCTGGATGGCGAACACGTCCTCGTATTGCGAGGGTTGCGGTACGAAGCGGACATTGACGTTGGGCCGGGTCTGGGAAAACTTGCTAAGGCCCCACTGCATCGCCGCGCCGCGCGGACCGGACGTGTGGTCGGTCACATACCGGAAATTCACTGGCTCCGCCTGCGGTGCTGCAGCCGGTTCGACCACCGGGGCTGGCGTCGCGGCGGAAGTCGCCGGCGCGGCCGCGGCTGCCGGCTCCTCCTTGGCCGCTTCCTCGCCGCAGGCCGCGAGTAGGGCGGTGCCCGCCAATCCAAGGGCCGCCCCAGCACTTGCGAGCAACATTCGGCGTCGGGTTACCGGACCAATCATGGGTTCCTCCTCAGAATGACCGCGAGCGCCAGTCACACATACTGACCGTGTGTCGTGGATCCCGCACACTCCCCTGGATACTACGAGAGCCAAAATCTCGCTGTCAAATAGTTGGAAGACTAAGTAACGTACGGCCCCTGGACCGTCTCTGGTTGAATCGACCAGCCACCGCTGGAACCCGCCATGGCAGAGCCTCACGTGCGGGGCTGGCCCGATAAGGGAAAGGTTCAATGGTCTCCGTGGGAAGCCGCTTGACAGGCCCCATCGGTGCATCAACAATTCCGCCCAACCGAACACAGATTCGCATCCTTCGTTCAGGTGCCCCCGAGGGAGAATAGGGAAGGCGGTGAAAATCCGCCGCGGTTGCGCCACTGTAAGCGGGATTTCGGGGCCGGGACCCACTGTCGAGAGATCGATGGGAAGGGCCCGGCGACTGACCTAAGCCCGTAAGCCAGGAGACCTGCCTGAACGAGAGGTGACCGCTCTCCGCCAAAGAGAGGGTTCCTCGGGCGTCAGGTCGCAGGACCTGGCAACTCGAAGGCCTTGGACTTCAGCGGAGATTCGCTGGAGGCAGGACTTGCGAGAGGCCGGTCGACTGACGTCGATGCGTGAATTCCGTCAGGCTGGCATTTCAGTCCGTCTGGTTGTTGGCGGCGCCCTTCTCGGAGCGCTGGCCCTCCTCACGGCGCTGATCTCGCTCAGCCTGGGGCCCGTCAACATCCCGGCCAGTCACGTTGCGGCAATTGTCCTCTCGTTCATCGGCCTGGAAACCGCCGAGGTCGGCCGCACCGAGCACCTCGTTATCGAGCAGATCCGGCTGCCGCGGATCCTGGTCGGCGCCTTTGTCGGCATGGCCCTGGCGGTCGCCGGGGCCACGATGCAGGGGCTGTTCCGCAACCCCATGGCAGATCCCGGGATCATCGGGGTCTCCGCGGGCGGGGCGCTGGGCGCCGTGATCGCGATCGCCACCGGGACCGCGGGCGTCTTCTTCCTGGCCCTGCCAACCTTCGCCTTCGTTGGCGCTACGGCGGCGACGTTCCTCGTCTACGGCATCGCTGCCGTCGGCGGGCACTTCTCCATGGCCACGCTGCTGCTGGCCGGCGTTGCCGTCAACGCCTTCCTGGGAGCCGTGATCTCCGCGATCATCATCTTCCTTCCCGACAACGAAGCGCTGCGCGAGATTCTGTTCTGGCTCGCCGGTGGTCTCGATTCGCGAGCCTGGGATCACGTCCATATCTCGGCCCCACTCATCGTCGTGGCCACGGCCGTAATCCTGTTGAAGGCACGCGACATCAATCTGCTGATGCTGGGCGACGACGAAGCGCGCGCCCTGGGGGTCCGCGTGGGCCTCACGCGCTTAACGCTGCTGGCGGCCGCCGCCCTGGCAACCGGCGCGGCCGTGGCCGTCAGCGGGACCATCGCCTTCGTGGGACTGGTGACGCCCCACATCCTGCGGGTGGTGTTAGGCCCGGATCACCGTGTGCTGATCCCGCTCAGCGCCATTGCAGGGGCGGTGTTCGTGATCGTGGCCGACACCTTTGCCCGGACCATCATCCAGCCGGCCGAGTTTCGCGTTGGCGTGCTCACGGCCTTCGTGGGCGCGCCCTTTTTCATCCTTCTGTTGATCCGCAACAAGCGTCAGGCGTATGCGCTGTGAAGCGCGGCCCTCTGAAAGGACTCATGGACTCAATGCAGCGACTTCGTGGCTTCGCCGTGCAGATACTTCTGGTCTTCGCCTTGGTGTTGGCCCTGTCGGCCTGCGGACCGGAAGCGGAGGTCCCCCCGCCGGCACAGACCGCGGCGCCACCGCCGGCTGCGGCGCCTCAAGTCGCACGCGCCGAAGCCGCTCCGGCGCCCGCCACCACGACTAGCCCGAAACCGCGGGCCACAGCCGAGCCAACGCCAACCCAAGAGCCCAAACCGACGGCCAAGCCGACGGCGAAAGCCACGCCCGCCGCACCGGCGTTTGCGCAGGCGTTTCAGGGCGTCCGCGGCATCGTGGATCAGAGCAACTTCGGCTGGCCGCGCGAAGTCGAGGGCCTGAACGGCGTCGTCAGCATTCCGTTCAAGCCGCTTCGCATCATCACGGCCTCCGTTGGGCACGACGAGATGACGCTGGCCCTTGTGCCGCTGGATCGGCTGGTGGCCGTTGGTGGTGCATCGAAGGACCAGACGTACTCCAATGTCGCGTCCGTGTTGCAGGGCAAGACCGAGATCTCCCGCGACCCTGAGACCATCATTTCCCAGGCACCGGACATCGTCGTCACCAGTCCGTTTTTCTCCGCGGATGGGATCGTCGCTCTGTCCAAGGTTGGCATTCCCGTGATTCAGACCGAACTCGAGCAAGGCCCCGAGGCCCGAATCAACAGCATCCTTCTCATGGGCTACATCTACGGGGAAGAGGAGCGGGCGATTGAGTTCGCGACCGAAGTTCGCGAGCGGTACGAAGCACTCATCGGCGTAACCGGCCCGGTTGAGACCCGACCGCGCGTGCTGGCCCTGACCCAGTTCGGCGACAAGATCTGGACAGCCGGCACGGACTCCACCGAAGGCGGAGTCATTTCCGCGGCTGGTGGATTGAACGTCGCCGCTGAAGCCGGGATCGAAGGCAATCAGACCACCAGCCTCGAAGGCGTAATCGCCATGAACCCAGAGGTCATCGTGATCGCGCAACCCGTCGAGTTCGGGGCCGAGGAGTTCAGGCAGAGCTTGCTGGACAACGAGGCGCTGGGCGAGCTTCCCGCCGTCAAGAACGAGGCCATCTACTTGGTTGAGGGCAAGCACTTCACCACGCTGTCGTTCTGGAATATTCGCGGGGCCGAGGACCTGGCCCGGCTGCTCTGGCCCGATGACTTTGCCGATTCCGAGAGCCCGCGCTTCAGTCTGGCTCAGTAGTCAATGATGCAGTCCGACCCCCCTACAGCCCTCCGCGCGGACGACCTCAGTTTTCGCGTCGAAGCCAAGACGCTTCTGGATCGCGTGCACCTGCGGGCGGATCGCGGTCAGTTGGTTGGGCTAATCGGCCCAAATGGCGCGGGGAAGTCCACGTTTCTCCGCGCCATCGCGGGCGTGCTCAGTCCCCAGGAAGGCGCGGTCCGGCTGGAAGGCGTGGACCTCAAGTCCAAGTCGGCCAAGGAGGTGGCGGCCACGCTGGCCCTGATTCCTCAGCTGGCGCCGTATACGCATGGCTTTACCGCGCGCGAGCTGGTGCTGATGGGGCGCTATCCGCACCTGGGCCGGTTTCAGATCGAGGGTCCGGCGGACGAGCAGATCGCCCGGGACGCCATGCAGCTCACCGAAACGGAGGAGTTTGCCGAGCGAACGCTGGACACGCTGTCAGGCGGCGAGCGTCAGCGGGTCTTCGTCTCGCGGGCCTTGGCACAGCAACCCCGCGTGCTGCTGCTGGACGAACCCACCGCCAATCTCGATGTATTGCACAAGCTGCGCGTGCTCGACCTGGTCCGTCGCCTCGTGGACGAAGGCCTCACGGCCGTGGCCGCCATCCACGATCTCGGCATGGCGGCGCGGTACTGCGACCGGCTGATCCTGCTCAGCGACGGCCGCGTGCTCGCCGAGGGGCCGCCGGAAGACGTGCTGGTCCCGGACCTCATCGAGTCGGCCTTTGGCGTAAGGTCGGCCGTCTATCGCGACCCCGTCACGGGCTCGTTGGCCATCAGCGTCATCGCTCCGGCTGACGTTGACCGATCGCCCTCGCCGGCGACCGGGGCCAACGGCGGCAACGGCCGCGGAACTCGTCACCGCCGGTCGGCCGGCGCCAGGGCAACCGGGCCAGGCATCACCTGAGCCGTGAGCGATCGAGATCCGCAGGCACTGATCAATTGCGCGGACCTGGTCGCTGAAATGAAGCCGATCAAGCATCGCTGCCCCGAGCACGGCATCCGCGCCCAGCGGGGAGTTGAGTTCCAGCCGTGACCCTCGACGACATCGTCGCCAAAGCCGCCAAGTACAACAAACGCGCCGAGTGCAGCAGCCCGACATTCTCAAAGAACTCATACACCTTGTTGGGATCGTCCATCAATCATCGGCTCTGTCGGGCAGACCTGCGGCCGCAATGAGTGCCACAAGACTAAAGAGAATACCGCCAATGAACCACCAGCCGAATCTTTTGCCTTTATCTGAAGCCACCGTTGCCGTATAGAACGCTGTCGCAACCCACGCTACAAAAATCCAGCCAAACATGAGGATATTGAGAAGAAACACCAAGTCCATCATTGAGTCCTTCTTTCAGTAGGCGGTCAGCTCGCATCTAGCCTATCAGTAATCCCCCGTCCGTCTCGGCTCGCCAACGCCAGCCTGAAGTGCACCAGGCAGATCTTATTCCGGCGTCCGAAATACCTGATCGCGTCAAAGACATCCTCCGGCATTGCTGAGATGGTGCCCACGCAGAACGTCAAGCAGTTTGAGTCGCTGGGCACGATCTCCATCAGCCGTTTCAGGGCCACGTGACTGCGGAACACCCTGGCCACGCCCGCGATGGGCGATATCGGCGGGTCGTCTGGATGCAGCGCCAACTTGACGCCCGCTGCCTCGGCGGTTGGGATGACTGCTTCCAGGAAGTACGCGATGTTGTCCCAGACTTCCTGGTCAGTCACCTCGACCGACCGATCGATTGGCGCCTCCCAGAAGTCGTGAGTGGCGTTCTTGATCAAGTCGTAATCGAAGGTCGTGACCGTTGCCCCACCGCGTCCCGGAGTTGCCCTGGAGGTCCTCAGACCGTAGTGACCGATGCTGCTGCGTAGCGAGAAAAAGTAGACGATGGCCCGGAATCCCGCGGCCCCCATGTTCTCGATCGTGCGGCGCCAACGGTCAATCTGTTCGTCGCGGCCGGGCAGCCCCAGCTTGATCTTGAAGGTCCACTCCTCCGGCAAGTAGGTGGCCTCATACCGCAGACCCGCGTCCTCGACCCGGTTGCGGACAAGCATCAGATCCTGAAAGCGGTAGTAGCCCCGCTCGATGGGCAGGCCAGGACCACCAACAAACTCGGTAGCGCCAATCTGGCGCCCAAACGCGAGAGTCTCGTCCGACGGCTCTCCGGAAACCGCCAATCTCATCTCCGCCTCCTGCCTGGGCTGCGTTGTCTGCAACGACCGTCTCGGATCGTCGGAAGCTTGGACTACAAGCGAACGGACAAACCTCCTGGGAGCATTAGGCGTCTTCCGGCAGCAGCACCACCCGCACGTAACGGTCCTCCGTGAGGAAGCGCCGAGCCGCGGCGGCGACTTCCTCAAGAGTCAACGCGTCCAACCGGTCTTTGAAGCCTGTAGTCGCAGTGAACGCCTCACCCCGCTGCGTCGCCGTCTGGATCTGACTGAGCCAGAACCCGTTGTCGCGCAGCTGCTCCTCTCGAGGCGTACGCAGAAGCTCCTTCACCGTGTCCAGGTACTCCTGCTCGCCTCCTTCGCGCAACCAATCCAGTTCCTCAAACACCTCTATCACGAGCTCTTCCGCACGGGCGGGGTCGCTACCGAAACCAATGGAGATCCAGTACTCGGGATCCGGTAGGAGCGTGGACCCGGCATTCGCACCGACGCTATAGGTACCGCCGAGCTCCTCCCGCAATCGCTCGCGCAGACGGATCGTGAGCATCTCGGCCGCTGCCGTGAGCGTCAGCGCTTCCTGGCGGCTCAACATCGCTTCTCCGGCAAAGACCACAACCGTTCGACTGCGCGGCTCGATGCCGCTGCGGACGACATGGTCCTCCAGCCCCGTCGGCGGATCGACCCCGACGTCCCGCCACTGCTCGACACGCCCGCCCGTCGGCAAGCTGGCCAGATAGGTGGCGGTCAACGACCGCAGGGTTTCCCAGTCGAAGGCGCCTACGAAAACGAACGTTGCGTCGCCCAGGTCCTCAAACCTGTCGGCGTACACCGCTTCCGCGCGCTCCAGGCTGAGTTCCTCCAGCAGTTCGAGCGTTAGGGGCCGTCGGCGGAAGTGGTTCTGGCTCAGCACCGCGTTCACAGCGTCAGAGAAAGCGGCATCCGGCTGGTCGGCGCGAGTCTCGGCGATGCTGCGCAGGCTGGACTCGTAGGTCGAATAGTAGATCGGATCCAACCTCGGCGCGGTAGCGTACAGGGTTATCAGTTGAAACAGCGTCTCCATGTCTTCCGGCGAGGTGCGGCCCCTAAAGCCCTCGAATAGCTCCCCGATGAAGGGGGATACCGAAACCCGCTTGCCGGCGAGGAGTTTGTCCAGGGCCACGTTGTTGTGCTCACCGACGCCGCTGCCGGCCACCAGCTGGTCGGCGTGGAGCGCGGACACGTGGTCCGCGTCGGCCACCAGCGAGTGCCCGCCGGGACTGAAGGCGCCGAACACCACTTCGTCATTGCGGAAGTCGGTCTGCTTGGCGATCACGGTAATGCCGTTGGACAGCGTCCACTTGAGAGCATCGATAGACTCGATCTGCTCTTCACTGTCGATACTCCCTGGCGTCGGCAGCGTTGCCAGCAGCGGGACGTCGTCGAACTCGTCCTCGTATGGCTCGACCGCCAACGTGTCGGCCGCCTCAAGTTGTGCCAGCAGCACCGAAGCCAGATCGGCGTCGGAGCTGCCATCGGTTCCTTCGGGCCGCAGAACCAGGAGCACGGTGTTCCCAGGCTCGGCCCATGAAGCGGCGAGGTCAGCGACCTCCGCCAAAGAAACTTGCGGGAGCAGTTCCTGATACAGCTCCCACTCAGCCTCTACACCGGGGACCGGAGTCCCGCTGAGAAAATGTTCCGTATACTCCTGGACCAAATTGGCCGACTCCAGTTGATCCCGTTCCTTATACACACGCTCCACGGCACTCAGCAAGTTGATCTTCTCTCGAGCCAGTTCGCTGTCCGTAAATCCGTGTTGTCGAACTCGCTGCATTTCCTCAAGCAAAGCCGCAAACCCGGGCTCAACGCCGTCCTGCTCCACCCATGCCCCGAACTGCACGAGGTCCACTGGATCGACAAGCGGGCCCCGCGAGCCGCCGGCCCATAGGTACGGGGGATCCTCGACCTGGCCACGCTCGAAGAGTCGAGCGTTCAGCATCATGAAAGCAAGCCGATCCACCACGATGCGCCGAAGTGCCGCCAGGTCTTGGCCAGTTTCCGAAGGAATCTTGCGGAGCAGGGACACCTGCGTGCTCGGTGCCTCGGGATCACTGAACACGTTCACCCGCGGCGCATCGTGCTCGGGCACGTTATAGGGAGGCCGATCGGTCGGAGATCCGACGGCGGCGCCCGCCTGGCTGGCTTCTCCATCGGGAGGCGGCGCAAAGTGCTGTCGTACCTTTGCCTCGATAACCTCGGTGTCGAAGTCGCCGACGGCGATGACAGCCATCAGGTCGGGTCGGTACCAGCGCTCGTAGAATTCCCTCAGGCGCTCCGGCGGTGCGGTTTCGATGATCTCGAGCAAACCAATTGGGCTCCGCTCGTTATATCGAGAGTCGCCAAAAATCAGCGGAAACCAGTTGTCTTGAAAGCGCGCTCCAAAACCCCGCCGCAAGCGCCACTCTTCCAGGATGACTCCGCGCTCCAGCTCAACTTCTTCCGGCTCGAGCGTTATGGCGTAAGCCCAGTCGCTGAGAATCTGAAACGCCGTCTCGAGAATCCCCGGATCGTCAGTTGGAATCCCGAGGAAATACAGCGTGCGGTCGAAGCCCGTTGAAGCGTTGAGGTCGGCGCCGAAGGTGCTGCCGATAGACGCCAGGTACTCGACGATCTCCTGCTTGGCGAAGCGCTCGGTGCCATTGAAGGCCATGTGCTCGACAAAGTGAGCTAGCCCGCGCTGTTCCTCCTCTTCGAGGATCGAGCCAGCCTTTACGACCAACGATAAATGGGCCCGCTCGCGCGGCTCCTCGTTATGCCTGATGTAGTAGGCCAATCCGTTGCTTAGCGTGCCGCGTGTCACCAGGGGATCGAAGGCCAGCGGAGCGCCGACCTCGGACTCCGGTGCAACCGTGGCCGTAGGCTGCGGAGCTGCGGTGGGCGTGCTTACCGGAGGCGCGGCAGTGGCCGTCGGCGCCGGACTTGCCGTTGGAGTGACGACCGGCGCGGCGGTAGCCGTGGGTCTAGGGGTTGCGGTGGGCGTGACTACAACTGGCGCGGTGGTGACCGTGGGTTCGGGAGTTGCTGAGGGCGTGGCCGCGACCGGCGCGGAGGCTGCCCTAGGCTCAGGACTAGCCGTGGCCGTGGCTACTTGCGTCGCCGTGACCGTGGGGGACGGGCTTGCGGCGGCCACGTCAACGACGGGTGCGGGGCGCGTCGTGGGCTCCGGTTCGGCAGCCGGCGAAGAAGTGGGATCACATGCTGCCAACGCCAAGGCCATCAGCGTGATGCAGACAACCAGTACCGCTGACTTCACACGTGCGCTCATGTAGCTCGTCTTTCGCTGTTCATCCAAATGCCCCCCGACCCCCGTCTATGTTCAAAGAACTGTCCGCCTTACGTTCAGCGCATACATCGCCTGTAGAGCCCACGTTCGCAACTAACCGACCAGCCATCCAACGGTCGACGTGTCGCGATTCCGTCCGCTCTTGGAACAGGATTCCGTGTACAGACCGTGGGTGCTTCTTGCCAAAAAGGTTTGCAGACCCAAATCTCTCGCCCACATCAATCCTGCGGGATTGATGTCGCGCTCTCGACAAATCCGGGTCCAGTACGCAGGCGATTATAGTCAATCCCCGCAAGCCCTTCGCGGCCGTCGGCCGCGCACCATACGACCTCTTCACCGCCTGCGGACCGCCTCCCCCAACGAGGCCCGCTGTCGCTGCCTGCGGCCAAGCCAATCCGACAGCGACGCATCGCGAACCATAATTCGGCCTGCAACACAACCCCGAGGTGGAGGCAAGTCACCGACCGAGTTGCCCGTGCACGGACAGTGGCGACCGCTACGGCTAGACGCGCGGACCATTTCGGGCGGCGGCCGATCCTGGAGGATGCGTCGGGCCCGGCTCGAGAATGTCTTCCGGACCGCCGGTCACAGTTGCCGGCGAGGCCCATGAACACATCGTAGCCCTGACACCGGCGAACCAAGTCGCAGTCCGGCAGCCAGCCCGGATGGAAGTCCATGTAGTCCTTGCGGCCATGCTTTGCGCCGTGAACTTGGTTTCGGGTTCCTGGTCAGGATCCGCTATAGATGAGGAGGTGTCTGCCATGAGCCAAGTCATTAGCCAGATTGCGCGGTCCGGGAACCACGTCCTCACTGCCGAGCAGCTGCAACGACTCGAACATGACGGATACCTCCGCGTCGAAGGCGTGCTGGACCCAGCGGAACTGATCGACCCGCTCTTTGCCGAGTACGAAGATGTGCTCGACCGACTGGCGCACGAACTCCGCGACCGCGGCGAGATCGCCTCGACCTACGATGATCTGGCATTCAGCGACCGCATGATTCGCGTCTACCAGGAATCCGGGCGTGACCACGCCTCATACTTCGACTGCTGTCTGCCCAGCAGGGGGACCACGCTGGATACGCCTATGTGGCTAGGTCCAGCGGTGTTCAACATCCTCACGCACGAGCGGGTCTTGGACCTCGTCGAGTCGGTCATTGGCCCCGAGATCACCTCCAACCCGGTGCAGCACGTGCGCATCAAGCCGCCCGAACATTCGCTTCCGGAGGGCACGAGTCATGTCTTGGTCCGGGCGACCAATTGGCATCAGGACAACGCCGCGGTGGATCCCGTTGCCGACGACACCAACATGCTCACGGTCTGGATCTCACTCTCGGAGGCGACTGTCGAGAACGGGTGTCTGCGAGTGATTCCGGGGAGTCATCTGAGCGCGCTGCGAACCCACTGTTCCCCCCCGTACGTCGCCATCCCCGACGAACTCCTGGAGCTTGATCGCATCACGCCGGTGCCGACGCGACCTGGCGACGTGATCATCTTTCACAAACACACCTGCCACGACTCCCTCCCCAACGTCAGCGATCACGTGCGCTGGAGCCTCGACCTGCGCTACAACCCAACCGGCCAGCCAACCGGTCGCCCGGCGTTCCCGGATTTCGTAGCCCGCAGCCGACGCGATCCCTCCAGCGAGCTTCGGGACCCGGAGGCGTGGGCGCAGCTCTGGTACGACGCACGGGCGCGGCTTGCCGCAGATCCCGAGGACTTCATCATCCGCTGGCGCGGCACCGAGCCCGTGTGCGCGTAGGCGGCATCGCCACCGCCACGGTGCCGCGGCTCAGGCCAGCCCGATAGCGCGCAGCAGGGTCTCTTGGACCACCAGCTCGTGCTCCACCGTGCGATCCGGCGGCTGCTCGCCGCGTATGGTGGCCAGCAGCGCCGCGAGGCCGGGGAAGTAGCGCGTGTCCGGTGCCAGCGGCACCGTTTGCCAGCCCTTGGCGTACCCGTCCCGATCCTCGTCCAGGCATAGCCGCAACAAGGGCGGGGAGCTACCTCGCCGGCTCTCGAACGGCTCCATGATCACGCTGCCGCGGGTTCCGTACACCTCGAACCGTCGAGCCTCCCACGAGTTGACCTCCATGTTGGCCGACTCGAGTGACGCCATGGCCTGAGGGTACTCAAAGATAGCGGCCGTGTTGTTGTAGTACCACGGCGGATCGGGCGTCCATTGGTTCGCCCCGAAGGACGAGACGCTCTCGGCATCGTGCCGCTGGAATCGGGACACCTGCCGCGGCCGCCCCAGAATCGAAACGATGATGTCGATGAGGTGACCGCCCATGATGAACATGATGCCACCGGCGCGTACCCCGGGTGACTCCCACAGCTTCCACCGATCCGCGCTGCCCGGCGCGGAGGATAGGCGGCCACGAATGGAGAAGATGGCGCCAAGTCTTCCGGACCTGGCCCAGTCCATGATGAAACGGAAGCCGGGGTGGTAGCGCCACATATAGCAGACCTGAACATTCAGCTTGCGCTGGCGGGCGATGTCCACCACCTCCGCAAAGGCGGCGAGATTGTCACCCGCCGGCTTGTCCAGCCAGACGTGTTTGCCATGCTCCACCACCTCGCGCGCGAAGCCGAGGTTCTCGAAGATCTCGCCCTCGACGGTAATACCAATGATGCTCTCGTCCTCCAGCATCGCTTCCTTCGAGGCGAACCAATGGACGCCCGCGTACTCCTTCTGACCGCCTAGACGCGCTATTTTTTCTTGGTCAGGCTCGTACACCCCGACGAACTCGACCTCCGCACTCTGCTGCAACACGCGTGCCTTGTCGTGCGCGTGATCGTGGGAGATGCCGTACTGGGCCATTCGCATGCGTCAAGCATGCCGGATGTCGAGGATCACTGTCGAGCGAGCAGCGGCACGGGACGTGTACTCCTACATTTCGGGACATCGGGATCATGCGGGGATGACACGGGCCACCTAGGGAGGGGAGTCCCGACAGGATTGGCCAGGGGCAATGGAGGGGAAGACGGTATTCGAGCGGGTGGCCATCTCCTTGGCAAGAACCTGAGCGCAAGCGCTGTCCTTGCTTTGCGTCGACCCTACGCGAAAAGCGCACAGCTACCGTCGGGCGAGGATTTTCTAGGGCGTTGGTTCACTCGCGCCTGACTTCGTAGAGACATTGTAGTAGGGATCGAACACTTAGGTGTGAACCCGACACTCGTCGGTCCGATCGACCGACCAAGCCAGCCAAACTACCTTTCGACGCAAGCGCGCGTCCAAGCCGTGCCGACACTGCGATATCTTCAAGGCGACAAGCCAAGCTAACTCCCAGAGGAATAGACGGATGACTCCTTTCTTTGAGCGAGTTCGTATTTGGAAGCCGGAACCTGAAGCAACCAAGGAGAACGTGTATCTACAGTTGACCAACTCGGGGGCGATCATCGCCTTCGGCTACATGCTGCCGAGAGCACGATTACCAGGTGGCGCCGATCATGGCTTCCCGTGGCTGCACCTTCGGTTCCGTAGCGTGGACGGTGGTCGAACCTGGGACTTGGAAGAACGGAACTGGTGGGAGCCCGAAACGAGGGGCCTACGAGCCAGTGTGGTTGACCGGACCACGGGTGAGATTTTTATGTTCACGCAAGGGACCTGGCCGCTGCAAGACGATCAGGGCCGGCCCACGTCCGAGAGCTGGCTCATCGCCAACTACGAAAAGGGTCGGCAGATGGGCGCGCGCCTGACGGTGGAACGGAGCCTGGATGATGGCCGGACCTGGACGGCGACTGACATAACCGATCAGTTCTACACCTACCCCGGGGCGGGCCTGGCCCGGTTCATTGCTGGGGGTATCCAGCTTGAGCGCGTCCCCCATGGGAGACCTTTGCACAACGCCCTTCGTCCGCGAAGGTGCGGCCGCTCTTGCTCCCTCTCCCTGTGGGAGAGGGTTGGGGTGAGGGTCTTCCGGGCAACCATCCCCGGGTTCCGCAAAGGTCTCCATGGGGGACGGCTGATTGTGCCCGCGCGGTGAGGCCCACGAAGCGCTGGACCGCCGCGCTGTCGTCCAGCGTGGCCTCCATCGCCGGGTCGCTGAGGTTATAGAACAGCTGCACGCAGTGAATCCGCGGCAGCATGGCCAGCGGATAGGGTGGCCGCCCGCGCGCCCCGGTGGGGTAGACCGGCCGGATGCGCTGCTCCAACTGGGCCCACGGCATCAGCGCGTCCATACGCTGCAGAAACTGCGCCCGGCGCGTCTGGCGCGCCTGCCCGTCGTATTCCACGTCGGCAAACGATCGCTGCGGCGGCCTTGCCTCCCCTCGCGGGTGTCCGTCGCTCGTGACTATGGAATCTGCGGGTTGGCTGCGGCCCGGGGGACTAAATCAGAGCTTCCCTAGAGAACTGCCGCTCGAAGCCCAAGTGCCCTGAGGGTGGCCAGCTAGTGCGTGGTGGCCCCGGCCAGCGGGACCGCGTCGGTGCTCATGCGCCCCCTCGTACCACGGGGTCGCGCACCGTGCACGGCGGCGTGGCGCACGCGTGGAGCGGCCACCGACCAGGCGTTGCGAGGGCGCGGTGCGGACGAGCGGAAAGCTCAGTGCCGCAAATCGCCTCGAAGCGGCCGATTCGGCCGATCCACTTCCGTTAGGAGCGGGGGACGGGATTCGAACCCGCGACATCCAGCTTGGAAGGCTAGCGCTCTACCATCTGAGCTACCCCCGCCGACAGGACTGCCGCCGACCAGTGGCGCATGGAGCGTGCGACGCCAACGGCAACGGCCAACCTGGCCGCGTTGATCGTACCGAACCCGCCGCCGGGAGATATCCCCGTCACCCAACAGCGCCGTATCCGCTAATATGCTGGCCGCCAGACAGGCGCGCGCCGTTAAGTAGAGCGCGAAGCCCTTCGTCCCGGTGGAATGGCCATGCCCCTTGTCCTTCGAATCCAGCAGACGACGGTAACGCAGCGCGCGTGAGTGACCTTCACTTCGGCCACTTTTCGGCCATCCCCGAGTACCGCCAGGTCAACCGCAACCTGATCGCTCGTCTGCTGGACCAGTTGCCCAACCCGTTTGTGCACCTGGACGTGGCCACGGGCGCCGGTCTGGTCCCGCAGCTCATCATCGAGGAGGCCACCGCCCGCGGCTACCGCGGACGCGTGATCGCGCTCGACCGCGACGAGAACGCGCTCGAAATCGCCAGCGCGGCCGTACAAGGGAACGAGAACGTCAGCGTCACCTTCGTCCACGGTGACGCGCGTGACGTGCGCGCGTCAGTGGCGGAGCACCTGCCGCCAGAGGGCGTGGATTCCGTCAGCATTCACGACGCCATCCACGAGATTGAAGGCGAAGACAATCAGCGCCGAGTCTTTGCCTCCCTGGCCGACGTGGCTCGCAGCGGCGCCTTTCTGTCCATCAACAGCTCCTTTACCTCCACCTCCATGGCGGTTGGCAACTCGCTGCGAGGCCACGGCGAATGGAAGCTGCACTTTGTGCGGCTGATCGGCGCCAAGCGCGAGCGCGGGATTGAGACGCTGGCCTACCGGGCGCCCGAGGACTACAAGCAGATGATCGAGGACGCCGGCTTCCGCGTCGTGCACGAGGAAGACCGCGAAGTCTTCCTCACCAGGGCTGCGTTGAAGGCAATATCCCGTTATCCCGAGTTCGTGCGCGGCATGGCCAGGGACCTGACCTTTACGCGCGACGTCAGCTTGGCTGAGCTAAGCGACGCGATGAGCGCAGCCGTCGACAAGATTCGCTTCGACGGCGTGCCCCGCCTCTGGTACGGGGTAATCGCGCAAAAAGTGGCGTCGGCGCCGGCCTAACCCGGCAAAGCGTCCTTACGCCGCTCCCGCCAGGTAGCGCCACCACGTGCGCCAGGCCTGCCCCATCGGGGCAAACCCGTCGCCCGCCCAGGGGTACTGACGACGTGCGTCGTTGTAAAACGCCTCGATCTCCGCGCCATCCCAGCCGTCCGTGTTGAACAGGCCCTGCTGTCGTACGCGCGGCAGGTAGCGGATCTTGAACATAAAGCGCCAGTCGTCAGTTTTGTTCGGCTGGGCGCAGTGCCAGAGGGACTCGTGCATGAACGCGATCCGGCCTCCCGGACCAGCCAACTGTCGCTGTCCCACGAAGTTTTTGTAGCGCGTGACGTCGTGATAGCTCACGCGGCGTATGTGCGAGCCGGGAAGCACCAGCGTCGGACCCATCTCGGCCGGAGCATCGTGCGGGAAGTAGCACACCAGGATGTCGAACTGCCGCGGATGGTCCACGGCCAGGCTGGAGTCCACGTGCCAGCGCTGCGCCTCGCGCTTGCCGGGCGCGACCGTGTGTAGGAACGAGTGGTCATGCACCGATTCGGGTCCCACCAGGCTCTCCACAACGCCCCGGACGGCCGGCAGGTCAAACACCGTTCGCACAGCTTCCGAGAAATCCCAGAACTCTCGCGGCTTATTCGGGTCGTAGCCCCGGTTCCTGGGGTACGCCAGTGCGTCGCGATGTACCTGCGCGTTCAACTCGTCAGGGACCAGATCGCCGAACTCCACAAAGCCGTCGGCGACGAACCGCGCCATGTCGATCGCCCGCAGGCGGTGGCTAGTCGGAGTAGTTGTCGTCATCGGCCTGCTCCACGGACACCAAACGCTCCAGCACATATTCCCACGGCAGCGGACCCGTTTCGTGCTCGGCCCCTCGCAAGTACGTCGGCAACTGCGGCAGCTGCAACACGCGCCAGCCGTCATGCATCGCATCCACCACTGACGAGTACGGCGGCTCGGGCTGGTCCCCGGCCTGCATCTGCTGATCGCCGGCCGGACGTGTTCCGTCGTAGAGCGCCCAAGCCACGGTCGGCGCACCCAGATCGGGTTCGGCCAGATGAAGGATCAGGATTTGCTGTCGCGTTTCGGGAATCACACTGGGTTCTTGGCAATCGTGGGCTGCGCGCCGCCGGCAACATGGTAAACCGCGTGGTGCCTCGGGCGGCGTCGGTCGGCGGACACGCCGCGCCCGTGGGATGCTAGGCGACTCGCGTCGCCCGCTCCGGAGTGGATATGCAGTTGGTTCGGTTTACCAAGTTCTGGGAAGACCTGAGCGTTCGCCAACTCGGTGAACGTGCACGTGAACTCGGCTACGACGGCCTGGATCTCGCAGTCCGCGACGGTCATGCCATCAATATCGACAACGTGACCGACGAATTGCCGGGCACTGTGCGCGCCTGGCGGGAGCTCGGCGTGGACTGCCCAATGATCTCGTCCTCCACCGACCTCATCAACCCTGACGCCGCCGACGCCGTGACGCTGTTCGAGGCCGCGGCCGCGGCCGGCGTGCCCCGCATCAAGATGGGGTACTTCAAGTTCACTCCGGGCGATTCGTTCGAGGAACTCTGGTCGCTGGCCCGTCGCCGGCTGGATGGCTTCGAGCGTCTCAGCCGCCGAACCGGCGTGCAGACCATGTATCACACGCACAGCGGCCAATGCCTGGGGTCCAACTGCGCCGGCATGCGCCACCTCTTGCAGGACTACGACCCTGTTCAGCTGGGCGCCTACGTGGACCTTGGCCACCTGGCCATCAATGGCGAGGACGTCCAGATTGGCCTGGCGATGCTGCGCGACCGCCTCTCGGCCATCGGTGGCAAGGACGCGCGCCACTTTCCGGACGAGCGACCCGACCGACGGGCGCGCTTCGCCGACGGCTTCGTGCTACTCGGACAAGGCGCCGCCGAGTGGCCCGAAGCGATCACGCTGCTCAAAGCCTGGGGTTTCAGCGGTCCCATCACCGTCCACACCGAATACACGACCGATCAGGAGGTCATTGGCGCCGTCGGCGCGGGCGAATACACCCCCGAAGCCATCGCCCTACGCGCACGCGGCGAAGTCGAGGACCTGGCCTATCTGCGCGGACTGCTGAACTAAGCGAAGTTCGGTCGCACGCCGGCGACCTGTCCGCAGTCAAGGAATCGAGCGGCGATGACTTTAGGCCGTCAGCGTTCGAATACCGTACCGGGAAATGTTGGCGTCCCTCGTCACCAGGATCAGCCCCTCAGCCTGGGCTTGTGCCACCAGCATCCGGTCAAACGGATCCGTGTGGTGAAACGGCAGACTCCCCGCCTGCTCGGCGTGAAACGCCGATATCGGGAGTTCTCTGAACCCGTTGGCTTCAATCGCCTCGAGCACATTCCCAGGCGCCTCAAGCTTGTTCAGCGCACGCTTGATGGCAATCTCCCATACGCTGGCCGCACTTACGAACACGGCGTTTCCGGGATCGGCGATCGCGTCGTAAGCCCGGGTGCTGAGCATCGGCGGGTCTTGCGCCTGCCACCAGATTAGCGCGTGGGTGTCCAGCAACAGACGCTGCCCCACGCTATACAGGCTCGGCACTCCCCCTGCCCTCAAAGGCATCGATCACTTCTTGCGGCGTTTCATCAAAGTCCGGCGCCATCCAGACTTGGCCTTCCCAGCCACCCGGTCGCCGCGGACTGGCGGCACCTCGGTACGGAGCCAAATACAGATACGGCTCGCCGTCTCGGGCGATGATGATTTCCTCCCCCTGCCAAGCTCGCTCGCCTAGCTTGGAAAGGTGTGTTTTCGCCTCGTGCATGTTGACTTTCACGGGAGGCCTCCGCTGCTGATTAGCTAGCCTTAGCTAAGGATATCAAGCAACCTGCTGCCGTCAACAAGTATCTCCAGCGGGCCAGAAGCGGCCGACAATTGCGCCTCACACCGTGCCTATGCCGGATCGTTGCCCAACTTGCCACCAAAGGCGTCAATGACCACCTGCGGCGTCTTATCGAAGTCCGGCGCCATCCAGATCTGGCCCTCAAGTGCACCCAACTCGCGCGGCTTGGCGGTGCTCCGGTACGGCACCAGGCGAAGATACGGCTCACCGTCTCGGGCGATTACTACCTCCTCCCCTTGCCAAGCTAGTTCGCCCAGCTTGGAGAGTTGCGTCTTCGCCTCGTGCATGTTGACCTTCACGGTGCCCTCTCACGCAGTTAGCTAGACTTAGCTAAGCGTAGCATCGCGCTCGTCTCACTCGGCGCCGACAGCGCCCACGGCACCAGTGCCCCGCACCTATCGCCGTCAACATCCGCACTGAGTGCGCCGTGAGCAACCAGCGTCAGCCACCATACGCAGCGTCCGTACCGCGCCGCCTTGGCCGCAGCCATAGGCACGAGGGGCTAACCTCCCGCATGGACTTCCCACCCCTGAACCTGCCCGACCGCTTCGCCCCCAACCGCGTCCTGACGCACCAAAACCTGCCGCGGAGCGGCCCGATGACCCTGGCCAACCTCCAAGGCTCGGGCTGTATTCGCCGAATCTTCGTGGCTACGGTCCGTCGGCCGTCGCCCGGCAACCAGCGCCAGACCGTGCTGCGCATGTTCTGGGACGGCTCGGACACACCGGCCGTGGAAGCGCCGCTTGGCGACTTCTTTGGCCAGTTGCACGGGCTACCGCCGTACCCACTCAACTCGCGCTACCTCATCTCCCAGGCCCATGCCGGGTACACGGCCACATTTCAGATGCCGTTTGCACGCGGGGCGCGTATCGAGGCCGAGGCGGGCCCGGACGTCGAGCCACCGCGAATCATTCTGTTCGTCGACTGGCACGCCTATCCCGACGGGTCGCTCGAAGAGCCACTCCGCTTCCACGCCCAGTTCCGACGCGAAAACCCCTGCGAGGCCTTCGGCCGCAACTATCTGCTGTTGGACACCGTTGGCCGGGGCTACTTCCTCGGCTTCAACTACGGCGTGGCCGTGCGTGACGGTCGCGCTCGCTGGTCGCACGCCGGCGCTGAGAACATCTACATCACCAACGAAACCGGAGCGCCCGAGGGGACCTTCGCCTATCTGCGTGGCGGGGGCGGTGAGGACAGCTTCGGCGCGTCTTACGGCGGCGTGCTGCATCAGCCGTCCTCGCACATGGACCAGGGCGTGCCCTACTACGCCCAGGAAGACCTTGGCCCGGCCTTTGCCAGACACACGCTGGCCGCCTACCGCTTCTTCGCGTCCGACGCCATTCCCTTCAGCCGCTCCATCCACGTTCGCTTCGGATCGATGGCCAACGACATTTGCAGCACGGCCTACTGGTACCAGGAGCCTCCACACCGCCCCTTCTTCAAGATGCCGGGTTGGGACCAGTTGCCGCGGGGAACCGAACTGCCATTGGCCTCTACCGGAGCGCCGGAGCTCGAGCCGCGCTGGCGGGTGCTGGGTCCGTTCCATCCCGACGCGACAGCGGCATTGCACGAGGCCGCCGATCAGGACGACCCCGGCGCAGTCTCCGACCGCACGGGCTACCCAGGCGACTCGCCCTGGCGGCATGAAGATCGGCACATCGCACGCTGGGTTCCCGCCGAGGATGTCCATGGTTTCGTCGACTTCGGGCTATCGTTCCGCCCCTCCGATCCCGGCAATTCCGTCACCTGGCCCGCCGTTGGCCTGGCGCAGACCTGGCTGCACGTGGAGGCCGACACCAGCGCGACCTTGTACCTCGGCTGGGCCCACCAACTACGGCTACGCGTCGCCGATGGCCCCTGGCAATCGCTCGGCCGCCACCCCTACTTCCAGAACTCGACTCGGCGCATAAATCTGCGCGCCGGCTGGAACCGCCTGCGGATCACGCTGGACAGCCCCGAGGCGGGCATTGAGGGCGCCACCTGGGGCGCCTGGACCTTTGGCCTGCGCGCCGTTGACGGCCACGGGAACGAGATCGAGCCACGCCTCGAGAGGGACCGCTAGGGCAGATTCACCGCGCGCCGTTCAGCCAACCCGCATTCGTAGGCGACAGGCGACGCGTGGTACGGAATCTCCGTTGAATGCGTCTTGCGCTCAGTTCCGGTCGGGGAGGCGAGATTTGAACTCGCGACCTCGGCGTCCCAAACGCCGCGCGCTGCCAGGCTGCGCCACTCCCCGTGCACTCCCATCGTATCGCCACATCGCGACAACCGAGCAGACTGACCCACACAGGTTTCCCGCACCACGACCTCGCGCCCCACATCGAAATCGCACCAGGCGCTTCGCCGAACGAAAGCCTTGGCGTCAGGCAGCGTTGCCTGCGCTCACCTTCAACGTCGGTCCCTGAAGCACAGGCCTAACCGGACGGAGCGTCGGCGTCCGCGGGCACGCCCGGAACCTTATTCGCGCCCCAGCTCGCCGCCTCCGCCTGATTCGCGTCCACCCACTTGTTGAAGGCGGCCGGAAACCGCGCCCTTGCTTCGTCAATCCCGACCACGAACCGATTGGGCCACGCCTGAAACATGGAGAGGAATGTCCCGGTACGAGTCTCGCCGTCCACGGGCACGACGGTGCGCGTTATCGAGGCCTTTACCCCCTTCTTGGCGTACTCCACCTGCTCTTCGAAATCCGGCTCTTCCTCCGCATTCACGATGCCCTCGTCCGGCGGTGGGTCTTCCCAATCCCACAGGCGAGGCTTGCTCAGGGTGACTTGTCGGCCGTCCGCGGCGCCCCAGATCTCAAAGTCCAGCGTTGCCAGCCGCCGGTCGATCAACACCCGCAGCATGATCGGATGCGCATAGTCATTCGTGAACTTCAAGTCAATGCCGGGCGAGAAGATCGTCGCGTCATAGCCAATTGGAGTGGCGCCCATCTCGTAGTAACGGACACGGTAGAGGTGCGGCCAGCGCTCCTCGATCGGCAGCCCGGCGGCCAACGCGGCGCGAAACAGCGTGGTGGAGACCTGACAGATACCGCCGCCGATCCCCCGCTCGGTCCGGTCTTCCACGATCACGCTGCCTTCCACCCAGCCTTCGGCCTTGGTGAAATCGCCAATTCGCTCGTTGAACGAAAACGTCTCACCCGGACGCACCACCATGCCGTCCAGCTTGGCGGCGCCCACCGCAATGTTGTGGTCGCGGTATTCGGGTGAGCCTTTGTAAATGGACGAGCCGACGCCCAGCAGATCCTTGATGCCCAGGGCGTTGGTGGTGGTGTCGAACTCCTTGTTCAGCAGAATCAGCGGAACCTCCACGCGGCGCTCACCCGGGCGTTGCACCGCCTCCAGAATGGCGCGTTCCAGCGCGGGTCGATCAAGTCGCTGACCCGGGTGGCCCGGCTGAAACGCCAGCACCCGATCCTGCGCCTCATCGAAGTCGAAGACGCCATGACGTGGCTCGGCCGTCAGCGTGTCCTCGATCTTGAGGAAGAGGTCGTTGAAACGCGTGATCTCAATATTCGGAGTGATGCCGGCGTCAGCACGCTCGATGACCAGCGCTCCCTGCAGTTGCGCCGGTTCCAGTGTCCAGCCGCCCGTCCCGTGCATCAGCCACACGGGCGCCCCGATCAGCCGGCGAACGGTTTCCAGCGCCGCCTCGGCGTCGGACGTGGACACGGCCGGCTCGTCCTGGCGATAACCCAGATCGACCACGTGACTCAGGGCACGGTGGGCCAGGCCGGCTTCCAGGTCAAGCAGCGCCTGCTCCACGTCTACCACCCGCCCCACCTGACCAGGTGTCAAGCTCACGCGCCCGTCGTTACGCAACTGCAACGCGGCGTCGGCTGACGGCTGGTCAAAACCGGCGGAAAGGGCCTGCAAGTAGCGGCGGGCAGTTTCGCGGTCGTAGGTAACGACCGGCGTCGTGGGATTCGCTGCCGTTGGCGCGGCGGCCATGCGGTCCAGCACACCGCCCGCCCCTTGGGACACAAAGATCTCGCGCAGAGGCGCACGAAAGTCGGCCCGCAGACCTATGGCGGCGCCGGATGGCCGCCACACCCGACCGTCCAACCGAAAGACGGCGGGGCTGTCCAGAAACGGACGCCAGGTCGCTTCCAGGCGCTTCACGGCTTCCTCGGGGCTGAGTCCGGCAACCTCAACCCCGCCAACGGTGGCACCCGCGGGCAGGCCGTCCGACCGACTGGCAAGCACGGTGATGACGAACGCGGCGGGAGCGGCCGCGACCGCCCCCCCAAGCCCGGCGAAGAGTAGCGTGCGACGGTTCATTCGGTGTGCTTCACCCGGCGCACGGATTCCAATGGCGACCCATCACAGTCACAGACTTCAGTGTAGCGACCTTTGACGCGCCGGCGGCCGATCAGCCGCGTATCTCGCGCGCGCTTCCTGCGGCCGCTAGATCGATCTCAGGGAACCGTCGGGCCGCTACGAGCGCCGAATTGCGCCGTGTCCTTCTGGCCCGCGCTCACGGCCGGAAACGCGAACGGCGTAACCTCGCTCGGTGGAGGCTTGTCAATGCAGGCCGCCAGCGCGAAGGAACTCACCACGGCCGTCGCCACCAGCAGCAGGCGCCGACGTCCAACGCTCCTCGGATCGCCCGTGGGTCGCCGGACCATCGCGGTCATTTCCGTCACCGGCACCGCAGGCTGCGCCCTTCGCAGAGACCTTTGCAAAACGCCCTTCGTCCGCGAAGGTGCGGCCGCTCTTGCTCCCTCTCCCTGTGGGAGAGGGTTGGGGTGAGGGTCTTCCGGGCAACCCACCCCGGGTTACGCAAAGGTCTCTTCGCAGGGGTCCAAGCTACAAGTCTCCACGATTCAAGCCGCTCCTCGAGTCAGGCCTCAAAAGCTGCCGTTTGACGCGTACGTCCGGCTATGCGCCCACTGCCGGTGAGCAGCAAGGTGCCGCGTCCGTGCAGAACCAGAGCAATCTCGTCCCCGCTTCTTGACGGCTGGTTTTGGTCGCAACAAGACACTCCACGAGCAACTCTGGAGACGATAAGACACTTGACGGGTAGTTCCCAATCAAACAAGCTGCTCTCGCGAAGCACGGTGCACTGAGGCAAGCGGTGACCGGCGGCGCGTGCTCCGGCCGGTGCTGGAGCGTCGTCCAGGGATCGCGGCAGGTGGTCTGCTGCAAGTTTAAAGGCCTTGCCTTCACGGAGGGGACAGCATGAGCAATCGCCCATCGAGGCGCACCATCCTGCGCGCCACGGGAGTTGGCGCCGTTGGCGTCAGCGGCATGGCCATCCTGGCGGCCTGTGGTGAGTCGGAACCCGAAGCTGAACCTGCACCTGCCGCTGCCGCGGCGCCTGCCGCTCCGGCCGCAGCTCCGGCAGCCGCACCGGCGCCGCCCCAGCGCGAGACCGTCACGCTCAGCTACGTCGGCGACCACACCTCGGGTCCCCGTGGCGCGGCCATGCAATGGGGCCTCAAGGAGTACGCCAGCCGCCGGCCCGACATTTTCGTCAAGTTCATTCCGCAGCCGGCCGACTACGCCACCAGCGTGTTCCCGTTGCAGATGGCCGCCGGCACGCAGGCCGAAGTGGCCATGCTCGACGGCGGCATGCTTGGCGCCTTCGTCAACGAGGGTGGTTTCACCCAGATCAACGACGTCCTGGCCCAGCGTGACGACTACGTTGCCGAGGACTACTACTTCATTCCAGACTTGTACACCGTCAACCACGACCACGCGCATGGCGAGGGATCCAACCCCGCGAAGGTGATCGAGGGCGAGCAGTTCGGGATGCCCTTCCAGGGCGCCCTGGGCGGCATTGTGATGAACACCACCATGGGCGAGGAAGCCGGGGTCGAGTTCCCCAGCGAGGGCTGGACCTACGAGAACGAGTTCCTCGAATCCTGCAAAAAGGTCACGGATCCCGACATCGACCAGTGGGGTACCTGGGCCCACAACGGCTACGAGTTCCACTGGAGCCCGATGGCCTTCATGTCCGGCGCCAAGGCCATGCGCAATGCGGAAGAGACCGAGTTGATCGTCTTCGACGACGGCGGGGACTTCGGTCTGAACTTTTCCGTGGGGCTGATCCACAAGGAAAACGTTTCCTTCCCGCTCGCCGACAACAAGCGTTTGGCGGGCGAGTTCGGCAACCCGTTCGCTGCCGGCAAGGTGTGGTCCTGGTTGAGTTCCGTGGTTTACACCACCGGCTACCACGTCCCGCGCATCAAGGACCGCTTCACGTGGTCGCTTGGGCCCATGCCGGTGGCGTCGCTCGGAACAGAAATTCACGAGTGGAATGACCAGCCGCACTTGGTCACGAACGGCGCGCAGCGCTACGGCACGATCGAGGAGGCGACCGACCTCATCCTGTTCCTGGGTGGACCGGCCTACCAGGGTCGAGTGGCCATCGACCGAGGCCATCTGCCCATGCACCGCGATGTCTTCGACTCGGTCGAGGCCACGGCGCCGCCGCCCGAGGGCATGGAGTGGCTCAAGCGCTACGCCGACGTTGACAACGTCAACCGCCACCTGATGATGGCGCTCCCCGCCTGGTGGGAGATGTACGAATGGCGCAAGACCCCGGATGCCGCCTACCTGGGCGACAAGACGGTTGACCAGGTGATTGAAGAGGCCAAGAAGCTGGCGCGCACGGTCCTCGCCAGTCAGCACGATCAGCTCAACGATGGTCGTGAGAAGTTTGGCTTCCCACGGCTGTAATCCCAACGAGCGTCCGTACTTCGGACGTTTGCGGAATCGAGACCCGGCGCTCAGGTGCCGGGTCTCGACCTTAATGCTGGCTCCCGGCGTCGACGCCCTGTCTACAAATGGCGGGCAAAGCCGACACCGCGGCAGCCGACGATTCGACACGCTCCGCACCTAAGAGGCGCGGCCGCTATAGCCGCGCCGCGGGGCTACATGCGCGTGCGCAGCCGGTTGGTTCGCTCTTCGCTATACGGGAACGGATTGTCGCGCGTTCCGGCGCCTTCGTTTTCCGCGCCACAGGCCGCAACCGCAAGCGTGGCTACGACGGCGGCGCTCAATGCCAGCAGCCGGCGCCGCTCGATTCGCGTGCCCGCGGGGGATTTCGCCTGAACTCGTCGATCCTTGTCATTGGCCATGAGAACCTCGCGAGTGCGCAAGCAGCCTCTACTATGACCTGAAAGTATATCCGCGCCTGGCCGATGCACGGTCGCCCGTGGCCCCAGAGCAAACCGACGGCGCGTGGAATGACACAACCGTCCGAGGTCTGAGCCAATCCGCCATTGGGGAATGGGACGCGCTGTGCCCTGTGGCTATGAGCCGCCGCTCGTCTTGTACTCCTGCCGCAGCCGCTCGCGCTCCTGCGGGTCGTATTCATAGGTCCCCCGCGCGCGTATGCGGGCGAACTTGTAGTACCCGTCCTCATCCCGTGACGAATCCCCCAAACAGGCACTCAGCGCGCCGCCGCCGGCAACCACGACAATCGACACGAACACGTCGCGCAACAGCCGCCGCCGTGCTATCCCTACGGTCGATACCTCACTGCCAGCCATCTGCGCGATTCCGCCACTGCCTGTGCACAGCCAATCCTACGCCAGCCGCAATTCGGCCGTGGAACAGCCGCCTACGGCCTCATGTGGTTTCACCGAAGGTGGAGCATGCCGAAGAGACCTCGCTGACGTGGACAGCTACGACCAGAACGCCGAGACCTACGTCAACCTCGTCCGCGAAGGAACGCTCGGGCGGCGCCTGTCGCGGCTAGCTCACCGCCTGCTGCGCTTGGCGGGCGATGTCTCCGGCCGCAGGGTCCTCGACGCCGGCTGTGGCGAGGGTCACCTTGCCCGCCTGTTCGCCCGACATGGGGCCAGCGTCGTTGGTGTTGACGTCTCGCCGCGCTTGATCGAGGCGGCGCGAAGCCACGCGGACAACCATCAGTGGGACATAACGTTTCTGGAGGCGGATCTCACGCGTGGCCTTCCCGCCTACCGGGAGCACTTTGACTTGGCCGTCGCGAACATGCTGCTCGACAGCGTTGCGGACCACATGGGTCTCCTGCGCACGGCGAGCGAGCTTCTCAAACCCAAAGGTCGCTTCTTGCTGTCCCTCAACAACCCCTACTCGGCCGTCAATCGGGGCAAGCTCGAAACCTACTTCGCGTCCGGGTCGGTTGGCCGCGTGTTCGGCTTGGAGCGCGTGGGCTTTGAAGCGCCCTACTACCACCGAACGTTTGAAGACCTCGTAACAGCCTTCCGGACGAGTGGCTTCCTCCTGCGCACGCTTGAGGATGTTGGACCAGGTCCAGAGAACCCAGATCCTTCAGGCGTAGCAGTTCCGTCGCTGTTGATTCTCGAGCTGGTGCAGTCATAGCCAGCGAGGTCAACGGTACCCGGCCTCCACCGAATCGGATCACCGGTGTCTGAGACTTGCAGCGAGGCGTTCGCGACTCCGGCACGTCACTGTCGAGCCGGGACGCACCTGCGACGCCGCTTACGGATACACCGGCTCACGCACAAACGGTCTCGGTCCGTCGTAGAACGAGAAGTACCGCTCGCCCCATTCCTGGCACGCCTCCAGCGCCTCCTCGGCCGACTGCGTCCCAAACCATCCCTTCCAGGCCAGTCCCTTGTGATGCCGCCACCACGTCTCCCAGCCCTCGAACGGGTACGGGCTCCGGTTGTCCGGCCGGTCCGCGTACACCTTTAGCCACTTCATTCCCCCCGGCGGAGGTGCAATGGCGTCCGGCTCTTCGATCGCGGACCTATGCACCGGCACGTGCCCGCGCTCCAGACCGACTCGCCCTTGGAAGGTCTCGCCAGCGAGAAACTCGGCTAGAAGTACGGCCTCTTCAACGCTTCCCTCCAACACGGCGCTAAGTGTCACAAGGTTCGCCCTCATCGACCATGAATGTCCCGGCGGCCCACCTCCCGGCGCGACGACCTCGGGTAACAGCGTCCAGGTGAAGCGGTCCTTGATCCGCGGAGCTTCAACACCGGTTGCGCCAACCTTCTCGGTCGGCCAAATCCCGACCTTCCCGGCGGCAAATGGATTGCCGTACTCGCCAGCCAATTCCTTGGCTTCACCAACCCCAGGTGATGTCTTGCGTTCGAAGACCTTGTCGATCAAGTACGTCCACGCCTCCCAGGCTTCGGGCTGGTCGAACATGGTCTTCGTCAATCCGTCGTCAAACGGCTTCTTCAGTCCGTTCGTATACATCTGCGGCATGTACTGCCCGGCATAATCGTCCCGCGCCCACGTGCCGAAGGTCCCGGTCTCGGGATCGGTCATCCGAGCGTCCCACTCGGTCCAGTCATCCCACGTCCACGAGTTCTCACTGTCCGGCAACCGCACCCCGGCGCTCTCGGCCACGGTTACGTTCGCCAGAAACCCGCTGATCGACAACTCGAACGGCAACCCGAACTGGCGACCTGTCACTTCCGTGGGCTGTGGAGATGAGTGGTCGAAGCCACTTTCGGTAAAGCTGTCGGGCACAAATGAAGTGCTTCTCCGGCTGGTAAGAGCCGAACTTGGCCAGCACGCCGTTGATTTCAAGAAAGCCGCCCAAGGCGCCAAGGCGCAAAAACTCTTCCTGCGACAGCAACACCACGTGAGGCAGTGGCTCAGGATCGCGACGCTGAACTGTGCGCTGAATCTGACGAGCGTCACCCGTGTATACGCTAAGAGGAGGAGGCGGAGGCTCCGGACCAAGGTGCTGACTCAGGCCACGGGCGAAAGTACGAACCGGCTTCAAGAGCACGTTGATGTGCGGGAACATCTTGGCGAACTCATCCAAGCCCCACCGCATGGCAGCGTTACGCGGACCCCCAAAACGGGGGGTTCCATATCGATTAACGAGGTCGGTTGCATATCGAACTTCAATTACCGCCGAGTACGGCCGTCGCTCCGTAGCAATCGCGGGCTCGTCTAGAGCAGCGGCTTGATCGCTGGCCGCGGCGGTCCGCATCTGAGGGTTCTGTAACACCCCGCCCAGCGCCGCCCCGCCAACACCCAGCCCCAACCGCCCCACCAACCCCAACGCCCGCCGCCGCGTCACGCCTACTCTGGAAGCCATGGCCCAGCCTTCCCAACGGCGTTCAGGTACCGCAGCCAAAAATTGTCCAGTGGTTAGTCAATTGTCGTCCCTTGAAGCACGTGCCCGCCACCCGTAGGCACCGCCGTCACGTGGCCTTGTCGCCGCGCCGCCAGATATCCTTCCTGCATGGCAGCCAGACGCCGGGCAACACGGACCAAGCCCCAATCGTTCGCCATCCGCCGCTGGCGCGAATCCAAGGCAGTCCGGCGCGCCCGCGCCGCCGAGATCGTCCGCCGCCTGCGCGAGCTCTACCCTGAAGCCGCCGCCGAACTGAACTACCGCAATCCGTTTCAGTTCCTCATCGCCGTCATCCTGTCGGCCCAGACCACCGACGTCACCGTCAACCGGGTCACGCCCGAACTCTTCCGTCGTTACCCCACCCCCCGGGCTCTGGCTGCGGCGCCCCAGCTCGAAGTTGAAGAAGTCATTCGCCAGACCGGCTTCTTCCGCAGCAAGGCCCGCGCCATTCGCGAGACCGCCGCCCAACTGCTGCACGAATTCGACGGCGAAGTCCCTCGCACCATGCCCGAGCTTCTGCGCCTCCGCGGCGTGGCGCGCAAGACTGCCAACGTCGTGCTCGGCGAAGCCTTCGGCATTCCCAGTGGCGTGGTGGTGGACACCCACGTCAAGCGCCTGTCGCAGCGCCTGGGCCTCAGCCGCGCCACCGACCCGGTCAAGATCGAGAGCGACCTCACGGATACGCTGGACCGCGACGATTGGATCTTCGCCGGCATCGCCGTCATCTGGCACGGCCGCCGGGTCTGTGACGCCCGCAAGCCGGACTGCGACGGCTGCATCTTGAACGATATTTGCCCCTCATCCGCCGCGCCGGTCCGGCCGGTCACGTCACCGTTCAAGGCGGTCAGCGCATGAAGATCACGGGAATCGAAGTCGTCATCAAGTACGTGCGCTGGCGCGAATGGCTGTTCGTCCGCGTTTCCACCGACGAGGGCCTGTTCGGCTGGGGCGAAGGCTCCACCTCCGACCGCGGCCGCGCCGTGGCCGCGGTCATCCAGCAGTTCACGCCTCGCCTGCTGGGCCGCGACTCCTCGGCTATCGAGTTGATCTGGCGCGACCTCTACACCGGCTGGCGCGGCGGGCCCATCGTCAACAGCGCCATCTCCGCCATCGACGGCGCCCTCTGGGACCTGCAGGGCAAACGCTTCGGCGTCCCGGTCTGGAAGCTGCTCGGCGGACCCGTCCGCCGCAAGGTCCGCGTCTACGCCGGCGGCGTTTCGCGCTGGCTGGACTCGGTGGCCGGGCACGTGGATGGCGCCGTCCGCGCCCAGAACCAGGGCTACCGCGGCGTCAAGGTCACACCCTTCGGCTCACCCGGCGAGCGGACCGACGGTGCCGCCATCCGCTTCGCAGCCGAACTCGTCGAAGGCATTCGCGACGCCACCGGCCCCGACTTCGAGATCCACATCGAATGCGCCGAGCGCCTCACCCCGCGCCTCGCCATCGAGGCCTCCCAGGCCCTCGCCTCCTCGCGTCCCGTCTGGCTGGAAGAACCCATTCCCGCCGAGAACGTCAAGGCCATGTGCGCGTTAGCCCCGCGCATGGCAACCCCCATCGCCTGCGGCGAAAAGCTCTTCAGCCGCCAGGACTTCCGCGAACTCCTGGAAGGCCAGGGCGCGGCCTTCATCCAGCCGGATCTCACCCACGCCGGCGGCATCACCGAAGTCCGCAAGATCGCGGCCGCCGCCGAGACCTACCACGTCCAGGTGGCCCCGCATAACTCCGGCGGGCCGGTCTCCGCGGCCATGGCCATGCAGATCGCCGCCGTCACGCCCAACTTCCAGGTGCTGGAAACCGCCTATCCGGAGTACGACCTACGCCGCCGCGTCGGTGGCGAGGCCATGGAAATACACGACGGCTACATGCACCTCAGCGACGAGCCCGGCCTGGGCATCGGCGACCTCAACCTCGAAGCGCTCGAGGACGAAGCCGACGGCCCCGAACCCTCCTACCCCTGGCGCACATTCATCGAGTAGCCGCCCGCTCGTCGCGAGCCGGTTGCTCCCGGTCATGGTGAGCCTGTCGAACCATTCACCGTCCAGTCCGGGGGCGTACACTTTGCCCAAATCTGTAGGCCGCCCTTGGAGGCCGCCATGTTCGATGCCGTTCACCACATCGCCTACGTCGTGCCCGACCGTGAGGCCGCGTTGGCCCTGTTTCAAGACAAACTCGGCATGACGCCGTTCAAAATCTGGGAATCCGAGGAAGAAGGCAACGCCTACGCGGCCTTGCAGATCGGCGAGACCGACAGCTACCTGGAAATCATCTGCCCCACCAACGACGAGGTCAGCAAGTTCGCCGCCCACCTGCACGAGCACGGACCCAGCGTTCACCACGTCGCCTTCCGCGACGACGCCATGGACGCCACGCTGGACACCCTGAACGGCGAGCACGGCATCGGTGGCACCGCCCCAATTGTCAGTTCGTCCGACTGGCGGATCTCATTCCTCGACACTGAAAAGACCTTGGGCGTGGGGCTGCAACTGGTGGACGGGGGGCATCTCTAATGGCTGGCATGACAGTTACCGCAAATGGTGTGGAGACCGATTTAGGCCCGGTAACCCAGGCTCGCCTCACCGAACGCGGCCCCGCCATCTGGCTGGCCGGCGACCCTGAAGACCTCAAGGTCTGGCTACCCCGCGGCGGCTACGGCATCGTCACCAACACCGTCGTCCTGGACGACATGACCCAGAAATACGGGCAGATCACCGAGGTCGTCCGGCGCTACCTGGACATCACCGACAAGCAAGTGGTCGTGGAGGTCGACGGGCATACCACGGCCGAACTGCTGGACGTGGCCCACGTCTTCACCAAGATGTCCGACCAGGTCATCATCAAGATTCCCTGCGCGGTGCAAGGGCTTGAGGCGTTTGCCGCGCTGGCCGCCGAGGGCGTCGAAACCTTCTGCACCACCACCTTCAACCTCACCCAGGCCGCCGTCGTGGCCCAGGCCGGCGCAACCCACATCCTGCCCTTCTGCGAGCCCTACAAGAGCGTGGGCGTGGACCCGGTGTGGCACGTGCGCGAATGCGTGGACATGCTCGCCGGCTGGGAGCAACGGCCCTACATCACCGCCGCCCTGGTGCGCTCGGTCGACGTGGCCAACGGCGCCCTGCAGGCCGGTGCCGACGGCATCATCGTCTTCTGGGAAGTCTTCCGCGACATGCTCCACAACCCCCTCACCGACGAGTGGAACGCCACCTTCCTCCAACGCTGGGAAAAGATGCACCAAGCCGGCCTCCTCAAAGGCGTCCCCGTCGCCGAGGAGCCTCACTAGCTGCCAGCGGATGCGAATCTGAAGACCCTCGAAACGGACACGACAGCGGCGCCGTACCCACGGGCTTGGCGCAGCAACGCGCCTGTGGGCAATTGTCGCGTGTGCGGACAGCAATAAGGGCACGCGCGGATGCTGACAAAAGTCGTCGTACGCAATTTCAAGCGCTTCGATGAAGTTGAAATCGAACTCGGCAATCCGGTGGTATTCATCGGACCGAACAATTCGGGCAAGACTTCGGCGATACAAGCGTTGGCGCTTTGGGATATCGGCCTTAAGCGCTGGAACGAAAAGCGTGCCGGCCGAAGCGCGCCCGAACGCCGTCCAGGAGTCACGGTCAACCGTCGCGATCTCATCGCAATTCCAGTTCCGGTTGCAAACCTCCTGTGGCGAGAACGTCGCGTCCGCAATGTCCAGAGGACAGAAGCTGGTCAGATAACGAGCAATATTCGTATCGATGTCATTGTAGAAGGCAACAACGAACGAAGGTCATGGTGCTGCGGCCTTGAGTTTGACTATGCAAATGAAGAGTCCTTCTATTGCCGTCCTCTTCGACTGGAGGAAGGAAGCTCCCCGAACCGAATGCCCATACCCGACGAAGCAGGTTCCACTCACATTGCGTATCTTCCGCCCATGTCCGGACTGGCGGCCACGGAAACGCGACTTGACCATGGCGCAGTCAATGTTCGCATTGGAGAAGGCCGTACGGCAGAAGTGCTCCGGAATCTTTGTTTTGCCATTTGGGAAGATCCACGTAAGCAGTGGCCTATCTTGACATATCAGATTGAACGTCTGTTTGGAGTGCAGCTCAGCGCCCCGGCCTATATTCCCGAGCGCGGCGAAATCACAATGCAGTACCGCGAGCATGGGACATTGCTGGACCTCTCATCCAGCGGCAGGGGGTTGCAGCAGACACTCCTGATTCTGGCATACCTGTACGCCAACCCACGCGCGGTCCTCCTGCTTGATGAGCCAGATGCTCATCTCGAGATTCTGCGCCAGCGCCAGATATACAACCTCATCACCGAAGTGGCTTCGGCGAATGGCAATCAGATCATTGCCGCCAGCCACTCCGAAGTCCTGCTCAACGAGGCCGCCGGTCGCGACGTCGTGGTGGCGTTCGTGGGCGCTCCCCACAGAATCGACGACCGTGGAAGCCAAGTCCTGAAGTCCCTTAGAGATATCGGATTCGAAGACTACTACCAGGCCGAGCAAACAGGATGGGTCCTCTATCTGGAAGGTTCCACCGACTTGGCAGTCTTGCAAGCGCTCGCCCGACGGCTTGACCACGTCGACGCTGTTCGAGCTTTGCAACGACCTTTTGTTCGCTACGTAGGCAACGATCCAGCCTCGGCCCAGCGTCACTACCACGGCCTGCGCGAGGCGCTCCCAGACCTGAGAGGCCTCGCGCTCTTCGACCGACTCAATCGCTACGACACGAGCGAGCAACACCTTGATCTACTGACGTGGCAACGGCGTGAGATTGAGAATTATATGTGCACTCGTCATACCCTCGAAGCGTATGCTCGACATTCGGCTTCGGATATCGAAGGCACTCTGTTCATGCACGGAGAAGTCGAGCGCCGATTGCGTGCAATGCGTAGCTCAATCCGAGAGATCAAAGCCGCGATGTTAGTCCTGAATCGCGGGTCGCCATGGAGCGCTGACACTAAAGTGAGTGATGATTTCCTTACCCCTGTTTTCGAAAAGTACTTTACAGTCCTCGATCTTCCGAACGCTATGCAGAAGAAAAGCTTCTACGAGTTGGCCGATCATGTCCCGCTTGATGAAATCGACTCTGAAGTTGTTGAAAAGCTGGACACCATCGCGCGCACCGCAGAGGGCGCGATGGAGTCATAAGAACGCTGTGAGTCTACGATAGGTGCGTACGCCTGAGCTAAAGGCTACTTTCCAAGCCATATGCCTGTGATGGTCCCAGGTGGCGCCACGGTCAAAACAGCAAGCCCGCGCAGCCGGTCCGCCCATCACCGCCCCCGACGGCATCACCGTCCACCCCATCGACATCTCGCCCTGCGCCCAGTTGGCCCTCGCCGAGGGCGACATCCAGCCCGGCCACACCTACGGCATCCACGCCCACCTCACCCTCGAGCAAGTCACCTACGTCCTCTCCGGTCGCATTCGGGCAATCACTTACAACCCGGGTCGCGGCGAGCCCTGCGAAATCGTGGCAACCGCCGGCGAGTCCGTCGTCACCCTCCCCGGCCAATCAGTCCAGTTCGCGGCGGCTGACGACACGCCCGCGCGCGTCCTCTTCGTCACCAGCCCGCCCTACCCCGCCGACCACAGCGACACCGTCACCCTCGACGCTCACCGCCCACTTAACAAAGCCGAATGCGCGCGTCTCCTGGAGCGGCGGGACACAGTCCTCAGCGAATTCCGCCAAGGCATCGGAGGCCCGCTACTAGGAACCGAGTCTTAGTAAGAGTCTCCAGGACTCAACCGGGCGCTTTTGGCACGGGAAGTAGTCTGGTTTCACCGCTGTTAGCGTTCTTGCCGGTCTTCGGCGACAACCCTCAAAGGAAGCTTCAAATGATCAGGCACCTGGCAGGAATCGCGGAAATCGTGGACGACCTGGAGGCCGCCGTCAGCTTCTATCGCGACGGCCTGGGTCTAAAGGTCGACTCGTCCGAATCCGGCTATGCGTCGGTCGAAATCCCCGGAGTACTGCACTTCGGCGTCTGGAGCCGGGAGGCTGCCGCGGAAGCCACATTCGGGGACAAGGCGGCCGTGGACCGAATCACCCCGGGCTTCACGATCGAGTTTGAGGTCGACGAGGTTCCCGCCGCCTCCCAGGCCTTGGAACGCCGGGGGCTGCAACTCACGCACGGGCCCAAAGAGGAACCGTGGGGACAGACCACCGCTCGATTCCCATCACCGAGCGGAGTGATCTGCGGTATCGCGGAAACACCTTGGGCTCGGCGAATCGAGACGTAGCGTCTCTCTCTCGATCGCAGGCTTGCGAACTGAGTCCGGCGCCTAGCGAACGAGAGTCCTCGACATCAGGCCCCGCCACCACCGCGATCTCGCGGCTAGTTCAGGCTGACCGTCTGCGGCGCCGCCTGCGTCGGCGGCCCATACGTCACGTGCAGCCGCCCCGCCAGCGGTTCCGCCACGATCGCCGCGTTGGTCTGAATCCCGTCCACCTCCGGCGTCTCACGGCAGATCGACTTCGGGTGGTCCTTCTGGTCGGACAAGATCGCAAAGCCGGCCGCCACATCGAATCCGCCGCGCCGTTCCGCCAGCGCTTCATTTACCCGATGGTGGCGTGCGCCCGCGCTGGGGCACTGAGTCGTATAGCAGTCCAGCGCCCGGTCGGCCGGTTCCGGCGAGACGATCATGTTCGCGTGGCCAATCGAGTCGCGTCCGCCGTCCAGCCAGACCTGGCGACCGGGCAGCCGTTCCAGCACGCCAAGATTGCCGGCGGCATCGCTGAACCCAAACGCACCCACGTTTTCGCCTGAGATAGCTCCGGCCAGTTCGCACATCGCGGGCACGCTGTCGCATTCCAGCAGCATCCGCTTCAGCAGCGGATTGGCGCCGCCGCCGGGAGCCTCGACGTACAGCGACATGCCCCAAAGCGAGACGCCGGTGGAGCTAATCCCAATCTGCGCCAGGTGCCCCGCGTAGCTGAAACTCAGAATCTCCGGACGCCCCGTGGGCCGCGCGCGCAGCACAATCGAGCGTTCGTTCGCGCCGGGACCGGTGTCCTTGTTCTGCCCTGCGTACACCGTTCCGTCACCCGTAAACTCCGGCCCCACCGCAAACGCCGTACAACCCTCTTCCTCCCTCGCCCTGGCAGGGAGAGGGCCGGGGTGAGGGTCGGCCGCCACCCCAGCACCCAGCCCAGGGGTGTCGCCCACAGCAACAGGCTCGGTAGGCGCTGCCATCCCCCACTGCAACCACAGCGCCGCCCGCAGATTGATCCCCGCCCCGTCCGCAATCCCGCGCACTTCATCCAGCAGATGCGGCGCCCAGGCCCTCAGAAACCCTTCCAGATCAGCCACGTGCCGAAAGGTGACATCCCTATCCCGCTCCCGAAGCCGAGCCTCAACCTCCGAACGGATCATCCGCCCCACCGCCACGCCATGCACCCGCCCGACCTCATAAGGAGAACCGGCGGCATCAACCACGGGAAAAACAGGCATCGGCTTCCCACCCGGCGCTACTGACACATCAGAACCCAATGAGCCTAGGCCCTTCACGACCGGAACGCTACGAGCAGGCGCCTCCGGATCATTGGGATCTCGCACTCCGCGCCACACGTCGACGCGGTGCCCCGAGTCAAACGGGACTACTGGGCAACGACTTCGCGTCCGACAGTCGCCCGCTGCGGCGAGCGTGCGCGTTGAAACGGATTAGAGGACCTTGAACCCCTCACGTTCCGCGGCGGTCGACAACCGGGCGTCACTGCTAACGAACTCCAGGCTCTCCGGATCTTCCTCGGCAGCCGTCAGGGCTGCGGCTAACTGCAGGGCATCGGCGCCTCGAAGGGCGTGGACTCGCAGCAGGCGAATGGCCCGGCGACGTACGCGTTCCATCGGCTGGACTTCCAGCCACGCTTCCCTGAGAGTCTGCAAGTCTTCAAGGGACTGGCTGAGTTTGCCGGCATCAAGGCCACCCTCGCGATGCAGCCGACTAAGCGCCGACGCGCACTCAACCAAGCTGCCCCACCAAGTCACAATGTGGTCATCCTGTCTGAGTAGCGCTTGCCGCTCAGCGCTTGCCGGCTCTTCCACCAAAAGGGCGACGAGAGCCGAGGAGTCCCAGTACTTCAGAGGCCTTCGCTTCTCTCCGCCACAACGATCTGGCTGGCGCTTAAACCCTCGGCAAGCCGCGGAACGGGCCTGGCCAGAAATCCATCCACGTCGAGTCGGGCCCTCGGTGGACTGACAACACCTCGCTTCACCAGTGCCGCGGCCGCCTCGTCATCCGCCAATCCCAACGTCTGGTACGGCTCAATCCGCGCCACTGGCTTGCCGTGGTGAGTGATCAGGACTGTCTCACCGCGACGGACCTCATCCAGCAGCGCACTTAGCCCGTTCTTGGCTTCGCTTACACTGGCGCTTTTCATATGGCTACTCTAGCTCAAATGCGTTAGACGGAAAAGCCACAAGCTGGCAGGGCCAGAGCACCTGCCGAATTCTCTCACAGCACCGACACTCCCCAACTTACGCCCCTCGGGCATAATGGCCGCCCTTTTTCACTGACCAGACTCTGATGCCTGAAGAAAACGACGACAGCGGATGGCAGGCCTTCGCCTCCGAGTACATCCGCTTAATAGACCAGGGCGACCCAAACCGGACATTGCTGCTCGACGCCGTCATGTTGGAAGAGTGCGGCAACCTGCAAGGCAAGCTTGTTCTTGATGTCGGCGCCGGCGAAGGGCGCTTCAGCCGCATGCTCGCCAAGCGCGGCGCCCGAACCATTGCGCTCGACCTCTTCTGGCCCATGCTGCGCGCGGCGCGCGATCGTTCCGCAGGCGCAAGCGCCGTCGTCAGATCCCCGGCCACCTCGTTGCCAATCGCCACGTCCACGGTCGATACCGTCGTCAGCTACATCGTCTGGGTGGATGTTCCTGACTTCCGGACAGCCATCGCGGAAGCGGCCCGCGTCCTCAAGCCCGGCGGACAGCTCGTCGCCGCCAATCTCAGCTTCATCACAGCCTCGCCGGGCTGGGAACGTTCGCCCGACGGCCGCCGCCTCTTCCGACCCGTCGACCAGTACGTCAACGAGCGAGCGATCACCTTCAATTGGCGCGGCTACGACATAGTGAACTGGCACCGCCCGCTCAGCGCCTACATGCAGGCCTACCTCTCGGCGGGCCTCGTCCTACGCCGATTCCTCGAACCCGTCCCGCCCGACGACAGCCTGCGCGATAACCCAAGCTTCGAAGACTGGTACCGCATCCCCGAATTCACCGTCATGCGCTGGCAAAAACCCTGGCGCCGCATCGTCCTGGCCCGCGCATTGCCCTGACACCCGACGCGCTCGCCCGACCCGCAGATGTATCATGCCCCCGCCAACGGTGAGGGCGGGTCACGATGGCAAGAGTTGCAGGCGGCGAACCCGTATACGCGGCCGCGGAGCGCTGGGTTGATGCCGCGCTCCGCAGTGACGACTCCCTCTTTACTCCCAGCCAGCCAATCTGGTCGCTGGATAACCTTAACGACTTCCACACACGCTTCGTCGGAAACCCCGATGCCCCAGGCAGCGGCTTCTTTCAGAAGTTCGAGCGCCAGTTGGCAGGAGCGCCACTTACGACCATCCAACTCGCCGCCGAAATTCTCTACGTCTACTACCTCATCATATGGCCAGGTAAAGTAGGGGGCAATGCCAAGCGAAGGCGCATCAGCGAAGTTCTTGGCTGGGCTGGAAATGACCTGAGTATTCCAGAACCACTCAGGGAAACGCTGGATACTGGATTGATCGATCTTGGAGCTGCCCTCTCCCACATCCACGCCAGCGTTCGAGTAATCGCTGAGTTCTGCCAGCACTGGAAGCAACAAACTCATGAGCACTGCATGCAGGCACTCATCGATTCCTGGATATTTAAGACAGACACTGGCTTAATCAAGTTCAGCTATTCATCAACTCAGACGAATGCTCTGCTGCACTTAGTCCATCCCGATCATTTTGAGCCAATCACGTCAAGAGGTCATAAGAATGATATTCTAAGCGCCTTTTCCAGGCTACTAGAACAGCCATCAATTGATATTGATCAGGGATTTGCTTGCGATACGTCATCAGTTGGCCCGAACATATGGTAAAGAGTTTCATTTCTATGACCATGGGATACGGTTTGTATGGGATACAAACGAACTGTCCTGGGATCGGTTCATTGGTTGGGGCCGTCGCTTCGCCGGGCATCCAGACTTCGATCGACTAGAGCGCAGTTATAAGCAAGAGATTGCCGGCAATGTCCAGCAGGCGCGATCCATGCTTGAGTCAGGATCAGGCGACTCGCTGAAAACCCTACGAAAGGCATTTGGACCACCTAACAACTTGACCGCTTGGCAAGCGCACAGCAGATTCCTCGAATGGTGCGCCAACAACCACGAAGAGGCTGACAAAGCACTACTCGCATTTTGGAGCAATCAGAAAGACATCTCTGAAGCAGTCCGGGAATTCCTCAATCAAGTTCCCCCAGACTCTCCTAGCGGCAAGAACACGCGAGTAAACATCGCATCATTCCTTGCAATGGCTATAAATTCATACGACTATCCAATTTATAGAGTCACAGTCTTCAATACCGGATACACATTGACGGGATTTACGCCGCCGGATTCGCAAGCATCAGAAGCCGCAGTCTATCAACAGGCCCTGTATTTCCTTGATAAGATTCTGGACGAGGCTAAAAAGCGCGGGCTCGAACTACGAGATCGCCTTGACGCGCAGTCAGTGCTTTGGTCCATGGTCAGCACAGACCGGTACAAAGAGGTCCTTCCCGAGGTTGAGCATGGCGCGTTTCTGCGGTACCGCGAGTCCGATAAGTCCCCTCCTCTGACGCTTGAGGGCACGGTGGCTGACCAAGACTTCTCGCATAACCGTGGGATCACGCCCCTGACCCTGCCCCCCGCCAACGGCGGAAACGGAGCGAGGACCTACGCCCTGGTTCCAAAGCTGCCGGCCGGTCTGACGTTCGACCCCAGTTCACGCATCTTGAAGGGGACGCCCACAGCCGCGCAGCCAGCCACCACCTACACCTACAAGGTAACGGACGAGAATGACGACAGTGCCACTCTGGATTTCTCAATTACTGTGACTCCGGAGACCCTTGAAGCCCTTGCCAACCGACTCTTGTGGGACGCTAAGCACCTCCGAACCATCCAACGCCTGCTCCAAGACAAAGGCCAGATCGTCTTCTACGGCCCGCCCGGAACCGGCAAGACCTACGTCGCCCTGCAACTCGCCCGCCACTTCGCAGGCGCCGAAGACTCCACTGATCTTGTCCAGTTCCATCCCTCCTACGCCTACGAGGACTTCGTGGAAGGCTTCCGCCCGGCAGACCAGAACGGCCAGCCGGGTTTCCAACTCCGCGATGGGCCGCTAAAGCGCATTGCCAACAAGGCCCGCGCCCAGCCGGGCGCAACGCACGTGCTGGTCATCGACGAAATCAACCGCGGCAACGTCGCCCGCGTCTTTGGCGAGCTGTACTTCCTGCTCGAATACCGCGACCGCGAGATATCGCTCCAGTACTCCGAAGACCCGTTCTCACTTCCCGGAAACCTCTGGTTCATCGCCACCATGAACACCGCCGACCGCTCCATCGCCTTGGTGGATGCCGCCCTGCGCCGTCGCTTCCACTTCGTCCCGTTCTTCCCCGACCAACCGCCGGTCAAGGACCTCCTGCGCCGCTGGCTCGCAATACACAAACCCGACCTGTTATGGGTCGCCAACGACATCCTGGATAAGGCCAACGCCAAGCTCGACGACCGAAACTTGGCCATAGGCCCCAGCCACTTCATGCGCCCGGACCTTGACAAGGAGTGGGTAAAGCTGATCTGGGATCACTCCATCCTTCCGTACATCCAGGAGCAGCTCTTCGGGGAAACCGAGCGTCTCGCAGAGTTCGAACTTTGCAAGCTCTGTCCCAAACACTTCGGCGTCGACGACAACGGTGATGCCACGTCTTAACCTGGCTGAGCACCAGACCAGCCACGGCGTCCGCCTGACGCCCGACCAACTTCACGCCCTACGGCGCGTTGCGTCCTCAATTGACGTATCGCCAACTTCCACAAGCGGCGTTTGGGACCTGCGACCTAATTCCGAGGTAGGCGTCGTCCGCCTCCCGGACCTCACCGTCGAAATCAGGCCCAAACTCCCCATCCACCGCGTCCTGTTCCTGGCCTCCTATGCGCTCGGTGCTTTCAAGATCAAGCCCGATGTCGCGGACCTCGATCGGTCAACCGACTTGGTGGAGGCCATGGTCCAGCTATTCCACGCCGCCGTCCGACAAGCCACAGGACGCGGCCTGCTCCAAGGCTATCAGACCCAGGAAGAAACGCTGAACGTCGTACGCGGACGCATTCGCATGGAGGACCAGTTGCGCCGTCGCTACGGCATCGCGGTTCCAATCGAGGTCAGGTACGACGAATTTACGCCCGACATCCAACCCAACCGCCTGCTCAAGGCCGCTGTCCGCCGCCTGGCCTGGCTGCCGCATCGCTCGCCCGTTTCGCGCCGGCTGCTAAGCGCCATGCGCGCCGTCTTCGTCAACGTATCGGACATCGAATACCGGGCAACTCACCTTCCCGACGTGCCGATAAACCCGCTCAACGCCCACTACCAGCCCGCCCTGGCCCTGGCCCGACTTATTCTCAAGTCGGGAACGGTCGAGCTGGCGGCCGGCAAAGTCGAAGCCGCCTCGTTCCTGATCGACATGAACCAGGTGTTCGAAGACTTCGTGGTCGTCGGATTACGCGAAGCACTAAGCCTGACCCCGTACACCTTCCCGCAGGGCGCTCACAGCCACCCACTGTGGCTGGATGCAGACCGAAGTGTTCGGCTGGAGCCGGACATCTCCTGGTGGCAAGGCGACCGCTGCGTCTTCGTCGGCGACGCCAAGTACAAGCGCACCACCGTCCACGGCGCCCAAAACCACGATATCTACCAAGTTCTCGCTTACGCTGTGGCCGCCGCCCTGCCCAGCGCACTCCTCATCTACGCCTACGACGAACAGGAGCGAGTTACCCCTGTGACCTACGACATCCGGAAAGCCGGCAAGCACATCAAAGTCGCCGTCCTCGACCTACGCGGGCAACCGAAACAAATCCTGCAACGCGTTGACGTCCTCGCCTGCAAGGTCCGCGCACACAAGGCCAAGGCCGCGCCTGCGCGCCTTGCCGCCTGAGACCGCCGGCAACCGCGCATTTACCAGCAACCGCGCGTCTGCTTGCAAACGCACGCCCGCTAGCGGCCTTTCATCGGCCGGCAAGCCACAGCCCCCAACAGCCTCACTGACACCCCAGCGACGCTAAGCTGAAGCATGGCCAGCAGCGAAGCGCCTGCCGCGACCCTCGACGCCGAGATCATCGTCTACGAGACCGACGGCGGCGAGGCGCGCGTCGATGTTCGCCTCGATCGGGATACCGTCTGGCTGACCCAGCGGCAGATGGCCGACCTGTTCGAGACCTCAACCGACAACGTCAGCCTGCATCTGACCGACATCTTCGACTCCCAGGAGCTAAAGCGGAAGTCAACTACCGAGGATTCCTCGGTAGTTCGAACCGAGGGCAGTCGTCGGGTCAGACGGACGCTGACTCACTACAACCTGGACGCCATCATCTCCGTCGGCTACCGCGTCAATTCCCGGCAGGGCGTGCGCTTTCGCCAGTGGGCCACCCGCGCCCTGCGCGACCACTTGGTCCGCGGCTTCACCCTCAACCAGCAGCGCCTCGCCGAACGAGGACTCCAGGAAGCCCGCGACACCCTGAATCTGCTTGCCAGCACGTTACGCAACCAGGCGCTGGTGGATACCACCGGGCAAGAGGTACTTGACCTTATCGCCGGCTATGCCGACACCTGGCGGCTGCTCCTGCGATTCGACGAAAATCAGCTCACCGCGCCGCCCGGCGTCCAGCCGTCCCGCGGCGTGCTCCAGCACGACCGTGCCGTAGAGGCAATTGCCGATTTCAAGCGCGAACTAACAGCGCGCGGCCAGGCCTCGTCACTATTCGGCAACCCGCGGGGCGACGCCCTGGAAGCCATCCTCGGCGCCAGCGAACAGACCATGTTCGGCGAGCCGCTCTATCAATCCCGCGAGGCAAAGGCTGCACATCTGCTCTACTTCGTCGTCAAGGATCACCCATTCACCGATGGCAAAAAGCGAATCGGATCCCTTCTGTTCCTGCTCTATCTGAAGCAGGAAGGCGTCGAGCACCGGCTCAATCCCCAGGCGTTGACCGCCCTGACCCTGCTCATCGCCGAGAGTGCGATGGCCAACAAGGACCTGATGATCCGCCTCATCATCAACCTGCTGGCGGAACCCGCCGCATGACCACGCGCGCCGCAACCCACGCCGGACACTTCACTCGTGACTGTCTGGCCAGCGTTCCCCGGTGTGCGACCCAAGGCCCGCACATCGCCCCGCAAACCACTCACTGACCACCGCGCCGACGCTAAGCTTCACCATGGCCAGCCGCGAATCCCCGTCTCTCTTCGCGGCCGACCGATTACCTGCGCCCTCGGGGCGCACGCCGGAAGACCTGGCCGCGTGGGTGGCGCTGAGTTCAGTTCCCGGGCTTGGGTCGGCCACGCTGTGGAGCCTCATCCGCGCCTTTGGCGACCTAAGCCTCGCCTGGAGCGCCAGCGCCGCCCGGCTGCAGGCGGCCGGCGTCTCGCCGGCGGTCGCCCAGGGCGTCGAGACCGCTCGGCGTGAGAAGTCAGCCGACGACGCCCTGGCGACGCTGGCCAAACACGACGGCCGCGCCATCGCCTGGCACGACCCGGCCTATCCCCCACAGCTGCGCGAGATCCCGGACCCGCCGCCTTTGATTTATGTCAAGGGAGACTTGGCTTGCGCGGACTACCAGCGCACCGTAGCCATGGTCGGCACGCGCCGCATCACCGCCTACGGCAAACAGGTCACCGCCCAACTGGCCGGAACCCTGGCCCGCGCTGGAATCTGCGTGGTCAGCGGCATGGCCGCTGGCATCGATGGTGAAGCCCATCGAGCCGTGCTGGACGCCGACGGCGCCACCGTCGCCGTCTGGGGCACCGGCCTGCACGAGATCTACCCCCGCGCCAACCGCCGGCTCGTGCCCCGCATTCTGGAGCGCGGCGCAATCGTCACCGAGTATCCCGTCGGCATGCGCGGGCTGCCCGAGAACTTCCCCCAGCGCAACCGCATCATCAGCGGCCTGTCCCTCGCCACCATCATCGTCGAGGCCCCGCTGGAGAGCGGCGCCTTGCACACGGCCCGCTACGCCATCGAACAGAACCGCGAAATCCTGGCCGTCCCCGGCAGCGTCTTCGCCGCCGCCAGCCGCGGAACCAACCGTCTGATCAACCGTGGCGAGGCTCGCGCGGTCACCTCGGCCGAGGACGTGCTGGAAGCCCTTCAGATCGCATTCAGCCCTGAGCAGCTTGAACTGCCCCAGCTCGTCAAACCAACCACCGAGGAACGCGCCGTGCTTCGCCACCTCACCACCGATCCAATCCACATCGACGAACTGGTGCGGCTGACAGCGTTGCCCGCGTTCCGCGTCTCGGCCCTGCTGGCCGTCATGGAAATCAAGGGCCTCGTTCGCAACCTCGGCAGCGCCCACTACGTCACCGCCCATCCCGTGGGACACTGACGCGCGGCCGCGACACACGTATGATCAGCGCTGGTTCCGCGGGAGATTGTTGAGTTCGTGCGCAGACGCCTCTGGGCCACGCTGGCCTTCATCGCCGTCATCTTCGTCTTCGCCCTCTACGTGGCGCTGCCCGGCACCCCCGGCCTGCCGATCGAGGTAGCCGGGCGCGACCTGTCCGACTTGCGCTTCCGCCAGGGTCTGGACCTGCAGGGCGGCCTGCATGTGCGCTTCCAGGCCAACCCTGCGCCTGAGCAGCAACTGCAGGACGGCGACATGGATGCCGTCAAGCGCATCATCGAGAACCGGGTCAACGCGCTCGGCGTGGCCGAGCCGCTCATTCAGATCGAAGGCGACAACCGCCTCATCGTCGAACTGCCGGGCGTTGAGGACCCGGAAGAAGCCATCCGCCTCTTTCGCCAGACCGGCCAGCTGCTGGTCATCAACACCGGGTTCAACTTCATCGACGAGGGAACCCTGCTCCCCGCCGACGCTTCGCAGACGGTCCTGCGGGGACGTGACCTGCAGGACGCCCGCGTCGGCTTCGACCCGCTGGGCGCGTCCATGATCGAGTTCGACCTGCAACCCGACGCCGCCAATCGCTTCCAGACCTACACTGCCAGTCACCTCAACGAGGTCCTCACCATCACGGTTGACGAAGTGGTCATCAGTTCGGCGCGGATTGAAGCTGCTATTCGTGACAGCGGCGTCATCCGTGGCACGTTCACGCCTGACGAAGCGCGAAACGTGGCCATCCAGCTTCGCTACGGTGCGCTGCCCGTCCCCCTGGAAGTCGTCGAGACGCTCAGCGTGCGCCCCACGCTTGGTCAGGAGTCCTTGGAAGCCAGCCTGCGGGCTGGCCTCATCGGCGCGCTGCTGGTGTTGATCTTCATGGTCGCCTTCTACCGCGTGCCCGGCGTCGTGGCCGCGGTGGCCCTGGTGGTCTACACCTCCGTGGTCTTCGCGGTCTTCAAGCTCATTCCGGTCACCCTCACGCTATCCGGCCTGGCCGGATTCATCCTGTCCGTCGGCGTGGCCGTGGACGCCAACATCCTGATCTTCGAGCGAACCCGCGAGGAACTGCGCGCCGGCCGCGCCATGCGGGGCGCCATCGAGTCGGGCTTCAACCGCGCGTGGACCTCGATTCGCGACTCCAACATCTCCACCCTCATCATTTGCGCCGTGCTCTTCGGCTTCGGCAGCGGCGGCGTGCGCGGCTTCGCGGTCACCCTGGCCATCGGCGTGGCGGTCAGCATGTTCAGCGCCATCACCGTCAGCCGGAACCTGCTGCGCCTGGCCATCACCTGGCGGACGCTCACCCAGCCGCGCTTCTTCGGCGCCGGCGCAAGCGTTAAGACCTGATGTTCGCCATAACGTCCCGCCGCGGCTGGTGGTATCTGTTGTCGTCGGCGCTGCTGCTGCCCGGCGTCGTCGCGCTGCTGACCGGCGGCCTCAAACCCGGTATCGACTTCACGGGCGGCTCGCTGATCCAGCTGCGCTTCGACCAGGCGATCACCCAGCAGGCCGTCCAGGCGGCCGCTCTTGACGGCGGCTACCCGGGGGCGACAGTCCAACTGACCCAGGACAACGGAGCCTTGGTGCGCACCCCGCCCTTGGAGATCGAAGCCAAGAACGCGTTGGTCGCCACCATCGTTGAGCGGGCCGGACCCGGCCAGGAGCTCAGCTTCTCCACCATTGGCCCGGTTGTGGGCGCTGAACTCACCCGCGCGGCGGCTATCGCGGTCGCGGTGGCGTCGGTGCTCATTCTCCTCTACATCATGTGGGCCTTCCGCCGCATGGAACGGCCGGTCGTACTGGGCCTCGCCGCCATTGGCGCCCTTCTGCACGACGCCCTGTTCTTGCTGGGACTCTTCGCCCTGCTGGGCCACGTCGTCGGAGTTCAGGTAGACGCCCTGTTTGTCACGGCAATCCTCACGGTCATCGGCTTCTCGGTGAACGACACGATCGTCGTGTTCGACCGCATTCGCGAGAACCGTCAGCGTCACCTTCGCCTGGCCGACGCGCAGCGCCCGAGCTTCGAGCAGACCGTCAACTTCAGTGCCAATCAGAGCCTGACCCGCTCGCTCAATACCTCGCTCACCGCGCTCTTGGTGTTGCTGGCGCTGATCGTGCTGGGCGGCCCCACCATCCAACTGTTCGTCATCGCGCTCGCGGCCGGATTCATGATCGGAACCTATTCGTCGATTTTCGCCGCCTCGTCGGCCCTGGTTTCCTGGGACCGCCGCGACGTTCCGCGCATCTGGGAGCGAATCAAACCGAGGTGGACGCTCGTCCGCTAGTCCGTGTCCGCGCTCCGTCGCAGCTCCGCCAGCGGCTGGCCGTACTCCACAACCTCGCCGTCGCGAACCAGCAACCGCTCAATCACGCCGGCTTCCGGCGCGCACACGTCATGCGCCACCCCCAGCACGTCCACGTATCCGATGGTGTGCCCCTCGTCCACGGTGTCGCCCACCCGCACCAGCGGCGGCGCGCCGGGTTCGGTCAGCGCCACGAACACGCCAACCTGCTCGGACGTCACAACCACGAGATCCTCGTCCGCTGCTTCCCCGTCGTCGCCCGCTGCCGCTTCGACGGCCAACACGCCCAACGTGCTGGCCCGTCGCACCCGGATCGTGCGCGCGGCGTCGCCAATCTCAATCTCCTCCGCGCCGGTCTCCCGCAGCAACCGCGCCAGCCGCGGCACATCCTCATCCAGCGCTGCGTCCCACTGCGGATCGGTAGTCATCGACGCCTCACGCGGCCGTCAGACGCGCGTCTGGTACTCGCCGCTGCGTGTGTCGATGCGCAGCACGTCGCCGGTCGCCACGAATAGCGGCACCTGAACCTCCAGCCCGGTGGCCACCTTGGCCATCTTCGTGGCGCCCGTGGCCGTGTCGCCGCGGATACCGGGCTCGGTCTCCACTACTTCGATCTCCACGTTGATGGGAAGTTCCACGCCCAGCGCCGCGCCTTCGAACGCCGTGATCTCCAGGTCCAGCCCATCCGTCAGGTACTGGGCCGCCTCGCCAATGGCGTCCTCGGAAAGCGTCATGTCCTCATACGTTTCCATGTCCATGAAGTGAAAGCCGGAGGCATCGCGGTACAGGTACTGCACCTTATGCGTGTCCAGGATCACGCGCTCGAAGCGCTTGGAGGCCTGAAAGGAGCGGTCCGTCGTCGACCCGCTGCGAACGTCGCGCATCCGCAGCCGCACGTTGGCCGACCCTCGGCCGATCTTCTGGTGCTGAAAGTCGATGATCTGGCAGAGAGCGCCATCGATCCGCAGCACCCATCCCCGCCTCAGTTCGCCCGCGTCAATCACGCCCTGGCCTCCTTAGGAGTCGATTGTCGGTGTGTGCGCCGGGCTGAAGGCGCCGGTCACTTGCGAGCCTGAGTGAGCACATCAACGCTATCGGCGCCGATCACCACCAGGTCCTCGATTCGTACGCCGCCCCAGCCCGGCAGATAAATCCCCGGCTCGACCGACGCAACCGCGCCTGCGGCCAGCACGTTTGCTCCCCGTGGGGAGAGCGTGGGCCCCTCGTGAATCTCAAGTCCCACGCCGTGCCCGGTTCCATGACCGAAATTTCCACCGAAGCCCGCGTCGGTAATCACCTGACGTGCCAGCGCGTCGGCCTCGCGCCCCGTCATGCCGGCGCGCGTGCCCGCCTCCGCGGCGGCCTGCGCCTCCAACACGATGGCGTAGATCTCGTCGAACCTGGCATCGGGCTCACCGGCGGTGAACGTCCGGGTGATATCGGAGCAGTAGCCGTCCAGACGCACACCCAGATCGACGATCACCGGCTCTCCGGCCCCGATGGCACGCGGTCCCGGCGCGTGATGCGCCATGGCCGCGTTCGGCCCGCCGGCCACAATCGTCGGAAACGACGGACCGTCGCCGGCTTCGCGTATTCGGCGCTCGAGCTCCAGCGACAACTCCCGTTCCGTCATGCCGGCCGCCACGGTTTCACCCGCCGCCGCCATCACGTCATCCGCCAGCCGCACCGCCTCACGCAGAAGAGCAAGCTCGGCCGCGTCCTTCACCATGCGCTGAGCTTCCACCAGGCCGTCCAGCGGCTTGACCTCCGCCGTTTGCGATTCCTTGGTCAGACGCTCGACCAGTTCGCGATGCTGCTTCAGCGACGTGTGCTCAGACTCCACGCCCAGCCGGCCGATGCCTCGCTCGCCCACCCACGCGGCCACCACGCCAAGCGTGTCGATGTTTTCGATCACGTCAAACCCCGCGGCCTGCTGCTGCGCCTGCACCGTGTACCGGGAATCGGTCACCAGCCGCCGGTCCTGCGCCGCAATGAGCAGTGTGGCGGCCGTGCCCGTGAATCCACTCAGGTAGCGCCGGTTGGCTTCGCCGCCCACCAGCATGGCGTCCACGCCAAGCTCCTCCAGGCGCGCGGCCAGCCGGTCAGTCCGAGCCGCCGTCAGTTCAGATAGCGCTCGATGTTGCGTGTGTGTTCCTCCAGCGTTTCGGAAAAGGCGTGCGAACCGTCCCCGCGCGCGACAAAGTACAGATAGGGCGTGGATTCAGGTCTGGCCGCCGCGATAATCGAGGCCAGGCCGGGCGCGGCGATAGGCCCCGGCGGCAGCCCGTTGACCACATACGTATTGTACGGAGACTGCGTGCGCAGGTCGTCGCCGTTGACGTCGGGCTTCCACCACCTGCCCCCGGGCCCCGTACGGCCAATCGCATACTGCGCGGTCGGATCGGCCTGCAGCGGGATCCCCCGCGCCAGCCGGTTGTGGAACACGCCCGAAATCAGCGCCCGCTCATCGTCCAGCACCGCCTCGCGCTCGATGATCGACGCCAGCGTGAGCAGCTCATGCACTGTCAGCCCATTGTCCGCCGCATCCGCGCGGATCTGCGGCGTCACCACCTCGTCGAACCGACGCAGCATGCGCTGAATCAGATTCCGCGCGTCTGACGACCCGTCGATCTGGTACGTGTCCGGGAACAGATAGCCCTCCAGCGACTGACCGGGCGGCCTACCCGTCAGAAAATCGAACTCCGCCGCGAAGGTCGTCGCCCCGTCGCGCGCCAGCCGCAGAAATTCCAGGTCGTCGATCTCAGTCTGTTCGGCCAGCCGTTCGGCGACCTGCTCAAACCGCCACCCTTCCGGGAATGTCACGGTCTGATCCACGGCGCTGGCGGTGCTCAGCGCGCGGACAATCTCATCCAGCGTCATATCCGACCGCAGCAGGAACGTTCCCTGGCGGAATGCCCCTTCCAGCCCGCGCCGTTCCACCAGCAATTGAAACAAGAGATCGCTGCGAATCAGGCTCGCCTCGCGCAGCCCCTGTGCAATGTCCGACGCAGTCGCCCCCACCGGAATCGTGAACGGCACCGTGCGTGCGGCGATCGATGCCGGCGATTCGGCAAACCGGGCCGCTGCCGAGTAGGTCAGCAACAGTGCCCCGGCCAGCGTCAGCAGCCCGATGCCAAACGCTTGGGTTATCGCGCTAACGCGGCTCAGCATGACGTCTGACTCCTGAGGTAGTCCAGCAGCAAGATCTCCGCGGCGCGCGCGTCCACGTCCGCATCGTCTGCGCCCTCCTGCCGGGCGGCCTGCGTCGTCAAGTGCTCATCCTTCCAGATGACAGGCTCGCTGCGACCCCGCAGAAGCTGAGCGGCCCAGCGGCGGCTGCGTGCGGCCTGTGCGCTTTCCGTTCCGTCCGTATTCAACGGAAGACCGATCACAAGTGTTGCGCCCGGATACGCATTAAGAATGGCGCCCAGCGCCTCCCGGTCGCCGCTACCGCCGGTCCGCTGCAGTACCTGCCGCATGGTCACGAACGATCCGCCCGGATCCGTCATCGCTACGCCAACCCGGCGTTCCCCCAGGTCCAGCGCGCCAGCCCGCCGCCCAAGGGCGGGTGGCGGTGGCTCCGGGTCACGGGGCCGGAATTGGTTGCGGCGCTTCGACCTTGACATCAATGCGAAACCCGATCCTCGGAAAGTTGGACGTGTCGGCCGGGTCGTGGGTAACAGTCACGCGGTCCACGCCGGGCAGTGCCCGCAGAGCTTGCAGACCTTCGCCAAGCGAACGCCCGGACACGGTCTCGCGCACCGTGTTGTGATCGATCGTATCCACCGCTTCGGCAATCGCCTGCACGCGCAAATCCAGCACGCCCTGCCGTTCGCCCAGCACCTCCGTATTGACCACGCGAACCGAGTCGATCTCGAACGCCTGCCCCTCCAGCGAGTCCCGCAGGCGCTGCCGCAAGACAGCTTCCAGATCCTCTGTCGAAAATGCGGTTCCGAGCGCGCGGATTTCCATGGACAGGGAAACGTCCGCGGCATGCTCGTCGGGTCTGGCGCTGAATTCGCGCTTGAGAATCTGCGGATTCCCCGCGGCCGGCGACCAGACGATGAGCGTCTGGTTGGCTGGACGGTCGCGGCGCAAGCGCTCGATCGCCGAGCTCTGCAAGCGCTCCGTTAGCACCGCCTCCAACTCGGTGAAATCACGCGGGGACACCAGCGCCACTTCGCGTTCCGAACCGCCCTGCAGTGGCTGTGGGTTGAACGCCTCCAGCGCCCCGCCAAACGGTCCGTCAACCGTTGTGATCGCCAGCGCGGGCGCGTTGCCCGCCAGGCCGGGCGCCTCGGCCGTCGCCGCCACTATGGCTTCCCCGGGCACATCCCGTCCCCCAACCTGCAGCGTGGGCGGCACCAGGAATTCGGCATCCGTCAGGAAGCCTGTGCCGTCCTCGGTCATCACCCGCGAGCCGGCCGGCAGCACCACCGCCTGGCGCGTCCGGTTCCGAACCGTGACAAAGCCCCTCGCAACCCCTTCGGCCTCGCGGCGGCGCCCCGTTGTGGGTTTCGTCAGCGTGTCCTCTACGGTGGCGTCCATCACCATCGCCGGCACAATGCCGCGCTCCACGTCCAACCCGCCGGCGTCGGGGTCAATGCGAATCGTCGCTTCAATCGGCAGCCGCGTGGCCTGCGGAATCACGACGATCGTGCTGGACGGCGCCACGAAATACTGAAACGCCACGACCAGCAGCAGCGCCGCCACGGCCAGCGCGCCGGCCACAGCCGCTGCGGGCCGCCACGACCTGAGCGTCTCCGAAAGACGGGGAGAGGGAACAACCCAAGGCGAAGACTTCGCGCGCCTGGACTCCGCGGACGGGTCGGCCGGAACCCGCTCGAAAACCGCACGCTGGCCGGACGCTGCGGATTGGCCTTCGTTCGAGCGGGGCGCGCCATACACGCGCCGGCGGCCGGTCCTGTCTTCCGGGACTGAGACTCGTCGCACGAAGTCGGGGCGCCGGTCCCGTACCGATCTCATGTCGCGCCTACCACGTCAGCCACGTAGGCGCGGCCCGCATCCAGTGCCGCCGGGATACGCGACGGGTCATTGCCGCCGGCCATGGCCAGCCCGGGCCGGCCGCCGCCGCCGCCGCCAGCCGTCGTCGCCATCGCTCGAGCCAGCGCGCCGGCGTTCACGCCCAACGCCACGGCCTCGTCCGACGCCGCGGCAACGAACGCCGGACGTCCTTCAATCGTCGCCGCCAGCACGATCACCCAGGGCGCCGCCAGCCGCTGGCGCAAATCGTCGGTCAGCCCGCGCAGGGCGTCGCGATTGCCCACCGATGTATCGGCCGCCACCAGCGAAATCGGCCCCACGGCAACCGACCCGGACGCCAGGTTAACCGCCAGCCGCCGGGCTTCGGCTCGTTCGGCGGCCTGCAACCGACGACGCAGGTCCGCCTGCTGATCCAATAGCCGTTGCACGCGCTCGGGCGTCTCGGCGGGCGCCGCTTCCAGCTGGCGAGCAATCCCGGTCAGCAAGTCCTGATGTCGCTCCACCAAGGTGACGGCGCCGGCGCCCGTGACGGCCTCGATCCGGCGAATTCCCGCGGCAATGCCGGACTCCTGCACGATGGCAAACATCCCGATCTGGTTGCTGGACACGCAATGCGTGCCGCCGCAGAGCTCACGGCTGACCTCGCCCAGCCGGACCATGCGCACCACTTCGCCGTATTTCTCTCCAAACAGCGCCATGGCCCCGGCCTCGACGGCCGCCTGCACCTCGGTCAGCTCAGTGACCAGCGCGTGATCGCACAGGATTTGACTGTTCACCCAGCGCTGAATCTGACGCAATTGGTCGCCGGTCACCGGCGCTGGGTTCGTGAAGTCGAAACGCAGCCGGTCCGGCGCAACCAGCGAGCCGGCCTGTCGAACGTGATCGCCCAACGTGCGCCGCAGCCCTGCGTGCAGCAGGTGGGTCGCCGTGTGATTGCGCATGATGTTGAAACGCCGTTCGCGGTCCACCCGCGCCCGCACGCGCTCGCCTACCGCCAGGCGCCCGCGTGTCACTTCCACGACCGCGACCACAGTGCCTTCGGGATTCTTCAGCGTGTCGGTCACGCGGGCGGCCCCGTTGGGGCCTTCCAGCACGCCGGTATCGCCAACCTGCCCGCCGGCCTCGCCATAAAACGGCGTCTGATCGAGCACGATCATGATGTGACGGCCCGCGGCCACGGTGTCCAGCAGCTCCCCACCGCGAGCCAGGGCCACGATCGTGCCTTCGCCTTCGGTCGCGAAGTCGTAGCCCAGAAAAGCGGTCTCGCCGAAGCCCGACGGCAGTTCGCGCGCCTGCCCGCCGGACTGAGCCGCCCGGCTCCGCGCCTGCTGCTCCGCCAGCGCCGCGTCAAACCCCGCGTCGTCAACGCCCACGCCGCGCGCCGCCGCAATGTCCGTGGTGATATCGGGCGGAAACCCAAAGGTGTCGTACAGCTCAAACATTCGCGCGCCGTCCACCCGCCCGCCCGGCGGCACGGAGGCCAGCAAGTCGTCCAGCCGCGCCACCCCGGCGTCCAGGGTCCGTCGAAATCGCTGCTCCTCGTCGCTGACCACGTTGCGGATAAAGTCCGCCCGCGGCAGCAGGTCGTCGTACCCCTCCTCCGACATCACGTCGATGGCCGTATCCACCACGGGCGCCAGGGCGTCGGATTCGATGCCCAGCTGCCGCGCGTGCCGCACGCCCTGGCGGATGCTGCGGCGCAGGATGTAACCCCGACCCTCGTTGCCCGGCATCACGCCGTCCCCGATCAGGAACGCCGCCGCCCGGCTGTGCTGGGCGATCACCCGCAACGATCGCCCGCTCGCGTGCTTGGCCTGGTATTCCAGGCCCGCACGGCCGGCCGCCGCCCCCAGCAGCGGCCACCATGTGTCCGTCTCGTAAATCGAGTTCACGCCCTGTAGCACCACGGCCCACCGCTCCAGGCCGGCCCCCGTGTCCACGCCGTGCTGTTCCAGCGGCGTCAGTTCGCCCTCCGCCGACTTGAAGTACTGGTTGAACACCAGGTTCCAGATCTCCAGGTAGCGCTCCGGCGCCGCCAGCGGCCCCACGTCGGGCAGATCGGGCCGCAGGTTGACGTGAATCTCGGTTGTTGGCCCGCACGGGCCGCTGTCGCCGGTCGGCCCCCAGAAGTTGTCCTCGCCCGCGTAAGCAATGCGCTCCCGGGGATGCCCAAGGTCCGCCCAGATGTCCGCCGCTTCCTCGTCGCGCGGCACGCCCGGGCTGCCCTCATAGACCGTGGCCCAGACCCGGTCCGGCTCGATCCCGATCACCTCCTGAACCAGCTCGCGCGCCCACATGATCGCTTCAAGCTTGAAGTAGTCGCCGAAGCTGAAATTCCCCAGCATCTCGAAGAACGTGAGGTGGCTCAGATCGCCTACCTCATCCAGGTCGGTCGTCCGGAAGCACTTCTGCACCGTCGCGATGCGCGGATAGGGCGAAGGGCGCTCGCCGCTGAAGTACGGCTTGAACTGCTGCATCCCGGCCGAGGTCAGCAGCACGCTCGGGTCGCCCACCGGCACCAGGGAAGTGCTCGGCAGCACGCGGTGCCCGCGCTCGGCGAAGAACTTCAGGTAGTGGTCGCGGATTTCAGCGGTAGTCATCGGGTGGTCCCCAGGCGGGCCAGGCTCGCGAAACAAAGAAAGACCGGCGGAAGCTGCCTCCCGATCAGCCCTAAAGAACGTGCGAGCCGTGGGCTATGCCTGCGCTATGGGAAGTCCTCCATTGGTTGATCCAACCCAGCCGCTGGGCGCATCGCGCAAAGCGCGTAGCCCGCCGCCAGCCCGATCACAAATCCCAGGGTCAGTTTGGCTAATCGGACAACCATTATCCGGCTCCCTGGAATCCGGCGTAGGCAAAAAAATTATCACAGTTTCCCGGCGGGCAATGCCCGCGCTCAGACCTCCGCGGCGCCCGGCGCTGGCCCGCTCACGTCAGTACCAGATGCGCAACCAGCAAACCCACCACGCACCCCACAAAAGCCCCGAGAATTGGCAGGCCGCCGATCGCCATGTACGTCGCGCCAATTGCGCCGGCCGCAACCGCGCCTCCGGCGAATCCGGCGACGCCGAACGGCCAGTAAAAGAACCCCGAGTTCTGCCGCCGACCCACCACGGCGTGGAAAGTAAAGCTCACGAACGTGGCCAGCAGCAGGCCCAGATACACGGATGGAGGGATCACAAACAGCACGTCCACGTTTAGACAACTCCCGCCGGCGCCGCCACGGCTCGCAGCGCCCGTGCCTGCCGCACGATCGCGTCGCCGGCCTCGGAAACCTCATCCGGCGTCGTATCCCGTCCCACCGTGCACCGCAGTGAACCGCGCCGGTAGGCCGCGGGAAGGCCAAGCGCCTCGATCACGTGCGACGGCTCCAGCGAACCGGATGTGCAAGCCGCGCCGGTGGACACCGCAATCCCTTCCAGATCCAGGCGAATCAACAGCGACTCGGCGTCGATGCCCGGAAACGCAAACGGCGCGAAGGCTGGCAGCCGCCGCTCCGGAGCCCCCGTCACGCACACCTCCGGACACCCGGCCGTCACACGTTCAATCAGCGCTGTGCTGAGCCCGCGCATGTGCGCGGTCCGCCGTTCGCGCTTCGCCTCCGCGCGGACCACGGCTTCGCCCAGCCCCACGATTCCTGGCACGTTCTCGGTCCCCGCCCGGCGGTCGCGTTCCTGCGCTCCGCCAAAAGCCCGTCGCTCTACGTTCACGCCCTCGCGCATGTACAACGCGCCGACCCCTTTGGGGCCGTAGAGCTTGTGCGCGGACAAACTTAACAGGTCGACGTCAAGCAGATCAACATTTATGTCGAGTTGCCCGGCCCCCTGCACCGCGTCCGTGTGCAGGCGCGCACCAGCGGCGTGGGCAATGCCGGCAAGCGTGGGAATGTCCTGAATGGTTCCAAGCTCGTTGTTCGCCAGCCCAATGCTGACCAGCACGGTGTCCGGACGAACGACGGCCTCCAGCTCAGACGGATCGACCCGGCCCGCCTGATCGACCGCCAGCTCGGTCACCTCGAACCCGTGCATCCTGAGCGAGCGCGCCGCAAAAAGCACCGCGTGGTGCTCAATCGCCGTCGTCACGACATGGCGGCCGCCTGCCGCCTCCGCCAGGGCCGTGCCGATCACCGCCAGGTTGTCGGCCTCGGTTCCGCCGCTGGTAAAGACCATCTCGCCGGGCTTGCAGCCCAGCACGCCCGCAACCTGCTGACGTGCCGTGTCCAGCGCATCGCGTGCGCGCCGACCTGGCGCGTGCACGCTCGAGGGGTTACCGGCCTCGGCCCAGAAGTATGGCCGCATAACCTCAAACACCGCCGGATCCAGTGGCGTCGTGGCGGCGTGGTCGAGGTAGATGTGCGAACCGGCGCGCTGCGTCACACGTTCAGTATGCCGACGTTAAGTCGAGCGTCAGGGTTGTCGTCGCCCCCGGCGCAGCCCGTACCACCGGAGTCCGCCGCGTCCGGCGCAACGAACTGGGTTGGTGCGGTTTGCAACGGACACGGACCGACTAGCCGTTACCCTGAAAGCCCATGCCACGACAACTCTCACGACGTACCCTCGGCCGCGCCGTCGCGCTCGGCGCGGCCGGCCTCGCCACGGTGCCGGCCGCGCGCGTGTTGGCGGAGATTGCCCCATCGTCTGACGCCGCCATCGATCCGCTCTTCGCCGGCTTCGTCGAGCGCGCGGGCGGTGTCGCGATCGTTGGCGATCCCCTCACCGAGCGCTTCGAACGCAACGGCCGCTCGGCGCAGCTCTTTGCCAACTTCCTGCTGGAACACTGGTCCGAGAACGTCGGCACGTCGTACGAGGTGCAACCCGCCCTACTGGGCGAACTGGTGTCGGGTCAGCGCTACTTTCACCAGATCGCCCCGTTTCGCAGCGAGGCGACGGTTGAATACATCTGGCAGACCCGTCATTCGGTCCGGCTCGGCTTCCTGGACTTGTGGAAACGTCTGGGCCGAGCCGATCTGCTCGGGCTGCCAATCTCCGAGGAAGTCCCTGAAGCCAGCGGCGTGACCGCGCAGTTCTTTCAGCGCGGCAAGCTGACCTACCTGGCCACGCGCACCGAACCGATCCGGATCGAACCGATCGGGCGAACCTACCTAACCGCCCTCACCGACGAGGTTGATGCAACCTACAGCGTCGACCCCATCGCACCCCAGGCTCCCGGCAGTTCCACCTCCCTGCGGCTCACCGTCCAAAACACCGGCGCTGAGACCTGGGCGGCCGCTGGCGACAACCCCGTGCAGGTGGGCGTGCGCTGGGCCGACTCCAACGCACCGTCCGTTCGCGCCACGCCGGCCCGCACGCCGCTGCCCAACGACATTGCGTCGGGCAGCTCGGCCACGCTCGACATCGCCGTCCAGATGCCTGCGGTCCCCGGTCCCTTCCGGCTCCAGCCGGACTTGCAGACCGGCGGCGAGTGGTTCACCGCCCGCGCCGTGCGCGCGCCAATCGTCAACGCACCGGCCCAACTGGCCACGCCCGACGTTCGGGTCGGGCTTCTCGACATCAGCGACAACAACCCTGGGGTCGACCAAGCCACCATCTTCTCGACCGCGGGACTGGAGATACGCGACGAAGGCGGCGCCATCCTGGCTCAATTGGGTCAGGACGAGCGCGTGAGCATCCGCCGTGACATCCCCAACGAGTTGCACGTGATCGACCTGCCCGACAGCACCCAGGTCCAAACGGTCGGCAAAGTGCTCATCGATCCCGTTGAGGATTCGCTGCTGCGGCTGGAGGAAACGGCGCCGCGGCGGACCTACCGGGGATCGATGGAATTCGCCTGGCTGCCCAGCTTCCAAAGCGCCTGGGTAGTCAACACGCTGCCCTTGGACGACTACCTCGCGGGCCTCGTCGAGCAGAACGACACCATCCCCTGGGAAGCGCTGCGGGCCTCGGCCATCGCGTTTCGCACCTACGCCTACACCGTCCGGGATCAACGCCGGTCACGCGGGACCCTGTTCGACGTGGCGGCTTCCACCCGGCACACCCCCACGCTCTACACCCGCGATCAGGTCTATCACGGCTACGCCCGTGAACTGTTGGGTACGCGCCTGCGGGACGCGGTTTACGACACCCGCGGCTGTGTGTTGACCTACCTGGGAAGTACCATCCACGCCGTGTACTTCTCACGCGCCGACGGCCGCACCCGGAGTTGGCATGTGGAATGGGGCGGTCCCATCAAACCTTGGGCGGTAGCCGTTGACGATCCCTATAGCCAGGGGCAAGCCCTGCTGGGCCACGGAATCGGACTGCCGCTGCGCAGCGCCAACGCCATGGCCGCGGACGGCGCCAACGGCGAGCAGATTCTGGCGGCCTATTACACCGGCGTCGCCTTCGAGTACCTCTATTGATCACGCACGACACCGTCGCTGATCTGCGTGGCCAGGACTTCCTGAGCCTGGCCGACCTGTCGCCCAGCCAGCTCCGGCGCCTGCTGGATCGTGCTGCCCAACTCAAGGCTATGCAGGCCGCCGGCCAGCCGCATCACCTGCTGGCCGGCCGCGGCCTCGCCATGCTTTTCGAGAAGGCGTCCCTGCGCACCCGCACCACCTTCATGGTTGGCATGTCCCAACTCGGCGGCTTCGCAATCGACCTGATGAATGAACACACCCAGATCGGCGTGCGCGAGTCGATCCCGGACATCGCGCGCAACCTTGAACGCTGGGTCGATGCGCTCATGGCGCGCGTATACGAGCACCGCACGCTCGAGGAATTGGCCGCCTGGGCCGATATTCCCGTCATCAACGGCCTCAGCGACCTCAGCCACCCCTGCCAGGCCCTGGCCGACCTTCTGACGATGCGAGAGGCCTTGGGGACCCTGGCCGGCCGACGGCTCACCTACGTCGGCGATGGCTTCAACGTCTGTAATTCCCTGCTCTATGCCGGCGCGCTTTCCGCCATGCACGTCCGGGTCGCCGCACCCGTCGGATACGAGCCGGATGAAGACGTCCTCGAGCGCGCCCAGGAAATCGCCGAAGCAGGCGGTGGCAGTGTCGAGATTGGCAACGACCCGCAAGCCGCCGTGGCCGGCGCCGAGGTCGTCTACACCGACGCCTGGGTCAGCATGGGTCTGGAAGACGAGGCCGCGCACCGCCGCGATGTCTTTGCCCCCTTCCGCGTGGACGACCGCATGATGGCGCTGGCGGGCCCGGACGCGGTATTCATGCACTGCCTGCCCGCCCACCGTGGCGAGGAAGTCACGGACGCCGTTCTGGATGGCCCGCGGTCGGTGGTGTTCGATCAGGCGGAGAACCGCCTGCACGCCCAGAAGGCGCTGCTGGTGGCGATCATGCGCGGCGACGCCGCATTTAACGAGCTGGGAGCGTAGGTAGACTGAAACACCGTCGGCGCTGGCGATAAGCGGCTCTCGTGGAACAGCTTGAGTACCTCGCAGGTGAGTTTGACTTTGGCGCCGCTATTCAAATCCTGCTGGTCGCCCTCCTATTCAACGCCGTCCTGACCCTCATCCGCGGAACTCAGGCCGACCAGTTGCTGCGCGGGTTGCTGGTCATCGCCGTGGCCGTGTTCGGCATTGGCCGCGTACTCCAACTGGAACTCATCAACTGGATCCTCGGACAGGGACTCCTGGTGGCCGCCTTCAGCCTCATTGTGGTCTTGCAGCCGGAGTTGCGGCGCGTGCTGGAACGCGTCGGCCGCACTGGAACGCTCGTGGCGCATCCCTTCGGCATGGTCACGCTCGAGCAGACCCAACAGATGATCGGCGAGGTCGTCGCCTCGGCCAATGAACTCTCGGCCCGCCTCTGGGGCGCGCTGATCGTCGTGCAGCGCCAGGGCGGGCTGGACGAATTCGCCAGCACCGGCACCCGGCTGGAAGCCAGCCTCTCGCGGGACCTCATGGTGACCGTCTTCCATCCCGGCTCCGAACTGCACGATGGAGCGATCCTGGTCAACGGCACGCAAGTCGTTGCCGCGCACGTCATGCTGCCCCTCAGCAACGAGTTGGGCCCCCAGGATCACGTGGGTACTCGGCACCGCGCCGGCCTGGGCATCACCGAAACAAGCGACGCCGTCGCCGTGATCATTTCCGAGGAGACGGGCGGCATTTCGATCGCCGTGGACGGACGCCTCGAACGTCACCTCACGCCGGACCAGTTGCGCCGCAGGCTCGAAACGGCATTTCGGGTTCAGACGCGTGGCGCGGGCCTGCAAGGGCTGCCCGCCTGGATCTCGCGGGGTAGGTGAACGCCGCCAGCCGCCGGCGGGCGCGTCGACTCATCATTGCGCGGCGCCTTTTCACGCGCACCTTCGGCGTGCGCTTTCTGGTAGCGCTGGTCCTGTCCGCGCTGGTGTGGGCGAGCCTGACGCTGGGTCAGAACCCGGACGCGGAAGATCTCTTTAACGACGACCTCCAGGTCAACGAGGTCAACCGCGGGCCCAACCTGGTACTCGCCAGTGCAATCCAGCCAGTGCGTGTCACCATTGGTGGACCCAAACAGAATCTGGAACAGTTGAGGGTGAACGACTTCGTGGCACGCGTGGACTTGGCCGGCATTGGCGCGGGCGTTCACCAGGTGCCGGTCGAAGTGCAGGTGTCAGACCCTGCGGTCGAAGTCGTGCGCATCACGCCCGATACCGTCACCGTGCAGATTGACCCCTTTGAAATCCGTGCGTTTGAGGTGACCGCCCGGCTGGAGAGCGCCCCGGCCGTCGGCTACCGCACCGACCTCAATAAGGTCGCTTCCAATCCCACCAGCGTGCAGGTGAGCGGCGGGGCCTCCGACGTCGACGAGGTCACCTCCGTCGTCGCCAACCTGAGCCTTGAAGGTGCGACCAGCGACGTCTCAACCCAGGCCCTGTTGGTGCCAACGGACCGCGGCGGCAATGAAGTCGAAAACGTCCACCTGGATCCACAGACCGCCCAGGTCCGTGTACCGATCACTCGCATTACCAGCCGCAAGCGAGTGCCGGTCCTGGCCGAACTTACCGGCAGCGTCGCGCCCGGCTTCTTCGTCCGTGACATCAGCATGGTGCCGACCACGGTCGAGATCCAGGGCGAGCCCGAGGACATCGAACGGGTCAGCGGCGTGAGCACCGTCCCACTCGACATCGACGGCGCGCGCGGCGATGTCGAAGGCGATGTCGCCTTCGACATCCCGGTCGGCGTCATGGTGCTGAGCAACGAGCCGACCGCGGCCATCGTCGTTGTGGTCGAACCCCTGGCCGACACGACCACCATCCAGGCGGCCGTGGTCGCAGTCAACCTCGAACCCAACCTGGCCGCCGCGGTGTCGCAGCCCTCGGTCCAGGTGGTCGTCGGCGGGTCGGTCGAAACGCTGCGGGAGCTGCGCGCCGGCGACGTTGTCGCTGAACTGGACCTGTCGAACCTGAGCCCGGGTCGTCACCAGCTTCGACCCGTCATCACCGTTCCTCCGGGCATAGAAATCACCCAGGTCACCCCGCCGGTTCTGACCGTCGAGCTGCAGCGCGAAGTAAGCGACGTTCCGGCGCCCCAGGGCCAGGCACTCATCGGACCGGGCGGCGCCGTCGCCACCCCAACCCCCGAGGCTCAGCCCACGCCCACCGCCACACCGGGAGCCGGCCTGGCGACGCCGATTAGCTGATCAGGCTCGCGCCAACGCGGCGCGCGCAACCGCGCCTTCGTACAGACCGGTCAGGGGCGCCGTCAGCCGCTCCCACGAGAGTTCCTCCACGGCCCGCGACCAGGCCCTGCCGCGCACCTGCGCTGCTTCCTCCGCCTTGAGTGCCTGCAGCACCGACTCGGCAACCGCTTCCGCCGACGCGTCGGCGGCGACAAACCCGGTCTCGCCATCGCTGATGAAGGTCAGAGCCTCCCCCACCGGCGTCGTCACCACCGGAACCCCGGCGTACATCAGGTCGACGTAGCGCGGTGAGCACTTGGCCCGGTTGGCCACGGTGTCGGCCAGCGGCATCAGCGCCAGATCGGCCGCCGCCAGTGCCGACGGAATATCCGCAAAGGGCAGCCACCCCAGAAACGACATGCGGTCGGCAAGCCCGCCGATGCGCATGTCGGCGGCTAGATCCCGCTCCTGTCCAAACTTCCCCGCGCCCAGCACCAGAAACCGCGCCTTGGCCGAGCGCGCGGCAATGCTACGGATCAACCTGGCCCAGTCTTCCAGGTCGTAATCGAAGAACCGCGTGTAGATCAGAATCAGGCGCTCGTCGCTCCGAATGCCCAGCGAGCGGCGAAAGGCGCTACCCGCCCGATCCGCCGTCCAGGTCTCGTAGGCCGCCGGATCGAACCCGTTCGGGATGTGCAGCGCTGGCCGATCAGCCGCCATCTCCCCCGCACGCTCGGCCAGCAGCCGGCTGGCCGCCGTAAAGGCCTCGCAGCGCCGCATCCCGACGCGCTCCTGGACCTCGAACAGTTCGACCAGCGGCCGCGCGTAGTCCTCGTTGCGGCTCCAGCCGTCGCGGCCTTCCCAATCGTCCAGGTCCAGCACGATGGCCGGACGGTCGCGCCGCCGCGCGATCAGCACTTGCGCCAGCCCCGACACCGCCTTGGGCTTGAAGACGTGGACGAGGTCCGGCCGCCACTCCGCCACCAGGTCGGCCGCCGCTCGAGCCAGCCGCCACTGCGTCCAGGCCGTACCGACCAGCGCCATGCCGTCGAACCGCGGCCGCGGCAGACACATCACCTCCACCCCGTCGTCCTCCCACTCGCGCCCATAGGTGGCGGGGTCGTCGTAGGGCGGCACGATCACGCGCACTCGGTGCCCAATCGCGGCGGCCGCGCGCGCCATCGGCATCACGCGGCGGCCTGTCGTGTTCTTCGGCGCAAATCCAAACGGCGCAATGTAAACGGCATACATCGGCTATCGACGCCGGCCGCGGACCCGAACCGCGACCGCGCCCAGGCCCAGCGCCCCCAGGCTGACCAGCGAAACGACCCGTCCGACCTCAAACGGAATCGACCGGTAGGTGAACTCCACCAGGTGCTCCCCCGCCTCTCGAATCAGCACCGCGCGGTGCCCCACGTTCGCCTGCCAAACCGGCTGCTCGACCCCGTTCACCTGCGCCTGCCAGCCCGGATACGGTGCGTCCGGCAGCACCAGCACCCGCGGACCGGAAGTTCGCACGCGCAGGCTCACGCGCTCAGGCGCCTCTACGAGCGATTCGACGGTCTCGGCCTCCGCCCCACCAACGGTCCCCGCCATGACTAGCGCCCGCAACTCAGCCCTGGACTCCGCGCCCACCTGCCCCGCGGTCGCAGACGGTCGGAGCAGGCCAATCGCGCGGGCCGCATCGGCAGGCGCACCCCAGCGGGACTTGATGTCGGCTGCGACCCTCAGCACCGCTGTTCGATCTGGAGCAAAGTCAAATCCGCCAATCAGATCACGGGCCTCTGCCTCGTCTCGCGCCAGCCGCACGTCCGTCACCAGCCACGCCCGCGGCACGGACGTCCCCCGTCGTGTAATCACCACCTCGCCGGCACGCTGGCTCACGGCCGCCGTGTCGGACCGCAGCGTCAGCGGCGTCGACCCACCGTCCGGGTGCACCAGCGCCAACGCCCGCAAATCAAACGGCCGGCCCTCGGCGGCAACCACCACCCGCGTCACGTCAATCGGGGCCGCAAGAGCGGCGCGGCTTAGAAACGCCGGCCGGTCCAGACCCCGGCGCACCGACAAGAGATGCCCTGGCCCCAACACCACCCGCTCCGGGCGCTCGGCGCGGCGGGTCAGCGGCAGCGTCACCGTTGCTCCGTCCGACGCGTGCAACTCCACCCGGCCCGCCGGTCCGGCCGCTGCGTCCGGCGGTGCATCGATCACCACCGCCACTCCAACCACGTCATCCACGTACAACGCATCGCTGCGACCAGCCTCGTCAATCCGCCGCCAGGAGCTGAGATCCAGCATTGCCCCATCCATCGCGTGCATCGTGTCTGGGCTACGCATCACCGACCGCACCGCCAGCCCGTCCAGCACGCGATCCGAAGGGATGTCCGTGATCGCCTGCTGGATCAGCAAGTCGGGCGTCGCGCCCGTTCCGGGCAACAGCAGATCGCGAAACTCCACGTAGCTGCGCAGTGGCAATACCCCACCGGCATACCCGTCGGCAGTTGCCAGGCCATAGGCCATGCTCATGTTCGGGCTCAGGATCGCGGAATTCTTGAGAGTAACCAGCAACTCGCGATACGAGCGTTCGCCCAGACGGTTGAACCACGTCTCGGCAATTTGAGCACGGACCGGCTGGCTGATCTCGAACGACGGATTGGCCAGGCTCAGCACGCGACCGTCCCAACCGTTCGCGCTCAGCGCGGCTTGCACGTCGGGATCGGCTGCGTACGCCTCGGCCGGCACCGCCAGACGCACGGGACCGGGGCCCGAAGCCACGACCAATTCAGCCACCACCACCGCCGCCGCGGCCCAGCGCGCCCACGCCCACGGCGACGCATACGCCGCCGCCAGCACCACCAGCGCCATCAGCCCGGCCACAATCCACGGTTTCGAAATGTCCTCGCTCACCGGATGCACCGCACCCAGGATGGCCAGCGCCAGCCCCACCGCAACCAATCCCAGCCCGGCGCCCGCCCCTCGCCGCCATTCGCGGACGGCAAACCGGCAACGTCCCAGCGACTCAGCCCCCTGCGCCGCCAGCAGGGCCGCGGCCAGGATGCCCAGCAAGAGCCAGCGCGGCGGCACGCGGAACAGATCGAACCCCGGAACCAGCCGATGTGCCAGCGGGAACAGCGGCGTGGCCGGTCCAACCGCCAGAATCAGCGTGACGGTCACCGTTGCAACCAGCAGCACTGTTCGCACCCGTCGCGGCCGTGCCGCCACGCCTAGCACCGCCAGGATGATCCCGCTCAGACCAATGTGCGCCACGAATTCAGTACTTGAGGGCAAGGCGCTGAACGTCGGCAGCACCGCGCTCAGAAACTCCTCGCCCGGCAGCGAAAACGACGCGGCCTCAGGCAGCGGCAACCCGCCCGACCGGATGCCATGGCGCGAAAGTTCCAGCGTCGGCAGCAACTGCACGGCCGCCAGCAACACCCCGCCAATCCCGGCCGCCGCCCACGCCAGCAGCCCGCGCGCGCCCCCCAGCATCCGCCCCCGCCAGGCTGCGCCGCCGCCCGCGCCACCAACAGTCACCGCGTAGACCAGCCCAAAGAGCAGGCTCATGTACGCCACCTGCGGATGTCCGGCCAGCAGCATCAGGGCAGTCACCGGCGGCAGCGCCAGCCACGCCCGTCGGTCTCCTGTCACCCCGCGGTCCAGCGCCAGCACCAGCCAGGGCAGCCAGGCCGTGGCCGAGACCTGGTTCACGTGGCCTGACTGCGCCACGAAATAGCCGCCAAACGCAAACACCGCGGCCCCCGTGGCCGCCGACGCCCAGCCCAGCCGCAACGCAACCCGCCCCAGCGCCAGCGTTCCAGCCGCCGCCCACGCCACGTGCAGCATCAACGCCACGCTGATGGCCCGCTCGGCGCTCAGACCCAGCAACAGCCAGTTCGGAAGATAGAAAACCGCCGCCTGCGGATTCGCCAGAAACGGCGCGCCCATGAACAGGTTCGGGTTCCACAGCGGAATTCGGCCCGACCGCAGCGCGTCGAACGCTACGGCCCAATAGGGATAGAAATAGGTCTGCGTGTCGTAGCCGGCCAGCACCAGACCTTCGAAGATCAGCCGGCTGTAGGTGAACAACAGTCCGGCCGTCAGCAGCGCAAAAGCCAGCAACGGCGCTCCGAGCGATCGGGGGATTCTTTGGCGCACCCCCGGGTTCGGGACGCCCCTCATCGGGGTCGAGTAGACCTCGCCCTAGATCTCTTCCGCCAGGATGATCGCCTCCGCGATATCGCGCATTGAGCGGCGCCGGTCCATGCTCAGCTTCTGAATCCGCTTGAATGCGTCTGGCTCCGAGAGCCCCAACCGCGTCATAAGCAATCCCTTGGCCCGCTCCACCACCTTGCGCGTCTCCAGTTGATCCGTCAGGTTCTGCACGTCGCGGCTTACCGCCTCGAACTCTCCGTAGCGGGAGATCGCGACCGCGATCGCCGACTCCAGGTCCCGATCGCGCAGGGGCTTCAGCACGTACCCGATCACCCCCACGTCGCTGGCACGTTCCACCAGTTCACGCTCGCCGTGGGCGGTCACCAGCACCACCGGCGCAATGTGCTCGGCCGTCAGCGCGCGCGCCGCCTCAATTCCGTCCAGCCCGGGCATCTTGATGTCCATCACCACCAGGTCGGGCCGCAATTCACGCGCCATCCGCACGGCGCTTTCGCCGTCCCCGGCTTCGCCCACCACCTGATGGCCCGTAGCCTCCAAGCGCTCCTTGAGGTCGAGCCGAATTATTGTTTCGTCTTCAGCGACGATGACCCGCAAGCTCAAGCGAGTTCCTTTCCAGTTGGTCCGTGCCCGCGCGCCGGTTGGGCGTTTCAGGCAAGCCTACCAGCGACGCCGGTCGAACCCGGACGCCACAAACACCCGGCCTCGGATTGACCGCCCTTCGCCACTACATCTAGTATCCGCGCACTGCGGCGCCCAACATGTGCGATAGCTCTCGCCGGTTGGGCACGCATCAACAGTTCGTTGGCCACGACTTCGGAGATCGCCGCGTGAACCTCACCTGCTTGCAAGAAAACCTGAACCGAGGGCTAAACCTCGTGAGCCGGGCCGTCGCCGCCCGCAGTCCGCTCCCCGTGCTCAGCAATGTCCTCCTGGCAACGGAAGACGGCGGGCTGAAGCTGGCGGCCATGAACCAACAGATGGCGATTTCCGTCTGGACCGGCGCCAGCATCCAGACCGAGGGCGCCATCACCGTCCCCGCGCGGCTGCTCTCCGACTTCATCGGCCAGCTGCCCGAAGGCATCGTCACGCTGGAATTGGACGCCGAAACCGACACCCTGATGGTTTCCTCCAGTCGCTTCCGCGCCAAGCTGAAGGGTATCGACGCCGACGAGTTCCCCCCAATCCCCGAAGCCGATGCCGAGCGCGAACTCGAGATGCCCACCAGCGTCTGGACCTCCATTATCGAGCAAGTGGTCGTGGCCGCGGCACAGGACGACAGCCGGCCCGTGCTCGCCGGCGTCAGCCTCACGTTCGGCCCCGACTATGTGGAACTTGCCGCGGCCGATGGATACCGCCTGGCGGTTCGCCGTGCCGCCGCCGAGACCGGCCTCTCGGAACCCACCCAAATCGTCGTGCCGCGCGCCGCGATGGTGGAGCTGTCCCGCATCCTGGCCGACGACCCTGGCGCCGTCACCATCGGGCTCACCGCCAACGCCTCGTCGGTGCGCTTCAGCACCAGGGCCGTGTCGCTCGTGTCGCAGCTCATTGACGGCCAGTTCCCGGCCTATCAGCAGCTGATTCCCGACACCGCCAACATGGAGACCCGCGTCGTCGCGGACACCGCGGCCGTCACGCAGGCCACCCGCATCGCCGCCCTCTTCGCCCGCGACGGCCAGAACGTCATCAGGGCCAGCATCGAAGGCAACGACGACGGCGGGCGCCTGGTCCTGTCCGCCAACTCGGCGGAACTGGGCGAGAACCAGGGTGAAGTTGAAGCCGAAGTCTCCGGCGACAACACCAACGCCCAGATCTCCTTCAACTACCGCTTCCTCTCCGATTGCCTGGGCACGGTCGCGTCCGAGCGCGTATCGCTCTCGCTGGCCGGTCCCACCAGTCCGGGTCTGGTCCGCCAGGTAGACAAAGACGGCGAGGACATGCCGTCCTTCAGCCACGTCATCATGCCAATGCACACGGTGTCGTAGGTCGGTGCCATTCCACCGGCCGCCTACGCCGTGCGACGAACCAACCTGAGCCTCCAGGCGTGACCGCCAACCCGCGCTGGACCACGCAGCGCGTCCCGGTCTTTGCAGCGCGCGCCATGATTTCCAGCGGGCACCCCCTGGCAACCGAGGCTGGCCTGCGCGCGTTGCGCAACGGGGGCAACGCCTTTGACGCCGTCGTGACCGCCGCGGCGGTCATTGCCGTGGTTGAACCCGGCACCAACCACGTCGGCGGTGATGTATTCGCCCTCTGTCTACCGGCCGGTGCTCAGGACCCGGACGCAATCAATGCCAGCGGCCCCTCACCTGCGGGACTCACCGTTGACGCCTTCGGCGACGAGATCCCGTCGTACGGCATCAACGCCGCCACCGTCCCGGGCGCCGTCAGCGCGTGGCAGACGATTCTCGACCGCTACGGATCGATCAGCTTGGCCGACGCCCTTGGCCCTGCGATCGAGTACGCCCATGGGGGAGTACCCGTCGATCCCGACACGGCGCAGGCCATCGCCAACGCGGCGCCCGCGCTTGCCCAATACCCCGCCAGCGTGCGCAGCTTTCTGCCCAACGGCGCGCCGCCTCGACCCGGCTCGCTGCTGGTTCAGCCTGACCTGGCCGAAACCCTCCGGCAGATCGCCCACGGCGGGGCCGACGCCTTTTACAAGGGGCCGTTCGCCGATGCGCTCGTGCGCGCCTCCGCGCGCGAGGGCGGTGCCTTCACCCCCCGTGATCTCGCCGCCTACCAGTGCGAGATCCTCCCGCCTCTCCGCACCTACTATCGCGGGCTTGAAGTCCTGGAACAGCCCCTGCCCTCGCAGGGATTCCTACTGCTCGAGCAACTCAACATCGCCGAGGGATTCGAACTCGCCGCCTTCGAGTTCGGCAGCGCCGACGCCCTGCACATCATGGCCGAGTGCAAAAAGGCCGCGTTCGCCGACCGTCTCGCGCACATCGGCGATCCCCACTGGAACCGCATTCCCATGGATCGGCTGCTCAGCAAGGAATTCGCGGCCCAGCGCCGCATGTCCATCGACCCCGTCCGCGCCGCCCAGCACGTGTCGGCTGGCGATCCCAGTGCGGTCGGCGGCGACACCACCGCCATTTCGGCCGTCGACGCCGCCGGCAACGCCATTACCTTCATTCAGAGCGTCTTCGTCAACTTTGGCTCCGCCTACGTGGTACCTGGCACCGGCGTCCTTCTCAACAACCGTATGCGGGGCTTCTCGCTCGATCCCGCCAGCCCCAACGTGTTCCGGGGCGGCAAGCGCCCCATCCATACCTTGAACACCTACATGGTCCGGCGCGAAGACCAGTTGGTCCTGCTGGGCTCATCGCCGGGCGGGCAGTACCAGGTCCAAACCAACTTCCAGGTCATCACCAACGTCTTCGACCACGGCATGCACTGGCAGGCCGCCATCGATGCCCCCCGCTGGTATCACAACGAGGACACCGGCGACCTGATGCTCGAAGACAGATTCGATCCCGCCGTGCTGACCGACCTCGAAAATCGGGGGCACACGGTCCGGCGCGAACTGCCGTTCACCACCTTTTCGCGGGCCCAAGGCGTTATGCTCGACCCCGCTACGGGTGCGCGGATCGGTGCGACCGACCCGCGCTGGCACGGCCAGGTTCTCGGGTTCTAGCACCGTCCGCGACAATACGCTGCCCGTATCGGATCCCGCGCCGCCCACGCTGAGTTGAGGAGCCGCGTGTCCAGCACAACCGCCCCGCCGACGCCGCAGGTCATCGGGAACACCCGCACCTGGCTGGTTCTCACGGTTGCCTTCTTCTCCGGCATGTCCGTCCTGGCCGTGGAAATCAGCGCCTCGCGGTTGCTGGCGCCGTTCTTTGGCACCAGCATCATCATCTGGGCCGTCGTTATTGGCCTGACGCTGCTCTATCTGTCCATCGGCTATTGGATCGGTGGACGCCTCGCTGACCAGCGCCCCTACGAAGACACCCTCTATCACATCGTTGGAATCGCGTCATTCCTGGTCGGTTTGATTCCCTTCCTGTCAAAGCCGGTCCTCTCCGTGTCCTCGCAGGCCATTGCCTCCCTCAACGGCGGCCTGTTCTTCGGCTCGCTGGTCGGGGTCCTGCTCCTGTTGGCCGTTCCGCTCACACTGCTGGGCATGGTCTCGCCCTTCGCCATCCGCCTGGTCACCAGCGACGTGCGGCAGGCCGGCAAGCGCGCCGGGCAGGTCTTCGCCGTCAGCACCGTCGGCAGCATCCTGGGCGCCTTCATCCCGGTCCTGCTGCTCATCCCCACCGTCGGCACGCGCTCGACCTTCCTGATCTTCGCCGTGCTGCTGCTGGGTCTGGCGCTCATCGCCACCACGCGCCTGCGGCGCCGGATGCTGTACGTCGCGCTGCTCGCCATCCTCATCGTGCTCTGGGTCGCGGTGAACCCCGGCCCCGTCCGGCCTGCCGACGGCCTGGTGCTGGAAGGCGAGTCCGCGCTGCAGTTCTTTCAGGTCATCGACAACCCCGCCGTCGGCCGCCGTCTGGTCCTGAACGAGGGCATCGGCACCCACTCGATCTATCACCCTGACCGCCTGCTCACCAACGGTCCCTGGGACTACTTCCTGCTCGCCCCCATCATCGGCGGTCAACAGCCGCGGGAGGTCGATTCACTCCTGATCATTGGGTTGGGCGGCGGCACGGTTTCCAAGCAGTACACCACGGTTTACGGGGACGACGTGGCCATCGACGGCGTTGAGATCGATGAGCGCGTGATCGACCTCGGTCGCAAGTACTTCGACATGAACGAACCCAACTTGAAAACCTACGCGGAAGACGGCCGCACGTTTCTCCAGCGCGTGGACCGGCGCTACGACGTGATTGCCGTGGACGCCTACCGCCAGCCCTACATCCCGTTCCATCTGGTCACCCAGGAATTCTTCATCGCCGCCCGTGACCACCTGAATGAGAAAGGCGTGCTGGCCCTCAACGCCGGCCGAACCGCCACCGACTTCCGGCTGGTCGAGGTGCTCTCGGAAACCATGCGCTCGGTCTTCCCGTACGTCTACGTGATCGACCTGCCCTCAGGCTTCAACAACAGCCTCGTCTACGGTTCACTGCGGCCCGTAACCGACGCCGAGGTGCGCGCCGGCGCCCAGGTTGACTCCAGGCTCGCCGAGATTGCCGCCCGCCCCTGGGAGCTGCGCGAAGTCAACCGCGCCGAGACCGTCTACACCGACGACCTGGCCCCGGTCGAGCGACTCATCGATGACATCGTGGTCCGCGAAGCCCTGCAAGGCGCAACCGGCCGCGGCCGCTGACCCGAACCTTCGTGCAACGACCCATCACGGGCCACATGCGCCCCGGAGGCCTTGGAGGGCCACGCCCATGTCCTCGCTAATCCCCGCGCTCCACCCGGCCACGGTTGCCCAGGTCAGCGACCTGATCGCCTACCTCCACGCCGCCGCCGCCGCTGGCTTTAGGGCGTCGGACTTCAGCATGCCCAACGCACGTACGCTCGAGACCGCCGCCGGCCGTGACGCCGTCATCGACGCGTTCGAGTCCCGTGGCATTCAGCCCGGCGCCTGGGGATCTGGTGCCCAGGTCATTGGCCCGCACGCCGAGTTCAACGCCAGCCTCGACACCGTGGCCGCCAACGCGTCGCTCGGCGCCGCGCTGGGTGCGCGTGTCACCGCCGTGGTTGTGCCCAACCGGACCGATATGCCCCGCGACGAGGCGCTCGACCTGCTCGCCATGCGTATTGGAGACGTGGCTGACACCGCCGCCGGTGAGGGTGTGGCGCTCAGCCTCGAATTCATCGGCCCGAACATTTGGCCCGAGCAGCCGTTTGAGCTGTTCTCCGGCATTAAGGGAACGCTGGACCTCATCGACCGCATCGGCCGCGTGAACGTCGGCATCCTCTTCGACACCTACCACTTCCACTGCGGCGACAGCGAGCTTGCGGACATCGCCGCGGCAGGTCGCGCGATCAACCACGTCCACCTCAACGACGCACCGCCTGGCGACCCAAGCACGTTCGACGACTCCGTGCGTCGCCTGCCCGGCGATGGCGTCATGGACCTCGCGGCAATCACCAACGCGTTGGAAGCTGCGGGCTATCGAGGTCCCGGCGGCGTCGAAATCTTCAACGACGAAATGCGCGCGTTACCCATTTCCGAAGGCGCCACCCGCGTCGCCGCCGCCTGCCGCCGCGTCTTCGGCCACCCCTGACAGCTCCAGCCGCGACCGGCTAGCGCGCGCATCTGCTTTGCTCAGCCCCCGGTCGCGGGCCCGAACAACCGGTCCAGGGCAATGACCAGGCCAGTCGCAACGCTGACAACCACCAGCGTCCAAGCCATCAAGCGATTCTGAACGCTGCCGATTTCAGACGTGAGCCGGATCTCAAGATCCTTCACGTCGGCTGTTGTCGATAACCTCAGTTCGGCGATTTCGGCCTGCGTCGCTGCCCGAGACTCAGCGAAGTCGGCCTGCATCGCTGCCCGAGACTCAGCGAATCCGGCCTGCATCGCTGACCTGAACTCACCGAGGTCAGCCTGCGTTGAGGCCTTCAGGTCGCTGATGTCAACCTGCATCGAGGCCTTCAGGTCGCCGATGTCAGCCTGCGTCGAGGCTTTCAGGTCGCTGATGTCAACCTGCATCGAGGCCTTCAGGTCGCCGATGTCAGCCTGCGTCGAGGCCTTCAGGTCGCTGATGTCAGCCTGCGTCGAGGCCTTCAGGTCGCTGATGTCAGCCTGCGTCGAGGCCTTCAGGTCGCTGATGTCAGCCTGCGTTGAGGCCTTCAGGTCGCTGATGTCAACCTGCGTCGAGGCCTTCAGGTCGCCGATGTCAGCCTGCGTCGCCGCCCTGAATTCAGCTACGTCCGCCTGCGTCGCCGCCCTGAACTCGGCCACATCGGCCTTCGTCGCGACATGTTCATAACCGCCTTCAAGACGGCTGACGCGTTCCTCGATAGACACCGCTGTCATTCCAACGTCTCCTATCCGCCCGTCTTGCAGCGTGCACGGTGTCTGATTCTAAATGGTGCCGGGCGGACTTCAGGCGGCCGGTGGGCAGGTCACGTCAAGTCACGCGGAACCGAACGAAGTGTTTCGTTCACACACGGCCACGCCGCGTCGACGGGAGACGCACCTCCCGCGATACCGTTGCACCGCCCACCACGTCCACCGCATCCTGTGTCAATGCTCAACGATGCAACTCGAATGACTGCCATCGCGCATGCCTAGACCGAAATACATCTCCCGGCGCCGTCTGGCCACCCTGTTGGCCGGCGGAACCGCCGTTCTGATTGCCGGCTGCGGAGATTCCGCACCTCCGGCGTCGACGCCGACACCAGGCGCGCCAGGCGCGCCGACGACTGCGGCTCTGACAACACCACCCTCGCGGCCGGCCAGTTCGCCGACGACTCCGGCGCCCGCGAGCGTCGCTGCGTCCCCGTCGGCCTCCGCCGCCGCACCTGCAACCTCGCCGGCGCAACCGCCGGCGCCCGTCGCACCGGTTGCCACCGTTGCCGCCCCGCGCCCCACCCGCCCGCCGCCGGTGCAAACCGAGGCGCTCACGGCAACCCCGACGCCTGAACCGATAACGCCGTCGCCAACGCCCCCGCCCACGCCTACTCGCCCACCCCTGCGCTCACTGCTGACGGGCCTCGAAATCAGCCCTAACGCCAGGGCCCAGCGCGTCGTCGCGGTCAAGATCGACAACTCCATCGAGGCGCGTCCCCAGAGCGGCCTCAGCACTGCTGCCGTCGTCTACGAGCACGTTACTGAAAGCTCCGTCACCCGCTACACCGCATTCTTCCTGGATAGCGACCTGAAGCGCGTCGGTCCCATCCGCAGCGCTCGCTTTGTCGACCGCGACCTCGTTCAGCAGTTCGACGCGCTCTTCGCCCATGTGGGCGCCAGCCCACCGGTCATGCGGGATCTGCGTTCATCCCCGTCAGCCGACGTCGACCAGTTCTTCTACGACGAGACTCGCCCTTACTACCGCATTTCCAGCCGACCCTCCCCGTTCAACATGTACGCAAGCCTCCCCGCGCTGCGCCAGGTCGGCGCCCAGCGCCATCCCCAGCGCCGCGAGATTCAAGGCTTCCGGTTCTACGACGCCGAACCCGAGCTCGGCCCGCTCACCCATCTCGCCATTCCCGCCGGGCCTCGAAACGCCTTCCAGGCCGAGTACGTGTTCGACCCCTCCGCGCGCCACTGGCGCCGCTCGCTGGGCGGCGCGCTCGACATCGACGCTCACACTGGTGAGGCCCTTGTGTTTGAGAACGTTGTGGCACAGTGGGTTCCAGCGCGACTCACGGAGTTCGACGAGGACTCCTATGGCAACAAGTCGCTCTGGATCGGCACCACCGGCCAGGGCCCCGTATCCGTCTTCCGCGACGGCGCGCGCCTCGACGGAACCTGGCGCCGACCGTCGGAAACCGCGGTGACCGAGTTCCTGAATCCCGACGGGTCCCCGCTTGAACTCCGCCCCGGCCGAACCTGGATTCATCTCCTGACCGGCTCGGAGGCCGTCGAAGCTCTGTGACCAACGCCCCAGTTCCCGCAGCTGCCGCCCGGAGAGGATCGACTCATGCCTGACCTGCCAAGAGTCTTCGTGCCCCTGAAACACGCCCACCGATTCCTGCCCTACGTCCACATTGTCGAGGAGGCCGGTGGTCAAGTCGATTTCGCCGACATGGAGAACCCCGAGACACGCCGAGCGGCGCTCGAACGCGCCACCGCCGGCGCCGTTGGCCTGGATCCCTTTGCCACCGACGATTTCGCCGTCGCGCCGCGTCTGCGCGCCGTCATCACTTGCACCACCGGCGTCGACCCGATCGACCTGGAGGCCGCCACCGATCACGGCGTCATGATCGGCAACACCCCAGATCTCTGCATCGAGGAGGTCGCCGACCACACCCTCATGCTGCTGCTGGCTTGCTACCGGCGCCTGCCACGCACCATCCACCTCAGTCGCTCGGCTGCTCCAAGCCGCGACGGCCTCATCGACTTCTCGGACCACTGGCCGCGCCTGCGGGGCCAGGTGGCCGGGCTGCTCGGATTCGGCAACATCGCGCGTGCGGTTGCTACGCGCTGCCAGGCTTTCGGCCTGCGCGTCATCTCCTGCGACCCGTACGTCGACTCGACATTTGCCGAAGAGCTCGACGTTGAACTGGTCGACTTTGACGACGTGCTCGAGGCTGCCGACTACGTCTGCGTGCATCTGCCGCTCAACCCTTCCACCCGTCACTGCCTGAACGCCGAGGCCTTTGCTCGCATGAAGCCCACCGCCTTCGTCATCAACACCGCCCGCGGACCTCTGATTGACGAACCGGCTCTCGTCGCCGCGATTCAGGCCGGCCAGCTGGCCGGCGCCGGACTCGACGTGACCGAAATCGAGCCGATCGCTCACGACAATCCGCTGCTGCAGATCCCAAACGTCCTGCTTACCCCGCACTCCGCCGGCTACTCGCAGGAAGCGTCACGCTGGGGACCGGAGAGCGCCCTGCGCTGTGCCGCGGCCGTCCTGAAGGGGGGCCGCCCCCGCTCGATTCAGAACCCCGCGGTCCTCGACCGTTTGCGGTGAGCCGCCCTCCGGTTCATCGTGAGCCTGTCGAACCATGAGCCCACAACTTCCCAGCCTCTCTACCGCGTCCCCCTGATGCCTGTCCGCTTCACCGCCTACGGCGGGGCCGACGAAATCGGTGGCAACAAGCTCCTGCTCGAAGACGGCGACTGGCAGGTGCTCTTCGACTTCGGCATGTCGTTCGGCGCGCTTGGCAAGTACTTCGAGGAGTTTCTTAAGCCCCGGACCGTCCGCGGGCTGTCGGACTACCTCTTGACCGACCTGCTACCTCCGCTGGCGGGGCTCTACCGGAACGACTTGAACGCGCTGCCGGAACACGCCGCGATCTGGAGCCGTCTGCGTGACCGGCCGGCCTACCGGGACGATGTGGACCCGCGTGCGGTTCTCCTCAGCCACGCCCACGCCGACCATGTCGGCTACATCTCGCTCCTCCGCCCCGACATTCCCGTCGTGACCGGCGCCCTGACGGCCGTGATTGCCAAGGCAATGCAGGACGGCGGACAGAGCACCAATGACGCGCAGACCGTCTTCTACCGCCCCCGCACGCCCAAGGACGACCTCCTGGTTACGGACCCCAAGACCCCCTTTCGGCAACGCCCCTGGGAAATTCTTGACGCCACCGCTTGGACGCCCGACGCCGCCGCCTATTGGGCACGGCGCTATGCCAAGGCAGGCCCCGAACCCCTCACGACCGCGGTAGCCACAGGCGTCGCCGAGATTGACGGCCACCAGGTCCGCGCGTTCCCGGTTGACCACTCCATTCCCGGCGCCCACGGCTTCGCCGTCGAGACGTCGGCCGGCTGGGTGGGCTATAGCGGCGACATCCGCATGCACGGCCGCCATGCCGACCAGACCTGGGCATTTGCCCATGCACTGGCCAAGCTCGACCTGGTCGCCCTCATTTGCGAGGGCACCCAGGCCGCCAGGCCCCGCGGCGCCTCGGAAGAGGACGTACGTGCTGGCGCCCTCAATCGCGTCCACCAGACCGACGCGCTGGTCGTCGCCGACTTCGGTCCCCGCAACATCGAGCGCCTCGAAACATTCCTGGCGGCCGCCCGCAACGCCAACCGCCAGCTCGTCGTCCTCATGAAAGACGCACTCCTTCTCAAGGCCATGTACACCGTCGATCCGGCCACACCCCTGCCGTCGGCCCGGGACGGGCTCCTGATCTACGACGACCGGCGAGCCACCTCCACCGCCTGGCAGGACGAAGTAACCGCCGAGTTCGCCAACGCGCTCGTGTCTCCGCCCGACATCCGTGCAAACCCCGGGGCCTACGTCCTCTGCCTCAGCTTCTTCGACGTCACCCGCCTGCTCGACCTCGGCGAAATGTCGTCCGGTGCCTGGATCTACTCCTCGAGCGAGCCCTATGACGAAGAGTCCCAACTGGACATGCGGCGCCTCCGGAGTTGGACAAGCCTGCTGGGTCTGGAGTTCGTCGGCGGCGCGTCGGAATCCGAGGCCGAGGCGGCCGGCTTCCACGCCTCCGGCCACGCCAGCGGCCCCGACCTGCAGCGCTTCGTCGAGATCGTGAACCCGCGCGTACTGATCCCCGTTCACCTTCAGACCCAAGGCCTGGATTTCTACCGCCAAGCCTTCCGAAATTCGTCCGTTCAGGTCCGCGAATCGCGCTGGGGCGAGCCGCTGACCATCGGCTGAGGCCAATCAGCTATTGACGGGGCACGCCCCCGCGCCCCACCATCGACCAAACCGCCACCCATCCCATCCCCAAGGCTGATGTCACGCCGCGTCATTGACTGCACCAAGATTCTTCGGCATGGCGCCGCCAATGGCTTCACCGCGCACGAGTTCGAGCGCGCGGGCCAGCCGCGGACGCTGGTGCAGCGGATCGAAATGGATGCCGACGTCGGAACCCACGTTCTGGCCCCGCGCCGCTACGCCCGCTGGGGGTCCGACTTGGCCGATCTGGCCCCTGAGACGTTCTTCGGCGAAGGCCTCGTCGCCCACATCGAAGTCACGGCCGATGCGCCAGACATCGACTCCAACCGCCTGGAAGACGTATTTGGCCGCGACCTGCGCAGCCGCGACATCGTCGTAATCGCCGCCCGCGGTGACAACGTCACCCCCTGCTTTACGGCCCAGGCCGCTCAGTGGCTGTTTGTGCGTGGAGCCAAGCTCGTCGCGCTGGCGGACGGCGTCTGCGTCGGACGCGAACAGGAACCCGACGACGAGCGCGTAATCCTCGGCACCCTGCTCGAAACCGACGTGCCCATCGTGCGCGGCCTCGTCAATACCGAACAGCTCAGCACTGAGCGCATGGCCTTCATGGCGCTGCCCGCCGCCGCCCACAACCTCACCGCCTGGCCCGTCCGCTTCATCGCCCTCGACCCCGGCCTCGCCCCCACCCCTGAAGCCGCAGCCGAGGACGCGGACGCCGACCAGCCCGAAGACACCGACGAGCCGGCGGAGCCCGAATCCACCGACGCCGCGGCCGGCGACCAGCCCGAGGAAACCCAGGAACCGACGGAATCCGAAGCTCCGGCTACGGCCGCCACCGAGCCTGACGAACCAGCGCCGGAATCAGCGCCGGAACCAGCGCCGGAACCGGTGCCCGAACCCGCCGCTGAGGATGACCAGCCGCCTGACGCCGAGCCGGCCGATCAGGAAGATCCGGAAGATTCAGACCAGACTGGCTCCAGCCAGCGCCGCGCCGAGGCCTGACCCCGGCGAACGCCCACACCCGCTTAGCGATTTGGAAACAGCAACTCTTCGCCCACCTGGATTAGGTACGGCTCATCGATGCCGTTCAGTTCGGCTATCTCTTCAAAGCCGTACCCGTAGCGGCTGGCAATCGCCGCCAGCGTGTCCCCGCTCTGCACCGTGACCAGGAAATACCGCGCCGATGCTTCCGTATGCACCGGAACCACCGTGGGCGTGGGCGGTCGCTCGAACGCCCCCTCGGGAATTTTCAGGTCGATCACGATCGGTTCCGGCGTCACCGGAATCACCGCTGGCGCCTGCGCCCCGGGGGTCGCCGAAGCTGCGGTCGCCGTTGGACGTAGCACCTCGGGCATCTCGGGCGGACGCCGCAGGCTGCGGTCCACGAGCAAAATGAACAGGACGCTCGCAATCAGGAGCGCGGCAACCGCCAGACCTACGTACGTGCCGTCGGCGGGGCGCTCCAAGGAGTCGCCTGGCGGCTGGGAACCGGGCCCGTCCCCGGCCTGTGAGTATTGGTCGGCCACCGCGACTCAAGGTATCAGACGATGACTGGCTCGGGTCGCACCCTCATCCAGGGCCCCTGGCAACTCGGCGTCAGCGACTCGCCCAACGTGCGCGACGTTCGCTTCGACGCCCAAATCGAACCGCCGATCTATCCCCAGCTCATCCTCGAAAAGCCGCCCACTGGCCCGGCCTACTACTGGTACCGCCGCCAGCTCCACATCCCCAACCCTCCCGACGGCCATCAGGTAGTCATCGTCTTCGGCGCCGCCGACTGGCTCGCCGATGTCTGGGTCAACGACCAACACGTCGCCTCCTGCCGCGGCGGCTACCTGCCCTTCCAGGCAGTTCTCCCTCCGGAAACCCACGGACAGACCGCCACCCTCACCGTGCGCGTCTGGGACACGTCGGTCGAAGCCCCCGGCACAGTCACGCCCCCCGGCAGCCCCCCCACCCGCGCCGCCTGGATGCCACGCGGCAAACAGCACTGGTACGGCGAGTGCTCCGGTCTCTGGCAGCCCGTCTGGCTCGAGCAGCGTCCGCCCGCCCACATCACTGGCCTTCGCACCGACCTCGCCGAAGACCTGCAAACGCTACGCCTCACCGTCCTCGGCAGCCCCAACGCCCACGGACACGTCAGCCTCACCGTCCGTGAATCCGGCAGCCCCACCCCCGTCTGGACGGCCGAAGCCACCGGCGATCTCACCGCCGGCCTTGAGATCCTTCACCACTGGCCCCAGGTCCAGCTCTGGTCCCCCTGCGCGCCCAACCTCTACGACGTCGACGTCACCCTCGATTCCGACGGCCTCACCCACACCCGCCGCTTCACCACCGGCTTCCGCCGCATCGAGGCCGACGAACAGGAGCTCCGCCTCAACGGCCGACCCCTCTATCTCAGGGGCGCGCTCGATCAGGACTACAGTCCCGTCACCGGCTATGCCTACCCGGGCGACGACGCCCTCGCCCGCCGCTTCCGCGTGGCGCGGGACGCCGGCCTCAACCTCGTCCGCTGCCACGTCAAGCTGCCCGATCCCCGCTACCTGGCCCTGGCCGACCGCATGGGCCTGCTGGTCTGGTACGAACCCCCCAGTTGGGGCAGCCCACAACTGCCCAACGAGAACTTTCCGGACTGGCTGGACGACGACATCGTCCACATGCTCTGCGGCGCCGCCGTCCGCGACGCCCACCACCCCTCGCTCATTGCCCGCTCCGTCATCAACGAAGGCTGGGGTCTCGATATCGCCGCCAAGGCCGACCATCGCCAGCGCCTGCGCCGCTGGGTCGACGTCGCCCGCCAATCCGACCCCACGCGTCTCGTCGTCGACAACTCGGCCATGCTCGGCGCCCTGCATCTGGACACCGATCTGGCCGACATGCACACCTACGCCGCCCACCCCCATGGAGCACGCGACTTCGGCGCATTCGTCGACTGGCTGGCCGCGCGCCCGCCCGACCTCTGGGAACGCGCCGACGCCGACGCGCCGGCCAACCGCCCCGTCGCCCTCAGCGAGTTCGGCATCTGGGGCTTACCCGAGGACTGGAAGCCCTCCTACCCTTGGCTCCTGGCGCAACGCAGTTGGACGCCTGACCTGGCCTTCGATCAGGCCGGCTTCGCAGCCCGCTTCGAGAAGTCCGTCGCCCGCCAGGCCTTCGATTCCCTCGACCACCTCACCGCCGCCACCCGCCAGGTCCAGGCCGAAGGCTTCCGCCGGCAGATCGCCCGCCTGCGCAGCACCCCCGGCCTCTCCGGCTTCGTCCTCACCGAACTCATGGACCAGGGCTGGGAAGTCAACGGCCTGGCCGACTTCGAATCCCGCCCCAAACCCGTCGTCCAGGCCATGCGTCCGGTCGCGGATGAGACCGTCGCCTTGATCGACGGCCTGCCCGGCTCCGCCTGGGGCGGCAGCCCCGTATCCGTCCGGGCCATCGTCTCCGGCCCCCGACCCGCCGGCGAAGCCGAAATCGTCTGGAGCGTCTCCGGCGAAGCCCGCCGCCGCGAAACCGTCGACATCTCCGCTGGCGTCGAGCCGGCCGTCATCGACGACTTCGAATTCACCGCCCCCCTGATCGAAACCGCCCGCGTCCTCGACATCGGCTTGTCGATACAGGGCACCGGCCTGTCACTCGAACAAAAAGAGCAAATCCTCGTCGTCCCCGCCAGCGCCGCCACCATCAACGGCAAACTCCGCATCTACCTCACCGGCGTGTCCCATAAGAACCGTGTCGCCACGCTCGCCAACGGCCTGGCCGAAGCCGGCTGCACCACCCTCACCCAACCCGTGCGGATCCAGGCCGTCGTCGTCGCCGGCGGCGGTGGCGCCGACGCGCTGGGCATGGTGGCCGGCGGCCTGCCGGCCCTGGTCATCGCCGACCTCGCCGACACGCCCTTCCTTCCCTCCGTCCCCCGCGAGGGCCGCTACAAGCCCCACTGGTCCACCGGCTTCGACTGGATCGCTCCCACGCTGCGCGAAGGGCTGCTACCCGATCCGCTGATGAGCACGCCCTTCGTCCCCAGCGCCGCGCCCCGCGTAATCCCGGCGCTCGACGGCCTGGACCCGCGCGATGTCCTGATGGGAACCTTCCGCGGTTGGCTCGGCAACGAAGCCGCCATCACCGCCCAGGCCAACTACGGCAAGGGCAAGGTCGTTGTCACCACTCTCGGCCTCAGCCAGTCCGGCCGCGCCGACCCGCTGGCCCGCGCCCTGCTCGTCCGCCTCATCCAATACACCGCCTCAGCCGCCTGCGCCCCCGTCTCCCGCATCAACCTGCCAACCACCAACCTCTAACGACTCCTGGATTCTCTTTTCTCACTTCTCACTTCTCTTACCTCACTCCTTCTTCCCGGGGGTGAGCGAGGGGACTTGAACCCCCAGCCTTCTGGGCCACAACCAGACGCTCTAACCGATTGAGCTACGCCCACCACAGGCCAATAGACAACATCCATCGGCCACCCGTCATTCTATCCGCCGAACCGCGCCGAAAAGACGCTTCGCGCGCCGTTTCCCGCGCTAGCCCGGTCCGACCAGCGCCACAATCACCCCAGTAACAGCTGCCGCTGCGGCCACCGATCCAAGAATCGCCCCCACCATCCAGCGCATCAGGCGCGATTCCAATGCGTGGAGGTCGCCTCGTAGTTCAGCTACGTCGGCCTTGGTCGCCAAGTGCTCGAATCCGCCCGCGAGGCGACTCACGCGTTCTTCCAGAGTCACCGTCGCCATCAAGGTTCTCCGTGCCGGGAGCAACAATCGCACCCACGGCAACGCATTCTATCCCCGCACCTTCCGTCATTCCCGCGAGAGTGGAAACCCACCCTCAGCAGCCAACCCAGACCGTTCTATCCGGCTATACGCCCAGCAGAACCCTCGGACGAGGGTGTACCATGACTTCACGATGAGGAGTGGTGGCTTTCGTCGCCTGAGGGTGTGCCCAGCACGCTGGCGCGCGTCCGCGCCGCCACCCCGCGTCGCGACCCCGGCCCAAGTGGCGCGGGGTCTTTTTTATGGGCCCGGCTCAACCCATGTCGCAGGGAGGCGCTTACGTGTCGCTTGATCCAAATCCCGTTCGCTTCGTCGAGCAGTCCGTCGCGTCCACCCGCAGCATCGTCGAAGGCCTTACCTACGACGACGTGCTCCTCGTCCCCGGTCGTTCCGACGTCCTGCCCACCCAGGTCGCCACCCACACCCGCATTACGCCCCGCCTCACCCTCAACGTGCCCCTCGTGTCCTCCGCCATGGACACCGTCACCGAGGCCTCCATGGCCATCGCCATGGCCCGCGCCGGCGGCATCGGCGTCATTCACCGCAACCTCACCATCGACGACCAGGTCGGCGAAATCGACAAAGTCAAGCGCTCCCAGTCCGGCATGATCGTCGACCCCGTCACCCTGCCTCCCACCGCCACCCTCGCCGAAGCCAACGCCGTCATGGCCCGCTACCGCATCTCAGGCGTCCCCATTACCGATGAGAACGGACGCCTCGTCGGCATCCTCACCAACCGCGACATGCGCTTCACCCACGACCAGGCCCGCACCGTCGCCGACCTCATGACCAGCAAAGGCCTCGTCACCGCCCCCGTCGGCACCACCCTCCAGCAGGCCCAGCACCGGCTCCACGAACACCGCATCGAAAAACTGCCCGTCGTCGACGACCAGGGCATCCTTCGCGGCCTCATCACCGTCAAGGACATCGCCAAGCGACAGCAATTCCCCAACGCCGTCTACGACGACAAAGGCCGCCTTGTCGTCGCCGCCGCCGTCGGCGTCCAGAACGAAGCCTTCGACCGCGCCCGCGAACTCACCCACGCCGGCGTCGATGCCCTCGTCGTTGACTCCGCCCACGGCCACCACTCCGCCGTGCTGGACATGGTCCGGCGCATCAAGGACAACCTTGAAATCGAAGTCATCGCCGGCAACGTCGCCACCGCCGGCGGCGCCAGCGCCCTCATCCAGGCTGGCGCTGACGCCGTCAAGGTCGGCATCGGACCCGCCGCCATCTGCACCACCCGCATCGTCGCTGGCGTCGGCGTACCCCAGCTCACCGCCATCCTCGACTGCGCCGACCCCTGCGCCGAGCACGGCGTCCAGCTCATCGCCGATGGCGGCATTCGTTATTCAGGCGATGTCGCCAAGGCCGTCGCCGCCGGCGCCTCCGCCGTCATGATCGGCAACCTGCTGGCCGGTACCGACGCCAGCCCCGGCGAAATCGTCTACCGCCAGGGCGAACGCTTCAAGGAATATCGCGGCATGGGCTCCATCGGCGCCATGATTGATCGACGCCTCGCTACCCGCGACCGCTACGGCCAGCAGGAAGTTGAAGACGCCGCCAAACTCGTCGCCGAAGGCGTCGAAGCCCAGACTCCGTATCGTGGCCCCACCGCCGGCCTCATCGACCAGTTGGTCGGCGGCCTCTGCTCATCCATGGGCTACGTCGGCGCTCCCGACATCCACGCCATGCAAACCAGGGCCCGCTTCGTCCGCGTCACCCACGCCGGCGTCGACGAAGGCCACCCCCACGACGTCGTCCTCGTCAAGGAATCCCCCAACTACCCACACCGCCACCGCTAACCCGCCGTCTGGTAGGGGCGGCCCTTGTGGCCGCCCGATCCTGCCCCGGCCCCACCCCTCCCGCGGGGCCTCGCACCACGTCCCTGGTGAGCCCTCGTTCGTGGTGAGCGCGTCCTGAGCCTGCCGAAGGACCACCAACAGACGCCCGCGTCAAAGCGCAGCTAGACCCCCAGCGGGTCCACAACCTCCAGAAACGGAAACCGCCCGAAATCTCGATCCCGTGTACAGATCCGCCGAATCCCGTGTTCCCGCATCAGAACCGCCGTATGCAAGTCAAAGATCAGGTTTCCCCGAGCCTCCGAGACCTCCGCCAGCGTCTGCGCCAACACCGCCGCGTGCCGAGGCGTTGCCACCAGCAACTCGAATGCCGGCGCGTCCAGCAACGACTCCAGAAATTCGCACGCTCGTCTCGGTGTCCAGGGCGTGCGTAACACGGCGCGTGGGTGGGTCGTGATCCGCAGGAAGTCGTAGCACACGTTCCACGTCAGAAAGACTTCCGACCGTTCACGCCGCCACTGCTCCAACCGCTCGGAACAAGGGACGTGGAAGTCAGAACTCTCGACGTCCGCGTCAAATAGGACGTTGGTGTCGAGAACCAGCACTCAGTCCGCGTCCAGGACCTCGTAGAGCTTCTGACGGTCTGCAACGTCCACCAGCGGCCGGTCCACCACCGTGCCACGTCGGCAACGGAGGCAGCCCCCCGTCCTTGCCGTTCGAGGCCATAGCTCTGTGCAGTGCCTCGCGGTCCGCCACATCCACCAGCGGCCGGCCTCCGCCATGCCACGTGGGCAGCGGCGGCACCGTTGCGTCCGTTTCAGGAAACTCTGCCTCCAGCACCTGCCACAAGCCCGCCGACACCAGCTCGGAGACCGTAATCCCCCGGCGCGCCGCCTCGTCGCGCACTCGATCCATCAGCCCCGGATCAATGTCAAACGTCATCTCCATACCCAAACCATAGGCCCAGCGCCACCACCAGGCAAAGAATCCCCCGTCATCCCGGCGTCTTCAGCCGGGATCCAGCAGCAACCAACAACCCGAGCCCACGCCAGCCACCTCGGCCAGGGCACCAGCCCGGCCCACCACACCTGTCCTACCCTCTTCGACCGCCCAATCTTGCGTAGGGCCCGGTCCCAGACCCGCCCTCTTCCGTCCAAAACCCAATCCCGGCCATCCCGCCTCCTGTAGGGGCGGCCCTTGTGGCCGCCCTCCCCGCCCAGGCCCACCCGACCGTTGGTGGTGAGCCCCTCCCGAGCCTGCCGAGGGACCAATTCGAACCACTCCCGCCAGCTACACCCACTAGCCCGCTAGGTATCCTCACCCAGCCCCAGCCCCAGCCACCCGCCGACCCCACCATGCCCCGCGCCACGTACATACCGATCACCGGCTCGGTATTGCGCTGGGCCATTGACGAAAGCGGCCTCGCGGACAGTGAGTTCGCAGAGAAAGTCCGCGCCGAACCTGACAACGTTCAGGCTTGGATAACCGGTCAGGCCCAGCCCACCAAGACCCAGTTCAACAAGATCGTCAGCACGCTAAAGCGGCCCAGCGCGGCGTTCTTCCTGCCCGAACCGCCTCAACACCTCAACCTGCCGCCGCCGCTGCGCCGCTCCGTCGGCGCCAGGAACCGCGCGCTCAACGCCCAGGAACTCCGCGAAATCCGCTGGGCGCGACGCCTTCAGCACCTCGTCGCCCACCTGAGGGAAGAAGACGGAACCGGCGTCCCGCAACTCCCGCGCTTCACACCAGCCGACGCGCCTAGCCGCGCCGCGCGAGACCTTCGCAACCTCCTGGACGTCCCGCTAGCCCGCCAGACCCAGTGGCCCACTCCCAGCGCCGCGTTCAGCGGCTGGCGCGAGGCCGTCGAAGACACGGGTGTCCTCGTCCTCCTGCTCCAGCTTGGCCCCGAGGCAATACGCGGCTTCGCGTTGTGGAACGACATCGCCCCTCTCGTCGCCGTCAATACAGCCTTCATCCCGCAGGCACGCGCCTTCACGCTCTTTCACGAAATCGGCCACTTGCTCTTGCGTCAGGACGCCGCATCCGATGAGCACATCGGTCGCAGCGCAAGTCTGGCCACCGGCTACACGGTGGAACGCTGGTGCGAGCGCATGGCCGCCGCCGTTCTCCTGCCCGAGCCGGCCGTCCGCGCCGCCGTACCGACGAACATGTCGGAGGACGAGGCGTACCCAAACGCCCGCAGGCTCGCCGGCCGCTTCAAGGTCAGCGTCCGCGCCGCCGCGATCCGCCTGATCGAACTCGACCTCGCCTCAAACGCCCTGTATGCCCTGGTCGTAAGCCAGTCCGGCCAACTTGACCGGCCCCGTAGTCGCGGTGGTGGCGGCGGCCGTTCCGCCGCCCAAACCCGCATAGCCCAGGTCGGCCGCGCTGCCGCACGCCGCATCGTTCAGGCCGTCGACGCCAACCTGCTCTCCGAACGCGACGCGCGCGACGTCCTGCGACTCGGCGGCCAATGCTTCCAGGACTTCACCTCGCTGGCGGAAACGAGCTAGAGGTAGCCCGTGCCGAACCCTGTCTACGGCATCGACGCAAGCTCGCTCATCAACATGAAGCGCTACATCAAACCGGAACGCCAGTGGGATTTCTTCAACGAGACCATGACGGGAATGGTTGAACGCGGCGAACTGCTCATCGTTCCTCAGGTTGAAACTGAGTGTGGCAAAGCGCGTCATCCCGACGTGCCTGGCACATGGGCGCTTGCCAAGGCGAAGCTGTCTCCAGCTACCAGAGACCCTAGCCTGCCAACCGTGAGGATTGTTCTGGCTGCCTGGCCGAGCCTGATCGACCCCCAAGGCGACGCTGAGCAAGCCGACCCATACGACGTCGCCCGAGCCCTTGAGCTTCAGGACAGCTTCCAGGATGTCCGCGTTGTGACGGACGACACGACCAGTCACCTACCGGCAAAGTCGTCCATGGCCGAAGTCTGCGACGACTTCGAAATCCCCTGGATCAACTTGGCGGATTTCCTGGGAACCGATCACCTCGACATCCCGCGCAACCGGCTCACGCCAACGGGCCGACGAGCCTCCCCCAGCTAAGCTCCCACCAACACCTACCCGACCACCCGGCCCAGCGTCAGTACCTCTCTCAACCCTTCGGCGAATTGGCCAACGCCGAGTTCCAACGTCTCCCCGCAATGCACGACTCCACCGCCCGCCGCGCCCTCGACAACGCATTGGCACAGACCTTCCACCTCCCCAACCTCGCCACACGCCACCACCTCCTAGCCACCCAACCCACCATTTGCACCCACCGCCTCTAGCCTCGCGAGGACGCTCTTCCATGGCATCGAACGTTCCGCACGCCATCGACGAACCCACCCAACTACGCATCCTGCGGCATGCTGCACGATGCCTCCCAACAGTCCACATCCTAGGAGCGGCTCTTATTTCGTACCCTTTTCACCTCAACTGAAGGCTGTTTCGGAAAAAGCGAAGTCAAGATGAGACTAATAAGTGAGAACATCCGAGAGAATAGATAGTCCACATGCTCAGCTGACTGTAAGCGTTCCTGACTTGTCTCCGAATGTCGAATCCGAAACCTGTTTCCGGCATCCGTTTACGCCAACACCTCCGCCTCAAGAAGCTTTCTAAATTCTGATTCACACGAGTTAGCTGCGCTGTCCATAATCCTTTTGGCACCGACCTTTTTGTCGCTATCCTTGACTGCCTTAATTCTTTCCCAAGCATCCCAAAGCTTCTCTAAAGCCTCTCGTCGCTCACCCTCATCCGGCTGTAGAAACCTTCGACGAGCAGTCTCGATCATATTGTCAAGCTCACTGTCTCCTATCGCAAATGCATTTCTTCGCAAAACTGATGCAAATTCAATTGGCAAAAAGCGCTGCATTTCACCATTTGAAGTCATAGTGAATGCTATTCTATTGCGATTTAGAATAGAGTTCACATTGTCTCTAAAATTTCTTAGTCACTCCGCTCTGTCAATTCGCAGAAAATGTTGATGCTCATAGTACTCGTGATGGCACCCTAGGATGGGCTGTCCGACGTTCCGCCATACAAATTCAAGAACGTCCATGATGGCATGTAGTGGCGGTTGCTCGACAGCCGTAATTCCCCGCCCACGCACCCATGCACCGTCCACCAATTATGGAATCACTGCCGCTATCGCCACCTCGAATTTATGCCTATCGGCACCGCAACATGCCGATCCTGAGTCTGGGCAATAGTGGGGAATCCTAAACCTAAAGACCCGTCATCTACTAGACCGTCCACAAGTTGAGCTGAACCATTCCATACGGTCCTACTCACTTCAGTTCTATCCCTCGGAAACTCACCAAGTTCTCGTTCACTAAAATACTGCACGAAATCCTCCCGACTTCTCAGGTTTGCTTGGGCGTCATCATACCATTTACATCCCTGACCCCTCGGTCGACTATCTGCTACTGGTTGCACAGATAATAAATGCCGTTGCATATTCTTAGTGACTGGATTGTCGCGCCACCCTTCGTATTTGGACGTCTCCAAGCAGGCCAGACAATTGCTAGCGAAAGTACAGGCGCAACCATGGTTCGTATGCATGAGGAACTTCAGCGCATATTTAACAACCTCAGAGAGTATGAAATGGATGCCTCCTAGTCATATAGATCTAATCGTAAACTTCGACGATCCGGTCCACCGAATCTCCCTGGCAGTGCCTCTAGCCCGTTGTCAGACCCATACAGTTTAACCAATGGGAGATCGGGAAACAGTCGGAACAGCATCTAACGACTATAGGCTGAGTTGCAGATCAGCGCGGCTATCCATCCCAAGCCAGCAGCGCATAGAAGGACTGCGGCTAGGATCTCGTGAATTGCTGATTGGCTGTTAGAGAGGACGGCCCCAGCAGCGATTAGTAGCGATACCGTTTCCGCAAGCGATTACAAACCGAGAACTTTCCACTCCAGTTTTCCATAGTCCCTTATAGGGAAATTTACAACCTCAACAGGTTGAGCTTTTGGCTCAGGAGGTTGAGTGTTTGGCGCAGGTTTCATTGGCTTTTCTTCGGCCTTTTGACTACTTTTTCGTGGCGGCGCGGGTTTTCCAAACCTGGCTAGCGGATCTTCTACCTCTGCTGGTCTCTTTACGTCTACCTCCTATGCAGGCAGAGCTGCCTGGTGACCTATTGTACAGTAGGCAGAACTATCTTCGAGATTTGGCGGGGCAGCCTGTAAGGCTATTGCGTGTATTATAAGCGGTCTGTCCGACTTTGTGTAAAGACCCTTTCATTGTTCCCCCGCAAGCCGGTAGAATGACGGCGTGGAAGAGTGCCTTTGAAAGGGGAACGGGTGAGAGGCGCAGACACCCCGGCGCCGACGCAGGCAGCAAGGCCCACCAGGCCACGCCGCTCGCGGGATGAGGTCGCCCGCTTGGGCAAGGAGATATACCAGCGGGACATCCAGCGCCAGGTGGAGGCCGACCATGTTGGCGAGGTCGTTGCCATTGACGTGGACAGCGGGGACTACGCCCTCGGCAATAATGCCATTGTCGCATCTGAGGGCCTGCGCGACCGGCGCCCGAACGCTCAAGTCTGGCTGATGCGGGTCGGACATCGGACGCTATATCACTTCGGGGGCAGCTCCCTGCGGAGAGCCGAGTGATCGAGGGCTTCGTGAACGCCAATCTCGAAGCCGTCGTAACCCTTTCCTTGCAAGGCCCGGCGGGGCGGACGCGGGAAGTCGACGCCGTGATTGATACCGGCTTCAACGGCTACCTGACCTTGCCGCCGATGCTGGTGGCGGACTTGGGACTGCCTGTCGTGGGTGATGGCGAGGCGGTTCTGGCCGACGGCAGCCAGGCTGCCTTTGACGTTTACGGCGTCACCGTATTGTGGAACGGCCAATCGAGACACGTCGAGACCGGGGCTGTTGGCGTAGACCCCCTCGTAGGCATGTCCTTGCTCGACAGCCATAACCTGAACATTGACGTCAGGGACGGCGGACGCGTCGCCATACAGGCCATAGCGTAGCGGCAGCTCCCGAATCAACGTCCGCTCCGGCGGCTCCTCCCGAACCCAGGTGAACCGGAGTGGAGAGACCCGCAGGGAGACTGTAGTGGGGCATTTTGATGTCTCAAGGCGGCAGGGTGACCTGTGGTCCGTCGGCGCATGCGTGGTCCCCTCGGTTCAGGAGTTGGCGGGTGGGGGAATTCCCGCGCGCGGGAATGAGCAGGATCAAAATGATCCACGACCCCCTCGGAGCAGGGAGTCGATAGCCCCGGTAGCCACCAGGAACAACCCTTCCTAGCTTCGCTCCGACTCGGCCGGATTCCGCACCGCGACGGTCACGTGCATTACGCCCACGGCGTCTGCGCTCCCTACGAGGCGGCGGCCTTGGAACGTGTTTCAGCGCCGCCTGGGGTCCGACACGACTGGCGCCAGCCGTCCTTACTGTCAGGCGACTGACTTCGTCGCGCGTAGCGGTAGCGCCGCGGTTTCCAGCGTTGAGAGGTCCAGACGCTTCGACGCATGGCCGATGTCAAAGCCGACGACTTCGCCGCTGGCGTCGAGGTCGACGTTGAGCCCGTCGGTCACCTCGCGGGTTTCGACGCCCGGCCCATCCTTGAACTCGACATGCAGGCTATCGGACTCCGGGTAGTAGTGAAGTCTCATCGGTCGTCCTTCCGAAAGCGCCGATCAAAGAACGCATTGTGGACCGTCTCGCCCTCAGCCAGCGTGATCACTCGCAGAAAACGGGATGCCTGTTCGCCCGGTCGAGCGATCTCGCCCCAGAAACGAATGCGTCCATCCAGCTGCTCCTCGCGACGCACTGGACTGTCCAGGACTTGTCTGCACCACGCCGGATCAATCTACGGCCGCGTTCGGCGCACCTGCTCCTCAAAGTAGCGCGTCGTCTTCAAGAGGACGCGTCCGCGGCATTTCGGGCGCCCGACGCAATGGCCTCGTTCAATTGCGCCGTGACCTGGTTGTCCAGCTCCCAGTGACGGGCACGACACTCGTCCGGGGGCGTTGAGGATGGGTTGTTCGAAGCGGTCGGGCATTGTGGGTCTGTGGCCACGGCTCGCCACGTATCTCAGGCGCTCTATTGCAGAGCCCGACCGACCATTGGCCCCAGCCTCTACACAGGGCCTCGGTGCTAGTCTTCCGAATCCCGCGAAAGCTGACCGTCCAGCGGAGATTGACAGCGTGATGCCCAACGGCTGGCTTCCTCCGACGTACGCCGAGCACAAGCAACGCCAAGCGGGGAGGCGTCAACCCCGCGACCAGCAACGGCCGTGGCAACGGGCAAGTCAGCAGCATCGACCAATAGCCGACCAGCGCGCCCTATGTCGCGTCCTGTGAAGAGGAGTCCCGCATGTTCGTAATCGTCGCCCCCATCCAGATCAAGGATGGCTACAAGGACCGCTTCATCGAAGAGATGATCGGCGACGCCCGCGGCTCGGTGAACGACGAGCCGGGCTGTCTCCGCTTCGACGTCATCCAGGACGCCAACGACCCGAACCGCATTTGGCTGTACGAGATCTACGTGGACGAAGACGCCTTCAAGGCCCACACCCAGGCCCCCCATTTCATCAAGTGGCGCGACGCCACCGCCGATTGGACTGAGGATTCCGGACTCAAGGGCGCAGGCCTGGGCGCCACCAACATCTGGCCGCCCGACGACGAGTGGAAGTGACTCCAAGCTAGCGACCATCTCATTGGCGGGCGTACCGTACGTCCTACTTACGGCCCTTGGTCGCGATTGGCGCTCCCTCACCGCCAACGACCGAGAGAGCACCTTGACATCACATGTCACTGATGCTTTGATGTCTCCATGCGAACCACCCTCACCCTCGTGCGCCGCGCCATTGAGGCCGCCGGCGTTGGAGGCAACCTCGTCACTGACGCCCACATCGCCGCACTCGCCATTGAGTTCCAGGCCCAAGTCCACTCCAACGACACCGACTTCAACCGCTTCCCCGGCCTCCGCTGGCACAACCCCCTCTAAACACAGCCACCAGTCCGCATCCGGTCTCGAAGGCGACTAAGCGCGGTGCCCGACACGGTCCTGGCTGCTTCAAGCACATAGCTTCAATGCGCCGCACCAGCCGTGGCGACCGTAGGTGGCCACGATTTGGCATCAACTCCTGGAGCGCCCCAATGGCCTGCCGCCGCGATGATCTGCTCGACTGGACCCCTTGGAGACCCCTCAATCTCTCCGCCACGATTTCCGCGGTTCGACCCACCCGGTGCTACGCTGCCCGCCACCTGGAAATCCCCCAAGAGTCCGAGAGGCCAGTCGCGTGCCCCCAATCGGATGGGTCCGCCGAAACCTGGCTGAACACCAGGAGCGACAAGAGGAAAAGCGTCAAGCTCGAGAGCAGGAAAAGCAGCGAAAACTGGCCATCCAGCAGCGCCAGCGCGAAGCCGAGCAGCGCGCCCTACGCCTCGAACGCCAACGTCGCGAAAACATCATCTCCATTTTGGATGACAATAAACTCCCGGAAGTTGACTGGTCACACTACGAGCCGTTGCCGTTCAAATTCCTCAAGAGCGAGCATTTGCTTTACGTATTCCCAAACGTGGGATACGCCGAACAGCGGATCAAGCGCGAGATCGTCGGCCGCTCCGCCGGAACCAGCGTCCGCGTCGCCCGCGGCGTCTCCGTTCGCCTCGGTCAGTCCCGCGGCACTCCCGTCGAACGCGATGAAATTGTCCACCGTGGCGTCGGCACAATGGCCGTAACGACCAAGCACGTTTATTTCAGTGGAGAACGCACCTTTCGTATCCGCTTTAGTCGCATCGTCTCGGTCCAGGCCATGCGGGATGCTGTCGAAGTCACCCGCGACCGAGCCAGCGGATTGTCCGAATATTTCATGCTTGATCCATCAGACATGGAATTCGCCGCCAATCTAATGCTAACCATCCCCGCCCTCGAACTCCCCCGCCGCCCCGAAACCCACGACCCCACCGACTACCACCTGCTGGCATTCGACATCGACGGCGACTAAGAGACCGTAATCCCATTGGTCGGCCTGGTTTTCGTAGGGGCCGGTCTCAGACCGGCCTTTTCCGGGCAGGTGCGTGCCCACAACCCGTGCGCCGGGACTACCCCTGCGGAGTCTTCAACTCCGGAAAGTACGTCGCATAGAAGCCACGATCCCGGGTTAGGAACGTGTCTGCGGCGGCCAAGGCATGAGCCCCAATCAGAAAGTCGGCCACAATCCGTGTCCTCGGACCCCCGGCCTGCCGATACCGCATCCAGCGCATCCCGGCTTCGTAGGCGATGGCGGAGTCGATCGACGACAGCGCCGCGTTTACTTCCCGCAGCGCCCCGTCAAGCGTCAGCCGGTCGCCGAAGAACGGCACCAGTTCCGCGTACACCACATCGCAGACGAGCAAGGCCCCCTCGTCGTAGGCGCGCTGCAGCCACGCCGCCGACTGCGGGCCGTGCTGAGGATTGGGCCGAAACACATCCAATAGCACATTGGTGTCAACCGCGCTTATCACCGACCCCGGATTTCCTCGATATAGGCGTCAACGTCCATGCCCCTACCGCCCAGGATTCCGTACACCCGATCCACCGGATGCTCCGCGGCCGCCCGCTTCTGAATCAGCAGCCCCCGCTCGGTCGGTACCACCTCCACCTCAACGTTCTGATCCAACCCAAAGCGCTCCCGCAAGTCCTTTGGAATCGTGATCTGCCCTCGCTCCGAAATTCGCATGTCTTAACCCATATGAAATACCTATCCCTAAAATCATACCGCGCGCCGCCAACCCCCAACTCAGGCTCCGCAGCCGCAACCCACCGACGCTCGATGGCGTGACGAGCCGATCGACCCAAGACCCACCGTCACTCCAAACTCACCACGGCTTCAAGTGCCCCAGCCCAGCCCCTCACCGGCTGCCATCCATCGCCCAGCTTGCCCTTAGTTCACGGAAAGTGTACACTGGATGCCATGACACTGCACCCCCTCCTCCACACCCCCACCGCCCGACGCCTGCACCCGCTCTCGTTGAACCTCTTCCCGCTCCTCTCCGGCATGCTTGCCGTCCTGGCGAGTCCCATCACACTTACTTGGCACCCGCTTCCGTTCGCAGCGCTTCTGCCCTCGTTCGCGCTGAGCCGGATTCCGTTGGTGGTGCGCCTGTCGAACCACCGCCGCCCGACCCGACGCTCCCGCCTACCCGCGGCCGCCCCACGCCCGGCCCTCGCCCGACAGGCGGAAGGACTGCCCCAAACACTCTTCACGGCCAGCATCCAGACTTCGGTCCTCAACGCACCCCAAAACCCGCCAAATCGGACCCCCGCGCAGCCGAAGAGTTTTTTGGAAACGCGATTATCCCCTTGGCACACGTACGCCAAATCCGCACACCTGAAGCACGAATCAGAATTTGAAAAGTCAGTCTTATGGTATACTAGATGGGTACGACCTATTCGGATTCAGACAGTTAGCTCTAGCGCCGGATTGACAGATGCGCTATAGCTGCATACTGTAGGCGTGTCGCCCATCAGCTACCAAAAACGCAGGCGGCGTGGATACCCTCGGAGACCCCGGTCGGAATCGAACCGACGCGTACGAGCTTTGCAAGGGTCGCGCGTTACCACTTCGCCACGGGGCCAAAGGGATAGGCGTCCACGCCGCCTGCAACCTGATTCTACCGTACATCGGCTAGGACTCACACCTGAACGCAAACAGGTCAAGCCGGTTGAGACTGATCGTCACCCAGCTAATCCAGACCTGATCGTTTGTCTTGCCAACGGCGCGGCCATCGTGCGGAAACACCTTCACGCGGACTTCGCCATTCGCGTTCGGTTCCGACATTAGGAATTGAATCACGTCGTCTTGCTGAAGCTGGCCGCTTGTCGCTGGATTGCCTGCGTAGGCCAGTCCGGGCGCTTGCCCCCAATACATGCTCGCGAGCACTGTCACGCGTCCACAGACGACCAACGACTTCAAATGCTCGGCAGCCGATAGGGTTTCGGGTGTGGCGGTCGGCGTCGGTTCAGGCGTCGCAGTGGGTGATTCAGTCGGCTGCGGTGTCTGTGTGGGAGCTTCCGTAGCTTCTGGCGTAGGCGTAGGCGTGGAAGTCGCTGCGGGCTGCGGCGTAGCGGTCGGTTCTGGGCTGGGCGTCGGTTCAGGTGTGGTGGTTGGGGATTCTGTAGGGACTTCCGTCACTTCGACGACAGCAGGTTCCTCAGACGACTCCCCGGCAGACAGAATCAGCCCGAAGGCAATCACGCCGATAATGGCGATAGCGATAAACCGGCTGCGATTCATAGTGGCGCTCCGAACCGCGAGCGCGACAAGGTGCTCCCCCGTCGCGCGAATGGGAATCCGACTCGCCACAAGCCAAACTGCCGTACGACAACAACGGGGGAGCGCAGAACGCCCATCCGCGCGCTGCACGGCGGCTTGGTGACTTGTGGCGAGTCAAGACGACCCTAGCGGTCGGGGTCTCACGTGGCAAGGGTGATTGTCGCAACATGCTAGAATCAATCCATATTTCTCGTTAATTCCCGCAATCACTAGGGGCGAATATGGCTGACATGAATCCGATTGGGTTTCAAGTCGACTATGAATCTAACCTTGAAGACGGCACATCGAACGCAGAACAAAAACAGACCAATACTAAACGCTTTAAGCAGTTTGCTAAAGAAATGATCGGTAATGTCAAGAAGGTGACTGAGAGGAAGGTCCAATGTCCAATTTGTACAGGCCATAAGTGGACTGTCTATGCTGGAATACTACAATCTCACGCAAACGAAACTGTGGTCAAAAGGTCTCAAAAGCCGTCCGATCAAAAGTTGGTTCAAACAATCCCAGTAGTTTGTAAGAATTGTGGGTATATGGCTCAGTTCGTAGCTAGAAAATACCACGATCAGTTTTTCAAAGACTAATGGTCCGTGGCAACTATCGGTATCACTATATCTGATTTGTGATAATGCTCTCTGAATGGCTAAGATTTCGTGGTAAAATTAAGTGCATAGATTGTGGATTCCTGACAGTCTATGAATCCGGGCAATGGAAAGAAGTTCGGATTGAACTTCGACGACCGCGAAAGTTTCACGGATGTTTTCGAGGTGTCGAAAATTTCGACTCCAACTGTACGGCAGAGTTGCGTAAGTGTAGTCTATTTGCACGTCACCAAGTAGGATATAGTCCAAGGGAGCACTTAGAAATGATATTTTCCAAAGAGCAAGCAGATAGGATTATTCGGACCCAATGGATTCTAGGGTCTACAACTGTGTTTGTTGGTATTATGACAATAGCAGCAATCGTCGGCGTGGGTCTGCTTCAGTATTGTAATCCCGGTGGCTAGTATGCCCAAGAAACCTAAACCCTTCCAGCCCAAAGACCCGAAGCTCGAAGGCGACCGCGCCTTGTTCCAAGCCTTACTTAAACAGGCGATACCAAGGCGGCCAGCAAAACCGCGAACATCCGGTCCGGCATGTTCCGATAGTTGTAGCGAAACGCAAACTCCGTCACGTACTTGTGAAGGTACTTAGACGATACGTGGATATGCGTTCCTCGAATGCTGAGCTTCAGACGTGACCAGAAATTCTCAATCGAGTTGGTATGCACGCCGTCTCTGGCGTACTCCCCCGCGCCGTGACGTACGGTCCGGTGATCGAATCCCGCGTCTCTGAGTAGACGGTATCCCCACCATTCGTCCGTATGCACAATCGCGTCTCGCGAGACGTATTGCTCGATCAATGGCTGAATCGTCGCGCTTTTCACGTCGGGAATAACCATCGCGACCATATTGCCGCCACGCTGTTTCATGCCCAAGACAATCGTCTTGTTGGCCGCTCCGCGTCCAGTTGTTCCGGGGCGATACCCGCCGATGTAGGACTCATCGATTTCGACTTCGCCGACTAGCTTTTCCATGCCGATTTTGTCGGTCAAGTCACGAATCGTGTGCGCCATGCGCCATGCCGTCTTGTACGTCACGCCTAGCTGCCGTTCAAGCTCTTTGGCCGGTACGCCGTGACGCGTCGTGGTAAAGAGGAACATCGCGTAGAACCACTTCGTCAGTGACGTACGCGACTTTGCAAACGGCGTGCCTGCGCAGGGGTAGACGTGTGTCCCACACCATTGACAGGAATACGCGCGCCGCTTCTTGATGCGATGGTACTTCGTCTCTTTCCCGCAGGCGTCGCAGACAGGTTCAAGTCCGTAGCGGAGTTGCATGACTTTTTCGAGACACGCGTCGTCTGTCGGATAATCGCGCATGAAGTCGAGCAGGCTGTACGTTTTCGGCATTTCGGCGGTCCGTCTCGATTGATGGTTCCATTATCGCCGATTCTCATACGTGTGTCAAGGGGATAATCGCGTTTGGAAAAAACTCTTACTCGCGCGCATGCCCCCAGCTTCCGCCCATCCCATCGTCCCGCCCAGCTTGCCCTCAGCCGGTCCCCGCTCCGGGCGAGCCTGTCAAACCACAACCACCCCACCCCAAACACCGCCGAATCTCGCGCCCGCCGGCCCGGAACCCCTAAAGGGTGTTCCGGGCCGGCGGGCGCGAGTACCCGCAAAAAGCCACCGCCATCACGTGCGCAAACCGCCAATCCGCGCGACCATCACCCCATGGCACTCATCCTCGGCATTGACACCGGCGGCACCCACACCGACGCCGTCGCGCTCGACCCCGCCACCGGCCGCGTCGTTGCCTGGCACAAAACCCCCACCACCCACGCCGACCTCGCCGTCGGCATCTCCACCGCCATCGGCGGCCTGCAGGGAATCGATCCCAACCAGATCAGCCTCGTCACCCTCTCCACCACCCTCGCCACCAACGCCGCCATCGAAGGTCTCGGCGGCCGCGTCTGCGCCCTCCTCATCGGCTACGACCAGGACCTGCTCCGCCGCTACGGCCTCGCCCACCGCATCCACGCCGCCGCCCTGGAATTCATCCCAGGCCGCCACGACGTCTTCGGCGAGGAACGCGCCCCCCTCGACGAAGACGCCCTGCGCCGCGCCGTCGACCGCTGGCACGACCACGTCGACGCCTTCGCCATCTCCAGCTACCTGTCCGTCCGCAACCCCGAGCACGAGATTCGGGCCGCCGAGATCGTCGCCGAATTGACCCACCGCCCCGTCGTCACAGGCGGAACCGTCGGTCGGTCGCTCAACTCCGTCCGTCGCGCCACCACCGCCGTCCTCAACGCCCGGCTCATCCCGAACGTCGACAGGCTGCTCACCGCCATCGACCGCAGCGTTGCCCAGCGCGGCATCGCCGCCCCCATCACCGTCGTCCGCGGCGACGGCGCCGTCATGCCGCTGGCTTTCGCCAAGGCCCGGCCCGTCGAAACGCTGCTATCCGGCCCGGCCGCCAGCGCCGTCGGCGCCCACCGCCTCACGGGCCGCGCCGCCGCCCTCGTGGTCGACATGGGCGGCACCACCACCGACGTCGCCCTCCTGCGCGACGGCCGACCCAAGATCAGCGATCAGGGCGCCGCCATCAGCGACTGGCGCACCGCCGTCCGCGCCGCCGACGTTCGCTCATTTGGCATAGGCGGCGATAGCCGCATCCTGGCCGACCCCCTGGACCTCAGCGTCGGACCCCAGCGGGTCGAACCGCTCGCCGCCGCCGCGGCCGCGGACCCATCCGTGGCCGAGGCCCTGGCTCGCATCGACAGCGACGACGTCACCCACCGCCTCGTCCCCGTTTGGGAGTTCCTGGCGGTCAACGGCGCCGCCGACCACGCCGTTCGCACCTCAGCCGAGCAAGCCGTTTGCAATGCCCTGCGCGAAGGGCCCTTGGACGTAACCACGCTGGCGCGACGCGTCGGGCTGGCCGACGCCCGCCTGCTCAACTTGCGCGCCCTGATCGCCCGCGGCCTCGTGCGGCGCATCGGCCTCACCCCCACCGACGTCCTGCACGCCCGAGGCGAGTTCCAGGGCTTCGATGTGGAAACCGCGGTGCGCGCCTGTCGCGTGGCCGCTCGCGAGAGCCGGGTCGACCTGGACACCTTCCTCGCCCGCACGCACGAGCTGGTCGTCCGCCGCCTTGGCGAGGGCGTGCTGCGCCGGGCCATCGCCGAGTTCGACCCGCGCGCCGCCGACGGCGACGACCGCCTGGGCCGCTTCGTCCTGGACCGCTCCCTGTCGCGCCGCCACCGCCAGGACCCGCTGGACGTACGGCTCGAGGCAACGGACCCCATCGTGGCTCTGGGAGCGCCCGCCAAGGCCTGGCTCCCGAAGGTCGCCGCCCGTCTGCATGCCGAATGCCAGGTACCTGAGCTTGCCGGCGTTGCCAGCGCCGTCGGGGCGGCCGTCAGCCAGGTGGCCGAGCAGGTCGAGTTCCTGTTACGGCCGCTCTACGCGCGCTCCGGCATCACCGGCTACGTCATACACGCTCCCACGGAGCGCCGCCGCTTCGCTTCGCTCAGCGCCGCCCGCGCCTACGTGGAGCAGGCTGGGCCGGACCTGGCCCATGCCCGCGCGCTGGCGGCCGGCGTCGCGGCGCCCCACGTGAGCCGAACCGAACGCAGCTGGGACGCCGCCAGCGAAGAGCCTGGCGAGGGCGCCTACCTTATGGAAACCCGCTTCACCTTCACCGGAGTCGGTCGCCCGGACGGCTAAGCCCGTCCTCTCTTATAATTCGGGCACCTCCCCCAGGCGGCCCGCACGCTGGCGTCAGCACGCGGCCCCACTGAACCGAAACAAAGGCGGCGCCGTGGCAACCAAGTTCCTGACCGAGGATGGCCGCACGCTCCTGATGGCCGAGCTGGAAGACCTGAAGACCGAGCAGCGCCCCGCCATCATCAAGCGCATCCACGAAGCCAAGGAGTTCGGCGAGCTCAACGAGGGCAACGAGTCCGACGAGGTCCGCAACGAGCAGGCTTTCATCGAAGGCCGGATCATGATGCTCGAACGGCTGCTCAAGGACGCCGTCGTCATCAGCCAGCACTCGTCGGACACCGTCAGCATCGGCTCCACGGTGCGGCTCAAATCCGGAAACGGCGAGCGCGAATTCACCATCGTCGGCACCGACGAGATTGACCTCACCACCAGCAAGATCTCCAACGAATCGCCGCTGGGCCAGGCCCTTGTCGGCCGCAAGATCGGCGAATCGGTCACGGTGAAAACGCCCCGCGGCCCGAACATGCACGAGATTCTGGAGATCAACTGAGCGACGACACAGGCGCCGAGCCTTCCGGCGCGGCGGGTGACCGGCTCTTCGAAGCGCGGCGCGCCAAGCTCGACCGGATCAAAGCCTCCCAGGGCACCGCCTACCCCGCCAGGCCGCCGCGCACGCACCAAGCCGCCGACGCCGTGGCTCGCGTCGACGACGATCCACCGCCCGAAGTGGACGTGGCGGGCCGCCTGGTCGGCCTGCGCCGCATGGGCCGCACGTCCTTCGCTCAACTTCGCGACGGGTCGGGCGAAGTGCAGCTCTATCTAAACCAGCAGGCACTGGGCGCGGACGCCTATCGGAATGCGCTGGAGATGCTGGACGTGGGCGACTTCGTCTCAGCCGGCGGCCCGCTCTTCCGCACCCGCACCGGCGAACCCAGCGTGCGCGTGGAGCGCCTGCAGGTTGCCGCCAAGGCCCTGCGCCCCTTGCCGGCCAAATGGCACGGCCTGCAAGACCCGGAGCTGCGTTTCAGGCAGCGATATCTCGACATCCTCGCCAACGACGAGGTCCGCCGCCGCTTCGAAGCCCGCACCGCCATCGTGTCGGCCCTGCGGCGCACGCTGGACGCCCACGGGTTCCTGGAAGTCGAGACGCCCACACTCCAGCCGGTCTACGGCGGCGGCGCCGCCACACCATTCATCACTTCGTACACCGCGTTGAACCGCGACTACTACCTCCGCATCGCCGACGAGCTGTATCTCAAGCGCCTCCTGGTCGCGGGCTACGAGCGCGTGTACGAGATCTGCAAGAACTTTCGCAACGAGGGCATCGACGGCTCCCACAGCCCCGAATTCACGATGCTGGAGTGCTACCGGGCCTTCGCCGACCTGAGCGACATGCGCGAACTCACGCAGCACCTGGTCGCGGCCGCCGCCGAAGCCGTGTACGGAACCACGCGGGCGCAGTTCGACGACCGCAGCCTTGACTTCACTCCGCCCTGGTGCCGCGTGACGTATCGCGACGCCCTGTTGACGCACGCCGGCGTGGACCTGGAGGCAGCCGGCAGCCCGGCGGCACTGATCGAGGCGGCCAAAGCCAACGAAGTCGCGGTCGATCCCTCTTGGCCGCGCGCCAAGCTGCTGGACGAACTGATGAAGAAGCTCGTGGAGCCTGCGCTGGTCGAGCCGACCTTCCTGGAACGCTACCCGGCCGAAACCTCGCCCTTGGCCAAGCGCTGCCCCGACGATCCGCGGTACATCGAACGCTTCGAGCTGTTCGTCAACGGGATGGAGATGGGCAACGCCTACACGGAACTCAACGACCCGCTCGAACAGCGTGCCCGCATGGCAGAGCAGGCGTCGGCTCACCACGGCGAGGACGCGACGCCGGTAGATGAAGACTTTCTGCTCGCGCTCGAACACGGCATGCCGCCGGCGGGCGGCCTGGGCCTTGGCGTGGACCGGCTGGTCATGGCGCTGATGGGTGTTACGAACATCCGGGAGGTCATCCTTTTTCCGCAGCTCCGCGACCGTTCGTAGAATTGGCCCCCCTTGCACCCCGCCCTGACGGCGGCGCGCCCACACGGCCCTGGCAACCCGATGCTGCCTCTCAGATTCATTCGCGAGCATGAGACCTTGGTCCGCGAGCGCCTCGCCACGCGTGGCGGCGACTTGCCGCTGGATGAACTGCTCAGGCTGGACGACCAGCGGCGCCAACTGCTGATCAAAGTGGAGAGCCTTCGCGCCGAGCGCCGACAGGTTTCGCGCGGCATCGGCCAGGCATCCGGCAGTGAACGCGAGACCCTGATCGGACGCACGCGCAAATTGACCGCGGAGCTTGGCGCGCGCGAGCCCGAGCTGAGCCAGATTCAGACCAAATTAGACCAGCTGCTGCTGGAAATCCCCATGCTTCCGCACGCATCGGCGCCGGTCGGCGACGCGGATGATCCCGGCCAGGTGCACTTCTGCAGCGGAACGCCACGGCCTGACAACCGCGCGCCGCCGCACGACGAAATCGCCAAAGACCTGGGCATCCTCGACTTTGCCCGGGCCTCCAAGGTATCCGGTTCCGGGTTCTGGATCTTTCGAGGCGCCGGGGCGCAACTCCAGCGCGCCCTGATCCAGTGGATGCTGGACTTTCAGGTTCGGGAACACGGCTACCGTGAGTTCTACCTGCCGGCGCTGGTAACCGAAACCGCGATGACCAACGCCGCCAAATTGCCCAAGTTCGCCGGGGACTCGTATGCGGTCGACAATCGCCGGTTGTGGCTTAGCCCCACCGCCGAGGTGGCGTTGTCCGAGTACCACGCGGGCGAAACGCTGGATGCCGCCATGCTCCCAGCCAAGTACGTGGCGTACGCTGCGGCATTCCGACGGGAAGCCGGCGCCGCAGGAGTCGACACGCGGGGGCTGCGCCGGGTGCGCCAGTTTGACAAGATCGAGCTATTCAATGTGACTACGCCTGACGACTCATACGCGGCTCTTGAGCGCATGCGCAGCGAAGCAGAGGCGGTTATCCGGCGCCTCGGTCTGACGTTTCGTGTCCGCGAAGTGCCAACCGGCGACCTTGGGTTCGCCGCGGCCAGGCAATACGACCTGGAAGTCTGGTCGCCCGGTGTCGGCGACTGGCTGGAAGTGTCGTCGGTTTCGAACTGCGAGGCGTTTCAGACCCGTCGGGCGGGGGTCCGCATCCGTCGACCCGGATCGGGACGCACCGAATACGCGCATTCGCTCAACGGCACCGCCCTTGGTCTGCCGCGCACCTACGTTGCCCTGCTCGAGAACGGCCACCAACCGGACGGAACCGTCACCATTCCTGAAGTGCTCCGGCCCTACATGGGCGGCCGCGCGCGGATCGAGGCCGAAGCGCCATGGCTCTGACCGACGCCGCGCGGGCGCATCCGCTCTTCGAGCTCGTGGGCGATACGCCGATGGTCGAGATTCAGATTTTTCGTGCGGAGTTTCCGGAGGCGCTGGTTCTCGCCAAGCTCGAGTCCATGAACCCCGGAGGATCGATCAAGGACCGCCCCGTCGCGCGCATGCTGCTGGACGCCGTAGCCGAGGGGAAACTGGGTTCAGGACAAACAATCCTGGACTCGTCCTCGGGCAACGCTGGCATCGCATACGCCATGTTTGGAGCCGCGCTGGGGTATCCGGTGGAAATCGTGATCCCGGCCAATGCCAGCCGCGAGCGGCGACAGCGGCTCTCCGCTCACGGCGCTCACTTGGTGATAACCGACGCCGTGCTCGGCTACGACGAGGCCCTGCGCGAAGTTCAGCGGCGCTACGCCGCCAGTGCCGACCGCTATTTTTTTTCCGATCAATACAGCAACGACTCCAATTGGCTGGCCCACTACGAGGGCACCGCCATCGAAATCCTGGCGCAGGCGCCGGAGGACTTCACGCACTTTGTCAGCGGCGTCGGGACCGGCGGCACGGTGACCGGCGTAGGCCGGCGGCTGCGCGAAGAACGACCCGATGTGGAAGTGGTAGGGGCCCTACCGCCGGTTTTCCCAGGGGTCGAGGGCCTCAAGCCACTGGGCGAGGGACATATCGAGCCAGAAATCCTCGACCGCTCGGTCGTTGATTCCTGGGTCGAAATCGACATTGACGCCGCCGGAGAACTGTCGTTCGAACTGGCACGCGCCGGGATTTTCGCCGGCCAGTCCTCCGGCGCTTATCTGTACGCGGTGCGCCAGATCCTCCTGCGCGAGCCGCGCGCGTGCGTCGTCACCGTATTGCCCGACGGCGGCGACCGATACATATCCTCAGGCCTGTGGGAACCGTGATGCGGCCCACTGGCCCTATTCACGCGACGTTGGCGGCCCGATGCACACTGATGCGCGGACGCGTTCGACGCCGCACCGCTGGATGCCGCAGTTGAAACTGGGGTTCAACCCCCGCATCGTTCCGCACGACCGTCGCCGCCTGCTCATGCAGCTGCGCGAGATCGTGGACGTCGCGGTTCGCCTTGAGTTCCAGGTCGTGGAACTGAATCTCGACACGTATATGTACGAGCTCGGGTTGCGGACCTTCTTCGACGCCGACTTCGTCGAGATTCTGGACGCTGCGCCCATGCGCTTTCACCTCAACGTTTTTCGTGATGCGTCCAGCCGCCGCTGGCCGTCGCTGACGGATCCGAGCGCCACGGACCGAAGCATCGCGCTACGGCAGTTCGTGCAGATCATCGAGTTTTTCGAGCAGCGCCATGCCATGGAGATGTACGTCGCGCATCCTGGGCGCCGGATGACCGCCGACTCGCAGCACATCGACATGCTGCGTGAGAGCTTCCAGACGATTCACAACCTGTTTCCCGGCCTGCCCATCGCGGTGCAAAACTCGGGCGACGGGGCGGTGCTTCATGGGCTGGATAGCGTGCTGGCCATGCTTGACGCCACCACCACCGTGCGCTTCGCCCTGCACACGGGCCGCGCCTTTCACGCCGTGAACGGCGACCGGCTGGCGTTCGAAGCCCGACTGGACTACATGGCCCGCTTCGCGGACCGGATGGCTGAAATCCGCTGGCACAACACGGCCCCTGGTCGTGAGCCCAGCATGCCGCTTCACGTGGGACTGGAGCGTGGTCTCGACGTGGGCAAGGTGATGCGCACAATCGGACGTAATCCCGGCACGGTGCACATGATCGATACCGTGGGCCTCAACCCGGCCGGGCTGATCCGCGAGGTCCAGGCGCTCCGACGCGCCGTGGCTGTCTGAGGACGCCGGCGCTCGCTACTCGTATTTGAAGAAGCGCACCGCCAAGCCGAAGAAAACCACCAGAAAGACCGCGAGCACGCCCAAGTTGAGCGCCATGGCGTGCACCGGCGCGCCGCCGACCATGAGCTGCCGCATCGCATCGCCCAAGTACGTCAGCGGCATGGCGCTGACCACCGGGCGAATCCAGTCCGGCATGGTGTCAAGCGGAAAGAAGATCCCAGAAAGGAAGAGCATCGGAAACGTGACCACCTGGGCAATCGGGAAGAACCCTTGCTCGGTCTTGGCAAACGCCCCCAGAAAGAACCCGATGGCCACGAACGCCAGCCCGCCCAGCATCGTCACGCCCACCAGGGCGGGGAGATTCTCGACCTTGACCGCCACGCCGCCGATCAGCACCGCCAGAAACACCAACAGCACCGTCTGCACGAGCACAACCACCATGCGGAAGGCGACGTCGGCCCCCACCAGTGCCCAGGCCGGCAAGGGAGTGGCGGAGAGGCGCCGCAGCACCCGGCGTTCGCGCAGCGACACCATGGCAATTGCGCCGAAGACGCCACCGTTCATCACGCTCATGGCAATCAGGCCGGGCATGATGAAGTCGATCACCTGCAACCGCTCGGACTGAAGCGTCTGGAAGTCGGCGGTCACCACTGGACGCGTCTGCGTCAGGGCGCGATCGGCGACTTCGAACGCACGCAGCAGCACTGGAATGACGACTTGCTGGGTCGTCTGTTGCGACGGGTCGAAGTGGACTTGCAGCGGCTGCGGCGTGCCGGCGCCGATCGAAGCACCAAAGCCTTGAGGAACAACCACCACGGCGCGCCGCTCGCCGTCCGCGAGGCTCGCGATTTCCGTATCGCGCTCGCCTCTGGTGAGATCCAGCGCCTCAAATCCCGCCAGCACGTCGCTGAGCGTGGCGGCCTGGTGCGACGTGTCCTCCACGACCAGACCAACCTCATAGCTCGCGCCGTCGTCGCCGCGGCCCAGCACGATGCCGAAGATCCCGATAAACAGGATCGGGAAGGCCAGCGTCCAAAACAACGCGGTGCGGTCGCGCACAAAGTCGCGGTAATTCGTCAGGAGCAGCGGGAGAAAGGCGTTCAATCTCGTAGCGTCCGGCCGGTGAGCTTGAGGAAGACATCCTCAAGCGTGGCGTGGCGCACGCGCATCCCGTCCAGCGGTGCGCCTCGCTCTCGCGCGAGCTCGAGCAGGCTGCCCATCGTTTGCGGGATGTCGCTGCTAAAGACGCTGTGGGCTGATCCCTGCGACGCCGCGCTCGTCACCGCCGCAAGGTCGCGCAGATCGTCGACTGTCAGCCCGTCGTTCGAGACGAACTCGATGGCGTCCTCGGCAAAGCTCGCTCTCACGAGCGCGCTTGGGCTGTCGAGCGCAATGATCCGGCCATGATCCATCACGGCAACCCGGTCGCAGAGCCGCTCGGCCTCTTCCATGTAGTGCGTCGTGAGCATCACCGTCATCCCATCGGCTCTGAAGCCCTCAATGGTGTCCCACAGGCTCCGGCGCGCCTGCGGGTCCATGCCGGTTGACGGCTCATCCAGAAAGACCAGCCGCGGCTTATTCACCACCGCCAGCGCCACGGAGAGCCGTTGCGCCTGGCCGCCGGAGAGCTCGGCGATGCGTGCGTTACGCCGATCCTCCAGCCCCATCATCGCGATCAGGTCGTCGGTCTCGGCCTGCCGCTCGTAGAAGGATCTGAACAGGCTGATGACTTCGTGCACGCGCAGGCGGGGATAGAGCGCCACCTGCTGCAACTGCACGCCGACCAGCCGCTTGAACTCGCGACCGGACGCCGCCGGGTCCAGCCCCAGCACGCTGATGTGGCCGCTGTCGCGGATTCGCAGGCCTTCCAGAATTTCCACGATCGTGGTCTTGCCGGCCCCGTTGGGCCCGAGCATTCCGAAGACTTCACCTTCGGCCACGTCAAATGAAACGCCGGCCACGGCCTCTAGGTCGCCGTAGGCCTTGCGCAGATCACGAACGTCAATCACCGGCATGGGCGTGGGTACAGGGGCGCGGAAGTAGCTGGAAACCTTAAGTAGCTTACTGCCGAGCCTCAGTTGCGAACGTTAGTTTCGCTCCAAAACCAGCGCCGCCTGCTGATCCACTTCGGCCCGCCAGCCGGGCGGCGCCCAAGTTGTGGCGTCGTCCTGTACAACCAGCAACGGCCCGCGCGCGCGGAAACCAACCGGTAGGTCGGCCCGCTGGAACACCCGGGCGGGCCTGGCCGCGCCATCTACGACTACCGAGGTTCGCCGCGCCTGCGGTCGCCCGCCGGTCGGCGGACGCACCTCGGGCAGCGGCGGCTGTTTGACCGAGCCATTAAGCCGAACTACCACAATTTCGACAGCCGCATCCGGCCGGCTGTGCGCGTACCGCTCGTGGTGCCGCTTGTGAAAGGCGCGGACGGCGCCAGCGATATTGCGTCCCCGCAGCGGCACAGTCAGTTCGTACGACTGTCCGACGTATCGCAGGTCCAGCAATCGGCGCAATCGCGGCCGGCCTGCGCCGGCGAAGTCGCGGCGCGCGGTCCGTTCGAGCCGACTGAACGCCCCGGTCAGCACCCGCTCGCTGGCGGCGGTCGCCGGTCGCAGCACTGTGGCCGCGTACTCGCGAACGTGTTCGCCGCCGAGCGCACCCAATGCCGACAGCACGCCTGGGTAGCGTGGAACCAGGACCCGGTCAATTTCCAGACGCTCCGCCAGGGCGCAGCCGTGCAGCGGCCCCGCGCCGCCAAACGCTACGAGGGTGAAATCGCGTGGGTCGTAGCCACGCTCCAGGGTGATCACGCGTAGTGCGCGCTCCATGTGCGCGTCCGCCACCGCCACCACGCCGGCCGCAGCCCGCAGGCGAGCCTCCTTTGAGCGGGACTCGGCCGGCGTCAGCCGGTCAATGGCCGCCGCAGCCGCGTAAGCGTCCAGCGCCACGTCGTCAGCCAGCGTGGCGTCGGAAATCAGCCGGCCCAGCACCACGTTGGCGTCGGTCACCGTGGGTTCCACGCCGCCGCGGCCGTAGGCGGCCGGGCCTGGCTGAGCGCCGGCGCTGCGTGGCCCAACGCGCAGTCCGTCGGCCTCGTCGCGGGCCGCGATCGACCCTCCGCCCGCTCCCACCGTGTGAATGTCGGTCATGGGGATCGCCACGGGCAGTCCGCCAACCGTTGCGTCGGTGCGGCGGAGCGGTTCACCCGGGCAGATCGCCACGTCGGTGGACGTGCCGCCCATGTCCAGGGTCACGATGTGATCGAACCCCGAAGCGGCAGCTACGGCACGCGCCCCAACCACCCCCGCGGCCGGCCCGCTAAGCACGGATTGGACCGGCGCCGCGGCCGCTTCGGACGAACGCAGAACGCCGCCGCTGGACTGAACGATCCAGAGCTGGCCCGGGGCCGCCTGCTCCAGGCGACGGATGTAGCGGCCGATCACCGGCGCCACGTAGGCGTCAACCACCGTCGTGCTGGTGCGTTCGTACTCGCGATGCTCTGGCAACACTTCGGACGAAATGGATATCCAGCGCACGCCGGCTCGGCGCAGCGCGGCCCGCACGGCCCGTTCATGCGACGGGCGCAAGAAGCTGAAGAGCAGGCAGACCGCGGCCGCCTCGGGTTCCAGATCGCGCACCCGCTCCGTCAGGAGGTCCAGCGACGCCCGCTCCAGCGGACGCCGGACGGCGCCGTCCGCACCCACGCGCTCATCGACCTCCAGCCGAAGCCGGCGCTCAATCAGCGGCGCTGGCTTGCGTGGTTCGACGGCGTAGAGCGAGGGACGGTTCTGGCGTGCGATCTCCAGCACATCGCGAAAGCCGGCGGTCGTGACGAGCACGGTGCGTGCGCCTTTGCGCTCCAGCACCGCGTTGGTGGCCACGGTGGAGCCGTGAACCACGGTGCCATCGGACTCAACCCCCGCGCGCTGCAGTCCATCCAGGACAGCCACGGCCGGGTCATGCGGAGTGCTGGAGACCTTGAATACGTGCAAGCGGCCGGCGGCAGCGACGGCAAAGTCGGTGAACGTGCCGCCGACATCCACACCCACGCGAACGCAACTCATCGGGACTCACGTGTAGGAACTGGCTGCGGCACAGGCTGTCTGGACGTCTCGGATCGGTCCGCGAGCTTAGGGGTACATCCGCCCTCGTCAACCACGCCGATTCCACCGCGCCGCCAAAAACGTGCATCCTAGAGGGGCTGCGAAGACAGACACGGCCCGGCAGGCCGTGATGCGGATGGACGACACCAGCCAGCACCGCCCCGTGCCGCCAACGACGGTCCGGCGGCTTTCAACGTACTATCGCGTCCTGGGCACGGTTCAGTCGGATGGGCAGGCCAACGTCTCCTCGGAGACGCTCGCGTCCCTCACTGGATTCACTGCGGCCCAGGTTCGACGCGACCTCGCCTACTTCGGCTCGTTCGGCAAGCGAGGCGTGGGCTACGCCGTGCGTCCGCTGCGACAGGGACTGGCCGCAATACTGGGAATCGACCGCGGCTGGCGCATCGGCTTGGTTGGCGTTGGAAATCTGGGCCGGGCGCTCATGGCCTATCAGGGCTTCAAGAAACAGGGGTTTGACGTCGTCGCGGCCTTCGACTGTGACCCGGGCGTCATTGGGTCGGCCGTCAACGGCCAGCCGGTGCTCCCCGTCGACGACCTGGCGCGTGCGGTGCGGGACGAGCGGATCGACATGGTGATTGTGACCGTACCGGCCGGTGCCGCGCAGCAAGTCGTTGACCAGGCGGTGGCGGCCGGCGTACGTGCCATCCTCAATTTCGCGCCGACCCAGTTGCGCGTCCCCGTGCACGTGCAGCTCTCGAACGTGGATCTGGCGGTGGAAGTCGAGTACCTCTCATACTCTCTGGGCGGGTGAGCGACGGAGTGTCCGCAGCCCCGTCGGCTCGCGAGCGCCACCATTGGCGCGTATGATGTGCGGAGTTTGTGAAAATGATCACAACGCGGCCGCGCACGGCGAGAGGACAGGCGTAACGCACCGATGCCTAGCTGGGTAGCGATCGTCCTGCTGATGGCCGTCGCCTTCCTCTTTGCGGTCGGTAGCCTGCTCGGCACGATTTTGCTCAAGCCGCGCCGCAAGTACGCCGTCAAGGTCGAGGCGTACGAGTCCGGTATGCCGCCCATCGGTGACACCCGCGGCCGCCATAACATCCGCTTCTACCTCGTGGCCGTCACGTTCCTGATCTTCGACGTCGAACTGCTTTTCTTCTATCCTTGGGCGCTCTACTTCAACATGATTGACGACCGCTTGTCTCTGTTCGGGGCCGGGGTGGCCTTTATCGCGATCCTGGCCGTGGCGTTCGTGTACGAGTGGCGCAAGGGTGCCCTGGACTGGAATCGCTAGCCGATGCTCGTACCCGCGGCCGAACCAACCTTGGCGCCTGAGGCAATTCTGAATCGAATCGAGCATCACGCCGGCGCGGCCTACCTGGCCGGCCGGGTTGATCACGGGGATCCGGTTGCCGAGGTGGCGCCCGAGGCGCTCGCCGCACTGTTGCCGGCCTTGCGCGATGACCCCGAGCTGCGACTCGAGCAGCTTATTGACGTCACGGCGGTGCACTGGCCGCTGGACGCCGGCCGTGAGTTCCAGGTGATCTGGCAATTCCGCTCGCTGACGAACAACCTCTACGCCCGCGTGACGGCGCGCTTGGCCGATGCGGCGTCGGTCGCCTCCGCGACCGACGCCTACGCCTCAGCCAAATACCTGGAGCGCGAGGTCTTCGACCTCTTCGGCATTGAGTTTACGGGTCACCCGGACCTGAAACGCATCCTCCTGCCCGAGGGCTACGAGGGCCATCCGCTGCGCAAGGAGTATCCCGTGGAAGGCCCAACCTTCCCCGAAGATGCCCACCGCAACGATCTCGTTGGCCAGCTTGACCCGGATGACTTCTGGGCGGACGTGGACGAGGCGAACGGCGCATGACGGTGGAAGCCGGCATGGCCGGCTCGCGCGTCGACCTGGAGCGCGGCAGCGGGGACAACATGATCCTCAACATGGGGCCGCAGCATCCCAGCACGCACGGCGTGCTGCGCCTGGTGGTTGAACTCGACGGCGAGGAAGTCCGCCGCTGCGACGCCGATATGGGCTACCTGCACCGCGGCGTTGAGAAGCTGCTGGAAGTCCACGACTACCGTGGCGGCATCACCCTCACGGACCGCATGGACTACACCTCCGGTCCCTCGAACAACATGGGCTACCTGATGGCCATCGAGAAGTTGATGGGCATCACCGATGAGATCCCCCTGCGAGCGCGCTACCTGCGCACCGCCGTGGCGGAACTGTCCCGCCTGGCCGCCCACCACATCTGGCTAGGCACCCACGGGCTGGACATCGGCGCCATGTCCGCGTTCCTCTGGTCGCTGCGGGAGCGCGAGAAGATTCTCTATCTCTTCGAGGAAGCCTGCGGGGCGCGGCTGACAACCTCATTCATGCGCGTGGGCGGCACCGGTCCGCACGATGTCGGCGACCAGTGGCTGGACAACGTGGAAGCCTTCCTCAACGGCTACACGCTGGATGAGATTGACGCGCTGCTCACCGAGAACGAGGTCTTCGTCGAGCGTACCCGCGACGTCGGGATCATCACCAAGGAGCAGGTGCTCAGCTACGGACTGACCGGCCCGGTCATTCGCGGCTCGGGCATTGCGTGGGACTTGCGCAAGGCGCGGCCGTACGCGGCCTATGACCTCGTGGACTTTGAAGTCCCGGTTTTCACCGAAGGCGACGTCTACGCCCGGTATCTGGTTCGTCTGAACGAGATGTACCAGTCATGCCGGATCATCGGCCAGTGCGTGGAAGCGCTGCGGGATCTGCCGCTGGAGTCGCCGTCGAACGTGGACCTGCCCCAGGTCGTGCCGCCGGACATCGGCCGGGTACCGGTGGACATGGAAGCCATGATCAACCACTTCAAGCTGGTCATGCACGGGGTGCAACCGCCGCCGGGCGAGGCCTACTTTGGAATCGAGAACCCGAAGGGCGAGTTGGGCTTCTACTTCGTCAGCGACGGTACCGGCATGCCGTACCGTTGCCACGTGCGCTCACCATCGTTCGTCAATCTCAGCATCATTGAGGAAATCAGCGTGGGCACCCTGTTGGCCGACGTGGTGGCCATCATCGGCAGCGTCGACATTGTGCTGGGTGAGGTTGATCGATGACTTCCGATACTGTCACGCTCACGGTCGACGGCGTTGAGGTGCAGGTGCCGCGCGGCGCGACCGTGTTGCAAGCCTGTGAGTCCATTGGCGTCGAGATTCCGACCCTCTGCACCGACCCGCGGTTGAAGCCCTACGGCGCCTGCCGCATGTGCGTGGTCGAGGTGCAGCCCGGGCCGCCGCGTCCGATAGCCTCCTGCACAACGCCAGCCGGCGATGGCATGACGGTGGTAACCAACAGCCAAAGCATCCGGGACGTGCGCAAGCACGTGATTGAGTTGCAGCTCCAGCACCATCCCTTGGACTGCCCCTATTGCGACCAGGCGGGAAGCTGCGAACTGCAGGACGAGGTGTTCGACCAGGAGATTCACCAGAGTCCCTACGAAACCGTCCCCAAGGCGCACCCGGAGGAGATCCTCAACGAAGTCATCCTCATCAACCACAACCGCTGCATCCTCTGCGGTCGCTGCGTGCGCATGTGCGACGAGCAGATCGGCGTGCACGCCCTGGACTTCGTGGAACGCAGCGTGGGGACCTTCATCGCCCCGGCACAGCACGAGTTCATGGACTGCGAACGCTGCGGGATGTGCATTGAGACGTGTCCGGTCGGCGCCTTGCTGAGCCGCCCCTTCAAACACGCGGCGCGGAGTTGGCAAACCGAAAAGGCCGCGTCCACTTGCCCTCACTGCGCCGTCGGGTGCTCCCTGCTGGTGGAGTCGCGACACGGCGCGGTGGTTCGAACGCGCACGAACGGCCTGGAAGACCCGGGGCGCGGCATCCTTTGCGCCAAGGGATTCTTCGGCCACTCCTTCGTTAACAGTGAGGACCGAATCACCCAGCCGATGGTTCGCCGCGGCGGCGTGCTGTGGCCGGTGAGCTGGCGAGCGGCCCTGGACGCGATCACTACCGGGCTGCGCGATGTACTGGACGCCCACGGCGCCGGTGCCGTGGGTGTGGTCGGATCGCCCAACACGACCAACGAGGACAACTACACCCTCCAGCGCTTTGCCCGCGCGGTGCTTGGCACGAACAACGTGTACAGCCAGGACAGCGGCCTGCACGCCACCGCCCGCACGCTGCGCGCGGTGCTGGGGAGCGAAATCGGACCCCACACGCAGAGCGAACTGCTGGCGGCTGACCTGATCCTGGTCGTAGGCGCGGACATTGGGCAGACGCATAACGTGGTGGGGGCACACATCAAGCAGGCGGCCCGTGACGCCGGCCGAAAGCTGGTGGTTGCCACCCGACTCGCCAGCGGTCTCGACGACTTCGCCAATGTCACGGCGCGCGTGCGTCCGGGCGCCGAAGCTGCCTTCCTCAGCGCGTTGGCCGGCAGCCCGGCGGACGGCGCTGAGCAGATGACCGGCGTCGACGCCGCAACGTTTGATGAAATCAGCCGATTGGTTGGCTCGGCGGAGTCTGTGGCCGTCGCTTGGGACACCGGCATCTGGACGCTGGGCCGGGCGGCCAAGATCGCGCAGGCCGCCGCCAATCTGGCGCTGGCGCGCGACGGCGTGAAGCTGTTCCCCCTGCCTGAGCGCGCCAACTCGGTCGGAACCTTCCGCGTGGGCATGGCGCCCGACCTGTTGCCCGGCGCCCGCCCGCTTGCGGACGCCGACGCCAGAAGCCAGGTCGGCGAGAGCTGGGGCGTTGAAATTAGCGATGATCCGGGTTTGCCTTTTGCGGACTTCGTGGAAGGTCCGATGCAGGCGCTCTACGTGATGGGCGAGGACGTGGTCGGCGGAGCGGCGAACCCCAGCGGCATGCGCGCAGCCCTGCGCGACGCACCGCTGGTCATCGTGCAAGACATCTTTGCCAACGCGACGACCGAAGTCGCCGACGTGGTGCTGCCGGGTGCGTCGTTCGCTGAGAAGGGCGGGCACTTCACGAACTTTGAAGGCCGGCTGGGTCGGCTCGAACCGGCGATCCCACCGGTTGGCGAATCCCGCCCGGATTGGGAAATCGTGGCGCGCATCGCGGCCGCCATGGGCGCCGACTTCGGCTGGCGCAGCCACGAGCCGATTTCGGCCGAACTGGCCGAGCTATCCATGCCGCCCTCGATTTCGGGGTCCGGCCAGACCGTCGCCGTCAACGGCGCGGTAATGCCGCCCGAGGACGCCGACGCGTTTGTACTGGCGACCGAGCAGCATCTCTACACGGCCGGCGTGGCCGGACGCCACGCACCCAGCCTGACCGTGATGCTTCCCGACGCGGTGGCCGAATTGAATCCCGACGATGCCGAGCGACTCCAGATCGCACATGGCGACCGAGTGCACGTGGCATCCGCGGGCGGTGAAGTCAATTTGAAGGCGCTCGTAGCCCGGCGCGTACCGTCGGGCATCGTCAGCCTGCCGGACCGGTTCCTTGAAGCAGCGCCCCGTCAGCTTGACCCGCGAGCCCCTGACGGCGCCGTGGTGCGAGTCAGCAAGGCCTAATCATGGACTTTTGGGCTTGGCTGATCTTGATAATCAAGGTCCTGGCGGTCTTCTTGATCTTTGCAATTGGCGCCATGCCGCTGGTGCTGTTGGAGCGTTGGGTGCTTGGCCGCATGCAGTCCCGCTTTGGCCCACACCGCGTGGGCTGGCGCGGCACGCTCCAGACGGCGGCCGACGGGCTGAAGCTGGGGATCAAAGAAGACATGATCCCCGCCAAGTCCGACAAGGGCATCTACTGGTTCGCGCCCGTGATGATGGTCGTGCCGGCCATGGCGGCCTGGGCCATCGTCCCGTTCGGTCCTGAAGTTGAAGTTGGTCGCACGATCGGCTTGTGGGTCACCGATCTCAACGTCGGCATCCTGTTCTTCCTGGCCATGGGCTCGCTTGGCGTCTACGGCGTCGTCTTGTCGGGCTGGTCGTCCAACAGCAAGTACGCCCATCTGGGAGCACTGCGCTCGAGTGCGCAGATCATCAGCTACGAACTGGTCATGGGCCTAGGCGTGCTGTCCGTCATCATCTACAGCGGCTCCCTGAGCCTGATCGACATCGTGGACGCGCAGGCCGGGCTCTGGTTCATCGTTCCGCAGCTGATCGGCTTCCTACTCTTCCTGATCGCCGCCGTGGCCGAAACGAACCGCGCTCCGTTTGACCTGCCGGAAGCCGAGTCGGAATTGGTCGCGGGCTTCCACGTCGAGTACTCCGGTATGCGCTGGGCCTTCTTCTTCATGGCCGAGTACGCCAACATGCTGCTCATGTCAGCCCTTGTCACCACGTTATTCCTTGGCGGTTGGCGCGGCTGGACGATTCCCGGGCTGGAAGGGCTCACCGGCGTGTTCTGGTTCGTGCTGAAGTGCAGCGTGTTCATGTTTGTGTTCTTCCTGCTGCGGGCCACGCAGCCGCGGTTCCGCTACGACCAGCTCATGAACTTCTGCTGGAAGATACTGATTCCGATCGGCGTGGTGAACCTTCTCATCGCGGCCGGTCTACGGATGGCCTGGAGCTAACCAATGCCCCTCGGTTCTGGCGTGTTAAAGGGACTGAAGACCATGCTGATGGTCACCGGCCGCAAGCCGGCGACCGTCCTCTACCCCGAGCAGTTGCGGGATATCTCGTACCGCTTCCGTGGACAGGTCGGCATGCGTCGCGACGAGGTGACCGGCGGCATGACGTGCGTGGGCTGCGGCCTGTGCGAAACCGCCTGCCCCAACGACGTCATCCGCGTGGATACCAGCGAAAACGCCGACGGCACGCGGTTCGTCGACCGCTATCTTTTCGACGTGGGCCGTTGCGTCTTTTGCTACTTCTGCATCGAGGCCTGCCCGGTCGACGCGCTGCAGCGCACGCACGACTTTCACCTGATCACCGAAGACCGCCGCGGCCTCTTGATTGACGGCCTCAAGATGATCGAAATCTACGAGAGCGACCAGGCCAACCGGGAGGTCGAGCAGAAAAACATCGGGCCGGGCGCCGCCATCGCGAACTGGTTCGAACGTGGCTGACGCGGACGATCACGTGCACCGAACCTTTGGTTCCCAGGGGCCGGCGGCCAGGACTACGGAACGGTATGGCTGACAACCTCGAGACCACCGTCGCCTTCTGGTACCTGGCGATTGCCGCCGTCGCCGCCGGCGTCATCATGCTGGCCGCGCGCAACCCCGTGCACTCGGCCATCTCCCTCGTCACCGTTATCTTCCACGTGGCGGGGCTGTTTGTGATCCTGGGCGCCGGCTTCCTGGCGGTGGCCCAGATCGCCATCTACGCCGGTGCCATCGTGGTGCTGTTCCTATTCACACTCATGATGCTGGACATGCGGCGCCTGCCCGAAGAGCGGGTCACGCACCGCCAGATCTGGCTGGGCATCCCGCTGGGGATTCTGCTGGCCGTCGAGGCGGTGATCGTAAGCCTGGGCACGCCAGAGATCAGCGAATCGATCAAGGGCACCTTCCCGCCCGCCACCGTGTCCGAACTTGGCGGCAGCACGCAGGCCCTGGCCGTGGTGCTGTTCAACGATTACACGCTGCCCTTCCTGGCTGCCAGCGTGATGCTGACCGCGGCGACCATCGGCGCCATCGTGCTGGCGCGCCGCATCGAGTCGCACGAGCAGGCCGACTTCGCACAAGCCGCCAGCGGCGAAGCCGCAGACGAAGCTGATGCGCAGAGCGGTCAGCCCGAGACGGTGCTGGAAGAGTCCGCTCGATGATGCTGAACGGATTCCTGGTCGTCGGCGCCCTGCTCTTCGCCCTGGGCGCAACCGGCGTGCTGATACGCCGCAACGCGATCGTGATGCTGATGTGCATCGAACTCATGCTCCAGGGCGCCAATGTCACCCTGGCGGCCTTCTCCGCCTACCTGAACGATCAGGCGGGATTCATTCTTGTGGTGTTCTCGCTGACCGTTGCCGCCGCCGAAGTGGCGATCGGGCTGGCGATCCTGGTGGCCCTCAGCCGTGTGTATCCGGTTGTCAACGTGGATCAACTCGACAGCCTGAGCGGGTGAAGGTGTTTATGTCACGTGTGAGGACGTCCGGATGTTGAACGCGCCCTGGATCATTCCCCTGTTGCCGTTACTGGCCTTTGCGGTCAATGGCTTGGCGGGGCGGCGCGGCCCGCGCTGGACAGGCTGGGTTTCGACGCTCGCGATTTTGGGATCGTTCGCGGCCACGGTGGCGCTCTGGATCGAAAGCGCAGGCTCCGACAAAGACTCGTCGGTGCTTTACCAGTGGATCGCCAGCGGCGGCTTCAACATCGAGATTGCGTTCCTGACGGACGCACTCACGATCGTGATGCTGCTGGTCGTCACCGGCGTGAGCACGTTGGTTTCCATGTACGCGGTCGGCTACATGGCCCACGACCCAAACAAGCCGCGGTTCTTCACCTGGATCCCGTTGTTCGTGTTCAGCATGATCATGCTGGTTATCTCGGACAACCTGCTCCAACTCTTCATCTTCTGGGAGATGGTGGGGCTGTGCTCGTACCTGCTGATCGGGTACTGGTACGAGCGGGACAGCGCCAACACGGCCGCCACCAAGGCGTTCCTGGTCAACCGAATCGGTGACTTCGGATTCGCAATTGGAATCATTCTGGCATTCCTCGAGTTCGGAACGCTGCGCTACCGGGAGATCTTCGACGGGTTGGGCGCTGCGGACGCGCGCATGGTCACCGCCATCGCGTGCCTGCTGTTCATCGGCGCGATGGGCAAGTCGGCGCAATTCCCGCTGCACGTGTGGCTGCCCGACGCCATGGAAGGCCCGACTCCGGTCAGCGCGCTGATCCACGCCGCAACCATGGTCACCGCCGGCGTCTACCTGGTCGTTCGCCTTAACCCCATCTACTCGCTGGTGCCCGAGGCGCTGGTGCTGGTGGCTGCGGTGGGCGCCTTCACGGCCTTCATGGCCGCCACCATTGCCTTGACGCAGACCGACATCAAGCGCGTGCTGGCTTATTCAACCGTCAGCCAGCTCGGTCTGATGTTTCTGGCCGTGGGAGTCGGCGCCTACACGGTCGCGATCTTCCACCTGGCAACGCACGCGTTCTTCAAAGCCCTCCTGTTTCTTGGATCGGGCAGCGTGATCCACGCGCTGAACGATGAACAGGACATGCGCCAGATGGGCGGCTTGTGGCGCAAGCTGCCCGTCACCTACGCCACGTTTATCGTGGGCGGGCTGGCGCTGGCCGCGATCTTTCCGCTGGCCGGGTTCTGGAGTAAGGATGAAATTCTGGCCCTCACGCACCTCAAGGCAACCGCCGATCCCGGTACCGCGCTCGCCGCGGATCACGGCGCCGGAATCTTCTGGGTCTTCTTCGTGACCGGCCTGGCGGTTTCCGTCATGACTGCCTTCTACACGTTCCGCATGATCGTCAAGACGTTCCATGGCCAGCCCCGCAACGCGGAGCTGCACGCCCACGCGCATGAGTCGCCCTGGGTGATGACCCTGCCTCTGATTGTTCTCGCAGCCGGCGCGGCGCTTGCGGGCGTCGTGCTGGGCATCCCGCCGGAGCACGGAATCATCCACGGCTACCTTGAGCATGCGGCCGGAATCGTTCACCTGGAAGGTGCTGGACAGCCCGCGACGCTTGTCCTTGCGCTTGTCTCCACCGCCGCGGCCGGCGGCGGCCTGTTGCTGGCCTTGGGCGCCTACAGCCGAGGGATGGGCATCCCCGCGCTGGCGCGCCGGGTTGCGCCGGGCGCCGAGACGCTCTTCCGTCAGAAGTGGTACATGGATCACATCGGGGACGGATTCGGTGTGGCCTTCACCAGGGCCACGGCGATGATCTCGTGGGGCTTTGACGCCGGTGTGATCGACGGCATCGTCAACGGTGTTGGCTACCTCTCGCGCTTCACAGCCAATCAGGTCCGTCGCCTCCAGACCGGCCAGGCCCAGAACTACGCGCTCTTGATGGTGCTCGGTTTGGTGCTTACCGTTGGCAGCCTGGTGCTCTTTAGATGAACGGCATGACAACCGGCGAAGCCGCCCTTGATTTCCCGATCCTCTCCCTGGCGCTCTGGCTGCCGCTGCTGATCGGACTGCCCTTAATCCTGCTGGCGCGCAGCCGCAACGCCATCGCCCTCGGGGCGCTGGGCGCCAGCCTCGTGCAGGCCGTGCTCGCCATCATCGTCACGGTCACGTTCGACCACGAGACCACCGGTTATCAGTTCGTGGAGACCGCGCCCTGGATTCCCGCGCTCGGCATCTCCTACAAGCTCGGCGTGGACGGCGTGTCCATCCTGATGGTCCTGCTGACCGGCATCATCGGCCCGCTGGTTGTAGCGGCCGGCTGGCTGACGATCCGCCGGCGTGAGCGCGAGTTTTTCGTAGCGCTGATCATCCTCCAGACGGCAATGCTCGGCGTCTTCGTCGCCCTCGACTTCATCCTTTTCTACGTCTTCTGGGAGATGGTGCTGATCCCGATGTACCTGATGATCGGGGTCTGGGGGCACGAGCGCCGCATCTACGCCACGGTCAAGTTCTTCCTGTACACATTTGCCGGCAGCGTATTGATGCTGGTGGCGATCCTGGCCCTCCGCCTGAACACCGGCACGTTTGACATCGAGGCGATTCCAGAAGAAATGGCCGGGGCCTCGCAGGTGCTGCAGCGCTGGGTGTTCGTGGCCTTCTTCCTGGCGTTTGCAATCAAGGTGCCCATGTTCCCGTTCCACACCTGGCTGCCGGATGCGCATGTCGAAGCGCCAACCGCCGGCAGTATGGTGCTGGCAGGCGTGCTGCTGAAGATGGGGGCCTACGGCTTCCTGCGCTTCTTGCTACCCATGACGCCCGAAGCCGTGGACGAAGCCCGCGGGCTGATGGTCGCGCTGTCGCTGGTGGCTATCGTCTACGGCGCGCTGGTGGCCATGGTTCAGCCCGACCTGAAGAAGCTCGTGGCCTATTCGAGCGTCAGCCACATGGGCTTTGTCACGCTCGGCATCTTCACCGCCACCCAGACCGGAATCGACGGAGCACTGGTACAGATGCTCAGCCACGGGGTCGTAAGCCCCGCGCTCTTCTTTGCCGTCGGAGTGATCTACGAGCGCACGCACACCCGCCGCATTGACGAACTAGGCGGTCTGGCGCCGCGCATGCCGGTGTACACGGCGCTCTTCGGATTCTTCATGCTGGCGTCGCTCGGGCTGCCGCTGTTGAGCGGCTTCGTAGGTGAGTTCCTGGTGCTGGTAGGCGCGTTCGCCTACGCGACCGGCGTTGGCGTTCTGGCCGCGCTCGGCGTGATCCTGGCCGCCGCCTACATGCTCTGGATGTTCCAGCGCGTTGCGCTGGGCCGGCTGCGCAACCAAGCGCTGGCTACCATCCCGGACGTGAATCGCACCGAGGTCGTCACATTCGTTGGCCTGGGCGTGCTCGTCGTCTGGGTCGGCATCCTGCCGGACACGTTCGTGCGCCTGCTGAGCGCCACCACCGCCGGGCTGGCCGGGTAAACGATGATCGAACCTGCGGATCTCGGCTACATCATTCCTGAGTTGATTGTGCTGGGCACCGCCCTGGCGCTGCTGCTGTGGGCCGCGATTACGCGCGGCGACCGGCGCTGGACGAGCGTCAGCTTGGCGCTTATCGGCAACGGCACGGCCGCGCTGTTCATGTTCATGCGCGCGCCCGCCGACAACGCCGCCGTCCAGGTCTTTGCCGGCCAGCTTGTGGTCGATGGCTACTCCACGTTCTTCCGCACACTCTTCCTAATCCTGGCCTCGCTGGCCATTGTGTTCGCCGCGCAGCGGTTCTCGACCGCGCCGCTGACCGATTTCGCCGCGCTGCTCCAGTTCTCACTGCTCGGCATGATGCTGATGGTCGGCGCGACCGACTGGGCGACCGCCTTCATTGCCATCGAGACCATGGCGGTGCCGGTCTACGTGCTCGTTGGCCTCACTCGCTTCCGGCGCGAGTCGCTGGAAGCCGCCATGAAGTACTTCGCACTCGGTGCGTTTGCCTCGGCCATCCTGGTCTACGGGATTGCCTGGACCTACGGCCTGACCGGCACGACCAACCTGGCGGAAACGGCCGCCAGGCTCATGGCCCACGGGGAAACCCCGTGGACGCTGTTCGCTCTGGGCTTGATCCTGGTGGCGATGGGTTTCAAAGTCGCCGCCGTGCCGTTCCACGCCTGGACGCCCGACGCCTACCAGGGCGCCCCCACGCCGGCGGCCGCGTTCATCTCCGTTGGCCCCAAGGTCGCCGCCATGGCCTTGCTGGCGCGCGTGGTCACGCTGGCGTTTGAGCCGCTCGCCGCCAACATCGCCATCGCATTGGCCGTTATCGCCGCCGCGACGATGATCCTGGGGAACCTGGCCGCCATCGCCCAGAGCGACGTGAAGCGCATGCTCGGCTACTCCAGCATCGCCCACACGGGCTACATGCTGGTCGGGCTGGCCGCGGTTAGCCAGACGGGTGACGCCACGACGTTTATCGGCATCCCGTCGGTGCTGTTCTACGGCTTCGTCTACGCCTTCATGACCTTTGGAGCGTTCGCCGTGGCCTACGTGGTGGAAACCCAGACGGGCAGCAACGACATTTCGGCATTCCGCGGTCTGGTGCAGAGAGCGCCGCTGCCGGCTGTGGCCATGGCTATCTTCATGCTCTCGTTGACGGGCATTCCGCCGCTGTCCGGCTTCCTGGGCAAGCTCTACATTCTGCAATCCGCCGTCGACGCCAACTTCGGCTGGCTGGCCGTGGTGCTGGTCGTCACCTCGGTCATCTCGGCCTTCTACTACCTGCGGGTCGTCGTGATGATGTTCATGCAGGATGCGGATGAGAGCGTCCCGGCAGCCGCCGGAGCGGTACCGGCATCCGCCGTCGTCGCCGACACGCATTCGGCGGTGATCGCCGCCGTGGCCGGCGCCACGATCGCCTTCGGGATCGTGGGTGACGGGCTGCTGACCTGGGCGCAGTCGGCCGTCAGCACGGGACTGCTCTAGGCCATCACCACCTGCCAGCGCGCCCGCGCGCTGGAGGAGCTCGGTAACGCGATCGCAAGGCTCTCGCGTGCACACCAACCTCGGTTTGACTGACTGTTGCCCGCGGGCGCAATCGGCGACGAGTCTTGGCCAGTTCAGGACTCGCTAGCCGACGCCGCAACCAAGCGGCCCAGCGAACCGCGAACGCCGTCAAGCAGTGGACTCGAGGCCGACGCTCTAGAGGCCGGCCCTAGGTGTTCTCGTTGATGTACTGAACCGTGTCGTTGATCGTCATAAGCTTCTGGGCGTCCTCGTCCGGGATCGTCAGGTCGTATTCGTCCTCAAGCGCCATGATCAGCTCAACCTGATCCAGCGAGTCGGCGTTCAAGTCGTCTACAAACCGAGAGTCCGCGGAAATCTCATCCGCCGGCACATCGAGCTTGTCCGAAACCACGGCAATCACACGCTCAACCGTTCCCACGGAGTCCCTCTCTTTGCATACCGGCGCTACTAACGAGAGCGCCGGCAATGGTGGCTTTCAAGACGTCGTACCAGATGAATATGCCCGCGCCAGCGGACCAAGCCTTGCCCCAAGGGTTCAACTCGTCCGTGGCCAGTACATAGTAGAGAGCCAGGTGGTTCACGCCAAAGAGATAGATGAACGGCACCCCGGCCAGGGCCGCCAGCAGATCGATCCGTGCAAACCGCAGGATCGCGCCGCGACTACCCTCGATCGCCCCGTCAAAGCGCGCGTGGAGCATCTGCGAGGTCATGCCGGTCACGAAGGCCGCGACCACGAACCCGTAGATATACCCGGCGGTCGGGGTGAGGAAGTAGGCCGGGCCGCCCCCGCGCGCAAACACGGGAAGACCGGCGAACCCCATGACGGCGTACAGCAGCATCGCGGCGGCGCCCCGCCAGGGACCCAGCACAAGGCCCGTCAGCAGCACGAAGAGCACTTGCAGGGTGTAGGGGACCGGGTCCGCCTCGATCTTGGCCTGCGCCGCCGGAATCATGAGGAGGGCAAAGACGACGACGAGCACGCCGTCAGAAACCGCCTGCCGCGGCGCCAGCCCCACCATGCGTCGACCAGCCTGCACGCTCACTGTTGCCTTACCTTTCCGAGTCCAACGCCGAGCCGTCCGTTCACGATCCGGCGCCAGTATCCACAATGACCAGGGTCTGACCCGCGGCGATGGTATCGCCATTCTCAACCAGTACGGCTACCACTTCGCCCGCGTGGTCGGTTGTGATCTCGTTGAAAACCTTCATGGCTTCCACCAGCCCGATCGCGTCGCCGGCGGCCACCTGGTCGCCCACGTGCACGAACGGCTCAGCACCCGGCCGCGGCGAGCCGTAGTAGGTGCCGGCCAGCGGTGACGTGACCGCTGTGCCGGAAGGCAGAGGTGCGGGTGGGGGAATCGCCGTCGGCGCCAGCGCCGGACCGGCGCTGGCGGTGCGCGGTTCGGGGCGGCGCACCGCCACCCGTTCGTCGCCGATGCGAACCTCGAGCTCCGCCAGATCGAGCCGCCGCATCGCGTCCAGAACCGCGCGGACGCGTCGGGCATAGCCCACGTCGGCGCTAGGTTCGACCTGGTCCGGAATAGGCCCAACCGCCTAGACCGCGCCGACGATCAGCGTGGCGTTATGACCGCCGAAACCAAAGCTGTTCGACATCGCACGCTTGACCGGCATCTCGCGGGCTTCGTTCGGCACGTAGTCCAGATCGCACTCCGGGTCGGCCGTCTCGTAGTTGATCGTCGGAGGGATTACGCCATCGCGAATCGCCCGGATGCACAACATGGCTTCAACCGAGCCGGCCGCCCCGATCAGGTGCCCCATCATCGATTTCGTCGAACTGACCGGCGCCGTGGCGCCGGACCCGTTGAACACTTGCTTGACGGCGTTGGTTTCGGCAAGGTCGCCCGCTGCCGTCGACGTGCCGTGCGCGTTGATGTAGTCGATTGCGGACGCGTCCAGCCGGGCGTCCTTCAGGGCCCCTCGCATCGAGCGGGCCGCGCCGTCGCCGGCGCGCGGCGGCTGCGTGATGTGAAACGCGTCGGAACTCAGCCCATAGCCCAGAATCTCGGCATGGATCGGCGCGCCGCGCGCGCTGGCGTGCTCATAACTCTCCAGGACCAACACACCGGCGCCTTCAGCTGCCACAAAGCCATCGCGGTCCTTGTCGAACGGCCGTGATGCGTGCTCGTAGTCGTCATTGCGCGTGCTGAGGGCGCGTCCCGCGCAGAAACCAGCCAGGCCAATCGGCCCAATCGCCGCCTCGGTGCCGCCAGCCAGAATTACGTCGGCCGCGCCGCGCTTGATGGTGGCCGCGGCCTCCCCAATCGAGTGCGCGCCCGTGGCGCAGGCCGTCACAATGGCGATGTTCGGTCCCCCGATGCCCAAGTCGATCGCGACCATGCCCGCCGCCATGTTGGCAATGATTTCCGGAATCAGGAAGGGGGAGATGCGGGAGGGGCCGCGGTCACGCAGCGTATGCACCTGCTGCTCCAACACCAGCAGGCCGCCCACTCCGCTGCCGATGAAACAGCCAATGTCATCGCGGTTGGCTTCCGTGATCTCCAGCCCAGCGTCCGCCACCGCGTCGCGCGCGGCCACGATGGCGAATTGGGAAAAGCGGTCGGTGCGCCGCGCCAGCCGCCGGCCCAGCAGGGCGTTCGCGTCCCAGTCCTTGACCTCGCCGGCGATGGTGCAACTGAAGCCGGTGGTGTCGAACGCCGTGATCGGCGCGATGCCGTTCTGACCGTCCAGCGTGGCGCGCCAGGTGTCTTCGGTCGTCATCCCAAGCGGCGTCACGGCACCGATGCCTGTGACGACAACCCGCTCCGACATGCAGTCTCCGATCACCGCAAGCCGCCGCGCGGACAACGCGCTTCGTGGCCAAACGAGTGTATCAACGCAGCCGCCAGAGGCCGGGTTTCCACCGGCTGCGTTGGCTCGGCGCCTGGGGGTGAAGGGGGGAACTCTCTCTCGCCAGCCCGACCCCCTGACGGGGGTCGGGCTGGCGAGAGAGAGTTTTTGGCGGATTTTTTGGGGGATTCGCGACGCTTTTTGGAGCACATGGGGCGAGGCGGGCTGGTGGGACAGGCGCGCAGGGACCGGATGGACCGGTGGCGGGGCGGGGCGTCCGCGATGGATTCCCGAGGGCGCGGGAACGGCGAGAGACGAAGCAATGGCAGGGGCGCGGGAGCTCGGGGGAGGACGCCAGCGGAGCGAGGGGAGATTCCAGGTCGCGAGGAGAGATGCCAGAACGAGGCCACGCAGGGGCATGAAGACTCCAAGGATGGATGCGGGGGACCCAGGCCTAGTGTACACGCTTTGAGAACGACTGGCAAGACCGCGCGGGCTGGGGCGCCTGTGCGTGGGCACCGACGAGCGGCGCCCCTACACCTGTGCAGGCCGGAGACATAGCGAACATCGGTCGGGGACATGCGTGACACGTCGCGGAGACATGGGCGGCTTGTCATCAGGGACATGGGTTACACCTCGTTGGAGACATGCGTTACAGCGGACGAGGCCAGGGCGAACACGTCGTCAGGACAGCGTGAACACTTCGTCGGGAAACGTGAACACATTTGGCAGCAGCGTGAACACATCTGGGGGGCAGACTGAACAGATTCGGGATCAGATCGAACACCTGTTCACCATGTCTCCGGTCCGGACACGAGGGAGCGGCGGCGGTTCGCGGTTCGTGAGGAGAGCGCTCTGGGGGAGAGCGAGGACGCTTCGTGAAGCTGCTCCTGCCGAGGGCGGCGATTGGGGAAGGCGGCTGGCGAAGCGCCTCCGCAGAGGGCGGGAATCGGGGCAGGGGGTTGGCGATCAGTCCGTACGGGCATCCGGGGGACGGGGTTTGGCCGCCGGAGTCGCGTTGCCAGGCTATCGGCGGCTATGCTCGCCATACGACAGCGATCCGCGTCCCTATCCACCGGAGCCTTGCGTGAGCCGTGCAGCGACGATAACCGGCTGGGGGATGTGCGTCCCCCCGCAGATTCGCACCAACGCCGACCTGGAGCGCATGGTCGCGACGTCGGACGAGTGGATTGTGTCGCGTACGGGTATCCGCGAACGCCGGATCGCCAGCGACGACGAGTCCACGTTCACGCTGGCACGAGACGCCGCCAAGCGCGCGCTGCAGGTGGCCGACGTGCATCCGAACGACATCGACCTGGTGGTGGTGGCCACGCTGACGCCGGAGTACGGGTTCCCGGCGACGGCCAGCCTGGTGCAGGACACGCTGGGCGCGACGCGGGCCGGCGCGTTTGACATCAACGCCGCCTGCGCGGGGTTCGTCTACGGCCTGGCCGTGGCGCGCAGCCTGATCGAATCAGGCACGCACGAATCGATTCTGCTGATCGGGGCGGACACCATGTCCCGGGTGGTGGACTGGACGGACCGCTCGACCTGCGTGCTCTTCGGGGACGGCGCGGGCGCGGTGGTGATGCAGGCCGCCGACGGGCCGGGCGGGATTCTGAGCACGGTGCTGGGGTCAGATGGGGCCGGCGCGCCGTTGCTGATCCAGCCAGCCGGCGGCAGCCACCAGCCGGCCACGGCCGAGACGATTGCGTCGGGCGCCCACTTCCTGCGCATGAACGGGCGTGAGGTCTACAAGTTTGCCGTCAAGGCCACCGCCGAGGCGGCGCGCCGCACGATGTACGAGACGGGGCTGGGGCCGGACGACGTGGACCTGTTCATCCCGCATCAGGCCAACCTACGGATCATCAAATCGGCCGCTCGGGGGGCGGGAATCCCCATGGATCGGGTGTTCGTGAACGCGGACCGCTACGGGAATACCTCGGCTGGGTCCATCCCGATCGCTCTTTGTGAGGCGCTGGAGGCGGGGCGGATTCAGGCGGGCGACCTAGTGTTGATGGTTGGATTTGGGGCCGGCCTGGCCTGGGCCGCCGCGGCAATGGAATGGACCGCGGCCACGGTGAGGTTAACGGCGGTAGCTGCCGCCGCGGCGAGCGCCGGCTAGCTTCGTTTCCCAGGGATCACCTTCTCAGCGAGCGTGAGTGGGCCATGCCTGCGCGCGCGGCGCTTGGCCGGTTGGAAGTGGGTCGAGAACACCCGCTTTAGGGCCAACGTCGATCCTGTAGGTGCGAGCAGACTCCGTCGCCTCGGACTAATCCTGTGAGCGAGGCCGGCCACTTCCCTTGGCCGCATAAGCGAGTGCGTGTTATAGTGCAGATATGACAGACATAACAGATAAGCAGACTGTTCGGGCAATTCTACAGGCCATCCGCGCCGAGATGGGGCTGACGCAGGGGGAACTGGCGGAGCGGCTTGGGGTTGCGTTTGCCACGGTGAATCGCTGGGAGGGTGGCTTGACCATGCCGCAGAGGGCGGCGCGGGCGGCTATTGCCGCGCTGGCGGATGAGGCGGGCGTCGATGCCGCCGAGGCGGCTTTCCGCCAGACCGAGTCCGCCGTGCGCGTGACCCGGCGCCGATCGCGAAGTCGGCAGGCGGCCGCCCCGTCCACCAAACCGATGGAGCAGATGCTGTGGGACGCGGCCTGCTCCATCCGGGGTGAGAGGGACGCGGCCAAGTTCAAGGATTACTTGCTGCCACTGCTCTTTCTCAAGCGTCTCTCAGACGTCTTCGACGACGAGATCGACCGGCTGGCCGAGGAGTTCGACGATCGAGCGGTCGCGCAGGAGATCGCGGAGAGCGACCACGGCCTGTTGCGGTTCTACCTGCCGCCGGAGGCTAGGTGGAGCGTCGTCAGCGGCAGGGATTCGCATGAGTGGCCCCGCGACGATCATGGACGAAGCACCCGACCCAGGGACATTGGCGAGCATCTGACGCGGGCGGTGCGTGCGGTCGTGAGTCACAACCCGACGCTGTCCGGCGTGATCGACCTGGTGGATTTCGCGTCCGAGCGCAATGGCGAGCGGGACATCAACCCGGCCCGGCTTGCCGCCGTCGTCGAGACCTTCTCCGACCCGCGCTACCGGCTCGGCCTGGCCGACGTGCAGCCCGACTTCCTGGGCCGCGCCTACGAATACCTGCTCAGGAAGTTCGCCGAAGGCTCGGGCCGCAGCTCCGGCGAGTTCTTCACGCCTACCGAGGTCGGATTCCTGATGGCGCATATCCTGCGGCCGAGGCCCGGCCAGAATTGCCACGACTACGCCTGCGGCTCGGCGGGGCTGCTGGTGAAGCTTCAACTCGCCGCCCGCGAGCTCGATCCCACCAGCCGCGTGCCGCTGAAGCTCTACGGACAGGAGCTGCAAGCCGAGAGCTACGCAACGGCCCACATGAACGCCATCGTCCACGACATGGAAGTCGGGATCGAGCGCGGCGACACGATGCTCAACCCCAAGTTCAAGGACGCCGCCGGCCGCATCGCCACCCACGACATCGTGGTCGCCAATCCGATGTGGAATCAGCCATTCAACCCCGATGTGTTCGACAACGACCCGTTCGACCGGTTTCGCAGCGCCGGGGGCGTTACCACCGGCAAGGGCGATTGGGCCTGGCTGCAGCACACCCTGGCCTGCCTGAACGAGCGCGGGCGGGCGGCGGTGGTGCTGGACACCGGCGCGGTGACGCGCGGCTCAGGGAGCAAGCACGAGGACCGGGAGCGCAACATCCGCAAGTGGTTCGTCGAGCGGGACCTGATCGACGGCGTGATCCTGCTGCCGGACAACCTCTTCTACAACACGAGCGCCGCCGGCATCATCATCGTGCTCTCGAAGCGCAAGCCGGCGGCACGCAAAGACAAAATCGTACTGCTGAACGCCAGCCGGCGCGTGCGCAAGGGACGGCCCAAGAACTACATCCCGGATGAAGACATCCGCCCACTGGCAGCCATGTTCCTGAAAGGTGAGCCGGTCGAAGGTGAAGTGGCCGTTATCACCCGCGATCAGGCGGCAGAGGCCGACTACAACCTCAGTCCAAGTCGGTGGGTAGGGCATATTCAGTCGGAAGAAGCACGCAGCGTTCCTGACCTGTTGGCTTCACTCGAACAACTGTCTAAAGCCATTCAGGACTCCGATTGCCAGGTTTTCACCATGCTAAAGAGGATCCTCGAATGAATAGCTGGCGAGATTCCCAGGTGGGAGCCGAGGTTGAACTTGCCTATGGTAAATCGCTCCCTGTGCACGCTCGGCGGCCGGGTGCCTTCGCAGTATACGGCTCGAACGGCTGCGTAGGAACTCACTCTTCGTCGCTAGTGGCTGGACCAGGAATAGTAGTCGGGAGAAAAGGATCAGTAGGAAAGGTAGCATACTCTGACCGAGACTTCTGGCCGATCGATACAACGTATTACGTTGTTAACAAGAACGACCACAACTGGCGATTTCTCTATCATCTACTGTCAAGTATCGGACTGGATGAACTCAACAGCCATAGCGCTATTCCTGGCCTGAACCGGGAGATAGCTTATTCGACTCCCATTTCTCTTCCAGAGAAGCCGGAGCAAGCGGAGATAGCTCGGGTCCTTGACACAGTTGAGCAAGCTATACACCTAGAAAGGTCGGTGATTGGACAGTCTCAGGAATTGAAACGCGCCGCGATGCGGACGCTGTTCACCCGCGGGCTGCGCGGCGAGCCGCAGAAAGAGACGGAGATCGGGCCGATGCCGGAGAGTTGGGAGCTTACGGCAATCGACGACGTCGCCGTGTCCACACAGTACGGTCTATCGATGCGCGGCCGAACGTCTGGCACTTATCCGATCCTACGAATGAACTGTCAGGAAGACGGCAAGGTACATTACCGAAATCTTCAGTTCGTCGATCTAGACGCAGAGAGCTACGACCGGTTCCGTGTAAAGCTTGGCGATCTACTGTTTAATCGCACAAACAGTATTGACTTGGTTGGTCGGATGGCGATCATTGAAGACGATAGACCTGCTGTCTTTGCGTCCTATCTCGTGCGGCTTGTGGTTAACGCTGACCGATGCCTCCCGGAGTACCTCAACTACTTCATGAACTGGCCGAGAACGCAGGAGGAGATCAAGAAGCTTGCGAGCCGCGCTGTCGGACAAGCCAACATCAATGCGACTAAGCTCCGTACGGTCCTGTTTCCTCTCCCTGCCATAGACGAGCAGCAAAATATCGTTGCGGTCCTCGACTCCACTGACTGTAAGATTGACTTGCATCGCCGCAAGCTCGCCGTGCTGGAGGAACTGTTCAAGGTGCTGCTGCACAAGATGATGACGGGAGAGGTGAGAGCGGGGGAGTTAACTTCTGGCATGAGTAACGTGAACTAGATGGAGCTAAACATCCCCACGACGTCGGGGGATTTGTTGACTGTATCTATTGAAGTTGGCCAGCAACTGTATATAGTTGGCCCCAACGGAACTGGAAAATCTGCGCTATTCCAACACTGGGTTTCAAGGCTGGGAGTCTCTGTCGTCAAGCGTATTGCCGCCCATAGACAGACTTGGCTTCCTTCCGGGCACTTGAACTTCACAGCGCAAAGCCGCAAACAGTTTGAACAAAACAGGATGCTCTTGGACAGTCAAGAAGATGCGCGGTGGAAGGAGCAAAGCCCAGCTGAGCGACAGTCAGCTATACTTTTCGATTTGGTGGCGAAAGACAACACCCGTTATCGTACTATTGGTCAATACATCGACGACAAGAATCCGAAAAAGGCGACTGCATTTGCCGCAAAGTCTAAGTCTCTTTTTCAGCAACTCAATGAATTGCTCAACCTGGGCACCATAAAGGTCTCGCTCATGAATTCCAATGATGAAGAGATTCTTGCACAGCATGGCGACAACGATCTGAGCTACAGTATGGCTCAAATGTCAGACGGTGAGAGATCCGCCACAATAATAGCGGCTGATGTTCTCACCGTTGAGCCAGGCACTACTCTGCTGATTGACGAACCTGAGCGCCATCTCCATAGATCCATCATTGAGCCATTTCTATCTGCACTGTTCGCCAAGCGTCGTGACTGTGCCTTTGTGATTTCAACGCACGAGATTGCCCTGCCTATCGCTAATCCAGCGGCAAATGTCGTCATCTTGCGCTCGTGTGTTTGGAACGGCAGTCTGCCAAATGCATGGGAAACCGAAGTTCTGGAATCCGGTGCGGAATTGCCAGAGGACCTTAAGCGTGACATCTTGGGAGCAAGACGAAGGATCCTATTCGTGGAGGGCACGGCCAACAGCCTTGATCTGCCGTTGTATAGTGCCTTGTTTCCAGAGCTGTCGGTTATTCCCAAGGAGAGTTGTGACGGGGTCATTAGGGCGGTCAAGGGCTTACGCGGCTCATACAAGCATCACCATGTGGAGGCATTCGGGCTGATCGATAGAGACGATCGCACTCAGGACCAGGTCAACGAACTCGCCCAAGGCAACGTATTTGCTCTGGACGTATTCACAGTGGAATCGCTGTATTACTGCTCGGATGCTATCGAAGCTATAGCTTGCAGACAGGCAGAGTCCTTGGGATGCGACCCACAGGCGATGCTTGCAGCCGTTAGGAAAAGCGCTTTGGAAGCAATCGGGGCAGACCACGATCTTCCCGAGAGAATGGCTGCAAGACGTAGCGAGAGACAGGTATACAACCGCTTCGCGACCCACGTGCCCGATTGGAAAGAGATCAGATCAGCCGGTGAACAGCTGACAATCAGTGGACCAATAGCGAACCCCTACCAGGGCGAATTGAACCGCTTCAATGGTTTCGTCGAATCGGGAAGCCTGGATGCGCTCATAGCCCGGTATCCACTTAGGGAGAGCAGTGTCTTTGAGAGAATCGCGACGACTCTAGGATGTAGGAGTCGAGCAGACTATGAGCGTATGGTCGTTACGCGAGTCAGGGATGATGCGGGCCTTGCAAAAAACTTAAAGAAGCGTATCAGGCCCCTTGCCGATTTGCTTGGTGCTGGGAGAAGCAATGACGCTTGACTACATCACAACTCTAATCGCTTCCGGCGAGTCCGAAACGCTGGAGTTCAAGGAGACGACCGGGACGCGCCGGAAGGCGGCCATGACGGTGTGGGCCTTCCTGAATCGGGGTGGCGGAGAGGTGCTGTTCGGCGTGAAACTAGCCGAGGCAGTGGTCGGAGGTGGCAGCTGTGCGGATTAGATTCTATATCGACCGTGAAACAGGTGTGCCGCATATCTTCTCCCACGGCGTTGAGGAAAGCGAAGTCGAGGATGTCTTGGCATCACCCGGAGAAGACCGACCCGGTCGGGAGGGATCGCGTATTGCTATCGGGCAGACTATTGGCGGACGCTACCTTCGGGTCATCTATGTGCCCGATCGCAATCCAGACTGGACCTTCGTCATCACAGCATACGAGTTGAGGGGCAAACCGCTCGCCGCTTTTCGGCGACGCATGAGAAGGAGGGGACGATGAAGAAGACGACCAACTTCCCGCCAGGGTGGGACGAAGAGCGTGTCCATCGCCTTCTTCAGCACTACGACTCGCTGAGCGAGGATGAAGCGGTCGCTGAAGATGAGGCCGCTTTCGAGGACTCCACACAGACGGTGATGGAGATCCCCAACGAGCTGGTGCCTGCCGTGCGAGCGTTGCTTGCGGATAGGGTGACTTAATTCCCAGGTACCAATCCAGGTGCCCGCGCGTGATACCCGAGCACATCATGGTCCTTACCTCGTCCGGCAAGTCCGAGAGGCTGGAGTGCCAGGAGACGACCGGCACGCGCCAGGAGGCGGCCATGACGGTGTGCGCCTTCCTGGATCGGGGCGGCGGGCAGGTGCTGGTCGGTACGGCACCGAACAACGGGGCACGTGAGGGATTGACGATGAACGCGCAGGCGAAAGTATCGTAGACGAGCGCTCGTGCATTTCTATGTAACGGGAGGACAGCCAATGAACCAACTTCTTCAGCGGGCTTTCGAGAGAGCCGCCGACCTGCCGAAGGAGGAACAGGACAGATTTGCCCGCTTCCTGCTGGCTGAGCTGGAATCGGAGGAGCGATGGGCCGAGCTGTTCAGCCGTCCCGAGTCTGAGGATTTGCTGGAACGCCTGGCCGATGAGGTCCTGTGGGAACGCCGCAGGGCAGAGGGTCTTGGTGATTCAGACCAGCAAGGCAGGGGAGTGACGGCGCCTCACCAGAGGCGGTGAATGCCGTAGCGGTCGAAGGTGGATTCGTTGGAAATGAGCACGAGGTTGCGTGACAAGGCCTGGGCGATGAGCATGCGGTCGAAGGGGTCGCGGTGGGGGCCCGGCAGCGCGCCGGCGCGGGCGGCTTCTTCGACGGTGATGGAAAGTTCTTCGAAGTCCTGGTCGGCAATGGCGCCCGCCACGTCGGCGGCAATGAGGTCAGCGCCGGGGAGTTTGCCTAGCCGATGCTTGGTGGTGATTTCCCAAGCCGACGCCGCGCTAACCAGCACCTCGTTGTTGTCATTGTCCACCGCCTGTCTCGCGGGCGACGACATCCGGCTGCTCCCCTCGTACCACCAGAGGAACGCATGGGTGTCGAGCAGCAGCCGCACGGTTCAGCCGCCTTCCCACAGGCGCAACTCCTCCTCGGGAAGTGGGTCGAAGAAGCTGTCGTCGATCGTGATCTTTCCCTTCATAGCGCCAAACTGTCGCTTGCCGCGCCTTTTGCAGGGCACGAGCCGGGCGACCGGCTTGCCGTTGCGGGCGATGGTCACCTCTTCGCCCGCCTCAACCTGCGCCAGCAGGCGCGACAGGTGGGTCTTCGCTTCGTGGACGTTCACCGTTGCCATTTCCGGCTCCTCGGGTGCCTCGGCCGTCTGCTTGGCTAAGGATATGACTAACGCAGGGGATCTTCAAGTAGCGGGGCAGTCGTGGCGCGTCTGAGCATCACCGAAGCCGGCACCGTCCAGTTTCCGATGGTCCGCCATGCGGCGGAGGTTGGGTGGACTTCGCTCTCCCCCAAGAATGCCCTGGCACTACGAGGGGGTGAGGCTGGCCTGCTGTTTCGCGGCGTGCTGGAAGAGGCTCTGCGCCGCTTCAACCCCTGGATGACAGACGACGCCGTCCGCTCGGTGGTGGAGAACATCCAGGCGCTTCCGTCGACGATTGAGGGCAACCGGCGGATGCTGGCCTGGCTGCGGGGCGAGCGACAGTGGTACGACGAAGCCGAGCAGCGCCACCGGCAGGTGCGGCTGGTCGACTTCGACGAACCGGGCGCCAACGTCCTCCACGTGACCTGGGAATGGCGGCTCAAACCGCCGGCCCGCAAGGGCAACCGGGCCGATGTGATGTTCGTGGTCAACGGCTTGCCGGTGGCCATCGTCGAGCACAAGAACCCGTCGGACGCCGACGCCATCGAGCGGGGCGTGGCGCAACTGCGGCGCTACGAGGTCGAGACGCCCGAACTGATGGGCGCGGCGCAGCTTTTCAACGTGACTCACCTGCTGGACTACTGGTACGGCGTCACCTGGAACCTGTCACGCCGATATATGGCGCGGTGGAAGGAGACTCCCGAGGAGAGCTATCGCTTCGCCGTCCAGTCGTTTTTCGAGCCGACGGACTTCCTGCGGACGCTGCGGGACTGGATCCTGTTCTACGTGGAGGACGGCGAGACGCGGAAGACGGTGCTGCGCCAGCACCAGCGTCGCGCGGTTGACCGCGTGGTCGAACGGTGCGCGGCGCCGGCGAAGCGCCGCGGTCTGATCTGGCACACCCAGGGATCCGGGAAGACGTTTACGCTGCTCACCGCCGCCCGATTGATCCTGGAATCCAAGGACAGGTTTGGGGCTTCGACGGCGGTTGTCGTGGTGGATCGCCGGGAGTTGGAGGGCCAGCTCGCCGGCTGGGTCGAGCGGCTGCTGGGCGAGATGCAGCAGCAGGACATTGCCGTCGCGCGGGCTAACTCCAGGGCTCAGCTGCGGGAGATGCTGGCCGCGGATCGGAGAGGTCTGATCATCTCGATGATTCACAAGTTCGAGGGCATCAAAAAGGACGCCAATGTCCGCGACAGCATCTATGTGTTTATCGACGAGGCGCATCGATCGGTGGCGAGGGAACTGGGCACCTACCTCATGGCGGCGGTGCCGAACTCGACCATCGTGGGATTCACGGGCACGCCAATCGCGCGAACCGAGCACGGCGAAGGGACCTTCAAGATATTCGGTGCCGACGACGAGCTGGGCTACCTGGACAGGTACACCATTACCGAGTCCATTGAGGATGAGACGACGCTGCCGATCCGCCACATGATGGCGCCGAGCGAGATGACGGTGCCCGCCGGTCAGCTCGACCGGGAGTTCCTGGCCCTGGCGGAGATGGAAGGCGTCACGGACGTCGACGAGCTCAACCGCGTGCTGGACCGAGCCGTTGGCCTGCGCACCTTCCTGAGCGCCGACGACCGCATCGAGAAGGTCGCGAGGTTTGTGGCCCGGCATTTCCGGGAGAACGTCTTTCCCCTGGGCTACAAGGCGTTCCTGGTGGGCGTGAACCGCGAGGCCTGCGCCAAGTACAAGCGCGCGCTGGACAAGCTGCTGCCTGCGGAGTGGACCGCGCCTGTGTACTCGGAGAACACCGATGACATCGTGGAACGGCCGCTCGTCGCTCAGTTGCAGTTATCCGAGGAACAGGAAAAAGACGTTCGGCTGACGTTCAAGAAGGCGGGCGACGACCCGAAGATCCTGATCGTCACCGACAAGCTGCTGACCGGATTCGATGCGCCCCTGCTGTACTGCATGTACCTGGACAAGCCGATGCGCGATCACGTTCTGCTGCAGGCCATCGCGCGTGTGAACCGGCCGTACGTGGACGCGAACGGAGTTGGCAAGCCCATTGGGCTCGTCGTGGACTTCGTAGGCGTGCTGCGGGACCTGAAAAAGGCCCTGCAATTCGATTCGTCGGACGTCAGCGGCGTGATCGAGGACCTGGACCTGTTGATGCAGGACTTTCGATCCAAGATGGCCAGAGCCCGAGTGGAATACCTGGAAGTTCCGAGTGACGACTCAGAAGGGCTGCTCCAAGCGGCCGAGGCGAGCGCCGAATACGTAACGAGGGCCGACGATGACGCGCGGCTTGAGGAGATCGTGTTCGGCCGCTTTCTGTCGCCTGAAGCCAGGGAGGACTTCTACTCGGCCTATAAGGAACTCGAAGCGCTGTGGGAAATCCTGTCGCCTTCAGCCGAGTTGCGCGACTACATCAGTCCGTTCCAACGGCTTGCCAAGCTCTACGCGGTTGTCCGCGGCGCTTATTCCAACAGCCCCGAATTCGTACCCGACCTGGCCCACAAGACGCAGCGGCTGGTCGAAGATTCGGCCACGATGCACGGTCTGGGCAACCTGACCAAGGCTGTGACCTTTGACATTCGCACTCTCGCCGCGATTCGGAATGAACCCGGTTCTGACGAAGCCAAAGTCTTCAATCTGGTCCGAGGATTTCAGACCGAGGTCGAACGCGAGCCGGATCTGGAGGCCGTGCTGCGGCCTCTGAAGGAACGTGCAGAACGGGTATTGAAGGGTCTGGAAGAGCGTACGAGTGCCGGGCTTGCGGCGATGGACATGTTGGAAGCCATCGCCAGAGACAAGGAAGACGCCGCAACTGCCGCGAAGACCAGCACTCTGCCTCCCAGAGCCTTTTCTGTGTTCTGGACTCTGAAGGACGACGGCGCCCTGCAAGCGGCCGAAGTAAGCGCCATGGATTTGGCTCAAGAGGCCCAGACGCTCACTAGCCGCTTTCCCAACGCCGCCGTCAATGTCGAGGAACAGAGGCGGATGCGGGCCTCGCTCTATCACCCTCTGCTGAGGGTCGAGAGTGGCGAGCGGGGACGAATCGTTGATCACGTCCTGTCCATCCTGCTCGGCGGAGCTCCTGATGCGGACTCCTGACGGCAGCAATTCGGGTCTGCGGCAACGAGTCGACTGCTGGTCGGCGCGCCTGAACGTTGCTCCGCGTCGCGTACGTGTCCGGCACATGACACGGAAGTGGGGATCCTGCTCAACCGCCGGGACGATTACCCTGGCACGCGACCTGGACGGGCAAGTCGATGGATTCCAGGACTTCGTGATCGCCCACGAGCTTCTGCATCTACGTGTGCCAAATCACGGGAAGCTGTTCAAGGCGCTTATGAATGCTTACGTGCCCGACTGGCGGGAGTACGACGTCGGAAAGTAGCTCGTAGTTCTGAGCGTTTCATCGGAAGAAGAGTTTCAGCCGCAGCGTTCAACTTTGAGACTTGCAGACGACTGGTTCGACCTGGATGGATAGGAACCGGGCACCTCGTAGACGGCAAGGGTTGGTGGTTCCGAGGACGGGCGGGTTTGAGGCGCCGGCTCTACGCAGACGCCGGGATGGCGGCGGGGGATGAGGACTGGGTCCCGGCCGGGTGAGGACCCCGGAATGACGGAGGGGGTGTGGTTCGACTCGGCTCCCCTTCGGCAGGCTCAGGGCAGGCTCTTCGACAAGCTCAGGGCAGGCTCGCCACTCATGGGTTTCGGGGGCTTGGGACGCGCGCTCCCCGTGGAGGGGTCGTTGCCTTGCGAGACCTTGCCCTAGGGTACCCACAAGGGGCACGCCTACAACGGGACTCAGGGCAGGCTCCTTCGACAGGCTCAGGACAGGCTCATCACGAGCGGGGCCAGGCTCGGCATGAATCGCTCGTGCGCTTGGGATGGTCGGGTGGTCGGGGCAGCTGGGGTGAGGTGGGTTTGCTGGTTGCTGCTGGGTCCCGGCTGCGGACGCCGGGATGACGGAGGGGGATGGTAGGGGCGGTGGGTTGCTGCTGACTTTGCGTGGGTGCTTGGGGGTGGCTGCCACCCTCACCCCCGGATCATGTCCGGGGCAGGCTCCAACCCTCTCCATCAAGCGAGAGGGAGAAAGATCAGCACGGCCCTTTGGCGTTTGACGCTGCACACGGTTGCTCTACCCCGGGCGGGGACAACAGGGGTTAGCTTGCGGTGGTTGGCGGGAGTTCGGCGCGGAGGGTTTGGACTAGGCGGCGGGTGCCTTGGCGGAGTTGGTCTTCGGGGATGTAGCTGTAGGCCAGGCGGATGTAGCGTCTATTCAGGCCGTCGGCGAAGCAGTGGTGGCCGGCCAGGTAGGTGACGCCGTTCTCTTCGGCGCGTTCGCGGATGGCCTCGCTGTCGGCGCCCTCGGGAAGCTCCAGCCAGATGAAGAAGCCGCCGGCGGGTGTGATCCAGTCGCAGCCCAACTCGCGGAGGGGCGCCAGTTCCTCGAGCATGGCGTCGCGTCGGGTGCGGTAGAGGTCCAGCAGGGTGGGCAAACGCCGGGCTAGCGCGCCGCTTTGCAGGTAGGCGCCGGTGACCCAGGCGGCAAAGGGGCCGGTGGCGCTGTCGGCCTTGAGGCCGCACATGCGCGAGATGTCGTCGGGCTCGGCAATCGCCCAGCCCAGGCGCATGCCGCCGGCGACGAGCTTGGACAGGGTGCCCAGCTTGATGACACGCTCGCGGCCGGCAATGGAATAGAGCGCCTGCGGGCGGTCGCCGTCGAAGATCAGGTCGCCGTAGGCGTCGTCCTCCAGGAAAACCAGGTCCAGTTCCTCGCCGACCTCGGCCAATTCGCGCCGGCGTTCCACGGGTGCGTTGAAGCCCACGGGGTTGTGGACGGTGGGCATGGTGTAGACGAGGGAGACGTGCGCTCCCGCCTGGCGCTGTTGGGTCACCGTTTCACGCAGGGCGGAGGGGACGATGCCCAGGTCGTCGGTGTCGACTCCAACAGTGTTGATTCCCAGCCCGCGGAAGAACCAGAGCGCGCCGATGAAGGTCGGCGACTCCACAATCACGGTCCCGCCGGGCGCCACCAGCAGCCGCGCCGCCAGCGCGATGCCCTGCGAGGCGCCGCTGGTGATCATGATGTTGTCGGGGCCGACATCCAGGCCCTCGGTTGTGCAGGCCCAGTCAGCCAGGAAGCGCCGCAGCGGTTCGGGGCCGGAGACCGGGCCGTATTGGAGGGCCTCGGCGTTGTGGGCAGACATCAGGCCGGCGGTGGCCTCGGCCAGTTCGTCGTACGGAAAGCTTTGCGAGTCAGGGAACCCGTAGGCCAGGCTGATCACGCCGGGCCGTTGCATGGTCCAACTCGGCCGCAGCGGATTCTGCTCCATCGCCTGCGCGACGGGGCTGTAGTGGGCTTCCAAGCTCATGGGAGGGAATCGTAGCAACCTCACGCCGGGCCGCCGCCGCTTAGGGGCGCGGCCGCGCCCCGTCGGTAAGATCACGGTCAGCGTTTGGGGCGGTCGTGTGGCCGTCAATCGGGCCGGAGATTGCTTTGCCTTCGCAGCGGTTGTGGAGTCCTTGGCGGATGGCGTATGTCAGGGGCGAGAAGCGGGACGACGGGGCGTGTCCGATTTGCGTGCCGGTGGAGCAGGCCGGGAATCTGCCGGGGCTGATCGTGCACGCGGGGCGGCTGGCGTACGTGACGCTGAACCTCTATCCCTACAACAACGGGCACGTGCTGGTGCTGCCGTATCGGCACGCGGCGGACCTGAGTGACCTGCAACAGGACGAGGCCAGCGAACTCATGTCACTGGTCGTGCAGGCGCGCGTGGCGTTGCAGGAGGCCTTTGCGCCCGACGGCTACAACGTGGGCATGAACCTGGGAGCGGCGGCGGGCGCGGGCATTCCGGGTCACCTGCACTTCCACGTGGTGCCGCGCTGGGCGGGCGACACGAACTTCATGCCGGTGACGGGCGACGTGAAAGTGATGCCGGAGACGCTGGACCAGACGAAACAACGCGTGGTTGACGCCTGGCCCTGCTCGCGAGATGAAGCTCAGGCGGGGAGCGGCAGGTCGTCGGCTCGCTGAGGCGCTGGCGCCAGTGGGGGCGCCGTATCGGGCAGGAGTCCAAACTTTCCGGGCGGCCAGTAGACCAGCCACACCTGCCCGAGGATTGAGGCCCGCGGCACGGATCCGATATCTCGCGAGTCGCGACTCTGCAGACGGTTGTCGCCCATCACAAAGTACGAGCCCTCGGGTACGCGCCTGGCTGGCGTGTCGCGGCCGATCGGCCCCCTGAAATAGCTCGACTCGTCGACTATATGACCGTTCACGTAGACCTGACCGTCGCGGATTTCCACGACCTCATTCGGCAGCCCGATCACGCGCTTGACCAGGTCCTCATCCGGATTACGGGGGGAGCGGAACACAATCACGTCGCCCCGCGCGGGATCGTCGGTCAGGTAGGTGAGCTTGTTGACGAGCAGGAACTCGGAGTCGGCCAGGTTGGGGACATGCTGGGCCCCTCCACCAGGAAGTTCTGCACCAGCAGGCGCGTGCCGAAGAAGATGAGGGCGGCCAGGAGCACCGTCTCGGCGATCTCAAGCAGCACATTGGTATTACGCCTGAACACGGCACCGTAGGGGAGGGCGCCGGCGGGTTTGCGCGGTGCGTGCCGGCGGCTAGCTGATTGACACGAGTATATTGGGGAATGGCTGCGCTTCGCGGCGCGCGGCACACGCGCGCCGCCGGGATGCCGGTGCCTGGACTCCGTCACACGCGCAGCGAAACGGCGGCGGATGGGTCCAGCATTGCGGGTCGACGAGCCGGCAAAGCGCCCGCCCAGCCGACGCATCTTTGCCGAAAGCGCCCGCGAACTGGCGCTCTACCGCTGCACCGTCTATCCCACCCGCGTGGCCTCACAGCGCTGCGACCGCTGCGCCCGGCTGTTTTGCGACGAGGCGCTCAACGCAACGGATTGGGGCTACGTTTGCGACGTCTGCCATGGGCAACTCGAGCGCCGGGCCGAACTGGACCGCACCTCCCTCAGGCGCAAGGTGTTTTCCGTGAACTGGATTCCGGTTGCGATCGTGTTCCTCCTGTCATTGCTCATGGCGGTGCAACTGTTCATCGTGAGCAACGGCAGCGACCTGCGCGGCGACCTGGCCGTGAAGATGCGACTCCTGTTCGACGGCGCCGACCGCAGCCGCGGCGCGCTGGTTTCGGCTTCCGCCGTCGGCGGGCGCGCGTTCACACCCGGCGGCGCGCAGGAGGGCCACGGCCCCGAGGCGCTGGTGGATGGCCTGGTCGAGGCCGACTTCCCCGCCTGGCGCTCGGCCAATGTCCTATTTCCGCAGGATGTGGTCGTGAAGCTCAACCTGCGCACGCCGGTCGCGACGATCGACATCCTCAATCACCCAAACGAACCGCCGGCCAGCTATCCGCGGCGGGTCCAGGTATTTACCTCACGCGAGGTCGATCCGCGCGAAGACCCCTCCGGTCTGAAGTTCATTCGCGAGGCCGACCTCGATCCCGCGCCCAGCGTCCGCATCGAGATTCCGACCGAACTCACCCGCTACGTCGTACTGCGGCTGCTGGCGAACGGCGGTTACGCGGACTACGTGTCCATCGGCGAGATTGAAGTTCGTTCCCGGGCGGCGAACGATGAGTAGGCCGCAAAGGCGGCGCCTTCTGTGATCAAGCATGGGCGAAGACCCTCACCCCAACCCTCTCCCACAGGGAGAGGGGGAAGACCGCAGCACGCGGGATAGCCGTCGGATCCGATGGCTGGCAGTCAGAAGCACTTCAAGTTGACCTATGCAGGCGTGGCGCGCGCCATGCGACTGGATGTGTTCCTGGCGGAGGCGGTGGGCGACCTGACGCGCTCGCGAGCGGCTCGGCTGATTCGCGATGGCGTGGTGACGGTGAATGGCCGCCCGGCGCTGCCCGCGCGGCGGCTGCAGCCCGGCGACATCGTGCAGGGCGAGGCGCCGCCCGTCGCGGAGGAGCTTACGCCCGAGCCGGGGCCTATTTCGGCACTTCTAGCAACCGACGACTTCATCGCCGTCGACAAGCCGGCCGGCATCGTCATGCACCCGGGCGCGGGCGCCGGTAGCGGAACGCTGGCGCACCGGTTGCTCGCGCATTACCGGGAGTTGAGCGCCGTCGGACATCCACGCCGGCCCGGCATCGTGCACCGCCTGGACAAGGACACCTCAGGCGTGGTGCTGATCGCACGAACCCCGGCCATGTACACCCGCCTGGCCCAAGCGTTTGAGCGCCGGGAAGTCCGCAAGCAATATCTGCTAATCACGCGCGGCACGCCTGAGCCGCCCCGAGGACGCATTGACGCGCCCATTGGCCGCCATCCAACGCACCGCACGCGCATGGCCGTGGTGCACCGCGGTCGGCCAGCCGTGACCGATTACCGGATTCTGGGCCGCGCGGCCGGGGCCGCGCTGGTACAAGCCAGACCAACGACCGGCCGCACCCACCAGATCCGGGTGCACATGGCGGCCATTGGCCACCCAATTCTGGGCGACGAGACCTACGGCGGGCAGGCGTCCGGAACCGAACGGTGCATGCTGCACGCGTGGACGCTGCGCTTCGACGATGCCGCGGGCAGGCGTTGGCTGGCGGCGGCGGCGCCACCTGACGACTTTCAGCGCGCAGCAGCGAATCTGGGGCTCAGGCTGCCGGCCACGCCGGCCTCAGGACCGGAGGCGCGCTAGGCAGTCGTCGGAACGGAGCCTTGGCCTTCGGCATCCGCTTCCGGCTCGTCGTCGCCTCGGTCAGTGGGCACGGCCACGCGCGCCAGGATGACCCCAATCTCATAGAGCGCGTACAACGGGATGCCAACCGAGGCCTGGGTGAAGGGGTCGGGCGTGGGCGTGATGATGGCCGCGATTATGGCGATGGCCACGACGGCATAGCGCCGCTGGCGGGCCAGGCTGTCGGCCGTGACGAGGCCGATCTTGGCCAGGGCAAAGATCACGAATGGTGTCTCGAAGGCCAGTCCGACGGCCAGCAAGATGCGCAGAACAAACGAAACCCAGCCATCGACCGTGAATTCCGTGGCGATCGTGGCGGGCGCAAATCCCGCCAGAAACCCCACCGTAAACCGCAGCACGACGAACCAGGCAAAGGACACTCCGGTCAGGAAGGCCAGCGCAACGGCGGGAATGCTCAAGAAGATCCAGCGCCGCTCCTGGGGATACAGGCCGGGCGCGACGAACGCCAGCACCTGATACACCACGATCGGGCTGGCCAGGCCAAACCCAACGATGAACGAGATTTTCACGAACGTGAAGAGCGTCTCGGTGACGGCGATTTGCTGCAGCACGGCGCCGCGGGGGAGTGGGAGCTGGACGAAGTGGAAAACAAAGTCCTTGAATGGCCAGACCACGAAGCTGGACAGAATGACCGCCAGCACGGCGATCGTCAGCCGCTTGCGCAGCTCATTCAGGTGCTCGCGCAGCGACATTACGCCGCCGAGGTCTTCTTCGGGGTTGGTCAGCGCCTGGTCGGCTTCAGCCATGCGATCAGCCTAGCTGGTCAGGCGTCACGGACGCCGTGTCTTGTCGCACGTACGATCCTAGCGCTCCGTTGATCATCGGGGCGGCGCCCTCGGCGCAGTAGCGTTTGGCCAGCTCCACGGCCTCGTTGATTGCCACGGCTACCGGCGTCTCGCCGGCGTCGATTTCGGCCAGGGCGATGCGCATGATCGCAACGTCCAGGCGGGCCATCTGATCGACGGGCCATGCGGGTGTGAGCTGGCCAATGGCGGTGTCGAGTTGGTCTCGACTCGCGTTCACGGCCTTTACCAACACACGCGCGTAGGCTGCGGTTTCGTCGTCCAGGTTCAGTTCACGTTCCCGGATATCGAGCAGTTCAAGCGGCGTGCGCTGGGCCATGTCGGCCTCGTAGATCAATCGCATGGCTGTTTCGCGCGCCAATCGGCGGCCACGCCGTCGCCGTCGCCGTCGTGCGGCCATCGGCTTAGCCGGCGGATTCCGCAAGCGGCACAGGCGTACCCGTGACGTAGCCGAGATCGTAATTGGCCGAGACGAATCGCTGGTCCTGCAGGATCGCGCGGTGCAAGTCCAGGTTGGTCGCGGGTCCTTCGACTCGCGTCTCGCCCAGCGCCCGCCGTGACCGCCGGATTGCCTCGTCGCGCGTGTCGCCGTGGATGATCAGCTTGGCCAGCAGCGAGTCGTAGTAGGGCGACACCTCACAACCAGCGAACAGATGCGTGTCCACGCGCACCCCCGGTCCGCCTGGAAGTCGCAGGTCGGTGACGGTTCCCGCATCGGGCCGGAAGTCGCGCTCCGGATCCTCGGCCAGCACCCGGTACTCAATGGCGTGCCCGTTCAGCCGGATATCGCGCTGGCGCAGGCCGCTTGGTTCGCCAGCCGCGATCGCAAGCTGCGCCCGGACGATATCAATTCCCGTGACGGCTTCGGTCGCCGGGTGTTCGACTTGAATGCGGGTGTTGGCTTCGATGAAGTAGTAGCGATTCTCATCGTCGAGTAGAAACTCTACGGTGCCTGCCCCGCGATAGTCGATAGATTCCGCCAGCCGAACCGCCGCGCGCGCGACGCGGTCGCCCTGGCGGCCGCTGAGGCTCGGCGCGGGCGCTTCCTCGATCAGCTTCTGGAATCGGCGCTGGATCGAGCACTCACGGTGCCCCAGGTGCAGCATGCTGGATCCGTCGCCCAGCACCTGCACCTCGACGTGCCGCGAACGTTCGACCTGCTTTTCGACGTACAGGTCGGCGTTGCCGAAGGAACTGCGGGCCTCGGCCTGGGCCAATGGGAACAGCGTGACAAGCTCGTCGACGTCGCTCACGCGCCGGATACCGCGCCCGCCGCCGCCGCCGGCCGCCTTGAGCATGACCGGAAAGCCAATCTCGCGGGCAATCGACTTGGCCTCGTTGACATCCGCCACAGGGCCGTCGGATCCCGGAATCACCGGCAGGCCAGCCGCCAGGGCAGCCTCCCGGGCGCGCGTCTTCTCGCCCATCATGCGCATGTTCTCGGGCGTGGGGCCGATGAAGCTGATCCGGTAGCGCTCGCAGGCTTCGGCGAAGTAGGCGTTCTCGGCCAGAAACCCGGCGCCGGGATGCACGGCATCGCAGCCGGTGTTGAGCCCGGCGGCAATGATATGCGGCACGTTGAGGTAGCTAGCCGCCGCCGGCGCCGGTCCGATGCAGACCGATTCATCCGCCATCTGGACAGACAGCCCATCGGCGTCGGCCTCGGAATACACCGCCACGGTGCGTACGCCCATGTCTCGGCAGGCGCGGATGATCCGCACCGCCATCTCGCCTCGGTTGGCGACGAGCACCTTGTCAAACATGGGTCAGCCCATTGAGATGCCGCCGTCAACGGTCAGCACGTGACCGGTGACGTAGGCCCCGTCGTCCGATGCAAGGAACGCCACCGCCCCCGCAATGTCGTCCGGTTGCGCAAAGCGTCCCAGCGGGATCGCCTCCAGCGCTTGCTTGCGCAGCCGGACGGGAATCACGTCGGTGAGCGGTGAGATGACGAAGCCCGGCGCCACGGCGTTGACGGTGATCCCGCGGCTGCCGACTTCCTGCGCCAGCGCGCGGGTAAAGCCAATCAGGCCGGCTTTGGCAGCGGCATAGTTCGTTTGACCGGCATTGCCCTTCAGACCGACCACGGATGCGATGTTAATGATCCGCCCGCTGCGCTGGCGGATCATCCCGCGAACCGCGCGACGCGAGCAGACGAAGGCCGAGCGCAGGTTGGTGTGCATCACGGTGTCCCACTCCTCGTCGGACATGCGCATCAAGAGGTTGTCGCGTGTCGTACCTGCGTTGTTGACCAGCACGTCCAGACCGCCGAGAGCTTCCTGCGCCTGGCCAACAATCGATTCCGCGCCTTCCACCGTGGACAGGTCGGCGCCGATTACGACCGCGCTTCCGCCGTTGGACCGAATCTCGTCGGCCAGTTCGTCGGCCTTGGTTGCATTGGCGCGATAGTGCAGGACCAGATCGGCGCCTTCCGCGGCCAGACGCCGAGCAAATGCCCGCCCGAGCGCGCCTGACGCGCCCGTGACAAGCGTGCGCGCGCCCGCCAGGCGCTGGTCACTACCCATGGGTCAGCGCAGCGGCGGCGGCCTGGGCCGAATCCAAGTCGCTCACGTTGTGCAGGTCAATGCCGTTCACCGTGCGCCGCAGCATGCCGGTAAGGACCGAACCGTGTCCAAACTCCACGATGTGCCGCACGCCAAGCGCCTCGACTAAGCGAATGCCGTCCAGCCAGCGAACCGGAGCGGCGATGTGGTTGGCTAGCTCGGCCCGGATGGCCGCCGAGTCGGTGAGCAGGGCGGCGTCGATGTTGCTGATCACCGGCGCCGCCGGCGTCTCGATTCCAACTGCCAGCAAGCGGTCGCGCAGCGCCTCACGGGCCGGCAGCATCGCCACCGAGTGAAAGGCGCCGCTCACGTTGAGGGGGATTACGCGGCGCGCGCCGGCCCGGCGGCCTTCGTTCACGATCAGATCAATGGCGCCCAAGTCGCCGGCTACGACAACCTGCCCCGGCGCGTTGATGTTGGCGACCGCCAGATAGCTGCCGGGGGTCTCGGCGCGGATATGCGCCGCCAGGTTCTCAACGGCGTCCGTCTCCAGGCCCAGCACCGCCGCCATGCGGCCCGGCTTCTCCTGCGCCGCCGCCGTCATGAACCGCCCGCGGTCACGCACCAGGGCCACCGCCTCGCCGATCGGCGTGCAACCGGCGGCCACGACGGCCGACACCAGACCTACGCTGTGACCGGCCAGCGCCACTGTGTCCACTGGATAGTCGGGGCCAATGGCGGCGCCCGCGACGCCAAGCGCCTCGTTGAAGGCCGCGAACGCGGCCACCGACGCGGCTACGATGGCCGGCTGCTGGACATCCGTGGGCCGCAGGTCATCCGCGCTGCCCTCACCGGTCAGCTGGCTGAGTGACGCGCCAAAGCTTGCGTCGGCCGCCTGCCAGACCGCCAGGGCGGCGGCCGACGAGTCGCGCAGGGACCGGCCCATCCCTGGCGCCTGTGAGCCCTGGCCCGGAAACACAAACGCGGCCCGGGCCTGTTCAGGCGCCATGGTGGGTGGAACCGGCTGTTCCGGTTATCGGTACTTGACGGCTTGGTCGGAAGGCTCGATGACCAGATTGCCGCGGTAGTTCCCACACAAGGGACACACCTGGTGGCTGATCACCAGCCGGTGACAGGTCGGACAGCGCCCGAGATTCGGCAGGCGCGCACGCGCTGCATGGCGCCGCGTGCGCGATCGCGAACGGGTGAGCCGACGCTTAGGTAGTGGAGTCATAACCAGCCATTATCCATGAGATGCGCCGTCTTCGTGGAACATTTCGCGGCGCAGGCGCTCCAGGGGCGCCAGCCGCGGATCAACTGCTGGCCCGCCCGCACGCTGCTCACTCCACGGCGCCTCGCACTGGCCGGCGCAGACCACGCGCGGAGGCAACGCGCTGATCACGCCCTCGGCCAACAGGTGCGACAGATCGATGTTGTGGCCCAAATCGAGCTGCCAGCGATCATCCTGGTCGACCACGCCGCCCCGCACGGAGTCGATGTGTGGCACGAACTGATCGTCAAGTGCGAACTCCAACTCGATGTCCAGGTCCTCGGTGCAGCGGGCGCAGGGCACTCGCGCGAGCCCCCGCATCCGCCCAGTGACCAGGACCGCATCCGAGAGGCGCGTGAATCGCGCCGTACCCTGCACGGGACCTACGAGTTCCGGCACGTCCATCACGTCGGCCGGGGCATCCACTTCGACAGTGCGGCCCTGCCCGGAAGACTGTCCGAGCAACCGCGCGACGTTAAAGATGTAGTCAGCCACAGGCGACCTTTCGGTCAAGCCCGCGAGAGGCTCAACGCAAGCTACGCGGGTTCCTCGTCAAACTCGACGGGACCAGCGTCGTCCTGGTCCAGCGCGGCGACGCCGCGGCGAATGCTGGTGAGGTGCGACTCCAACCGGCTTTCCAGGTCGCGCAACATGCTCAGCGCGTAGAGGTCCATTTCTTCGCGCGAGGCGTCCATGCGCTCGTCGGCCTCCTGGACCAGGTGCAGCGCGTGCGCCTCGGACTGTTTCACGATCTCCTCGTCGCGAATCATCTGCTCGGCCTGCTCGCGCGCCTCCTGAATGATTCGTTCGGCCTCCATCTGAGCCGACTGCGGAATTTGATCACGCGCGCGCATGACCCGGCGCGCCTCCCGGATCTCCTCGGGAATGCGGATGCGCATTTCATCCACGATGGTCAGCAGGGCGCGCTCGTCAATGACGACCTTGCGCGTCATCGGTACGCGCTGGGCATGACGCAGTAACGTTTCCAGTCGCTCAATCAAGTTAATGAGATCGATGGCGATCTACCTCCGCCTAGGTTGTGCGGCGAACTTTGCGCCGACGGCGGCCGCAACATTTGGCGGGACGAATGGCTCGACCGAACGGCCAAGCGCCCCGATTTCACGAATGAGCGAGGAACTGACGAAGGCGTGCTCCGGCGCTGACAGCAAGAACAATGTGTCAATGTTGGGATGCAACCGTCGGTTCATGGCTGAGAGCGCGAACTCGTACTCGAAGTCTGACACGGCTCGCAGGCCGCGAACCAACACGCCAGCTTCGACTTTGCGCGCAAAGTCTACGGTCAAGCCAGAGTAGATGCGCACTTCAACATTCGGAATGTGGTCCAGGGCGGTGGCCAGCAGCGCCCGACGTTCGTCCGCCGTGAAGAGCGTGTCGCCCCGTTGGTTTTCGAAGACGCCGGCCACTACCGAGTCGAAGACGCCGGCCGCGCGGGTCAGGATGTCCATGTGGCCGTTGGTGACCGGGTCAAAGGTAGCGGGAAACAGCGCGCGCACGGCCGATCCTTCCAACACACCCCGCGCATTATAGCGGCGGCCCATCAGGCGGGCGCTGCGGGTCGGCGGGCAACGCTCGGACGAAGATCGCGAAGGTCGTATCACCGTGGCGGCGCTCTTTCAGGAGGCGCCAGCCAAAGGGAGCAAGCGGCGCTCCGTTGCGGCTACTGGTTTCGGTCACCACCCAGGCGTCGTTTGCCAGCAGGCCGGGCGTCTCCAGCGCATCGAACAGCACAAGCCACGGATCGTCCGCATAGGGCGGGTCGGCGAAGACCAGCCCAAACGGAGCGCCGCGCGCGCGCGCCGCGCGGCGTGCGTCCCCAACCACGATCTCAGCTTGTTGCCCCAAGCCCAGCAGGTTCAGGTTCTGCTGGATGACCGCCGCCGCCCGGCGGCTGCGCTCAATGAAACACACGTAGGCCGCGCCCCGGCTCAACGCCTCGATGCCAAATGCCCCCGAACCGGCGTATAAGTCCAGCACGCGCTCCGGCGGCGGACCCTGCAAGGCGTCGAAGACGGCGGCCCGCACGCGATCCGTGGTAGGGCGAGTCCCCGGCGGGACGCGCAGCCGACGCCCCCCGCAAAAGCCGGCGGTGATCGTCAGACCGCGTCCGCGAGCCGCCACGTGGTCCTCAATTCCACTCGTTGCGCTGCAACAGCCGCGCCACGGCGGCGGCCAGCCCCGCATGATCCGGGCGCTCCAACTCGGGGTCCGCGCGAATCAGCGCCTCGGCCCCGACACGCGCCTCTTGAATCGTGGGGAGGTCGGTGACCGTAGCGAACCGGAACCCGAGGGCCCCGCTCTGTCGCGTCCCGATCACGTCGCCCGGACCGCGTAGTTCCAGGTCGCGCTCCGCCAGCGTGAAGCCGTCGCGAACCGTCTGGAGCGTGCGCAGCCGCGCGTTTTCCCGGGGGTCGGTGATCTCGCTCATCAGCAGGCAATACGACGCCTGGCCTCCGCGGCCCACTCGACCACGCAGCTGGTGAAGCTGTGCCAGCCCAAAGCGCTCCGCGCCTTCGATCAGAATCACCGAAGCGTTGGGCACGTCAATCCCCACCTCGATCACCGACGTACTGACCAGAATCTTAATCTGACCGTCGCGGAATCCGCGCATCACCCGTTCCTTGGCCGCCGCGCTCATGCGCCCGTGCAGCAGCCCCACGTCGTCGGCCAGGTCGGCAAATGCCCCCCGGGTCAGCCGCTTGTGTTCCTCGGTCGCGGCGCGTGCGTTGAGGCTTTCCGACTCTTCAATGATCGGGAAGACAATGAAGGCTTGGCGACCCGCCGTCACCTCACGCCGAATGAACGAGTAGGCGTCGCCGCGCCGGTGGTTCGGCACGAACGACGTCTTCACCAGCCGCCGTCCCTTTGGCAGCTCGCGGAGGACGCTGATATCCAGGTCGCCGTACAACGTCAGCGCCAGCGAGCGCGGGATCGGCGTCGCCGACATGGCCAGCAGATGCGGGTTGTACCCCTTGGACCGGATTTCGCCGCGCTGTTGCACGCCAAACCGGTGCTGCTCGTCCACCACTGCCAGGTTCAGCCGGTCAAACGTGGCGCTGCGTTGGATGATCGCCTGCGTGCCCACCACCACGTGCACGCCGCCGCGCTCCACGTCGCGCCAGATGCGCCGCTTCTCGGCGGCCGGAACGCTGCCCGTGACCAACTCCACCCGCACGCCCAACGGGGTCAGCAGGTCGCGCAGCGTGGCGGCGTGTTGTTCGGCCAGCATTTCGGTGGGCGCCATGATGGCCCCCTGCCAGCCGTCGCCAACGATCGCGTGCAGCGCGCCGGCCGCCACCACCGTCTTGCCAGAGCCGACATCTCCCTGCAGCAACCGGCTCATGGGCCGTTCGCGACGCAGGTCGTTCAACACCTCGGCCACGGCCACGCGCTGGCCGTCCGTCAGCTTGAACGGCAATTGCCCCCCAAACGCCGCCAACGCGTCCCGGTGAATGCGTACGGGTCGTCCCGGCTGACTCTCACGCCAGGTCTTACGGCGGCGCAGGATTGCAAGCTGGTAGACCAACAACTCCGCGAACGCGAAGCGCCGCGCGGCGGCCTCGGCGGCGGCGGCGTCCACCGGAAAGTGGAGATGGCGGACTGCCGTCGCGATATCCGGCAGGTCGTGGGCCCGCCGCTGCTCGGCGTCCAGCGTCTCGGGCACGGCGGCGGCGTAGTCCTCGACCGCCAGCGCCATCCAACGGCGTACCTGCCGCTGCGAAAGCCCGCGCGTGAGCGGATAGACCGGAACCAGGCGTCCGGCGTGCACCATGCGGTGCACGTCCAGCTCGTACTCCGGGCTGGTCAACTGGCGGTCGTAGGCGCCCGATTCCACCCGTCCGGCGAACGCCACGTTGTGCCGCCCGCGCAGGGTCTTGGCCAGATACACCTGGTTGAACCAGACCGCCAGAATCTGCCCCGTCTTGTCCGCGATGGCCGCCTCGACCACGCGCACCCGCCCGGACCGTGCCGGCCGCGCCCTGATCTCAACCACGTCCCCAATCACCGTGACCTCTCGTCCCGGCTCCGCCTCCGCGATCGGAACGACGGAGGAGTGATCGATATAGCGCCTCGGCCGGTGGTACAGCAGATCGCCAACCGTTTGAATACCCAGCGCCGCCAGCCGCTTCTCGGCCGTCGTCCCGACACCCGGAAGGGCCGTGACCGGAACATCCGCACCCCGGCGGGCGGAGGACGTCCCAGGCGCGCCGAGCTCTGCCAGCACGGCGCGTGCCAGGTCCCCACGCGTGCGCGGCCGCAGCTTCGAGTACTGCGACAGGCGACCGAGCGCACCCAGCGCCCGGTCCTGGCCAGCAATCCAGCGCGATAGTCCGCCGGGCGTCGCGGAGTCGTCGTATCCGGCCGCCGCCTCGGCCTCCAGAAGCCGTCGCGCTTCCCGCGCCAGCGCCGGCTCGAGGTCGGCCGCCATCAGCGAATCGGGCCGCTATTCAACCGCAATGATGTAGTCGTAGTGGTCCTGGCCGCCCGCCACCGTCTGTACGTCCATCTCCGGATATCGCTCGCCAATCTCCGTCGCCAGCTCCTCGGCCTGCGTTGCCGGCGTCGCCTGTCCCACGTAGATGGTCATGGCTTCCGCCTCATCCTCCTCGACCCTCTCGAGCATGCGCATGATGACCGGATCGGGCGTCGGGCCGCGCTCGACAAATTTGTCGTCCAGCAACCCCATGTACTCGCCTTTGGCCACCGGGTTGCCGTCCAGCACCGCATCGCGCACCGCCTGCGTCACTTCCAGCGTGGTGACGTCGCCCGCCGCCTCACTCATGGCCTCGGCGTTGTCCTCCGACGAATCGGCCGGGTTGAACGCCAGGGCCGCGGCGAACCCCTGTGGCAACGTGCGCGTGGCAATCACATGCACGTCCTTCTCGGACTGCTCGGCCGCTTGCCGCGCCGTCAGGTAAATGTTGGAGTTGTTGGGCAGCACCACCGCCCAGTCGTCCGGCGTGCGCTCAATGGCCTCCAGCACTTCGCCGGCGCTCGGGTTCATGCTCTGCCCGCCGCGCACGACGTCCACGCCCAGGCTGCGAAACACCTCTTCCAGACCGTCGCCGCTGGCGACCGCGATCACGCCATTGGCCGGCGGCGGAGGCTCAGGCGCCGCCGCCAGCGCCGCGTCGAAATTCCGTGCCTGCTGTATGTCCATGTTGTCGGCTTTGAGCTGATCCAGTTCGCCGTGGGCCATGGCCGTGTTGATCGCGTCGCCAGGCCGCTCCGTGTGCACGTGTACGCGCACCAAGCTCTCGTCGCCCACAACCAGCAGCGACCCGCCGATCATTGCGAACTCGGCTCGCATCGCGTCGGTGTCCAGGTCGGTGCCATGCACCACGAATTCGGTGCAGAAGCCGTGCTCGTCGGTCTGGTGAGCCTCCGCGAACGCGGCAAAGACATCCGTCGCGCGATCCATGTCTGCCGTCTCCGGCAACGGTTCGTTGCGCAGCGATCGCAGCAGGCCTTCGTAGATCACGTGCAGCCCCTGGCCGCCTGCGTCCACCACCCCGGCCTCGGCCAGTACATCCAGCAGGTTTGGCGTGTTGGCCACCGATTCACGCGTAGCGTCCACGACCTGCGCGATGAGATCCTCGACCGAATCCACCTGCGACTGGGCCGCCTGGGCCGCCTCGCCGGCGTCGCGCGCCACGGTAAGGATAGTGCCTTCCACCGGATTGGTGACCGCCTTGTAGCCGACCTGGTAGGCGCGCTCCAGGGCCGTGCTGAACTCGGCGATCCCGAACTCGCGGTGGCCTTGGAGCCCCTCGGAAAGCCCGCGGAGGATCTGCGACAGGATCACGCCCGAATTCCCGCGCGCACCCAGAAGCGCCCCGCGCGCCAGGTTGGCCGCCACCACGTCCACATTGTTCGATGGGTTGTCGGTTGCCTCGCGAATGGCGGCGCGCAGCGTCAGCACCATGTTGGTGCCGGTGTCGCCGTCCGGCACCGGATAGACGTTGAGCCGGTCGATGGCCTCGGCATTGATCTCCAGCCAGCGCAGGCTGTACTCGACCGCGTGCATGAACCGTCGGCCGTCCCGCAGGTCGGAGGCCTCGGTCTGCGAATGTGTCATCGTCACGCCGGGCCACCTTCTCGCGGTGCTAGCATGGTCAAACGTAATCTTAGGAACGTGGTAAGGATTGCGTCAACGGAGTAGGTGCGCCCTTGGCACGCTGTGAAGTTTGCGACGCGGGCCCGCAGTTCGGCCGGCACATTCGCCACTCGGCGTCTGGTCGCTGGGAGCGCAAAGCGCCTCGCAAACAGAAGGTATGGTCGGTCAACGTGCAGCGGAAGCGGCTGATGGTTGACGGGCGCTATCAGCGCCTGAAGATCTGCACGCGCTGCATTCGCACGTTCGACCGTTTGGGCTAACCGCCAGCCGCCGCGCGCAGGCGGTCGATCGCTGACGCGACGCCGCCCGAGTCCCCAAAGACCGCCGATCCGGCCACGATAACCCGCGCCCCGGCCGCGGTGGCGTGCCCCGTGGTTGCCGGGTTCAGGCCGCCGTCCACCTGCAGCCAGCGCTCACCGTCAAGCGCGCCCAGCCGCTCGGCAACCTCTCGAATGCGCGGCAGCATGTCCGGCATGAACGCCTGTCCGCCCAGCCCCGGCTCGACGGTCATCACCAGCACAATTTCCGCAAGCTTCAGGTAGGGCCACACGGCACTCGCCGGCGTACCCGGTCGCAGCGTCAGACCTGGCCGAACGCCCAGATCCCGAATCGCCCGCAGTGTGCGAGCCGGATCTGGCGTGGCCTCCACGTGGACGGTGATTGAATCCGCGCCCGCGGCCGCGAACGCCTCCAGCTGCGGATCCACCGGCTCGATCATCAGGTGCACGTCCAAGGGGAGCGAGGTGACCGGCCGCAGCGCGCGTACGATCGGCGCCCCAAAGCTGATCTGCGGGACGAAGTGCCCATCCATGACATCAACGTGGATCCAGTCCGCGCCGCCGGCCTCGGCTTCGCGGACCTGCTCCCCAAGCACCGCGAAGTCGGCCGACAGGATGGAGGGCGCGATCAGCACCTCGCTCACGCAGCTCGTCACCTCACGCCTGCCTGCGTCTGTGGCGCCCGGCGCCGTGCCCAATGACTCACCGCACCTTCCGCCACGGTGCCGGATGTCGCCCCCGACGATAGTCCCAACCGGCCAGCCACGCACCCGGCGGCCGCGCATACCAAATCCATCACTTCCCGACCCGCGAGCATCCAGTCGTCGCTAGCCATTAATCGCCAAGCAGCGCCCCCGCGTGCAACTGCCCGCAGGCACCCGATATGTCACGCCCGCGCGTGCGCCGAACCGTGGCCCGCAGGCCGCGCTCGCGCAGTGCGTCGCGAAAGGCCCGGATGCCGGGTCTCGGCGTCGGCCGGTAGCGCGCGCCTGGATAGGCGTTGAACGGGATCAGGTTCACGTGACAACGCTGGCCGCGTAGCAGACGCGCCAGGTCCGCAGCCTGAGTCAGTCCATCATTCACCCCGTCCAGCAACGTGTATTCGTAGGTCACGCGTCGGCGCGCCCGTTGCTGGTAGTGCCGGCTTGCCTCCATCAGCGTGTCAAGCGGAAAGCGCCGGGCGACCGGAACGAGCTCGGTGCGCACGTCGTCGTCGGGCGCGTGCAGCGAAATCGCCAGGCTCACGGGCAGCCCCCACCTGGCCATGGCCCAGATTCCCCCAGGCAAGCCAACAGTCGAAACGGTGACCCGGCGCGCGCTCAGCCCCACGGCCGCCGGGTCAACCAGTGTCCGCACGGCCGCCTCCACCGCCCGCAGATTGGCCAAGGGCTCACCCATGCCCATGAACACGGCCCGGTCCGGCGTGCGGCGCGCGTCTGAACGCCGCCGGAAGTGCAGGAACTGGTCAACGATCTCGCTCGCGGTCAGATTGCGGGTCAGACCCATCGCGCCGGTCGCGCAAAACGTACAGCCCAAGCCGCAGCCGGCCTGGGAACTGAGGCAAATGGTCGTCGCCTCGGATCGCTCTGTCGGCATCTGCACCGTCTCCACGGCCGCCCCGTCGGGCGCCCGAAACAGCGCCTTGCGGGTGCCGTCGGACGACGTCTCGCAGCGAACCTCTCGAAGCGCCTCGTAGCGGAACCGCTCCCGCAACGCCGCGCGTATGCCGGCCGGCAGCGTCAGAATCTGTTCGAAGCCCGTGGCCGCTTCCCGATAGACCGCGCGGCGTATCTGGTCGACTCGGTAGGGCGGTTCGCCGGCCAGAGCTTCACGCAGAGCTTGCGCCGAAACTGCGGTTACCGGCGGACGGTCCGGCGCGGAGTCCGGAGGACCGCTCATGCGAGCGCCGGGGCGCTAGTCGCGGCTGCCGGAGAGGGCCAGCAGGCGCAGGGCGAAGTAGACCACTTGCATCAGCGCCACAAACATCGCGGCGATGTAGGTCAGCGCCGCCGCGTCCAGCACCTTCTTGGTGTGCAGCCGTTCGGCCCCGCTGATCACCTGCACGCTCTCCATCATCCGGATCGCCCGCCGGCTCGCGTCGAATTCAACCGGCAGCGTCACCAGCGCGAACACGAACGCCGTGCTGAAGAGCGCCAGACCGATCCAGCCCACCGCCAGCCCGATCAGACTGGGCCCTGTGAACATCACCAGGATTAACCCACCGAACAGCATGAAATAGCCAAATCGCGACCCGAACGTCGTGATGGGCACCATGGCCGTCCGCAAGACCAAGAACGGGTAGCCGATCTTGTCCTGCATGGCGTGGCCGGCCTCGTGCGCGGCAATCGCCACCGCGGCCAGCGAGTTGCTGTCGAACACGCCGTCGGACAGGCGCAGGACCTTCTTCGTCGGGTCGTAGTGATCGGTCAGCTCGCCCGGCACTCGCTTGATGTCCACGTTGTACAACCCCACCGCGTCCAGCAGCCGTCGCGCCGCCATGTGCGCCGGGATGCCCGAGCTGGACATGACCTCGGAGTACTTGCGGTAGGTCCCCTTGACGCGGCGTTGCGCCCACATCGCCAGGATGAACGCCGGGCCAATGAGAAGGAAATACAACGGATCGAAGAAGGGGAAAAACACGATGGGCGAGCCTCTCAGCGCAGTCGCTGCGGTACGCGCCGCGTCTCGGAATTAAGCCTAGCACCGCCCTGGATCGGCACCGTGGCGGAGCTTCCCGTCACTCGATGAGCGGTGGCCGCCCGTCTGGATAGGGCCGGCCCCAGGGCGCACCCAGCAGCCGCCCGTACCCCCGAGCGAAGGACGCCGCGTCCATGCGCGCCCGCCCCGCCGGCTGTAGGGCGCGGACCGCCAGCGCCCCTCCGCCACAACCCAGCAGCAGAGCGTCGTCCCGCATGCGCACCTCGCCGGGAGCGAGCTGTTCGGTGCTGACGCCCACGTCCAGCAGCGCGCAGAACGTGTCACCCGCCCGAACCCGTGTCCCAGGCCATGGCTGAAACGCCCGCCAGCGGTTGTACAACTCGCGGACCGGCCGGCGCAGATCAAGTTCGGCGTCTGTGCGCTCCAGCGGACGCGTCAGGCTGACTCGCGCCTCGTCCTGCGCCCGCTCGTCCAGCTCGCCGGCCGCCCAGCCCGGCAGGATCCGAACCAGCAGGTCAGCCGTTGTCTCGGCCAGTCGTGCCTGCACGTCCGCCGCCGTCTCGTTGGGATCGATGGGCGTTCGTTGCACCGCGACGATCGGCCCGGCGTCCAGCGCCCGCACGAGTCGGATCAACGTCACGCCCGTCTCGCCGGCGCCGTCGGCCAGCGCCCCCTGAATCGGTGATGCGCCGCGGTAGGCGGGCAGCAGCGACGGATGCGCGTTGAGCGCACCGGGCGGCGCCAGACGCCGCAGCGCCGCGCCCAGCAGCCGCCCATAGGCAACCACGACGACGGCATCGGATTCGTAAGCCGAAATAGTCTCGACTGCCGCGGCCTGGTTGGGGTTCGGAGGCTGGTACAGGTCCAGGTCCAACTCGCGGGCCGCGGAGGCCACCGGCGGCGCCGTCAGCCGCCCGCCCCGGCCCACCGGACGGTCGGGCCGCGTGACCACCAGCGCCACCTCAAAATGATCCGTCAGCCGGCGCAACGCCGGAACCCCGAAGACCGGGGTGCCAAAGAACACGACCCGCATGGCGTCTACGGCGCGCGCAGCCGCTGCGCTTCCGGCGAGCGCGGATCCACGAAGCGCAGCTTCTCCGGATCCACCAGCCGGTCGGTGAAAATCACGCCGTCCAGGTGGTCGATTTCATGCAGGATCACGCGGGCGGCCACTTCTCGCAGCCGGCGGCGGACCGGCTTGCCGTCCACCCCCAGACCCTTCACCGTCACGTCGGTGGCTCGCTCCACCGGCCCATACCAGTTCGGCAGGCTCAGGCAGCCCTCGTCCGCCACGGCGGCGCCGTCGGCGCGCACGATTTCCGGGTTGACCAGCACCAAGCGTTCGGATCCCGTATCCGCCACGATCACCCGCCAGGGTCGCCCGACCTGCGGCGCGGCCAGACCCGTCCCTTGATGTGCGTCCATGGTCTCGAACATGTCGGCCACAAACGTCCGCAGACCCGCCGAAACGCGCCCGATCCCGCTGGCCTTGCGCCGCAACATTGGATGATCGACGGGATGGATTGTGAGAAGGGCCATAGGTAGTTATGTCAAGTCTAGCGGATCGGCGTCCAGTGTCCAGCCGCCGTGAAAGAGTGGCAGCGCTCGCTCCGCGTCCGCTCCCTGCAAGAGCATCTGCCAAAGGTACTGGCCGCGCTGCCGGTACACGAAAGCCGGCGCCGGCCCTAGCACGTCCAGGTCCAGCGGCGGGCCGGCGGCCAGTACGGTGTCCAGTTCCCGTCGCGCCCGCCGTGCCTCCTCCTCGGCCCGCGCCTCGTTGGCGTGCCCGAACGCCGCCTTGATCAGCGGACGCAGCGGCGGCAGTCCGTCACGCCGCCGCTGATCCATTTCCGCTCGGAAGAACCGCAGCTGGCTGCCGGTGTGCAGCGCTTTCAGGACGTGATGTTCGGGCATCATCGTTTGCACGATAGTCCGCGCGGTCAGGTCGCCGCCGGTCGTCAGCCGTCGCAGACGCATCAGCGTCAGAAACACCCGCTCCGGCGCCAGAAAGTCGGGAAACTGTAGCCCGATGTCGGCCTGCACAATCCCCAGCAGGTCGGCCCGCAGGCGCTTCCCGAATCCCAGCAGCCGCTGTGTCCCCACCAGCACCTGTACCGTTCCGCGCACGAAGGCCGTCACGTCCGCGTCCATCTCATGCGCCGGCCGGTCGCTGTCGATCCGGGCCACGACCGTGCGCGGCAACAGATGCGCCACCGCCTCGGCGACGGCCTCGCTGCCGTAGCCCCAGAGGCGCAGGCGGTCGCCCTCGCAGACCGGACACCAGCGCGGGGCCGCGCCGCGCCAGTTGCAGAGGTGACAAACGATCTGCCGCGTCTGGCGATGCTGTACCAGCCCGGTGCTGCAGCGCGGGCACTCGAAGATGTGGGCGCACTGCCGGCAGATCGTCAGCGCTGCGGTCCCGCGTCGGTTGACGTACATCACGGCCCGCCCGCCGGACGCCAGGGTCTCGCGCAGCGCCTCGTACAACGCGCGCGACACCGCCCCGTAGCGTCCCACCGACGGCGCCCGGCGCGTGTCCACGACATCCACGGAACCCGTAGCCTCCCAGCCGTCGCCCGCGCGTTGCCGCGCCGAGCGCGACGGCACGGGCGACCGGGTCGCAACGAGGCGCGCGTGCTCGGTCTCCACGGCGTGAAACGTGGCGACGCGCGGCGTTTCCGTGCCCAGGACCAGCAGGCAGCCGCAGAGCTCGGCCAGCTTGGCGGCGCACACCGGCACGTGATACCTCGGCGCGACGCGCTGCTTGTGGCCGGCGTCCTCCTCGCGCTCCACGATCACCAGGCCCAGGCGGGTCAACGGGGCGAACGTGGCGTCCCGGGTTCCGACCAAAAGGTCGATCTCGCCGGCCCGCAGCGCGCGCCACAGCGACACGCGCTGGGTGGGCGTTCGCGCGCGGGTGGTGGCGGCCACGGTCGCGCCAACCCTGGCGGCCAGCCAGTCGGCCAGTTCGGCGGCGGTCGGTGCGTCCGGCGCCACCACCAGGGCCTGCCGCCCTTCGGCCGCTACCCGCTCGATCGCGGCGGCGTACAGCGGCCAGCGGTCGGACTCGGCGCCCTGCATGACCACGGCGCGCGGTGATTCACACGTCAGTGACGCCGACAGCTTTGACCAGGCCGCTGGATCGGGCGTGCCCCCGTCAGGAGGTCCGTTGTGCGACGCGGGAACGACGTACGGCGCCGACCAACGATTCTCGATGCGCGCCAGGCCACGGTCCACCAGTCCCTGCAGCGACGGCCGCGAAGCTGAAACCTCGCGCAGCGCCTGGGCCACGGGCAACGGTCCGCCGGCATGTCGCAGGTGCTCCCAGAGCGCGCGCTGTTTGGGCGCCCGCCGCAACAACTCGGCAGGCAATTCCCCGTTCGTCGGCGCCACGGCCACGGCCAGCCGCTCCACCGGCGGTTCCGGGAACCGCAGACTGAGGTGACGGTTCACCAACCCCTGGCGCACCAGCCGCGCTACCCCGCGTGTTGCCGCGGTCTTGCCGAGTTGGCCCCGCAGTTCAACCTCGGAAAGGCCGCCGCGTTCCCGCACGAGCTCCAGCACTCGCCGATCGGCGCGCGCTAGATCCTCCGCCGGCCCATCGGTGTTTGCCGCGGTGTACGCGGCGTGCAGGTGGTGCGCCAGACGCGGCGGCGCCACCAAGTCCAGCACCGACCTCAGCGGCGCGCCGTAGCGCGCCGCCACCCATCGCGCCAGCGCGAGCTGCCGGGGACCGATGAGTCTCGGTTCCCAGACCAACTGCAGCAGCTCGCGCGTCTCCTCCACCGGCGAGGTCACAGCCAACGCGGTCACCACCCCGGGCAGTTGCCGCGAACCGAACGGCGCCATCACCAACTGGCCGGGATGCAGCCGCCCCAACAGGCGCTCGGGCACGCGGTAGTGGAACGTCTGGTCCCCGCGCACGTCGCCGGCCGCCACGATGACTTCGGCGTAGGCCGGTGCGGCCGCGTCCACCGTCCTAGTTGCCGGCCCGCACTGGCGCCAACGCGCTGGCTACCGACGCCCGCGCCGTCGTGCGCTCCACCGACATCACGATGTCCCAGACCTGACCGGCCGCGCTGTGCAGGTCGCCCGTGGCGTTGACCACGCGGAAGTCGGCCTCCGTTGCAAACGCCAGTTCGTAGTCATGCATCGCAGCGACCCGGCGCTCGATCTCCCGCGGGGACTCGGTGGCGCGGGCGCGCATGCGGCGCACCGCCTCTTCAGGCGAGGGCGGCTCGATGTAGATCGCAATCGCGCCGGGATAGCGCCGCTTCAGTTCGCGAGCGCCCTGAACATCCAGACGCACCATCACGTCGTTACCCGCCAGCAGCGGCTCACGCACCTGGTGAATTGGCGTGCCGTAGCGCCGGCCAAACACGCTGGCCGACTCCAGAAACCAGCCATCAGCCATACGCGCCTCGAACTCCGTGTTACTCAGAAAGAAGTGATCGACACCGTCGCGTTCGCCCGCCCGAGGCGCACGCGTCAGGGCAGTGATCGCGAAGGCCATGTCCACGCCGCGGTCACGCAGCACACCGATGACCGAGTCTTTCCCGGCGCCCGACGGCGCGGTGACCAGGAAGAGCAGGCCGCTGCGCGGCGGGTCGGTCTCGGGTGGCACGCTGCGCGGAATCCTCCCAGGCGCGGCCTCCCACGAGGCTGCCAACAGCCCCCGGCCCGCCGCCTGTGCTCAGCTTACGCGTGTTCCGGCAACCACCCGCGGCTCGCCAGCCAGGTCCCGGTAAACCGTCGTACGCGCAAACCCGGCGCGTTGCAAGAGCTCCGTAGTGACGCCGGCCTGGTCGGACCCGATCTCAAACGCGGCAGCGCGCGCCTGGGTGCGCCCAAGCTGGGCGGCCACCTTCCGAATCACAGCCAGGCCGTCCGCTCCCCCATCAAGCGCCACCGCAGGTTCCCAGCGCGAAATTTCCGGCTGGAGCGTGCCCAGAACAGCCGACGGTATGTACGGCAGGTTCGCCACGACGACAGCGCCGCTGAGGTCCACGCCGGCCGCGCCGTCCGCCAGGCAGAACCCAACCCGATCCGCCAGCTTCATGCGGTGCGCGTTGCCCGCGGCCACCCGCAGCGCGGCGCGCGATCGGTCCATGGCCAGCACGCGCCGCCCGGGCCGCTCATCGGCCAGAGCCAGGGCAATTGCTCCGCTGCCGGCGCCGATGTCCACGGCGGACGCGCCGCCGCTCGCGTCCCAGAGGCCCAGACCGACTTCGACCAGCAACTCCGTCTCAGGCCGCGGGATCAGAACCTTCCGGTTCACCGTGACGTCCAGCCGACGAAATGCCTTGGTTCCCGTGATGTAGGCGACCGGCTCGCGCCGCTCCCGGCGCACCGTGACTGCCTCAATTGCTCGCAGGACCCCAGGGTCCAGGTCATCGTCCAGCTGCAGCGGAACTCGCTCCGGGGCAATACCCAGCACGTGCCCAATGAGGACGTTGGCATCGAGCGCCGCTGATTCGACACCCGCCGCGCGCAGCCGCCCGATAACCGCCCGGCGCAGGTCCGCGAGCGTGCTAGCCCGCGCCGCCGTCGGCAATCCCCGCCAGTTCCCGGTCGCGTTGCGCTTGCCGCAGCGGATCGACCAGCCGGCTCAGGTTGCCGTCCAGCACCGAGGGCAGGTTGTGCACCGTCAGGCCCACGCGGTGGTCGGTCACCCGATCCTGCGGGAAGTTGTAGGTCCGGATCTTCTCGCTGCGATCGCCGCTGCCAATCTGATCCCGCCGAGCCTGGCCGCGCTCGGCCGCCTGACGTTCCCGCTCGTCTTCAAGCAGACGCGCGCGCAGCACCTGCAAAGCCTTCACCCGGTTTTGCAACTGCGACTTCTCGTCCTGGATGCTGACCACCGTGTTCGTGGGCAGGTGCGTCATCCGCACCGCGGAATCCGTGGTGTTGACGCTCTGGCCGCCGTGCCCGCTCGAACGAAAGACGTCCACGCGGATATCCGACTCCGGAATCTCGATGTCGATCGCTTCGGCTTCGGGCAGCACCGCCACGCTCGCCGCCGAGGTGTGGATGCGGCCGCCGGCCTCGGTGACCGGCACGCGCTGCACGCGGTGCACGCCGCTCTCGAATCGGAAGGCGCCGAAGGCCCGAGCCCCAACCACGTGCAGGATGCCCTCCTTGACGCCGCCTCGGTCCGTGCCGTTTACGGTCAGCGGTTCCACCTTCAGCCGCAGTCGCTCCGCGTAGCGCGTGTACATGCGCAGCAGTTCGCCCGCGAACAGCGCCGCCTCTTGGCCGCCGGTTCCCGCGCGGACCTCCACAATGGCGTTGCGCGCGTCGTCCGGGTCGTCACTCACCAGCACGTCCACGGCCCGTTTCCGGACCTCCGCGATTTCCTCCCGCGCCTCGACCATTTCCTCGCGCGCCAGTTCCGCCAGTTCGAGATCGGGGGACTCCAGCAATTCGCGCGCTTCGTCCACCCGTGCCTGCGCGGCGCCGAGGTCATCGTGCAGACGGGCCGACTGTTCCAGTTGCGCCATTTCCCGGCCCACGCTCGCCAGGCGCCGCAAGTCCAGCGCTCCACCCGGGGACGCGAGCTCCGCTGTCAGCTCGTCGTAACGGCGGCGTGCCTCGGCCAGCCGGTCAATCATCGACCACAACCGCGTTCACGGCGGCCGGCCGCAGGTCCGCCAGCGCGTCCTCGCGCGCCAGTACGTGATCCATGGCGGCAATCGCCACGTCCAGCTGGTCGTCGTCGGGTTCGCGCGTGGTCAGCCGCTGGAACCACATGCCGGGCTTGGATGCCCAGCGGGCAATGGCAAGACCCTGATGGCGGGCCGTCAGCATGATGTACTCGTAGCCCACGCCCGCGATCAGCGGCAGCAGCACGATCCGGGAAACGACGCGAATCGCCATCGGCGGGCGCCCCAGCAGGGCAAAGACGATGATCGAGATCGCCACCAGCGTCACGATGAACGACGTACCGCAGCGCGGGTGCGCCAGTCCCTGCCGCCGCACGTTCGCCACGGTCAACGCTTGCCCGGCCTCCAGCGCGTTGATCGTCTTGTGCTCGGCGCCGTGATACATCCACACGCGCCGGATGTCCGGCATCAGACCGATCAGCGCCATGTACGCCACGAACACCGCCATGCGAACCGCGCCTTCGATCACGTTGCTGAGGAAGTCAGATTCGACCAGACCGTCCGTGAAGGAGGTCAGCACCAGCGGCAGTACGAAGAACAGCCCTACGCCCACAACCAGACCGATCACCAGACTGCCGGTCATCATTCCGCCCGCGGCCCCGCCCGGACCATCGTCCGGGTCTTCTTCCTCGGCCAGCTGCACGTTGGCCGAGAAGTTGAGCGCACGCAGCCCGATCGCCAACATTTCCCACAGCGCAACCGCTCCTCGCACAAAGAGCACCCGGCGCAGCCGCTGCGAGAGTCGGTTGGGATCCAACTCCTCTGTCTTGAGTACGATGTGCCCGGCCGGATGCCGCACAGCCGTTGCGGCTGACCGGCGGCCGCGCATCATCACGCCCTCCAACACCGCCTGCCCGCCGTAGTTGATGCGCAGCTCGTTACTGCCGTCAGACTGCGCGGACATACGGACTGTGGGACTCATCCTGGGGCCGCGGCGGGGCAAGGCCGCCGCGCTGGCCGCTTAGGCGCGGGACTTCTGCCGACGCCGCTCAAACCGATCCACTTGACCAGTGGAGTCCACCAGCCGCTGCTGGCCCGTGTAGAACGGGTGGCAACTGGAGCACACGTCCACGTGGATCGAGGACGTGGTGGCGCGGGTTTCGAACATGTTGCCGCACGAGCAAGTCACGCAGCATTCCATGTACTCGGGATGGATTTCGGGGTTCACGGCAGGGGCCTCCATCAAACACAACCCTAGCATATGACCGACAAACAGCCCTTCCAACAGGTTTGCGCAGAGCTACCGGCGCGGGACTCCACGACGCCGCGGCACCCGGCTCAACACGACCAACAGCGCCGCCAGGAACGCCGCCAGACCCAGAAACGCGAATATCTTGTCCAGCCGTTCCACCAGCAGCGCGATCACGCCCAGCACGCCCGCCAGCGCGTAGTACATCAGCGCGATGGCCGGCTGCGGCACGCCGGCCTCCCAGAGCCGGTGATGCAGATGCTCGGCGTCCCGGTCGGCGAACCCCCGCCCGCTGGCCAGTCGCCGCCCGATGGACCAGGCGATGTCCAGAATGGGAACGCCCAGCACCAGGATCGCGGTGGCCAGCTTGGCCGGACCCATGATCGCGATGACCGCCAGCGCAAAGCCCAGGAAGTTCGAGCCGGCGTCGCCCATGATGATGCTCGACCGGTAGGCGTTAAACGGCAGGAAACCCAGCACCACCGCCACCAGCGCCAGCGCCAGCGTGGCGGTCTCCGGCAGGCCCAGCCGCAGCGACAGCGCCACCAGCGCGATGGCCGCGATGGTCACCACCCCGCCGGCCAGCCCGTCCAGCCCGTCCACGAAGTTGATGGCGTTCATCATTCCCGTAATCCAGAACAGGGTGAATGGGATCACGATCGCCACGTGCAGCAGTACCACGCCCGCCTCGAAGGGATTGCTCACGGCATCGATGCGAACTCCAAACAGCAGCGGGACCGCCGCGGCCGCGACTTGGGCCAGGAACTTGGTGCGCGGACGCATCCCGCGCAGGTCGTCCACCACGATGAAGACCACCAGCAGCGTCGCGCCCAACAGCAACCCCAGCGTCTGCCGATCCAGCGGCCAGGCCACCACCAGGACCGTGATCACGAACGCGGCGTACATGGCCACGCCGCCCAACCGAGGCACCGGCACGGCATGAATCCGCGCCGCCCCCGGCCTATCCATCCAGCCACGGCGAGCGGCCAGCGTCCGCACGCCGAGCGTGAAGACCAGTGCCAGCGGCGTGCCGATGGCCAGCGCCGCCCAGTTCACGTCAGCCATGCGCGCCACGGCTCAGGATGCCGGCCTCTGTTGACCGGCTATTTCGGCACCGCATATACTTGGGGTGATCAGCGGGCAGTGGGTCATCAGGAGATGCCTGACCAAGATCGCACAGCCGACTTGACCGACCCGCCAGCACCCGCCGCGACGGCGGGTTTCTTGTTACCCGCGCACATTGGGGGGACATTTGGTTCATATCACGATCGGCGCCAACGAGAGCTTTGACGCGGCCCTGCGCCGCTTCAACAAGAAAGTGCAGCAAGAGGGCATTATCACGGAGACGCGGCGCCGCAAGGCGTACGACAAGCCCAGCGTGCTGCGCAAGAAGAAGGAAGCCACCAAGCGCCGCAAAGCCCGGCGAGCGGCCATGAAGGCGGCCGAAGCCGAAGCCCGCGCGCTCTAGCCGACCCAAGACGCAACCGCGCATGGCGTTGATTGACCGCCTCACCGGGGATCTGCGGACCGCGCAGCGCAGCACCGACGCTGATCGCCTGCGAATCCTGCGCACCCTCATCTCCCAGATCCAGTACGAGGCCAAGGAATCCGGCGCGTCCATGGACGACGCCCTTGTCGTGCGCGTGATCCAGCGTGACATCCGCCGCCGCGACGAAGCCATTGAACTCTATGTCAACGGCGGACGCCCCGAGCAGGCCGCCGCCGAACGTGCCGAGCGCGCAGTCATTAGCGCCTACCAGCCAGCCGAGATCGACCAGGACACCATGAGAGCCATCGCGCGCGAGGTGATCGACGAAGTCGGCGCAACCGGCCGCCGGGACATGGGCAAGGTCATGCGACCACTGATGGCGAGGTTGCGCGAGCGTGGAACCGTTGACGGACGCGCGGTGAATGCGCTCGTTGGCGAACTCCTCAGCGGCGGCTAACCCGCCCGCCCTCACCGGCGCGGCCCGCACGCTACGTATCGACCCGGGCGACGGTCTCGCCTGGCCACCGGACCTCAAGCTGCTGGTGGACCCTATCGCCGCTGCCGTGCACGACAGCACGGGCATGACGGGCGCGGTGGCACTCAGCCTGACCGACGATGCGGACATGGCCCGCCTGAACCACACGTTTGCCGGCCGTCCCGCCGCCACCGACGTCCTGGCATTCCCCAGCGGCGACGCCGGGCGCCCTGGCGACGTGGCCATCTCGCTTGAGCGCGTCAAGTCCCAGGCCGCCGCCTTTGGCCACGGCGTCGAACGCGAATTCGGCTACCTGCTCACGCACGCGCTGCTGCATTTGGCTGGTTTGGGCCACGACGACGACGCGCGGCAGCAGGAGATGCGCCGGGTTGAGGAGTCGGTCATGGCCGCCGTGGGACTGACCCGCAACCACCCGCCCGTCGACTGATCGTGACCCGCCTCACTATTCCCGCGCCGGCCAAGATCAACCTGGGGCTTGCAGTCCGGGGTCGCCGCGACGACGGCTATCACGAGCTCGTCACCATCTTCCAGGCCCTCGAATTCGGCGACACGGTGCACCTGGAACCGGCGCGAGCGATCGAAGGGGAAAGCGCGGTGGAAGGACTGGACCCCACCTCCGACCTGGCCTTCCGCGCCGCCCACGAGTTGCAAGCACGCACCGGAACGACCCACGGCGTCCACATTCGGATCAACAAGCACATCCCCGTCGCGGCCGGGTTGGCCGGCGGCAGCACGGACGCCGCCGCCGTCCTGCTGGGACTCCGGCGCTTGTGGAAGGCCGACCGCTCCGCCATTTGCGCAACCGCACGGGCGCTGGGCGCGGATGTTCCCTTCTTTCTGCATCCCGGCACCGCGCTCGGGCTGGCCCGCGGCGACGAGCTTCAGCCGCTGCCCCCGGCCCCGCGCCGCTGGGTACTGCTGGCTCGGCCCCACGTGACGATCTCCGCGCGCGACGCCTACGCCGAGTTGCGCCCATCCGAGTGGTCGGGCGGCGACGCGACCCTGGAACAGGCCGACGCCATCCGCCGCGGTCAGTTCGAGCCGGCCCAGCTCACCAACGACCTGCAGGCCGCCGCGATCCGGCTGGTACCGGAAGTCGCCGAAGTTCTGCGTGCGCTTGAAGCCGCCGGTGCGGCCCCGGCGCTGCTGGCCGGCAGCGGCCCTACCTGTTTCGGGCTGTTTCCCTCCCAAGCGTCCGCGCTCGATGCCCAAGCCCAACTCCAAACGCTCGGCTGGTGGACCCGCGTCACCCGCTTCCTGTCCCCGTCCGATCCCGCCAACAGTCAACTTTGACCGCCCCCAAGTGCCTGCCTACGCTTTCCTTGTGGGGAGTAGCCAAGTGGTAAGGCAACGGATTTTGGATCCGTGATCGAAGGTTCGAACCCTTCCTCCCCAGCCGATGAACAAAGCGGTCGCTCAAACCGGTAACGCCGCCGCCGGCGGCGTCGTCATGGCGGCCGGACGCGGCACGCGCTTTGCTTCCGACGTGCCCAAAGTGATGCATCGCGTAGCCAACCGCCCCATGCTGGCCCACGTGGTGGAAACCGGGCGGGCCGCCGGCCTCAATCCGCTCGTGGTCGTCATTCAACCGGGCATGGACATTGGCGCCGCGGCGGACGGCGCGGTCACCGTGGAACAACCGCCCGAGGGTCGGGGCACTGCCTACGCCGTGGAAATCGGTCTTGGCGCCCTTCCCCCATCCGTTGGCGTGGTCGTCGCGCTCTACGGCGATTCCCCCCTGGTGCGTCCGTCCACGGTGCGCGGCGTTGTGAACGCCCTGCTGAGCGTCGATGCCGTTGCGGCCATCACCTGGGCGGATGTCCCTGACCCCGGCGCCTTCGGCCGCGTGCGCCTGGCGGACGCGGGCCTGGTACACAGCATCGTGGAAACCGCCGACGCCACACCCGACGACTTGGCGCTCACCACCGTCAACGCGGGTCCGGCGGCCTTTCGCGCCGGCTGGCTGCGCCGTGCCCTGCCGCGCGTCCAGCCCAGCCCTATCTCGAGCGAGCGCTACCTCACCCGTCTGATCGACCTGGCCATCGCCGACGGCCATCGCGTAGCCGGACATCAGATCACCGACCTGGACGAGACCATCGGCTGCGACGACCGCGAACGCCTCGCCGCCGCGAACGACGCCTTCAGTCGCCGCGCAGCACAAGCCTCGAGTCGGTAGTCGCCCATCGCTAATCAAGCTCGCCGCGGCCGGATATCATGGACCGGTGAGTGCGCTTGGGGGCGCCACGCCCCCGAACAGCGGGCCGCACGAGGCAGAGACACTGGACGGCGAACTTAAGGTATTTGCTGGCTCGAGCAACCTGGCTCTAGCCGAGCAGATCGCCGCGCGCCTCGACCAACCGCTCGGCTCGGTCACGCTTGAGCAGTTTCCCGATGGCGAAGCGCGCGTTCAGATCAACGAGAACGTGCGCGGCACCGACGTTTTCGTTATCCAGTCCACCTCCGCGCCGGTCGACGAGCACCTGATGCAGCTCCTCATCATGATCGACGCGCTGCGGCGCGCCTCCGCCGGGCGCATCACCGCCGTGATTCCCTACTTCGGCTACGCCCGCCAGGAGAAGAAGTCCACCGGCCGCGAGCCCATCACGGCCAAGCTGGTGGCCAACCTGCTGGAAGCGGCCGGCGCCAACCGCGTCATGACCCTGGACCTGCACGCGCCCGCGGTGCAAGGGTTCTTCGATATCCCGGTCGATCATCTGCAAGCCTCGCCGCTGCTCGCGGACGCCCTTCGCCGCGTCGTCTCTGACGAGCTCGTGGTCGTGTCGCCAGACGCCGGCGGCGTCGCCCGCGCCCACGACTTCAGCCAGCGGCTGGATGATTCCTCGCTGGCCGTCGTCTTCAAGGACCGAATGGCGCCCGATGAGATCCAGACGCTCACCGTGGTGGGTGAAGTCGCCGGACGCACGGCGGTCCTGGTGGACGACCTGATCTCCACCGGCGGAACGCTTGCCGAAGGCGCGCGGTCACTCCTGGATCGGGGCGCCAACGCCGTTTACGCCTGCGTGATCCACGGCGTCTTTGCCAACGGCGCCCTTCCCATGCTGGAAGGCTCAGGACTTCAGCGAGTGTTCGTCACGGACAGCATTCCGCTGCGAAACGGCGTCCAAACAGGCAAGATCGCTCAGGTCGCCACCGCCCAATTGTTCGCGGAGGCGGTCCGCCGGGTCCACAATGATGAGTCCATTACCGCGTTATTCGAATGATCGCGATGCGGCGCCGCTGCCAGGCGGCGGCCGGCATCTGGGCGTGAGCACCCGTACGTGCCGCGCGGCAGGGGAGTGGATCCTTTTTGGATCCGGTTAGTTGGGTAGGACTTGCCCTCATTCTCGTGCTGACCGTCGTTAGCACGTTGCTGGTGCTGGCCGAGAACGCGGCGCTGGAGCTTTCTCAAACCGCGCTGGAGTCGCTGGACAGCACCGAACCCCGCGCCGCGCGACGCCTGCGGATATTGCTCGACAACCGTTTTCGGTTCTGGGCCAGCGCCAGGATCGGTGCGGCCGTGCTGATCTTCACGTCCGCCGCCCTGGCCGCCACGACGGTCGGCGAGGAACTCGGAATCTTGCTGAGTTCGCGGCCCGGCGGCGTGGTGCTGGCGCTCGGCGTCCTGACCATCCTGCACGCGGGCGGCGCGCGTGTGGCCCCACGCATCTTCGCCCAGCGCCATCCGCTGCGGATTGCTCGCCGCTTCTGGTGGCTGATCTACGCTCAATACATCCTGTTCCTGCCGGCCAGCCGCCCGTTCGAGCGCCTGCTGTCGCCGACGGAGCAGGAAGCCTGGCGCGGCCCTGACCCGCAGGACGCCGCCGTGATCGAGGCGGTGGAAGGCGCCCGCGAAGGCGCGATCGACGCCACCGACATCGAGATGATCACCAACGTGATCGAATTGGGCGACCGGGTCGTACGCCAGGTTATGACCCCGCGCCCGGACATCGTGGCCGTGAGTACGGAAACGACGCTGCGTGGCGCCCTGCGCACCGCGCACGCACACGGTCTCTCCCGATTGCCGGTCTACGAAGGCGACCTGGACAACGTGGTCGGGGTCATCCACGTGCGCGACGGCCTGGCCGAACTGCTGGAACCGACCCAGACGTCGGACCTCCGCTCCCTGGCGCGCGAGCCGCTCTTCGTCCCGGATTCCAAGTACGTGGACCGTCTGCTCCGCGAGATGCAGGGCGACAACCTGCACATGGCGATTGTTGTGAACGAATACGGCGACACCGCCGGGCTGGTGACGATCGAGGATCTGTTGGAAGAGATCGTCGGCGAGATCGAGGACGAGTACGACGTCCCCGACGTCCCAATCGTTCCGCTCGGCCCGGGCCGCGTGGTCGTGGACGCCAGCCTGCCGATCTCGGACCTGAACGACGAACTTGGCCTCACGCTCACCGCCGACGGCGTGGACACCGTGGGCGGCCTGGCCTTCAGCGCGTTCGGTCGCGTGCCCGCGGCCGGCGAATCCATCAATGTCAACGGCGCGGTGCTGCGCGTGCATGCGGTCAGGGAAACTCGCATTACGCGCCTCGAGGTCAGCCGGCTCGACGAAGACGGCGATGCCGCCTAGTCGGCCTACCCCGAGGCCCGGCGGCCTGACCACCACGGCCTAACCCGGGAGACCTGTCATCGACATCCTGTTTGGTCTCCTGGTCTTCCTGGGTCTGATCGCCATTAACGGACTCTTCGCGGGCGCGCAGTTCGCCCTGGTGGCGGTTGACCGCTACGAGGTCGAGATCGCTGCCGCTCAGGGTGCCCGCCGCGACCGCACCATCCGGCGCGGGCTTGAATCATTGTCGTTTCAGCTTTCCGGCGCCCAGCTGGGCATCACGGTCAGCTCGCTCGTGCTCGGCTTCGTCGTGGACAACGCCATCGGACCGCTGCTGCGGCCTCTGCTGGCTTGGATTCCGGGCATCGACACCGGCGCGCTGGCGGTGCTGACCGCGGTGCTGGCGCTCTTCCTGGCCACGGTCATTCAGATGGTGTTCGGCGAACTGGCCCCCAAGAACCTGGCCATCGCCCGGCCCCTGGCCACGGCCCGCCTCTTCGTTCCGCCCGCCATGCTGGTCAACGCGCTCTTCGCGCCGGTCATCCGGCTGCTCAACGCCATGGCCAACGCGCTGATGCGCCTGGTCGGACTGGCCCCGCGCGAAGAGCTGGAAGGGTTCCAATCTCTGGAAGAGATGCGCGTGGCCCTGCGCTGGGCCGCACGCGAGAACAAAATCGAAGGCATCGAGTACGAAGTGCTCGACCGCGCGCTCGGTCTGGGCCGCACCACCGCCGGCGACGTGATGGTCCCCAGATCGCAGGTCGTCGCCATCTCCTCCGCCGCAACCCTGGGCGACCTGGCCCGTCTGGCGATCGACACCGGCTATTCGCGTTTTCCGATCCGCGACGCCGAAGGCCGCGAATATGTCGGGATCGCGCACGTCAAGGACGTGCTGGCGCTACCTGCCTCCGCCCGAGCCGCCACGCCCGTCTCGGCCAAAGCGCAACGCGCCCTGGTGGTGCCGACGGCCCGCGACTTGCGCTCGCTCTTGCTGGAAATGCAAGCCTCCCAGCACGCCATGGTCATCGTGGACGACGAGTTCGGTCAGGCCGCCGGCATTGTCACCCTGGAAGACATCGTCGAGGAGCTGCTGGGCAGCATCGAGGACGAGTACGACAAACCCGAACCCGCGCTTGTCACGTCGCTGGACGGCGGCGCCTACGACGTGGCAGCCCGGATTCGACGCGACGAACTCAGTGAAGCCACTGGCTTCACGATGCCTGAGGGACGCTTCGAGACTCTGGCCGGACTCTTGCTGACGCTGTTGCAGCGCGTCCCGCGGGTTGGCGACGCCGTGTCGTTCCGCGGTTGGACCTTCCGCGTGGCAGCGATGCACGGAAAGCGCATCGATAGGGTTCGGATGGAGATACCAGGTGCGCGTCGGGGGGGTGCCGGATGACCGTCCCCCTTCTCTTCGTCGCCCTGCTGCTGCTCCTGATCAACGGATTCTTCGTCGGCGCGGAGGTCGCGATCACGGCCGCCGCCAGCCGACGCGGAGAACTGGAGCGGCGGGCCGCCGACGGGCGACGATCCGCACGCTTGGCCGTGGCCTCCATGCGCGAACTTTCGTTCATGCTCACCGGCGCGCAGCTTGGCATCACCATGGCCTCCCTGGGCCTGGGCTTCGTGGCCGAGCCAGCCATTGCCGACGTGCTGGAGGCGGCCCTTGCCGACCGCATCGGCCTGACCGGCGCGCCGCTGCACGCGTTGGCCAGTGTTATCGCCCTGACCATCGTGGTCGTCCTGCACATGGTGCTGGGCGAAATGGCGCCCAAGAACATTGCCATCGCCGACCCTGTGCGCACGCTGCTCTGGGTCGCCCTGCCCTTCCGCCTCTACGCCAACGCCGTACGCGGCGTCCTCTGGGTCTTGAACGAGTTGGCTAATCTGACCATCCGCGCCGTTGGCGCGGTCCCGCGTGATGAGTTGGCGACTGCCTACACGCCCGACCAGATTGGGTCGATGCTTGGCGAACTGCGCCGTCTCGGCGCAATCAGCGCGCCCCAGCAGCAGTTGGCCAACCGCGCCTTACGTTTCGCCGCCCGTCCGGTTGAAGATGTCATGGCCCCGCGCTCGGCCGTCCACGTGGTGCCGGCCGGGATGTCCGTGCGCGAGATCGAGCGCCAGGCTGTAACCACCGGCTATTCGCGCTTTCCCCTCTATCGCGACGCGCCGGATGCCATCGTCGGCTTCGTTCACGTCAAGGATCTCCTGGCCATCGACCCCGCCGCTACGGATCAGCCGTTGCCGGAACACGCCATTCGCCCTCTCCACGTCACACCCGCCACCGCCCTGGTTGGCGAGTTGCTGGTGGCCATGCGGCGCGACCGCGCCCACATGGCGCTGGTCGTGGACGAACACGGCTCCCAGGCCGGCATCGTCACGCTGGAAGACCTGGTCGAGGAAGTCGTGGGCGAGATTCGTGACGAGCACGACACCCCGCTCGAAGACGTTCAGCAGTTCGGCTCCGCCCGATTCGTCGTGTCGGGCGCGCTGCGCGTGGACCGCCTGGCAGAAGCCACCGGCTGCCGCCTGCCCGCGGGCGAGTTCTCCACTGTCGCCGGCTTTCTGATGTACCGACTCGGCGCGGTCCCCAAGTCCGGCGACGCCGTCGCGCACGACGGCTGGCTCCTGCGCGTCCGCCGCATGCGTGGTCCCCGCCTCGAGACCGTCGACGTCATCCGCCGCCCATCCGTCGGTCCGTCCGAACCCACCGACCCGCGTTAGGCTTGCCCATGGCCGTTCTTCAGCGTTCCAGCACCTACAAAGCCGAAGGCGTCGTGCTCTGCCGACGCGATCTGGGCGACGCCGACCGTATCGTCACGCTCTTCACGCGCGAGTTCGGGCGGCGGCGCCTGGTGGCGCGCGGATCGCGGCGGCCTACCAGCCAGTTGGCGCCTCACATCGAGCTTTTCACCCGCGTCCGCCTGATGGGCGTGGTCGGCGCCAACCTGGATGTGCTCAAGCAGGCGCAGAGCCTGGAAACCTACCCGCGCTTCCGCAGCGACTTGGCGGCCTTTGCCGCAGCCGGCTGGGCCGTGGAGTTATTGGACGGCCTCAGCGAAGACGGCGAAGCCGCGCCCGACGCCTACGCCGTCCTCACCGCGTTCCTGCGCGCGCTCAACGGCGCGGCCGCCGAGCCCGAACCGTTGCTATCCGCCCTCGCCATCAACCTGCTGGACATGCACGGCTACGCCCCCGAACTCTGGCGCTGCACGGTCTGCCGGCAGGCGATCCAACCGGGCGCCCATGCCTTTGCCCCCCGCACCGGCGGCGTCGTCTGCGCCGAGTGTTCCCGCGACCACGCCAGCCACACCCTGAGCGTCGACACCTTGAAGACCCTGCGCTTCATCGCACACGATGGACTGGCGGGCGCGGCCCGCCTGCGCGCCGACCCGCGCACCCGCGCGGAACTGCGCACCACCCTCCGCGCCTACGCGACCTCGGTCGTCGAGCGCGATATCTCGTCCGCCCACCTGCTTGAACGTGCTGGCGTGGGTCCCGCGCCCCGGCCGACGCCCGGGGCGTAACACCGACGACGACGTGCCGTCATCTCGCACGGCACCCCAATGACCCTGTTCACATACGAGGACTGCTATGCCCGCTCCCGACCTTGACACGCTCACCTCCCTGGCCAAGCGCCGAGGGTTCGTCTTTCCCAGCTCCGAGATCTACGGCGGCTTCGCCAGCACCTGGGACTACGGACCGCTGGGCGCCGAACTGATCCGCAATATCAAAGACGCCTGGTGGCGGCGCGTGGTGCACGTGCGCCCCGAAGTCGTCGGCCTCAACGCCTCCATCCTCATGCACCCGCGCATCTGGGAAGTGTCCGGCCATATCGAACACTTTGCGGACCCGCTGGTGGAGTGCCCAACCTGCCGCCGCCGCTTCCGCGAAGACGACGTGCCCGACGGGCGCTGCCCGCACGACGGCGCCGAACTCACCGATCCGCGCATGTTCAACACCATGTTCCAGACCTTCGTGGGACCGGTGGAGGACGACGCCTCCGTCGCGTACCTGCGGCCCGAGACCGCCCAGTCCACCTACGTGAACTTCAAGAACGTGCGCGACACCGCCCGGGTTCAGATGCCGTTCGGGATTGCCCAGATCGGCAAGGCCTTCCGCAACGAGATCACCACCGGCAACTTCATCTTCCGCAGCCGCGAGTTCGAGCAGATGGAGCTGCAGTACTTCGTCCAGCCGGGCCAGGACGACGCTGCCCACGAGGACTGGGTCGACGCCCGCTTTGCCTGGTGGACAGAGCTGGGTCTGGATACGCGCCGCCTGCGCCTGCGCCCCCACGACACCGAGGAACTGGCGCACTACGCCAAGGCCACCACCGACATCGAATACCAGTTCCCCTTCGGCTGGGGCGAACTGGAAGGCATCGCCAACCGAACCGACTTCGACCTCAAACGCCACGCCGAGGCCAGCGGAACCGACCTGTCGTACTTCGACGACGAGGCCAAGGCCCACGTGGTCCCTTACGTCATCGAGCCGGCCGCCGGCGTCGACCGCGCGGCCCTGGCCTTCCTGTCCGACGCCTACACCGTGCAGGAGGTCGCCGGAAAACCCCGCGTGTCCCTGAATCTTGACCCGCGGCTGGCCCCGTTCAAGGTTGCCGTGTTTCCCCTGGCCCGCAACCGGCCGCCGCTGGTGGAACTGGCCACCCGCATTGCCGACGACCTGCGCGCCAACTGGCCGACCTTCTACGACGCCAGCGGTTCCATCGGCCGCCGCTACGCCCGTCAGGACGAGGCCGGCACCCCCTTCGCCGTAACCGTGGACTTCGACTCGCTCGAGGACCAGACCGTCACCGTCCGCGAGCGCGATTCCATGCGGCAGGACCGAATTGCCGCCGACGGCCTGCGCGCCTACTTCGCCGACCAACTGGCCTGGTAAACCGCCGTGCCCGGCCGGCCTTCACCTTCGCCCTCTCCACCTGAACGAGGGCAAGGTGAGGGCCTTCCGTCACCACCCCCCGGCTCCTACTCCACCCTCGAACGCCTGCTGCTCGCCCCCCTGCGCCGGCTAGGCGCACGTCTCGTCCAGCCCGTCGTCAAAGTCCTATCCCACGCCCGCATCCACCCCAGCGCGCTCTCCCTCAGTCAGATTCCACTTGGCTTCGTCATAGCAGCCCTGATCGTTCCCTTTCCCCGTCTCGCGCTCGCCCTATTCATCGGCACGCTCGCCCTTGACTTTCTGGACGGCGAACTGGCCCGCGCCCGCGGCCTCGCCTCGGACTTCGGCGCGCTGCTGGACCAGGTGTGCGACCACGTACGCGAACTCACCGTGATAGGTGGACTGGTAGCCGTCGGCGCGCTACGCGGCGAAATCGGCGTGGCCTACGCCCTCGCCTACCCCCTCGCCAACGTCTTGCTTTACCTGGCCGACCGCCTCCGCACGCCCCTGCCCATCAGCCTCAAGCCCTGGATGGTCTACTACCCGTTCCTGATCGCCTACCTGGGCTGGGGCCTCAACCTCCTCGACTACGCCGCCGCTGCCGCCGCCGGCTTCCTGGCGCTGGCCAGCGCCCAAGCACTCTGGAACATTCGCAGGGCCCTGGCCGAGCCGTCGCCGCGATAAACCGCCTCTTCGCGATTGCCGCAGATCCGTAAGCAAACAGATCTCGGCACTTAACTGACCAGGGTCAGTTGTTCTCTGCAGGCCGCCCGAGCAAGCGCCGCGTCCAATGTGGCGAGCGCGGCGTTTCGCCGAACTGCCACGGCCAAGTAGACGGCGTCGTAACAGGTAAGGCGGTGCTTCCTGGCCAGGGAAACTACAGAATCAAGGTCGGGGTCGTGGGCGGCGTTAATTGGCAATTCGTCCAGGAAGTCCAAACCCTCTTCGACCTGGTGGGGTCTGATGCGGCCCCGCCGCTCGGCGGCAAGGAGTGCGCTTCGCACTTCGAGATGCCAGAGCGACGGAACCTGCGCCCCAGCCTCTTCCAGACGAATCATGGCCGCATCGGCCCGCGCTGAAATCTCATCGTCGACGAGCCAAGCCACCGCCACAGAAGCATCGAGGACATATTCGCTCACAGACGATGTCCCTCATGGCGGGCGGCCAGGATTTCATCCGTGGACATCTCAACGCGCCCCCAACTGGCCCGGCGCCGTCGGAATCGAGCCACGGCCGCCGCCCGGGCCGCGCGATCCTGCGAGTGCGCGGGAACCAAGTGCGCCACCGCCGTGCCGTGGCGAGTGATCACGATGCTCTCGCCAAGCTCGACGCTTCGCAGCAATTCCGAGAGACGGGCCTTGGCTTCCGTCGCCTGGACTTCACGCATAGCTTTCTCCTCAACCAGTCATTCAAACTGGTCAATTATAGACGGCTCTCACTCGCACAGCTTCAGCCGCACGCAGTTGCGCCACTACTCGTTTGGAAGCTGGCAATCAGTCGCTGATCCGCCGTAGCGCGACCTCAGCAATTGAGCCCCCGCACACAATGCCTGCAACTTCAGATACGCCTCATCCAGATCCATCGGGTTGATGCTGGACGGGGCAAACCCGCAGTCCGGATTCAGCGTCAACCTCTCGGCGGGCACGTACTGCATCGCCGTTTCCGCCCGTTTCACCACGGTTTCCGGAGATTCGACCGTGATGTCCGTGTGGTCGATCACGCCCAAACCCAGCAGCTTGTCCTTGGGAAACTGCGCCAGAACCTCGATGCCACCGGCGTCCGGCGTGGCGAACTCCATGGCAAACCGCCGCACATTCATGCCACCCAGGGCGCCAATCACCAGGTCGTACGGTCCGCGCGTGCTGTGCTGGCGGTTCGAGTTCGCATGACACAGGTGGACCGAGATCAGCGGATGGTCCACGCCCTCCACCGCCCCGTTCACTCCCAGCAGTGCCATGTCGATCTCATGATCGACGTCAGCAATTCCAACCCGCGACCGGTAGTCCGAGTCCACCAGCAGCGCCAGCCAGGGATCGTCAAGTTGAATCGCGTCCACCCCCAGCGAGGTCAGCCGCTTGAGCTCGCCATTGATGATCGGAATGCACGCCTCCATGAAGTCCTCGCGCGTGGCGTACGCCGCCGTGGAATGCTCGGGACTCCACATGCGGCGCGCGACGGTGTAGGGCGAAGGCACCGCCGTCAGCGTCCGCCTGGTGGTCGTCCGCCGCACGAAGCGCGCTTCGTCCAGCGCGATCGGACGCTCCTGTCGTAGCGTCGCGGTCACCGCCGGATACGCCGCCCCGCGGCCACCGGCGATCAGGTTCGGCTCGAACCCCGCCACGGCGTCGGCAAACACCTTCACGTAGCTCTCGCGCCGCCATTCGCCGTCCGAGACGAAGTCCAGGCCCGCCGCTTCCTGCATCCGAATCGCCGCCGGCACCGCGTCGTCCAGCACCCGCTCGGCTGCGGCGGCGCCAACCTCGCCGCGCTTGCGCCGCTCAATCAGCTCCCGCACCCACACCGGCCGCGGCAGGCTCCCGACCACAAACGTCGCGAACATCGGAACCGACGGCTGGGTCAATGCAGCACCATCCCGCCATCCACGCTCAGTGAAATCCCAGTGATGTACGACGCGTCATCGCTGGCCAGCATGTAGGCCGCGTTCGCCACGTCCGCCGGCGCCTGGTGGCGACCAATCGGAATCCCAGACACCCGCACATCCCAGGCCGACTCGTTCTCGCGGCCTTCCAGCTCAGTCAGATCTGGATTCAGGTCCTCACGCCACAGCCGCGTATCCACGATGCCGGGACAGAGCGCGTTGACCCGCAGGCCGTACGGCGCTAGTTCCATGGCGGTGGAACGGGTGATCCCAATCACCGCGTGCTTGGTCGCGCAATAGCAGGCCATGTACGGCCGCGCGATCTTTCCGGCGGCCGATGCAATGTTGATGATGATGCCGCTGCCCCGCGGCTGCATCCGCCGGGCCGCTTCCTGCACGCCCAGGAAGACCCCGCGCACGTTGATGGCAAACATGTTGTCCCACGTGTCCATCGTCTGTTCGGCGATGGCCGAGGCCCCGCCGATTCCCGCGTTGTTGACCACGATGTCCACCGGACCGAATGCGTCCTCTGCCGCGTCGAACATGGCAGCGATGTCTGCCGGCACCCGTACGTCGGTGGTCTGAGCGCGCGCCGCACCGCCGGCCGCGACAATCCCCGCCGCCACCGCCTCGGCCGCCGCCGTGTCCACGTCGGCCACCAGCACCGCGGCGCCCTCGGCCGCGTAGCGCTCGGCAATCGCCTGGCCTATGCCACGCCCCGCACCGGTGACAACGGCCACCTTGCCGTCCAATCCCTTTGCCACGTTCTGACCTCGTCTGACCCGCGAAGGTTCAGGCCCGATAGTGGCACAGGCGGCTCTGGTGTTCCCGCCCTACGAGACCTTTGCGTAACCCGGGGACTGTTGCCCGGAAGACCCCTCACCCCAACCCTCTCCCACAGGGAGAGGGAGCAAGAGCCGCCGCACCTTCGAGGACGAGGGAGCGTTGTGCAAAGGTCTCCCTACGGGGACGACGCCAGATAGCAGATCAGCCGCTTGGGAACCCGAAACTCGCCTTCAGCCGCGATCCGCCGCCTGACCAACGTGCCCACCCGCGCCAGTAGGTCGCGGCGCGTGTCGGCGGTCGGCTCCCGCACGCGATCTACCGGTCCCGACTCGTAGTAGGCCAGCACCGGCGCCTCCGTCGGAAACACCAGCGCGTTCTCCTGTTCCAGCAACTCCGCGCTCGGAAACACGGCCCGCACCTGTTCCAGGTTGTGCGCGCCAAAGCGGTCCGACGGGATCTCCACGTCGGCGTCGATCCCCAGCTCGCGCGCCGCGCGCTGGTGCAGGTGCTGCAGCGGCGACTCGCGCAGGTTGCCGTTGGTCGTCAGGACCACGCGCCCACCGGGCCGCGTCACCCGCGCTAGTTCCGCCAGCGCTCTCGGAATGTCAGGCACGTGAAACAGCATGTGATTCGCCATGCTGTGATCGACCGTGTCGGACGCTAGCGGAAGTTCCGACACGTCGCCCGCCACGAACGCCGCTTGCGAGTCAGACGCCGAGCGGATCATCCCCAGTTCGCGCTCGACAGCGACCGCCCGGACCTGACGCGTCTCAAGCGCCGGGTGGTAGCTGCCGTTGCCCGCACCCGCGTCCAGCACACGGTCGCCGGGCTGCAGCCCCAGCAGACCCAGCACCCAGTCGGCGATGTTCTCCCGACGCTCGCTGTACTTGCGGTGCGTCTCAATCCGCACGGCCAGGCGGGCGTCGTCCGCGTATTGCTTGCGTAGCCGCGTCCGGTCGGTCACATGCATGCGTCGGGAACCAAGGACCCTTCAGGGCCTCATATCGCCAGAGAACTCATTCAACATGTACTGAAATCGCCAAATGGCCTGAATCGTGACGGTTGCCAACCGCGGACGATCGGTCGGCAGACGAGAAGCGTGCTCTCAACTGAGTCAACTCGCGAGTCACACAACCATGACAGCCGGTTCAGGCCCGGCCGCAACCTCAGTGGGCTATCCGGCGAACCGATCCACCAGCACCGCAATCAGCGTCCCCACCACGCCAAAGCCCAAACCGGCAATCCAGCGGGTGAGTCTGGTTTCCAGGGCCAGCAAGTCGGCCTTGGTGGCCAGGTGCTTGCGCTCGGCTTCGATAACGCTGACCCGTTGGTCGATAATGGCGGTGCTCACGGTGTCCCTCCTGGAGACCTTTGCGTAACCCGGGGGCGGTTGCCCGGAAGACCCTCACCCCAACCCTCTCCCACAGGGAGAGGGAGCAAGAGCGGCCGCTCCTTCGCGGACGAAGGGCGTTGTGCAAAGGTCCCTCCTGCGGGGAGTCTCCAAGTCTTCACCGCCCGCGATCAGGTTGCCACCTGCTCGTGCCACTAGACCGTGGCTTCATGGTACGGCAGCTAACCGCCCTGCGGGACCACCCACTCAAGCCGCCACCGAGTTCTCGGCACACACCGGAAGCGCCCTGCCGGCCCTCGAAACTCCACCCCAGTTGCCCCACGGCCCTGCAGGGCGTAGGTTCGCCCCGCCGTGGTCGGCGCCGCCCGGCGCCCGCGCATTGTGAGGTTGTCCTGTGGCCGTATTTCGCTGTGCCTGCCACCAAATCACCTGGGGCGACAATCTCGTCGAGGCGATCGACGACATCGGCAGTTTCGGATACGCCGGCACCGAGACCTTCGGCGCGGTCGTCACCCAATTCGCCGGCCGTGCGCACGACTTCCAGGCCATGCTCCAGGCCCGCGGCCTGCGGCTGTCGGCCCTTTACGGCGGCGGCGCGCTGCACGATCCGGCACTACAGGGCGAGGCCATTGACGAGAATCTCGCCATGGCTAACTTCCTGCACGAAATGGGTTCCGACCGCTTTGTCATTGGACCTGCCCGGCGCGACGGCACGCCCACCGACGCGGACATTCGCCAGTTCGCCGGCGGCGTGTCCGAAATCGCCGCCGCCGCCCGCGACCTTGGCATCGTCACCGGCATGCACCCGCACTGGAACACCGTGATCCAGGAGCGCGATGAGATCGACCGCTTCTTCGACGCCGTGGACACCGACCTGGTCAAGCTCGCGCTCGATCCGGCCCACATCGCCAAGGCCGGCGACGACCCGGTCGAAGTCGCATCCACCTATCGGGACATCCTCACCTACATGCACATCAAGGACTACGTGCCCGACATGGTTGTCGAGACCCCGGAACTGGCCTCCGCCCAGGACAACGCGCCCCGCATTGCCGACTTCGGTGAGCTGGGCACCGGCATCGTTGACCTGCCGGCCCTGCTGGACGTCGCCCGCGAAGCCGGATACGACGGCTGGCTGACGGTGGAACTGGATCGCACCCGAACCACCCCGCGCCAGAGCCTGGACGTCAACTCGCGCTACCTCACCGAACGCCTGGGCTTCGACCTCGGCGGAGAAAACGCCTGAGCTCCGAGCCGCTCCGTCTGGGCTTGATCGGCTGCGGCCGGATCATGGAACAGGGCCACGCGCCCTCCCTTGAGCGCCTGGCGGACGTGTGGCGCGTCACGGCCGCGGCCGATCCCACGCCCGAGCGCCTTAACCTCATCGGCGACCGCTTTGACGTGCCGCCCGCCGCCCGGTTCGGCGACTACCGCAACCTGCTGCGCTCGGGCCTGGTGGATGCCGTGGACATCGCCGTGCCCCATCGCTACCACGCGCCCGTCTGTCTGGCCGCCGCCCGCACCCGCACGCCCTTCCTCAGCGAAAAACCGCTGGCCACCTCGCTGGGTCAGGCCGACGAGATCATCGCCGAGGTCGAAAAAAATGACATCCCGGCCGGCACCATGCACAACTACCTGAACCGGCCCAGTACAGCCGCCGCACTGGCGGCGGTCGAGGCCGGACGCATTGGCCGCCCCTTCCTCTTTCGTATGGAAAGCATGGGAAGTAGTTGGTACGCCGGCGCGGCCGCCTACGACCCCACGTGGCGTTCCCGGCATCAGGACGCCGGCGGCGGCGCCCTGCTCGACAACGGCTACCACAACCTCTACACCGCCGAGGCGCTCATTCAGTCCCCTGTAACCCACGTCTGCGCCCGCGTTGGCACCCACGTCCAGAAGCAGGACGTGGACGACACCGCCACCGTCATGCTCGGGCACGCCAGCGGCGCGACGTCGCTCATCGTGGCGGCCTGGAGCGCCGCCAGCGCCGCCCGCGTCAACGAAGTCCACGGCGACCTCGGCTCGATCCGGCTCGACGGTGACCACGCCGTGCTGCATGCCGGCGGATCCACCGAAGTATTGGACGCGCCCGCCGGCGCGGACCCGATGGGGTTCGATCCCATCTTCCGGCGCTTCGCCGACGCCGTCCGCGGCGACGCCCCGCCACTCCACACCCTGGCCGAAGCCCGCCGCAACCTCGCCCTCGTAATGGCCGGCTACGACTCCGCCATCGCCAACCAGATCGTCAATGTTCCGTCCTGACTCGGCCGCGCCGCACCTCGGAGGCGCTGCACGGTCCGCATAGGCGACGCACAGGTCGCGACGCTCTCGTGCGCTACATAGGGCCGTGGCCCTCGGTCCTGCGCCTTCCGCGAAACGTGCTGGCGGTGCTACCGCTCGAAGCGGCAGTCGCGTTCGGCGCACACACACTTTTCAGGGCAGTTCCGCGAGAGTTGGATAACCCTAATCTCGAGACGCCGTTGTTCCTCGTCCCACTGATCCTGGCCGTGCCTATCCTGTCGGCCGGCGTGCTGATCGACCGCGTCAATTCGCACACGCTGTTCTACGTTGGCGGCGCGCTGGCCGCCGCTGGAACCGGGCTGAGCGCGGGTGCGCCGTTCTTCTGGCCGTCCGTTCTTGGAGGTTTCCTGGCCAACGGAGGTTTCGGCCTACTTGGCGCCGCAGCGCTGGCCTATATCGTCCGCCAGACGCCCGAATGCCAGCGCGGCCGGGTGCTTGGCGTCGTGGGAGCCGCCTCGCTCAGCGGCTGGTTGCTGGGCTTGGCAGTTATCGGTGCGGTGGAGACCGTCGTGAACTGGCGCGTCGGCCTGGCCATCGTCACGCTTGCCACACTGGCGGGGATCGCCTTGGCGCGACGCTACGCCGTCAGTCTCGATCAGCCGCGTCAGCCGCGTCTTCGCTTCCAGCATGTGTTCTACACCCCGAACCGTCTGCTCCTGGTCAATCTGGCGGCCATCGCGATAGGCATCCCTATTGCGGGGGTATTTCCCATCTTCTTCCTTAGCAGCGCGACATCCGGCATCGACCTGATCAATCTCTCCTCTTCAGCCTCGCCGCCACTGGCGTTTCTTGTGGCCTTCCTCGCTGGTGTCCTGTCGGACCGCTTCGGTCGGCTGCGGGTGTTCGTGCCGAGCGCGCTCTTCACAGGCGTAGTAAGTGCGCTCGCCGCCCAGGCCGGGCACACGATGACATTCGCGATCTTGTATTTGGCGCTCACCCTCGGCAGCGGTGTGGGGCTGACGACCAAACTGATGGTTGTGGACCGCGTCTCGTCGAACCGGATAGGCGCTGCCCTGGCCACGCACACCCTGCTATCCACCATTGGCGTAATAGGAGTAACACCCGCCATATTTGCAGCCCGAAACGCCCTGAACGTTAACGCGGCGGCGCTGGTGATCTGGCCTGCGTGCGCCCTGTTGGCCGTGGTGCTTGCCCTGTTCGCCGGCGAGTCGGCGCCGGCCCACCGTGCATCCGGTCCTGAGCGATCCAGGCTGCCGTAGCGCCCTTCTTTCGCGCGCTCGGGCGGGGTTGAAGGCACACGCATCACCGAGCGTCATACTGGCCCATGCGGAGACGACCGAACGGGCCAATGTCCTAAGTGCCGCCCAGACGCCGCCTGCCCTGGCTCGCGGTCTTGGAGTTGCCGCGCGACATCCTGGCGGCCATGGCCATCACGGTAGCCGTGGCCTTTGGCAACGGCGCCATTGTGTCCGTGCTGGCGCCGATCAGTCGCGATTTCAACCTCTCCGATTCGTCGGGAACGGCGCTGGCCGCGCTCATCGCCAGCTTTGCGTTCGCCCGGCTGATCATCAACCTGCCGATGGGGGCGATGGTCGACCGCGTCCGCCTGCATCCGCTGTTCTACGCCGGCGGCGCACTGGCCATCGTCGGCGTCATCGTGACCGTGCTGGCCCCCGTCTACGGGCTGCTCCTGGTCGGCCGCGTCATTGAGGGCGCCGGGTCCATCATCGCCAGCGCGGCCGCCCAGGCCTACGTCGCGCGCCGCGCGCCCGAGCGCGACCGGGGCCGCATGTTGGGCACCGTCAGCTCAGCCACCATGATGGGCGGTTTTCTCTCCCCGGTGGTCGTCGGCGCGGTCGCCACCCTGGCGCACTGGCGCATCGGGCTGCTCCTCACCGTGGTTGCAATCCTCGCCGGGATGTTCTTGGTGACACGTTATGTAAAGAACGACCCGCCCCCAACACGCGCCCCTGACCCGTCACCCGTCACCCGTCGTCGCCCCGCGCGCTTCATGCGCCGCGCCGTCTACTCCCCGGGCCGGCTGCTATTGGTCAATGGCTTGGCCATGGCCCTGGCGGTCCCCGTCTTTGGATTCAAGGCCTTCTTCTACCCGCTCTTCGGTGGCGAAGTCCTGAATTTGGAACCTCTCCTGATCGGCCTGGCCATCTCGCTCTCCACCGTCATGCGCTTCCCGGTAGCTATTGTGGCCGGCGCGCTGTCCGACCGTTACGGCCGTATATGGGTCTTTGTTCCCAGCGCCCTGGCTATGGGTCTCGTATGCGTCCTGGTCAGTCAGGCTGGCAACGCCGCGACCTATGTGCTCTTCGGCCTGGCGTTTGGCCTCGGCGGCGGCGCGATTCCAACCATCACCTCCATGGTCGTGGACCGCGCCCCCCGCCACCGCCTGGGCGCCGCTTTGGGCACGCATGCCTTCCTGCGCGACATCGGCGTGGTGCTCACCCCCCTGGGCCTGGGCATCGTCATCGACGCCTTCGACTTCACTGCCACTGCCTTCACCATGCTCGCCTTCGCCGGCCTCTCCGCCCTCCTTGCCATCGCCGCCGGCGAATCCGCCCCGGCCTCAAGGGGGCGGGCTCCCGAGTAGCAGCCCGTCACCGACCGCCGGCGACGAGCTGATTTGACCGCACTAAAAACATTTGTTTAGATGCTCTAAATTGGCTCGCGCACCGCCCAGGTCGCGGCGCCGGCCTAGAGCATGGACGGTTCCTCGAAGATGAACAGGACGGCAATGCGTGCGGCGCGGGTGCTGGCCGGTCTGCTATTGGCCGGCCTGGCGCTGGCTGCATGCGGGACCGGTTCGACGGCGGAGCAGTCGTCGACAGCCGACGGCCCGGCGCCTGTGGCGCGCGAGGACGGTCGGCCGCTGCGGGTGGTGACCACCATCGGCCAGATCGCCGACGCGGTCCGTCGCGTCGGCGGCGACCGCGTGGAGGCGCAGGGCCTCATGGGGCCGGGTGTCGATCCACACCTCTACCGGGCCAGCGAGAGCGACATTACGCGACTCGAATCGGCCGACGCCGTGTTCTGGAACGGTCTGCATCTCGAAGCCGGCATGTCCGGGGTGCTGGAACGAATGGGCGATCTGGGTGTCCATTCGATACGCGTGACCGATGACATCGACCGTGCGCGCTTGCTCGCGCCACCGGAATTCAAAGGTTCCTACGACCCGCACATCTGGTTCGATCTGGACCTCTGGTCAACGGTGGTGGGAACGGTCCGCGACGCGTTGATCGCAATGGACCCCGACGGTGCTGAGACCTACCGGGCCAACGCCGCCGCCTACATCGCCGAAATCGGCGAGTTGGACGAGTACGTCAAGACCCGCGCGCTGGAAGTCGACGAACGCGTGCGGGTGCTGGTCACGGCTCACGACGCCTTCAACTACTTCGCCAAACGCTACGACGTGGAGGTGCGCGGCCTGCAGGGCATCAGTACCGAAAGTGAGGCCAGTACCGCCGACGTGCAGGAACTGGCGCGCTTCATCACCGAACGCGGGATCCCGGCGGTCTTCATCGAGTCGTCCGTGCCCGACCAGGGCGTGCAGGCGGTGATCGAAGCCGCCGCCGCCCGCGGACACGCGGTGATCATCGGGGGCGAGATTTTCTCCGACGCCATGGGCCAGGAGGGCACCGAGGAAGGCACCTACCTGGGAATGATTCGCCACAACATCGACACCATCGTTGAGGCGCTGGCGAACCCATGAGTGTCGGACTACCCAGGCGCAGGGCCCTTGCCGTGCACGCCACGGACGTCACGCTGGCCTTCCAGCAGCGGCCGGTCTTGTGGGACGTGGATCTGGAGGTTCCCCAGGGCGTGCTGATGGCCATCGTGGGGCCAAACGGCGCCGGCAAGACCACGCTCCTGCGAACCGTGCTCGGCCTCCTGCATCCGGCCGCCGGTGAGGTGCGGGTCTTCGGCCGCCCCTACGCCGAACAGCGGCGGCTGGTGGCCTACGTGCCCCAGCGCGGCAGCGTGGACTGGGACTTTCCCACCACGGCGCTGGACATCGTGACAATGGGCACCTACGGCGGCCTCGGCTGGGTCCGGCGTCCCGGGACGTCCGAGCGCACCCGTGCGACCGCCGCGCTGGCGCAGGTGGGCATGCAGGCCTATGCCGACCGCCAGATCAGCCAGCTCTCGGGCGGTCAACAGCAGCGGGTCTTCCTGGCGCGGGCGCTGGTGCAGGACGCGCAGGTCTACTTGATGGACGAGCCGTTCCAGGGCGTTGACGCGACCACCGAACGCGCCATCGTGGACCTGCTGCGCGCCCTGCGGGCCGAGGGCAAGACGGTAGTGGCCGTGCACCACGACCTGCAAACCGTGGCCGAGTACTTCGACGAAGTCACGCTGTTGAACGTACGGCGGATTGCCGCCGGACCGGTGGAGGAAGTGTTCACGGACGAGAACCTGCGCCTGACCTATGGCGGACGTGTGGCGGGAATTGGCGGACGGACCAATGGAACCGGGCCTGAGATGTCCCCATGACCGGCGGATCAGGGCGCGGTTAGGGACACACCGACGGTGGACGTACTGGGCGACCTATTCCTGGACCACACGCTTCGAACCGTGGCGCTCGGCTCGGCCGCGCTTGGAATCGTCAGCGGCGCCCTCGGCGCCTTCGCGGTGCTCCGGCGGCAAGCCCTGCTGGGCGACGCGATGTCGCATGCGGCCTTGCCCGGCGTGGCGCTGGCCTTTCTGATCACCGGCAGCCGCGCCCCGCTGGTCCTGATGATCGGCGCGGCCTTGACCGGCTGGCTGGCGGCCGTGGCCATCGTGAGTGTCGTTCGCGCCTCGCGAATCAAGACCGACACCGCCATGGCGCTGATGCTCAGCGTTTTCTTCGGGGCCGGGTTGGTCGTGCTGACCTTTATTCAGCGCCAACCCGCCGCCGGCAAGGCCGGCCTGGACCGATTCCTGTTCGGTCAGGCGGCCGCCATGCTGGAAAGCGACGTCATCACCATGGCGGCCGTCGGCTCGCTCGGGCTTCTGGGCGTGCTGGCGCTGTGGAAGGAGTTCAAGCTGCTGAGCTTCGACCCGGACTTCGCCGCGACGTTGGGAATGCCGACCCGGCGCCTGGACGTGCTCCTGACCAGCCTCCTCGTGGTGGCAATCGTGGTTGGCCTCAAGACCGTCGGCGTCGTCCTGATGAGCGCGATGGTCGTGGCGCCGGGCGCCGCCGCGCGCCAGTGGACCGACCGCCTGGGCGTGATGGTCACGCTCTCGGCGCTGTTTGGCGCCACGGCCGGCGTGCTTGGGGCACTGCTGAGCACGACGGCAGGGACTTCCACAGGCCCCACCATCGTGCTGGTCGCCACCGGTCTGGTGGCGGTGTCCCTCCTGTTCGCGCCCGCACGCGGCTTGGTGTGGGCGCGCATACGCGCTTGGCGGAGCCAGCGGATGCTGGCGCTGGAATCGGTGCTGGCCGATCTGGCGGCGCTGGCCGCCCAACACGGTTCGGATGCCACCCGTCCGCATGATGTGGGCGCCCTGCACGCCGTCCGCGGCCGCGCGGTTGTGGAGCGTGCGCTTGGCGAACTCGCCGCGGAGGGCCTCGCCCAGCGGCACGCCGGTGGCGGCTGGTCCCTGACGGCGCAAGGCCTGGCCGAAGCCGCGCGGCTGGCTCGGACCCGGCGCGCGCCTGGTGACGCCGCGTGACCTCGGCCCAGATCGACGTCCTGTTGGTAGCCGTGGTCGTGGCCGCCGCCTGCGCGATTCCAGGCACGTTCCTCGTGCTGCGGCGCATGGCCATGATGAGCGACGCCATCAGCCACACCGTCCTCCTGGGCATTGTGCTGGCCTTCTTCGTCGTCGCGGACCTTAGTTCGCCAGTGCTGATCGTCGGCGCGGCCCTGGTGGGCTTGCTGACGGTTGTACTGGTCGAAGCGGTCAGCCGCACGGGGTTGGTGCGCGAAGACACCGCCATCGGCCTCGTGTTTCCAGCTTTGTTCTCCATCGCCGTGATCCTGATTTCCGGCCTGGCCGGCAACGTGCACCTGGACAGCGACGCCGTGTTGCTGGGCGAGATCGCCTTCGCGCCCTTCAACCGCTTCACGCCATTTGGCCTGGACCTGGGGCCAGTAGCCCTTTGGGTCATGGGCGGCATTCTGCTCATCAACCTCGCCTGCACGGCCCTGTTTTTCAAGGAGCTCAAGCTGGCCACCTTCGACCCGGCGCTGGCCGCCGCGCTGGGCTTCTCGCCGGCGCTCGTCCACTACGGCTTGATGGGGCTGGTGTCCGTGACGGCCGTGGGAGCGTTTGATGCCGTGGGTTCGATCCTCGTCGTGGCGCTCATGATCGGCCCGCCGGCCGCCGCCTACCTGCTCACGGACCGTCTGCCCCGCATGCTGGGACTCAGCGTGGCAATCGGGGCCGTGTCGGCCGTGGGCGGCTACTGGCTGGCGCGCGTGCTGGACGCCAACATCGCCGGGGCCATGGCCACCGTGGTCGGCATCGCCTTCGTACTGGTCCTGCTGCTGGCGCCGCAGCGCGGCCTGCTGGCCACCGCCCGACGCCGCAGGCGCCAGCGCTGGACCTTCGCGCGCCAGATGCTGCTGATTCACCTCGCAACCCACGAAGGCACGTCCACCGAAGCGGACGAAAGCCGCCCCGACCACATGCAACGCCACATGCGCTGGCCCCCGCAGTTCGCCGACCGCGTGATCCAAACCGCAACCGACCTCGGTCTCGTCGTTCTGGACGACGAACAACTGCGCCTTACACCCCAAGGCCGCGAAGCCGCCCGAGCCGCCGCCGTCCGCTAGCGGGGCGGCTCGGTCGAATACACTGGCTTGGCTTCTGCAAAGGAGTGCGCGGCGTTTCACGGGGATCTCTATCCACGCTCCGCCACACCCCGCTGCGTTCGAGCGCGTGGCCTAGCCAGGCCGGACGTTGCTGCGAGTGGACGCAGACAGTGCGCCGGACCAACCAAATGCGGATAATGCACCGCTGAACGCTACCTAGCTCCCTTCCCGGTGATGTTCGTGGTCGGGCGGCCGAACAGAGACGCGCTTCAAAAGGCACTTGACATCTATCACGACGCCATGCGTTCCTTCATCGTGCGAACTTTGAAAGCAGTTCCTGGCAAGAAGGCAGAAGACCTCATCGCCGCAGCGTTGCGTCGTAATGCCCACCGCTTTCAGCAAGACATGCAGGAGTACGACGACCTAGAAACATCCATTGACGCCGGTGATATTCCGGAGATTATCAATCAATGCTGGTCTAATCCGTTCATTCATGAATTCCCGAAAAACCAAGACGTTCGGAGTATGACCCGGCTTATCAGGGCTGCTCGCAACGAAGTCGCTCATTGGCGAACAAAGAACGATATGGACGCCGAAGACACCCGGGCCCGCCTCACCGACATCGCCAAATTGCTCGGCTTGATCAACGCGCCGGACGAGCAGCGCGAGGTCAGGAAGATCACGGACCAGTTGATCGCCGCTTTCACGCTTGGAGCCGATCCCGCCGAGAAACCGGCCAAGCTTGGCATCCCGCGCCCGCCGGCGCCAACGCCGGAGCCTACAGTCGCGCTCCCACCAAGACCAGCCAGTTCTCCACCACTGCGACGCACTTCCGCGTCCCCAGCGAAACCAGCCGGCCCGCGGCCATTAAAGCCTGCCATGCCACGACCTACGGACGCACCACAACCTCAGCCCGACGCAGCGGCAACACCCACGGCCACGAACCAGGCGAGAATCTCTGATAACGCAGCGCTGGCCGCGCTCTATCACGCCACAAGTGGTCAGCGATGGGCTAACAACCGCAACTGGCTGAGCGACAAGCCGCTCGCCGAATGGCACGGAGTTGCCACGGACAGCAACGGCAGAGTCACTGACCTTGACCTTTCAAACAACCAGTTAACCGGAAAGATTCCAACCGACCTGGATCAGATCAGGAACTTGGAGATTCTGGATCTCAGTGGTAACGACTTGAGTGGGGAAATCCCAGCCGATCTGAGTCGCCTCTCGAAGCTGGAGTTGCTGATCCTTACAGGAAACCCATTGACTGGGTGCATCCCGCATGGCTTGCGAGATATACCAGAAAACGACTTGCTGGAACTTGGCCTGCCGTTCTGTGACGCCAAAGCTTCAGCGCCGCCCGAACTCACCCGAGCCGAGGGTATGCGCTCGCGGCTCGACTTGAGCATCTTGAACGAGCAACAACGCAAGGCCGTCACCCATGTTGACGGGCCGCTGCTGATCTTTGCAGGCCCCGGGACCGGCAAGACGCGCGTGATTACCTACCGAGTAGCTCACCTTATCGAGTCCGCCGTCCCGCCCTGGAGCATCCTGGCAGTCACATTCACGAACAAGGCTGCCGCCGAGATGCGTAAGCGAATCAAGCAACTTGTCGGCAACTCGGCTGGCAAAGTAAACGTAGGCACATTTCATGCGCAAGCTTTATACATCTTGCGGCGAAACATCCAACACCTAGGGAGAGAGTTGGATTTCACTGTCTACGATGCGGCTGATCAGCTACACCTAATCAAGCAGATTGTTAGCCAGGAGAAAATCAATACTCAGCCTTTCAGCTCCCAGGCAATCTGTGATGCGATCTCCCGGGCCAAGGATGAGTTGGTCAATCACGACGAATTTGCAACGCGTACCAACGGAGACTTCGAGAAAACCGTTGCTCGGGTCTATCACTCCTACCAGCGGCGACTGGAAGACGCCAATGGCGTGGACTTTGGCGACATGCTATTCCTCTGCTGGCGGATATTCCGCGAGTATCCCGAAGTTCTAGCCTTCTATCAGGACCGTTTCCGCTACATTCTGGTTGACGAATATCAGGACATCAACAGTGCCCAGTACGGATTCATTCGCGAACTGGCCGCAATCCGTGGCAATGTGTGCGTGGTAGGCGACGACGACCAGAACATTTACAGTTGGCGCGGGGCATCCGTCCGATTCATCCGAGATTTCGAGACCCAATTCCCAGACGCCGCCGTTGTCCGGCTGGAGCGAAACTACCGATCCACCAAGGAGATTCTTGCGTGCGCAAACGCGGTGATCTCTAAGCTGGCCGATCGGGTCCCGAAAGGACTGTGGACCGAGCGCGAGGATGGCCTGCCACCCGCCATCATTGAGGCGCATGACGAGGAAGACGAGGCTAAGCAGGTCACCTCACTCATTCGCGACCTACACGGCGATGGCTTCGCGTATGGCGACATCGCCATCACCTACCGCATCAATGCCCAGTCTCGTCCTTTTGAATCGCTATTCCGTCGACAGGGTCTGCCGTACAGATTGGTCAACGCCAGAGACTTTTACAATCGCCCCGAGGTGCGCGACGTAGTGGCCTATCTACGGGCTGCCACGAATGTACGCGACTCCCTCAGCTTTGAGCAGATCGCCGTCCGGCATTGCAGCCTCACTGCCGGTCACCTTCAAGGCTTTAGCCAGCAGGCCATGCAGACAGGTTGCGCCCCAGGCGAACTGGCTCGCCAACTAGCTCCCGGACAAGGAGGAAACCCTGCACTACGCGAACTGGGCGAGCTGCTGCGCCGCCTGGACACACTGGCGGATGAACTGCCAGTCAGTCAGTTGATTGATGCGGTCATTCGGGAATCCGGCTACGACAAGGTCCTGAACAACGACCCTTACCGAGCCGAGGAGCGCTGGGACAACATCCGTGAGCTTAAGAGCGCCGCAGCCAAGTACGATGAGCTAGGCCCGCGTCAAAGCCTCGGCCGCTTTCTGAGCGAGACCGCGTTGCTGGCGCACGAGGTCAACGCAAACGACGGAGCAGATGCAGTCACGTTGCTTACTGCTCACGCAAGCAAAGGCCTTGAGTTCGGCGTGGTCGTCGTTGTTGGCCTCGAGGATGGGGTTTTTCCTGGCTTCCGTAGCTTCAACGATCCTGAGCAGTCGGCCGGCGAACGCCGGCTAGCTTACGTCGCACTCACCCGAGCCAAAGACCAACTCTTCCTCTCCCACGCGCGCCGCCGATCCGGACGAGACACACCGAATCAGTTCCCCTCCCGTTTCCTGCGTGACATTCCAGAGGAACTGCTCCACTACCGCCGGCGCATCAGCCCACCGCAATCTATCGAGTCACACCAGAGTCTCACTTCCGATGCATCACTTATATACTCCGATAATATGCCCACTGTATCTGCTGATAAGCCGAGTCTGGCATCGACGCTTATCTCGACCATGACGGATCGGTCAGCGCTGGTATCATTGTATCAGACTACCAATGGTACAAGCTGGGCGAATAACAGAAACTGGCTAAGTTACGCGCCTCTTGGCCAATGGCATGGCGTGAGCACTGACGACAACGGCAAGGTCGTGAAACTAAACTTAATCTGGAACCAGCTGCGAGGAGAGATTCCGTCTGAATTGGGCAGCCTGATTTGCCTCGAGGAATTATATCTAAAGGGGAACTATTTGACCGGAAAGTTCCCTGTGGAACTGACTCGTCTAAAGAACCTGACACACCTGCACATCTCGATGAATCACTTGTCTGGATGGATTCCTCAAGAACTGCGGGACATAGCAGACAATGATCTTTCTCAACTTGGCTTGCCATTCCGTGATAAGTGACTTGCAGGCGCTAGAAATGAAATCTTACTAAACATTGCCGATCCTCTCTTTACAAGTCATCCTGAGTGGATGATTGGGTCTTCCATACCAAGCAAGACTAATCAAGGATTTGACCTCACAGTCGAGGCAAGCAAAAACCTGGGCTAGACGTCCCGGATGAATACGCTGTCGCTGACGGTCTGGCTTATCGCCACCTCGTTGGCGCCGATCCGCACTACCAGCGGACCGTCGAACGGCAGCCGTCGAACCACGCTGGCCTGCGCACCCGGAACCAGCTGGATTTCCTGCAGGTACTCCAGGACGGCCCGGTCGCGGTCCCGCACCCGCGCCACCACGAAGCTCGTCCCGTCCGGGACCGACGTCAGCTGGCGCGCGTCGTCGGCCTGCAGCGCGTCCAGCGCCTCGTTGGGGATCGAGTCGCCGTGCGGGTCTGTCGTCGGGTCGGACACCTTGGCGGCGATCCGGCGCTCCATCTCCTCGGAAATCACGTGCTCCAGCCGGTCGGCTTCTTCGTGAACGTCGTTCCAGTCGTAGTCCAGAAACTCCACCAGGAAGCGCTCGATCAGCCGGTGATGTCGAACCATCTCCAGCGCGCGGCGCTGGCCCTGTTCGGTCAGCTGCGCCCCCCGGTAGCGCCGGTAGTCCACCAGCCCCTTCTGGTGCAGGCGCTGCAACGCGACGGTCACCGCGCCTTGGGTGAGCTTGAGCTCTCCCGCGACTTCGCCGGTCCCCACGCGCCGCTCGTGCCCGCCGGCGTCGTAGATGGCGCGCAGGTAGTCCTGGTCGCTGGCCGAAATCCGCTGCTCTGACAAAGTGACCCGAGTTTATCTAGGGTCCGAAACCCAACAGGTAGGCCGCTGAAACTCCGATCTCGGCGGCGCGGGCGTGCCCTGATTTGTCATTTCGTGGGGCCGGCTAGCTGACGAGCAGGATCCCGGTGCCGTACATGATCAGCACGCCGACAGCTAGACCGAGCGCATTCAGGCCAGTAGCTAAGGAGCCTTCCGGCTCGCTGGCCATCATCCGGGAAATCTGCCAGGCGACCTGGAAGATGGCGCCGGCGCCAAGGGCCAGGAAGAGTGTGGACCAGAAGGGCGAGAAGGCAAAGCCGCCCAGCCAGGCGCCGAAGATCGCGGGCGCACCGGCAATGATGCCGGCCAGTAGCAAGTGCGGCACGAGACGTCGCACCGGTGCTTGCCCGCGCGCCAGCGGGGCAGCGATGGCGAGGCCTTCGGTGGTGTTGTGGGCGGCGAAGCCGACGACCAGAAACGTGCCAAGCGCGATCGCTCCGCTGGCGTAGGCCGCGCCGATTGCCAGGCCCTCACCAAGATTGTGCAGGCCAATCCCGACCGCGATGGCGTAGGACAGCAGCAACGCCGAGATGTCGCTGCGGGCGCCCTGGCGCTCACGCCAGCGGTCAACCACCGAAACGGCGAGGAAGGCCAGGATGAAACCCGACGCCGCGAGCCCGATGCCCTGAAACGCTCCGGCGACGCCTTCTGACAGCTCGATGGTCTCCTCGACGGTGTCAACGCCGAGGAAGAGGAGCAGGCCCACGGTGACGGCAAGGAAGAAGTTCAGCCAGCGGCTCGAGAGCCGACGCAGGAATGGGAACCAAAGCAAGCCGATAAGGACTGGGATCACGCCGACGTAGACGCCCAAGATGGTAAAGGTGGCCAGAAATGTCGCGCTCGGAGTGGGCGAAAGCGAGGCGACAGGCGCCTCGGCCTCGAACATAACGCCGCTGCGGCTGATCAAGGTCACGGCATGCGGCTCGCCCTCGACCCACGGGTAGGGAATCGAGATCGTGGCACTGCCAAGCCGCTCGATCGTGGCGTCGGGCTCTATCGTGAAGTTCCAGATCGCCTCGTCCACCGACACCTGCGCGATCGTGACCGCTTCGGGACCGCCGTTGACGATCTGAACATCAATGCCCTCTTCGGTGAACCGGAGACGCTCGATCGTAAGCTCTTCAATCGGCGGAAACGCCGCGTCGAAGACGCCGACTGTGCCGAACTGGGAGAAGAGGTAGAGGGCGATGGCGAGCAACGCGAGCGGCAGCAGGCCGAAGATCCAGAAGCGCACGTCCAGGCGGGTGCGAGGCGGGTCTGTCTGGGTCTGAGAGGCCATGGCTAAGCCTCGACGGCCTGGAAGAAGCCCATCCAGCCGAGTTCGGCGAACTCGCTCTGGTGCGCGTGGAACATATACATGCCTGGCGACGGCAGCGTGAATTCGAGCACGTGGCGCTCGCCCTGGCACATCATCACCGTGTCCGTCAGCTCGGAGTGATCCATGGTCGTCCCGGTGCGGTACACACGAAACATATCCGCGTGCAGGTGAAATGAGTTGACCAGATCGAACTCGGTCAGGTTGGCGAGATAAATACGCTGCAGCTGGCCGACCTTGACCTGAATCGGGTTGTCGACGTGATGGAAGGCGACGGTGTTGACGGCGTAGAAGGTGTTCTCACCATTGAACTCGGTTGAGAAGCCGTTCATCACCATCACCATTTCACGCGCGGGCGGGCACCCTTGCGGTGGGTCGATGATGAAGACGCCGTACAGTCCCTTGTGGATATGCCGCTTCAGCGGCACGGCATGGCAGTGATAGAGGTGCAACCCCCAGGGCTGCGCCTCAAACTCGTAGACGAACTCGCCGCCCGGCTTTACGACCTCGAACACGCCATCCATGTTGGGCGGGTGAATGCCGTGGAAGTGGATGGAGTGTGGGTGGGAGCTCCCGTTAAAGAACCGCACGCGCAGCATATCGCCGGCGGTCACCCGCAACGTCGGTCCCGGAACCTGCCCGTTATAGGCCCAGGCCGGGAAGAACACGCCAGGCGCGATCTCGATTTCCTTGTCCACGGCAATGATGTCGAACTCGCGCTGTGTGCGGCCATTCGGCAGCGTCGAAACGCTGCCGTAGTTGAATGACTCAAGGAAGACCATCGGGTCGAACTGGGAGGTGTCCACGGCGCCGACGGCGCCCGCATCGTCGTGCGCGTGATCAAAGTCGTCGATGTTCGTGACGCCCGCAACGTTGAGATCGAAGTTGGTCCTGGCAGACTTGGCGCTGCCGCCGTTGCGCCCGCCTACGGCGACCGCCGAGGCCACGGCGGCCAGGCCTGCGGCGCCGGCGGCCGAGCCGCGCAGCAAACCGCGTCGCGTCAGGCCGGGCGCGCGGCGGGGATTGGGAAGGCGCCGTCCAACGCTCCGCAGCAGCGGCCGCACGAGCGACTGGTAGACCGCGCCCGCCGATGGGCGGCGAAAATCACCGGTTGAGGACGCCGTGGATGGCGCAGACACCGCCGCGTCTGGCGGGCCGGCGGCTGGCTCTGACTCGGCGGACAAGGAGCGACCTTTCAGGACCCGCGGTGCCCGGCACGGCCGGCTGCGAGACGTATTTTGCCAAGGCCAAAAACTTTCTTAAGCTTACCAAAAAAAATTCTTTACACACATAAACCTCCAATGCGAACCAGCCTGGCAAGCGGCTGCGGCTGCGGTTCGCGCCGTTTTCGTTCCGACCAGGCTGTCCGCCTTCGCAAGAGAGGCGTCACTTGCAAGCCCCCCGGGGAGACCTTTGCGTAATCCGGGGGCGGTTGCCCGGAAGACCCTCACCCCAACCCTCTCCCGCAGGGAGAGGGAGCAAGAGCCGCCGCACCTTCGAGGACGCTGGGCGTTGTGCAAAGTCCTCCGAGGAGAGGGAGCAAGAGCGGCCGCACCTTCGCGGACGAAGGGCGTTGTGCAAAGGTCTCCCGGGGGGCGACAGACCGGCACACTCGCGTCGTTGCCCTAGCCTTGGCCGCCACTGCGATAGACCCTGGCGCTCACACCAACCCAACAATGGCTTGCATTCAGCTGCCCTGGACTACGCCCGTGGGCCACCGCTGTTTGGCATCGCCCCCTGGATCCCGTCTTGGCGGATAGGAGCGAGCCGGATGAGGGTCGCTACGCGCCGGCTGCGCGCGCTTCCTCACCTGCGTTCTACGAAGGCCGGGGCGACTGTGAAACAGCCCTCGGCTTCCTGGCCGTCCTGATGCGACGGGCTTGGGAGAGGACTTCCTAGGCGTCGCGGACGAAGACGAATACGCTGTCACTCACGGTGCGCCCCAGCGTGACCTCAACGTCGCCAATGCGGACGACGATCGGCCCATCGAACGGCAACCGGCGGGCCACCGTACCGTGAGTACCAGGGACAAGCTGAATCTCCTCAAGGTAGGCGAGCACGGCCCGGTCGCGGTCCCGCACGCGCGCCACCACGAAGCTCGTCCCGTCCGGGGCCGACGTCAGCTGGCGGGCGTCGTCGGCCTGCAGCGCGTCCAGCGCCTCGTTGGGGATCGAGTCGCCGTGCGGGTCCGTCGTCGGGTCGGACACCTTGGCGGCAATGCGGCGCTCCATCTCCTCTGAAATCACATGCTCCAGGCGGTGCGCCTCTTCGTGCACGTCGTTCCAGTCGTAGTCCAGAAACTCCACCAGGAAGCGCTCGATCAGCCGGTGATGTCGAACCATCTCCAGCGCGTGGCGCTCACCTTCGTCGGTCAGTCGCGCCCCGTGGTAGCGCCGGTAATCGACCAGCCCTTTTTGGTGCAGACGCTGCAACGCCACGGTCACGGCGCCCTGGGTCAGATTGAGTTCACCCGCGACTTCCCCGGTCCCAACCCGACGTTCATGCCCGCCGGCGTCGTAAATCGCGCGCAGATAGTCCTGGTCGCTGGCCGAAATTCGCTGGTCTGACATCGTGGCCTGAGCAAAACTGGGACCCGCAACCTACCAGCTTAGCCTCGGACCCGGACTGGCTAGACTGCCAATGTGGACAGTCCTGACCCCTCCAGTCGCCTGCGGGCGCGGCGTGCCCGCGCGCTTTCGCGACGAAGGCTGCTGGGAGCGCTGGCCGCGGTGAGCCCCGCGCTGGCCGGATTGCTCCCCGCCTGCGGACCGCCGGAAACCAACCCGCAGATCAGTGTCCTCCTGGCCCTGAACGAAGTGCTGCCGGGGCCGCATCGCTTTCCGTTCGTGCTTGTGGACGGTGCCGGCGCGGCCGTAACTGGCGCACAGATCCAGGTTCGCTTCCTGCGCTTGATCGGTGAACGCGACGAGTTCCGCTTCGAAGCACCCGCCGCCGAGTATGTCGCCGGCGGCAACTACAACCACGTCCACGAAGACGGCCAGGTCCACGTACACAACCTGTCGCGCTCCTACTACCTGGTTGCCGACGCCAACTTCGAGGAGGGCCTGTGGCGCGCCGACCTCGAGGTACACCCGGCCGCTAGCTCGGCCTTCTCCGCATCAACGGCATTTCAGGTCGGACAGCGCACGACGGCCCCTCGGGTGGGAGACCCGGCGCCGGCCTCCGCCCACCCCACGATCAACGACGTCGCGGCCCTGGACCTCCTGACCACCGCCGACCAGCCGCTCCCTGCCCTCTATGAGCACACCGTCGCCGGCGCCTTATCTTTGTCCGAGCCGCTGGTAGTCGCGTTCAGCACCCCCGCCTTCTGCCGCTCGCAGATGTGCGGGCCAGTCACGGCCGTTGTCGGCGACCTCTACCAACGGTTCGGCGACCGCGTGCGCTTCATCCACCTGGAACCGTTCGATCTGGGGATCGCGAGAACCGAGGGGCGCCTGATCTTCGGATCCACCGCGCGCGAGTGGAATCTGGAAACCGAACCCTGGGTATTCGTGGTCGACGCCTCCGGCCGCGTGGCGGCGCGATTCGAGGGCCTGGTAAGCGCCGCCGAACTCGAACCCGCCATCGCCGCCGTAGCCGGGCCGCCACTGAGCTGATGCGTCGCCTCGCGCGCCTTCTATCGGCGCTCATCCTTCTTTGGGCGGCATCGGGCACGACCGCGCTGGCGCACGGCGGTGATCTCGTCTACACCGGCGCAACCGGTCCCTACCAGGTCCGCGCCTTTGCCAACTGGGCCGAAGGCTGGCTGGACTATTCGGTCGATCTCCGCAACGTTTCCACCGGCGCGCGCATTCCAGGCGCTGAGGTCCGCGTCTCGGTCTTCGAGAATGGCGTCAACATCGCCCAATACACCGCCTTTGAGTCCGGCGCCGTCTACGAGTTCGTGGAAAGGAGCCCGGCGGAAATCCACTGGAACCTGGTGCTGGATATCTCCAGCGCCCTGGGCCCCGCCAAACTCACCCACCCGCTGGACCTGGCCCCCACCAACTGGGTCTGGCCCAGCGTCCTGGTCATCGGCGGCTTCTTCGCGGCCGTCGCCGCGCACACCTGGACCGCCCGCCGCCGCAACCGCTCCTAGCTCCGAGCGACCTCCGGCAGCGTCTGGATGAAGTTGATGATGTGCCAGGTATCCAGTTCGCCGTAGCGCTCGCCAAACGCGGGCATGGCCGTGCCCTCGATGCCGTTGAAAACGAAGCCGAAAAGCGCATCGTCCGGATGCAACGGAACGTGAATCACCAGGTCCAGCGGCGGCGGATCCAGCGTGGCGGCCAGCGGGCCGTCACCGCGACCTGCCGGACCGTGACAGCTCACGCACTCAGCCTCATAGATCTCGCGCCCCGCACTGACCGACGCGTCGTCCGGCGGGACGGGGTTCACCGCCGACGGCGCCACCCGCTGCTGCGGGCCGATGATCAGCAGCCCCGCGCCCAGCAGGATGGCCGCAAACCCCGCTCCCGTCCCGACACGACGCAGCCGCGGCGCCCAGCCCTGGCGCGCCAGAGTGGCAACCGCCAACACAAAGCCCATCCCCGCCAGCGCCAGCCCCCACAGTCGGGCGGCGGCCGCGGCATCCACCTCCGCCACCCCGACCGCGGTCGGTGAGCCGATTTCCAGGCGCACCGGCACCCGGGCATCGAACGCCCCGGGCTGCCGCACGATCGCCAGCACCTGCCAGGCGCCTGCCAGCGTGAAAGCCTCGGTCTCCACCGCGAACACCCCGGCATCGCTTTCCAAGGGACGCTCCACGGTCGTCCCAAGGTCGGTGTCGAGATAGCGCAGCTGCAGTTCGACCTCCGTGTCCGCCGGCTCGTCTTGGCTCGGTCCGACCTCTACCTCCAGCCGGTTCGCACCAGGACGCCCCGGCATCACCCGCACGCGCACCCTCGTCTCGCCGGATGTCGCCGCGCCCTCCACGGCCAGCGGCACGTCGCCGCTGACCTGGCGCGCCGGTTCGCGCTCGGTCAGGAAACCCACCACCCCAAGTACGGCGGCGGCCAGCACGATCTCGGCGACCACCAGCGACCGCAGCGCATTCCGCGCCCGCGCGCCCACCGTGCCGGCCACGGCCAGACGCGGCCGCGTCCAGCCAAGGTTCACCCCGCCCAACAGCAGAAGCGGCGCCACCAACCCCAACTTCACCAGTAGCAGCACGCCGTATTCCGTGCTCCACAGGCGCGAGGGCTCCTGCACCTGCAGCCAGGCGCTGTAGGCGCCCGTGACCACGATCAATCCGACGGCCACCGTGGCGACAGCAGAGAAGCGCGCCGTAACTTCCGTCAGATCCGCGGCTGCGCCATCCGCGGATCTCGTCCTACGCGACTCCCACACCACCAGCAGCAGCACCGGCAAGCCGCCCGCCCAGGCGCCCACCGCCAGCAGGTGGATCAGATCGGCGGCCAGCGCCGGCGCAACGTCGATCAGCGCCGCGGCGTGACTGCCGAGCGAAATCGTGACCGCCATCGCCGCGCCGGCAACTCCAACGCCGGCGAACCCAATGACATGACGTCGCCCCCCGGCCTCGGACGAACTGGCCTGATCGGCCAGGATCAGCGCCACCACCAGCGCCGCCGTTCGCGCGATCCAGAGCGCGCCCCACTGCCCCGCGCCAAACACCTCGCCAAACCCGGCCAGCAGCGAGTCGCCACCCAGAATCAGAATCTGGGTTCCAAGCAGCCCGACTTGGCCCGCCAGCGCCAGCAGCCCCGCCCCCAGCAACAACAGCGCCGCCCGCCGCTCGACGACCAGACGTCGATCTGGCGGAGCCCCACGCCGCTGCGCCAGCGCCTGTAGCGGCACGCCGATCAACATTGCCACGCCCATGAACAGCAACCCGCGCGACGCCGCTGCCGCCGGACGCGACTGAATCGATGTCACCGCCACAGCGACGTCAGCGGCAACCGGCTCTCCCACCCCGAACGCAAACGACCCGCGGATGACGTGGCCGTCCACGACCGAGAGCGTCCGCCAGACCACCACGTAGGTGCCGTCCGCCAGGTCCGCCACTGGAACCAGCATGGCTGCCGGACTGGTGGGATCGGCTTCCGTCGGGCCGGTGGTCACCGACTCCCCGTCGGCGTCCAGCACCTCCAGGTGGCTGTAGCCCAGATCGATCGCCTCGCTGAACTCCGCGTACACCACAAGGGGCACCGGGTCGACCGCCGTTCCTGGGCTGGGCGCCGCACGAACCAGATTGGCGTGCGCGCTAGCCGGCGCTGCGACCAGCGCCAGCGCCATGAGCGCTGCGCCGATCGCCAGGGCCAGCCGTGCCCGGCGGAGGTTCGACCTTCGCCGGGAGCTGTCTTGGTTACCCGCCACTTCGCCGACGGAACGCGCTCAGAGCCAGCGCCGCGCCCAGCAGCAGCCCAAGGCCGCCAATCACCAGCCCAACAACCGCGACCGTGAGCGCCATCGTGGAGGCGTCCGACGCCTCCTGCGCTTCCTGCTGGGCTGCCGCGGCCACACCGGCGACCTCACGAGCGCTTGGCACCGGCCGCGGAAACTGCGCCTCCGCGGCCGAGCGAACGTCATCGAACGTGCCCGGACCGGAAGTGAACGTCTCGTCGATGGCCATCCCATCGATCGTACCGATGAACCGGAACCGATACGGGCCGGGCACGGTTGGGATGAACGGAGCGGCGTAGCGCCCCTCCGCCTCCGGCAACGGCGTCAGTGCCATCTGCCGGGAGACTCCCGAGGCCGACATATCAGCGGCCAGGTGCGTGACGTCAACCCTCAGGGTGTCCGCCAGACCCGAAACGCCCGCATGCGCCTGGTTGACGTTCTCAGGCGCAGACACGAAGCCGCTTGGAACAATGTTCACGTTGATCCCGTCAATCGGGGCGACCTCGGCCGTGACCTGAACCGCCATGCCCGCCGTCGCCTCGGTGCCCCCCGCCTGCTCCGATCCGGCCGCGTGGTGATCGCCGCCGCCCGCCCGCGTCACCGACAGATACACCGCGTTTGGCTGGCCTTCATACGCCGGTTCCACCAGGAACCCCACGTCAAACGTGAATCCGTGTACGTCACGCCCCTCATGCGCCCACACAGCGCCTACAGCCGCCGCCAGCGCGGCCCCGGCAAGAGCCAGCGCCAGCAGGCTGCGCGCCAGGTGCGGCAGGCGGTTCCAGATACGCATAAGCAAGGCCTCGCAGTTTCAGCGTATCGAAATTAGCCGTGAGTCGACCGGCCGACGCTTGTCTCGGATGCGTGCGCTTCAGTCTTGACCGGAAGCCGTCGCCATCAGCCGTTCGAGCTTTGCAATCAGCAACGGCAAGTCTTCCTGTGTGGTCTGCCACACGATATCGAGGTTGAAGCTGAAGTACGCGTGTACGAGCCGATTGCGCATGGCGACGATTTCCCGCCACGGAATCTCGGGTGCCTGGGATCGCGTCGGCTCGCTGACCTGACTCGCGGCTTCGCCGACAATCTCGATGTCTTTGACCAACGACAGGACGAGCTGGCGATCCGTCTCCAGGTCGCCGCGTACCCGACCGCGCACAAAGGAGATGGCTTCACGCGCCGCATCGAGCATATGACGTAACCGCACCTCATCATCCTTCTGCATACTGAACCTCGGCCGTATCCAGTACGTCTTGCCGGAAATAGGGACTTAAATCTTCGGGAGTTCGAAGGTCAACCTTGCGTCCAGAAAACAGCGCAGACAACGCCATCTCCAAACCGACAACACCAAACAGCCCCGGAGTCCGATCCTGCTCGAACTCAACAAGCACATCGACATCGCTATCTGGCCCGAAGTCATCCCTCAGTGCTGACCCGAAAATGGCCAACCGTCTAATTCCATGTTCTTGGCAGAATTCCGCGAGTTCGTCCTCGGGTACCGCTAGTTTTAATCTCACGGCTACCCTCCAAGGGTGATGGCATAACGGGACAAAGATGCTCCGGTCTTCACACCGCTCCGTGCCCAATCTGGCCCCGACTACTCAAACAACCCGGTCATGCGTCCGCTGACGTAGGTCGCGCGCCCAAGCCGCTAGATCACCGATCCGACATCGCCAGCCTATCCCATGCATCATCGGCCCTTCGAGAGTCCGCGGCTTCCAGGCACCACTGGGCAACTCGGTGACTTTGCCCTCGAGTACGGAGAGTCCGCGCTAGCCGCTGAGCCGAGTCGTGCTGCCGCCAGGACACCCGATTGGGTGCGGAGTCGCGCGAGATTATAATGTTCGCCAGCCCCGTCACCGCGAGAACGTCGGATGCCGATCGTGAGCGTTCACGAAGCGAAGATCCACCTGTCGCGTCTGCTGGCGCAAGTCGAGGCCGGCGAGGAGGTCACAATTGCGCGCAACGGCACGCCGATTGCGCGGCTTGTGCGTTTCCAGCAGCGAGGTAGGCGCCAATTCGGCGCCATGAAGGGCCGCATAGCGCTCGACGACAGCTTCTTCGACCCGCTGCCCGAAGCGGAACTGTCGGCTTGGGAGGCCAAGGCACTGCGAGGCTAGCGCGAGAGACACGCTCGCACTTTGGGTGGATCGGCGCGCCCGTCAGGTCGGCCACTACGGGACCCGTCCGATTCGCCGTGGGACAATGCCCGCACATGCCGTCAGGCCCTCCGGCCCGCACAGATGCCCCCGTGAGCAACGCGCAGTACGCATTCGGCGACAGCGACTCCGCCGCCGAACGCCTGCGCCTGCTGGCCTACATCTTCGCGCCGGAGATCAGGAGCTTCCTGACTCAGGTGCCGCCCCAGCCGAAGCTCGCGATCGACCTCGGATGCGGCCCCGGCTTCACCACCCGCCTCATAGCCGAGACCCTCAAGGCCCGCGAGACCGTCGGGATGGACACCTCTGACCGTTTCCTCGCCATGGCTCGCAGCGCTCCGGCCGATGGCGTCACCTTCGCGCGGCACGACATCACCCAGGCGCCGTTCCCCACCGCGGCTGCGGACGTGATGTTCTGCCATTTTCTGCTGCCGCATATCGCCCACGCGGGGGGCGCCTTGCGTACCTGGGCCTCGCAATTGCGCCAGGCTGGCCTCCTATTGGTGGATGAGACAGCGGACATCCAGACCACCCAACCGACCTTCCGTCGTTACCTCAACGCGGCCGAGCGCATGCTCCAAGGCCAGGGCAGTGACCTCTACGTCGGCCGACGCGTTGAACTGCTCGGTCGTGTCCCCGGGCTCCGTCGGGTCTCCAGCCGCCTCGTCAACCATCCCGTGGCCACCGGCGCCACGGCCAGCATGTTTCGCCTCAACCTCGACGCCTGGGGCGCCAATCCCCACGCCGGCCTCTCCGACCAGGACCGCACCGATCTGGCCGCCCAGCTCGACGACCTCACGACCTCATCGGCGTCCACCGAGATCCACTGGCAAATGCGCCAGGTCGTCTTCAAGGCCACCAACTGAGGCTGACGGATGACCGCTGGCCGCTAGTGTGATAACCTTGGCTTTAAAGGTTCCCCCCCGATGACAAGAGCCCAAGGGGCCCTCTCCGGCAACGGAGTAGTTGGGGGGGTCACTTTTTTCTGCGGTCAACTTAGTAGTAAAGCCTTGTCTCATTCTCGAAAACATCGATCCGGTTGAGAACTGCGGGACGGACCCGATCAAAGAAGTCTGACTGTCCTCGTTCGTACTTGCGAAACATCGCCCAACAGATATAGTCCGCTACTTGAAGCCCGTAGTGAGCGCGAGAAGCGTGATGCAAGATGCGGCAGCGCGGACGCCTAGGCAGTGTCCTGGACAATGTGGACCGCACCGATTTCTTTATAGCTTGGCGCCTCCGCCGAAAAGGAACAGTATCGGTAATTACAATTACCTCCCTAGTCGTCGAATTCGACTCTCTCAAAAGAACGCGTCTGAGCAGAAGACTAAGCATCTCAGCATAGAATCTCCCGTCGCGTGTTAGCGACGGTTCAGTCTTGCGTTTCTCCAAAATCAGCGAATCAACGCCGAAATGGTCAAGGTGGGCGCCGATGATGTCAAAGACCCGGCCGCGCACGTGCCTATTGTCATTGGCGCAGTGGAAGAACTCGGGTGCCAAGCCATACTCAAGGCAGTCGTACTTGTAGGCATCAAGCGCGTCGTACATCAGGAATGGTCGCTCCATGCTCACGCTGGTCAGCACGAAGTAGCGAGTCCCGCGCGCACTGAAGTCCAGGTTCCCGGATTCGTCCAGGAATATGTACACGCAGTCGCTCACCCGCGGCCCATGCCCTTTCCTCGTCGTTGTCGTATCCGACAACACATCCCGACGTTGCGCCGGTGCCCAGGAAGTCCGAGCTGGCGGCAAGGACCTGTCGTGCACCCCGCGTACCCGCCCGGCGGCTCATGACCGCGATCCGCGTATCATGCCCTCACGCCCCAACCACCACCACCCCCATGAACCTCGACAGCCGCACCTGGGACGCCCGCTACGGTCGCGGCATCCTGGCGTCGCACGCGCCTGAATTCACCGACTACATCGCCATTACCTCGCCCAGCGCCTGGGCGGTGGCCGGGCCGTTGCTGCCGCATCCGCCGCGGGCGCTCGAGTTCCAGGGCGGCATGGGCGAGGACTACCTCGAAGCGCTGATCCAGCGCCTCCCCGACGCCGAACGCGTCCTCGCCATCGGCGGCGGCAACGCGCTGGACGTTGGCAAGGTCGCGGCCTGGAAGCTCGGCAAGCCGCTGGTCATGATCCCCACCATCGTCTCCACCGGCGCCATCTTTCAGGCCCCCATCGCCATCCGACGTCAGGCGGTCTGGCAGTTCTACTTCGACACCATCGCGCCCGAGTACCTGCTGCTGGACTTCGACGTCATTGCCGCCGCTCCGCCGCATCTCAATCGGGCCGGCATGGGCGAGTGCATCTGCATCCTGGGCCACGTGGGGTCCTGGCACTGGTGGGCGCAAAACCGCCCCGACGCCGTGCCCTGGGATCAGGACGTAGCCGACGCGACGCATACCTGGATACGCCGGCGCTGCCGGGAGTTCGCCGACGGCTTGGATGCCGAAGGCCGGCCCAACGACGACGCCCTCCGCATAGCCAGCGAGGTCAACCGCGAGCGCTACGACGTGCCCACCCACGACCTCAAGGTCTCCCACAGCGTCGACCACACCTTCGTCATGGCCTTCGAGTGGGTCCAGGGCTACGAACTCATCCACTCGGAAGTCGTCTCGCTCGGCGCGCTCATCAATGCCTACGTCTACCAATGGGGCTTTGACGAAACCAAGGCGCTGCTGGACGCCTGCCAGGTTCGCTACCGACCCGCCGACATCGGCTGCACCTGGGATCAGGTCAAGACTGTGCTCGCCAACCTGAACGAATTGAACGACCGCCTGAGCCACGCCCAAAACTGGTTTCACTTCCATTCGCTGTCCGACCAGTCATTCCAGCGGATGGCGGCGGCAATCGACGCCAGGTAGTCGATAGGCTGGCCATGCGCCACAGCCGTCCGGCAACGTTGCAGCGCCGATGAGGCCGCCAATTGCCATGACACGAGCATGAGGCCAGAACAAGAGCGAGCGCGATGACCAAGGTCCGTCTGGCTATCGTCGGCTGCGGCACGATCTCCCAACTCAACGCGCCCGGCTATCTGGAACACGACCAATGCGAGATCGCCGCGCTCTGCGACCCCGCTCGCGAGCGCGCCGAACAACGCGCCGCCGAGTGGGGCATCACCCCCCGCATCTACTCCAGCTACGACCAGGTTCTCGCCGACGCCGACATTGACGCCGTCGAGCTACTCACCCCAACCCCGCTCCACGCCGATCAGTCCATCGCAGCCCTGCAGGCCGGCAAGCACGTCTCCTGCCAGAAACCGATGGCACGCAGCCTCCAGGAAGCCGGCCGTGTCGCTCAGGCGGTAGCCAGGGCCGATACCTTTTATCGGGTAACCGAGAACTTTCTGTACTACCCGCCCCTGGTCAAGGCCAAGGAACTTATCGATGGTGGAGCCATCGGCGACCCCAACATGGTGCGCATGCGGGTGGTCGTCACCAATACGGAGACCCAATCGGACCAGTTCAGACTGGCGCCCGATGCCCTGACCTGGCGCCGCGACCCCATGCTGAACCCCGGCGGCCTGCTCTACGACGAGGGCGTGCATAAGTACGCAACCGCCATGTGGTGGGTCGGCGAGCCCGCAACGGTCAGCGCCACGGTCACGCGCACCGACGACTACCTGGTCGATGCGCCCAGCGTCGTTGTCTGGCGGTTCAAGAACGCCAATTGCCTGGGGATCTTCGAATACTCCACCGCGCCCGACATGCGGATCCGCGCGCCCTACTTCCCCATCGACGACTTCTTCGAGGTCCAGGGCGCCAGCGGCGCCATCTGGGTCACCCGCTGCAGCGGCGAAATGCTTGACCTGCCGCCGGTGATGCTGCACAAGGGTTCGGAGACCGTCAGCTACCAGGTCCCCATGGACTGGATTGAGGGCTTCAAAGGCGCCGCGCGCGACTTCATCGATGGGATCGTCGAGGGACGGCAGCCTCGCATGGATGTCGACTACGCAACCAAAGTGCTTCGGGCGGCCCTGGCCGCCTACGCGTCCGATGCCACCCAACGTCCAGTCGACCCAAGCACCCTGAGTTGACATCCAGCCTCCGAAGGAGACTCAAAGTGAAAGTCAAGGGCGTTGACTTCATGTGGACGCTCGCTTCCGACGTCGATGAGACGGCGCGCTTCTACCACGACCTGCTCGGCCTGCAGCCGACCGGAATCCACGACCACGACTGGCGTGAATTCCAGGCCGGGACCACCACCCTGGCCGTCACCCCGGCCCACCTGGGCCTGCAGCCGCCCAGAGTGCTGATGGCGCTGGCGGTCGACGATGTGGATGCCGCTCTAGCAGAAGCCCGCGCACGTGGCGCCCGGGTGCTGCAGGAAACGCGCGACACTCCAGCCTGCCGCAACGCCATGATCGCCTTCCCCGACGGCTACCCCATCTGGTTCGAAAACCCGGTGTGAACACCGGCCATCACCCACTTTCCCATGGTCGTTGGTCGGCGAACACCTGAAGCCTGTCTATACGTTTGATATACAATGGGCTTGTCGGTCGCACGCGCGTCGAGGTTGGAAGGGCACACCCCGTGGCACAGGTGAATTTGAGAGTCAAAGACGAGCGCCTGGAACTCATCGACCGCGGGGCAGCGCTTCGCGGCGTTACGCGAACCGAATTCGTTCTTCGGGCGAGTGAAGCGGCAGCGCTCGAAGCGTTGAATGAGCGGCCGGTCATTACTCTGGACGACGAAGCATATGACGCATTCGTGGCAGCACTCGACGCGCCAGAACAGCCAAATGCCCGCCTGAGAGAACAGGCTGCGCGCCGACCGTTGTGGGAACGCTAACCGGGCCAACGCCCATCAGCGGACGCCACGACCTCTCGCACTTCGAATGCGGCGTGGACAGCCTCAATACGTGGCTACGACGCAGGCCCCGCCTCAACGAGACTCGAGGCGGCGCACGTACCTACGTGGTCTGCGATGGCGACTCTGTAGTCGCCTTTTACAGCCTCGCGGCCAGTTCGGTCGAGCGGAGCCGCGTAGCGTCGCGCGTCGGGCGAAATATGCCGGATCCGATTCCGGCGATCCTGCTGGGGCAACTCGCGGTTGACACGCACTATCGGGGCAGGGGTCTGGGCTCGGACTTGGTCGTCGACGCAGGGAAACGAGCCCTGGCCGCAGCCGATTTCATAGGTGCGCGCGCTGTAATCGTCCAGGCGCTCGACGATCGCGCACGGGCGTTTTACGAGCACTTTGGCTTCCGGCAGTTCTCGGACCGCGAACCACTGATGTTGCTAGCCCGGCTCTCTGAACTACGCACAGCGTTGCGGGGCTAGGGCACCAGCTGGAAGCCCGCTCTCAACCTCTGCCGACTGGTGGGACCTACGCCCCCTGCTCCCAGTTGAACTGCCATTTGATCCCGAACTTGTCCGTGCACGAGCCGAAGTAGGACCCCCAGAACATATCCGCCAGGGGCATCGTCACGGTCCCGCCCTCGGAGATCTTCGCGAACAACTCGTCCGTCTCTTCGCGGGATTGGGTCGCGCAGGAAACTGAGAAGTTGTCGCCCTTGACCCCCGGAGGTCCGAAGCCGGTTACGGTGTCGCTGCCCATCAGCACGCTCGATCCGATGGGGAACGACACGTGCATGATTCGGTCCTGCTCGTCCTCCGGCACGCCCATGTCCGGCGGACCGTCCCCAAATGTCTGGACAATCGAGAACTCGCCGCCAAACACCGACCGGTAGAACTCAAACACCTCCCGGCAGTTGCCGTCGAAGGTGAGATAAATGTTCAGCGTCATCCGTGTCTCCCTTGAGCTAGCCGGCTCGCAACTGCGGCGCCCGCCCGTATCACACAGATACGAGCCACGGCTGACACTGCCGGACTGAAGTCAACAATTCTAGTCGCGTGAAGTCGCGGCTGGGCGGGTCGCTTCGCCGCTACGGCTACGCGTCCGTCGCCCCGCCCGCCAACCCCTGTACATAAGCAACCGCCGACTCGCCCAGCCGGCTCAGCGCATACCCGCCTTCCAGCACGTGCAGCCGCGGTCGGCCCAGGCTGGCAATCCGCTCCGCCACCCGCCCAAAGTCCTCGCTCCACAGACCCAGAATCGCAATCGGATCCTCACGATGCGTATCGAAGCCCAGCGAGACCACCACCGTTCGCGGATCGAACGCGGCAATCGCTTCGCAACCCCGATCCAGCTCATCCATATAGGCGTCAATGGCCATATGCGGCGGCAGCGGCAAATTCAGGTTGAATCCCAGACCCGCTCCCCGGCCCCGCTCGTTCGCGTGACCCGAGAACCCCGGATAGGCAAACCGCGGATCGGCGTGCAGTGACACATACAGGATGTCGTCCCGCGTATACGTCAGGTGCTGCGAACCGTTCCCGTGGTGATAGTCCACGTCCAGAATCGCCACCCGCCCGTCGCCGCTCAGCAAGTGCGCCGCCGCCACGGCGTTGTTGAAATAGCAGAAGCCGCCCATCCGGTCGTGCTCGGCGTGATGCCCGGGCGGCCGGCACAGCGCAAACACGTCCGTGGCGCCCTTCCGCACCAGGTCCGCCCCGGTCAGCGCCACGTCAACCGCCTCGCGCGCCGCGCGGTAGGTCCCCCGCATCAGCGGCGCGTCCTGCCCAAACGCGTAAAACGCCGCCCGTTCCGCCGGGTCCGACCGCTGCAAGACCTCGGGATCCAGCGACACCCTCGTCGGCGTCAGGCTCACCCCCGGCGCCAACTCCGCGCAGGTATCCCGGATGAACTGGCGGTACTTCGGCTCGTGCACTGCGTCCAGCAGCGCGTCCTCATGCACCACCGGCGCCACCAACCGCGCCAGCCCCGCCGCCTCCAGCGCCTCCCGGATCAACTCCGGACGCGCCGCCGTCTCCGGATGGTGATGCACCTGCCCATCCACCGTCTGCAGCTTCGGTGCGTGCTCCTGGTGCAAATCCGACCAAACCAACGGAACAGCCAGCAACGCACCTCCGGAAAAGCTTCAGGGGCCCGTGATTCTCCCACGAGCCCCTGAGGCTGGCAGCCCAGGGCTGGTGGCCCAGGCTGCGCGCAGCCTGGGACCTTTCACCCAGCCCCGAGCTACGTCGCCAACCAGAACTAGGGCCGGCGTCGCGTGCAAACCACCCGGCCACCTGGTCCGGCGACCAGCCCGCCCGAGCACCCGGGCCCGCAGCGCGCGGTCGGCGTCTCGCCGCGCCCCCGCCAGCGCGGCGTCCGCGCACCCTCCGCGTGGTCTCTTTTCGGCCGAAAGGACAACCCAACACAACGAGACCGATCCTTAACGCCTTTACCATCCGACTGCTCAGCAGCTGGCGGCAAAGGACCCGGTTCGCCGACGCATCCGGACCTAGGGATGGCCCCCAGATGGCACGGGTGCCCGCCGGCTTGTTTTCAACCGGCAGGGTCAGCAGCTAGCGGGTCCGAACGGTGGACCCCGGTTGTCTTCGGTAGACGGGCGCAGGTCGGCCTATGTCCCTCGCCGGCGTGCGTGAGCCTCGATTCGACGGCTCTACGTGAGAATCGCGCTCGGACACCAGGTTTAGTGACCGGTTCTCGCAAGCCTTCCACTGCCAGCCTTTTGGCGATCTCCCAACAATTCGCCAGCATCCGCCAACGTAGCTGCAAGGACCCTTCGGTCGTCCCAAACTGTTCGAGGTGTCCTGCCAAGGTGGTCAATGTCGACGGGGACTATCGGGACTTGGCCTACCCGAACGGACTACTACTGGAACAGCTGATGGGTGATCTGCGGAACGCGGGCACGGCACCTTGATTCAAGGGATCAACTTCGCTCTGGACCTGTCGGGTGAGGCAGCCAACGCAACCGCGCACTGAAGCAAAGATTCGCGTCCAATTGGACACTTCGTGGCCGAGCAGCGTAGCTTGAGCCGACCAACCGGGAGGCGCCAACGCGGTGCGCGAACGCTCGACTGGGATTCTTACGATATGCCGACTTCGCCGCCTGGTGGTGGCCGTGGCCGTAGCGATGGTCGTTGCCGCAGGCACGACAGCGACTGTTGGCGCGCAGTGGCCGATGGCGTGTGTGGAGCTTAATGACATCGTTGAGCGGCACCTGGGCAATAGCGGCAAGGTCGGCATCTACCAGCGCACGTTCGGCGAGCAGGCGGAAGACGCGTGCCAGAGCGACCATCTTGCGGATGTGCGCGGGGCGTTTGCCTGGGCATTCGAGACATCGCCAACGCCGGCGTCAACCGACGACGGCGCAGCCGCGGACATCGGCGGCTGGCCCACGACCTGCGTGGAACTGAACGACATTGTCGAAAAGCATCGGGGCAACGACCACAACGTCGCCATCTACCAGAGTGTATTCGGCGAGCATGCGGAGACTGCGTGCCAGCTCGATCATCGGCTCGATGTGCGTGCGACCTTCGCATGGGCACGGGCGTGTGGGATAGCCATACCCGCATCCACGTCACGGCCCGCGATTTCCATCTCGACCGAAGGCCACTTTCCCACGGTCGACGAAATAGCCCGCGAGAGTTCGACGCTCCAGCGCTACCTGGCGGCGCTCCCCTGGCTTGGTTGTCACGTTTATCCGTGGCTCGCGGATGGAATATCCCAAGATGATATCGATTCCCTCTCTAACCTCCAAATTACCGCCGGGGTCAACGACGATCTGGCGATTTTCATCGCAAGCACGACATGGTTCACAAACGGAATCGATTACTCCGACGAGTTGCGAAACGAGAAATACGCGTCCAAATGGCTTCGTACGATCCACCAGACGAGCCCCGCTATCCTCAATATCGCGCTTACCTATCCCTGGCTCGTCGACGACATAACCGCTCGTGAACTATCGGCCCTAAAGGACATCAACGAACTGGCCACGCATGATCCTAGCTTGGCACTACGCGTTGCACGCGCCCCTTGGGTCATGGATGATATCCAGATCCACGAATTCGACGCACTTGGAACGCTGAAGGTATTGTACGACCGCCTCCCGGAGCTCGCACGCCAGCTGCTGGGGTATGCGACGGAAGATTCCGTTTGGGCTAGCGACGTCCGAATCATCGAAATTATGAGTAAGCCGTTCACAACTGCCCCCGAGGAAGCGCGTCGAAAATATGAGCAACGCTTCAATAGGATTGCCAGCCAACCCTGGTTTGCCGATGGCTTAGATGCGGAGGAACGCGCGTTCATCAATGCGCTCGACATGGTATCTCTCGCCGACGATGAGCTATTTGAACTCCTCCTAAGTAAGCGCTACACACAGTCGGCGACGATTTCTCTTCCATTGGCCGGACCATTCAGACTCTGGGCATTCCAGGCCGAGCCTTTTCCTGAGGGAGAGAATGTGCTGGGCAGAATCGCGGCGGGCCTCCTTGGATTTGAGCAAATTATGCAGGCGGCCCTACCTGCGAATGACGTGGTCGTCTTGCTGAGCGAGACCTACAGAGGTAGTGCGAACTTCGATGGGCGAATGCGACTTCCGCGGCACCCACAGTTTCCACTGACAACAGATCTGATCCTCGAGACAATCGGTGAATTTTACTTCAGATTTAGCATTGGACCCCGATATCCCGATGATATTAACTATCAGCTGAGACCTCCGTGGATGAAGGATGGTGGACTTGAGTTCGCCAAGGCATTCGTCAACGATTGGCTAGGCATTCGTGAAATATCCGTGCAGCATCACGTTTGGTCGAGTACGGCTCAGATTGAGTGCGCCAGCAAGGGATTGAGTAACATTCACTCCGTGACCATTCAACGCTACCCTGACAAACCAGCGGAAGCACGTGCACTTGAAAAGTGTGCCAGCCTATATGGGAGCATGTTGCTTTTTAGGCTTAATGAAACGATCGGAGAGAATGCCGTATCTTCCGTTTTTCGGGACTTGTACATTCCGACCATACACGACGATCCGAAAAGAAACGATGAAGGCAATCTCATGCCGAGCGACATGGATATCCTACGTACATTTCTCAAGCACACGCCGCCACACCTGCATGACGAAGTCCGGCACTGGTATCGGCAGATCCATGGTGCGCCGTTCATTGACGAGCTGAGGTGAAACTTTGCGCATGCCTCCGACTCCGATCGTCACGGTGGCAGGCCTAGGGTGCGGTTGCAAGAACCCCTTGCGGGCACCTCTGGACTGCGCACGAATGCTCAGGAGGCGATTGAGCCGTGGCCTGAACGCCCTCGCGTTATCGGGCGCCCGACGAGGCCTATTGGTCGTGTCGCTGCTCGCGCTCGCGGCGTACGCCCTTGTCTCCCCGTCCACCGCCCGCGGCGCCGAGTCCGGCTTCCTGTCCGCGGCGGTCACCGCCACCCACTTTTTCGATCCCCTGCAGCACAACGTGGTCGACGTCGCCGGCGAGTTCGCCGATGGCGCCGCATTCCAGGCCCACTTCCTCCAGAACTTCAACCAGACCGGCGGCATCGAACGCTGGGGCTACCCCACCTCCGCCGTCGTTGAAGAAACCCCCGGCAACCTCTCCCAGTACTACCAGCGCGGCGTCGTCGACTGGCAACCGCCCCCGGGCGGCGATCACACGTTTCAACGCCGGCTCGCCTGGGACTACCTCGGCGGCGGGCTCGGTGGCTCCGTCGACCAGGGTGTCGAACTGCACCTCACCAATCCCAATCCCGGTGACCTGATCGGCCCCTGGGGCCACAAAGTCGCCAACGCCTCGGTGGAAGGCGATGACATCGGCTTCGCCGACTTCGTCCACCGCCTCGGCGGTGTTGTCTCCTTCGGCTTCCCCAAGACCGATGCCCGCCAGGACGACCATTCTCAGGCCGTCCTGCGCACGCCCGGCCGCCCGCCCGACAGCCGCATCCGCCAGTACTTCCAGGCCGCCGTGCTCGAATACCACCCCGAGTCGCCCGAGTCACCCGTCAAGCTCAGCCTGCTCGGCGACACCCTCCGCGACAGCCGCTACCCTAGCCGCACCTGGCAGCAGTTCCTGGCCTTCGGCCCCGAAGCGCCGCTCGCGGTCGGCGATCTGCTGGAACTTGGCCTCGAAAGTCGCCGCGGACCTCTCGGCTCCACCGCGGAAGACGTCGCGAGATTCCTTGAATTTTCCCTGCTGCGCGTCACAACCGACCTGGCGTGTGGGTCAGGCTTCTTCGTCACGCCAAGCGGCTACGCCGTCACCACCTGGAACCTCGTGAGCGACGCGGGATTGATTACGGTCGAGAGCACGCGAGGCTTCACCGCGCCGGCGCAGCTGGTCGCCGGCGACGCGGTTCGCAATGTCGCCCTGCTCAAAGTCCCGGGCCAGAGCCACATCCCCGTGGCGTGGGGCGATTCGGACAGTCTGGCGCTCAACACCGAACTCGTGGCCCTCGGCCACGACGCCTCGCGTCTGGACCAGGCCAGAGCCGTCGGCTGCCAACCGACGCCTAGTGCCAAGACCGTAGTGGTCTCCAGTCCCCTCCGCACGCAGGGCCAGCACTTCCTCCCGTCACTCGGCGCAGGCAATGGCGGGGGGCCTGTCGCCCTTAGGTCGGGGCGCGTCGTGGGGATGTCAACCAGCGCCTTGTTGGGCTTCCCTAGGGCAGACCTCCTCGCTCCCGTTGCCGCGCTGCGGCCACTGGTCGATGCCTGGATCGAAGGCGTCATCCGCGGTGAAACGACGTCGCTTCCGCACCGACCACGCTTCGATCGAATCGTTATGGCTGAGCATGACCGGTTGCCCTGTCCCGGCGGCGGCGGCGTTGAGGTGCGCGGCAGCAAGATTGAGCTCACCACAACCGTATCGCTGAAGCCCGACAGGATTCCCGTCGGCATTCTTCGCTTTAGAAACGCCTATGACAATGTGTGGCAGAGTCACGACCAGATCAACTTCGGTCCATTCTCGGTTGACGGCCCGATTTCGATGCTCTCATGGACACGGGATCACATGGACGATTACACGATCATCAAGAGCGGATGGAACACGGATATCGCGAGTGGCGTTCCGTTCCATCTGAGATTCGCTTATGACGGCGGATCAGTCAGACTATTCATCAACGGGAAACCGGTGCATCAGGAAATCGGTCTCCCCTATGGCGAACACATTTGGCTAAAGCTGGAGTGCTTCGGCTCGACCGGTATACCGCCGATGTACTATTCCGATCTGCGCGTAGTCGGAATGCCCCTGCCTCAGAACTAAGCGCACGTCCCCAATAGCGTCAGGGGCCCGTGATTCTCCCACGAGCCCCTGAGGCCGCCGCCAGAGCGTCGCTGGCGCCTAGGCCATGAACGCCTTCAGGTGCCCCGCCATGTTTGGTCGCCGCAACTTCCGCAGCGCCATCCCTTCGATTTGTCGGATTCGCTCGCGCGTGCGGCCAAACCGCCGGCCAATCTGCTCCAGCGTCAGCGGCGCTTCGGGACCCAGGCCGTACCGCAGCCGCAGGACCTCCTGCTCGCGCGGTTCCAGATGATCCAGCGCCGCCGTCAGGTGCTCCGTCAGCAGCTTGTCCGCAATCTCCTCCAGCGGCTCGTCGGCCTCATCATCGGCGATCATGTCGCCCACCGACGTCGAACCGTCCTCGCCCACCGGCGCGTCCAGCGAAACCGGTGCGCGCGCGATCCGGTTCAGCTGCGCCATCTGCTCCTCGCTGAAGCCCACCTCCGCGGCGATCTCCCGATCCGTCGGCTCCCGACCCAGCGTCAGCTGCAGGTCACGTCGAACCCGCGACGTCTTTGCCAGCCGGTCGTGCGTATGCACCGGCAGCCGGATCGTCCGGCACTGCTCCGCGATCGCCCGTGTGATCGACTGGCGAATCCACCACGTCGCGTAGGTGCTGAACTTGAACCCACGCCGCCAGTCAAACTTCTGCACCGCCCGCATCAGCCCGCTGTTGCCCTCCTGGATCAGATCCAGCAGCGGCACGTCGTGACCCGTGTACTTCTTCGCCACGCTCACCACCAGCCGCAGGTTTGCGGTGGTCAGTTGCTGGCGCGCCTGCTCGTCGCCGCGCTCCACGGCCTTGGCCAGGCGAACCTCGTCCTGTGCCGACAGCAGCGGAATCCGCCCAATCTCGTTCAGGTACCGCCGCACCGGGTCGCCCGCCGCCTCGCCGTCGGCCGCTGCCGACCGCTCCGCCGCTGGGCTGGACTTCCGCCCCCTGCGCTTCGCCGGCCGCTCAACCTCGTCAAGGCCGTCCTTGACCCACACCACCTCATCCAGCCTCAACTCGTCGGCGATCCGAGCGCCCGCGTCCATCGGCCGCCCTGCCACCATCGCTTGAACCGTGTCCGTCGCCATCTCGGTAGTCATCGCCCGCTGGCCCTTTCACGTCCATCGCTGGCATCCGGGTCGCGGACTCCGTTGTCCGCGGCCGGTCTCCGGCGGGTCCTCCCGCTGGATGACTCAGTAAACCGCCTATCAGAGCGTTCGTTCCGTAACAGATGTGACGCAACCAGGCTCAAAACCCGATCTCTCATCCAACTCTCATCTCCCACGCCCCGACGAAGCGGCGCCGATCTTTCTTCCTCTCCATTGAGAGACCTTTGCAAAACGCCCCGCGTCCTCGAAGGTGCGGCCGCTCTTGCTCCCTCTCCTCGGGGAGAGGGTTGGGGTGAGGGGTCTTCCGGGCAACCGCCCCCGGGTTACGCAAAGGTCTCCATTGAGGGAGAGGATCGAGGTGAGGGTGGCTGCCCGGCCCCACACTCAAGCCCGGGCGGAGTACGCCTCGCACTCGCCCTTCAGCAAGCGGGTCAGGCCGAGGGGCTTCCCGCGTCACCACGCCCCCTGTGCTAGCGTCCCCCCGCCGCCACCAACCACCCGGCGCCATGCCCACCCAACGCCTCCGCATCCCTGCCGACCACGTCATCTACGCCTTCGATCCCACCACCTCCCCCATCGCCCACGTCACCCCGCCGGCCCACCTCACCGTCGAAGCCCGCGACGCCTACGACCGCGGCTGCAACGACCTCGACATCCAGGCCTACCTCGCCCACCGCGTCCCTGGCCGCATGAACCCAGCCACCGGTCCCATCGCCGTCCAGGGCGCCCAACCCGGCGACACCCTCCACGTCCACATCCAGGCCCTCCGCGTCGGCCCCCGCGGCTACGTCGCCACCACCCCGGGAACCGGCCTGCTCGGCGACCACCCCGTGCCCCCCTCCGTCCAGCCCTTCGATGTCGACGGCCAAACCGTCACCGTCGCCGGCGTGCCCCTGCCCCTGCGTCCCATGGTTGGAACCATCGGCGTCGCCCCCGCCTCCGGCTCGATCGAGGCCCTCAGCCTCGGCATCCACGGCGGCAACCTCGACTTCAACGACATCACCGCCGGAACCGTCGTCCACCTGCCCGTCTGGGCGCCTGGCGCCCTGTTCGCCATTGGCGACGTCCACGCCACCATGGGCGACGGCGAAGCCCATTCCGGCGTCAACATCGACGCTGAAATCGACCTCCGCCTCGAACTGACCACCGGCGCCCCGCTCGACTGGCCCTGGTTCGAAACCCCAACCCACGTCATGACCGTCGGCGTCCACCAGGACCTCACCCAGGCCCTCCGCATCGCCCAGGACGCCATGGAAACCCGCCTCATCGACCAGCTGGACATCTCCATCGAAACCGCCCGCGCCCTCGCCGGCGCCGCCATGGACCTGCGTCTTGGCCAAGCCGGCGGCTACGGCGTCCCCGTCAGCGCCTACGCCACCTTCCCCAAATCCGCCCTAACCGCGTAGCCAGCAATCGACATTTTCGAAGGCGACGAAACCCTCATGACTGCCCAAGAGGCAGTGGACGACGCCACGGAAGCCGAGGACGCCGGCCTCGCGCAAGCCATCGTCCAGGGCCTCTCCACCGAGCCTGTCAGCAAGCAGCGTGTCCTGGACGCGCTGCAGCCCCCGATCCCCGCATCTTCGTAGGGGCGGTTCGCGAACCGCTCCCTTCCGCGCGCGACGCTCGTCGTTCGCTGTAAGTCTGTCGAACTACAAACCCCGCACCCCAACCACCTCCGTCATCCCGGCGTCCGCAGCCGGGACCCAGCAGCAACCAACAGACCCGGCCTACAAACGCCACCCCGTTCGACCCACCGTCCCCGCCCCCGCGTCGCACTCCTCCCCCAAAGCCGCCCGCGCGTCCTCCGCCACCGACCCAGGCAAGATTGGCTATGCCACCCATTCGCCCCCCACCCCCAATCCATCTACCATCACCCTCGACAAGGCCGCCATCTTTCCCCTCTCCCCGTGGGAGAGGGTTAGGGTGAGGGTCTTCGACCCTAGGCAGCCAATGCGGCCCACAGCCCGCCGCGCAACCACAGGACCCCACCCCATGTACATCAACCAAGCCAAAGCCAACATGGCCGCCGGCCAACCCGCCGTCGGCATCAGCTGCGGCCTCCAGTCCCCCGTGTCAACCGAAATCTGCGCCCGTCTCGGCTACGACTGGGTCATGCTCGAACAGCAACACTGGGTCTGGGACTGGTCCTTGTTCCAGCACGCCCTCATCTCCATCGTCGCTGGCGGCTCCGTGCCGTTCGCCCGCGTCTCCCGCAACAACGTCACCGAAATCGGCCAGGCCCTCGATGCCGGCATGCTCGGCATCGTCGTCCCCATGGTTCATACCGCGGAAGACGCCCGCCGCGCCGGCGAAGCCGTTCGTTATCCGCCCCGCGGTGTGCGTTCGCTAGGCGCCACCCACGCCCAGCGCTACGGGTCTGATTACATCGAATGGGCCGACGACCAGATTCTCATGATGGTCCAGATCGAATCCGCCCAGGCCGTCGCCAACTGCGAAGCCATCCTCGCCGAACCCACCGTGGATGGTTGCTGGATCGGCCCCGCCGACCTTGGCCGCTCCATGCAGTTGGAACCTGACGTCGCCGGCACCGACGCCGAAGCCGCCTACGCCCGCGTCGTCCAGGCCGCCAAAAACACCGGCGCATTCGCCGGCATGTCCTGTGGCGACGGCGACGAAGCCGCCCTCCGAATCCAACAAGGCATGCTCTTTGTAAGTTGTGGCAACGACACCCGCTGGATCCGCCGCCTCGGCGCCGACGACCTCGCCACCGCCCGCGCCGCCCACCCCCCATCCGCGTAGGGGCATGTGGCCCAGGCTGCGCGCAGCCTGGGACCCTCCACGCCGCCGCCCTCGCATGCTGGAGAGAGGCAGAGCCTGCCCCGGACTTGATCTGGGGGCAAGGGGTCTTCCACTCCCGGCCCCATCTTGCGTAGGGGCGGCGTCTGAGACCCGCCCGTCTTCCGCGCACCCAGCCACCCAAACCGCCAGCGCCCCCGAGCCCCCCTGCGACCGGCGACATTCTTACCCTCTCCATTGAGGGAGAGGGCAGGGTGAGGGTGGCTGCTGCCCCCAGCACCTTCGCAATGTCAGCAGCAACCCGCGACACCCAGGCCGCCTCTTCCCCCTCTCCGAGAGGAGAGGCGGATTCCGGCGTCCTCGCTGGAAATCGGTGAGAGGTCTTCCGCTCGCACAACTGCAAGACTTCCGCGCCGCTGCTACTCAAGGCACAGGGCCGGCGGCCGCCATCTTCTCCTTCGCCCTTGAAGGAGAAGGCTGGGATGAGGGTGGCTGCTGCCCCCAGCACCTTCGCAATGTCAGCAGCAACCCGCGAAACCCAGGCCGCCTCTTCCACCCTCGCCAACAACACCCCGGCTAACCTGCGAGAATGACCCCTCCAGGCCAAACGCATCCACTCCACCAACCAGCGGAGCAAGGAACACATCGCATGGCAGGAAACGACCGTTGCCATCGTCGCCACCGCCCGCTCCACACGACCTGCCACCGCCTGAAGGGAGACACCGCATGGAAACCCCGATAAAGGTCGCCGTCGTCGGCGCCGGCCGCGGCCGCTCCCAGATCCGCAGCCTCCAGGCCCTGCCTGAACTCTTCCAACTCGTCGCCTGGGTCGACATCAACGTCCCCCTGCTCAACCAACGCATCGACGAGGCCGGCCTCTCCCGCGACCTCGCCTCAGGCTCCCTTCAGGAAACCCTCGACCAGCGCCAAGTCGACGCCGTCGTCGTCGCCACCTGGGCCCGCACCCACGAACTTCTGGTTGGCCAGGCCCTCGATGCCGGCAAACACGTCCTCGTGGAAAAGCCCTACACCCTCACCCTGCCCGCCGCCCGCATCCTGCAGGACAAGGCCAACGCCGCCGGGCTCAAAGTCGTCGTCAACCAGCAATGGCGCTACATGCCCGGCCAGCGCACCATGCGCCGCCTCATTGCCGAGCGTGCCCACGGCGAACCCCAGGTCGGCCACATGGTCACCTACAAACCCCGCGGCGGTGAATACCCCGACTCCGACCACTCCCAGCTCTGGCAGATGACCGTCCATGAAATCGACTCCGTCATCTCCATGATGGGCCAGCCCATCGTTTCAGTTGCCGGCCACAGCTTCCGCCCACCCGCCACCACCTGGAAGCGCGAATCCACCGCCACCGCCGAACTCACGTTTCAGAGCGGCGCCCGCGTCGCCATGGTCTCCACGTCAGATTCGCGCCAGGGCGCCCACGAATTCCGCATCGAATGCAGCCAGGACGCCCTCGTCTACCGCAACACCCGCGGCTTCGGCGGCGTCGAGCAGATCCTCGCCGGTTCCGGCCAACTCCAGGACGTGCCCATAGATGGCGGCTCTGAACGCCCCGACCTCGACGTCATCGTCATGCGCAGCTGGGGCGACTGGATCACCGGCGGCCCCGAACCCGAAACCAGCGGCCCCCAAAACCTCCAAATCATCGGCGCCCTCGACGCCCTCCTCCAATCCACCCTCTCCGGCAAAACCGAACCCGTCCACCTGTAGGGGCGCCCCTTGTGGGCGCCCGCCAGAGCACGCCCTGTTTCGTAGTGGCGGGATCGAAACCCGCCCCCTTCCGACCATCCCCGGCTGCCCCCCACCCGCCGCCATTCCCACCTCCGCCTTCTGTCAATCCAAGCGCACCACGGAATCTCACCCCCAACCCGCGTCCTGAATGACCCCGCCCGTCGGCTACACTCGTCCCAAGGAAGCCAACCAGCTGCCCGGGGCTCCCGTAGACCCACCCCATGGACCGCATAACCCTCAAGAACTACCGCTGCTTCCACGACGAGCAGTCCGCCCGCCTCGCCCCCTTGACCCTGCTCGTCGGAGACAACAGCACAGGCAAGACAGCATTCCTGGCAATCATCCGAATCCTTTGGGATATAGCTGCCGAGTTCAGCATACCGAACTTCAAGGAAGAACCCTATGATCTGGGTAGCTTTGACGACATTGTTCATTTCCGAGGATCCAGAAAGGGTCGAGAGGGATTCTTTGAAGCGGGGTTTCATGCCACAATAGAAAGTGACAATGTCGAGGTACTTGAAGAGAGCGCCTATCGATTCCATGTCACTTTCGGAAAACACTGGACTGCGCCTGTTCCCACGAGAATAAAAAGATCGCATAGCGTCGGACAAGCTTGGGCCGAAGAAATCCTCGGAAATGACCACGTTTACACCGCGAGCGCTGGAACAAGAAGAGGATCTTGGAAGACATCGCCACATCCAGGGAGCTTATTGGGACTCGAAGACACTGCGCCCACGCTTAACCTCATATCGCAAGGGGCTCTGAGAGTTTTGGTGGAAGCGCTACTCAACAAGGATGAGAGCAGTCAGGCTGCTTCAATCGAAGGATCGACTAGCATAAATACGACTGACATCGATCTAATTGGAAGGGCCATATTTGCATTCCAACGATCCTCCCGACAGCGACCGTTCGCGAGCGCTCCTGTGCGCTCCAAACCGCGTCGAACATACGATCCGTCGCGGACAACACGTGACGCTGAAGGGGATTATGTACCAATGTATCTCGCCGACATTTCATTCCGGGATAGCAAAGAGTGGCGATATATCAAGGAACAGCTTGAGTCCTTCGGAAAGCAATCCGGACTCTTTGATGAAATCGCAATTAACCGCTTAGGCAGAGCAGATAGTGCGCCCTTCCAACTACTGGTCCGGAAGTTCGGAAAGCGCTTGAAAGGCCCCTGGCGAAACTTGGTCGACGTAGGGTACGGAGCGAGCCAAGCGTTGCCGTTGATCACCGAGGTTCTACGCCAGGACAAGCCGAACACCTTCCTATTGCAACAGCCCGAAGTCCACCTACACCCCAGCGCTCAAGCCGCCCTCGGTAGCTTGTTCTGCGATGTCGCCGCGACAGGCAAGCAATTGATCGTCGAGACGCATAGCGACCACCTCATGGACCGCATACGCATGGATGTCCGGGATGGTGTATCCGCGCTGAAACCCGAAGACATCTCGATCCTCTTCTTCGAGCGTGACGAACTTGATGTCCGCATTCACTCGATCAGAGTCGACGACGAAGGAAACATCAGAGACGCCCCCGAAGGCTACCGCCAGTTCTTCATGGAAGAGACCCGTAGGTCGTTGGGTCTCTGAGGAATGTGCGCAATCGTTGATGCGAGTGTCATCGGCGAGGTGTTTGGGCGCGCTCGGTCACGAACACCCGCAGCGCAGAAGTTCTTCGAATGGCTTAACGCCGGTACAGGAATACTCGTGATCGGCGGCAAGCTGAGAAACGAGCTAGAGAAGAGCAGAGTATTCAGAGATTGGTCGCTTACAGCCATTCGGGCTGGGAAACTTAGGTCATTCAAGGACGATGAAGTCGACTCGAGGACACATCAGCTTAGCGAGTTCATAAGAGACCGAGATGACCCGCATGTTATCGCGCTAGCTCAGATCAGCGGAGCTCGCCTGCTGTACAGCAACGATAGAAAGTTGATATGCCACTTTGAGAATGAGCAATTTGTCAACTGTCCACAAGGAAGCATCTATACAACACTTGCAACCGAAGGTATTGCGGAAGGACGCTTCACGACAGCCCATGAGGATCTCCTTAAAAGGCCAGATTTGTGTAGGATGTAAGTGGGCCAGTCTGAAGCCGACAACTGCACGGATTGTGGCGAGCCTCTTTCAGGCTGTGGCCAAACGGCTCGGCTGAGCGTGATTCGCGAGTCTCCCCGGCCATAGATTCGCTAGCCTATTGTGTGCTAAATCACGAGTTCAGCGCTTGGCGGCCGTTGTTTTCCACCGTGGACGGATGGTTCGGCGCACCACTTCGCGGCCAGGTGGCGGACGGCTTGGTAGATGTCGTCGCCAAAGCCAAGCAGATCACAGACCACATAGCGGTCCAGGAGAGCGCGGTTGGGATCGGCGTCGGCCAGGTAGGCGGGTTGCAATTCCTTGTCACGAAACTCCTCGAAGATCACCTTGGCGGTAGCGAGTTGCCCCTCATTCAACTCGCGGAAGTCCAGTACCGGCAGCGATTCCGCGGAGCGAATCGTCATGTTGGCCTTGCTGGACTGCTGGCGGGTTGCGTGCCACCACCAGCTCAGGAGACCCAGCGTGCAATTGCCCCACACCGTAAAGGCGTAGTCCAGCCGCTCGTCGCTGAAGTTCACGTTCGGCCAGATTCGGCCGCCAATTGACTCCTGTGCGGTGAATGCTGCGGCCAAAGCCTGCGAACCAAACGTAAAGTCTAGGTTCAGGTGGGTGCGGCCAGCAGTGGCCCATACTTCGGCGGCTTTGGCTTCCATACCTACTCGAACCAGCAGCTGGGAGTCCGGCTCGCAGACCAGCCGGGTTTCCTTGCGGGCGTCGTGGTTCCACAGAGCGGGATACGTAGCCGTCGGATTCGATGCGGCCTTGTCGAATGGGCCTCGGGGACGCGGGCCGGTAATGTCGCGATGAACGAGTCCAAGCTCACCCACAACGCTCAGCGGCGCCACGTTCAGATCGTGTGGCGCAGGTTGCCCGGGCAGCCATAGCTGCGAATGTGACAACGCATATGCCGTCTGCGCCAGCGAATAATCGGCCAGCCGCACCCCACCCCACGCCAATCCGTTGTCCGTTACCGGGGCGGCCAGCACTCCGCCAGTCTGTTCGTCGCCGATCGTCAGGGGCGTTCCGCCGTAAGGCCCGTCCTCGAGCCCCCGGACGTCCGCGCCGTTCACGATGGCGCCGGCCAACGCGGCGGCCTGGGCAAATCCCTGGGGGCGACGCGCCAGCGACGTAAAGTGAACCCGAGATGCAGGCGGCTCGGTTTCACACCGTTTGCGCGCAATCACCAGACACTCCGCCATGCCGGTGTCTGATGAGAACGACATGTCACGGTTGTTGGCTGCAATGCTCAGAACGGACACATCGGTATAATCGCGAGCCAGCATGTGCCGGAAGTTTTGCCACGACAGCCCGCCCGCCGCGGACAGTGGCAGCACCAGCGCCAGCACTCCACCCGCTTTCAGCTTGCGGTCCGCCAGGGCAGCAAACGCCGACGCTAGCCCGGCATTTCCGTGACTCACCGTTCCCCGCCCTCTGGTGTTCAACCGCTTACCCATTGCGCGCATGTCATCCTTCGATGCATCGAAAGCGGCAAACGCAGGATTCGACACGCTGGCGCGCGCGCCCTCGTGATTGGTGGCGCGGGTAAACGGCGGATTCATGATCACCAGGTCAAAGCCTTGGTCGGGTACGTCTACAACTATCTGGGTAGCAGTCTCCTCACCAGCGCTGCCGGTTCGCTTGGCGGGGTCGCTGGTGTTGAACAGCGTCAGGGTCTGCGAGGCCTGCAAAAGCTCCAGTGAGCCGATAGCCACGCTTCCGTCGTCCTGCCGACCGTAGGCCAGGGTGTAGAGACGCGAATTTTCGAACTTGCCGCCGGGCTGCATGCCGCCCAGGGTGGACCCGGTGATGTGAATGGCCGAGGGCATCACGTCGCAGCCGTACAGCACCTCTTCCATCATCACGGAATGCAGGGCCGCGGCATCGCCGCCGGTGCGCTCGTGTCGGGCCGCGATTTGCTCGTATACCGCTGACAACAGCGCCCCGGTGCCGCAGGCGAAGTCGCCTACCCGAAGCTTGCCGATAGCTTCGGCGTCGGACCAGTTCACGCCCTCAAGCTTGGCCACTGCCAGCTGCGCCAACAGCGCCGCCGAGGCGGGCAGCGTGTAAAACGTAGCCAGGTATTTGCGGTCCGCAATTAGCCGCTGAAAGACTCGTCCAGTAAGGTCATGCGAGTTATCGACACCGGTGGCCCTGATCTCGGTAGCCGCACCGCGCAGCGTACGAAGGATCTGCGCCGCATCCCACGACTCGAGCTGACTCACAATGTCTTTGGCGATCGCGAAAATGGGCCAGTAGTTGATGCTCAGAATGTACGTCCAAGCCGCCAACGCCTCGCGCTTTGGATTTTCGACCGAATCTCCGCACACCAAGTCCAATGACCTGACATTCTTGTGCATCCCGACCAGCCGCTCTTGGAAGATCAGGGCGTTGCCGATAATGGCGCCGACCATGCGCCAGGTCTGCCGCACGTTGGTCATGCCCAGCAGCTCAGCGACCTCGCGAGCGGCATAGGGCCGCAACTTCGCGATCTCCTCCAAGAGCTTGGCTGCCCGGTCGATGCCCTCTTCCAGGACTTCCGCCGCCCGATTCACCGCATGCTGCGGCACGGATACCAGACGCACCAGATCCGCCAGGTCCTCAACCGACCCGTCCAGCCAGCCGGAGATCGGAAAGCGGATGGGACCTTCGCCGTCCTCGGTGAACACCCCGTAGGACAAGCGTGCCCCCGACAACTCGGATTCCAGGTCCTCCGCTTCGGCAACCGACGCCGGATAGCGCAGGGCTATGGCTGCCTCGATTGGACGTCCATCAGTCGTCGTTAGCAGACCCAACCGTTCGCGGGCCTCCGCTTCCACGTTTGGGCCAGGCGCGAATTCAGCTTCGATCACTACCGGCGCACGCCCGACGGCGGTGACAAGAATGTCGGGCCGCAGTCCCGGATGCCCAACGATGGCCTGCGTGCTCTCCGTCCGCACCTGACACATCGGCAGCATGCGTTGCAGCAGGTGCCCCAGCGCATTGTTCGCGCTCGGCTCAGTCTGGCGAGGCATCAAGCATTCCGGCGGCAGCCTTGAGGATTCAGCAAAGTGTGCGGTTTTCGTTCGGTCCCGCCGCATCATAGCCCACAATCAGGCGGCGTGAGCACCGAGGTCGCTATCGGCTTCACGCTAACCGCTCGATAACCTTGCGAATCCAAGAGCGTCAAGGATTCAGCACCCGGTCCGGATTCGACTCTGCGTCCCACTCCACGTCGATAGGCGCGTCGATGTCACCGTGGATCTTGATGATGTCCCTGTCCCGACCGAACCACGTGCCCAGAGAAGGCCGAAGCGGAACCAGCCGAGCCAGCGCCCGCCCACGCTTCGTAATCACAATCTCGCGCCCCGTCTCCGCCACCTCATCAATCAACGCCAAGCACTTCGCCCTGAACTCCGTCGCCGACATCGTCCATTCGCCTGCTGCCCGCTGCCCATCCGTCGACACGTCCAACCCCTTCAGGACATGCTGAACAAGCGCACCGCCCCGCCGCGCCCGTCGTTAAGCCCCACACGACCGCCCAAACCCAAGACCGCCCGCCGTCAAGCCTTCGCATCCAACCGATCCAACGCCCCCGACCACCTCAAAATGCTCTGATCCGCCGTCACCAACTGATGCTCCTCCAGTGCCGTTGCCACGATCACCCTGTCCGCCGGATCCGCATGAAAGTCCTGCAAGCCCGCCGCCCGGATACCAATCACACCGTCTACCGGAATCTCGGTCACACCCTGGGCCAACAGCTCCCTCCGCCAGGCGCCTACATCGTCGGGAAACCTGATTCGCTGCTTGCGCTTGAGCAGTTCCAGTTCCCAAAACGAGATCGCGGAAACGCAAAGGTCGTCTGCCCGCCATGCCTCATCGATGAGAGTCTGGGTCTCGGTTCCCAGAAGCCGCTCCCCCAACCGCAGCCACAGCACAACGTGCGTGTCGAGCAGAATCACGGAAGCAGCGGATCGCTGTCGACGGGGTCCGTGTACCACTCCGCCGGCATCGGCGACACAATGTCGCCCAGAATCTCAATCCGCCCGCGGTCCACGCCAAAGAGCGTCTTCGGCCGCTGCTTCAGCGGCGTCAGCTTGGCCACCGGCCGGCGGTTCTTGGTAATCACAATCTCCTCACCCGTCTCCGCCACCTCATCCATCAACTTCAGGCACTTCGCCTTGAACTCCGAGGCCTTCATCGTCCGCACCCCTGCCGCGTTGCGGCCATCCGTTGCCATCCCACACTCCCGCCCACCCGGTTAAACACCATCATCCCATAGTCATGACCATGGTCACCAAAGCCGTCATCCCGGCGTCCGCAGCCGGGATCCAGCAGCACCCAACAGCTGAGGGCACCCTGCCACCCTGACCGACCCGCGACCGCAAGCTCCCGTTCCCATAGCCGCGTAGGGGCGGCGTCTGAGACCCGCCCGTCTTCCGGGCAACCACCATCCCTCGGCGCCCAACGCTCTCAGACAGTCTCCAGCCGGTATCACCCGAGGCGCTCCACGGCTGACGCGCTCGCTGGCCGAAACCTCTCGTGCGGCCTAGAGCTGCGAGCGCCTCTTAGACTTCAACAAGGCTGGTTGAAGCCTGCGGCTCTGGTATCAGATCGCCGCTATCGCGTAGCAATTCCAGGTGCTCAACGACCGCCTCGCGAATCAAGGCCTCGGTTTCAGCGCGCGTATCACCGGCCGCTACGCAGCCAGGCAGGTCCGGGATGTAGGCGGAGTACCCGTTGCCGGTCTTCTCAATGACTGCTGCGTACCTCACCGCAACGCTCCCTTGTCGATGTCAGCCTGCTTCAGCATGCTGTTCCACGTTCCGGGTGCGAGGTCCTTACTCGGCCTACCGGCGATCATTACCGTCCTGGTCGTATCCGGGTGCATGTTGTGCCGGTGACTTCCGCGTACCCGAACCATCCGCCAGCCATCGCGCTCAATCACGCGAATTGCATCTCTGACCTTCGGCACCCGCTCGTTGCATCCATCCGCCCCGGTTAGCCCGGCAACTCAAGCGTACCCCCGTCGGCAGCCACCATCGGATGTCCCTCCAGCCCACCGTCATCCCTGCGTCCCCGTCCTGGTCTCTCGTAGGGGCGGCGTCTCAGACCCGCCCGTCTTCCACGTTCCCCAAACTGCTACTTTGACCAGCGACGACCTCAGGGCCAAGGAGTTGTGACCATTCCGTCCCTCCGCTTCGTCGCCCCAAGGTTCGCCGCGCAAGCCCGAGTCATTGCGGTACTGCTCCTGCTCGCCGCGTATGTCCTCGCCTCCCCATCGACCGCCCGCGGCGCCGAATCCGAATTCACGTCAGCCGAGATAACCGCCACCCACTTCTTCGAACCACTGCAACACAACGTCGTCGACGACGTCGGCGCCTTCGCCGACGGCACCGCCTACCAGGCGGCCTTCCTCGCAAACTTCAATCAGACCGGCGGCGTCGAACGCTGGGGCTACCCCACCTCCGCCATTTTCGAAGAAACCCCCGGCACTCTCACCCAGTACTACCAGCGCGGCGGCGTCGACTGGCAGCCGCCCCCCGGCGGCGGCGATCACACCTTTCAGCGCCGGCTCGCCTGGGACTACCTCGGCGGCGGTCTCGGCGGCTCCATCGACCAGGGCGTCGAGCCCCACCTCACCAATCCCAACCCTGGCGAATCGGTCGGTCCGTGGGGCCACAAGGTCGCCAACGTGTCCGTGCAAGGCGTCGACATCGGCTTCGCCGAATTCTTCCACCAGCTCGGCGGCGTCTCGTCCTTCGGCTATCCCAAGACCGATGCCCGCCGCGACAACCACCCCCAGGCCGTCCTGCACTCCCCCGATCGCCTGCCCGACAGCCGCATTCGCCAGTACTTCCAGGCCGCCGTCCTCGAATACCACCCCGAGACGCCCGGATCGCCCGTCAAGCTCAGCCTGCTGGGCGACACCCTGCGCGACAGCCGCTACCCCCGCCGCGCGTGGGAGCAGTACCGGGTATTCGGCCCCGAGGCGCCGCTGGCTGTCGGTGATCAGCTCGAACTCGGCCTGGAAAGCCGCCGCGGCCCGCACGGATCAACCATCGACGACGCCGCGAAGTTCCTCGAACTCTCCCTGCTGCGCGTAACGACCGACCAGGCATGCGGGTCGGGATTCTTTGTGACCGAGAGCGGCTACGCCGTCACCACCTGGCGCCTCGCGGTCGACGCTTCCACGATTTCGGTCTCTAGCCCGCGCGGCTACACCGCAAACGCCCACCTCGTCGCTGGCGACCCCGAGCGAGATATTGCACTCATCAAAGTCGAAGGCGACGGCCATGTCCCCGTGCTGTGGGACACCTCTGGAGGCGTGGCTGTCGGTGACGAGCTCGTAGCTCATGGCTACGGTGCGACGTTTGCGCTAAACGGCCGAGCCGTCGAATGTGCATCAGTTCCAACCGCGACGTCATTGTCGGTCTCAAGTGTGGCCGCTAACCAACCGTCGTATTTCCGGCCGACAATCGATGTTGGGAACAGCGGCGGTCCGGTCGCCACGATTTCTGGTCGTGTCGTGGGCACGATCGCCAGCGGATCACCGCAGCGCCCGAGAGCCGACTCCTTAACAGATGCTCAGCCGCTGGTCACGTCGTGGCTCAAAAGCATCAGCAGCGCCCGAGAGCCGACTCCTTAACTCCCGCTACAGATGCTCAGCCGCTGGTCACGTCGTGGCTCAAAGGCGTCAATCGCGGGATAACGCCCACGCTTCCGCGGCGGCCGCGCTTCGAAACGATCGTCTTGGTTGAGCGCGAGCGCGTGGCTTGTCCCGAGGAAGATGCCATTTCGGTTGGGGGCAGGGAGATTGAGGTTTCCACTACCGTGTGGTTGAATCCCGATTCATATGCCACAGGTCTCATTCAATTTGGAAACATCAATGACAATTTGTCGGACAGGAGTGACCTGATTCTCTTTGGACCACTCGCAGGTAGTGGTGGGATTTCGACGCTAAGATGGATCCGCAGTGATGGTGTCAATTACAGTATACAGCGACACGAAGATCGCTCGGAATTTTCGAGTGGTGCTACATTCGACTTAAGACTTCTGTATAACAAAGGATCAGTCGCACTGTATGTAAATGGAAAAGCGGTGCAGCTGGAGAGTGGACTTCCATATGAGGAGAATATATCCTTGAAACTGTGGTGCCTTGGTTCAACATACTACCCGAGCATTTACTATTCCAATTTGCGCATAACCGGAAAGACTCTGCCTGGCAATTAGCATGACCGGCACCTTCGCAAGACCATACATTCAAGTCCCTGAACCTACTCGCACCTACGCCAAAGACACCTCACCCGCCCCCGGCCAGCGCCGCATGAGCTTGGCCATTGCCTTTTGGATACACTTCGTGTACACTAGGCCTGATATGCCAGCAGCCCTCCGCCCACATGCTCCCCTCCCCACCACGACTCCCCCCTCGCTCGCCGCTGTTGTTCCCCCGCCTCATCACCCTGCTTCGCTTCCTGTTGAGGCCCATCCCGCTCGCGCTGCGCCTGATCTCGGTCGTGGTGAGCCCGATCCCACTCGTAGCGAACCTGGTCCCGTTCGTAGTGAGCCCGTCCAACCGCGTCCGCCCAACCCAACGCCCTGCCTCCCGCATCCCAGCGAGCTCCCAAGGCCAGCCCTTCTCCGACGCGCCCCAGCCCTGCCGGCATAGCACCCCGCCGCGCCGTCCGTCATACCGCCGTGTCCAGCCGGAATCCAGTCTTCCTCTCCCGACCCGCCTCTTGCTCCCTCGCCCTGTGGGAGAGGGTTGGGGTGAGGGTCTTCCGGTCGAGGCGTCACCACTCAGCGCGGTCCTTACACGCCGCCCGTACCACGCCCCAGACCTCGCCAGAAAACGCCCCGCCGCGGCCGCCCCGTCATTCCGGCGTTTTCAGCCGGAATCCAGTCTTCCTCCCCCAACCCATCGCGAACCCAAAAAGCGCCCCGCGGCAACCGAAGAGTTTTTTAGAAACGCGATTATCCCCTTGGCACACGTACGCGAATCGGCGATAATGGAACCATCAATCGAGACGGACTGCCGAAATGCCGAAAACGTACAGCTTGCTCGACTTCATGCGCGACTATCCGACAGACGACGCGTGTCTCGAAAAAGTCATGCAACTCCGCTACGGACTCGAACCAGTCTGCGAGTCCTGCGACAAACCGACGAAGTACCACAGAATCAAGAAGCGGCGCGCGTATTCCTGTCAATGGTGTGGGACGCACGTCTACCCCTGCGCAGGCACGCCGTTTGCAAAGTCGCGTACGTCACTGACGAAGTGGTTCTACGCGATGTTCCTCTTTACCACAACGCGGCATGGCGTACCGGCGAAGGAGCTTGAACGGCAGCTAGGCGTCACCTATAAGACGGCATGGCGCATGGCGCACACGATTCGTGACTTGACCGACAAAATCGGTATGGAAAAGCTAGTCGGCGAAGTCGAAATCGATGAGTCCTACATCGGCGGGTATCGACCCGGAACAACCGGACGCGGCGCGGCCAACAAGACGATTGTCTTAGGCATGAAACAGCGTGGCGGCAATATGGTCGCGATGGTTATTCCCGACGTGAAAAGCGCGACGATTCAGCCATTGATCGAGCAATACGTCTCGCGAGACGCGATTGTGCATACGGACGAATGGTGGGGATACCGTCTACTCAGAGACGCGGGATTCGATCACCGGACCGTACGTCACGGCGCGGGTGAGTACGCTAGAGACGGCGTGCATACCAACTCGATTGAGAATTTCTGGGCACGTCTGAAGCTCAGCATTCGAGGGACACATATCCACGTATCGTCTAAGTACCTTCACAAGTACGTGACGGAGTTTGCGTTTCGCTACAACTATCGGAACATGCCGGATCGGATGTTCGCGGTTTTACTGGCCGCGCTGGTATCGCCTGTTTGAGTAAGGCTTGAAACAAGGCGCGGTCGCCTTCGAGCTTCGAATCTTTGGGCTGGAAGGGTTTAGGTTTCTTAGACATATCCAAGTTCCTCCAATCGCGCTATTAGATACGCTTGCGACTCCGCGCCTTTCACCTTATTGCAGTGTCCGCAGAGCAATTGGAGATTACTTGGTTCGTCGGTACCGCCCTTGGATTGTGGGACGATATGATCGACTTCAAAAATCTTATAGGGGAAGTCCATTCGGCAGCCGTTACAGCGACCTTCTTGTTGCCCAAAAAGGATATGCTTTTGATTTCGGTACGGCGGGAGTTTCCCAATATCTGAGCGGCTGGGACGGTCAGTGCGGATATTAACTAGCGAATGCTCGAAAAGAGCGCCAAACTCTGGGCCTCTCAAACGTTCACGGACTAGGCGGCCAGCAACAGACGAGAGATCAATACCTATCCACTTCCGCTCAAGATTCTCTGCCGCAACCAATGTTGTTGCACAGCCGCAAAATGGGTCTAGAACGATATTACCCTTATTGCTCGACGCTTCGATAATACGTTCGAGAAGACCGCGCGGTTTCTGGGTCGGATAACCAAGCCGTTCGTTCTTATCCTTTGGGTCAATGGGTTTGATGTCCCATACAGTATCCAACGCTTGCCCTCGCACTTCGTAGACCACCTCGGACGGTTCAGGATTGCGTCCCTCTTCACGAATCCATCGCCTTAAATAGCGTGTAAATCGCGTGTCTTGCACGGGCATGTTCTTGGCAAGGATATAGCGACCATCCACTAGATAGTCTCGCCAACGCTGAAAGTCAATAGTATCTGTGTTATCATCCTCCCATTGGCGATTGAACACCCATTTACTCGACTTGGTATACATCAATAGAGTATCATGCTTGCGGGCGTAGTAGCGCCTAACGTTGCCATGAAAAGACTTGTAATGCCAAACAATCTCATTTCTAAAGTTGTCTTGTCCAAACACAGTATCAAGTAATAGCTTCAAATAATGCGATGCCGTAGGATCACAATGAAGATAAAGACTCCCTGTAGACTTTAAAATACGGTGCATTTCAAGCAATCGGATACCCATCATACACAAATAAGATTGCATACCCTTGCCGTGCGACGCTTTTGCAGCTTCAAGAATCTTATGCATTGCTGGATGTTTATCAGCAATCAATCCAATCCACGCTACGTCAAGATCAGAGAGGGTCCACGTATCTTTGAATGCCGCGCCTGCGGCTTGCGAGCCTATCGGCGCACTGTACGTCTTATTGCTGTTGAATGGTGGGTCCAGATAGATTAGGTCAATAGAGTCTGAATTAATCCCGCGCATGAATTCAAGATTATCACCAATCCAAACTGTCCGATTTTTGAAATTCTTCATAGGTTCATTGTAGGTATATTCTTGTTTACTCATTATATCATACAACCTCTATTGCAGAGCGTATCAGTAAAGCCAAACGTACAATAATCCACATCACAGTATGTACCAATATCTGCATGACTAGTATTAAGACTAGGTAGTCACGAGCACGACGACGAGTGGATGCATGTTCTATCTTTGGCAGAATTACGTCGAGCGCACTACTCAGAATAAGTCCAATTATCCCGCCGACTGCCATTGATTTGCTAATCAACTCAAAATCCAGTACCCCCGAAAGCCCTAATAATAAAAGGGCAAGGCTGCCAATTCTGGCTGCGAATAGAAGAACTGTTAATCTATAACCAGAAAAGAACAACTTATTTGCAGTTTGTGAATCATTAGCAGTTGTCACTGCAATCCTCAGACGTGAGTACGCATCACCACAGACGCTTAGCGTATACCGTACAGAATGCTAACACACACTCCCCTTGCCACGCGAGACCCCACCCGCTAGGATCGTCCCGACTCGCCACAAGTCACCAAGCCGCCGTATACGGCGCGTGTGGGCGTTCTACGCTCCCCCGTTGTTGTCGTACGGCAGTTTGGCTTGTGGCGAGTCGGATGCCCATTCGCGCGACGGGGGAGCACCTTGTTGCGCTCGCGGTTCGGAGCGCCACTATGAATCGCAGCCGGTTTATCGCCATCGCCGTTGTCGGCGTGATTGCCTTCGGGCTGATTCTGTCTGCCGTGGAGTCGTCTGAGGAACCTGCTGTCGTCGAAGTGACGGAAGTCCCTACAGAATCCCCAACCGCCACACCTGAACCGACTCCCAGCCCAGAACCGACCGCTACGCCGCAGCCCGCAGCGACTTCCACGCCTACGCCAGAAGCTACTAAAGCTCCCACACAGACACCGCAGCCGACGCCGACTGAATCACCCACTGCGACGCCTGAACCGACGCCGACCGCCACACCCAAAACTCTATCGGCTGCCGAGCATTTGAAATCGTTGGTCGTCTGTGAACGCGTGACGGTGCTCGCGAGCATGTATTGGGGGCAAGCGCCCGGACTGGCGTACGCAGGCAATCCAGCGACAAGCGGCCAGCTTCAGCAAGACGACGTGATTCAATTCCTAATGTCGGAACCGAACGCGAACGGCGAAGTCCGCGTGAAGGTGTTTCCCCACGATGGGCGCGCCGTTGGCAAGACGGGCGATCAAGTCTGGATTAGCTGGGAGACGATCAGTCTCAACCGGCTTGACCTGTTTGCGTTCCGGTGTGAGTCGTAGACGACGTGCGGTAGAATTGCGGTGCAGGTGGCGCGGGAACCCGTTTGGCCGCGTGGCGAAATGGGAACGCTCTGGTTTTGAAAGCCCTGTACGAGTCGGTTCGATTCCGACCGCGGTCTCCGAAGTCGGGCAGCCCGCGCCACCTGCATTTTTGATAGCGCGTAGGCGTGTCGCCTACATCTAGAACGTACAGGATTGTGGTGAATTTTGCACACAACGTCAAGCGGTTGACGCCCAATGCAAACCGATTTCCTACGTTTCGACAGTCACATCATCTGTACACCCTAAGTATACCGCACGGCTGAGTTTGCAAATTCTCGACAGTCGTATCAGGTTTACGGATTCGCGTACGTGTGTCAAGGGGATAATCGCGTTTAGAAAAAACTCTTACTGCGCGCGAGGGACCCAATCTCGCCCGCTCCAGCCGCCTCACCCAGTTCCGACGAACTCGGGCGAAGCTCGTCCCTCCCCGGTCCGCCTCCTGCTCCCTCGCCCTCTGGGAGAGGGTTGGGGTGAGGGTCTTCCGGTCGAAACCCCTACTCCCCCCGCCTTCGCCGCTCCAAGCGCCGCCAGAGCTCCCGCTCCTCGCCCCCGCCGCGCCCGTCGTAGAACTGCTGACGGCCGGGCATGTACTCCTGCGCCACCCAATTGCCCGGGTGGTCGTGCGGGTACTCGTACCCCACGCTCTGACCGTGCGCCTCGGCCAGACCCGGATGAGCCGCCCCCCGCAGGTGCAGCGGAACCTCCAGGTTCGCCCCCCGGCGGATTGCCTGCTCCGCCGCTCCCAGGGCTCGTCCGGCCGCATTGCTCTTCGGCGCCGCCGCCAGGTAAATCGTCGCCTGCGCCAGCGCGTAGCGCGCTTCCGGCAGACCGAGCCGTTCCACGGCGGAGGCTGCGGCTATCGCCATCGGCAGCGCCTGCGGGTCCGCGTTCCCAATGTCCTCCGAGGCCAGGATCACGACTCGCCGCGCGATGAACTCCGGCGCTTCGCCCCCCTCCAGCATCTTCGCCAGCCAGAACAGCGCCGCGTCCGGATCCGAACCCCGCACGCTCTTGATGAACGCCGAAATCGTGTCGTAATGCTCGTCCGCTGCCCGGTCGTAGCGAACCTGCCGCGTCAGCGCCGCCTGCGTCGCCACCTCCGCGTCCACCGTGTCCAGCCCACGTTCCCGTGCAAACGCCGCCGCCGACTCAATCCAGTTCAGCGCCACCCGCGCATCCCCGCCCGACGCCGCCACCGCCTGCTTGACAGCCCCCTCGTCGAACCTCGGCGCGCCCGTCCCCAGCGCATCTGGCGACGTCAGCGCCCGCTCGATGATCGCCCGCAGGTCCTCGGCCTCCAGCGGCTGCAAGCGCAGCACTCGCATCCGCGACAGCAGCGGCGCGTTCAGTTCAAAGTAGGGGTTCTCCGTCGTCGCGCCCCACAGCGCAATCACGCCGTCCTCAACCGCCGGCAGCAGCACGTCCTGCTGCGCCTTGTTGAACCGATGGATCTCGTCCAGGAACACCAGCGTCCGCTTGCGGTACAGGTCCCGGTCGCTGGCCGCCTGCGCGATCACCCCGCGCACGTCCTTCACCGTGGCCGACACCGCGCTCAGTTCCACGAACCGCCGCTCGGTCATCGCCGCCGCAATCCGCGCCAGGCTCGTCTTGCCCGTGCCCGGCGATCCCCACAGCACCACCGACCACATCTCGTCGCGTTCCAGCGCCAGCCGTAGCGGCGCGCCCGGTCCCACCAGGTCCGCGTGCCCGCTGAAGTCGTCCAGCGACCGCGGCCGCATCCGCGCCGCCAGCGGCATCGCCGCCTTCTGTGCCTCGGCGCCGGCGTGCGCGAACAGGTCCTCAGTCATCCGGCGGGGCCTGCAGGGCCCGGGCTACGTCGGCCTGCAGGCGGCGCGCGCGTTCCACTTCATGGTCAGGTCCAAGCTCCGGCTCGTAGCGGGCGGCCATGTACATGTCCGTCAGACCGTCCACCGCCGCCGTAGCCCCGGTACAGCGAGCGGCCAGCCGCTCCCGGTACTCACTCGGCGTGGCTGACGGCGACCGTAACACCCCCCGCGCCGACGCCTCGTCCACTGTTTCGGCATAGATCGCGTGCAGTTGCTGGCGCACGGATCCTCCTCCCTCTCGACGCATGGCCGCCAGGTTGGCCCGCATCGAACCCCGCCGCCCGGCCAGCGCCATCACCGACGCGCCCAAGGCCTGCGCCACCGTGCGCGTCCACCCGAACAACCCCAGGATCGACGCCAGCAGCGCTCGCAGCACCAGCAATAGGTGACCCAGCAACGACCGGCTGGCCCGCTGCGCCGACACCCGCCGGTAATTCCGCTGCACGGCCCGGAACAGCCAGAAGATCGCGAGTCCGCCGACCACCAGCACAATCAGCGCTGCCAGGAACAAGCCGAAGTCGATGCCCTGGCCCTCGGCCTGCAACAGCTGCTCCGGCGGCAGAGGTTCTGTGAACCGGCCGCCTGCCGGCCGCATCAACTCGAGCAGCCGCGCGAACAGGCTCAAGACGAGCAAGCCGATGGCCAGCACGATCCGCGCCACCCAGAGCATTCCATCCAGGATGCGCAGACCAATTCCGGCGAACAGGTCCGTGTCGGCCGCCGGAATCAGCATGGCCACCACCAGCGCCACCGCCAGCAGAACCAGGGCCGAGCGAATCCAGGTGCCCGTCAGTCCCGGCGCCTGCGCCGCCAGCTCCAGCGACCACTGCGACGTCCGCCGCACCAGGTTCGCGTAGCTCAGCAGCAGTAAGACGCTTACGTAGTACATCACCATGATGATCAGCGACGTCCGCACCACGCCCGCCTGCTGCGTCTCCGACCCAACCGCCACGTTGAAGGCCGTCAGCCCAACCAGAAGCCCGCCCGCCGTCGCCGCCAGCGACGTCAGCTCGCCAATCGCCGCCGACCGGTCCACGTACCGCCCCCGGTCGTTCAGCCATTCGTAGTACTGCGGCGACCGCTTCGACGGCGGAATTTCCGAGCGCTGCGGATGCAGAATCTCGATGTTGCGAAGCACCCGCATTCCCGCCATCCACGTCAGCGACAGAATCACGATCAGCATCATCGCCGTCAGGTCCAGCAGCCCGCCCACGATCTCCAGCGGTCCATCGCGCGGATCCCGCGGAGCACCGAAGAACGTCGTAATCCGCGCCAGCAGCACGATGGGCACCACCAGCGCCGCCCAGTGCTTCCAGTTGTAACTCGACGCCGAGTTGCGCCCGCCGTACGCCGCCACCACCATCGAGACCACGAACACCAGGGTCATGATCACCAGAAACGCGTAGGCCCGGTCCGCGCCCACCGTGATCGTCTGCATCCACAGCGTCAGCCCCGCGCCGAACAGCCCAAAGCAGACCGTCGCGATCGCGCCCAGGATCGTCCGGCTAAACGGCCGCTCGGTCGTCTCGCCAGACACGTACGTGTTCCTTGTCCGTGATTGCGAACGCGGTCAGGCCAGCGGCTCGGGCGGCCCCGGCGGCCAGGGTGGCCGCTGACCCGTCGGTAAACACCACGATCACTCGGTGGCCCAGTTTGCGCTGCGCCGTCAGGCTCGCCAACAACTCGTTCGACCGCAGGCCCGTCAGCACGATCAACGTCGCGCCCCACGGCAGCGATCCACCCGCCGTCGTGATCGCCTGCCCCGCCCGCTCGCCCGCCAGCAGGTCCACCCGCGCCAGCAGGTCCAGGCACGACATCAGGTGCCCGCGCCCGCGCCCGATGGGAACCCGCGGGATACGTCCGCCCATCCGCTCCCGCATCTCTTCGTGCGACCCGCTGCGTACCCCGCCCAGGTAGATCGGATCCAGCCCGTTCACCACAACCCCAACGCTCTGCCGGTTCTCCAGCATGAACGTCGCCAGCGAGGCCGCCGCCGTCACCGCCATCTCCGAGGCCGGCCCGCGCCACATCCGGCTGTAGCTGGCGTGGTCCAGGTCCACCAGAATCTGCACTTCGTGGCTCACCGCCGGCTCCAGGTTCCGCACCATCAAGTGCCCGACCGCCGCCGTCGCCTTCCAGTTAATCAGGCGCTGCGAGTCGCCCGGCTCGTAGTCGCGCACCCCCACGACCCGGATTGGATCCAAATAGATCCGCTGGTGCGAGCGCATGTCTCCGAACGGCGTATTCGACTCGACCTGGAAAGCCTCGATCGGAATGATCTGCGGATACACGATCACGAACTCAGCGGTATCGATCAGCAGGTCCTGGCTGGCAAGGCCAAACACGTCGCCAAACCGAACCTGTAACGGCCCCAGCCGGTGATAGCCGCGATGTGTCGCCGGCAAGGTGTATTCGATCTTCGTCGACCCCTTGGGCCGCAGCCGCACCACCTGCCGTAGCGCGTCGTACGTCGCGATCCGGGTCGGCAACGCCTCCCGCACACTCAGCCACGGCACGGGCAGCAGCGAGCGGTTTTCGATGTGGATCGTGACGCTGACCGTTTCATCCTGAAAAACCCGCGGCGTGAATTCCCTGCGCACCCGCAACCCGCGCCGCATCCGCCACACCCATAGGTGCGTAAGCACCAGCATCGCAATCAGCAGGTACGACGCCAGGAACAGAAACGTGAACCGCGTAAACAGCGCCGCGCCCAGCAGCAGCACCGACAAAATGATCAGGCTAGGCATGCCCCAGCCCAATCCATCTCGGCCTGGTCAGAGTCACGACCACGCTTGTCAACCCACCGGCCTTGACCACATCGCGAACGGAATCAGCGTCCGCCGCTGGTGCGGATAGTCGACAAACATCCGCTGATATTGCTGGTGACGCCACATCGCCCGGGGAATCAGGTTAGCGCTTGTCCACAGCACAAACGCCAGCCCCTTCGCCTGGAAGACTGCTACGAGTTCGGAGCGGTCTCGCCAGCGCACAACCGCTATTCGCCGTCCTCGTCAACCAGACGCAACTCGGTCGATTCCATCAGCGAGCGCACCACGGCATCCGAAGTGACGCCGCGCAACGAATGCTGGGCCGAAACCAGCACGCGGTGAGCCAGAACCGAAGGCGCCAGCTCCTTTACGTCATCCGGCAGCACGAAGCCGCGACCCCGCGTTGCGGCCAGCGCTTGCGCGGCGCGATGCAATGCCAGCGAGCCCCGCGGGCTCGCGCCTAGTGCCACTTCCGGCCGGTCGCGCGTCGCCCGCACCAGGCGCAGCAGATACTCCGTGACCGTCTCGTCAACGTGAACGTCACCCACGCCTCGCTGCAGGTCCGCCAGCGTCCGCAGGTCCGCCACCTGCTGCAAGTCGTCAATTGGATGCCCGTGTCGTTGGCCGGCCAGCACGTTGCGCTCGTCGTCAAACGACGGATAGCCAAGCGACAGCCGCATCATGAAACGGTCCAGCTGCGCCTCCGGCAGTGGAAACGTCCCTTCGAACTCAACCGGATTCTGCGTGGCCAGCACGATAAACGGCCTTGGCAATGGGCGCGATAGGCCGTCCGCGCTGACCTGCGTTTCGCTCATGGCCTCCAGCAGCGCCGACTGCGTCCGCGGCGTAGCCCGGTTGATCTCGTCCGCCAGCAACACGTTGGCGAACACCGGTCCGGGACGAAACTCGAACTCGCCCGTCTTCTGGTTGTAGACCGACACGCCCGTCACGTCGTTCGGCAGCAAGTCGGGCGTGAACTGGATGCGCCGAAACACGCCGCCCAGCGCAATCGCAATCGACCGGGCCAGCATCGTCTTCCCGGTGCCGGGAACGTCGTCCAGCAGCAAGTGGCCGCGGCACAGCAGGGCCACCAGGATGCGCTCGATCTCGGCCTCTTTGCCCAGGATGACCTGGCTCGCGGCGCCTACGACAATCCGCCGAAACTCGGCATACGGGGCAGGATCAAACGCCATTGCCGAGCCTCCACTCACGCGCAAGCTGCTTCCGGCGCCTCCAGGATGTGGCGCCGCAACTCTCTGGCCTGCCGCGTACTTTGCCAGAACTCGGCCAGCCACGCCCACGGCGAGACTCGTCCCCTCCCGGAACGGCACCGGACGTCGACGATGGCTACGGCGGCCAGAAGTTCTCCGGGGTACGCTTTCGACGAGAAGTTCGACCGTACTCGGCTAACGCGGATGCACTTGCAAACCAGCGACCCGGAGATCTTTCTCCAACCCGGCGCCATCACGCTGCCGAAAGGCGATTGGTACGTGGAACCGCCGGTAAACGGCGCCTACGACATCAACGCGCAAACCGACGGGGCGCGCGGGCAATACATCAGCATGACCTACCCGGATGGCTACCAGGCCTGCGTGCACATCGATGATCTGGGCGTGGTTCGCTGCCAGCTCTACCGCTACAACGGAGCCTGGCCCTGCGATGTCGACTACGCGAACCTGCGCATCCGGTTCCGCGGCGTGACGAGCGTCACGTGAAGCTGCCGCCGCCGGAAGCTATCGACCAGGCGGTGGCGCTCGCCTTGGCCGAGGATCTGGGGTCCGGCGACCTCACCAGCCAGGCCGTGGTGCGGGAGGATGCGCGTCTCCGCGCCGCCCTGACCGCGCGTGAGCCGCTGACGCTGGCAGGGATGCCGGTGGTGCACGAGGTCTACCGGCAGCTGGGCGATTCGGAGGCCGTAGACGACGCCGTCCTCGAAGGCACGCAGGTCGAACCCGGCGAAGTGCTGGGCCTGGTCGAGTCAAACGCGCGGCTGGCGCTCATTGGTGAGCGCACCGCGCTCAATTTCCTCCAGCGCCTCAGCGGCATCGCCACCCTGACGCGGACGTTCGTGGACGAGGTCGCGGGAACCGGCGCCTGCATCCTCGACACACGCAAGACCACGCCGAGCCTGCGGGCGTTGGAGAAATACGCCGTGGCCATGGGCGGCGGCGTCAACCACCGATTCGGGCTATTCGACGCGATCCTCATCAAGGACAACCACATTGCCGCGGCCGGCGGCGTCAGCGCCGCGCTGCGAGGGGTGCAGGCCGCCGGGCCGGCCGGGGTCCGCGTGCAGATCGAGGTGGACACGCTGGACCAGTTGGACGAAGCACTGGAGGCCGGGGCGGAGGCCATTCTGCTGGACAACATGACGGTTCCCGAGGTGCGAACGTCGGTTCGCCGCGCCGCGGGACGCGCGCGGCTGGAAGTCAGCGGTGGCGTTCACCTGGGCAACGTGCGCGCCTACGCTGAGACCGGCGTGGACGACATCTCAGTCGGCGCACTCACCCACTCGGCCCGCGCCGTTGATATCGGGCTCGACGTTACGACCTGGGCCTGAGAACCCGCCGAGTTCGATCGCGAATACCCCAAACCTAGCCGGCAAACAGCGGTGCCGTGCGCGGCCAGGAGCGTTCGTGTTCCAGCAGCCGGCGCTTGATCTCCAGGCCGCGGGAGTATCCGCCCAGGCCGCGGGCGGCGACGACCCGGTGGCAGGGAATGAACACCAGAAGCTCGTTGGCGCCAATGGCCGTTCCCACCGCCCGGGTAGCCCCCGGCTGCATCAACTCGTTGGCCACCCAGCCATAACTCTGGACCTCACCAAAGGGAATCCTGCGCAGGACGTTCCAGGTTCGTTCCTGGAACTCGGTGCCGGCGCGGCGGTCCAGCGGGATGTCGAGACGCTGCCGGCCGGTCATCAGGTATTCCCACAGCTGCTCAAGTCCATTTCCCGCAATCTGAGCGGCGCTCCAGCCGGCGGCGGCGACCGAAGGTTCAGCCGTCCGGCGCGTGTGCAGGCGCTGGGCGCCGCGCGAGCGGTTGCGGGCCGCCGTGGACGCCGCGCGCAGCGCATCCACGCAGGCCGGCTCGGAACCATGCGCCAAGGTGGCGCTCACCAGTCCAACCTCGGTGGCGGCTACCCCGCACCAATCCCACGGCTCGATGCGGCGGGCGACCAGGGCAATCTCTTGGATCTCCCGCGCCATCGGTCAGGCGGCTGACGCGCCCGGCACCGGAACGAAGTCGAGAATGCCGGCCACGATGGCGCGCGTGTCCACGCTCCGGATGCGCGCGGCCGGGCTTACGATCACGCGGTGCGAGAGCACCGACTCGGCCAGCCGCTTCACGTCGTCCGGAACCACATAATCCCGCCCGGCAACGGCCGCCAGCGCCTGGCCCGAACGAAACAGACCCAGGCTCCCGCGCGGGCTGGCGCCCAGATACACATCGGCGTGCTCACGCGTCGCGCGGGTGATATCCACGATGTAGTTGGAAACCAGCGGATCGACGTACACGTCCTTCACGGCTGCTTGAGCCGCAAAGACCTCCTCCAGCGTTACGACCTGCTGGATATCGTCGATAGGCTGCTCGCGCTGCCGGCTCGCCAGCACCTGCAACTCGTCCTGACGCTCCGGGTAGCCCAGGTTCACCCGCATCAGAAAGCGGTCCAGCTGCGCCTCCGGCAGCGGGAACGTGCCCTCGTACTCGATAGGGTTCTGAGTTGCCAGCACCAGGAACGGCTCGGGGAGGGCGTAGGTCACGCCGTCCACCGTGATCTGGCGTTCCTCCATGGCCTCCAGCAGCGCGGACTGCGTCTTGGGTGTAGCCCGGTTGATTTCGTCCGCCAGCACGATCTGGGCCATCACCGGACCCTGACGAAACTCAAACTCCCGGGTCTTCTGGTTAAAGATGGTCACGCCAGTGACATCGCTAGGGAGCAGATCCGGCGTGAACTGGACGCGCTTGAAGCTCAGACCGACGGATCGCGAGATGGACTTGGCCAGTGTGGTCTTGCCGACGCCCGGCACATCCTCAATCAGGATGTGGCCGTTGGCGAGCATCGCCACAACCACAATTTCGATCGCGTCGCGCTTGCCGACAATGACCGTGGCGACGTTGTCAATGATGCGGCTCGCGACCGAGCGAATGTCTTGCATGCTGGTTCTCAGACGAGACCGCTGGCCCCGCGTGGGACACTCGGAGAAGGTGCGGCAATATAGCCGACCGGGGCCGAACGGTTACCCGGACGCACCCACGAATTGACGCCCCGCGCAAGCGCCGTCACATTAGGGGCGCCGCGCGGGCCGGCGGCCGGCGGGGATAGTTGAGTGGTGCAACATGGGCTTCCCAAGCCTAAAACGCGGGTTCGATTCCCGTTCCCCGCTCCAACGATATGCCTCGTCCCGGACATGAGGGTTGCCACTGTCGGAGAGCCGCCGCTGCACCACCCGCAGGCTGGCTAGCGATTCGCCGAATGCCACCCGCAGTCAGCGGCAAGTCGCCAGAGTGGCCGGATAGTGCCGAGGTCTACGCGTCGTCTTGAATCGTCGGCAACACAAACTGCCGAATCGAATCCTTGCCCAGCACGATCAACTTGCCGTCAATCTCGCTCACCCAGATCGCGCGAATGTCGGTGAAGAAGTCGTCCGAGCCGGCGTACTTGAACTGCCGCACGAACGCGCCCGCCGAGTCTTCCCGCTTGTCAATTTCCACGATCCGCTTGTTGGCTGAATCGACCAGATAGAGGCTGTCAGTTTCGACCTCGGTAAAGATGCGCGTCGCCTTCAGCGTATCTCCGTCAAGGCCGCTGATCTCAAACGGCTCTCGCTGCCCGCCGCGGAGCCGTTGAACCGAACCGTCAGACATGAGCACGTAGATGTCACCGTCAATAGCCAGGTCGATGGCGCTGCTGAGGTCGACGTCCGCGCTCGCCACGACGTAGGGGCTTGGCGCGACCTCGTACCCGCCGGCCGTCGCTTGATACTTGTGGATGGCGTTGGCGCCCGGATCGAGGACGTAGAGATTGTTGTTGAAGTTGTCGAACGCAACCGGCGTGCGCCACGTCTCGGTGCCCGTGATTCGCAGGAGCCGCGGATTCTGGTCGGGCAGCAGGCTGACCAGGTTGTAGCGGCTATCCAGCACCAGCACACTCAGCGCCCGGTTCACGACCGCGATTGGGTCCTGGACCGTGATGCTGCTGACCACGTCCCCCTTGCGCAGCACCGTGGCGCCCTGCTTGGCGGTCACGAAAGACACCACGCGTCCGGTCGTGGCGTCAATCACGTACTTGGAGTCGACGCGCACATCCATCGGCTCGGCCGCGCTGCCCACGCCGGCGGTGTCGAACTCCCCGATGGTGGCGCTCGTCACCAGCTTGCGAACTCGGTTCAGGCGATCCTCTTCACGGCCAATCTGACTGAGCAGCCGGTTGATGTCGGGCGCCAGCGTGCGGTCCAGATCCGCCGTCAGCGCCTGATTCGCCAGATCCTTGGCGTCCCGCAGGACCAGCAGCGTGGCCGCGCGATTCTCTTCAGGGTCCCGGTCCAACGCTTCGCGGTAGCGCGCTTCCGCATCCGCGAACAGCGTGGCCGCGCCGACTGCCGGCAAAAGGGTGGGCTCGGCGGCCACGCCCGACTGACCGGCCGCCGCGTTCTCGGCCGAGCCGGTGCCCAGCGTACCCGGGCTCGATTCGCTGTTGCGCAAAATCAGCACCACGACCATAACGGCCAGGAGCATCAGCGAGATGGCGAAGAGCAGCGTGCCGGGGCCTGGCAACGAGCGCCGCGGCCGGTAACGAAACGGGTCTTGCCCCCCCCGCAGCGGCTGGCCGACGGCGCTCAGCGGAGGCATGGATTGCGACGGTGATGCTCGCAGGCTGTCCACAGCGCGCGGTCCGGCCTCGCGCAGCGAGCGCAGGCTTGCCCAATCGTCTTCCACGGGGGCGCCCACCCCGACGGCCGGGGCCGGCGTGGGCGTGGGCGGCGGGGGCATGGCCGCCTGCACCGGGTCGGATCGTCCCGTGACCAGGCGCACCAGGCCGCGAACGGCCATGACTGGCAGCACCAGAATCATCAGGAGCAACGTGAGCGGCAGCCCCACAATCCGCTGGATAGGGGATCGCTGCACCGGAGCGCCTGCCAGGCGCTCGCGCGGATCGGCCGCCTGCTCCAAGTGAGACTCAGGCGTCGCCGGAGCCTGCGGACGGCTGGTCAATCCGTTTGTGGGCATCGGAGCAGCCGGGCCTGCCGACATCCAGCTCGCGTCGGCCGCTGGAGCTGCGACCGCTGCGGGCGCCTCGGCGCCCACGCTGAGAACCACGATGTCGCAGCTCGAGCCGCCGCGCTGCGCCACCAGCGAGCACAGGTCATGCGCGGCGCGCTGGGCTGTGCGGCCATAGAGCAACCCTTGGATTTCGCGCTCCGTCAATTCCCGACGGAACTCCGTTGACGCCAGCACCACCACGTCCCCGGCATCCAGTTCGACGCGGAAAATCTCAACGTCCTGGTCGGGCACCGGATCTCGGGAATACGCGGGCTGCGGATCGTCCGGCAGCGCATTGAGGACTCCGTCGCGAAGGACGAAGACCTGACTCGGCAGAACCTGCGCCAGATAGAGTTGGTCGCCGGCGTGGACGGTGCCGGTGGCCCCCAGCGTCTCGCCGGGATTCACCAGGTCTGAGTCGAGCGCCACGCTCTGCGCCGCGTGGCGCATGCCCTGGATAAGCGCGCTGGCAATCCCCTCTGACTCGTCGGAGTAGTAGCTCGAGGCCACCGACTGGCCAAACGACTCGGCCTGCCGGTCGCTGCCGCCCTGGATCAGAAGGTACAGGTCGCCGAGGCCCGGGCGATCCACGGGCTCGCGCTGAGCGTGGATGCGGGAACTGTCCTGCCGCGCGACGCCGCCGCTGAGGGCGGCCAGCCCTACCTCAACAGCCAGCGCCATGGATTTCGGTGAATCGTTATCTCCCGCGGGCACGGGGGGTGTGCCCCGGCAGTCGCCGGGACGAAATGCGTTGTAGGGCGCATACCCCTATGCTAGCGTGAATACGGCGGCCGGCTCTTTGCTCTTTGCCGACCAGTTTTTTGGGAGTTGCCCCTGCGTTCACCATCGCCTCGCGCTGACCAACGGTCGCGTCCCCGCGGCCCGCGAATCAATGACCAGATTCGCATTCGCCAAGTCCGGCTCATCGCCGAAGACGGCGAACAGATTGGCATCACCCCCACAGAAGTAGCCTTGGAAATGGCGCGGGAGCGTGGCCTCGATCTGGTTGAGATCGCCCCGAATTCGCAGCCTCCGGTCGCGAAGATTTTGGATTTCGGCAAGTTCCGCTACGAGCAGAACCGCCGCCAGGCCGACAACAAGCGGCGGCAGAAAGCCGGAACGGTAAAGGAAGTCCGATTCGGCCCGCGCACGGGCGACCACGACATCCAGTTCAAGATCAAGCGGCTCGAGAAGTTCCTGCTCGAAGGCAACAAGGTCAAAGCCTGGGTGCGCATGCGCGGGCGCGAACTGGCCCACCCGGAAGTCGCGCTGCGTGTACTGGAACGAGTCAAGACCAGCCTGGAACCCTACGGGGTGATTGAGCGGGACATCACGCGCGAACAGGATGGGCGCGTCCTGAGCATCATCATGGCCCCGCAAGGCAAAAACTAGCGGCAATCACCTCGCGGCCTGGAGACGCTATGCCCGCGTCAGTGCGATGGCACCCGGAGGAACAGCGCAATCCCGACGGTAGTGTGCGCCGCGTGCAGGCGGCCTGGCTGGTCGCCGAAGCCACGGCGGAAGAACCCCGGCCTCGCTATCTGGCCTACCTGGGCAACAACCCGCACGTCACAGGCCAGGTCCAGGACGAATGTCGCGTTCTGTATCCTGAGATTGACATTGACTGGACCGCCGTCGCGCAGGCCCTTGTACACCCGCCGCCCATCGAAGAACTTGACCTGGAGACGCTCGCCCAGCGCTGGGTCGATCTGGCCGCCAACCAGGGGCTGGACCCGATTGAGGTCGAGGTCCGTATCGGAGGCGGCCGGCGACGCCCGCTGTCCAACCTGGCGCGGCTCCTGTCGGATTCCGCGGCGGTCGCCCGCATGGAACGCACGTCCGGCTCAATCCTCGCCTACATGCTGGAGTTTCACGCCGACTACGCCTACGCCCTCGCCAAGCTGGGGCTGCTTATGACCGGCCGGCATACGGAGCTGGAGCGGTTGGAAGCCGAGGAAACCTCCGCCCTGCAGGGCGCGCCGCGTGCCCGGCAGGTCGCATTCTGGCGAGCCGCGGCCGAGCGAATCGCAACCTCGCTGAATACCTAGCCGCACATCCGCGGCCTCATGTCGTCTCGGAGGTCCCCATGGAAGCCTTGCCTGCATCCCCCTGGTCACGCCGCACCCACACCTGCGGCGCGCTGCGGCGCGCTGACGCCGGCTCGTCCGTCGTCCTCAACGGCTGGGTGAACCGCCGGCGCGATCAGGGCGGCCTCATCTTCATCGACCTGCGCGACCGCTACGGCGTCACCCAAGTCGCGATCAACCGCGATGACAACGCCGAAGCGCATGAAACGGCCTCGCGCGTGCGCGCCGAATTTGTACTGGCCGTAACCGGCCAGGTACGGGAACGCCCCGCCGGAACGACCAACCCCGACCTGGCAACCGGCGAGATCGAAGTCGGTCAGATCAAGCGGGTGGAGATTCTGGCGGCCTCCAAGCCGCCGCCGTTCGAGATCACCTCGGACCGCGACATCGACGAGTCGGTCCGGCTGACCCATCGCTACCTCGACCTGCGGCGCGAGCGGATGCGCGAACTGACGGAACTGCGGTTCAAGGTCACGCGCCTGATGCGCGAGTTCCTCTGGGAGCTCGACTTCCTGGAACTCGAAACGCCCACGCTGGTCAAGAGCACGCCCGAGGGCGCCCGCGACTTCGTGGTGCCCAGCCGTCACTACCCGGGCCAGGCCTACGCGCTGCCGCAGTCGCCGCAGCAACTCAAACAACTGCTGATGGTGGCCGGACTGGATCGATATTTCCAACTGGCCCGCTGCTACCGCGACGAAGACCTGCGCGCCGACCGCACCGCCGAGTTCACGCAACTCGACATCGAAATGACCTTCGTCGAACGCGAGGACATCCTCGAACTCATCGAGACGCTCTATCTCAAGCTGGCGCGCGAGCTTTCCACCAAGCGGCTCTTGCAAGAACCCTTCCCGCGTCTGACCTACGCCGAGGCCATGGACCGCTACGGCACGGACAAAGCGGACCTGCGCTTTGGCCTGGAGTTGGTGGACGTCAGCACCGCGGCCGCCGGACACGGCTTCCGAGTATTCGACCAGGTGGTCCACTCGGGCGGCGTAGTCAAGGCCGTCGTGGCGACCGGCGCGGCGTCCTACACGCGCCGCGAGGTGGACAAGCTCCAAGACGTGGTCAAGGCGCACGGCGCGGCCGGCCTTGCCACTGTCGCCCTCAACAGCGACGGCACCCTGCGTTCACCGCTCGCGCGCTTCTTTGGCGAGGACGGCCTGCGCAACCTGGCCCGCGCGGCCGGAGCGGAACAGGGCGACCTGGTCTGTCTGGTAGCCGACAAGGTTGAGACAGCCAACGCCGCGCTCGCCGAGCTACGTTTGACCCTCGGCAAGAAGCTGGGGCTGATCGACCCCGACGTGCTGGCCTTCGGCTGGATCCTCGACTTCCCGCTCTTCGAACCCAACCAGGAAACCGGCGGCCTGACCTTCTCGCACAACCCCTTCTGCTCACCGGCGGATGACTCGTTCGATCTCCTCTACACCGACCCTGCCAAAGCCCTCGCCAAGCAATACGACCTGGTGTGCAACGGTCACGAGATCGGCGGCGGGTCCATCCGCGCCCACCGCGCCAGGGACCTCCATCGCATCTACCAGGTCATGGGCTTCGACGAGGACAGCATCCAGGAGCAGATCGGCCACATGCTCCGGGCCTTTGAGTACGGCGCCCCACCCCACGGTGGCATCGCCATGGGCCTCGACCGCATCGCCATGATCCTCGGCGACACCGCCAACCTCCGCGACGTCACCGTCTTCCCCAAAAACCAGGCCGGCATCGACCTCATGCTCCAATCCCCCGCCCCCATCGACGCGGCGCAGTTGGAGGAACTTGGACTCACGCTAGGTGAATTAACCCAGACTACCTAAGGCTCTCTCGATATCGTAACCAAGATAGTCGGACAAGCGTGCAAGCGAACGTTGTGCGCCCTCACGGGGTCGAACACGGCCTTGAATGGCCACAGTTGGTCAGATTTTTTCGCGCATCAGTCTATGCGCCGCTCGCGACGAGCTACTAGCGCCAGACCACACAGTGGTATTGGTTTTTAAGTACTTTTCTAATTAGCAGGTTTTAGTCTCACTCGTAAAATGTGCAATTCAGGGATAGTGACTTGTGAACCCAGGATGGTTTCGTAGGTCTCTAACCCTTCCACCCTTGCAGTGAATTCAATGATATCATCTTCCAAGTATCGAGGGTCCGATGCTGACCTTCTGATATACACAGCATCGTCCCAACTATACTGTCCTCGTGTAACGTACACTCTCCAGACAGTGTACGGTGTCCCTATCTGTATGCCAAATACTTTTCCATCATGATCAGCAACCTGCACTATCTTACCAGTAAACCGAACTGTCTTACCTATGTGACGACTGCTGTTGCGCAAAAGATCATCGTAAGTTATATCCTGAGCAAACCCCCATCCTGGAAGATTGGAGTCCGTAGGCCGAGGCTGTGGTGTTGGAGTAGTCCGAGAAGTGGCCGAACTTTGCATAGGCGTCGGCACCGGTGTTGGCACCAGGCCCAGTTGACCTCCACAGGCAAATCCATCGCCATCTCCATCGGGTGCCGATGGGACGAGATCGCGTGGAACCGCACGGCGTCCTTGAGTATCAACAACAATTCGCGATTCCGGGACGTCTTGGCAGGATTGGTATGCTTGCGGAGTCAATGTCGGCTGTGGTGCCGGCGTTGATGTCGGCACCGGTGTCCGAGAATTAGGTGGGATGTTGATGATCTGCCCTGGCCGAATCAAGCTCGGATCCTGAATCGAGTTCAGGTCAATGAGCACCGACACCGTCGTCCCATAGCGCTCTGCTATTTTCACAAGCGATTCACCTGGTTCCACGATGTGCTTCTGAGGTATCGGCAGTTCTGGAGTTCGAGTGGGTGTCGGTGTCGAGGCTCTTGTCGGAGCCTCTGCCAGTGTTGGTTTCGGCGCTGATGTTGGCGTCGGCTGTGGATCTTTTGTGATCTGAGCCGTTGCTTCTGGACCAGGCGTCGTCGGAGGCAGATCTCCAACTCGCCTTAGCGTCACTATCCAGTGCGCGTCGTCTCCGACATTGAGTCCAAACCAGAGCTTCCAGGAAGCGTCCTCAATTAGGAAGCCACCGGAACTGCGACCCGATACCCCACGACCGGACCGATCAAGCAAAACAACATCATCAGGAATCCGGAAAAGCTCGATCTTCCAAGTGTCCGGGGCAAGAAAACGGTCGTTCCCTCTAACGTCCAGCAAGAGCACGTAGCGCCCCTTAGCCAGCTGGAAGAGATCGCTTGTTTTTCCACCTATACCAGAAAATTGGCCAGCTAGATTTGTATCTGCTGTCGGACGTGGAGGTGCAGTCACCTGTATTGTGACTTTCCTCGGTTCAGCTGGACGAATCTGAATATCAGGACCTGAGCTTCGTTCTCCACAGCCTGTGAGAACTGCTATTAGGGTCAATAGCATGAAGCCTACGCTGCCGACGCGAAGCACCAACATCTCTCTGCACTTCGTACTCGCAGAACTACTCATTAGTGTTCTGAGGTTGTCTCCAAATCCTGCCGGGAAGTGGCCATGCACGCGATTCGCGTTTTACCGTTCCAGAAGATCAAGGGCAAATCTGGCGGCGCAATTTGGGGTCAATTGCGGTGATTCCGAGACGGTCTGATTCCGTATGACTTGGCTTCGTGCACGAAGCCATTGATGTCAGCAGCGTCATTGATGCCTATGCTCGATTTTGCTGCAATTGGCACACCTGGGACTAGCATCCTTGTCTTTTGTTGTTTCGTAATCTTCCCGGGGCATATGGACGCATTCTTCCCGCCAATGCCAGCGATTCTGGTTAGAACCGCGTTGTCGTCGATACGTACGTTGAAACATGTAAAACTCCACGAAGCGCGGCCAACGATAAACCTTGCCACAATTGACAACCTTAATCCAGTTAGATACGCGGCTGGCGAGCGTGACCGACCTTAGTCAGCCCGGTCGGCCTCCGTGCCCTGATGGACGAGCTCGGGCTGTTCCTCGGATTCGGGCGCGGGCGACCGCGTCAATCTGGCGCGCCTCGATGCGAGCCAGTGCCTGGGCCATCTCGTACTGGCGCGCGTCCAGCTTATCGAATCGGTCCTCCAGCCGCTCGAAACGCGCATTAAACAAGTCTTCCAACCGCCCGAAGCGGTCATTCATCAGGGCTTGCATCCGCCCGAAGCGGGCGTCCACCTGCCCGAAGCGCTCGCCCTTCTGCCGGAAACGCTCGTCCGTCTGCCGGGAGCGCTCATCCATCCGCGGTGCCATCCCCTGGAAACGGTCTTCCGAACGCTCAATGCGGGCGTTGGTGCTTCGCAAGAGCGCCACGATGAGTAGGCCCAGGGCAACACCCACGCTCACGATGCCGATCAACTCCGCGCTCATTCGCTGGCTCCCAGCGCCACGGAAAACCTCTCCCGAGAGTGACCGACGTTGGCAGCCAGCAAGGCAACGGCAGCCCCGTCACGAATCGCGAGCGTCATACAACCGGCGGTGAGAATCAGGCACACGTTCACCCTACTACGCACTCGTAAGCGCTCAGCCGCGGTCATCGCTTGCAGCCTCAAGCCAGGCGCGGACATCGCCCATCTCCTCCGCGCTCACTTGGTGCGCCATCGGATATTCCCGATACGTCAAGTCCACGCCGTGTCGATCCAGTAAGTCGCGGGTTCGGCGGCCGGCATCTACGGGAATGATGTCGTCGTAGAGACCATGCGCGACAAAAGCCGGGTGGCCCTGTAAATCGCCCGCGTCGGATTCGACCTCGATCGGGAAATAGCCGCTCAGGGCGATCACGCCGGCCAAGCTGTCAGGCCGCAGGGCCTGCGCCCCCAGCGCCATGACCGCGCCCTGGCTGAAACCCAGCAAAACCACCCGCTCGGAATCGACGGGATAGGCGACCTTGACCGTGTCCAGGAACTCGGCCAACGCATCCAGACTGGCCCGTAGCGTCGCTTCGTCCAGGCGTCTGGGCTCACGCAGCCGGTACCACTCATACCCGCCCGCCATCACCCCGCCCAACTCCAGCGGCGCCTGCACCGACAGCACCAGCAAGTCGTCCCGCTCGAACTCATAAGCCAACGGCGCAATTCCCGCCGCGCTGTCGCCCCGCCCATGCAGCAGCACCAGCGTCGGATAGTCATCCGCCCGGGCGCGAGGCGGAATAAGTTCGTGGTGCAGGTTGGCCTGAATTGGCTCGATCTTATATGTCATGAGTTCATGTCCTCGCCTTGCTGCGAGCCCCTGCGCCACAACGCCGCCACGTCACGGCTCGGCATCTAATCCTGGGGCCACACGCCCGCGTCGGCCCATCCCTCGAACTCGGCGTCAAGCCCGGCGGCCTGACCGTAGCCCGCGCGATAGCGATGCGCGATTTCCTCCGCGTCCTCGCGCGCCAGTTTCGCGGCCGCCTCCTCTGGCCAGGCGGAATGCCGGTCACCCGCGCCTGTCGTCGCCCTACCCTCAGTCATTGCGCCGCAACGCCGCCGCGTCGATGTCCTCGCCGCCCGACGAGAGCCCGAGGGTATAGAGGTTGTAGTACAGCCCCGCTTTGGCCAGCAGTTGCGCGTGCGTGCCGCGTTCCACGATGCGGCCCTGGTCCATCACCAGCACTTCGGTAGCGTTGCGCACCGTGGAGAGCCGGTGCGCGATCACGAAGCTGGTTCGACCCCGCATCATGGTTTCCATCGCATCCTGGATCACCCCTTCGGTCTGCGTATCCACCGAACTGGTGGCTTCGTCCAGCACCAGAACCCGCGGGTCGGTCAGCAGCGCGCGGGCAAACGACACGAGTTGCCGCTGCCCCGTGGACAGTCCCCCGCCGCGTTCCTCGATCTGGGTGTCATAGCCGAACGGCAGGCTGTCCACGAAGTCATGCAGACGCACGGCCTTGGCCACCTGGATCACCTCCGCCCGAGTGGCGTCCGCCCGTCCGTAGGCGATGTTGTCGTGGACGCTGCCGCTGAACAGGAACGGCTCTTGCAGCACGAGTCCGATCTGACGTCGCAGGGAGACCTGGGTGACCGAGCGAACGTCGTGACCGTCGATCCGTACCGAGCCGTCGGTGGCGTCGTAGAACCGCAGCAACAGGTTGATGATGGTCGTCTTGCCGGCCCCCGTGGCGCCCACCAGCGCAATCCGGTCGCCCGGCTTGGCCAAGATGTTGGCGTCGTGCAGCACTGGCCGGCCGGCTTCGTAGGCAAAGCTGACGTGGTCGAAGCGAACCTCGCCCCGGACGCTCGGCAGCTCCCTGGCGTCCGGTTGATCGTGCATCGTCTCGTCGGTATCCAGGATTTCGAACACCCGCTCGGCCGACGTCATCGCGGCCTGTAGCGATCCCCACCGCATGGCGAGTTCCTGCACGGGACCGAAGAACCGCTCCACGTACAGCACGAAGGCGGTCACCACGCCCAGCGTCACCGTGTCAGATCCGCCCAGCACAAACGAACCGCCAAGCCACAGCACAAGTCCGGTCGAGATGGCCGTGAACAATTCCACGGCCGGTTCGGCCGATGACGTAACGGTCATCGCGCGCATTTGCGCTCGCGCCTGCGCGTGGTTCACCTTGTCGAAGCGCCGGGCGTTTACGTCCTCGCGGGTGAACGCCTGGATCACGCGCATCCCCAGGATCGACTCGGCGATCACCCCGTTCAGGGTGGAGGATCGCGTGCGCATCACGCGGTAGGCGGCCTGCGCCGCCCGCGCGAACACGATGCCGCTGAGCAGCAGCAGCGGGGACACCGCCACGGCGATCAGCGTGAGTTGCCAGCTCAACAGCACCATCGCCACGAGAATCCCGATCAGGATCGCCACGTCGGCCACCAGTCCGATGGCCCCCTCGGTTACCGCCTCGCCGATCTGCTCCACGTCCGACGCCATCCGGCCGATCAGCCGTCCGGTGATCTGCCGGTCGTAGAATCTCAGCGGCAAGGCTTGGTACTTGCGGAACATCTCCATCCGCATGGCCTGCAGCATGTTCTGCCCAAGGCTGGCGTTTACCACCAACTGCAGCGCTGTTGCCCCCGCCTGACCTAGCGTGATTCCCAGGAAAACCAGCGCCGCCACCGTCAGCACCCCGGCGTCGCCCGCCCGAATGCCGTCGTCGATCGCCAGACCGATCAGGGCCGGCTGCGCCATGGTCGTCCCGGCCACCGCCAGCACGGCGAAAGCGGCGATCAGCAGGCGGCGCCTGTCCCGCGCCAGGTACCCCAGCAGGCGAGACAACACCCGCCGGTCAAAGCCCTCGTACTCGCCCTCTTCCTGAACGAACGTCCCGCGCGCCTGGGCGGTCTGCATGCCCATCCTCATTACCCAGACTCCTCGGCCGCCGCCAGGTCCGCTCGCGCTTCCTCGGCCTGCCGCACCTGCAGGACGTACAGGTCGCGGTAGAAGCCAGGCCGCGAGATCAGGTCGGCATGCGTCCCGCGGTCGGCGATGCCTCCCTGGTCCACAACCAGGATTTCGTCCGCGTGCTCCACCGAACTGATGCGCTGCGAGACGACGAAGGTCGTACGCCCGCCAGCCCGTTGGCGCAGCGCGTCCTGAATCCGGCGCTCGGTCTCGGTATCCACGCTCGAGGTCGCGTCGTCCAGGATCAGAATGGACGACTCTCGAAGCAGGGCGCGCGCGATCGTCAGCCGCTGGCGCTGCCCGCCCGACAACCCGACGCCGCGCTCCCCGACCACCGTCTCGAACCCCTCCGGCATCTCCATGATGAAGTCGTACGCCTGCGCATCTCGCGCCGCCGCAATTACCTGCTCGAAGTCCGCGTCTGGACTGCCGTAGGCAATGTTGTTGCGAACCGTGTCCGAAAAGAGAAACGGATCCTGCGGCACGATCGATACCGCCGAGCGCAGGCTCTGCAAGTCAAAGCTGCACACGTCCCGTCCGTCCACCCGCACCTCGCCACCGGCCGCGTCGTAGTACCGCGGAATCAGATTCAGCAGGCTGGACTTCCCGGACCCCGTGGGCCCGACGACTCCAACAACCTTGCCCGGACTCACCGCCGCCGACGCGCCCGACACAACCCTGCGCCGGTTGAACGCAATGTCAACGTCGTGGTAGTCCACCCGCCCTGCAATGTCCGCTTGCTTCGCGGCCCCCGGCGGACTCGCGATCCCCACCGGCTCGTCCAGCAGCCCGAACACGCGGTCGGCCGACACCGCCGTGCGCGCAATCTGCTGCACGATGAACCCCAGGCGCCGCGACGGCCGAATCAGCCGCGTGAAGTAGTAGTAGAAAGCCAGCAGCACGCCGACGGAAACGGCACCGTCGATTGCGAGCAGCCCGCCGGCCCAGATCACCACCAGCGAGCCCACGCCCGTCAGCAGCAGCATGAGCGGCATCACCCGCGCGCGCAGCCGAATCGGCGCCAAGGCACGCACGCGCATCGCTGCCGCCTCCGCGCCGAACGCCTCGATCTCGCGCTCTTCCGTCGCAAAGGCCTTGACCACCCGAATGCCGTTCAGGTTCTCCGTCAGTGTCCGGGTCAGCCGCGCCTGCTGGCTTCGGTAGGCGCGCCACATCGGCCGCACGGCCCGGCCGTACACCACCGCCACCGCCACCATCAGCGCCAGCACCACCAGGGCCATCAGGGTCAACTGCGCGCTGGCGATCAGCATGCCGGCCACGATCACAACGTAAATGCCAACCGTGCGCACCGCCTCCATCACGCCGTACCCCGTGAAGCTCTGCACGGTTTGCGTGTCGCTGATGGCCAGCGTGATCACGTCCCCGCTGTCCACCCGGTCGTAGTAGGCGAACGGCAGACGTTGCAGCTTGTCGTAAACCTCGTTCCGCAAGCGACGGCTGACACCCGCCTGGTACCAGCGCTGACAAAGCCGCGCCCCGAACAGCGCGGCCCCCCGCACCACGATCAGGGCCGCCGCCAGCAGCGAGAGCCCCACCAGCCGCGAGGAATCGCCCGCCACGATCCCTTCGTCAATCACGCGCGCCAGCACCTGGGGGAAAATCAGGTCCATGGCCGCCGACACCAGCCAGGACAGAATGCTCAGCAGTGCCAGCGGCCAGTACGCGCGAATGTAGGCGAGCGTTCGCCAGATGGACCTTATGGCTTCGCCTCGTCCTTGACCGTGTCCGGCGCCACCGGCACCGGACACTCGCCCTCCCCTGCTTCAGGGACAGGGGCATCTGGTCCAGCGGAAGCCGAAGCCGCCCGCGCACTCGCCGCTGCCGCCATCGCGTCGGCCGGCATGGGCTGGCGCCGTTGCGAGTGCAGCACTTCGCTGGCCGCCCCGCGCAGCAGTGTCCACAGCAGCGCGCCGATGGGGATACCGAACAGCACCCCCCAGAAGCCCGCTGCGATGCCGCCCAGGATCACGCTGGAAAGCACCACGATCGGATTAACCCCAATCGCCGTCCCCATGACTCGCGGCTTCACCACGTTCTCAATTGCGAGCGACACCAGAGCCAGAGCCACCCCAACCCAGATCGCGAGATCGATCCGAACAGTAAGAGCCATGATCGTTGGGATCGCAATGCCCACGATCATCCCGAAAAAGGGAATGGACATCAGGATGCCCGTGGCCACCGCCACCAGCAGCCCAAACTCCAGCCCGGCGATCAGGTAAGTCACAACCACGGCAATCCCCCATACAACGGACGCCAGGAACTGGCCGCCCAGCCAGGCCCCAAACGTGTGCTCGCTGGCCCGCACCGCGCGGTGCAGACGCGCCGCCAAGTGCGGCGGCAGCGCCTCAGCCAGTCCGGTCACCCCCCGGTCCCAGCCCAGCACCAGGTAGAACGAGATGATCAGCGTCACGATCGTGGCGGCCACCCCGCCCGCAATCGTTCCCGTCGTTGCGATGACGCCGGTGGCCAGTTCCTGCCCCATCGACACCAGGTTGCTGCTGACATCCTCCGTGACCGTACCCACCAGATCGTCAGGCGCGCCCAGCCCGGTAAGCCAAGTTTGCAGGTTACTGAGCCCGCCTGGAATGCCGCGGGCCAGTTCAGTCAGACTCTCGGCCGCATGACCCACTTCCGCAAAAAACGGCGGCAGTACAAAAAACAGGCTCACACTCGCGATGCTCAACACCACCAGGTACACCAGCGCCGCCGCAATTGGCCGTGGCATGCCCGCTCGGCGCAGCAAGCGCACCGGTCCTAACGTCGCCACGGTCAGAATCCAGGCCACCAGCAGCATCACGACAAAGGCCCCGGCCTGGCTCAGCACCTCCCACAGGAATTGCAGCAGCCACGCGGCCGCCACGGCGATGCCGAGATAGATCAGTATGAGAAGTGGGCGCGGGCTCTCGACGGTCGCGGCTCCTTCGTGGACCGCTCGCAATGCTCGATTCTATCCCCCCGGCGGCACGTCTCGGACTGCCTAGAATTGGCTGCCGCGGCGCACCGTGCGCCGCGGCGCACCGCATGCCCATGACCCGCGAAGCCATCCGTTCCACCATCGAAGGCAAGCTGGCCGAGCTGCCCGAGGCTCCCGGCGTGTACCTCATGCACGCCGCTGACGACCGCGTCCTCTACGTGGGCAAGGCCCGCTCATTGCGCAGCCGCGTTCGCAGCTACTTCCGGCGCGGCGACCACTCCTACAAGACGCGCTCGCTCGTGGCCCGGATCGCCGACTTCAACGTCATCGTCACCGACTCCGAAGTTGAAGCGCTGGTCCTGGAAAACAACCTCATCAAGGAACACCGCCCGCGCTTCAACGTCACCTACCGCGACGACAAGCAATATCTCTACCTGAAAGTGACCGTGCAGGAGACCTATCCCCGCGTCGCCACCACCCGACGCATCCTCAAAGACGGCTCGCTCTACTTCGGCCCCTACACCAGCGCCAAGGCCCTGCGCCAGACCCTCAAGCTCCTGAACCGCCTCTTTCCCTACCGCACCTGCAACATCAACATGACCAAGCCGATCCCGCGCCCCTGCCTCAAGTACGACCTCGGCCTCTGCAACGCCCCCTGCACGCGCTACGTCACGGTGGACAAGTATCGCGAGGTCGTAGACGGCGCCGTCCGCTTCCTGCGCGGCGAATACGAACATGTGAAAGCGAGCCTCACCGATCAGATGTGGACCGCTTCCGACGCCAACGACTTCGAAGAAGCCGCCCGCTTCCGCGACCGCATCGCGGCCATGGAACAAGTGGTCGCCGAGCAGAAAGTCTCCGATCCCGACGCCCGCGAGCGGCAGGTGGACGTGATTGCCGCCGTCCGTCAGGACCGCGACGCCATGGCCACCGTCTTCCGCATTCGCGGCGGCAAGCTCATCGGCCACCAGCACTACGCACTGGCCGTGACCGGCGAAGAGACCGAGCCCGAGATGCTGGACGACTTCGTTCGCGAGTACTACGACCGCGCGGCCGAGGTGCCCCAACTCGTCCTCGTGCCCCACGACCTCACCGACGTCGACGTACTCCAGACCTGGTTGAAGTCGTTGCGGGGCGCCGGCGTCACCGTGCGCCGCCCCCAGCGCGGTCCCAAGCGTCGGCTGGTCGAAATGGCCGCGCGCAACGCCGCCGAGACCCTGCACCTGGAGCGCACGATCTGGCTCAACAGCGAACGCAAGCGGCGGCAGGCGCTCCTGGAGATCGGCGTGGCCCTCAACCTGCCGCGCCTGCCCCGACGCATTGAGTGCTACGACATCTCCCACATCCAGGGCTCGTTGGCCGTCGGCTCCCTGGTCGTCTTCGAGGACGGCGTGGCCAAGAACGGCAAGTACCGCCGGTTCAAAGTCCGCAGTGGCGTCGGCAACGACGACTTCGAGTCGCTGCGCGAAGTGCTCCGACGCCGCCTCCGCCGCTATGCCGAAGAAACAGACGCGGCGGCCGTACCTGGCGCGAGCGCCCGTGCGCTCGCCGAAGTTTCGCTGAGCGGCTTCGACCCCGACGACCAGCTTCCCGACAATTCAGAGCCCACGGCCGGCTCCACCAAGGAGTGGGGCGTCACCCCCGACCTGATGCTGATCGACGGCGGTAAGGGCCAGCTCGGCGCCGCCCTGGACGTCTTTACGGAACTGGGCTTGAACCGGTCCGGCATCCCGCTGGCCGCCATCGCCAAGCGCCGCGAGGAGCTCTACGTCCCCGACCGCTCAGGGCCGGTGCTCATGCCATTGGACGGCCCGGGCCTTCACCTGGTGCAACAGGTGCGGGATGAAGCCCACCGCTTCGCCGTCAGCTTCCACATCAAGCTGCGCACGGCTCGTGGACGCCGCTCGATTCTGGACGAGATTCCCGGCATCGGCCCCAAGCGCAAGCGCAATCTCCTCCGTACGTTCGGCTCCATCAAACGCATCCGCGCGGCCTCACAGGAGGAACTCACCGCCGTCGACGGCATGACCGCCGCCAGCGCCAAGGCCCTCAAGGAAGCCCTGTAGCTGCGGCCTCAGTCGCGCGTCGCGTCGCGGCCTAGCTGGGCTGTTGCCGCTGCTCCCACAAGGGCAATATCGCCAGCAAGTCCAGGTAGCCAACCGGTCGCTCGTCCGCGTCCACCACCGGTAGTCCGGCCAATTCTGAGCGGTACAGCGCGATGAAGGCGTCGTGCAGCGTATCCGTCAGGGCGACGGACTGCGCGTCGAGCATGATCGACGCTGCCGTAGGGTGAACGATGTGGTCGCCGATATCCATGGCTTCTTCAACCGACGCCACGTCGCCCAGCATCGCCGCGGGGTAAACATCAACGAAGAGCGCGCTGTAGAACGCCCGCATCGGAATAATGCCGGTCAGCCTGCCGTCGTCGTCCGTCACCGCCACCGTGCGAACCTGGGGCTGAGCGCGAACCGCCCGCACCAGCTCCTCGAACTCGGTGTCGGCGCTCACCGCGCTAAACGGCTCGAGGAGCCCATGCGACCGCAGGTCGGCCACCCGCGACTCCAAGCTGTTAAGCGGTTGCTGCTCACTGGGCCTCATGGACGCCTCCCGTCTACCGCGCGCCTAGGCAAACGCCAGGTAGCGCAACCATATCCAGATGGTGCCGATGACCAGCACGCCAAACGTCACTGGAATTCCGTATTTCATGAACTCGACAAACCGAATGTGATGCCCCTCGCGCTCCGCAATGCCCGCCAGGATCACGTTGGCCGACGCCCCAATGATCGTGGCGTTGCCGCCGAAGTCCGCGCCGATCGCCAGCGACCACCAAAGAATGTTGTCAGGGTTCAGACCCTCCGCCGTCAGGCGCTGGACCACAGGCAGCATCGTCGCGGTGTAGGGAATGTTGTCCACGACCGCCGACAGGACCGCGCTCAGCCACAAAATCAGGAATGCCGTGGCGCCCACATTCCCTCGGGTCAGTTCAATGGTGAAGTCCGACACGGCGTCCAGCACGCCGATTTCCACCAGCCCGCCCACCATCATGAAAAGTCCCACGAAGAACAGCACGCTGGCCCATTCCACCTCGTTGTAGACCTGGTGCACGTCGGGCCGCGTCAGAATCATCAACAGGGCCGCACCGGCAACGGCCACGGTGGCCGGCTCCCAGCCCAGCGCCCCGTGAATCAGAAACCCGAAGATCGTCAGCCCCAGCACGCCCAGCCCGATGTACATGCCGCGGCGATCCGTAATCGCGTCGCCCGGCTGCAACGCCGCCAGCGCTTGCGCGCGCTGGGGATCTGCCACCAGGCGCGATGCAAACATCCAGCGCACTGCAACCAGCAGCAGCCCCATCGAAATCACAGCCGGCGGCGTCATGTGCGCCGCGAACACCGCGAAATCCAGATCACCGGCGCTGGCGATCAGGATGTTCGGCGGGTCGCCAATCAGCGTGGCGGCGCCCCCCACGTTCGACGCCAGAATCTCGGCGATGAAGAACGGCACGGGGTTCAAACCCAGCCGCGACGCCACGAAGATTGTTATAGGCGCAATCAGGATGACCGTGGTGACGTTGTCCAGAAACGCCGAGAGCACGGCCGTAATCAAGGACAGCGCCAGCATCAGCCGTACGCCGTCGCCGCCGGTCCAGCGCGCCGCCAGGATCGCCAGCGCCTGAAACGCCCCGGTATGGCGCACAATACCCGCCAGCACCATCATGCCGACCAGCAACAGGATCACGTTCAAGTCGATGTGCTCGAACGCGCGGTGCTGATCGATAATCCCAATCAGGATCATCAGGGCGCCGCCGCCCAACGCCACCGCCGACTTCGGAACCTTGTCGCTTGCGATCAGGGCATAGGCGACAACGAAAATGACAACGCCGGCCACCAGCAGGCCGGTTCCAACAGCTTCGTGCTCGCTCATAGGCTCAGTTCATGGGTGACCCGGCGGGCGCGGGCTACGGGACCTACTGACGGCCCGCCGTGCCGATATGGTACGGCACAGCCGCAATTGGACAGGTGGACCGCGGACGGGACGGCCGGTACTCAGCCCGCCTCGTGGATTGCCTGAACCACCGGGACACCGGCCGCGCGCAGGGCCGCCAGCGCCGCGCGCATGTCGCGCCTGAACTGCACGATCGCGCGCACCTCCACCGGCCACCGCACCAGTCCCAGGATGTCCGGCCACAGCCGTCCGCCCTGGGCCGCCGCCAGCGCGGCCACGCTTCGCGGAATGTCGCGCTCCGGGGGATCCAGCACCGCCCGCAGACCTGCCGCGGGGATCCCGGCCTGACGCGCACCTGCCAACAGCGCTTGCGTTTCCATATCGACCCCAACGAACCCGAACTCGCCCAGCCGATGTTTCTCGTCAGTCCGCGCCAGCCCATCCACTGCCGCCAGCGGGCCAACCTGCGTCGGCCTCCCCACCGCCTCGAGGCCGCTCGCAAGCGCCGCTACCAAATGCGGACTTGCCGGCGTCGGCCGCGCGAACCGCGGCCCCGCGCCGCTGGCAATGAGTAAGTCGCCGGGCGCTTGACCCTCCAGAGTTCCTCCAGCCACGCCCACAATGAGAAGCGCGTCAAACAGCCCAGGCGCCAGCCAGCGTTCGAGAACGCCGGCGGTCCGGCTCGCGCCCTGGCCGGTCACGAAGGCAATGAACTCCGCGTCGCCGATGCGATAGCGGCGCCCTCCGCCGATTTCCGGCGCCGAGAGGCCCGCCTCGGCCTCGCCAACGAACGCATGCAGTTCGGCGCGCGTCGGCGCCACCACCCCCAGCACCGGTTCCGCTCCGTCGGCCGGACGCATCGCGTGCGATCAGCCCGCCACGAAGAACGCGTGCCGGGCCGGCTGCGCAACCACGTGCTGGTAGTCCTCCACCTGCCCCACCTGCCGATCATTGACGAGGTACGGCGTCGGCGCCCGGATCGCGAACTCAGCCCGGTCGAAACGATTGAACACCGTGTGCGCCAGTCGTAGCCGGCCCATCGGGTCTGTCTCCGACGACTCCAGGTCGGCCCACAGCAGCGGGCCGGTGTCAATCTGGAACAGCACCCGCTCGGGGTGGTAGTTGAACGTCTTGACGGGGTACTCCAGCACGGCGCGCCGCGTGCCGGTCTCGTTCTGAATCTCGGTCTGGATGACGACCTGGTTCAGCGACTGCGCTGCCGCTACCAGCGCCGCATTGTCGGTGGCCGGGCGCGGATTCGGCAGAGGCGTCAGCGCGTAGTCGAGCTCTAGATACCGGTCGCCGATTGGCACGAACTCCGGCTTTGGATCCGGGTCGGTCAGGTCGCGGCTGAAGCGCAGCGCCCGATCCCTACCTTGCGCCCAGGCCAACCGGTATTCGCCGCCCGGCTGCTGGATGCAGGAGTCGCTCCGGTACATCCACTCCGTGCGGCAGGGAGCGATCAGGTAGAACTCCTCCTCCCGCCCTGAGACCGAATCGATCAGGCGCGCTCGCGCGTCCAGCAGGATGCGCACGCTGTTGCCGTAGGGCATGTGCCCCGGCGTACGGACATCGGACGTCGCTGGCGCCGTAGTCCAGCGCAGGTAGGAACGGCTGTAGTCCAAGGGGTGCATGGCATCTCGGGGATGTTCGAACGGCCGACTATTGTGCGCGCCTCAAACCAACCGCGTATCAGACGGCCGCACGTCCGCTGCCGGCGCTTAGGCCCTCACCGAATGGCGCACGGCGATGCCGTTAGCCCGACAGCCTCGGAATCGCCTGCAGCGTCGCTCCCACATCCACACTGCAAGAGCCTCGGCTGTACGCACCGTCGAAATGCTGGCACTGCCAGCCCGCTTGGGCGGTTCCACCGAGATTGCAAGCCTCCATCAGACTGGTAGCGGGACTGCCCGGCGCAACTGAGGGCATCCCCAGGAACTGGCCGCCAAAGAAGTCGCATGAAGCCCTCAACTCGGCCGCGTTCGGCGTCCGGGTCCTAAAACGCCGCTGTTCGTTCGCGAACTCCGCGTTCTCAACCTGGAACCGGATACCCACCACAATCAGTACAACCAGACCCAGCACCGCCAAGACGCTAAAGATGCGCATCCCATTGCGAATCAGGAAAGGTTCTCGTTCAATCATCCAAGTGCGCTCCGAACGCGTCTGGGGCGGTGACCGTTCCGCCCACCATAGGCCAAAGCCGCCCGTTTCTTCCAATCAATTGTCCAGCCCCGCTCACGGTGCCCGCTCCGGTCCACGGTCCAGAAACTCCCCGTAGAACCGTTCGATCCGCTCCGCGTCGAACTCGTCGAACGGCTCCTGCCAGTTCCATGCGATCAGCATGAACCGCGAGCCGAAGTCTCCCTCGTACGTCGTGGCCAGCAGCTTCACTTCGCCGAACGCACCATCTGGCAGCGACGCGTAGACCTTGCCGATGTCGGCCCTGACCTGCTCGCAGTCATCCGTGCACCGATACAGCAGCACGATCGCGCCGTGTTCCAGGTTGTGAACCCAGGAGCCGGGGTTCACCGGCGCCTCAAATACCCCGTAGCGCGACCAGGTCGGATAGTGATCGCCCGAGGCCGGCGGGTCGGCCTCGTGCGTCACCACGCTGCCTTCGGCCACGTGCCGGCGCCCCTCGTTCTCTATTCGAAAGCGTTCGGGCGCCTCGGTATCGGGCCCTTGCCCAATTGCAATGACGAGTACGGCCAGCGCCGCCACCACTCCGGCGCCAAGCACCGTCAACCCGGCCAGCCGCAGCCGCCGCATCGTGCGCGCGGACCGCTGGCGTTCGCGCCGCGCGGCGCGCCGCCGCGCGCGGCGGGCCTCGGCGGCGGACGGTTCGGGGGTGCTCATAGTCGCTTCACTCAATTCTGCCAAAGCTGCCGCGCGTCCCGCCGGATGCGCCAGAATAGACGGTCGCTATTCCCGGAGCCTGCCATGGCGTCCACCTCCGTCGGACTCATCGGACTCGCGGTCATGGGCCGCAACCTCGCGCTCAACATCGAGCGTAACGGCTTTCCCATTACGGTCTTCAACCGCACCGTCCAGCGCACCGACGAATTCCTGGTTGACGAAGCGGCGGGCACGTCTGTTCGTGGCGCCCGCACGCTCGAAGCATTCGTTTCGTCGCTGGAGCGCCCGCGCCGCATCATCCTGATGGTGCAGGCCGGCCGCGGCGTGGACGCCGTGTTGGATCAGCTGCTCCCCTTGCTGGCGCCGGGCGACGTAGTCATGGACGGCGGCAACTCGCACTTCCAGGACACCGCCCGTCGCTTCCAGCGCGTCCGCGCCACCGACGTGATGTTCCTCGGGACCGGGATCAGCGGCGGCGAATCAGGCGCCTTGCTCGGCCCTTCAATTATGCCGGGCGGTCCCTCCGCCGCCTATGAAGCCATGCGGCCGGTCCTGGAACGCATTGCCGCCATGACCGACGACGGCCCCTGCACCGCCTACTGCGGCGCCTCCAGCGCCGGACACTACGTCAAGATGGTCCACAACGGCATCGAATACGGCGACATGCAGTTAATCGCCGAGGCCTACGCCGTACTGAACGCCGCCGGTCTCACCCCGCCGGAGTTGGCCGACGTCTTCAGCGCCTGGAACCAAGGCGAACTCGAGTCGTTCCTCATCCAGATCACCGCCGACGTCTTTCAGGTCCGCGACGCCGATGGCGACGGCTTTCTGGTGGACCGCATCCTTGACGCGGCCGGGCAAAAGGGAACCGGCCGCTGGATGTCGCAGGACGCGCTCGAACTAGGCGTGCCCATCCCCACCATCGACGCTGCGGTCTGGTCGCGCAATATCTCCGCCCGCAAGGACGAACGGGTCAGCGCCGCCGGAAACCGCGCGGTCGCGACGATGCCCAGGACGCCCGCTTTGGTCGACCAGGTCCGTCAGGCGTTATACGCCGCCAAGATCTGCTCCTACGCCCAGGGCATGGCGCTGCTGCGCACGGCCTCGCTGGAACGGGACTACGGCATCGACCTGTCGGAAATGGCGCGCATCTGGAAAGCCGGCTGCATCATTCGGGCGCGGCTCCTGGGGTTGATCCAGGGCGCGTTCCGTGCAGACCCGGACCTTCCAAATCTGATGGTCGAGCCATCGTTCGCCAGCCAGCTGGCTGGCGCGCAAGACGCCTGGCGCGCCGTGGTCGGCGCGGCCAAAGTCGCCGGCATCCCCTGCCCGGCCCTCAGCGCCTCGCTCGACTACTACGACGCCTACCACTCGGCCCGCCTGCCCGCCAACCTGATCCAGGCCCAGCGCGACTACTTCGGCGCCCACACCTACCAGCGCACCGATCGCGACGGCGTCTTCCACACCCGTTGGGAAACCGGCGCCCAGGCCGGGAGCGCGACCAGCGACCCGGTGGCCTGAGAGAGGTTGATCTAGCGCCGCTGAGCGACGTGGCGCCGCAGCATCGGCAGGATGGCCTGCTGCTGCGCGTGGTTGAGATAGAGCGACACGTCGCCGCGCGCCGATCGACGCAGTTGCACCTCGCCGCCGGCGCGGCGGTAGGTGTCAAAGCTCTCCCACGGCCAGAAGCGGCCCGTGTGCAGGCTGACGCCCTGGTCGGTGAAGTAGTAGCTCACGGGAAACAGCAGCCAGCCCGCCACCAGGAGCAATGACACCACGTCGCCGCCCTCGGTTGTCCATGTGCCCGGCAGCAGCCGAATCCCAAGAAATATTCCGAGGATCAGCAGCAGGTACCAGCGATTCAGCAGGATGCGCGCCCTAAACGAAGTTCGCAGCTGCATCACCTCACGCCCCGGCCGCGGCCGCGCCCACGGATTGATCGCCCCACTCACCATCGCCCCATAAATCAGCGCAGCCAACGCCACGCTCACATACCGAGTCAGGTCAGACGCTTCCAAATGCCCGCTCCCCGCTCCCATCGCCGTCCCCCTGCGATGCTAGCAGCACGGCCACGAAGCGCCGGAATTCCTCAGCTGGACCACGGCCCGTCAGTTCTTGCCGAGAGTTCCGCTCTAAGCTCCGCGAAGTCCACCATGAGACCGCGATTGAAACGCATTGGCCGCTGGCGTCTTGAGACCCCGCGGGTCTGGTTCCCAGGACCAAGACTTACCCTCTGTGCCGATTGGCCGCACGCCATGGGTCTGGCGCTGGCGGCGAATGAACATATGTCTTGGAAGTTCGCGCCTGCCGATCGACCTGAACTCGCTGGCAGTTGAAGTGCGCCCGATAACTCGACCAGACCGCACGCGAAGCATCAGTGTTGCTCCCCGCAGGCCTGATCGCGCGGATATAGACATCTGGCTCGACCAAGGCATACGCAGAGGGAACGTTGACAGTGGAACTGTTCAAGATTGGAGATGCGAGACAGATCCCTGCGGCAGCCGTCCGCGAAGACTTGCTGCGGGAAGAGGTCCCCGACGCGTCCACCCATACCGCTACTTGGATGTTTGGCGACAGATACTCACCCGGAGGTCCTGCCCGACCAGTCATGGAGTGGACCGGGTGGTGAAGCCTGTCCCAGATGATTGCTGCCCCAACATGCCAAGGTGCGGTCGCGAAGTACGCCGCACGTGTGCCAGCCGCCGCTCGCGATCGACTCAAATCTGAGGTCCGCCGGTGGTGAGCCTTGATCTCCCCAACAGACAGCCGAGCCATCTACTCGCAGGCCGCAGGCGTGAAAGCGCCCCGTTGCGATGGTCGTAAACATCTCGCCCGCCGGCGGCTCCCGGAGGCCAACATCCTCGCGGAAACCCTCGACGTGCCAACAGTGTGGCGTCCCGGCATCGTCCAGCGCGCAGGCGAATTCGTAGTCGCTGCTTATTGACGTGAAGGCAAGGTCCGCGGGACCTGAAGGCAGCCTGCCCTCCGCGTTCCAGCACTCGGCCGACCCGTCTTCGCGCAGCCCGCACCAAAACGTCTCGCCGGCGGTCACCGAACGAAACTTCCCGGTCGGCGTATATCCATCAGGTACGGCGCTCCACCACTCGACGGTGCCGTCGGCGAGGACGCCTACACCCCGCGTCACCGCCGTGTAAACCGAGTTGGGTCGTGGAGTCCATGGGCTGCGAACGTTTTCGCCCCAGCAGACGGCACGGCCGTCAGCGCGCACGCCGCAGGTCGTATCAGCGTGTCCGACGATGGACACAAGTCGTACATCCCGCGGCGCATCCGTCTGGGCGTAAAACCAGGAGCCCCAGCAGTAAGGTGTCCCGTCCACGGCAAGCGCGCACGTATGGTTCATTCCGGCGGCGACAGCCACGTATTTCTCGTCGGGACCTGGCATGTGGGTCAGATGTCGATCTGGAGCCAGGAGAGCCACGGCCTCGAACGGTGACATCTTGCCACGGAGCCATATCCCCCAGCACACAACTGTCCCGTCATCACGTAGTCCGCATGTCGCATTTCGACCGCTGCTGATGGCGGCGAAGCGCTCCTCGATGGGCGGCGACGCTTGGCCGTATCCCGGTCCCACGCGAAGGTCATCGATTCCCCAGCACCGGACAAGCCCGTCTTCGCGCAGCCCGCAGGTGTGAATGTAGCCACTGCTGAGCGAGGTAAAGCGCTCGCCGGAGGGAGGTTGCGTATGTCCATAGGCAAAGGTGTTGCCGGTCCGGCTGGATCGAAGCTCCTCGTCGCCCCAACACATGGCCGTGCCATCCGGCAGCAGGCCACATGTGTGAAAGACCCCGGCACTCAGCGAAGCGAATCGGTGGCCTTCAGGTGGCGAGGATTGGCCGTACTGATCGTCACCTCGACACAACGCCGTACCGTCCGCGCGTAGTCCACAGGTGTGCCATGCACCGGCGCTGATGGAAGCGAATGTCTCTCTCCTCGAGACCTTTGCAAAACCCTGGCGTGAGGTGGATCGTGGAGACCATCGTTCCCGCCGCCGAGAGTCGTGGCCATGCACCGTTCCACCCATTCGCCGGAACTGATCGACGCCTGGCTGCCGCCGCGGGTGGGCCGCAACGCCCGGCTGGAGCGGCTGACGCAGCTCATCGACTGGGCGCCGCTGGAGGCGCTGGTGGCGGACCTGCACGCCGCGCCGGTCGGGCGGCCGAGTTATCCGCCGCTGCTGATGGTCAAGGTGCTGCTGCTCCAGCAGTGGTATCAGGCCTCGGACCCGGCGATGGAAGAGGCGTTGTGGGAGCGGCTGTCGTTCCGGCGCTTCGTGGGGTTGGGGCTGCAGGACGACGCGCCCGATCACTCGACGATCAGCCGCTTCCGCACGCGGCTGACGGCGGCGGGCGTGGCCGAGCCGCTGTTCGCGGCGGTGGAGCAGCAACTGGCCGCGCGCGGGCTGCTGGTCATGCAGGGCACGCTGGTGGACGCGACGTTGGTGGACGCGCAGGTGCGCCGCCCGCAAGGGGGCGCCACCGGCGCGGGCAGCCCCCGGGACCCGGACGCGGCCTGGGCCCGGCGGGGCCGGCAGGCGCGCTTTGGCTACAAGCTGCACCTGGGGGTGGACGCCGAGTCGGAACTGGTCCGGCGCGCGGTGCTGACCCCGGCGAACGTGAACGAGACCCAGGTGGCGGACGAGCTGATCGCGGGGGACGAAGGGGCGGTGTACGGGGATGCGGCCTATGGCACGCACGCGCGCAGCGCCCGGCTGCGGGCGCGGGGGATCGCGGATCGGCTGATGCGACGGCCCACCAAACATCAGCCCCGGCTGGGCCCGGCGGCGCGCCGCCGCCACGCCCGGATCGAACAGGTGCGACGGCCGGTGGAGCACGTGTTTGGGACGTTGAAGCGCTCGTACGGCTACCAGCGGGTGCGCTACCGGGGCCTGGCCCGGAACACGACCGAGATGTGGTTCAAGCTGCTGGCCTACAACCTGCGCCGCGCGGACCGCTTGCTGGCCGGGGCCCCGACCTCGCCCTAGGCGCGCTGCGCCCTCAACCAGGCGCGCAGGCCTGCGGGCAGGCCCCGGCGAGCGGCGACCCAGGCTGCCCCACCCCGCGCCACCCTCTCGCGGGTCGGGCGTCGCCCCTCGGCGCTGCGCAGGGCGCATTATTCAAAGGTCTCTCCTCGGGAGAGACCTCTGCACAACGCCCTTCGTCCGCGAAGGAGCGGCCGCTCTTGCTCTCTCTCTCCTGGGAGACCTTTGCACAACGCCCTTCGTCCGCGAAGGTGCGGCGGCTCTTGCCCCCTCTCCCTGTGGGAGAGGGTTGGGGTGAGGGTCTTCCGGGCAACCGCCCCCGGGTTACGCAAAGGTCTCCTCGGGAGGGACAGATCGCCACCGCTCACGCCGTCGGCCGCCCCACCCCAGCAGACCACAGTGCCGTTTGTCCTCAGGCCGCATGTATGGACTTCTCCACTTGACAGTGATGTGAAATGTTGGCCGGGCGGTGGCGAGGCCTGGCCATGGTCGAGTTCATGGTCCTTGATGCATACGGCCGCGCCATCCTTACGCAGACCGCAGACATGGCTGCCACCGCTACTGATCGACACCAGGCGCTCCCCCGGCAGCGGCGAAGACCATCCCTCGCCAAGGTGCCGCCAGCAGACAACTTCGCCACGACGCAACAGCCCGCAGACGTGCTCGTAGCCGCTGCTAACCGACCTGAAACGTTCCCCTGGGCTGATGAGTTCCGGCTGCCCCGGCACCGCGGCCTGTCCCAGGCCGTTGTCGCCCCAGCAGACCGCGGTTCGGTCGCGGCGCAGCGCACAGCTATGTCGAACGCCGGCGGTCACCGAAGTGAACGTCTCGCCCCATGGGGACGACAACTCGCCGAACTCGTTGTATCCCCAGCACTTCATCGTGCCGTCCGGCCGGATTCCGCATGCGTGCGAGTCGCCCAAGCCTAGCGCTGTCAGCGTCTCACGCGGCGGCCGCTCGATTTGCCCAACAACGTCGGACCAACCGCCCCAACACTCCACCCGGCCACTCTCTCGGATCCCGCAAGTCAACCCACGCGTAGAGTCGATGGCTAGGAACCGACCGCCTGGCGTTTTTTGCCAGCCGCCGTAGGGCGACGCGTACGGCTCGGGCCCCCAGCACACGGCTGTCCCATCGTCGCGCAGCCCACAGGAGTGCATGTAGCCGGTGCTGATTGAAGTCAAGCGCTCGTATGGGTGTGGCGATGACTGGCCGGAGTCGTTGTTTCCCCAGCACACGGCCCTACCGTCGGCTCGCAGACCGCACGTGTGAAATCCCCCGCTGCTGATGGCCGTAAACCTCTCACCAGTGGGAGGTGATGTCTGGCCGAAACCGACCTGGCGAGTGGATCCAGACATCTCGCCATGTTCAATTCCCCAGCAGACGGGCGAGCCATCGGCCCGCAATCCACAGGTGTGGTACCGACCACTGCTAATGGCAGTAAGGCGCTCGCCCTCCGGCGGCTCAGCCTGACCGAAGCCCATCGTCCTGGTGGCTCCCCCGCCATCGCCACGTTGCGCGCCCCAGCACACAGGTAACCCGTCGAGACGCAACGCGCAGGTGTGAAATGCGCCGCTGCTGATGGCCAGCCATCTATTTGGCGGCACGCTGTCAAACGCCCAGCCAAACAGCAGGCGCACATCGGCGCGGTGGTCACGCTGACAGGCGGCCTCCGCCACGGAGGCGGCGTCAAAACTACGTTGGTAGATGCCAACATTGCCCTGGTTGTCCAGGTGCGCTTCGACAATGTCGTTGAGCGCGACACAGGTGGAGGGCCAGGGGGTGGGCGCGATGCTGCCCGCGGACGCTCCATCGAAAGCCCACGCAAAGACAGCGCGGCTGTCGTCACGGTGGTCCGACTGGCAGGCGACTTCGGCGCTCGCGCTAAAGACTCGCTGGTAGATTCCGACGTTGCCGTGATTGCCCAGGTGGGCTTCGACGATGTCGTTGAGCTCGACACAGCCGCTGGGCCACTGTGCCAGCACCGGGGGAGCCATCGCGAACGCCGCGGCCAGCGCCACAAGCAGCACCCTGGCATGGCGCATCAAGCCGCAGCCTCCCAGTTCGGACCGAAGGCGACGTTAGCAACTTCGAGCCGGTCAGCCTTCGAATTCCAATCTGCGATCGCCATGTCCCAGGGCTCATCCGCGCTTGTCAAAGCGTCTCGCTCGGGCCCGTATGCTCGCGGCTGCCACGCCAACCGCCGGCCACGGAACGCGAGGGGACATGCGGTCTCACAGCCCCTCAGCCAGCGGCCTCGGGCGTCCGATATGGTCTTCCAAACCTATTGATGCGAGCTCCAGCCCACTTTCGGATCCGCTACGTGAACCGCGGCCGTACCTGGGATGACGCCGTTGCGGTTCTGGCGGCGAGACCAGCGGCCTCGCGCGTGCGATGAACGCGACTCATTTGTCGATCTCGTGCCGGAAGCAGCCGCGCTAGCCGCCTGTCCTATACTCGCGAACCAGGCACTACGCGCGATGTCCCAACCCTGATGGCCGGTCATTCCAAGTGGGCGCAGATCAAGCGCCAAAAGGCCGTGACCGACGCCAAGCGCGGCCAGCTGTTTACAAAGGTCGGGCGCGAACTCACCATCGCCGCCCAGCAAGGCGGGCCCGACCCGGTCGGCAACTTCCGGCTGGAGCAGGCTATTGCCAAGGCCAAGGCCGCCAACATGCCCAAGGACACCATCGCGCGCGCCATTCAGCGCGGCGGCGGCGGCGGGGCCGACGGCGCTCAGCTTGAGGAACTGCTCTACGAGGGCTACGCCGTCGACGGGGCCGGCCTGCTCATCGAAGTCGTGACCGATAACCGCAATCGCTCGGTCGCCGAGGTTCGCAACGCGCTCAACCGGCTGGGTGGCACGCTGGCGGCCAGCGGCTCGGTTTCCTGGCAGTTTGAGACGCGCGGAGCAATCGAGATCAAGCTGGACGGCCACGACCCTGAAGACCTGGAGTTGGCGGCGATCGATCTTGGCGCCATCGATGTGGAACACTCCGACGAAGTGGTCTATGTCTACACCGACGCCACCGACTTGGCCCGGGTCAAGAACGAGCTGACAGTGCAGGGTGCCGACATTGCGTCCGCCGAACTCACGATGGCCCCAACAACGCCCATGACACTCGACGATGATCGTGCCGCGCGCGTGTTGGGAATGATCGAGTCAATCGAGGACTTGGACGACGTGCGTCGCGTCCACACCAATCTGGAACTCAGCGATACGCTGGTCGCGCGGATTGGCGCGTGAGCCGGACGGCTTGATATCTCCCGCCCGGTCCACACCTGGACGCAGGCGAGGACGATGATGGGCGTATGTTCACCGGCGCGGCCACGGCGCGGGGATCTCAAATGCTGACGCTGGGCATCGACCCTGGCACGGCCCGTTTCGGATTCGGTCTGATCGACGGTGACCGCCAACTCCGCCACGTCACGCACGGGTGCCTCACCACCCCGGCGGGTCAGCCGCTGGGAACTCGGCTCGCGCGAATTCGCGACGGCCTGCGGCAGCTATTTGATCGGCACGCCATTACCGATGTCGCCGTCGAGCGGCTGGGCTTTGCGCGCCGCCTGACCTCGGCGGTTGAGGTCTCGCACTCCATCGCGGTTGCGCACCTCGTGGCCGCGGACCACGGACTCACAGTCGAGGAGTACGCCCCGCCGGAGATCAAGCTGGCGGTCACCGGCTACGGCGGAGCCGACAAGGCCGGCGTGCAGGAAATGGTGCGCCGTTTCCTGGAGATGGAAGACCCGCCGCGGCCCGACCACGCGGCCGACGCCCTGGCCGTCGCGATCTGCCATGTGAACTCGTACGAGGCGCGCGCCCTGGAACGCCAGGTCGGCGTCCGGTGATAGCGGAACTGCACGGCCAGGTGCTCGATCGCCGTGACGACAGCCTCGTCGTGCTCGCCGAAGGCACCGGAATCGGCCTCGAAGTCATCGTCCCGGCCCGTTCGCTGGCCGACCCGGGCGAAAGCGTCCGCCTGTTCACCTCGTTGCACATGGCCTCTGAGGGCGCCCTGCTCACCGGATTCGAGACCCCCGAAGAACTGCGCGTCTTCAAGGCCCTCCTCAACGTCAACGGCGTCGGCCCGCGCATGGCCGTCCGCGTGCTCTCCACCCACCCGGCCATCCGCATCTACGAAGCGCTTGACCAGGAAGACCCCAAACCGTTCCAAGTCGTCTCCGGCATCGGCGCCAGGACCGCCAACCGCATCATCCTGGAGCTGCGCGGCAAGCTCGTCCCCGAGGACAAGACCCCGGCCGAAAGTTCCGACGACGAAAGCGCGCGCGAAGTCCTCGAAGCCCTCCTTGGCCTCGGCTACACCCGCACCGAGGCAACCGTCGCCCTCAACCAGACCATCGGCGAGCCCATGTCCGTCGAAGCCCGCATCGCCGCCGCCCTGCGTGACCTCGGATCCCGAGGCCGGCCGGCATGACCGAACGCGTCGTCGCCGTCGAATCCGTCGCCGGCGACCAGCGGCTCGACCGCACCCTCCGCCCCCGCGACCTCTCGGACGATGAGTTCATCGGCCAGGAAGGCGTCAAGCGCGCGCTGCGCCTGATGATCCAGGCCGCCAAACAGCGCGACGAGCCCGTCGACCACATCCTCCTCGGCGGTCCGCCCGGCCTCGGCAAAACCACCCTGGCCCACATCGTGGCCCACGAGATGGACGGCCGCCTGCGCGTCACCTCCGGCCCCGCCCTCGAACGCCCGGGCGACCTGGCCGCCACCCTCAGCAGCCTGGACGCCGCCGAAGTTCTCTTCATCGATGAAATCCACCGGCTGGGCAAAACCGTCGAGGAAATCCTCTACCCCGCCATGGAAGATTTCGCCCTCGACATCGTGGTCGGCGGCGGCAAGGCCAACGCCCGAACCTATCGACTAGCCCTGCCCCACTTCACCGTCATCGGCGCCACCACCAGCACCGGCTCGCTGACCTCGGCCCTCCGTGACCGCTTCGGCGCCGTCCACCGTCTCGAGTTCTACAGCGCCGAGGAATGCGCCCGAATCGTCCAGCGCTCCGCCGAGATCCTCGGCGTCACCATCACCGACGCCGGCGCCCTGGCCATCGCGCGACGCTCGCGCGGCACCGCCCGCGTCTGCAACCGCCTGCTGCGTCGCGTCCGCGACTTCGCCGAAGTCGAGGCCGACGGCATCATCACCGACGCCGTGGCCGCCGAGGCACTCGCCGAACTGGACGTCGACGACCACGGCCTCGACACCATGGATCGTCGCATCCTCACCACGCTCATGGACGCTTTCAACGGCGGCCCGGCCGGTCTCCAGGCCCTCGCGGCCACCCTGGCTGAGGACGTCCCAACCCTCGAGTCTTACTACGAACCCTTCCTGCTCCAGGCTGGCTTCATTGCCCGCACCCCCCGCGGGCGCGTCGTCACCCGCCAGGCCTACGAACACCTCAACCGCGAACCGCCCCGCGCGTCGCCCGAACAGGCCGTGCTCCTCTGACGTGGAGGCTCAAGCCGAATGCCCCCAACGCCTGCATGCAACCGTCCGCGGCCGCGTGCAGGGTGTCGGCTTCCGCTACTTCGTCGCCCGCACGGGTCAACGACTGGGACTCCGCGGCCACGTCAGAAACCTGCCAAACGGTCGGCGCGTCGAAGTCATAGCCCAGGGGTCGCGGCCGGCGCTGGACGCCCTCGTCCAGGCATTGCAGGCTGGACCGCCGCTTGCAATCGTCGAATCCGTTACTGTGGCCTGGTCGGTGCCCGCCGGCGATTTGCCGGCGTTCGCGATTCGCGCATAAGGGTCAGGTGATGCAACACCTCCCGGAGTCCCGGACGCACACGCGCGCGGCCGTAATCCCGGCGCGTGAGCGTCACCGTGGGATGCAGGTATTCGGCTGGGTATCGCTATTCGTCGCGTTGGCCCTGCTGGTCGTGACCATCCTGTATGTACCCCAGGGCTTTGGCGCCCTGTTCAGCGGCGTCAGCGAATCGCGTCCCTTTTCCGCCACGGCGCTCGAAGGAACCGTCCTGGTCCAGCCGCCGGCCACCGCTACCTGGCAGGGCATGGCCGCGCGCATCGATCTGGCCGAAGGCACGCGCCTCCGGACCGACGACCGCTCCCGCGCCTTCCTGCGCACCCGCGACGGCTCCACGGTGCTGCTGTACAACGACACGGAACTCGCCGTGCAGCGCATGCGGTACGGCCGCTTCAACCCTGCCTTGCAGGACAGCGTCTTTCGACTTTTCCAGGGGCGCGTACAAATCGGCGTGGCGTTACACCCGGCCGCCCCTGATCGCCGCATCAGCGTCCTCGCCGGCGAGGGCCGGTTGGACCTGAGTGAAGGCACCTACCGCATCGAGATGGAGCCGGACGGCGCCGTGCATCTCAGCGTTCGGCAGGGCACGGCACTGGTCTGGCTGGGCAGTCACGTCGTAGAGGCGCCGGCCGGTCGACGTTTCGTTCTCAGTCCCGGCCAAAACATCACGGGACCGCTCCCCCTCGAACGCGACCTTCTGGGCGACCCCCTCCTCGAGCGTCTGGCCGACGGCTCGGATTGGAACATCTTCGTCGTGACCGAAGCCGGAACCGCCGGCACCGTGAACGCGCAATCCGAGGCCGTGTGGTTTGAGCGCCGGACGCCGGATGGAAGCACCGACCGCCACGGTGAGAGCGGCATCGTGCAGGATCTCGACCGCGATGTTCGCGATTATGTAAATCTGCGCCTCCGCACCGATGTCCGCGCTGATCAGCAGAGCCTGTCCGGCGGCGGCACCGCGGGCACTGAGTACCCCTTGATGCTGCGCCTCACCTACCTCGATGCCGACGGTCGCGAGCAGATCTGGGCCACCGGCTTCTACCACCAGAACGACGCCGGGCTCAGCGTCAAGCTCGGGCGCGAAATCCCTGCCGGCGAGTGGACCACCTTCGACCACCCCACCCTCTTGCAGGAAATCCTGCCTGCCCCCGTCCGGCTGCGTCGGATCGAAGTCCTCGGCAGCGGCTGGGAATACCGTTCAGCCGTCCGTCGCGTGGAACTCACCGGCTATTAGCTCCACCGGCCGCCGCCTCACCGCTGGCGTCGACGCCATCGAAATCGCCCGCATCCAGGCTGCGCTGAACCGCTTCGGTGAACGCTTCCTTCGCCGCATCTACACCGAGCGCGAACAGCGCTACTGCCGTGGCCGAGCCGAAGAGCTGGCCGCCCGGTTCGCCGGCAAGGAAGCCATTTCCAAGGCGCTCGGCACCGGCATGCGCGGCGTGCTCTGGCGCGAGCTCGAAGTCCTGAACGACCGTCGCGGCAAGCCCACCGTGCATCTGCACGGCGCCGCCGCCGCCCGCGCCCGTGAATTGGGTCTGACGGCCTTCGAAATCAGCCTCACGCACAGCCGCGAACTCGCCATCGCCTTCGTGGTCGCAACCGCGGACTGACCACCATGATCGGGGCGCACAGCGCGGGTCGCGGTCCGGCCTTTGACCGTGTGGTCGACGCGGCCGAAATGCGGGCGCTGGAAGCCCAGGCGCCCCCCGGCGTCAACCTCATGCAGAACGCCGGCCAAGCCATCGCCGCCGCCATCTTGCGGCGCACAGGCTCCTTGGGCGGCCGATCCGTCGTCGTGCTGGTTGGCCCAGGTGATAACGGAGGCGACGCGCTCATCGCCGCCGCCCGCCTCGCCGCCACCGGCGCACGCGTGACGGCGTGGGCCTCCCGCGAGCGTCCCCACGACCCGCTGGTCGCCGCCGCAACCGCACGCGGCGTGCGCTGGCGCGTCTGGACCGGCGATCCTCGCCCGCTCACCCACGACGTCCGTTGGGCGACCTGTCTGTTGGACGGACTCCTCGGCATCGGCAGCAGCCCACCACTGCGTGGACCCATAGCCGACATCCTGGCCGAACTTCCCATCGCAGCTGGACAGACCCGTGTTGCCATCGACATTCCCAGCGGTATCGATGCGGACACCGGGGCTGCCGACCCAGCCGCCTTTCGCGCCCACCTCACCCTGGCCACAGGTCCCGTGAAGCTCGGCGCCCTGCTGCACCCGGCCATTGAGTTCGCCGGTCGGCAGATCGCGCTGGACATCGGCCTTCCGGCCGCGGCCTACGCGCCAATCAAAACCGCCCTCATCGACGCGCGAACCGCTCGCCGCCTGCTGCCCCCGCGTCCGTTGGACGGTCACAAAGGCACATTCGGCCGTCTCGCCATCGTGGCCGGCTCGGTCCGCTACCGCGGAGCGGCCGCCCTGGCCACCGTGGCCGCGTTGCGTGCCGGCGCCGGCCTCGTCACCCTCGCGTCCGTCGAACCGGCCTGCGCCACCACCGCCGCACTGGCGCCCGCCGCCACATTCGTCCCGTTGTCAGCCTCGCCGTCAGGGCAGGTGGACGCCATTGCCGCCGACGTCGCCGCATCGTTCGCCCGGCCCACCGCCCTCCTGGTCGGCCCCGGCCTCGGTCGCGGCAACACCGGCGACGCCCTCGTATACGGCCTGCTGGACAAGCTGCCGGACACCCCCAAGGTCATCGACGCCGACGGCCTCAACGCCGTGGCCGACCGACCCGACCTGCTCGAAACGCTTGGCCCCGGAATTGTTCTTACCCCGCATCCCGGCGAACTGGCGCGTCTTCTCCGGCTGCCGGCGCCCCCTGAAGGCCGCCAACGCCTCTCGGCGGCCAAGAACCTGGCTGCCCAAACGCGCGCCACCGTAGTGGCCAAGGGCTCGCCCACGTTTATTTGCGCAACCGACCGCGTATGGATTCTCGCCCGACCCAACCCCGCCCTGGCCGCCGCGGGTGCCGGCGACGTGCTCGCGGGCGCCATCGCCTCGTTGCTGGCACAAGGCCTGCCGGCCACCGACGCGGCCCGCCTCGGCGTCTGGGTCCACAGCCGCGCGGCCCGCATCGCCGGTGGTCGCGACGACCGCGGAGTGCCCATGGAACAGGTCGCGGCCGCGCTAGGCGCGGCGGTCAACCTCCGTCGCGCGCGTCCTCGCCGCGGACCGTGGCGCAGACGCCGCCGCTGGCGTCAGTCCGGCGCGCCATAGGTCTCCCACAGTTCCGTCACCAACGATTCCGCGGTGGCATGCTCGAAACCCCGCCGCACCAGAAACGCGCCTAACCGCTGCCGGAACTCCGCAAACCCGCGCCCCTGCAACCGGCGGGCCTGCCGTTCAGCCACCGGCCGCGCCACCGCAAGCTCGTCCCCATAGCACGCGTTCAGCACGGACTCGGCCACGTCCTCGCTGACACCCTTGGCTTGCAACTCCTCCGCCACCAGTCGCCGCCCACGCGCCCGCCGCTGGGTACGCGCGCGGATCACCGCCGCCGCGAAGTCGGCGTCGTTCACGTAGCCGAGTTCCCGCAGGCGCTCCAGCACGCCCTCGATGTCCTGAGCGTCAACCCCGCGCGAGGCCAGGCGCTCACGCACCTCCGCTTCAGAGCGCGACCGCGACGCCAGAAAACGCAACGCGAGAGCCAGCGGATCGGAACGCGCGCCGCGACGGTCCGCCATCTACGGCGCTGAGTCAGTCCCTGCCGTGGTCGCCCGAGCCGCGGCTTCCAATGAGTTCCGGCCACGGCGCCAGGCGGCGCTCCCTGCCGGAAAACAGGCGTTGCAGATTGTCGACATGCTGCGAGATCAGGAACACCACAAAAACCGCAATCAGGCTCACGTGGAAGCCGGTAATGCCCAGGCCAAGCGCGTAGAACGCAATGGCCCCCACCAGAAACCCAAGCGCGCCGGCCAGCGAGCCCAGGGAGACGTAGCGGCCGATGGCAATGGTGGCAACAAACATCGGCACGCCAATCACCGCGGCCAGCGGCGCCAGGGCCATCACGGCCCCCCAGCTTGTCGCCACGCCGCGTCCGCCGCGCAGACCGATAAAAATCGACCAGTTATGCCCCATGGTGGCCACCACGGCCACGATCAGGGGAACCAATTGCAAGTCGCCAACCAGCAGGCGGGCCAGCAACGTCGGGACAAAGCCCTTCAGCGTGTCGCCCACGAACACGATCACCGCCGCGCCGCGACCCACCGTGCGATACACGTTCGTCGCGCCCGAGCGCTGGCTGCCGTGCTCGAAGATGTTGACCCCGAAGCCGACGCGGCACACCAGCCACCCCATCGGCACCGCCCCGAGCAGGTACGCGCCGAGAACAAGGCCAATAACCTGCACGGCTTGGACGGTTGTCACCGGGAGCGCACCACAACCCAACGGTACTCCGCCAGCTTCCGCGCGACCCGCGCCGCTGTCAAACCAGTAACGCTCGCCTCAGGACGCCCGCAAACTCAGCCGCACCGGCGTGCCGTCAAACCCGAACTCCTGCCGCAGTCCGTTCTCCAGATACCGCGCGTAGCTGCGGTGCACGTGCTCGGGATTTGAAAAGAACAGCGTGAACTCCGGCGGCGCGGTTCCCGTCTGTGTGGCGTACTTGAACCGGGCCGAGCGTCCGCGCCGCGACGGCAGATCCCGACGCCCTACCCATGCGCGCAGGAAAGCGTTCAGCCTCGAGGTCGGAATGCGTTGCCCCCGCGTTCGGTGAATCTCCAGCGCCATCGGCAGCACGTGATCCAGGTTGCGTCCCGTCTTTGCCGAAATCCGCGCCAGCGGACTCTGCGGCAGGAAGTGGAAGATGCGCGCCAGGTGGTGCTCCACCCGCGCCACCTCCTCCTTGCCTCGCACCAGGTCCCACTTGTTCGCGGCAACCGTCACGCCTTTGCCGGCGTCCAGCACGAAGCCCGCCACGTGCGCGTCCTGCGCGGTCGGCCCTTCAAACGCGTCGATCACCACCACCCCCACGTCGGCGTGCTGCATCGAGCGCATCGCCCGCAGCACGCTGTGCTGCTCAATGCCGCGTGAAATGTGGCCGCGGCGGCGGATGCCGGCCGTGTCCACCAGCCAAATTTCGTTGCCCTCCCACTCCACCAGCGTGTCCACGCTGTCCCGCGTCGTCCCGGGCGCATCGTGCACCAGCGCACGCGCTTCGCCCAGAAGCGCGTTCAGCAACGAGGACTTACCGACGTTCGGCCGCCCCACAATGGCGATCCGCGGCCGCGTGTCATCCACTGCGCGGTATTCCGTGCCAGGCAGGCGTTCGGAAATCGCGTCCAGCAAATCGCCGGTCGCCGTTCCGTGCATGGCGGAAACGGCGATGGGATCGCCCAGGCCCAGGGTGTAGAACTCGTGCACGAGCTCCCGATGCTGCGGCGCGTCCACCTTGTTGACCACCAGCAGGTGCGCTCGTCCCGCCCGCAACACCTCGCGGGCTACGGCCCGGTCCAGTTCGGTCGGACCTGTCGTCGCATCCGTCACGATCAGCGCCAGGTCCGCCTCCGCCGCCGCCAGGCGCGCCTGCGCTTCGGCATGCGCCGCCACGGGCGCCGGGTTGCGCCAGGCAATGCCCGCCGTATCCACGATCGCCAGGCCGCGCCCCCGCCACTCGATCTCCCCGTAGATTCGGTCCCGCGTCGTCCCTGGTTCGTCGGCCACCACGGCCACGCGCGAGCCCATCAGGCGATTGAACAGCGTCGACTTGCCCACGTTGGGTCGTCCCACGATCGCAACCAGCGCGGCGCCGACCGCAACCTGAGCCGCCGGCCCGGACCCGCCGGAGCTGCCCTTAGCCATACGGGCCTCGATAGCGTGGCGGCAAACCGGCGGCAATCGCCAGCATGATGGTGTCGCCCGCCGCCTGTAGCTCCTCGTCCGGGATTCTGCCGGGGTGGCGTCCCAGGTCCAGCGGCTCGCCGACGCGCAGCTGCACTGGCGGACGCCCCTTCAGGAGTCGCCGACGCCAGGTAAAGGCTTCGGTGCCCCAGATTGACACGGGAATGATCGGAACGCCCAGTTTCAGCGCCGCATAGGCCGCTCCTGGCTGCGGCTCGTGCAGCTTCCCGTCGCGGCTGCGCGTGCCTTCGGGATACATCACCATCGCCTGGCCGCTTCGCAGGATCCGCAGCATCTGCCGCACCGCCGGCAAGTCCATGCCGTCCCGGTTCACCGGCAGCACCCCCCAGGCGCGGCAGAGCCAGCCGACCGTGAGCGACTCCACCATCTCGCGCTTCGACATGAAGGTCAGGTAGCGCGGTATGTACGTGCCCGTCAGGATCGGATCGAAATTCGTGAAGTGATTGGACGCCACGATGCACGCGCCCTCGTCGGGAACCCGCTGCAAACCCTCCACGCGGACCCGGAACAGGAACGGAAACACCACGAAGCGTCCCAGGAGCTGCCAGAAGGCGTAGATCGTCGAGATTATCCAACGGGGTTTCCAGCTGGAGTCCCGGCGCAGCTCACGCCCCACGGCCGAGCTCACGTTCCCGCAGCAGCGACTCGACCTGATCGACGATCTCGGCTGGACTTCGATTCGCCGAGTCGATCCGTACCGCGTCGGCCGCTGCCGCCAACGGCGCGTGCGTCCGCGTGCTATCAATTCGATCCCGCGTCCGCAGCAGACGGCGCACGTGCGCCAGGTCAATGCACTCGCCGTCCGCGTGCCGCTGCTGCCACTTGCGCACGGCGCGCATATCCAGCGGGGCGTCCAGGAACACCTTCAAGTCGGCCTCCGGCCAGACCACCGTGCCGATGTCGCGCCCCAGCGCCACCACGCCGCCCTGCCCGATCACCCGCCGCTGTTCACCCAGCAGGTGGGCCCGGACCTCCGGCAACCGCGATACATCCGACACGATCGCCTCCACCTCCGCGCTGTACACGCCCTCCGTCACGTCCTCGCCCCCGGACAGCACCCGTGTGCGGTACGCCCCTTCGGTCTCAGGCCGGAACTCCAAATCTGGCTTCTCGATCGCTGGCAACACCTCGGCGGCGTCCGTGGGCGTCGCCCCAGCCCGCAGCACCGCCAGCGCCGCCGCCCGGTAGAACAGCCCGCTGTCCAGGCACAGGTAGCCGCGCCGCTCGGCCAGCAACTGCCCGACCGTGCTCTTGCCCGACCCCACGGGGCCGTCAATCGTAACGACCGGCGCTGGCATGAAGCGCACCAAACCTACAAACGGCCTCGGGGACAGTCACCCAGTATAAAAACAGCGCCCCATCGCCCTGCCCGTCCCATCCGTCACACCCACGAACGAGGGTATGCACCCCTACCTCGGTCTCACCCATACGACCGGACATCCCGCACATACCCCCATCACCTGTCACCTACACTCAAAACACGCCCCCCTTCCGCATCACACGCCCTTGCCTGACCTGACCGTCGCCGAATCCATCGCCGCCTTCCTGGCCCAACAAGGCGTCCGTCGCGCCTACGGCGTCACCGGCGGTGAAATGCTGCCCCTGCTCGACGCCCTCCAGCGCCATGGGGTTGAGTTCACGCTGACTCACCACGAGGCGGCCGCCGCCTACATGGCCGACACCGAAGGCCAGCTCACCGGGCGGCCCGGCGTCTGCGTCAGCACGCTCGGACCCGGCGCCGCCAACCTCTTCGCCGGGCTCGCCCAGGCAACCTTGGAACGCTCCCCGGTGCTCGGGCTCACGGCCGACGTCACGCCGCACGAAGCCGTCGGCCAGCGCCACCAGGTCTTCAACATCCCGGGCGCAATGGCGCCCGCCGTCAAGTACAGCGCGCGAGTCACCCCGGACAACGTCGGCTCGGTGCTCCCCGCGGCCTGGTCGGCTGCCACCCACGACCTGCCCGGCGCGGCCCACCTCTCCGTTCCGAGCTCCGTCGCCACGCTCCCCGCCGCAACAACACCCAGCCCGCCCACGAATGGTCCTGCGGTCCCACCAGCCATCCCGCCGGAACTCGCCGAAGTCGAAGATCGACTGGCGCACGCCACTCGCCCCGTCGCCGCACTAGGCCTCGAAGCCCGCACGCCGGCAATCGCCAAACACTTCGCTCGGCTGGTTATCGCCGCCGACATTCCGGTCGTCACCCAGGTCAAGGCGCGCGGCTGGTTCCCTGGCAATCACCCCCTCCACGCGGGGACCCTGGCCGGCTACGGATCGCGCGGCGCGTTCGATCTCCTGCGTTCCGCCGATCTGGTGCTGGGCGTCGGCATGGACGGCGTCGACCTCATTTGGCCGTGGGAGGGACCCGCCGGCGTCAATCTCACCGCCCACGACCTGCATGACGGCTCGCTGCCGCACACTGCGATCGTCGGCCACGTCGCCCACATGCTCGAGCGCCTGGCAACGGTCGACCGGCCAGAGCAACGCGTCGAAGGCGCCGCCCGCGCCGCCAAAGCGCGCCGGATCGCGCGCGAAGACCTCCAGGCCGGCCCTCCGGGCGCCGATCAGCCCGCCGACGCTCCCGCCGACGGTATCGCCGTTGACCCGCTTTTCCGGGCCATTCGCGACGCCGCCCCGTCCGACACGGCCCTGGTTTCCGACGTCGGCATGCACAAGCTCTACCTCGCCCAGTATTGGGACGCGCCGGCGCCCGACACCTACTTCGTTGCCAACGGGCTGTCCGGCATGGGCTGGGCGCTGCCCAGCGCCCTCTCGCTCAAACTGGTGCGTCCCGACCGTCCAACCTTGGCTGTGACTGGCGACGGCGGCGCGCTGATGTTCGCCGGCGAACTGGCCACCCTCGCACGCCTGCGCCCGGCCGGGATGGTCTACCTGGTGCTGGTCGACGCTTCGCTGGCCCTCATCCGGCTTAAGGCTGAACAGCTTGAGCACGACCCCACGCCCAACGACTTTGCGCCCCCCGACTTCACGGCCCTGGCCCGTAGCTTCGGACTCCGAGCCAAGCGAGCTGATTCGGCGGCCGCGGCGGCGGAATTGGCGCGCGAGGGTCTGACAGCTACCGCGCCGCTCGTCATCGAAGCGCCGATCGACTACGGCGCCTACCAACGCATGGCCTGACGCCGCGACCTGCATGGAATCAACCAACCCATGAGCGCCCGCGTCCTGCTTGGTAGTGGGTCACGCTGGTCGAACCCCGTCCCTGAAGTGAGCCGTCGTCGTCTCCCTCTCCCAGTGGGAGAGGGTTGGGGTGAGGGTCTTCGCTGCTCACAAGTCAGAGCAACCCACGACCTCCCGCTCCGCCGCTTGTGGGGAACTCCAGTTCGCCTGCTGGCGCTTGTCGTGGCCTTGGCGCTGGCCGTCGCCTCCCCGGCCCCGTCCCGAGCCGACGTGCTGCCGCTCCAGGGCGGCCAGACCATTCGAATCGAGGGCCAGGGCTGGGGCCACGGCGTCGGCATGTCCCAATGGGGCGCCCGCGGACGCGCCCTGGCGGGCCAGACCGCGGACCAGATTGTCCGCGCCTACTACACCGGCATCGATATCACCGACTCACCAACCGATCAGACGCAAATCCGCGTGCTCATCCACCAGGACTACCGCCCGGCCTCGATTGACGGCGCGACAGCCTCATCCAACGGTTTGGCTGGCGACATCATCGGCGTCGGCGGGCAGTGGGCCATTTCGGGCGTCACCGATGCCCTGCCGGCGGGCGCGCGCTTGCGGTTACTGGACCACCCCGGTGCCCACCGCATCACCGTGCGCCTGATCGACGCGGCCGGCGGTCACATCCAGGACTTTGATCTCCCCGGCCAGATCGAGGTCGTCCCCCTGGAACCGCAGACCCGCCTGCAGGTGCATTACAAGTTCACCGACCAGGTCGCCGGCGCCCCGGGGCAGTACTACGACGTCTACCGCGGTTCGATTCGGGTCCACCACGACGCGCAAGGACTCATCGACACCGTAAATGTCGTCAGCATCGAGGACTACCTGCTGGGCGTCGTGCCGGCCGAGATGCCCTTCCACTGGCCCGCCGAGGCTCTCAAGGCCCAGTCGATGGCCGCCCGCACCTACGCCGTCAACGGGCTCAAACCCGGGAACCCGGTCCGGGACGCCCTCGACACCACGCAAGACCAAGTCTATCTCGGTCTCAACCATGAAAAGGCCGAGACGACCGCCGCCGTCCAGGCCACGGCCCGGCGCGTAATGACCCACGCCGGCCAACCCATCCTGGCCTACTTCTTCAGCTCGGGGAACGGACGCACCGAAGCCAACGAGGATGTCTTCGGCGGCAGCCCGCTCCCCTATCTGCGTTCGGTCGTCGACGTTGACCCCAACGGCCGGGCCTGGGACGCTGATTCGCCGTTGAGCACCTGGTCCACGCCTGAGTTCGCCGCCAGTCTCTTGCAAGGCCTGTACCAGGAGTCGATCGGCACGCTCGAGTCGCTGGACTTCAGTCACCGAACAGCCACCGGCCGCCTCGTCATCGTCGGTCTCAAGGGCGAGCGTGGACAGCAGACGATCAGCGCCTGGGACTTCGCGCTCCGCTTCAACCAGCGCACCCCCGGGGACGCCGGACTGCTCTACAGCACCCGCTTCGCCGTCGTACGCAACTACCCGCTGATCCAACGCGCCGAGCCGCTCAATCTACCCGGCGGACAGTCCATCTACTTTAACGAGACCGGCCACAACGTGCGCCACGGCTTCCTCAAGTACTTCAACGCCCGCGGCGGGCTGGCCGCCTTCGGGTTGCCCCTCACCGAGGAATTCAACGAACGCGGGCGCACGGTCCAGTACTTCGAGCGGGCGCGCTTTGAATACCACCCCGAACTGGCCGGCACGCCGTACGAGACGCAACTGGGGCTACTCAACGACGCCCTCACCGCCCCGCGCCGTCCCTTCGCCGGCGACACCCCCTTCCCCAGCGTCTCCCAGCACCGCTACTTTCCGGAGACCGGCCACAGCGTCCGCTTCGGCTTTCTACAGTTCTGGGAAACCCAGGGCGGGCTGGACCGCTTCGGCTACCCCATCTCCCAGGAAGTCGTCGAGAATGGACGCACCATCCAGCACTTCCAGCGCGTACGGCTGGAGTGGATCCCCGAGGCGCCGTCCGGTCAGCAGGTCCGGATAGCCAACGTCGGCAGCGAATACATGCGGGCCTTCGGCCTCGCCCCGCCGGTCTAAGGGTGATCGTCCGCCGCCCCTATACTCGCGCCGCCCGCGTGTTTGCCTGGAAGAGTTGATGCCGCTCAGCGCAAATGAGCAGCAGGAGATCGAGGCGCTTCGCGCCGTCCAGACGCCGACCCGACGCCTGACCGTCCCCAGCCTTGAAGAAATCCTCTATCAGGCCCTGCCCGTGCTGGATCACGGCTTCGTGCGCGTGGTCGACTACATGGGCAGCGACAGCGCCGTGGTGCAGGCGGCCCGCGTCTCCTATGGGGCCGGCACCAAGCGTGCTCGTCAGGACGCCGGTCTCATCCGCTACCTCATGCGGCATGCCCACACCACCCCATTCGAGATGTGCGAGATCAAGTTCCACGTCAAGCTGCCCATCTTCGTCGCCCGCCAGTGGATCCGGCACCGCACCGCCAGCGTCAATGAGTACTCGGCCCGCTACTCGATCCTCGACAACGAGTTCTATATCCCGGAGCCCGAACACCTGGCCGCCCAGTCCACCAGCAACCGCCAAGGCCGTGGCCAGACCCTGGTTGGGCAAGAGGCCGCACATGTGTTGGACCTGCTGCGAACAGATGCTGAGCGGGCCTACGAGAGCTACGAAGTGATGCTGAACGAAGATGCCCATGGCCGAGTCCTCGACGAGTCGCGCCAGGGATTGGCCCGCGAACTTGCCCGTATGAACCTGTCTCTCAACTTCTATACCCAGTGGTACTGGAAGGTGAATCTGCACAACCTGCTGCACTTCCTCTGGTTGCGCAGCGACGCCCACGCTCAGTACGAAATCCGCGCCTATGCCACCGTGATGCTGGACATCGTCCGCCGCTGGACGCCCCTCACGTACGCGGCCTTCATGGACTACCGCGTCGGCGGCGCCAACCTTTCCGCCAAGGGCCTCGATGTCGTCCGCCGTCGCCTCCGCGGTGAACCCGTCACCCGCCTGGACGTCGACATGTCCCCCGCCGAATGGCGCGAACTCACCGCCCTACTTGAGGCGGAGGAAGCGCCTCCAGACAACCAGTAGGGGCAGCCTGAAGAACGTCGAGTCTCGGCGCTGTCGGTCAGCTACTCGTTGAACGCCGGAAAGTAGTCCGGAACGGTCCCGGGAATCGTCTCGGCGTCGTAGCCGGCCGCCGGATATTCGTAAACGTTGCCCTCGTAATTGCGCAGCACGATCTTCTCGTCGGTCAACTCAACGATCCGAGCCGGCGAAACCGGAATCTTCCCGCCCCCGCCCGGCGCGTCGATGATGTACTGCGGCACCCCAAACCCGGTCGTGTGCCCCTGCAGCGCCTCCATGATCTCCAGGCCCTTCTGCACCGACGTCCGAAAGTGGTTGGTCCCTTTCACCAGGTCGGCCTGGTAGATGTAGTACGGCTTCACCCGCGCCTTCAGCAGCTCGTGCATGAGCTGCTTCATCGTCTCCGGATCGTCGTTCACCCCCCGCAGCAGCACCGTCTGGCAGCCAACCGGAATCCCGTGATCCACCAGCCGCCCACACGCCTCACGCGCTTCCGGCGTGAGTTCCCGCGGGTGATTGAAGTGCGTGTTCAGGTAGAACGGCTGGTAGCGCGCCAGCATCTCGCACAGCTCGTCGGTGATGCGGTGAGGGTTCACGCAGGGAATCTTGGTTCCCATGCGGATCAGCTCCACGTGCGGAATCTCGTAGAGGTTCGAGATGATCCACTCCAGCGCGTTGTCCGTCAGCGTCAGTGGGTCGCCGCCACTGAGCAGCACGTCGCGAATCTCCGGATGCGCCCTGATGTAGTCGAACACCGCCTCCAACTCGTGCGGCGGCGGCACCGGGTTCTTGCCCACCTTGCGCTTGCGCGTGCAGAACCGGCAGTACATGGCGCAGGTGTGCGTGACGACGAATAGCACCCGGTCGGGGTAGCGGTGCGTGAGATGCCGCACCGGCATGTCGTCTTCTTCGTCCAGCGGGTCGTCTTCCAGGAAGTCGGGATTCTCGAACTCCACCGCATCCGGCATCTGCTGGATGTAGAGAGGGTCGCTGGCGTCCATCGTCTCGATGAGCTGCAGGTAGTACGGCGTGGTGAAAAACGGATATTCCTTGGCGACCGCTTCCAGGTGTTGATACTGCTCCTCGGTCAGCCCGGGAATCGCCCGCACGTCGCGCACGCCGTGTGCGAGTTGTTCCTGCCATTCGGCGCGTGGACGACGGACCTTTGGCGGCATGGCTGCTGACACCCTCGGAGTAGCGCCCGCCTGGTTCGGCGGAACGCCGCTGCTGACCGGCCCAAGCCTACGACTTGCCGCGCGGTCCGTCGGCCTGGCGCAGGTTTTGCCGGATAAACCCGCGTAAACTTGGCCGCGCGGGGCGCCGATGCTAGGTTTGGATAGAGACGCCGGACCCGGCTAGGAGTCTGGCGCGCACCGATTAACAAGTCGCCGTGACCGCGTGTCTTGGCGACCAGCACCAGGAGACGTTCAGCACGCGAATGCCAGCCACCAACGGCCAAACCACCCTTTCGATTCGCGACCTACACGTCTCCGTGGAAGACGCCGAAATCTTGCGCGGCGTGACCCTGGACATTCCCGCCGGCGAGGTTCACGCCCTCATGGGCCCCAACGGCTCGGGCAAGAGCACGCTGGCCAACACCCTGATGGGCCACCCCACCTACGAAGTGACTGCGGGCCAGGTGCACTTCAAGGGGCAGGACGTGCTGGCCCTTGCCACCGACGAGCGCGCACGCCTGGGATTGTTCCTGGCGTTTCAGTATCCCGCCGAAATCCCGGGGGTCCGGGTCGCCAGCTTCTTGCGCATGGCGCTGAACGCGCGCCGCGAGGTTGAAATCCCGGTCATGGAGTTCCGGCGGCGACTGCTGGACAAGATGCAAATGCTGCGCATGGACCCCAAGTTCGCCGCGCGCTACCTGAACGAGGGGTTCTCCGGCGGTGAGAAGAAGCGAAACGAGATCTTGCAACTTGCGGTGCTCGAGCCGGAACTTGCGATACTTGACGAGACGGACTCGGGCCTCGACATCGATGCGCTACGGATCGTCTCCGATGGCGTGAATCAGTTGCGCCGCCCAGAACTCGGAGTGCTGATAATCACCCACTACCAGCGGCTGCTGAGCCACATCGTGCCCGACCGGGTGCATGTCCTGATTGACGGCCGCGTGGTCGAGTCGGGTGGCAAGGAACTAGCCGAACGGCTCGAGGCCGAGGGTTACGAGCGCTACGGCGCCGCAACGGCCAGCAAGGACGCATAACCATGGCAGTCAAAGACATCGATCAGGTCGGACTCGACACCTACAAGTTTGGGTTCCACGACGATCTCAAGCCCGTCTACACGTCACCGAAGGGCCTGAGCGAGAGCGTGGTGCGGGAAATCTCGCGTCAAAAGGACGAGCCGGCGTGGATGCTGGAGTTTCGGCTGGAGGCGCTGCGTCAGTTTCATCGCAAGCCGATGCCCACCTGGGGCGCCGACCTCTCGCGCATTGATTTTGACGACATCCACTACTACATCCGCCCGCAGGACCGGCAGGCCCGTTCATGGGATGACGTGCCTGCCGACATCAAGTCCACCTTCGACAAGCTGGGCATCCCCCAGGCCGAACGCAAGTTCCTGGCCGGCGTGGGCGCGCAGTACGACTCCGAGGTCGTGTACCACAGTATCCGCGGGGACCTGGAGGAGCAGGGTGTCATTTTCCTGGACATGGACTCCGGTCTGCGCGAGCACGAGGAGCTCGTGCGGGAGTACTTCAGCACGGTCATTCCGAACGGCGACAACAAGTTCGCGGCGCTGAACAGCGCGGTCTGGAGCGGCGGCAGCTTCGTGTACGTGCCCGCCGGGGTGCGAGTGGATGTTCCGCTGCAGGCGTATTTCCGTATCAACGCCGAGAACATGGGGCAGTTTGAGCGTACGTTGATCATCGTGGAGCCGGGCGCCTACGTGCACTACGTTGAGGGCTGCACCGCTCCGGTCTACGCCACCGACTCCCTGCATTCGGCGGTTGTGGAGATCATCGTCAAGGAAGGCGGGCGCTGCCGCTACACCACGATCCAGAATTGGTCCACCGACGTGTTCAACCTGGTGACCAAGCGCGCCATGGCCTACCGCGACGCCACCATGGAATGGGTGGATGGCAACCTGGGCAGCAAAGTGACGATGAAGTATCCGGCCGTGTACCTGATGGAGCCGGGCGCGCACGGCGAAGTGCTGTCGATCGCGTTTGCCGGCGAAGGCCAGCATCAGGACGCCGGCGCGAAGATGGTGCATGCCGCGCCCGATACGTCGTCGCTGATTACTTCGAAGTCGATCAGCCGCAAGGGTGGCCGCACCGCCTATCGGGGCTACGTACAGGTGCTGCCGGATGCCGTCCGCAGCCGCTCGAACGTGGAATGCGACGCGCTGCTGATCGACGATCGCTCACGATCCGACACCTATCCCTACATGGACATCGAAGAGAGTGACGTTGCTATCCAGCACGAGGCGACCGTGAGCAAGGTCAGCGACCAGCAGCTTTTCTATCTGATGAGCCGCGGGCTCACGGCGGAACAGGCGATGGCAATGATCGTGGGCGGTTTCATCGAGCCGATCGTCAAGGAACTGCCAATGGAATACGCGGTAGAAATGAACCGCCTTATCGAGCTCCAGATGGAAGGCTCGATCGGCTAGCGCTATCGACCAGGATTGCCAGGACGCGTGGGCGCGGACCGCCCCGCTTGGGTTGAGGCCGCCCCGCGCACGTTTATGACACCCACCACACCAGACGCAATTGCCGACCTCTCCACGGTGCGCGGCGAGCCCGCTTGGCTGCGCCACCGCCGCGCGGCGGCGTGGCGCGCCTACCAGGCTACGCCTGCCCCGATCTGGAGCGACGAGGAATGGCGGCGCACCGACACAAGCTGGGTGGACTGGGCCGCCATGGTGCCGACGGCCAACGGAGCCGTCCCGGCCAGTGTTGACCTGCCCGACGAATTCCCAGACGCCAGCGTGCTGCTGCGGCAGCGCGGAACTGCGGTGGAGGTGCTCCACACATCGCCCGAAGCCCGAGCCGCGGGCGTGACCGTTGGCAGCCTGACCGCGGCGGCCGGGAACGACACCGCGGTACTTGCCGAGCGCCTGGGTACGGAACTGGCCACACCAGCCGCGGGCAAGCTGCAGGCGCTCAACACGGCGCTCTGGGCCGGCGGGGCGTTCGTGCAGCTTCCTGCCGGCGTGGAACTCAGCGCGCCGATCGTGATCCTCGTGGATGCGGCCGGCACGCCAATCTTCCCGCGCACGCTGATCGACGCCGGCGCCGGATCGGCTGCCGATGTGCTGGAGTGGTGGCGTTCAAGCCCCGCGGCGCCACCGGGTTTCGCCAACGGCTGCGTCGAGTTGTTCGTCGATACCAACGCCAGGCTTAGCTACACGCACGTGCAGGCATGGGATGCCAACGCCGGCGGCTTTCTCTCGCAACACGCCCAGGTCGAGCGGGACGCCGCCCTGGTCACGACCAACGTGACGCTGGGCGGCAGGTTTCATAAGGGCGCGATCACGGCCACCCTGACGGGTCCGGGGTCCAACGCACGCCTGAACGGTCTGGCCTATCTGGCTGGACAGCAATTCTCCGACCACCACACGCTGCAAGACCACCGCACGACAGATGCGGTGAGCGACCTGATGTACGTCAACGTGCTCGACGGCACGGCGCGCTCGGTCTACGCCGGAACCATCATGGTGCAGCCGCATGCCCAGCGCTCGAATGCCTACCAGCGAAATCGGAACCTGATGCTGCGCCACGGGCCGCGTGCGGACTCTATTCCACGGCTCGAAATCATGGCGGATGATGTGCGCTGCACGCACGGCTCGACGACGTCCACCATCGATCCCATGCAAATGTATTACCTGGGCTCGCGCGGGCTGGACCGCGACCAGGCGCGCTCGCTGATCGTGGACGGAACGTTCGAGCCGGTGCTGGACCGGATTCCAAACGACAACGTCCGCGCGGCTGTCCGCACCGCCGTGCGGGCGAAGCTGCGCGCCACCGCCACGACCTGATGCCAGAGTTCGTTGACGTCGCGGCCGCCGCCGACATCCCGCCGGGGATGGCGCGGCAGGTCATGGTGGGCGAGCGCCGGATCGGCGTGTACAACGTCGACGGCGACTTGTACGCCATGGACGACTTATGCAGTCACGACCAGGCGTGGCTGACGGAGGGTGACTTCGATCCGGCGCGGCGAACCATTCGCTGTCCCCGGCACACCTCGACGTTTGACCTGACCACGGGGCGGCCGCGCACGCTGCCCGCGATCCGTTCGGTGGCGACATACGAGGCCAGAATTGAAGATGGGCGCGTCCTGATCCTGGTCGATAATTAGGGCGTATGGCTGTCCAGACATCCACCGCCGCCGGGCTGGATACCGTCGCGATTCGCGCGGACTTCCCGATTCTGGCCGAACTGGTCCACGAGCGACCGCTCGTGTATCTGGACAACGCCGCCACATCGCAGAAACCGCGCGTCGTGATCGACGCGCTGCGGACGTATTACGAGACCTACAACGCCAACATCCACCGCGGCCTGCACGCGCTGAGCGAACGCGCCACCGCTGAATACGAGGCCGCGCGGGTAGGCGTGGCGCGCTTCATCAACGCCGCCCACCCGCACGAAGTGATCTTTACGCGCGGCACCACCGAGGCGATCAACCTGGTCGCCCGGTCCTGGGGCGACGCGAATATCGCCGAGGGCGACGAGATTCTGCTGACCGAGATGGAGCACCACAGCAACCTGGTGCCCTGGCAGATGCTGGCGCAACGGCGCGACGCCGCGCTGCGTTTCATCCCGATCGACGCCGAAGGGCGGATCGACCTGGAGGCCTACGCGCGGATGTTCGGACCGCGGACGCGGCTCGTGACGGTCACGCACATGTCCAACGTGTTGGGCACGATCACACCGGCCGCGGACCTGATACGTATCGCGCACGCGCACGGCGTGCCTGTGATGCTGGACGCCGCGCAGTCGATCCCGCACGTGCCGCTGGACGTGCAGGCGCTGGACGCCGACTTCGTGGCGTTCTCGGGTCACAAGATGCTGGGACCCACGGGCATCGGCGCCCTCTACGGCCGGGAGGCGCTGCTGGACGCCATGGAACCGCTGTTCGGCGGCGGAAGCATGATCCGCGTGGTCGAACTGCACCAATCGAGCTGGACGGGGCTGCCGGACAAGCTGGAAGGTGGCACGCCGAACATCGCGGGGGCCATTGGCCTGGGCGCGGCCGTCGCCTATCTGCAGACGGTCGGTATGCCGAACGTGACGGCACACGAGCACCAACTTACGGAGTACGCGCTAGCGCAGCTGAGCGACCTGGAGGACGTGCGCGTCTTCGGACCGCCGGACGCCCAGGAGCGCGGCGGCGTCATCTCGTTCTACGTCGGCAATGTCCATCCCCACGACGTGGGAACGCTGCTGGACGCCGAGGGCATTGCCGTACGCGCGGGGCACCACTGCGCCCAACCTCTGATGCGCAAGCTCGGGGTCGCGTCCACCGTGCGCGCCAGCATGTATCTCTACAACACGGCCGCCGAGGTGGACTGCCTGGCGGAGGGCATCACCCGCGCGAAAGCGTTTTTCGATGACGCTTGAGGACCTCTACCGCGACGTCATCATGGATCACTACCGGCGCCCGCGGAACCGCGGTTCGCTGGACGACGCCAATGTGATCGTGGAAGGCGTCAACCCGCTGTGCGGCGACGAGATCAAGCTCTGGCTCACCATCGACGATGCCGGCGTGGTAACCGGGGCGTCGTTTGACGGCCACGGCTGCTCGATCAGCCAGTCCTCCGCTTCAATCATGACGGCGGCGGTGACCGGCAAACCGCTGGCTGACGTACACACGGTGATTGCGGGCTTCCGCGGCATGATGCTGGAAGGCGACGCGCCGGACGATGCGCTGCTGGGCGACGGGGTGGCACTGGAGGGCGTGCGCAAATTCCCGGTTCGGATCAAGTGCGCCGTGCTGAGCTGGAACACACTGAAGCTGGGCCTGGACGAGCACGCCACGTCCGGCGGCCAGCGGGTGGAGCTACAGCACAGCGAGTCGTAGCCGGAGGCGCGGCCCCTCGTGAGTTGGGCCCTTATGGTCCGCCGATGCGACCTGCTGGCGCTTCTTCGACGGCCGCCTTCTCAGAGCCCTTGCGGATGCAGTCTGTCGAAACCCGGAATTGAAGCCCCGGGTGATCTCCTGCATTGGCCCGAAGCGCCGCCCGACTAGACTCTCGGCAATTCCGCGCCGGGGAGCGACCGCCGCACGCTGATGCCGTCGATCGGTTCGCTCCTCAGACCACGTATTCGCTCCGCGAGGGCCAACTCGGACTTGGTGGCACTCTGGATCGCATACGCCATGATGCTGTTCTCCATGGCGGCCATGGGGCCCGTGCTTGGGGAAGTCCGCCGCGAGTTCGGCCTCACTCCCGCATCGATCGCGCTGCTGGTGGCCGCGCAAGGCATGGGGCGCGGAGTATTTATGCTGGTGCTGGCGCCGCTGGCCGACCGCGTGTCGCCCCGGCGCCTTCTGCCGCTGGGCCTGCTGGCTACCGGCCTGGCTTCGTTGGTCACCGCCGCCGCGCCAAACGAGTGGATCTTTGCCGTGGGCATCGTGGCCAGCGGCGCGGGCACCGGCCTGGTCGGACCGGGCGGTCAGGTCCACCTGGCACGCCGCAGTGGGGCGGAGGACCGCCGGCGCAACATCGCGCGGGTGATGTCGGGGGGCATGTTCGGCGCCTTTGTGGCGCCAATTGCGGCGGGCGCGGCCGCCAGCCTGCTGGGCTGGCGGGCGGCGTTTCTGCTCGTGGCGGTACTGGCCGTGGCCACGGCCGCGAGCGTGGCGTCCGTGCGGGCCCTGGCTTCGTCGGCGCGCGAGTCGTCCGCGCGCGAGGCACCAGCCCCCTCACGCGCCCGGCGGCCGGCGCTTGGCATTGGACGGGTTGTGCTGGAAGTCTCGGTTCTGGCCGTCTTGCTCTGGGGATGGAACAACACCACCCGGGGATTCGTGATCCCCTTCTACGGCAGCGAGGCGTTGAAGCTGGACCCGGGCGGCATTGGCATCCTCATGGGGCTGGCGCTTGGGGGCCGGGCGGCCCTTACGTACATCAGCGGCGCCTTTGTGAACCGGTTCGGTCTGACGTCATCGTTGCTGATCGCCACGATCATCGGGGCGGTAGGCACGCTGATGATGTTCGCCCCCGCAGGTCTGCCGGTCTTCGCGGCGCTAGTCGTCGCCTATACGTTCACCGGCATCAGCTCGCCAATTGTGATCATCATGTTGACCGAGCGAGCGCCGCCGCAGCGCCTGGGTCAGGCGATGGGCATCACCCAGTTCCTGGTGGACGGCGTGGGGTTGGGACTGACTCCGCTTATCGGCTTAATTCTGGAGACCGCCGGGTTCGGCGTGGTGGGCGCGTTGCTTGCGGGCATATCCCTTGCCGCAGCCGCGTGGGGTCTCTGGATCATGCGACACGGCGCGAGTGAAGCGTCAACCGCCACGCACAGGTAGCGCAACCCGCGCCTAGTCTTCCACGAACTCGATTCGCTGGCGCAGATCGGGAATGTCGATGTCGAGTTCGCCTTCCGCCACTTCCAGACGCCCGTCCTCCATCAGCCACGACTCATCGGCAAACTGGCTGAGCGCCGGGTCGTGGGTGGCCATGATGACCGTGAGACCCTCGGTATCCACGATCCGGCGAAAGAGCAGCATGATTTCCAGACCCGTAATGCTGTCGAGCTCGCCGGTTGGCTCGTCCGCAATCAGCACAGCCGGTCGGTTGGCAATGGAGCGGGCGATCGAGACGCGTTGCTGCTCACCGCCGCTCAACTCGAACGGGCGATGTCCGGCGCGCTCGGTCAGGCCGACCATCTCCAGAACTTCCATCGCGCGGGACGCGCGTTCCCTGGCCGAACGGCCCGCAATGCGCATGGTGAGTTCGACGTTCTCGAACGCCGAGAGCACGGGCAGCAGCGCGAAGGACTGGAAGACGAATCCGAAGTTGTGACGGCGGATCTGCGTAAGCTCCGACTCACGCAGGCGGCTGACCTGGCGGCCTTTGAAATAGACCTCGCCCTCGTCAGGCTTATCGAGCGAGCCCAGCTGGTTCAGCAGGGTGGTCTTGCCCGAGCCGGAGCGGCCGCGGACCGTGATCAGACGGCCTTCGTGCGCGACGCAGGACACCTGGTCGACGGCGCGGATCTCCTCCGTCCCGACTCGAAATACGCGGGAGATATCGCGCGCTTCAACGATGACCGCGGGCTCCTCGGCGGCGGGCCGCGGCGCGCCGATGACGTCAGCCATCCCGCGTCTCTCCGCCGCCGGGCGGCGCGAAGGGCCGATGCTCGTCCGGGACGTCGCGCGCTGGGGACGCGCGATCCGGGCTCGCAGGCTTCGGTGCGGCGCGAGTCGGGCGGTGGCGGGCCGGGACGACCGGAGCGGCCAGTTCCACCCGTGCGGGAATGATCGGCTGGTCGGGCGGCGGTGCGCCAAGCCGGGTTGGGGCATCCGCGTCCTGTTCAGACGCCGCCCGCGACGCCGAGACGGTCGCGATGCCGGAGGTTCCGGAGCGAATCACAATGCGATCGCCTTCCATGTCCACCAGCGCGCGCCCGCGGATGCTGAGTTGGTCCAGCATTTCCTGCGGTACCTGCAAGCGGCCCGTGTCGTCCACGATTACAAACTCATCGTGCGTGTGATCGTCGCCGTCTTCGTGAATACTCACGCGACGGACGGTCTCGGTGCTGGTGCGTCCGTCGCGAATGGCCACCACACGATCGACCTGGCGGGCGATGTTGCGGTCGTGGCTGACGATGATGATCGTCAACCCGCGTTCACGGTTGAGATAACGCAGGATGTCGTAAATCTGCCCGGCGGTCTGCGTATCAACCTCGCCCGTCGGCTCATCGGCCAGCACGAGGTCGGGATCGTTGGCCAGCGAGATCGCGATGGCCACGCGCTGCTGCTGACCGCCCGAGAGTTGACTGAGCCGGTGGTGCATACGGTCTTCAAGCCCGACCGCCCGCAGCAGCGCGCGCGCGCGGTCCGAGGCCTTGCGCATGTTCCCGAAGAGCATGGGGAGGCGCACGTTCTCGAAGGCCGTGAGGTAGGACACGAGGTTGCGGGAGCTCTGTTGCCAGACGAAGCCGACGTGATGGCGCTTGTAGTCAACCAAGTCGGACTCGGAGGCTTGCAGGATGTCCAGGTCGCCCACCCGGCATTGCCCCGCGGTGGGCCGGTCCAGTCCACCCAGCACGTTCAGCAAGCTGGATTTGCCGGAGCCGCTGTTGCCGATGATGGCCATCATCTCGCCGCGTTGGACTTCCAGGTCCAGTCCCTGCAACGCGACGACTTCCAGTTCCTCGGTCTTGTAGATCTTCACGAGGTTGTCGCACACGATGTAGGGGCGTGCCCCGTTGGTTCCGTCAGGAGCCTGCGCCGCGCTCATCCCTGCTCCTCGCCGAACTTCACGGCCTCGTTGATACGGATCTTGGACAGCAGCCAGGCGCTGACGGGAAACGCCACCGCGACCACGGCGCCGAAGAGGATGTAGATCTTCAGTACGTCGCCCCAGGCCGTGATGATCACGAACGGCGGCGTATCACCGAACCGGTCCACGCTGAGCTGCAGGAAGGGGATGAATAGATTGCCGGTCAGCACGCCCAGCACCGTGCCTAGCACAACGCCCAGCAGGATCAGGAACCCGTTCTCGAACGCATAGATGCCCACGAGCTGGCGCACCGACAATCCCATGGCCCGCAGGATGCCCAACTGCTGCATTCGCCGTCGGAACGACATGTACGAGTACATCAGGAAACCCATGATAGTGAGCACGGCAGCGATCAGGAACCCAATGGACAAAATGCCAAAGATGCCGACCCGTGTGGCGTCGTCGCGCGCGGCGGCAATCTCGGCTCGGGCGTCTCGCGCGTCGAGCGGCTTGAAGCGCTTGAGCAGCAGCGTTTCGCGCAGTTCTAGGGCGTGGACATCCGGATCGATATGCGCCAACACGGTCCACGGCGTCTGCCCCAGGCTGCGCTCCACGTAGTCCAGGTTTACAACGACGAACGGCCCGTCTTCTGGATAGTGGGTGGGAAACATGTCGGTCCAGCCGGCGATGAAGAACTCAAGGGTTTGGGGACTGCCGAAATCGATGCGAAGCGGGTCGCCAAGGCCCAGTCCAAGCTCGCCCTGGAACTTCTCGCGTGAGGCGATCAACGCCTGTTCATCAAGTGCGAGCTGGTTCATAAGGCTGTTGAGCGGCCAAGGGCTAAAGTCCTCCCGCCACCACACGGTTTGGGCAAAGTCCAGCGGGTCGACGCCGTAGGTCTTGATTGGCACCCGCAGCGACTCGCCGGGACGCCTGAAGCCGGTGTCCTCATTCTCCCAAAAGCGGGCGACGCGCAGGATTTGGGGGACCTCCAGATGGCGCTCCACAGGGAGGAACGACCACTCCTGCGTCTCTTCGTCGTAGTCGCCGATTTCCAGAAAGTCCGCCTGTGAGCCGACCGAGTAGTAGACGCGGTCGTCGAAGTTGCGGTCGAGCGTGGCAGCCATTGAAGCGCTGAACGACCCGATGGCCAGCGTAAGGACAAGCAGAAAGATCAGCCGCGTGAACTGCCGCGGCTCGCGGGCAATCTGGCGCAGCCCCAGGTGCATCGACACGCCGAGAAATCGATTTCCTACAAATGCCAGACTCGCGACCAGCCACGGGAAAAAGCGCAGGAAGAGCAGGGTGATCGCGAACATGAACATGATCGGGATGATGACCAGCAGCGGGTCGGAAAACAGGTCACCGCCTTCGCCAACCGTGACGAGCTGATCCCGCTGACGCAGCGTGAAGTAGCCATACGCCGCGCCCACGACGACGATCACGTCCACGAAGAAGCGCTGAAACCAGGGCCTGTCTGTGCTGCGCGAGACTTCCTGCTTGTACGTGACGATGCTGTGGCGGGCGGCGCCTATGGCCGGCAGCAGCGTGGCCACGATGGCCAGCCCGGCCGCCGCACCGGCCCATACAAAGTGTCGGGTGGTGATGTCGATGGGCAGTGGGTCTCGGTTGGTGAACACCAGGAAGGTGAACGTCTTGCCGATGACCTGGGCCATTAGTGACCCCAGGAACGGCCCGGCACCGGTGGCGATCCCGCCGATGAGCGCGCCCTCAAGCACATAGATGCCAACGATCTGGAGCGTGCCAACGCCTCGGCTCTTGAGAATGGCGATCTCGTTGCGTTGCCGATCAACCACCATCCCCGAGGTCAAAATGATGTAGTAGAGCGTTAGGGCGACGATCGGCGCGCTGAGAATCAGCAGGAGCAGCGTCAGAAAGAAGAGCTTCTGCTCGAAATCGAAGAAGATCGGCTCTGGCGAGTTCTCGAGGCGAGTGCCCTCCCAGACGGCGTTCGCATTGATTCGAATGACCACCAGGCCACCGGTGATACGGCGAATGTTGGTGGCACGAATGGCGTCGATGTCGAAGTCGGCGTACCACGTCGCCTCGCTGAAGGCCGCCGGCGCGTGGTCGAGCAGGGTGCCAAGGTATGCCGCGCGCTCGATGTAGACCCCACCTTCGTCAAATGCCGCGCGGACTGGATAGGGCCAATAATTGCTCTCGACGTCGCGGGGGATCACGCGGGCTACCACACGCACGGCAATGACGACGGGGTCTCCGGTGGCCGGGTCAGCGAACTGCATGCCGACGACGTCCCCAACCAGCAGTCCTAACTTGTCCAGCGCGTTGCTAGTCAGGGCGCCTTCCAATAGCGGCATCCTGGCCCCAGCCGGCCCGATGAAGGTGCTGGTCTCGGCGGTCGGCCGCCGGCCTTCGGAGACAATTACGTTGTCGAAGAAGTCGTTGATCGAGAACAGGAACGCGAAGCCGAATCGCCGCGGCGGCGCCGAGAGATCGGCGTCCTCGGGCGGCGAGAGGTCCAACATCCCCCGCCGTCCGGTCGAGAGATAGCTGATCAGTTGAGTCGTGGGCAGGCCCACAGCTTCTGGAATCAGCGAGCGAAAGAACTGGTCGTAGGCCAGGTAGTCCCCGGTATTGGTCGGCGTAGCGGGATTCGTCTCCTTGTGCCGGATGAAGATGCTGGATGACGGCTGCGCCTGTGGGATCGGCTTGCGCAGCTCGCGCTGGAGCAGCAGGCCGCTGATGCCCTCGGCATACAGCGGGACTGACGTGGCCAGCGTGACGGTGACCAGCAGCCCGATAGCCGTCGAGCTGATTAGCGCCCGGTTGCTGAACAGACGCTTCGCGACGAAGCGGACGATGGCTAGCGGCACCGAGACCTCACGGGAATGCGCGGCATGCCCCGAATCGCCTACTTAAGGCGAGGCGAAGATCATCTGGTCCTCTTCGAGCCCGGAGAGGACTTCGACCTCGCTGTCGCTGCGGATACCAGTGACGATGGGCAGGCTACGTCGCTGCTCGTTGACGACCGTCTCGACGAACGTGCGTTCGTTCAAGTCGCGCAACGAGGTGACCGGGATCTTCAGCACGTCGTCCTTGACCTGCAGCGTAATGTTGACCCGTGCGAGCATGCCCATCTGCACGCCGTCGCGTTCGAAATCCACGTCGATCAACGCGTCGGGAAGGCGCACGGACTGACCCGTTTGGGTGACGATTGTGCGCGGAATAGCGCTGACCGAGCCGTCGAATTTCACGCCGGGGAACGCGTCCAGCGCAACCTCGGCCGGCTGCCCAACCGACATCTTGGACTGGTCTTGCTCGGCAATGCGGACCTCAATGATGAGTGCTGAGGGATCAGCGATCCCGATCACTTCGTTGAACGCCCGTGCCTCGGAACCGGCGCGGCCGCGCGTAAATGTAATTCGCCCGTCGAACGGCGCCCGGATCACGTTGTCCTCAGACTGAGTGAGGAGCGCTTCCAGCGCGATGCGGCTGCGTTCGACATCGTTCTCGAGAATCTGCAACTCGAAGTCAGTCGCCGATTCGCCGCGCTCGAATCGCTCGAAGTTTTCAATAGCGGCCTCGAAGTCGAGCAGCGCCGCCTGCTCGTTGTTCAACCCCACCCGCAGATGGGCCAGCGAGGGTATTCCGGTCGCCTCCTCGTAGCGCACCTCCGCCACGCGCTGATCGGCGAGTGCTGCCTCCAGCGCCGCCTCGGCGTCGGGCTCCGCGTTGAGACTAACGGTCAGGAGTTCTTCAGTGTGGCGCGCCACGGCTGCCGTCTCGCTTTGTCCGCGCAGGTACTGGTTAACCCTGGCGGTCGCCGCTCGTACGCGCGCCCGCGCCGCCGCAACTGAACTGCTTTGGTCGATCCGCCTGGCCGCGGCCAGGCGTTCTACTGCCTGCTGGATGGTCCCGCCACCAACGAGTGACTGAAGCCTGTTCTGGGCATCTCGCAGCTTGTGCTGGGCCAAGTCGCGATTGGCGGATGCCGTAGCCACCCGGACTTCGTACTCGGGCCGGGCCTGTTGCACCAAGCGCTCGCCGGCTTCCGCTTCGGTGCCTCCGTCCAGCAATTCGACGAGGTCGGTTTCGAGCAGAGCCAACGCCGCAACGGCGATTTCGTAGTTAGCCCGAGCGGTTGCAACTTCCCCCGGCGTAGCTGGCTTGATGGCCTCATCGAAAGTGCGCTGCGCGGCCTGGTAGTCGAGTGCAGCCCGTTGTTTTGCCTGATCGGACGCACGTGAACTGGTCTTGACGATCTCGTCGCGCGTCAGCCGGGCTCTTTCCAGGTTCTCTTCGGCTTCCAGCACGACATGGGGAAAGGGCTGGTAGGTGACGTTGTGAAGTTTCTCGGCAAGCACTTCCACCTCGGCCTGCTTGGCCACGATGGCGGACTTCACCCGGTGAATGTCATCCAGCACCGGCATGCGCACATTAGCGTCCACGCTGTCCAGGACGACCTGGGCGTTGACCACGTCCTGCTCAGCCCTGACCAGCGCGGCCCCGGCTGTGGCAACGGCGGCCAGGGCGGCATCCACCTGGGCGCGAGCCGCGTCGATCGGCGCGGCCTCGGTGGTCGACGTTCCGGATTCAAGCGCGCGCAGGTTCTCGATCGCCACGGTCAGGTCGGCCCCGAGTCCGTCCAGGGAGGCACGGGCTTGCGCCTCCGCCTGCGCCTGCGAAATGACTCCGGCGGCCTCGGCCCTGACTTCAGCCAGACGGCCTTCGGCATTTGTCACCGCGCGCTGAGCGCGGACGAGGGACGCCTCGGCCTCGACGATGCTGAGGTCGGCGCCGCCGCGATCGTCGCGAGAGGCCAAATCTAGTTTCAACTGCTCCAGTTGCTCGGCCGTAGCGCGACGCAGGAGTTTGATAAAGGCCGTACGTTGATCCTCCAGCGCCAACTCGGCGTTGGCGACCGCGCGCTGCGCCGCCGCCCGCTCGTCCCTGGCGCGGGTGCGGGCCGCATCCAGCCGCAACTCCGTGTTCTGTAGCGCCTCTTGTGAACTTTCAATGTCCGATTCCAACCGGCCGGTCTCCAGTTCGGCCAGGATGTCACCTTCCTTGACCTCGTCACCCTGGGTGATGTACATGGCTTTCACTCGACCGTTAGTCTTGAACGCCAGTTCCGTGCGGTTGAGCGCCTCCACGCGCGCGGTGGTGCGAATGGCCTCAACCAGTTGCCCGCGCGACACCGGAACCATCGGTCGCTGGCGCACCGACTCGGTGCGCGTGATGAGCGTGGGTGTTGGCTCCACCGTCTGGATGAACGCCTCGCAGGCAACCAGCACAATTCCAGCCAGCGACAGGGCAACCAGACCCGCGAGTCGCGGGCCTGCCCGGCTAAGTGTGGGAGTGCGTCGCAAAAAAACCATGGGCTTTCGGGGTGTGGGGCGGGGCTCGTACCCGCGCGCGGTCGCACGGCACGACATGTTCCTATTGTTTCACATGTGCTGCGGCTCTTCCGGTAAGAAAGGTGACGAACCGCAGGGAATAGGCACGTGTTGCCGAATTGGCCGCGACCTGATCCGTCCCTTACCGACGCGCTGTTAGACTCCCGCGGTTCCGGGCACTTGAAGTACCCAACCCGTTTGACGCCCCCGAGCATGACGGCGGACCTGACGGCAATGGACGAGCGAGCAGCCGCCAGGCTAATTGGCAAGGCCGCACCCTTGGGCGGTGACGAGCCGGCGGATGCCGCCCGTACGCCCTGGCGGATCGCCCCCAGTCCCTTCCCGCTATCTCCGTCCGCCGTCGCCGAATTGGAACGGCTGGGCGACGACCTGCTCGCCTTCTACACCGCGGCCAACAGGCTTTACGGCAGCGCCGCGCGCGGCCGCGCGCCCAAGTGGGTGCTCGACTGCCTGGAACAGGGAAAACCGGAGCGCGTGCGCGAACTGGGGCGGCTGCGCCGCTACCGCTCGGCCCTGCCCATCATGCTCCGCCCCGACCTCATGGCTCTAGACGGCGGCGGTTTCATGGCCACCGAACTGGACGCGGTACCCGGCGGCTTTGGCGTGCTGGGCGCCATCAGCCGAGCCTACGAGGACCTGGGGTTCGAGTTGGTTGGCGGAGCGGACGGCATCATGCAGGGTCTGGCGGAGGCGCTGCGAGGCCTGGCCGGCGTCGACGATCCGTCGGTGGCGCTGGTCGTGGCGGATGAATCCGAGGACTACCGGCCCGAGATGGCGTGGGCCGCGACGGCTCTCGCCGAGGCCGGCCTGCGCGCACAACAGATTCATCCGCGCGATTTTCGGTTGCACGGCGAGACGCTCCAGATGCGCAACCGCGACGGTTGGGACTCGGTCGACCTGGTCTACCGGTTTCTTGAGCTACACGACCTGCCCAACATCCCGAAGATCGATCTCGTCATTTACGCCATGAAGCACCGGCTGGCGACGGTGACGGCCCCGTTCAAGAGCTACCTGGAAGAAAAGTTGCTCTTCCACCTGTTCCACCACCCAGAACTGGATACCTTTTGGCGCGGCGCGCTCGGCAAGGACACGCAGGCACGACTCCGCCGCATGCTGCCGCCGACCTGGCTGCTCGACCCGCAACCTATTCCGCCGACTGCCGCGCTGGACCCGCCGCTCAACGCCGGCAAGCGCCGCATCCGGAACTGGTCGGACTTGCGCGGGCTGTCGCAGCGCGAGCGCCGGCTGGTAATCAAGCCCTCGGGCTTCTCGGAGCTGGCCTGGGGCAGTCGGGGCGTGACCATCGGGCACGACGTCAATCAGACAGCGTGGGACGCAGCCGTGGACCACGCGCTGGCGAGCTTCGATTCGACGCCGTACATCCTGCAGCAGTTCCATCAGAGCCGGCGCGTTCGAGTGAGCTACTACGACGTCGACGCCGACGCGGTCCGTCCGCTGACCGGGCGGGCGCGCATATCGCCCTACTACATGGTGGTGGACGGCAAGGCCCGTCTGAGCGGGGTTCTGGTCACGGTGGTGCCGGCCGCGAACAAGGTCATCCACGGGACTTCCGAGTCGGTCATGATGCCCGCGATGGTGAGCGACCAGGCGGAGATCTAGCTCCGAGCGTCTGAGGACGGCTGCGAGGCGGCCCAAGCGTTGATCCTGGCTTCCACGAGCGCTCGCGCGGCGTCCGGGCCCTCGGTGCGTAGCAGGTCGTACAGGCCATCGGCACGGAGTCCGCGCCAGAGCCGCTCACGATTGGCAAATCCGTCGACCTGCTCGCGTACGAGGCGGCGCCACGCCAGGTAGTGCTCCAGGTGCTCCTCGATTTCCGGTCCGTAGCGCTGGGCCAGGTCGTCCTTGAGCGCGCCGGTGAAGCCCGGACTCGCGCCGCCGCTGTTTACGGCTATCGAGATCGCCCCATGCCGCACGTAGGCCGACGCGAAGAAGTCGCAGTGCGCGGGATCGTCCACCACATTCACCAGCAGCCCACGGTTCCGGGCGTCGGCCTCGATGGCGTAGTCCACGGACCGGTCGCCAGTCGCAATGATGGCGAGGCGATGCCCGTCGAAGTCCGACGGGATGTAGGTGCGTCGTCGCAGTCGAATCTCTCCAGCGTCATGCATGGCCTGCAGCCGTTCATCGAACGGGTCGGCGCCGTCGGGCGGGGCGATGACCGTGGTGGCGATTCCGAAGTCGGTCAGCAGGCCGGCTTTGAAATAGGCCGGCTCACCAGCGCCGACCACAACGGCCGACTGCCCCTGCATGTTGAGCGCGACGGGAAGGTATGCGCGGCCGCTCATGCCAGCGGTTTGGTCGTGGGACGCGCGGCGTACGTTTGTTGCGATTGGTCAAGAAGCCGGCGGGCCGACCGGAACCAGTTGACGGTGGCGCCGTCGGCCCCAAGAGCCACCGCCCGCCATAGGTCCGCCGTCGTTCGCAGACTAAAGGTTCTGACCTCAAGACCGGCGTCGTGGGCGGCTCGGACGTGCTCCAGGGTCAGGGCCGTAATCCTGGGATTGCACTGCTGAAGCCCAAGCCGCAGGCATTCGCGCACCGCGGCCGAGGGCGAGGGAACCGGATCGCCGCGGCGCGCAAACAGCCAGCCGGCCGGCGCGTTCGGCGCTAGCGCGCGCAGCCGTTCGAGTTGTCTCAAGTCAAACGACGTAAACGTGCAATTCGGGCGCTGGCCGCACGCGTCGAGCGCGGCAAGTACGGCTCGCGGCAGCTCCGGCGATGCGCCTTTGAGCTCGACGTGATGGTGGAAGCACGAGCCGAACTCATCCAAGTAGGCGTCAAAGCCGAGCACGTGTTCCGGCGAGGCCGGGCCGGCGGGCGCGTCATCCCAGCCAAGGGCGGGATTGTTCAATGCCTTTGCGCCCGTACGATCGAACCATGCACCGATATCCAGCGTTTCGAGTTCGGCCAGAGTCAGGTCTTCGGCGGCGCCGGCGCGGTTGCACTTCGTCCGCAGGCCGCGGTCGTGACACATAACCACGCGGCCATCGCGCGTGAGTCGTACGTCGGTTTCAATCTCCCGGGCGCCGTGGGCGGCCGCCAGCCTGAATGCTGCACGCGTATTCTCGGGCGCGGCCCATGAAGCTCCGCGGTGAGCGATCAACCGAAATCCGGCCCCGTCAGCCTCGCGCATTGTTCTCGTTTGGTGCGCCTGGGTTCGAGGAGCATGATAGGCGGGCCGGACCTAGGTCGGAGGCATGGCAATGGCCGCTATTCCCCAGATGACGTGTGTGCGCTGCCCGGGCGACGAGCGGGTAGAAGTGGGCAGCGCCGCGGTCGATCAGCCGGGTCCGGGCGAAATGCGCGTGCGAACTATAACGTCGGCCATCTGCGGCAGCGACCTGCATCACTACCGGACGTCCGCGGCCGTGCGCGACGAGCATGGCTGGAGTCAGTGGGCGCTGGGTCACGAGAACACGGGGATCGTGGACGCCGTGGGTCCGGGCGTGGGATATCCAGCGGTAGGCGACCGCGTGGTGGTGTTCGGCATCGTGGGCTGCGGCCACTGCGTGCATTGCCGACGGGGCGAGACAATGTTCTGCGCCGACGCGCAACACTTCAGCCGCCACCGGCACGGGACGAACGCCGCCTACCTGGTCGCGCCGGCGCGCAACGCGCTGCCACTACCCGACGACTTCGACTTTGAAATGGGCGCGCTGCTGTCGTGCAACGTGGGGACGGCCTACGGGGCGCTGAGAAAGACCGACGCCTCCGGGGATCGGCCGCTGGCGGTATTTGGACTGGGACCCGTGGGGCTGGCCTGCGTGCTGCTGGGGCGGGCGCGAGGCGCGCTGGTGATTGGCGTGGACCCATCCCCCGAACGGCGGGCACTGGCGCTGGACTGCGGGGCGCAAGTGATCTTGGACAGTTCGGACCCCGACCTGAATGCGCGCATCGTTGAGGCGGCCGGCGGCGAAGGGGTGGCGGCTTCGATCGACACGAGCGGTCAGCCGGCGGCGCGAGGCGCGGCGGTGGACGCGCTGCGGACGCAGGGCACCTACGTGGAGGTGGGCGTGGGCCACGACCCGACCATCGCGCCCAGCCAGCAGATCATCTTCCGGGAAGTGATCTTGCGCGGATCCTGGCTTTACAAGCAGCACGAGTGGGAAGGCCTGATCGACTTCGTGCGCCGTCGCCAGGTCCCGATCAAGTCGCTGATCACGCACCGGTTCAGGCCCGAGGACGCCGTCGAGGCGTTCAAGCTGGCCAACGGCGCCACGGCCGGAAAGATCCTGTTCGACTGGAGCTAGGACGGGGCCGCTCGACGTGGCGGTGACGTGACGGCCAGTTCCGCGGGGCGACCGGGGGATCGGTTTCTCAGCCAGCGGGGCGAGCTGCTGGGAGATTGCGGGTTCCAGGACGATCCGGGGCGGCCGGAGTGGCGTGCCGACGGCGGGCTGACGTTTTGGCATTACACGCGGCGCAATCGATTGCCGTTGATCCTGGGGACGGCCGGCGGGCTGAGGGCGAGGAAGCTGGCGTTCTTCAGTACCGAGCTGACGCCGGACTTCGAGGGCCTGTACACGGTGGAGGGGTTCCTGGATCCGAAGCCCCGGTGGCTGGACGACTCGCCGTACTTTGGCGGGGAGGGCGGACGCCGCTGGCGCGGTTGGATTGGCGACGTGCTATTGCGCTTGGACCTGCCGCCGGGGTTCCGGGGCGTCTGGGTGGCGGACTGGGGGCACCCGCTGGAGGTGATGGCCGTGCAGCGCGGCGATCCAGCGCCGCTGGGGCTGGGGTACGACTGCCGGACGGGCCACGAGGCCAACCGTGCCTACGCCCACAGCCTGGTTCCTGTCGAGACCTACTCGGGGGGACACCTGGCGCCGGTGGTGACGGTGATGCGGCCGGGGCCCGGGATTGCGATTCCGCGGGTTTGCGTGTCGGTGGCGGAGGTGCAGCCGCGGATGCGAGTGACCGGATAGGGCAGCGAGGCCGCGCGTTTTGGGGCGTACTCGCGACCGCCGGCCGGGAACCCCTTACGGGTGTTCCCGGCCGGCGGTCGCGAGATTTGGCGGATTTTTGGGACGGGACTGCGACGGCTGGGCGGAAGGAGTGAGGGGAGAGAAGTGAGTAGTGAGAGGGGGAGCAGGAACGGGAGTAGGAATGGGGGCAGAGAGGGGAGCGGAATGAGGCGGAGGGATGGCGGATCGGAGGGTTCGAGGGCTTGGGATGGTTGGGCGATCGGGCTGCAGGGTGCGCTTGAGGTGCTGCTAGCTGCTGGGTCCCGGCTGGGGACGCCGGGATGACGGAGGAGGCGGGATAGTGAAGCGACGAGGGGCACGAGGGGTTGGGTGGTGGGCATTGGGGAGGGGTTGCGGGGCCTACCCGGCTAGCGTACCCTATCCGGGGACGGCTGGGAAGTCGTTTGTGGCCAGGGGTTGGTGGCTAGTTAGGAGTCGGCGCGGTAGGGCGGGGTCGGCGGTGGGTGGCCGGGACGTTTATCATTCGCACGCGGCGGGCGGAGCTCCGGGGGTTGGCGGAGTTGAAAAGCCGCGGAGGGCGGAATGGCAGGGCGGCGACGGGCCAAGCGGGAGATTACGAGCTACCGGCATCGTGGGGAGGAGCGGGTGAACAATCCGCCAGTGGGGTTGGTGACTGGCGCTACCGACCCCGAATCGGGCAAGCGGACCTACGAATACGACCCCCACCTGGACCCGCAACTGGTCTGGGCGGGGAAGGCCGAGCGCACCTCGTTTGAGGTGCCGACCGCCTCATTGCATGTTCACGAGCGCATCGACCCGCGCAGCATCATCAACGCGGTGCGCCGAGGCAACAGCGCGGACATGCGGCAGCCATCGCTGTTCGAGGCGCCCGAAGAGAACCTGCCGATGCGCCAAGCCTTGCAGTTTTACCAGCACCGGCAAGGCTGGACGAACCGGCTGGTGGCCGGCGACAGCTTGCTGGTAATGAATAGCCTGCTGGAAAAAGAGGGTATGGGCGGGCACGTTCAAATGATTTACATCGACCCGCCCTACGGCATCCGCTACGGCTCGAACTTTCAGCCTTTCGTAAACAAGCGAAATGTGCGCGATGGCCGCGACGATGACTTGACAAGCGAGCCCGAGACAATTCGCGCCTTCCGTGACACGTGGGAATTGGACATCCACTCTTATCTGAGCTACTTGCGAGACCGCCTACTGCTGGCGAGGGAGCTATTGGCCGACAGTGGAAGTGTATTTGTGCAGATTTCCGATGAAAACGTGCATCGTGTGCGATCGCTAATGGACGAAGTGTTCGGCGTGAATAACTTTCGATCTCTAATTACCTTCACGAAGACACGACCACTCGGCGCTTCTGGAATGCCCGGGATTTGCGATTACTTGGTTTGGTACTCAAGGAATGAAGAGGACGTCAAGTTTCGCCCACTGTTCCTTCACAAAACTCCAGGACGGGGTAACTACGGTTATGTTGAGCTTCCGAACGGAACAAGAAGACGCCTGAGTAGTAAGGAGCGTAAGGATTTATCAGTTCTTGAACCCAGATCGAGAGTTTTTCAATGTGAAAAGCTAGCGTCAAGTGGCTATACACCGACGTGCTATTTCGACATTGACTTTGACGGTAAAGTATTTCCACCCAAACGGACAAGCTGGCGTACCAATCAAGACGGGATTGAGGCACTCAAAATTGCGAACAGGCTCTATGCATCTCGAGACAATATATACTACGTTAGCTACTTTGATGACAATCCAGTTCAATCTGTTTCTAATTTATGGGATGATACTCGAGGGGAAATGAACCCCATTTACGCTGTACAGACTGCAACTAAAGCAGTGCAACGCTGCATTCTAATGACGACCGATCCGGGCGACTTAGTATTTGATCCGACCTGTGGCAGCGGCACAACGGCCTTTGTGGCCGAACAGTGGGGACGTCGCTGGATTACCTCCGATACTTCGCGGGTGGCCATAGCGCTGGCCCGTCAGCGCCTAATGACCGCCGACTACGGCTCTTACCAGCTCGCGCATCCAGACGAAGGCGTGGGCAGTGGATTCAACTACAAGACCGTGCCCCACGTCACTCTAGGATCGATTGCCAACAACCCTGAGATTCGAGCAGGCACGAGCCAGAGGCGGATCGAGTACGCCATAGCCCGACACGCACCACAAAAGAGAACCTGTATGACCAGCCACTCCCTGATAGCAGCAAGCAGCGCGTCTCAGGCCCCTTCACGGTCGAAGCCGTTCCGGCGCCGGCGGTCCTTCCGCTCCCGGACGTTCAAGATGGAGTCGAGGACAACGGCGAGGACTCGACGACGCCTGACGAGTCCCCGGCATTCACTACAAGCCTTGCCCGCAGCGGCCAGACTGTTCGCCAATCAGACTGGCGCGACGAGCTATTGAAGACCGGGATTCGCGGTAAGGCCGGGCAGCGCTTGGAATTCACCCGCCTGGAGCTGCAGGCGGGTACACAGTGGCTGCACGCGGTCGGCGAAACCGCAGATACGGACGCTCCGCAGCGTGTGGCGGTTTCGTTCGGGCCAAACCACGCGCCTTTAGAACAGCGCCAGGTCGAGCGGGCGTGGGAAGAGGCCCGCATGCTAAGTCCGAATCCCGACCTCCTAGTCTTCGCCGCCTTTCAGTTCGACCCCGAGGCGGCGAAAGACATCGATGAAATGGACCCCGCCCTGGCGGGCGTGCAGTTTCTCAAGGCGCAGATGAACGCGGACCTGCTGACCGAGGACCTGAAGCGCAAGAGGTCCAGCAACGAGAGCTTCTGGCTTATCGGTCAGCCTGACGTGGAGGTTCGCAAGCTGGCCGAAGGTGAGGACGCTGGGAAGTGGCAGGTGGAGGTGCATGGCTTCGATTACTTCAACACGCGGAGCGGTGGCGTGGAGTCGGGCGGCGCCGACCACATCGCCGTGTGGATGCTGGACCCCGACTATGACGGCCGCAGCCTGTTTCCCGAACAGGTATTTTTCCCGATGGCCGGAGCTCGCGAGGGATGGGCGCGGCTGGCTCGGAACCTCAAGGCGGAGATCGACACCGATTTGATCGAGGCTTACCGGGGGACGGTGTCGTTGCCGTTCGAGGCGGGAGATCATGGGCGAGCGGCGGTGAAGATTGTGGATGATCGCGGGATTGAGAGCTTGAAGGTCATGGAACTAAGATAGTGCACGCTGCAATGGCAAGATCGCGAAGAGTGAACTCCACTTTTACTTTGGGATCCTCGGAAGTCCTTGGGCAAATGAAGAGCCTCTTAGTCTTCAATTGCTCACGAACGAGGAAAGCACAACAGACATGAAGTGCCCCCATTGCGCTGTAGAAATCTACGATAGTTCCGATGGAGGCATCCTGCTGCATATGGGTCAAGATGAAATTGCGCATTGGATTCACAAATCCATGCTCTGCCCGTCCTGCGATGAGGCCATAATAAGGGTTGGGCAAGGCGAGATATACGATGTTTCATATGGAAGCAAGAGAGTGCAATTCTTTGACGAATGCGAGTACTTGGCCTATCCTCGTGTAGAACGGCGTCCTCCAGTCGACAATGCGGTTCCTGAAACAATGCGTAATGACTATAAGGAGGCTTGTGAAGTATCGCCGATTAGCCCTAAGGCTTCAGCAGCGCTGTCCCGACGAATTCTGCAGTCGATTCTTGAGGAACAGGGATACTCACGCAGGAATCTGGTCGACCAAATCGTCGATGTTCTCAACGAATCTGACTCTAGTAAGTCACTTCCAGCATCCCTGACATCCACAGTCGACGCAGTGCGCAATTTCGGAAACTTCTCTGCACACCCAATAACTGGAGAGAACAGTTCACAGATTATCGACGTCGAACCGCAAGAGGCGGAGTGGTGTTTGGAAATCGTCGAGCAACTCTTCGAACACTACTACATTAGGCCCGCAGCCAACGAGAATCGAATAGCGGAACTCAACGAGAAGCTGGCTGACGCTGGAAAGCCACCGATCAAGTCATGATGCCAAACCCAAGGATTGCAATGCGACTACCGAACGAGGAGATTGAAGCGTTCTGCAGACGGTGGCAGATCGATGAATTTGCATTGTTTGGCTCTGTGCTGCGGAATGACTTTGGCCCGGACAGCGACGTGGACGTGCTGGTGAGGATCGATCCGACGGCACGGCATGGGTTGAGCGAGTGGATGGAGATGGAACGGGAACTGGTGGAGATTCTGGGGCGCGACGTGGACCTGATCAGTCGGCGGTCGGTCGAGGAAAGCCGGAACTACATCCGCCGGAAGGCAATCCTGGAATCGGCGCAGGTGATTTACTCGGGTGAGGCTATCGGGCCGGGCGTGGTAGGAGAATGACGGTGAGGATTTGAGCATGGATGGACAGAATTGACAGGATGTGGGATGGGGATTGTCCACGAAGGGCACGAAGGGTATGAAGGAGTGAGCCGCCCCGATCGAGGCGGGGGGGGCGCGGTGAAACATCGTGGGCGATCGGGGTATCGAGGATCTGAAGGTGATTGCGTTAGAATGGTAGAGGGCGTAGAACGGTCAAATGGACACGTTGCCGGCGTGAGTTCAATGCGCGTCCAAGCAAATCAATGTCGGCTTGGATGCAGGCTGTTTGGAGGTTGAGCGTGGACGTGTTGAAGGATCGACTTCGACTGTCCGAGGCAGAGCTCGCCACATATTGTCAGCGTTGGCGGATTATCGAAATGTCATTGTTCGGTTCTGTGCTGCGCGACGATTTCGGTTCGGATAGCGATATTGATGTGCTGGTGAATTTCCGTCCCGAGGCCATGATTGGGTTGGGGGAACGAATTGCCATGGAAGAAGAACTGACCAAGATCCTGGGACGCGAGGTGGATCTGATTGATCGTCGGGCCGTTGAGTGGAGTCCGAACTATATCAGGCGCAAGGCGATTCTAGGGTCGGCGCAGGTGGTCTATGCCGCGTGATGAGGATGCGTTTTTACTTGACATGATGGTCGCGTCTCACAAAGCGAGAAGATACGTGCGTGGGATGACATTCACTCAGTTCAGGCAGAGCGATCTTCATCAGAGTGCGGTACAGAAGCAAGTGGAGATCATCGGTGAGGCTGCATCGCAAATCAGCTCAGGCACGAGACGCGCACATCCGGAAATCCCCTGGCCGCAAATCATCGGACTTCGCAACCGAATCGTCCACGCCTACTACGACGTCGTTCTTGACACGCTGTGGCGGGTTGTTCAGGACGAAGTGCCACTTTTGATGGCGCAGCTGGCGCCATTGGTCCCGCCGGAGACTGCCTGATGCCGACGGTGATTGATCAGTTGGTTATCAATTCGCCGTACGAGGAACCCTTGCGGCACTGGCGGTATGACCGGGACCGGTTTGAGTTCAAGCTGGAAGAGCGGCGGCGTGAGAGCGGGTACATGGTGGCGACGACGGCGGCCACCACGGACGAGGATCCGGGCGACTTTGTGCCGCTGCCGCTGGTGAACCGTATTCGCAAACGGGTCGGCGCTTGGCGCGAGGCGGGATGGCCGGGCGCGACGGGGATTACGCGACGGTTGCTGGAGCACTGGTGGGACCGGGACGAGCGGGAGACGCGGCAGTTCTTCTTCTGTCAGCTTGAAGCCGCCGAGACGTTGATCTGGCTAACCGAGGCGCCGGTGGCTGAGCGAGTGGAGATCGAGATTCCCTCGGACGGGGGCGAGTTTCAGCGGCTGTGCGCCAAGATGGCGACGGGGTCGGGCAAGACCGTGGTTATGGCCATGGTGATTGCCTGGCAGGTGCTGAACAAGACGGCGTACCCGCGCGACACGCGCTTTTCGCGCGACGTGCTGGTGATCGCCCCGGGCCTGACGGTGAAGCGGCGGCTGGCGGTGCTGGCGCCGTCGAACCCGGCGAACTACTACCGGGAGTTCAACGTGGTGCCCTCGGCCCTGCACGACAAGCTGCGGCGGGGGCGGGTTGAGGTGTGCAACTGGCACACGCTGAATTGGGAGACCGACGAACAACTGGCCCGCAAGCGCAGCGTGGACAAGCGCGGCGCCATGAGCGACGCCGCCTACGCGCGCAAGGTGCTGAAGGACATGGCGAACGCCCGCAACCTGCTGGTAATCAACGACGAAGCGCACCATGCCTGGCGTACGCCGGCTACGTCGCGGGTACGAGGCGTGAGCAGGGCCGAGCGGGAGCAGGCAACCAAGTGGATTGGCGGCCTGGACCGGCTTGCACGCACGCCGGGGATTCTGACCTGTTACGACTTTTCGGCCACGCCGTTTGCACCGACGGGCGGGCGCAGTTCGGACGGGTCGCTGTTCGGCTGGATCGTGAGCGACTTTGGCCTGAACGACGCGATCGAGGCCGGGCTGGTGAAAACGCCGCGGGTGGTGGTGCACGACGACGCTTTGCCGGACACGAAGACCTTCAAGTCGCGTCTCTACCACATCTACAACGACCGCGACGTCAAGGCTGACCTGAGCCGCCGTGCCACTGCCGAGGAGCCGTTGCCGGACCTGGTGCTGAACGGCTACTACCTGCTGGGATTCGACTGGCGTGAGACAGCCCGAGCCTGGGAGAAGGCTGGGGCCGAGACGCCGCCGGTGATGATTACGGTGGCCAACCGAACGGAAACGGCGGCGCGGGTGAAGCACGCCTTCGACACCGAGCGGGTACGCATCGACGAACTGTGCGATACCGAGCGGACCCTGCACATCGACTCGAAGGTGCTGGAGAAGGCGGAGGCCAGCGAGTTCAGCGGCGAGGCGTTCGTGGACGGCGACGGTTCGACGACGGCGAAGACGAAGCCGCAGCAGGCCGAGTTGCTGCGACAGCAGGTGGACAGCGTGGGGCAGGTCGGCAAAGCGGGCGCCCAGATTCAGAACGTGATCTCGGTGGGGATGCTCTCAGAAGGCTGGGACGCGAAGACGGTGACGCACATCATGGGGCTGCGGGCGTTTACGAGCCAGCTGCTGTGCGAGCAGGTGGTGGGACGCGGGCTGCGACGGACTTCCTACGAGGTCGATCCCGAGACGGGGCTATTTGAGCCGGAATTCGTGAACGTGTTTGGCGTGCCGTTTGCCTTTTTGCCGCATCAAGGCGCCGGCGTGGTCGTACCGCCGCCGACGCCGCCCAAGACAGCCGTGGAACCGAGGGCGGACCGGGCCGCGTTCGAGATCAGCTGGCCGAACGTGGTTCGGGTGGACCAGGTGTACCGTCCGCTGGGAAGCGATCCGGTTTGAGAACACGGAGCGGCTGGAACTGGTGTTGGATCAGGATCAGCCGGTTCGGTCCACCGGCGACATGATGACCTGGTACACGGGGCGACCATGCACGCGGACGAAGCACAGCCACATCAACGTGTGCGTGCATGACGGCAGCTGGGAAGCGGCGGAGGCGTCTGAGCTGGACCGCAGCGCGGCCGTGTCGGCCTGGGTGAAGAACGACCATCTTGATTTTGACGTGCTGTATATCCATAACGGCGTGGTGCGGAAGTACCGGCCGGATTTCATCATCAGGATGGACTCGGGCGTGCACCTGGTGCTGGAAGTGAAGGGGCGAGATAGCCCGGAGAACCAGACCAAACGGCGGTTCCTAGGCGAGTGGATCAAGGCGGTGAACGCGCACGGGGGGTTTGGGCGGTGGGCGTCGGAGGTGTCGTGGGACCCGGGGGATATCAAGGACGTGTTGGCGAGGCATGCCGCGATCAGGGCTGCCTGAGCAGGTCGATTGCGGGGCCCGACGGCGTTTGGACGGGTTGGCCGTTAGGGCAGGGTCGCCATGATTGGTTTATGCGCTCGGGATGGTTGGGTGATCGGGCCGCAGGGTGCGCTTGAGGTGCTGGTAGCTGCTGGGTGCCGGGTGGGGACGCCGGGATGACGGGGGATGGGGAAGGAGTGAGCGGAGAGAAGTGAGTAGTGAGAGAGGATGGAGGGGAGAAGGCGGGATTCCTCGGGGGACCACTGGGGGAGGTGCTTTCGCCTGAGCACCGGGACCGGAAGAGCCCTCACCGATTTCCGACGCGGACGCCGGAATCTGCCTCTCCCCCAGGAGAGACCTTTGCAAAACCCTGGCGTGAGGTGGATCGTGGAGACCATCGTTCCCGCCGCCGAGAGTCGTGGCCATGCACCGTTCCACCCATTCGCCGGAACTGATCGACGCCTGGCTGCCGCCGCGGGTGGGCCGCAACGCCCGGCTGGAGCGGCTGACGCAGCTCATCGACTGGGCGCCGCTGGAGGCGCTGGTGGCGGACCTGCACGCCGCGCCGGTCGGGCGGCCGAGTTATCCGCCGCTGCTGATGGTCAAGGTGCTGCTGCTCCAGCAGTGGTATCAGGCCTCGGACCCGGCGATGGAAGAGGCGTTGTGGGAGCGGCTGTCGTTCCGGCGCTTCGTGGGGTTGGGGCTGCAGGACGACGCGCCCGATCACTCGACGATCAGCCGCTTCCGCACGCGGCTGACGGCGGCGGGCGTGGCCGAGCCGCTGTTCGCGGCGGTGGAGCAGCAACTGGCCGCGCGCGGGCTGCTGGTCATGCAGGGCACGTTGGTGGACGCGCAGGTGCGCCGCCCGCAAGGGGGCGCCACCGGCGCGGGCAGCCCCCGGGACCCGGACGCGGCCTGGGCCCGGCGGGGCCGGCAGGCGCGCTTTGGCTACAAGCTGCACCTGGGGGTGGACGCCGAGTCGGAACTGGTCCGGCGCGCGGTGCTGACCCCGGCGAACGTGAACGAGACCCAGGTGGCGGACGAGCTGATCGCGGGGGACGAAGGGGCGGTGTACGGGGATGCGGCCTATGGCACGCACGCGCGCAGCGCCCGGCTGCGGGCGCGGGGGATCGCGGATCGGCTGATGCGACGGCCCACCAAACATCAGCCCCGGCTGGGCCCGGCGGCGCGCCGCCGCCACGCCCGGATCGAACAGGTGCGACGGCCGGTGGAGCACGTGTTTGGGACGTTGAAGCGCTCGTACGGCTACCAGCGGGTGCGCTACCGGGGCCTGGCCCGGAACACGACCGAGATGTGGTTCAAGCTGCTGGCCTACAACCTGCGCCGCGCGGACCGCTTGCTGGCCGGGGCCCCGGCCTCGCCCTAGGCGCGCTGCGCCCTCAACCAGGCGCGCAGGCCTGCGGGCAGGCCCCGGCGAGCGGCGACCCAGGCTGCCCCACCCCGCGCCACCCTCTCGCGGGTCGGGCGTCGCCCCTCGGCGCTGCGCAGGGCGCATTATTCAAAGGTCTCCCAGGAGAGGGGAAGAAGGACGGGATGACAAGGGCGGGCGCGGGCGGAAGACGGGCGGGTCTGAGACGCCGCCCCTACGCAAGATTGGACGAAGACGGCAGGACTGCTGGAGTGGCTTGCGTGCTTCGGGATGTGGTTCGACACGGTCAGCCGAAGACGTCTGTCCGGCTCACCACGAACGGAGTGCACCCCCAGGCCAGCTAATAGAGACCTTTGCGTAATCCGGGGGACTGTTGCCCGGAAGACCCTCACCCCAACCCTCTCCCACAGGGAGAGGGAGCAAGAGCCGCCGCACCTTCGCGGACGAGGGGCGTTGGGCAAAGGTCTCCGAGGAGAGGGAGCAAGAGCGGCCCGCACCTTCGCGGACGAGGGGCGTTGTGCAAAGGTCTCCGGGAGGGAGAGGGATAAGACTGGATGACGGGGGGAGAAGGCGAGATCCCTTGGAGGACCTTGGGATGACAAGGGCGGGCGCGGGCGGAAGACGGGCGGGTCTGAGACGCCGCCCCTACGCAAGACTGGGCGAAGACGGCGGGACTGCTGGAGTGGCTTGCGTGCTTCGGGATGTGGTTCGACACGGTCAGCCGAAGACGTCTGTCCGGCTCACCACGAACGGAGTGCACCCCCAGGCCAGCTAATAGAGACCTTTGCGTAATCCGGGGGACTGTTGCCCGGAAGACCCTCACCCCAACCCTCTCCCACAGGGAGAGGGAGCAAGAGCCGCCGCACCTTCGCGGACGAGGGGCGTTGGGCAAAGGTCTCCGAGGAAAGGGAGCAAGAGCGGCCCGCACCTTCGCGGACGAAGGGCGTTGGGCAAAGGTCTCTAATAGGGGAGTTGGGTGTGGGGGTGGTCTTGGATGTAGTGGGCTTGGGCGACGCCGAAGTTTTCCTGGATTTGGAGGGAGTGGCCGCCGTCGACGACGAGGGTGTGGCCGGTGATGAAGGAGGCGTCCTGCGAACAGAGAAAGGCGACGGCGGCGGCGATGTCGGCGGGGCGTCCGCAGCGGCCTACGGGGTATTGGGCTTCGAGGAACTTCAGGCCGGAGGGGTTCTGGTCCCACATGTTGGCCTGGATGCCCTCGGTAACGATGTGGCCGGGGGCGATGGCGTTGACGCGGATACCGTCGCGTCCGTACTCAACGGCCATCTGGCGGGTGGCGGCAATAAGGGCGGCTTTGCCGGTTTCGTAGACGAGGACGCCAGGAGCAACAAGCAGGCCGTGAATGCTTGAGATGTTGACGATGCTGCCGCCACCAGCACTGCGCAGGTGGGGCACGCCAAACTTGGCGGACAGGTAGCTGGCCTTGACGAGGACGGCCATGGCTCTGTCGTAGACGTCGGGCGGGACGTCTTCGGCGCCGCCGGTCATGGCTTCCATGGCGGGGTAGGCGTTGTTGACGATGATGTCGAGGCGGCCCCAACGATCAACGGCGGCCTGGATCATGGCCTGGACCTGGTCAATCTCGCCGACGTTGGTGGTGCAGGCGGCGGCGATGCCGCCGGCGTCCTGAATCCGGGCCGCGCGCTCCTGGGCGCCCTGGGCGTTTATGTCGGCGATGAGGACGGAGGCGCCTTCGGATGCGAGGCGTTCGGCGATGGCGCCGCCGATGCCGGTGGCAGCGCCGGTGACAACCGCGGCCTGATCCTGGAGTCGTCGACTTTCCGTTGCCATCGTTCAGTCCCCCTGGGTGTAGGTCACGCGCCCGCCGGGGCTGGACTGCGTGAGGCGCGGCGCGGTGGCTTGCTCTTGGTCTGTCCGTTGCTGGAGGGGCGCGGGCGGCGGCTGTCGGGGTTGAGGACTCGCTGGAGGTATTGGCCGGTGTAGCTGGCGGGGTGGTCGGCGACGTCCTCGGGGGTGCCCTCGGCGATGAGTTCGCCGCCGGCGTCGCCGCCTTCGGGTCCCAGGTCGATCAGCCAGTCGGCGGACTTGATGACGTCGAGATTGTGTTCGATGACGATGACGGTGTTGCCGGCGTCGGCGAGGCGCTGAAGGACCTGGATGAGCTTGCGGGTGTCGGCGAAGTGCAGGCCGGTGGTGGGTTCGTCGAGGATGTAGACGGTCTTGCCGGTGGCGCGCTTGGAGAGTTCGGCGGCGAGCTTGATGCGCTGGGCTTCGCCGCCGGAGAGGGTGGTGGCGGGCTGGCCCAGGCGGATGTAGCCGAGGCCAACGTCGACCAAGGTGCCGAGCTTGCGCTCGATGGACGGGATGTTCTGGAAGAAGACGTGGGCGTCTTCGACGGTCATTGCCAGCACGTCGGCGATGGTTTTGCCCTTGTAAGTGATGTCGAGGGCTTCGCGGTTGTAGCGAGCGCCTTCGCAAACCTCGCAGGTGACGTAGACGTCGGGCAGGAATTGCATCTCGATACGGTTCAGGCCCTGGCCCTCGCAGGCTTCGCAGCGGCCGCCCTTGACGTTGAAGGAGAAGCGGCCGGGTTTGTAGCCGCGAGCGCGGGACTCGGGGACGGCGGCAAAGAGGTCGCGGATTGGGGTGAAGGCGCTGGTGTAGGTGGCGGGGTTGGAGCGGGGGGTGCGGCCGATGGGGGACTGGTCGATCTCGATGGCTTTGTCGATGTGTTCCAGGCCGCGAATGCGGGAGTGCTCGCCCGGCACGTTGCGGCTGCCCCAGATGCGCTGGGCCAGGGCGCGGTAGAGCACGTCCTCGATGAGGGTGCTCTTGCCGGACCCGGACACGCCGGTGACGCAGATGAAGCAGCCGAGGGGGAACTGGACGTCGAGGGACTTGAGGTTGTTGGCGCGGACGCCTTCCAGCGTGAGCCGCGCACCGTTGCCGGTGCGGCGGGCGGGCGGCACGGGGATGCGCTCGCGTCCGGCCAGGTAGGCGCCGGTGAGGGAATGGGGGTGGCGTTCGATGTGATCCGGCGTGCCCTCGGCGACGACGTTGCCGCCGTGCTCGCCGGCACCGGGGCCGATGTCGATCACCCAGTCGGCGGAGCGGATGGTTTCTTCATCGTGCTCAACCACCATGACGGTGTTACCCAGGTCACGCAGTCCTTTCAGGGTGCGGACCAGGCGGGCGTTGTCGCGCTGATGCAGCCCAATGCTGGGTTCGTCGAGGATGTACATAACGCCGACGAGACCGGAACCGATCTGGGTTGCCAGGCGGATGCGCTGGGCCTCGCCGCCGGAGAGGGTGCCGGCGGAGCGTTCCAAGGTGAGGTACTCGAGACCAACGGCCTCCAGGAAACCGAGGCGGGCGTTGATCTCCTTGAGGACCTGGACGGCGATGGTGGCGTCGCGCCTGCCGAGCTTGAGTCCGGCGAAAAATCCGGCGACGGCCTGGATGGTCATGGCCGTGGCGTCGTGAATGGAGCTGCCGCCGACGGTGACGGCCAGCGATTCCGGGCGCAGCCGAGCGCCCAGACAGGTGGGGCACATGCGGCGGGTCATATAGCGCTCGATCTCGCCGCGGATGTAATCCGACTCAGTGTTCGCGTAGCGGCGGCGAAGGTTGGGGATCACGCCTTCGAACTCGAACTCGTAGGCGCGGCGGCGTCCGGCGGCGTTGGTGTACTGCACGACCAGCGGCTGGCCGGGCGCGCCGTAGAGCAGCACGTCCACGATGGCTGGGTCCAGCCGCTCGACCGGGGTGTTGGTGCGGAACCCGTACTTATGGGCCAGGGCCTCGATGACGTGCCGAGTGAGTGAGGTCTCGCGGGTGTGGGCCTTGACCCAGGGGACGATGGCGCCCTGGCCGATGGCGAGGGAGCGGTTGGGAATGATGAGGGCGGGGTCAAGCTCAAGCTTGGAGCCCAGGCCGTTGCAGTCCGTGCAGGCGCCGTGGGGCGTGTTGAAGGAGAAGAGGCGGGGTTCAAGGTTGGCCAGGCTGACGTGGCCGTTCTTGCAGGCCAGCCGCTCGCTGAGCGTCATTTCGTCGCCGTCGACGATCTGAATGGTGACGAAGCCTTCGCCCAGCTTGAGGGCGGTTTCCAACGAGTCGGCCAGCCGCATGCGCGAGTCGGCCTTGGCGGTGAGGCGGTCGACCACGATGTCGATGTCGTGCCAGAGGTTGCGGTCGAGGGCTGGCGCGTCGTCGATGGACACGACCTGGCCGTCCACACGCACACGTACGAACCCGGCGCGCCGGGCGTCGTCGAACACGCCCTTGTGCTCGCCCTTGCGGTGGATGATCACGGGGGCCAGCACCAGGAAACGGGTGGCGTCGTCCCAATCCAGGATCAGGTCGACCATTTCCTGGATGGTCTGGGCCGAGAGCGGCTCGCCGCAGGTGTGGCAGTGGGGCTGCCCGATGCGCGCCCAGAGAAGGCGCATGTAGTCGTAGATCTCGGTGACGGTGCCCACGGTGGAGCGCGGATTGTGGGAGGTGGCTTTCTGGTCGATGGAGATGGCTGGCGACAGGCCCTCGATCTGGTCGACGTCCGGCTTTTCGAGCTGGCCCAGGAACTGCCTGGCGTAGGCCGACAGCGACTCGACGTAGCGCCGTTGGCCCTCGGCGTAGAGGGTGTCGAAGGCGAGACTGGACTTGCCGGAGCCGGAGATGCCCGAGAACACCACGAGCTTGTTGCGCGGGATCTCAAGGTCGATGTTCTTGAGATTGTGTTCCCGCGCGCCGCGAATGACGATGAAGGTGTCGACCATAACGTCCCAGCTTAAGCGATTTGCCGCCATATGTCTTCGCCCGCTTTTTCGACGGCTGTATCAGCCCGAAACGGAGCTTTCTGTCTCACACCCGTGAGACCCACCTTTGCATCTGTAGCCGCGTTGCGACCTCATCAAGGAAGGTGTGTACCACACCACTGACCAGTTGAAGCACTAAGGCGTCCCGACGAGAACCTGTGTCTCGTGAGGGCTTAGTGTGCTATTCTCGCCACCTCATTGAGCCTAGGCTGAGGTTAAAGGGACCGATGGAGCTACTTCTTGGCGTCATTGTCCTCGGTGCTCTGTGCTATGGGGTTCTGCGTATAGCTGCAAAAGCATGGACTGTGCATAAGGACAAGAAGATAGATCGGGAAATTGAACAAGAAATCCTTGCCGGAATGGAACCCATACATGGGACCAAAGTATGGGCAATGATCTCAATTGCAGGCGTCGATCGATTCTTCGGGGAATTATATGCTTGAGTTGACACGGGTCGCCAAATCCGCTACTCTCTAACCAGTTGAGAGAGGGGATCGCAATGGCAGCACCGGGGCGAGATCACCGAGAAGGCATCAGCCTGATCGAGCTAGCTGAGAAGTTTCCGAACGAAGACGCGGCCCGCGCATGGTTCGAGTCCATCCTTTGGCCGGACGGTGTTCGCCGCTGCCCGACCTGCAACGGCGACAACACGCACGAGTGCTCCCACAAGACGATGCCGTACCGCTGCCGTGATTGCCGCAAGTACTTCTCAGTCAAAACGGGAACGCTTATGGCCGGTTCGCCGCTCCCGCTCCTCAAGTGGGTCTACGCGATCTACTTGGACACCACGTCGCTCAAGGGTGTATCGAGCATGAAGCTGCACCGCGACCTCAAGATCACGCAGAAGACCGCATGGCACATGCTGCAACGCATTCGGGAATCCTTCGCCGCGCAAGGCCCGACCGTCCTGTTTGAAGGTCCGGTTGAGGTTGACGAAACCTACGTCGGTGGCCGCCGCCGCAACATGGCGAAGTCCAAGCGAGCGCAGTTGCACGGTCGCGGCCCTATGGGGAAGACCGCTGTAGTGGGCGCGAAGGACCGCGCGACGGGTCAGGTCGTGGCTGAGGTCGTCCAGCGAACCGACGCGGCCACGCTCCAAAGCTTTGTCGCGGCGCACACGGCGGACGGCGCTGAGGTGTACACCGATGAGGCCCGCGCCTATCAGGGTCTCCCGAATCATTCGTCGGTTCGGCATTCGGTCGGTGAGTACGTCAACCAGCACATTCACACCAACAACGTCGAAAGCTTCTGGTCCATGCTCAAGCGGGCCCACAAGGGCACGTTCCACAAGATCAGCCCGAAGCACTTGGAGCGGTACGTCAACGAATTCGCGGGCCGCCAGAACATCCGCAGCCTCGATACCATCGATCAGATGGTGGCCGTGGCTGCCGGTTTTGCGGGGAAGCGGCTCAGCTACGCAGACCTGACGGCCCCGAACGGTCTGCCGTCCGGCTCGCGCTAAACCCCGATGGTTGTCGGCGTCGAAGCCGAGGTCCGCCACCAAATTGACCGACGGCTCGAAGCGAAGGGATGGATCCTCGACGCCTCACGCGACGATCGCGATGTCTACTTCGAGCGGGCCGTCACGGCCCGCCTCAGCACCGTCCAGCGCCGCAATCTGGCGGATAAAGTCACCCGACTACACATTCTTCGCTGACGGCGTGCCTGTCGCCGTCCTGGAAGCCAAGAAGCCGCAGGTGTCGGTCCAGACGGCCCTCGATCAGGGCCGCGACTATGCCGAGCGTCTCGGCGTGGACTTTGTCTTCGCCTGCAACGGCCCGACGTTCAAGTCGCTCCATGCCCCGAGCGAGCAACCGCTCTTTCTGAACAACGTCGAAGTCACCGAACCGTTGGCGCCGGTGCGATTGCGAACGTTTTGGACGGGCCGGACCAATGCCGTCCTCACCGTCCCGCACGACGTGATTGAGTCCCGGGCGCAATTGCTCGATATCTTCGAGCGATTGAATGGCGTGCTGCGGCACGCGGGGATCAGGGCCGGGCTCGAACGCTTTACCGAATTCGCCAACATCCTGTTTCTCAAGCTGGCGAGCGAAGCCGATCCCACTGACCAGACGTGGAACGAATTGCTCACGCGTCCGGACGGCGATCTCCCGAGCTATCTGAATGACTTCGTGATTCCGCGTCTTCGCGACCGCTACGCCAGCGACGTCTTGACCAAAACCCACGTTGGCGGCTCGGCCCTCAAGGCCATCGTCCACGAACTCAATCCGCTGCACCTGACCGGCGTGGACGAAGACTTGAAGGGCCTCGCCTTTGAGCACTTCCTACGGCGGACCACGGCGGCCAACAACGATTTGGGCGAGTACTTCACGCCACGCGCCGTCGTGCGGTTCATGGTTCAGTTGCTCAATCCCGCGTTTGGGAAGACCGTGATTGACCCGTTCTGTGGAACGGGCGGCTTCCTGATCGAAGCGTTCCGGCACCTGGGGCAACAGGCGCCGCGTTCTGAAACCGCATCGCGCGTCCTGCATCACCAGTCGCTCTTTGGCCGGGAAATCACTACGACGGCCCGCGTCGCCAAGATGAACATGATCCTATTCGGCGATGGGCATTCGGGTGTGGTGCAAGGCGATAGCCTGCAACGGCTGCCAGACGACGAAGGGTGGTACGACTACGCGCTGTCCAATATCCCGTTTTCGCTTGAGATCGGGGATGACGCGATCCATGCGGTCGATCCCGACGCCCGCGGATCGGATCAAGCCTGCCTCCTCCGGTGCTTCAAGAGCCTCAAGGCGGACGGCGCGATGGCCGTGGTGATTCCCGAGGGCTTGGCCGTCAATCGGTCGCATCGCGATCTCTGGTTCCGGCTCTTTCGTGACGCGCGGGTTCGCGTGATTGCCACGTTGCCGCGTGGATCGTTCGCGCCGTACACCGAAGCCGGCACGAAGGTGCTATATCTCACTGACAAGGGCCGCGAACGGACCGACTGGTACTACCACGTCACGCTCAGCGGCGAGAAGGCGAAAGGCCCGTCCATTGATATGGACGAATTCCTGTTCTTCTACCAAGCGACGCCCGAGCCGTTGGAGGCGCGGCCGGCCGGCGTTGAAGTGGTGCGCGTGCGCAATGGGAACAACCGCAACCAATTCTTTGTCGAGCGCCCGTGGAACATCGTTACGCCGAACGTCGTGCAGCTTGGTGAGGTGGCGGACATTGCGAACGGGCAGATGCTCACGGAGGCGGACGCCACCCCTGGCCGGTATCCGATTATCGGGGGGGGGCGCGAATGGTCGTTCACCCACGATGCGGCGAACACCGAGGGCGGCTGTTTCACCGTCAGCAAATCAGGGGCCTACGCGGGCTTTGTCTGGTGGCACGAAGCGCCGATATGGGCGTCCGATTGTCTGATCGTTCGCAGCCACGACGAAGACGAGTTCCTGACGTTTTACCTGTTCCTTTGCCTGAAAGCGAAGCAAGATGAGATTTATCGACGCCAGCAAGGGACCGGCCAGCCGCACATTTACCGCCAACACATTGCCGACTTCCCCATCCCGCGCGTCTCGCTGGCGGATCAGTGGGCGCAAATCAACGAAGCGAGAGACGTGATGCGCAACCGTATCGAGGCTGAAGAGCAAGAGACCGGCGCGCTCACCGAGGCGCTCGACGGCATCGACCGGCTGTATCAGGCCGACGATACCGAGGCGTCGCGCCCGTCACCTCTTCGCGCCGACTACCAGGGCGCGTTGCCGGAGCAGGTAGCGAAGGCTCTACTCAGACACCGACCGGAAACCGAGCGGCGTGAGTGAGACGCTCACCCGCCGTCAACTCAAGCATATAATCCCCCAAATAAAGGACGGAGCCTCGATGTACACACAAGTCACGTGGCAGTTTGGCGAACTCGTTGATGCCCTGTTCCTTCAGAGACTAGTAAGCACAAATGACGAAAGACTCACATGGATTTTCGATGTCGATGAAAGCGGCAGGTTATCCACTCGCGGACTGAGAATTGTCCGTAACACTACCATTGTATCGTTGCGAACATTCCACGAATATGAGTACATTGCTTCGGCTTTGCGTACCGAAGGAGAGATTGTGATTGAAAAGGACGCTCGTGGAAAGAGCATAGTTAGAGGAAACTAGATCCGCCTTTTTATGAATTGCATAGATCTCTTATAGTCATCATATCAGACTCACTAAGCGGCTACGTATTGGGCCGATTCGATGAATGGACATTCAGACTCGTCCAATGACCTTCATTAACCGAGCGAATAGCCCGATCCTCCGACCCTCAGGCAGAGTCAATTGCTCGCGGTCGGAGGATGTTATTGGAACTCAACATCTGATTCCCTTCAGAATGACTGACTGACCTTTGCTGAGCCTACTGCTTGAACGCTTGGACAAGCGGGCGGCAGCCGGACGGCCGGTGTCGGTTGGATTGGCTAGTGCGGGACGGTTTGGGACAAGCATTGCGGCGCAGATTTCGCAGATCGACGGTCTGCGGCTGGCGGCGGTGGCGGATCCGAACGCGCGAACTAAACCCGATGGCTTCGACGGCAGATATCACCGTGCCCGTCCTCTTTCGACGGCACTCAAACTGACTTCAACAATACAGTATTTCAGATCTTCTTTGATCGTATTCCATTCTGCGATATAACTGCCTTGGATGCATACTGATTCAAGTTTATTTCCAGTTGGCTTGATAATCTTTCCTGCTATCTTATTATTCGAGCGAAAGTAGGCGTAAATCCCATCTTTCTTGGTGCCAGAATAGAACAAGTGCTGATCAACCATGACAGCAAAGTATGCTTTCCTAAATCCAGCGCTGACCAGCTGCTCCAAGAAGGCGATATCTTTACAGAAGCTGTACATCTGTTCAGGATATTGACCATTTCGGGGATACTTTAGTTCAAAGGCGCACGACAATTCACTCTTATCACAGGAAAAAACGGCTATGTCAATCTCCTTCTTGATGAGATCTGGCTCATTGATGCCAAAGTGTTTTGCATTACGCTCAAATTGCACTTTCTTTTCTGAAAACTTCTCGCGTAGATAGATTCCCAATTCATGCTGAAAGCTGAACTCGTTATAAACTTCAAAAGCACCATTTCGCACGACATCAAAAAATCCTTCGAGGATAACACCCGCTTCACAGAATCCGTCGACCGATATGAAGCCACCAGATTCACGCATAGCTTCTCCTCACATTTCTATACATACGCAGGGTCGGCGACGTGCCCGTCAAGGCCTTAGGCCGACTTGCCGGTGGCTCGCTTGGAGATTTCGGCGGCTGGCTTGATGCGCTGGGCTTAGACACCGGACAGAGTGTGGCAGGCTAGCCGACCCGAATGTAGCCCGCTCCACACCGACCAAGCTGACGAGCTTGCATTCGATTGATGGAGGCGTTGCGGAAGGAGCGGTGAGTAGTGAGTCGTTTTGAGTTGCGGGGATCCGGGGGGCGGTGGGACATTCCCAGGCTGATATGCTGGTTGCTTACGCGTCAGAGGCTTGCCACGATCTCCCCCCCCCCGCTGGCCGCTGGTTCTCGCCGTCGCCACCCTGTGCATTGCCGCCTGTGGAGATGCCCCACCCAAGCAGCTTACCGTGCAGGCGTATGGCGAATTCTGTGCGGAGTGGCAGGCTGTCGGTTCCGGTGGGGAGGACAGCGAAGCAACTTGGGGCAACCTCCGCGACACTATCACCGCCAGTATTGAGGCGTACGAGTCCGTGATCCCGCCCGAGGGTCTAGAGGAGCATCACAAGTTCCGGCTCCGCCTCTACCGTGTCCTGAAGGGCGCTATGGAAACGAAGGACCTCAACGACACGGCCCATGCGGAGGAGCTGCTCGCTCCGATGATGGTGCTTATGGGTGAGAGCCAGAAGGCCGACGCTTCGCTCTCCGAGGCTGATCGTGCAGTTCTCGTCGCGACGGGCTGCCTGGACGACAGCTAGCGCCGCCGATCCTTCCTGTGCTTCCCCGTCGCCTGCTGGGCTTGCTTTCGCGGGCCGCGCCGAGGCGGATCAGGCCTGGGCACGGTGATCGCCGGCGGCCGGACATGTTCGCATGAGGTTCAGTCGCGGTTGACCGGCGGACTCAGCCTACCGCGTGCACCGGTCCTATCGGTGCTACCCGGGCGATAGTGGGTCACTTTGACATCTGGACGAGGCAAGGCGCCCTGACGCCGGGCCTAAGATGTGCGGTGCAGCCGGACGCGTGCCGGCCCAGCCGCGAGGAAGCTCTGCATGCTGCGTCTATTGCGAGAACGACTGGAGGCCCGAGTCGCGGCTGGCCGGCCGGTGACGGTTGGGCTGGCTGGGGCGGGGCGGTTTGGCACGAGCATCACGGCGCAGATTTCGCAGATCGAGGGGCTGCGGCTGGCGGCGGTGGCCGATCCGAACGCCCGCAACGGGGCGGAGGCGTTGAAAGCGGCCGGCTGGGCGGCAGAGCAGGTGCGGCGTTGCGAGGGCGCCGCTGAGGTGGGAGCGGCCGTAGCAGCTGGGGCGGCCGTGTTGGCGCCTGACGCCGAGGCGCTGGAGTCGGCTCCGATTGAAGTGTTCGTGGACGCGACGGGGATCCCGGAGGTGGCGGCGCGGAATGCGTGGGGGGCGCTGCGGCAGGGCCGGCACGTGGTGATGGTGACGGTTGAAGCGGACGTGAGTTGCGGCTGGGTGCTGGCGCGCGAGGCGCGGCGGCAAGGCGTGGTGTACACGCTGGCGGCCGGTGACCAGCCGGTGGCAATCATGGAGCTGTTCGACTGGGCCAAGGCCCTGGGCCTGCAGGTGATCGCGGTCGGACGGGGCACGCGGCGGTACCCGGCGGACCGGCACGGCGACCCGGAGCTGGCCCTGTCACGGCTGGGCTACGACGTTGAAGCGGCGGAGCGGCTGCGTCTGAACTCGCAGATGTACAACTCGTTCCGGGACGGGACGAAAGCCCAGATCGAGATGTGCGCGGTGTCGAACATGACGGGGCTACCGCCGGACCGTCGCGGGATGCACGAGCCGTCAGCGGGACTGAACGAGTTGCCCAATCTGTTTGCGCCCGGTGAAGCCGGCGGTCTGCTGGCACGCGCGGGAGTGGTGGACCTGGCGAATGCCGTTGGGCCGGACGGTGTGACGGCGGTGGCCGAGCACATTGCCGACGGGGTGTGGGCGGTTGTGACCTCGGATGACCGGCACGTACGCGAGGACATGCGCATCCACGGAACCCGGGTCTCGCGCGATGACCAGCGCATGGCGCTGTTTCGCGAATACCACCTGTGCGGGGTCGAGACTCCGCTGAGCATCGCGCAGGCGGCGCTGCTTGGGGCGTCGTCGGGCCTGCCCCTCGAGGCGCCGACTTCGGAGGTGCTGGCCTACGCCAAGCGCGACCTACAGCCGGGCGACACGCTGGACGGCTCCGGCGGCCGCCTGGTGTACGGGCTGATCGACCGGGCCGAGACGTTGCAGGCCGAGGGCGTGCTGCCGCTGGGGCTGGCCTACGGGGCCAGGGTCAGCGAAGCGGTGGCGGCGGATCAGCCGATTCCGGCGGGGTCGGTTGAGGTTGCGGAAGGGTCGTTTGTGGCGAAGCTGCGAGGCTTGTGAGCCGCGATTGATGGCCCGTAAGTAGTGAAGATGAAACGTGCGGTCGGGGAAGCCTGATCGGACGAACCGAAGTCCGTGACGATTGGGGCCGTCGCAGTGGCTGCCGGAGGTCGTAGCCGGTTTAGTCGATGGGTTGGTGAAAGTAGTAGCAGAGGCCGTCAGGGGCTACGACGAAGAAGACGCGCAGTTGCTTGCCGTTGCGTTCATCCACGCGTGAATCGCCCGGCGAAATGCCGTTGGCTTCGAGTTCGCGTCGCGCCCGCTCGAGATCGCTGACCAAAATGGCGGCGCCGTCTTGGGTAGCGTCGCCGCCGTTGATGGCGAAGCCGATCTGTACGCCGTCGCGCTGCATGATGACCGTTGGAACGGGGCTGTCGCGTCGTTCCACCTCGGTAAGGCCGAGCGCCTGGCCGTACCAACTGGCTGCCTGGTCCAGATCCTCGACTGGTAGCGCCAGGACGTTGTCCTGATACGGGAAAGCTGCTTCGAACAGTGGCTGATCGCTCATAACGCACTCCGTGCCAGAACTAGCGCCGGGCTTTCCAGATTCTCACGCAAAAGCCTACAGCCGAGTGGCGTTGCAAGCTGGCGTCAGACCTCGTGGTAGCGGAAGCAAGTCACGACATGGTCGTTGACCAGGCCGGCGGCTTGCATGAAGGCGTAGCAGATGGTGGGGCCGACGAACTTGAAGCCGCGGCGTTTGAGTTCGCGGGTCATGGTGCGGGAGACTTCGGTTTGGGCAGGGAGATCGTCCATCGATCGGAAGGCGTTGCGCAGCGGGCGGCTGTCCACGAAGGACCAGACGAGAGCGTCCAGCGAGCCGAGTTCATCGATGGCCCGCAGGGCCGCCCGTGCGTTGCCGACGGTGGCCTGAATTTTCGCGCGGTTGCGGATGATCCTGGGGTCGGCGCGGCGAGCTTCGACGTCGGCGGGCGTGTAGGCCGCGATTCGCTCCAGGTCGAATCCGTTGAAGACCTCGCGGTAGCCCTGGCGGCGGTGGAGGACGGTGCGCCAGGACAAGCCGGCTTGGCCGCCTTCCAGGGTCAGTAGTTCGAACAGGGCGCGGTCGTCGTGGAGAGGCACGCCCCACTCCCGGTCGTGGTAGTCCCGCATGAGCGGGTCGTCGCCGGCCCAGGGGCAGCGTGAGCAGTTCACAAGGGTTCGCTCAGGTCGCGGGCGTAGCGCACCAGATGGACCAAGCCATGCCAGTCGAAAGTTGCTTCCGTACCGTCGAACGCCGAGTGCGTTCAGCAGTCACGCGACTGGCCTTCAAACGTCCGCCGCCCACCGTAGCGGCTGTCTGGGGCACGAGCGTACCTGGGCAGCGGCTTACGGTTTCCAGGTTTCGGCGCGGCGCAGGAAGACTGAGGGGTCGTTGCGCCATTCGGCGTAGCCGATGCGCCGGTCGTCGGTCAGCCAGTTGATTTTGGCGTCGATACAGGCCGCCAGTTCCGCCGCGTCCGCAGCGAGGGCAAAGCCGCCGTACTCCACCTCGGCGTCCAGCGCCGCGACCTCGAAGGCGCCGACGGAGGCGTGGGCGGCGTCGCGGTTGCCGATTTCGCCGCGAGCCAGCGCGTCGATGCGACCGTCGCGCAGCGCCTGCAGCAATTCCACTTCCCCGGATTCTTCGCCCAGGTAGACGACCCGCGGCATGTCCGATGTCGGAGGGTCCAGGCGCTGGCGACCATCCAGGCTGGGCGACACCCTGGCTGCGGTAATCATGTAGGCGACGCTGCCATCGGCGACGGCTGTACCCGACCGTGTGTGTACCCGAGTACCGGCGGCTAACACCCCAGTCGAGTCGATCAGGCCCGTCAATTCCAGCAGGCGAGCTTCGCCCGTGGTGCCGGCGAGCGCACCAACTCGTGTCTGGCTGGTCAGGCGGTCGTAGCTGGAGAATCGTTCGGCCTCGCCGGCGCGCGCCAGCAGCGACTGCCGAAACGCGATGTGCCCGGAGGTGAAACGAACCACCTGCGCGCCGCCGGCGTCACGGGTGCGCGAGTCCAGGATAGTGATGCCGCCACCAACCATATCGATGTCTCCGCCGGCAGGGGTGAGCCAGATGTCGTCCCAGGGCTGGATGGGGTGACGGGCAAAGGACAGACCGGCACCCTCCATTGCTTCCAGGGCGGTCAGCAGGTCCGCCTCGTACCCGCGATGTTCCTGAAACCCGCCGGCGTTCGGGTCGGGGTCGGCGCTGGAGCTGACGGGCGCAAAGAAGGCGTAAAAGCCTACGTTCAGCACCTGCCCGTCGGACGTACAGACCGCCGACAGCGGTGAATCGGGAGTCGGTTCCCCGCAGGCGGCCAGGCAGCACATTAGCGCGAACGCAACGGTGCCTGCGGTGCGGCGGACGAACGCGATCGGGACGGTGTTCAGCATGCGGTTCCTTGCGCTCGGTACAGCGTAAACGCCAGAACCCAAAGGGGACGTCCCGATGGTAATACCACTTGCCAGCCAGTCTGATCTTCGCTTCCTCACGGCGTTCGGAAGGACGGGAGATGGCTGAATGGCTGCGGGCCGGCGGCTCATGGTTGCGCCGGTTCGGGTTCGGGCACGTCGTCCAGCCGGCGGGCGTAGCGGACCGCGGGCGCGGACATTGGTTCAGGGTCGTGCAAGTCGAAGTCGCCGTGGCAGTCGAACGTCCAGCCGTTGGCTGAATGGAACGCGCGCGGCGGGGTTGTCGCGGAAGGTCCAGAGGATCGCCGCTTGGCAGCCCTAGTCTGGCAGTGCCTCAGCCAGCTGCGCCCTGACGGCAGCAGCCGTGCCGCTGCGAATGTTGCTGACGGGCTGGGGGGTAGTGGGTCACTTTGAGTTGTGAGCCGCGAAGACCCCTCACCCCCGGATCGCGTCCGGGGCAGGCTCTAACCCTCTCCCCCTGGAGAGACCTTTGCGTAACCCGAGGGACTGTTGCCCGGAAGACCCCTCACCCCAACCCTCTCCCACGGGGAGAGGGAGCAAGAGGCGGCGAAGGGGCGGCGGGTTGCTGCCGATGTGGCGTGGTTGCTGGAGGCAGCAGCCACCCTCATCCCAGCCTTCTCCCTCAAGGGAGAAGGAGAAAGAGCGGCAGGGTCCATTGGCGTTTGACGTGCCACACAGTTGCTCTCCCCGAGGAGAGACCTTTGCGTAACCCGAGGGACTGTTGCCCGGAAGACCCTCACCCCAACCCTCTCCCACAGGGAGAGGGGGCAAGAGCGGCCGCACCTTTGCGGACGAGGGGCGTTGGGCAAAGGTCTCAGGAGAGGGGAAGAAGGACGGGATGACGGGAAGGGGAATCGGCCGGTTCAGGCTTTGACGAGTTCGGTCCAGGCCTGGGGCTGCGGGGTGGGGAGGCCGTCTTGGTGGAGTCCCTCCAGATGCAGGGCTATGGCTTCGCGGATCAGCCTGGCGACCTCGGCTTTGGTGGCACCGGTGGCTATGCAGCCAGGCAGGTCCGGCACGTAGGCGGCGTAGTTGTTGGGTGACTCTTCGAACACGACGGTGTATTGCACTGCGGGCCTCCTCACCGAAGCTCCGCCTGCTTCAAGATGCTGTGCCACGTGCCGGGGGGAGATCGGGAAGCGATCGACCGCTCTGCCTGCGCTCTCCCCAAGGCGAGGGAAGAAGACGAAGACCCCTCACCCTACCCTCTCTTCCCCAGGGAGAGGGATAAGACGGGATGACAGAAAAGGCGAGATCCCTCGGGGGACCTCGGGATGACAAGGGCGGGCGCGGGCGGAAGACGGGCGGGTCTCAGACGCCGCCCCTACGCAAGATTGGACGAAGACGCGGGGATGGCAGGAAGAAGGAGTGAGCGGAGAGAAGTGAGTAGTGAGAGAGGAGGGAGGGGAGAAGGCGGGATCCCTTGGGGGACCTTGGGATGACAAGGGCGGGCGCGGGCGGAAGACGGGCGGGTCTCAGACGCCGCCCCTACGCAAGATTGGACGAAGACGGCAGGACTGCTGGAGTGGCTTGCGTGCTTCGGGATGTGGTTCGACACGGTCAGCCGAAGACGTCTGTCCGGCTCACCACGAACGGAGTGCACCCCCAGGCCAGCTAATAGAGACCTTTGCGGAACCCGGGGATGGTTGCCCGGAAGACCCTCACCCCAACCCTCTCCCACAGGGAGAGGGAGCAAGAGCGGCCGCACCTTTGCGGACGAAGGGCGTTGGGCAAAGGTCTCCCAGGAGAGAGACCTTTGCGGAACCCGGGGGCGGTTGCCCGGAAGACCCTCACCCCAACCCTCTCCCACAGGGAGAGGGAGCAAGAGCGGCCGCACCTTTGCGGACGAGGGGCGTTGGGCAAAGGTCTCAGGAGAGCAACTGTGTTGGGGCGTCAAGGGTTAGGGCATGGTGGGATCCCACATGGTCTGGTGCTGGCAGAGGGCGTTGCAAAGGACGAGGAGCTTGCGCATGCAGGCGGTCAGCGCCACCTTGGGCGGCTTGCCGGCCGCGCGCAGCCGCTGGTAGCAAGCCCGCAGGCGGGGATTGCTCCGGGTGGCGGTCAGGGTGGCCATGTACAGCACGGCGCGGACCGGCGCGCGGCCGCCCCAGATACGGCGCGGTCCGCGCCAGGCGCCGCTATCGCGGTTGAAGGGCGCCACCCCCACGAGCGCGGCCACCTGCTGACGGGTGCAGCGACCCAGTTCCGGGAGCTCAGCCAGCAGGGTGGCCGCAGTCACCGGCCCGATGCCGGGGATGCGCTGCAGCCAGGCGGCGCGGGCCCGCAGGCGGGGGTCCGCCTGCACGGCGGCCGCCAGGTCCCGGTCGAGGTCCTGGATGAGCGCGGTCAGCAGGGCCACGAGCGCGTCGCTGCCGACCTGCTGGTCGGAGTCCAGGTGGCGGCGCTGCTGCTGCTCGGCCACGCGCGTCTTGACCAGTTGGCGCCGGCGGCGGCTGAGGGTCTGCAGGCGCTGCCCCGCGGCGCTGGGCTGGGGCCGCACCGGGGGGCGCACGTCGGCCGCGAAGCGGGCCAGGACCTGGGCGTCCAGCCGGTCGGTCTTGGCCAGCATGCCGTGGGCGCGGGCGAAGTCGCGGGTCTGGCGCGGATTGACCACGACCACCGGCAGCCCAGCCAGAGCCGCCACCACCGCGCGCTCGTACCCGCCGGTGGCTTCCAGCACGATGCGGGTCGGCTGCAAGGCCTGCACCCGGGTCCGCAGCCGCCGCAGCCCCCCATGGGACCGCGGGACCGTCCAAGCCTCCCCCGTGGGGTGCACGGCCACGTCCAGGCGGGCCTGCGCGACATCGATCCCGAGCGACACGTCCGCTCGTGGGGCCATTGGGTACCCTCCGATGACGCTGACCGCACGCCCCACCTTGCGCGATCCGGGCTCGCTCCGCGGCCCCGGCAACTGTTCGGGCTCTGGGTCAGCGTCCGGGCCGGGACGACCCCGCTCTCCTGCGGTCTCGCACGACCCAGGGAAAATCGGTCTGTCCCGGCCCATCAGCTCTGCCCTTGGACCTGCCAAGGACCCGGGAACATACAAGGGAAAAGATGACAGCTCGCTTCGTGGAGAGGGATGCGATCAAAATGACCCACTACGGGCCGGGGACCTAAGGTTTAGTGCGTTCAACACGTAATCCACCCATCACGAGGCCGCATGGCAAGATTCATCGAGTTGCCCGATCCAACCGACCATGAGCCGATTCAAGGGCTGGCAGGCTAAGCGAGCGGGCGCGGAGTCGTATATTCTTTCGGTACTGAACCGTAGATTCGCTCCGCCGGCTTGGAGGCTTGACATGGCCGTCAGCACGCTCCGCAGGATTACGCAGTCGCAGGTCGATCACTTCATGCGCAACGGGTTTCTGGTCGTAGAAGATTTGCTGGATTCCGACGAGATCGCGGTCCTGGCGGAACGGGCGGACCTGATCGCGTCGGGTGAGGCGGATCACATCGTCAAGGGCACGGTGCAACTGGAACAGCCGTTCCGCGAGGGCGAGGCGCCGGTAGACAACCGGGTGATGGCGACGCGGAAGCTGGCGCACATCGTCCCAGAGGACGAAGTGCTGCGCGCGCACGCCCGCAACCACAAGATCGTGGACGTGATCGCGGACCTGATGGGAACGGACGACATCACGCTCTACGGCGATCAGCTGTTCATGAAGCCGCCGCGTCACGGGTCGGCGAAGGAGTGGCACCAGGACTCGGCCTCGTTCAAGAACATCTTCCCGATGGACCTGATTTCGGCCTGGGCGGCGATTGACAACGTGACGATCGAGAACGGGTGCCTGTGGATGGTCCCGGGCAGTCACCGCTGGGCAGTCATCCCGCCGACGTCGCGGCCCACGATCGAAGGTCAGTTCGGCGAGGAGTACCCGACGGTGCCGGTGCCGCTGCGTCCCGGCAGCGTGAGCTTTCACCACAGCCTGACGTACCACGCCAGCGGACCGAACGAGACGGACACGCGACGGCGCGGCTACGCCACGCACTACATGCGCTCCAACTCGATCAATGACAAGGAAATCCCAGGCTCGCCGGCGGTGCAGGGCTACGTGCACGTCCGTGGGAAGCGTATTCCGGGGACAGTGTCGGACGAGGTTTTTGACGTCTAGCCGGAACAGGCTCGCCGCGAAGATGGTCTGGGCCGCTGCGCAGGTCGTGCACGCCCCACATTAGAGACCTTTGCGTAACCCGAGGGCGGTTGCCCGGAAGACCCTCACCCCAACCCTCTCCCACAGGGAGAGGGAGCAAGAGGCGGCGAAGGGGCGGCGGGTTGCTGCCGATTTGGCGTGGTTGCTGGAGGCAGCAGCCACCCTCATCCCAACCCTATCCCCGAGGAGAGGGAGCAAGAGCGGCCGCACCTTGGCGGACGAAGGGCGTTGTGCAAAGGTCTCACATTAGGGGACGGTCTTAGCGTGCTCGTTCAAGTGGGGCACGAGCGTCGTGGCATGGCTTGACGAGAATGGCACCCGGTAGGAGAATGGGCTCAATGAACCGCCCCGTCGGCCTAATGAGGGGTGCCTAATGAACGGGCCCTCAGCCTAATGTGGGCCCTTCACTATTTATCGGTCCGTTGCCTCTTGACGCTGCCGCGCACGTCATCCAGCGTCATGAATGTATGCGCGGCGTTGACGATGTCATCCGAAGCGAACGGCCCATAGGAAATCACGGAGACGCGTTTACCGAGATTCCTGAGGTGTTCGAGAACCGGGGCAAAGTCGCCATCGCCTCCGAAAAAGACGACCTCGTCATACTGGTTGACTTCAGCCAGCATCTTTAGAGTGATTTCAACATCCAGGTTGCACTTGAATCGCCATTCTCCTCGGTCTTTGTCGAACTGACGCTTTACCTCTTTGTGGATCACGGTGTATCCGTGGTGCGCGAGTGCGCGTCGGAAGTTTCGCTGCCTTCTCGCGGCACTTACGTTTTCGCCCGACGGACTCCCCGTGAAGTAGTAGGCACACCCCTCGTCGCGGCTACTTAGCAGCCAGTCGAGTGTGGCAAAGAAGCTAATGGCCCAACCCTGCCTCTGCTGGGCGTAGAACATGTTGGCGGCGTCGACGAAAAGGCCAAGGCGGGGCATGGAGGCCCTCCTGAACCGGGACCGCGGGCCTGATTAGCCCGACGGCGGTTCGTTGACGGCGATCAGGCGCAGCAGGCGGCCGCTGGCGTCGTCGGTAACGTAGAGCTCGCCGTCGCCGCCCTCGCCGAAGGACGGGATCTGGAAGTCAAAGTCGGCTCGTTGAATCATCTGCCAGGCGCCCTGATTGTCGAGTTGGAGCGTCCAGACGCGGCCGCTGCAGTAGTCCCCGAAAATGTAGGCGCCGGCCAGGGCGGGAAACGCTTTGCCGCGGTAGACGTAGCCGCCGGTGATGGAGCAGCCGTTGTCGCGACCGTATTCGCCCAGTGGCAGTTGCAAGCCCTCGGACGAGCAGCTGGGCACGACGGGCGGGAAACAGGCGCTGCCCTCCATGATGTTCCAGCCGAAGTTGAGGCCCCCGCGCAGCGGGGCCAGGGCAAGGTGGACTTCTTCCAGATCGTTCTGACCCACGTCCGCGATCCACAGGTCGCCGGTCAACCGGTCGAACGAGAAGCGCCAGACGTTGCGCAGGCCATAGGCGAAGATCTCGGGGCGCTTGTCTGGCTGACTGGCGAAGGGGTTGTCGACGGGAATGGCATAGCCGGACTCGCCGTCGACGTCGATTCGGAGGAGCGAGCCGAGCAGCGTGCCGGGGTTCTGACCATTACCCAGGGGATCGCCGCCGGACCCGCCGTCGCCCATCGAAATGTAGAGGTAGCCGTCCTGGGGGCCGAAGGCCACCATGCCGCCGTTGTGATTCTGGAAGGGTTGATCGATTTGCAGGAGCACGCGCTCGGACCGCGGATCGGCCTTGGCCTGGCTGGGATCGGCGGCGAATTCGGACACGACGGTGTTGCCGCCGTGGTCAGTGTAGTCCACGAAGATGCGCCCGTTGTGCGGATAGCCAGGGTGGAAGGCGACGCTGAACAGACCTTGCTCGTAGGCCTGGGAGCGAACGCGGTCAGCAATATCCAGGAAGGGTTCGGAGACGACTTGGCCATCCTGCACGACCAAAATCCTGCCGCGCTTTTCAACGACGAAGAGCCGGCCGCTAGCGTCGCCGGCGTTGCCAACGAAGATGGGCCGCTCGAACCCGGTGGCTACAACCTGCACTTCGATGCCCAGCCCGCCGGACGAAGCTGCCTGAGGTGTGGCCACGACTTCGGGCGTGGGCGCCGGGGTTGGCGTGGGCGTTGGCTCGAGCGTCGCGGTTGGGACCGGTGACGACGTACCCGTAGGGGTAGCCGCAACCGCGGCGCCGGCCGTGGCCGTGGGCTCCGGGGTGGGGTCCGGTGTCGGAGTCGGCACCGCAAGCGTCGGCGCAGCGGTTACCGGCGGGCTTGTCTGGACGACGGGCAGCGAAGTCGCGGGCGCTTGCGGGATAGGAGAGGCAGCGGTCGCCGGGGCCGCGGGCGCGGAGGACGTGGCGACTTGAATTGGCGTCGACGCGGCGGCGGCAGGAGGCTGTGTGGGAGGCGTGAGCGGCGCTTCGGTTGCGGGCGCGGAGGCCGGGTCGCAGGCCGCAGCCAGGACAGCCAGCAAGAGGGCGGTCAAGGTGCGGCGCATGGCGCTCACCTTACGGCATGCCTAGTCCGCGGACCTTGGCCAGCGTTGCAGAGCGGACTGAATTGAACGAGGGGGCGGCGCGGCGCACACTTGCCTATGCGCAACCGTGCCAGGGAGCGGCTAATGGGACGACTTGAGGGCAAACGCGCGCTGATTACCGGCGGCGGACGCGGCATTGGCGCCGGGATCGCGCGGCGGTTCGCGGCCGAAGGCGCGCACGTGATTCTGACGCAGCGGAATGTCGGCCTGCTGGAAGCCACCGCAGAGGGAATCCGAGCCGATGGCGGCACTGTCACGGCCTTTGCAGGCGACGTGGGCACGCCAGCCGGCGCCGCCGCCGTCGTGGAGGAAGCACTGAAGCGCGTTGAGCTACTGGACATCCTGATCAACAACGCGGCTCGAACCGGCCAGGTCGGTCCTTTCCTGGAGGTCAAGCTGGAGGACTGGCACAGCTACATCGATACGAATCTGACCGGCGCGTTCGTGGTGGCTCAGGCCGTAGCCCGCCACATGGCGGCCGAGGGTATCGAGGGGCGGATCGTCAACACGGGGTCGGTGGATTCGTTTGCGGCCGAGGCCAACGCCTCGCCTTACGCCGCCAGCAAGGGCGGGCTGTGGCTGCTGACCCGAGCGATGGCGGTGGACCTGGCGCCGTACGGCATTGCGGTGAACCTGATCGCGCCGGGTCCAATTCGGGTGGAACGCTCGGAAGCGCGAGCGCGCGACCCGGAAATTCGAGCGAAACGGTCGAGGGTTATACCGCAAGGCCCCCACGGGACGCCCGAGGACGTGGCCGCGGCGGCGGTGTACCTGGCCAGTGATGAGTGCCGCTATGTGACCGGCAGCGCGATCACGGTTGATGGCGGGGGACGGGCGTTCCTGCCGTTTTAGGCCAGTGGCGTCGGCTGCCCAAAGGCTGCCACCGTTGACTCGAGTGACAGCATGAGCCTGTCGCGGAGAACTCCGTGCAGTTGATCGCGCCGGCGCCGACCGACCCGATCTGGCGGAACAACCCAGGGACATGGGGCTGTGAGCCGGCCGACATCCGGGCGATGTTGCGCGCCGCGCTCGAGGGGGACGATGCCCGCGTGCGAGCCTTGGCAGCGCTCGATCCGAACCTTGTGCGTGCGGAGTACTGGTATACGCAGCCACTGCATTTCGCGGTGCGCGAGGGTCATGCCGATGTCCTCAGGACCCTGTTGGAAGTGGGCGCTGACCCGACGTACCGACGCTACGGGCACGAGCCGCTGGCGACCGTCGCGCGTGACCGAGGGCACGAGGATGTGGCCGTGATCATCGAGCGGGCGCGGGCAGCGCGAGGGCTCGGCACCGGACGGCACGAAGTTCACGCGGCAGCAACAGAAGGCGAGATCGGGAGGTTGCGAGCGCTGGTTGAAGCAGACCGCTCGCTGTTGGTTCTCGGCGACGACGAGGGATTCACACCGCTGCATCGAGCGGTGGAGGCTGGTCAGGCCGCGGGCGTGCGCCTGCTGCTGGACCTTGGCGCTCCGCCCGATGCTATTCAGGCCGGGGGCGGCGGCAACCGGCCGGATGCCTGGTACCGGCCGGCAGGTCGGCGGCCGATCGACCTGGCGCTGGCTCGCAACGACATCGACATTGCGCGCGATCTTCATGCCGGAGGGGCCGCGTTGACGATTGACGTGGCCGCGGCGATGGGTGACGCCGATGAAGTGCGGCGGATCCTAAATGCCGACCCGGACGCCATTAGCGCGCTCGGCGATCAGGCTGGTCGGCCAATGGGTCAGGCCGCGCGCCGCGGCCATATCGACGTGATACGCGCTCTGCTGGAGCGCGGAGTTGATCCAAACCTGCGCGAGGGGCGTGACGCTCCGCGAGGGAGGGCGCTCTGGCAGGCCGCACAGCGCGGGGATGGCGCAATGGCCCGGATGCTGCTGGAGGCGGGCGCGAATCCTAACGCCGGTATCGAGTCCTCGGGTACGGCGACGTGGATGGCGAAGGCGCCTGAACTCCGAAGGCTCTTTGAAGACCATGGCGGGCAGGTAGACGCGACCGGGCACCTGTTGGACGGCGACGACGAAGCTGTGTTGGCAATGGCTGATGCCGATCCGGACGCAGTGAGCATGGGCGGTTGCGGCGGTATCTTCGCGATGGTGGTGATGGTCGAGCGGCGCGACATCTTGCAGCGGCTGCTGGAGCGCGGCGTGCGGGTTCCCGCCGTGGTGACGGGCTGCCGCACTTATCTGTGGAAAACGCCGGACATGACGCGCGTGCTGCTGGAGCACGGCATGGACCCGAATCTGCCCAACTGGCAACGGGTGACCCCGCTGCATGACATCTGCAACCGCAGTGGGCGCGGCCAACCGGACCCGAACCGGCAGGAGCTGCTGGATCTGTTCGTTGAGTTTGGCGCGGATCTGAACGCCATTGATGAGGAGTACCGGTCGACCCCGCTGGGATGGGCGGCCCGAAGCGGGCTTGAGGACATGGTTGAGCTGCTGCTGGCGCGGGGGGCCGATCCGAACGGCGCCGGTGAACCTTGGGCTACGCCACTGCGCTGGGCGCAGCGGCGGGGGCACTGGAGGGTGGAGGCCGCGCTGCGCCGCGGCCGCAGAATGACGCCTAGTTGCGGCTGCTGATATGACTCCCTTACCGTGCGATGTGCTCTTGGCACTCGCCCGTCACACTCGCCCACCGTTGCCCCGTCCGTCTGAGGAATCCTTCATGCAGATACTGTCGAAGGCCAAAGGCTCCACCGCAAGGGTGCTGATCGCCCTCCTGGTCGCGGTGGTCGGTGCGGTGGCGCTGGCCACGCCGGCGTACGCGCAGTGGCCGAGCACCTGCGTGGACCTCAACGACATCGTCGAGCATCACCTCGGCAACGCCGGGAACGTGGGCATCTACCAGCGGGTGTTTGGCGGTCAGGCCGAACACCCGTGTCAGAACGATCATCGCGACGACGTACGAACGGTGTTCGCCTGGGCCTTCGGCGGCGAGTCGGCCGCAACCGCCGCGCCTACGCAGTGGCCGGCCACCTGCGTGGACCTCAACGACATCGTGGAGCGGCACCTCGGGAATACGCAGAACGTCGGCATCTACCAGCGCGCCTTCGACGCGGGTCCCGGCGCTGAAGGCGCCTGTCAGAACGACCACCGCGCCGATGTGCGTGACCTGTTCACCTGGGCATTTGGCGGCGGGACACTCGGCGCCAGCGGCGCCAAGGCGCCACTGACGGTTGCAGAGCTGGTACGGCAAGCGCGGATTGCAGTCCGATACATCCTGGCAGCCGATGCCAGCGGCAGCGGCTTCGTTGTGACGGCGGACGGCTACGTGGTGACCAACAGCCATGTGCTGGACGGCGCCCGTCAGGCGACCGTTGGAACCCACGACGGCCAAGAGGATGTGGCGGCAGTGGTAGCGGACAACCCGGATCTCGATCTGGCGCTGCTCAAGCTAGCGGGCGCCAACCACCCATTTGTAAGCTTTGGCCGCTCCGCAGACTTGGCGGTGGGCGAGGACATCGTGATTCTGGGCTACCCGCTTGGCCTGAAGAGCCTCACCGCCACACGCGGTATCCTGTCCGCTCGTCACGCGGGCTGGCTGCAGACTGATGCCACGGCAAACCCAGGCAACAGCGGCGGTCCAGGATTCAATCTGCACGGGGAAGTCATTGGGGTTGCAACCAGCAAGTTAGGCGGCGCACAACGAGTCGAGAACGTGAATCTCCTGATTGACGGGGATCTGGTTCAGGACACGGTTGACGCCTGGATTGCCAGCCACCGCGCGGGCACTCTCACACTGCCGGCGGTGGCACCTGCGCCTTCGCCGCCGCCGGATTCCACGCCAGATCCGCCGGCTGAGAACCGTTGGAGACAAGAGACGCTTCGTGATGAAGTCACCGGAGAGGAACGTTTCATTGCGGTCGCTTTTGGAAGCGATGATTCTTACGTAGCTGTTCGCTGTTGGGAATCCGAAAATGACCTGGATGTCTATGTGTACTTTGGTCCGTATGTGTATCTGTCGTCGGATTGGAGATCGAATAGCGTCGACGTTCAGTGGCGCTGGAACGACGATGCGAACGTCAACTCAGGTCAATGGAGCGTATCCACGAGCAATAAAGCAGTGTTTCTTGCAGACTGGCAAATCAAAGAGTTTGCCTTTGGTCTTGTCCATGCGGGGCGTTTGGCATTTCGCGCCACAGATCGTTCGGGTGATCGCGAAGATGCGATCTTCGACTTTGTTGGCCAAGGGACACCAAATCACCCTGTAACAAATGTGATGAGTGCCTGCGGGGCGAAAATTTAGCCCAGCGAGACATGGGCACTGCCACAGTCGCTTGGGTCTGGAGATTGACGACTTAGATGGGATCCAGAGGGAAGATGGGGCGGCGGAGGTTGTGGTAGGTGAGGTCGCGGGGGTCGTGGGACTGGACAGCGGGGAAGGCGACGCGGTGGACCTGGGTGGCGATGGGGCCGTAGGCCGCGCGGAAGTGGTTTGAGGACTTAACGCCGATCCAGCGCAGAGCGGTTGGTTCGATGCCGAGCGCGCGCGGGCACTCGAGGCTGAAGAGTTGCAGGCGGTTGGTGGTGACGGCGACTCGAACGCCGCCGATGCGGAGAAGGGCAGTGGGTCCGAATTTCTGGGTCATGCCCGTGTACATGGGGCCGCGAATTACGAACTCGAGGTTCAGCAACCGTTCAACGGTCGCGCGGGCGCGCAGCGGCGGGCCCTGGACGGGGGCGGACTTGCCGCCGATGTCGACTTCGACCTCGGCGTGGTGCCCGGCGGCCTGCGCGAGCTGGACGGTCTCGGGGTCGCAGATGGTGAGGACCAGCGCATCCTGGAGGTTGTGCTGGACGAATGCCCGCAACATGCCGGTGGAGTCGCCAGGGGCGCCACCGCCGGGATTGTCCTGCCCATCGGCGATGACGATAGGGCCCGACCCGGCTGATCGAGCTTCAGCCAGCGCGTCGTCGAAGGTAACCAGGTCGACCAGGAACCGCTGACGCTGGGCGAAGATCCAATCCGCGTAGGCCTTTGCCTCGCGCCTGGCTTGGGCCGGGTCACCGTCGGTCACAACGACGACGGTCGTGCCGGCTTCGGGAATGTCCGCCCAGGCGAAACCCGGGTTGACGGAGGCAGTGAGGATGCCGGGCTGGGCTTCGAGCTGATGGGCGCGGGCGACGATGCCATCGAAGGGCTCGAAGCCGGTCACGTTGCCGCCGGCCCAGAGCAGGGGCATGCGCTCGACCGCCATGGTGGGGCGAATCTCGCCGCGCAGCGTGCGCACGATCAGGTCGGCGGCTTCCTGACCGCGTTCCCGGAAGTCGACGTGGGGGTAGGTATCGCACGGGATGATGATGTCGGCAAGCTCGGCCATCGTGTCGCTGATGTTGGCGTGAAGGTCGAGGGTGACGATGACCGGGCGGTCGGGTCCGAGAATCGAGCGAACGCCGCGCAGGAGGTCGCCTTCGCCGTCGTCGATGCCTTCGATGACCATTGCGCCGTGCAGGTCCAGCAACGCGCCGTGGACCAGCATGGCGGCTTCCAGACGTTCCAGGAACTCGGCCTTCAGGCGCGTCCAGGCTTCGGCGTGGACCGGGCCGGAGGGTTCGGCGAAGGTCCAGAGCAGCGGGACCAGCTGGTAGCCGTGGGTGGCCGCGCCGTCGATGAAGCCGCCGCACCCGGTGTTGGTGTCGCGCATGGCTTCGATGACTTCGGGGCCTCGGTGGAAGCCGCGGGAGGATTCCTGAAACACCTCGTAGGGCGTTTCGATGGGCGTAAAGGTGCTGGACTCGTGCCCGATGTTGCCGGTGGCTATGCGCATGACGCGGCTCCGGGGCGTGGATTGCGGGGAGTGTAGCGGTGCAGCAACTCTAGGCGCCCTGGAAGGCTCTGAGCCGGGCCTCGCGGACCAGGGCCAGTGCGCGGGCATGCGCTTCGGGCGACACGGCCCCGATGACGCCGCCGCGAATCAACGGATCGGGCGTATTGAACGTGTGCGGGCGGCTTTGGAAGTCGGTTACCAGGCCACCGGCCGCTCCGAGCATTGCGGCGTGGGGCGCCAGGTCCCACTCGTAGCCGGTTGTGCGGGGCGTCACGTACGCGTGTATCCCGGCGGAGAGCATGGTCGTCATGCTCATGAGGCCGTGGTAGGAGACCGTGAAGTTCGCGCCGGCACTTCCGGGCACCCTGGCGATGGCGGCGGCGCTGCGGCTGTGCATGACGTAGAACGACGAGCCAGCCAACGGCCTCGCCTTCAGTTGGGCGGTCCGCCCGTCGTGCTCCAGAGTCGGCGTGACCCCCACGGCGCCCAAGCGAAGCTCTCGCATTGCGGGACGGTTCACGGCCCCAACCACAGCCACGCCATCCACCACGAGCGCGAGCATGATCGACCAGTCGCGGTCGCCCCGCTCGTAGTGCGAGGTTCCGTCGATCGGGTCGACGATCCAGCAGCGTGAGTTGCTCAGGCGGTTTGGATCATCGGGTCCTTCCTCGGAGAGGATGGCGTCGTGCGGGTAGGCCGCCGCTATTGCGTCCACGATGAGGTCGTTCACGTCCAGGTCGGCCTGAGTGACGATGCTGCCGTCGGGTTTGCCGAAGACCGGCAGGTCGGGACGCTGAAAGGACGCCAGGGCCGGCACGGCGGCGAGGCGCACAGTTTCGACGGCGAAGGCGAGTTCAGCGGCGTAGTTCATAGGGCTGATCTGGGGGCGTCTGCCTCCAGCATGTCAGGTCGGCATCACGTGGACGGCTTCGGGTGGGATGTGGACGCGCCAGTGGCGGCGAGTGGCGACCCCCATGACCTGGTAGGGGTGGGGGGCGATTTGGATCTCGATGGTGGGCGCGGAGGGCGTAGTTGCATTGGGTACGCGCGCGGTGAGGGTGCGGGAGTGGCCGAAGTCGGCTTCGTCGACGATTTCAGCGTCCAGCGTGTTAGGGCGGTCGTCCGGCTGGCGGTCGGGGCGGACGAGGATGATCTGGTCGGCGCGCAGAGCGATTTTCATCGAGCCTTCGGTGATGTCGGTCTGGGCAGATTGCAGGGGGCCGATGGGGGTATGGACCGTCAATTCGCCATCGGAGGTAATGGCCTCGGCATCGAGGACGTTCGCGATTCCGAGCAAGTGGGCCACGCGAGCGCTGCGCGGACGCTGGAGTACGTACGAACGGTCGCCGACTTGCAGGACCTGGCCGGCGTCCATGACGGCGATTTGGTCGCCGATGTGGCTGGCCTCGGTGAGGTCGTGGGTGACCATGAGCACGGGGAGGTTCAAGTCCCGGACCAAGCGGCGGAGTTCGCGGCGGAGCGTGAGGGCCACGCCTTCGTCAAGCGCGGCGAACGGTTCGTCCAGAAGGAGCGCCCGGGGCCGGCGGACCAGGGCGCGGGCGAGGGCGGTGCGCTGGGCCTGGCCGCCGGAGATCTGGGACGGGCGGCGATCGGCCAGGTCCTGAATGCCCAGGGTGCGGAGCAGGTCGTCGACCCGCCGGTCGCGTTCGGGGCGGGGCAAATCGAAGACACCGTAGGCGACGTTCTGGGCCACGGTGAGGTGGGGGAATAGCGCGTAGCTCTGTACGACGTAGCCGAGGCGGCGGTCGTAGGGCGGGACGTTGAGGCCGGCTGCCGCGTCGAACACCGGGCGGTCGTGGATGGTTATGCGACCGCGATCGGGAGTGAGGAGTCCGGCGATGGCTTCGAGGGTGAGGGTCTTGCCGGCTCCGGACTGCCCGAAGAGGACGGTGATTCCCGGTCCGACCTGGAGCTTGGGGGCAAGCCGGAAGCTGCCGAGCGTGAGGGTGGCGTCGATCTGGATCACAGGGCGCGGCTTCCGGCGCGGGCCAGTCCGCGGAAGGCGATCAGGACGGCGAGCGCAATGGCGGCCAGGACGACGGCTATGGCGATGGCCGCGTTGGCGTCAGCTTCCATGGCTTCCAGGATCGCGAGGGGCATGGTCTGGGTTCGGCCGGCGACGTTTCCCGCGAACATGATGGTGGCGCCGAACTCGCCCAAGGCGCGCGCCCAAGCCATGACGGCGCCGCCGGCCAGCGAGGGGAGGGCCAGAGGCACGGTGATGCGGCGAAACGTGCGCCAGGGGCGGGCGCCGAGGGTTGCAGAGACGGCTTCGAGGCGCTGGTCGACGCTCTCGAACCCGGCACGAGCGGCGCGGATGTAGAAGGGGGCGGCGACGAACATTTGCGCCAGCACGACGGCGGCGGTGGTGAAGGCGACGTCGATGCCGGCGCGGGCCAGCGGGCCGCCGACCGGTCCCTGCCGTCCCAACAGCAGCAGCAAGGCCAGGCCGCCGACGACGGGGGGCAGGACGATTGGGAGGTCGATGACGGCGTCGACCAGGGCGCGGCCGGGAAAGCGTCGACGGGCCAGGAGGTAGGCGGTGGGCGTGCCCAGGGCCACGATGGCCGCTACCGCGATGACGGAAGTGATGAGCGAGAGTTGGACGGCGGCACGTACGAAGGGGCTGGTGAGGGCCGCGCCGATGTCGGCCTGGGTGACGCCACGGGCAATCAGTGCGCCCACCGGGGCCAGCACGAGGGCGAGGGCCAGGGCCGCCAGGAGCCACACGAGGAGCTGACCCCAGGAGAGTGGGGTGCGCAGGGTTGAGCGGGTCGTCGGGGTCAGGTCAGGGTCCTCTGGGACGGCGGGGCGGAGACGGCGCGCGGCGATTGCGCGGGCGGCGGGGCGAATCATCGCACCGGCGGGTCATGCGGCGGGGCCGAAGCCGTGGCGAGCGAGGATGGCCTGGGCTTCGGGGGAGCGGAGGAAGGTCAGGAAGCGCTCGGCAAGCACCGGATTCGGGGCGTCGCGGAGGACGGCGGCGGGGTAGTTGGCGGTGACCTGGAATTGGGGCGGGGTTTCGATGACTTGCAGGCGGCCGCCGGAGGCGAGCACGTCGGTGCGGTAGACGAAGCCGGCGTCGGCTTCGCCGAGTTCGAGCTTGGCGGCTACCTGGCGAACGTTGGTCTCGAAGGAGATCACGCGCTGGAGGACAGCGTCGATGAGTTCGGGGCGGCCGGTGGCGGCGGCGTGGCGGGCGAGCATCCGGCGGGCGTAGGCGCCGGCGGGAACGGACTCGGCGGCCATGACGACGCGGCGGCCGGGTTGCGTGAGGTCTTGGATGCCGGTGACGCCGGCAGGGTTGCCAACAGGGACGGCGAGGACCAGTTCGTTGGTGGCGACGACGGTCGGGTCTGCTTGGAGGAGCCCGGCGCGCTGCAGGGCGTCGAGGTGGTCGGGACTGGCTGAGACGAAGAGGTCGGCGCGGGCGCCGGATTCGATCTGGAGGCGGAGGACCTGGGAGCCGGCGAAGTTGCCGACGACCCGGACGTCGGGATTAGCGCGCTGGAAGGCGTTGGCGGTGTCGGCGATGGCCTCGCGGAGGGAGGCGGCGGCGAATACGTGAAGTTCCTGGGTGGGTTCGGGGTCGCAGGCGGTGAGGAGGGCGGTGAGGAGAAGGAGTGCGAGGAGTGCCTGAAGCGGCGGGGTCGCGTGCGTAAGAGTTTTTTCTAAAGGAGCTTACATACGTGAGTGCCCACGGCACGTGCCACCGTCGCTAGCTGAGCACGTAAGGCACAAGAGCTTCCTTAAGCTTCTGCGGCACACTCATATTAGAGTAGCGGCCTTCGCCCGTCCAGATTGAGTTCTTCGGGGCGATATTGGCCTGGCGGGTGGCCTCAACGAGCCAGTCATGCGGCACAAAGTACCAGCGCTCCCGACGTTCATTGGCAGGGAACACCATGTAGAGATCGCGCTTTTTGTATTTCGAGTCAATAGTAAAGCGCGATTTGAGTTGTACCTGAAGGGCACGCTGCCGCAGAACGTGGTACGCAATAAAGTCAGCGGCATGCGCATCGTTGACCACGGGCAAGCATATATAGCCAAATCGAGCCAACAGTCCGGCAACGTGCTGGTAGTTGATCTGCTCCTTCTGAAAACTCGTCAGATCGCTGTACTCAACGGGCTGTAGTTCGAGCACAAGCCCGTTACTGATTACATTCATTGTCGGTCCTTTGCTTTTCGCGCGGCCCTTGCGCGCCGCTCACCTCAGACCCTTTCAAATACTCCCACTCGTCACCATCCTTCGGCGGCGAAAACAATAACGCCCTTGCGATATTCTCCGGTGTATCCGATATCTTCTCCGGCATCGGCTTTGCCGGTCGTCCGCGCTTACGTTTAGGCATTGAGAACATCTCCTTCAAGCATACGGGTCTCAATCCCAAATCGTAATTGAGCCTTGCGGCTATCTTGACGACTCAGTAAATTACGCAATGCCTTAACAACAGTTTCTTCGCGTATCGTACTGCGTTCTTCACTGAGGTCATTGAATACAGTATTGCAAAATGGGCAACAACTAGGTAGTTCACGAGGATTGCACTCATCAGTGGATCGCATAGGAAAAACAGCTTCACCACAACAAGATTTACAGTACAAATAAATGGTAGATAAATCTTCAAGGCCAATTATAATACGTTTCTGTACCGCAGCCACTATGCCGCTCCCTTCAATTCTGTGTACGTGAGTTTCTTCCCCAGCATCCCGCGCACCATTGCCGTCATTTGGTCAATCGTATCAAGCTCGCGGTCATTGAACCGGCCCGCGAATTCTCCGACGTAGCGGTTCAAATGCTTGCCACTCATCTTGTGATACGAACCGTGAAAGCCGCGCTTCATCAGCGACCAAAACGATTCCAGTCCGTTTGTGTGCGCTTGTCCGTTGACCCACTGGCCGATACCGTGCCTGACGACTTCGCGGTTCGGCAGGCCATGATAGCCCCACCATTCGTCACTGTACACCTTCACGCCCGGAATCGCGCTTAGCTCAACAATCCTGTGCAACGTCTTCTTCGTAATGTCTGGAACCACTGTGGCGTACACCTTGCCAGTCGTACGGTCACGAACGCCTGCGACTGGAATCTTGCCAACCTTGCCGCGTCCAGCCCGTAGTTTCTTGTTCGCATGCTTGTTGATTTCCTTGCCGCCGACGAACGTCTCATCGACTTCAATCGGTCCAACAAACGCCGGTTGCGCGTCTGTCCACGTCTCGCGAATCCGATGCGCCAAGTGCCATGCAGATTTCTGCGTAATCCCCAGGTCGCGATGGAGCTTCATGCTTGACGTGCCCTTGATACCCGTCGTCATCAAGTAGACCGACATCGCCCACACCTGATAGCCGAGCTTCGAGTCTTGCATCACGGTCCCCGTCCGCACGCTGAACCGCTTACGGCAGCCCTTCTCACGGCAACGGTACGGCATCGTCTTATGCTTCGCGCCGGATAGGGCGTTGACGCTCCCACAGTACGGGCAGGCTGGCTTATTCGGCCAGCGTGTCTCAGCAAACCACTTCTCAGCGGTCTTGTTGTCGGGGAACATCCGCATCACGTCAAGCAACGTGATCCCCTTGCGGTGCGCTTTCCCCGGTCCTTTTGCCATTTGCAAGTCTCCCATTGCCTAATAAAGGAAGTATAGTGCCTATGGCGACGTTTGTCAAGGGGATCGAGCGCGGCAAGCCGTCCGGCCAGCGGCTTGCCGCATTTGGTACGCTCCAACATCGGCAGCGTGGCGAAACTGGTATACGCACGGTCTTGCCCTGCGGACTGACACTTGTGAGTCTGCGGGGCAAGGCCGTGGCCTTCGGGTCTTGTGGGTTCGAGTCCCACCGCTGCTACCGGTTGACTGCGAGACATTGACCTTGCCATTGGTTAATGCCAGCCGGAATAGGGAGATTTGATGGATTTGGCCGTAGGTGTATTCATATTTGCGGGTATGTTCCTAATCGCTGTTACTACCATAGTTGTAGCAATAAGAGTTGATTTTGTTGAATTGCTTAAGTTTCGTCGTAAAAGACGTATTGAACGCGCACAACGAACATGTCCACATATTGATATGCGAATCGATGATACGACAAACAACGTTGGTTATCAAAGCCTATTCATATCGCCCCCAGGAACGGTGTCATGGATATGCACACGATGCAACCTTGCCGTTCTATCGGAATTGGTTGTAAATCAAAATCAAGCATATTGGTTAGAGAATTGGCCAGAATGGCCTAAGCAAATGAAGAAATTTTCGAAACTTGTTGATAAGCTGTAGTTGTCGCGATTGTTCGCAATCGTCTAGTAGAATTTTGAATTGTTGAATTTCATCGAGTGTCATGTTCATGCGTCCTGTTGGCATTACCTGCCGCTGTGACCGGGCATCATGGGCACTCACGTATGTAAGCTCCTTTCTAAAAAACTCTTTGGCTGCGGCGGGGTGTCGAAGCGCGGCTGTTGCCGGTCCGGGTATTTGGCCGGGGCTGGGTTGCTGAGGGCGCGATCCACCCTCACCCCAACCCTCTCCCTGGCAGAGACCTTTGCGTAACCCGAGGGACTGTTGCCCGGAAGACCCCTCACCCCAACCCTCTCCCTGGCAGAGACCTTTGCGTAACCCGGGGGACTGTTGCCCGGAAGACCCTCACCCCAACCCTCTCCCACAGGGAGAGGGAGCAAGAGCGGGCCGCACCTTCGCGGACGAAGGGCGTTGTGCAAAGGTCCCTGGCAGGGAGAGGGAGCAAGAGGCGTGCCCGAGCACAGTCAATGACAACGGCTGAAGCTGGAGGGGCGACCTGTGGTGCGGACCGGGGCAGGTCCGTGCGAATAGGAGTATCTCCCTTAGGACCGCCAGGCCGCGGCGAGGGGGAGGCGGGACGTGCCCGCGGCAAGCTCAGGATGAAGCGGAAAGCAGCGGACAGGGACATTCCGAGTTCAGGTTGCGGAGACATGGGGTCTATTGTACACTGGATGTGCACGAACGGCAATCTGTCGGGCAGTGGCCAGTGGTCAGTGTCTAGTGGTCAGTGAAGGGGGAGCGTCGGCGCATGGTGGTCTGGTGGGTTGAGTCAGCGCGACGGGGAGCGTGGGGTGTGTAACGACCGACCGCAGCCGCGAGGCGGGTCGGTCAGGCGGCGTCGTTGCGACGGTCGCGGCCGGCGAAGAGGCCTTCGATGACGCCTTCGACGCGGGACATGCGCTCGGTTAGCGCCTGCACGTCCTTGCGCAGGTCCGCCAGGTCGGCGCGGACTTCCGACCGAAGGTCTTGGATGTCCCCGCGGACTTCGGCTCGCAAGGCCTGGCTATCGGCGCGCGCGTCGCGCCTAAAGGTGAGCATCAGGCCAATCATCGTCGCGCCCACGGCGAGGATTCCGATGAGTTCCGGCGTCACGGTCGGCTCCCAGGTAGTGGTCAATGTCGTCGCCGCCCGTGTGGTCTAAACCCTAGCACGGGCAGCGGAACCGAACACTCCGCCTGCACGGCTGGGGTCGTCGGACTCAGCAGCGTCGCTCGCCGGCGGTGTTCGGTCAGTCAGGCGGCGTCGTTGCGACGGTCGCGTCCGGCGAAGAGGCCTTTGATGGCGCCTTCGACGCGGGACATGCGTTCGGTCAGCGCCTGCACGTCCTTGCGCAGGTCCGCCAGGTCGGCGCGGACTTCCGCACGCAGGTTCTGGTTGTCGGCGCGAACTTCCGATCGGAATGAGTCCATGTCGGCACGCAACTCGGCTCGCAGGACGTTGCTATCGGCGCGCGCGTCGCGCCTGAAGGTGAGCATCAGGCCAATCATCGTCGCGCCCACGGCGAGGATTCCGATGAGTTCCGGCGTCACGGTCGATCAGGCAGCGTCGTCGTGGCGGTTGCCGGGGCTACGTCCTGCGAAGAGGCCTTTGATGGCGCCTTCGACGCGGGACATGCGTTCGGTCAGCGCTTGGACGTCCTTGCGAAGAGCCGCCACGTCGCCGCGGACTTCCGCACGCAGGTTCTGGTTGTCGGCGCGAACTTCCGCTCGGAATGAATCCATGTCGGCGCGGAACTCGGCTCGCAGGACGTTGCTGTCGGCGCGGGCGTCGCGCCTGAACGTGAGCATCAGGCCAATCACGGTGGCGCCCACGGCGAGGATTCCGATGAGTTCCGGGGTCACGGTCGGCTCCCAGGTAGTGGTCAATGTCGTCGCCGCCCGTGTGGTCTAAACCCTAGCAGGGGCAGCGGAACCGAACACTCCGCCGGCACGGCTGGGGTCGTCGGACTCAGCAGCGTCGCTCGCCGGCGGTGTTCGGTCGGTCAGGCGGCGTCGTTGCGGCGGTCGCGGCCGGCGAAGAGGCCTTCGATGGCGCCTTCGACGCGGGACATGCGTTCGGTCAGCGCCTGCACGTCCTTGCGCAGGTCCGCCAGGTCGGCGCGGACTTCCGCCAGATCAGCGCGGACTTCCTCCCGAAAGCTCTGCCGGTCAGCGTGGGCTTCCTCCCGGAAGCTCTGCCGGTCGGCTCGGACTTCCTCTCGCAGCGCTTGCGTGTCGGCGCGTGCGTCGCGCCACAGCGCCAGCAGCAGCCCAATTAGTGTGGCACCGACGCCAATCAATGTAGCGCCCACGGCGAGGATGGCGATGAGTTCCGGGGTCACGGGGCAGCTCCGAGGTGTAGGTTTGCAGCGTCACGGCCCGCCCGTGGCAAATCCTAGCATGGGTGGCGGGCATGAATGCGTCGCTTGTCCGAGGGCGCTGCTAGACTCCCCGCCGGCGCCTCTTGGGCGGAGTGGGCCTTGCGAAATCGTGGATTGATGCGTTGCGTCCGTATCGTTCTGTCGGTGCTCGTTGCGGCTGTTGCAACGTTTGGGCTGGCGACGCCGGTGCTGGCGCAGTGGCCGACGACCTGCGTTGATCTCAATGACATCGTTGAGGCGCATCTTGGCAATGATGGCAACGTAGGCATCTATCAGCGCGTCTTTGGCGACCAGGCTGAGCAGGCCTGTCAGAACGATCACCGGGACGACGTGCGCGGGGTGTTTGGCTGGGCCTTCGACCAAGTAGCGCAAACAACGGATTCGGAAACGCAGGATCTGGCCTGGCCGACCGATTGCGTGGAACTCAACGATATTGTTGAGAATCACCTGGGCAACCACGGCAACGTGGGTATCTATCAGCGTACGTTTGGCGCGCAAGCCGAGACCGCCTGCCGGAACGATCATCGGGAGGACGTGCGCGGGGTGTCCGGCTGGGCGTTTGGCGGCGCGACGACCAGCGCCGTCGGGCCGCAGCTGGCAATCAATGAGTTGGTCAAGCGATCACGGGCGGCCGTGCGGTACATCCGTACGTCAGACGAGCGATGTGGCAGCGCGTTCATCGTGACGGCGGACGGCTACGTGGTAACCAACAGCCACGTGCTGGATGGCGCGCCTCAGGTAGTGGTTGGAACGCACGACGGTCAGGAACAGCACGCGACGGTAGTAGCCGACGATCCCGAGGCCGACCTGGCGCTGCTCAAGCTGCCCGGCGGCGGACATCCCTTTCTACCGTTTGGAAGTTCAGCCAGACTGGAATTGGGCGAGGATTTGGTAATTCTTGGCTATCCGCTCTGCCTGGAAACCTTGACCGTGACTCGCGGCGTGTTGTCCGCCCGCCATCCCGGCTGGCTCCAGACGGACGCCACGGCCAACCCGGGCAATAGCGGTGGACCGGCATTCAACGCACAGGGCGGCGTGATCGGCGTCGTAACAGTGAAGCTGGGCGGCGGCGCCGTAGATAGGGTGGAAAGCGCGAATTTTCTGCTTGATGGTGACGAAGCGCGGAGCACAGTTGATGACTGGATCATCCGCCATCGAACTAGAACCCTCCCTCAGCCCGCATCCCCGGCGCCTAGCCCGCCTACCCCAAGCGGTCCGCCTCCGTCGGAGGATCCGGACTACATTCGTATCCTTGAGGTGGCTATTGCCCGAGGCGCACCGCAGACCCAAGCGGACGAAATAGCCGCCGACGTCATCTCGCGCGGCACTGTCAACGCGTTCCTACATGGCGTTGATGACGGTGTGCAGTACGGGCGTTACGATTGCCGATGGCAAAGTAACCAATGCCCGCTGGCGCCGCCAAAGCCCCCAGAGCCGTCCGAGCTAATCAAGTCGGTCGGCATAGCCAGGGATTCGGACTGCACCACCGGAAGCGACGCGGGCGTAACGTGGCTAGGGGAACTTCCGGGTTACCCTTTACCACAGATATTCTGTGTCGTATACGTCGTAGATAGATGGCCAGGCGGATGGACAGTCCACACCCGATGGGTTTTTCCAGGCAGAGATGAGCAGTCTACCGAGCCGTGGGTCTGGTGCGACTTCGACGGAGATTGGTGTCGCGGAGGATATATGAAGATTAGATGGCAAAATCCAAATCGATACTCGACGCCAGAAGCCGGCACGTTAGCCGTTACGCTTTACGTAAACGGCGCATACGTTCGGACTGACTCTTTCTGGATCACCTAGGATTGAGCAAATTGACTGTGCACACGGTTGGACATATGGACCACTATAGCTGAAGTTAAGTGGATTCTTCATATAGCAATATTCCGTTAGATTGATTACCTTCATTTGGATGAAACTGCACTTTGTAAACTTCAATATGACCAGACCTTATATCCATTGCTGTGGACCCACAATATGCGGAGAATCGGCTGCCCACGTAGTGATAGTCGAAAGCGGGAGAGCTGCGGTCGAGCGAGGCGACGTGGTGCCAAACAGTTGCTGAATCACTGATGGACAATGCGAGGTAAGAAGGCAAGGGGCCAAACGCACAGGTCCACTAGCCGTGAGCATTGGGCACATCAGCGTACCGTAACAGATGGCTCAGGGCGTAGTCAGACAGTGGATAGAGTAGATTTCACAAATCAGACTGTTGGACGCAAAAGACCTCAGAATGATTCTTTATAACCTGCGATATCTTCGGCCATAAAGCCATTACGCCTTCGCCTCCAAGCTCAACAACAGGCGAAAGCGCAGGCCTCATAGACAAACCCTGATTTATGAGTATTAACTTTGCAACATATTTTGGCTCTATATCCCATGGATGAGCATCTTTAACGGCCTCAAATCTAACCTGCGAAAATTTACGGTTCAGTAAAGCGAGAATTGCTGATTTATCACTATCAGTGTATCCTCCGAATTCAATTTCAATACACAAGTCCTGAGCCGAAATTGCAGCATCCTTCCGCGTACAGCACGGCCAGCCACAGTCACACTACTCTTCTATTGAGCAATGCACCATGTCAGGCCCTCGGGCAGGTTTCAGGCTGACCCTACCATTAGCTGGCGATAGCGATGGATGGTGTAGGGCCAGTGGTTGTGGCGTTGGGTGTTGCGGAAGTGGGTTTCGTGGCGCCAGAGGACTTGGCGCCAGTCGGGGCGGCGGGGTTGGACGCCGTGTTCGTGGATGAGATGCCAGACGATCTGTTCGAGGGTGATGCGGCGGGTTGGGAGGTGGAGGCGTGGGAATGGTCTCTCGCCGGTGTAATGCCGCGGGGTGGCGTGCACATGCAGGTGGCAGCGTGGATACCCGGACCGACTGTTCTGGTCAAAGTGATAGGCGAACACCGGGCACGGGTCGTCGTTATCGACGCCAGCTTGGTACGTGAACGTGGCGGCCGTCGTTTCAAGGCGTTTCGAACTCCGGTTCACTTGCAGCGCAATTTCCAGGTTCAAATACATGCCATTGCTAAGCCGAACTGGCTGCCCGCGGTAGGAAGGCCAGGCAATACGGTGGCCGACGATCAACCTATCGGCACCGAACCATTCAGCTCCGAGGCTTACGTCCGCGACCAACTTGGAGACCTCGCGAATGCGCTCCAGGAAGTCCCGGGCAGCCCGCCGGCTGCTAGGCCTCGCTCGGCTCGGCAAGGAGGAAGGCGAGATAGGTCAGGGAGCGAAATACTGCGTCGCCGTGGTATTGCTCCGGAGGATCACGGTAGATCGCGAGAAACTCATCGGCCGTCAGGCCGAAGTGCCGCTGCGCATCGCGGTCTAGCGCCTGCCGGACCTCTTCGCGCGTAACCATGACGTGTTCGTATTCGTCGGGCAACCAGTCGGGCCGCGTCTCGGTAGTTGGTACCACTCGCTGAGCCTTAGCTATTGGCCGGCGGGTCAAACGGCCGGTCATAAGGCCAAGGCCTGTTCTTTTGGATGTCGCGGAACCATCCCTCGTGGCGCCACAAGACCTGGCGCCAGTCGGGGCGGCGGGGTTGGACGCTGTGTTCCTGGATGAGATGCCAGACGATCTGTTCGAGGGTGATGCGGCGGGTTGGGAGGTGGAGGCGTGGAAATGGTCTCTCGCCGGTGTAATGCCGCGGGGTGGCGTGCACATGCAGATGGGAGCGTGGATACCCAGACTGAGAGTCCCGTTCATAGTGGTAGTCGAACACCGGGCGCGGGTCGTCGAGGTCGGGGGCAGCCTGGTAGCTGAACGTGGCAGTCGTCGTTTTCAGGCGTACCGGGTTGTGGATCACCTGCAGCCCGATCTGAACGTTCAGGTACATCCCGTTGGTGAGCGGCGCCGGCTGGCTACGATACGAAGGCGGGGCCATGCGATGGCCCACGATCAACCGGTCAGGGCGCGTCCACACGTCGCCAAGTTCGGAAGGCACTACGACCTTATAGACCTCGCGAACGCGGTCCAGAAAGGCTTGAGCAGCCCGCTGGCTACTGCGTCTCGCTCGGCTCGGCAATGAGGAATGCGAGATAGGTCAGGGAGCGGAACACCGGGTCGCCATGGTACCGCTCCGGGGGATCGCGGTAGATCGCGAGAAACTCGTCGGCCGACAGGTCGAAGAGACGCCGAGATTCCTGGTCCAGCGCCTGCCAGACCTCTTCCCGCGTCAGTTCTACGTGTTCGTATTCATCGGGCAGCCACTCGGGCCGCGTCTCGACGGTTGTTGCCATTGGGTGTGCCTCGCTGTGCGTGGGTCAGGATAGCGTGGATGGGGGTGGTGCTGGGTTCCTCGCAAGGAGGAGGGCGGAAGGCGGGATTCCTCGGGGGACCTCGGAATGAAACAAGGGGCGTTTGAGAGGACTCGGGCGTCCTGGGAGCGGGCACCCACAAGGGGCGCCCCTACAGGAGCGTGTGCGCGGGCTGAGGGGCTGGACGGCGGGGACTAGAATTGGGGAGTGATGAGGTGGGCCGGTGGATGGTCTGGCCGGCGACTGATGGAGCTATGCCGCCATGCCGAAGATTGAATCGACGCCGGAGCTGATTGAGGCCGCGTATGCCGCGATGCGGGAGCGGCTGGCGGTGGTGCGAGGGCGGCTGGGTCGGCCGCTGACGTTGACGGAGAAGGTGCTGTACGGGCATCTGGACGATCCGGCGGGTCAGGACCTGGTGGCGGGCGAGAGTTACCTGCAGTTGCGGCCGGACCGGGTGGCGATGCAGGACGCGACGGCGCAGATGGCGCTGTTGCAGTTCATGCTGGCCGACCGAGCCAGCGCGGCGGCGCCGACGACGGTGCACTGCGATCACCTGATCCGCGCGTACAGCGGGGCGGACCCGGACTTGCAACAGGCGCTGCTGGAGAACAACGAGGTGTACGCCTTCCTGAAGAGCGTGTCGGCCAAACACGGGATCGGGTTCTGGGCGCCGGGATCGGGAATCATCCACCAGGTGGTGCTGGAGAACTACGCGTTTCCGGGCGGGCTGATGATCGGCACGGACTCGCACACGCCGAACGCCGGCGGGCTGGGGATGCTGGCCTGCGGCGTGGGCGGGGCGGACGCGGTGGACGTGATGGTGGACTTCCCGTGGGAGGTGCTGCACCCCAAGGGCATCGGCGTGCGCCTGACCGGGAAACTCTCGGGATGGACGGCGCCGAAGGACGTGATTCTGAAGGTGGCGGGCCTGCTGACCACCAGCGGCGGGACGAACCGGATCGTGGAGTACTTCGGTCCGGGCGCGGCTTCGCTGGCCTGCACGGGCAAGGCGACGATTACGAATATGGGCGCGGAACTGGGCGCCACGACCTCGGTGTTCGGATACGACGAGCGCATGGCGGCGTATCTACGGGCAACGGAGCGCGAGGATCTGGCGAGCCTGGCGGACGCGAACACGGACCTGCTAACGGCGGATCCGGAGGTGCTGGCCAAGCCGGAACAGTATTTCGAGCACGTGATCGAGATCGACCTGTCGGAGCTGGAACCGCACGTGGTGGGTCCGCACCGGCCGGACCTGGCGCGGCCGATTTCCGAGCTGGCCGGGGCGGCGGCGGCGGAGGGGTATCCGGACCAGATTTCGGCGGCGCTGGTGGGCAGCTGCACGAACTCGTCGTACGAAGACATTTCGCGGGCGGCCGACCTGGCGCGGCAGGCGGCGGCGCGCGGGGTGAAGGCTCGGGTTCCCTTCCTTGTCACTCCGGGCTCGGAGATGGTGCGGGCGACGATCGAGCGCGACGGGCAGCTGAAGGACCTGGAATCCATCGGGGCGGTGGTGCTGGCCAACGCCTGCGGTCCGTGCATCGGGCAGTGGCGGCGGGACGACATCACGCCGGCGCGCGAAGGCGACCCGCCGAAGCGCAACTCCATCGTCTCGTCCTTTAACCGCAACTTCCCGCGACGGAATGATGGCAGTCCAAACACGTTTTCGTTCTTGACGAGTCCCGAAGTGGCGGTGGCGTTTGCGCTGGGCGGGCGGCTGTCGTCCGACCCGACGGCCGCGCCGGTGGGCGGGGACAACGGGGAGGCGTTCGTGCTGGCGCCGCCGAGGCCGGCGTTGGACATTCCGCCGGGCGGATTCATCGGTCAGCGGTTCGGTTACACGCCGCCGGCGGACAACCCGGACGCCGTGTCCGTGGCGATCGCCCCAGACAGCGATCGGCTGGAGGCGCTGGCGCCGTTCCCCGAGCGAACGGCGGAGCAGTTCCGCGACATGCCGGTGCTGCTGAAGGCGGAGGGGCAGTGCACGACCGACGCCATATCGCCGGCGGGTCGCTGGCTGACGTATCGGGGCCACCTGACGAATATCAGCGACAACATGTTCATTGGGGCCAACAACGCGTTCGCCGACGACGCGGGCGCGGGCTACAACGTGGAGACAGGCGAGGACGACGAGCCGCTGGCGGACATTGCCACCTATTACCAGCAGCAGGGCATCACCTGGGTTGCGGTGGGCGACCAGAACTACGGCGAGGGCAGTAGCCGGGAGCACGCGGCGATGTCGCCGCGGCATACAGGCGGCGGCGCGATTATCGTGCGCAGCTTCGCCCGGATCCACGAGGCCAACCTGAAGAAGCAGGGGATGCTGCCGCTGACGTTTGACGATCCGGCCGACTTCGACCGCGTGGAGATAGACGACCGGATCACGCTTAGTGACGTTGGCGAACTGGAACCGGGCCGACCGGTGACGGCGACGCTGGAGCATTCGGACGGGTCGACGGCCACGATTCGGCTCAACCACACGTTAAACGGGGACCAGATTCGCTGGTTCTGGGCCGGGTCGGCGCTTAATCTGATCCGCGCGGCGGGCGGTAGTGGGTAGCTATGTTCTATGAGCGGCCAAGACCCTCGCGCCGACTCTCGTGTAGTCCGCAGTCTTTGGATGGTGCAGGGTGATAGGTCGCGGCCGGGCTTGGGTGCTGAGGGGTAGAGCCACCCTCACCCCAGCCCTCTCCCTCAAGGGAGAGGGAGAAAGAGACGTGCTTCGGAGCGGGTGGCCGCTGGGGCAGCGTCGACGCGGAGAGCGTCTAGAGCGGAAGACCGTCACCCCCGGATCGAGTCCGAAGCAGGCTCCAACCCTGTCCCACGGGGAGAGGGAGAAAGACGTACCACGGGTGACATGAGAGAGCCCCAGCACTACGACCTGGTGATCATTGGGACCGGTCCGGCCGGACGGCGGGCGGCGATTCAGGCCGCCAAGGCGGGCAAGCGGGTTGTAGCCATTGACCGCCAGCGGTACATCGGCGGACAGGCCGTGCATCGGGGCACGATTCCGTCCAAGACCCTGCGTGAGGCCGTGATTCACGTGACCGGGGTGGAGCAGCGTGCGTTTTACGGCGCCGCCTACCGGGCGATGACCGACGTGACGATGGACGACTTGCTGCGCCGGACGGCGCAGGTGGTCCAGTCCGAGGTGGACGTGGTGCGGGACGGCTTCCTGCGAAACGACGTGGAGATGCTCAACGGCATCGCGCACTTCGAGGACCCGCACACCATTGCGGTGCATACCGAGAGTTCCATTCTGGAGCTAAGTGCTGACAAGGTCATCCTGGCCACGGGCTCGAGTCCGGCGCGGCCGCCGCACATCCCGTTCGACAAGAGGCGGGTGGTGGACAGCGACGGGATCCTGGACCTGCACACGATTCCGAAGTCGATGACGATCGTGGGCGCCGGGGTGATCGGGACGGAGTACGCGAGCATTTTCGCCACGCTGGGCGTGGCCGTGACGCTGATTGACGGTCGCAAAAACCTGCTGGAGATGGTGGACGAGGAGATCGGCGAAGCGCTGAAGTACCGGATGCGGGAGGACGGCATCACGCTGCGCCTGGGCCACAACGTGTCCAAGGTGGAGTTCGACCCTCGGGGGCGACCGGTCACGGTGCTGGAAACCGGGGCCAAAGTGGTCAGCGACGTGGTGATGTATTCGATTGGGCGTCGGGGCGCCACGGGCCTGCTGAACCTGGACGAGGTCGGTCTAAAGGCCGACGCGCGGGGGCGGCTGAAGGTGAACAAGTTCTTCCAAACGGAGGTGGACCACATCTACGCGGCGGGAGACGTGATCGGACAGCCGGCGCTGGCCTCCACGTCGGCGGAGCAGGGGCGCCTGGCGGCGCGTCACGCCCTGGGCATGGACTGCCCGAACATCGACGACGAACTGCCCATCGGGATTTTCACGATTCCCGAGATCGCGTTGATCGGAAAGACCGAAGAGCAGCTGACCAGCGCCGGGGCGGCCTACGAGAGCGGTGTGGCCCGCTACAAGGAGATTGCGCGCGGGGCGATCATTGGCGACGACTTCGGGATCCTGAAGCTGCTGTTCGATCCCGACACGCGCAAGATTCTGGGCGTGCACATCTTCGGCAGCCAGGCGAGCGAACTGCTGCACATCGGGCAGGCCGTGATGCAGTTGAATGGGACGATCGACTACTTCGTGGAGACGATCTTCAACTACCCGACGTTCGCCGAGGCGTACAAGGTGGCGGGGTTGAACGGGGTGAACAAGCTGCTGCGGTAGCCGGAAAACGCCTGGTTCCAGCGGCGTCCGGTGGCACTATGGGCGGGTTAAGGTTTTCGTCGAGGTCACACCGTCATGCCGGAGACGGTCGACGCGCCCGATGATGAACGCCGCCGCATCCTGACCGGGCTACGGCCCTCAGGCCCCTCGCACGTGGGGCACTACGCCGGCGCGTTCTCGCAGTGGCTGGAGTTGCAGGACGAGTACGAGTCGTTTTTCCTGCTGGCCGACTACCAGGTCTCCGACTACGCGGACAATCTGCCCTGGATCCGCTGGGGTCTCTGGGAAGTGACGCTGGACTGGCTGGGCGTGGGGCTGGACCCGAACATCTCGCACTTCGTGATCGAGAGCGGGGTGCCCGAGTTTGCCGAGTTGACGCTGCACCTGAGCTGGTTCCTGGGGCTGGGTCACTTGCAGCGCAATCCGACGCTGAAGGCCGAACTGGCGAGCCTGGAATCGACCAACAAGACGGTGCCGGTGGCTTTTTTCAACTATCCGGTGATGCAGATCTCCAACATCCTGCTGCCGCTGGCGCACCTGGTTCCGGTGGGTGAGGATCAGCTACCGCACATCGAGATGACGCGGGACGTAGCGATTCGCTTCAACCGGCGGTTTGGGGAGACGTTTGTGGTTCCCGAGGGTCGGGTTGGCGAGGTGCCGCGGCTGGTGGGGATCGACGGCAAAGGAAAGATGGGGACATCAGCGGGGAATGCGATTTTCCTGAAAGACTCCGAGGAGACGCTGCGGGCCAAGGTGCGGAGCATGTTCACGGATCCCAAGCGCCTGCGCGCTACCGACCCGGGCACCGTGGAAGGCAACCCGGTGTTCATGTACCACGACGCCTTCAACCCGAACACGGACGAAGTGGACGACCTGAAAGCGCGCTATCGGGTGGGCAGAGTCGGCGACGTGGAGGTAAAGGACCGGCTGTTCAGAGCGATGAACGCTTTCCTTACGCCGATCCGGGAGCGGCGGGCCGACTGGGAAGCGCGGCCGGATGACGTGCGGGACGTGCTGGCAGCCGGAACGGCCGAGACGAAGCGTCGGGCCGAGCCGCTGCTGGAGCAGGTACGAGGGGCGCTGGGCCTGGACTATCTGAATGACGGTCCGGCGCCGGCGCCGGAGGGCGCGCCGTAGGGCTGATGCAGGCCGGCTCCAGCTTTCGCGGAGGATCAAGCTGACCGCTAATACGCGGCCCGACTGGGCCAGGCGGGGCGGTCCGGTGACTCGGGCCGCCAAGCAGTTGCCGGACGGTGCGCTGCCGTCGTGGGCGTGGATTCGGCCGCTGGCACTGGCGGCGGTTCGCCATGGGTCGCGCGTGCTGGTGCAGGACTATGCGGCAACCGGCGGCGGGCCCGGATACCGGCCGTTGGGCGGCGCCGTGGACCGTGGCGAGCGCGCCGAGGACGCGGTGGTGCGTGAGATCCAGGAAGAGTTGGGCGCGGAGATTCAGAACGTGCGGCTGCTTGGAGTACTGGAGAACATTTTTAGGAAGAACAACGCTGAGTGGCACGAGATCGTGTTCATGTTCGAGGCGAAGTTCGTGGATGCGTCGCTGGAAGCGGCAGAGCGGCTGGTGGGCATGGAGACGGACGGTGATCGGATCGAGGCCATCTGGCTCGACGTTTCGAAGCCGCCGGACTTGCCGCTGTATCCGGACGGGCTGCTGGAGCTGCTGCGGGCGCGGCTGGCTGAGGAGGCTAGTCGGTGACCCGAAGTGGATGATCTGGTGGAGTCTGAAGAGCTGCCGTCATACGCCGGGATCCGGCCGCTGGCGCTGGCGGTGTTCCGGGACGGCTCGCGCATCCTGGTGGAAGACAGTGCGGCGTGGGACCGGCGCGACTGGTTCTACCGTCCGCCAGGCGGCGGGGTTGAATTTGGCGAACGTGCCATCGACGCCGTGCGGCGTGAGATGCGCGAGGAGTTCAACGCCGAAATCAGGGACGTCCGGCTGCTGGGCACGCTCGAGAACATTTTTGAGTATCACGGTCAACAAGGCCACGAGGTCGTGTTCGTCTTCGACGTGCGGTTTGCAGACGCTTCCAACTACGCAGCCGAACGGATGGTGGGTACGGAGGGCGGCGACATTCGGATCGAGGCCATTTGGATCGATGTGTCGAAGCCGCTGGATCGGCCGTTGTATCCGGATGGGTTGGTGGAGTTGCTGAGGCGATCCGATGGCTAAGTGGGACGCGCGACTGCTGTCTGCTGGCAAACTTACCGAACATCTGCCGTACACTACGTGACCGTGCCAAGCCGATCGTCCACGTCTTCCGCGGGCCGCACGCATGAGAGCGTGATCAACGCAGCCTTGGCGGATCTATTCCAAGAGCGCGCCGGTCTGCGAGCCGAGGCGGAAGTCACACAGGCGGGCGGCGCGCGGCCCGACGTCGTGGTCCTCGTCGACAACGGGCCGGTGATCGTGGAGACGGAGTACGCGCCCGCGCGCAGCGTGCACGCCGACGCGTTGGCCCGACTCGGAATGCGGATCGACGGCGAGACCGTGAGCGTCGCGTTCGCCGCATCCGTCCCTGTCAACCTGCGCGCAGCGCCCCAGGCCCATCTCGCCGACCGGCTGGCGCTGGCAACCCTGGAGTGGCGCGAGTGGCGGGCCGACGGAACCTCCGGCCCGCAGGTTCGCGGGACGATGGACGAGTTGGCACAGGCGGTGCGCAGCGCCGAAGCGCCCGTCGACGACCTGGACCAAGCGGTGGAGCTGTTGGAGCAGGGCGCGCAGCGAGCAGGCGCGCGGCTCTTTCGCGCGCCTGCAACGCTACAGCACGTAGCTGATGTTTTTCGGACTGCGCCTGGCGACGAGGTTGCCAACATGGGCGCCCTGGTCATCATCAACGCCATGATGTTCCACGAGCGTCTGACCGAGTCCATGCCGGGCATCCTTCCGGTCGGAAGCCTTCGTTACGGTCGTCGCCTCGTGAAGACGCGCCTGCTCGAGGAGTGGGACAAGATTCTGGCGATTGACTATTACCCCATTTTCCGCATGGCGCGAGATGTGGCTGACCAGCTTCCACTTGGCGTGGCGCCGGATGTTCTGGACCGCTGCTTCTGGACCGCCGAGCGTCTGCTGGGGATGGCCGCCACGCGTCGCCACGACCTGGCCGGCCGCATATTCAACCGGCTGATCGCCGACCGGAAGTTCCTGGCCGCCTTCTATACGAAAATCCCGACCGCCACGCTGGTGGCAGGGCTGGCGCTGGAGCCCTCGCGGTGGCCGGACGTGGATTGGAGCAATCCGGATTCCGTGCGGCGTCTTACCGTGATAGATCCCGCGTGCGGTACCGGAACGCTGCTGATGGCCTGCTATCAGCAACTGGCGGACAACGCGCGACGGGCGGGGATGGCCGACGGCGAAACCAGCGCCCGGACAGAAGCGCAGCTTCACCGCCTCCTGATCGAAGACGTGATACAGGGCACGGACGTCGTCCAGGCAGCTATCCACCTGACGGCGGCCACGCTTGCCGCCGCTTCGCCGTCAATAGCGTTCCGACGCATGAACCTGCATACGCTGCCGCTAGGCGCCGACAGGGTAAACGGAGCGCGGTTGGGGTCACTTGACTGGTTGACACACGAGCGACTGGGCTCCCTGTTCTCGGGGGCAGCAGAGCAGGTGAGCGGACAAAGCGAGGACACGGACAACGAGGCGCCTATTGCGCAGCGGCCGTGCGCCGACCTGGTGATCATGAACCCGCCCTATACGCGTCACGAAGGCCCTGGCGACGGCTCCGACACGTTTTCGACAGTGTTCGGCCTTTTCCGCGATCAGGACGTCGAGCGGCAGATGTCCCGAGCGCTCGTGCGCGCCCTAAGGGGGACACCCGCCAACCAGCGAGTTGGCTTGGCGTCCGCCTTTGTGGTGCTGGCGGATCGGCTGGTGCGTGAAGGCGGGCGCATCGCCTTTGTACTGCCGGTCTCGGCGGTCGCCGGGGCCGCCTGGGCGGGGGTGCGTGAACTGTGGGCCGAACGCTACGACGTTGAGCACGTCCTTACGGTGCACGATCCAGAGCATCGCTCCCTGTCCGAGGACACGGGAATTGCCGAGGTGCTGCTGGTCGCGCGGCGGCTGAGGACCGACGAGTCCCCGACAGGCCGGGTGACGTGCGTCAATATGCAGCAGGCCCCGGCTCAGGTGACCGACGCACTTGCCGTGTTGAACGCGGTGCGGGCCGTACCCGCCGTGCAGCGCGTGGACGGACCGCCGATCGGCGGCAGCCCGCTGATGGTCGGGGGCGAGCAATGGGGCGAAATGGTGGACTCGCCCATCGGCGCCTCGCCGCTGCCCGGCGCACGTTGGCGCTCGGCCGAAGTCGGCCAGCGCGCACTGGCGCTTGTAGACGGAGTGATTTGGTCGGCGGATGGCACGCGCGCTATCGCTTCGATCCCAATTGCGCCGGTCGAGAGCATCGCGACCGTCAGCCCGCATCACGGACAGATTCGCAAGGACTCGATTGGCGTCTTCGACGCCTACCATGGCTATGACGGATTGTCGCAGTATCCAGCCCTCTGGCGGCATCGCCAGGCGATGCACCGATCCTCCCTGACCGATCCGAACGCGAGGCTCGTTCCCAAGCTTGGGCGCGACCACGCCCGGATCTGGGCAGCAGCCGGCCATCTGCATCTCAGCCCAGATGTCCGATACGACTCGCAACGGATAGCCGCGTCACGCACGCACGTGCGAACGCTGGGCGTACGCGCCTGGCACACGCTCAGGCTCAACGACAGCGAGCACGAGCAGCGCGAGGCCATGGAGTCCGCACTGGCGCTCTGGTGCAACTCGACCTTTGGGCTGCTCTGCCACTCGAGCCGAGCCAACCCGTCGCAGTTGGGACGCGGACAAGGCAGTCGAACCCTGTTACGGGAACTTCCGACCCTGAACGTACTGGAACTCGCCTCTTGGCAGCTGGCCGCCGTAGAGAGCGCCTGGCGCACGATGGCGCACGTTGAGTTCCAGTCGTTTCATCGCTGCGCTGTTGATCCGGCGCGCATCGAACTGGACCGCGTGCTCGTACAGGACATCCTCGGCCTAGGCAGCGAAGGCGAAGAAACGGCCGCGCGACTTCGCCGCATCCTGGCCGCGGAGCCGTCCATTCACGGATCGAAAGCGCCAGCGCTCGGCTGACTACGGCAGACCAGGCTAGGCCGAATCTCGGGCGATCAGCAGGGTATCGATGGTGGTGTCGAGGGCGGTGGCGACTTTGGCGAGGGTGGCGGCGGCGCCGGGTTTGCGGCGGCGTTCGATTTCGGAGAGGTAGCTGGGGGAGATTCCGGTTCGCCGGGAAAGCTCGCGCAGGGTGAGGCCGCGGTGGGTGCGGTAGGCGATAAGCGGCGACTCGCCGCGCATGATGGCTAGCGCGACGGGGTGTGGAATGCGGCTGCCATCGTCTGCCTCGAGAGCCGCCACCCGGTCCTCCAGATCCTCGATATGAGCGAGCAATCCGTGATAGGCCGTCTGCGTCAGTTGGACGGTTGCCTCACCAGCCATATGCCTCTCTCCGATGGCGAACGGGCAGGACAATCATATTGTGGTCTCTTCATGGTCGATTCGGAGAGTCGACCCATCGTCCCTCGCTCCCGGCGTACTGGCGGCATGGTGGACGTCAAATGAGCACTGGCGCACCGTCTAGTCTTCTAAATTTGGCACCCTAGCACGGCGTGGTAAACTCACTATGCACAACGCCTGTCAGACTCAACCAGCAGCCGTTCAAAGGCCTCGCCTGGGCGCACCGACCGTTTCCGGCTCCGTGCAGCCAAGCGAATCCTCGCAACTCCACCACCTCAGAAACCCTGAAAGGGCTCGGTGAGAGACCCGAACCGCGGATCTGGTGTATCTTCGGTCAAAGCGCCCATGCGCGGGAAGGTGCCGAAATGAATCGAAAATCACGCTTCGAGGCTATGCCCAGGAGACAAGTCTCAGTTGAGATCGTCCCATTTGGGACGTCGGCAATCGTGACTGAGGTCCAATTGCCCTCACCAAAGACCGCTGAACGAGCCATTGCTCCTCCCACGCCGCGCTTTGTCGACGGTGGCACGGTTCTCACTCACTTCGTATCGTCGCCAGCACCGTCAGTCAAGCTCTAGCCCGCCCAGTTCGTGATCTCTCGCCACGCGGCCCGCTGCATTCGGCCAGAGAATCCGACGATCTGAGTCTGACGCTCGAGTTCTATCTGCACAGCACGTTCCGCCTGCATCTGAGCCTGTTGGACGACCTCTTGAAGCACCGCCTGCATGTCCGGTGGTATTTCATCCTGCTTAAACTCAGCCGGCAGCTGCAGTTGAATATTCATATTGAGGTTTAGTTGTGGCAGCGGGCTTCTTTGATTGCGTCCCTTAAACTCCGCAGTGTAGTGATGGGCGAGGGCTAGCGATTCTATACAGGCCAGAGTTAATGACTCTAGGTGTTCTTCTTGACCTGCTGGCACAAATGTAGGTGGATCGAGTGGCTCCATCAGGCGGAATATAGTTTCGTATTCCTCGAATAGATTCCATATAAGATCTTCCGTCTTCTTCTCCGGACTGATTACATTCAACCCTATTCCCCGTGCCTCTCGCCTCCCAATCGCGTGCCCATGCTCAAACGTCTTTTCTGCAAGCGTGTCGACAATGACATCAATCGATGGACCGTCGATTTCAAACTTAACGCTGTGCGCTTCAAGGAGCTTCCTTGCAACCGAACGAATGTGGGAATGCGCCCGATAAATCTTACCTAGAACTTGCGGTGATAGCTTCTCCGTAAGTGCAGTCGCTTGTGTTCCCAAGGCATTCTGATCGGACAACCCTACTTCATCCTTTAGAAATCGCACATAGGCCATTATGTCCTCGACCGAAATCTCTTGTTGGCTCGATTCACCATCGGGCCCCGTCTGAATCTGCATGAGCTGCGGGTCAATTGGCCCGAGTTCGCCTTTCGGGCACATGACAATTTCGTCGGCTCCTAGGGCAATCATAGTGGCCGCACTCATAGCACGGTACGGAACTAGCACTGCGAATTCCTCGGCATACTCGCGTACTAGCGAGACAATTCTCCAAGGCGTGTCGGTAGATCCGCCTTGCGAATAAATAAGAAGATCTACCTTTTCGACTTTACCAATAGACCTAAAGTGGTCGTACAGTGGCCTGACGGCATCGTCACCAATCTGCCCACTAGCGTTGCCTCGGTCGCTTGTCGTGTACGCGACTACTTTGCTACCCCGAGCCTCTTCCAACTCTCGGATCAGCCTGCGTCGCCGCTCTTTGTCTCCACCTGCACATTCGTCGTTCACCAGACATCCCGTCTTTGCTGTTGAAGGTCCAGTCCGCCTGTACACGCACGCAAGGAACTCTCGCCATGCGAGCGCGGAAGCTACATTGTAAGAGATCCGACCGAGGCTTGCTACAACATGTTGTGGTGCGCGCGGCTCGTGCTACAGGATGTAGTGGTAGTTGCCAAACGCGGCGATGTGCCGCCTTTCCTACGCTGGTCTCACTCCTGATAGGCGATCCGTCTGTCCAGTCAGGCGAAGGCGACCGGGTGCCTAGGCAGACTGGCCGTATCACTTCAGTCGAGGCTCTTCTCGACTGAGCGAGATACTGTTGCCTTTCGCGCGACCCTACGCCTGCGACGTCAGCTACAGCCAGCAATTGGACGCTCTGGCTGATTGGACACTTCTCCAGATTCGCGCTGATTCGGTAGGCTTACCGGGCGGCCGGACGGCGTTGGGGATAGACGCGCGCCGGCCTCTAAGCGGAACACGGAGCGGCGGCCGCATGGGTGCGGCGCGAGGGACGGCACGAGGGCCGTCAGGGAAGCCGCCACCCCAGGCCAGACGAGGAGCAACCCAGGGATGACAAGCCAAAACGGTAGCGCCGTGGCAACGCTGCGCCGCGCCGCGGCCCAGCAGGTAGCCACCGAGCACAGCGTCACGATTCCCGACTACGACCGGGAGCGGCTGGAAGACGTTGGGTTCATCACCGCCATGACCCTGGTGCTGCTGGGCAACTACGCCCAGACGGGGCACTTTGGCGGGCCGCTGGCCTACACGCCGTACAACGTGGCGCTGCACCTGGGCGGCCCGGAAAACGGGGGCCTGCGATACGACTACCGGCGGCCCAAGCACCCGTTCTGCGACCGCTTCATGCTGGCGGGCGGCCACAACATTCCGACGGCGTACGCGCTGTGGATGATCATGGGCGAAGCCATGGCCCGGAAGCACGCGGCAACCGGCGACGAGCAGTACGCCGTGGATCCGAGCATCGGCATGTTGGCCATCGACGCCCTGGGGTTCCGACGCGGGCGCGAGGCGCTGGCGACGCTGTTGGAGGACAACGGGTTGGCCGACCACCCGCTGTTCGCGCAGTCGAAGATTCGCGGCATCCGCGCGCTGGCGGGCCACGCGGAAACGACGGACCTGACGAACGACGTGAACGGCGGCCCGTCGGGTATCGGGGTTGCCACGGCGGCCGGCAAGGCGGCGTTCTGGGACTTTGTGGGCGCGGACGACTCGCTGAAGGTGATCGCGCTGGAAGGCGAGTTCGCGATGACCGAGGGTCACGCGCAGGAACTGAAGACCCAGGCGCTGGCGCAGAAGGTGGGCAAGCGGCTGCGCATCCTGCTGTCGTACAACAACGCCGGGATCGACGACTCGCTGGTGGGCGGCGTGATCGGGGAGGACGTGGCCGAGGGCTACGTGATAGAGGACCAGTGGACCTCCTATGGATGGAACGTGCTCTCGCTGGACGACGGCAACGACTACGACCAGGTGATGGCCGCGCTGAAGATGATGGAGGATTGGGACCCGAACGACCGACGGCCGCTGATCGTGGTTGGCAACACGACCAAGGGCTGGTGGCCGAGCGCCAAGGACGGCCAGATCGCCGGGTTCGGCGAGCAGCTGGTGGGGTATCACAGTCATCCCTACGAGATGAAGATGAACGAGCCGTACTTCGTGGCGCTGGCGGAGAGCTTCGAACAGCGTTTCGGGGTGGAGTTCGACGGCATCCGCGAGGGTCCGGTAGCCGACGAGCGCGAACGCCTGATCCAGTTCAAGACCAACATCGACGTGGCGATGTCGGTGTTGAACCAGAATGGCCTGGGCGACTGGCTGGCGAACCGGCTGGTGGAGATCGGCGATTCGCTGAATGACGAGTTGCCGCTGCGGATCGACACGAGGTCCAATCCGTTCCAGGACGAGCGATTGCGCCCACAGAACATTCCGCTGGAGCCGATGTCCGTTGACGTTACAAACGAGGCCAGTGGCGAAACCAAGTCGGTGGACATTGCGCTGGCGAAGAAGCCGGGCGAAGTGGCCGGGACGCGGCGCGCGATTTCCGAGTTGATCAAGTGGGTCAACTACGTCACCGATAACCGCTTCATCACGCTGGCGGCCGATCTATCCAGTTCGATCAACGTGGAGAGCGGCGCGCTGTGGGGTCACTACGACCCGGCGAGCAATCCGTTGGGCACGCGCATCAAGGCGCCGATCGAGGAAGCCGGAAACGCCTCGTCGGCCATCGGCTTCGTGAGCCAGTCAGCCTCGATGGACCCCGACACGCACGCTGGCGTCTGGGCGCTGAGCGGCACGTACGGCGCGTTCACACCGCTGATGTACCTGCCGGCGCGCGTCTGGAGTCAGCAGAACCAGGACAGCCCGTTCCGAGTGGGCGTGCTGCACATTCTGGCTGGACACTCGGGGCCGGAGACGGCAGCGGACGCGCGGACGCACTTCGGCATCTTCGCGCCGCAGGTATGGAAGTTGTTCCCGCGCGGTCAGGCGATCAACCTGAGTTTCTGGGATTACAACGACGTGGCGCCGGGCTACTTCGCGGCGGCGGAAATCGCGGCGCGCGACCCGAAGGTGGGCGTGATCACGATCGAGGTTGCGCGGCCGGACTTCCCGGTGGCCGACCGGAACACGTTTGCCGACTCGGACCCGCTGGCCGCGCGCAAGGGTTTGTACCTGATCCGCGACTGGGATCCGGGCCAGCCGGCGCAGGGCACGGTGTTCGTGCAGGGGTCCAACTCGACGGTGAACCTGGTGAACGTGCTGCCGCGGCTGGAAGCGGCCGGGGTGAATGTGCGGGTGGTGGCCGTGGTGAGCGAGGATCTGTTCGCGCGCCAGCCGGCGGCCTACCACGAGCACATCGTGCCGGCTTCCGCGCGCTACGACGCAATGGTGGTCTCCACGGGCACGCGGCGTTTCCCGCCGGTGAGCGGCCTTGGTCCGCTGACCGACGAGTACTCGCTGTGGTCGGACTGGGACGATCAGTGGCTGACCGGCGGAACGGAGCCGGACGTAATCGCGGAGGCGCACCTGGACGCGGAGTCTATTTTTGCCGGCATCAAGCGGTTTGCCGAGGCGCATGACTCGCGGATGGCGCGGCAGCGGGAGGCGGTTGGGCTGTAGTCCAGTCTGAGTTGAGGGCGGCGATTACCGCTCGCTCCAACCCTCTCTCCTAGTGGAGGGGAACGATGCGGCGTTGCTGGCGCGTGAGACCTCGACCGGAAGACCCCTCACCCCAACCCTCTCCCACAGGGAGAGGGAGAAAGAGGGGCGTCGCCCTGAGGCGTTGCACACCGCCCGCGGTTGCCCTCCCCTGAGACCTTTGCGTAATCCGAGGGACTGTTGCCCGGAAGACCCCTCACCCCAACCCTCTCCCCGAGGAGAGGGAGCAAGAGCCGCCGCACCTTCGCGGACGAAGGGCGTTGTGCAAAGGTCTCCTAGTGGAGGGGAACGATGCGGCGTTGCTGGCGCGTTAAACCTCGACCGGAAGACCCCTTGTATGTGCTGATGCTTGGGGAATTGCATACTTGACGCAACGACTCGGAGGGCATAGCGTGGGCGGATGGAGAGCGAGACGCCGCTGTTTCTGCGAGCCACACAGGTGAGTCGGCCCACGTGGTGGTTCGGAGCGGGTGCGGTCGCTGGGCTTTTGTTGGAGTCGGTCATTGGGATCGACAATCGTGGAATGCTCGTTGCGGTTCTGGTCTAGCTCACCCGTTGCCGTAGTTGTGGCATTTCGACCGATGGGCGGGTCGAGGCCAACTCCTCAAGACGTGCGTCGATGTTGTCAAAGCGCACCTTGAGGAAGGTGATCAAATCCGTCATTTGCTGATCCTGCGCTCTCAGGTGCGCGTTGACATCGGTCGACAGTTCGACGAACTGCTGATCGACATCGGCAAACCGCCGGTCAATGCCCTCAAACCGACGGTCAACGTCAGCTCGGAAGTCACGAATCGCCTCAAGCACATCAGCGGTTGTCGGTTGCTCGTCCGTCATGGCTGCGCCCACCGCGCCTCGCCGCCCTTGCGTCCAGCGGCGGCGTGGGGGGATTCCTCGACAGGCTCCGCGCCTTCCTCGCCGGTCATGTGGCGGACGAGGGACCGGGCCAGTTGGCTGAAGTCCTTCTGCCCAGCGTCAGTCATGGCGTACTCCCCCTTGCGGCGTATCACAGCGGTGTCTGTGTCACGGGCATAGTGCCACACCCTCGGACCCGTACTCAGAGTACTTCGACTGCCGCAGCGCAGTCCTGGCGCGGTGAGCGCTGCGTCGTAACACGCAACCCGGTAGGCTGCGGGCACCACACGGATCAGCACTGACCTCGCGGCCTCGGATAGGTCGCTGGGGGCGATCCGTGTGGTAACAGGTCAGTGATCCAGCGGCTTCATTCGGGGCCGCGTTCATGCTGGCCGGGAGAGTCACCATCCATGCCCGCCATCCGCCGCGCCCTCGTCCTCGTGGTCGCCCTGCTCCTGCTCACGGTTGCCGTCGCGCAGGCCCAAGAGTCCACCCCGTGTATCGACGCCAACGACGCCTTTGAGCGCACCGCGGGGCGCGCCCGGAACGTCGGCATCTACCAGCGGGTGTACGGCGATATCCGCGTCGCTGAAGCCGTGTGCCAGCAGGAGCACCGGGGCCAGCGCCGCTTCACCTGGAAGAACGACGCCCCGCCTCCGCCGACTGCAGCATCCCAACCGCCGCTGTCCCCGCCATCGGCGCCCGCGCCAGCCAAACCACGGATTGACGCTGGGTTGGTTGAAGCGTGGAACATGCTCGTCGCCCTAGACATTGCGAGCGTTCTTGGAGCGGCCCGGTTGACGCAGTGGGATTGGGATGTGATCAATCGCACCCGTATTACGTGGGGCGATCTTGATGGGGCCTACGGGGTCTATATCCGTGATTCGAACCGCATCATCATTGACCACGGGCAGTTTCAGTCCTCACCGCCGTGGATGTTGGCAGCACTGCTGGCGCACGAACTGTCGCACGCCTCAATCCCACGGTGGCAACTCAGCGGCAGCTACAACGACTGCCTGTGGAACGAAGTGCTGGCGTTCGGGACCGAACTTGCCATCGGAGGCAAACTCGCGGAAACGTATGGGAAGCCTCCCGTCCCCATCGAAGGCTATTTCCGAGACCTCCTGACCATGACCCTGGTGTGGATGGCTCAAGCTCAGTACGCGATTCGCCATGACCTACGCAGCGATCTGTGGGACAAAGACCTCTCAGACCTGCCCGTGCTCATCTCCTATCTAGAGAACGAGCGCCGCTACGCTGAGCCCTGCTCGCGCTAAGCGGCCTTGCCAATCAGCTGCTGGTAGGTCATGGGTTCAGTGCGCACGATGCGCCGCAGCGTGTCCATGAACAGGTACTGGTTCTTGCGGTTCGAGAATCGCCATTCCAGTTCTTCGAGGTAGCGGTCCAGGTGCTTCGCTGAGACGTGGTGGAACGCGCCCATGATGCTGCGCTTGAACGAGGCCCAAATGCTCTCGATGCTGTTGGTGTGCACGTCGCCGAACGCCCACTGGAACTCGGAGTGGTTGACGGTCGCGTGGCGCGTGTCGGCGTCGGCGATGCCCAGGTAGGACGCCAGCTCGTCCGTGTAAATGGCCTCGGCCTCGTCCTTCACTGTGCGAGCGATGAAGTCGTGGAGGGTGGCGCGGCGGGTGTCGGGGATGCGCTCCAGGCGTACGTCACCGTCACGCTGCACCGCGCCAGCGACCCAGATTTTGTTGCCGCGATAGCCGCGGCCCTTGCCGCGTCGCTTGCCGCCGATCAGCGTCTCGTCCACTTCGACCACGCCAAGCAGCGTCGGGCCGGCCATCGGCTCATTGCCCATGGCCGCGCGGATACGGTGGCCGAGGTACCAGGCGGTCTTGCGGGCGATGCCGAGCGTCCGGTGCAACTGAAGCGCCGAGATGCCCTTCTTGGACTCGCACATGAGGTAGATCGCCGCGAACCACTTGCGCAGCGGCAGGTGGGAGTCGTGCATGATGGTTCCCGACGTGACGCTGAACTGGTGGCGGCACGTCTGGCAGTCGTAGACGTGGCGGCGGCGAACTTCGCTAATGCCCGTCCCCCCGCAGCGCAGGCAGGTCACGCCGTCCGGCCAGCGCAGGCGTTCCAGTAGCTCGCGACACTCGGAATCGCTAGAGTACTTGTCCAGCAGGGTGAGGAGGTTCAGCATGGCTCAGGCTCCAAAGAAGCGACGATTGCCGAAAGACATGACGGACCGAACGGATGCCGAAGTCGCCGAACGACTGTTTGGGAAGCCCGTCAAACAGGAACTGGATCGGGTCGCGTTAGCTGCACGTCGAAAGTCCATAGCCGGAGTGTAGGCCGCCGCTCACCTTGCGTCAAGTATGCAATTCTTGATGCTTGTATGTTCCGAGGGTCTTGGATCGGCCCGTCAACTCTAACCCTGGACTTTCCAAGGCTCTGGGAACATACAAGGGTCAGGGTGGGGGCCCGTCGCTTACCCCGCCTGCCTCGCGCTCAGCCCCTGGGCTGCATCAGCGTCCACATATAGCCCGGGCACCAGGCGCCCCGCGGCCGCGGGGCAAGTCTCGCCGTGGCTGCAACTGGTTTGCGAGACTCGTCGGTCCGTATCATCATCTCTCCCTGGCCGGAGCGGGCGTCATGCGAGCGAAGAACCGTTCCCTGCACATAGACCCCAGGGGCTCACGAGCCTCGGTACCGGGTCGTGCCGATCACCGCTCCCCCGCATGTGCCAAGGCCCTGCGTCATTCCGGGCTCGACCCGAAATCCAGACGGACTCCTGGCCGCGAGGTTGAGGGAACTATCGGATTGGACCCCGGCCCCGTATCAAAGCACGGCGGCCGGCTTTCCGCGGGCGTGCTGGAAGGCCAGGCCTTTCGTCTGCTTGCCGGGGGCCGCGCGCCGGGGCGCCGGAATGCCCAGCAAGTGGGTCGTCGTCCTGGCGTGCAGCGGTCAAGGCGCCTCACGCTCCAGGCCCCAGGACACGCATGAACGAGTTGCTCGTCGCATTCGCGCTCGTGGCGGTGGTGCTCACGGTATCGGCGCTCGCCTCGCCCTTCGTGGAGCGCGGGCCGATCTCGTTTCCGATCATCTTTCTCGGGCTAGGGTTCGCGCTGGGCGCCCGCGGTCTGAATCTGATCGACATCGATGCGCATAGCCCGAACCTGGAAATGGTGGCCACGCTCACGTTGGCGCTGGTGCTTTTTCTCGACGCCGTCCAAATCCAGATCGACCAGCTCGGACGGCATTGGCTCGCTCCGGCGTTGATTCTGGGTCCGGGAACACTGCTGATCGTGGCGCTGACCGCCGGCGCCTCCATGGGCATCTTGGGCTTAGCGCTGGTGCCCGCCTTGATCGTAGGCGCCGCGCTGGCCTCCACCGACCCGGTCGTGCTGCGGGACGTCGTGCGGAATGAGCGGCTTCCGGGTGCGATCCGGCAGGTGCTGAAGCTCGAGGCCGGGCTCAATGACCTGGTGGTCTTGCCGATCATCCTAATCCTCATCGCGGTAGCAACGGCACAGGCCAGCAGCGCCGGCGACTGGCTGGCGCTGGTCGCTCGTTTGTTGCTGCTGGGGCCTGCCATCGGCTTTGCCGTGGGCGGGATCGGCTCCTGGCTGGTGAGCCGCGTGGACGGCGCCCTGGGGATACGCCGCGAGTTCCAGGCGCTCTATGGCGTGGGGCTGGTGCTGGCCGCCTACGTCGCCGCTACCGCCGCCGGCGGCGACGGGTTTCTCGCCGCTTTTGCCGCCGGGCTCGCCGTCCCCCTGCTCAATCACCAGCTCTGCGATTGCTTTCTCGAGTACGGCGAGGTGACGGCAGAGATGGCGATGCTCCTGGCCTTCACTCTCTTTGGCGCCGCGCTGTCAACGGTTCTCGATCAGGCGGAAATCTGGCCGTCCGTCCTTCTGGCAGTGCTCGCCATCGCGGTGATCCGTCCGGCGGTGCTCGGCGTGGTGCTGGCGCGTGTGCGCCTGAGCGGCTTTGCGCGCGCGTTCGTGGGATGGTGCGGACCGCGTGGGCTGAACTCGCTGCTGTTGGTGCTGCTGGTCGTCCAGGCCGGCGTCGCCGGGGCCGAGTCGCTGCTGGCCATCGTTGGCGTGGTCGTCCTGCTCTCGGCGGTGGTGCATGGGGCGAGCGCCACACCCCTTTCCGCCTGGTACGGGCGTCGGGTGGCCCGAGAAACTCCGGTGGAAGAACGCGCCCCAACGGCCGCCGGGTTGTTCGAGGCGAACCGCGACGCCGCGCCGCGCATCAGCGTTGCCGAGCTGCGCCAACGTCTGCGCGGCGCCGATCCGCCGGTCGTGCTTGACGTCCGCACCCGCGCGACCCGCATGCTCGGCCGAGACGCGATTGCAGGCAGTGTCCGCGTGCCCCCGGACCGCCTTGACGCATGGTCGCACGACCACGCGTTGGATCGCCTGATCGTGGCGTATTGCTACTGACCTGACGAGGCAACCAGCGCCCGTGCGGCGCACGAACTCCGACAGCGCGGCTTCGACGCCGTTGCCTTGAAAGGCGGGCTCGCCGCCTGGCGCGCAGCAGCGTCCGACGACTCATTCATACCGACGAAGGGTGGGCGCGCGTGACCAACTGTAGCCTGGCGGAGCAGGCTGGGGTGCAGAGCCGCGCTCTCTCCGCCGCGAGGCGTTTGCATAGCCAGGCGAGGCCAAGGATGTCCCGGGAGAACCCTGCGCGGCTCCAGGTGTACTGATCACAGAGATGTGAGACACGGCTGACGGGTGCCGGCCACCGAGCGTGCGGTGCGGTCGGCGCCGGCCATACCTCCGGAGCCAGCCGGGCAGTGCCTACGTGCAATGGGCGCCGGAGGGGTGGGCGAACGGGTACGCCCAGCCGCGCAGCAAGCGTTGGATGCAGCGTTCGGCCTTGCGGTTGGCGTCGGCGTGTGACCAGGGCGTGCAGGTGGTGGCTGGCGGCCGGTGGGCGCGGCCGCCGCGGTGGCTGGACCTCGGCCGCGAAACGGGCGAGCCCCCGCGCGACATCCAGGCCGAGATATCGTATGTCGGGCATTTCGGCACCCTCCGGTTGACGCTGGCTTCCCGCCCTGCCTTGTAAATCCGGGCTCGCGCCTCGGCCCTGGCAACGCTCTGAGCCAGCGTGGGGCGCCGGGGCGCTCACGCTACGCAACGGTCTTCTTGGACCCAGGGGCGGTCGGGCTATTCCGGCCCTGCATGTTCCCTGGGTCGGCCCGAGGGTTCTGCAACATACAAGTGGCGGTTTGCTCCAGCGGGAGGCAAGTTGATGAACCTGACTCGCGACTGGCGGTTGGGCTGTAGACGGCGTTGGCTGAAGGCGCTTGTCAGGCGGTGACGGGGATTTCGAGGAAGTCCTCGCCGAGCACGATGTCGCCGTCGAATTGAGCGCGTGCTTCGGCCAGCATGGCGTCGCGGCGCTTGGGGTCGTCGGTTGTGTCGCCGAGGTGCACCATGACCAGGCGCTTGACGCTGGCCTGGGCTGCGATTTGGGCAGCGCCGGCGGCGCCGGTGCAGCTGGTTGCGATCTCGGGCCAGAGGTCGATATCGGCTTGCAGGTCCATCGCCATGTGCACCAGCACGTCGGCGCCGCGGGCGAATTCGACCAGCTCCGGGAGGGGCCGCGTGTCGCCTGAGATCACGACCGACGCGTCGGCGGTCTGCAGGCGATAGGAGCGGGAGGCGAGGTAGGGCTGGACGTGGCGGGCCGGTCCGGCGGTGACCGTCCAGTGGTCGCTGGCGACGGCGTCGCCTTCTTCCAGTTCGCGCACTTCCAGGCGAGGACGAGTGCGGGGCATCGGTCCGCCGCGCAGCTGGTGAATGCGCTGGCTCAGCGGGTGGCGGGTGCGTGCCCGCAGGTCGGGGCCGTAGACGCCTTCCTGCCCGAAGAGCAGATCGACAATGCGGCGCAGCGGGGGCGGTCCGTAAACGGAGAGCGCATCGCCAGCGCCCGCGCCCTGGTCCCAACGGGCGAGCACGAAGTGCCCGAAGTCGGCCATGTGGTCGAAGTGGTGGTGGGTAAAAAAGAGTTGGTCTATTGCCAGGGGATCAACTTGAGAGGCGAAGAGGTTCATCGCCGAGCCGGGTCCGAGGTCGAACACCGCGCCAGCGCCGTTGGTCAGGACGGCGATGGACTGGCCGGCTCGCTGGGCACGCGGGGTTGGGTTGCCGGTGCCGAGCAGGACGAGGCGCAGGTTGGCGCTCATGAGGTCTCCTCAGGGGCGAAGCGCAGGCCATGCTGGCTGCCGGCGTCTTCAAGCCAAGCGGCTACATAGGGAGCGAAGCTGCGACGGACGATGACGTCGACGGTGGGCGCGGCGTCAACGGCCAGCAGCAGAACCTGGGCGCGGGCCAGCAGGGTCTGGGCGCAGGCGCCGGGCGCGAAGACGGCTGGATCGAGATCAAGCGCGCAGCCGCGAGCGAGCACGTCACGTGTGGAAGGGCCGCGCAGGCGGATGACGGTCTGGCCGGTGCTTATGTCAACAACGGAAGCAAGGTGGCCAGTTAGCTCGGCTTGCAGCTCCGCGACGAGAGGGCCGGACTCCTGGCGGTCGGCAAGCAGCAGCCATTCGTCCGGTCCCAGCCAAATGGCCAGCATCGCGCCGGCGGCCGTTGTATTGGGCGTGAGCGGGAGGTGGAGGTGGAGCGTGCGGTGGACGGCGGCCAGGGCTTTGGTGTCGGCGGCGTCCAATCGCAGGTTGACGTGGGTGAGGAAGGGGCGTTCGAAGAGACCGTCGTCGTTGGGAGTCGGGTCCGGCGACCGGATGGCGCCGAGCGGCGAGCGGCGGGCTCGCAAGCTAGACATGCTGGCGAGCGTTCCGCGGGTCGTAGAAGACGGGGTTGCAGCTGCGAGCCGGGAGCCAGCGGTCGTCGAGGTTGGCCACGTAGAGGCGCTCGCCGAGCGCCGCGCGGCCGCCGGAGACCAGGGCCAGGGCAATCGAGCGCCCGAGCACGGGGCTGAAATAGCTGGAGGTGACGTGGCCGCGCATCGGCAGGGGCCGCCGCGGTCCCGGGGTGTCGACTACCGCTCCGCCTTCGGGCAGGACAAGGGTCGGGTCGTCGCTGAGCAATCCAACGAGTTGCTTGCGGTCCGGTCGCAGCGAGTCGGGGCGGCGGAGCGAGCGCTTGCCGAGGAAGTCCTTGCGCCGCGACAGCATGCGGCCCAGCCCCGCGTCGTTTGGCGTGACCGAACCGTCCGTTTCCTGACCGACGATGATGAAGCCCTTTTCGGCTCGCAGCACGTGCATGGTCTCAGTGCCGTAGGGCGTGATGCCGAACGGCTGGCCGTGGGCGAGGAGGGCTTCCCAGACGTGCCGGGCCCGGTCGGCTGGCACGTTGATTTCGTAGGAGAGTTCACCGCTGAAACTGATGCGGAAGGCGCGCGCCGGGACTCCTGCGACATGGCCTTCGCGGAAGGTCATAAAGGGGAAGTCCTCGCGAGCGAGCGCGATGTCCGTGCCGACGGCGGCCAGCACCTCGCGGCTGCGTGGTCCGGCCAGGGCAATGTTGGACCACTGCTCGGAGACGGATGTGAGGTAGACGCGGAGGTCCGTCCACTCGGTCTGCAGCCATTGTTCGAGCCAGGCCAGCACCGTGGCAGCGCCGGCGGTGCTGGTGAACATGAGGTAGCGCTGCTCGTTGAGGCGGGCCGTTACGCCGTCGTCCAGGATCATGCCGTCCTCGCCGAGCATGAGGCCGTAGCGGCAGCGGCCGGGGCGGAGGCGTTTCCAAGCGTTTGTGTAGACCCGGTCGAGGAACTCGCCGGCGTCGGGGCCGGTCACTTCGATCTTGCCGAGGGTTGAGTAGTCGAGGATGCCCACGCGGTTCCGGACGGCCAGGCACTCGCGGGCCACGGCTTCGTGCATCGATTCGCCGGGCCGCGGGTAGTACCAGGCGCGCCGCCACTGACCGACGTTCTCGAAGTGCGCGCCGGCGGCTTCGTGCCATTCCTGCATGGGGGTCACACGGACCGGGTCGACCAGCGTGCCGACGTGGCGTCCGGCGATAGCCCCGAGGGGTATAGGGGAGTAAGCGGGACGATGCCGAGGCGTGCCCACGGAGGCCGGGTCCGAACCGCGCAGTTCGGCGATCACCCCGGTGGCGAGCGAGTTAGCGAGCTTGCCCTGGTCGGGTCCCATACCGAGCGTGGTGTAGCGCTTGACGTGCTCAATGGATTCGAATCCCTCGCGTAGGGAAAGCCGAAGGTCGTCGAGCGTGACGTCCTCATGCAGATCGACGAACTGGGGCTTGATCCGGCCGAGCTGGCCGGGCGGCACCCAGTAGCCCTGAAGACGTGAATCCGGCGTTTCGTCGGCCTGAGGAGTCGGCAGGTCGGCACCGTTGGAACAGCCGGCCGCCAAGGCGGCGGCAGCGCCCGCTGTCGTGCCCTGGCGCAGGGCGGCGGCCAGTCCCAGCTGACCGGCTACGGCACCGGCCGGGTGGATGCCGTTGGAAGGTTGGGGTACGAATGCAGCGAGCCCGGGATCCCAGGCCATCTGACCGCCGGCCTGGGCGTGGAGGTGGAGGGCGGGCGCATAGCCGCCGGAGACGCCCAAGAGGTCGCACTCCACGCTGCCCAGGGGCGATCCATCGAGCGAGCAAAGCTCGGCGGCGGCGACGCAGCGGCGACCGTGCACCTGCCGCACGACAGCGCCGGCGTGGACGGGAATGCCCTGCGCGCGGGCCTGGGCTGGCAGATCGCCGTCAGGGTTGCGCCGGACGTCGGCAATGGCCGCCACGGGGAGTCCGGCGTCCGCAAGATCGAGGGCGGCGCGATAGGCGGAATCGTTGTTGGTGAAGACGACCGCCCGTGAGCCGGGGGCCACGGCGTAGCGCCGGACGTAGGTGGAAATCGCGCCGGCCAGCATGACGCCCGGCCGGTCGTTGTTGGCAAAGAGCAAGGGCCGTTCGTGGGCGCCGCTGGCCAGGACGATCTGTTTGGGCAGGACGCGCCAGACGCGAGCGCCCTGCTCGGACCCGCACTGGTCGGGCGCGGTGGGAAACAGACGCTCGAACAGCAGGACGAGGTTGCTTTCGTAGAGGCCGAAGGCGGTGGTGCTGGGAAGGACGGTCACCCCTGGAGCTGCGGCAATCCCGGCGGCGGCTGCGTCGGCCCATTCGGGTCCGGGCACACCGTCGACGCGCTCGGCCGTGGATAGCAGGCCGCCGCCAAGCTCCGCTTGTTCATCGGCCAGGATCAGGCGCGCGCCGCGGTGGGCGGCGGCGCGGGCCGCCGCGAGACCGGCGGGTCCCGCGCCTACCACCAGCACGTCGCAGTGCGCGTGGACGTGGTCATAGCGATCAGGATCAGGCTCGGTGGGCGCATGGCCCAGACCGGCGGCATGGCGGAGGACGTGCTCGTAGAGCGGCCAGAACCGACGCGGCCACATCAGGGTCTTGTAGTAGAAGCCGGCCGGAATGAACGGGGCCACAAGGCCGAGGGCTGACATCACGTCATAGTCAAGGCTGGGCCAGGCGTTGACACTGCGCACCTTCAGGCCGGGGGTCGCGGGGGTGACCGTGGCCAAGCGGTTGGGCAGGGTGCGGGCGCCCTGGCCGAGTTGGACGAAGGCGTTAGGGTCCTCGCTGCCCGCAGCCACGATTCCACGGGGTCGGTGGTACTTGAAGCTACGGCCGACCAGGGTGACGCCGTTGGCGAGGAGCGCCGAGGCCACGGTGTCGCCCCGGTAGGCATCAATGGGGCGTCCGTCGAAGGTGAATTGGAGGGGCGCGTCGCGATCGATCAGGCCACCGCGGCTGAGGCGGGAGGGCTGGCTCACGGTGGATTCCCGAACGTGCTCACCTCGAGAATCTCGTTGGTGTTCGTGTCGCGCTCAACGATGAACCAGCGGCGGCAGCCGGCGGTATGGCACCACTGCTCACGGTGGCGCCCGCGGCGGTTGTCGCGCATGAAGAGGTAGTCGGCCCAGGCCGCGTCGCTGATCGCCTCCGGGTCGGCGGGACGCTGGATGTCGGCCTCGCCGCCGAAGCTGAACTCGTCGTCCTCGCGCGGTCCGCACCAGGGGCAGGGGATCAGGAGCATGGTGGTTCAGTGGGCCACGGCGGCCGCGCCGTGTTCGTCGATCAATGCGCCCGTGGCAAAGCGGTCCAGCGAAAACGGCGCGTTGAGGGGATGCGGTTCCTGGTGGGCAAGGGTGTGCGCGAAGACCCAGCCGGACCCCGGCGTGGCCTTGAAGCCGCCGGTACCCCAGCCGCAGTTGATAAAGAGGCCCTTGACCGGCGTGCCAGAGATGATGGGGCTGGCGTCGGGGCAGACATCCACGGTGCCTGCCCACTGCCGCACCATGCGCACGCGGCTGAAGATCGGAAAGAGCTCGACGACGGCGGCGAGCGTGTGCTCGATGATGCGAAAGCTGCCGCGCATGTCATAGCTGGTTTGCGCGTCGATACCAGCGCCCAAAACCAATTCGCCGCGGTCGGTCTGGCTGACGTAGACGTGGACGGCCGCTGACATGACGACCGGATCGAGCACGGGTTTCAGCGGCTCGGTGACCAGGGCTTGCAGGGGATGCGACTCGATGGGGAGCTGGATACCGGCCATCCCCGCCACCACGCTGGCGTTGCCGGCGACGACCAGGCCCACCGTTCCGGCGCGGATTTCGCCGCGGGTGGTTTCCAGCGCGGTGACGCGGCCGCTGGCACAGCGGATGCCCGTGACCTCGCAGGACTCAACGATATCGACTCCCAACGCGTCCGCGCCCCGGGCGTAGCCCCAGGCGACCGCGTCGTGGCGGGCCATGCCGCCCCGCCGTTGCAGAGATCCACCCAGTACCGGATAGCGGGTGTCCGGCGAGGTATTGAGGACGGGTACCAGGCTGGCGATTTGCTCGGTGGACAGGAGTTCAGCGTCGATGCCGTTGAGCCGGTTGGCGCCGACCCGGCGGGCGAGATCGCGCATTTCCTGCTCGGAGTGGCCCAGGTTCAGGACGCCGCGCTGGCTGAACATGACGTTGTAGTTGAGTTCGCGGCTGAGGTCTTCCCAGAGCTTGAGCGAGAACTCGTAGATGTGCGCGCTGGCATCCCAGAGGTAGTTGGAGCGCACGATGGCGGTGTTGCGGCCCACGCTGCCGCCGCCCAGCCAGCCGCGTTCCAGCACAGCCACGTTGCGGACGCCGTGGACGCTGGCGAGGTAGTAGGCCGTGGCCAGGCCGTGACCGCCGCCGCCCACGATCACGACGTCGTAGGACGGCTTGGGTTCAGCCTTGCGCCAGGCGGGCGTCCATCCGCGATGGCCGCGCAGGCCGCGTCGGATGAGGTTGGGAAGCGAGTACGACTGCATGCGCGACATCGGTGATCGGCGGTGAGCGAAGCCTAGCGCGGTTCAGGGCAGATGGGGCGCGGACGAACCAGGGGGCGTGGGCAGTACACCTAGACGATGCTGAACGCCGTCGGGTTGAAGTCTGTCGGGCGGCGGTGTGCCGTTATCCGGCCAGCCTGTCCACGGCAATCACGACACTGGCCGCCGCCGCCGCGGCTGCGAGAACAAGCCCGGCCAGCCAGCGCGTCTGGGAGGCCATCGCGGCCGTGATGCGAGTTTCGAGGGCGGCCAGGTCGGCCTTGGTCGCGTAGTGGCGCAAGGTTCGGTCAAGTTCCTCGCGCAGTTCGTCGCGGGTGAGCGGGGAAGTTTCAACTGCCACTTCGCCTATGCCTCCGCCGCCCGTGATTCAGCACCAATTCCCGACTCAATCGTTGCATCTCGATTCCGCTCTGGCAACGCGCGGTTGGGTCGGGCCAACGCGGTAGGCGGCTAACGGATCGCGGTGAACGTCGACGACCACAGCCTGGCGCGGTGCGCTATCAGCCAGCCAGCCTGTCCACGGCAATCACGACACTGGCCGCCGCCGCCGCGGCTGCGAGAACAAGCCCGGCCAGCCAGCGCGTCTGGGAGGCCATCGCGGCCGTCTGCGCGGCCGTCTGCGAGGCCATCGCGGCCGTGATGCGAGTTTCGAGGGCGGCCAGGTCGGCCTTGGTCGCGTAGTGGCGCAAGGTTCGGTCAAGTTCCTCGCGCAGTTCGTCGCGAGTGAGCGGCGACGTCTCTACTGCCATCACGACTATGCCTCCGCCGCCCGTGATTCAGCACCAATTCCCGACTCAATCGTTGCATCTCGATTCCGCTCTGGCAACGCGCGATTGGGTTGGGCCAACGCGGTAGGCGGCTAACGGATCGCGGTGAACGTCGACGACCACAGCCTGGCGCGGTGCGCTATCAGCCAGCCAGCCTGTCCACGGCAATCACGACACTGGCCGCCGCCGCCGCGGCTGCGAGAACAAGCCCGGCCAGCCAGCGCGTCTGCGAGGCCATGGCGGCCGTGATGTGAGTTTCGAGGGCGGCCAGGTCGGCCTTGGTTGCGTAGTGGCGCAAGGTTCGGTCGAGTTCCTCGCGCAGTTCGTCGCGGGTGAGCGGGGAAGTTTCAACTGCCACTTCGCCTATGCCTCCACCGCCCGCGATTCAACACGACAACCTCTCCAAATCGTTGCACTTCGACTCCGCTCTGGCAACGCGCGATTGGGTCGAACGCGGTAGGGACGACGCCGGGACGCGTTTAGAGCGGCCAGACGATCGGGACCATGATGAGCGAGACGATGAGTACCACGAGCGTCAACGGCCCGCCGGCTTTGACGAAATCGATAAACCGGAAGGCGCCGGTGTTGTAGATGAGCACGCTGGACTGGTGGCCAATGGGCGTCATGAAGGCCGTGGACCCGGCGATGGCGACCATCATGAGTGCGGGGTGCGGCGCGATGCCAAAGCTGGCGGCGATTCCGAGGGCCATAGGCGCGACCAGCACCACCGCGGCGGCGTTGGACATGAGCTGGGTCAGGATGGAGGTCATGATGAAGATTCCGGCCAGGACAACGAGCGGCCCAAAGGGGCGCAGGGTGTCGGAAACGCCTTGCGCCATGAGTTCAGCCAAGCCGGTGGTGCGCATGGCCGTCCCCAGCGGGAGAAGGGCGGCAATGAGTACCAGCGTGCGCCACTCCACGGCAGCGTAGAGGCGGTCGTAGGGCAGGACGCGAGTCACCACCATCAGCACCGCACCCATGACGCCGGCTACGGCGATATGCACCACGTCCGCGGCCGCCAGCCCGACGGTGAGGACCAGAATCGCCAGCGGCAGCAACATGCGCGGTTGAGGGACGACGACCCGCGACCGCTGCGAGAGCACGATGAATTCGGTTGACTCTTCCAGATCAGCCACGCGAGCGCGCGGCATGCGGACCATGAGCACGTCGCCGGTCTCAATCCGCTGATCTCGGAGCCGGCTGCGGAGCTGCGTACCCTGGCGCCAGATGCCGAGGACGAGGCCACCGAAGCGGTTGCGAAAGCGCATCGCGGCAACTGAGAGGCCGCGGCTGGAGAAGCTCGGGCCAGCAACCAATTCGAGCACGGTCGCCTGCTTGTCTTCGGCCTGCAAGCGACCGGGCACGAAGTCTCGCTCTGACGCGAAGTCAACGCCCTCGGCCTGCGTCAGCCGGAGTACGTCGTCAGGCACGCCCTCCACGAGAACCACGTCGCCGACGTAGAGCGCCTCTTCGGCGGTTGGGAAGCGGAGGCGGCGGCCGTCGCGGATGATCTCCATGATCGAGACGTCAAAGCGAGGCCGCCAGCGCAACTCGCGCAGGGACTGGCCCACCAACGACGCGCCGGCCGGGATACGAACTTCCGCCAGATAGTCGCGAGTCTGGTCGATGCTCTGCTCCACGTCCGGCCCCTGCCGGTCCGGCACCAGGCGGCGGCCAATGGTGACGAGATACAGCAGGCCGGCCACGAGGATGGCGATGCCGGTGGGTGCGAAGTCGAACATGCCGAAGGGCTTGTGACCGGCCGCCACCAGCGCATCGCTGACCAGCAGGTTCGGCGGCGTCCCGATCTGGGTCATCAGGCCACCCAGCATCGATCCGTAGGCCAGCGGCATGAGCAGCCGCGACGACGACGCGTCAGCGGCGCGAGCGAGGGTGACCGCCGCCGGCATCAGAATCACGGTTGCGGCGATGTTGTTGATGAAGGCCGACATTCCGCCGACCACCAACACCAGCAGGGCGGTGAGCACGACGACGCGGGTTCCGCCGTAGCGGACCATGGCCGACGCCAGCGCGGCGGGAGCGCCGGCTTCGACAAGCCCGGCGCTCAGGATGAACATAGCGGCCACGGTGATGACCGCAGGGCTGGCGAATCCGGCGAACGCCGCCGGTGCGTCGATAACGCCGGTAAAGGCCAAAACCAATAGCACGAGGACGCCCACGCCCTCGGGCGGCAGCCGATCGCTGGCGAACAGCAGCAGCGAGCCGGCGACGCAGCCAACGACAATCCAAGCTTCGGGTGTCACTGGGCCTTACCGGCATCCTGCCATTCCGCACCTTAGGATACGCTTCGGTCGCATCGACCAACCTGACCGGGCCGATCGGGAGCGAAACTCATGGCTGAGACCGGCATTGCCGCCACTTACCACGGAACCAACGTGCCGTTCGACCTGCGCGAATACCCGGTGCCGGCCCCGGGGCCGGGCGCGGCCGTGTTGGCGTTGACCATGGCCAATGTGTGCGGCTCGGACCTGCATTACTGGCGGGGCGATATCGACGTCGTGAAGATGGGCCGTCCCACACCCATGGCGCTGGGGCACGAAGGCACCGGCAAGATCCACAGGCTGGGCGACGGCGTGACCACGGACACGCTGGGCGCTCCCCTGAGCGAAGGGGACCGGGTGGTCTTTCAATACTTCTACCCGTGCATGCAGTGCCCGACTTGCCTGAAGGGCCACACGTATGCCTGCCCGACGCGACAGTTCGACCGACAGCAGAGCGCGGACGTATGGCCGCACTTTCGGGGCACGTTTGCGGAGTACTACTACTTGCACCCCAAGCACGCGATGTTCAAGGTGCCGGACATGCTCTCGGACCTGGAGGTTGCGGGGATCAACTGCGCGTTGTCGCAGGTGATCTCGGGGCTGGACCGCGCGGGGCTGACGTTCGGCGAAACGGTGGCCATTCAAGGGGCCGGCGGGCTGGGCGTGTACGCGGCCGGGGTGGCCAAGGCGCGCGGGGCCTCCAAGATCATTGCCATCGACGGCGTGGACGAACGGCTGGACTTGATCAAGGAATTCGGCGCGGACGAAGTGGTCGACATCCGCGAGTTCGAGACGCCCGAGGAACGAGCGGACGCGGTGCGCGACCTGACCGGCGGCCTGGGCACCGACGTGACACTGGAGCTTGTTGGTCATCCCGGCGTGGTTCGCGAAGGGCTGGACATGACGGCTCACGGCGGCCGCTACCTGGAGATCGGGAACATCAACGTGGGCTGGGACACCGAGTTTGACCCATCGGTGATTGTTTTCAAGAGCATCTCGGTCATCGGTGTCGCGCACTACAAGGCTCAGGACTTGCGGAACGCACTGAACTTCCTGGTGGACTACAAGGACCGGCTGCCGTTCGACCGCATCCTGTCGCACCAGTTCCCGCTGTCGCAGATTGACCACGCGATGGAGCAGCAGGACAAGGGATACATCACGCGGTCGGCGTTGATTCCGGGCAGCTAGAGGTTCCGCGGGTGCATCTTGTGGACGGTTGCGGTGCGGTCGGATTGCTTGGCCGGGGCCTGGTTGCCGGAGTGAGCAGCCACCTTCACTCCAGCCCGCTCACCGAAGAGAGACCTTTGCGGAACCCAGGGATGGTTGCCCGGAAGACCCTCACCCCAACCCTCTCCCACAGGGAGAGGGGGCAAGAGCCGCCGCAACTTCGAGGACTCCGGGCATTGTGCAAAGGTCTCCACAGGGAGAGGGAGCAAGAGCGGGCCGCACCTTCGCGGACGCGGGGCGTTTTGCAAAGGTCTCAAGAGCGAGGGAGAAGCGACGCAGGGGCCGGCGGTGAGCCGCGCGGTGGAGGTGTCTGATGGAGATCTGGGTCGCTGTATGGGACGCGTTCAACGCGCCGCTGTTCAGCCTGGGCGCGGACCCGGTGACTCCGCTGAGCCTCGTGGTGCTGATCCTGATCTTTGGGGTGACGTGGCTGGTCGCCGGGCGGGTGCGCTGGGTGCTGGAGAGGCAGATCGGCAGGCGGGTAGAGGAGATTCCCGAGGGCGTCCTGCACGTCATCGGCAACCTGGCGCGGTACGCGATCATCTTCACGGGATGGTTCATCGGCCTGCGGTCGGTGGGCTTCCAATTGGACTCCGTGCTGGTGATGTTTGGCGCCCTGGGCGTTGGGATGGGCTTCGGCCTGCAGAACATCGCCAACAACTTCGTGTCGGGCGTGATTCTGCTGGTGGAGCGGCCGATCAAGGTGGGCGACGTGGTGAGCGTGGCGGGCGAGCTGGGCACCGTGGAGCGGGTGGGCATCCGCGCAACGACGCTGCGCAAGTTCGACCAGACGCAGGCCATCGTCCCGAACGGCGACCTGATCTCCAGCGTGGTGAACAACTGGACGCTGGACGACCGGCGCGTGCGGGTGGACTTTGTTGTGGGCGTGGCCTACGGCTCGGACACGCGGCTGGTGGAGCGGCTGATGCGGGAGGCCGTGACGGAACACGAACTGGTGCTGGAAGACCCCGAGCCGCGAATCTTCTTCACGGAGTTCGGGGATTCGTCGCTGAACTTCCGGGTACTGGCGTACGTGGCTGACCTCAGCGAGCGATTTGTGGCGCTGAGCGACCTGCACTTCGCGATCGACGAAAGCTTCCGCTCGCATGACATCGAGATTCCGTTCCCGCAGCGGGACTTGCACGTGCGGTCGATCGACTCGGACGTGGCTTTTCGTCACGGGCCGACGGCATCGGGCTAGTCGATCGAAGTATGCAGGTGTGGGTTGCTGCGCCGGTTTCGCACATTAGGCTATGCGAATATCCGCGTTAGCATGGGCTAACTCGTCCGCGACACACCCAGACACCTGCACGAATTGGCCGTGATCGACGCTGCCAAGACTCCAGGCATCCGCGTATGAGCCTGGCACTGCGCTGTACGAATCTGACCAGACGGTTTGCGGGCGTGACCGCCGTGAACAGTGCATCGCTTGAAGTTGAAGCCGGCACGCTGCTGGCCCTGCTGGGCCCGAGCGGATGCGGCAAGACCACGTTGTTGCGACTGATTGCGGGGCTGGACCGCCCGCATGCGGGCGCCATTGAGGTTGGTGGGCGCGTTGTGGAAGACCCGACGGTGCACGTGCCGCCGGAACGGCGGCAGGTCGGGCTGGTGTTTCAGGAATACGCACTGTTCCCGCACCTGAGCGTGGCGGACAACGTGGCGTTCGGACTGCCGCGCGGCCAGGATCGCGTTGACCGCGTGCAGGACTTGCTGGGCCAGGTGGGTCTGGACGGCCTGGGCGAACGCATGCCACACGAGCTTTCCGGCGGTCAGCAACAGCGCGTGGCGCTGGCTCGGGCGCTGGCGCCGGGTCCACGCCTGATCATGCTGGACGAGCCGTTTTCCAACCTGGATCCCGCGCTGCGCGAGGGCGTGCGACGGGAAGTGCGGCGCGTGCTGCGCGCGGCCAACGCGACGGCCATCATCGTGACGCACGACCAGGAGGAGGCGCTGAGCCTGGCCGACGAGGTGGCGGTGATGATGGACGGCCGCATCCTGCAGCAGGCCGCGCCCGCCGAGATCTACCGCCGACCGGCCTCGCGGCAGGTTGCCGAGTTCGTTGGCGACATTAACGTGATCAAGGGCCGCGCCATCGGTGGAGCAGTGGTGTGCGACCTGGGAACTATTTCCGTGGTAGACGACATCCACGGGCCGGCCGACGTGCTGATTCGGCCGGAAGCCCTGCAACTGACCGAGGACCGGGGCGGGCAGGCCGTTCAGGTTGGACGGAGCTTCTTTGGCCACGATCAGATGATCAACCTGCGGTTCGACTCAGGCCTGCGGCTGTCGTCACGGGTGGGTCCGACGTTTACGTTCCAGCGCGGGGCACGGGTACGGGTGCAGCTGCGCGGGGACGTGCTGGCCTTTCCCAGAGTCGCCAGCTAACCCGGAGGCCCGGTTCGGCCAGGTTGGCGGCCCGTGGCAGAATTGCGCCTTATGCCACTAACCAATACGACCGAAGACTATCTGCTCGCTATTTACGGAATGCGAGCCGAGGCAGAATCGGTGATCAACGCCCGGCTGGCCGAACGACTTCACGTGGCGGCGCCAACCGTGTCGGCGACCCTGGACCGCATGGTCCGGGACGGACACGTATGGATAGATGGCCGGCGCCAAGTGTTCCTGACGATGGGCGGCGAGAGGGTGGCCGAGCGCCTGGCGCGGCGCCATCGACTGATCGAACACTGGCTGATCCGCACCCTGGGCATGGGCTGGGCCGAGGTGCATGAAGAAGCCGACCGTTTGGAGCACTCGGTCTCGGAAGAACTGACGGAACGGATTTCGGCCTCGCTTGGACACCCGGCCACATGTCCGCACGGGTTGCCAATTCCCGGCAACTACCCGGAGACGGACGTGACGCAGTTATTCAGCCTGAGCCGGGCCAAGCCGGGCCAAGCGGTGCGAATCGTGCGCCTCTCCGAGCCAGCCGAGGACGACGGGGAGTTGCTGCGCTATTTCGAGGAAAAGCACCTGGTGCCCGGGCACGTCACGACCGTCCGCGAGATCACGCCTTCAGGCAGCCTGGTGCTGGAGTTGGACGGCGAGACGGTGGTGGTGGATGAGCGCGTGGCCAGCAACCTGTGGGTGATGGCAGCCTAGGCCGCCATACTCAGACGCCGCGACCTGGGGATCGGACAGCAGTCATGACGCACGTGCAGCCGAACCACGTCATCACCGTGCGTCCGGCTATTCCGGACCAACTCCGCGGGCTGCGCGACCTGGCCTATGACCTGTGGTGGGCCTGGAATCCGGGCGCGCAGGATATCTTTCGGCGCATTGATCCGGACGCCTGGCAGGCAACCCAGCACAACCCGGTAGCGCTGCTGGGGCAGGTGACGTCGGACCAACTGGCGGCGCGGGCCGCGGATTCGGCCTTCGTCCACGACCTGCAACGGGTGGTGGAACAGCGACAGCGCTACCTGGAGACGCGCTCCTGGTTCTCGGCCAGGTTCCCGCAGGCGCATGAGCTCACAGTGGCGTACTTCTCGATGGAGTACGGGATCACCGAATCGGTGCCGCTGTATTCGGGCGGGCTGGGCGTGCTGGCGGGCGATCACGTGAAGGCCGCCAGCGACCTGGGCGTGCCGGTGGTGGCCGTGGGGATGCTGTACCAGCAGGGCTACTTCCGCCAGACGATCGATCCATCGGGCGGGCAACGGGAACTGCATCCGGAGACCGACTTCTACAGCCAGCCCGTCACCATGCTGACCACACCCGACGGGGCGCCGCTGACGGTGAGTGTGCCGATCACGGATCGGCGTGTGGAAGCTCGCGTGTGGCGGATGAACGTGGGACGTTGCCCGGTATTGCTGCTGGACGCCAACGTGCCCGGCAACGAGCCCGAGGACCGCGAACTCACCGCGAAGCTCTACCAGGGCGATTCCGACGTGCGCATTCGGCAGGAAATCCTGCTAGGCATCGGAGGGATGCGCGCGTTGCGAGCGGCGGGTGTGAACCCTTCGGTGCTGCATCTGAACGAGGGGCACAGCGCTTTCGCGCTGATCGAGCGTCTGCGCGAGTTGCGGGAGGGCACGGACCTGTCGTTCGAGGCGGCGCTGGAAACGGTGCGCGCCGGCGCGGTTTTCACAACGCACACGCCGGTGGCCGCCGGTCACGACGAGTTTCACCCGCACCAAGTTGCCCATCACCTGGGCAGGTACCTGGCTGAATCCGGTATCGAGACGGACCGAATCACGGGGATTGGCCGCTATCCGGGCGGTGATCCGTCGTCGCCGTTCTGCATGACCATCCTGGCCCTGCGCGGCGCCGCGTGGCGCAACGGCGTCTCGCAGCTGCATGGCGAGGTGACCCGGCGCATGTGGCAGTCGCTCTGGCATGGGGTTCCCTGGTCCGAAGTGCCGATCCAGCACGTGACGAACGGGGTGCATCTGCCCACGTGGGTGTCGCGCGACCTGGCGGACCTGCTGGGACGGTACCTGGGCCCGGAGTGGGCGCTCCTTTCCGATCGGGACACGATTCGGGAAGGGCTGGATGCCATCCCGGACGACGAACTGTGGCGCGTGCACACGCGGCGGCGCGAGCGCCTGGTGGCGAACGTGCGGCGCCGTCTGCGGGCCGCGGTGGAGCGGCGCTGGGGATCGGGCGCCGAACTGGCCGACGCCAGCGCGGCGCTTCAGCCAAACGCCCTGACCGTAGGCTTTGCGCGACGGATTGCGATCTACAAGCGGCCCACGCTGTTGCTCCACGACCTGGAGCGGCTGCGCGCGCTGGTGACCAACGCGCGTCGCCCTTTGCAGGTCATCTTCGCAGGCAAGGCGCATCCCGAGGACACGATGGCCAAGGACCTGGTGCGCGAGATTCACGACTTGAGTCGCGACCCGGACTTCGTGGGGCGGGTTGTGTTCGTGGAGGACTACGACATGGACCTGGCCCGCGACCTGGTGCAGGGGTGCGACGTCTGGCTGAACCAGCCGGTGCGGCCGCAGGAGGCCAGTGGGACCAGTGGCATGAAGGCAGCGGCCAATGGCGTCTTGAACGTGAGCGTGCTGGACGGGTGGTGGGCCGAGGCCTACGCCCCTCACATTGGCTGGGCCATCGGTCGCGCGGATGACGACGTCAACGATCCGCAGCGCGACGCGAACGACTCCTCGGCGGTCTATCGGCTGCTGGAACGCTCGGTCGTTCCGCTGTTCTACGACCTGGGGCTTGACGGGACGCCGACGCGCTGGATCGAGCGCGCCAAGGCATCAATCGTGATGGCGCTGGCGGACTTTGGCGCCCACCGCATGATGCGGCAGTACACGGACCAGTTTTATCTGCCGGCCAACGACCTCCAGCGCACCCTGGCCAGCGACAGCGCGGCGTCCGCGCGCTCGCTGGCCGACTGGCTGGCACGAGTCCGCTCGCAGTGGGATTCCGTGCAGATTCTGGACGTGGGGCTGGCAGGCGGGCAGGAAGTGGACGTGGGGTCCGCGTTGCCCGTGCGCGCGAGGGTGGCGCTCAACGGCTTGCATGCCGACGAGTTGTCGGTGCAGGTCTACGTCGGTCGGGTGCGCAGCGACGGCGCGGTGGACGGGGGCGCGACGTTCGACGCCACGCCGATGGAGCCGGGCGACGACGGCTCGCTCTGGTTTGAGTCCACGGTGCCGCTGCGTCAGAGCGGCCGAATGGGCATAGCGGTGCGCGTGGTGCCCAGGCATCCCCATCTGACGGATCCGGTCGAGCAGGGCCTGGTGCGCTGGAGTCTGCCAGGGGCTAGCGAATGACCCGAAGCTGTCGCTTTGCCCACCCCGGCATACGCGATAGGATTTGGCAACCGAAGCGGACATCCGCCTCGGCACATTTCCGCGTTCGCCACTGTCCTACCAAGGGGAGCCTTCGTCGATGACGTATGTGATCTGCGAGCCGTGCATAGGCACCAAGGACGCCTCATGCGTCGATGTGTGCCCGGTGGACTGTATCCATACCACCGACGAAGCCGAGTCCTACTACATCGATCCCGTAGAGTGCATCGACTGCGGCGCCTGCGAGCCAGTGTGCCCGGTGACGGCCATCTTCCCGGACTTCGACGTTCCGGAAGAGTGGGACGAGTGGACCAAGATCAACGCCGACTTCTTCCTGTAGGCGGGTCAGCGCGCTAACGCGCGCCGCTCCGCCTCGCCGAGGTGGAGAGGTCTCGGAATCCTAAGCCAGGGTGGGGCGTGTCGCGGAGCCCTTGGTCATCTCCTGCAACGCCGTATAGGCCGGTCGGGGAGAGCCATCGGGGCGCAGCACGCCAAACGCGAACTTTTCGTCCTGCGGGCCGACGACCGACTGGAAATTCAAGTTCCAGACGAAGGCGTGGGTGATGTACGGGGCGGTTTCCCGAATGAACTGAAAGGCGTCTACCAGGAACCGGGCCTGGTCTTCGCCGGAATTGTCCGCCCCAAACCCGTAGGCCGGATCGGCGTTGGCGGTTGACCAGCCCATCTCGGTGAGCCACATGGGTTTATCGCCGTCGCCGTTCGCCTCCATGACGGCGCGATGTTGGGTGAAGCGCTGGAAATAGAAGCTGCCATGGCCGTTCCAGCCGGCGCCCCGCTCACTGCCAATCTCCTGCGTCGGGGCGTTGTTGAACCCACCGGGGTGCACTCCCCAGGCATCGAAGGCGTCGCGCGCGATACCGTCGCGGTAGGCGTAGATCTGTTCGAGGAAGCGCACGTCGTCGACGGCCTGCACTTGCTGGTCGGGGATGTCCACGTCGCCGGCAGGGGTCAACGCGCCGCCCACGGTGATGGCCTCGGGATCACCGGCCTTGACGCCCTGGTGACCGGCCAGCATCAGTTCGACAAATTCACCGGCGTCGATGCGTCCATAGCCCCACTCACGCGCAAGGTTGGCTTCGTTCCATAGCTCGTAGGCCTGCACGTGTCCGCGGTAGCGTCCGGCCAGGGCCTGCATGAAGTCACGAAAGTCCAGCGGGTCGGCGGGCGGGCCGTGCGGCCGGTCGCCGAGCGCCCATTCGGGCGCCCGCACCACGCTCAGCAGCAGCTTCAGTCCCGCGCTGCCGACGCCAGCCACGACTTTGTCGAGTTCACGCCAGTCGAAGCCGCCTTTTTCGATCGGTTCCGTCTGGCGCCACTCGACTTGCTGCTTCAGCCAATCGAAGCCGGCCTCGATCGTGCGATCCACGATCAGGCGGCGGTCCTGGTTGTAGAGATGCGCCTGGAAGCCATAGCCGTCGAGCCGGCGCAGCCCGTCGTCGACCGCCGGCGGCGGGGTGACGCGCTGCGGTGTGGGCGATGCCGCCGGCGGCGGCTCGGAGGGCGCGGGCGGCTGCGAGGCGGCCGTTGCTCGCGGCGCGGCCCCGGCGGTTGCCGTGGGGGTGGGCGGGGAGGGCGTGAGCGGGGGTGCATCCGCTTCGCCGCAGGCGGCCAGTGCTCCGGCAGTTCCGACCAGCGCCAACAGGCGCCGGCGCGAAAGCAAATGCCTAGTCGTCACGCCGTGGCTCCCCTCGCGATCCGGCTGCATGGCGGACCCATGTGCCGTCTGTCCTTGTATCCGCGCGGCATGGATGGTATCAACGGAGTAAGCAAACCGTCCGAATCAGCAACTCGATCCGGGAAAACAGCCGCGCATCGGCACCCCGTGTCATAGGGAACCACCGTTCATGGGCACAAATAGATACGGAAACACCGCCGTCGGCACGATTGTGATCGCCATTGCCGCGGTCGTTGTGCTGGGGCTGTTCAGCGTGCGGTTCGTTGACGTCGGTGAAGTCGGCGTGCTGCACACCTTTGGCGTGGTGGACTCCACGCCACGGCCCGAGGGCCTGCTGGTTAAGGCCCCATGGGCCAGTCTGGAAACCCTGAGCGTGCGGACGCAGCAGCTCACGATGAGTTCGCGCACCGAGGACTCCAGCCCGAGCGCGACCGATCAGACGGTACGCACGCTGACCTCCGAGGGTCTGTCGGTCGGGTTGGACATCACGACGCTGTACCGCCTGCAGTTCGCGGATGCGCCCGATGTCTTTCAGAAGATAGGCCCGAACTACGTTGAGATCGTGGTCCGTCCCGCAATCCGCGACGCGATTCGTGACGTCGTCGGTGAGTTCCAGGCGGAGGCTTTGTACACGACGGCACGCACCGAGGTGGCCGAGAAAATCGAGATCCAGTTGCAAGGCATTCTGACCGAACGCGGCGTCCTGGTTGAGAACGTGCTGCTACGGGACGTGTCGCTGCCCCAGCAGATCACCACAGCAATTGAGCGCAAGCTAGCCGCGGAGCAGGCGATCGAAACGCGGCGGTTCCAGGTCCAAGAAGCGGAACAGGAAGCCCAGCGACGAGTGGAAGAGGCAACTGGTATCGCTCAGGCCAACAGACTGATCAACGAATCGCTCACGGCGGCGGTCCTGCAGGACAAGTACATTCAAGCGTTGCGCGAGATTGAGTCGGGCAGCGTGGTGTACGTACCGACCAACCCGGAAACGGGATTGCCGGTAATCCTGGGCACTCCCGGCATCGGTTCGGGCGGCGGCGGGTCCTCGGTGCCGTAGTCCGCGGTTGCCGACTGCCCGTTTCGTTTCCCTTCGGGGATTAGCGGGGACCTCGGCCCGGCGGCGGCGACGAGCCAGGTCTCAGCGGTTTGGGCGGGCTTCCGCGTGCGGCGGCAGCGCTTTGCGGCTCCGTTTCCTCAAGGCCGAGGGCGTACGGTGTCCGCTCACCAGCCGTCCCGCCGTTGGGGTAGGATGCCCCGCGCCCGGGTTGCGGGGCCTGCCGACGGGCGGTTAGCTCAGTTGGCAGAGCGCTACGTTTACACCGTAGAGGTCGCAGGTTCGAGCCCTGCACCGCCCACCGGGCCCGGTTACACGCAGGCCCCGGCGAGGTAGCTCAGTCGGTAGAGCAGTGGACTGAAAATCCATGTGTCGGCGGTTCGATTCCGCCCCTCGCCACCAGACGTTTCAAGCGAGTGACCCGGTGGATATCCCATCGTGCGTCGATTCGCTGCTGGAGCGACCAGCTAACTTCCGGCCGAAGCCGTGGAGCGCATCGCAGCATCGCCTGGCCAATGGTCAGGCAGACTTGCCGTAGCGGCACGTGCGGTGGCCGGCCGATCCGGCGCGTCTTTGCCGCCGATCTGAAAGTGGGGCGTCGCCATGGACCGCCTGAACATCGTCGTGATCTGTCTCGACACGTTCCGCGCCGATATCGTGGGCCCCGGCAGGAAGTTCAGCAGCATTGCCACCCCGGCGCTGGACGCGCTGGCGGCCGAATCGGTGCGCTTCAATCGCTGCTTTACCGAGCCCGGCCAGACGATCCAGGTGCGCAACGGCTGCTTCACCGGCCGGCGTGGATTTCCCTACGCCCACGGGTACTACGGCTGGCATGAGATTCCTGACGAATACTCCACGATCGCCGAGATCCTGCTGGAGCAGGGCTACGCCACCGGCCTGATCGCGGACACTCCGCACCTGTTCAAGCCGAACATGAACCAGCACCGCGGGTTCATGACGTGGGAGCACATCCGAGGCGCGGGCGGCGACGGCTGGCGGACGGGCTCATGGAGTCTGATCCGGGAGCTGTTCAAAGACTATTTCGGCGCGTATGAACCGGCCGTGCCGGAGGCCTCGGCGACCTCGCTGGGCGGTGAGAGCGCTTTTCTTCAGCACTTGCACAACGCGCGCGACCGGCGCGAGGAGTCGGACTGGCCCGGCGCGCAGGTTTTTGCGTCGGCGCGCCGCTGGCTGCGCGACAACGCGCGCAATGCCCCGTTCTTCCTGTGGATCGACTGCTTCGAGCCGCACGAGGTGTTCGATCCACCGCTCAGCTACGTGCGGCGTTATAACGACACCTGGCAGGGCCCTGTCTACCAGCAGCCCCGCCACATCCTGCACCCCTCGTTTTCTTCGGACATGCAGGGCGCGGACCTGGGCATCACCTCGGCCGACTTCATCGACTATTACTCGGCCTGCTACAAGGGCGAGGTGACCTTTACGGACGTGCAGACAGGCACGCTGCTGGACGACCTGGAGAGACTGAAGCTGCTGGATGACACCGCCGTCATCTTTTTTACCGACCACGGCACGGAACTGGCCGATCACACCGGCTGGGGCAAGCGGAATACCGAACTGCATCCGTTCAACACGCAACAGAACCTGACGATCCGGCATCCCGACGCGCGCCATCGCGACCGTGATATCGAGGCCTGGGTGCAGAACCACGATCTCGGCCCGACCATTCTGGATCTGGCCGGTGTGTCTGAAACACCGAAAACGATGGACGGGCAGAGCGTCTGGGCACTGGCGACCGGTGAGCGAGCGTCACTGCGCCCCTACGTCACGACAGCCTGGGCCGGGCGGGTCTCGGTTCGCGATGAGCGCTGGGTCTACGCCACGGGTTGGGATTTCGAGGATCCGAATCCGGAGCTGTATGACCTGTCCACAGACCGCGAGGAGCGTCACAACATCCACGATCTGTATCCGGACGTCGTCGGTGACCGCAGATCACGCCTCGAAGCGCTGCTCGGCACGCCGATTCCGCAACCGTACAGCCAGGATCGCTTTGGCCCAACGGTAGGAAGCCTGCGTAAGCCGCTCTACGCCACCTCGTACGCCCCCACCTTCTACGGCGCGCGGCAACCCTGGGATGACCCGCGAGCTCTACCCGGGCGGGATGCAACGGACGCGCCGTAAGGTCGGCGGAGATTATGCCAGCGCCGGATATCCCGACCTTGACTTCGGAGCTTTGCCGGCTTGTCCACGCGGCCGCGCCAGGCGCCGACGAGCGGCACGCGGACAAGTGCAGCGTGCATCATTTTCGGGCCGCTCGGCGGTTCTGCCGGGTCTGGCCGGTGACGGCGCACGTCAGATTGGGGTTCGACCGGGGCGCGGCCCTGGACGATCCGGCCGGTGTGCCGCAAGGCGCGGGCACGTCCGTGCGTCACATCAAGATCACTCCTCTCAACGCCGATCTCGGGAGCGTGCGCACGGCCCTCATCCGGCAAGCCCACGGGCACGCGCGCTCGTGACACACGCACCGATCAGGCGACGGCCGACGGCCCTGTGTTCCTGAATCCAGCCGAGCCTGTTTGGCCTGGCCTCGTCAGGGCCGTGCTGGTTCTGGCGCTGGTGGTTGCGAGCGGCGCGCCGATTTCCCGGGCTGTATTCGGCGCACGGCCGCGGCACGCGTGGATCGGCTACACGCCGATCATGGGCGTCGGGCTGCATTTACTCACAGCCAATCTTTTCGCCTGGGCGGCGCCCGGCGCGGTTGGGAGTTGGCTGGGCGTAGCCGCGGCGCTGGCCGTGGCAGGGCTGGCGGCAACTCGCATCCGGGGCCCGAGGCGGCGTCCGGCCTGGCCATGGTCCACCTGGGCTTGGTTAGCCACCGGCGCCTTGCTGACCGCCGGCCTGGGGTACGTGGCGCTTGCCAACCGGACGCACGTGCTGTTTACCGACGAGCAGTGGCACCTGCCGTTGGCGGCCATCATGGCTCGAGGATTCTTTCCGCCCATATCGCCCGTTTCCCCGACGTTCGGCGCGGCCTATCACTACGGCTCGGATCTCCTGGCGGTTTCGCTGATGAACGTGGCCGGGATCGCGCCGTGGACTGCCTTCTTTTTCGTGACGCCGCTGCTGGCGGTGATCTTTCCCATCACGGCGGCTGCCGCGGCGCTGGACTTTGGCGCATCGCGCCTCGCGGCGGTTTGCGTAGGGCTCATTGCAGCTTTCGCGGATTCGCAGATCGCCGCCGGGTTGCCGACCGCCGTTGGCGACCTGACCGCCGCCAACGGTCTGGGCGACGTGCTGCGCGGCCTCGGCGGAGACGCCGAGGCCGCGCTCTTCCAACGCATGGGACCGACGCTGCTCAACCTGCCGCACTTCGCTCTTGGCATGACCATCTTGATCGTCATGGCGGCCACACTTCACGCCGGACGGCGCCGTCGGCACGCCCTGGTCTTAGGCGTCGCCCTCGGGCTCCTGCCGCTCGCGGAGACGGCCGCCTTCATGATTGGCGCCGTCGGGACCGTTCTCTATCTGGGCGCTTTGTATCTGCGATGGACCTGGCGCGAGCGTCGGACGTTCAGCGTGGCCGTAGGCGGCGGCGTGCTGCTGGCCGCACTGGGCGGCGGCGCGCTGACCGATGCGCTGTTTCGCAATCCCGGCGGGGCCGGAACCCGACTGGGCTTCTCGCCCGACACCGGCGTGCTGGACCCCGGCGTCCTGTCACCCGACGGCGGTCTGAACCTGCACCTGGGACCACTGCCGCTGGTGGTGGGACTGACTCTCATGGCGCTGGCGTTGCGGTCGCGGGGCCTTGGCTTTCTGGCTGCCACCGCCGTTGGCGGCCTTGTCGTTCGTCAGGTGCTGGACTTCGAGGTGACGGGAGTCGACACGCGCCTGCTGGGGATTCCGTACACCCTCGCGGCACTGGGCGCCATTGCCGCCCTGGGAACGCTGGTACGCCGGGCGCGACCCGTCGCAGCCAGGGCCGTCGGCAGCGTGGCGCTCGTGGCACTGATCGCGGCGCCTACGGCTGCGCCACGGCTGGTCAGCAGCGTGGACATTGCCGCGCAGGGCGTCTATCTCGGCTACCCGGTCGTGCAAGATCCCGAGGTGAATTACGCCAATCAGACCAGCTTCGCTGCCTGGTTGCGCGACGAGTGGCGGGCGCTGGACTGGATGCGGCATGAACTGCCGACCGATGCGCGAGTGCTTGCGGAGAACTCCCCCCTTGTTTCAACGGCGACCGGTCGCGCCTCACCGCAATCCGGCCGTCGCCTGGCACTCTTCAACCCGCTACCGACGCCCTTGCACCTGGACGCGCTGAAGTTTCTGACCCGAGTCGACCTGGAGGAATTGGAGGTCACCAACCTCTATGTGACGCCAGCGCTTCTCAGCAGACTGGACGCTCAGGCGCGGGCAGCGCTGGCCGACCCCAGGCAATTTCGACTCCTGACCAGCCAAGTCAGCGCCAGCGGCGACCCACTGACGATCTACGAGATTCAGCCCGGCGCGGGGCGCGAGGCGCCCGACCCAGCCAGCTTTCGACACCTGGCGGCGCTGGGCCGCCAGGCGCCAACCCGCACGGTCTCGGGTTTTCCGACATTCCCGCAGCGTCAGACCGTGCTGCTGACTTTCGCCCCCGAGCACGAGATCGCAGGTCCCGATACCTACATGCCGCGTACGAACATTCGGGCCAGCTATCAGGAACCCGGGTCCAGCATCCAGCCGGGTCTGGTGATTCTCCATGCCGCGCATGTCCCGCTGGCATTGGGCCAAGGCCTCGATGACGCGATCTGGCAAGGACATGACCTGCGGGCGTATTCCACGGTGGATGACGCCTGGAGCCGAACATGGCGACCCGGGCCGGAACCGCAACGCCCTCCGGGCGACATTGCCGAGCACCACAGCCGCGTGGATGCGGGCTGCGAAGTCCAGGTCATTGGCGAGCGCGGTGATGTTCTGGTGGTTGGGGACCGCGAGCTGGGGCTCACCGGTCTGCCCCAAACCATGCCGATCTCCAGCTTGAGTTGCGGCGCGTTGCTGGTCACCTGGCAAGGGAGCGATGTACCTCCCTTTGTCCAGCTTCGGCCGCGCCGATCCGATTCCCGGCTCACGGTGCCGGCTTCAGCAGGGCTGGCGTTCGACGGCGGCGTGAGCGATGGGATTGGCGTCTTTCACGTGTGGTACCGGAACCCGGACGAAACGCCCGTACCGGGCGGAACTGAATTGCGACTGTATCCCGCGCGTTCGGACGGACTGATTGACGCCTCATCGCCTACGCAATCGGTCGCGTGGTGGCTCGGACCAATCGAACTGTCCAAGGCGCGGTTCACCGATCGATTTGAATTCGATGCCGCGTCACTCAAGCTCAACGGGATTGCGCCGCTGGAGCAGTCCAGCCCGCTGGTCAACGGCGCCTATGTGCTAACGCTGAACGTTGCCGAGCGCTTTGAGGACAACCGCAAGCTGCGCGTTCGGCGTGTCATTCCCATCTTGCAGGTGACACTCCGAGACGGCCGGCCGACATACCAACCGCTGAGCGGAATCGTGGGTGTGAATTAGCCGCTGTGTACCCAGCCGGTTACACCGCCAGCGATCCCGAACGCTTCGATACGCGGTCAAGAGCGTGGCGTTCTTCGGTATCGAGCTTCCAGGACAGGGCGTTGAGGTTGGCATCAACTTGATCAGGGGTGTCACAGCCCATGAGCGCAACGGTGACTTCAGGATGCGATAGGACCCAGTTGATCGCCACGTGGGCGGGTGCGCAGGCGCGGGCGGCCGCGATGCGCTCGATCTCAGCCAAGACCGGAAAGGCCCGTCCGCGGAAGGTCTGGTCGTACTGGGCGCGCTTGGCCTTGGTTGCCATCACCGAGCCGGGAGGCGGCGGACGACCGGGCCGGTAGAAGCCCGTCAGCAGTCCCTCCGCCAGCGGGCTGTACGCGAACAGGCCCACGCGTTCCTCGCGGCAGAAGGGCAGCAGTTCGAGCTCAGGGGTGCGGTCGAGCAGGTTATAGGGACACATGACCACTGCCGGGCGCGGACCGCCCAACTGCTGGGCGATCATGCTCGCCTTGCAGGCTTCCCAAGCGGCGAATCCGGACATGCCCCAGGCGCGAGCCTTGCCGTGGCGCACCACGTCACGCATGGCGCTCACCGTCTCTTCCAACGGCGTGGCCGGGTCTGGCCGGTGGACGATGTAGATATCGACATGGTCGGTCCGCAGGCGCCGCAGACTACGATCAATCTCGCGCATGATGTGCAGGCGCGACCCGCCCTGATCGTTGGGCCGGGGTCCGATCGGCATTCCGACTTTCGACGTGATCACCACCTCGTCGCGGCGGCCGGCGATGGCGCGTCCCAGTGCCAGTTCGGAGGTACCGCCGTAGGGTGTTTCGGGCGTTTTGCCGTAGAAGTTGGCGCAGTCGAGCAGCGTGACGCCGCGCTCCAGCGCTCGCCCGATGGCCGATTCCATCACCCGCAGGTCAGTTTGGTTGCGAAACCCCAGGCCCAGCGCCAGTCGCGAGACCCGGATGCCGCTGGACCCGAGCAGCGCTGATTCCACGGGCGCGGTCTCGAACCGGGCGCTATACGCAGCCGGGGAAGGACTGACCGCGCACCTGGATGAACGGGGGAACCTTGGGTGCGTCGGTCACGCTCTCATCCTTCATGGTGGCCGCTCGCATGTAATGCACGGCGGATCCGCGCCGACGGTAGGGCGTTGTGTTCGGACGGCTGGAGTGGAAGACCAGACTGTGGTGAAAGCTCACGCCGCCCGCCGGGATTTCCACCGGCATCGGTTCGAACTGGCCGACGAACGAGGTCTCGAGACCCGATCGCAGGTGGTTGGGAATCATGCCCCAGCGGTGCGTGCCCGGCGCCATCCACAGACAGCCGTTGGCAATCGTGGCGTCGTCCAGCGCGCACCAGGCCGTGACCAGGTCCATGGGAAACAGATCGCGCCAGGAGCCGGAATCCTGATGCCAGGCCTGGGCCGAGCCGTGGTAGGCCGGCTTCATGAGAATCTGGTCGAGATATAGCTTGATGTCGTCGCTGCCCAGCAGGTCGGCGATGACATCCACGAGTTTGGGGTTGCGCACATGCGACAGCATCACGTCGTCGTAGTGCGCCAGCTTGTAGAGCTTGCGAACGGCGAGGGCGCGGTCTTCAGGAAGGGGACCGTCGCGCAGCCCCGGCTCTATCTGCACGCAGTCGTCCGGTACATGCGTGGCGCTGCCCCCGGCAATCTGGTCGGCACGATCCTTGACAGCCGTCATGTCGTCCTGAGACAGCAGATTCTCAACGACCAGAAACCCGTCGCGACGGAACTGCTCGACTTGTGCGCGGGACAGTCTGCGCAAGCCGTTTGTGTCGGTGCTCATAGCCGCTCTCCCGATCCACCCGGAGTTTCCGCGCTGCAACCCCAGCATATCCGGGCGTAAGCTTAAGGGATGAGCACGCCACGCGTTCACATCTTTGGGAAGGGCGATCCGCGTGCCCTGGCGCAGCTGGAGCGTTGCCTGCGGCAGGCGACGTATGGCGTTCTCTGTGCGGACCATCACGTGGGGTACTCCGCGCCGATCGGCGCGGCCATTGCCTATCCGCGGCACGTCTCACCCTCGGGCGTGGGCTACGACATCGGCTGCGGGAACCTGGCAGTGCGCACGTCGCTGCGGGCCTCGACAGTCGACACCGCGGGGGTGATGGACGAGATCGTGCATACGATCAGCTTCGGGATTGGTCGCATCAACCGCGAGCACGCGGACGATCCCGTGCTGGAGCGCATCCGCAAGGCCGATTTCGCGCCGCAACGAAAGCTGCTGAAGCTGGCCGAGGGGCAACTGGGCACGGTCGGCGCGGGGAACCACTACGTGGATCTCTTCTCCGATCAGAAGGATCGGCTCTGGATCGGCGTGCACTTTGGCAGCCGCGGCTTTGGTCACCGCACGGCTACCGGCTTCCTGGCGATGGCCGAGGGCGGAAAGTTCACCGACCGGCCGCGTACGGACAACATGGACGCGCCGCCGGTGCTGTTCGAGGTCCGGTCGGAGTTGGGGCAGGCCTACATCGCGGCGATGCGGCTGGCGGGCGCCTATGCCCAGGCCGGCCGACGGTGGGTCGTACAGCGCATCCTGCAACTGCTATCCACACAGGCGGATTTGACCGTGCACAACCACCACAATTTCGCCTGGGAGGAGAAGCACTTCGGGCGGACCTTCTGGGTGGTGCGCAAAGGCGCCACGCCAGCATTCCCGGGGCAGCAGGGGTTCGTGGGCGCCACGATGGGCGGGACGTCGGTCATTCTGGAGGGCATCGACACGCCGGCATCAAAGCAGGCGCTCTACAGCACCGTGCACGGAGCCGGTCGGGTGATGTCGCGGCGCCAGGCGGCCGGCCGGCGGCGCTACAACCGAAAGCGCAAGCGCTGGGTGCAAACGTCGCCGGGCGTGGTGGACTGGCCGGCGGTGCGGGCCTCGATCCGGCAACAGGGCATCGAACTGAGGGGCGGCGGCGCGGACGAGGCGCCGGAGGCCTACAAGAACCTGGATCAGGTGCTGGCCGAGCACGCTGGCACCGTACGGGTCACCCAGCGGCTGCGGCCCATTGGCGTCGCCATGGCGGGCGCGGACACGTTCGACCCGTTTAGGGATTAGCAGGCGTACGACAGACGTGCCAATGCGGGCGAACGCTGGCTGTTGATCACGTCCGAGACCGCAAGGGTTGGTTGCCCGCGTAGCGCGTGTCGTATCGCCCGGGGTACTCAACCGAAATCCGGCCAGTCTTTATAGCTTCGAGCAGGGGCGAGGCCATGGTGCGGAGCGGCGTGCGCACGAGCGTATGGGTGCGGGCAGACTCGAACATGGCCATCAGGACTTCCTGCGTCTTGATCGCCAGTCGGGCATCGTTGCGGTTCTCCGAAATTTCGCCGCGCGCCCAGCGGGCCAGGCCATCCAGTTCTCGGCGAAACACGTCGTCCAGGGTCTGCGTCGGCGCGGGCGTCTCTTCGGCTCCGCCGCCCCGGCGAACGATGCGGACGGCGAAGTCAGGCGCCAGAAATGCGCTCGGCCACATGAGCACGCCGTCGGTGCCAGTGACCGTCTGCAAGTCCCAGTCGTACTTTGGATCGGGCGGGATATCGCCCTCAAACGACACGCGCACATCGCCGGCAAACGACACCAGACCACCTGAGAGTTCCTCGCCGGGCCAGCCGCGCTCGTAGCGGTCGGACCGACGCTGCACGTTGGCGATGACCCATTCCGGGTCGGGATCGCCCAGCACGTATTGCATGTAGCTCAACGCGTGCGTGCCGTTGTTCATCAGGCCGCCCGACTCCATGCTGACGGTGGCGGTGAGCGGCGTGCCGATGGCGCCCTCGGCCACCAGCGCCCGTGCCTGCTCGTGCACGGTGTACCAGCGCATCATGTGGCCGATGGCCAGCTTGACGCCGTGCTGCTCGCAGGCCGCCAGCATGGCCCGTGCCTCGCCCAGGCTGCCGGCCATCGGTTTCTCGCAGAGGATGGCGAGCGGCGGATAGCGCGTGGCCGCCAGAATGGTCTGCGGGGCGTGCCAGCGCGCCGGCGTTGCGATGCTGAGCAAGTCGGGGCGCTGCTCGTCCAGCATCCGCGCGAAGTCGCGGTAGCGGCGCAGAGCCGGGAACTCGCGTTCGACGCGGCCAAGTGCGGCCGAATTTACGTCGCAGACCGCGGTAAGTTCGACTCCCTCAACCTGTGCGTAGGTCCGCACGTGCTGGAAACCAGCCCAGTTCAGGCCGACAACAGCCGCGCGCAGGGGTTCGACCGGCATCAGCAACCCTCCAGACGCTTTGCACCACGCCGAGACGTGAACACTATGGACCGCGTGCGCGTTCGAGGCTAGGCAACGGCGCACCGCGCGGTCCATGCTTGCCTGCGCCGGAGCGCATAACGTGACACACTCGCCTGGTCGGCGGTGACGGCTTATTGGTCGGAGTAGGCATCGTGGAATATCGAAATCTGGGTCGCACGGGCGTCAAGGTGAGTCCGCTGTGTCTCGGTTGCTGGAACTTTGGGAACGCGACGGATCGCGAGACTTCGCTGGCCATCATCGACCACGCGCTGGACGCCGGGATCAACTTCATCGACACGGCCAATTCCTACGGTCGGGGTACCAGCGAGACGATCGTGGGCGAGGCGCTGCGGGCGCCGGGCCGCCGTCAGCGGGTGGTGCTGGCGACGAAGGTTCACTTTCCGATGGAGGACGACGACCCGAACGCGCACGGCAACAGCCGGCGCCACATCCTGGAACAGTGCGAGGCGTCGCTGCGACGCTTGCAGACGGATTACATTGATCTCTATCAGTTGCACCGTCCGTCGCCGGACGTTCCCATCGACGAGACGCTGCGAGCTTTAGACGACCTGGTTCGCAGCGGCAAGGTGCGCTACATCGGCACGAGCACGTTTCCGGCCTGGCAGGTAGTGGAGTCGCTGTGGGTGGCCGAGAAACTGAGTCTCAATCGGCCGATCTGCGAGCAGCCGCCGTATCACCTATTGGACCGCCGGATCGAGCGCGAACTAGTGCCGATGGCGCTGACGTTCGTAATCGGCATCATTCCGTGGGCGCCGCTGGCCAGCGGCTTTCTGACCGGGATCTACCAGCGCGGCACGGCAGCGCCAGCCGGTACGCGCTTCGCCAAGAATCCAGAGACGCAGCAACAGCGCGGCCTGCACAGCGAGGCGGCCTTTGCCGTGCTGGATGAGGTCTCGGCCATAGCCGACGAGAAGGGATGCAGCCCCGGCCAGCTGGCCCTAGCCTGGAATATGGCACAGCCCGGCATCACGGCGCCGATCGTGGGACCGCGCACATTGGACCACTGGAAGGGCAACCTGGGCGCGCTGGATGTGGCCGTGACCGACGCGGACCGCGAGCGGCTGGACGCCGTGGCGCCACCGGGGCGTGCCATTGCGCCCTACTACGAGGCCCAGTGGGGACCACGCACGTTTCGATAACCAGCGGAAGTACGTAGCCATGCGGGTGCATCCCAGCCTGAGCGGTGGACGCTTCCCCGCGACCAGCCTGCCGGACTTGAAGCCGGAAATGGCGTTTTCGACGGCCGAGTACCAGGGACGGCTCGAGCGTGCGCGGGCGGCGATGGACGCGCAGGGGCTGGACGCGTTGGTGGTGATGAACCCGGCGAGCGTCTTCTATCTGTCCGGCTATCAGACATTTGCGGTGGATGGCGGCGCCTGCCTGGTGGTGACCCGAGAGGCCGAACCGGCGCTGGCGATGGATCCTCCGGAGTTTGGCGGCGCGATGCTGGGCGTTTGGTTCGAGGACCTGCACGGGTATCCGCCGGAGACCGAGCGGCCCGCCTACGCGGCGAAATTGCTGGCGGAGCGCGGGGCGGCGCGCGGACGAATTGGGATTGACGATGCCGTGTGGGGCGCGACGCCGGCGTTTCACGCCGGGTTGGCGCGGGCGCTGCCAGAGGCCGAGTTTGTCGGCGCGACCGACTTGCTGATTGCGCTCAAGCGGCGCAAGTCAGCCGCGGAGATTGGGCACATTCGCGGCGCGGCGCTTGCCACCCAGGCGGCGGTAGAGGCTGCGACTTCCAGCGCCGCGGCCGGCGTCACTGACGGCGAAGTCGCGGGCGCGGCGTTCGCGGCGATGGCGCGGGCTGGCGGCGAGTACCCGTGCCTCTCGCCGATAGTCACCAGCGGCCGGCGCTCGGGCATTCTGCATTCCACCCACAAGCGCCGCGCCATCCAGCCGGGCGACAACGTGCTGCTGGAGATCGGGGCCTGCGTGCAGCGTTACAGCGCGCCGCAGATGCGGACGCTGACCATCGGTCCGCCCTCCGCTGAAGTGCGCCGGGCGGCCGACGCCTGCATCGGCGCTTTGAATGCCGTGCTGGACAGCCTGCGGCCGGGCATTGTCGCCAGCGACGCCGCCGAAGCGGGCTGGCGCGAATTGGCGGCCGCGGGCGACGACCTGGTGTTTCACGGCACCTTCGGCTATGGCATCGGCGCGGGATTCCCGCCGAACTGGGCCGACGCCACGGGCTTCATTCGAAGTAACGAGGAGACAGTGCTGGAACCCGGCATGGTGTTCCACCACCCCGTCGCCGTGCGGCGGCTGGGTCAGTTCGGGGTTGCGTTCAGCGAGACGAGCGTAATCACCGACGACGGCTGCGAGGTACTGACGCACGGGCCGCGCGAACTGGTCGAGCGGTAGCGTCCATGGATAGGCGACGGGTGGGCCTGGTGTGGCCGGAGCCGGTGCAGGACGGGCACCTGGTGGAGTTGCAGCCGTTCGTCGGGTCTGAACTTCACTTAGACATGGAGGCCGTCGAATCTGATCCTCGGCCTGAGCAGGACATTACGTTGGCCCTCGTGGAAGGGCTGGCGCGGGATCCCAACATTGGACAGGCCGCGCAGCGGCTGGCCGAGCGCGGGGCGCAGGCTGTCGGATACGGGTGTACCTCGGGCAGCTACGTGCTGGGACCGAGCGGGGATGCGGCCATCATCGAGCAGATGCGGAAAGCCGCGGGCGTGCCCGCCACAACTACCTCGACAGCCGCCGTCACCGCTCTGCGAACGTTGGGCGCGCAGTCCGTCGCGGTGCTCTCGCCGCACATCGACGATCTCAACGCCAGGCTGCGCGCCTACCTGGAAGCCGCCGGTTTCACCGTGACGGCCATGGTTGGGTTGAACCTCAGTTGCGATATCGAAGCCGTCGAGCCGGCGGAGACGCGGCACATTGTGGAGTCCCAGGTCGACACACCCGATGCCGACGCGGTCTTCATCAGCTGCACGGGCATGCGGACGGCGGAGATCATCGACGATCTGGAGGCGACGCTCGGCAAGCCCATTGTGACAGCCAACCAGGCGACGCTATGGCACCTCGGGCAGCTTGTCGGCGTCTCGTCAGCTACGCCGGAACGAGGACGCCTGCTGGCAGTCTTGCCACACTGCCCGTAGCGACCTCTGCCTGAGGCGTCGACGAACTCAGGGCTGACCTGCGTCGAAGGTGGGCCGCCAAGGGTTTGCGTCAGACGCGTGCATGCCGTCAGACAGGACAGGGCCTCGCGGCGGCTCCTGATCCGGGCGTTCCCTAAATCGCTGCCTGGTGGACGCTTTCCCAGGGGATGAGGCGTCCAACTGCTCTGTTCTGGGATTCGTCGCCGCCGTAGGCCACGGCAATGTCGGATGGCATCGAAGCAGCAGCCAGGTGACGCTGAACACGAAGCGCCCCGCCGAAGAGGCTCGCCGACGGAGTCTGTGACGACTTGGCCTCCACCAGGGTCAGGCGGGACGGATGCTCGATGACCAGGTTGACCTCTGCGCCGTCCCGATTCCGGTAGAAGTAGAGGCCCCGCGTTTCGCCGCGGTTCAACCGATGCTTGACGATTTCGGAGACGATCCAAGTCTCGAATATGGCGCCTCGAAGGGGGTGTGTGCGCAGTTGCCGTGGCGTGCGTATACCAATGAGCCAGCAGGCGAGGCCGGTGTCGTAGAAGTGCAGCTTCGGGGTTTTGACAAGCCGCTTACCGAGGTTGCGGTGAAACGGCGGGAGACGGAAGACGATGAAGCTGGCTTCCAAAATGCTGAGCCACGCCTTTGCCGTCGGCTGGGACACGCCGCAGTCGCTCGCCAGCGAGAGATGGTTGATCAGCTGACCGGTGCGCCCCGCGCATAGCTCGACGAAACGCTGGAAGGTTGCCAGGTCCCCGACCTGGCTGACGCTGCGCACGTCGCGTTCCACGTAGGTGGCGACGTATGAACGGAGCCATTCCGAAGGGTCGAGCGCCTGGTCGAAGATGCGGGGGTAACCGCCGGCAAGAAGTGCCCCTTCCAACGTCGTTGGATGCTGGGAAAAGCGCACGACTTCGCGACGAGCGAGCGGCAGGAGGTGGTGGACCGCTGTTCGCCCGGCCAAGGACTGACTGACGGACGCGGCCAGCGCAAGGTTCTGTGAGCCCGTGAGAATCCAGCGACCCGGTCGCGGATCGGCGTCGATGGCGCCCTGCAGGTAGGCAGGGAGTTCCGGGACCCGCTGCACTTCGTCGATGATGGCGCCATCGGGATACTCGGCCAGGAAGCCGCGGGGGTCCTCGGCGGCAAACGCCCGGACGTCTGGAGCCTCAAGGCTGACATAGCTGTGCTGGGGGAACACCGCCCGGGCGAGGGTGGTTTTGCCGCTCTGACGAGGGCCTGTCAACGTGATCGACGGCGACTTCTGCGCCGCTTGTAGCAGTCGGGGAGCGAGGTCGCGCGGGATGGTCATGGGCTGATGCTACTGTGAATTCTCGGCTGATTCAAAATCTGACTTTGAATCAGCCGCATTCGATGCATCGCTAGTGTCCGCGTGGGGACCGGAGGGGCTGGGAGCAGGGGTCGGGATTACCCAGCCGAGTCGCTGTCCTCCATCGTGAACTGGAATGAATAGAGTTCGGCGTTCCGCAGGCTGAAGCGGAGGCGGCGGTAGGGGGCGCCGGGGCGCCGGGGGTCGGGTATGCCGCCGTCGGCATGGGGAACCAAGGGGCTGCCGCCCCAGGTGACCGTGTGCTCCAGCGCGTCGCCGGTGAACACGTCGCAATCGGCTTCGGTGACGCCGGGGAGCGGTCGGTCCTGGGCGTCGGTAACCTCAACGCGGAGGTAGCCGCCGGGTCGGCAGCGGGCGTTGATTCGCAGGCGGTCACCGGCGGCAACCAATGGCTCAGTGACGATCAGGCCTTCGCGTTCCCGGCCGGCGTCCAGCGACACGAAGCCGTCGCGCCGCATGCGGGCCAGGCCCAGGGCGTAGCCCACGTGCTGCATGTCGTTGACCTCGGGCAGGTGGTCCCAGGCGGTGGATCCGGCGTACTGCTCGGGCGGGCCGGCAAACCACCAGTCGTGATGGTTGCGCGAACCGCCGTAGTAGACACGCAGCTCGCCGTCGTCACCGGCGACGGGAGGACTGGACACGTTGACCATGAATTGATCCCAGGCACCCGGAGGGCCTGGTTCCAGCCACGGTCGGCCCGGCCACACGCGCCGCCATGTTCGCCCGTCGCGGCTGTGGGTCAGTTCAACGTGCATGGTGTTGCTGACCATGTTGAACACCCCGACAAACCCGAGCCATTGCGCGCCGATTCGATAGAGCGACATGCCGTAGAACGAGGTATCCAGATTGTCGATGTCGGGGTCCGGGGCAAGGACGAGACGGGGCCGGGTCCAATGCTGGAAGTCGGCGCTCTCCATCAAGAAGACCCGGCGGCGATTGCGACCGCCAGGCTGGTCGGTGGCCACGTCAAAGGTGGGCGTGCCGCCGGTTGGACCCAACGGCGGCAGGCGCAGCGGTTCGGGCGCTCCGACCATGAAGGGATGCCGCGTGATGGCCAGGTAGGTGCGCGACTCCGGATCGACCGCGACGATGGCCGTGTCGTCCAGACGCCCGCGCTCGGCGCCAACGACCGGTGGCTCGTCCACCGGGGTCCAGTGAATGCCGTCGGGCGAGACGCCCAGCCGCACGATGCCGCCGCCGACTTCCTCTTCGGTGGGGGGAACGTGAAAGTACAGGGCCTTGAAGCGACGAGCTTCATCGGTTTCCCATGGGTCCCGCAGCATGCCCAGGGAGTGCGGCGAGCCGTCGATTTCCGATCCCATGACCACGTTGGTGTCCTGACCGTCCTCGGTCAGCACACCCATGGGCGGCTTGGTCCAGGTCTCGCCGTCGTCCGAGTGGGCGTAGCAATAGCGCATGCGCGCGTTGGCCCAGGCGTGAATGGTTCCGCCCTCGCCCCGGGCCAGTTTGTCGCGGTCCAGCCACCAGTCCTCGTACAGGCAGTGCGTGCGGCCGGAGTCCGAGTCGTGCCAGGTCTGCCAGCCGTTGAACGAGAAGTAGGTAATGTGTTCCCAGGGCCGGTCGGCCTTGATGACGGGATTGGCCGGCGACTTGCGCGGCGTGTGTACGGTGCGCGTGACGTCGGCTACGGCACTAATCACGCCGTTATCAAAGAAGTACTGCGGCGCATCGCCGATCACATATTCCGTCGGGTCCAGGCGTCCCATGCGGCTGTTTCCTAGTCCGGGCGGGCGGTTCCGGCGACGCTTGACGCCAGGCGGGCGCAAGTCACGATAGCGACTGACAGACCGGCTCGCAGCAGGACGGCGCCAATCGGCGCGAAGCGTCTAACAGACTGCGCCCGTAACCCGGATCCTACGTGGCCTACGCTGCGTTCCGCGGGGGATTTGATTCTGGGTTCCTCATGTCCGCTCTTGCAGTCGGCCACCCTCAATCCCACTTGAGGAATCCCCGGCTGCCAAGCAGCCCGGACCACCGGTCCCCCCAAGTCGGGCTAAGCTGGCTCATGGCGGGTGAACCCGGAGATTGAGGCAGAACCATGGGCGTTGAAGGTGGGCAGCGTCGACCACGGGCGAAGCGACCATCCCGACGACGCGTATTGACGCTGCTCCTGGCCGGTGGTGTCTTCGGTTCGGTGCTAGGGAGTTGTGGGGGCGAAAGGCCGCCCGGTGGGTTCAACTTCCCCAACACTGAGAGAATGGCCGGCTCTGGGTCGGGTTGAACTCCTGCGCGATGCAAGGTTCAGCTTGCCTGGCGCGCACAAACTGACGGGCGACGCGGCCTAAGCACGGCTTCCGAGGCCACAGCTATACCAGGTGGCCCGGGTTGCGTGCCGCCTGGAGGTAGTGGGCAAGTTTGATCAGGTGAAGTCTCGACGCCGCCTGGACACGTCGCGGGCATCTTCTTCGCGCTCTTCCAACAGCGCGACGATATCGCCGAAGGTCCAGGGCATCGGTTCGAGGCCCGCGGCCATTGCCGGCGTCGTGGGCCGACCGTAGTTGGCCCGCGTGAGCGTCGTGTGCGGTCGGACGTAGTTGTAGTGCATGAAGTGGAGCGCGACCGCGCAACTGAGGTTGTAGACCTTCTTGGAGAAGGCATTGGTCAGCCGCGTGAAGCGCCGCATCGACATTCGCATGGTGAGGTTCTGGCGCTCGACCAGGGACGTTGAGATGTGCCCAGGGTCAGGGTCGCCGTAGACCGCCACGGGCCGCGCGGCGACGCAGACGGGCGGGCTGTAGGCCCGCTCGCTGGCCGGGGGCGCGCTGTAGAGCTTCACCAGCTGCGCGTAATCCACGGTCGCCCCGAATGCTTCGCCGACTGCCTCGCGATAGAAGCTCGCCCCGTCCGTGGTGAGTTGGAAACGCCCCTGGATGCGCCGGCCCAGGTCCAGGAGGAAGCGCTGCGCGTTCCGACCGTCCCGCTGCCCCACCATCCACGTCGGCGCGAGCTTGGTGTCGGGGTCGATGGCGGTGAAGGTGTACACGTCGCCTACCCCGAACTCCCCGCGACGTTCGGCGGGGACGCGCTTCGCCTTCATGCCGACGAAGGCCCAAATCTCGCCTACCTCGACGCGCTGGCACCGCAACTCGCGCATGGCCTCGCCCTGGTACGCGGCCACCACGGGGCCGATGTCGGTCAGCAGCTTCGTGACGGTAGGCTTGGAAATGCTGGTGATCCGACAGGTCGCGCGAATCGACATGCCCTCAACCAGCAACGCGAGAATCGCCGCGCGTTTGGCGCGATCCAGTCGGTACATCGCAGCCCCTCACCTATCAGACTTGCATAGTCTACCACGTTGTACGCATGTGTTACATGCTACGGTGAGGGAACCAAGAAGGAAAAACTCGCTGCCATGACCACCGATGCTGAGCGCCTCGCGCGCCTTGAAGGAGCCTACGACCACCTCGCCACCAGAGCCGACCTCTACAAGGCGATTGGCGATCTTCGGATCAGCCTGATGATGTGGACCTTCTTCCTGATTTCGGTCGCCACCGGCGTCATCATCGCCGTGGATCGGTTGGCCGGCCCATGACCCATCCTGGCCCACCGGACGTGAACGAGGTGGCCTTCCGCATCGTCCAGATCGCCACCGCCGAGGAACCCGAGGCCGCCGCCGATCCCAAACCCCGCGGCCAAGCGGGGGGTGAGGCGCGAGCGGCCGCCATGACCGCCGAAGAACGCGCCGAGAGCGCGCGCAAAGCGGCAGAGGCCCGCTGGCACTCGAAGCCCCAGGCTGTCACGAGCACCCAATGAGTGCCCGTTACACGTACACGCTGACGCTTCGCCCAGCGTCTAACAACACGGACTATCGCACCGTCACGGTGGAAGCTGACCGTCACACGGAGAACGATGTGTCGTACATGGAGTTCTTCATCGGGACGGAGATGGTCGGCAGCTACAGGAACGTCGCCGGCTGGCATCGAACCGAAAACACGCTCCCCGACCCCTCAGACTTGTAACACGCCTTTCGCGTTTTACGGTCCGGGCGGGCGGTATGTCAACGCTACGGCAACGGGTGGGCTAGACCAGAATATGGAGCACGTCGTGTCCTGGCTGGCCGTCATCGTGGTCGTCGGCGTGTTCGTGGGCATGGGGCTAATGTTTCTGGCCGCCCTCATCCGCTGGTGGGCGGAGTAGTGCCCCGCCGATCAAACTTGCCCACTACCCGCCTGGAACTTAGCCGATCAATGACCGCGTTCGGTTTCGTGGGCCGACGGGAACAATTGGCCACAGGAGTAAGCTCGGCGCGGCCCATAGGATGATGGTCCGGCGCCTTGCCGCAGGTGGCGTCCAGCCTGCGCCGCGCCGCGGCCTTTTCGCTTCAGGGCGCACGAGGAGGGCTTTGTGGGCCAAGGCAACGACTTCTGTCGTTGCGAGCGCACGCGAGGAACCGCAACGCGTATCTGAGCGCGGTGATCTCGGTGACAGGTTTGGCGCAGCCCCTTCGCGCCACTCGAGGGCGCTCAGGCTGGCAGAAGAGACGCGCGCGAACTCTACCGCTGCCTCCCACGTATCCCACAACCCGCTTGACAGACGATAGGAGCATCAGATCCACGTAGGTGAAGCGGGCCGGCCGCCGGAACCCCGGCCGCCGGCCCCACTTCGATTGTCACCCGGCGCCAGCCGGGCGACGAACGCGGCTAGATCCAGCCGCGGATCCTCATTTCCTCGACCTGTTCGGCCTGATTCTTCTCGGCCACGCGCTTGGCCTCCCGCATGCCCTCCTCGGCGCTCGTCTCGCCGAGCATCGCCTTGTCGAGTGCCGGCCCCCAGATGAGCCACCACTCGACCCAGAACGGCAGACGTGCCTGGTAGTGGCGCATGTCCGGGCGGTCCACGTATTTCTGGAGCCACTCCATACCCTGAGGCGGCGCAGCCGTGGCGCCTGCGGAATCGAACGCGGGCTTCCACATCGGCAGGTGGCCGCGGTCAACCTCCGCCACGCGCCGCTGCACGTCAGTACCCAGGAATCTGCCCAACTCCGCTGTCGCTTCGAGCGTTCCACGCCGATCCGCCGCGTTGGTCACGGCATGGTACTGCTCCCCCCAGATGTTGCCGTGATAGTTCGTACGTGGGTTCTTGGGCACCGGGCCGAGGGACCACTCAAACTTATCCTTGATCCGCGCCACACCGAATCCGGCCGTATACACGCGGCCAGACATCCAGTAGGCCTGCTTACCTGCCTCGAAGACGGTGCCGAACTCGCCGGCCAGCTGCTTGCGGACTTCGGGCGGTGGAGCAACGCCGTCCGTGTGGATCAAGTCCCAGGCGAACTGGAAGCCCTCGTCCCCGCCATCGTCGAACATCGTGAAGGTCAGGTCGCCTTCCCCGCGAAGCAAGGTGGCGCCGGCTGAGAAGCACAAGGGCATCCACATCTTCTCCCGGTCGATGGCGTCAATTCCATAGATGTCTGTCTCGACATCGCGCGCCCTCATGCTGTTCTCCAGCAGGTCGTCCCAGGTCCAGTCCTCGGTGGGCGCGCCCAGGCCCATCTCCTCGACCATCGTGATGTTGTATAGGAACCCGGCAGTCCAACCCTGGTAGTTAAACCCGTGCTGGGGCCCCTCCAACTTGGATGGCGGAGGCCACTGGTGGTCTGCTACTTCTCCGTTCTCAGTGTAGATGTTGGGCATCCAGTAGAACTCATCCGGATCCCAGCCCGGCATCTTGTCCAGGGTGTCGTTGATCGGAATCGTGATCCCCTCGCCGCGCCACTGGTTAAACAGCCAGCCATCCCACAGAACCAGCTCGGCGAGCGAGCCGGCAGCAGCCTGAATGGAAAGCGCGTCCCAGTAATCGCCGCCAATCGGCTCGACCTTCACATCGATGTTCGGATTCTTCTGGGCGAACTTCTCCATTCCCCACTGCGTGGCTCTACCACGGGGCCCCGAAACGTGATCCGTTGCGAATCGAATCTCCACACGCTCGGCCCGCGGTGCGGCGGCCTCTACGGTGACGACCCTCTCGACGATCTTCTCGACCTCGACTACCACCGGCTTCTCGACCGTGACGACCCTCTCGACGACCTTCTCAACCTCGACTACCACCGGCTTCTCGACCGTGACGAGCTTCTCGACCGTGACGAGCTTTTCGACCGGCACTTCCTTCACGACAATCTTCTCGACCGGCACCTCCTTCACGACAATCCTGTCGACCGGCACCTCCTTGGTGACGATCTGCCCTTCACCGCACGCTGCCAGCGTGGTCGCTCCCGCCGCTCCCATGGCAACTGCCAGCAACCGACGACGCGAAATTATTGGCCTTGGTCTCATGGCAGCCACCCCTCTTCGGAACCGAATCTACTCGATCCCGAACATATCGATGTGGGAAAGTTAACCCTCTCGGATATTGCGCTGTCAAGCGGGGCAGAGCGCGCTGGAAGCGGACGGGCAGCGGGCACTGTCCACCGCGAGGGTGAAGGCGCGTCTGGCGTCTGGTCCGATGGCGAGGACAGTGTGACCTCGGCGGCGCGCAATCCGGCGCTCAACCTGTCAGCGCGTGAGATCGAGTTCCACGATGTCCCCGGACGGGAAGTCCATCACAGATGCGTGACTTTAGTCGACCGGATGCGCGACGAGTGCCGCAGGCACGAACCCGAGTTCGATCGGTCGCCGACCGACCCGAGGGCTACACCGATGGCCACAAGCTGATCCCCGGCTGGCCCCACGAACACTTCGTGCCCGGCACGTTCCCGCCCGGCGTGACCGCCCGCCGGCCGGCGATCTAATAGTCAGCGATGCCTGACGCTGGCGCCCTCACTCGACCAACGCGCTACCTGCTCGCCAGTGCGGATGTCGGCGCCGTCGGATGACGGCGTTTCGAACCCACCGGTCTCGGCCGTTCACAGGTGAGCAGTTGCTGACTCTCCCAACAAGCCATCAGCGGCTCAGACGCGATCCGCGGGCCATTGATAGAACGGAATCGGGAACACACTTCGTCCGAAATCCGCGGTCCGCTCGGGTCCGAAGACCAGTTTCACGAGCTCGCGTTCGCTCAGTGTGGCCCGCTCTGCATCGCTCGTCAGAATCCAGCCGGCTTCGTCGGTCATTTCAGCGTCGACCCGGATTCCGAGTGCCTCAAACAGCCCGGGGCCGTCCAGGACGAGCAGCATTCCCATGTACTCAAGACTGCTCGGTATGCCGAGGTTGAGCAGCCGATTAGCAACCGCGTCCGCGGATGCCGGCGTCGTGACTGTCATCTCGACCGTTGCGCGCCGGCCCGGGGGGCGCTCGGAGGTGCGCACCGACGGATCGTCGATCTCGGCAAATACACGCCGCAGGAGCGCCAGGACATCGGCCGGTGCGCCGCCATATTCGCGGACCGATGTTTCACTTACACCCGCGTAGGCAACGACGCGCTTCGAACGACGGGCCACCATGACCTGGCCAAACTTGCGGCGAGCCAGATACGTGAACCGATCCAGACTACGGATGGCGCCTTGGTGTTTCGCCGCGTACAAGGCGTGAACCTGCTCACGGATTGGAAGCCAGTCGCTGGAAACGTCATACGCGCTCGCGTCGGGCAGGAGCGCCACATTCCCGCGATCGAACATGAACCCGCGCTGCTGACCAGCGCTCTCCCAGCCGTACTTTCGGTAATAGTCTTGAATTCGGGTGCCAAGCAGCGCAACGTGGCAGCCGTCGCGTACCATCCTGGCGTGCGAGTCCAGCAACACGGCCTCCCCGATCCCTCGCCGCCGATGGTTCGGGTGAGTGACGAACGCGTTGATACCTCCAACGCGAATCGTGCCCAGCGGCGTTTTCACCTCCGTCGGGTAGATCGCCACTGACGACACGACCTGTCCGTTGAAACGCACAACACGGATGTTGTCAAGGTTCCCAGGGTTGTAGACATGGGCGTAGTCGGACCCGATGCTTGGGGCCCGCCCCGGCGCGCCGGCCGGCACATTCAACGTCCGTAGGACAAGATTCGCCAGATCAAGCACGGCGGGAAGATCGTAGGGCTCGCACGGGCCGGGGCCTTCGTAGCCCGCAGGCAGCCGAGATTGTTTAGGCATAGCGACAGGGACCTCCAGTTGCTACCTGCGTCGCGGCGCACCGACGAGCTCGCGTGGAAGCGACGTCAGACGCCTGAGACCATCCTCGGTCACCAGGAACTCGTCCTCGATACCGCCATCACGGCCAGCCCAGATTTCCACGCACAGCACAGCGCCAAGCGGCACCGTTACCGACAGGTCGTTGTCATCCTTGACCGTGCTGAACATCGGTGCCTCATGCACCTCACGGCCCACCCGATGCACCTCGATGGCGAGAGATTTCGGACAAAGATCAAACGCCCGCTCGAGCGTTTCGTAGGGCATGATGGCCTCCGACACCTGTGTCTGCAACACGAGCACAGCGTCGTGTCGCTTCGCAAGCTCGCCGTCTACCGCTCCAAAGACCGCGTACCGCCCGATATCGGAATAGAAACCGTTGACGGCGAGCTGAAAGTCCATACCCCACAAATCCCCGCGAGCGAGAGGCTTCGTGGTGCGGAGCTTCGGCCCCGCCCCGCCCTCGCCCACTACGAATGCCGTCCCTGTAACTTCGGACGTCACCCCGCGTCGCCGAGCCTCGGACCTAAACGTCGCGTTCATCTCCTCGATCGTCATGCCTTCATGGGCGGAATCGAACACCCGCTGCACGCCACCTTCGTTTGTCGCCAGTGCCCGCCATAGGCTGCTGACCTCGCCCCGACGAATAAACGTCACAATGACTCCTCCCTATGTTCAACAACAAACCCTGCCATCAACCTTTCAATCCTGTTAACGCGATCCCCTGGATGAAATACTTCTGCGCGATCAGGAAAACCAACAGGATTGGTAGGACTGCCATTGTCGAGGCCGCCATGAGGAGATTTGTATTTGGCTGGAATTCCACGACGAAATTTCGCAGTCCGACTCCGAGCGTCTGAATCTCCGGATCGGTCAAAAAAATCAGCGGGTGGAAGAAGTCATTCCAGGACGAAACGAACGAGAATGCGGCCACCGCAGCCAGCGCCGGCCTGCTAAGCGGAAGGATAACGCGCCAATAGACACCATAGTAGCTGCATCCGTCGATTCGGGCAGCGTCGTCAAGGTCACGGGGAAGCGTGAGAAAGAACTGCCGAAGGAGAAAGATGTAAAACGGTACGCCAAAGAACTGCGGTACGATCAGCGGCAACCAACTATTCAGCCAACCGACTTTCAGATAAAGCAGATAGAGGGGAATGATTGTCACCTGCTCAGGCAGCATCATCGTGCCCAAAACAAGCAAAAAGAGCACATTTCGCCCCGGAAATCTCAGCCTCGCAAACCCGAACGCCGCCAAGCTGCACGAGAGCACACGACCAATGATTGTGAGGCTTGTCACGATACCCGTATTGATCACGATTCGACCAAAATTCGGCAGGACCGTCCAGGCGTCCGGATAATTCGAGAACAACCACGCCCGAGGAAAAACGCTCGGAGGCAGATCCCCGAGCTCAGCAATTGATTTCAATGACGTTGAAACCATCCATAGAAAGGGAAATATCGTTACGATAGCGATAGCGATGACCAGAGCGTATATAACTGTCGATCGCATTGATACGTGACGTGCAAGGCCAGCGAACCTTGATCCACGTGTACCGGGTTGAGGCCGGTCAGGAGAAGCGACCGTCATTGAGATATTCCCAGGGTGCATCGCATCAGGCCCCTCGATCTCGCGGCCTCACGATGCGGCCTCTCCCTCGTAGTAAACCCACCGGCGACCAGCCCACATCTGAATCAGGGTCAAGACCATAATGATCAGGAAAAGGATCCATGCCAACGCGGACCCATACCCAAAGTTCAGATCCTGAAACGACTTGTAGTACAGGTGGAGAACGTAAAACAGGGTTGCAAATCCCGGACCGCCTTGGGTGACGATGAATGCCGTGGTAAACACCTGAAATGATCCGATGATCCCCACGACAGTCAAGAAGAAGAGCGTCGGGGAGAGCAGTGGGATGGTTACGTGTCTAAAGCGTCGCCAGGCGTTCGCCCCATCCACGGCGGCAGCCTCGTACAAGTGCTCAGGGACGGCCTGCAGACCCGCAAGGACGATGACCATTGAGGTCCCAAACGCCCACGTGCCTATCAAGATAATTGACGGCATGGCCCACGCCGTAGATCCCAGCCACGAGACCGCCGGTATCCCAAATGCTCCCAGGATTTGGTTAACAACGCCGAAGTCACGATTGAACATCCACACCCAGAGCAACGCGGTGGCAACTCCCGATGTCACCGCAGGGATGTAATAAATCGTTCGGAAGATTGCCTGCCCTCTGATTCGCTCGTTTAGCAACAGTGCGGAAACCAGTCCTAACCCAATATTCAGAGGAACGTGGACACCGACGTAGTAGGCCGTATTGACGAGGCTCTTGTAGAAGAGTGGATCAGCGGTGAAGACGATTTCATAGTTCTTAAGGCCAATAAAACTCGATGGCTGACGCGGCTGCCAATCCATGAAACTGAGGCCTAACGACGAAACGAAGGGAATCAGCGCGAAGGCCAGAAACCCTACGAGCCACGGCGCAATGAAGACATAGCCAGCCACGCTCTCGGTGTCGAGCAGACGCAGCATTCGGCGCACAGCCGTGGGACGTTTGCGCCTCAGCTTTGCAGTCAAGGCAACGCCTCAGACCGGTCCACCAAGAGTCCGCCCAGCCGCAACGGCCAACGACGGCTCGGGTTCGGGAAGCGGCGACGGCCATCCGCGCCGCTTCCCGAACCGCTCACGTATATGAGCGCCCAGCCGATCACGCACTCGCTCGCTGTCGTTACCGTCGCCTAGATCTTGTCGACCTCTGCCCAGTTCTTGTCCATGAGCTGGTCGCCAACCCGGGTGGCCTCGTTCATCGCCTCCTCGACCGAGAGCTCGCCGGCGATCATGAGTTCGCGTTGCGCTTCCACGGCCCGGCGCCACTCCTGATAGCCAGGGAACGACGCAGGCGAATGAAACGAGCGGGCGGTGTCATCCGGGGCACGCGTCGCGTGGGCCGGCGGCGCCTTGATGAACCCATTGGGATCTTTCGACCACTCAATTTTGGTCGGAATCCCGATCTCCTGCACCCCCAACTGTTCCTGCCCGGGGTCGCCGGCTGCAAATTGCATGAACAGCCAGGCCGCTTCGTGGTCACGCGCGTTCTGTCCCATCAGGTACATGCCGTCATGCCTCCACAAAGGCATATGCTCACCCTTCGTGGGCCACGGAATGTAATCCCAGCTAAAGGTCGCGTTCTTATTCCATCCCGGCTTCCCGTTGAAGACGGTGTGCTGCATCAGAATACGACCGCTGTACCACGGGTTGATCCCAGCGCCCTGGAGCGCTTCGATGTCCGTCGCCTCGGGCATGTACTGATCTTTGAGTTGCAGATTCGCCACAAAGCTGATCGCTTCGAGCGCCTCAGGCGTGTTGAAGAGAGACGCACGGCGATCCTCACTCACGAGGCGGCCGCCGTTGTCTCGCACAAAATGCTCCAAATTCTCAAGCATGTTGTACCAACCCATGCCATAGCCCCAGACCTTGCCTCCTCCTGCTTCGCCTGTGCCCTTCGCCGCAGCCTCGCGGAATTCCTCCCAGCTCCAATCGTCCGCGGGGTACGCAATACCCAACTCGTCGAACCTCTCCATGTTTCCGCCGAGCGATGCGACAAATCCGATGTTTGGCACCGCATAGATCTCGTCTCGCCAGGAGTTTGCGTACGGATCCATCGAGTAGTAGTCGTTCCAGTTCCAGTCGTACTTCTGGAGGAACGCGTCGATCGGGTGGAAGACACCCTTTGGCATCCAGTTTCCGGTGACGAACTTAAAGACCAGCATCACGTCGGGATCGGTTCCGGCAGCAAACATGGCAGCCAGTTTGTCCCAAAGATCCGCCCCTGGAATGGTCTCGAGCTTGATATCAGCCCAAGCATTTTCTTTTTCGAAGTTGTCCTTGAGCCACGTCACGTATTCGTTACGGGCGCCCGACGTGAACTTGCTCGTGAAGCGAATGGTGCGCGGAGGTCGCTGGAGCGGTGCCTGCTCAACAACCACGCGCTCAACAATTTTGGTCACTTCCTTGATGACGATCTTTTCAACCAGTACTTCCTTCTCAACGATCTTCTCGACCGGTACCTCTTTGGTGACAATACGATCAACTTCAACAGTTCGCGTTTCACCACAAGCGGCTAGCGCCAGAGCGGCGCCTGCGCCCAAAGCCGTGAAACTCAGGACCCGTCGCCGACTCAGGGTCTTTCGACTATCGCGATTCATTACATGTAACCTCCTGGGCACTGGACTTACCATCCGAGCCCTATAAACAGGTCCATTACTTGGTCGTTCGGACCTTCCAACGTCCCCTTGCTCTGAACGTGCACGGGACGCTCAGACACCACGTGATGCGCCGAATGAGTCACCGCGCCTTGTTTTCAACCTGATGACACGCTCCCCTCCTTCCGGTCGCCTGCTGGCGGCACATTCACCAGCAGTTCGCGAAACCCGGGGTTGCCCACTGGCCGGCGGACAGGCGAACCCGTTCGACACCACTCCGCCGCATGGGCGATCGCGAACACGATCCCGGCCCCCCAAACTTCCATGGCGTGCGGCCACTCTTCCGCCGGAAATACGCCCGGCGTCGGGACGATAGGGATATCGCTGAGCTCCACGACCGGCGAATGATGGGCTGGCGTGATGCCGACTGTTGTCACCCCAAGCATCCGCGCCGCATACAGCGCATTCGCGACCACTCGTGTACGGCCGTTAGGCGAGATTCCGACGATGACGTCCCCGTCGCGCAGGCGATCCAGGACGACCACAAGCTCCACGGCGTCGGACGTTGCAATCGCGTCGATGCCGGCGGCGCGGGCGTTGAGTGCTCCAATGCGAGCGACGCCAGAGAGCAAGCCCGAGCCGACAAACGCGGCCCGCTGCGCACCGGCCAACGCCTTGGCGGCATCAGCGAGTCGTGAACTGTCGAGGCTTTCAAGCGCCCGGTCGAAACTTTCGCGCATCGCGTCGTAGACGCGGCCAGTGACGACTGCGGGATCAACCTGCTCCGTTCCATCATCGCCGTCAGCCTCGAAGAGGCCATGCTGAATCCGGCCGAGATCAACCGAGAGTGCGTGCGCGAACTCGCGATAGCCGCCGTAGCCGAGCGTACGTGCGAAGCGCACGACGGACGCATGGCTGACCTCCGCCGCATCTGCCAGCTGATCGATCGGCGCACCCCACCACCGCGCGGGGTCGCGCAGCACCGCCCGCGCAAGGCGCGCGTTTGTACCGCGCAGGCTTCCTGATTCCGATCGAAGCCGAGCGAGGCAACTGGCGGTCGAAGGTCCAGCCATCGTTTCAGAACATCTCTTAGTCCACGCAAATGTTGTGTCACCGAAGCATAAATGTCAAGAATTATTAAATTTTGGTAAAAATTTCCAGACTTTCCACTCGATCGCGGGAGCTCGACGATCGCAGCCTGCCCTGGGCCTACGTGACGCTGGCAACCACGTGTGTGCCTGCACGTTCAATCTCGGCAGTCGGCGCCTCACAGGGGCACCGGTACGCCGTCGCGCCGCCGAGCATGGGCCGGCAACAACTATTCGGAGGATTGGCCGCGTTCCGCCGACCGCTGGCGACGCCGAAATGCGTGGAATGTCAATGCGGCAGGCGCGTGCGACGGTCAGTCCACCAGTGCTGTATGGCCCGCGCGGGCCTGGACAATCGCGCGGCGGCGGGCGGCACGCATCACCAGGTCCAGGTCAGGGCCGTCCTGGGCGGCGGCCAGCGTGGTGAGAATCCGGTCCAGCGCCGCCAGATCCGCAGCATTGACCTCCTGGCCCCGGGCCCAGGCGCGCAGGGCCCGCAGGACGGCGCGTCGAGGTTCCAGCGTCAGTGCCCGCGCAGTGGACGTTCGGCCGCTGTGGTTCATCTCATCGGGAGTTGCCGGAGGCGCCGTCGTGCTGATCAAGGTCCGGGGTCCTTAGGGAATTCGGGCGACGAACAGAACCGCCGCTCACGGACTTATAATCTCAATTATGATAATTCCTGTCAATTTGGCAATACATATTCGGATATGTCATACTCAGGAACGTGAGTGTTGCTTGTAGTTGAACATGACCGGGCGGAAGCACGACCAACGAGACGAGTTCGCAAGCCGGCTGCGCGCCTATATGGGCTACGCCGACCAGACGCTGGACGAGGTGGCGCGGCGCCTGCACTCGGCCGGCGTTGCGGCCAGCGTGAGTACGGTGAATCGCTGGACGCGTGGGCAGTCGCTTCCGAATATCGTCGTGGCGCAGGCGCTGGGTCGAATGGTCGAGGAGGCCGGACTGGCCGCGCCCGGCGAGGGCGTGACCTGGCTGCTGGGCGACCGACCGCCCGGACCGCCGCCCGGAGCTTCTGCGGCGCCGCCCGATCTTGACCGCGCCGTGCGCGGCTGGCAGTTCCACACGGCCAGCCCGGCGCTGGCGGAAGCGCTGGCGGAGCGCGGCGTGCCCGCCGCCTACCGCAAGCCCCTGGCCGACTTGCTGGCGCAGCTGCTGGCCGAGATCGAACCAGACGAGCCGAAGGCACCATTGGCCGACGGCGGGTAGTGGGTCATTTTGAGTTGTGAGCCGCGAAGACCTCTCACCCCCGGATCGCGTCCGGGGCAGGCTCTAACCCTCTCCCCCAGGAGAGACCTTTGCGGAACCCAGGGATGGTTGCCCGGAAGACCCTCACCCCAACCCTCTCCCACAGGGAGAGGGAGAAAGAGCGGCGTCGCCCTGAGGCGTTGCACACGGCCCGCGGTTGCCCTCTCTCTCCTAGTGGAGACCTTTGCGGAACCCGGGGATGGTTGCCCGGAAGACCCTCACCCCAACCCTCTCCCACAGGGAGAGGGGGCAAGAGCGGCCGCACCTTCGCGGACGAAGGGCGTTGTGCAAAGGTCTCAGGAGAGGGAAAAGATGACGGCTCGCTTCGTGGCGAGGGATGCGATCAAAATGACCCATTGGCCGACGGCGACGCCACTAGCTAACATGTGGGAAGCTGCCGCGTGGCGGCCCGGCGGAAGTGGCTCAGTGGTAGAGCATCTCCTTGCCAAGGAGAGGGTCACGGGTTCGAATCCCGTCTTCCGCTCCGATCAGATACGCACTCGGACCGCCAACCGAGCCGCCTTTGCCAAGGCCTCGGCCACTACCGGCTGGCGCTCTAGCCGAAGGCCGGTGCGATCAGTTGCGGCCGGGGAAGGTCAGTTCCGCCACGCCGGACTTGTCCAGTTCGCCTTTGCCGATGGCGATCATCAGGTCGTACCGCGCCTTGGTGGCTTTGGCCAGCGGCAGGTCGAGCCCGGTGTCGTCCGCGAGCGATAGGGCGATGCCCGAGTCCTTCGCCGCGTGCGAGCAGGAGAAGTAGGTCTCGTGGTCTCGGGCGAGCATGTCCTCGCCGTCGGTCTCGAGCACTCGCGAGTTCGCCCCGGTCTGCGAGAACACCATCGTCAGCACTTCCAGGTCCAGTCCGAGCGCGGCGCCAAGGCCCAAACCCTCGGCCAAGCCCGCGGTGTTGATGTTCATCACCATGTTGACGAGGGCCTTCACCTGCGCGGCGGTGCCGGCGGGTCCGATGTACATGCGCGAGATGCCGAGGCTCTCCAGCAGCGGCTCCACGGATTTGTAGACATCCTGGCGTCCGCCGCACATCAGGTAGAGCGTTCCATCGCGGGCCTGGGTGATGCTGCTGGCCATGCAGGCTTCCAGGCTGTTCGCGCCGGCGGCTTCCGCCAGCGCCTCAACGTCAACGTGGACCCGCGGCGTGATCGTGGCGCAGTTGATAAAGACTTTGCCGGCCGCGCCGGTCAAGAGGCTGTCGCCGCTCTCGCTGAACACCTCACGCATTGACGTGTCATCGGTCACGACCGTGATCACGACGTCCGAGGCCGCCGTAACCGCAGCCAGGGTTTCGGGGGCCTGGCAGTCAAGCTCGCCGGCGAGTGAATCAGCGATGTCGCGCCGCGCGTCGTATACGGCGGAGACCGAATAGCCCTCGTCGTTCAGGTGACGGGCCATGTTGGCGCCCATGCGTCCGACGCCGACGAACCCGATGCGTTGTGTCGTAACCGCCATCAGTCGTCCCCCCTAGAAAGGTGCGGGGCGCGGAGGGCCTGGTTCGGCCGTCCGCACCCCGTAGTCCGTCGTGTCCAGGCGTTAGCCGGTCACGGCCCCGTGAATCTCGTGCCAGTCATCAAGCGCGTTGAGCGTCACGGCGTCCTTGATGGCGCCGTCCGCGTTGGTGCCGGCCGCCGACGAGATCGCCGCCACATCGTCGTCTGCATGTTCGTAGCCGGTGATGGCCGCGTTGGAGGCGTCGATCACTGACTGATCGATGCTGCCGCCGTTCTGGGCGATCACCCACTGCTCGAACTGGGGATAGCTGGGCTTTTCGTTCGTCAGGTGCGCTACGGCCGCGTCGCGGTCGACGCCCAGGCCATCCAGCACCATCTGATCGAAACCGGCGCCACAGGCGTCGTATTCGTCGTCCAGCATGTCGGCGGCCGACAGGGTCAATTTGAGCCAGAGCCTTGGCAGGTGTATGGCCCCCAGCGGACCGGCTTCACTGGATCCAATGAGCGGGATCATCTTGGCCATCTGCTCGTCCTTCCGACACGTGGGAATCCTGGCGCCCGCTCATGCTATCAAAGCGCTGTTTCGGGCACTAACAGACCGGCCTCACTAGAATGAAGCATGAGTGAGTCGCCGCCGACATCACCTCCGGCCCGTAGTCGCGCCTCCGGGCTGCTGTCGAGCCGACGGATTGACCCGTTGCTGGAAGAAGTGCTGGCGGCCACCGCGGCCATGACGGTGCTGGCTGTCGTGGTGGCGGTTCTGTACTGGGTCATCACCGGACTGTCGCCCTGGCCGGGGCTGGTGCTGGGCGAAATGGCCGGCTTCGGGTTCGGAATCGCGCTGCTATCGCTGTCGTCGCCGCGCCGGCGACGGTAGCGCAGCACAATCTCGCTTAGCCCGACTCGCCGCCGGCGGTTACCGGCTTCGCCCGCGAGCGGATGCTCGAGGCTCTAACTGGATCTACTCGTACCTCAGCGCCTCGATTGGCGCGAGGCGCGAGGCGCGGGCAGCCGGGTAGATGCCGAACACCAGGCCAATAGCCACGGACACCACCAGCGCCAGGATGATCGGCTCCATGGTGACGGTGGTGGTCAGCCCGCCGGCGAAGGGATTGCCGGGACCGCCGCCCGCCGCAGGTTGCTCGGCGCCGGCGCTCAGTTCATTCAGGCCCAGCGAGAGTCCAATGCCGATCAGAACGCCAGCCAGCCCGCCTCCCATGCTGACGGCAACGGCCTCGATCATGAACTGGGACATGATGTCGCGCCGCTTGGCGCCGATGGCCTTGCGGATGCCGATTTCACGAGTTCGCTCGGTGACCGACACGAGCATGATGTTCATGATCCCGATGCCCCCGACCAGCAGCGAGATGCCGGCCACCGCGCCCAGAAAGAGCGAGATGGTGTTGGTGACTTCCGAAATCGTCTCGATCTGATCGGCCTGGCTGCCGACCGTAAAGTCCTGTTCCTCTGAGTCGTGTCGGCTGAGCAGGAGGGTTTCGATCGCCTGCTTGACGCCGGCGACGGTGGCATCGTTTTCGTCGACCAACTGCACCACGATCGTGGAGACCACGTCGTCGCCTTGCGCCGTCTTGGACGGGGTGACGCGGCTTGCCAGGGTGGGCAGTGGAATGAAGGCCGAGTCGTCGCTGCTCTGAAAGGAACTGCCGCCGTCCGAAGCCAGGACGCCAACGACGGTGAACGGCTGGGTATTGAGCCGGACCGACCGCCCCACGGCGTCGCCGTCGGGAAACAGGTCGGAGGCAAGGGTGTCTCCGAGGACAACCACACGCGACGCCCGCTCGACATCGTCGGCCGAAAAGTATGAGCCGCTCGCAACCTCGGCATTGCGTACGGCCGGGTAGACCTCGGAGACGCCGTTTACCGAGGCTTGAACCGCGCCGTCCGGAGAGACAAACGCTCCATTAAACGACCGGGACGCATAGAGGACGGTTATGCCTGGAATGTTTGCTTCCGCGATTGCGTCGGCGTCCTGTGCGGTAAGCGTCTGGGTCCCGCCACCGCCGCCACGGGTACGGAAGCCGCCGAATCGATTGTTGCTGGCGCCGGGGCTCACGGACAGCAGATTCGTGCCAGCCTGTCGAATCCGTTCTTCAATCGAGGTTTGTACGCCGGCGCCGACGGACATGAGCGTGATCACCGCGGACACGCCGATGACCATGCCCAGCAACGTGAGGGCGGTGCGTAGCTTGTTGGCCGCCAGCGCGCGAAAGGCCACGCGCAATCCGTCGGCAGGGGTCATACCATCACCTCGTCCTTCTCGACCAGACCGTCGCGGAATCGAATTACGCGGCGCGCGCGTAAGGCGACTTCCATCTCGTGGGTTACCAGAATTGTCGTGATGCCGTGCTCGAGGTTCAGCTGCTCGATCGCATCCATGATTTCGTCCGCGGAGGCGGTGTCCAGGTTGCCGGTCGGTTCGTCGGCCAAGAGGAGCCGCGGGCGGGTGACCAGGGCACGGGCCATGGCCACGCGCTGCTGCTGGCCACCGGACAGTTCGACCGGCGTGTGATTGACCCGGTCGGCCAACCCAACCGTGGCCAGAGCCTCCAGTGCCCGATCCCGGCGGTTGCGCGCGCCGGCGTACATCAACGGTAGTTCCACTTGCTCGCGCGCGGTCATGCGCGGGAGCAAATTGAATGACTGGAAGACAAATCCAATCTTGCGCAGGCGAATTTCCGCCAACGCATCCTCGCTCAGGCCTTCCACATCCTCGCCGTCAAGGCGATAGGTCCCTTCGGTGGGCGTGTCCAGACAGCCGAGCAAGTTCATGGCCGTGGATTTGCCTGAGCCTGACGGCCCCATGATCGCCACCATCTCACCCGGCTCGATGGTGAATGAGACGCCACGCAAGGCCTCGACCTTCACGTCGCCCATCTGGTAGGTCTTGGTCAGGCCGACGACGTCAATCGTGGGCGGCGGACGATCGGGGGCGGCGGTCATGGCTATCCGCCTCCACCTCCGCCGGCACCGGCGCCGGCTCGTTGGCCGCCCTGGCCGCCCTGGCCGCGCTGACCCTGGAACTGACCAGGCTGGACGCCGGGTGGCGGCGTGCGGCCCTGGAGTCCCGCAGGCGGCCCGCCCTGACTTCCCTGGAGGTTGGCGGCCGCACCACTCGCAGCCGGCTGGGCGCCTCCCGTAGCCGGCTGAGCGCCACCCGCGGGGGCGCCGGCGCCCGCCTGTCCGCCCTGCCCGCCAAATTGGCCGGCCCGACCAGTCTGACCGCCGCCGGCCGCGGCAGCAGCCTGCGCGGCGGCTCGCGCCTCCGCCTGCGCCTGGGCGGCGTTGGGCATCACGCGTTCGCCGGCCTCCAGGCCGGAGACGACCTCGACCAGCAGTCGGTTACTGAGGCCCGTCTGTACGATGCGACGGCTCGCCGATCCGTCCGCGGCGGCCACGAATACCACGCCGCCCCGCGGGGTCGTCTGCACGGCAGCCTTGGGAACGACGATCACGTTGCGCGCCTCGTCGACCAGGATCTCGACATCCGCGGTCAGGCCGGCTCGCAGGTGCTCGTCGGGCGCGTCCAGGGAGATGTCGACCGGGAAGGTGACAAGCCCTTGATCGACTACGCCTTGAACCGCAATCCACGCCACCTTGCCTTTGTACTCGCGATCGTCCAGGGCCGCGAAGGTTAGATCGGCCGGCTGACCAACCTCCAGCATCCCAATGTCGTTCTCGTCAACGTTTATTCGAACGCGCAGGCTGTCGAAGACGCCCAGCGTGATGAAGGCGTCGGAAACACGTTCGCCGACATTGGCATCAACCGTGAGGACAACGCCTGCCGTCGGTGAGACGAGCGTTGCGTCCGCCAGCGCCGTGCGCGCGTTCTCGAGGTCGCGCCTGGCGTCGGCCACCGCCAATTCCAGCCGCTCGACCGCCAGCGGGTCGGGATCGGGTTCGGTGTCAGCCCGCAGGTCGGCCAGATTGATCTCGGCACGGGTTATGGCCAGCTCGGCCTTGCGCAGGTCCGACGCGTCGACACCGGCCAGCAAGTCGGCCAACTTGGCGTCGGCGTCAGCGAGGCTGGCGAGCGCCGAGGTCACGTTTTCTTCAACTACACGCACGTCTTCTTCAGCCGCACGCACGTCACCAGCGTCCACATCGGCGCTGAGATCGGCCAACTTGGCGCGCGCCAAGGCCAACGAACTCTGAGCCGCGGCAATGTTGGAGCGGCGGGTAGCCAGATCGGTTGCACTGGGTCCGGCCAGTAGATCGTCCAGCTCGGCGGCGGCGGTGACCTCGTTTCGCTCAGCAGCCACGAGCGCCTCGTTGAGCGCGTCGAGGTCAGGGCCCGTAGCGAGATCGTCGCGATCGGCCTGGGCTACAACCAGATTGGCTTCCGCCGCGGCCAGGTTCGACTCGGCCTCCGCCAATTCCTCGGGGCTCGCGGGCTCCAACGCCGCCAGGTGGGCGAGTTGGGCCTCGTAATACGCCACGCCGGCCCCCTCCTTCGCCGCCGAGCTGGCGTTGTTGCCAGTGCGCACGATGTCGTCGTGCGTCAGGCGAGCCTGTTCAAGGGTGAGATCCGCGTCGCGAACGGCTTCAGGCGTCGGCTTTACTCGCAGGTCATGCAGCTCCACGGTGGCGGCAATCACCGCGGATTTAGCAGTGGCCAGCCTTGCCTCCGCATCGGCCAAAGCCGACGGATGGTCGGCGACGGCAGCATCCAGGTCGCGCCGAGCGGCCACGGTGGCTTCCTGTGCGGCCACCACGTTGTCGCCCGCCTTCCGCACTTCAAGCTCGGCTGAGCCGGCCAGCAGATCGGCCAGGGCGCCCCGCGCGCTAACCAGCGAGGCTTCGGCGGACGTCACGCTGCTGGCAGCGTCGGCAATCTCCGTATCCGTGGCGTCGGCCAGCAATTGATCCAGGCTGTCAAGGGCCGAGGTCACCTGCGCCCGGGCCGAGATCACCTGCGCCCCGGCCGAGATCACCTGCGCCCGAGCCGAGGTCACCTGCGCGCGGGCCGAGGCGACTTGGGCGCGGGCCGAGGCCACCGAGGCGTCGGCCGAAGCAATGCTGGCCGCGTCGGGCGGGATCCGCAGATCTTCAAGCGCGGCACGCGCCTCTTCCAGGTCAAGTTTCGCCTGGCGCAGGGCATGCACGTCAGGGTCGGGCTCGAGATCCTCCAGAAATTCGGCCAGATCAAGTTCGGCGCGCCGCAGAGCGGAAACGGCGTCGTCGATGTCGCGCATGAGATCGTCCGCTTCCTGCGTACCCAGAATGTCGCCCGCGGCCACCGTGTCGCCCAGGGTCACGCCGAGATCCGTCAACACTCCAGCGTTGGCGAAGCCGACTTCAACGATGGTTCCGAAGTCCAGCGTGCCGGTGGCGGGCACCGTCACCAGCAGGTCCTGGTGTACGGCTTCCACGGGTTGCGGCGGCACCGTCACAGCTTCATCTTGCTGCACGCGCGGGAGCACGACGTAGAAGCCAAACGCGGCTATCCCGGCCAGAAGTAAAAGCAACAGCCAAAAGCGGCGCAGCAGCGAGAGGAACGCCCGTACCGGCCACGTGAGCACACGCACGACTCGGCGCAGCCGAGAGAACCGCGGCGCTGACACCTGTTGGGCGCCACGGCCGCTCGATTGCGCTTGATCCTGCTCGGGCGGGTTCACCGTCATGGCGTCACTCGATGGAGGTCTCGTCTGCCGGCGAGCTTAGTACCAGGGATATGCACGCGATGTGCATGTGCCGTGCATCTCCAATGCGGCAGGAGCTTTGGCCACCCGAGGCGGTCAAGGCGACGTGGGCTCGGTAGGCAGCCGCAGGCTTACCGTGGCGCCCGGCTCGTCGGCATTGTTTTGGGCGGGCGACGTCGCCGCCATGCGCTCGCGCGATGCCGCGCACGATGGCCAACCCCAGCCCGGTTCCGCCTTGCGCACGGCTACGCGAACTGTCGGCGCGGTAAAACCTGTCGAACACGCGCGGCAGTTCGTACGGCCCAAAGCCGGGGCCAGTGTCGATGACGTCCAGCGAGACCCAGTCTTGACCTTGCGCGTCGGCCGTCCGGCTTGCCCGAACCGTGATGGTTCCGCCGCCAGGCGTGTGGGTAACCGCATTGCGCACGAGGTTATCGAGCGCCTGGTCAATCCGGGTCCGGTCGACCATGAGCTCCGAGTCTTCCGCGCCATTTTCTATCCGCAACGTCACCTCACGCTCCGTGGCCAGCGTTGCGTGTCGTTCGCGGGCAGCCTCCAGCAAGGCGCGAACCGTGACGTCTGACCGTTCAAGCCGCAGCTGACCAACGTCAGCCAGCGAGAGGTCGCGAATGTCGTTGATGATCTGGGTGAGCATGTCCACCCGGCGCATGACGGTCTCAACGTGAGCCGCGCTGGGTTTGTACACCCCGTCGCCCAGCGCCTGCACGGTGCTGCGGATCACAGCCAGCGGAGTTCGCAACTCATGCGCGATGTCCGCGAAGAGTTGGCGGCGTGACTCCTCATTGCGTTCCAGTGTTTCCGACATCTGGTCGAACGAATGCGCCAGGGCGCCAATGTCGTCGTTGCGCTGGATGCCCGTGCGCTGCGAGAAGTCGCCTTGGGCGATGGATTCGGCGGCTTGGCGCAGAGTTCGAATTGGGCGGGTGAGTTGGCGAGCCAAGTACACGGCCATGACCACGGCAGCCGCAACGCCGGCCACGAGCGCGAGGATGAGCGCGGTGCCGATCTCTCCCAGGAACACGTCCTCGGCAATGCGGAGCGTCGCCAATACCTCGCGCGGTAGTCCTCTGGCCCCCATGTCGGCGAAGTGGGCCGTTGCCACAGTCTGCCCATCCACTTTGATGGGAATCAGTCGCCAGCGAGCAAGGTCCGGGGGCTGGCCGGACGCCCCCAAGCTGACGTTGCCCCCGACGACCGAGCCGTTGGGATCCACCACCAGATAGGGAACCCCGCGCCCAAGGCCGGAACGGCGCAAGCGAAACGTGCCGCTGGCGGCATAGGTCAGACTCAACTGCTCGGCCACGGTCGCTTGCTGGCCCTCGCGCACGTTGGCGGCGTAGCGGTGAAAGCTGCTGGAAACGGAACGATTGATCAACAGCGCCGCGATTCCGATGGCCACCAGCGACACCGCGATAAATGCCAGCGTGAGACGCAGGCGCAGGCTCATGCTTCATCCGCCCTCTCGCGCAATACCGCGACAATCTAATTGTGCGGGTGTCGACCAGCTGTGCACGCCGTGTGCATGACTTATGCACATGGCCTGACGGTGCCCTGCAAAGCGGCCTGCGTCACGGCGCTCCTTCCCGGCAGCGCTGCAACTGCGTGTAAGAATCGAACCAGGACCTACGTGTGACGCGGTGGCGTATCCAAGCCTGACATGCCGAACTCCGGGCTGATTCTGGTGGTTGACGACGAGCCGGACATCCGGCGGGTCGTGCGCGCCTACCTGGAGCGCGACGGATTCACCGTCATTACCGCTGGTGACGGCGCCGAGGCGCTGCGGCTGGCTCGCCAGCGCCGGCCAAACGCCGTGGTGCTGGACCTGATGCTGCCGGACGTGCATGGCTGGGACGTGTGCCGCCAGCTACGAGCCGAGTCACAGGTTCCAGTGCTGATGCTGACCGCCCGCGACGACATCACCGACAAGGTCGTGGGTCTGCAGATCGGCGCGGACGACTACGTCACCAAGCCCTTCGACATTCGCGAAGTCGTGGCCCGCGTTCACGCCCTGCTGCGCCGTGCCGCCAGTTCGGATCCGGACCAGGGGCCGCTGCGGGTTGGTGGCATGACGCTCGACCCAGGCACCCGCCAGGTCCGCCGTGACGGCGAGGCCATCGATCTGACCAAGGTGCAATTCGATCTGCTGGCGTCGCTGATGCGCCATCCAGGACGGGTCTTCACCCGCGAGGCCCTGGTCGAGCGGATCGTGGACGATGACCGCCCCACGCTGCCGCGCTCCATCGACAGCCACATCCGCAACCTGCGCAGGCGCATCGAACCGGTTCCTTCGCGTCCACGCCATGTCCTGACCGTGCCCGGCGTCGGCTATCGGTTCGCGCAACCTAACGGCGGGTAGCGACCCGCACACCTCCGAAAAATGCACGGAACTCGCACTCGCCGTGCATCATGCGTCCACGAGCCGCCCCAACACTGCCTTTCGTAGACGTTGTGCTGGCCTCGGAATGGCCAGCGCTTGCGAAAGGAGGCGACGTGAGACTCCGAATTCGAACTCTCGTCGCGGCGGTGGCAGCCATTGTTCTGTTGACGGCCGTGACGGTAAGCGCGGTGCTCGCACATGGGGGCTTTGGTCGCGGTGGCGGAAAGTCGAACGTCACGACCGCGATTGAAGAGCAGACCGGACTCAGCCAGGAGGATCTGCGAGCCCGGCTGGAGGCCGGTGAGTCACTGGCGGCTGTGATAGAGGCCGAAGGCGGCGACCTGGAAGCCGTGGTCACCGCGGCCCTCGCCGGACTCGACGAGAAGGTCGAGGCGCTGGTTGCGGCCGGCCGGCTTGAGTCCGACCAAGCGGACGACTATAAGGCGACCGCCGAGCAGCGAGTGCGCGACTGGCTGGACGGAACGAACCACGGGTTCCGCGGCAAGGGGCGCGGCCGCCTGGGCGGTAAGGGACATGGTCTGATCACGGTCGTGTCCGAGCAGACGGGTGTGTCGGTTGAAGACATCCGCGCCAAGCTCACCGACGGCAACAGCCTGGCCGACGTTATCGAGGAAGCCGACGGCGACCTGACCGCGGTTACCGACGCGGCCCTGGCTCCCTTCGAAGGACAACTGGCCGCCGCCATCGAGTCCGGCCGTGTGAACGCCGACCAGGCGGACGAGTTGCGCCAGAGCATGCGTGACCGCATGGACACCGCCCTACAGGCTGACGGCGGTCCCACCTGCAATGGACACGGCAAGTCCGGATCCCGCGGCTGGGGTCGCGGTCACGGTCGCGGCGGCGAGTCCGGGCGGGGGCCAGTCACCCTGCCAATAGGAGAAACCGCCGCTACGGCCTAGTCGCGCGTTCCCCCACGCGTGGCTGCTTGACTCGCGGCCGTCACGGGGCCTGTGTCCACCAGGCACAGGCCCCGTGGCTTTTCATTCGTGGTCCGACAGCGCGTGCGCCCCGCTCCGGAACGCCGCGGAACGGATCGACACACGCGGGCCGGGCTCTTTCCGCTGCAATAGAGTCCAGTCGCTTACCGTCTCCAGCCCGTCGGATGTCCGTTGTCTATGCTCGCGGTCCGGCCTCGGCGCCAGACCCGGCGGGATGCGCGCGATTCGCAGCGGCGGCGCCGGGTGTGCAACCGGTCGGATTTCGTCACGTCATTGGCTAGTGCAACATCGGGGAGAACCGACATGGAGATGCGGAGCTTGGGGACGACGGGCGAGCGCGTGAGCGCCCTGTGCATGGGCTGTTGGGAGATCGGCGGCCAGGCCTGGGGCGACTTTCCCGCCTGGGACGGCGTGCGGCTGGTGCAGCAGGCGTTTGACGCCGGCATCACCACCTTCGACACGGCCGAGGTCTACGGCAACGGCCGCAGTGAAGTTCTGCTGGGCGAGGCGCTCTACGGCCGTCGCGACGACGCCTTCATCATCAGCAAGGTCGGCTACCTGCCGGGCACCGACGGCGCGCAGTCCATTCAGGGCGCCAAACAGCCACGCGACTATTCGCCCAAGCGCATTCGCGACGCCTGCGACCTGGCCCTGCGCCGCCTGCGCACCGACTACATCGACGCCTACCTCCTTCACGATCCGCCCCTGCACATCGTCAAGCACGAGGCGCCGTTCGCCGTGCTGCAGGAACTGCAGGCCGCCGGCAAGATCCGCTGGTGGGGCATTTCCGCCAGAACCGGGGAGCCCGAAGCCGCTGTGGAAGCCATCCGGCGCTGGAACGCACCGGTGGTGGAAACGCCCTACAACGCCGTGGACGACGGAGCCGGCGACGAATTGCTGCCGCTGGCCGCCGAACATGGGACCGGCGTGTTTGCGCGCTCGCCGTTTGCGAATGGGCTGATACTCCTCAGTGAGCAGGAACTGGCCGCGCTGCCGGCCAGCGACTGGCGCCAGTCCGAGATGTTCCGCGCGCGCCTGGCCGGCGCCGCCGGCCCGCGTGAACGCATTCAGGACATTGCCGACCTGCGCGACGAACCGGCGCACGCCACGGCCATCCGCTTCGTGCTGGGCCACCAGGCCGCCTCGACCTGCATCGTCGGACTGTCCAACGCCGGAGACATCGCGGCCAACACCCCGACCGGCGAGCCACCCTATCTGAGCGCCGACGAAATAGCCGTCATCCGGGGGGCCTCGGTCGCGTAGACCCCGCGCAAGTTTGCGGCCCGGCAGGATCGCCCGCTACACGGCCTCTCGCCAACTCAGTTCGCGCTCGGCGGTCACCTTGGATTCGTCGATCTCCCAGCCGACGCCCGGTGCGTCAGACGGGCTGATCATGCCGTTGACCGGCTTGATCGGATCCTTGAAGAAGAACTGGCGAAGCTCGTTCCACTTCACCAGGTATTCGACGTAGGGACAAAGCGTGGGCGGCCAGGCCGCGCTGAGATGGGCGTTGACCGGAACCGATGCGCCGTGCGGGATCAAGGGCACGTCGTAGACCGAGCAAATGGTGGCGACCTTCAGCATCTCGCTCACGCCGCCGGCCCACATGGTGTCGGCCTGGAACACGTCCACCGCACCGGCCTTCAGGTAGTCGCGCGTGCCCCAGCGCGTGTACTCGTGCTCACCGCCGGAGATTGGAACTGGCGACGCCGCTCGTATGCGGGCGTAGTTGGCAATGTCGTCGGACTTGACCGGCTCCTCGATCCAGCACGGGCGGTATTCGGCCATGCGCCGCGCCATGTCCAGCGTGTAGCGCACGTTCCAGCTGCTCCAGGCGTCCAGCATCACGTCCACGTCGTCGCCCACGGCTTCACGCAAGACGCGCATGAGTTCCAGGTTGCGGCGCGCGCCCGATTCGCCGTCGTCCGGCGCGAAGCGCACGAACCACTTGGTGGCGGTGTAGCCCTCGGCCACGAACTGCCGCGCGCGTTCGGCCGCCCGATCGGGCTGGATGGAATAGCCCAGCGCGCTGGCGTAGGCCGGGATCTCGCGCCGGACGGGCCCGCCCAGCAGGCGGTAGAGCGGCTGGCCGAGCCACTTGCCCTTCAGGTCCCAGAGCGCCGTGTCCACGGCGCTCAGCGCGAACATGGGCGAGCCTTTGCGGCCATGAATCATGAAGCGGTAGAGCTGATCCCAGATCCGCTCGCTGGCCAGCGGGTCCGCGCCCAGGATGAACGGCGCGATCTGCGTGTCGATCGTGAAGGCGTCCGCCACGTCGATGGGGCCGGCCATGCCACTGACGCCGGCGTCGGTCTCGATCGTTACGAACACCCACGACAGATCATGCGCGCCAGCGGCATTGCGCGCTTTGGGGATGTGCTGAGCCGGGTCCTGCTTGTGTTCGGGATACACGTCCAGCGGACGAACCAGGCGCTCTTCCCAGAAGTCGCCGTCGGACTCGAACTGGCCGTGCAGTTCGGTGAGGCGGATGTTGGTGATTCGGATTGGATTGCCTCCGTGCCCGGGTGCGCCGCCAAGCCTGCGGACTCAGCCTAATTCAGCGCCACCGCCCGCACGTCCGCATCGACTCCGTCATGGACTTCGTCACCCTGACTCGGGCGAGCACACGGACTACCTGAACCGGTTTCGCTATTCTTTCGCCCGTAACGCCCGGTTGGAGGACTCACGCATGGCCAGACGCCCGAACATCCTGTGGATCGTCATGGACTCCCAGCGCCGCCACAACCTGGGGGCCTACGGTGACCCGCGCGGCGTGACGCCGACCCTGGACTGCCTGGCGGCCGAGGGCGCGGTGTTCGAACGCAACATTACGTCCGCGCCGTGGTGTCTGCCGTCGCACGCTTCGATGATGACCGGCCACTACGCTAGTACCCACGGTGCCGACGGCCGCCATGAACGCCTGAGCGAGGAGTACCCCACGATCGGCGAGGAGTTGACCGAACTGGGGTACGCGACCGTTGGGATCTCGAACAATGCCTACATGAGCGCCTCGTCGGCGCTGCACCGCGGCTTCATGGACTGGAACTACGTGCTGCCGCCGCTTGGCGCGCCCGACCAGGACGATGGGGGCGCGCAGGTCGTACGGCAGATGCTGGACTGGTTGCGCGGGCACGAGGAGGACGAGCGGCCGTACTTCATGTTCGTGAACATCAATGACACCCATTCGCCGTACATCGCGCCCGAGCCGTTTCATTCACGTTGGGCGCCGGGTGTCAGCCGCGAAGAGGCGCTGGAAGTCAATCGTGAGCAAGGCTTCTTTGCCGATCCCTCACGGATGGGCGGCATGCCGGCCGACGTGCGCGACAAGCTGTACGCGCTGATGGACGGCCAAGCAGCCTATATGGACGACCTGATTGGGCGGGTCGTCAGCTACCTGCGGGACGCTGGCACGCTGGACGACACGATGGTGGTGGTGACCTCGGACCACGGCGACGTGATCGAGGAACATCCGCCGTACTGGAACCACCAACTGACGGTGTTCGAAGCCGTGGCGCACGTGCCGCTGATCGTGCGGTATCCGGCGGCGTTCGAGCCGGGCACGCGGATTGGCGAGCTGACGCAGACCCACGACGTGGTTGCCACGATCTACGACCTGATCGGGGCCGAACGCCAGATCGAGTGGCTGGGCGAGAGCAGCCATAGCCTGCTGCGCGCCCGTGACGGTGATGCTCGGACGTATGCGCTCTGCGAGTTCGCGTTTCCGGTGAACATGCTGGAGCGCGTGACACGCCAGGGCCGGGCCTTTGAGTTACGTCGCTTCTTCCGGGCGCAGCGGGCCTACTACCGCGACGACTGGAAGTACATCTGGACCAGCGACGGCCGGGACATGCTGTACAACCTGGCGGATGACCCGACCGAGCAGGTGAACCTGATCGATAGCGAACGTGACCGTGCCCAACAGTTCTACCTGGAGTTGGAAGGGGTACTGGGGCGCATCCCGGTGAACGACTACGGCGACTGGATGGTGACCGAGTACATGAAGGGCACGCCGAAGGAGAGCTGGGAGAAGCTGCGGCGCTGGGGGTACCTGCGGCCAGGCCAGGCCGATAAGCCGGCGTTCCGAAACTAGCGCTCATATCGTCGACTCCGCGGCACGGGCGCATGGGCGTCCATGATCCAGGCGCGGCGGGTTTCGAGCGGCATGTGTAGGTTGTCTTCGGCGGCATGGCGCTCGAGGAGCTTTGTGCGGTTATACTCAAAGCGTTCAATCGTGGGTTGGAGTTGGCCGCGGGATTCGGTGATCGTGAGAAACGACGGCCGCGTGTCGTTGACTGAGAGGTTCGGATCGTCGGTGCGCCGGTCGATTTCCTGCCCCGCGGCGTCGAGGTAGCGGAACAGCGGCGCGGCCACGGAGCCGGGGTTGGCAACCGCGCCTTCAGCGCTGCGGCGGACAAAGGGGTAGTGGGTGTGCCCGATCACCGTCAGGTCCACGGCAGGGTCGCCGAACCGCTCTGTCAGCTCGGAGCGAGTGAGCCACCAGCTGGTTGCATCCGGCGTGCGCAGGTTGAAGTGACCGTGCATGAGACGCAGGGTGCGTCCGCGCCAACGCACCTGTAGGACGTCCGGCAGCGACCTCACGAATTCGAGCTGGTCGGCAGACAACTGTCGGTAGGCGCCCAGTTCAGTGTCGGCGGCGGCCCTGTCACGCTGCGACGGGTCGAAATCGAGATACTCGACGATCGTGCTGTCGTGGTTGCCCCGAGTCGCGCGGCCGGCAGCGCGGCGCATCGTCCAGTCGAGTGCGAAGCGGCCGTCGATGCCGCCTCCGAATATGTCGCCGTTGACGAAGACGACATACGGTTCAGTGAACTGGGCCAGTCGTTGGTCGAGCGCTTCCAATGGTTCCCTGTAGGCGTGCAGGTCGCTGACGACTACCAGGCGCTGGACGGCAGGATCGACTTCGACCTCGGCGGTAACGCGGCCAATTGGCGGCCGGGAAGCGCGGGCGCCCGAGGCGCCGGCGGCATCGTGATCAGACGGCATCAATTTCAACCTCGCTGTCATTGGCGCGGCCAGAATAGGCTGCGGCAGATCGACGTTGCGCCGGTCTGCGCGCCTCGCCGTTAGGCGCACCGAGCAGTGATCAACGCCGCCCGAAGGAATCCGGATAGCGGTTTCCAGTAGGCTGAGCGACTGACAAGGTGTAACGCCCGACCTGTTCCTGGAGCCGACGCCATGACCACGACGATGAGCGCCCGACCGACGGCTGCCGAGATTGCTGAGCTGAACCGGGAATACACGTTCTTCGACTGGGCGGCGCAGGGCGCGGTGCGCCCGGTGGCGGTGGAGCGCGCCGAAGGGTCGTATCTGATCGACCACGACGGGCGGCGCATCCTGGATCTCAACGCCCAGCTGATGAACGTGAACCTGGGGCACCAGCATCCGACGGTGGTGGCGGCGATCAAGGCGCAGGCCGACAAGCTGTGTTATGTCAATCCACGCTTCGCCACGCAGCCGCGCGGCGAACTGGGGCGCGAGCTGGCGGAAATCACGCCCGGGTCGTTGTGCAAGAGCTTCTTCACGCTAGGCGGCGCGGAGGCCACGGATCACGCCGTCAAGATCGCACGGCTGGCAACGGGCCGGCAGAAGATCGTGGCTCGCCGCCGTTCCTACCACGGGTCCACGTACGGTGCGATCACCCTCACCGGCGAGGCGCGGCGCTGGGCCACCGAGCCGGGCATTTCGGGCGTGGTGCGCGCCGCCGATCCGTACCAGTACCGCTGCCGGTTCTGTTCGGAGCAACCGCAGTGCGACCTGCGTTGCGCCGACGACATTGACGAGGTGATCCGGGTCGAAGGTCCGGACAACGTGGCGGCGGTGATCGTGGAACCGATTGCCGGGGCCAACGGCGTGGTGGTGCCGCCGGACGGCTACCTGCCGCGGGTCCGTGAAATCTGCGACGAGTACGGCGTGCTGCTGATCGCCGACGAGGTGATGACCGGCTTCGGGCGCACGGGCAAATGGTTTGCCGTGGAGCACTGGGACGTGGAGCCGGACATCATGACGGTGTCGAAGGGTCTGACCTCGGGGACGGTGCCGCTGGGCGCGGTGATCGTCTCGGAGGAAGTCGCGCACCACTTCGAGGACAACCCGCTGTGGGCCGGCCTGACGTACGGGGCGCACACGCTGGGCTGCGCGGCGGCGCTGGCCACGATTCAGGCTTACCGCGACGAGGGCATCCCGGAGCGAGTGGCCGTGATGGGCGAGACGCTGAAGGCGGACTACGCGGCCATGGCGGAGCGTCACCCCAGCATCGGCGAGGCACGCAGCCTGGGTCTGTTCTCGGTGCTGGAACTGGTGCGCAACCGCGAAACCCGCGAGCCGCTGGTCCCGCAGATCGATCCGGCGTTCGAGTCGTACGGCGTGATGCGCGACATCGGCGCGTTCATGCTGGAACGGGACGTGATCACGATGACCCGCTGGAACTGGGTGTTCGTGAACCCGCCGCTGACCATCACGCTGGCCGAGCTGCGCGAGGGCCTGGCGGTGGTGGACGAGGCACTGGAGCTGGCCGACCAGGCGATGGTCTGAGCGGGCGCCGAGCCCAGCGTCGAACCCCGGCTGAAACGGCGCCTTTGCGCGCATAAGAGTTTTTCTAAACGGATTGAGTAGTTACCGGCTGGCCGTGGGGCGGTGGTGGGTCCGCATAGTGTGCATGGTACGCTCCGCATTCTTGCCCTAAGGCTATCCCGGTTGGCGCACGTGGGTATCACGCGTAGGCTCGGAATACGAGGTGTACGCTGTGGTGCGCCGGACGGAAGTGAAGGAGGCCGATGATGGAAATCCAGCTATCTGGACACGTGAGGCGAGGAAGACGCTTCCACATTGCCTTCTGCCGACAACTGCCGATCTCGACTAGTGGGGCCACGGCTAACGAAGCCATTGAGAGTGTGCCCGATGCTGCATTGTCGTATCTCAGCGCCGTACGTTCGGTCGATCCCGAGCGCTTCAAAAGCCTGCTTGCAAACCTTCAGACACCGCTCCGCGACGACCTGACGGACGAAGAGGAGTCTGAACCGTTTGTTCAGCTAATGCCTGAAGCCCCGATGCATGCACTGAGGTTCGGAATCGCCTAGGCCATGGAATTCCCCTGCTGGCTGGCGGAGGTCACATGGGTCGGGGATGTGCTTGCCGACCTTGGTTTCAGAAGCCATAACGTGCAGGACACATCATTCGCGTACACCAAGACTCGCCCTGGCCAGTCACCCCTCGTTGTACAGGTCCCCGCTGGCCAGGGCGAGGTTGATTGGGCGCAGATCAGACTAATTGCCGTTGAAGCACAGGTATCCATTGAGGAGTTTGTGAAACTTCTGTCCTTGAAGCGCCAGCAGGCAACCAGCTAGCTGCGATATAAGCCCTAAGGCAAACCACTAGCGCCCCGGAATACCAGGCAGCACCGGCTGCGCTTCATGCCGACCGACCACGGACGGCGTAGCGAATGAGCGCCCGTCCAGAATCTCCGCCACGGTCAGCACTTGGAGCCGCGGGTACTCATAGCCCAGCACGTCCAGCGTGCCCGCTCTGGCGATGAATCTGGCGAAGTTGCGGGCCTGCGTAGGACCTAGTGGGTTGAGCACGATCAGGCCGGCCAGCAGCACCTCACTGTTCTCCAGCACGCCGGCGAGCGCTCGCGAGTCCTTGATGTTGACCGTCCGCCCGCCCTTGACTTCGATCACCCTGCTCTCAAGCCGAGGGATCGTTGACGGGACGGGGGCCGGCGTTTGCCGCCCTGAAGTCCGTCAGCCGCTCGGCGTCAACGAGGAACAGACGATGCAACCGCACAGGCCGGGGGGCGGCGCGAGGAATCGCCGCGCGTTGCTCAGCAGCCGTGAATTACCAGCCGGAGCCAACGTGCGATGCTGCGTGGAAGCTCCGAACGACGGCAAGAGTTCCGCATAGGACGCCTAGCCCGCAGCATGCCCGGACAGCTTTTTACGGAGCACTTCCTTAGCGACGGCATCCGCGCCACCCCCGAGCGCCGCACTCAGGCCCCCGCCTTCGCCGCGTTTCATAAGGAAGTCCGCCGCCTCTTCCAGGACTTCGCCGCCTACCACAACCCCAACGAAACCCTGACCGAACAGGACCTCATCCGCCCCCTGCTCCAACTCCTGGGCTGGACCGACGACCTCCCCCAGCAAACTTCCAGCGGCGGCGAAGACATCCCCGACCTGCTGCTCTTCGCCGACGCCCAGGCCAAGACCCGCGCCGGATCCCAGGCCAGCCCCTACCTCGAAGCCCTGGCCGTCGCCGAGCTCAAGCGCTTCCGCCGCCCGCTCGACGCCCGCGGCACGGGCAAGGGAATCCAGGCCGCCTCGCCCCACGCCCAGATCCTCCGCTACCTCGCCACCGCCGACACCGTCACCGACGGCCAACTCCGCTGGGGCATCCTCACCAACGGCTCGGTTTGGCGTCTCTACGACCAGAAGACGCGTCCGCGCGCCACCGCCTACTACCAGGCCGACCTCGAAGCCCTGCTAACAGCCGACGACGAGGACGGCCTCCGCGCCTTCCACCTGCTGTTTCGTCGCTCGGCCTTCCTGCGCCGCCCCGGCGCGGCCGCCACCTTTCTGGAAACCGCCCTGGACGAAGGCCGCCGCTACGAACAGCGCGTCGCCCAGAGCCTCGCCGGGGTCGTCTTTGAACGCGTCTTTCCCAGCCTCGTCCAGGCTCTGGCCGACAAGTCCGACCAGCCCATGCCCGCGATCCGCGAAGCCGCCCTCATCTTTCTCTACCGGCTGCTCTTCGTCCTCTACGCCGAAGACCGCGGCCTTCTGCCCGTCGACGACGCCGCCTACGACGACTACGGCCTGCGCAAGCGCGTCCGCGACGACGTAGCCAAGCGCAAGGCCCGCCACGACACCTTCTCCGGCGCAGCCTCCAGCTACTACGACCACCTCACCACCCTGTTCCGCCTGATCGACCGGGGCGACCCGTCCATCGGTCTGCCGCCCTACAACGGCGGCCTGTTCACCGCCGAGGCAGCGCCCTTGCTCAACCTGGTCCGCCTGCCCGACGACGTCATCGCCGACGTCGTTCACGACCTCAGCCACACCCAGACCGACGGCCAGCCCGGCTACGTCAACTACCGCGACATGTCCGTCCAGCAACTCGGCTCCATCTACGAACGCCTGCTGGAGCAGGAACCGGTGCGCAGCCGCGAGGGCAAGGTCCACATCCGCCCCAATCCCTACGCCCGCAAGGACAGCGGCAGCTTCTACACGCCGCAGGACCTGGTGGACCTGATCGTGGAGCAGACCCTCAAGCCGCTGGTGGAGGAGCGGCTGGCCGCGTTCGAGGCCAGGGCCGGGGAGCTTCGGAGCGACCGGCGGCCCAGGGCCGACCGCCGAGCCGAGCTAGCCCGGCTGGACCCCGCCCAGGCCGTGCTCGATCTCAAGGTGCTGGACCCGGCCATGGGCAGCGGCCACTTCCTGGTCAGCGCCGTGGACTTCCTGACCGACGACATCGCCGACCTGATCGAATACGCGCCCGCCGTCCCCGACTGGCTGGACGGGGACGACGCCTACCACTCGCCGCTGCTGGACCGGGTGGCCGCCATTCGCGCCGACATCCTGCAACGCGCCGCCGAATCCAAGTGGGTTGTCAACGAAGCGCAATTGACCGATCAGGCCATCATCCGCCGGCTGGTGCTGAAACGCTGCATTTACGGGGTGGACAAGAACCCGCTGACGGTGGAACTGGCCAAAGTCTCGCTCTGGCTGCACAGCTTCACCGTCGGCGCGCCGCTGTCGTTTCTGGATCACCACCTGCGCCGCGGCGACTCGCTGATTGGCCTGCGCGTGGCCGACGCCAACGAGGAGCTGCGGCGGTTGCACGTGCCTATGTTCGTGGCCAGCGCCCTGCAGGGGGTGGAGAACGCCGCCCAGGGCATGCGCCAGATCGAACAGCTATCCGACGCCGACGTGGCCGAGGTCCACCAGTCCGAGTCCCTGTTCAAGGCCGTCGAATCCGCCACCGCCGACCTGCGCGGCTTCCTGGACACCCTGGGCGGCCTGCGCTGGCTGACGGCCGGCATGAAGGTCCGCCAGCGCGCCCAGTTCGAGTCCCCGCTCACCGAAACCCTGGCCGCCAACCCCACCCAGGCCTTCCCCCTCCTGACCCATGGCTACGCCACCCCCGTCATCCCGGCGTCCACGACCCCTTCCAGCGTAGGGGCGGCGTCACAGACCCGCCCGTCTTCCGCGCAGACCTCACCGCCTGCCCACCCCATTCATGGTGAGCCTGTCCTGAGCCCTGCCGAAGGACCGGGCCGGAGTCCATCGGAGGGCCGAGTCGAACCACCGCCCGCCTTCACCCATCTCATCCAAGAAGCCAAATCCATCGCCCACGAGGAAGCGTTCCTCCACTGGGAAGCCGCCTTCCCCGGCGTGTGGCGCCGCTGGCAGGACGCGACACCCGAGGGCGGTTTTGACGCCGTGATCGGCAATCCGCCCTGGGACCGGATCAAACTGCAGGAGGTCGAATGGTTCGCCACGCGCGATCCCGAGCTGGCGCGCGCCCCCACGGCGGCCGCCCGTCGCGACGGCATCCGCCGCCTGCGCGACCTGGACGATCCGCTGGCTCACGCCTTTGACCAGGCCAAGGCCCACGCCGACCGCCTGGGCCAGGTGGTGCGCGCTTCCGGCCACTACCCCCTGCTGGGCGTCGGCGATATCAACCTGTACTCCTTGTTCGTTGAACGGTCCCTGCGCCTGGTCAAACCAGGCGGCCTGGTCGGTCTGCTCACACCCTCAGGCATCTATGCCGACAAGACGGCCGCGCGCTTCTTCAAGTCCGTCTCAACCACCGGACGCGTCGCCGGCATCTACGACTTCGAGAACCGCCGCCTTGGAACCGACCTGCCGCCCTTCTTCGCCGACATCGACTCCCGCTTCAAGTTCTGCGCCCTGATCGTCGGCGGCCCGCAACGCAGCTTCCCCGAGACTCGCTGCGGCTTCTTCCTACCCGACACCCAAACCATCGCCGACCCCGACCGCGCCTTTACCCTCACGCCTGACGACTTCGCCCGCGTCAACCCCAACACCGGCACCGCCCCAATCTTCCGCACCCGCCGCGACGCCGATATCACCCGCCGCATCTACCAGGATCACCCCGTCCTGGTGGACCGCTCGGGCGACGACGAACTTCGCGTCTGGCCCGTCCGCTACGTCCGCATGCTGGACATGGCCAATTCCTCTCACCTGTTTCGCACCGCAGCCGAACTGCAGGGCGAAGGCTTCTATCCGGTTCAGGGCAATCGCTGGAAGCGCGGCCAAGACCAATACGTACCCCTCTATGAAGGGAAAATGACACAGGCATTTGACCACCGCGCCGCCAGCGTGGTCGTCAACCGGAAGAATCTTCATCGACCCGCCCAGCCGAGACCGGCTACAACCGAAGAGCACGGCGACCCCAACTGGCAACCGACGCCTCAGTTTTGGGTTAGCGAGCAAGACATCCAGTGGCCCGACGAATTGAGTTGGTCAGTGGCGTTCAAGGACATCACTTCGCCAACGAACGTCCGGGCGGTAATCGCCTCAATCATCCCGCGCGTAGGCGCCGGTCACACGCTGCCCTTGCTGATGCCCGACGCTGACGACGTGCGGACCTATCAGGAAAACGCCTGGCACTGGCTGGCCTGCCTGAACTCGTTCGCGTTCGACTTCGTTACCCGCCAGAAAGTGCAGGGACAGCACCTAACCTGGTACACCGTGGAGCAGCTACCGGTCCTAGCGCCCGACGCCTACCACCGTCGCTTCGGCGACCGCACCGCCGCCGACCTCGTCCGCGACCACGTCCTGCGCCTCACCTACACCGCGCACGACATGGCTCCCTTCGCCCGCGACCTCGGCTACCACGGCCCACCCTTCCCCTGGGATGAAGAAGACCGCCGCCACCTCCGCGCCCGCCTGGACGCCCTCTACTTCCACCTGTACGGCCTCTCCCGCGAAGACGCCGCCTACATCCTGGACACCTTCCCCATCGTCAAACGCCAGGACGAGGCGGAATTCGGCCACTACCGCACCAAATCCCTTATCCTCGCCTACATGAACGCCCTGACCGCCGGCGACACCGAGACCACGGTTCAACTTTGACTCCCTAACGATATCGATATGAAGTGCTGCGCAAGCCTCTATCAAGGCTCACGGTTCACCCGTGGCTTCCGCCTCGACCATCTCGATCTTAAAGGCGCCCATCCCAGCATTGGTCCGTTCATCAATCTCAATGAACCTCGGTGGCCGACCCAGCATTTCCACGACTTCGATGGTTGCACTGAAATCGCTATTGGCATGCCGTTCAAACTTCCGAATTGAAAAAACCCCCTGGCGGGACGGCTGGACCGTATCCAACCGTATCCTAATCTCCTCACTCGACCATCCAGGATTATTGACCACGGTGCGCTGAAGTTCGTGAATATAGTCACTTAGGTGGTTTCGCAGAACTTCATCAACGTCGACTTCCGCTTTTGTAGGCAAGCAGCAAACCGCATGATAAAGATCACCGTAACGATCCGCCAAAGCCTCGTCGGTTGAAAGCATTGCTAGCTGCTCGAGCTCGTGTTGAACGGCTCGATGCTTGTTCGCTGGATCAAGAGTGTATTCATTGCCAGTGTAGCTTGGCAAATATCTCTCCAGCGTTCCGCCTGGCAAAACATGAACATTCTTAGTCTTCAAAACAGCTAATATTTGTGACCACCGTCCCTCGATGTTCTCCACCACCTCTGCGGACAGCACTGACAGCATGTCTTCTCTATGCCGTGACATGGCTGTCATCACCACGACTCTGGCCTTCGCCAACTGCTGCTTATTCCACTGGCACCTTGCTCCAAGGCCTTTCAGGAATCTGCACAGCTCTTCTAAGCCGCTTGGAAGAGGCGAAGCTAACAACTTATCCAAGGGCCTGTTTAGCTCACGATCTAATTGGCCACAGTACCGAGCGAAATCATTGCCAAAGCCTGCCGCAGCCAAAAACCCTTGTATAGACTGGTCGTCTCGTATGCAAGAACGCAGATTCCCACTAAATAGACTATCGAGATCGTAGAGATAGTGGGCGCTCTTTCCCAGACCATGACACAATCGCAGATACTGATTGACCTCCTCGTTGCCGCTCGAGTCAATGATGCAACTCCCGGCCGCAGCTATGGAAACACCACGTGCCTCCATCATCGCTTCGACTAGCCAGGCATCGTGAATGCCCTCAACGAATATAGGGTTATCGGAAAAGAAGAGTTGCTTGTGGTGAGCGTTCAGTCGTCGTACGAACGAATTCGGTGACCGCAAATTGAGCGGAACCTCACATACCTGTTTTGGAACTGAATACTGGAGGTCAAATGAAACGATTGAGTTTAGATCGTCCACGGATTGGAGGTCGAGCATAAAAGGAGAGTGTGTAATGAGAAATACGATCTTCTTGTCCGGATTGGTGTCAGGATCTCCAGCAACTTTACGGACTTCCTGCATAAAGAATGCTTGGTATTGAGGATGGAGATTCAGCTCCGGCTCATCAATTATAAGATGACGGTTGTTCACGTCATATAAATGTGTAAGAAGAACTAGTAGCTCCTTGATTCCATGGCATTCTTCGCGGTCGAGCCTATAAGCCGCAGTATCACCTATTCGCCGTGCTCTCGCAATGAGATTGCCAGAGTCCCATTCAAGAATAATCTCTCGATCGAATAGGTGGCTGAGTGTCGCCTCAACCTGTATGCGTAGCTCCATTCGCTCTTCAAGAAGTACAAAAGCGTCCATTCCATATCCTTGAATTCCTTCTTCTTTGAAATAGCTGAATCGGCTCTTAGCTAGACCTTCGGCTAGCGGATCTCCGGTAAAGGTGCTAAACGGACGAACCTCCTCCATACCGCTGAGACGGTCGGTACCGAGAAGCCTGGTATTTGGAAGGTGCTTGACTAATTGTTTGGCGAATCGAGACTTGCCCGTACCGTTTGGACCGACGAGGTAGTTGATAGTTCCTATCTGATTAGTTGCAAAAGCCTGATTCTTCCAGGGTGGTGGCAAAGGAACTTCCAGTGGCTTAGCAATCATTGTTAGAGTACGGCTCCGTGGAATGCGGTACGCTCTGCCGGGTCGAGTGCACCGGGGTCGGGATGTCATCGGAAGCAGTTGTCGGCTGCATATGGGTCTATCTGGGGACTCACGCGCGCTTAGAACGGCACATGAATTCTCTGGCATTGCCCACAGGTGAGTTAGCTTTAGTCTCGGCTAACTCACCTGATATTTTACACTAAGGATATTAGTCTGTCCAGACTGGACAGTCACATCCTACACTAAGGGCAGTGTCGAACGCCCCGGCAGCCGGCGACACCGAAACCCCACTGGCGGTGTAGAACCGATGCGCGTCGTCGAAGATCCCCTCAACCGGGACACCATCCAGGCCATCACCCAGCTCATCGTCGAGCGCTTCGAGCCCGAGCAGGTCATCCTCTTCGGCAGTTGCGCCCGCGGCGAAGAGGACGAAAACAGCGACCTGGACCTGCTGGTCGTCCTGCGCCACAACGACGAACAGGGCCGCGACGGCTATGCCATCCGCCTCGCAATCGCCGAGAACTTCGTGCTGCCAGTCGACGTCCTGATCCGCTCAAGGGACGTAATCGTCAGCTATCGGCAAGACCCCAACTCCATGCTCAGCCGCATGCTCGAAGACTCGGAGGTGTTGTATGACCGCCACGCGTCTGGGGCTGGACTACCGTTTTCGTAGGAGTGACGGAGGGAGCGAGGGTTAGAACAGGCTACAAGCGCTCGAGAATGTGTTTCGCTATACGCACGGCGATATCAGCACCTCTAACACTACCGGCTGCGAAATACAGCTCGAACATAGGAGAATTCTTTGTGTTTCTGAGCGTACGACTCGTTGGCGCAACCCTTTCGAATACTGATTCGAGCCGCGCCCGGTAACAGTCGGCAATATGAGCGCTCCCAGATGCTCTCTCTAAGCTTGCTTTCTCTTTGAATAACGATAGCTGCGCGGTTTCTCGATAGACGCCTTGCCAGTGCTCGCGACCGCCGCAAATCCTATCGAGCTGCGACGCCAGCGACTCCGACGGACTGCCTTCTCTCGGCATCATTCGTGCAATAGCACTCAGGGGAAACAAGATCCAGCAGTCGATCTTCTCTGTCCGCGCGAGTGCGGCAACGGTGCCCCACGAGACCTGCGTCGCGAACGGGTCGAGGAAGACCACTGCTCGGTCAAAACGGCCCATGCTCGCGCAGAACGTCGGAAGGGCAACATTCGCATCCTTAGGGATAACCTCGATGCACCGATCGCTGTGTTGCCTCTTCAGGTCGTCGAGAGCCTTACCGCGGTTGTCATCGTTCTCGATGAAGACGAACCTATCAAAAGGTCTGTCTCGAACAGCTAGTGCTATTGCCGGAGAGCCATCGAGCAGCTCCGTGAAGTCTTCGTAATCTACAATTTTATACGACGAGCCTGGCCGCCAATACCCTTCACCAGCGAAGGCGTCGACGTAAATTAGCTGAAACGGCTGATCTTTGAGGGCGGTTGTATAGACGTCGAGATACGCGCCGATGATTGCTAGCTTCTCTTGAGTCCAGGGGCCACCAAAGGAAGTCATAGGGCGTTACGCGCAAACGGGCATTTGCCGCCAGTACTCACCGTCAACGATGGCCGCATCCCCGCCGCGCTTGTTCCGAACGCCCCCAAGCTGCTTGAGAAAAAACGCCACGCCAGCACTCGTCGATTGATCGCGCAGATCCCGTGCCCAGTCCACGTCCATTGGCCGCGCGCCCGCCCCGCTCTCGCCACCGACGATGACCCACTTCAGCGCGCCGTTCTGCAGCCACTCGGTGAGTTCCAGCCGCTCCAGCAGCGGCTCGGCGGACACGAACCGCACAGGGGCCGGCAGTCGCGCAAGCACCGTCAGCCGCGGCGCGTACTTCTGACTCTCCACCGAGGTCCCAATCCAAACATTTGGCGGCCAGCCGTCCGGGAACCGTTCCCCGTACGCCTCCCACCAGCCCACGGCGCGCCCCGGCCGCTTGGTCAGCACCTGAAAAACGTGCCCCCGCTTGGCGGCCGCCTCTTGCATGACCGAGAACGCCTCAAATATAAACTCGAACGGCACGCGCTGGTGGAACAGATCGGCCATGCTGTTGACGAAGACCAGCCTGGGCTTCTTCCAGGACAGCGGCGTGCGCAGCCGCTCGGGCAGCAGTTGGACGTCCTCGGGAGCCGTCGCGTAGCCGGTAACGCCCATGGCCCTGAGCCTCGGGTAGAGCGCGAACATATAGCAGTGGTCGCACCCTGGTGATACGCGCGTGCATCCCGTCACCGGGTTCCACGTCTCGTCGGTCCACTCAATCGCCGAGGGCATCTTAATCATTCCCCGCGCAACGCGCGACGACTTACCCGCCCAGGAGTCAATGGAAGTGTACTCCCGTAATGTGTCGCCCCACAGCACCAAACGTCTCTAGCGCGGCAACCCCATCCGACGAGCCATCGCCGAACGGTTCGTCCTGCTCGTGGACCTGCTGATCCGTTCGTACGAGGTATTCGCCACGTACCGCCCAAACCCCAACTCGATGCTCAGCCACATGCTGGAAGACTCGGACGTCCCCTATGACCGCGGGACGACCTGACGCCCGTAGCCGCGTGTAATCCAAATGATCACCGCACCTAGGCACGTAGCCGGCTTGGGCAGCGACCCGGTCCAGCGAATTTGCTACTTCACCGCCCTGGTGGACGACACCGCCGACCCGACCGTTCCGTAGCGGCAGGAAACCTACATCTGCGCGCTTGGCTCCATCCCGGGCGTGACCGTTCGCAATGGGTCATTCGTCACCCACGCCAGAACCATGCCGCGCACGGACGGCGGCCGGCGTGGCTCCTTGTAGACGCGGCTGACTTGACGGCCCACATCACACGCAAGCGCCACAAGCTCCTGCGCGACAACCAGTTCCCCGACCCGGCGAACGACCTGACGGGCCGAGCGATTCGCAAGCCGACCGGCTGGTAGCCGCGTGGTCCCGGCGCCGCAGTCCCGCCAGCCAGGGCCGGCGGGACGCGGACTGTTCAGGCCGCGGGGTTAGCCGACGAGGGCTTTCTCCCGATTGACCTGCTCATGCTCTTCGAGCCAGACCTTGAGCGGCACGTCGGCGTCGGAGGGTGAGGAGCGGCCGAACTCGTTGGTGGAGTGGCCCATCATCTGCTTGAGGACGGGGTGCGAGTCGTCGTACCAGGCCTGCGGGAACTCCATGTCGTCGCGCGTGCGGATCCAACGGTAGCCGTAGCCGTAGAAAAGGACCCGGCGAGTGACGTCGGAGAAGTTGGGCGTGGCGGCGTGCCAGATGCGGCGGTCAAAGATCACGGCGCTACCCGCCTTGACCTTGACTGGGATTGCGCCTTCCGGCTGTACCGCGCCTTCCTGGGGCTGGGGCAGTGTGTTGGACAGGTGACTGCCGGGGACGACCCAGAAGTTGCCCATGCCCTCGTTGCTGACGTCGGTCAGAAAGTAGCCGACCTTGAGTGATATACGCGGGCGCGGGCTGGTTTCCATGTCCCGGTTCATCTGGCCGGAGTCCTGGTGCCAGCCCCAGGCGCGCGCGTGCGGCTCGTAGGTCCCGGGCTCTTTGCCCGTGACGGCCAAGTGCGAGTGGTAGAGGTAGACGTTCCAGCCCAGGATGCCCCAGACCTTGGGCAGCAGCCGCTCGTGGGCGACCATGTCGAAGAAGGACCGGTCCAGATGGATAAACCCCAGTTTGTTGATCCGCCGGGTGATCGTCTTGTCGGTGCGACCCCCCTCAAGCACACCGCGCTCGTATAGGTCGTCGATGGTTTCGATCAACGACTCGCGCTGGTCGTCGGGGACGGCGTCTTCGACGACCAGAAAGCCGTTGCGGTCGAACGTCTCGCGCTCGTCGTCGGTCAGGGCGTATTGCAGACAACTGGGATCCATAACCTGCCTCGATCCGTCCGTGTGCGGCGCTTCAGTATAGAAATAGCGGGGGCGAGCGGTCACCCCGCCCGAGGGTTCGGCGCGCTCAATCGCCGCCAACCGGTCAGGACGGCTGCGAAATTGTGACCGCCCACTCGCCTTCGGCGCGCTCGACGGTGAGGACAAAGCGCCCGGCCCTGGTCACCTGGCCCGAGGCGGCGCCCTGGCGGTCCAGCGGCGGGATGATGCTGACCGGCGCCAATGGGTCGGACCGTGGGTCGTCCAGCGCGCGCAGGAACGCGCTGAAGGGTTGGAACCTTCCGTCGTACTGCGCGTGGACGATGACCAGTCCCGCGCGCAAACCAAAGGTGTCCGTTTCACCCGGCCGCAGGCCGTCAAAGATGATCGAGCCTTCGATAGGCGTGACCGCGGGCGCGGGCCGCGACTCGACCGCGCGCGGCTCGCCGGCGATGAGCGCACCGAGCACCGACGACTGTCCGGCCGGAACCACGCCGACAACCATCAGGACGACAACGACGCCGAGCGCCAGGAGCGCAGCCCCGAAGAGATAGGTGTGCGTTCGCAGCATGGCCGGAGCGTGCGACGAGGAGCCCGGCTACGTCAACGGGTGCGCGTTCCGGTCGGGAGCGGCCGCTGAGCGTGGCTGGCGGGCGGTGAGGGATTCGTCAGTAGCCACCCGCCGCTGCCACAATCATTCGAAGCCCGCCACGGGACGTGCGATATGCGGTTCGTTGCTTTTATCGCTCGTCGCGAGATTCTGTTCGGCGCGCTGGCCGGGCTGGTCGCCGGGGTCGTGTTCGCGCTGGCGATGCAGGCCGAGGATATGCGCGTTGAGGTGACCGGGCTGGCCGGCATGTCCACGACCGGCGCCGGCCTGATCGCGCACCTGGCGCTGGCAACCCTGATCGGCGCGGGCGTGGGGATGCAGTACCGGCATGAGCCGGGCAGCTACGCCGCGCAGATCACGCTGGGCGTCACCTTCGGCCTGCTGGGCTGGATCCTTGGGCCATTGACGATCCGCCAACTGGCGGAAGGCCAGGCGCCCGACTGGTCCATCGCGGTGGCATCCGCCGGGTTTCCCAGCCTGATGGGCCACATGCTCTACGGGGCGCTGACCATCGCCGGCGTGTACCTGGCCGTGGACCGCTGGGGCGGCGGGGCGCCTCGGGTCCAATCAGACGAGCGCGCGTCGGGGCCCGTACAGCGCATCGTGGTGCTGGGCGGCGGATTCGGCGGCATGAGCGCGGCGCAGACGCTGGAGCGCATGACGCGGCGACGGCATGACCTGGAGGTCACGCTGGTCAGCCAGAGCAATTTCCTGCTCTTTACACCGATGCTGGCGGAGGTGGCCTCCAGCGCGTTGGAGGCGCAGCACATTGCGGCGCCGATTCGCGCGGCGTGTCCGTATACCAACTTCATCCACGGCGATGTGGCCCGGATCGACACCGAGCCGCGGCAGGTGCTGGTGCGCAGCCGCCGCTCGGCGACGCCGCAGGCGGTGCCCTATGACCACTTGGTGCTGGCCATGGGGTCCGTGCCGAACTTCCACGGGTTGCCGGGACTGGCGGAGCACGCGATCACGCTGAAGACCTTGGAAGACGCCGTGGCGCTGCGCCACCGGATGCTGTCGCAGTTGGAACGCGCCGACACTGAGACGGATCCCGCGGCGCGCCAGCGGCGGCTGACGTTTGTGGTGGCCGGCGGCGGGTTCGCGGGCGCGGAGACGATTGCGGAACTCTTTGACCTGGTGTCGAGCGTGCGGCGCTATTACCAGAATCTCGGCCCGCAGGACGCACGCTTTGTGCTGGTTCACTCGCGCGACCGCATCCTGCCTGAACTGAGCGAGGAGCTGGGCGCGTACGCCCTGGAGAAGCTGAGCGCCCGTGGCATCGAGTTCCGGTTGGGCTGCCGCGTTGCGGCGGCGACGGAAGGCTCGGTCACCCTGGACGACGGGACGGTGATTCCATGCGACACGTTCGTCTGGACGGCGGGAAATCAGCCCAATCCGCTGCTGCGCGACTTGGGCTGCGAGAAGAATCGCGCCGGGCAGGTGATCGTGGACGCGACGCTGCAAGTACCCGACACGCCGGAGGTCTGGGCGGTAGGCGACGCGGCGCAGATTCCTGACCTTCACAACGAGGGCCGCCCCTGCCCGCCGACCGCCCAGCACGCCCTGCGCCAGGGCAAGCGGGCGGCGCAGAACATCCTGGCGGCCATCGACGGAGGTCCGTTGAAGCCGTTTCGCTATCGAGCGAGCGGATCGCTGGTGGGGCTGGGACACCGCACCGCCGCCGCCGAAATCGGTGGCCAAAAGTTCTCGGGGCTGCTGGCCTGGTTCATGTGGCGGACGATCTACCTCAGCAAGCTGCCGGGCCTGGAACGCAAGGCGCGGGTGGCGCTGGACTGGGCGCTGGACCTGGTGTTCCCGCGCGACATCGTGCTGACGACGGCGGCCGACGGGCGGTTTGGACCCGACGACCCACCGCCCTCAGCCGGCGGCCGGGAGCGCGAGACGTGATCCGGCGCAACGACCTGGCGGCGTGGCTGATCGCCGGCGCGCTGGCCGGGCAAGTGGGCGGGGTTGTCTACGGCCTGGTGATGCGGCACCTCGGGGTGATCGAGTCCATTGCCGCATTGATCCGGCTCCCGCCCTCGGCGGTTGGCGGCTGGATCGTGCACATGATCGCGGCGGGCGCCATCGGCGCTGGTTTCGGGGCCCTGGTTCGCCACCAAGCGCATAGCGCGGGGGACCTGTTGTTCTGGGGTCTCATTTACGGGGCGGTGTGGTGGATCATCGGGCCGCTGACGCTGGCGCCGTTGCTGATTCGTCGAGAGGCGCTGGCGTGGGACCTGACCTCGGCGCAGGAAACGTTCCCAATGTTGCTGGGGCACCTGCAGTACGGCGTCACCACCAGCCTGGCGCTGCTGGTCTGGCGGCGGTCGGCGTTCGAACGGCCGACGGCAGGGGCTGTTGTACGAGGCGTCCTGGCCGGCCTGATTGGGGCCGCGCTGACCGGCAAGGCGCTGGTGGACCAGGGGCTCCTGGGTCAGTTTGTCGGTATCGGCAACCACGACCCATCGGGCGCACTCTGGTTGGGCGTGCTGGCGGTTGGCGCGGGCACCGGGCTGGCGTTCGCGGCCGTGGTTCCAACGGTGCGCGACAGCGCGGGCGCGGCGCTGGTGCGCGGGTTCGTGTTCGGGTTCCTGGCGTGGATTCTGGTTCCCATGACGATCGTGGGCCTGGCAACGCGCGGGATGCTGCCCTGGGGAATGGGGTTTGCCCACGACGCCTTTCCCGGCCTGCTGGCGTACCTGCTCTTTGGCGGCATCCTGGGGCTGGCCTACCAGTGGCTGAGCGTGGCATGGCGAGTCCTGTTCGCAGACCCGATCGACAGCGATGACGAAGGCTACGGAACGGAAGGCCTTCGGGCGCTGGGTCGCGGGTCCGCCGCCGGAATCGCCGGGGGGCTGTTCTACACGGTGATGCTGGCACGGCTCGGGTCGTTCGATGGCATCGCGCAACTGATCCGAGCCGACAACGCGGCAGCCGGCGTGCTGGTGCACGCGGTGGTCTCGGTCATCTGGGGCGCGGTCTACGGCCTGCTGTTTCGGCGGCAGACGTACGGCATCGGATCAGCGGTCGGCTGGGGCGTTGCCTACGGCTTCTTTCTCTGGGTGGTTGGACCCAACACGCTCTTCGCGGTGCTGACTGGCCACACGCCGGACTGGTCGGCGGCCAGTGCGGCCCCGCGGATGGCTTCGATGGTTGGTCACCTGGTCTACGGCGCGGTACTCGGGGTGGGCTTCCACTACTTCGAAGCCCGGCACAACCCGTGGTGGCAGCCGCGGCGCGTACGCCACGAAGCGCGCGCGCAACGCCGGCGTCGCCAGCTCCAGACATCCGCGCCGGCGATCTGGGCCCTGGTAATGCTGATTGCCCTGAGTCTGCCGATCATCTTTGGCGGGTCCGACGAGATGGGGCGGAACGCCATGAAGTCGGGCGAGCAGCAGGCGGCTACGGGAGCGCCTACCGGTCCGCCGATGGACGACATGCAGCCAATGCGCTGACGGGTCGCACGATGGCTGCCATTTCCGCGTCAGTACCGAAGGCGGTCGCTTGGCAGCGCCGCTGGGCTCGAAGGCGCAAACACCGAACAAGGCAAGCGAAACAGCAAAAACCCCGCCAGTCCGCTGCCAACAGCGGGGGGCGGGGAGCATTGACTGAATAGTCTGCGTGCTGTCTGCGACTGTCAAGCGTCCTTCCGACCAAGCGAGAGCCGCCGTGGGATTCTCAAGAACCCCACGGCGGCTTCCGTTACTTCGACAGTTCCGAGTGGACTCCCGGCCGTACGGTCTGCCCTACTCGGGGTGGCCGACGGGGTTGCTCAGGGTGCCGCAGCCTTCCAGCTCAACTTCCGTAACGTCGCCGCTCTGCATGGGATCGGTGCTGCCGGAGGTGCCGGTGAAGATGGCGTCGCCCGCCTCGAGGGTCATGTACTGCGAGACGAAGCTGACGATCTGTTCAACGTTGAAGATCAGCTCGCTGGTATTGGTGTGCTGGACCACCTCGCCGTTGACGCGCGTGGTCATCTCCAAGTTGCCGTGGTCCAGGCCGGTGGTGACCCAGGGACCGAAGGGTGAGAAGGTGTCGGCCCCCTTGCCGCGCCACCACTGGCTGTCCGGCTCGCCGTCGGTCTCACCGTTCTGCCAGATTCGCTCGCTGATGTCATTGGCAGCGCAGACACCCAGGACGTAGTCCTTGACTTCGTCTTCGCTGACCCTCGAACAGCGCTTGCCGATGATGACGGCCATCTCACCTTCGTAGTCAAGGTTCTTGCAGCCCTTGAGCCAGGAGATGGTTCCGCCGGGCGCGAGCGCGGACGATGGCGGGGCCAGGAACGGCTGCGGGCGCGAGAAGGGCGGCGAGTCGCCCATGTGGCTCAGGTAGTTGCCGGCCAGGTTGACGATCTTGGTTGGCGAAGTGGGCGTCAGGAGCTGGACGTCGGCCAGAGCCGCCGTATTGCCGGTGCGCTCCAGGTCGCCGAAGAGGTCGCCCGAGATTTCGGCGATGGTGTCGCCTTCAACGATTCCGTGGTGGACTTCGCCGTCCACGCTGTAACGTGCAAGGTGCATGCTCTGCCTCCGAGTGCCTGACCGACAGTGACCGCGAAAGGATACCGCGCGGAGCCGTCGCGCCCCGTGCGAGTTAGGAAGGACGCCGGCGGTTCAGCCTCAGGCGTGGCGGATCAGACCGGCCAGGCGCCGATTTTGCGCAGGGTGGCGTAGATCTCGAGTTGCTGGCGTTCCAGGGTTTCCCACTGCGCGGCGAAGTCCACCTCGGACCAGTCAAAGAAGCCGCGGCCCGTCTTTAGGCCAAAGTGCCCGGCCTCGACCAGGCGGCGCAGGACGTCATGCCCACTGTCGGCATTGCAGAGGTCGGGCCAGACACTTTCCGTGCCGCTGAGAGCGATCTCCAACCCGGCCAGGTCGCGGTCGCGAATGACGCCCATGAGCGGCATCCGCGGCGAGAAGGAGAACGCCGTGAGTTCGTCGATGTCCTCAGCCGAAATGACGCCCCGGTCAACCAGGTCCAGCGCTTCGCGAAAGAGGGCCTGGCGGAGCCGGTTGGCGACCTGGCCGGGCAGGTCCACGTTGATCCGCACCGGCCGCAGGCCGGCGCCGCGCAGCAGGGCCAGCACCGTTTCCACCGTGGCCTCGCTGGTCAACTCGCCCTTGGTGACTTCGACCATGGGACAGAGGTAGGCCGGTCGGAAGAAGTGGGTGGTGGTGAAGCGGTCAGGGCGGCCGGTGGCGTCGGCCATGAGGCGAATGGGGATGCTGGAGGTGTTGGAGGCGAGCAGGGTGTCCGGAGACAGGTGGGGCGCCAAGTCCGCGTAGACCGAGCGCTTGACGTCCACCGATTCGGTGACGGCCTCGATGATGAGGGTCGACTGACTGACGTCCGCCAGATCGGTCGTGAACGTGAGGCGTGGGAGCACCGACTCGGCTTGCTCCGTCGTGACCAGACCGTACTCGGTCATCAGTTCGAGGTTGCGGGCGACTTTGCGGCGCGCGGCGTCGAAGGCGGCGGGATTGGCGTCGAGGACGGTTACCTGGTGGCCGGCCACGGCGAACACCTGGGCGATGCCGTGCCCCATGAGCCCGGCGCCAAGTACGCCGATTGGGGAGCGTGGTTCAGCGATTTGAGGGATTCCCTGGCGGCGATGCAATCACGCCATGCTAGGCGCGAAGTTGCCGGGCGACAATTCCGCCCGGCGTGGGCATGGGTCTTCTACGTAGACGCCGCCGGGAGGTAGGTGCGGAGGAAGCGGACGCCCAGGGGGATCATAGCGATTGGGTCGTCGCGGCCCTCGTAGACGAGGCTGATCCAGCCGTTGTAGCGGACGCCGCGAATGGTCTCGAAGATCTGGTCGTAGTCAAGCCACTCTTCGCGGCCGGAGGCGAGGCGGTAGAGTTTGGCGCGGACGGCGGTGGCGAGGGGCGCCGTGAGGCGGATGCTGGCGAGGTAGTCGTGGCGCTCGCTCTGAGCGTCGTCGGCGAATCCCGACGCGCCGGGCGAGCCGGCGTATTGGCCGGTATCGAGCACGTGGCCCAGGTTGGGGTGGTCGACTTGGCGGATCAGCCGCAGCACGTCTTCGCCGTCGGGGGCGATCTGCTTGTGGTTGTGGTTTTGGAGCGAAACGACAACGCCGACCTCGGCGCCGAACTCGGCGCAATCGCGCAACGCATCAGCGCAGCGGTCCCAGGAAGCGGCGCGGTCGGCCTCGGTGGCGGGGTGTCCGCTAAAAACGCGGACCTGGGGCGCGCCGAGCAGGGCGGCGCGTTCGATCCAAGTCTTGGTGCGCTGGATGTCCGCGGGAAGCTCGTCGGCGGGGCGGGCGAAGTTGTTGGAGATGGCGATGCAGGGGATGTCCAGGCCGCGGTCCAGGCAGGCGCGCTTTACCTCAAGGAGGGAGGCGCGATCTTCCGCCGGGAACGCCGAGTCGTGCAGGTCCACGCCCTCCACGCTCAGTTCGCGGCAGGTATTCAGGAAGCGCATCAGATCCATCCGGCCATCGTCGAAGGCCTGACGGTAGGACAGGGTCAGAATGCTGAGCCTCAGCATGGGCAGCGTCTCTAGGTGCAGATCGGCGCGCTTAGCGTAAGGCGACGGGGCGAGTGGGTCGAACTGTGAATCCACTCGACTTGAGGCCGGCTGTCCGCATCGCATGTCGCGCACAGCCATCGCGGCGCGTGCGCGGCTGCGAAAGAGCGAGTCGAGCGGCCGGAATACGACTAGCCTCTCAGACTGTGTCCTCGACCACCACGTCGCCACCGACATGCACATTCATTGACAGCCTGGATCCCAGTAGCAAGCCCATTCCAAGTAACGGAGCATCGTCCAATTGAATGACAAGTGCGGTCCTCGAGTCTTCGTGCAACAACACCCTGGCCCAATAGACGTCAACATCGTGCTGGGATCCGTCGGCCACTGTTACTGTTCGCTGCCCGCTTCTATAGAGACCAAGCCGCCTTATGACATTCACGGGCAAGGACAAGTGGCCGTTGAATCCAGTATCCAGAATGAACTCGAAGCTATGTGCGATGTCGTGTTCGTCGAGAACCGAAATGTTGACTACGGGCTCGAGGCTCTGGTTTAGCCGCCCGCGGATCATTCCATGCGAGCCAGTCGCCCGCCTCGTATGTGGTACGCCGATGGATAGCCAACGCGCACTGCGTATGTCATCGCGTCCGGACGCCGCCTAAACAGCCGCATCGTTGCCGTTGCGTCGTCGGAATCAACCTCAAAATCTGCGCTGTATATGTCGATCACGACAAAGTCGCCCTTCGCCACCCCACGAGTCTTTTCACGGATCTGAGTGGCGTAAAGTTCCGCGCCCCGGGAAGCCACGCTCTCTTCGGCCGTAACCATCAGTGGCACATCTTTCGCTGGGTAACGATCGAATCCCGGCGCTACGTCTCAAGCGAACCGAGACCGGAATGGTGAACAACTCTAACAAGATTCCGTTTCCGAGGTCCGCGTGGCCAGCCCGCGGCAAGATTTGAGACAGGCAGAGCAAGCCTCGGTCAGGTTTCGGTAGTCGTTAGGCTGAGGACGCGCTGAATCTGGGCGCCGAGAGCATCGGCCATGGCGGCGAAACCGGCGTCGTTGGGGTGGACGTGGTCGGCCAGCAGATCGCCCTGGCCTGGTCCGATGAGACCGTGGCCTTCCAGCAGGATCAGGTTGCCGTCGCCAAAGCTCTGACGGCGGTAGACGACTTCGCGGATGACGCGACGGTATTCCTCCAACTTGGCCTCGCCGCGGGTGGTCTGCTCGAACTCGCAGGTATGGAAGAGCGGGGTGACCATCAGGATGGGCACCTCCGGCTGGTGGCAGCGGAGGATGGCCAGGAAGGTGTCGTAGGTGCGTTCAAAGGCCCGCGGCTCTTCGTAGCTCGATCCGAAGGTGTTGACGCCGTAGGCCAGCACGATCACGTCGGCTCGCAGCGAGGCGGCGATCTCGGCCATGGCCGATTCACCGCGGGCCGAGCCGCCGACGCCCAGGTTGACGAAGTCCACCCCCAGGCGGCGGGCGATCCGCGCCGGATAGGTCGTGCCCGCCCGCGCGGTCGTGCTTCCGTGGGTGATGGAGTCGCCGTAGAACAGAAGCCGCGGACCATCCATCGGCGGAGGCGGCTGTAGGCATGCGCCCTCGGCCACCCCGACGCCCGCCAACCTGACTTCCGCGTAGGGCGGCATATAGAGTTCGACGCAGCGATCGCGGGCGGGTCCGTCGTAGATCACGCCTTCGGCGGCGCCCAGGCCCAGGCAGCGGAGTTGGCCGTAGAACTCACCGTTCTGGTAGAGGTCGATCTCGCCGTTGGCGCGGTCGGTCTGCCGGGACAACCATTCGGCGCGAACGGCAATCGTGGGGCTGTCGGTGCGGAAGGCCACGCGCACACCGGAGGCGGCGCAGAGACGGAACCACGTGTCGGCGGGGAGACGTTCACGCCATTTGTCAGGCACGCGCCGGAGCAGGGCGCGGCGATCGCCAACCAGGCCGCGGTATTGCAGTTCGGGCGCCAGCGCATCAAGCCACCGCATAGGGCGCATGCTACGCCGCCTGCGCGGGGCGCGGGCAATCGGTGACAATGCAGACAGCACGCACGACCCGGAAGGCCCGCAGGATGCTGAATAAGGCGGCCGCCGAACTGCTGGAGGGCTTTGCCGACGCGCTGGAGATTCGCGGGGCGAATACCTTTCGCGTGCGGGCGTTTCGTAATGCGGCGCGGCGGGTCGATTCGCTGACCACGGACGTTGCGGAGCTGGTGGAGAGCGGCGAGATCTCCAAGGTGCGGGGGATCGGCAAGGGCATCGCGGGTGTACTGGGCGAGTTCGTGGCGAACGGCCGCGTGGACGAGTATGAGGAGATGCGGGCCGAGATTCCCGACAGCGTCTTCGAGATGCTGCTGGTTCCGGGCCTGGGACCGAAGACCGCCGCCACCCTCTACAACAAGCACGACATCGACAGCGTGGACGCGCTGGAGACGGCGGCGCGCGAGGGACGGCTGGCGGGCATCCGGACTATTGGCGCCAAGCGACAGGCCAGACTGCTGCGGGAACTGGGACGGTTCCGGGAACGGATCGCGCGCCGCCGGCTGGGTGACGTGCTGCCCATTGCCGAACGCCTGATCACGCACGTGGCGGACGCGCCGGGCGTGCACACAGTCCAGTACGCGGGCAGCCTGCGTCGCGGGCGCGAAACGATCGGCGACCTGGACATCCTGGCGGCCTCGGACGATCCCGCGCCGGTGATGGAGCACTTCATCGCCTCGTCCGACGTGGAAGAGGTGGTGGGAACCGGCGGGACCAAGACCTCGGTCCTGGTGGGCGGCGGGTTCCAGGTGGACCTGCTGGTGGTCGCGCCGGACGAGTTCGGGGCGGCTCTGGCGTATTTCACGGGGTCCAAGGAGCACAACATCGAGATTCGGGCGCGCGCGCAACAGCGGGGCCTGTCGCTGAACGAGCGGGGCTTCCTGGACGCGGAAACCGACCAGCGGCGGCCGGCCGCCACGGAGCAGGACGTCTACGCGGCGGTGGGGCTGCCCTGGATCGACCCGGCGCTGCGCGAGAACCGAGGGGAAATCGAGGCGGCCGAGGCGGGCACGCTGCCGAACCTGATCGAGCTCGGCGACATCCGGGGCGAGCTGCACGGGCACTCGCTGTGGAGCGACGGGGCCGCCTCAATCAGCAACATGGTGGCCGCCGCCCGGCGCCGCGGGCTCGAGTACTTCACAGTTACCGATCACTCCGGCGGGCTGCTGGTCGCCAATGGACTAACCCCGGAACGGCTGGCGGAGCAGACGGTGGAGATCGCACGGGAACGAGCGGCGTCGCCGGACGTGTGCCTGCTGCACGGCAGCGAGGTGGAGATCCTGGCGGACGGCAGCCTGGACTTCAGCGACGAGATCCTGGCCTCCCTGGACGTAGTGGTGGCCTCGGTCCACAGCAACTTCAACCAGCCGCCAGAACAGATGACGGAACGGCTGATTGCGGCTATCGAAAACCCGCACGTTGACATCATTGGGCATCCGACTGGGCGAATGCTGGGTCTGCGCGACGGGTATACGTTTGACGTGGAAGCCGTCCTGAAGTCCGCCGCCGCCACCGGTACCGCGCTTGAGATCAACGCGGCCCCCGAGCGCCTGGACCTGGACGACACGACCGCGCGACGGGCCGCCGAGCTGGGAGCGCCGATCTCGATCAACAGCGACGCCCACCATCCCGATAGCCTGGCCTACATGCGCTACGGCGTGCTGACGGCGCGCCGGGCCTGGCTACGGGCGGAGGACGTGATCAACGCGCTGCCGCTGGACGAATTGCTGGACTGGCTGGCGCAGCCGAAGCCACGGCATTGGAAGCCTGGGGCCTAGCCTGCGATGACAGCGAACGTCGGGACACTCAACTCAACGGCCAGCGCGCACAGTGGCCAGAACAAACTTCGGCATGGGGATCGGGCGGTGCATGACTGGTACCGGTTCGTCCTGTCGTTTCCGCCGCACCTGGTCCAGACCTACATCGATCGCTTTGGCCTGGGTTCGTCCAATAACGTGCTCGATCCGTTTTGCGGGACCGGAACGACGCTGGTGGAGTGCAAGAAGCTGGGGATCGCGAGCGTGGGACTCGAGCCGAACCCAATGGCGCACTTTGCGAGTGCAGTGAAGATCGACTGGAGGGTCGAACCTTCAGAGCTCGAGACGTACGCCCGCGAGGTGGCCGGGTCGGCCCAGCGAATAGTCGAGGAAGGGGACGTTGATCAATGGGCGGGGCTTCCACTGCTGGCCGGAAACGGAGATTCACAGGCTCGACTGCGAGCGCTTGCGCCTGAGCAGTCGCGGCTGTTGCTGAAGGACTCCATAAGCCCCCTGCCGTTGCACAAGTCGCTCATCCTGCGGGAGGCGATCGAGAGTCACGGCGACGGCCAACTTCAACGTTGTGGGCGGCTGGCGCTTGCCAACGCCCTGGTGCGGCGCATCGGCAACCTGAGGTTCGGCCCGGAAGTCGGGATCGGCCAGATCAAGGAGGACTCGCCGGTCATCGAGTCCTGGGCCGAGGGAATGCGAACCATGGCCAGCGACCTTCATGGTGTTGCGACCCTGAACCAAGTCCAGTCCATAGCGATCAAGGCGGACGCTCGGCAGGCCGATCAGGTTCTGGAGCGCGAATCCATCGACGCCGTCATCACCTCGCCGCCATATCCCAACGAGAAGGACTACACGCGGATAACCCGGCTGGAGTCCGTGATCCTTGGATTGATCCATGACCGGCAGGCGTTGCGGTCGCTAAAGCAGAACCTGGTTCGCTCCAATACCCGAGGGGTGTACAAGGCGGATACGGACGATCAGGTGGTTGCCGACCACCCGGTGATACGGAACATTTCCGATAGGATTGAGCAACGCCGGATCGAATTGGGCAAGACATCCGGCTTCGAGCGCCTGTATCCGCGAGTCACCCTGCTGTACTTCGGCGGTATGGCACGGCACCTCGACAACCTGCGACCCGCACTCAGGCCTGGCGCCAAGCTGGCCTATGTGGTGGGCGACCAGGCGTCATATTTGCGAGTTATGATCCGCACGGGGCAGATTCTGGCGGACCTGGCCCAGTCGCTGGGCTACAGGATTATGGGCATCGACCTTTTCCGAACACGGCCTTCAACCGTTACGGGCGACCAGCTTCGGGAAGAGGTTGTATTGCTGGAATGGCCAGGGAATTAGAGACGAGAGGATCCAGAGATTCCTTCCACTAACCGCTATATCGCGATCATTGAGGCCATATTCAGTTCAATCTATGTTCCGGGTGACCGTACGGTTGATTTCGAGCGAGAGGATATCGTCACGTTCGCATCCAGACTCGGCATCGATCTTCCCAGAAACCTCGGCGATCTGATCTACAGCTTCCGATACCGGATGGATCTACCGCCCACCATTTTGGAAACCGCGCCTGACGGGCAAACCTGGATCATCAGACCCGCTGGACGCGGCAAGTATCGCTTTGTCCTGGTTAGCGATACTCCTCTCACGCCAAATCCAAATATTGCTGTAACCAAGATTCCCGACTCCACTCCTGGAATCATTTCCAAGTATGCGTTCAGCGATGAACAGGCTCTGCTGGCACGCGTTCGCTACAACAGGCTGGTGGACATCTTTCTTGGGATTGCCTGCTACTCGCTCCAGAATCATTTGCGCACAACCGCGCCTGGGATGGGCCAGGTGGAGACTGACGAGATTTACATTGGGGTGGACAAGCGGGGCGCTCACTACGCGGTCCCGGTTCAAGCCAAAGGCGGCACGGACAAACTCAGCAGAGTTCAGATAGAGCAAGATATTGCCGTCTGCAGAGACAAGTTGCCGTCGCTGATCTGTCGGCCAGTCGGAGCACGGTTCATGGCAGACGACGTGATCGCGTTGTTCGAGTTCGAGCAGACCGGCGATGAGATTCGTATCGCTGCCGAGAAGCACTATCAGTTGGCGCCGCCGGATGCCGTGACTGATGAGGACTTGATCCGATACCGACAGCGGCTCGCGGACTAGGATCAGCCAAGCAGTCTGTTACAGACTGGCCGTTTCAAAGGGAGGACACGCATGGACCTGGGATTGAGCGGAAAGGCCGCGCTGGTGACGGGCGGCAGCCGGGGGATTGGGCGGTCGATTGCGCTGGCGCTGGCGGTTGAGGGCTGCAACGTGGCGATCACGGCGCGGGGGCGAGAACGCCTGGAGCAGACGGTCGGCGAGATCGAGGCGTGCGGCGTACAGGCGGCCGGGTTCGAGCTGGACATGGCCGAGGCGGCGGCGGCGGCGCAGGCGGTGGAGCAGACCGCGGCCGCGTTCGGGCGGCTGGACGTGCTGGTGAACAACGTGGGCGGCTCGACCGGCGGCCGGTCGTTCCAGGAAGCCACCGATGACGACTGGGCCGCGACGCTGGACGTAAATCTGTGGCCGGCCATCAGGGCCAGCCGCGCGGCCCTGCCGCACATGCGGGCGCAGGGGGCGGGCCGCATCATTCACATCACCTCGATCTACGGGCGCGAGCAGGGTGGTCCACCGACCTACAACGCGGCCAAGTCGGCCATGAACAGCCTGTCCAAGACGATGGCGCGCGAACTGGCGGCGGACGGAATTACGGTCAACGCGGTGGCGCCTGGATCAATCATCTTTCCTGGGGGCGGCTGGGAACAGGCCGTGCAGGCTGACCCCGAAGCGATGGCGGAGTTCCTGCGGCAGGACTTTCCGATGGGTCGGTTCGGTCGGCCGGAGGAAGTCGCGGCCGTGGTGACGTTCCTGTCTTCGCAACAGGCGAGCCTGGTCACCGGCGCCTGCCTGAACGTGGACGGCGGGCAGACGCGAGCGAACATCTGAGGCAGCGGCTGGACCGTTTTCCCGAGTTTGTCAAACGCGGGGCGGCTGTCCCTTCCCCCCGCCCTCGTTCTGCCAGAGATAGGGAGAATAGGGGACCTATACTTCGAGTCGTCGACCTGATTGGGGCGCCCAGACTATGACTAGGTTCCAGGAACGCCTGCACGGCGTGATTCCGGCGCTGCTCACGCCGTTGACCGCCGATCTGACGGTGGACGGCCCCGCCATGCGGCGGCTGGCACGAAGGGTTCTTGACGCCGGGTGTCATGGGTACGTGCTGCTGGGCACGACTGGCGAGTTCGCCGCGATCGACGACGACCAGCGCCCGGTGGCCATCCGCGCGGGGGTCGAGGAAGCCGACGGCGCCGTACCGGTGATCGTGGCCTGTGGGCAGCCGTGCGTGGAGCGCACGCACCGCCAGGCGGTCCAGGCCGCCGACCTGGGGGCCGACGGCCTGCTAGTCAACCCGCCGTTTTATTTCCCGATGAGCAACGACGAGGTCGTGCGCTACTTCGAGGGCGTCGTGAACGCCTCGCCGGCGCCGGTGCTGCTCTACAACATCCCTGGCATGACCAAGGTGGCCGTGGACGCGGCCACGCTTGTGCGCTTGCGGGACGTCGGGGTGCAGGGCACCAAGGACAGTTCGGGCAGCCCGCAGAACCTGCTGGACTACCTGAACGCAATGCGCGGCGACGCGTTTCGCGTGATCGTGGGCGGCGACGGAATGCTGTTGCACGCGCTGAACTCGGGCGTCGCCGGCACAACCGGTCCCGCCCCCAACGTGGCGCCCCAGCTGGTGACGGCCATATACAACGCCTGGTGCGACGGAGACCTGGAAGCTGCCGCGGCTGCCCAGAACCGGCAAAACGCGTTCCTGCGCGAGCTGAGCGGAGTCTCGCCGTTCATGCAGGCCACGGCCAAGGGCGTGCTGAGTCGGCTGGGGATCATGGCGCCCTGGGTGGCGCCGCCGAAGACGTCGCTCGACGACGCGGCCATCGACGCTGCGTTCGAGGCCGTGCGCGAGTTCCTGCCGGAGTACGAGCCGGCGGCTGTTGGCGTCTAAGTGCCGGGCTGCTGAATCATTCGACACGTCCCGCGGGCTCGCGTCACCATAGGGACGCCGTGCGCCCGCCCGCCTGAGTGAGGTCCGCCGCCGTGAATCGACCGCCCGAGGCCTACATGCACATCGGGATCGTGCAGTTCATGCTGCACCCCGACCTACAAACCGGCGACGGACCAGCCGTTGAAGCCGCGGAAGCGCTGGCGTCAGACAGTTTCTTTCACGCGCTGGAGATCGCGCGCATCAACGATCCGTCGCAGCGCGCCGCCATGCGGCGGCTGGCCGAATCCGCGCACCTGACGCTGGGCTACGGGGCGCACCCGCAGATACTCAGCGGCGGCCTGAACCTGGCCTCGACCGACAGCGAGGCGCGCGAGCACTCCGTGACGCAAGTCAAGGCGGCGATCGACGAAGCTGTCGAACTGGGCATCACGATGGTCACGCTGTTGGACGGGCCCAACTCGGCGCCCATGCCCGGCGGCGAAGAGGCCGCGGTGGCGAGTGTGGTGGAGTCGCTGACCGAACTCTGCGACTACGCGGCCCGGCAAAACATCTGGATCGCGCTGGAACAGTTCGACCGCGCCATCGAAAAGAACTCGCTGCTGGGCCCGATTGACCTGTGCGTGCGGGTGAGTGAAATGGTGCGCGCGTCCACTCCGAACTTCGGCCTCTGTCTCGACCTCAGCCACCTACCGCTGCTGAACGAAGACCCGCCGGCCTCGCTGCGGGCCGCCGGGGAGCACCTGATCCAGGCGCACATTGGCAACTGCATCATGCGAGACCGCGATCACCCGCAGTACGGCGACCAGCACCCGGTGTTCGGGGACCCGGCGGGCGAGAACGACGTGCCGGAGCTGGCGGCGTATCTGAAGACGCTGATGGAGATTGGATACTTTGAGCGCGACCTGCCGACGCCGATGCCGCTCGTCTCGTTCGAGATGAAGCCCGCGCCGGACCAGTCCGCGACGGCGATAATCGGCAACTGCAAGCGCACGTTTCAACTCGCCTGGGCGCAGGTATAGCGCCCGGCACCCCCGCGAGGGAGCACACCAACATGCGAATCGGCTACATCGGTCTCGGGAAGATGGGCATGCCCATGGCGGTGAACCTGCGCGCGGCAGAGCACGAGTTGATCGTGCACAACCGCAGCCGAGGCAAGGTAGACGCCTTCGTGGCCGACGGCGGCGTGGCCGCCAGTACGCCGGCCGAGGTGGCGGCGCAATCGGACGTGGTGTGCGTGAACGTGCCGACGCCCGAGATCTCGCTGGAACTCCTGCTGGGCGCGGACGGCGCAATTGATAGCGCGAGCGAGGGCCAGCTGTGGATCGACTTCGGAACCAATGGCCCCGACACTGCCCGCACCTGTGCCGAGGCCGGCGCAGCCAAAGGCGTGAACTACCTGGACGCGCCCGTCAGTGGCGGACCGAGCGGCGCGGAAGCCGGCACGCTGGCCGTCTTTGTGGGCGGGTCGCCGGAGTCCTTCGCGCAAGGTAGCGAGATTCTGGACGTGATCGGCGGCAAGATCGAGCACTTCGGCCCGGCGGGCACCGGCTGCATCGCCAAGCTGACGAACCAGATGATCATCGCCAGCATACGCGCGGCCAACGCCGAAGCCTTTGTGCTGGCGGTAAAGAACGGTCTCAACCCACGGCAGCTTTACGAGACGCTGATGGGCGCATTCGCGGCCAGCCGCTGCATGGAAGTGGACCTCCCGAATCTAGTCCTGCCGGGCGACTACAGCGCCCGGTTCGCCGTTGACCTGCTGCTCAAAGACCTGGGGCTGGCGCTGGACGTCGGTCGCCAGAGCGGGGTTCCGCTGCTGGCCACGGCACAGGCGGACGCGATCTATCAGGAGATCCGGGCGAAGGGCTGGGGCGACCTCGACGCGGCCGCCACATTCAAGCGCCTGGAGGAGATTGTTGGCGTCGAGGTGAAAGAACCGGACGCCGGCTAGTCGGGCACGCCGGCAGCGGGTCCGGCTTCTAACGCATGACGTGGCTTGGTCGCGAAATCAGCTTCCTGCTGGCCCGGCTCATCACGAACTTTTTTGCGGTGCTGGCGGTGACACAGCTCCTGGAGAACGGGATCGTGCTGCCGGAGCGGGGGAGCGACAGGTTCTGGCTGGCCACCTTTTCGGTGGCCGCGGCGCTGGCCATCCTGAACTCGTACGTGCGCCCGACGCTGGAGCTGGTGCTCAAGCCCATCAGCTGCCTGCTGAAACTGCTGACGTTCGGGCTGTCGCATTTCGTGATCAGCGCCCTGGTGTTCTGGGTTGCCACGATGCTGGCTGACGACTTCACAGTCGTCGATATCAGCACGGCACTGCTTGGGACATTGATCGTGGCGGCCGTGGGCGCGTTTGGGTCGCTCGCATTCGGCGGCCGTTCGGCCGACGAGTGAGCCGGGCGCCCGAGCCCACAGACACCAGCGCGCCGGCCCGGCGCAGCGTTCTGGTTGAGGCAGCGGTCACGACGCTGGACGACGCGGGGCGCCCAATGACCCTGCAACAACTGGCGCGCGCCGTGCTGCACGTGGAAGCGGGCGGCGCGCACATCGCCGCGCGAATCCTGGCGCCGCTGCTGGAAGCCGACGACCGTCTGACCACCGTAGCCGTGGGCCACTGGGGGCTGACCCAGTGGTCGCACCGGAGCGATTCGATCGACGAGACCGAGTTTGTGGTATTCGACATCGAGACCAACGGCGGGCGCGGCGGGCGTCATCGCGTCCTTGAAGTCGGGGCGCTGCGACTGCGGGCGGGCCAGGAAATCTCGCGTTACGCCTCGCTGGTTCGGGTGCCCGGTCGAGTGTCCAAGTTTGTCACGCGTTACACGGGCATTACGGACGAGATGCTGACCGACGCGCCGGCGATCGAGACGGTGCTCGACGAGTTTCGAGAGTTTCAGGCCGGCGCGGTGCTGGTTGCGCACAACCTGCCCACGGATCTCGGGTACCTGAACCGCGAGGCGGTGTGGTCGGGCCGCGCGCTGTTTCCCGGAGACGGCCTGGACACGATGGAGTTGAGCGGGGCCCTGATGTCCGAATTGCCGGGCACGGGCCTGGCTACCGTGCTGGAGGCCTCGGGGCTTCGCGACACGCCAACCCACCGGGCACTCGACGACGCCGAGGTTACGGCCAAACTGTTCGGATTCCTGCTCGACCGCGCCGCCGCCAGAGAGGCACAGACCGTGGGCGACCTGCGGGGGCTGGCGGCCACGGGCGGTCCTGAAGGCCGCCACCCGCGGCGGGCACGCGAACTTGCGCGCTGGGCCTCGCGCAATCTTCCGCCATCGCCCGGCGTGTACATCTTTCGCGACTGGGCGGGTCAGCCGCTCTACGTCGGCAAGTCCACGTCGCTGCAGCGGCGCGTGCGCAGCCACTTCACGGACTCGGCGGGGTTCGTTCGACGGCGCGACGGGATGCTGGAACAGATCGACGCCATCGAGTGGGAGCCGACCGGTTCGGAACTGCGGGCGCTGGTGCGCGAAGCCGAGCTGATCACCGTGCTATCCCCGACCTACAACGTGCATCGACGCTGGCGCATGGGTCGGCGCTTCGTGCGCGTGGGACCAGCCGAGTCCGCCGCCACGCACACCGCCGCCGTGCCGCGGGACGACGGCGCAGCCTACCTGGGGTCGTTTCCGACATCGCGAGACGCCCGGCTGGCCAGCGACGCGGTGCGGCGGATCTTCGAGTTGCCCTCGCGCCGCTCCCTCGACAAGAAAGTCTCGCCCTGGCGGCGCGAGGCGGCGGTGGCCTATCTGGGCGTGAGCCGCGAGGCCGCGTTGCACATCGTGGAAGAGGCCGAAGCCGCCTCAGACGAGCGGAAGGCGCTGGCGCGCCGCATCCGGCGGGCGCGCGTGCTCCGGCACCCGGTGCGCGGCGGTCTGGGGGCGGTACCGGTGCTAGCTATCACCGCGGGCGCAACGCCGGGCGACGCGGAGCTCGTCCGCATCGACAACGGGGGTATTGCCGTGATCGAGACCCTCAGCCGCCCGCGGCGACCGGCCGTACGCGCCGCGCTGGAACGTCTGCGCGGCGCAACTCGTCCCGAAACAGGGGCCCGAGGGAACGAACAGCACATCGTGCTGGCCTGGCTGCACGTGCACGCCGACGATCCGGACGCGGTGGCGTGGGACCCCGAGCTGCCGCGGGCATTTGTGGAGTTGGTGTGGAAGCGGGTACGTCAGGCCGCGAGCACGGGCTGACGCGTGCTCGAGCGCCGGCAGGTAGAAGACATTCGCCGTTGACTCCCCCGCCACGCGCGTGTGGATGCTGGAGGCGACGCTGGGAATCGAACCCAGGATAGGGGTTTTGCAGACCCCCGCCTTACCACTTGGCTACGTCGCCCGGAAGCGCCAACTGATTGACCAAGGATATCGGGAGCGCTGCCTGGCGGCCAACACGCCAGGCCTGGGAGCCGTCGGGTCCCGGCTAGCCAACCGGAGCGCGCTGAATGACGCGCCACCGATCATCGGCGTTGCGTGCCAGGAAGAAGCCAACGTCCTGACTAATAGGCCCGCGCTGGATGGTTTCGCCGTCAGAGGTTCGACGGGTGGACAAGCTGCCGGATTCGCGAACCAGGATCCCGGCAGTCTCGCCCTCGAGCCTGGCGTCGATAACTTGAACCTGCACCTCGCTCTCGAGGTACAGCCCGCGTGCTCGCAACTGCTGGACTTGCGCCTCGATAGCCTGAGCCAGCGATTCGTCGTACACGGTACGCAGCGCGCTGCCATCCAGTGACTGGTAGGCCTCAAACTCGAGACGAGCGGCACGCACGGCGGTGTTGGCCGCCAGATCCAGACTGGCCGCTTCGGCATCCTGGCGGCCACGGACCACGACTATGGCGATCAGCACGGCGAACAGCGCCGCTAACATGAAACCCATGCGAATCATGCGCAGGCGGCGCTGCTCGGCCAGCTCAATCGCTTCGGCATCCGCAACGGATTGCTCATGCGTTTCGATGTTTGACCGCGCGGTTTCTGAGATCGGCTCCGCATCGGGCTGCTGTCCCTCGTGGCGATCCCGGATGCCTGGATCGTCGATCCTCCCACCGTAGCCATCGTCGTGCGGCGACGGCATATCGTTGACGTTTGATGGCAGAACTTCGCCTTCTTCGGGACTAAAGCTGGGCTCGGGCTGGTCCGGGAGATCGGCCGGCGGCACCATGCGCAGGGAAATGAAGCGTCCATGCGCGGCCTGCTCGCCGTGCTTGAAACGCACGGCCTGCCCGAGCGTCCAGCGTCCCTCCAACAGCAGCGTCAGGTCCCGGCCATCCAGCAAGACCAACTGGTTGGCCCACTCGGAGTCCACGGCCATCTCCAGCGGAAAGCCCTGAACAACGACCAGGATATCGACCTGGCGCTCAAGCGCGGCCTGGGCCAGCGCCGCCGGGTCGTCGCTCTCCCACCACAATGCGATCCGACGCCGCACGCGCTCCAACCGGACGGCGCCCTCCACGTGGTTGCCTACCGGCGTCAGCGGCTCAAGCGGAGCAGCGTCGGCGGCCAGGGCCAGCGCTTCGACCACGTTGGCAAGCTTCGGCAGGCGGTCGGCCTCGTCAGCCAGCGCTTCGTTGAAGAGTTCCGCGTGCGCCGCGAGGACTCGATGCCGACGCGCGCCCGCGTCGCCGCCCGCTGTCGCGTCAGTCTCGGATGGCATATGTCTCAGGTCGGAACGCAGCCCACCGCACTGGCGCGGCGGCCTCTCGGTTCATCGTACGACAACCGGGCCCTTCACCCGTCGGCGAGATCGTGACAGGACCCCATCTAACTGATGGGTGGCACGCCGACCGGCGCCACCGAGGCAATCACCGGCATCAGATTGGTGAACACGATCACGCCCAGCGCGATCATGAGCACCCCGCCCGTGGCCGTGGTGTACTGCAGCGCGCGCCCATGGCGTCGCAGCAGCACGCGGGTCCACCCGGAAAAGACACCGGCCAGCACGAACGGCAGCATGATGCCCAGCGAATAAGCGGTGAGCAGCACCGCGCCTGATCCGGCGGAGCCGGTGGTAGCCGCCAGCACGAGAATCCCGCCAAGGATCGGCCCGACGCAGGGAATCCAGCCCACCGCAAACGTGGCGCCCACAATGAGCGAGCCGGCATAGCGCAGGCGGCGGGCGAAACTGTCGTCCACCACAATCCCGCGCTCCAGCACCGGGACTCGGAGCAGACCGAGCGCCACGAGTCCGAAACCGATGATCAACAGGCCGCCGATGCGGTTGAGCCAGACCGCCTGGCCCCCGGCGAAACTGGAAAGCGCGCCCAGCGACGATCCCAGCACAACAAAGACGGCGGCAAAGCCAACGGCAAAGAGCGTGACGTTCAGCACGATCGCGGCCTGGACGCGCGCCGGGTTGGCCGCGCGCTGATCGGTCAGCGTGAACCCGGCCAGGTAGGCCAGGTAGGCCGGAACCAGCGCCAAGGTGCACGGCGCAATGAACGAGGCGACCCCCGCGATGAAGGCGATCCCGACGTTGACTGACTGTTCCATGCTAGGCGCCCAGGACCCGCCGGCGAAAGCCTATGTTAGGGAGACGGCGTACAGCGCCAGCCCGGGTGAGCCAATGCTGAACTGCAATTCGCCCAGGCTCTCCGAGCTGTTCCGCAGAATGTGGTAGAGACGGAACTGGTCGACGAGCACGTGCGTCTGACCGTCAGGCGCGGTCAGGACATCGCCACCCCGACGGTCAGCCGGGATTGGGGCGCCGTCGACCGTGACCAGCACGCGGATCGGTTCGTCACGCAGCGCGCCGAAACTCACCGAGACGGCCTGTGCGTGAAACGGAACGCTAACGCGCGCCGTCTCGTCGGCTTCGGGCTGCGCCAGCGCGGCGTTAGGGACCCAGTCCCAGCGACCGTCCAGATAGAGGCGCTCGGTGTCGTGCTCAACATCGTCCGTGAACACGCGCACACCATCGTCAGGCGTCCCCATCGGATTGCCCAGGTAGGAAGCGAATGCGAACCCGCTCCCCGCGAAAAGCGACCGAGGTCCGGAAGATGGTGAGGGGGTCACCTTGGCCGGGATGGCCGCGCTTGAGAGCGGGATGTGCGAGAGGTCCGTTCCGCCTTCGGCCAGCAGCGCGCGGATTGCCTTCTCCGTATCTTGATAGGCGCCCTCGCCGATGTGGTGATAGCGGATGCGCCCCTGCTGGTCGATCAGAAACTTGTGCGGCCAGAAGCGGTTTTGGTAGGCGCGCCAGGTCTTATAGCCGTTGTCCATGGCCACGGGCCAGATCACGCCGCGGGATGGGAGCGACTCGCGAACGTTTTCTTCCACGTGCTCGAACTGGAACTCCGGCGTGTGCACGCCAACCACCACCAACCCGTGTGGGGCGTAGGCGTCGTGCCAGGCCCGGACGTGGGGCAGCGTGCGGATGCAGTTGATACAGCCGTACGTCCAGAAGTCGATCAGAACAGGACGCCCCCGCAACTCGTCCATCGACAACACTTCGCTATTGAGCCAGGCGGTAATTCCAGCGAATTCAGGGGCCGTGCCCAGCACCGGTAACTCGGGTAGAGTTTCGACGACTGCCGGTTCGGTGGCGGCCGCCGTGGGGGCGCCAGCGACGGCGGCCGGCGTGCCGGGAGCTGCCGTGGGCGCGCTTGTCGCCTCAGCTGGTGCGCTGGTGGCGACGGCAGGCGAGGTGGGCGCGGCGGCTACGGCGGTGGCGCCAGCTGTTGTCGGCGCCACGGCGGCAATGGCTACCGCCGGGGACTGTGGCGCCGATGCCGCGGTCTGCGCCTGGTCCTGCCCGGGCAGTCCAACGCCTACGGTGGGTTCGGGCGGCGATATCACGATTTCGATCAGGGCGATGGCGCCTACGATCACGACGACTACCAGAGCAAGTGCCGCATAGCGGCGCCGACCAGTCATCGCGGCGCCTCGGCGGAAACGATGCGTCGATGAAACACGCGGCGTTTCCTAACGTTGAACATGGGTCAGGCTGCTCGATTCCGTTTCTGGCCGCGCACCACCAGGCCGTCGCGCCCAAAACCCTGGCCCGCCGTCTGGACGTTGTCAGGGTCGCGATAGCCAAACCTGACGAGACGCCGCCACTGGTCCGTGCGGTTGGGCGCCGAGCCGTGGATGGTGTAGTAGCTGAAAAAAACCACGTCGCCGGCGTCGGCCGGGACCGAAACGGCGTCCTCGAGGCGGTATTGATCAGTGGGCAAGTGCGGGCTCGATTCGGGGCCGCGGATGTGCTGGAGCGGCCCCAGCTTGTGGCTTCCTTCAAGAAATTGTAGGCAGCCGTTCTCCTCGTTTGCGGTATCGATATGCACAATGGCGTCCACGTAGGCGGGGCCTTCGTGCTCGTAGAACGGGTGGTCCTGGTGCATGGGGAACGGCGTTCCCATGTTCGGCGCCTTGGCGTGCAGGGTGGTGTGGTGCAGCTCCACGTCCGGCCCAATCAGGTCGGCCACGGCGCCGGTGAGCCGGTCGTTCACGACGGCGCGCATGAAGGCCTCGGAGTAGTTCTGCAGCTCGTGCATGGCCGTCAGGCGGGCGCGGGCGTCTTCCTCCGCGGTCATGTAGGCCTTGCGCCAGGGACCGCGCCAGCCGGCGGTCTGCTGGGCCCACTCCAGCATCAGGCGCTCAAGTTCCACGGACTGGTACTCAACCTCGTCGGGCGAGTAAACGTCGCGCAGCCGCAAGTACCCGCGCTCGTTGTAGAAAGCGACCTGTTCGTCAGTCAACGTGTGCATGAGCCACGTCCCGTCCGTCGGTCCTTACACTCACCAATTATATCGAGGCGCGAATGCGGACGGCCTCGGTAACATGAGCCGCGCGCTTCACGGCAAGGGGCAGGCATGGCGCCAGTTCGGCAGCAGATCCTGATTCTGCATCTCCAGTCGGGCGATCTGGGTTCACCGACCGTCGCCTGGGCGCTCTACGACGGAGCGCTGCCGGCGGACGCCGTGCAAATGCAAACCGGCAGCGAGTACCAACCGCCGTACGACTCCGTGCTGGCGGCCATGCGCGATGGCTGGCGCGTCTTCCAGGCCAGCCCGCTGCCGGAACGCAGCGCGGCAACCGGTACAGGACAGCTGGCGAACGAGTTCTGGCTGGAGCGCAACGTCAACGTCGAGGGGTAGTCGTCGCCGGCGCCGCCTGAGCGCTGGAACGGAAGGGGCCAAGGCATGGCGATCGCAGAGACCGAGATCGTGGCGCAGACCGAACTTCTGGACGTGAATCAGATGGCGCGGTTCGTTACCGATGGTTTCATCGAATTCGACGATCTGGTGCCGGACGAATTGAGCGAAGCCATCCATGCCGACGAATTGGCGTCGGTCGGAGAGGACGACCCGATCCCCGAAGTGCGCTGGCACATCACGGACAACCCGCACGGCTTCTACGAGCGTTCCGCGGCCGTGCGCGCCGTGCACAACCTGCCGCGCGTGAAGGCCGTGCTGCAGAGCCTGCTCGGCCCCGGACACGTCGCCAGCCATTCGGCGCTGCACTGCACCGGACCTCGCAAGGAGTCGGCCCAGATGTGGCACGTGGACGCCGGCGGACGGCGCCAGGTGCGACTGCCCGGCGTGCATCCCTGGTCGTTCGACATCCTCACCGCCTATTTTGCGCACGACACCCCGCACGAAATGGGTCCCACGCTGGTGCTGCCCGGCTCGCACATGCGTACCGTGCTTGGGCCCGACGCGGCCCGCTACAAGAACATCGCCGGCCAGAAGCGTTTGTCGGGCAAGGCCGGGCGGATCGTGTTTATGCACGAGGCGCTCTGGCACTGCGCGCAGACCAACGAGACCGATCAGTGGCGGTTCATGTTCAAGATTCGCTACAACCCGCGGGTCCCGCAGCGCGGGCTCTTTAACACCGACGGCTGGGACAGCGAGGAAATCCGGCGCTTTTTCCGCATGAACAAAAACACCCACAACCTCACGGGCGAATCCTCGGCCGTGGCCCAGGAACGCGCCGACTGGTGGCGCTACCTCTGCGGCGCGGACGAACTGGTGGACCCCAGCGGCACCGGGGCCCACGGCGACTACGCCTAGCGCGTGCAAATTGACAAGCGGGACGCGTTGGCTACAATGCCAGCATTACAGCCCACTGGCGGTTAGCGCTCGGCAGGATCGGGTGGAGCCCGCCAGTCATTAAAGTGACAGGGACCGCGTCGTTTGGCGCGGTCCCTGTTGCTTGCCGCGCTTTGGCGTCAAATCGACAGGAGCATCACAGGTCGTGAAGGCAGAATCGTCCCACTGTGACTGATCAGTATGAACTCACTCCTAATAGCCGTATCTGTATCTTCGTGGACTACTGGAATCTCCAGTTGACCATGAATGGGATGCTGAAAGATAGGAAGATCGGGGAAAAGTTTTTCTTTGACTGGATTTCTCTACCTGGTTGGTTGGCAAAGCAAGCCGTAAGTGTATGCGGGCTGAACGAATACACATATGAAGGCATGTACGTCTACTCCTCCTACAATCCCGCGTCTGGGAAAGACAACAAATATAAGCGTTGGGTGGAGACTTGGCTGGATCGGCAGCCTGGAGTCCAGGTTTCGCTCCGAGAACGTCAGCGCAGGCGTCCATTAGATTGTCAACACTGTGACAAGACGGTAGACGCATGCCCTCATTGCAAACAGAAAATAAATCGGACCGAGGAAAAAGGGGTCGATACGGCGATTGCGACCGACATGATCCGTCTGGCCTGGGAGCAGGTCTACGACATCGGTATCTTGGTCTCATCTGACGCTGACCTTGTTCCAGCTGTTGAGTTCCTCAGCTTGCGCGGTCGGAAGATTGTACAAGCCGGATTCCCACCTAAAGGCAGCGCGCTCGCAACCGCGTGCTGGGCCTCATTCGACTTATTCGAAAGACGTGCCGAATTCGAGCGATGAGCGACTGTCGCGCGGTTTGGCGTATTGGAAGTACACCTGCCCGGCGGATAAACTGCGTGAAATGGAGTGCGGAATGCGCGAAGCAAACCTGGGCACGCTAAAGCGAGTTGAAGTTCGACGGGCCTGGCCGCATGAGGCTCACGACTTTACGCCTTGGCTGTCGGAAAATCTTGAAGTGCTGTCTGCTGAGCTCGGTATCGCCCTTGAGCTGGAGGACACGGAAGTCGCGGTAGGGCCGGACCAGTATCGGGCGGACATTCTGGCGCGCGCTCCGCACGACGGCAGCGTGGTGCTCATAGAAAACCAACTGGAGGAGGCCAACCTGGAACACCTGGGCCAGGTGTTGGCCTACCTAGCAGGACTGAACGCTCAGATCGTCGTTTGGGTCGCTACTGAATTCCGAGAGGCGCACTTGTCCGCAATCCGTTGGCTAAACGAGCACACGGCTGACCCATTCTCGTTTTTTGCGGTTCGCTTAGGGGTAGTCCAGATCGGCAAATCACAACTTGCCCCAGTGCTCAACGTACTTGAGCGCCCTAATGAATGGGACCGCCAAGTCGAGAGGGTAAGTGGGCTTACCGATATTGGGAAGTTCCGGCGAGACTTTTGGACGCACTTCTCGTCCCGTCGCCCAGACTCACCCGGGCTGAGTACTGGATACATGGGCAGCTATGTCTGGCATTGGGTTGAGAAAGCTGAACTACATGTCGTCCAATACTTGGCCCAGAACAATGTTGGGGTATATCTGCGCGGCGCGCGGGGTTCGACCAAGGCGAGTATCTGGACCCGGATCGAACCGTGCGTGGAGGCCCTCGAGGAATCAATTCGTGAAAAAACGCCTGCAGCCGACTATGTCCGGGATAGCGAGAATCAGTGGTGCGTCACAAGCCTGTGGATTGACTCCCGCGACCCGAACAACTGGGATCAAATGGCCGACTGGCTTGACGAGCAGCGGCAGGTGTATGAGGGCGTGCTGTGTAGCAGCCCCGCTCCGACGGACTAAACCCGGAGCCTGCCTGCCCTCGACCACGGCGCACTAAGCAACCGGCCCCGTACTTGGGGTTCGCGGCCGGCTATTCGCCTGAGTCAGTTGGAAGTCGGCTATCCGCTGACTTCAACAACGATGGTGTGGTGGCCGGTGGCGCCGTCGGGGTCGGATGAGCTGATGGCGGCGGTTTGGGTTTCGCCGGTGACGTCGGTGGCGCGAACGGCGATGACGTGGCGTCCCGGCGTTGCGTCCCAGGGCAGCACCCACTGGCGCCAGGTGTTCTTGGAAATCGCCTCGCCCAGTTCGGTCTCCTGCCAGCCGCCGTCGCCAATCTGGACTTCCACCTTGGAGACTCCGCGGTCCTGAGCCCAGGCCACCCCGGCGATGGGCTGCAGGCCCGGTTTCAGCGTGCGGCCATTGAGCGGAACGTCAATCCGCGACTGCGTTTTGATCGGTCCTTCCTTGGACCAGCCACGCGGAATCCAGTAGGCGTCAAACTCTTCCCAGCGGTTCACAACGATTGCATCCAGCCACTTGGTGGCCGAGACGAAGCCGTAGAGTCCGGAGACCACCAGCCGGGCCGGAAAGCCGTGCTTCGGCGGCAGCGGTTCATCGTTCATACCCACGGCCACCAGCGCCTCACGTCCGTCGTAGGCCGTATCCACGGGGAAGCCAACGGTAAAGCCGTCCACCGACTTTCCAACGATCTGGCTGGCCTCCGGTTGCAGGCCGGCCCGGTCCAGCAGCTCCGTCAGCGGCACGCCCAGCCACTTGGCGTTGTCCACCAGGTCGCCGCCGACCTCGTTCGAAACGCAGGCCAGCGTGACGTAGCGCTCGACGCGAGCCAGGTCGAGTAACTCGTCGTAGGTCAGCTCGTAGGGTCGGTCCACCAAGCCCTCGATCTTGAGCCGCCAGGTGGACAGGTCGACCGAGGGAATGCTGAGCGCGGTGTCAATGCGGTAGAAGTCTTCGTTCGGCGTGACGATAGGCCCAACGCCCTCGGCCTCGACCATCGCGCCCTCGGGGATCGGCCGCGCGGCATCGCGCGGCGCGGGCAGGATCACGTCCAGCCGGCTGGAAGCGGCCACGCGCGCCCGCTCCAGCAACACTCGCCCGCCGGCCGCCGTTCCCGCCGCCACGAAGGCAAAGGCGCCGGCCATTCGGATGAACGGGCGGCGGCCAAATCCCATCAGCCGGGGGTCGCGAGCGGGCCGTGGCGTCTCTTCCGATTGCAACATCTTCACCAGCATCGCCAGCGTCCACATACCGGCGGAGGTCGCCAGCAGAGCGCCGATGAGCGCAAGCACGGGCGAGAGCTGCGGCTCGGCGAATCCGGCAACGGCGGCCACAATGCCAAACACTCCGAATCCGACCTGCGCGATCCAGAACTTTCGGGTTGCGGCCACGCCGACCACCGCGCCCAGACCCAGACCTATCACCACGATGGAAATGAGGAGCACGAGCTTGTCGTTGACGCCAAAGACCGCGATGGCGAAGTCCTTGGCGAACTTCGGCGACAGGTCGATGACACCCGAGCCCACCGCGATGATGAGCGACGGGCCGCCGGAAATCAGACCGGCGAAGATTTCGGTGACTCCAAACGACACGCCGGCGGCAATCACGCCTGCCAGCGCCGGGCGTACCTCGCGCCTGAGCACGGGGCCGAGTCCCTTACGAGCGTCGTACATACTTGCGCTCCCCCTTGAGCCCTTCCGACCCAGAATACGCGCCTTGAGCGTGGCATGTTGGCGTCTGTTCGGGTTTCGGGCGCCTCTCAACCCCGCAAGCGTCGCGCTATGGGACCGGCTGTGCGGTGCGCGCGCGACGCGGCGTCAAGCTCGCGCAGCGCCTCGTCGTCCAGCTCGATCAACGCGGCGTGGGCATTGGCCTCCGCCTGGCCGGACGTGCGTGCACCCACGATCGGCAGCACCGCCGAGTCGCGCAGGGTCCACGCAACCGCAATCTGGCCTGCGGTAGCTCCCACGGAGTCCCCGATCCGCCGCAGTGCGTCGAGCAGCGGCATCACCCGCTCCGGCGTCTTGGCCCGCAACACGCGCCGCATCGGCCGTGAGCGTGGCTGGCGGCCGCCCGGTCCGTACTTGCCGCTGAGCAGCCCCTGAGCCAGCGGGCTATAGGCGATTAACGTTATGTCGAGTTCCCGGCAGGTGTCCAGCACGCCGTTCACCTCGGGCGCCCGGCGCAGCAGGCTGTAGGACACCTGGTTTGAGACCAGGGGCACGCCCGAATCGGCCAGCACCGCGTGCGCGCGCCGCATCTGCGGTGCGGTGAAGTTGCTGACGCCGATGTAGCTCAGGCGGCCGTCATGGACGGCCCGCGCCAGACGCCGGAGCAGGCGACGATGCGGAATGAAGCTGTACGGCCAGTGCACCTGGTACAGGTCGATCTGGTCCACCCCGAGACGCTTGAGACTGGCGTCGATCGCCGCATCCGCTGCACGCACGCGCCAGCGCGTGGGCGCGGGCATGTACTTGGTGGCGACCACCGCCGGACGCGCATCGCCCGTGCGCAGGCGGCCAATCACGCGCTCCGACTCGCCAAAGCCATACAGCTCGGCGGTGTCCAGAAAGTCGGCGCCGCGCTCCACAGTCGCGTGGTACGTGGCCTCGATATCGGTGGGCTCCTGGCCGTCGTGATCGTCCCAGTAGGCCCGGTCGCCCCACTGCCAGGTGCCCACGCCGACCGTACCGGCCTGAAGGTCCGAAGCGCCGATGCGTCGGCGAGGAATTGGGCCGTCAGCCATGCGGGTCGGCGACTCCGTCAACGGGTGCGGTGTTGGGCGACCCCGAGAGGACTCGAACCTCCGGCCTTGTGGTCCGCAACCACACGCTCTATCCAACTGAGCTACGGGGTCAGGAAAGTCAGTCTAGCAATCAGCCTGCACGGCGGCTGCGTTGGTCCGAGCCGGTCAAGCGCTGCGCGTAGGCGCCGGACCCTGGTCCAGCGGCCGCGCCGGCAAGCGCACACCCACGCCCAGCCGCTCCAGAATCGGCGCGGCGGCCACGAAGATCACGGCGTCGGCGGCCACGTGCAGCACGATGGCCGGCGCGACCGATTCGAAGTGCGCCGCCGCGATACCAAAGAGCAGCCCGCCCAGCGTGCCCAGCACCAGGAACGAGCGTGGGAACTGCCGGTCCAGCCCGTGATGCAGGCCGAACACCAGCGACGTGACCACGATTGCCCAAGGCATCCCGATCAGGTTGGCCAGGCCGAACATCGCCGCGCCCCGAAAGAACAGCTCCTCGGCAACCGGGTTCAGCACCAGGAAGAACGGCAGGTCCAGCGGCAACGCCGAAGGCCCGGCCACCGCGCGCACCGGCCAGAGCCAGCGCCGGTAGCTCAGCGTCACCAGCGCCACGCCAACTGACCACAGCGCAATCAGCATCCAGTCCAATGGCGCCAGCCCGAGCCTCAGACCGATGGCCGACGGGTCGATCCCAGCCACCGCGATCCAGATCAGCGGCGCGCCGATCAGAAACACGATGCGGGTCGGAACGTCCCAGCGCATCCAGCGCCAAGCCTCGCGCCAGGTGTATCGAGGCAGCCGGGTTGGGCTAACCGCGGAAGGCCTCCGCACCGGCCAGCCGCTCCGCGTATTGCCGTGCGTAGTAGGCTTGGAACTCACCGTCCACAATTGGCGTCCACCAGTCCCGCGCCTCGAGATACCAGTCCACCGTCGCGTCCAGCGCCGCCGCGAAGTCGTAGCGCCTCGACCAGCCGAGCGCCTGAAGCTTGGTGCTATCCAGCGCGTAATTCCAGTCGTGCCCCGTGCGGTCATCCACAAAGTGGATCAGGTTCTGGGACGCGCCGGCTCGCTCGCAGATGCGCCGAGCCACGGTCAGGTTGTCGCGGTTGTTATCGGCCGCGACGTTGTAAACCTCGCCGGGTTCGCCTCGTTCGAGCACGGCCAGGATCGCGCTGGCGTGATCCTCCACGTGCAGCCGGTCCCGCTGCTGCTCACCGCGCCCGTACAGCGGCAGGGGCTGGCCGCGCATGGCGTTGATGGTGAACAGCGGCACGGCCTTCTCCGGGTGTTGCCAGGGACCGATGGTGTTGACGCCGCGAGTGATGCAAACCGGAAATTGATGCGTCTGCCAGCTGGCCAGCACCATCAACTCGCCGGCCGCCTTTGAGGCCGAGTAGGGGTTGCGGGGCGCCGGCGGATCCGTTTCGACAAAGGCCGCGCCGCGCGTCTCGCCGTAGACCTCATCCGTGCTCACGTGCACGGCCTTGGCCACGCCGGCCTGCCGCGCCGCCTCGAACAGCCGGTAGGTACCGGTGACGTTGGTCCGCAAAAACGGCTCGGCGTCGAGCAGCGAGCGATCCACGTGCGTCTCGGCGGCAAAGTTAACCAGCCAGGTCACGTCGTCCAGCGCGGATTGCACGGTCTCGGTATCTGCAATGTCGCCAACGATCAGGTCGCAGCCCGCCCCTTCAAGGCGGCGGCGGTCGCCCGCATAGGTCAGCGCGTCGAGCACCCGCACGTCCCAATCAGGACGCACAGCGCGAACGTGATGCACGAAGTTGGCGCCGATAAACCCGGCGCCGCCGGTGACCAACAGGATGGGACGCGCGGACATGCGGCACCTCGGGTAGCTGCAAATTCAGTCTAGCAACGGCCTCTTTCGCTCCGGTGTGACGAGGGACGCGTGGTGCACCGGCATACCGAAAACCGGGCGGCGCCGTGGGCTACGCTGCCGGGATGGATCTCGCGTCGGGACACCCATGTTCAGCGTTGACACACGACGTTTTCACTCCAGGCGCTTCAGAGGCCTCCGGTGAGCGAGCGTCGCCCGGACTTCTCAACGGTGAGGGGCCGGCTGGGCTGGGTGACCGGCAGGGTCTGTTTGGTCGTACTGATAGCGCTCAATCTGGTAGTTTTCGAGGCCACCACCGCCTCCGTCCGCAATATGCTGATTGAGCACCTCTACGGCTCATCCTATCACTGGGTTCCTTGTAGCCGTTTACCCACGCCTAAGGAAGCGCAGCGTGTCCTTGACGACAATCCCCATATTGTCAGACAGATACACCTAGTTAGCCCCGGTCATATCGGTATGTACGTCAACGAAAATCCCGGAGGCGGATCCATCTTCAATGTGACGGACAATTGCCCAGGCAAGGCCGATCTCGCGATCTCGTTCCCGGGCGTGCGTGAAAAGGACGCGATCAGGAAAATTATCGGCGACGACAAGTACTTCTTTGGCATTCCGTATCGGATGCACAACACGTAGGCCAAGTCAGTAGGTCGGACCACCTGGAGAACGGGCGACGCCCGCCGCCTAGACTGAGCGGTTGCGAAAAGCCAAGCTCAGGAGTCGAATGCACGTCATCTTGGTGATGGAAGCCGACGAACAGGGCCACCGGGCCTTCTTCCTCCAGGCGCTGCGCGACCTGGACCTGGTGGGCTCAGTCACCGTCGTGGACGAGTCCGGCGGCACGTTCGCTGAAGCGCGGCAAACCCTTGGCCCCAAGCTACGCAGCACGCACCACGACCTGGAATCCGGCCTGCTAAGCGCCGCGCCCGACCTGGCCATCGTCTCCCTGATCGCCGCCCACGCGCCGCCGGCGGTTCGTCGCTGCCTGCAGGCCGGCTGTCACGTGATGGTGGAAAAGCCGGCCTGCACGCATCCCGATCAGTTCGCGGAACTGGTCGAACTGGCCGAGGAGCGCGACCGTCACCTGATCGTTCCGCTGGCGCGTCGGCTGAGTCCGTGGGTGAAGGACGCGCGCCGCATCTTCGCCAGCGGCGCCCTGGGCCGGGCCTACGCGCTGCGCGGCGCGGTGATCGCCGACCAGACGCGCATCTGGCCGGCGCACGGCGAGCGCGATTGGACGTTCAAGCGATCCCTGGCCGGCGGCGGGCATCTGGTCTGGCTGGGCATCCACTGGATCGACCTGATGACGTTCATCACCGGGTCGCCGGTCGTGGAGGTCCAGGCCATGACGGATGTGGTGGGCGGCGCGCCTATCGACGTGGAGGACCTGGCGCTGGTCAACTTGCGGCTCGCCAACGGTGCCTATGGATCGCTGGTGTCAGGCTATCTGCTGGACAAGCCCTACCAGATGGACCTGAGCCTGTGGGGATCGGACGGCTGGCTGCGGTTCGGCGCGGCGGACCAGCACCTGCTGGAATGGCACTCCGCGTCGCCGGACCTGGCCGACATGCCGGATCGTCGGATCGCCTACAGCGGACCGCTCTTCCCCAACTACACGCCCTGGATCGAACGGACGCTACGCGCCTGCCTGGGCGACCCCCCGCCGATCACCGGCGCCGAGGCCCTGGCCGCGCTGCGCGTGGTGCACGCGGCCTACGAGTCGGCCGCGAGCGGGCGGACGGTTCGGCTCTAGGCACTGTCCCAGCGGCGCGGGCTGATGCCCGAGGCGCTGGTGCGCGGGTCGACCGGCGGCATGCCCGCTTCGGAGTGGGTCGCCCGCTGGTTGCGGTCGCCGCAAAGCTCGCGAACGTCGGGCGGAAGACCGGCCAGCACGTCGTCCGGCCAGGGCTCAACGTCCTGCACGGTCGGGCCGCACCAGGCCGGGCGGTAGGACAGCGCGATCATTTCGCGCGCTCGCGCGCCGGTGTTCGGACCGTTGGCGTGGAAGAGGGCCAGGTTGATCACGACCGCCGTACCAGCCGGCGCGGTGATCACGCGCTCATCGGGATGCGAGGGATAGCGCTTATATGGGTTGGCGTCCGGGTGCATGGACAGGTGCGAACGCGGAACCACCCGCAGCGGCGCCACGTCCGGCGTCAGGTCGTCCAGGTAGTACAGAACCCGAACCTGCCGCGGCGCGCTGAAGGCGTAGCCCCAGTCGCTGGTCCCGTACGGGTGGGAATCGGTGTGCAGGTTCATGCCCGGATGACCGGGCGCCGAGATCGCGTAGTGCGCATGCATGAACACCAAGTCGGGCCCCAGCGCCGCCCGCAGGAACTCGATTACCGGCGGATGCGCAATCAACTCCGTCACCGCGCCGCCCGCGAACTGCACGTCGGACTGCGTGCGCTGGTGCTGGCTGTAGTGCACCGGCGTTGGGTCCCAGGCCGACGCCTGCGCCTTCAGCCGAGCCACGGCCTGCGGGTCCAGCGTGGCCGGCAGCACGACGTACCCCTCGACCTCCAGGCCTCGGATGCGCTGCCCGGTGCTCAGTTCGGCCCAGGCGAATTGGTCTTCGGACGATGCCGTGTTCATCTCGCGTCCTCGCAGCGAGCGCTTCCCACACTTGCCCGTCGGTCGGGTTGAAGGCTCATCAAGTGGACTCCGACCGTGAGTGATTGTCAATCGCCAGACCACCACGCCACGTTTTGCCTTGCGCCTGCCCGACTATCCGGTAGTGGGTCATTTTGAGCTACGAGCCGCGAAGACCCCTCACCCTAACCCTCTCCCCCAGGAGAGACCTTTGCGTAATCCGGGGGCGGTTGCCCGGAAGACCCTCACCCCAACCCTCTCCCACGGGGAGAGGGAGCAAGAGCCGCCGCACCTTCGAGGACGCGGGGCGTTTTGCAACGGTCTCCACGGGGAGAGGGAGCACGAGCGGCCGCACCTTCGCGGACGAAGGGCGTTGTGCAAAGGTCTCAGGAGAGAGGGAAAAGATGACAGCTCGCTTCGTGGAGAGGGATGCGATCCAAGTGACCCACCACCGACTATCCAGACTGCCTGCGTCCGCGAATGGGGCCGTGATAGCATCGCCGCCACTAGGAAACTGGAGGAATACCCAGGCCGCTGGGCCGTGGGGCCCGTGGGCAAACCGGGAAGAAAGGCGCCATGACCAACAACCAGTACTGGTGGCCGGAGCAGTTGAGCTTGAAGGCCCTCCGCCAGAATTCTTCCCGTTCGGATCCGATTGGCGAGGATTTCGACTACGGCGCGGCGGTCGATTCCATTGATGCCGATGCGCTCAAGCGCGATATCGAAGCGGTCATGACCACCTCGCAGGACTGGTGGCCGGCCGACTACGGCCACTACGGTCCGCTCTTCATCCGCATGACCTGGCACGCCGCCGGCACGTACCGCATCAGCGACGGCCGCGGCGGCGGGGGCTCTGGTCACCAGCGGTTTGCGCCGCTCAACAGCTGGCCCGACAACGCAAACCTGGATAAAGCGCGCCGCCTGCTGTGGCCGATCAAGCAGAAGTACGGCCGAAATCTTTCCTGGGCCGACCTGCTCGTCTTCACCGGCAACTGCGCCCTGGAATCGATGGGCTTCAAGACCTTCGGGTTTGCCTTTGGACGCCAGGACGTCTGGGAAGCCGACGAGACCGACTGGGGCGCCGAAGGCGAGTGGCTCGGCGACGACCGTCACGATGCCGACGGTGAAATCGAGGGGCCGTTCGGCGCCGACCACATGGGCCTGATCTACGTTAACCCGGAGGGGCCGAACGGCAATCCGGATCCAGCCCTCGCGGCACGGTACATCCGTCAGACCTTCAAGCGCATGGCCATGAACGACGAGGAGACGGTCGCGCTCATCGCCGGCGGGCACACCTTCGGCAAGGCGCACGGGGCCGCCCCCGAGTCGCACGTCGGCCCCGAACCGGAGGGCGCCGGAGTCGAGGAGCAGGGCCTGGGCTGGACCAGCGACTTCGGCAGCGGCAAGGCTGACGACACCGTCACCAGCGGTCTCGAGGGCGCCTGGACCGACAACCCGGTCAAGTGGGACAACAACTTCCTCGAGAACCTCTACGACCACGAGTGGGAGCTCACCAAGAGCCCCGCCGGCAAGTCGCAGTACCAGCCGGAGAATGCAGCCGCCGCGGCCACCGTGATCGATGCGCACGATCCGTCGAAAAAGCACGCCCCCATGATGCTGACGACGGACCTCTCGCTGCGGATGGACGCTGACTATGCGGAAATCTCGAGACGCTTTCTCGAGAATCCCGCGGATCTCGAAGACGCCTTCGCCAGGGCGTGGTTCAAGCTCATCCACCGCGACATGGGGCCGCGCAGCCGCTACCGCGGCCCCCTTGTTCCGGACCAGGCATTGCTCTGGCAGGACCCCGTCCCCGCCGTCGACCACGAGCTGATCGACGACGCGGATATCGCCGACCTCAAGGCGAGGGTCCTCGCCTCGGGCCTGTCCGTCTCCCAGTTGGTCTCGGCCGCCTGGGCCTCGGCGGCATCGTTCCGCGGCACCGACCGGCGCGGTGGCGCGAACGGGGCGCGCGTTCGCCTCGCGCCACAGAAGGACTGGGAAGCCAACGACCCGGCCCAACTCGCCACGGTGCTGGAGACGCTGGAGGGACTTCAGGCGGAGTTCAACGGCTCGCACTCCGCCGGGAAGCGGGTCTCACTCGCCGATCTGCTCGTCCTGGCCGGGTGCGCGGGTGTCGAGCAGGCTGCCAGGGACGCCGGCCACGACGTGCAGGTCCCATTCGCTCCCGGGCGCACGGACGCCACGCAGGAATGGACCGACGAGGAGTCGTTCGCCGTCCTCGAACCCACCGCGGACGGCTTCCGTAACCACCTGCCGGCAGGTCGGGAAGGCGCCGCCGAAGAATTGCTGGTGGAGCGGGCCTACATGCTGACGCTCACGGCCCCGGAGATGACGGCGCTCGTCGGCGGGTTGCGCGCCCTCAACGCGAACACCAGGCAGTCCGCGCACGGCGTGTTCACCGATCGGCCGGGCACGCTCACCAACGACTTCTTCGTGAATCTGCTCGACGTAAACACCGAGTGGCAGGCGTCCGGGGAGGTGTTCGAAGGCCGCGATCGTGCGACCGGCGACCTCAAGTGGACCGGGACGCGCGTGGACCTCGCGTTCGGTTCCAACTCCGAGCTCCGCGCTCTCGCGGAGGTCTACGGATCGAACGACGGGCAGGAGGCGTTCGTACGCGACTTCGTGGCCGCGTGGGACAAGGTGATGAAGCTCGATCGCTTCGACCTGAAGTGATTGCCAGCCAGGCGTTCGCAGGGGGCAACTCCTTGCCGGACTTGAGATAGCGCCTGGAGCAGAGGCCTGCTCCACACGCCGCCACCATTGATATCGACCCGGTCAAGCTCCGCTATCGGCCTACGGGTGCTCTGCTAGCCTCGCTCACCCCTTCCCGGGCCGCTCCCATGCCCTCGTCCCCACTCGACTGGCTCAACGCGCACGGCGACCCAACGCCCGTCATCGACCCGGAATCCCATGTGCGCGAGTACGCCAAACGCCGAGGTCGCGATCCCAACGACAACTGCCCGCCGCTGGTCATCGGCGGGTTTATCGACCTGATGATCGACCCGCTGGCCGAGGCTGTGGGCGCCGTCGAGTCGAAGACTCGCCTTGGCTTGCGCGGTCCACAACCGATCGCGCGATCCAAGGGCGCCACCAGGGACACCGATTCCCTGCGCCCCGGACTGCGCGTCGGCGAACTGGACGGCCACCCCGTCGGCGTGGCCCGCATACCCGTGGGCGGCGCACGCTCCGTCATGACCCTTGAAGAGTTGATGGCGCTCGGCGCGCGCACCTTCCTTATCGCCGGCGCCACGGGCGCTCTAAAGCCAGGGATAGAGGTCGGCGACTATGTGATCGCCACCAACGCCCTGCGCGAAGAAGGCGTCTCATACCACTACCGGCCGCCGGACCATCCGGCCCGCGCCGACGGGCCGGCAACGCACGCGCTGATCGCGGCCGCCAAGGCCGGTGAGCACCCCGCCCACGCCGGCCGCGTCTGGAGCACCGACGCCCCCTACCGCGAGTTCACCGGCAAGGTGCGCCATTACGGCGAACAAGGCGTACTGAGCGTGGACATGGAGGCCTCCGCCCTGATGATCGTGTCGGAGTTCCGCGGCGCCGACCTGGGCATGATCCTCACGGTCAGCGACCTCGTATACCGCCGCGACTGGCCCAACATCTTCGGCACCGACGAATACCGGGCAAACTGTGCGGACATGGTCGACATCGTCGTGCGCGCCGCCCGCGCCCTGCTTGCGGCGCGCACGTCATCGCACCAAACGGGGATGGCACCAGAGCCTGCAAGCTAAATCGGTGCTCGATACCGGCCTCTCCGCGACTAGCTATCGTCCAGCCCTACGCTGGACCAGATTCTGGGTTGTGAGTTGCGTTGACTCGCGGCGGCAACCACCGGCCGGTGGCCGGTAGGCAACGAACTAACCTGGCGGCCGGTCCACGGCAATGATCGCGCTGCATTACGAAGCCGGTGGGCCAACGAGTTTGTGACGTCATCGCCACCGTGAGCCGCGCCTCGGCTGGTCCAATCAACAGCCGGTGCATCACGTACGGACGTATCGCCTCTATCCGCTATACTTCCGCCACCACGCGAGACTCGATGACCCGGCGGCCTCGGACGGGCTGCTGGGGACCTCGCGTGGTACCGGGTCATCGATCCAGCGGTCCATTCGGGGCCGCTCCTGAGTTTGGACAGAGGAACCCATGACCACACGACCGTCTCGCATCGCCACTGCCCTTCTCGGCTCGCTGCTCTTAGCCGTCTTATCAGCTTGTGTTCCAGATCAGTCCTGCTCGAATCCGCCGCACATTCGCCGTTCCTCGAATGTAAGTGCGTTAGAACTTGGTGCCACGCGCCAGAATCCAGTCGAGTTCGGAGACGTGGGCTCGTACGGAGACTGGGGTCTTGGCGTCCTGGAGTTCGCTCGGATTTCTAATCTTGTGCACGTTCGTCTGGAGGTTGCGTACACAGGATCGGACGACGACCAGCCCGGTGACGTCGACGAACTGAAGTTCTGTCTCGCCGGGTCGAAGCACACCCTGGACCTGGACGCCACAAATCCATACTCGGATGACGGTCCTTCCCCGGTATTCGGAGACGGGCACGGTGAAGAACAGGTACGGAATGGGTGGTTGACGTTTGAAGATATCGCGGACGATGACGACGACTTTGTTCTCGCCGTTCGTGAAGAAGCGTCAATTCTATACCGTGATGCTGACTTTATGTACTTCGAGTTGAAGAGTGGTTCTAACATTGCAAGCGATCGATCCAACGCGCAACGGCCTACGAGTTCTGGAACAGACATAGACTCCCCGGTTCTACTTGGAGAAGCTGCTGTAACGTCGGCTTTTGAGATTGAGATCTCCGAATCCTATGTGGGGACTGAAGCCGAGGAAGTCTTTAGCTCGGCCAACAAGTATTCCGACACCGAGCCGAGGTCTGGAAATACGTACTTCCTGTTCAAGGTGAAAGTGACAAACACTGCGAGGGGCAACTCCCCAGCTTCGATTTCATCGACCCAGTTTTCTGCCGATGGATTCACGGAAGCTATAGCGGCTCTTGTCGCTGAGACATCAGGCAGTGAGGCTAGTGACTCGGAGGTGACCGAGAGTAAGACCGCCAATCCCTGGCTCGAACTCCCTGGAGGCAGGCTTGAAGCGACTCTTTACCAGGGAGGATCGGCTGAAGGCTGGGTTATCCAGGAAGTAGACGCTGATACCGAGCCGCTTGTGGTCTACGACCCGAAGCTTGGCACTGGTCTTCAGCCAGATGAGGATCGGAGGTATTTCCTCTTGACCGCAGAGTCAACCACCGAGGACGATGGTGAGGATGGCGAAAGCTAAGCGTCGGTGACGCCGGCTGCGGGATAGTCCCCGTCGACTGGACGAACTGGCTGAGGGAACTGCCAATCCCAATGACTGCGCGAGCGCGGGAGCGGTCATCAGTCCGCATCAACCGCTGCATTGAGCTCTACGAATCCGGCGAGCCGCTCTACTACACCGGGATGTCCGAGCGCCTTACCTACGAGCGCGGACGCGAGATGGCCGCGACCTGGGCCGACTTCATCCTGGTCGAGTTCGAGCATCACGGGCTGGACACGCGCGGCCTCGTCGACTTCATGCAGGGGCTGCGCGACGCCGGTCCCACGCCCACCGGCCACCGCACGCCCACCGTCCTCTGCACGCTGCCCGTCAACGGCCTTTCCGAAGCCGCCGTACGGGCCAACGACTGGCAGATTCGCCACATCCTGGCGGCCGGCGTGCATGGCCTGGTGCTGTGCCACGCGCGAACGCCGGAGGCGGTGCGCGCCTTCGTGGAAGCGGTCCGGTACCCAACCAGCCGGCTCGGCGTCGGCGAGGGCCTGGGCGAGGGCACCCGCGGCCTGGGCGGCCAGGGCATCGCGGCCGAGATCTGGGGACTCGAACCCATGGAGTACGTCCGCAAGGCCGATCCATGGCCGCTCAACCCGGAAGGCGAGTTGCTGTTGGGTCTGAAGATCGAAGACCGCCACGGGATGAAGCGCGCCTTCGAGCTGACCGCCGTCCCCGGCCTGTTCTTCAGCGAATGGGGACCGGGGGACATGGGCGTCTCCCACGGCCACCCCGACTGGCACGATCCCCCCTATGCCCCTGAAATGGACAACGCGCGGAATACCATCCAGGCAGCCTGCGAAGCCGAGGGGCTGGCGTTTCTCTGTAGCTGGGCCGACCCGGCCATGGACGACGAAGCCCGCGCGCGCCACCTGCTGCTTAACGTAGGGGCACGACTTGTCAGCGGCGGCGAGGAGTTGGCACGAATCGGCCGCCAGATAACGGGCCGGCCGACGACTTGACGGTTTTCCCGGTCACAAGCCGGGGATGGCAAGCTGGCGATCTACCCAACGAAACGAGGCACACGCCATGAGAGTCGGATTCATCGGACTGGGAGCCATGGGCCTCCCGATGGCCCGCAATCTGCGAGCCGCCGGATTTGACGTCGTCGTACACAACCGCAGCCGCGGCAAGGTCAATGACTTCGTGGCCGCCGGCGGCGAGGCCGCCAGCACCCCGGCCGAACTGGCCGCCAGCGTGGACGTGGTCTGCGCCTGCCTGCCGATTCCGCCGGTCTGCGAGGAAGTGTTCCTGGGTTCGGACGGGGTCATCGAGGGCGCCAGTGAAGGCCAGCTCTGGATCGACTTCAGTACCAACGGGCCGGATACGTCGCAACGTGTGAGCGACGCGGCGGCGGCCAAGGGCTGCGGCTATCTGGACGCGCCAATCAGCGGCGGGGTCTGGGGCGCCGAGGCCGGCACGCTGGCCATCATGGTGGGCGGCGAGGCCGCCGACTTCGAGCGTGGCGGACCCGTCTTCGATGCCGTGGGCGCCAACATCCGCCACTTTGGACCCTCGGGCAGCGGCAGCGTGGTCAAGCTGGTCAACAACCTGATCGGCGCGGCGCTGAACGCCGTGATCTCCGAGGGCTACGTCGCGGCGGTCAAGTACGGCATCGACCCAGCCGCCATGTACGAGACGCTGCAGAGCGCCACCGCCAGCAGCCCCGGGCACGAGCGCATGGTCAAGGACAGCGTGCTGGCCCGGGACTTCGACCCCAAGTTCGCGCTGGACCTCCACGCCAAGGACCAGCAGCTCGCCGCCGACCTGGGCAAGCTGACCGGCGTGCGCATGCTGGTCACCAGCACGGTAAACGAGGTCTACAAGGAAGCCCAGGCCCGCGGCTACGGCGGCGAGAACACGTCCGCCATCATTCGCCCGCTGGAAGACCTGCACCGCGTGACCGTGGAGCCAGCGTCGTAGCTCGGAGTTGTTGGCGCTGACGCTCGCGCGGCAATCCGGCGGGCCTGTGTCCGCACCTCAACCCTAAGGAGGCCATCGGTGGCCGACGCAATCAAAGTTCTCGGAATCTCGGGCAGCCTGCGAGCAGGCTCGTTCAACACCGGCCTGCTCCGCGCCGCCGCCGCGGTGCTGCCGCCCGGCATGGAGATGTCGATATTCGCCCTGCACGACATCCCGCTCTTCAACGCGGACGTCGAGGCGCTGGGGACTCCCGAGCCCGTCGTCGCCATACACAGCGCCATCGCGGCGGCCGACGGTCTGCTGTTCGCCATGCCCGAGTACAACTACTCGATCAGCGGCGTGATCAAGAACGCGATCGACTGGGCCTCGCGCGGCCGGCCCTCGCCCCTGGACGGCAAGCCGGCCGCCATCATGGGCGTGGGCGGACGCTCCGGCACCGTGCGCGCCCAGATGCACATGCGGCAGATTGCCTTGCACAACAGCATGCGCGTGATGATCGATCCCGAACTGCTGCTGGTGCGATCCCGCCGGCGCAGCGACCCGGACGGCAATCTGACGGACGAAGCCACCCTGGAACGCCTGCGCGAGTTCATGTCGGCACTGGACGAGTGGATCCGCCATTGCCGCGTCGACCCAACCCTGCGCTTCGCCTGAGCACCGGTGCTCGGGGCCGTACGGCCCCGGGGACTGGCGTTTACCTACCGCCCGGGTTGCGTATCATGGCCGCGCCGCCGCCTACCGCGTCCCGTGGCGTGCGATGCCCGCCCGCGTGCCGCCAGCCACAATGACCGAGACTGCCTGAGTTGGACCCAGACCTTTCGCCGTTTCGTCCGGGACAGCCTGCCGACATCGAGCTGTTCGTTGGCAGCTCCGAGCAAATTGCGCGTGTCACTCAGCTCGTCCGGGCCTCGGCCGCCAGCAGATTCCAGATCGCCTTCCTCACCGGCGATCGCGGTATTGGCAAAACGTCCCTCGCCTCGTTTGCCCGCTACCTCGTGGAACGCGACCAAACCGCCGCCACGACCCACGTCATGCTCGGCGGCGTCAACTCCCTGGACGGCTTTGTCCAGCGAACTCTCGAACAGATCATCAAAGACAATTCCGACAGGCCCTGGTACAGCAACATCCTGGATATCTTTGGATCGAGAATTCAATCCGTCGGCCGCTTTGGGGTGTCGATCAATCTGCAATTCACACCGGCAGAGATGTATGAAGTAACCAACGCGTTCCCTGAAGCTCTGCGCACGATTCAATCTCGCCTGGACGACAACCGCCCCTCGCTCTTCGTAGTGCTCGACGATATCAACGCGCTGGCCGAGCTGCCTGAGTTTGCGAACTGGCTCAAAAGCACGGTGGATGCGATCGGCATTCACCGCACCCCCACCAAGGTCGCCGTCCTCCTGGTTGGCCTGGAAGAAACCCGCCGCAGCCTGATATCCCTGCAACCGTCGCTCGCCAGAGTTTTTGACGTGATCGATATCCGTCTCTGGACACAGGACGAAGCGGAGGAGTTTTTCAGCACGTACTTTACAAGGGCTAATGGTTCAGTTGATCCCGAAGCTCTGCAATTCATGGCAACGATGACTGGCGGACTTCCCGTCGTGGCGCATGAAATCGGCGACGCGGTATTCCGGTCGACATCCAAATATCCGGTGGACTCCAAAGCTGCCACGCTGGGCGTGCATATTGCCGCCAGCGTGGTCGGTCACAAATATCTGCAACCCCAGATCGTGGAGTCCTTGCAGAGCGAACAGTATCGCGAGATTCTCCGCATTCTCCCCACCGACCCACTCACTCATACGTTCCGAAGGTCCGAGCTTGTCAGCCGCTTGCCGTCCGACAGCGTCGGCGCCGTGGACGCCTTCCTGAGGCGAATGCGTATCCTGGGCGCGATAACTCGGGATCCGGAGCGGGGTCAAGGCGCATATCGCTTCACGAATCCAGCCCACTACTTGTACTTCTGGCAGCAGTCATACTCCGTACGCAATGGACTTGGGAGTCGCAACTGAAATGCCCGGCTTGACTTCCGAATCAATGCCCTCGCGCGGTGTCAGCGCTCAGCTTGGAGTTCTTGGATGAGTCAATTAACCCCCATCACCGTCGCCCACGGCGACGGGATCGGCCCCGAGATCATGCCCATCGTGCTGGAGATCCTGGACAAGGCTGGCGCGCAGCTTGACATCGAGACCATTGAAATCGGCGAGCAGGTCTACCTGCGCGGCATCTCGTCCGGCATCGACGCCGGGGCCTGGGAGTCCATCCGCCGTACGCGGGTCTTCCTGAAAGCTCCCATCACCACCCCGCAGGGCGGCGGCTACAAGAGTCTGAACGTCACCACCCGCATGGCGCTGGGCCTCTACGCCAACGTGCGGCCTGCCGTGGCCTACCACCCGCACGTCCAGTCCAAGCATCCGGGCATGGACCTGGTCGTGATCCGGGAGAACGAAGAGGACCTGTACGCCGGGATCGAACACCGCCAGACCGCCGACGTGATGCAATCGCTCAAGCTCATCAGCCGCCCGGGCAGCGAGCGGATTATTCGTTTCGCGTTCGACTACGCCCGGCGCAACGGGCGAGCCAAGGTCACGGCCTTCGCCAAAGACAACATCATGAAGCTGACGGACGGCCTGTTTCACGATGTCTTCGATGAGGTGGCGGTTGACTATCCCGAAATCGAGGCCGAGTACTGGATCGTCGATATCGGCGCGGCCAAGCTGGCCGACACCCCGGGGGCGTTCGACGTGGTTGTGCTGCCGAACCTCTACGGCGACATCCTGTCCGACGTAGCCGCGCAGATTGCCGGGTCGGTGGGCATGGCGGGCGCGGCCAACATCGGCGTGGGTGCCGCGATGTTCGAGGCGATCCACGGGTCGGCGCCCCGGCGCGCCGGCCAGAACCTGGCCAATCCCTCGGGCTTGCTGAATGCGGCCGTGCTGATGCTGGTACACATCGGCCAGAGCGAGGTCGCGGCGCGCGTTCAGAACGCCTGGTTGCGAACGCTGGAGGACGGCGTCCACACCTACGACGTTCACGATCCCGAACGCAGCCAGGTCAAGGTTGGCACCCGCGAATTCGGACACGCCGTTGCCGAGCGCCTGGGGCAAGGCCCGCAGACGCTACCCGCCGCGGTCTTCGCGGAAGGCGGCACGGCGCCGCTGGACGCTTCAGCCATCTCACCCCGCGCCAGACCGGCCAAGCAGACCGTGGGAGTGGACGTCTTCCTGGACTGGCACGGCCGGACGCCCGCGGATCTGGCGCAGCTGCTGCAGGCAGCAGCCGGCGCCGACCTGGACCTGCGCATGATCAGCAACCGCGGCGGGACCGTGTGGCCCGAAGCCCTGGCCAGCGGGCTGCTGGTCGATCACTGGCGCGGCCGTTTCATGGCGGACGACGATGGTCCGGTCAGTCACGCCGATATTGCGTCGCTGCTGGGACGGATCGGGGACACCGGCCTGGACTTCATCAAGACCGAGAACCTGTGCACGTTCGACGGTGAGCCGGGCTATTCGCTGGCCCAGGGCGAGTGAGGCGGCCATGACGAATTCCGACGAGACTCCGCGCGTTGGCATCGTGATGGGCAGCACGACCGACTGGGACGTGATGCAGCGGACCACCACCACGCTGCGCGACTTTGGCGTGCCCTACGAGGTTCGGGTGCTCTCCGCGCACCGCACGCCGGACGAGACGGCGGATTGGGCGCGCACGGCGGAACAACGTGGGCTGCGCGTGCTGATTGCCGCCGCCGGCGGCGCGGCGCACCTGGCTGGAGTGGTGGCGGCGCACACACTGCTGCCGGTGCTGGGCGTGCCGATGCAGGCCTGGTCGCTGGACGGCCTGGACTCGTTGCTGGCCATGGCCCAGATGCCGCGCGGGATCCCGGTGGCCACCCTGGCCATCGGCAGCGCCGGCGCCACCAACGCCGCCCTGCTGGCCGTGGAGATCCTGGCGCTTGGCGATGCCGATCTTCGCCAGAAACTGGTCGACTTCCGCGCGGCGCAGGCCGAGGAGATTCTGGGAGCTTCGCTGGAATAGGTCGTGGGCTCCCGCCGTCCCCCAACTCGACACCGCGTCGGCCACTGAACATACTCAACGGCCCGTGGCACGTCGGCGGCTCCGTATGAGTTGGCATCGCATCTACGCCGCCGGGAACTGCGCCTAGACGCATGGCTGGTAACCGTCCACTGGACCCATCGCTGGCCATCGAAGGCGGCCCTCCTGCCGTAACCGTGCCCATCGACGACCGCTGGGCGCCGATCACCGAGCGCGAACGCACGCTGGTGAACGGCGCCCTGGAAGCGGGCTCGGCGGTCTACGACCAGATCGAGATGTTCGAGGCCGAGTTCCGCGAGTTCGTCGGCACGCGTTTCGCGCTGGCCGTCTGCAACGGCACCGCCGCCCTGCATTCCGCCATGTTCGCCGCCGGCGCGTCGCTCGGGCGCGAAGTCATCGTGCCCTCCGTCACCTGGCACGCCAGCATCTCGCCGGCCCTGCACTGCGGCGCGTCGCCCGTGTTCGTGGACGCCGATCCCGAGACCTTCTGCATCGACCCGGCCGACGTACGCCGCAAGCTGACCGACCGAACTTGCGCCATCGTCGCCACCCACGTCTACGGCAACCTGGCCGACCTGGACGCGCTGCTGGACATCGTGGACGGCACCGACATTACGCTGATCGAGGACGCCTCCCACGCGCACGGCGCCAGTTGGCGCGGACGGCAGGTTGGATCGGTCGGACACATCGGCTGCTTCAGCATGCAGGCCAGCAAACCGATCAGCGGCGTGGAGGCGGGCGTCGCCGTCACCAACGATCCCAACCTCTACGACCGCATGGCGGCCCTGGGCCACTACGGCAGGGTCAACCAGTTACTCCAGACCGACGCGCTGCGCGACCTCGGCCGCATTGGCCTGGGCGTGAAGTACCGCGCCAACCCGCTGGGCATTGCCCTGGCCCGCGCGGGCCTCGAGCGCCTGCCGGAACTCAACGACCACCGCCGGCGCTGGTTCGCCCGCCTGGACGCCCTGCTGGACGACGTCCCCGGCGTCTATCCCCAGCGGCCGTACGCCAATGCCGAGCGCGGAGGCTTTCTGCTGTATGCGGCACGAGTCGACGCCGAGGAGATCGGTGCGCCGATCGAGGCCATCCTGCAAGCGCTGGCCGCGGAGGGCGTGGGCATCCATCCCGATCAGCCCTCAGCGCTCTACGGCGCCATGCACCTGCAGCCGCTCTTCAGTGACTTCCCATTCGAGGGATTGGGCGGGCCCTGGGGCGACCTGCCCGACGACATTCGGCCGCCCTGCGGCCCGGGATCACTGCCGGTCAGCGAGCTCCTCAACGCCACCTGCGTCTGGCTGCCAACCCCGGTCGATCCCTCCGAGGCCTGGGTCGAACAAGTGGCCGCGGCCTTCGAGAAAGTGGCTGCACGTGGCGAGCGTATCCGGCGCCTGGCCGCGGGCGGCTCGTGACGCCGACGTCTCGAACAACGCTGCCGTTTCGCGTTCGCGGCGGCAACGTCCCGGCGAAGATTGAGGTCTGGTTTCATCCGGCAGATGGTCCAAGTATCAGCGGACCTGACCTGGACCTCACCGCCGGCGCCGTCGGGACCTGGGAGCTCCTGCTAACCGTTGAGGCGCCGGTAGCGGCTGGGGGCGGGTTCCTGGTCGAGCGCCATGGGTTTCTGCTGTCGCACTGCGTGCAGAACACGAGGCCGCGGGGCCGTGACTTCGTGACCTTAGGGGCACGCACGCAGGCCCACGTCCGGCTGGAACTCAACGAGCTCAACCAGTCCAACTGCCCCGCGTTCGCGCGCATTGTGGTCGAACGCGGGACGCTGGCGCCCGGCGACGAACTAGGCCTCGTGATCGGCGACACCAGCCAGGGCGGACCCGGCAGCGAGGTCTACGACGTCACCTGCCAGGGCCGCATCGTCGCGTCGGTGGATCGCAGCGGCGGCCTGGACTATCGGCAGATCAGCGGCGGCGAGATTCGCCTTCATGTGTCGTCGGATCCCACGCCAGCGCTGCTGCGCCTGCTGGGACCGTCCATCGTCCGGCCCGACGAGCCGTTCGCCCTGCACCTGGCCGTCTACGACCGCAACCACAACGTCTGCACGCAATACACGGGCACCGGTGGACCTGCACGCCGCGGCGTCGCAACTGAGCGGGCTGCCGCCCGAGGTCAGACTGGGCACGAAGGACGCTGGCTTCGCCGTCATCCAGGGGGTGACAGCGCAGGCGCCCGGGCTGGTTCGCATCGAGGCGCATGACCAAGTGCACGCGCTGTCAGCGCTGAGCAATCCGCTACTGGTCCAGTCGGATCCCGAGACGTTGCTGCTGTGGGGCGACCTGCACTCGCACAGCTGGGGCGATATCAGCATGGGGCTGATGGATGACCCAACACCGGTGTTGCACCCTGCCGGGCGGCACGCCCAGGCACGCGGTCAGGCCCGGCTCGACTTCGCAGCCCCCGGCCCGATGGCCCCACCGGACCAGACGCAGCGCCCTGCCGTCTGGGAAGCGCATCAGGCCGCCTATCGAGCCAACGACGCTCCGGGCAGGTACGTGCCATTCCTGGCCGCCGAAGCCCACCCCCACGTCGGCGGCGACCGCAACGTCATTTTTCGAGACTGGGAAGAGCGTCACGCGCCCGCGTGGGCCGACATGGACTACCTGGTGGAGACCTACGGCGAGCGCGAGGACGTCCTGCTGGAAGCCCACGTCGGCGGCGGCCCCGCCGACTGGGACGCCTACCCCATGGCCCGCGAACCGGTGGTTGAAGTGGCCAGCGGTCACGGCTCCGCCGAGTGGCTGCTCCAGCGCGCGCTCCGCCACGGCCACCGTCCGGGGGTCATCGCCTCGGGCGATACCCATCTGCCCCTGCTGGCCGCGCCCATGGCCGCGCACCACTTTCGCGGTCGCTTCGGCAGCCACCTCAACATGCGCGACTGCGCCATCGGCTGCGGGCCGGTTGCCGCCGTGCGGGCGGTCCGCTGCGAGCGCCACGCCATCTGGGACGCCGTGCTGCAACGGCGGACCCACGCCACAACCGGCGCGCGCATCATCCTGGAGGTGCGAGCCAACGGACATCCGGCGGGCACCGAGATCGAAGTCGACGACAAGCCCGGACTCACCATCAACGCCAACGCCTGCTCGCGGATCGAGCGGATCGACCTGATCCGCAACGACCGCGCCCTGGCGGTCTGGCGTCCAAATGCCCTGGACGTTCAGCTGGAGTTCGAGGATGAGGCGCCGCTGCAAGAGGCGGCCTACTACGTCCGCCTGCGCCAAACCGACGGCGAGTACGCCTGGAGCACGCCCATCTGGATCACGTGCGGCGCTGGCAGCCCTGATTCCAGCAGCGACCTGCCGGCCTGGAACCAACACGAACCCGTGGACCTGACAGCGGCTCGACCAAACGACGCCGAACCGTTCGCCAAGCCCCTACTCGACTACCTGGCGGCCAACGAGGATCCAAGCCGCTTCCATGACGTCACGCCGGTCCGCATCGTCGACGAAGTTCCGGGCCGCGCCGCGCTCTTCTACGCCTACCTGGGCAACGACCGCGAACCGATCTCGATCCGCTGGTACTTTGACTTCGCCATGCCCCGGCTGCGACTCGACTGGGGCTGGCGCGACTTCGGGACCAAGGACGGCGGCTGAGCGGTAGCGCCTGCTGCCTCGCGGGCCAGCGAAGGCGGGTCCACCTGGTTGGCGATCCTGATGGTCTATCATTCCCCCCCGGCTTCCTGGGCGGAGAGATCAAACGTGAAACGTCTGGTTCTGGCGAGTTTTGCGGTCGCAGCGCTGCTTGCAATAACCGTTATCCACGGCCCTGGCCCAGTGGCCGACGAACTGTGTGGAACTCAACGACATCATCGAAGCCCAGCAGGGGAACCATGAGAATGTTGGCATCTACCAACGGGTTCATGACGACTCGGCCGAAGCCGCCTGCCGGCTCGATCACCAGCAGGACGGATTCTTCGGCGCCCGCCGATACGAGCTCCCCTTACGCACGGACGACCCCGCGAGCTATACCCTATTCTTTGTGGAACGCGCTATCGAGCGCTACAAGACGCAGGGCCTCCAGGCCACCCTCGACTTCTACAACTCCTCGGCGAGCGTCGAAGGCCAGTGGTACCTATTCGTCGCGGACGCGAACGACGTGTTGATCGCCCACGGCGTTTCCCCCGAGCTGCTCGGGCAGCCCGCCGCCGACATTCGCGGACCCGACGGATATCCCGCCGGGTTGCAGGTGGTGCGGGCCGCGACCGAGGCCGGTGCCTGGACCACCTACACCTGGGTGAACCCGACCACCGGCGGCACGCAGCGCAAACACTCCTGGACCGTTCGCCATGACGGGATCCTCTTTGGTTCCGGGTGGTATGAACCCGGCCCGTCCAAGGACAACCCGTCCGCCTACGCGCAAGCCTTGGTGCGGCAAGCCGTCACCCTCTTCGAGACCGTCGGCGGCGAGGCCGCCATCGCCTACTACAACCTGCCGGAAAGCGCGGATGGCCCCTGGTATGTCTTCGTCCTCGACGACCGGGACGGCGCCCTCTACACGGTGGCGCACGCTACCCGCCCCGATCTGGTGGGGACAACACGCGGCCGCATCGACGCCAACGGCTTCAACTACGGCGAGGCCTTCGCCGCCGTGACGGAGGAGAGCGGGGGCGCTTGGGTGAGCTACCTCTTCACTCACCCGCCGACGGGTGAGGACGCGCCAAAGCACTCCTGGCTGGTGCGGCGCGGCAATCTGCTCTTCGGCTCAGGCTGGTACGAGCGGTAAACCCGAAGCTTGAGAATTACCACGGAGGTCCGACGTGGCGCCTGGGCTACGCCGGAGTTCCGTCACGTGTCGTCCGCATGCCCTGATGCCGTAGGGTTGGGCGTTCAACGAACGCGAGTGTTTACTCATGGCTGACCCTCACGCAGTCTTTCAGCGGCACTGGAACGCCGTGCAGTCCGGCGACTTCGACGCTATCGCCGCCGACTATGCGGCTGACGCGCGGCTTATCCGGCCTGAGCAGGTCTACACCGGCCACGACGGCTGCCATGCATTCTTCAAGGCGCTCTTCGCGGATCTCGCCGGTTTCGAGGCCCGCCAGGAATCCGTAACCGTCGCCGGCGACACCGTGCTGCTCATCTGGTCGGGTATGCATGCGGACGGGCGCTCGGCGCGAGGCGTTGACACATTCGTCATACGGGACAACCTGATCCAGGTGCAGACGCTCGTCTATCAGATTCGGCCGGCCTGATCGCACCGCGCGGCCGATACACCGGGCTACACTCAGGCCCTACTGAACCGCACCCAGAGGACGGACCGTGACAGTTGACGACGCGCAGCGGGCGCGGGTGCGAGCTGAACTACCCGAAGTCGAGTGGATCGACGATGCGGCGCTGGCGGCCAAGGTCGTCGAGGCCTGGGCGCTGGCGCTCTCCCGAAGCTCGTTCAGCGCGGTTTCCGACATCCGAGGGTCCGGCAATCCCGACACGCCCCCGCTGAAGGAAGGGACCCAGACCGACCACATCCGGGGCGTTACCCGCCTGGCCGTGGCCATCGCCGACGAGCTGGGCGGAAACTTCCCCGGCCTTGACATCGACCGCGACATACTGGTCGCCGCGGCGCTCTGCCACGACGTGGGCAAGCCCTGGGAGTTCGACCCCGAAAACCAGGCTCGCTGGACGGCGCAGCGCGCCCGAACCGGCCGGCCCTCGATACGGCACCCTGGATACGGGATCCACATTTGCCTGACGGTTGGCCTGCCCGAGGAAGTTGCCCACGTAGCCGGCGGACATTCCGGCGAAGGCGAACTGATTCAGCGCAGCCTGATCAACCAGATCGTCCATCAGGCGGACTACGCCTTCTGGCGCGTGCTGCAGGCCGGCGGGCAGTTGGTGGAGGACTAGGGAGCGGCTATCGCGGGCGTGATCTGCAGTCGCTGATCGCCGTTCCGCGCAACTTCGCCTGACAGCCCCGCGACATCCGCACCAGACAGGTCGAACGTGAAGCGTCCGGCCACGTCAGTGCGCGGATCGCGTCGATCTGCGTCAAAGACCCCCAGGCGCACGTCGGTTCCGCTTACGCGCAGCGCCACCTCGCTATCGCCGTGTGTGTAATTCACCGTGCCGTCGGCCTGAATCTCGTTCTCAACCGTCACCTCGGGATCGAGCCGCAGCACGTAGCCGTGGAACATGATTCGCAGCTCAACGCGGTCACCGTCGATCACGCGGCGGACCGTGGCTGTGCCCCCGCTGCCGTCAACGATCTGCGTACCTTCCAGTTCGGCGACGCGCGGGCGCAGCTCCTGCTCGATGACGCGCGACACGAATAGGCGCATGAGCCGCGCCACCTGCTCCTCCGGCGGAGGCGCCGGCGCATCCGGCGCCAGGGTCGAGGACTCCTCGTCCACGTCGATAGCGATCACGACGATGGCCGCGGCAATCAGGACCGAAGCCAGGCCCAGCAAGAGCTGGTTTCGACTCACCCCGTCGCGTCCGGCGCCAACTCGGCTACCAGCGCCTGCACACGGCCCGCAATGTCGTCACGAATGCGCCGAACCACCGCAATCGGCTGCCCCGACGGGTCGTCCACCGACCAGTCCCGGTACTCCGTACCCGGCGCCAGCGGACTGGTATCGCCACAGCCCATCGTGATGCAGACGTCAGCCGCGGCCACGTCGGGTGTGGCCAGCCGCGAGGGCGTGGCGTGACTGATGTCGATGCCGATCTCGCGCATGGCCTCAACCGCCAGTGGATTGACTCGCTCGCCCGGGGCGGTCCCGGCGGACATGACGTTCACCCGGCCGGCGGCGGCCGCGCCCAGCAGGCCGGCAGCCATCTGGCTGCGCCCGGCGTTATGCACGCAGACGAAGATGACCGAAGGAATTGGCGCGTCCGCCGTGGCGCTCTCGCGGGATGCAGACACTGACTTCACCATGGTGGCATGTGGTCCCGCCATCATAAGCCCGTCGCCAGCCGCCTCGGCGCACCGTCCGACAGCCGGCGAGGCATTGGGCTCTAGTAGTGAACGACCACCCGGGTGCCGTTGTCGCAGAAGTCCCAGGCCCAACTGGAATCGTGCAGCCGCAGGTTCACGCACCCCGCGCTGCGCTCCTGGCCGAACTCGCCATGCCAGTAGGCGTAGTGGAAGCCGATCCAGCTATCCGTGAAGTATTGGATGTGCTTCACGTCATCCAAGTTGTAGACCGCGTGCGTACTGCCGTTGGAGACCATGCGCGCGCGGGGGACGCGCATAAAGACCCGATAGCGCCCAGGCGGGGTGAAGTCTGGATAGACGCCGGTTGACGCGGCGGCCATCCGCACCGGCTCGTCCCCGTCAAAGAACGTCACGACCTGTCGAGTGAGATCCACCTGCGCGTGACGGTCGGCCAGCGGTCCGTACACCGGCCCTAACGCGGCCAGGTCCACGACAGGCGCATGCCGCGCGCGCGTCGCCGGCTCCGTGGGCAGCCGCAACCGCTCCGCCTCCATCAGCCCGAGCCGCAGGTCGGTCACGCGGCCGCCGCTCTCGGACAGCACCGCCCGCTCGAACACCTGCCAAAGGCCGCCATTCCCGACGACCGCCGGCCCCAGCGGATAGCCGAACCGGTACACCCCACCGTTCTCGCGGTGATACGGCCAGACGTTGGGATGTACGCCGTAGCCGGTCTGGGGAAAGAAATGGGCGGAGGCAACCTCAGGCTGGGAATCGAGGGAACGGCCGACATAGGGACGTCCCAGGTTCACGGGAACCACCCCGAACGGATCGCGCGAGGTCGGCGCCAGCGCCAGCGCGCCCCGCTCGAAATACTGCATGCGACGACCATCAATGAGCAGCAACTCGGTTATCGGCCAGCCAATACCGTCTTCGCGCCCGTATTGCAGCCACCAGGCCAGCATTGGCCCACCGACGTGATGACCGGTCTCGCGCAGGTAAATGGCCGGAACCGGAACCTCGGGAGCCGCCGGATCGGCTCGAACCACACCCGTCCCAGCACCCACGGCGGCACCAACCGCCAACGAGAGGCGCGTCAGAAACGCTCGGCGGGAACTGCGGTTGCTTCGAGTCAACGCTTGTTGTGAGATGGCAGAATGCTCCTGGGAGCCCGGCCTCCCACGGACTCTCCACAACGACCAATGCGCCGTGCGGCAACAATCCATATTAGAGCACCAGCGCGACGGCGCAATTCTTTCTCAGCCGAACCGATAGCCGTACACACTGGCCCGCGCCGCCGTGACGTGCAGACGCATGCGACGACCACGCAGCCCGGCTAGCGACTCCTGCGCCCGCCAGCGAACCGGCGCGTCAATTGCGTCGGACTTCAGAGGCACAGCGTCCTCGTGACCGTAACCCTCAACCGCCCCGCCAAACTCGTCCAGCACCGCCACCCGCACGTCGCCGAACTCCGCGTCCACATTGAGCCAGAGACGGTCGCCGGTCACGGTTGCCGGCTCGGTCACGAACTCGCCGCCGTCCTGCCCAGCCGTCAGCGCCGCCCAGCGGTCCCGCCCGAACTCGGCCAGGCCAATCCTGCACCGCGCCGGCTGCATCCGGTATCGCCGGCCTCCATGCGCCGTGCCCCGTCCCCCAAACGGCACCAACATCCGGTCCCCCACCACCAGCGGGTCGTTGCTGGCGGGAAACACCCACATGTCATCCCAGGCGCCCTCGGTTCCGCGGTCCAGCCACGGCGTCCGCTCCAGCCGCTGCCAGTGATCGCCGTCGCGGCTCACGACCAGCTCGGTATGCAGACGTTCGACGAAACGGTCGTAGAACTCCACGTACCCCAGGTAGCCGTTGCCGGCCGTCATGGGATACATGCTGTAAAACTCCGAGTCTGGAAAATCCGCGTCGTCGGGCCGCATCAGGATGTCGGGACCCGACCACTCACGCAGGTCCGGGCTGCGCCAGCGCTCCACGCTTCGGATTCGCGGAACGGGCGGGTCCGACTGAAGGTCGCGGTCCAGGTGCGCGCGGCGCGACGTAACCCAATACTCCCCGCGTCGGTCGTCGTAGATGCAGTGAAACCGGTCCCCCGTCTCGGTCAGAAACGGCTCGCCGCGCCAGGTCCAATGCAAACCGTCCGGACTCGTCAGGGCAAAGAACGCATGCCGCCGAATGGCCTGCACCCGCGCGTAGATCACCATCCGGTAGCGCTCCGCCGCCGGCGCATCCGGCTCCACGAACACCCGCGGGCTGTCCAGGTAATCCCACGGCGCGCTCTCCCGCATCATCCAGCAGATGTTGTTCGCGCGGCTGCCGTCCCACTCGAACAGCCCCAGGTCGGGCTTGTCCCAGGTCACGCCGTCGCTCGAGGTGGCGTAGCAAACCGGCGTGTCCAGCGGCTCGGGGCGGTCGGGATTCCACGCCTCGTACCAGAGCTTGAAAAGTCCCGTCGCCGGGTCGTAGTGCGCCGTGCCCCAGGTCACGACCGACGTGCCTTCCCAGGGTTCGGTGGGCGACAGCACCGGCGCCATCTGCACCCGCGCCGGCCGGTTCCAGGTCCGGCGAAGGTGCACCACCGTCTGCAGTTCCCAGGGGTGACAGAAGAGATGCAGCGAAGGGTTGTACGGCATAACTGAACCTCGCGACCGTGGACCGCCCCGCCAGCATACGCAGCCGAGCGCGACGGCCGCGCCTGGATCAGCGCTGCTGGATCGCCGCCGGCAGCAGAATCAGCTCGGGCACGTACGCCCGCGGCGGCAGCGAGGTCACAAACAGCACCGCCTCGGCAACATCCTCCGGCTGCAGAGCGTTCGCCACCATCTCCGGCGGCGTCGGCGCGGGACGCCGGTCGATCATGGGCGTCTCGGTAAGCCCCGGGAAGATCACCGTCGCACGGATTCCGTTCCCGGCCTCCTCATGCATCATCCCGTGCACGAACCCGGCTTCCCCATGCTTGGTGCTCTGGTACGCCACGCCCGACATGTCGGGAAGCTGGACCGCCGCCGACGAGATCACCACCACTCGAGCCCCCGCCTCACGCAGCGCCGGCAGCGCCGCCTGCGTGACGTCATACAGGCCCCACAGGTTGGTGCGCTGCATCAGCTCCCAATCCGAGGGACTCAGCCGCTCCAGCGCACGACCCGGGATGTTCCAGCCCGTCGCGTACACCAGGATGTCCAGCCCGCCCAGCGCGTCCAGGATCGACCCAACCGAACCCCGCGCCACCGCCGCGTCCTGCACGTCCACCGGAATCGCCACGCCGTGACGCCCGGCGTCCCTGATCTCGCCGGCGACCTGCTCCAGCGCGTCGACGCTGCGCGCCAACACCGCCACGTCCGCGCCCTCTCGGGCCAGCGCCAGGGCCGTCGCCCGACCCATGCCGCTGCTGGCGCCGTAGACCGCCGCGCGCCGCCCGGCGTGACTGCCGCTCACTGGTGCCTAAAAGCCGCGCTGGCCGCCGCGCCCGGCGCCGTAAGCACCGTCTAGCGTGTTCCGGTCAAAGCCCTCACCCACGCTTCCGTCGGCCACATATCCGTACAGCGCCGCCTTGAAGATGGCCTCCAGCGTCGAAACCGTGGCGATGGCCAGCCCAACCGTCACCACACCGACAGCCAAACCGGCCATCGGCAAAATCATCCACACCAGGACGGCGGGCAGGAGGCCGACCAGCGCGGCCAGGAAGCCAACAATGCCGAAGCCGAAACTGGCCACCGCCTGCTCGCCCCAGGTCCGCTTGAAGAGTGAACCCGACCGCTTGATGGCGCTGATCGGGCCCACCTGCTCAGCCACGAGCACCGGCACGACGAAGAACGTCAGATAGGCCCACACGCCGCCAACGAGCGAAAGCGCGATCTGCCCCACAAAGTTGTCGCGCGACTGACTGCGCAGGATTTGCAGGATCAGACCGACGGTGGCTGAAATCAGCGCCCAGCCGGCGATCTGCGGCAGGCGTGAGTTGGCCAGACGGAAGCCGTCACCCAGCGTCGGCGTGCCTCCGGCCAGACGGACCATGGCGGCCCCGACCAGGGCGGCGTTGAAGTAGATGATCACGAACGCCAGCAGGAAGTAGGTGATTCCCAGCAGCACGATGTCGGCCTCGGCCAGCCCCGCCGACTCCGCGTCGCCCAACCGGTCCAGCGTGCCGAAACCAGCCCCCACGCCCGTGAGCAGGGCGGCCAACACCAACAGCGCCAGCCCCGACATCATGGGAAACACGATCAGCTTGCGATCGCTCTGCAGTACGCCCCAGCTCATCTTGGTGAGCTGCCAAGTCCGTCCAATCGTCGCGAACATTAGGTTTTTCCCTCGGGTTGTCGCCGCTAACCGCTCAAGAATAGACGCCAAGCCAGCCGCACGCGATACGTTCCTCAGCGCGCTACTTGGTCACCCGATCAAACCCGCCCACGAAGCGACCTGTAATCCCCTTCCGCTTCCGTGGGGACACGACCCTGCACGGTCTCAAGCTCTCCAGGGACGCGCCGTTCTTTACCTCTCCTGGGAGACCTTTGCACAACGCCCCTCGTCCTCGAAGGTGCGGGCCGCTCTTGCTCCCTCTCTCTCCTCGGGGAGAGGGTTGGGGTGAGGGGTCTTCCGGGCAAGGCGCCCCAAACACGGAGCCGGAGTTGGCTAAGCGGACTACAGCCCGCTCACTTCCACCGTCGAAACCCTCCGACCCGCCAGGTCCACTCGCCGCACCGCGTGATTGTTGGTATCGGCCACGTACAGCGACCCGTTCGCCAGCGACACCCCGCCCGGCTCGTGAAACCGCGCCTCCGCCAACCCGCCGTCCGCGTTGCCGTGCGCCGTGTCCCCGGCCAGCGTCGTGATCAGCCGCTGGTCCGGGTCGACCACTTTGATCTTGTTGTTGTACGTATCGGCGATGAACACACCCTCGGCCCCCGCCGCAACACCCAGGGGATGCTGCAACCGAACCGACGTCCCTTGTCCGTCCACATCGCCGAAGTCGAACAAGCCCACCCCCGCAATCGTCCCGGCGTCGCCTCGACCATCCAGCGGCAGCGTGCGGATCGCGCTGGTCTCGCTGTCGGCCACCAGCAGACGGTCGCCGTGCACCGCCAGGCCGCTCGGCTGCGCCAGCTGCGCGTTGTCCAGCGGCCCGTCCTGCAAGTTTTCGATCCCCGACCCCGCGTACGGACCAACCATCCCGTTGGCCGGATCCAGCACCCAGATCTGGTGCATGCCGGCCATGGCGATGAACAGCCGTCCGTCATGCCAGGCCAGGTCCCAGGGTGAAGCCAGTTCGGCCTGCAGCGCCGGGTGCGGGCCGGGCGCCGGGTGACCGCGCTCGCCAGTTCCCGCCACCGTGGTCACTTCGCCGTTGCCCAGATCGATCCGCCGAATCCGATGGTTCTCCGTATCCGCCACGTACAGGTCATCGCCGGCCAGCGCCAGCCCCTGCGGATACGTGAACTGCGCCTCCGACGACGAACCGTCCCGGTGTCCGTCTTCCGACGACCCGAACACCCGCCGCACCATGCCCAAATGGTCCGTCTCCACGATCCGGTGGTGACCCGAGTCCGCGATATAGAGCGCCTCGTCGCTGGCCAGCACCTTGCCCGGAAACGCCAGGCCGCGGTCCGAGTCCGGCGGGTGATCCAGCACGTCCAGCGGCGCGTCCGTCACCCCACCGGTCGCCCGATGCTCGCCCAGGATGCGGGTCACCGCACGGTCCAGCCCTTCAAACGGCGCCTCGCCCGCGTGGAACCCGATCACGTGACCCAGCGGGTCCACAAACACCAGCGTGGGCCAGGCGCGCACCCCGTAGGTCTGCCAGATCTGGAAGTCAGGGTCATTCACGACCGGATGCTCCAGCCGGTGCCGCCGCGCCGCATAGCGCACGTTGAACGTCTCGCGCTCCGCCGGGAACTTGGGCGTATGCACGCCCACCACCGCCAACGCCGGACCGTGCTTCTCTTCGAGTTTCCGCAACTGCGGAAATAGCTGCAGGCAGTTAATTCAGCAGAAGGTCCAGAAGTCCAGGATCACCAGCCGGCCGCGCAGGTCCGCCATGCGAACCGGCCGCCGGGTATTGGCCCACTCCAGCCCGTCCGGAAACTCCGGCGCCGGAACCGGCGTCTGCGTAGCCATACGCGCTCCAATCAGCGATCACCCAGTCTGTCACGCCCCACCGCTCCAGGCTCATACCCACCGCGGCCGCGCCGCTCTGGCTCCCTTACCCGAGGAAGAGCTACCAACTGGGGCGACCAGCACCAATGGGCCGCGCCGCTCATTCTCCCTCTCCATCTGAGGGAGAGGGCTGGGGTGAGGGGTCTTCCGGTCGAGGCCCCACCCGCCATCTACAACCGCCGGGGCCGCGCGGCAAATCCATGCCCGCGGCCCCGCGTGTCAGCTCTGGCTACGGGGTCAGGCGACCGCTTCACGCTCCATGCGGTACCACCACAAAGCCAACGGAACAATCACCGCCGCCAGACCCACCAGCGCAAACAGCACCGTGCGCTTCATCAGGCCTCCTTCCACTACTGGCGCACAACTCCGGGCCGGACCCATATCCGACCCTCCACTTTCAGCGTAGGCCGAATCCGCCGCGTGTCAGTCAGCTTCCAAACTGTCCAGCCCCGGACGACACCCGCAAGCCGCGGCCCCACCCCATCGCCTCCAGATGCGCTGCCCATCGCCACGCGCCATCCAACGCTGCGTTCCTGGCTGCGACTCCGCGCGATCCGTAACGACCCGGCCTCACGCCGCCGCCGCGCAACGCGGCAGGCCCAGGTCCCTCAGATCGTGGTCCCGCGTCGGCCTGAGATCAGCGGGAATGCAGCCGGACAGCTGGTTGCCCTTTAGATACAGCCGCTCCAGCCTCGGCAACTCGCCTAGCATCGCTGGAATGGGTTCAGCCAATGCGTTGTTGTGCAAAGCTAGAAGCGTCAGGTTGGCCAGCTGCCCCAGTTCGACTGGGATCGGCCCAGTCAGCCGGTTGCCGCTGAGATCCAGGTCCTCCAACGCGGCAAGGTTCCCCAATTCCGCTGGGATGTGACCGTCCAAGTAGCTCCCGCTCAAATCCAGCCTGACCAGCTCGGTCAGCTGGGCCAGTTCCGGCGGAATCGTCCCACCCAGCCCCTCCAGCACGAGCGCGCGTATGCGCAGCGGCGACCCGCCCACGTCGACTCCCGGCCACTCGTGCATCGGGCGCATCGGCAGGTCCGTCCACGTCCGCACGGGCACCTTGGCGATCCAGTGCAGAAAGCTCTCCCCCTGCAGGACGTGCCGAATCTCGAGCAGCACTATGCAGTCCCGGACCAACTCGGGATTCTCGGCCGGGTCCGGGATCGCGACGCCCGCCGCGCACACACCGGGTCCGTTGGGCGTCATCGTGGGACCGTAGTCATCATTCGCGCGCTCGTAATACCAATTGTCGCCGAGCCTGCTCTGGGCCAACACGCGAATGTCGGTTCCATCCGGGGCCACGCTCAGCAGCGTGACCGGCCAGACCGGGAACGTGTCGAAAGAGTCGAACAGATCAAGGGCGTTGAGCTCGGCGAGCACCGCAATTCGCGACCCGTCCGGCGCCCAGGCGGCCGCCCGGGGGCTCCAGGCAAGTTGGTCGTTCCATGGCTGCGGGAACGGCAGCTCAATCGACACCTGGCGGCCGTCGGTCGCGTCCACGACGACGGGCAGGGCCAACGTCTGGTCGTTATCCCACAAGTCGGGATTGGCGATCAGCAGGATCTTGGCGCCGTCGGGCGACCACGCCAGTGACCTAATCCGACCCTGATAACCAAAGCGTGATGTTAGGCGCGGGTCAAAAAAGCTGGTCAGCCTCCGCTCGTCCGTCCCGTCCGCCGCGATGGTGTACAAGCCAACGCCTCGGTCGTCCCGCCTGGAAAAGGCCAGCCGGCGGCCATCCGGCGACCAGGCCGGCCTGCCCGAACGCATGGTCAGGGGCCGTAGGTCGGCAAGCTGCAGCAACTCGGATCCCGCCGACGGTACGACGTAGAGCCCCGAACTGCGGTCCTCCACGCGACCCGCGAATGCCAGGTGCCTCCCGTCCGGCGACCATGCCGGCGCACCCCACCAGATTCGTGATCCCTCGGGCACCTCAACAATGCCGCGCAGGTCGCTCCCGTCTGCCGCCACGGTCGACAGCCGGCGCTCTTCCCCCTGCACAAACGCCACGCGCCGACCGTCCGGCGACCACGACGGATGACCGTCAAACACCAGGTTCCGGGTGACCCGCTCCGGCTCGCCGCCGGTCACCGGCACACGCGCCAATTCGTACTCGTATGCGCCGGCATCGAACCCGCCGCGGGTCGGCGTTGATCCCGGTCGGGGATAGGTGCAGGTGGCAAACATGAGCTGCTCGCCGTCCGGCGATATGTCGAACGGGAACATCGTGCCCACGCTGCGAGCGCTTTCCGCGTCCGGTGGGCTCGGTGCAATCCAGGTCGATCGGCCGGTCACCGGTCGCCACGCCTGCGCCACGCGTCGCACCTCGCCCCCGTCCGCCGTAACGGCGTACAGTTCCGGGCCCTGGCTGAACAGCACTTCCCGTCCATCCGGCCGCCACTGCACAAAGACCTGCCATGGCCATGTCGTCCAGCCCCGTATGCTCGGGCAGTCGGAGGACGTTGGCTGCTGCAGCCAATGTTTCGGTTGTGCGTCCTCTCCCACCTGCCCGCCAGGCTGCGCACCGACGCCGGACCTCGCACCGCCACGCTCGGCCGCCGTCGCATCAGCCGAACCTACCGTCCTAGCACCGCCGACAGCGGAGATTCGCTCCGAATCCCCAGTGTCCAATGAAGTTCCGGTTTCGCTATCTGTTTCTTTCCGGAATTAGTCACAAGTGACTAATTCCGTTTAGAAAAAACTCTTACTGCGCGCGAGAGCGCCCATTCCGCACCCCGCCCCGCCCCTAAACTGGCCCTCGAGACCGGGCGGCCCTCCGCATTGCCACGCGGCGATGCCCCGCTAGGCTGAGCGCATGCCCCCCGACGTCTCCGTCCGCCAACTCGTCAAGCACTACGTCGTCCCCGAACGCGCCGGCGGCCTGCGCGCCTCGCTGCGCAGCGTCGTGCGCCGTCGTCACCGCCTGGTCCGCGCCGTGGACGGCATCTCGTTCGAGGTTGACCGTGGCGAGGTCGTCGGATTCCTGGGCCCCAACGGCGCCGGCAAAACCACCGCGCTCAAGGTCATGAGCGGCCTGCTGCATCCCACCGACGGCCAGGTGGACGTGCTGGGATTCACCCCCTGGGACCGCCGCGCCGAGTACCTCACCCGAATCACCCTCATCATGGGCCAGCGGCAGCAGCTGTTCTGGGACCTCCCAGCCGTCGACTCATTCCTGGTCAACAAGGCCGTGTTCGGAATCGACGACGCCGTCTACAAGCGCACCGTCGACCTGTTGACGGACCTGCTCGACCTCGGCGAACTGCTGACCAAGCCCGTCCGCCAGCTTTCGCTTGGCGAACGCATGAAGGTGGAACTGGCGGCCGGCCTGCTGCACGGACCCCGCGTGCTCTTCCTGGATGAGCCGACCATCGGGCTGGACGTCACCATGCAGCAGCGCATCCGCGAGTTCCTCACCACCTACAACGCTGAAACCGGCGCGACCGTCCTGCTCACCAGCCATTACATGGCCGACGTCAAGGCCCTGGCGCGCCGCGTGATCGTGATCGACAAGGGCAAGCTGCTTTACGACGGCGCGCTGGACGGCCTGGTCCAGCGTTACGCCCCGCACAAGACCATCACCGTCCACCTGGAACGACCGGCCGAAATTCCCAACCTGAACGGTCAGGCCGATGTCCTCAGCGTCGACGGTCTCCGGGTCACGGTTCGCGCCGGCAAGGACGACGCCCCGGAAGTCACCGGCCGCCTGCTCGCCCAGCTGCCCATCGCCGATCTCAGCGTCGAGGACCCGCCCCTTGAGGAAGTCATCGACCAGGTGTTCCGCGGTGAGCAACCGTGATCGTCCGCCGCGCCACGCTGGCGGGCGCGCTGGCCCTCACCCGCGCCGAGATGGCCGACATGCTTCAGTACCGGGTGGTGCTTTTCCTCTACTCGCTGTGGGAAGTCGTACACCCCATCGTCTACCTGGCGGTCTGGGGCGCCATTGCCGGCGAGGGCACCGTCGGCGACCTGCGGCTCAGCGACTTCGCGGCCTACTACCTCACTTTCATGCTGGTGTCGCACCTGACCGCGGCCATCGAGATCTACACCTTCGGGCCGATGATCCAGCGGGGCGAGCTTTCGCCGCATCTCCTGCGCCCCATGAACCCCGTCTGGGTCGCCGCCGCCCGCAACGTCTCCTACAAGAGCGTCAGCCTGCTGCTCCTGATCCCCGTCTGGATCGGCCTGATATTTATCCTGCGCCCCTCGTTTTCGATTTCAGCCGGCAGCGTGGCGCTCTTCGTGACGGCGCTGGCCCTGGCCGCGCTCCTTTCGTTCCTCGTCGGAACGACCTTCGCCCTCCTGGCCTTCTGGACCACGCGCTCGTTCTCGTTCTGGGAAATCTGGATCGGCCTGACCTTCCTGCTGGGCGGCCAGGTCGCCCCGGTGGAACTGCTCCCCGGCTTCGTCCAGAACCTGGCCACCGCCCTCCCCATGCGCTACACGCTCGGCTTCCCCATCGAGGTGCTGCTCAACCGCCTGGACGCCGCCGAACTTGCCCTGGGCTTCGCCCTCCAGCTCCTCTGGTTAATCGCCGCCGCGCTGATCGCGCGCCAGGTCTGGCGCGCGGGCATCCGCCAGTACTCCGCCGTGGGCGCCTGACCGTGCGCATCCTCCGAATCTTGTGGGCGTTCCTGCGGGCGGCGCTGCTACAGGAAACGGCCTACCGCGCCGAGTTGCTGGGCAACATGGTCCGCAGCGTCATCGGCATCGCGGTGGCCGTGGGCGGCCTGGCGGTCGTGTTTTCCCACACCAGTTCCCTCAGCGGCTGGTCCCTGGACCAGGCCATGGTCCTGCTGGGCGTGTTCTACCTGGTCCAGGGCGTCGTCCAGACCACCCTTAGCCCCAGCCTGAACGAGGTTGTCACCGAAGTCCGCAAGGGCACGTTCGACTACGTCCTGCTCAAGCCCGTGCCCTCGCTGCTGCTCTCCAGCACCCGCCGTTTCGCGGTCTGGCACCTGGCCGATGTGCTCCTGGGCGGAACCATTATCGCGATTGGACTCATCCGCCTGGAGGCCCAGATCACCGTCGGCATCGCCGCGGTCTTCGTCGCCGTGATGGTGGGCGGCATAGCCATCGTGTTCTCGATCTGGCTGGCGCTGACCACCCTGGTCTTCTGGTTCGTGCGGGTCGAGAACATCACCATGATTTTTCAGTTGTTCTTCGACACCGGACGCTACCCCGTCGAGATCTACCCCTTCTGGCTGCGCCAGCTGCTGACCTTCGTCTTCCCGGTGGCCTTCATCACCACGGTGCCCGCCCAGACCATCACCGGGCGCGAACCGCTGGTCGCGATCTGGGCGGCCCCGCTCGTCGGCGTCGTGACGTTGCTGGCCGCCGCCCGCTTCTGGCGCATCGGCCTCAGCCGCTACACCAGTGCCTCAAGTTGAATTCGCGGCTAACTCCCGTGCTCGAGCCAGAACCGCGTCCAGCATCGACACCGTCAGTCGCCCCGTGAACGTGTTCTGCTGGCTCGGGTGATAGGCGCCCAGCAGCGTCCACTTGCCAATCGCGGCTTCGGCGCCATGGCCAAACACCGGCGCCGGCCGCGGCACCGCCAAACCCCGCTGTCGAAATACCCGCAGCAGCTGCCGCCAGGCCTCCCCGCCCAGCGCCACCGCCACCCGCGCCTCCGGCAGCAGATCCATTTCCGCCTCCAGCCACGGCTGACATTCGGCGCGCTCCGTGGCCGACGGGCGGTTGGCCGGCGGCGCGCAACGCACGATGGCCGACACATAGGCATCGCGCAGTTCCAGCCCATCGTCCCGATGGCGGCTCTCCGCCTGATTGGCAAACCCGGTTCGGTGCAGCGCCCCAAACAGAAAGTCGCCCGACCGATCCCCGGTAAACACTCGCCCGGTCCGGTTGCCGCCGTGCGCTGCCGGCGCCAGCCCAACCAGCAGCACCCGCGCCGCCGGATCCCCGAATCCGGCAACCGGCCGGCCCCAGTAGGTCTGGTTGCGATAGGCGGCTCGCTTCGTACGCGCCGCCTCTTCCCGCCAAGCCACCAGCCGCGGACAGCGGCGGCAAGCGTGCACTCGCTTTGCCAACGCCGCAAGTTCGCTCACGCCGTGGACGCCGCGTGCGTCACCCGCTCCAGAAACGGCCGCGCCAGCTTCAGCAATTCCTCCGGCGTCTCTTCCTGCACCAGGTGCCCCGCCTTGCGAACGATTCGAATCTCGGCGTCGGCAAACTGCCCGGCCAGAGCCTCCGCCTGGGTCGAGGCCGCTGTTCGGTCCGCCTCGCCCCATACCAGCAACACCGGGCACCGCGTGCCGGCAATGGCGTCCGCATAGTCCGCCGGATCCACGCTTCGCAGCATGGCCGGCAGCGCCTCAAAGAACCCGGGACTTCCGTACGGCAGATACTGCCGGTCCACGTCAGCCTCCGACACCCGCCATGAGTCGTACCGCCCCAGCATCTGGCCCAGGCGCACGTACCACCGCTGCGCGTACAGCCGCCGCGCCATCGCCGCCGACTGCGCCGGAATCAGCTTGCCCAGGTTCAGCGACCAACGAATGTAGCGGCCGGCCACCAGAAACGGGTCAACCAGGACCAGGCCAAGCACGCGCTCGGGATAGTCGGCCGCCAGAGTCACCGCCGCCTGCGCGCCGGCCGAGCTTGCAACCACGACAACCTGCGACAGGTGGTGCGCATCCAGCCAGGCCGCCAGCCGCTCCGCATGTGCGGCCCCGTCGTAGCGCGCGTCCGCGGGCTTGTCGGAGAGTCCATGACCCAGCGGATCGAGCCAGTGCACACGGTAGTCGAGCGCCAGATCCGGCGTGACGAACTCCCAGGTCTGCGTGTTGCCGGCAAATCCCGGCAGCAGCACCAGATCGGGTCCGGCGCCAACGCTGCGGCTGTACAGGCGGCCCTCACGCAACGGCGTACGACGCCCATCCTCCAGGTGCGAGGTGATGTCATATGGTTCGGGGCGGCCACGAAAAGCAAGCCAGGCCGCGAACAATGCCGCGGCGAGAGCCAGCTTGCTCATCTGCCGCCTCCATCGGTCCTCAACTCGTCTCCTTATGCTAGGCTTTCGGTTCACGGCCCGTCGCGCCGGGCCTGCCGTTGCGCGACGCAAACCACCCACTGAGAACAGCCCGCCCGTGCGCACTTACGAGCTTGTGGTGATCTACGGCGTCGACCAGGTTCCTGAACTCACCGCCGCCCACATCGACGCCGTGACCGAACGTATCAGCGCGCATGGCGGCGAAGTTGACACGGCAAACACCTGGGGCCGCCGCAAATTCGCCTACCCCATCAAGAAACAACGCGAAGGGCACTACGTCCTGCTGAAGTTCAGCATTGATCCCGCGAACATCGGCGAACTGGAAAGCTCTCTGCGGCTCGTGGAAGACGTGACACGCTTCCTCATCGTCGCCGAAGACCCTGACGTGGCCGCCTTCGAGGCGAAGCAACTGGCTGAGCTTCATCGGTGACCGAACAGGGCGGACAGCGCCGCGGTCGCTCGCGAGGACTCAATCGCGTGCAGATCATCGGCAATCTGGGGCGCGACCCAGAGATGCGCTTTACACAAGGTGGCACGCCGGTCACAAACTTCTCAGTCGCCGTCAACCGCAGTTGGCAGTCGCGCGACGGCGAGATGCGCGAGGAGACCGAGTGGTTTCGCGTCGTCGCTTGGGCGCGTATGGCCGAAATTGCCAATGAATACCTCCGCCGCGGCCGACAGGTCTACGTGGACGGCCGCCAGGCCACCCGAACGTGGCAAGACCGCGAAGGCAACGAACGCACGACCACGGAACTCGTCGCCCAGGAAATGATTCTGCTCGGCGGACGTGACGAAGGCGGCGGCAACGACGACCAGAGCGGCGGCCAACACGTCGGTTCCGGTGGCCAGAACAGCCGACAAGACGCCGGGTTTCCAGCCGGCGGCGACGATATCAGCCCCGATGACCTGCCGTTCTGACGGCACGTGAAACAGGAACGAGACCAATGACCCAGGACAGAAGCGCCGACCAGCAAACAACCACCCTGCAATCTCAGCCGCGCAGTGGACCCAGGGGCGACGGGCCGCGGGGTGGTGGCGGCGGTGGTGGTCGTGGTGGCGGCGGTGGTCGTGGTGGCGGTGGTGGTGGTCGTGGTGGTGGTGGTCGTGGCCGTGGGCGCGGCTTCCGGCGTCGCGGCGATTACTTCAATCAGACCGGCGAGCCCATCGACTACAAGAACGCCCAGCTGCTGCGTCGCTTCATCGGCGACAGCGGGCGCATGGAATCGCGCCGCAAGACCGGGATCACGGCCAAGAACCAGCGCAAGCTGGCCATCGCCATCAAGCGCGCGCGCTACCTGGGGCTGCTGCCCTACCTCGTGCGGCGCCGCCTCCGCGGCTAGCCTCAGGCCACCGCGCGGATGTCCCCGCGCACCAAGGCGCAACGTCGTCGCGCCCAGCGCGACCGGCAGCGCGCGGCACGCAAGCCAGTTCAGGCCCACGTCCGCTGGCGGGATGTCCCGAACTCAGTCCGCGACTGGAGCGAGCTAACTCGCGCCCAGCGCACCGCCGCGGCCGCCAAAGTTGTGGCCATTGCCGCGGCCCTCATCCTGTCGGTTGTGGGAGCACTGGTGGGCGCGGCGCTCCACGGCGAGCTCGTGGTACGGCCAGCAGAGCCCGTGTCCTCGGTCAACGGCGAGCCGATTCCAACGTCGCGATACGCCGATTACCTGGCCCTGCGCCAATTCGAGCTTGCTCGCCAGATCGCCGAGGCGCCCCCCACGAGCGACACTCGCGATCCCAGCCACCCGCAGGCGCAGCTTGCGGCGCTCACGATCAGCGCCGTGACCGAACTCACGAACGTGCAGCTCATGCGCGCCGAAGCGGAAGCCCTTAGCGTGCAGGTCGATGACACCGACATCGGCCGGGCCCTGGATCAGTTCGTCCGCGGTCCCGGGGCGACTGCCGACGACTTCGACTTCGAAACCGCCTTCGACGAAGTCCGCGAGCAGACCCAGCTCGACGGCGACACCATTCGCACCTTCATTGCCGACCGCGCCCTGGCGGATGCCATCGCCGACCGTCTGGCGGCTGACCTGGACCCCGCGCCGGCCCAGATTCGCGCCTCGCAGATCGTCCTTCCCACCGAGGAGGCCGCTGAAACCGTGGTCGCTCGGTTGGACGCGTTGCAGCCGTTCGCGCTCGTGGCCGAACAGGTCTCAACCGACGCCGCCAGCGCGGCCGGTGGCGGCGACCTCGGCTGGCTGCCGCGCGGGCTGATGCCGGTAGCCTGGGATGAAGTCGCCTTCGCCCTGCGACCGGGAGCGCGCGGCAAGCCCGTCGCCACGTCCCTGGGCTGGCACGTCATCCTGATCCACGAGCAGTCCGAGTCGCGCGAACTCGATCCCGAAACAACCGAGCGGCGACGTCAGGTCATCTACGACAACTGGCTCCAGACCCTGCGCTCCGCCGCCGACGTTCAGTTCTTGCTGACGCCCGAAATCATCGACCGGGCGCGGCGCTAAGCGCGCAAGTCACCACCGGAGCCGCCCGCCGCCGGCGGACACTCGTGGCTCACGACCCGGCGGCAGCCGCCGCCTTGGCCTGAAGCGGCACGTCCCCGCCGCGGCGCACCAGCGTGCTGAGGATCAGGGCCATCACTGCCAATCCGGCGCCCCCAATGAACGGAACCTGGTGTCCGAAGGCTTCCCACAGAATCCCCCCGGTCACCGGTAACGCCACCGCCGCGACGTGGTTCATGGTCTGGCCGGCCACCAGGCTCGGGCGCAGATCGTCCGGCTTGACCAGAATTCGGCGCAGGTACGTTGTGATCCCCACTTCGGCACTAAAAAACAGGTGGTCCAGGATGTAGAGCACGAAAAGCACGCCCAACCAGGGGACGACGGCGTAGCCCAGAAAGATGAATGCCAGCGCGCCGAACGCAACCACCAGGATCGGACGCTCGCCCACGCGGTCGATCAGCCGTCCGAAGACATAGGCGCCGCCTATGGACACCACGCTGTTGATCAGCGCCAGGATCGTGATCGTCCGGATGGACACCCCATGGCTGTCAACCAGCAGAAAGATCGCGAACGTCATGAAGATGTGCCGGCGCCCGCCGTCCAGAAACGTCAGCGCGTAGTAGAGCCAATAGCGGCGACGCAACACCACCCGCGGCGGGTGTCCAATTCGTCCCATCTTGCGCAGTTGCCACACCGCCAGCGCCGCCAACGCCGCCGCACTGCCGGACAGGAGGAATAGCGGGCGGATACCCGTCGCCAGCACGGTCACGAACAGCAGCACAATGCAGATACCCACCAGCTGCGCCCCCGCCATCAGCGAGCGCAACTGCCCGAGCCGCCGCCCTTGGTTTGCGACAGTGCTCAACTGCAGCGCGATGGTGTTGGCAACCGGCCACCACAGGTGAAAGCCGACGCTGGAAATCAGGGAAAAGACAACCAGCACTTCGATCGTCGTCACGTGAAAGAAGTTGATATAGCCGATACACAGCAGCAACAGCGCCACGGCGCCCACCACCGGCTCCGCGATCGTCATCAACGCCGCGCCCATCACGATCGTCAGCAACCCTGGGACTTCGCGAATCGACTCCAGCAAGCCCAGTTCACTGGGCCGAATGCCGAGCTCCTCCACCATGAAGTTGGTGGACACGGTGATAAACATCGAGAAGGCAAGGCCAAAGCCGATGGCGGACGCTGCCAGCCAGGCAAACGGCGGAAGCTCGCGGCCGCCGAACACGTTCAGAATGCGCACGTCAGAAGCCGGCCGCTGCCAGTCGCCTCCACGCCGAACCCCGGCCGCGGCGTTTTCTCCCTCTCCCTGTGGAGACCTTTGCACAACGCCCCGCGTCCACGAAGGTGCGGCCGCTCTTGCTCCCTCTCCCTGCGGACTCTTCCTTCCTCCTCCGCTGGGTTCCTCCTCCCTCTCCCGCTGGGAGAGGGTCGGGGTGAGGGGTCTTCCGGGCAACCATCCCTCGGGTTACGCAAAGGTCTCTCCTGGGGCAGAGCAACTGTGTGGCACGTCAAACGCCAATGGACCCTGCCGCTCTTTCTCCTTCTCCCTTGAGGGAGAAGGCTGGGATGAGGGTGGCTGCTGCCTCCAGCAACCACGCCACATCGGCAGCAACCCGCCGCCCCTTCGCCGCCTCTTGCTCCCTCTCCCCGTGGGAGCGGGTTGGGGTGAGGGGTCTTCCGGGCAACCATCCCTCGGGTTACGCAAAGGTCTCTCCTGGGGCAGAGCAACTGTGTGGCACGTCAAACGCCAATGGACCCTGCCGCTCTTTCTCCTTCTCCCTTGAGGGAGAAGGCTGGGATGAGGGTGGCTGCTGCCTCCAGCAACCACGCCACATCGGCAGCAACCCGCCGCCCCTTCGCCGCCTCTTGCTCCCTCTCCCCGTGGGAGCGGGTTGGGGTGAGGGGTCTTCCGGGCAACCATCCCTCGGGTTACGCAAAGGTCTCTCCTGGGGCAGAGCAACTGTGTGGCACGTCAAACGCCAATGGACCCTGCCGCTCTTTCTCCTTCTCCCTTGAGGGAGAAGGCTGGGATGAGGGTGGCTGCTGCCTCCAGCAACCACGCCACATCGGCAGCAACCCGCCGCCCCTTCGCCGCCTCTTGCTCCCTCTCCCCGTGGGAGCGGGTTGGGGTGAGGGGTCTTCCGGGCAACCATCCCTCGGGTTACGCAAACGCCAATGGACCCTGCCGCTCTTTCTCCTTCTCCCTTGAGGGAGAAGGCTGGGATGAGGGTGGCTGCTGCCTCCAGCAACCACGCCACATCGGCAGCAACCCGCCGCCCCTTCGCCGCCTCTTGCTCCCTCTCCCCGTGGGAGCGGGTTGGGGTGAGGGGTCTTCCGGGCAACCATCCCTCGGGTTACGCAAAGGTCTCTCCTGGGGCAGAGCAACTGTGTGGCACGTCAAACGCCAATGGACCCTGCCGCTCTTTCTCCTTCTCCCTTGAGGGAGAAGGCTGGGATGAGGGTGGCTGCTGCCTCCAGCAACCACGCCACATCGGCAGCAACCCGCCGCCCCTTCGCCGCCTCTTGCTCCCTCTCCCCGTGGGAGCGGGTTGGGGTGAGGGGTCTTCCGGGCAACCATCCCTCGGGTTACGCAAACGCCTACTGTGGAAAAGGGTCGGGGTAAGGGTCTTCGCGGCTCACGAATCAAAGTCACCCGTGACCTGCGGCCCGGTGTCAGCCCGTCAGCGACGCAGCCGCCCCTTCCCGTCGCACTTCGGGCACTTCCCGCTCAGTTCGTGCCAGCCGCCGGGCTTGGACGGATCGGGCCAGCGCTCGTTCACGCTCCCGGAGCCCTCGCAGCGCGTGCAGGTGGGGCCGGTCGGCGGGAGGATGCGCGGCAACAGCACCACAGCCGCCACCACCAGCGCCATGAAAATGATCCACACTTCAAGTGGCATACCGGCCTCTGCCCTCAGGCGCCCCCCATCCCTCGCCCCGCCAGTATAGGCAGCCGCCCCGCGTCGCAGAGAGCGACTGGTTCGGAGGTCTCGCGACCTCGATGGGGATGCGTCACGTTGACCCGTCGGCTCCGTCACGCCGCCCGCGCTCCCGGATCCACCAAGCCTCCGTCCGCAACGCGCGCGGCCCGCTAGCTCAGGCGATACTTCCCGTAGAAGTGGTCAATGAAGGCGGCTGGGGACGCGGACACCAAGTTCGCCACGGCCCGCATCCGCGCCGCGTAGGCCGCCGGCGCCGCCTCGATCAACGCTGCCAGCTCGGGCAACGCCGTCAGCGGTGCGAGCCCAGCGCCGCCCTGCTGCCGCCAGGCCGCGTATTCGGCCGGCGCTTCATTCCGCAGCCGCGCCTCGGCGTGCCCCAGCCGCCGCAGCGCCGCGAACCGCGCCGCCCGCCGCCAGGGCGTCGCCTCGCTAATCGACACGACCGGTTCAACGTTGCGGTGCTCCCCCCGCGGTACGGCGCTGTGCCGTAGGAACGGCATGGCCGTCGACCGCTCACCAAACACCTCCCAGCCCCTCAGGAGCGATTGCAGGGCGTCGTCCAGCGCCGCGGTGGCCGTGGTGGCCGCCGCGCGCAACTCCGCCTCCGCATGGGCGTACCCGCGCTGCACGTCATCGCCAGTTCGACTCCGTAACACACAGGACAGATCACGAGCGTCCACCAGCAGGATCAGCCGACAGGCCATGTAGTCGCGGCTCGCCGCCGTCCCGTTGGCCCGCACCCACGCTGCGTAGGCCGCCGGCGCCGCCTCCAGCAGGTCCATGTTGGCTCGCAGCACCCCCGCGTACTCGGCCGGCGACCGCTCATAGTTGAGGAGGACTATGGGAAACGCCACTCCTCCGGGACGACGGTCATACCATTGATCCCGCGGATCAATACAGCCGCCGGGTGAAAAGTCGCCGCAGCCAACCATCAGCGCGACGGTGGCCGCCAGCGCCGCGACGATCACCGCGCTCAGCCCCAGCCCGGCCAGCGCCAGCAGCCGCACCCGCCGCGCGCCCCTCAGCGCATCATCGGAAGTCATCATCGCCGCCTCCTGCGCGCGCACGAGCCACCGGGCGCGCTCCTACGACTCGGCGGCAATCGTCGCCGTCACGACGTTCGAGGGGTCGCTCCACTCGGCGGCGTAGGTCGTGCCGTCCCCGGACGCTCGGGCGCGAAACTCGTAGGTTGTCCCGGCGGCGCCGGTGAACGCATAGTCGGCGCTGCCCGCGGCGCTCACGTCGGCCGCCAGCGTCCAGGCCGCGTCCGCGCCCACGCGGGACTCGATGCGCCACTGCGCCACCCCCGCCGGCGGCGCCGACAGTGTCAGGGTGACGGTCGTGGCCGCCACCGACGCGCTCTGGATGTACGGCGGCGGCGGGCGCGCCAGCGCGGTCGGCGTCTCGGCGTCGGTCACCGTGGTCCAGACGGTGGTCTTGCCCAGCCCGATGTAGTTCGGGTCGATGGCGTCCACGACCCAGGCGTTGACCTTGTGGGTTTCCGCGCCCTCGGCTTCCTCGTCCGCCAGCGCCGTGATCGTCACCGCCTGCGGCTGGTCCCAGGTCGACCAGATGAAGTAGAGGTCCACCGGATCCATCCGCACGTCGGCGCCGGCCTGGGTGCGGAACTGCACCTGGACTCGCGAGATCGGGCGCGTGGTCAAGCGCACCGTCACCTGCGCGCTGGCGCCTTCCACCAGCGTCAGCCGCTCCGTCGACAACCGGACGCCGGGGACCACCGGGGGCTCGTCGTCATCCTGGATCGTCACCGTGGTCATGGCCACCCCGCCTACGGTCACGCCCGCCGGCAAGTCGCCAAAGCCGAGCTGCAGGCTCTCCCCGTCATCGTCCAGCGTGTCGTCCACCGGGATGAGCTGGAAGCTCGTGGCGGTCGCCGCCGGCCCAAACGTCACGCTGGCCGGGACCCCGCTGTAGTCCGCCGCCTCCGCCCCGCCCCGCCGGTCGTACGCCACCGTCACCGGCGCCGGCGTCGTCCCTGTGCCCAGCAGGTAGTGGGTCACCGCGGTGTCCGCGAAACAGGTCAGGAATACGTAGTCCATCGACAGCCCGCCCCGCGCAATCGCCAGGAAGTTGGCCTTCGCCGTCTCGCGAAACTCAGGGGCCAAGGTGTCCAGAACCAAGGTGAAGAGGGCTTCCGCAACCCGAACGTCCGGAATGGGAGCCGGGGGTGATATTTGCAGCCAGAACCGGATGGCGTTTTCACGTTGCTGCGCCGTCCGCGCGATCCCGCGCCAGGCGCAGCGCACGCTGGCCGCCGCCGGCGTGCCCCGGATCGCCAGGTGCGCCGGCGAGGCGCCGGCGATGTACAACCCGTGCTGCAACAGTTCCTCCACGGTCACCGCGTCGCCGGCCACGACCGTCGCGGCGCCAGACGATCGACCTGCTGGGTCGGTAGCGCTGTCCGCCCGCGACCCAGCAGCGACGAGCCCGAGCGGGATCGATCCAGTCGAGGCCGCCGGTGCTGCGGCAGATGAGGATTCGGCCGTGATCGGCTCGGGCCGGTAGGCCAGGGCCGGATCGCGATCGGACTGCCCAGGACGGGCGCAACTGACGCTCGCCACAAGAAGCCCCAGCACCATCAGCCCGAGCATTCGCCGCCGCGTGCGCCGCGGTCCGCAGGCCGCGGCGTGCCCAACTCGGCGCCCACGTCGCCTCACGCCGCCGCCTCACAGTCGTCGACCGCAACCAGTGGGTACTCCGCTTCCAGGCCAAAGATCCGCCGCCACAGCCGCTCAATCGGGCTGCGGGCGTCCGCGTCGTACCGCGCGACGACGAGAGCGCACAGGCGGGTGCCGTCGGGCTCCATGGTGTAGAGCATCACGTCGCGCCACAACCGCTGCCTGACGTCTAGGGGCATCCCGTTCACCGCTATGAGCAGCGTCCTGTCGTCTGGATGTGTCCCGATCACCGCAATGCGCGTCCCGTCCGGCGACCAGGCGCCCATGCTGGCGCCAGACAGCGCCACGGGTGTCCGCCCCACGAGCCGCCCATCCGCCGTCACCACGCACAGGTGCTCGAGGAACTCGCCACACGTATGCATCAAATGCCGGCCGTCCGGTGACCAGGCCACGGTCCGAATCCAGAAGGGGAGAGCGTTCGGGCCTCGCGACTGCGCGCCCTCCATAATCGTCGTAATCAGGCGCTCGTCCGTGCCGTCCGCGCGGATCGCGGCCAGGATCACGGCGTTACGATAAACCCGCGCGTACGCCAGCCACTGCCCGTCCGGCGACCAGGTGGGCGGGCTGGCCACGCGGCGGACCAGGCGCCGCAGATCAGACCCGTCCGCCCTCACCGTGTACAGGGCCTCTCTGTACTCTATGGGAATGGCCTTTGCCGGGCACTCCCCCGGACCAACCCCCGTGACGGCCAACCGCTGCGAATCCGGCGACCACTGCGGCGCGCCCGCTACCGTGCCGATGCCGGTTTCGATCGGCCGCGACGTTGAACCGTCGACGGCCATCACCGTCAGGCCACCGGCCGTATGCGCGATCCGCGTGCCATCGGGCGACCAGGACGCGAAGAGCACACGGGCGGTGCCTTCTACCAGTCGCTCGGACCGTGTCCCGTCGATGCTGGCGCGATGCAAGTTGTAGGTTCGCAAGGTGTCGTATCGGACGGGACAACTGGAGTACACGAGTTGCCGGCCGTCCGGCGACAGGTCGAAGGCGTGCCACTCGGGGGTCGGCTCGGTGTCGATCCACCGCACAGCGGACCCGTCCGCCGCCTGGTACAGCCCATTCAGTCCGTCGAACACAATAAACGCTCCGTCGCGACTCCACTGGATGAAGTTTCCACGCCTCTCGGCCCTGTATATGTCGCAGAGCGGTTGAGAAAACCCGGGCGGCTCGGCGATGACAGAGGTTGTAGTGCCACTTCTTCGATAGTGCTCCGGGGATATACCCCGCCGGTCATCCTGTTGCTCACCTTCCCGTCCGCAACTCCCCGCCGCCGCTACGACCAGTAGCGCCATCGAGACCATCCACGAAAAACGCCAGTTGTGCGGGAAACTACCAATCACCTTCACCACATGCTCAATCCGTCTGATACAGCGCATAGATCGCCATCAGGTCCAACGGATGCGGGGCGCAATCGAACTCCTCGAAATCCCGATCGTAGTCTTCGCGATTAACGGATAGCGTCTGCGGATCAATTGGCACCGCGATGTGATCGTAGTTGACTACCGATCCTGAAATTTGCGGGTGCTGAGGATTGGCCCATCCTTGCTCGGCCCCACCACGGATACCCAGGGCATGGCCCCCTTCATGCAACATGTCCTCATAAGCGGTGCCCACCGGGATGCTACTACGACAGGTATTGAAGCGTACCGTTCCCGAGGGCACCTGTAATGGGTCATCATCTCGCTTCGAGCCCCATGGAAGTGTGTCTTTGTTATACGACTTCTCATATGCGCTCCGCCGCACGATGATGTCGCTAAAGTGCTCCGTGCGCCTGTTCCCATGAACGTCGTCGATTTCCACGTCATCTTCACTTTGCACGCACATAACCGCAACCCGGTCAGGCTTTTCGTCCACTATATTTTTCCCTTTAGCAACTATTTCACGCCAGCATTCATGCCCTATATCCGAGGCGATTTCATCGAAGATACCCTCCTTATAGAACAGCAAATTGGTTCCCGACATGTCATTAAACATATACACTTCGTTCTGTGTCTTGCTAAGCACGTTCGAGCCCCTTACCGTGCCCCGGTCCCTGAGACTCTCCATATAGCTGTTCAAAAATCCTTCGAGAGTCATATCCTGCTGGTCATCCTCAAGGAAGTCCTCAATGTCCTGCCGAATCTCAGCGACCACGACATCGTAGTTCTCGCAGGGTTCGGTATCCCGCTGCACCGTAATCAAGCCCTGCGTCGCCGTCATCCAATGCTCAAGAGCCTTGTCTATGAGACTGACCCAGGAATTACGCCGAGCATTCAAAGTGCCGGCGGGCACGAAGGTTTCCGTACATATCCGGTACGAATAGGTCTTGTTTGTTAGCGCGTGCACCAACGGAAATGATCCGACGCGTTCGACGCCGTAAGCCGGACGATCTGACGGCCACACGTACGCTTCGTGCGCCGCAAAGTAGCGGTCGGAGCCTTTTCGATAGTTGACGGATACCGCGTAGATCTTATGACGATCAAGTGGATGCAACGTATCCGTCGTGCCGCCAATAGTACGCATGAGCACATCCGGATCACTCGGGTTCGCCAAGATGCTAATGGTCCCTTGCTTCAGGCTTTCTGTCCGAGGCGCGACCGTCCAACCAGGCAGCCAATGATCGCCCGGAAGCTCATGGTAGCGAATGATATAGTTCGTCGCTCCCGAGACCTTGGACCACCGGACAACGGCTTGGACTTTCCCGTCCTCGGTGTCCTTACTATTGCCATTTATGCTCAGGATTGGGTTGTCGACCAGCGTTACCGTTTCGCTCGGACCTTCGGAGAGCGACACGGTGCCATCGGGGGCAATGACCTGCGCGGTGACCTCAAATTGAAATGCCGTGGCGTGGGCCAATCCCTCTGGCGAGACCTTGCCGAGAATATTGTCGAGATCAATCTGCCAGCACGGATCATTGGCGACACTGAAGGTAACGCTAGTCGAAGTGTCAACTCGCGTTATTCGCCCGCTGTAGTGCGTGGCCGCCTCGCTCCCAACCCACGTCAGCAGCGCTCGCCGCTGCGGATACGGGATGATATCGAGATCTGTGGGCTTCGCCAACGCGCCTGGCGCGATCGAGCCGCACGCGGCGATGGGGACCGGGGGCCGCGGTGGCTCCGGTTTCGAGATGACGTTCGGCGCGTCGCTGCTCGGCGTGCCGGTGGCGGTCTTCGACCAGGAGTCGCTGCAGCCGTGCGTGTTGCAAGCCCGCACTTGCACCTGGTAGGTCACGCCGTTGGTGAGTTGGTCGAGGATCATGGACCCGTCGTCCGGGGACTGCCGCTCGCGCCAGCCGCCCGACGTCTCCGGCCGATGCCGCACGTCGTAATGGGCCGGCGCCCCGCCGTCGCTCGGCGGGCGCCACGTCACCTCTAGCGCCGCGTTGTAGACCGTGACCTGCGGCCGCGCCACTCGGCCGGGCCGGGTCGTCGCCGCCGGCGCCACCGTCAGCGTCGCCCTGGCGAACACCCGCGACCCGTTCTGCCGCTCCAGCCGGATCGTCGCAGTCCCGCCCGGCGCGCAGCCGTCGATCCACAGCGAGTCGTAGTACCCCGGCCCCGTCGACGGCCGCGGCGCCGCCCCGCGCGCCCCGCCCCCCGCCGGACAGCGCCCCTGCGGCTGGATCGGCCCCTCCAGCTGCAGGTACGCCACCTCGCCCAGCGGCACGTCGTACGCCCCCACGCTGATTCGCTCGCCTATCGCGATCGTCGTCTTGGGCAGCCGGATTTCCGCTGTCATCGGCACCGTGAACGACAGCGGGACGGACCAGACCCCGCAGCGGTCGGGGCCGTTGCAGGCATGCACCCGGACGTCAGACGTGCCCGGATTCAGCCCGCGATAGGTCTTCGACCGCCCACCCACAACCTCGGCCGCACGAAACGGCGGCCAGGCCGCTGGCCGCTCCCGCCGCAGCACCCCGTATCCCGTGATCCTCGCCCCGCCGTCGTGGGGCTCATTCCACGTGATCGTGACGGAGGTTGACGTCTGATTGGCGACTCGTAGCCCACTCACTTGCCCGGGCCGTCGGGCGTGTCGTCGCGGATGGCCTGGACCACGCCTTTGGCGTCGGTGACCACGGCCCATTGCGCCACCGCCTGCCAGGCCTCGAAGCCGATGGCGTTGTGCGCGCCCATGGGGGCCAGGAAGACGACCGACGCGCGCCCCCCGATCTCCGCGCTCAAGGCCGCCTCGGCCGCCACGACCTGCGCCTGCAAGCCGGCTTCGTATTCGCCGCGCGTCCGCAACGGGTCGGAGCCATAGGTGCCGCTGCCGTGCTCGCGCACGTACAACGCGTACGCGGCCGCCTCGCCCCGCCGGTCGTACGCCACCGTCACCGTCGCCGGCCCCGCGCCCAGCAGGTAGTGGGTCACCGCGGTGTCCGCGAAACAGGTCAGAAACAGGTAATCCATCGACAATCCGCCGCGCGCAATCGCCAGGAAATTGGCCTTCGCCGTTTCGCGATGCGGCGGGTCCAGCGCGTCCAGCACGACCGTGAACAGGATTTCCAGGGCCGCCACGCTAGGAATCGCCTCGGTCGCATCGAGCCGGAACCAGAACCGAATCGCGTCCTCGCGTTGTTGCGCCGTCCGCGCGATCCCCCGCCAGGCACAGCGAACGCTGGTCGCCGCCGGCGTGCCCCGGATCGCCAGATGCACTGGCGACGCACTCGCCCCGTACAGGCCGTCCTCCAGCAGCTCCTCCACCGTCGATGTCGCGCCGCTGGTCGTTGCCTCCCCCCGTCCCCGGACAGCTTCGAGCCCCGCGGCCTGCGCGGCCGGTGCGGTGGCGACTGCCGGACCGCCGGACGACGCGATTGGGACGCGAGGCGTCGCGACGGCCGCCGGCGATGTGGCGTCCGGCGCGGTGACTTCGGCCACCGACGACGAATCCGATCCAGCCGCCGCGTCCTTCGGAACCGGATCGGAGGCGACCGACGCCAGCTCCGGGAGCGAAGACGTGGCCTCACCGCGTTCGCTGGCACCCACGCAGCCCACACTCAGCGCCACCATCGCAACAATTAGCAACGCCTTGGCCTTGCGCTCACTCAGCGTGATGCCGGCGCGCCGCGCTTGGAGTCGAAGCCGGCGGCCCATCACGTTGCCGCCTCGCAGGTCGGAAGGTCCAGGGCGTCGCGATCGCGCAGCGGGAGACCGGGCGGCACGCAGCCGGTGAACTGATTAGCCGCCAGCGCGATCTCCTGCAAGTTGGGCAACTCGGCCAGCCAGGTGGGGATGTCGCCGCTGAGCTGGTTGGACGAGAGGTCCACGACCCGCAGCTGGTCCAGATCACCCATTCGGAACGGGATCGGTCCGGTCAACTGATTGTTGCTGAGGTCGAGGATTTCGAGATCCCACTGAACCAATAAGCCATCTGGGATCCGGCCATCCAGGCTGTTGTCCCGCAGCACCAGCACGCGCAGGGCTGTTTTCCGTGGAATCGCCTCGTGCACTGCACCGCGCAGACCCCGACCGCCGAGGTCCAACTCGCGAACGCCAACGTAGGGTGGCTCCCCACCCAAGACCACGCCCTCCCACTCGGCCATCGGGCGTTCCGGACTCCAGTTCAGCGCCTCGCCGCCGATCAGGCTTTTCTGCAGGCGGATGAGACCCACGCACTGCTCGACCAGCCATTCATTCACGTCCGGGGTGGGCACCGCCCCGCCGGTCCGGCACGCCGCCTCGTCCTCCGGCCGCGGCACATAGCGGCCACGCCCGGCACGCAAGGCCGCGCCGTGGGGCCCGGGGCCTGCCGGCTCGGCCAACACGCGGAAGTCCTTGCGCAGATTCCTGCCGTCGGTCGCCACCGTCGCCACGATGAAAGGGCCCTCGCCGCCCTCCCCGCCCGCCACCAGGGCGATTCGCGAGCCGTCCGGCGACCACGCGGCGGCTCGCACCCCGCTCCATGTCGACGTAAGAACGTGCCACAGGTCGGTCGTGCCGCCGGTCTCCAGGTTGACAACGAACGCCGCATGGATCGGGTTGGGCACAACGAGGATCCGCGACCCGTCGGGTGACCAGGCCACGATGTCAATCCAGGCATCCGATGGGTCCTCGGGAAGGCGCATAAAGTCAAAGTAATATCGCCACTCCGGTTTCCCCCACCCGGCGATATCACGCACCCGAGTCACACCCGTGCCATCGATTCCCACGGTATAGAGACCGACGCCGCCTTGTTCCGATCGCGCGTACGCCAGCCGCGTTCCGTCCGGCGACCAGGACGGCTCGCTGACCACGTGGGCGTCCAGCCGTCGTGGCTTGGCGCCATCGGCGCCGACGACGTACAGCTGACGGCCATGGCGCTCAAGCTCGTACGGCCTGCGTTCCTGCTGTCGATACCGAACCACCGCCAGGTGCTCCCCGTCGGGCGACCACTGGGGCGGCCGAGGCAGGAGGGCGAATCCGAGGTCCAGTACCGGCCGAATGTCGGTGCCGTCGGCCGCCATGGTCAACAGGCCCAGGCCGACCTGCTGCCTGCTGGGATACGCATCGACCCGCGAGAAACTGGACAGGTACGCGATACGCCGCCCGTCCGGCGACCACGCGGGATAGAAGTCATGGTTCGCGTTTGCGGTCAGCCGGCCCACGCCCGTGTGATTGAGCGGAACGGACATGAGTTCGAAACTGAAACGCTCCTCCCAATCGCTGGTGTCCACCAAGTCACCGGTTGCCGACTCAAAATACTTGGGAAAAATGCGGCACTCGGCGTAGACAACGCTCATCCCGTCCGGGGCCACGGAAAAGGACGTCCGCGCGTTGCGCAAGCCGTCGGCGAGCCGCGCGACCCGCGCAATCGGCCGGAGCCGCCACCCGTCCGCGGTGACGCTGTAGATGTCCCCGCCGTACGTGAAGTACACCTCGGTGCCGTCCGGACTCCAGGCCACAACTTGAAAGTCAGACACCGGGCCCCAGAGCGGACTGGCACGGGCATACTCCAGCCCCCCCGTCCATGTACGGCATGGCACTCGCCAAACGTCTCGGTGCCAACCCCGAGCACGATCTCCTCGGCATCCACCAAGACGTATTCCACGCGCGGCGTTGGCGTGGGCGCCACGGGTGTCGGCGTCGGCTGGGCCGACAGCCGCGTGGGCGTTGGCAGCGCCGCCAGTGGCGTTGGCGTCGGTGTGACGACGCGCCGCGGCGTGCGGGTTGACCGAACGGCGGTACGTGTCGGCGTTGCCGGGGCGACAGTCGATGTGGGCGTTGGCCGGGCGACGCTCGGCGTTGGCATCGGTACCTCCACGCGTGGGGTGTGCGTCAGCGCTGCCGCCGTCGCCGTTGGCGTGGGTGCTCGCGTCCCTGCCGAGCCCACATCGTCCCGGCTCGGATCACAGCCGCTCGCGCCCCACACGCCCACCAGCAGCAGCAGCCCAATCAGCGCAACCGCGCACCGCCGAGGCAACCAGCCAACCACCCCCGCCCCATTCATCGCCGCTGATACAGCGCGTATAGCGCCATGATGTCGAGGGGGTGGGGCGCGCAGTCGGACTCAGCCTGGTAGTTCACCACCGACGCCACCTCTGGCTGCGAATGTCCACCTTCCAGACCGGCCGCGCCGCCAATGCCCAGCGCATGCCCCACCTCGTGCAGGAACGACTGGTAGGCGCTTTTGTCGTCACCGGCGCGATTTCCACTTCCGCACTGGTTGAACATCGCATCTGACGAAGGGACCGCCAGGGGATCTGACGTGAACTTCGATCTACGGATCCAAATGTCGCCCGACAAGGGCTGACCTGCCTCTCGATACTCGCCGTAGCACATGAGCACATTGGGGTCAAGTTCCCGTTGAATCTGGCCAGCCGCGTTCCTAACGACCGTGCCGAGGCGGTCCCTCTTTATCTTGTACCAGCATTCATACCGATGTCCTATATACTGGGATATCTCCATAAACACATCCTGCGGCAACGAGTAGCCCTCAATGCCTTGAACATCATCGTACATCTTGATCTCATTTTGATCAAGATGGACGCTGTACACTGGATCTACTTTCTCTTTTATCCTTGGCTCTATCTGTTGCTGATCCGACGTCTGCAAGAACTGGTCAATCAAATCAAGCAATTTCTTACGGGTATATGTAATCAGTTCCGCTTCCTGATTTATCAAATCACGATAGCGTTCGTAAATCGCCTCGGCAACAGTCTGGTAGTCGACACAAGGATCCGTGTCATGCTCAATTTTGATGAGGTCCGTGGATAGTGCATCCTGCCACTGACGAAACGCCTCCTCTATGAGAGACGCCCACGTTCCAGTTCCACCGCCTAAACTGCCGAATCTGCCGTCTAGATCGAAAGTTGATTCGCATGTCTTATACGTGTACGTGGTACCCTTGATCCTGCTCAAGACTGGCACTCCCGCAACTCTACTGTTATCCGAGACTGCGCGATCGGATACCCAGGCGTATGCATGCCTGGCGGCGAAAACCCAGGTGTCGTCGTCGGCGGCGTTCGACGGGCCGAAATCTCTAAAAACAAGCTGCAGCCCATAGACTGCATTCGTCGCAAGCGACTCAATCAATTGGGGGCTTGACGCATTCGGCTCGGGGTCACTCGGCACTTCAAAATAGATACCACCAGTCGAAGGCCAGTTCTTGTAGGACAGCTTCGACTTGCGGTAGCGGAGATCGTATTCGCCGTTGCTGTCGGTAGTACCTAGGATACTCGATATAGAGTTCCATTCAACTTCCAGAGCACCCGAGGCTTGATCCTTCGTCGTGGCCTTAGTAATTGGCGTATCGATAATGATGATCATGTCGCTTTCGAGGGTTGTGCCGGTTACCTCCTGCTCTACCTTCACCTTGAGGCCGAACGCCTTATGGTTGCCTAGGCCGACTTTCGGCGTAGTGCCATAAATGTCGTCAAGGTCGATTACAAGATTAGTGCTCGATCCGGATGCAATGTCTTTGACGGTTGTATACGCGGGACTGGAAGCGGTCGGGTCATGAGTTGCGGAAACCGTGTAGCCGCAAGCACCCGAGACGGGCGTCCAGCACAAGTTGATTTTCCGCCCCTCGTGCGGGGTGACGTCGAGATTTTGCGGCGCGCCCCACACAGTCTGATCTCCCGTCGTATATGGGCATTCGGGCGTGATGGGGTCCAGGACCACCGGTCTCAGTCCTGGATTGACTTCAACCATCGTAGTGGTCACCCGGTGATCGCTGGACCAGGCGCTGCAGCTGCTCTGGCCGCCGGAACCATTACAGGCCTTGATCTTCACCACGTAGGTCGTGCCGGGATCCCGGCCGGTCACGCTGTGGCGATGCGGCGGATCCTCGTCGACCCAGATGGTCCGGCTCTCGTCCCAGCTCGACCCGCTCTGCCGCACGACGATGCCGAAACCTGTGAGCGGGCTGCCCCCGGTATCCGCGTGCGGGCTCCAGCGCACCCGGAAGGAGGTCGCACCCACCTGGTCGGAGAGGATCGAATGCGGCGGCTCAAGGCTCCCTGGAGCAGGCGTGGTACCGGGCAGCGTAGTCACGTCCGTGATATCCGTCCACCACCCGCAACTGTCGGGGCCGTTGCAGGTATGCACGCGCACCTTATAGGTGTTGGCCGGGCTCAGCCCGGTGAACGTATGGGCGTGTCGCCGGTTCCCTTGGGCGTCCGTCTCCACGGGCGGAACGCTGATGCTGGCCGCTTGGTCGTACGGCGGCTGCGTCACGTCTTCATGCCAGATCAACAGCCCGTAGCCCGTCAGCGCCCGCCCACCGTCGGCGGGCACCATCCACCAGACCTTGACGGTGGTGGTCGTGCGGGTGGGGACTTGGAGATCTTGCGGTATCCCGGGCGTCCCCACCCGCGCCACCGCCGCCGCCGCCCCGCGCGCCGGCCGCTCATCCGCCGGCACGTAGTCGGGGATCGGCTGCACGGTCAGGCCCTGGCTAACCGTGGCCTCGGCGGCGCCTGCCCCGCTCCGGCGTACCTCGGCCGTGACCGTGCGGGTCTGCGAGGCCGTGCCGCAACCGCCGATGCCGAGGCTGGCGGCGCGGTCGCTGGACACGCTGACCTGGTAGGTCTCGGACGCGCTGAGACTGGAGAGCTTGACTTCGAAGCGGTCGACGATGGTATAGGTGATCTGGTCGACCAGGTCGCTCAAGCGGATGGTCGGACCGGCACTTGAGTTTTCGCTTGGGGTTGCGTCGCCTTCCTGCGCCTGCAGCGACGTCTGCCCGCCGATCAGCGCCGCCGCCAGCACCAGCCCGGCGGCCAGTCCCGCGACGACCACCCGGCCCCGGCCGGATCACGCCGCCCCCGCGCCAGCCGCCAGCGACAGCCGCGCTCGCGCCCGGCCGCGCCTGGACACTCCGACTAGCCTCACGACCGCCCCTCGCCAGCCAAATTATTCGGTCAAGGACGTCAGACGCTACAACCTATGAAGGTTCCGCGAGGTAAACAAGAGCCAGGTGGCGCGCCCGCATTTTCGAGGTAGAGGCGCGTGGCTCGCCGGCAAGCGCCCGCAACCGACCGTGCCAGCAGCTGCGGTTGCGCGGGCGGCCATCCACGTGGCGCGACATCTCGGCGCCAGCGGATGGGAACCCGCGACGTTCCGATGCCCCACAGCCCGACAGGCCGACCGTAACCAGTCGCCGGGACGCTGCCTACGGACGTCACGACTGGCAGGATGGAGACCTCACGCAGTGCCCGCCCTCCGGCTGCGGTCCGCCCCGACGGCGCTCTTCCAGCCTGAATCGCTCGCCGACTATGTCCGCCGCGCACCGTTCCGTCTGCGCGTAGAGGGCCGGGACCGCCTCGATCGCGCGCCGTTGATGATGGGTGGGTGACGGCCCGAGAACTGAAACGCAATGCGGCGCGCAGGCCCGGCCATCGCCTGCGGAACAGCGACCAGCAGGCCCGCGCTCGCGGCTGGGCCAGCCTAGAGCCCTGGTTGGGAGCGGCCGCGTGCGATACTTGGCGTGTTAACGCACGCACCCCCAACACGCTCGGAAATCCCGTCTGCCGCGAGCGATCGCACGCAGACCGGGTATACGCCCCGGATGACCTGGCGCCCGTGAAGGAGCCGAACGCCATGAGGGCGACCATGGTGTACGGCTTCCTGGGGGCCGGTAAGACGACGCTGCTGCGTTCGCTGGTTCCGCGCCTGGCCGCGGTGGAATCAACGGCGTTGCTGGTCAACGAGTTCGGTATCGAGGGCGTGGATCAGGTTGTGCTGGCCTCGGACGACCTGACCGTTCGGCAACTGCCGGGCGGGTGCGTGTGCTGCGAAGTGCGCGGCGATCTGCTGGTCGCGCTGGACGAAATCCACCGTGCCGTTGGGCCCGAGCGGCTGGTGATCGAACCCACGGGCCTGGCTTCGCCGGACACATTGGCGCAGGTGTTCGCGAGCCCGGCCGTACGGTCCATGGTGCAGGTGGACTCGATTGTCACGGTGCTGGACGCGACGAGGTTTGCCCTGGTGCGGGACCACCTGGGCGACTTTTTTCCGCAGCAGGTGCGGGACGCCGACCTGGTGCTGGTGAACAAGACCGACGCGGCCAGCGACGCGCAGCGACGGGATGCGCGGACATGGTCGCGCGGACTGAATCCCGGGGCCGCGATTGTGGACACCGTGTATTGCAACGTCGATCCCGACCTGTTGCTCGCCGCCATCCGCCAGGGCCGCGTGCGCAGGGCCGGGTCTGGCGACGACGTTGATTTTCACCGGCACGCTCCGCATGACGAACTGGCCGCAAGCGGCCTGGAACGCCTGGTGCTGGATACCGCCGGGCTAGCCGCCGGAGAGGCCGACGCGTTCGTGCGCGATCTGGCCGCCGGCGCATTTGGCGACGTCGTGCGCGCCAAGGGCTTCGTGCCCGACGGCGACGGCTGCGCCCTGGTTGATGTGGTGCTTGGCGCATGGGAGGTCCGAGCGTTCGGACCGGCGCCGCCGCATATCGACGTGATCGGACGAAACCTTGACTACAACGAAATGGAGCAAGCTCTGAGCTATGGCATCAAGGAGCTCGCGCGCACGGCGTAGCCGTCGCGCGTCAACAGATACGACAGGCGCGTCGGCCAACGGGACCGACGACGCTCCCCAAAGCGGCGGGGACAAGACTGTTTCGCATCTCACCCACCACCGGATGATTGCGCGCAACCTGAACGCGCTGCAGGAGAATTTTGGCGAGTTACGCAAGCAGGTGGTGGAAACCGAGCGCGAATACAAGCGCGGTGACAAGGGCCTGGATACCGCGCTCTTTCAAACGCGGAACCAGCTGGAAGCCATGGAGAAGCGCCTGGCTGAATTCATCGAAGAGATGACCGAGGTTGCCTTCAACTCGAACCTGGAGATTCGCGGCAATACCGACCGGATTGCCGCGCTCTGGGACGCGTTGGAACTGGTGGCGCCCGATCCGGCGGAAATCACGCGTCGGCGCGAGGAGTGCGAGAAGCGTGAAGCGGCGCGGCAGGATGAAATTGACCGGCGCCTGCAGGACCTCGCGGAGAAACACGAGCCCAACGGGGCGGCCACACCCGCGTCGCGCAAGGCGGCAGCCGCGGGCTCAAAGCGAAAGAACGGCCGCTAATGCGCCGGATATCGCCGATTCCCGAAGACATTGACCTGGACATGGGCGACGCCGCGTCGCCGGACGGCCAGGACCTGCGGATGCTGGTTGACGAACTGAAGGACGTGATGGCGGCGGAGCGGCCGGGCGAACGGGCGCTGGTGGCCTCCGCGCGCGAACTGACGCGCGTGGCCGGCGCGTTCCGTGAGCAAGCGGCTTCCGCCAACGCGGGGCCGAAGCTGCGGCTGGGCGTGTTTGTGGATACCGCGAACGTCAGCGACCGAGATCCGGACGACCCGATCCGGATTGACTTCAAGAAGCTGCTGGACGAGGTGACCGCGAACCGCCGACTGATCCACGCGCGGGCCTACTGCCCGATCTACGCGGACTTTGCCGGGCGGCTGGAGCATCAGCGGTCGGTAGCGCCGGTGTGGAACAACGGCTACGACATCGTGACCAAGTCGATCAAGGTGTTTGCCGACGGAACCCGCAAGGCCGACCTGGATATCGTGCTGGTGATGGACGTGATCCGGCGGCTGCCCACGATGGACGTCGTGGCGCTGGTATCGGGCGACGGGGACTACGTGCCGATGGTGGACTACCTGCGTGAGCACGGGCTGCGGGTCGAGACCTACTCGTTCTCCGACGCCATCTCGGAAGACCTGCGCGTGGCGGCGAACGCCTGGAATGACCTGTCATCGGCCACGAGCCTGCACATCAACTCAAAGAACGGCGCGCGGACCCCGCGGCGCGCGGCGGCCAGGGCGTGACACGAGAGGCCATGCCGCAGTGAGCGCGCGGCGGCGCCGGAGCCGGCGGCGGCCCCGGGCGGACGAGGCCGGCCGGGCGCGGCGGTTCGCTCCGCGGCGCTGGTTCACCCTGGCGCGCATCTGGTCGATTCTGGCGCTGCTGGCGGTGCTGATGCTGATTGTCTCGTTGATCGCACCCGCGCTGGGGCCGGGGGCCGGGGGCTAGGCCGCTGCGCGACTCACGCAGGACGCGGACGCGGCCGGGTGGCCGGGGGCGGTCGCCGTTTGGTCAGTGGCGGTTGTTCAAGGTCGGCGGCACCGACTTCAACATCGACGCCAGCTGGCTGATCATCTTCGCGTTCGTGACCTGGACGACGGCGACCTCGATCATCCCGGTCCGATTGATCGACGCGAGTTTCAGGGCGGGGATTCGCCCGGACGCGACCTTGCCCGTGGTCTGGGCGGCCGGCGTGGTGACCAGCCTGCTGTTCTTTGCTTCCATCGTGGCGCACGAGGCCGCGCACACGGTGGTGGCGGTGCGAACCGGCATTCCGGTCCACAGCATCCGGCTCTTCATCTTCGGCGGCCTGGCCGAGATGGCGCGCGAACCCGAACGCCCGGGCCAGGAGTTCTTCATCACGATCGTTGGTCCGCTGGCCAGCGCCGGCCTCGGCGGCCTGTGCCTGATGCTGGCGGATCAGCTGCCAGCGGCATCGATCCCCAGCGTCACGGCCCGCTGGCTGGGTGAGATGAACCTTGTCCTGGCGGTGTTCAACCTGCTACCCGGATTCCCACTCGACGGCGGGCGGGTTCTGCGGTCGATCGTGTGGGCGGCCACGGGCGACGTGGTGCGCGGCACCAGGGTCGCCAGCTTTGTAGGTTCGGCGCTGGGCGCGGCGCTGATTGCCTTTGGCCTCATTCAGTTCGCGATCCTGGGGGGGGCGTTGCAATCGCTCTGGACGGCGGTGATTGGCTGGTTCCTTTGGACCGCCGCCCGCAGTGGATTCCGCCACACGGTTCTACGCGAACAGCTTCGCCGCTTCCGCATTCGCGATCTCGTGCATCCGGAATCGGGCGCGGTGCCGGCGGACGGCAGCGTGCAGGAATTCATCGAGCGCGGGCTGTACCACGACCGATTTGGCTTGCGACCCGTGGTGGATGCCTCGGGAATCCTGGTTGGGATGCTGGAGGGCGACGATGTCCGTGACGTCCCGATCGAGCAGCGGGTGGTGACCCCGTTGCGCGAGGTTGCGCGCCCCGTGGATCTCATGTGGGTGGTGGCACCGGACGATCTATTGAGCGTGGTCATTGACAAGGCGGCTGAAACCGACCGGCGGCTCTTCTTCGTGGTCGAGCACGGGCGCGTGCTCGGCACCGTGGACGCGGTTGACGTGGTGAACACGCTGCGGGCGCGGAAGCGTTAGCCCGGCCCGACGTATGGCCGACACGCGTCCACTATCATTCGACTCGACCGGCTGAAGCGCCAAGGAGCATGGCCAATGGATATTCCGCCCAGAGCGGCGCTGTTTGTCGACTTGGCGTCGCTGGACGCGATGGCAACCCATCACGTCGTGCGTGTCCAGCACGGCCAGTTGCTGGAGCGCCTGACCCAAAACCGCCGGCTCGTGCGGGCGGCGGCCTACGGCACGCGAGACGATGACCATCCCGACGCCGAGCAGCGCCTGGCCGGCCTGACCGCCGCGGGTTTTAAAGTCATAGCCAAGCCGCTGCGGCGGCGTGCGGACGGCGTGCGGCGCGCCAGCCTGAGCGTGAACATTGCGGTGGACGCGCTGGAACTTGCGCCCCGTCTGGATGCGCTCAGCCTGCTCACGACGGACGCCGACTTCGCGACTCTGATTGAGGCCGTGCAGCGGCGCGGCGTGCGCGTGGAGGTCGTGACGAGTCGCGAGCTCGCGCCGCCGGCTCTGATGGAAGCCGCCGACGCGGTGATCGAGTTTGCGAGCCTGATCGATCGCGTAACTCCCGAGAGCCAGCGCCCTCGCAACCTCCCGACCGAGCGCGGTAACGCGCGGGCGCGCCTGGACCCACCGCCGCGGCGGCGGCCGCAGCGGCGCTCCTCGGGCAATCGTGATCCCCAGGCGGTAGAAGCCGCCGTGGCGGCTGACGCCTCGAAAGCCAGGGGCGAGACCCCGCCTGCTCCGGCGCACCCGACCCCGGAACCCGCCGCCGAAGCGCCGCCTCGTCAACCATCCGAGTCCCAAGGTGCGGTGCCGGCCCGGCCGTCGGTCAAGGTGCTGCCGCAGGAGAACCTGAGCGGGCGGGCCGTACGCCCGTCCCCCGACGAGGCGTAGGTGCGCGTCGCCGTTACCGCCACCATCTGGGGCGAAACTCCGTTCCAGCAGGTTGCGGAGGAGGCGCGTGACGCCGGCTACGCCGGGATTGAGGGCGTGGGCGACCTGGCCGGCAACGTGCCGATGGCGCGCCGGGTGCTGGCCGACGCCGGCCTGGAAGTCGCGGCCGGCCGATTTTTTGCTAACTGGTTCGCCGAGAAGTATCACGAGACTGAATTCGACCAGTTGCAGCGAGCCGCCGAGTTCTTTGCCGAGATTGGCGCGCAATTCCTCATCACGTCGTCTCGCCCCGTGCCCGAGCGGATGCTCACCGCAGGTCACGTCACAGGTCAGCGCCAGGACGGGTTATTGGATTACCAGTGGACGCAGATGACGGACTCACTCACGCAGGCGGCCTATATCTCTCGGCGCGATTTCGAGCTGCCGCTCCTCTTCCGCAACCAGCTCGGCTCCTACGTGGAGACCGGGGACGAGATGGACCAGCTGATCAGCATGACCGACCCGGACAACCTGAGGCTGGCGCCTGACATCGGCTACCTGGCCTACGCCGGCGCGGACCCGCTGGCCTTCGTGCGCACCAATTTCGAGCGGATTGCGTTCGTAACCCTGAAGGACCTGGATGTGGACCTGCACGAACAGCACATCGGGCAGAAGGGCACGCTGGAGGAGTTCTGGGATGCCGGCGGCTTCCTGGAGCTTGGGCAGGGGGACGTGGACATTGCGGGCGTGGTGAGCTTGCTGCGCGAGCGGGGGTTCAACGGCTGGCTGGCCGCGGGGCAGGACCGGCCAGGGCGGGATCCCTCAGCCAGTGTCCAGATTTCGCGGGACTACCTGGTGGGCCTGGGTTTGGAACTCGAACCGGACCTGACATGACGCGGGCCATCCGGCGCCGCGCCCTGCTGTCCGGCGGCGTGGCCGCGGCCGCGCTGGCCACGCTGACGGCCTGCGGCGATTCGGTGGTCCGCCGCCTGCAGCCCAGCCCCATCGCCCTGGCCAACGTCTGGCCGTGGGGCGCCAATACCTTTCTGGACCTGGAAGTCGAAACCTGGAAGCGTCGCCAGACGCTTGACATGGTGCGCGACGCCGGCATTCGCTGGATCAAGCAGCACGTGCCGTGGGCGGACATCGAGACGCCGGAACGCGGGCAATATTTCAACGCCGCCGCCCGCCGCTCGACCTGGGACAAGTACGACGAGATCGTGGACCTGGCGGAAGAAGCAGGTGTGGACATCATTGCGCGGATCGACCGCGCACCGGCCTGGGCGCGGCGCAATGAAGCCCTCCCGACGGCGCCACCGGCCAATCTGAACGACTACGGGCGGTTTCTAACCACATTCGCCAGCCGGTACCGCGGCCGTGTGCGTCATTTTCAGATCTGGAACGAGCCAAACCTGGCGCAGGAATGGGGTGGAGCGCCCCCGGCGCCGGACGCCTACGCCCGGCTGCTGCGCGTGGCCAACCGCGCCATCAAGCGTGTGGACGACGCGAATGTGGTGATCGCCGCGCCGATGGCCGCGACCCTGGAGAACAGCCCGCGCGCGATGGACGAGCTGCGCTTCCTGCGGCAGTTCTATGAGGCCGGCGCCGGCGACCACCTGGACGTGCAAGCAGCCAACGCGTTTGGGCTGGAGCATCCGCCGGACGCGCCGCCCGACCCGGACATCCTTAATTTCCGCCGGGTGGAGTTCGTGCGCGACCTGATGGTGGAGTTCGGCCTGCGCAACAAGCCCGTGTGGTTCAACGAGTACGGCTGGAACGCCTCGCCCGCGGACATGAATCCAGCCAAGCTTGTCTGGCGGCGAGTCTCCGAGGAGACCCAGGCCGAGTGGACGGTGGAGGGCGTGCGTTACGGCCTGGCCGAGTGGCCATGGGCGGGCGTGTTCAATCTCTGGTTCTTCCGCAAGCCGCTGGGCGCCCTGCAACCGGACGAGAGCGAGTACTACTTCCGCATGGTTGAACCGGACTTCACCCCGCGGCTGGTCTACCGAGCTGTGCAGCGCGCGGCCACCGGCACCTCGTTCGTCTAGGACCAACCTGAGACACCTATTGCGTCCGCGGCGCGTCTGGCTCTTGCTAGCGGCCGGTGCGGTGGCGGCCGTCGTCACCGCCGGGGCGGTGGGTCTGACACGCCTGCTCGATCACGGCGTGACGTACGGCACGGCGGCCCTTGGCGAAATCCGCCATACCGAGGCGCCCGCCATCGGCGCGAACACGTTTCTGCACCGCGAAGCAGACCCCGCGAAGATTCGGCGGGAGCTTGAGGTGCTGCGCCAGGCCGGCGTGGGGCTGGTTCGTCAAGAGTTCAACTGGGCGGAGTTCGAGCCGCTCGACCCCGACGAGCACCCGGACATCGGTCGAGACGCCTGGGTGAAGTACGACCAGATCGTGGAGGCGGCGCGCGGCGCGGGCATCGAAATCCTGGCGCGGTTGGATCGCGCCCCGGCATGGGCCACGCCGGGCTTCGATCCCAGGTCCAACCCATGGATGCAGGCACCGCCGGCCGACGACGCGGACTTCGCCGACTTCGCCGGACAGCTGGCGACGCGCTATCGCGGCAAGGTCCGGTACTACCAGATTTGGAATGAGCCCAACCTGTTTGGCGAGTGGGGCGGACGCCCACCGGACCCCGCCGAATACCTGGCCATGCTGCGCGCCGTGGGGCAGGCCATCCGCGCCGCGGACCCCGACGCGCGGATCGTGCTGGCCGGTCTGGCGCCGACCATCGAGACCGGTCCCGAGAACCTCAGCGATCTGCTGTTCCTTCGAACCCTGTATCAGTTGGGCGCGAAAAGCGATTTCGACGTCGCCGCCAGCATGTCCTACGGGCTGTGGACCGGCCCGCGCGATCCCCGCATCGACGACCAACGCGTCAACTTTCCGCGGGCCGTCCTCTGGCGCGAAGTGATGCTGGCATTCGGCGACGCGCAGACGCCGGTGTGGGCCGCCGAATACGGCTGGATGTCGCTGCCGGCCGGCTGGACCGGCGAACCTGGCATCTGGGGTAACCATCCCGTTGAGGACCAGGCCGCCTGGACGGTGGACGGGATCCGGCGCGCCCGGGAGCAGTGGCCCTGGATGCCAACGATCGTGATCTGGGCCTCGCGCTGGCCGGGGGCGCCCGATCCGCGCGATCCGACTCCGTACTTCCGCCTGATGGATAAGGACTTCACGCCGCGTCCCAACCTGGAAGCGGTGCGGGAGGCCTTTGCCGCGCCGGCCGCGGCGGGCGTTGGCCTCTCCCAGGAGACGCATCCCGCGGTGAGCTACGACGGGCCCTGGCCACGGGTGCCCAGCAATCTGGCGAGCCTGACGTTTCACCGGCAAACCGGGGTCGCGGGCGCGCGCGTGAGCTTCCGGTTCGAAGGCACCGACGTGGGGCTGTTGACCCGTCGCGGCCCGGACATGGGTCGTGTGCTGGCACGCATCGACGGGCAGGACGCGCTGGCGGACGCGCTGCCCCGGAATCCGGGCGGTGAGGCGATCCTTGATCTGTATGCCGCCAGCGTGGAGCCACTGGCGCGCATCCCGATCGCCACGCGGCTGCCGCCAGGCCCACACACGCTGCAGCTGACGGTGCTGGCCAGGTCGAATCCAGCCTCGACCGGGGGGCTGGCGATCGTGGACGGGTTGCTGGTGGGCAATGCGCGGCCCACATGGCCCTGGCTGGCGCTGGGCACGCTCTGGGCGCTGGTGGGCGCGCTGGGCATATGGACGGCCCGAACATGGCTGGGCGCTCGACGGGTGCTGGCGGCGATGACGTGGAGCTGGATGGACCGACACGTCGGCCCCGTCCGTTTGGGCGAGTTAGTCCTCGCCGTGGCGGCGGTGCTCTACGCCGTGCTGCCGGCCGGCGGTCTGACCTCGCTCTGGACGTTTCTCCGTGTCCTACTGGCTCTGGCCCTGGGCGTTCTGGCACTTGCGCGTTTGCGTGACGCGGCGCTGGTGGCCGTGGCCGCGATTCCGTTCGTGGGCGTGATTGGACGGACGGGTCTGATTGACCGGCCAGTTGGAGAAATCCTGCTGCTGGCGGTGGTGGCCGCCTGGATGGCGCGGGCGCTGTGGTGCGGGCCGCCGAAGCTGCCACCGGTTCGATGGCTGGCGGCGGTTTTTGTCTTTGCCGTGGCCGGGGTTGTAGCGGCCGTGCTGGCCGACTACCCCAAGTTCGCGCTACGGGACCTGCGGACGGTGATCCTGGAGCCGGCGGCGTTCTTTGTGGTGCTGGCGTCGGTTGTGCGGGATCGGAACGACGTGCGCCGGTTGCTGGCGGCGCTGGCTGCGGGGGCGACGCTGGCGGCGCTGGTTGCGCTGGTGCTGATTCCGTTCGGCGCGGTGGTGACCGAGGTGTTCCCGCCGCGTCTGCGGGGCACGTTCGGCTCGCCAAACAACCTGGCGCTGGTGCTGGAACGGGCCGCGCCCGTGGCGCTGGCCCTGGCGCTGGCGGCAGGATTGGGTGAGTCGTCTGGGGCATCGGTCCGGTGGAAATGGCGGCGCGTCCCGGGCGCGAGGGTTCTCTGGTTGCTGGCGCTGGCTCTGCTGGGGACGGTGCTGATTCTGACGTGGAGCCGGGGCGCGTGGCTGGGGGCGCTGCTGGGGCTGGCGGTGGCCGCCCGGCCGATGTGGGAGCGCGTGGGACCCAGACGTCGTCTGGCGGCCGTGGCGTTCTCGCTCGCGGCGCTGGCGGCGATCGTGCTGCTGTCGGGTGTGGAGCGGATCGGCCAGCTATTGCGGATAGGCGATAGCGGCGCCGTGTCGCGGGTGGCCATTTGGGACGCAGGCTGGCGCATGGCGCGTGACAACTGGCTGTTTGGCGTGGGTCCGGACAACTTCCTGACGCACTACCGCGCCTACATGCTTCCGGAGGCCTGGCGCGAGCCGAACATCTCGCACCCGCATAACCTGCTGCTGGACGCATGGGTCTCGCTGGGCGTGATTGGCCTGGTGGCGCTGGTGGCGGCGCTGGCGCTGTTTTGGCGGGACTGGGCTCGGATTCGGCGGGCGGTCGCCGGCCGTTCCGATCCGCTGGCCTTCGGGCTGGCGGGCGCGATGACGGCCGCGCTTGCGCACGGCCTGGTGGACCACGCGTACTTCTTACCGGAACTGGCGGCGATGTTTTGGACCCTGGCGGCCGCGGTTGCGGCGCTGGCGGCAGTTGGTGTCGCCAGACAGTTGAAGGCGGATGGTGCCAGGAATGCGGGCAAGGCGCCGATTTAGCTTCGGTGGCCTTAGCCAGCACTCTTGTGCGCCCGGTTGGCGGCGTGGGGTATAACTGTCGTGTCAGCACGACGTGGAGCCACCATGGCTGAGATCACCCTGGAGATCGCGGCGTACGAGCGCATGCAGAGCGACCTGGAGCGCGAACACATGGGGAAGTGGGTGGTCGTGCACGACGAGCAACTGCTCGGGGCGTACGAGGACTTCTGGGACGCCCACGAAGCTGCGGTTCGACGATTTGGGCGGGGTCCGTACCTGGTCCGCGAAGTAGGCGTCGATATGTCAGCACCTTCGTGGGTTCCGCCGCAGTTCGTCGTGCCCGTTGCCGACGGTTGAGTGCGGGTTCGCGGACTTCCCGGCGGACTTAGTTCGCTACTGACCGACACTGCAGGTCCGGATCGGTTTCGACCATTCGTACCTACCCGGGGATCCCGTCCCTACGGTTCCAGCGTTTCGCCACTCCGCGCTGGTGGATACAGGCGCCCACGAGACTTCTATCGACGCTGATCTGGCCCTCGCGCTAGACCTGCCAGTCGCCGGACGTCAACGCGTGGCCGGTGTCCACGGGAGCCGCGAGGTCACCATGTACCACGCCCAGATATACATTCCGAGCTTGCAGTGGGTCGTCGCCGGGCAGTTTGCCGGTGTTCAACTGACCGGCGAAGGAATGCCGTTCCACGCCCTGATCGGCCGGCATTTTCTACGGCATGCACGGCTGACGTATGACGGCGCGACGGGATCGGTGACGCTTAGCAACGATTAGCCGGGGCGCTCGGGCTCACTTTCCGATACAGAACTTCGAGAAGATGACGTCCAGCAGGTCTTCGGTTGCGGATTCGCCGGTAATTTCGCCGAGGGCGTTGACGGCGCCGCGGACGCCGATGCTGACGAGGTCCGAAGGCTCGTGGTCGGTCACGGCGCGACGGGCGCTGGTGAGTTCGTCGCGGGCGCGGGTGAGGGCTTCCTGATGGCGGACGCTGGCGACCAGGGCCAGGCTGCCGCTGCTTCCGGCCAGGCCGATTACGTAGCGGAGGGCCTGGCGTAGCTCGTTCACGTCCTCGCGGATCGCGGACGTGTGCACGACCGGCGCACCGGGCGCGAGGTCGCGCACATCATCAACTCTGACCGCGTGCGGCAGGTCGCGCTTGTTGAGCGCCACGATGGTGGGCTTGGCGGCCTGGCGGACGCGAGCCGCGGCGGCTTCGTCGTTGCTTAGGAGCGGCCGGCTGGCGTCCAGTACCAGCACGGCGGCGTCGGCGGCCTCGAGGGCGCGCGAACTGCGTTCCACGCCGAGCGTTTCCACCGGGTCGCGGGTCTCGCGCAGGCCGGCGGTGTCGTTGAGCACGATGGGTACGCCGTCCAAGTCGAATGACTCTTCCAGCACGTCGCGGGTGGTGCCGGGGATTTCGGTGACGATGGCGCGGTCGGTGCTGAGCAGCGCGTTCATCAGCGAGGACTTGCCGACGTTGGGGCTGCCCACCAAGGCCACGCGCAGGCCGTGGCGCTGCATGATTCCGCGTCCAGCCGAGGCCAGCGCTTCCTCCAGGCGTTGGTGCAGCGAATCGAGCGTGGAGGCGAGGACGGCGCGGTCCATGGCGGGGACTTCGTCTTCGTCGAAATCGACTTCGGCTTCCATCTGGGCGAGCAGATCCAGGCAGGCCGAGCGCATCTCACGGACGGCATCCGACAGGCGGCCCGCCAGCTGGTTGGCGGCCACGGCCAGGGCGGCGGGGGTGGGGGCGGCCACCAAGTCCGCGACGGCCTCGGCCTGGGCCAAGTCCAGGCGGCCGTTGAGGAAGGCGCGCAGGGTGAATTCGCCCGGGCCGGCCGGACGGGCGCCGGCGGCCAGCAGGCTGTCCAGCACGCGGCGCAGGGCAACCGGGCCGCCGTGGCAGCTCAGCTCGGCTACGTCCTCGCCGGTGTACGAGCGTGGACCCGGCATGAAGAGCAGCAGGGCCTGGTCGATCAGCTCGTCGTTGCCGTCGAAGATCTTCACCAGGTGCGCGTAGCGGGGTCTGGGGTCGCGGGTACGGCGGGTGACGCGGCGCGCGATCCACTGGGCTTCCGGCCCACTGACCCGTACCACGCCGATGCCGCCGCTGCCGGCAGGGGTCGCGATGGCGGCGATGGTGTCGGATGTGGGGGCGCGGGAGTTCATCAGCGGTGCGCGGGGGCGTTGGACGCTTGCGTTGGTGGATTCTACGGGCGCGGCGGATGCGGCACGCGGGACGCTAGGCTGGCAGCGGGCGCTGCCGTAGCGCCCGGATAGCAGACGTGGGAGCAGGCGCCGATGCCGCAACTGACGGGTGGTCAGGCCCTGGTGGCCGGGATGCGCCAGGCCGGCGTGACGACGCTGTTCGGCATTCCGGGCGTTCACAATGGCGGGCTGTATGACGCGCTGCTTGACGCGCCCGACATCCGGGTGGTTATCACGCGTCATGAGCAGGGCGCGGCCTTCATGGCCGACGGCTACGCGCGGGCATCCGGCCGGGTGGCCTGCGTGGCCACGATTACGGGGCCGGGGATTACCAATGCGGCGACGGGGCTGGCGGAGGCGTACGCGGAGTCGTCGCCGGTCTTGCACATCGCCACGGCGCTGGGTCCGGCCTCGCGGGCGCCGGAAGCCGGCGAATTGCACGAGTTGCGGGACCAGTCAGGCGTCCTGCGGGCGCTGGTGGCGCAGCACGAGCTCGTGGAGTCCGTGGCGGAGATTCCGGGCGCCGTGACCCGGGCGGTGCAGGCGATCTCCACAGATCGGCCGGGTCCCGCCAGCGTGGAGGTTCCGCTGGAACTCTTGACGGCGTCAGCGGACGTAGAGATTCCCGATTCCGAGTCGGGAGCGTTGTCCGCGCCGGATTCAGACGCCGTGGACAGGGCGGCGGAGTTGCTGGCGAATGCCGAGGCGCCACTGATTTTTCTGGGCAGCGGGGCCGTGGACGCCGGGTCGGAGATCCAGGCGCTGGCGGAGCGTCTGCAGGCGCCGGTACTGACGGCTCAGACGGGCAAGGGGGCGTTCCCGGAGTCGCATCCGCTATCGCTGGGCTGCAAGCACCGGCAGGACGAGGTTCTGTACGAGTTGCTGCGGACCCGCGACGTGGCGCTGGTCGTGGGCTGCCGGCTGGGGGCGCGAGTGACGGACGACGGGCGAATGCCGCTGCCGGAGACGCTGATCCAGATCGACCGATCCGCCGCGGAACTGGGCCGGGCGCGGTCGATTGCCGTGTCGATCCAGGCCGACGCGGCGGCAGCGGTGAGCGAACTACTGGAGGCTCTGCCAGACGAGCCGCCGCGGGAGGCGCCCGACATTGCCGCCGGGATGCGCGAACGGCGACGACATCCGCAGGACGCCATGGACGACCCGCGTGCCGCAGCCATATTCGAGGAACTGCGCCGGGTGTTGCCGGAGGACGGCGTGCTGGTCAACGACATGACGATGACGAGCTACCGCTCGGCCGGGCTGTTCCCAGTGGACCAACCGCGGTCATACATGTTTCCGATTTACTTCGGCACGCTGGGGTTCAGCCTGCCGGCAGCGATTGGGGCGCAGGTGGCCTGCCCGGAGCGGCCGGTGCTGTCGCTCAGCGGTGACGGTGGCTTTCTGTTTACGGCGGAGGAGCTGGCCACGGCGGTACGCGAGCAGCTGCCGGTGGTGGCGGTGGTGTTCAACGACTGGTCGTACGCGGCTATCGACGGCAACTTCCGAGGGAACTTTGGGGGTCGCACGGTGGACGTGCGCCTGCATAACCCCGATTTCGTGGCGTTCGGCAAGTCGTTCGGGGCCGCGGCGGAAGGGGTTGATGCACCGGAGGCACTGGGGGCGGCGGTGGCGCGCGGGTTGGCGCGGCGCGGTCCCAGCCTGATCGAGTACCGGCTGCCGCCGGCTGGCTGACGTCGGAGGGTCGTGGGCTAGGCTGGCTTGCTACTGGAGACTGCGCCACTCGGAGCGCGTGACTTCGTCAAGACAAGGATCTCGTCCAATCGCAACCGGACGTGGCATGGTTGCCCGAGTAGCACTGCCAACCATCAGAGGCGTTCTTGCTCAGCAAGACCGAGACAATGCCATGAATCCCGACGCAGTTACATCGACGATGGTCGACCGCATCGTCGGACAGTTCCAGCCGGCGCGCGTCGTGCTATTTGGTTCGCGGGCACGGGGGGGCGCGAACGAGTGGAGCGACGTGGACCTGCTAGTGGTCATGCGCAATGTCGCGGACAAGCGAAAAGCGGCGGTTGAGATTCGGCGCCTCTTGGTCGACATGCCGGTCAGCAAGGACATCATCGTAGCCACGCCGGACGAAATCGCGCGTCGCGGGCATGTCGTGGGAACCGTGCTTCACGCTGCGCTTCGCGACGGCACCGTCCTTTATGAGCGAGGCTAGTCCTCGCATCCAGGAGGCCCAGCCGCATGCGGTTGGGGGCGGGCCTAGACTGGATGCGGCACCACTTCAGGCGCGGCAGGTGGGTGGCATGCAGCTTTCAGAGCAACAGGTGCGATTTTTCGAGACGTTTGGCTATCTGAGCTTTCCGGGGGCGTTTGCCGACGAAGCCGAAGTCATCAGCGCGGAGTTCGAGCGGGTCTGGGCCGAGCGCGGGGGCGGCCACGAAGGGCGGGAGCACGACTACCAGCGCCGGTCGGCCTTCGTGCCGTTCATCGACCAAAGCGCCTACCTGAGCGCACTGCTGGACGATCCGCGGATCGACGGCGTGGCGTCCGACTTGCTGGGCGACGACTATAACTACGAAAGCAGCGACGGCAACTTCTACGTAGGCGATACGCGTTGGCACTCCGACGGGTTTGCCCGCACGAAGTACCGTTTTCTCAAGTTTGCGTTTTACCTGGACCCCGTCACGGCCGAGTCCGGCTGCCTGCGGGTTATCCCGGGCAGCCACCACCGGCGCGATAGCTATGCGAAGGCGCTGCATGAGGTCATGAGCAGCAGCCGGGCCGACCAGACCGTGGATGAACTCGGCGTGTCCGGTCAGGACATGCCGGCGGTGGCGTTGGAGACGCAGCTCGGTGACCTGATCATGTTCAACCAGGACCTGAAGCACGCGTCATACGGCGGCGGCACGCGGCGGCGGATGTTCACGATCAACGTGGCCGAGCGCTTTGACGACGAGGACCTGGACACGTTGCGCAACGATATCGCCTCGCTGGTGCGGTTCTGGGCCGAGAGCGCCTACGGCGAGGCGATGGTCAAGACGGCAGGTCCACGCCGGATGGTGCACCTGGAACAGCGCATGGCCAACGACGACCATCTGCCGGCGTTGGTGGCGAGAGCCCGCGAGGAGATGAACGAGCCGGCGCGAGGCTGACGTTCGGTCGGGGCGTCGCCCGTTTGGCGCTTGTATCCCGTGTCAACCGACCCCTCGATCGTAGGGCGGGAGCGAATTCGGCGACTCGGTGTTCGGAGTGTGGGGTCCTGAGTTGGTGGCCGACTTGCTTCGGCGGCCCTTGCCAACGGAACAGCGCGAGCTTCTCCGGCGTGACGGAAATTGGCGGGGACGTCGTTCGAACGCTCGCGAAGTCGGTCTTCCGCTTCGCGAGGCGTCGGCGGCTCTCAACTAGCGGCGCGTGCCAACCTGTGGCAAGCCGTAAAAGTCAAGCAAGCGATTCACGCCACCGGTCAGGCCGTCAAGTCGCGCATCGATAGCCCGATGGGTGTCGGCAAGTCGCGCATCGAGAGCCTGATGGGCGTCGGCAAGTCGCGCATCGAGAGCCTGATGGGTGTCGGCAAGTCGCGCATCGAGAGCCTGATGGGTGTCGGCAAGTCCTGCGCTGATAGCCCGGCGGGTCTCATTTTCGCGCGCCTCGGCTTGCTGGAAGAGCGCATTGATGTCGGTTGCCAGTTCCACGAACTGTCGGTCAACGTCGACTCGGAGCGCATCCACATCCGTCGGGAGGGCAGCTACATCGGCTTGTGTTGCCGGGGTGGAGTCTACGGCGGTCGCCTCCGTCATTGGATCCTCCGTGTGCGGGGTCCCCCTTTGCCCTCGATTCGGGCGACGGAGGCAAGTTGATTGGCGACCGCCCACGCCTTCGAGATTGTACTTGAGAGCGTGCAATAGCGGCGATGGGTCAATCGCGCCGAGGCGTGCGGCCATGCCTCGGGCTTGATGATCGTCGTCCGCTGCTCGCCATCGGTTGGGTGCTGGTAGCCGAGGCGCCTGTCCTCGGTCCACCTGACCATGCGGACCATCTGGTCGGGCTGTCTCTCACACTAATGCGATCAGAACAGCTAGGCGGCGCTGGCCGGCTCCTTGGCCGATTCGGCGAGGGCGCGCTGGTATTCGCGCTTCAGCATGCGCTTGCCGACGAAGATGTCCACGAGGTCCCAGGGCAGGGGTTCGTCGGGATCGCGTTGGCGGTGGATGTACCAGTCCAGGTCCAACCCGGCCGCCTCGATCGCCTCGTACCAGCGCGCCGGGACGAGATGCTCGCTCCATCCGTCGAAGCGGCAGCCGCGTTCCCAGGCACCCTTGATGGCACGTCCGACTCGCCGGTCGCCGAGGGCCAGCAGGGCCTCGATGTGGCTTTCCTGCGGGTCGTGCCACATGAGGTGAATGTTGCGGTCGCGGGCGATCTGGAAGCAGGCCTGCTGCTTGGCGCGAATGGCGTCGCTGCGGTCCTGCGGGTGCCATTGGAAGGGCGTGAAGGGCTTGGGGATGAAGGTGGAGACGGTGACGTTGACCTTGGCGCGGTTGCCGTGGTGGTGGCGACCGACGGCCATGACACGGTTGGCCAGGTGGGCGATGGCCTGGGCGTCCTCAATGGTCTCCGTGGGCTGGCCGATCATGAAGTAGAGCTTGATGGTGCGGAAGCCGCGCTGGAAGGCCATGTCGCAGGTTTCCAGCAGGTCCTCGTCCGAGATTTCCTTGTTGATGACCCGGCGCATACGCGAGGTGGCCGCTTCGGGCGCGAAGGTGAGGCTGCCGCCGCGCTTGCCGCCGCGTTGCAGCGCGTCGGCCACGTCCACGTTGAAGGTCTCGACGCGGGTGGAGGGGATGGACACGCGGACGTATTCCTCCGCGGAGTCGTAGACGTCGGTAATGACGCCATCCAGTCCCTTGTAGTCGACGGCGTTGAGGGAGAGCAGCGAGACCTCGCTCTGGCCCGTGGCGGTCAAACAGCGGTCGACCGCGTTCTTCACCAGGTCCTTGCTGCGGTGACGGACCGGACGGTAGAGATACCCGGCCTGGCAGAAACGGCAGGCGCGGGCGCAGCCGCGGTCCAGTTCCACGGCGATCCGGTCGTGTACGACGCCAGTGTTTGGCACCACGGGGCGGCGCGGTCCGCTGTAGACGTCGATGTCGACGTACTGGCGCTTGATGCGCTCCGGCAGGTCGTCCCGCAGCCGCTGGTGACCGAGAAAGGCGCCGTCCTCGGCGTATTGGGGCTCGTAGAGGCCGGGCGCGTACATGCCGGGGATGGTGCGGGCGCAGGCGGCAATGAATGCATCCCGCCAGCCGGGCTGTGAACGGTCGAACTCGGCATGCAAGTTCAGCACCTGTTGCAGGAGATCCTCGCCTTCGCCGACGGCGATGAGGTCGAAGAAGTCGGCCATGGGCTCGGGGTTGGACACGGCCGAGCCGCCGCCAAGGACGATTGGATCGTGGTCGGAGCGGTCGACGCGCTCGATGGGAATGCCGGCCAGGTCCAGCATCTCCAGGACGTTGGTGTTGCCGCTCTCGTAGCTCATGGAGAAGCCGAGGATGTGGAAGTCACGCAGGGGGCGGCGCGATTCCCAACCGAAGAGCGGGATGTCATGCGCCCGCATGGTGTCGGCCATGTCGGGCAGCGGGGTGAAGCAGCGGTCGCAGAGGTGGGGGGTGTCGTCGTTGACCAGTTCGTAGAGCAGCCCCATGGCCAGGTTGGACATGCCGATCTCGTAGGCGTCCGGGAAGCAGAGCGCCAGGCGTGTCTGCGCCGAGCCCCAATCCTTCCGGCGCGAGTTGTGCTCGCCCGCCAGGTATTGGGCGGGTTTGGTGACGGAATCGAGCAGGTGCTCGATCCGAACGGTTGTTGGGGCAGACACAGGTTGGGACGGGGGCATCAAGATCGCTTAGCCAAAGCTACCCAAGGGCTGCCAGCCCTACAACCGGAAACGCGTGCCTGGGGGCCCCTTTGCTCGACAGGTGCGCCATGTCCGGCGGCTGGGGGCGTTGGCAGGTGGGGGTGGACTCCCGCTTTTGAGGGAGTGACGGACGACGGGCCGACGGTCCGGCGGCAGGTCCGGGGCGGACTATTCGCCGGCGCGGAAGCGTTGGAACTCGCCGGCGATGTCGGCGTGGTTGTGGTCGCCGTCGTGGATGACGAAGCGAACGGTCTGGTCCCAGGGCCGGTCGGCGGTGATCTCGACGGCCTGCATGCGCATGGTGCTGATGCAGAGCGAGCCGTAGTCGCGGACGAACCAGGGGGCGCCGTCGAACGAGGCGTCCGGCAGCACGCCCACACCAGCGATCTTGTCGAAGGCCAGGGGACCGTGGGCGTCCACCCAGTCGGCGGATTGGTCGAAAATTTCGGCCTCGTTGGTGCGGCCCTCGGAGTCCTTGATCACGCCGTCGTGCGTGACGTGCAGCCGGTCGGCGAGGCGCACGCCGTAGTAGCTGTGCTTGGTTGGACCGATGGTCACGCTGTCGGGCGAGTTGGCCGAGCCCGCCACCGGCTTGCCGGGCAGCGGGGCGCCGTCGGCCAGACGTCCAGCGGGAGCGGACGGGCCACCGCCGGGGACGAGCTGCGAGCGGACGGTGAGGAGATTGGAGATGTCGCCGGGCTGAATGTCGGTGGTGCGTGTTTCCATCAGCACCAGGCGCCCGTCGGGGTCGCTCCAGTCGGCCGCACCGCGCCATTCGAGCGTCTGCCTGACGCGCAAGAGGTTGGCGGCCAGCTGTTCCCAGGAGGCGTCGATTTCACGAATCGCGCCGGCGGTGCGGCCGGCGTAGGCACGCTCAATGTAGAAGTTGTAGCCGCTGACCTCTTCGGCGGCGATCCAGATCGAGCGATGGTGCGGGTGGTCAACGGGCGTCTCGTCGGTGACGGCCTGGCCAGCGGGCGTGTAGACGGGATAGAGATAGTTGCGTGTCTGGCCCTGATTGAATGCCGTAATGAAGCGTTCGCCCCAGCGCACCATGCGGCGGGACTGCAAGACGTCAATCGCGAACACACTCATGGCCAGAGTCTTTCGGGGAACGCGGTCAGAGCAGCCATTATGCGACTTGCCCGTAGGCCTCTCCGCCCAGCGCGCAACGCGGGATCGAGGTTTAGCCGGCCGCGGCCTCCACGGCGCATAGTCGCGCCAGGTCGGCGGCGCGGTTGGTTTGTTCCCAGGGGACGTCGGCCAGGTCGTCGCGGCCGAAGTGGCCGTAGGCAGCCACCTGGCGGTAGAGCGGCCGGCGCAGGGTGAGGTCGCGAATGATGACGCCCGGGCGTAGATCGAAGACCTCGCGGACGGCCGCCTCAATTTGGCTGTCAGGGACGGCGCCGGTGCCGAAGCTCTCGATGTTCACGGAGACGGGTTCGGCCTTGCCGATCACGTAGGCCAACTGCAGCTCGAAGCGTCGGGCCAGGCCGGCCGCCACGACGTTCTTGGCGACCCAGCGGGCGGCGTAGTTAGCCGAGCGGTCGACCTTGGTTGGGTCCTTGCCCGAGAAGGCGCCGCCGCCGTGGCGGGCCATGCCGCCGTAGGTGTCGACGATGATCTTGCGTCCGGTGAGGCCGGCGTCGCCCATGGGACCGCCGATGACGAAGCGGCCAGTGCCGTTGACGATGAAGCGCGTGTTGGCGTCGATCCACTCGGACGGAATGGTCTGGCGGATCACCAATGTTTCGAGCTCGCGCTCGATGGTTTCGTGTCCGACGTCGGCGTCGTGCTGGGCGGCGACGGCGACCGTGTCGACGCGGGCGGGGCGCCCGTGGCGATATTCGACGGTGACCTGGGTCTTGCCGTCGGGTCGCAGCCAGGGCAGCGTGCCGTCCTTGCGCACGGCGGCCAGCCGGCGAGCGGCGCGATGGGCCAGCGCGATGGGGGCCGGCATGAGCTCCGGCGTCTCGTCGCAGGCGTAGCCGTACATCATGCCCTGATCGCCGGCGCCCAGCCCTTCGACTTCGGCGTAGTCGCCGTCGAGGTCGCGAACTTCGAGGGCCTCGTCGACACCCATCTTGATATCGGCCGACTGTTCCTTGACCGAGACGGCGACCCCGCAGGTTTCGGCGTCGAAGCCGTGGTCGGAATGCGTGTACCCGATTTCGCTGACGGTGCGGCGCACGATCTTGGGGATGTCCACGCTGTCGCCGGCGGCGGTGATTTCGCCGAGCACGAATATCAAGCCGGTCGAGGCGGCGGTTTCACAGGCCACGCGGGCCTTGGGATCAGCCTGTAGATAAGCGTCCAGAATTGCGTCCGAAACCTGGTCGCAGAGCTTGTCGGGGTGGCCCTCCGTGACGGACTCGGAGGTAAACAGCAGACGGGCGGCCTGGGCGAAGGTGCTACTCAAGGTGCTCTCCCATGATGTCGATACGTGGGGGCGCGGCTACGTGCCTTCCTGCCAGCCGGACAGGTAGGCGGCCTGCTCGGACGTGAGGACATCTATCGCCACCCCCATCCCCTCGAGTTTGGCCGAGGCGACCTGACGGTCGATGTCAGCGGAGACATCGTAAACATCCGGGGCGAGGCTTTGCGCGTTCTTGGCCAGATGTTCCAGTGCCAGGGCCTGATTGGCGAAGCTCATGTCCATGACGCTGGCGGGGTGGCCCTCGGCGGCCGCCAGATTGATCAGGCGGCCCTGCGCCAGGAGATAGATGCGGCGTCCGCCCGGCAGGCGGTATTCGTCCACAAAGGGCCTGGCCTGACGCACTTCCTCGGCCATTTCCTCGAGGGCCTCGATGTCGATTTCGATATCGAAGTGCCCGGAGTTGGCCAGAACCGCGCCTTCCTTCATGACTTCGAAGTGCGAGCGGTTGATGACGTGCTTGTCGCCGGTGACGGTGATGAACACGTCGCCAACAGCCGCCGCTTCCTGCATGGGCATAACGCGGTAGCCGTCCATAATGGCTTCGAGCGCGCGCACCGGATCGACTTCCGTCACGATCATGTGCGCGCCCATGCCGGCCGCGCGGCTGGCCAGACCGCGTCCGCACCAGCCGTAGCCGCCCACCACCACCGTGCGCCCGGCCAGCAGCAGGTTGGTGGCGCGCACCACGCCGTCCAGCGTGGACTGGCCGGTGCCGTAGCGGTTGTCGAACATGTGCTTGGTCATGGCCTCGTTGACGGCCACGATGGGGTATCTGAGCACACCCTCGGCGGCCATGGCCCGCAGACGAATCACGCCGGTAGTGGTCTCTTCGGTGCCGCCCATCACGCCGCCGATGACGTCCGTGCGCTTGGTGTGGAGCGTGGATACCAGGTCGGCGCCGTCGTCGGCGGTGAGGTGGGGCCGGCTGTTGAGCACGGATTCGATGTGGTCGTAGTAGACCTCGGAATCCTCGCCGTTGATGGCGTAGGTGGACGCCCCGTAGACGGCGACGAGGGCCGCGGCCACGTCGTCCTGGGTGCTGAGCGGGTTGGAGGCGCAGAGCGACGGTTCGGCGCCGCCGGCCTGCAGGGTGCGCACCAGATTGGCCGTCTCCGCGGTTACGTGCAGGCAGGCCGCGATTCGGAGACCGTCGAGCGGACGTTCCCGCTCAAAGCGCCGTCGGATGCTCTCCAGCACGGGCATGGACTGGTCCGCCCACTCGATACGGCGGACGCCGTCCTCGGCAAGCGCGGCGTCAGCGATATCGGACTGGCTGTGGGCCGTGGCCATACAAACTCCTCCGGGCGTGGGACTGGCGGCTAGAACGCGGCAAATTCGCTGAACTCAACGTAGCGCGAATCGATGTCGTGACGTGTGAGGGCAGCCAAGCGCTCGACGCTGAACGCCTCAACTGTAAACGACGCCGCGACGCTTCCATGAATGACGGCCCTGCGGAGGGCGGACTCGTCGGTTGATCCCGCGGCGGCCAGGCTGCCAAGGAATGCGCCGGCAAAGGCGTCGCCGGCCCCGGTGGGATCCACGACGTCGTCCAACGGGTAGGCCGGTGCGAAGAACCACCCGTGCTTGCTGACCAGCGCCGCGCCGAATTCGCCGCGCTTGACCACGACGTATGTCGGGCCGAGTTCGAGAATTCGGCGCACGGCACGCGGGACGTTGGCGTCGCCGCCGAAGAGCCGGACTTCCTCGTCGTTGAGAACGACGCAGTCGCAGCGTTCGAACACACGCGCCACTTGATCCCGGTCGCCTTCGATCCAGAAGTCCATCGAATCGACGAGGACGAAGCGCGGATCTTCCACCTGGTCGAGCACGCGCAGCTGGATGCCGGGATCGGTGTTTCCGAGGAACACGAAGGATCCGGCCACTGCATGCCGTGGTACCTGGGGATCGAAATCCTCGAGCACATGTAGCCGTACGAACGTCGTCTCGCGCACGTTCATGTCGACGGCGTAGCGCCCGCCCCAGCGGAATGTGAGGCCATCCGCGGTCTCGAGACCGCTCAGGTCGATGTCGCGCTCGGCCAGCAACTCGCGGTGAATGCTCGGGAAGTCGTGGCCGACCACGCTGGACAGGGTGGTCGGCGCGAAGCAGCGCGAGGCCAGGCAGGCGTAGGTGGCGGAGCCGCCCAGGACGCCGTGGACGCTGGCGCGGGTCGTCTCGATATCGTCGATACCGACCGTGCCGATGACGACCACGCGGCCGGGGGCATTGGCGCCATTCATTGCGGCCGCTCTGAACACGTAGGGGCGCCTCTTGTGGGCGCCCGAAACGCTGGGCCAGCCGGTGGCGGGCACCCACAAGGGGCGCCCCTACGGAGGATCGCCTGCCTCACCTGTTCAGTCCGACGCCGGATTGGCCAGGTACCTGCCGACCAGCAGGTCATGGCGCTCGGCGAGTTCGGGCGGAATCATGTCCGGCGCGGTGATGATGGCGGTGGCCAGGGCGTCTGAGCACTCGCAAGCCGAGGCGACGGCTGGGATGCGCGTAACCGCGCGGCGGACGACCCGCTGCGAAAGCGAGGTGTTGGCGTGCAGGTTGGCGATGACCATTTCGGCGGAGACGTCTTCTTCGCTTTCGTGCCAGACGTCGTAGTCCGTGACCATGGCCAGCAGGGCATAGCAAATCTCGGCCTCGCGGGCCAGGCGCGCTTCGGGCAGCGCGGTCATGCCGATCACGTCCACACCCCAGGATCGAAACGTCTCGGATTCGGCGCGAGTCGAGAACTGGGGGCCTTCGATGCAGACATAGGTCCCGCCGCGATGGACGTGGCCGCCTTCGGCCTCGGCGGCCTCGGCAATGACTGTGGACAGTCGGGCCGAAAAGGGCTCGCCCATCCCCACGTGTACCACCAGACCCGGAGCGTCGAAGAAGGTCATGGGGCGCTGGCGGGTTCGGTCGATCAGCTGGTCGGGCACCACGACGTGCAGAGGCTCGATGTGCTCGCGCATGCTGCCGACGGCGCTCACGGAGATGATCCACTGCACGCCGAGCGACTTGAGCGCCCAGATGTTGGCGCGGGCGTTGACGGCGGTGGGCGGAATGCGGTGGCCGCGACCATGGCGCGGGAGGAAGGCCACCTCCACGCCGTCCAGGCGCCCGCTACGGATGGTGTCGCTGGGATCGCCGAACGGCGTCGTGATCGTCTCGTCGCGTATGTCTTCCAGGCCAGGCATGTCGTAGAACCCGCTGCCGCCAATAACGCCGATGGCTGGCATCAGACTGCCTTCCGCATCTCAGGCGGCCTCGCTTGAGGCGGCCGCGAACCGGCGCAACGATTTCACGTAGGGCGGCCGGTGGACGCCGTGCTCGGTCACGATAGCCGTGACACGCTGATGCGGCGTGACGTCGAAGGCCGGATTCTCCACGGGCGCGTCGGCAGGACTCCAGCGCCAGTCGCCGTAGCCGTGAACTTCCTCGGAGGCGCGCTCCTCGATGGGGATGGCGTCGCCGTCGGGCGTGTCGAAGTCGATGGTCGAAAGCGGGGCGGCGACGTAGAAGGGCAGCCCGTGGGCGCCGGCCGAGACGGCGTGGCTGTAGGTGCCGATCTTGTTGGCCACGTCGCCGTTGGCGGCGATCCGGTCCGCGCCAACGATGACGGCGTCGATACCTCCACGGCGCATCTGGTCGGCGGCCATGCTGTCCGTGATGAGCGTGAAAGGGACGCCCCACTGGGCCAGTTCCCAGGTGGTGAGGCGTCCGCCCTGCAGGAGCGGGCGTGTCTCGCTGACCACGACGTGGACGCCGTGCCGCCGGTTGGCTTCCTGCAAGACGCCAAGGGCGGTGCCAAAGCTGGCGGCGGTGGCGAGGGGGCCGGTGTTGCAGTGATGAAGCACGCGCTGGCCGGGTGAAAAGAGGTCGGCGCCGGCTTCGGCCAGGGCCCGATGGCGCTGTTCGTTGTCCGCCGCGAGTTCGTGGGCAACTGTCAGGAGTCCCGCTCGCACGCTCGCGAGAGGATCCGCAGGTTGCGCCGACGTGTGGCGACTGGCGAGCGCGACTTGCTCCCGGGCCGCTGTTCGCATCCGCTCGGCCGCCCAGGCCAGGTTTACGGCGGTAGGCCGGGTGGCTATGACCTGGTCGATTACGGGATCGAGCCGCTCCAGGAAGCTCTTGAGGTCCGGCGCATCCGCTCGGGCGGCGGCCAGCGCCACCGCGTAGGCGGCCGCGACGCCCAGGGCGGGGGCGCCGCGGATGGCGAGAGTGCGGATGGCTTCGTTCACCTGATCCACCGTGGTGCAGTGCAGCACCTCGACGGCATCCGGCAAGCGGCGCTGATCGAGAATGCGAACCGCGCCGTCACGCCATTCGATAACCGGTGGGACAGGCATCGCCAGATTTTTGCGTGCAGGCCGGTGAGTATATCGGCGCGGGCCGGTTGGCCAGGTAAACCGACGGCCCCGGACACCGATGCGAGATCGGAATCCGGGGCCGGAATCGAGGACGGCCGCTGGCTAGGTGAGCCCGCGCCGGCGGCGGGCGGTCTCGTAGGTCTCCAGGTCCACCTCGCCGCGGGCGAAGCCGGCTTCGATCTGCTGGAAGGCGTCGGCGCGGGAGACGCTAATCTCCCGGGCCCTTTCCTGGAGCTATCGGGTTGGATCCAGGCGGAAATGGCATCGGGCCAGCCGGCGGCCGCTTAGCACGCAACGGCCGTTCGCCCATCTCCCACCGCAAGGCGAGGCGGGCCGCGCGTACCTTGAGCAGGTCCGCGAAGGCCGCAGGGTCTTGAAACGGAGCGAACCTAGTTCTGCCCTGCATCGGTTTCCTCCATGGTGGTCTCTCCGTCTGGTGCATCGGCGGCTGGACGCATCACCATTCGCCACGTACTGCGGGATTCGTCCTCACGCTGCCGAAGCGCCTCATACGCTGACTTGAACTTTTCCATCAACTCCTCATCGAACGGCACGATCTCTTGCCCGATAAATATGAGGTCTGTGAGTCGACTCCCGACGCCTGGCGCAGCTTCCGCACGGCGTCGTGCCTCAAAGGCAACAAATACAGCTTCACCTATGGAAAAATCCTTAGCGTACGAATGCGCAATGAATGCCGCATCCGCGTGACGGCTGCCTGAACCAACGGTGACAAACCCAAGCGCATCGAAGCATTCGGCGGTGCCAGGATCGGCGACCATGTACAAATGTCCACCGCTGCCGTCAACGCCAGCTATGACGATATGCAGACCCAATTCATACCCTGTAAGTTGCTGGGCGAGTTGGAATGCAACATCGGGAGCAAAAGCAGACTGCGCTTGGAGATACGTCTGGTAGTTGAGTTCGAGCGGTCTTAGGAATCTCTCCTCCGCCCTCCCATTTCGAATTTCAGAGTAAGCTTTCTTGGCTTCTTCGACGACTTGGCGGATCAAAGGTTCGGCTAGGCTGTTGATTCTCGCCTGCGCCCGATCAAATACGTCAATGTGAGTGAGGGCAGGCCCTGCCGTCAGTGCCACGCAGCGGTCTGTGAGTTTCGCGATCTTCGAGCCGGCCTGTTCAAACTGAACATCGCCGCCAGTGACCATGCGGTCAGCGCAGGCGACAACACCCTCACCGTCGTCGCACAGAGCCCCGATACAAATGGTCACCGCAGGATCCTGCTTCCGAGATCTAGCCGACGGCCGGATAGTGGAGTCGTTCGTTCGGCTTCCCGCATCGTGCTGAATCGCAAGTGGGCCGACACACTCAAGGATATCCGCAGAGACCCGGACTATATCAGCCCCCGCCGCCGGCGAGCGGTCTCGTAGGTCTCCAGGTCCACCTCGCCGCGGGCGAAGCCGGCTTCGATCTGCTGGAAGGCGTCGGCGGGTGCGCCGCGGCTAGGAAAGAGGTCGGGCGAGGGGTCCTGGCTGCGCCGTTCGGCCAGGCGTTCGCGGGCTTCGGCCTCGCGTTCGCGGGCTTCGGCCTCGCGTTCGACGTCCGGTGCAGGCGATGCGTGCTCCGCTGCTTCGGCGTCTGTCGGCCCGTCCGTCTGTGGCTCGACCGGGGTCGAGTCCGCTGTACTTGCAGGGTCCGAATGCGTGGACTGCGATCCATCCTCCGCTGGTGGTGATGGCGGGGAGTCGCCGGACGCGGCTGGCGCCTCCGGCTGAGACGTCGGCGCGGCGGCTGGCTCGGGCGGCGTGGGCTGTTGGTCGGTCAGGCCTGTCTTGAGCCACTGACCGACCTCGCCTGGATCGGCGTCGGCGATCCAGGCAAGGAGTTCCGGGTCGATGACCTGGCCGGCCTCGGATTCCCAGCGGCGCCGGGCGCGGTTAAGTTCGCGGTCCTTGCGGGACTGCCAGCGGCGTTCGACGGCGTCGATTCGCCGCGCGACCTCGGCTTCGAGGGCGGCCTGGTAGGCATCGGGAGAGTCGGTTGGATCCACCGGTTTGGCAGCTGCAGCCGGCGGTGGTGCGTCGGTCTGGCTCTCGGAATCCGGGGACTGGGTGGGCGCGGGGGCGTTGGCGGTCATGCGTGTTCCTTTGCGGGTGTGCCGGTGGGTGTGGTCTGCGCGCTGGTGAGGGCGAGCGTGAGCTCGACCTCGGGTTTGGAATCGGGTCCAGCGTGAATGCGCGCGCCCAGGCGGGCGGCCAGGTCGAGCATGTCGGTGGCGCGCACGGCGTGGACTTCGTCGGCTTCCCGGGCCCAGCGCGTCAGCCGACGGGCCAGGCCGGGTCGGCACTGGCGCAGCAAGGCGGTGAGGTCGAAACGCAGGCGGCGCAGCCGGGCGGCGTGGGAGGCGGCGCCGATCCGCGCGTAACCCTCGCTGACCATCAGGGTGAGCAACTCGTCGGCGGAGGCGACGCGGCAGAGGTCCCAGTGCGCGAGGCGTTCAGGCGCGGGCTGGTGGCAGGCGGTTCGGAGGCAGCCGGGTGTCCACTGGCTGCCGGGCGCGCCACAGCTCGGACAGTGCCAGTGGGCCCGCAGCAACAGCCCGCGGCGCATGGCTTCCTGGTCGAGGTTCTGGCTTAGGTAACGTCGATGGGCGGGTGAGACGTCATCGCCGTCTCCCGAGCTCGCCAAGGCCGCGATCGCGGCGCGTTCAAAGCGCACGGGATCGTGCTCGCGCAGCGTTTGTTGGACGGCACGGCTGGCGGCCTGGCGGTCCTCTGGGGTGAACGGGTATTGCGCCTGGTCGTCGTGGCCCGGGGTGCGGGCGATGAGGAAGTGGCGCCCGTTGAGACGCCGGATTTTGAGCACGTCAGCCTTTCATTGAGACAGGGCGCCCGCGCCGGAGGTCCGCATAGGCCAGCGATGTCGGAATCGGCGGCCCCCGGCGCGGCGCCATCTGTACACAGGAAGATTACTGCAAAGTGTCGCACTATGTCAACCCTATGGGTACAATGGGGGCAGGATGAGCGAAACGCGGCAGGGGATGCGGTTCGCGGCGGTGTTGCACGCGACGCGCCGTGCGGCGGGGCTGTCATACCGCCGGCTGGCCAAGGCCAGCGAGATTTCGCATTCCTTCCTGAGTCACGTAGAGAAAGGCGAGCGGCGCGCGCCGCCAGCCAAGGCGGTGCTGGCGCTGGCCGACGCGCTGGATGCCGATCGCACGACCTTTGCGCTGGCGGCGATCGCCGACCGCGCCGGCGGGGATGTGGCTACCACGATGGCGATGGCCTTGCAGCGCGGCCCCGTGGGTCGCGACGAGGATCCCACGGCAGGTGGCGTGCTGATCGAGTCCGGGCCAGAGGGCGCCGAAGCGCAGCTCGACGACTTGGCGAACCGGGACGATGTGATGGCCGAGATCGAGCGCCGGCTGGCGTTCGTGGACCTGCAGCTGGATGCTGGGTTCATTCGCCTGGGCATCAGCGCCGAGGGCGGCAGCGACCCGATTGTGTTGCTGGTCAGCGCTCGCGCGGCGCCGGACACCGCGGACGACTGACGCGCCGGCCGGCGTTCTCTCAAGGACGCCCTAGCCAAACGTTTGGTGGCTAGCCCGAGGTCCGTGCGATGTCGCGCATGAAGGCTTCGTCGATCTCGTGGCGTTCGTCGGCGGCAAGCCAGAGGTCGTGCGCGTAGGTTGTGTGGGGTCCGTGGAAGAGCCATACGGAGGCCCCTTCGCGCTTTACGACATTGATCACCGGAACGAAGTCGCCGTCGCCAGCGACGATCGCGATGTGTGTGACGACTTGCCTCCCGGCCATAAGTGATGCGTCGAGTCCCAGAAGGAGGTCGACCTGCTTCTGAGTGAAAACCGGCCGGCCGTCTTCTCGGAAGCCATCAAGCCGGAGATGGCCTTCTCGCACCTGAAACCGCGGGAGGTGCGTTAGGGCATCGACAAACCGGCGATATCCGGCCGTTCGGTTGCGGTCATCGGCAGTTGGTGGATCGTGCTGGTACGGAGGGCAGGTGTAGTAGTACGAACGGAAGATATCCACCGGCTCGGGAGTCGCGTCGGCGACGGTTCGACGCACTTGTTCGGAGAGCTTCACCAAGTCGAGTCTGAGCCGAAGCTCGCGAAACTGCCGCTTACACAGTGCGTCAACCTAGCCGCCGTCAACGAATACCGCGAGTCGGGCCATAGCCACGCCAGTCCAAGCACAAAGAAAGCCGGGGCGTCTCCGCCCCGGCTTTCTTGCAACTAATCTTACGTGCGCCCCGTCGAGCAAGGTCGAGCGAGTGCGAACGCAGGGTAGATATTGATAGCAGTCTGACTGACATGGGAGCCGCAGTCAATCCGCACGTGCCCGCTCCGCAGGCTAAGATTTCCCGCTGCTTCCCGTTGGTCTAGCGCATGCGCGAGAACGCCTGCTGTACACCGCAAGCCCCGCGAACGAGGAACGGCGGCGTGCTGAAATCGCGCGATGCCAGCAGCACGTCGGGCCACCAAAGCCTCCGCCGCCGGCCTGGGATGGCGCGAATCCGTGGCGGGGAGTACCGGATGGGCACGGAGGACCGCAGCGGGTTCCCGGCCGACGGCGAGGGTCCGGTGCGCGCCGTGCAGGTGGATACATTTCGGATCGACGTTGCCGCGGTGACTAACGTTCAGTTCGCTGAATTCACCGCGGCCAGCGGATACAAGACCGAGGCGGAAGCTTTCGGCTGGAGCTACGTCTTTCATCTGCTGGCGTCCGACGAGATCAAGCGGCGCACGCCGCAGCGGCCGGATACCACGCCATGGTGGGTGCCGGTGAGCGGGGCGTATTGGGCGGCGCCGGAAGGTCCCGGCTCAGACGCGGACGACCGCGCCGACCATCCGGTCATTCATGTCTCGTGGAACGACGCGCTGGCCTACTGCGACTGGGCGGGCACGCGGCTGCCGACCGAGGCCGAGTGGGAATATGCCGCGCGCGGCGGTCTGGACCAGCGCCGCTACCCGTGGGGCGACAAGCTGACGCCCAAGGGCGAGCACCGCTGCAACATCTGGCAGGGGACGTTCCCCGAGGTCAATACGTCGGTTGACGGCTGGGTGGGTACGGCGCCGGTCGACGCCTATAAGCCGAACGGGTTCGGGCTGTACAACACATCCGGGAACGTGTGGGAATGGTGCGCCGACTGGTTCAGCCCGACGCACCACCCGCGGGCCGACGGAAGCAATCCGCAGGGGCCGGCGAATGGTCAGCGACGGGCGCTGCGCGGTGGGTCATATCTCTGTCATCGGTCGTACTGCAACCGCTATCGGGTTGCGGCCCGCAGTTCCAACACGCCGGATAGCAGCGCGGGCAACCTGGGGTTCCGGTGTGTGCGGACGGTGCCGGCGCATGGCTAGGGCCCACCAGTCCGCCACGCACTTACCGGCCGAATGAACGCCGCGGCGGTGCTGGACCTTTCGGATTCGCCGCATGCCGTGGTGCGTCCGGTGCCGCCGGGCCGGGTGGAGGTGGCGGACGGGTTCTGGGCGGAGCGCATGCGGGGCATGGCGACGCATGGGCTGTTTCGGCAGTTCGCGCAGTGCGAGGTGACCGGACGTCTACGCAACTTCGAGCGAGCCGCGGGCCGCCTGGAGGGTGAGTTCGAGGGCCGGTACTACAACGACTCCGACGTTTACAAGTGGCTGGAAGCCGCCAGTTACGCGTTGGCGCGCGAGCCTTCCGCCGAACTGGGAGCTCGGGTCGACGGCGTGATCGATGCGATCGCGGCGGCGCAGCGTCCTGACGGCTACATCAACACCTATTTCAGCGGTCCACGTACCTCCTGGCGTTACCGAAACCTGACGGACGAGCACGAGCTGTATTGCATGGGGCACCTGATTCAGGCCGGGATCGCGCATCGGCGCTGCACGGGTTCGCATGAGTTGTTCGAGGCGGTTGTGCGCGCCGCCGACCACATCTGCGCGACGTTCGGTTCGGAGGGCCGGCTGGAGCCAGACGGCCATCCGGGGATCGAACTGGCCCTGGTGGAACTGGCGCGCGAGACGGGCAATCCGACGTACCTGCGGCAGGCCGTGTTCTTCCTGGACCAGCGCGGCGCGGATCCACCGAATCTAAGCGGACTTCACTACCAGCAGGATCACGCGCCGGTTCGCCAGCAGTGCGACGCCGACGGGCACGCCGTGCGCCTGACCTACCTGGCGGCGGCCATGGCGGACGCGGCGATGGACACGGGCGAAGTGGAGTTGTTGGAGGCCTCGATCCGGTTGTGGGAGAGCGCCTACGAGCGGCGGGCCTACGTGACGGGCGGTTTGGGATCGCGGTACCAGGGTGAAGCGTTTGGGGCCGACTACGAATTGCCCAACGACCGGGCCTACGCCGAAACCTGCGCGGCGGTGGGCGGGATTTTCTGGAACGCCCGGTTGCTGGCCGCCACCGGCGAAGCTCGATACGCGGACTGGCTGGAAACCTCGCTCTACAACGGCGCGCTGGTGGGCGTTTCGCCGGACGGGGCGGCCTATTTCTACGCCAACCCCCTGGCAGCCGACCCGCAGCCGACGCCGGACGACCAGCAGGGGCTGCATAGCAGCGGGGCGCAGCAGACCGTGGGCGGTCACCAGCGCCAGCCGTGGTACGACACGGCCTGTTGCCCGCCCAACATCGCGCGTTTGTTGCTGGGCCTGCCGGGCTATGTCTACGGGGTGTCGCCCGACGCTCTGTGGGTGCACCAATACCTGCCGGGTCGGGTGGAGACGCCGTTGCCCGACGGCGGTTCGATCAGCCTGCGGGTTGCGACGCAGTACCCCTGGGACGGCGACGTGGATCTGGTGGTTGAGGACGCGCCGGACAGGCCGGTGGAGCTGCGGCTGCGGATTCCGGCATGGGCCAAAGGGACGACGTTGGAGGTGGACGGTGTCGCTCAGGACGTGGAGGCCGGGGCCTATGCGGCTATCCGGAGGACCTGGGCGCCGGGGACACTGATTCGTCTCAGGCTCCCAATGGAGGTTCGGCTCGTCGCCAGCAATTCGCGGGTGCAGACCAATACCGGGCGGGTAGCTATTGCTCGGGGTCCGCTGGTCTATTGCGTGGAGGCTGCCGATCACCCAGAGGCTGACCTGGACAGCCTGGTGCTACGTTCAAGCTCGGATTTGCGAGCCGACTTTGATGCGGACCTGCTGGGCGGCCTTACCGTGATCAGTGGTCAAGGAGGGGTGGTGCGCAACGGGCAGCAACAAGGGCTGTACGCGCCGTTTGAAGGCGGCGCGTCGGTCATGACGGGATCGACGCCCCTTTCGGCCATCCCTTACTTTGCGTGGGCCAACCGAACGCCGGGGGCGATGCGAGTATGGATTCCGTACGTTGAGAACTGAGAACGGACCCATCCAGACCGACCTGTTCACCAGCGGGACGCTGGGGTATCACACCTTCCGTATTCCGGCGCTGGTCGTTGCGTCGAGCGGAACCCTGCTGGCCTTTGCGGAGGGTCGGCGCAACTCGCGGCATGACACCGGCGCCATTGACATCGTTTTGCGTCGCAGCAGGGATAGCGGCCAGACGTTTGACGACATGCGGGTGGCCGTTGAAGGCCTCGGCAACGTGGCCGGGAATCCGGCGCCGGTCGTGGACGCGTCAACGGGTCGCGTCTGGCTGCTGTTCTGCCGGAATGACGCCGACGGTCCCGAGAGCCTGATCTGCGCCGGTCAGGCGCCGCGAACCGTCTGGGTGACCAGCAGCGACGACGACGGCCAGAGTTGGGCCGCGCCCCGCGAGATCACCGGCGACGTGAAGCTCCCGGAGTGGACCTGGTACGCCACTGGACCGGGCCACGGGCTGCAGCTGGTCTCCGGGCGGCTGCTTATTCCGTGCGACCACATCGTGGGTCGGGACTTCAACCAAGCGACAGACCCGTACCTGTCGCACGTGATTCTCAGCGACGACAGTGGGGAAACGTGGCGGCTTGGCGGCGAAGCGCAGTTGGGCACGAACGAGTGCATGGCCGCTCAGCTGGCCGATGGCCGCGTGTATCTGAACGAGCGCAACTACATCGGGGAACACCGGCGGGCCTTCGCGGTGAGCCACGACGAGGGCGAGAGTTTCGACGCGTTTGGGTGGCACGACGAACTGATCGACCCGATCTGCCAGGCCGCCGTGTTGTCTGTGGGCGGGGACCGGCTGGTCTTCAGCAACGCCGCCAGTCGCACGCGCGAACGGCTGACGGTGCGAACGAGCATGGACGGCGGGCAGTCATGGTCGTCCGGGCGGGTTCTGCACCACGGGCCCGCGGCGTATTCGGACCTTTGCGAGCTACCCGACGGAACGCTGGGCTGTCTTTACGAAGCCGGCAGCGAAGGTCCGTACGAGCAGTTGCGGTGGGCCCGCTTCAGCGATGCTTGGCTAAGCTCGACGTAGCGTCCGCCTAGCGGCCTACGAGCATTCGCGCCGACGCTCAGGGGCAGCGGACGACCTTTCTCCCCCCGTGTCCCGGCTAGCCGGGGAGCGGGATGGTGCAGACGCGGCGGGTTGCGGCGCAGCAGAACCAGATGTGGCCCTGGTGCAGCGTCATGCCGTGGACTTCAGGATCGGGGACGTCAATTGTGGCCCTGATCTCTCCGGTGGCGGGGTTGAGCTTGTGGATCTGGCGCATCCCGACGTCGGCGCACCAGAGGTGACCCTGGGCGACGAAGACTCCATGCGGGCGGTGACCGGGCGTGGGAATGGAGCGGTGCGCGTCCATGGTGCGGGGATCAACCAGGAAGAGCTTTTGAGCCGGAGGCACGGCCATCCACATGTGACGCTCGTCCAGCCACTGCAGGCCGTGCGCGCCGGTAACCAGGGCGTCAGTGGGGTCGACGAACGCGACGACGCCCTTGCCGGGGGTGTCGTAGTGGGCGACGGTCGTGCCGTCGGTATTCAACTTGTAAATCCGGGACCCGAAGGTGGAGGCCACCCACACGTACCCGTCGCCCTGGGTGACGCCGCTGGAATGGTCGGACTCGGTGGGCACCCGAGCCAGGACCGAACCGTCCGCGTAGTCCAGCTTGTACAGGTGGTTGTCGTGCTGGTCGATCAGCCACAGGCCGTCGTCGGCGGCCTGGAGGCCATTGGGTTGCGGGGCGGGGGAAATCCAGCGGTCGGTAACTTGCGTCATGCTTGGCGTCTCTTGCCCGGATCCCAACGCTGGGCGGACGGATGCAAGCGTAGCTGGCGGGCCGGGGTGGTGCAGACCGGGTCTTGACGAGGCCAAGGGTTGGTGGGAGATTGGAGTTGCGGAGAGCACTTGGCACGTGCTCCGTGACCCCCCCAGTCTCTTCGGCGGCTGGGATAGCGACCGCCCGCGGGCGGTCGCTGCCACTTTTAAGGGCATCACCGGAATCGGCGGAAACACCGGAAACGCGATTCCGGGAGCGGGCGGGAACCCCGGATTGGTTGGCAGCCGTCAGCGGCTGGCGACCAACGCCGCCCGTGGATGCTTTGGGCTGTCTCTCGCCGCAGGCTCGGATTCTCGCATTGAGCTGGTTGATGTTCCCTATTGACGCCAACGTCTACGTGGACGGATTCAACCTCTACTACAGCGCGCTACGAGACACGCCGTATCGGTGGTTGGATCTCCAGGCTCTCTCTCACCGGCTGCTCGAACCCGACTTCACACTTCACCGCATCCGCTACTTCACGGCACGCATCAGGAGCCGGCGAGATCCGCGGCAGCGCTCCCGCCAGCAGATGTATCTGCGTGCGCTCGGGACCGTCCCGGAGTTGGAAACCCACGAGGGTCACTTCGTGTCGAATCCAACGCGTCTGCCGCTAGCGAACCCTCGGCCCGGTCAAGCCCCGCTCGTCACTGTGGCGCGGACGGAGGAGAAGGGTTCAGATGCCAACCTGGCGGCGTGGCTGACGCGGGACGCCGCCAAGCGTGATTGCCGGGCCGCGTTCGTCATTTCAGGCGATTCCGACTTCACGGGTGTGATTCAGATGGTGCGCCGGGAGTTCAACTTTCCGGTTCATGTGGTTGATCCGAGAAAGGCTTCCAGCCGCCGGCTGCGAAGTGCCGCGACAAGCTATCGCCTCCTGAACCGAAAGCTGCTGTCCGCGTGCCAGTTCCCCGCCCGGCTGAGAGACGGCACGGGCGCCATTAACAAACCGGAGGCGTGGGCCGGATAGCCGGGCAATCCACAAAGAACCGTTCGGCGAGCCGACGACCCGGCTCCCTGGCGTGTGCATCCGCAGACGCGTTGCGCTTGTCACGCTGGGTGCTGGCTTGTGGTCTGTACGCGGATAGAGTATGCTCGCTTCAGCTTGCCAGCGATGTCCCGCCGGTCCGACACGTCGGACCTGGAATGGGGCTCATGCCAGATTCAATAGCGCAGCGTCCGCCGCCGGGCGAGACGTATCTGCGCGAGCTTGAGGAACAGTTGCTCGCGGAATTCGGCGAGCGCAACGCACGTATCGAGCGTCTGCGGCGGCTGCGTCACATGGAAACGCCGGTGGACATTCCGCCGGCCTACCGCAGCAGCGCGCGGGAGGTGCGCACGCCGCTGGCGCGGGAGCAGCTGAAGCGGGTGATCGGAAGCCTGACGGCCAACCGGCCGCTGGTGCACGTGCCGCCAGCCGAACCGACGGAGGCGGCCCGTACAAGCGCCGACCGGCGGGCGCGCTGGACCAATGCCGCCCTGCGGCGCATGGACAGCGAGGCGGCGCGCGACGTGTTCGGCATGTTGATCGACGCGATGGTGGCGGACGGCGCCGGGGTGTTGAAGCTGCTGTATGCGCCGGATCGGTGGGCGAGCTATCCGCGGCGGTCCGCCGATCCCGACGAGTCTGCCGAGACGTTCTTGCAGCGAGCCGAGCGATTCAAGAAGTCCGCTCGCTTTCCGCTGGCCTGGCGGGACGTGGACGTGACCACCTTCTATCCGCTGGAGGGCGAGGACGGGCTGGAAGCCTGCCTGGAAATCGCCGAGCGGCCGCGTCACCTGGTGCAGCGGCGCTACGGGCTCATCGTTGACCGGCGCAGCGGTCGGCTGGTTCCCGCCGGCGGGGATGCCCCGACCGCCGACCAGTCCACGGCGCAGCCGGATCGTCCCACGTCCACCGCGCGTGGCACGGCCCGCGTGGTGGAGTACTGGGACGACGAGTACTTCGCGTACGTGGTGGACGGCCATCTGGTGCGTCGCGGTCGGCACGGCTACGGCGCGATTCCGTACGTCCATGCCTACGGCGATCAGACGCCCAGCCGCGACCCGGCGAAGGCGGGCGTTTCCATGCTGGCCTCCATGGAGTTCCTGATTCCGTTGCTGGATCAGCTGCTGACCATGAAACAGAACGCGCTGTTCCTGTACGCCTACCCGACGCCGAAGATCACCAACTATTCGCCGATCGATCCCGGCTTGGGCAACGACGGCCGCCCGCGTGCGCTGGACTTCCAGCCGGGCGAGATCGTGCCGCTCTATCAGGGCGAAGACCTGAGCTTTCTACAGTGGGAGGGTACGCCGCCGGACCTGGACGAACTGATCGCGCAGACCCGCGCCATGATCGACCAGGCGGGGGCGCCGACCGTGCTGTTCGGCATCCCGCCGGACGGCAACACCAGCGGATACCTGCTGAACCAGCTGATCAACACCGCGCGAGTCTCGTTCCAGCAGGTCGCCCGCCACGCCGAGCAGGCGCTGGAGCGGGTCGTACAGCTGATGTGGCGGCTGGTGGAGGCCCGCATCGGCGAGACCGTATTCGTGTTCGAGGCCGACGGCGACGAGGGCTGGATTGGCCTGGGGCCGCGGGACATCGACGGCTATCACGCCGTGCGGGTGCGCCTGGATCCGTTGGGTCCGGCCGATGACGTGGCGCAGGGGACGCTGGCCGCCAGCCTGGTGAGCGCCCGGCTGGCGTCGCGACGTTGGGCCATGCGCGAAAAGCTGGGGATCGAGGACGCGGAGGCCGTGGAGGACGAAATCCTGCTGGACGAACTGATCGACGCCCCGGAGGTGCGGGCGGCCATCGTCCAGGAAGCCCTGGGCCAGGCGGGGTTGCAGAAGCCGCCGGCGGAGGAGGCACCCGGTGTCCGGGCCTAAGCCGATCCGCCCGCCGGACGTGACCGGCGGGCGGGTTCAGCGGCTGATCGAGCAGTTGGCGCGGCGCATCCAGGCCCACCGGCTGGCGAGCGCCGGCGCCACGGGCAGATTGACGGAGCGGTCCGGCGACGGGGTGGGCGGCCTTTCGGTCACCCCGGAGGCACCGATCTCTGTCCGAATTCGGGAGTCAGGGCAGCGCGAGCTGTTGCGCCAGCTTGTGATTGACGGCGGTGGGCGCGCCGCGAGCCCGCGAAGATCGAACCTCAATACCCTCCCGGCAGGCCGAGCTCGTGGCCGACGCTAGCCGGGACGCGGACAGCCCGTTTGCCGCCCGCCTGACCGCCATCGCGAACGCCGAGCACGAGGCGCTGTGCCAGACGATCATGGCCAAGGCCCTGGAGGGTGAACGCTGGGCCGTGGAGCTTGTGGTGCGGTACGTCTTTGCGCGCTATGGCGACGGCGAGGACGCGCTGCGGGTCCTTCTGGAAGAGCTGCGTGAACGCACGACGCGCGGCGCGTGACCTGTTGTGGGCTCGGGTCGGCTACAACCCATCAGCGGCCCAGCGCGCCGCCCACGACTGCCCGGCTCGCATCCGCCTGATTGCCGGCGGCGAGCGCGCCGGCAAGAGCCGGAGCGCCGCCATGGAACTGTTTGGCCGTCTGCTGGAAGGCCGGCTGTACTGGTTGGTAGGCCCGGAGTACGAGCTCTGTCGGCCCGAGTTCGACTACATCCTGGAGGCCTGCCGCCGCATCGACGCGGTGGCTTCGGTCCGGTATCCGGGGAGCAACCGCTGCGAACTGATCACGCGGACCGGCGCGCGCATCGTGACCCGCAGCGCGCGCGACCCCGAGCGGCTGGCTGGCGAGGCGCCGGACGGGATTCTGGGGTGCGAGGCCGCGCAGCTTCCGTCGTCAGTGTTCCTGCGCCTGCGGGGCCGGATTGCGGAGCGGCGGGGCTGGCTGTGGCTGAGCGGAACGTTTGAAGGCTCGCGCGGCTGGTACGCGGACAAGTTTCGGGCCTGGCAACTGGTGGAGCGACCGGATGCGCGGGCCTTTTCGATTCCCTCCTGGGAGAACCAGACGCTCTACCCGGGCGGCCGCGAGGATCCCGAGATTGCCGATCTGGAGGCCATGTTTCCGCCCGATCTCTTCATGGAGCGATTTGGCGGCGTGCCCTGCCCGCCGTCGACGCTGGTGTTCCGGGAGTTCGAGCCGCGCATACATGTGGATCCCAGGGCGCAGGCCAGCGGCGCGGCGGTGGAACTGGCCATCGACCCGGGATACGCCGGCGCCTACGCCGTGCTGGCCGTTGAGCAGCGAGGGGCCGAGGTGGCAGTGATCGACGAGGTCTATCTGCGCCGTACGGTGGCGGGGGACGTGATTGCCACGTGCCGTCAGCGCCCCTGGTGGCCGCGAGTACGCGGCGGCGTGATCGACGTTGCCGGCCGCCAGCATCACGCCGCCCCCAGCCAGATCGAGGTTTGGGCCTCGCTGGCGGGGGTGCGGCTGCGCTCGCACAACGTCCCTCTGCGCAGCGGTATCGACCGCTTGCGCACCTTTCTGCGCGACCCGGCCAGCGGCGACGCGCGCCTGACGGTGGCGCCGGAGTGCCGGAATCTGATCGAGGAGTTTGGCCTGTACCGATACCACGAGGCGTCGGACCGGGAACCGATTTCCGAAATCCCGATCGACCGCGACAACCACGCCGTCAAGGCGCTGACCTACTGGCTGTTCGACCGCTTTGGCGCCATCGAGCGGCCGCCGCGCCGGAGCATTCCCTTCCGCATTACGTGGTAGCGCGGGGTCTTGGGCCAGGCAACGCGCGGCGTCGCGTTGCGGGCCGGGATATGGACAGCGACTCGCCATAATGGGCGGTCATGCGCATCACCTGTCTGCGCGCTCGTAGCCTCCGCAACCCGGATCCCGGCCGGGAGGCCGTGGCCCTGGTCGTAGTCGAGATCAAGACCGATGCGGGGCTGACGGGCCTGGGGACGGTTGGCGGGTTTCCCGTTGGCGCGGAGACGATCATCACCGGCCAGTTCGCGCCGCTGCTGGTTGGGGCGGATCCCGGCGATATCGAGGCTCACTGGGAGCGGCTGTATGCCTCGCTGAACCGGCAGGGTCAGCGCGGTACGGGCGTGATGGCGCTGAGCGGCGTGGACCTGGCGCTGTGGGACCTGCTGGGCAAATCGGTGGGCCGGCCGCTCGTGAGCCTGATCGGAGGGGGATCGACGAGGCGCGTGCCTGTTTACCTCAGTTCGCTCTCACTGCGCGGACGGACCGACCGCCAGGCGCTGCTGGACGAAATCGTGGAGGGGCGGCGGCGTGGGTTCCAGGCGTTCAAGTACTTCAGCGTTCATGGACCCGCTGACGGGGAGAAGGGACGTCAGATCGAGTTGGAAGTCATGGGCGAGATCCGGTCGATCATCGGTCCCGACGCGGACCTGATGGTGGATGCGCACTTCGGCTGGGACCTGCCCTATGCCCGGCGCATGCTGGAACCGCTAGCCGATCTGAATGCCCAGTGGCTGGAGAACCCGATCCCGATCGACGACCTGGCGGGTTACGAGGTTCTGGCCCGCGAGGGCGCGGTGCCGCTGGCGGCGGGAGAGTCCGAGCGCACGCGCTTTCCGTTTGTCTCGCTGCTCAACGCCGGCGTCTACTACCTGCAGCCGGACGTCAACCGCGTGGGCGGTCTTACCGAAGCGCTGCGCATTTGCGGGCTGGCGGCCAGCCACCAGCGTCCGGTTGCGCCCCACCAGGGCTGGCTGCACTCGTGGCACCTGATTGCGGCGCGGGCGAACTGTCCGATCGGCGAGTACTTCCCGCGTCGCGAGCCGCTGCCGGGCAATGCCCTGATTTGGGCTGCGCTGGACGGCGAGCCCGAGGCCGAGGGTGGGGCCGTGACGATTCCCGAAAGGCCTGGCTTTGGTTGGTCTCTCAACCCGGCCGGAATAGCGCCGTACGCCGGTGCTTCGCGGCGATAACCTGGGCGAGCACGGCTTTCGCGCCCCTGGCCGGGGCCACGGCATACCCTCCAGGCCCAAGATCAAGCCGGTGATAGACCTCGTAAGGACGTGTGGCCGTTTTTTCGCACGCCGCCGCCGCGTATGACGTTCGACTCGTAGTCCGGTGTGTCATAGCAGCTCCCGAGGCTTGGGTCCGCCGGGCCTCAACTCTAGCCGCATCTCCGTTTCGCCGTGGACCTGCCTGCCCGTGTGTTCGAAGCCGGCTTTGAGGTAGAAGCCCTCGGGGCTGAACTCGCCGGGAACGTAGCTTGTGAAGAGTTCAGTCGCGTTGGGGTTCGCCCTGACATGTTCGACAACCAGGGCCAGTGCCCGAGAGCCGTACCCTTTTCCCTGGTGCTTTGCGTTGATCATGAACCGCCAGAGCGCGTAAAAGTCCTCAGCTTCCGGGTCGTCACGCTGGTTCTCGTCATGACGCAATACGAGCCCGACCGGCACCTCGTCCGCGTAGATCGCTCGAATCCACGCCTCCTGATAGTAATGCGCCTCGGCGATCGAAACCGAGTTCGGCGCTATATAGCTCTCCTGCTCCGGGCGTACCTTCAAGGCAATGACGTCTTGGACCGTCGCTTGCGTGATTTCCCTCAGGGTTACAGGCGCGTCGGGTCCTGGTAGCTGGTCCTTGGTGGTGATGAGTTCCTGTTGTCCGGCTCAAGCCGCTCCGGGCCCCTACTTTACGCTGCTCGCAGAGAGTCGACATCGGACGGTTACGCCCGGGGTCGCGCGTTCCATTGCCAAGCGGGCTGGCTGGGAGGTGTAGGCGAAGATGGCCAGATATCCGGCACTAATCGACGGGGCCAAGGGGGCTTACGGCGTTGTCTTCCCCGACCTCCCCGGCATCGTCGCCATGGGCGCCACGCTAGAGGAAGCGATACTGAATGCGGAAGCGGCGCTTCAAGATGCGGCTCTTGAGGCCGAGCGTGATGGCATCGCGCTGAGTCCTCCCAGCGCTCTGGAGGATGTGGATGTGCCCGCCGGCAGCGCCCTGTCGTCCATTCTCCTGGTCCGCGCCGCTCCGGCGAGACGGAGTGTGCGCGTGAATCTGACGCTGGACGCCGCCATTGCCGACGTCATCAGGTCTGAGGCGGACCGGCGTGGCATGTCGCGCAAGCGGTACGTGGAGTGGATGACGCGTCGCGTGGCGCAAATCGGGGGCTGAGGCCAGATCGAGCCCGCCGGTGAATGAGGCGCCAGCCACGATGGCGGATGCGGGGACTCCCGCACTGGTGTATGCCAGGCCGTGAAGTCGTCGTTCACGGGTGCTGGCGGCGTGTTTGCCAACGGGGTGCTGAACGAGATGGCCAGCGCACGCATCGATGATGGTGGCTGAGGCATCACGACATGACCGCGCTGCGTGAGTCTCCAATCCCAGCCCATCCCCGCGTCGGTCCAGCCGTTCAGTCGGGCCGCCTGGCCCACGGGGAGTAGCGGGGCTATCGCTTAGCTTCGATGCGGGCCAGGATGTCACGGATTTCGGTGAGGAGTTCGGTGGCGTCGCTCGCGGTAGCAGCCGTCCTGGGGGCGTCTTCCGCTGGTTCGGCGCCCAGGGCGACCTGGCGCTGCCGAAGGATGGCGTTGCGGAAGGCGACGGCGTCAACGACGCCGAGCAGGTTGCCTTCGCTGCTGGCGTTCTGACCCGACTGGCCGGCGGTTTCGGCCTTAAGTCCGTGCAGGCCGAAACTACGCATGAGCGGTCCCTGGTAGAGCTTTAGATCGGTGATGCGGTTGAGCGGGATGGTGGACTCGCTGCGGGTGAAGACGCCCTTGCGTAGTTCCAGGGCCTGGGTGGTCAGGCGGGCGGAGAGGCCGTGGAGGTACTTTGGCCCGAACCAAAGGCTGTAGATGAGCCAGATCGGAATGAACGGGATACCCACGATGGTGACGAACATGATGAGGGAGACGAGTACGCGCCAGTAGTTGATGACGCGGCGGTCGAACCGGGCGTCGACCAAGGTTTGGCCGGTGACGCTGGGCTGGTCGGCTTGCATGATCGAACTCTCCTAGGGCCCGCCGCCCGGCATCGACCGGCTGCGGGCCAAGCGGCTGCTAGCTGCGGCTCATCTTCTCCGTGACGGCCCGCCAGAGGTACAGGCCGGCGCTGCCGGCGACCCAGGTGAAGAGCACGTTCATCCAGGGAAAGTGGTTGAGGTGGGACTGCGCGGCCAGGCCGACTTCGTTTTCGGGGAACAGCGTCCATAGCCAGTTCCAGAAAAAGATGATGATCAGGGCGATGGCCCCGAGGAACAGCGTGGTGGCGCCCACGTACTCGCGGGTGACGGTGTCGTTGGGGCCGCCGGTGAGGCTGCGGATGCGGTGGTAGCTGACAAGCAGGCTGACGACAACTGCCACGGCCATGAACCAGTTCAGGACCTGCCAGACGGGATAGGTGTCGCCGCCGTCGTGGTACACGGGGGTGAGCATGAGGTTCAACCCAACCGCAATTGCCAGGACGACGAGGGCGATCGCTACAACTCGACGTACCTGATCCATCTCACTTCTCGCGTGTTTACCGGGGACGTGTCGTCCGCTCTCGTTCGAGCGGGAGCGTAGCACCGCCGAGATTCGAGCCTTCCGGGGCAGCGACCGAGGGCGATTCGCGTCTAGGCGTCGCGGAACTGTTCTGGCGCGCGGGTGAAGTTTATTTGCTGGCCGGCGGCAAGGACGGCGGCCTCGCCGCCGTTGGCTTGGATGCAGCGCCGCTGGTCGGCCTTGGCGGCGGCGTCGGTAGCGTCGGGGTCGCAGATGGCCGCCAAGCGGCGGCGGAAGTCGGCGACGCGTCCTTGGTGGGATGGCAACGCCGCCAGATTTGTCAGTTCGTGCGGGTCGGCCTGCATGTCGAAAAGCTGCGGGTCATGGCCGGCCCAGTGGACGTACTTCCAGCGGCGATCGCGCAGCAGGTAGGTGGCGGATGTCGATCCGGTGGCGTGGTACTCGCTGAAGACGACGCGGTCGGCCGGCTCGTCGCCGGCGGCGATGGACCAGAGGTCGGTTCCGGGCAGATCCGCGTCTTCCGCCGCCGGTTCGGCACCAGTGCCGGCCATGATGGTGGGCGCCAGGTCGACCAGAGAGACCGGGCAGTCGACGGACCGGCCGGCGGGTACATCGGGTCCGGCCAGGATGAGCGGGACGCCGGCAGCGCTGTCATACATGACGCTCTTGCCCCAGAGGCCGTAGTCGCCCAGGGTTTCGCCGTGGTCGCTGGTGTAGACGATTCGCGTGTCGTCAGACAGACCCGCGGTACTGAGCGCGCCGACCACATCCCCGATCAGCTCGTCGACGAACGAGCACATGGCGTAGTAGACGAGGCGGGCGCGGCGGATGGCGTTTTCTGAACGGACGTCCTCAGCCGTCTGTACGCGGGCGTTGCGGAAGGCAGCCAGGGGTGGGTGCATTGGCCACAGATCGGGCGACCAGGCGATGGGCATGTCGATGTCGTCCAGCCGATAGCGGCGCTGGTGACGCTCCGGCGCGGCGAATGGGAAGTGGGGAAGGGTAAACGAGACGAAGAGGCACCAGGGCATGTCGTGTGCTGGCGCCTCGGCGTGGAGCCAGCGGGCGGCTTCGGCGCCAATTGCCGAGTCGTAGCGGATGTACTCGGAATCGGTGTCGCCGGCTTCGTCCACGTGCCGAAGTTGGTAGCGAGTCACCGGCATGTCGGAGCGGATACACCCATAGACGTCGCCAATACCGTGCATGACGTGCATGGGAATGCGCTGGTCGGGAAAGCCGATGTCGTCGGTGGTGTTGCGGTAGTGGAGCTTGCCGATGGTGGTGACCGGCCGGCCGTGCTCGGCGAGCCGGCACCCCCAACTCGTCGCGGGTTCGCCGGTGTAGGGCGCGGCGTTATCCCAGGCGCGGATCTGATGCACGTAGCGGCCGGTGGCGAAGCTGGCCCGCGAGGGTACGCAGATGGGCGAATTGCAGTAGGCGGAGGTGAACGAGGTCCCGGCCGCGGCCAAGGCGTCCAGATTGGGCGTGTGCACCAGCGGATGGCCGGCGGATCCCAGCATGCGCGGGTTGTGTTCGTCCGACATCAGAACCAGAAGGTTCCTGGGTTCCACGGGGTCTCCGGTGCAAAGGCTGGCGCGGTGTCAGCGCGGGCCAGGAGGCGGGTGCGAGCCTAGCCCACAGTGCGTATGAGCTACGAGCCGCGTCGTGATGAACGCCGTTAAGCGCGCGGGGGGCGACGGATGTCCCGTCGCCCCCCAAAGGCAGGGATGCCTAGCGCGCGCGCTAGCCGGTGGGGCCCACCGGGTTGGGGTAGGTGTACCAGTCACTTCCGCTGGAGTGCGAGAACGCGACCCGCGTTTCGCCACCGGCAAAGATCGACCGGTCTTTCAGGAAACCGTTGCTGAAGGCGATGCCTCGGACATTCGAGATGTTGAGGTTGACGCTCCGGCGGTTCCAGTTCGATCTGCCACCTGGGTCGGTGACGTTGCCGAGCCGAGCCCCCTTCTTGCTCAGGTAGATCCCCTTCTTTGTGGTTCCGACCGCGACCGTGCCATCGCGGCTGATATTGGGCGAGAGGGCGATCACATTGATGCGACCCAACTCGTCCTTGTGGTTCTCGAGCACCTTGTCGAACGTCTCGCCGCCATTGGTCGAGCGGTAGAGGCCGTGCTGTAGGGAACCGATCCAGATGATCTCGTTGTTGCGAAACTCGGGGTGGATGGAGACGGCCGAAATAACGAGATCAGTTGGCACGGCCTTGCGGCCAAGCTGTGATCGGAAGCCTCGGCCATTGTTGCTGCTGCCGACCAGATCGGTGGAGGTCCAGGCAAAGACGTGGCTCTTGCCGCCGCGGCCATCAGCCGTGGCCAAGCCGAGGTAGTGCGCGGGCGCCAGGCCGTTCGAATGGTGAACAGGCACGATCGACCAGTTCGCGCCGCCGTCCGTGGACTCGTACAAGCCACCCGCGTCGGCAACGGCAAAGAACGCGCTGTCGGTTGCGAAGGCCGACGAAGCCGCCAACCCTCCGACTCGACCGGCGGGCAGGCCTGAAACCGTTGACCACGTCTCACCGCGGTTCGTGGAGCGTGCCACGCCAGCGTTTGTGGCGACCAATACCAGGCTGTCGTTGGGCAGGTTCGGCGAGGGCAGGATGGCGTTGATCGCGAGGTTGGGTAACCCGGTGATGACCTGCGTGAATCCAGCCCCCGCGTTGGTGGATCGGAGAACTCCGCCGGTGGAGGTGCCGAGCCAGATGGTCTGATCCTGGAAGACGAACGGCGACGCCACGAGGTGGAGGACCTCGCCAATCGACGCCGAGGTGGGGCCAGGGGCGGTCGCGGGCGCGGTGGGGCCGGGCCCTGTCGCGGGCGCGGTGCCTTGCGGCACCCTAGGCTCCGGCGGCGCGGTCACGGTTGCTACGACGTCGTCAGGCTCGTGCGGCATCGCAGCGGCCGGCGGGACGAGCCCGGCGTCCTTAAAGTGGTCGCCCCCGTTTGTGATTACCACCTGACCGGGCCGCGCGAACGCAGTTTGGAACATCCACTGTTGGAACACGGTGCGCTGTGCCCGCAGGACTCGCAGGGGGCCGAAGTCGTGATAGGCCACGGGCAGACCGTAGTCGCTGAGCCAGTTGGGGTTGCTGTACCACGCGGTCTTGATCGCGTCGTTTAGCTCCAGCAGGACCAAGTGGTTACTTTGGACGAAGCTGAAGGGTTGCCCGCTATCCTGCGGGAACGCCCATGGTTTGGGGATGTTGCGCTGGGTGAGCAGTTCGTCGTCGAGGCCGATGTCCCTCAGCCTGTCGTAGATATTGACGCGGAAGAGACCCGCGCCGGGCTGCCACTGGAAGACCGTCTTCTGGAAGGCCTGGTAGGTCAGCGGCCCTTCTATCCAGCGCCGTGAGACGGGATAGCCGAGGCGCGCAACGCCACCAGCGGCTTGAAACTCGGTCCAAAATGGAATGCCGTCCGCATCGGTCACCGAAAAGCCGGTGCTGTCGTCAGGACCGGCCTGACTGTAGAACCAGCCATTCGCGACGGCCTCGTCCGGGTCATGCGAGTGCCGGGCGTAGACCGAGCCTGCAGCCAGCGCCGCAAGAGCAAGAACGAGCGTTACCAGCGTAATGATTCGTCGCATCGGCACGCCAATTGAATGTCAGAAGTGGCACCAGTGTCGCACACGAGTGTCGTGCCGTACCGCGGCTTGCACCGTTTGAGCGCAGGGTTGGTCCGGCCCCTGCGAGCCCGAATCTGGCCCGCCACTACGTCGTCCTGGAGATTCGTTGGTGCCGGCGCCGAATCCAAAGGCCGCCGCGACTTGCGGGCCGTAAACATCTTGTGTACGATATCAATGTAGCGCTTCGAGCCTGATCGATTCCGCCAGCCAGCGGCGGTCAGCCGAAGCAGGGCCGCGGTGGCCCGAGTTGCCTGACCCAAACGCCAGCCGCCACGCGAGGCGACCCGTTGTCTCGTAGGCGCCAGCGGCGTTCGAAGGCAGACAGCAGTGTCATCGCCGGCCCAGCGCGCTTGCGTGGGGTACGGGGGCGGCGGACCGCGGGCATCGCCCGATGGGATGTCGGGCCGGTGCGCCTCCGCCGCCCTCTGACGGCCGGGATCCAACCCGGGGGCCCCGCGAGACCAAGCGCCGGCGAAGCGCGGCTTCGCCGAGCGAGCGACCCCGAGGGTCGTCTCAAAGATTCAAGACAGCTCAAGCGCCTCGCAGTGGCAGGCGCTCTGGAGGACACGCAGTGGCGATAACGAAGAGCGAATCGATCGGCGACGTGGTGGACACGGTGATTGCCGAGGCCCGTCGCACGCAGATGCACCGCACGGTGATGGAGCCCCTGGTGCGGACCTACCGGGTCCCGCGCGGGGCCGGGGACCGGCTGGAGATCCCCAAGTTCGGCGCGGTGACGGCCGGCGCCCTGACCGAGGGCGTGGACATGACCAATCCGCAGACCCTGACCACGAGCAAGGTCACGATCACGCCCGCCGAGGTGGGGGCGCAGATCGTGCTGACCGACCGCGCGCTGCGGACGGCCAAGGAGGACATGGCCCGGGCAGCCGGGCGGGTATTGGGCGACGCGATCGCCCGCAAGCTGGACACGGACCTGCTGGGGCTGCTGGACAGCTTCAGCGCCTCGGTGGGCGGGGCCGGCAAGAACATCACGATGGGCCATCTGCGGGCGGCGGTGTCGCGCCTGCACGGCGCCGCCGAACCGGCGCCGCAGCCGTTCCACGCGGTGCTGCACCCGTATCAGGCGCACGACCTGGCGGCGGACATCTCGCCCACCGGCTCGTACCCGGTGCCGGCCGGCATCTCGCAGACGGTGCTGGAGAACCACTGGGTGGCGCGGGCGTTCGGGGTGGACATCTTTCAGGCCGGAAACCTGGCGGTGGATGCCAGCGACGACGCCAAGGGCGCAGTGTTTTCCAAGGAGGCGCTGGTGTTGGTGATGTTCAAGGACTGGGCGGTGGAGCGCCAGCGGGACGCCTCGCTGCGGGCCTGGGAGCTGAACGTGGTTGCCGACTACGGCCTGGGCGAATACGCGGACGCCTGGGGCGTGGAGATGTACTTCGACGCGTCCACCCCGTCCAGCTAAGCGCGGGCGGGTTACCCACCAAACCAGGAGACAGCAGCACATGCATGTTCCCATCATCTGGATCAGGCGCCGCCCAGCGCGGCGCCTGATCCACCGCTTCCCGGGCGCCGCGGGCGGACGCCAGATTCTGGTCGTCACGCCCGACCGCCAGGAAGCGCACGACACGGCGCTGGCCATGCGCGAGCGCCAGGCCGAGCGCCTGCGGGACCGCGGCGCCGCGGACCTGGAAGCGCTCGATTCGCAGCGGGCGGCGTGGGGTCAGCAGGACACCCACGGCACGGAGACCAGCACGTGAGCGTCACGCGGCGCGCGTTGCGCCAGCGGATCGCCCAGCGGCTGGCGCCGTTCCTGACGGGAGCGGCAGACGGAGGGTCCACCGTGACCCTGGTCGACGCCGCGCAGCTCCAGGATTCCACGGCGTCGGCCGACCTGTGGACCGATAGCTGGGTGCACGTGTTCGGCGGTCCCAACGCCGGAGAGACGCGCCGCGTCGCGGCTTACGACCCGGCGGAGGGGTCGATCACCGTCAGCCGGGCGTTCCCTCACGCGCTGGACGCCGCGTCGCCATACGAACTCTCGCGGCTGGTTGCGCCCGACGTGATCAATGCGGCCATCAACGCGACCCTCACGCGCTGCTGGTTCCAGACCCTGGCGCCGCCGACGGCGCTGGCGGACGGCGGCATGGACAACCCGGACACCCGGGCCTGGCGCACCTGGAACGCCAGCGCGGCCAAGGTGGCGGCCGGTTCGGACGCGGCCAGCGGCGCGACCAGTCTGGAGGTGACCAACCGGGCGGTGGGCGGCTACGCGGCCTCGACCAGCCTGGCCGTGCTGCCGGGCCAGCCGTACACCCTGGAAGCGTCGGTGGCGCCGGGCGGATTCACGGCGCGGCTGGCGGTCCACAACCGCAGCCGCGGCGTTGACCTGGATGCGGTCACGGCGAGCGGCCTGGCCTGGCGGCGCGTGCGCCTCACGTTCGCGATCCCCGAAGGGTGCGAAGAGATCGAGATCCGGTTGGGCGGCGAGGAAGCGAACGCGGTGACCCGCTGGGACCAGGCGGTCCTGCTGGCGGCCAACCGCCGCCGGTTCCCGCTGCCGGCCTGGATCACGCACCGGCAGCAAGTCGTGGAAGTCTGGCGGCGAGCGGCGGACCACCCGCAACGCGTGATGTCCGCGGTGACCTGGTGGCGGACGACGCCCAACCCAGGGCCCGCAGGGCCGGAGTTGTGGCTGGAGGTGGACCCGCCGCCCAGCATTGGTGAGACGTTGATGATCGAAGGTCTGCGGGCCTACGCCCCGCTTACCAGTGACGAGGCGACGACCGACGCGCCCGTGGACTGGGTTGGGCAAGGTGCGCAGGTGGAGGTGTACCGCCACCTGCGCCGCGACGCGCCGGCGGGCGACGTGGTCCGTTACGAGGCACTGCAACGCGACGCCGCGCTGGAGTTCCAGCACCTTTCGCGCCTCTACCGCCCGCGCGCCACGCGGCGGGTGATGCTGAGCGGAGGCCTGTAAATGCCGCGTGGCAACCGTCCGCCCTTTCCCTACGACTGCAGCCTGGACGGGGTGGGCCTGATGCTAAGCACCGGGTCGGGGGGCGAAGTGGCCTGGCGCGAGCGCAAGCTGGACTTCTTTGCGCCGCGCGTGAGCCAGACCGACCAGTCTTACGCCCAGTTCCCGCCCGAAGACGAAACCACCTGGGCAGTGGACGACTTGTCGGGCGGGTTCGGTCAGCGGGTCGTGCCGAGTGGCGGGTCGACCGGCTATTCCCACGGCGTGGCCGACACGCGCATCCCGCACCAGGTCACCCTGCCGCCCGAAGTGCTGACGACGCCGATCACGTCGTCAGGGACGATCACGGACCATTTCGAGCTCGGCGACGCCACGTACGTTCTGGCGGGTTCCGCCGTGTACCGATCGCGGGACGGCCGGACCTGGGCGCTGGCCAAGGCGTTCGATTCAGGGGTGAACGCGATCTCGGCCGCCGTCTTCAAGGGGCGCGCGGAACGGCCGGTGGCCTTCGTCGCCGTTGGCGGTTCGGCGTCCGACGAGCCGTTCTGGACGTTCGACGGCACGACCTGGACGCAGCACGCGGGACAGCGCACACACGCGGATGCCGTGCTGCGAACCAGCGACGGCGGCCAGACGTACGCCGATCTCACCGCCGCCGTCAGCGACGGCGATCCGGGAACCTATGGGCACCTGGACTCGCTGGGCACCGCGACCGACGGCGCCTGGCTGCTGGTGGGCGCCAAGGCGCCGTTCGCGGCAGTGGCCATCAGCATGAACGCCGCCGCGAACGGCAACGCCGCCGAACTAACGGCGGAGTATCGGGACGGCGCGGCCTGGGCGTCCGTTGACGGGCTAACCGACGGAACCGCGCGGGACGGCAAGACGCTGTCCCAGCACGGCGAGGTGAGGTTTGACGAACCAGCGGCCTGGCGCCGCGCCACGATCAACGGCGTGGAGGCTTTCTGGTTGCGCCTGACCGTGCAGGCGGCGCTGGATTCCTCGACCCGTATCAACGAACTGGCGGTCCGCGAAGTCCGCAAGGCCGACGCGTTCCTGGTTATCGGTTCGCAACTGGCGCGAGTGAGCAGCGAGACCGGCGCGCCCAGGCTGTCAAGCGCGGTGGACGGCGGCGCGGCTTCCACCTGGACGAAGGGCGCGCCCGTGGGCGACGGCGCGTATGCCGTCAGCGCGCTACTGAGCCTGGGCAGCAGGGCCTACCTGGTGAAGGAGGACGGCCTCCACGCACTGCGTCCCGGCGCCGAGGGCGGCGCGGTGGCGGAGCACCTGTGGTCCCAGCCGGTCCGGCGTTCCAGCCCGCACGACGGCCGCGGGGCCGCCGCCTGGCGCGGCTACCTCTGGCTGCCGCTGCCGCAGGGGTTCTATCGCTTCCGGCCCGGCGAGCTGACGCCCTCGGGTCCGGAACGGCTGCGGGAGAACGCTTCACCGATCCGGGGCCGCGTCACCGCCTGCGCGGGCGACGCCCACTTCCTGTACGCGGCCCTGCGGGACGAGACCGGGCATACCACGTTGCTGGCGCTGAACCACGAGCAGGGGTCCTGGTATCCCATCGCGCACCTGGGGCGGGTGGTCTGCCGACACATGTGGGTGTCCGACCGGCCCGGGCCCAACCCGCGGCTGTATCTCGGGGCCGGAGGATCGCTGGCGGCTATCGTGCTGCCGCGCGGTTCGGCCAACCCGCTGCACGATCCCAACTGCCGTTACGCCGCCAGCGCGGACCTGTACTTCTCGCGCTTCCACGCGGCGTTCGCGGCGCAGCCCAAGGCTTTCCTGGCCCTGGCGCTGAGCGGCGAGCGGTTGACGGCGGTCACCTGCGTGGACGCGGCCTACCGGCTGGCCGAGGGCGCGCCGTTCAGGCAACTCGGACGCTTTGCGGACAACGGGCAGCGCATCGAGTTTGGGCCGGAGGCCGCGGCCGCGGCCATTGACCTGCGGCTCACGCTGCATGCCGACGACCCCACGACCACCCCGGTGATCCACGCGGCCTCGCTGGCTTACGCCATCCGCGCGGACTTCAAGCGCGTGTTCGAGTTCACGGTGCGGATCGCCGACCAGGCGCCGCTGCGCGACGGGCGACGCGAACGGCGGTCGGGGCGGGAGATCAAGCAGGCCATCGGCGCCGCGGCGGCCACGCGCGAGCCAGTGGTACTGGTCAGCCCGGACGGGGAGCACGTGGAGGCGCTGGTGCGCGGCGCCGAAGCCCAGGCGCGGCGCAGCGAGGCGGGGCGCGACCTGGAATGGCTGATGCCCGTTACCGCGACGGAATACCGGCCGACCGCCGGCACGGGTACGCACAACCGCCTGGCGGCCTACGCCCATCAGGGGCAAGCCGCCTATCTGCACACGCAACTCGCCAGGCTCTAGGAGGCCGCGACATGGCAACTACCACGGCAAACCTGCGGCTGACCAAGCCGCTGGGCGCCGAGCGATACGACATCAACGTGTTCAACAACAACGCCGACCTGATCGACGCCGGATTCCACGCCGCGAGCGGGCACGACCACTCGGGCCGGGCGGGCGAGGGGCCGCAACTCACGGACGCGGCGCTGGCCGAGGGCGCGGTGACCACCGCGAAGCTGGCGTTGGACAGCTTTCACGCCGAGCAGTTCCACAACGCGCTGCCCAACGGCGACTTTGAGTCATGGTCCGCCGGTGGGACGTCGGCCCCGGATGGCTGGTTGCTGGCGGGCGGCGGGGCCGCGGTGGCGCGCGCGACCTCGGTCGTCAAACACGGGCGCCATGCGGCGGCGTTGACGCGGCGGGGCGCCGATTGCGACCTGCGTCGCGGCCTGGACGCCGATCTGGGCGGTCTGGCCTACCTGCGGGGCCGCAGGTTCACCCTGGGCGGCTGGGTCTACGCGTCGGTTCCCAACCGAGCACGGCTGGAACTGGGCGACGGCGTGACCACGTCCACTTCCGCCTATCACTCGGGCAGCTCGGCCTGGGAGTGGCTGACCGCCACGATCGCCGCGGACACGGCGGCCCCGGTGCTGCTGGCGCTCTGCAAGCTCAAGCAGGGCGACACCACGGCCTGGTTCGACGGGCTGCAACTGGCCGAGGGCACGCTGGCGCCTGCCTTTACGCCCAACCCGTTGGATCGGGCTCTGCGCCTGACGAACTTCCAGGACGCCACGCCTACCAACCACGTGGACCGCGGCCAATGGCGGGCCGAGGTCGGCGTGGCCTCGGTTGCGGGCGTTCTTTCGCAGAACTGGTCCGATCACAACGTCACGTTCGAGACCGCTTTTCGCACGGTCTACGCGGCCCTGGCCACGCCGCGCGAGGACATCGGCGGCCGTCGGGTGGTGGCGCGCTGCACCAACCTGAGCGCCGGCGGCTTCACCCTGCAGGCGGCCACTGGCGACGGCGGCAATTTCAGAAATGCGACTCCGGGCCTGATCTATTGGCTGGCGATTGGAGCGGTGTAGTGCGGACCGTGAAACAGCGCGATTGGAACGACCGGCGCCGGTTCACCGAACAGCCCGGCGCAACCCCTGGCTTTACCATCGATCACCAGAAGGAGCAGAACTCCATGGACCCTGAGACCATCGGCATCATCACCGCCGTTACCGTCTACCTTGCGCGCGTCGTGCGCCAGGAGATACTGCGCTGGCGCAGCCGCGCCAGCGGCGCCGACACCGAAACCCGCGCCCTGCAGCTGCTGGAAAACATCGACCGCAGCCTGACGACGCACCACACCGAAATGACGCGGTATCAAGCGTCGATCGCGGATTCCCTGGGCCAGATCAAAGGCCGGCTGGCGAACGGCCGCGGCTAAGCCCTGACGCAGGGCCTCGGCCCCAAGGCGCGGAAGGCCGGCACCGTATTTGAATGCGGCGCCGGCCTTCAGGCGTTGAACGGGCGAATGCGGCGCTTCGCGGGATACCGGGGGCCGGCCACGGGCGGTTGGCTGTTCCTTGTAGGGGTGCCTCTTGTGGGCGCCTTCTTCGTCCTTCAGCATCCTGCCCCTGGGCGCCCCTACGGGAGCGTCTGGGCCCGCCGAGCGGCGCGCGCCGTGCTACAATTGGAAACAGCCGCGCGATGCGGCGCGCTTCAGGGAAGAGGCGGCGATGGGCGGCATACGGGGCCGAGCCGCGCGCTCGGCGGAGCGCTTCCTTGGCTTGGTCAGTGTGGCGCTGCTGGCCGCGGTTTTGTTGGCCTGCGGCGCCGAAGCTCACGAGCCGGGCGCAACCGATCTGGCCGCGATTACCGCCATCGTGGACCGGCTGTCCGCCTCCGATGACCCGCGGCGAGAGCTGGCCGAGTTGTCCGCTGAAACCCGCCGGGCGGTCATCGACTATCTGAAGCTGGAAAAGACCGAGTCCTCCGGCGGCGGCGGCCCCACGACCCCGATCGACGCGCCCGAAAACTGCGAGCGGCAGGCGTCGGGGTACCTGGCGCGCAACGCGCACGGGCGCGACCTGTGGACGTACCAGTCCATCACCGAGTGGTGCTGGGCCGACGGGATCATCACCACGGCGCCGGTCTTCACGATCAGCACGGAGATTCACGCGCCCCTGTGGGAATTCGCCGGCCACATCGAGCGGCGGGAATCGGGCGGCCAGGGCGAGGCGGAGCACGCCGACGTGGCGGAAGGCCTGTTCAGGCTCTGCCCGGACACCCCTGACGACTGCGTGCAGGACGAACGCGTACGGGTTGCCAAGTCGCAGGACGGCAACGGCGGGTACCGCGCGGAGACCTCAGGCATTGACCGCAGCCCCGATCGGTCAGGCCCTTGGGCCAGTCCGGGGTACCTCCTGCCGTTCCTCGTCTACGTCCCGCTGGCCGCCACGCCGCTGATTGCCGGCCGTGTCATGCGCCGTAACTCGGCGCGCGGCTCCGCCGCCTGGGGGCTGGGTGTCATCGCCAGCGCCCTGGGCGTGCTGGTTGGGTTGTACGTCATCGTGATGGTGGTATTCGTGGGATTTTTCGTCGTCGGAACGGCGTTCAGGTCAGGGTCGGCGTCAATGACGACCAGCGTGGAGACCGTCGAGGTGAGGCAGGTTCCCGTTGAAGCAACCTCGGTAGTCCCCGTCGAGACGACCCCAGCCGCGCAGCCGGCGGCCGGGCCGCCACAACCACCGCCACGATCTGATATGTGTGATGACCAGGAGGTTCGGCTGACTGCTCGCAACCTGTTCGGCCATCGGTTGTGGACCGCGGAGTCCTCGACCTTTTGGTGTTGGGACGGCGCCGAGATCACGGATGAACCCAATGTCTCCGCCTGGCACACGTCGCACGTGCAGTTCTGGAACCTTGTTGAGGGAGAAAGCGACAGCTCGTCCGGCGGCCAGGGACGTTGGCAACATTCGGACAACTCTCGCAGTGCCTTCGAGCTTTGCATCCCGCTGCTTGGGTGCACGCAACGCGACTATCAGGGGCTCCAAAAATCCCAATACGCGGACGGAACCTCCGACGTTGACGATTTGCCTTACCAGGATTCATACCTTGGGTCGCTGTCGGCTCTCATCGAACCGCTCGTCATCGCCCTGACGCTGCTCATCACCGGGCGGATACTGCGGCGCGGAGCGCCGCGCGGCGCGCTGACTTGGGGGTTCGGCGTCACTGCCATGTCCGCGGGTTCTCTGATGGTGTTGCTCATCGTCCTCTCGGCGCTGTTCTTCGTGTCGGCCAGCCACGCTGTGGTGTAAACCGTGCGCCGGGACCATGGACCGCGGCGCGGCGCGGCTTCAGGGAAAGGGGCGGCCATGATCGGCGTCCGTCCCCTGCATATGCGCGAACTCTGTCGATCCCTTGGCTTGGCCGGCGCCGCGCTGGTGGCCGCGCTGGTGCTGGCTTGCGGCGCCGAGGCCCACGAACCGGGCGCAACTGATCTGGCGACGGTCAGCGCCGTCGTCGACCGGCTGGTGGCGTCCGACGACCCGCGGCGGGGATTTTCCGAGCTTCCCTCTGAAACCCGCCAGGCGGTCACCGACTATCTGGCCGTCGAACAAACCGCGTCGGCCGGACTCAGCGGCCCGCCCGCGCCGACCGACGCCCCGCAAGGCTGCGAGCGGCAGGCGGCGGGCTACACGGCCCGCAACGCCCACGGCCGCGACCTGTGGACCTACCTGTCCAGCACCGAGTGGTGCTGGGCCGACGGGCTGATCAGCGCGGTGCCGGTCGTCACCACGGGCGTCGAGGTCCACGCGCCCCTGTGGGAATTCGCCGGGCACATCCGCCAGCACGAAACCGGGGGGCAGGGCGAAGCGTCGCACTCCGACTGGACGAGGGGCGTCTTCCAGCTCTGCCCGGCGAACCTCAACGAGTGCGTCCAGGAGGAAGAGGTCCTGCTCGTCAAGTGGCAGCACGGCGACGGCGGATACGAATTCGACATCGAACCTTTCGTCCCCATTCCCAGTCCCTATGAGCTTGAAACGACGCCGGCCGAGGCCGAATCGCCGCTTGCGGGCATCGTCTACACCCTGCTGATCGTTGTCCCGATCTGCGCGGCGGCCTTCAGCGTGGGATGGGTGGTGCGTCGGTCGGGCGCGCGCGGGTCGCTCGCCTGGGGATTGGGAGTCATCGTCACGGCCTGGGGAGCTTCGGTAGCCCTTGAGCATGGCTTGCGGATTCTCGTCTTCGATGCCCACGTGCTCCCGCTCAGTCACCTATTTGTCGCCTATTTGTATCTTCCGCTTGCCGGGTCATTCCCGCCGGTCGTCGCGGCGCTTGGCGCTGGTTGGTTGATGTGGAAGGCGGCCGGGCGAGGGCTCGGCAACCTGGGCGCTGGGCGTCATTGGCCTTGCCTTTGGCGCGGTGAGCCTTGTCAGGGCGATCGCCCCCGTGGCCATTTACCTGCCGGCGGCCATCGGATCGCTGGGAATGGGGTCCGTTACCGAAATCGAAGTCGAATCCGTAGTTACGGACATTTCGGTTGAGGAATTCGATGCCCGTTCCGCGTACGCGGATCGGTTCAGGATCGAGGACGGCACGTGTGGCCCGCATCGCCGTGGAATCGAAGGCCGGAACCTCATCGGGCAGCGGCTGTGGACGTTTCGCTCCGAGACACGTTGGTGCTGGAACGGCCGGGAAGTCGGCGCGGATCCGTCGTTCTGGCCGACGGTCGGCGTAGACAAGGATACGCCGGCGCCCTTCTGGAGGTCCGACTCCGGGCGGAACGCGTATGCCGACGACGGCGATCTTCCCTGGGAGCTCAGCGACCGTGCGACCGGCGTCTTCTTTCTTTGCCCGCCGTTGCTGGAATGTGTGCAAAACGCATATGCGGCCGTTGAAAAACGCCAGTTTTCGGATGGGACGACGACGGTGGACTATCCGAGTCTGACCGACTCCTCGCAGCGGAATCCCCTGCACCCGGCGCTGGGCCTGCTGCCCTCAATATTGATGGGCGCGGTGGCACTGGTTACCGGTTGGGTCATGCTACGACGGTCGCGACGCGGATCGACGGCCTGGGGAATCGGCGTCGCGGCCACCGGGCTGGGGGTGCTGATCGCGGTGCTGGTGGTCATCGTGAGTGTCTTCTTCCTCACCACCAGCTACACCGTGTTCTAGCCGGCCAGGTCCGCTGCTTAGGGAAGCCCTCAGCGCCAGCGCCGACAGAACAGGCCAAAGCAGACCGCCGAATGGCAGGCAGCCTTTGCGGGTGGGTTGGTCGGGGACGGCCTTGGGGGCGAAGTGGTCGGGGTAGCGGTCGCCCAGGTCGGGGCCCGAGGCGATGGGCGTGAGGTGCAGGTCCGGTTCGTGCTCAAGGACGTACCAGGCGACGGGCGGGCGACGGCGGCGGTCGGTGAGGGCCGGCGGCTTGGTGTCGACGGCCTGCGCGTTGACGCTCGCGGAGGGGTGCCAGCGCAGCAGGGCGGTGCGCCGATCCACCCGCGAGCGGGCGGCCAGTTCGATGCGGCAGTCGTCGAACTGGCTGCGCAGGAAGCGCGCCTCGGCGCTTGCGAAGTCGCCGACGAGTTCCACGGACGGTTCGCGCATCAGTCAGGAAATGCGGGCGCGCGCACGGCGGGAACGATTGCTTGAATGGTCGGCGGGTCTACGGCGCCCGCGCGCAGAATGCGGGGCGGGTCCGTGGCCAGGTCGATGACCGTGGAGGGCGCGCCGCCGCCCGCGCCGCCGTCCAGCACCAGGTCCACCAGGTGGCCTACGGCGTCCTTGGCCTCCCCGGCGGTCAGGGGCGGCGGTTCGTCGTGTTCGTTGGCGCTGGTACCCGTCAGCGGCGCGCCGACCAGCCGCACCAGATCCCGCACAACATCGGCGGCGGGAACCCGAAGGCCTATCGTTCCGTCGGGACCGAGCAGCCGGCGGTCAACCCCCGGCCGAGCCGGAAGCACCAGCGTTACGGCGCCGGGCCAGAATGCCTGCGCCAGCCGCCGGGCGTCGGGCGACATTTCGGCGATTTCGGCGGCCTGGGCCGCGCTTGCAACCAGCACCGGCACGCCGCCGCCGGGCCTGCGCGTCTTGATTGCCAGCACGCGCCCCACGGCTTTGGGCGCGCGGATGCTGGCCGCCAGCCCGTAGAGCGTGTCCGTGGGGATGGCGGCAACGCCGCCGTCCGCCAGCAGCTTGGCGCAGCGCGCCAGGTCAGCCGCAATGGCCATGCTGTCAGTCGGGTTGCGCGACGCCTGCCGGGTGCGGCAGTCGCGCCATCGTTGGAATCAGGTCGGCTCTTCCGTTAGGGGAGGCGCTGGAGGCAGCCGAGGCTGGGCGTGCCGCTGTCGTCGATTCACTCCGAGTGATTGGCAACGAATCCGCGTCGGGCGTGGCGGCACGATGCCGCAGCGTGGCGCCGCCCGCGCAACCCCAGACTTTGGCATTTGCTAGGCTGCCCAAGCTTAGTCGCGTGCTGGCGATTCTGCCGTCTGCAAAAGGCCAATCCGATATATCCGATATACTGGCTACGCTGATGTTGAAGGTTGCAATGCTGGTCTCGGGTGATTTCGTCGCGTGCGTCCCGGCAGCCAGCCGGCAGCTGGGCGGCGGTGGCGCCAAGCCCCCGACGACATGGGCCAGCGGAGTGCTGCCCAAGGAGAATGCGAATCCGGCACCCGAGCTTGGGCGACCGCTGGAGCAGGCAAGGAGACGAACCCCATGAGCGTTAGCACCGAGTGGGCATGGAACGACAGCGCGATCGTCGTCACAGCGGACGGCCGCGTTGACGGCACTAACGCGCGGGATTTTCAGAGCGCCCTGGAGGCGGTGATCGAGGCCAGCGACCAGGCGGTGATTCTGGACATGGAGCGTCTCACGTACATCAGCAGCGCGGGGCTTCGCGTGATCCTGCTCGCCGCCAAGTCCCTGCAGCGCAAAGAGGCAACGCTCTCGATCTGCTCGCTGTCGGACCCGATTCGCGAAATCTTCAGTGTCAGCGGCTTCGATCAGATCATCCCCATCCATGCCACACAGGCCGAAGCTCTGGCCGCACGCAAGAGCTGAGGGGCGGCGTGGATCGGCGGGCGGCGCCGCAGCCGGTCCGCGGGCATCGGGTCAGCCAAGTGTAGATACGCCATGATGGCGAAGCGCCCGTACCTGATCCTGGTCGTGGACGACGAGGCCGACCTTGAGGTGCTGATGCAGCAGCGGATGCGTCGCAGCATCCGAGACGGGCGGTATGCGTTTGTCTTCGCCAGCAGCGGCCTTGAGGCGCTGGAACGGCTGCGCCAGGACAACATTGACATCGTGCTCTCGGACATCAACATGCCCGAGATGGATGGGCTGACCCTGCTCCAGCAAATCCCCATGGTCGATCCCGACGTCCGGTCGGTGATCGTTACGGCGTATGGGGACATCGACAACATCCGGACGGCCATGAACCGCGGGGCCTTTGACTTCATCACCAAGCCCATTGACTTCGAGGACTTACGCGCCACCATCGAGCGCGCCCTGGAACATCGCGCCCTGGTGCGCCAGGCTGCTGGGGTTGCGGGCGACGGTGAGCCTGCGTCTGCGGCCGGCTCAATGCCGCAGACCGATCAGCCGGGCCAGGCGCCGGTCTTGATCCACATGGCGCCGGAGGCCAGCTGCGCGGGGCTTGGGGTGATCCTGTCGGCCGCCAAATCCCTGATGGGGCGAGGCGCCACGATGGCCGTTTGCTCGGTCGCCGAGCCGCTTCGCCGGATCTTCACCATCAGCGGCTTCGACCAGATCATTCCCGTGCGCGCCTCGCAGGCCGAAGCGCTGCCCGCATGTACGACCTGAACGCCGCTCGCCCCATCGCGGGGGCTGACGCCCGGCCCGAGGCAAGCGGGGACTTGATGGTGCAGCCATGGTAGTCAAGCCTCCGTACAAGATCCTGGTGGTTGACGATGAGCCGGACCTTGAGCCTCTGATTCTGCAGCGCATGCGCCGAAACATCCGGCGAGGTCAGTACACGTTCGTCTTTGCCCGAAATGGAGTCGAGGCCCTGGATCGGCTGCACGAGGACGACGACATCGACATGGTCGTTTCGGACATCAACATGCCGCAGATGGATGGGCTGACCCTGCTGCAACAGATCCCCAAGGTCGATCCCAACATTCGATCCATCATCGTTTCCGCCTATGGCGACATGGAGAACATCCGGACCGCGATGAACCGCGGGGCGTTCGACTTCGTCACCAAACCCATCGACTTCAGGGACCTGCGGGTGACGATCGACCGCACGCTGCAACACCTGATGGAGTGGCGCGAGGCTCTGGCCTCACGCGACCAGCTGGTGGCGCTGCAGAACGAGTTGAGCGTCGCCAGCAAGATGCAGCAGTCCATCTTGCCCACCCGGTTCCCGCAAAGCTCCGACTATCAACTCTTCGGCAACATGGAACCGGCGCGCAGCGTCGGCGGAGATTTCTTTGACGTCGTGTCATTGGAGAACGATCGCATCGGGGTGACCGTTGCGGATGTGTCCGACAAGGGCGTGCCCGCCGCCCTGTTCATGATGTCGACGCGCACGCTGATCAAAGGCGCCGCGATTGGGTCCACGGGGCCCGGCGATGTGCTGCGCGAGGTAAACGAACTGCTGCACGAGGACAACGAAACCGAGATGTTCGTTACCGTGATCTACGCCGAGTACAACCCGGAAAACGGTGAGTTTGTCTATGCCAGCGGCGGCCACGACCCGCCGCTGCTGGTCAAACCGGACGGCAGTTCAACGTCCCTTCCGCTCACCGGCGGCATTGCACTCGGGCTGCTGCCCGGCCTGACCTACCGGCAGAACAGCGTCGTCCTGGAACCGGGCGACAGCATCGTGCTCTACACGGACGGCGTCAGCGAAGCCATGAACGGCGACGAAGAACAGTTCGGCCTGGCACGCCTGCGCGAAGCCCTGGCCGCCGATCCCGATACCGACGCCCGCACCGCCAACCAGACGGTGTTCAATGCCGTGAGCGACTTCGTTGGCGACACGCCGCCGTCGGACGACATTACCTGTCTGACCTTCCGCCGCACGGGCGGTGCGGCATGAGCATCATGCAAACCGTGACCATTGAAACCCGGCTGGACGAATTGACGCGGCTCACCGAGGCCGTGGAAAACCTGGGCGAGCAGGAGAACTGGCCGCTTGCTCTGGTGGGCAAGGTCAACCTGGTACTTGAAGAACTGGCGATGAACACCATTAGCCACGGGCATGACGCGGGTCTGCACGAGATCAAGGTCACTTTCAATTCGACCGACGATGCGCTCACCATCGACGTCGTGGACGACGGGATGCCGTTCGATCCGCTGACCGATGCTCCCGTGCCCGACGTGAACGCGCCGCTGCACGAGCGGCCCATCGGCGGGTTGGGGGTTTTCCTGGTACGCAAGTTGATGGACGAATTGACCTATCGGCGGGAAGAGGGCCGCAACCACCTGACGCTCGTCGCCTACCGAGCTGAATGAAGCGACTCGCCCGGTCGCCCAGGGCGCGGCTGATCGCGTTGAGGATCGGGGGCCTGGCGGCCCTCGGGATCGCCTTGTGGGCGGTTCTGGTTTCCGGCAGTTCGACCCAGGTACCTGACGAGGGGTCCGCCGCCACCGCGGTCGCGGCCGAGACCACGGCGCCCGCCAGTGCCAAGGTCCCGGACCCCGCACCCGGCGTCTCTGACGAGCGGGTCCTCTTTGGCCAGTCGGCCGCCTTCAGCGGACCGGCCAGGGAACTCGGGCAGAACATGCAGCTCGGCATCAGGGCCGCGTTCCAGGAAGCAAACGCGCAGGGCGGCGTGCATGGCCGTCGCCTGGAACTGAAACCGCTGGACGACGCGTACGAACCGGAAGCCGCCGTCGTCAACACCAAGCAGCTGATCGAAGTAGACAAGGTATTCGCGTTGATTGGCGCCGTGGGCACCCCTACGTCCCGGTCCGCCGTGCCGGTTGCGGTTGAGGCAAATACGCCCTATCTGGCCCCGTTCACGGGTGCGGCATTCCTGCGCGGTGAAGATCTCCATGACGTCGTGATCAACCTACGCGCCTCCTATAACCAGGAGACCGAGGCGATGGTGGCGCGTCTGACCGATGACCTTGGGATACGACGGATCGCGGTGCTGTATCAGGACGATTCGTACGGGCGAGCCGGCTACAACGGGGTGCGGGCCGCACTGGAGCGGCGCGACATGACCCTGGCCGCGGTTGGCGTGTATCCCCGCAATACCGTGGCGGTCAAGACCGCGCTGCTCGATCTGCGCGAGGGCCAGCCCGAAGCCGTGATCATGATTGGCGCGTACGAACCAGTGGCGGCCCTGGTCGCCTGGTCGCGGCACCTGGGATTCATTCCGGTGTTCATGACCATCTCCTTCGTCGGAAGTAACGCGCTCGCCCAAGAACTGGGCCCCGTCGGCGCCGGTGTCTTCGTCACGCAGGTCGTGCCTTTCCCGACGGACACGTCTCTTCCGGTCGTGCAGGCTTACCATCGCGCCCTGGCCGCCTACGATCCGGACGAGGATCCCGGCTTCGTCTCGTTCGAGGGCTATCTGGCCGGGCGACTGGCCATCCTGGGCCTGGAGCGATGCGGACGCGAACTCAGCCGCGAGTGCTTTCTCAGCAGCCTGCGCAGCGCCGACGAAATTGATGGATTCAAGCTCCGCTACGGCGACGCTGACAATCAAGGCTCCGACGCGGTCTTTCTGACGGTGATCGGTCCGGACGGTCGCTATCGCGCCGTGGACAGCTTGCTGGGGACCTGAGCGTGCTGGACCGCTTGCAGCGTCTGCTGGAAGCGCGCTATCGAATTTCGACCCAGCTCTACCTGGGCATCGGCGGCGCCGTGGCGATGACGGTTGCCGCCAGTCTGGTGGGCTTGTGGTCGTTTACCCGGGTCGGCGACGCCCAAGAACGGGTCAACGAGGGCAGCGTTCCCGAACTGGCGGCCGCGTTTGGGGTGGCCCAGTACAGCAGCACGCTGGTGGCGGCCGCGCCGCGCCTGGCGGCGGCCGGCAGTGTGGCGGAGGTGGACGAGGTTGCCGGGAGCATTGAGAGCGCGCGCCAGGACCTGGAGGTGCTGCTGACGGCACTGAATCGCAGCAGCGGCGACGACGCCCGCACGCTGCGTCTTCGCCGGCATGCCGACACGCTGATTTCGAACATTGAGACCATCAAGCGCGAGCGGTTCGATCTCTTCGAACTGAATGCGCGCCGCCAGGCCCTGCGGACGGAACTTACAGACCTGCGCAGCAGCCTCGAAGGCGTGATCGTGCCCGCCATCGACGACCAGCTGTTCTACACGATGACCGGGTATCGCTCGATGACCGAAGAGCCGCCGATCCGTCAGGAGTATTTCTCCGAACCTGAACTCAGCCGCTACCGGCGCCTGGCCGAGTTGCAGGCCGATGTCAACATTGCCACCCAATTGCTGGCCAGCGCCTTTACCCTATCCAGCCCCTCGTTGATTGAACCGCTGCGCGAGCGGTTCGAGGCCTCCGCCCGCCGCATCGAGCGGAACCTCAACGGGCTGGCCGCGTCCCCGTTCCATGCCGACCTTGTCCCGCTGTTCGAGCGGCTCTTTGAGGTCGGCGCCGGCGAGCCAAGCGGCTTTGATGTCCTGGCCCAGGAACTCACCCTGCTGGAACGTCAACAGGACCTGCTGGCCCGCAACCGCGAGCAGGCCATCGACTTGCTTGCCGAGGTCGACGGCCTGGTGAGCGCGGCCCGAGCCAGCGCGGAGGAGGCCACTCGCAGTGCAACCGACACGATCTTCACCGGGCGTCTCCTGCTGCTGGCGATCAGCGCGATCAGCATCGGCGGCGCATTGCTGATCGCCTGGCTATTCGTTGGACGGTTTCTACTGCGCCGCCTGCAGATGCTGTCGGACTGGATGCGCCGTATGGCCGGGGGCGATCTCGAGGCGCGGGTTGAGATGACCGGTCGCGACGAAGTCGCGGACATGGCGGCCGCCCTGGAGGTTTTCCGACGTCACGCGCTCGAAGTCCAGCGCCTCAACCTGGTTGAAAAGCTGGCCGACGAGTTGCAGGACAAGAACGCGCAGTTGGAGAGCGTGCTGGGCGACCTGCAAGTAGCCCAGGACCAGATCGTCATGCGCGAGAAGCTGGCGGCGCTGGGTGAACTGACCGCGGGCGTCGCCCACGAGATTCGAAATCCCCTCAATTTCGTCAAGAACTTCGCCGAGGCGTCGGAAGAATTGCTGGAGGAAATGCAGGAGGTTCTGGAGGCGAGCGGCGACAGTCTGCCGGAGGACGACCGCTCACTGATCGAAGAGGTCTCTCAGGACCTTACCGACAACCTGCAACGCATCCGTTCGCACGGCGATCGCGCCAACCGCATCGTGCAGGACATGCTCTCGATGGGCCGGGGGTCGGGGGATCGGTTGCCGACCGACATCAACCAGTTAGTCGACGAATACGCCCGGCTGGCGTATCACAGCGCGCGGGCCACCGATCAAAATTTCCAACTCAACATCGAACGGGATTTCGATGCCCAGGTCGGCGAACTCAACGTCGTCTCGCAGGAGCTGGGCCGCGTTTTTCTCAATATGGTGTCCAATTCCTGCTACGCCACCGACGAGCGACGACAAGCCGTAACCCCGGACGGCGACGTGACCGTCTTCATGCCAATGGTGTGGCTGGCCACGCGGCGTCACGAGGGCCACGTTGAAGTCAGCATTCGAGACAACGGCGGCGGGATGCCGCCGGAAGTGGTGGAGAAGATCTTCAACCCGTTCTTCACGACCAAACCCACCGGACAGGGCACCGGGCTTGGCCTGGCCATGTCCAGCGACATCGTGCGCCAGCACGGCGGCAACATTCGGGTCGAGGTGGAGAAGGGTGAGGGCACCGCGATGATCATCGACCTGCCGCTCGTGCCGCCGTCGGACACCGCCGAACAGGCAGCCGATTCCCTGCTGACGCCCTCGGCGTGACGCGGCCCGGCCGTGGCACCGGTTTCTGAAACCTACGCGCCCCGTTCGTAGTGAGCCTATTCCATTCGTGGTGCGCCGGTCGGACCGTTAACGGCCCTCCGACCGGCTCAGAGCGAACGGAGCCACCGTTGGGTCGCACGTTCTGAAGCACGCGCCTTGCGCCCGCCTTCACTCCAAGCCGCCCCAGTCATCCCAAGCCCCGCCGTTGCCCCGTGCCTCCTTCATCACGCCGAGCCTCACCAGGAATCGCAAACGCTGTCCTCGGTGAGGTTCAGCGGCGTCTGTCGTCCGCGGCGCGCGATACCGCATGACCAACGGTCACGCGCCAAGTGATTCCACGCACGCCCAAGCCACCAGGCCGGAGGCCAACGCGTCAACTCCGCTTCAAGGATTGGCGTCGCAGGCTGCGAGTTACGACTGTGGCTCTGCGAGCACCCCGACGGTGAGCGTCGCGCCGGCGACTCAATTACGGGGACGACATTACCGCTACGATGACTGCTAGTGTGGCCACTTGCCCGAGCAATAGCACTCCTGTTGCGGTCAACAGCCTGCGGGTGTGTTTGGCATGGGATTCTTGAATTGTCCGTCGTAGGAGGTCGCTCAATCTCGCGATCTCCTGCTTCGTTTCGCGTTGCGTCTTGGCCTGCGTTGTGGACTGAGCCTCGTGGACAGAGGAGATTTGCTCGTCCAGCGCCTTGACGGCGACGTTCAATTCTGCCAGCGCGGGGCTGTCCAGTAGCTTGGCGCCAGCTTGCAGAATCTCACTCGCCCGGCGCATGTTCTGCTCTACCTCGTCCAGCAGGAGCTTGGCGCTGGCGCTGTAGTCTTCGACCGCCCGTGCCGTCTCGGATAGCGACCGCGCGCGGGCGTTGGATTTCTTCTCCGCCGCGAGCAGCGACTTGAGATGTTGGCCCGTCTGATTCAGCAACGTCTCGGCCTCCGCGAAACGCCGCACGACCTCGTCCAGTTCCAGCCAGCGGTCGTTGTTCAATCGCTCACCTACCATGTCCGCCCTCCCATGGTTGCTCCGTCAGCGCTCCAAGAAGCTGAACCGTCCTGGTAAGCCGATCGGTGAGCGCCAGTATGCACAATCCCAGTTCGCCGCCGCCGTTGAGCGACCGATTGACGAGCTGCTGGCGAACTGCAGGTGCTTTCCCTGACTGCTCCAAGGCAAGCGTCAATGCCGTAAGCGCGGTTAGCCCGCGCTCCGTCAGCCAGTCGCGGAGACCTGCCGCTCCCTGTTCGATCACATCGTCCGACACGCTGTAGTTCTCATGGGCAAGCGTGAACGAGGATGCAACGTGCGAGGTGAACTCATTTAGGTTTCCGTCGGGGATCAACGCCTCGCTGAGGCCGCGGGTCAGCAGCAGCCCCGGGTGGTCCGGATAGGACTCGAGCAGCCGACTGCTGCTGCCGCGCAACTCTTGCGCCTCGGCAGCCCCTAGAGTGTCGGCCGTCGCCTGCAGCCAGGCGTCGTAGTCGAAGTACGGGCGGTCAATGAGCTTCTCAAGCACCGGCGCGATGTCGCCCTCCGTCAGGTAATCCAGGATGCGTTTCCTGAATCCCGTATCGGGACTGGCCCGTGTCGCGTGGACGGCCAGCCACAGTTCCCGAAGCGCACGCCGGCGTGCGCGCTCAATCTCGTCGTAGACGAACTCCAGAAGCAGGCGCCCGCAGCCGAGCACGGCGTCACGCAGCGGCGCGGCCTCGTGCTGGTTCGCCTTCTGGCGCTCGTTTTCGACGCGTTGGACATTGTGGCGCCGCACGTAATCGAGGTAATGCTCGACGACGGTCGGAGCGTCGATGGGATTCAAGTCCAGGGTGAACGTCCTCGAGCTCCAATCAACCCAGTATTTACCAACGATGCCGAGGACTTGGAGCCGATAGACGGCGCGTTCACGGCTGATCCTATTTTCATTCTGCCAGGTGAGTTTGGCCGACCGCTTGTTGCCGAGGCCAGGAAGATCGTCCACCACTCGTCGCAGCGACGCATGGTCCTCTGGAACGCCTGGGAAGCTGTTGAGGTGCATCCAGAGTTGGTTGGTGACGTCATCCTTTTCACCCCAAGGCACAGATTGGATAACCTGACGGGCTTCCTCAATATCGCGGTCATCTGCGAGTAACCGTCGGATACGATCCTCGTCGTACTCGATCAGCAGCAGAACACATTCAGCGTCCTGGCTGTCGCGTCCCGCACGTCCCACCTCTTGGTAATAGCCTTCGATGCTGCTGGACATGCCGTAGTGGACGACGTAACGAATGTTGGGCTTGTCGATACCCATGCCAAACGCCTTGGTCGATACGAGCAACGGGCTTTCGTTCTCCATGAACCGACGCGCATTCTCACGTTTTATCTTCTCCCAATCGCCGAATAAATTCCTAGGTGCCGTACCCGAAAAAATCCTGGGCTTCAGACCCATACCGGAGTTCGTTAGCAATCCAGCTATTTCGACTACGCCGAAAGGCCCATTGACGTGGGGACAGAATACGATTCCGGAATACGCGTTGTGACCCTGGGGTTGGAAGAAAGTCGTCGGCGGCATATTGAAACGAGACGGCAACTGCGAAAGCTCGCCGCGCAGCGCGGCACGCGCGTATTCAGGCTCAGCTATTACGATTCGATAGTGTAGTTCCCGCCGATCGAAGCTCGCAGGCTTGATCACCGCATGCTCGGAGCGTGAATCGTCAATGTCCAATTCCAGCAGCACATCCTTGAGCACGGCTCGCGAAGCGGTGCCGGTGAGGGCCAGCACGGGAAGCTGCGAGTCCCTGGCGACACCGCGAACTGTCGTGCCAAGGTTGAGATAGGCGGGCCGAAAGTCGTGTCCCCACTCGCTGACGCAGTGAGCCTCGTCGATCACCGCAAGGTTGATTCGGCGTCCAGCGAATGCCGTCTGAGCCAACTGCTCCTGAAACCTCTGTTGCTGCAGCCGCTCCGGCGCGCAGAAGACGAAGAGCGCTTCGCCGGTACCCACGGCCGCCAGCAGCGGTTCTTGCTGTCCATGTTTCGTCAGGTACGAGGAGAACTGCGCAACTCGCTCGATTCCATACCCGCGCAATCCCTCCACCTGGTTTTCCATCAGGGCAATCAGTGGATCGATCACCAGCGTGAGGCCCGGCAAACACAGGCCGGCAAGCTGGTAGATCAGACTTTTGCCCGCGCCGGTGGGCAGCAGCACGACGCAGTCGCGACCCTGCAAGACTTCCGTAATCGCCTCCATCTGACCTTCGCGGAAGTCCTTCTTGGCGAACACGGACCACAGCACTTGGCGCAGCGCCCGGGGGAGGTCCGCTGCATCCGATGGTGATCGCACATCGGCCGGCATATGCTCCCAGGTGAGGTCCACGGGCAGAAAGGCGCTGCGGACGACGATCAGCGGCAGCTTGCCGAGCGCCGGCAGCTTCTCGACAGGTGCGCGGTGGGGATCGAGGCGGATCACGAGGTCCGCGCGTTCCCCATCCAGGTATGCGCCATCCGCTTGCTCGCCGAGCACCGTGTAGCCCTCATCTGGCGTGCGCTGGAGGTCAAGCGATAATTCGCCGCTTTCCAGTTGAATGCGGTCCGGACAGGCACCACTGCCGGCAATCACATCCAGGGCCAGCATGAGGTTTAGGTAGCGCGGCAGAGACTCGACCGACCACGCTGAGCAGCCCTGAAGCTCGACGCGCCAACAGAGGCCGGACAGCAGCCCTGCGCTCAGCGCCTCGGTGACCGCGGCCATGATACGGTGCAACTCGACTGGGCCGTATGCCAACTGCCATCTCTGGCCAGTGATAAGCGGCAGCGTGGCGACCGACTGCAGCCGGCGGAACACTTCACCGAGCTTGGGTCCGTAGCACGTACGCATCTCGGCGGCAGGAATCCGTACAACGTCTATTCCGGACGCTTTCAGTGAGGCGTCACGTTCTTTGTCCTGCTCAATCGACTCGGTGTGCTGCTCGCCGTCAATCTCCACGACGAACGGCTGACGAGCCGGCGGGCAGATAAGGAAGTCAACGCGCCTCGACGTGCTGTTCGGGTCCTTGATGAGCGCGTCCAGTGAGGCCTGTGGCGTTGTCCAGCGCACGGCCCAAGGCGCGGCGGCCACGAGCCACTTCGTAAAGAAGACTCTCTCTTCGTCCGAGTCAAACTCGAGCGTCGGGTCAGGGGGGCTGTCCCGCGTGACGATTCGTGGATCGAAGACCGGCAGCTGTGGCGGTGTTCGAAGCTGCGGACTGAGGTCGCCGGGCAACGTCGAGGTCGTGACTTGGTCGCCCAACCCTACGTGTTGCAGCAGCGTGTGCTCGGCGTTGGGGTCGAGCGGTGGGGCGCTCCCGCGTTGCAGCACCTTCCACATCACCGCGGCCAAGCGCTGGGCACCCTCGGCTGGGCCTTGGGTGACTTCGGGGCGGGCGATCCAGCACTGTTCCAGGGCCGGCTGCCGCGTGGGAATGGCTCGCAGCGAACCACCCACGTTCATATAGCGGCACACCCATCCGTGGCGTGGCCTAGTCGTTGCGTCTACCCACGCGGCGCGGCGCGGCAGAGGATCCGGCCCCAGCTGGGGAATGCCGTCGCCGCCGCTTGATTCATCAATGTTGACCAGTCCATTGCAGCGCGGCCAATTCCCACAGCCCCAGAACGGTAAGCCGGTTCGCGTGCCGTGCCTGGCGACACGTCGCACTGTTGCCGATCCGCAGATTGGGCATGGGGGCGGAGCAGCGGCTTGCTGGATCATCGGTCTTCACTAGCCTCTACGTTGGTAGGAGCACACTGTCGGGTGTCAGTGGGTCATGTAGCCGCGTTATGGTCCTGGGGAAGTGACGCGGGGTTACGCATACGGTCTCCTGCGGGAACGCTGATAGAGGGTGTTTACCCTCAGCCTGACGAAGGGCGAACGGGGCGGCTCGACCGGGCGCAGAGCTTCGTCGTTACCCACGAATCACTTCTTGATCCAGCAGCCGCTCGATTGCCTGGGCCACGCCGTCGTCCTCGTAGCTGCCGGTAATCCAGTCGGCAGCCGACAGCACGCGCGGGTCGCCGTCGCCCATCGCCACGCCGATGCCGGCGGCTCTTACCAGGTCCAGGTCGTTCAGGTTGTCGCCGATGCCCATCGTCTGCTCAAGCGGCACGTTCGCCACGGCGGCCACACGCGCTAGCGCGCGCCCCTTGTTCACGTCGCGCCGCACGATCTCGGCAAAGCGCGGATGTGAGCGAGTCGCCTGCACCGCCGGGCCGAAGCGGCCGTCCATTGCGGCTAGCGCATCCAGCACGCGGTCTTCGTCCATCACGAACACCAGCTTGGTGCTGCCTGCGGTGACAGCCGCGGCCAGGTCGTCAACGAACGTGATCGGAACGTTGGAACTGGCCGCGTAGAAGCGACCCTCCGGCGTGTCGGCTTCCATGTACAGGTCGTCGTCGATGTAGGCGTTCACGTGCAGCCCGCGTTGGCGGGCGAACTCCACGGCCGCCTGGGCCGGGCCTGTAGGCAGCACGTCGTGCTGGTGCGTGACGCCCGTCACCGGATCGCGCACCAGCGACCCCTGGTAGCAGATGATCGGGAGGGTGACGTGGAGATCGTCGGCGAAGCGGCGAGCCGACCGGAACATGCGGCCCGTGGCAATGGTGATGTCAATCCCCGCGGCGCGCGCGGCGTCAATCGCCCGGCGCACCGGTGGCGTGATCCCCTGCACGCCTTTGACCAGCGTGCCGTCCAGGTCCATCGCGATGATCCGGATGTCGGCGGCCTCAGACATGGCGCCCAGCCCACCCGCGCGTTTCACCGCGGCGATATACTCGCGACCAATGCCGTACGGCTTTACTCACGTGCCCAGTCCATCCCCATATCTGCGTACGCAGCGGGCCAATCCTGGCACGGATTTCGGTCGCGAAGGCTCGTAGATGCGCTCCCGTCGCTGGCTCACGCTTGGCATTGGCGTAAAGCGGTACCTCCTGCTGATTTTCCTGGGCACGGTCGTCCTGGCTCTCGCCATGGCGATGTTTTTGGCCTTCGTCTACCGCACCATTGATATCCCCGGGCCCGCGGGGACCGTCGTCTATTACCTGACGCTGCAGTTTCTCGAGCACCCGGTACGTGAACTCACCGTGGGAGCGCTGGGTCTGCTCATCGCCGGCTCCGGCGCCCTGCTGCTCGGCCGCAGCGTCTTGTCCGTGGTCGTGGACCCGCAGGACAACCTGGCCGAGATTCTCTACCAGAACCGGCGCTTGCAGCGCGGGCCGCGCATCGTGGCTATCGGCGGCGGCACCGGCCTGGGCGTGCTCCTGCGCGGCCTGAAGACGTACACCAATAACATCACCGCCGTCGTAACCGTGGCCGACGACGGGGGCAGTTCAGGACGTCTGCGCGAGGAGTTGGGTCTGATGCCGCCCGGCGACATCCGGCAGTGCCTGGCCGCGCTGGCCGATTCCGAGTCGCTCATGCAGGACGTGATGGAGTATCGGTTCAGCCGCGGGCAGGGGTTGCAGGGGCACAGCCTGGGCAACCTGCTGATCGCCGCCATGACCGACCTGAACGAGGGCAATTTCGAGCGGGGCGTCAATGACCTCAGTGAGGTCCTGCGGGTGCGGGGCCGCATCCTGCCCTCAACCCTCACCGACCTGCGGCTGGCGGCTCAAATGGACGACGGGTCGATCGTGCGCGGCGAATCGCGCATCCGCTCCTCCGGTAAGCCGATCGCCCGGGTGCTCATCGAGCCGCGCCACGTCGCCGCCAATGACGAGGCGCTCAAGGAGTTGCTCGCCGCCGACATGATCGTGCTGGGACCCGGCAGCGTGCATACGAGCGTGCTGCCCAACCTGCTCGTGGGCGACATTGCCACCGCGGTGCGCGCTTCCAGTGCCGTGAAGGTGTACGTCTGCAACGTGGCCACCGAACCTGGCGAAACCGACGGTTACAGCCTGGCCGACCACGTGACCTCGCTGACGTCACACGTCGGACCGGGCCTCTTTCAGTACACCCTCGTCAACAGCAACACGCGCCTGGGCGTGCAGCCGGCCAGCGGTTCACGCATCGTCGAATGCGATCCGGCCGTTCAGGTTGAGTTGCTGGAAACCGGCGTGCAGGCCGTGACGGCCGACGTGGTGGATCACAACGATCCGCGCCACCACGACTCGGAAACCCTGGCTGCGACCCTTATGGAACTGTACGAGGAAGCGTCGCGTAAGAGGCCCACGCCGTTGGCCGCCGCTGGCGCGGTCCGCTAGCTCGCCACACCCCGTCTCTTTGGTCCTGGACTCGGTCTAGCGGTCGCGCGTGCCGATGTAGGTCGCAACCGCGTCCAGGTTGCGGTGGCCCCAGGCGCTCACCGGCAGGTCGGACAGGGCCTGTGCGGCCCGTTCCGCGTGCTCGCGAATCCGCGCCTCGGTGAAGGAATGAGACCCGGCCCGTTCCAGAATGGCCATGGTGGCTTCGACATCGGGGGGCTCATCGTGGTTCCTCAACATGGCGCCCAGGCGTGCTCGGTCAGGCCCGTCCGCCGTCTCGAGGGCGTGGATGATTGGCAAGGTCTTCTTGCGCTTCTCAATATCGGCGCCCACCGGCTTGCCGGTGACCGCCGGATCGCCCCAGATGCCCAGCATGTCGTCACGGATCTGGAAGACGATGCCTACTTCCCGACCGTAGTCGCGGCAGGCTTCGCGCGTGGTTGGGTCGTTCCCGGCGAAGATGGCGCCGAGTTCGAACGCTACCGCGATCAAGGCCGCCGACTTGCGGGCGATCATGTCCAGGTAATCGGCCACTCCCACTTGGTTGGCGGTCTCGAACGCAATGTCCAGGTGCTGGCCTTCCGTGACCAGCCGGCAGCCCTGCGTGACGACCTGGGTGGCGTCCCTGGCCAGGGTTGCGGACTCGCCGTCTCGGCCGCTGCGCAGCACGCTCAGCGTGGCCAGCACGTGCAGCAGATCGCCGGCATCGATTGCTTGGGAGCGTCCCCAGACCACCCAAACCGTCGGGCGGTGGCGGCGCATGCGGTCGTCATCCATCACGTCGTCGTGAACCAACGTGAAGTTGTGCAGCAGTTCCAGCCCGACCGCCGCCGGCAGCACCGCCTCCAGATCGCCGCCCAGCGCCTCGCACATCAGCAGGCACAGCGTGGGACGGACCGCCTTGCCCCGATCCGTGGTCGCGGGCGCCCCGTCGGCGTCCACCTGACCAAGCTGGTAGCGCGCCATGGTGTAGAGCGGCAGGTCAGGGCCGCGCACGGCGCGTTCGAGTTCCGCGTCAATGCGCTCGCGATAGCGCCCCAGCGCTTCCGGCACCGATGTCATCGCCGAAATCAGCGCGCTCAGCCTATGCGCCTCAGGGTCCGACGATCAGCCGTCCCGCGTCGATGCGAACCGCGATGGCGTGATCGGTAAGCGCGCAGGCCGCGTCAACGATGCCCGATGCACTCAGGCCGTGGGCGGCTCGAATGCTGTCAGCCGGCCCGTGCTCGTGGAACATATCCGGCATCGCGATCCGGCGAACCTGCACGTCGCCCAGATCGTTGTCGGCCAATAGCTCAACCACCGCGCTTCCGAACCCGCCCATGAGGTTGTGGTCTTCGACCGTGACCACACAGCGGGTGCGGGAGGCAAGCTCGCAGATAAGGTCCCGGTCCAGCGGCTTGACGAAGCGTGCGTTCACGACGGCGGCATGTACGCCAAGCCGTTCCAACCGGTCGGCGGCTTCCAGGGCCGGCGCAACGCCCCAGCCAAGACCCAGCAGCGCGATGTCCGAGCCGTCCCGCAGCATCTCGGCCCGGCCAATCGGCAGAACGCGGGGCGGCCCCGAAAGCGGAACGCCGACCCCCGATCCGCGCGAATAGCGGATCGCGAACGGCCGGTCGCTGTCCAGCGCGGTGCGAAACAGGTGGCGCAATTCGTTCTCGTCCTTGGGCGCCGCCACCACGAAATTGGGAATCGCGCGTAGGTACGCCAGGTCCAGCACGCCGTGGTGCGTCCGTCCGTCGTCGCCCACGATCCCGGCGCGGTCCACGCCCAGAATCACCGGCAGGTTCTGGATCGCCACGTCGTGCACGATCTGGTCAAAGGCGCGCTGCAGGAAGGTGCTGTAGATGCAGACCACGGGCCGCAGCCCTTGCGTGGCCAGCCCGGCGGCCATGGCTACGGCGTGGCCCTCGGCGATTCCCACGTCAAAGACCCGACCGGGCAGCTCGCGCTGCATGTCGGCCAGCGCGGTGCCCTCGCACATCGCCGCGCTGATGGCCACGATTCGATCGTCCTCGCGTGCCAGGTCGGTCAGGGTACGGGCCAATACCTTGCTGTAGCTCGTGGCGTTGGCGGCGCCGACGGCCTGCGCCGTTCCGGGTTGGTGCAGCGTCACCGGATCGGACTCGGCCTCCGGCAGGCCCTTGCCCTTGCGGGTAAAGGCGTGCACCAGCACCGGACGCCGGCGGTCCACGGCCTCACGAAGCACGGATTCCAGCTCCGGCCGGTCGTGGCCGTCCACTGGTCCCATGTACTCGAAGCCGAAGGCCGCGCAAAAGTCGGCTGCGTTGGCGTATGGCTCGGTCGGCTGCGAAGCCATTTGGGTGGCGGTGAAGCGCGCTCGCGCTTCCGGGTCGTCGGGCTGCCAGGTCTCGCGTCCGCGGCCCATGTTGCGGCTCAACGCGCCCACGTTGGGCGAGATCGACATGCCGTTGTCATTCAGAAGCACGACAAAGGGCAGACCCAGGTCGCCGGCTTGATTGAGGGCCTCGAAGACCACGCCCGACGTAAACGACCCGTCGCCGATGACCGCCACCGTGGCCGACGTTTCGCCTCGCAACTGCCCGGCCACCGCGACGCCCACGCCCGCGGATACGCCCGTGCCGGCGTGGCCGGCGCCCATCACGTCGTGCGTGCTCTCCTCGCGGGCGGCAAACCCGGACAGGCCGCCCGGCTTGCGCAACGTTCGGAAGTCGGCGGCGCGGCCCGTAACCAGTTTGTGCGGATACGTCTGATTGCTGGTGTCCCAGACAATCTTGTCCCGGGGGCTGTCCAGCACTCGGTGAAGGGCCAGCGTGATCTCGACTACGCCCAGGTTGCTGGCCAGATGCCCACCGTTGGCGTCAACGGTTTCGATGATGAGTTGGCGAATCTCGCCGGCCAGGCGGTCGAGATCCGCGTCCGTCATTGCACGCAGATCCGATGGATCCGCAATCCGGTCAAGTATGCGGTCCACCACACTCTCCTTTTTCGAACACCGGAGCCGCAGGTGCCCGTCGATACTGCCCCGTGGACAGCGAGTCGCGCAATACTTGCGGCCTCGCCCCGCGAGCTTCCCGAGACCTGCTTGACATGGATATCGCCGGCTCGACCGCTCTCGTTACGGGCGCCAGCAGCGGAATCGGCCGCGCCGTCGCCATCGCTCTGGCGCAAGCCGGCGCCCGTGTCGTTGGTCTTGGCCGGGACCTGTCCGCGCTCCAGGCGCTGGCGGAGTCCAGCGGCGCAACCGTGCTGCAGGTGGACCTCGAGTCGACCCTCGAGCTGACGCGCTTCGTCCAGGAGACCCTGTCGAACCTGCCCCCAATCGACATCCTCGTCAACTGCGCCGGGTCCGGTCGCTACGGGCCGCTGGCCGAGCACCGCCCCGACGAGATCGACCGGCTGCTGGCCCTGAACGTGCGTGCACCCATCATGCTCACCCAGGCCGTGCTGCCCGAAATGCGGCAACGCCGACGCGGGCGGCTGGTGAATGTCGCTTCCATCGCGGGTCGCCTGGGCGTACCGAACGAGACGGTCTACAGCGCCTCCAAGGCCGCTTTGGCGGTTTTCAGCCGCGCCCTGGCCGCCGAATTGGCGGGGACCGGGGTTGGGGTGACGGTCGTCATTCCCGGGGTCGTGCAGACACCCTTTTTCGAACGGCGCGGCGCGCCCTACAACCGTGGCTGGCCGCGCCCGCTGCCCCCGGAGCGGGTGGCGCAGGCCATCGTCCGCGCCATCGCCCGCGACCGAGCCGAAGTCGTCATACCGGGATGGCTGCGGATTCCGATTTGGCTGCAAGCCACGATGCCCGGCTTGTTCGCCCGCCTGGAACGCTGGTTCGGGTGAGCCGGCGGCTCTAACGCACCGCGCTCGCCAGCGCGCGCACGGATTCTTTCAGCGACGTGGCGGTGGCCATCACTGCCGTCGGCTCATAGCCACAGTGCGCCATGCAGTTGGCGCAGCGCGGGTCCTTCCCACGCCCGTACGCCTCCCAGTCCGTGGTCTCCAGTAGCTCCGCATACGACTCGGCGTAGCCGTCCGCCATCAGATAGCAGGGCCGTTGCCAGCCGAAGACGGAGTAGCTGGGAATCCCCCAGGCCGTGCAGGCGTAGTCCACCCGGCCCTCGAGGAAGTCAAGAAACAGCGGGCTGTGGTTTAGGCGCCAGCGATCACGATGCCCGTCGGCAAAGGCCTCGCGAAACATCGCGCGCGTGCGATCGACTGGCAGGAAATGGTCCTGGTCGGGCGCTTTCTCGTAGGCGTAGCCCGGCGAGATCATCATGCTGTCGACTTGCAACTCGTCGTTCAGGAAGTCGAGTACCGAGCGCACGTCCCGGGCCGAATCTTGCGTGAAGAACGTTGTGTTGGTCGTCACCCGGAACCCGGCCCGCTGCGCCGCCTTGATGGCGGAGACGGCCACGTCGAACACGCCCTCGCGCGCCACGGATTGGTCGTGCCGCTCCTTGAGACCATCGAGGTGGATGGCGAACGCGAAATAGGGCGACGGGGTGAACAGGTGCAGCTTCTGCTCCAGCATCATCGCGTTGGTGCAGAGGTACACGAACTTGCGCCGGCGCACGAGTTCCTGGGCGATGCGGTCGATTTCGGGATGGATCAGCGGCTCCCCGCCGGCGATGGAGACCATCGGCGCGCCGCTCTCCTCGATCGCCGCCACCGCCTGCTCCACCGGCATCCGGCGCTTTAGCGTTGCCGTGGGGTGCTGAATCTTGCCGCAGCCCTCGCAGGCCAGGTTGCAGGCGAAGAGCGGTTCAAGTTCGACGATGAGCGGGAACTTGTCCCGGCCGTGCAGCCGCTGTCGGAAGAGATACCACCCCACCGCCAGGCTCTGACGCAGCGGAACGCCCATACGGACCGATCACCCCTAACACGCGGCCGCCAAACCTATACCGGGCGTGAGCTAGCGTCCAGAAGCGTGAACCCTGACGGGTCGGGCACTAGGGCTCTGGATGACACGAAATGGGACGAGTGGACGCGGGGTCCTTAGCGTCGGGGACCAGACGCAGACCGTTTCAGTGGGTGAGTTTCGAAGGTCCAACTCAGAGCCATTGGGCGTATAGCAATTCTGCTATTCCCGGGCGCCTCCACCCGTCGGGGCGGTCAGCTTGCAGAATGGCGCGGAACGAGAGTCGTCGGCAGCCCAAGAGAGCGCCGGAACGTCTTGCGCGCTAGCCGTCCTCACATGTCGCCCTCGTCCCGCCCCACTTTCTTGGCATACCGCCCTAATGCCATCAACGGAAACACCAGCCGATAGAGGTGATATCTGATGTAAAAGGCGCCGGGGAAGCCGGTGCCGGTGTACAGCTCCTCGTCCCAGGTTCCGTCCTCACGCTGGGTGCGCAGCAGGTATTTCACGCCGCGCGCTATCGCCGGCGAATCCACATCCGCCTCAAGCAGGGCCATGAGCGCCCACGCTGTTTGGGAGGCGGTGCTGGCGCCTCGGCCGATCCAGGCGGGGTCGTCGTAGGAACGCAGGTCCTCGCCCCAGCCGCCGTCGGCGTTCTGGTGCGCTTCCAGCCAGGCCGCGGCCCGACGCAGCGCCGGGTCGCTGGTCGGGGCGCCGGCAGCGACCAGCGTCGGGACCACCACGCTCAGTCCGTAGATGTGATTGGCGCCCCAGCGGCCAAACCACGAGCCGTCGGACTCCTGCTCGGCGCGTAGCCAGTCCAGACCTCGTCGCGCCGTTTCGGTGCCCAGCGCGCTCTCCTGGGCCAGAAAGTGCAATGCGCGCCCGGTGACGTCGGCCGACGGTGGATCGATGACCTCGCCGAAGTCGCGGAACGACGGCTCCCGGCACAGCGTGTTGGTGTTGTCGGCGTCAAAGGCCCCCCAGCCGCCATTGCGCGACTGCATGCCTTCAATCCAGCCGCGTGCCCGGACCAGCGCCGCGTCCAGCCGCCCGGAATCGGGATGCCGGACCCGGCGTAGCGCCAATCCCACTTCGGCCGTGTCATCAATGTCCGGATAGTTGTCGTTGGCGAACTCGAACGCCCAGCCGCCAAGCTGCAGGCCGGGCCGGCGCACGGCCCAATCGCCGGGCGTGCGGACCTCTTGCTCCAACAGCCAGTCGGCGGCCCGGACTATCGCCGCGTCGTTGTCCGGCGTGCCGGCATCGGTCAGCGCGATGATGGCTAGCGCGGTGTCCCAGACGGGCGACTGACAGGCCTCCAGCCGGCGCATGTGCCCGTCGTCAATCGTGAAGCTGTCCAGTCCCTCCAGGGCGCGCGCGATTACTGGATGGTCCAGTGGGTATCCGCGGAGCGTCAGCGCCAGGATGGAATTGACCCAGGGCGGCTGGATACCGCCCCAGGATCCGTCGCGCTCCTGCCGCCGCACGATCCAGGCCTCGGCGTGGTTCAGCGCCGCTTCCCGCAGCCAGCGGAGCGGCCGTTTCTCGTACCACCGGAGCACGCGGTCGACCTGATTGAAGAGCCCGGACCAGCTTCGCAGCGAGTAGTCCGTCGGCGGGGTACGGTGCGTGTGCAGTTCGTCGATTGGGAACGGAGCGGGCCGCACCGGCTGCTGAGAGCGGATGATCGTCAGCGCCACATACGTCTGGCGCGCCCAGCAGGCAAAGTCGTAGATGTTGAGCGGCCACCAGGCGGGCAGCAGCATGACTTCGGGCGGCATGGCCGGCAGGTCGTGCCAGGACCACCAGCCGTTGAGCGACAGCCAGATGCGCGTGAAGCTGCGGGTCGCTTCCACGCCGCCCCGCTCCCTGATCCAGGCCGCCGTCTCACGCATGCGGGCGTCGTCCGGTTGGTCGCCGGCCAGCCGCAGCGCGACGTAGGCCTCGGTCGTCGTGTGGAGGTCGGGCGGGCCGCCGTGGTAGTTGGTCCAGGTCCCGTCGGGTTGGCGGCGCGAGCGGATCCAGCGGGCTGTTCGCTCAGCCGTGCCGCGATCAAGGATTCCCAGGTAGCGGCGCAGGAACAGGTCCTCCGCCTCGATGGTGACGTTGCTTTCCAGCTCGCCTTTCCACCAGCCGGCCGGGTTCTGCAAGTCCAGCAGGTGGCGGCGCGCCCGCTCGATGGCGTTGGCCAGCGCGTTGGGCCGCGCGGAGACTTCGACGCTCATGCCGCCGCTGGAAGATTGCGCTCGCGGCCCAGGGCCAGCAGCACGCTGCGGGCCGCCTGGCGCCCGCTGCGCACCGCCCCCTCCATCGTGGCGGGCCAGCCGGTGTCGGTCCATGCGCCGGCCAGCGCGATGCGCGGGTCGGCGGTGGTCGCTCTGGGGCGCAGCCGCAGCGTGCCCGGCGAGGGGCGAAACGTGGCCCGGTGGTCACGGGTGGCATAGAACGCGGTGACGCGCGCCGTGTCGGCCTTGGGAAACAGTCGCGCAAGTTCGGGAAGGAACATCGCGCGCAGTTCCTCGGTCGGGCGGTCGGCGTAGGCCGTGGCGGCCGAGAGCGACACGGCCAGGCACTGGCCCGTATCCAAGCCGGCCGGACCGGTGCGGTCGAACACCCACTGCAATGGCGTACCCACGCCGGCTGCAAACGCATGATCCATGACCCGCTGATCGTAAATCACGTGCAGGTTGACGATCGGACTGTGCCCCAGATCGGCGAAGGTCTTGGCGCCCGCATAAACCTGCGCCGGGACCAGCCGGGCCGCCTGTTCGTGCGGCACGGCCAGGATCAGGGCCGCCGCCGTGATGCGCTCCCCGCCCACGCATACGTCCAGGTCGTCGGCAGCTGGTCGCTCGATGGCGGTCACGGCGGCGTGCATGCGCACTTCGACCCCGGAGGCCGCCAGCGCGGCGGCCGCCCGCTCGCCGTGCGCCACGCCCAGCGGCGCCGTCATGTAACCCAGGTCCGCCGCCGGTCCGTCGGTCAGCAGCCCGACCTGGAACACCATCGCGCCCAGCCAGAGCGACGCCTCGTCCGACGGCAGGTTGAGGGTGGGCAGCACGATCAGGTCCCAGAGCGCCTCCAGCGCCCGTGGCGACGCGCCGCGATTCCGCAGCCAGCTACCGAAGGTCTGCGTGTCCAGGCTGCGGTCGCCCAGGTCCAGCCGCGCCAGCTCCGCCGCCGTGCGCGCGACCCACAGCTTGTCCAGGCGGCTGAGATGCCGGTAGGCCGCCAGGCTGGGCCCCAGGTGCAGAGGCGCCGGCAAGACCGAGCGGGCCAGGCGGCTGACCCCACGGTCGGGGTGGATCACGGGGATGTCGAGTCGCGGCTGAAGCGTCACCAGATCGCCGGACCCAATCCGCTCGATCAGCGCCCGATAGGCCGTGCAGCAACGCAGGAAGACGTGCTGGCCGTTGTCGAACCAGTGCCCATCGCGTTGAAACGAGTACGTGGCGCCGCCCAGTCGGCCGCGCGCTTCCAGCAGCGTCACCGACAGGCCCGCATCCGCCAGCGCCAGCGCTGCGCTGATCCCGGCCAACCCGCCGCCAGCCACCACCACCGGCGCGCCGCTCACCCGCCCGCCAGACTATGGGCCGCCACCAGCGCCTTCTCCCAGGCCGGCAGGGCCACGCGGCCCCGCATGACCGCCGCCGGATCGCGCTCGATGCGCCGCAGCAGGCGTCGGTAAATACCCGCCATCGCCCCCGCGCAGGCGGAACTGCGCGCGTCCAGCAGCGGACGCAGCCGCAGCCCCTCGTCGAACCACTGGGCGGCACGGGCGGTCTGGAAACGGATCATCTCGGCAAACTTCGGGTCCGGCGGAGCGTCCAGGTCCAGCGCGCAATCGAACCGGCGCAGATCCTCTCGCGGCAAGTAGACACGGCCGGTCTGCAAGTCTTCCCGCACGTCGCGCAGGATGTTGGTCAGTTGCAGGGCCACGCCCAGGGCGTCTGCCAGCGGCGACGCCCGCTCCATGTTCTCGGCCCCGAAGACGCCCAGCGACAGCCGTCCGACGGTGCCCGCCACCCGGCGGCAGTAGACCACCAGTTCATCGAAGGTTTCGTAGACGGTGCCGCGTACATCCATCTCAACGCCGTCAATCAGTTCTCCAAAGGCCGGCAGCGGAATCGGAAGCTGCTGGGATGCGTGCCCCAAGGCGGCCAGTACCGGGTCCTCCGCAGCCGGGCCGATGTCGGCCAGCCGCTCACGCGCTTCCCGCAGGGCTTGCGCCTTGGCTTCAATCGGCAGGTCGCCGTCGCCGATGTCGTCGATCTTACGCGCCAGCGCGTAGACCGCGCAGAGCGCCCGTCGCTTGGGTGCGGGCAGCAGGCGGATGCCCCAGTAGAAGTTCCCCGCCCGCGTGCGGGTCACGTGCTCGCAATGTGCGTAGGCGGCGGCTGGATCCATCGGCTACCAGTCCAGGGCCGTGCGCAGCACGCGCATTGCGGCCACGGCCTTGACCCTGGCGTCCGGCTGCGGAGATTGCGTCAGCACATCGTAGTCCGCCTGGCGGATCGCCCGCAGGGCCGCCCGTCCGCCCTCGATGAACGCCGCTACCGCCATCCCGCGCACGCCGGGCAGCGTCCGCACCAGGGTTGCCCCGCGGTCGAACAGCGCCCAAGCGCGGTCCACCTCGAAGCGCATCAGCGCCCGAAACTCGCTGGTGGGGCGTCGTGAGGCGATCACCTCAACCGAACAGCCGAACCGGGCCATGTCCTCCCGCGGGATATAGACCCGGCCCATCTGATAGTCCTCCGCCACGTCCTGCCAGTGCTCGGTGAGCTGCAGGGCCGTGCAGATCAGGTCTGAGAGCCAGATCCGCTCCGGCGTGGCCGCCTCGAAGACGTGCAGCACCAGGTGACCGACAGGGTTGGCGGAGAGTTCGCAATAGCCGGCAAGTTCCTGGTACGTCGCATAGCGCGTCACCCGCTGGTCCTGGCGGTTGGCGTTGATCAGCGCCCGGAAGGGCGCTTCCGGAATCGAGTAGCGGAGCACGGTCGGCGTGATGCGCCGCATCACGGCGTGGCTGGGCAGGCCGCCGTTGTAGACGGCGTCCACCTCGCCGTCCAGCCAGTCCAGCAACGACAGCCGGTCGCCTTCGGCGTAGTCGCCCAGTTGATCGGTCAGACGAGCGAAGCCGTAGACGTTCTCCAGGTGCCGTCGCAGGTGACCGGGCAGTAGGCGCGACGCCACGGGAAAGTTCTCGCCGCCCGCGCGTTGCATCACGGTCGCCAGAGACGGCACGGATTGCGGCGGGGACGTTGTCGTCATCGGCTCACATCCGAGCCGGCGCGGGCACGGGGGCCGGAGCGTTCATCAGACGCGCGCTCCCGTTCATGGATCCAGCGGCCGCCGGCCGCATACCCAGCCTCGTCGAAGTGTAAGCCACCCCGCGCCGGCAGCACCCAAGCGGCCTCCTTTCGTCGTCCCTTCACCGACAATCGGCCGCTGGCGACCGGCTGCTGCTCAGGCCAGGGCAAAGCCGTCGCGTAAGATCACAATCCGACCGCGTCGCACCGGCAAACCGCCTGCGCCCGGCACCGGTCACCCACGGCCACTGCCGGCGCCGCAACCTCGACGATGACCCGGAGCGGTCGGGCAGGCCATGACGGCCAGTTATCGTGACGCCTTGACATCGAGGAGAACCATCGTGCGAATCGGAATCAACGGGTTCGGGCGGATCGGCCGCCTGGCCCTGCGGGCGCTGCTGGAGCGCCACCCCCAGGCCGAAGTCGTAGGCATCAACGATCTGGCCGACCTGGCAGCTTCCGCCCACCTGCTGCAATACGACAGTAACTACGGCCGCTTTGGCCGCGACGTGGAAGCCACGGCCGAAGGATTGGTCCTGGACGGGATGTCGATCCCATATTTCTCCATCCGCGACTGGAACGCGCTGCCCTGGGGCGACCTGGGGGCTGAACTGGTCGTGGAGTCGACCGGGGTGGGCACCGAGCGGGCACGGGCCGCGGCCCACCTGGAGGCTGGCGCTGGTCGCGTCCTGATCTCGGCGCCGTCCGGCGACGCCGACCTCACGGTTGTCCTGGGTGTCAACGACGATCAGTTCGACCCCGCCGCCCACTACGTGGTCAGCAACGCGTCGTGCACCACCAACGGCCTGGCGCCGCCGCTTGACGTCGTCCACCGCGAATTCGGCGTGCGCAAGGGCCTGATGTCGACCATTCACGCCTATACGGCTTCGCAGAGCCTGGTGGATACCGCCAGCACCGATCTGCGCGAGGCAAGGGCCAGCGCGCTCAGCATCGTGCCCGCCAGCACCGGCGCAGCCCGCGCCATCGGCTTGGCTATTCCGGAGCTTGAGGGCCGCATGCACGGCGCGGCCTACCGCGTGCCCGTTGCCACCGTCTCCATCGTCGAGTTCGTGGCTCATCTGGAGCGTCCGGTCACGACGGAGGACATCACCGATGCGCTGCGCGACGCCGCGGCCGGCCGGCTGGACGGCATTCTGGGCGTGTCCGACGAGCCGCTGGTCTCGATCGACCTCAAGGGCGACACCCGCTCCTCGATCGTGGACGCCGAATCGACCATGGTCATCGGCGACGACCTGGTCAAAGTGGCGGCCTGGTATGACAACGAGTGGGGCTATGCCTGCCGAATTGGCGACGTGGCGATGACCATCGGCGCGCGCGTTGGAGCGCCCGTCGGGGCCTGAGCTTCCGCGGGCCGTGAAGCGCGGCAGCCAGGCGCTGGACGTCCGCGGCCGACGCGTGCTTCTGCGCGTGGACGCCAACGTTCCGTTGGACGGTGGCTCGATCCGTGACGATACGCGTCTGCGCGCCGTGGTTCCGACCCTGGTTGGCCTGCGCGCGCGAGGAGCGCGTCTGATTGTGGCCTCGCACCTCGGTCGCCCGAAGGGCAAGGTCGATCCGTTGCTGTCGCTTGGTCCGGTGGCTGAGCGCCTCAGCGAATTGCTGGCCTGCCCCGTGGCGCTCGCTCCGGACAGTATCGGTTCCGCCGTGGATGCCCAGACCCGGAACCTGGCTGACGGCGAGGTGCTGCTGCTCGAAAACCTGCGCTTCCACCCAGGCGAGGAACAGAACGATCCCGCGCATGCGGCCGCTCTGGCCAGGCTGGCCGACGTCTACGTCAATGATGCCTTCGGCACCGCCCATCGGGCGCACGCCAGTACTGTTGGCGTTGCGGAACTGCTGCCGGCGGCCGCCGGCCCGCTGATGCACGCTGAAATCCAGGCCCTGGCACGCGCGACCCGCAACCCGGCCCGGCCCTACGTGGCCGTTTTGGGCGGGGCCAAGACCTCCGACAAGATCGGCGTGCTGCGCCGTCTGGCGGCGGATGTGGACGCGCTGCTGCTGGGCGGCGGCATTGCCAACACCTTTCTGGCGACCGCCGGCGGCGCGCTGGGACGCTCGCTCGTAGAGCCGGGACAAGGCGAAATCGTCTCCGCCGTGCGCGCGGCCGCGGCGGATTCCGGGTGCCGCATCCTGCTGCCGATGGACGCGGTCGCGGCCGCGGCGCTCGATCCCGCCGCCGCCACGACCGTTGTTCCCGCCGATCGGATTCCCGACGACCAGATGGCCCTGGACATCGGCCCCGCCACGACCGCCGCCTACCTGGAGGTGCTGGCCAGTGCCCGCACGGTCGTCTGGAACGGGCCGCTGGGCGTCTACGAGCACGCGCCGTTCGCCCAGGGGACGCTGGCCGTCGCGCGCGCGCTGGCCGACTCCCCGGCCTTCGTGGTGGTGGCCGGCGGCGACGCCCTGGCCGCGGCTCAGGCGGCCGGCGTGGCGGACCGCATGGGCCACCTCAGCACCGGCGGGGGCGCGACGCTGGAGTTCCTGGAAGGCCGCGAACTGCCCGGACTGGCCGCGCTGCCGGAGGCCTGAGCCGATCCATCAGCGCCGACGGCTCCTAACCGACCCAGGGTGGGTAATCTATTCGTGCACGAAATTGGTTAGCTATGATATCTCCTGTATGTTGATCCATGTAGCAGCCAGTGCAGGCTGCCTCGTACAAGGAGGTGCGTGAGGGTGGATCCACAGGACTGATTGACGGCAGCCAATGTCAGCTGCCGCCGTACAAAGGAGTACGGATATGTGGAGACGGTCGAAGCTGATCGGACTGATGGTCGTAACGTTAATGGCCCTGATGATGTTCGCCGGCGTCGTGCAGGCGCAAGAACCAGAGGGATCGTCGTCTCAGGAGCCTCCGCTCGCTGTCCGGGAAGTCATTGTCGAGGAAGTCCCTCTGTCTGAAGTCGGTGTACAAACCGCGGGAAGTGACGGCCTGTTCAATTCTGCAGCCGGGCCAAGTTCGGGCGACCGGTGCAAGCGGCACACGGTCATTGAGCCTCACCACTACTTGGGGGGCTTAGTTGTTAAATATCAGTCGTCGACGCTGTTCTGTTACGACGGTCTGCGAATCTCGCTCAGACAGCCGGAAATCACTGATTCCGTGGTGTTCAGAACCGTCGCGATGGTCGAGAAAGGGTCAAGTGTGCGGAGAGTTGGTGGGGGCCTTGAGTATGGTTATCACTCGGACCAGGCGCGCGGTTCGTTTGCTTTGTGCGTAACTGACGCTGCCTGCGCGTACTCGTTCACAATCACTATCGACAAAAAGCAGGACGGCGATGGTAGAGTCCATCCGCCGCCGACCTAGTTAATGATGCAGGAGGTTGGGATGGTTGAACAACTCGGGTCGCTGGCCGTGTTTCTCTTGCTGTTCGGATCGGGGATTGTGGTCGTGTGGAGCGCAATTGCCTACCTGAAGTCACGTCGAAGCCATGAATAACTGGAGCAGCTACTAATAGCGATGTAGGTGTTGCGGAAGGCATTGTGGCGATTGTGTTCCTGGCGCTGGCCTTCGTTCCGGAAGTCCTGATCGTCATGCTGTTGTGGTACGTCTACCAGAGGACCAAGCAGCGCAAGGAGCAGAGGAGCTAGTCCATGCCACTTTATGTGGGACCGTACGAGCTCCTGATCATCGTGCTGGCCGTGCCGGCCGTAATCGGGCTGGTCATCCTGCCGCATCACAGGAGGCAGCGGAAGTAGACGCTTGCCTGTGATGCTTCTGCCGGGGCCGCACAGGCGGCCCCGGTGCTGTTGACGCCTATGGACCATGGTCGCCACGCTATTTCCGCGGACGATTGAATCCTGGGCGGACGGCGCACGGAAGCTTGGGGCTGCACGCGACCGACCGCCGCTGCCCCCTGCGACAGGCTCAGGGTGAACGGAAGTGTCAACTACGCGGAGAAGACCTACGCCGAATCCTGCTTTGGGTCGTCGCCCAGCCACACGCGCGCGTCGCCGACGCGCCGGGTGACCGCGCGGCTGTCCAGGTATTCCAGTAGGGCCAGCGCGTATTTGCGGCTGGTTCCCAGCGTGTCGCGCACCTCGCGGACCGTCACGCTGGGTGCGGCTTTGAAGAGGTCGCGCACCGCACGGAGCCACGCGTTATAGGTCTGGCGCGACAGGGCGATGTCCGGCGCCAGCAGCGCCAGCCGACCGTCCTGTGCAAGCGCCGTCGCCAGTCGGCGGGCGCCGCCGCTCAGCGTCAACGCCTCGGTCAGCGACGGCGGCGCCGATCCGCCCTGATCGAGCCTCGTTAGCAGCCGCCGCGCCGCGCGTTCTTCGGCGGCGCTGAGTTCGACTTTGTGACCGGCCAGCGACACTCGCGGCCCGTCCAGGCGCACCGTTCCGGCTTCCGCCGCGGCGGCCGCTAGTTCGGTGACCGCCTCCGTCGGCGCCTCCAATGTCAGAGCCAGTTCCGGAATCCTGAGTCCGGACGCTCCCGGATCCTGCTCGTGATGGGCCCGAAGCGCCGCCAGCAGTGCCGCCGTCAGCCGTTCGACGACCTGGACGCTGCCGACATAGGCCCGCAGCGTCCGCACCTCACCGGATTCGGTCAGGTCGGCCACGGTCCGCGCGGTGGTCTGGCTATCCAGTTCGGTTCGCCGGGCCAGATCGTTCATGGTCACCAGGTCGTCGGCCAGAGTGTCGTGCACCAACGTCCGCGGAACGCCGGCCGCGGCGCGCGCCAGGGTGTCCAGCACCGCCGCCTGTCCGCGCGGCGCGTGCCTCGCCATCGCTCGCGCCACACGTCCGCCGCCAATCGTCGCCGGCGGCGAGAGCCGTCGAATCACATAGCGGTCCCCGCGGCGCGCGGCGATGGGCGCGTCCAGGCGCCATTGGACCCAGCCCGCCTCGCCCGGCGGGATCGGGTCCGCTTCCAACAGCCGCAGCCGCGCGATGCGGGCCGCCGCGCCGATGTGCAGCGCCACCGACTCGCCGGGCTTCAGCGCGCGCGGCGCCGAGGGCAACATTCGCAAGCTGGCGTCGATGCGGCGGGTCTCGAGCACCGCGCCCGGCGCCGCCAGCACGTCGCCCCGGCGGGTCTGTGACGGGCTCGTCCCGCCCAGATTCACCGCCACGCGCCGCCCCGGCTGCGCGGCGTCGATAGTGGTTTGGTGCGACTGCAAGCCCCGAACCCGCACGCCGCGCCCGCCCGGGAACAAGCTGGGTTGATCGCCAACGCGTAGCGGCCCGCCCGACAGCGTGCCCGTGATGACCGTGCCGAAGCCCGGCATTGTGAACACGCGATCGATAGGAATGCGCGCGCCGCCGCTATCCGGCCTTGCCCGGGTACTGGCAAGAACCTGATCGAGCGTGCCAACGAGCTCGTCCAGCCCAGTCCGGGCCTGCGCCGACACGTGCACGATCGGCGCGGAAGCCAACCCACTGCCAGCCAGGGTGTCGCGCACATCCTCTTCCACCAGCGCGGCCCACTCGTCATCCACCAGGTCGGCCTTGGTCAGCGCCACCACGCCCGTGTCGATCTCCAGGAGCTCGATGATGTCCAGGTGCTCGCGCGTCTGCGGCATCACGCCCTCGTCGGCTGCGATCACGAGCAGTACCGCGTCGATCCCGCCCACGCCGGCCAGCATGTTGGACACGAAGCGCTCGTGCCCCGGTACGTCCACCACCGACACCTCACGCCCGCTGGGCAGCGTGAACCAGGCAAACCCCAGGTCGATGGTCAGCCCGCGTTCGCGCTCCTCGGCCAACCGGTCCGGGAAGATCGAGGTCAGCGCTTCCACCAACGTGGACTTTCCGTGATCCACGTGACCGGCCGTGCCCACCGTCATCGGGGTCAGCGCGTCCGGGGACCCTGTCAAAAGAGGGCGATCTCCTCGCGGGTCAGCGCCGGCCAGCTGCCGTCCCGCGGCAACGGCTGCGGCGCCTGCAAGAGATCGCCGTCCGCAGCTGCGTGCAGCGCCACAAAGACCGCCAGCAGGCTCCAGCGCTGATGCTCCGGCCCTGACAGCAAATAGGCCTCGCGAACCGGGCCAAAGTCGGCCAGTTGCAGCGAGCGGTGGGAGGTGCCCGCGTCCTCCAGCCGGTCCAGAAAGATCTTGCACAGCATGGGGTGGTCAGTGCTGTGCGCGACGCGTCCGAACGCGCGGCAGACCATGGGCCTTCCGTTGTACCCGGCGCAACGGTTATCGCTGGTCAGCAGCACGCACCGTTCAACGCGTCGCCGGTCAACGCTTGCGGTGAGCCGACTCAGATCCTCAAGGCTGCGGGCGCGCAGGGCGCGCCGCAGCGGGCCGCGCTTGCGGTCGAGCAACCGGCGAGCGCGCCGCACGATCCGGCGTCGCTCTTTGGCGGTGGAGTCACGGTGCAGCGCCTGCAGCACGGTGGCCCATTCCTCTTCGCTGACGAAAACCTGCTGGTAGCAGCAACGCGCGCAGCCGCTGGGGCAGCGCAAGATCGGATGCACGCCCTCCACCATCTCGTTGAGGGTGTCAACCACCTCCAGCGTGGCAATCAGGTTCGGATCGTCCTTAAGCGCGCCCGTCACCTGGGCAAACGCGCCGGTCAGGTCAGCGGGGACACGACGACTCTCCCCCGACGGAGCCACTCGGCCCCCGCCGGGTCCGATGTTCCAGCGACGCACGGTGTCCTCTCTCCTAGCCAAACGCGCCTAGCAGTGCCAGGACAATGGCGGTGCCGAAACCAATGCCGTACGCCATGACGGCCGTGGCGAATGTGAGCGCCGTACGCCGCCATTTCATTTGTTCTTCCAGGCGATCCAGCCGGGCCGCCTGGCGGACGGTGCGCGCCTGGGCTTGCCCGAGACCGGTGCGCAACTCGCCAATCGCCAGCGCATTGATTTGCGACAGGTCCGATACCGGCGCCTGTTGGGGCGCTCCGGGCTGCCTACGCGCCATCAGTTCGGGCAGCTGCTGGATGACCCGCGGCAGCACTTGCTGCGTCACCTGCTGCAATACCACGCGGCTCAGGAGATGCGCCACCATGTCACGCCTTCCTTCCGCATCACGGCCATTGCGTCCCTCATCCGGCCGGCGCGGACAGACTGCTGGGGTCCACGCGATAGATCACCGTACCGCCGTCCCGGTAGACCGCGCGTACCCCAAGCTCTTTCATCCGGTCGAACTTTGCCAGCGAATCCGCCGCGTAGATGCTCCGTTCCAGTTCGCCAACGTAGATCAGACCGACGTCAAACGTCGAGAGCAGCGCCCGCGCGCGCCGGATATCCTTGGTCGCAAACAGCTCTCGTGCGTCGTCGAACCGCGCCTCAACCTCGTGCACATAGCCCCAGTGCTGCTGTTTCGCGTGCCAGTCCCAGGCGATCAGCGTGGGCAATCCGGTGTACACGGAAACCCGTCCACCCCAGCGGTAGATGGTGGTTGGCGTCTCCGCCAGCACCGGCGCACCCTGCACGTTGGTTCGCAGCCATTCGATGGCGCGGCGGTCGGCGCTCAATTCAACCGGCACGCCCTGGTCGTGAATCCGGCCGCCGTCCAGAAACGCCTCGCCGTCCAGCGTGGCGGGCAGGGGCTGGATGCGCAGGTTCAGCTTGTGCGGGGTTGCCAGCAGCGGATAGGCCAGCGCCGTGGCCGCCAGCAGCGCCAGACCCCCGACCCAGACCGCCCGCGCCAGCCTGAAGCGGGCGCCGCGCGTCAGCCTCAGCGTTCGTGCCAAATACGGCACGGCCAGCGCCGCGCCCAGCCCCAGCAGCGTCCAGGCTTGCAGGTAGGACTTGAAGATGGTGTTCAGGCGCCCGATGTCGTCACGTACCACGATGAATTCGGGCGCCGCCGTCAGCCCCACGCCGGCCAGCAGCAGCGCCAGCGGCGCCAGCGTCACCGGTTCATGACGCACGTGCCAGGCGGCGCTGGCTGCCAGGATCAGCAGTCCGACGATGAGGGCGCGGGTTGACCAGTCGGCGCCCGCGCCAATTAGTCCTGCCATGAGCAGCCCCGCCGCCGCGGCGCTTACCGCCAGCAGGGCGCCCCGCGCCGGCCCCGCCCGCCAATTCTCGAACACGAGCAGCGCGGCATAGGACGCGAGCACCGCCACCGGCAGCCCGAAGATCAGCAGCCATTGCGCCGCCGGGGTCGTTGCCGGCGTGGGATTCAGGCCGCCGTGGAAGTCCACGTACGCCGAATGAAACGGCTGGAACAGAAGCTGTGAGGTGACGGTCAGCCCCGCTCCCGCTCCCAGCATGGTCGCGACCATTGCGCGCGGACCGAGCCGTCCACCGCGCCAGACCGCATAGGCCAGCGCGGCGAGCGTGATGACGGCGTACGTTGGGTAGTCCCACGGATTGACGACCCGATGCAGCGCGAGCACGAACGTCTGGAACGCCAGCACCGCGGCCCACGGACGCCATCCAGTCGCGCGACTACGCCGCGCGGCCTCGCCCACACCCACGATCGCCGCCGCTCCAATCAGCGCCGCGCCGGTGTTGGCGAAATTCATCATGTGCGGATGCAGGTCGCCGTACATGAATGTGAACCAGGGGAACTCGTTCACCGTCCTGGGGATCACCCGCGTCGCGGCCCAGAAGTCGAACGCCTGGGCCAAACCGCCGCCGAACAGAAGGCCTGGTATCTCCAGCGCGGCAATCCCCGTGTCGCCGGCCTTGAGCTGCGCGAACACCGCCAGTTGCAAACCGACGTGAAGGTTGCCGGCCAGCAGAACCAGGGTCACTGCTGCCAGACCAACTGCCGCCGCTTCACGCCAGCGCCGGCCCAGCAGCGACCACAGGCCCGACGCCGTACCGAACACCGCCGCCACCGCGGCCGCGAACGCGCCGGCCACGGCCAGGTTGTAGGCCGTGGCCGGAATCACGCCCAGCGTCTTGGCCAGAGCCGCCGTGGGCACGTGGCCCAGGTAGTAGTAATTCAGCCGGCTGCCGGCGTACCAGGGATCGTGCGGCGGGAATGTCGGGCTGCGAATCACCGCGTTGAGATGCGCGAAGTCCATTGGCTTTTCGCCACCGAAGACGGGATGCCAGAGGTCGGGGTTGCGCATCCGCAGCATCAGCATGGCGCTGAAGGCCAGGAGCGTCAGCGCCTCGGTCAACAGAATCGGCCCTGCCGCGCCCGTCACTAAGCGGCGCAACTCGGCCTGTTGGCGCCACAGCACGACGGCGGCGGCCGCGGCCACCAGGCCCATGCTCACCAGAACCGCCGGCGTATCGAAGCGCATGACGCCGGTGCTGGCCAGCCACCAGGCTGGTACGACCGTTACCGCCGGTCCCAGCACTCGCGCCGCCGCGTAGCCCCGGTCGGGCAGTCGCCGCAGCGCCGGCCAGACCAGCGGCCAGGCCAGCAGCCCCGCCAGCCAGACCGCAGCGAACCACGCGACCGCCGCCTCGGCCCCACGCAGCGGCCGCTCCCGGAACTGGGCGGGCCAGCCGGCCTGCGCTTCAACATTGGCCGCCTCGTCCGCTGTCAGGTCCGTGCGGCGCGTGACGGCGTCCTTGGGCAGTACCTGCGTAACGGCGCGTAGATCGACGGCTCCCAGCTCGCGCTGGATGCTGGCGGTCGTCTCGGCGCCTCGACGCCCATAGATCGAGACCGTGGGGTGGTCGTAGACCGTAAAGGCCTCCTCGGCCGCCCGGTCATCGATGACCCACGGACCCAGCGCGGGGCGCGACTCGAAGCGCGCCAGCAGGTCGAACCCCAGCGAGCCGTCATCCAGGGCCGCGTAGTAGCGACCTGTCAGCGGGTAGCGCTGCGGCATCCGCGGGATCGTGGCGGCGCCCCGGTCGCTGGCCAGCACCACCATGTCCGCCTGGCTCAGGGTCTGGATCAGATGCGCGCGCTTCGCCTCGTCGTCCGGGTCGTAAACCCGCAACCGCACGTGCGTGAATCGGTCCGGGTTCAGTCCGTTCAGCGCCAGTGGCAGCTCGTCGTCCCAGAGCTCGACGGCAATCGTGGTCCCGGGCGCCGCGTTGGCGTGGATGAATTCGGACGCCGCCGCCCGCGTGTGGTCGCGCCCGTAAATCTGCATGAAGGCCAGGGCCCACAGCAGCGTCGCCCCGAGCGCCACGACCAGCGCCGCGCCGACGCCCCAGCCGGCCAGGCCGCTCAGCCGCTCGCGGCGCTTCCAGCCCCAGGCGAACATCCAGGCGGTCACCAGCGCCAGCACCGGGTAAACCGGGTGGAAGTAGCGCATGGTCTTGAGGACGAACGCGCCGAAGACCAGAAAGTTGAGCCCGGCCCAAGCCAGCGGCAGCGCCAGGACGTGCGCTCGCGTGCGCCACCACGCCACGGCCGCAAAGCCCAAACCCGTCAGCGCCGCCAGGCCGAACGCCGGGCCTGCCCCCCAGCGCACGATTTGTTCGAGCGGATAAAGCCAGGCCGCCGTGCCCGCCCACTGGATGCCCGGCGGCCAGTCCAGCGTGCCCGTCTGGATGGCTTGTTGTTGCGCCAGTGCGTTTGTGAACGCCGGGGCCGGCCGCCAATCCCAGGGCCAGGCCTCGGCGAACGCGTAGGGTTGAAACAGTCGAAAGGTCAGCGCCGCGAGTACGCCATACGTGGCCGCATGCGCCAGCCACGCCGCGCGACGCGCCCAGGTGTCGCTTAGCACGCCCTCCCGCACAACCGTCAGCGCCCACCAGCCCGCGAACAGCGCCAGCAGCAGACCCGTGCTCAGCTTGCTGGCCATCGCCAGGCCCGCGGCGATGCCGGCCAGCCCCAGGCTGCGCGCGTCGCCGGAGTTGCTGTAGCGAACCAGCAGCCAAAGCGTGAGCGTCGCAAAGAAGGTGGCGAAGGTATCGACGGCGAAGAAGTGGGCAATTTGAATCGAGTGCACCGCCAGCGCCAGCAGCGCCGCCGCCAGCACGGCCGGCCACGCGCCCAGCAGCCGACGACCCAGCAGGTAGACCAGCAGCACCGTCCCCAGGTCGAACAGCGCCGAGAGCGCTCGCCCCACCAGGTAGGCCTCGTCGTAGCCGCCCCGGCCCAGCGCGCGCGCCAACGACTCGACCAGAAACAGCGGAAAGGTCCCGTAGACGAAGAACGAGACCTCGTGGTTGAACGGGTTCAAGGGCGACTGGTCCGGATCGAAATACGCCCACAGGTCCGGCGCCGGTTGGATCTGCGTGAGCACCATGCTCAGGAAACGTTCGTCGGGGTGCTGGTGGTGTCCCTGGTCCCAGTCAAGGCCCACAAACCGAAACGCCGCGCCCAGGGCCAGAACCGCGGCAATCGCGGCAGCCTCGAGCGTCAGAACGGACCGGGTAAGCCGAGTGACGCTTTGCAGCGCCGTCCGTGTCGCCGATTGCGCCAGAGTCATGCGGCCGCCTGTGCGCGTCAGGAGTCGGCGTCCGCCGCCAGCCGCAGCGTGACATCGCCGCTTCGGATGCGCCGCAGACCGCCGCCCGCTTCGCGCAGGCGCAGCGCGCCGTCGGGATCGAAGGCTTCCACCCGGCCGCGCGCCTGCGCCGCGCCGCTCACCTCGACCTCCCGCCCCAGCAGTACCGACCGTCGCACCCACTCCGCAAAGACCTCGTCCCACGCGGCGCCCTCTGCCGCCAGGCAATCCAGCATCTCGACCACACAGGCCGCCAGTAGTTCGTTGCGGTCAAAGGGTCGGGTCGCATAGGCGGCCACGGCTGTCGTGGCCTGCCCTTCGGCCATTCCGGCTCCGCTGAAGACATTCAGCCCAACGCCCACCACCGCGGCGTCCCCGTGGGTCTCAACCAGAACGCCCCCGGCCTTGGCCTGACCGAAGACCAGATCGTTCGGCCACTTGATGGAGGCGGAGGCGCCCGTGCACGTTTGGATGGCCCGAACCGTGCCCACCGCGGCCGCGATGGTGAGGCGTCCGGTTGAACCTGGGTCCGCGGGACCGTGGCGCACTATCAACGAGAACAGCAACCCGCCGGGCGTCGTCAGCCAGCGGCGCCCGCGACGCCCGCGCCCCCGCGACTGGCGCTCGGCTGCATAGACCGCGCCGTGCGGAGCGCCCGCCCGCCAACCCGCCAGCGCATCGTCTTGGGTCGACGCGGTCCGGTCCGCCACCGTCACCGGCGCGTTGAGCCCGTGAGCCCGCAGCCGCGCCCGGATCGCCGACGCGTCCAGCGGCGTCCAGGAATTTGGTGCGTGGGTCAATGGGCCTCAGTGTTGTGCAGCGCCGCGCCCAGTCTCACCGACCCCTGGCCCCGGCGAAAGACCGGATTGCCTGTCTCGATCATCAAGCACCAGCGCCTCGCACAGCTGCTTGTCACTCGCCGCTGACGACCGGCGACTGGCCACCGCCCACCCAGGCGCGGCGATTCGTGCTTTGTACCGCGCCGCTTTGACGGTATGCTCCGCATCCGGCATTTGAGCTTGGTGCGGCGCACTTTGGAGGGCAGCTTGTGGCGTATAGCGTGATCAGTAAGAAGTCTGGACATACGTACCACCTTCATTCGCGAGTAGTGACGCTGCGAGGCGGTCGCCAACAGCGCATCTACTACTTCGCCAAGTCGGTGGGCGAGGGCGCGATCGACGAGATGCCCGAGGGCTACATCGTGTCCGAGAACCCTCGCACTGGGCTTCCCCTTCTCAAGAAGGGCTGATCACCCCGCCCCAGTTCACGAATCCGACGCGACAGATACTTTTCACGAACACCCAGCCGCAACGCCGCGGCGCCCACTGAGCGACGCCGCTCAGCCAGCGCCCGCCGGACCAGTTCTTCCGGCAGCAGCAGTTCCAACGCAAATCGATCCGCTTCCCATTCCTGACGCCGCCGCTCGGCGCGTGTGGCGCCGTCTCCTGTCGTGCCCGCATGGAGTACCCAGTGCCCCAATTCGTGGGCGGCGCTGACGTTTCGGTCTGCAGGGCCTAGCCGCGCATTGACCACCAGGGCCGGACGGCGGCCGCTCGGGCTGGCCAGCAGGCCTCGGATGCTCAGCGGCAACGGGCGCTCGTAGACGCGCAGCCCTGTTGCGGTGCGCGCTAACGCGGCCGCGTCCTGAATCGGCGCGGAGACCGGCCGCCCGCCGCGCCGCCGCAGCAGCGCGGCGGCCAGTTGAATCTCCCGCGGCGTCCGGTGGCGCATGACTCGGATACCGTACAAAAAACGAACACTTCCGTCCAGACTTTCCGCCCCTCAGGCCTGGCGGCATGCCTGGAGCGGTGGCTCTCGAAGGCGCCTTCCGCGGCGCGCCGCGAACCCGTACGAGTTGGACAGACCACTACCATGCCCCCCATGAACCGCGCCCTGATTGCCGAACTCCGCCAGCGCGGCGACGCCCCGCAGATCCTGGTGGATCCCGATCAGTTGGTGGCGTACGGCTATGACGCCACCATGGGCTATCGCGGCGCGCCTGGTGCGGTGGTGATGGCTGAGACCGAAGGCCACATCGTCGAGGCGTTGGCGGCGGCCGTCGCGCACGGCGTTGCCTGCCTGGCGCGGGGCGGCGCCACCAGCCTGTCCGCTTCCGCCGTACCGCCCGACGGGGCGCTGGTGATCGACACCAACCGCATGCGCCGCATCACGGCCTTCGACCCCGTGCGTCGGCGCGCCAGCGTTGAACCCGGCGTTGTCACCCGCGACTTTCGCGCCTATGCCGCGCAGCGCGGTCTGCTCTACGCCCCCGACCCCTCGTCCGAAGCGGCCGCCACGATTGGCGGCAACGTGGCCACCAACGCGGGTGGTCCCTTCGCCTTCAAGTACGGGGTCACCCGCGACGCCGTGATCGGTCTGCGGGTGGTCACGCCGCGCCACGGGCTGCTGCGCCTGACGCGCGGTGCGGACGACGCGGTGATCGATCTGATCATCGGCTCGGAGGGCACCCTCGGCATCGTCACCGAGATCACGCTCCAGCTTCGTCCACTGCCGCCCCACCGAGCCGTGCGCGCAGCCAGCTTCCCGGACGGTGAAACCGCGCTGCGCGTGGTGGCGGAGATCATGGAAAGCGGCATCACCCCGGCGAAGCTCGAGTTCCTGGACGACATTACCGTGGAGTCGCTGGAGCGCTCACGGCCCTGGGGATTCCCGCGCAACGCGGGCGGCCTGCTGCTGGCCGAGTTGGACGGCGATGAAGCGGAGGTCCGCGACGAGACCGTGGCGCTGGACGACCTGCTCCGCTCCGCGGGCGGCGGGCTGGACAGCGTGGATCCGGCCCGCGCCGAGCGCTGGTGGGAAGCGCGGCGCGGGATCACCGCCTCCCTGGCCCGCATTCGCCCTGCCAAGATCGGCGAAGACATCTGCGTGCCGTATTCGCAGCTGGCGCCCACCTTCACGGCGATCAAGCAGGCTGCCGACGACGCCGACGTGGTGGTGGCGATCTTCGGCCACGCGGCCGACGGCACCCTGCACCCGAACATGCTCTACGACCCGGCGGATCCCGACGAGCGTGAGCGCGCCTTTAGCCTGCTGCCCACGGTGGCCGACGCCGGTCTCGCGGCCGGCGGCATCCTCTCCGGCGAACACGGGCTGGGGCGCGTCAAACAGCCGTTCGTGGATCGCGCCTACGATCCACCCACGCTCAACGCCATGCGGCGCATTAAACGCGCTTTCGACCCCAACAACATCATGAACCCGGGCGCCATGTGGCCCACCGAATCCCTGGTGACTGATCACTGAAAGCCGCGGGGCCGCGGCAGTTGCCGCGGCCCCGCGTAGTGGCCATTCCGCTATCGCGGAATCGAGTTACGAGGCTTCGACCGGATAGGTCTCCTCGCCGTGTTCCGGCATGTCGAGACCGGTCATCTCCTCTTCGGGCGACGCGCGCAGGCCCATGGTGACCTTCAGCACGTGGAAGAGCAGAAGTCCGGTGCCCAGCGCCCAGATCACCGCCACGACGGCGGCAATCAACTGCGCCACGAACTGGACCGCGTTGCCGGCAATGAAGCCGCTGACCCCGTAGGTGCCGTCGGCGAAGATGCCGACCGCCAGCAGGCCCCAGACACCGGCCACGCCATGCACCGACGACGCGCCAACCGGGTCGTCGATCTTCAGCTTGGTGTCGATGAACCACAAGCCGACCAGCATGACCCCGGCGCCGATTGCGCCTACCACCACCGCCGCCCAGGGCGCGATGAAGGCGCAGGGCGCGGTGACGGCGACCAGGCCGGCCAGCGCGCCGTTGGCGGTGTCCGCCGCGCTGATCTTGCCGCGCTGCACCAGCCGGATGTAGGCGGCCGTTACCGCACCGGCGGCGCCGGCCAGGAACGTGTTGGCAATGATGACCGCGATGCGCGGATCGTTGCCGTTCACCGTGCTGCCGGCGTTGAACCCGAACCAGCCGAAGAACAGGATGAACATCCCAATGACCACGTACACCATGTTGTGGCCCTTGATCACGCGCACCTCGCCGTTCGGACCGTACTTGCCCATGCGGGCGCCCACGGTGTACGCGCCGGCCAGTGCCAGCATGCCGCCGATGGTGTGAACCACGCCGGATCCGGCAAAGTCCACCGCCGCCGCGCCGATCCAGCTTTCCAGCTGCTCGCCGCCCAGCCAGCCGCCGCCCCACATCCAGTGTCCGTAGATCGGGTACACCAGCGCGGTTACGAGGAAGCTGTAGGCCAGGTAGGCGGTCACCTTCGTGCGCTCGGCCATGGCCCCGGCCACGATCGTGGCGGTGGTCGCGGCGAACACCATCTGGAAGAACCAGAACATCGCGGTCGACACGTCGTAGGACTCATTGATCAGGAAGAACCCGGAGTAGCCGATGAAGGCGTTGCCCTGGTCCAGTCCCGGAAATGCTCCCGAACCCCCGAACATGAACGCGTAGCCGAAGGCCCAGAAGGACAAGCCCCCCGCCGCGAAGTCCAGGATGTTCTTGGTCAGATAGTTGACGGTGTTCTTCGCCCGGATCAGGCCGGCGCCCAGGAAGGCGAACCCGGCCTGCATGAAGAACACCAGCGCGCCCGCGATCAGCGTCCATACGAAGGTGACGCCAACGGTCGGGTCGGCCTCGAGCGTGGCTTCGCCCGATGGGTCGGCCTGGGCGAAAACCAGGCCGCGTAAGAGCAGGATTGCCGTGAGTGCCAGCATCACGGCCGACGCCGCGCGAATCGTTAGCGCCCAGCGGGGCGCGTCGCGCGTCCAGAGAAGCGACATCATTGCGTGACTCCATTAAGGGAGAAAAGGGTTGAATTCCGTGCCCGCGCGTCATCGCCGGGAATCACCCATCGCCACGTGTCGTCTTCGGGCGCCTGCGCCGCACCTGCCGTGGCGGCACGTTGAGGGCGCGCGCCCCGCGAGGATTCACCCTTGATCCCCGCGCTCTGGTCGCTACATACGCAGCCTCGCCTTACGCTATCCCCACGAAAGCCGCGCAAGCCTAGCGCGTCAACGGCAAAACGGCGAAAACCCGGCTCTTCGGCACTGACTCATTTTGACTTTGGAGACTTTGTTTCGGCCTTTCAGGTCGTTTCGGGCGCGGAGGTCGGGGGCGGCGCTAGCTCGCCTGCCGCATGGGCGATGGAATCGACACGTCAAAGCCCTCCACCTGACGCAAGGCCACGACCCGCATCGCGCGCAGAAGGTGGTTGATCTCATCCGCTTACCATTGACCGGGGCATTGGTGCGGACAGTGCGCCTGAGCCATCAATTCGCTGGCGAGTGGAAGCACGAGCTCGCCGCCGCAATGTACGCAACGGACGACAAAACGAGCAATGCGCGCTGGATCGAGGAATGTGCGCTCGACAACCATGCGTAAGTGCACCTTGCATCGTGATTGTCTCCGTTCCGCACGGGCAGCGCACGACTCATCGAGCGTGATATGCAATGTCTCTGCCGTGTACCATCACCACCATCTCCTAGGCACAGCAGCGGCCGGACCTGCGTCAACAGGCCCCGCACCAAAGCCGCTGGCCTTGGTTAGCTCGCGCGACCGTTTTCCTCATATGGCGCGCGAGCGCTTTTTTGCCGATCCTTATGCCGGCTCGCGGTGATTTTGCTCGATTTGGCCTGATCCAGAGCCGATCAGTGTTGAAGCCGTAGCGATGTAGCGCATGTCATGGAGCGGGGCTGCTGGGCGGTCAGTCCCAGCAGCCCCGCGTTCCGTAGCCGGCAAACCGTGCCTCAGCGGCGAAATCCCCGAACGATGATCGCCAGCACGATTACGACCAGAATCCCGATGATGAGGAATTCAATCGGTCCAAGGCCCATGCGCTATCCCTTCGAGTACTCGATTCGGCCGGAGCCGTCGCCACGCTGCCACTTTTCAGCCCACGGATGGATCGAGTCGTAGCAGGCGCTGCCCGCGCAGCGCTGGAAGCTCCAAGATACAGTGTCCCAATGCTCCCAATCGCCTTTGTGACCGCGCTCATTGTCGTGCGTCGGCCCGCCGCCCCAGAACGCATTCAGCTAGTTGACCCGGTGACTGAACCGTGGGTCGTGCGACGCCAGAGCCTTGCCGTCCCAACAGAAATAGGTCTTGGATGTCACCGAGTAAATCCTGGACCCGCCACGGCTACCCGAGAACCTAGCCGTCTGCGTACGGCACCAGACGGTGGGATCATGGTCCATCAAGAAGCCACTGACCTGTACGGGGTCGCTCATCGTGAGCGTGACCGTAGTCTCGATCGGAAGGCTGGTGTCCAGCACGGGGTCGGCCGCTGGTTCGGGTACCGGACCTTCAGCACTCACCGATCCGATCATCAGGGCCGCGCCAACTGCTGTAATCAGCAAAGCGGCCACAATACGACCTACGGACTGCCGCATGGCAATCCTCCTCGGCTCTACTCACCGGGAGGATCGTCGTTGGTCCTGACGCCAGCGAGCTATGAACCGCGAGGATCATATATCACATCGGCTCACCACATCAACTGTGGTGCGCCAATGTTGCGGCCTCCTGTGGGTCGATCGTCAGCCCGTACGCGCGCTTGACGGCGATCACCGTCTCCGCGAACCACGGCTACACTCGCGCTTCCGGCGGCAGCCACTCCGCCGCGTCCCGCGCGCCCTTGCGGCTATTGAGCGACGGCAGCGACATCACCTGGTTAGCGATGTCGCGCGCGAACGCCTGCTTGGTGTCCCGGTCTACCAGGCACAAGCCGCTGTCGGCGGCTTCCTTCAGCGCCACGATGTGCTCGACGTGCAGTTTGGCGTCGGGGTCGAACTCAGGGTCGCCGTAGTGGTTGGTGAAGTAATCGCCACGGTCCATGATCTCCGCGCGTTGCGTCTTGGCCGTGTAGGTCCACGTCTTGCGGTTGTACGAGCCGCAGTTCCGCTCCGGCAGCACGGCGATCCCGTTGAAGCGGAGATACCGGTCAGGGGCGGGTACGACCTCGCCGCCTGCGTGAATGCCCGGCTCGGCGTGCACGGTCGTCACAGCGGCGCTCAGGGCCGCCGAACGCCACGACGCTCGTGCTCATCCGCCGCTGGCGCTTCGCTGATCCCCGACTATTGGCCCCCTGCCACCAACCTCGGCTACATCACCAGGTTTTCGCCGCCATCCACGCCGATGACGTTGCCGGTGATCCAGGCGGCTTCGGCCACGGTAAGGGCGGCGATGGCGCGGGCCACGTCATCGGTCGTGGTGAGGCGTCCGGCGGGGTTCATGCGCTGCGCCTGCTCGACCATGGCTTCGTTGCCCGGAATCTTGCGCAGGGCCGGTGTGTCGGTGACGCCCGCCCGGATGGCGTTGGCTGAGATCCCCATGGGCGCCAGTTCCACCGCCAGTTGCCGGATGTGCTGTTCCAGGCCGGCCTTGGCCGCGCCCACCGGGCCGTAGCTGGGCCAGATGGTGGAGGTGCCGGCGCTGGTCATCGCGTAGATGCGCGAGCCCGGGCCCAGCAGTCCACGCGCTTCCAGGTCCTGCGACCAGTAGACGAGCGTGTGGGCCATGAGGTCCAGCGTCATGTCCATCTGCTTGGGCGTAACGCCGGGCGCGCCGTCCACACCCACGTATGGCACGGTGGTTCCGAAGGCGATGGAGTGCATGAGCAGGCGAATCGGCGGTTGACCGCCCTGGACGTCCTCGGTGATCGCGTCCAGCACCTTGGTGCGCGCCTCGGGGTTGCCGGCGTTGACGTTGAAGAAGTGCGCCGCACGGCCCTGGGCCTCGATGTCCTGCTTGACCGCGTCGGCCAGCGGCTGGGTGTTACGCCGGTCGAAGTGCACGCCGACCACGTCCATCCCGCACGCCGCCAGATAGCGAGCCGTCGCGGCGCCGAATCCACTGGACGCTCCAAGCACCAGTGCCCAGCCGTTCAGCTGGGGGTGCGGTTCTGCCATCAGGTTTCTCCGCGCGTCGGACTGCCGGCATCCTAACCCGCGCTGAGGGTTGACGCGGCGCGCACGCCTGCGCAGATTCACTACATGCCCCCGCACCGCATCGGGATCATTGGCTGCAGCCCCCGGGGCCTCGCATTTGCCGCCGCGGTCGCGTCCCTGGACGAGTCCAACCTGGTTCTATCCGTGGACGACGACCTGGCAGCGGCTCAAGCGTGCGCCGGCGCCTACGGCGGCGTCGCGGCGTCGGGCTGGAACGGCCAGGCGCTCGACACGCTCATCGTGACGCACCCGCGCCTGGACTTCACCAGCCTGTTGGACGCGGCGCAGGCTGGCGTTCAGGTGCTGGTGGACCCGCCGCTGGCTCGCGGCGTGGTGGACGCGCGCCGCGCGGTCCGCAACGTGCAGGGCGTGCCGGGCCGCGTTGGCATGGCGTTCGACTGGCGCTTCGAGCCGCTGATGCGGCTGCTGCGCGCCCTGCTGCCACGGCCCCTGTTCGCCCATGTCTCCGTGTCAGTCGATCCCGGCGCGCCGCTGGCGCCCGAGTCCGTCCGGCAATCCGTCTGGACCACGCCGCACCACGCGCTGGACCTGCTGATGCACCTCTTCGACGGCCCGCCGGCGGAGATTGTGGCCGACGGTGGGCCGCTGCCCGCGCCGCGGGGCGGGACTGCCATGGCCAACGTTCCCGCGCGTGCGGACGCGCTGGTCGCGGACCTCTTCTTCGACCGCGACCGCCACGCCTCGCTCACGGTCGCCGGCGGCGGCGCCGATCCTGACCTCGGACCCGTGGTGTTGGACCTGACCGACGGCGTAACCCGCGCCCGGATCTGGTCCAACTGGACCGCCGCTGAGGTATTGCCGCTGGACGGCCGGTCCCTGGACCCGCCGCGGATGCCCGACGTGCGTACGGAGCGCACGGGCCGCGCGCTGCAGGCGATGGTTGAGCCGGACGGCTCGGCGCTGCGCTCCCTCGTCCGGGCCCTCATCGACGCCGAATCGACCAACGCGCCGCTCCCGGGATTGTCTGACGGCGCCCGAGCGGTTGCGCTGACCCGCGCGGTGCTGGCCGCTGCCGCGTCGGGGCGCACCCAGACCCTGCGCGCCGTCTGACGTGGTCCGCCTCGGCGTCTACGGCGGCACCTTCGACCCCGTGCACCGCGGGCATCTGGCCGTCGCCTGGAGCGTGCGCCAGGCGTTTGACCTGAGCCGCGTGCTGTTCATTCCGGCGCGCCAATCGCCGCTGCGCGCTCCGCCGCTGGCGCCGGCCCGAGACCGACTGGCCATGGTGCGTCGGGCAATCGAGGGTCAGCCCGCCTTCGAGGCCTCGGCCATTGACATTGAGCGCCCCGGCCCTTCATTCATGGTCGATACCCTCCAAGGCTTGGCCGCCCAGCACCCGCGGGCCGAGTTCTTCCTGATCCTCGGCGCCGACGCCATGGCCGAACTTCCCGCCTGGCGCGGCGCGGACCGGATACTGGCCGCGGCGCAGATCATTACCGTGCCTCGGCCTGGACATTCACCGGAGATTCCGCCGCAGGTGCGGGCCCTGCACCCTCGGGCGGACCAGCGTATTCACCTGCACGCCATGCCGCCCGTGGACATCGCCGCGTCCCAGATCCGGGCCCATCGCGCTCAGGGACGGTCCATTGACGCATTGGCGCCGCCGGCCGTGGCCGAGTACATCAAAGCTCGCCGCCTCTACGCCGCCGACGGGGCTAAGCCAGCGGGGGCGATATGATTCAGCCACCTGCTCATACGTTGGTTTGCCTCTGAGCCCGATCGAACTCGCGCGCCACGTCGTGGACGCGGTGGCCGCGCGTGGCGCCGCTGACACGTTGCTGTTGGACATCCGCGGCCTCAGCGTCCTGGCGGACTACTTCGTCATTACCACCGTTTCCAGCACGCCCCAGATGCGTGCCGTTCGCGATATGTTGGACCGCGAGTTGAAAGCCTTGGTCGGGCGGCGCCCCCTGATCGAAGGTGAGCCGGCCGACGCCTGGGTCCTGGCCGACTTTGGTGATGTGGTGGTCCATGTCTTTTCCGAAGACGGACGGTCGTACTATCAGTTGGAGGAGTTCTGGATTGAAGCGCCCGTGGTGCTGCGGGTGCAGTAGGACTGACCAGCCATGCACGGATTGAAGATGTTTGCGTTGGGTCTGGCGGTTGCCCTACCCGCCGGCTTCGTGGCCGGCGTTGCGACCGCTTTCCTCGTCACGTCCGAGCGGACCGCCGACCTGCGGCAAGCCGTCGCCCGCAAGATTTTCGGCAACGAACCCGGCGTCGACTTCGAGAACCTTCAGCAATAGGCGTGCTCTAACTCGGCTGCACACGGCGCTCGGCGGACAGCCGCCGCTCAACCTTGAAGCGTCGCTATCGTTACCCCGTCACCGCCTTCGTTCAGCGGCGCGGCTGCGTGTCCTCCCACTGACGGATTCCCGGCCAGCACGTCGGCCACGACGGCCCGCAGCGCCCCCGTGCCCCTGCCGTGGATGACGCGCAGCGACGCGGCGCTCTGGCGCAGCGCATCGTCCAGGGTCCGTTCAACGGTTTCCGCCGCGTCGTCGGCCCGCATCCCGCGAATGTTGATCTCCACGGTTCCGCCGCCTCCGGGCGCGCGCCGGCGGCGGCGTGGTGGGCGGACGGGCGCTGGAAACACTTGCTGAAGCCGCGCGCGCTCGATCCTGGCGCGGGCGCTGCCGATGGCGACTTCCACGGCCTGATCGGCCAACCCCACAACCCGCGCCCGGCCCGAGAAGCCGTCCGCTTCTACTTCGTCCCCCACGCGCACATCCAAGGGCCTACGGTCATCCGCGTCGACAAGCGGAGGCTTCGCGGCGTCCAGCCGGTCCTCCGTGGTGGCCACGGTCTCCCGCGCGGTGCGCCGGTCAGCGGCGCTCCCGGTCCGGGCGGCGCGGCGCGCCTCCTGCAAGGCCTGCCGTGCGCCCCGCAGCAGCCCGCGCGCCTCCTGCCGGGCGGCGCGCGCCAGCGCGTCACGATCCTGCTCCAGTTCGTCTATCCGCTCGTCCAGGGTCCGGCGCGTGCGTTCGGCGGCGCTACGCGCGGCCGCGCTGGCCGAGCGTTCCCGTTCCGCGGCCGCGAGTTTGGCCTGCGCATCCGCAATGGCCTGCTCCAGGTCCAACGCGCGGGCCGACATGCGCGTGCGGGCGTCGGCCACGATCGCGGCGTCCAGCCCCAGTCGTTCGGCGATCTCCAGCGCGTTGCTGGACCCCGGGATGCCCAGCCGCAGGCGATATGTCGGCCGCAGCGTGGCCAGGTCGAACTCCACGCTGGCGTTGCGTGTCCTTGGATGCCCCGCGGCAAACGCCTTCAGCGCCGGGTGATGCGTGGTGGCCACCACCGTCGCGCCGCGTTCCAGCAGCGCCGCGATCACCGCTTGCCCCAGGGCCGCGCCTTCGTCCGGGTCGGTGCCCGCGCCGATCTCGTCCGCCAGCGCCAGCGCTCCCGGCCCGGCAGCTTCGACCATGGCCAGCAGGTTCCCCACGTGCGAGGCAAACGTGCTGAGGCTGTGCTCAATGCTCTGCGCGTCGCCGATATCCGCCACCACCCGCTCAAACACGGCCACCCGGGACCCCGCCTGGGCCGGGACGTGCAGGCCGCAGGCCGCCATCAGGTGCAGCAGACCCACCGTCTTGAGCGCCACCGTCTTGCCGCCCGTGTTGGCCCCCGTGATCACCAGCGCCCGCGCCTCCGCGCCGTCCAGGTGTACGTCGATTGGAACCGGATGCTCGAGTAGCGGGTGCCGCGCCGCACGCAGATCGAAGGCCGTGTCGTCGCTCACTTCCGGCGATGTCGCGTCCAGGGCCATTGCGTAGCGCGCCACCGCCAACGTCCGATCCAGGTCCGCCAGCGCCTGCACCGCCGCATTGAGCGCCCGTCGTTCCGCGCCTACCGCCGCCGACAGCTCCAGCAGGATGCGCTCGACTTCGCGGCGCTCGGCCACCTCCAGCGACCGGATCTCGTTGCCGGCTTCGATCACCGCCAGCGGTTCCATGAAGACCGTGGCGCCGCTGGCCGATACGTCGTGCACCACGCCCGGGAAATCGCGCTGGCGTTCCCGCCGCACCGGCACGGTCAGCCGTCCGCGGCGCTCGGTGACCAGGCGCTCCCGCAGGATGTCAGATGAAACCTGCCGCACCAGCCGTTCCAGCAGGCGCGTCAGCCGCCCGCGCTCCTGCGCCAGGACCCGCCGCAGGCGCGCCAGTTCGGGGGAGGCCTCGTCGCGAACCTCCGCCTGTTCGTCGATAGCCGCCGCGATCCGTCCCTCCAGATCCAGCGGGTCGCTCACGCCCTCCACCAGCGACCACAGCGCTGGAACTTCAGCCGCCTGCCCGCCCACCGCCGCCACGGCCAGCCGCGTCGCCCGCAGGTGGTCGTGGACATCCAACAGGTCGGCAGGATCCAGGCGGGCCCCGCGCGCCGCCCGTTCCGCCTGGGCGCGCACGTCGCGCGCGCCGCCGACCGTGAACGACGGGCTGACTTCAAGGAACTGACGGCCCTGTGTCGTCAACTCCAGCCGCGCGCGCACCGCCGCGCGATCGGCGTCCGGGCGCAGCCCCCGCACACCGGTGCGCGCGGTCGAAAACGAGGCGAGTTGGGCAACGCGTTCCAGGACCGCTGGCAACTCCAGCAGTTCGCGCGTCTGGGCGTCGGCGACGGCCGTGGTCTGACCACTAACCTCCGCAGCCGCCTGTTGGTCAGCGCGCTCAGTCACTTCAGCAAACGTAGCGGCACTCCATCAGCAAGCGCTGGCGCGGCGTCCGCGCCGGTTGGCGCGCCTCGCAATCGAACTGGCGCAGCCGACACTAGCTGCCCCGAACCACGGAATGCGTCCGCGCGGTTTAGTCGAAGAGACGAAACGGTGGGTAGCGGTCGGTCAAGCTCAAGAAGTAGGCGTTGACCCGCAAGTTCCAGCGAAGGATCCCCACCTGAAAGTCAAATAGGCCGCGCGGGTAGTTGCCAACGATCAGGACCGCTATCCAGCCAATCAGGGTCACGATGCTGGCAACGAAACCTAGGATCGAAAGCACCACAAGATGCGGAAGGATCAGCAGCAACTTGATCACGGTGCCAAGCAACCCCGCTAGCGCCAGCAGGCGTGAGCTTCGCTCGGGATACTCCACCACAATGTTTACCGGGTAGTCTTCCATCTTCACTCCTCAGTTCCGGGCCAGCACCCTCGGTAGTTCGTCTGCCACCGGGAGTCTACAAAGGCGGACATCTCCAGGGCGCTGCGCTGTCGCGCTCGTTGAGACGGGCCGCGCCAATCGGCTGGCCGGCAGCGGACGCTGATTTCGCGGGGAGCGCTGCCGCCTAGTTCCGCCGAGCGTCCAGCTTCTGCTGCAGGCGGCGCAGCGCCTGTTCCATCCGCACGTCCAGCAGCTCGCCTTCCAGGGTCAGCAGGTCCGCCAGCGAATCGGCTTCCAGCAGGCGTTGGGCGCTCCCGGGACCGGTGGGGACACCGGTGGCGATCAGATACGCCAGCTGCAGCGGATCTGCCGGCAGCTCGAACTCCGGCATATAGCCCGCCTGAATCTCGATCATCAGCGTCACCAGCCGCTCGAACCGCTCCCGTACGTCTTCCAGGGCCTGCAGGGTGGACTCCGCGGCATCGAAGGGCAACGGCGTTAACTCCACCTCGCCCACCACATGCGGTTCCTCGGCCACGATGCGATCGATACGGAATCGCGTTTCGCCCAGCGCCAGCAGGTTGAAGCGCCCGTCCGGCAGGTACTCCACCTTCTCCACGCGCGCGGTGGTACCGATTCGGTACGGTATGGCCGCCGCTCCGACTTCCTCGCCCTCGGCAATCAGCACCACGCCGAACACGCCCTCGGTCTCGATGCAGCGCCCAAGCATGGCCCGGTAGCGCGGCTCGAAAATATGCAGCGGCAAGCGCATGCCTGGAAACAGAACGGTATTCAGGGGAAACAGGTCCAGCCGCATGCCGCAGTCTAGGCGGCCCGCGTTCGTACACGCTTCAGCGAAGTCCTTAGTGGCCGAGGTTGCAGGCGCTACCGCCTCCCCAGCCCACATGCTTGCGATTGACCGTGACGTTTGCCACAAAACCTCGATCGGTTTGGCTGCTACATTGAACCGCCCAAACCACGAGAACTAACCGGACAGCCGCCAGGGGGCGTGAGCGGAGGCTTCCGGGCCGACATGAGCGACATCGCCATTCAGACCTGGGGTCTGACCAAGCATTACGGCGACGTCGAGGCCCTTTCGGACCTTGACCTGGAAGTCCGCCCCGGTGAGATCTTCGGCTTCCTGGGACCCAACGGCGCCGGCAAGACCACCACCATCCGCCTGCTGTTCGGGCTTATGCGTCCCACTCGCGGCCGCGCCGTAGTCCTGGGTCGCGACGTCCACGGCGACGGGCCCGCCGCCCGTAGCTCGATGAGCTTTCTGCCCAGCGATAGCAGCCTCTACACCTTCATGAAGGTCGGCCAGTACCTGGAAACGTTCGGCAGCCTGACCAACGCGCCTCGGAAGCGGCGCGACGAGTTGACCGAGCGGCTGGAGCTGGACACCTCCCGAAAAATCGGCGACCTCTCGATGGGCAACCGTCAGAAAGTCGTCGTCGTGCGCGCCTTGCAGGAGGACGTGCCCGTCTACATCGTCGACGAGCCCACGCGCGGTCTCGATCCCCTGGTGCAGCAGGAGTTCGGCAAGATCATCAGCGAGTTGCGCGACGAGGGCCGCACGGTCCTGCTCTCCACCCACGTGCTCTCCGAGGCCGAGGCGCTCTGCGACCGCGTGGGCATCCTGCGCCTGGGACGCCTGGTGCAGGTGGACACCGTCGCCGACCTCAGCGCCGCGCGCGTCCGGCGCATGACCGTCACGTTCGACGGCGATGCGCCCGCCGAGCTGTCCATTCCCGGCGTCAGCGACATTCGCATCGAGGACGGCACGGCGCGCTTCGAGGTCAGCGGCTCGATCGATCCGGTTATCAAGGCGCTGGCCCGATACACCGTGACCGACCTGGAGACCGACGAAGACAGCTTCGAAGACTCGTTCCTGCAGCACTACGAGAGCGGGAACGGCGCATGAACCCCAGCGTCATTCGCCTGACCATGCGCACCCGCCGCTTGGCCACGTTCTGGTTTCAGCTGGGCATTCTGGCGCTCGCTCTGCTGATCATGGGTCTCTGGCCCCTGTTCAAGGAGAACTGGGACACCCTCACCCAGGCGATGGGCGGCAGCGAATTGTTTGGCGGCACCACGGTGTCCGGAGCGTCGCCGCAGCAGAACACTTTCTATAGCTACTTCAGTTCGCAGTACACCAGCACCCTGATGCTGGTGCTGGCCTACTTCGGCGTCTGGTTCGGGGCCGGGCTGATCACACGCGACTTTGGAACCGGCACGCTGGACGTGCTGCTGGCCGCGCCGATCAGCCGGACGCGCTTTTTGCTCTCCCGCATCGCCGCCCTGCTCATCCTCACCACTGCGGTCGTCGGCGCGTCCCTGGTCGGAGTTCTGATCGGCGCGGCTATCTGGGCCCGCGAGGTCGACCTGAGTGCGCTCGACCTGCTGCTGGTCCACGTGCAGATGGTGATCTTTACGCTGGCCGTCGCCGGAGGCGGTCTCCTGCTCGCCACCCTGATCCTGCAGCCAGGCCGCACCTACGGTCTCGCCGCCGGCATCATCGTCATCATGTTCGTGATGCTGATCGTGGCGGACATCGCGTCGGGCGTCGATTGGCTGGAGAAAGTCAGCCTGTTCGGCTATTGGAACCCGGTGGACCAGTTGGGGACCGGTGAATTCATCTGGCGCGACGCCCTGGTGCTGGGCGGCACCGCGCTGGTCACGGCGGCCGCCTCGCTCGCCATCTTCCGGCGTCGCGATATCGTTGCCTGAGTTCCGCATGCCGCGGGCTCGCGGCGCTACGATACTTAGGTCTGCGTCGTCTGCCCGGAAACTCAGGAAAGTCGGACCGTGCCGCGTGCCGAGGGGTCAGGAACTCTTGGGCTCGGTGACCCCGCACCCCGCTTCACCCTGCCGCTCGCTTCAGATCCCGACCAGCTCTGCGAGGTGCCGGCCGCCGGGCAATGGGAGTTGCTGATCTTCCTTCGCCATACCTGGTGACCGAACTGCCGGAGTTATCTGGCGCAGCTCGCGGGCGAGCTGGAGGAATGGAAGCAACGCAAGGTCCGTATTGTCGGCGTCTACGGCCAGGGGCCGGAAGGCGTGCGGCGCTTCGCGAAGGGCCTGTCGCTCCCGTTCCCGCTCTTGGCTGATCCCGACCGCTCGGCCATCCGTCGCTACGGTGTCTACGTCCGCCTCAACTTCGAGTCCTGGAACATGGCCCGTCCCAGCGTCTTCCTGGTCGATCCCAAGGGCCGTATCCGCTTCATCAGCGTCGGGTCCCACCAACGCGACTGGCCTGACTCCGCCGACCTCTTGGCCGTAGTCGACAACGCCTGACTCCCCGCTCGGTCACTTCCACAGGTCCGGCGCTTGTGCATTTCGCTTCGCCAACCACTTGCCCGGATTTGTACGTCTGCCGTATGATCAGTCGGCAAGACCATTCGTTAGACTGACGATATGAGCGAGAGCAGATCCGAAGCCGCCGCCGAACTGGCCGTGTTGGGCTCCCGCTTCACCCGCATCGCCCAGCGCTTTGCCACTGCCCGCGAAGACCGCCTGGGCTTGACCCAGCCGGAATACCGGACACTGCGCGCGCTGCGTCGCCGCGCGCCCCGGCGCATGAAGCAGCTGGCCGACTGGCAGCTACTCAGCAGCCAGACCGTCTCGCACACCGTGGACCGGCTGGTCGTGGCCGGCCTGGTCACCCGCACCGAGGATCGAGCCGACCGCCGGCACCTGCTTATTGACGCGACGCCGGCCGGCCTGACGCGATTGGCTGCCTACGAGGACGCCTTTGTGCAATACCTCGAGGGCGCGCTTGACGAGCTTGGCGACTCTGAATCTTCGGACATAGCTGCGGCTCTCGTCCGGCTCAACGCCGCTATCAGCGCCAAGCGCGAAGCCGGCTACTTCAGGACTCCACGAAAGGACGTCCATGCATAGCACCACAATCCTGACCCGCCTGATTCGCTATGCCCTGCCACATTGGCGACTGAGCCTGGGCACCCTGGCCTTCACCCTCGTCGGCACGGTCGCCGACCTGTCAATTCCGCAGTTTCTGCGGGAGGCCGTCGACCAGGGTCTTCAGGAAGGCGCCCAGACGGTCCTCTATGTCACGGCGGGTCTGGTGGTTGCCTTCACGGCGTTCAAGGGCCTGTCGCAATTCGGCCGCCAGTTCATGGCCGAAGTCTTGAGTCAGCGGGTGGTCTTTACCATCCGAAATCAGCTCTACATGCACATCCAGAGCCTCTCGTTCCGCTTTCACGACCAGACTCGCACCGGCGAGTTGATGTCGCGAACCACCAGCGACGTCGAACGTGTGCGCCGCTTCGCGTCCATGGGCGTCTTTCAGATCATCCAAATCGCCCTGGTTACCGGCGGCGTGGCCGTCGTGCTGTTCTTAACCGACTGGCAGCTCGCCCTGCTCTCGCTCCTGATTATTCCGGTGCTGGTTGGAATCGCGCTTAGCTTTGCCAAGCGCATCCGGCCGCTCTTTCAACTGGTGCAGGAAGCCTGGGCTGATGTGACCGTAGTGGTGCAGGAAAACCTGGCCGGTGCGCGGGTTGTTCGCGCGTTCGCCCAGGAAGACGCCGAAGCGCGTCGCTTTGCCCCAGTGAACGCGGTGCTCAACGACCGAACCGTCCACGTAATGCGCCTCTTCGCCATGCGCGCGCCGCTGTTCAACGCCATCCTGGGCGCCGGGCAGGTGGCGGTGCTGTGGTACGGCGGCTGGAAAGTGATCAATGACCCGACCTTCAGCTTGGGCACGCTGGTGCTATTCAATGTCTACCTGTTGCTCCTGATGATGCCCGTCCGCATGTTGGGTATGACGATCAACAGCTTCGCTCGCGCCGTCGCGTCCGGAGAGCGCATCTTCGACATCCTGGACGAGCGTTCCGATGTGCTGGAATCGCCTCACGCCGAAGCTCTCAGGCGGGCCAAGGGCCGCGTGACGTTCGAGCGGGTAGGGTTCCAGCACGAGAGCCAGTCGGTGCTCAACGACATCAATTTCGATGTCGCGCCGGGCCAGGCCCTCGGCATCGTCGGCGCCACGGGTTCTGGCAAGAGCTCCATCATCAACCTCTTGCCTCGCTTTTATGACGCCAGTTTCGGCCGGGTGCTCGTGGACGGTATCGATGTGCGCGACCTCACGATCGACTCGTTGCGCGCTCAGATCGGCATCGTCCATCAAGAGCCCTTTGTGTTTGCCGATAGCATCCGCGCCAACATCGCCTACGGCCGGCCCGATGCCACCCGCGCGCAGGTCGTGGCCGCCGCCGAGCTGGCCCAGATTCATGAATTCATCGAGACGCTGCCCGACGGCTACGAAACTGTGGTCGGCGAGCGCGGCGTCACGCTCTCCGGCGGCCAGAAGCAGCGGGTAGCCATTGCCCGAGCCCTGGTGCTGGACCCGCGCATCCTCATCCTGGACGAGTCCACGTCCAGCGTGGACACCTGGACTGAACGCGCGATTCAGGATGCGCTGCGTACCGCCCAGCAAGGCCGCACCACCCTCATCGTCAGCCAGCGCATCCGCAGTGTGCGCCACGTGGCCGAGATCATCGTGCTCGACCACGGCGCCATCGCGCAGCGCGGACGCCACGAGGATCTGATCGCGTCCCGAGGCCTGTACCGCGAGATGTGGGAGGCCCAGGAAGCCGAGGCCGAGCGTCTGCGACGTGAAGCCGCTAGCGCCGGCGCCGAACCCACACCCGCGGGGAGTCCGTCAGCATGATGTCTGGCCGTATGTCTCTGGGCCGCTTTGAAGGCGATGCCGCGGCCTACAACCCCCGGGTCGCTCGACGCCTCCTGGCCTACCTGGCCCCGCACAAGCGGATGATCGCCGCGGCCATTCTGCTGGTATCCATCGGCGCCGGCGCCAACGTCGCGGGCCCGCTGCTCCTCAAGATTGGGATCGACGAGGGCATTGAGAAGCGCGACACCGACACGCTGGCGATCGTTGGCGCTATTTACCTGCTCACGTTGTTTGTCATGTGGGCCGGCACCTACCTCCAGGTCCGTATCTCGGCCACCATCGGGCAAGCGAGCCTGTTGCGGCTGCGCAACGACCTGTTCGTCAAGCTGAACCGGCTGTCGCTTTCGTACTTCACCCGATACCCGCTGGGCGCCGTGATGTCTCGGGTCACCAACGACGTCGACGTGATCAGCGAATTCGTGACCATGGGCGTGGTTTCGCTGGTCGCCGACGTCTTCATCCTGCTCATCATCGTCATCATGATGTTTGCCCTGAACTTCAAGCTGGCGCTGGTCACGCTGGTCATGCTGCCGGTGATGTGGCTCGCCAGCCGGTTCTTCAGCGCCAAGGCGCGCAACGCCTTCCGTGATGTCCGCAGCACCGTAGGGGACGTCTACGCCAATTTGCAGGAGAGCATTGACGGGGTCCGAGTCACTCAGTCGTTTGGACGTGAGCGCACCAACGCCTCGCGGTTTCAGGCCACCAACCAGGCCAACGTGGCCGCCAGCGTGCGCGCCGGTGCCATCGTGTCCGGGTTTATCCCGGTCGTCGACACCATATCCGCCATCGCCACGGCGTCGGTGATCGTGGTCGGCGGCTCGTTCGTGGTCGGCGAAGAGATGATGGAGCCCGGCACGCTGGTGGCGTTTCTCGTCTTGGTTGCGCGCTTCTTCCAGCCCATCCAGCAACTCACCCGCTTCTACAACCAGTTGCAGTCCACGATGGCCGCCGGCGAGAAGATCTTCGAGCTGCTGGACGAGCCGGAGGAGATCAGCGACTCCCCCGCGGCGACCGAGCTTCCCTCCATTGCTGGCCGGGTCGAGTTTGACAACGTGACCTTTGCCTACGAGGGCGCCGACGTTTTACGTAACGTTTCGTTTGTCGCTGAACCTGGGCAGCGAATCGCGCTTGTCGGTCCAACCGGCGCAGGCAAAACCACCATCATCAACCTGCTGGCCCGCTTCTACGACGCCGACGATGGCGAGATTCGCGTTGACGGTCACCACATCCGCTCGGTCACCCAGCATTCACTGCGCAGCCAGTTGGGAATCGTCCCGCAAGACAGCTTCCTCTTTTCCGGAAGCATCTATCAGAACATCGCGTTCGGACGCCCGGACGCGTCGGAGCAGGAAGTGGTCGATGCCGCCAAAGCCGTGGGCGCGCAGGACTTCATTCTGGAATTGCCCAACGGCTACCAAACCGAAGTGCGGGAGCGCGGCTCACGGCTCTCGGTCGGGCAGCGGCAACTCATTTGCTTTGCCCGCGCCCTGTTGGCCGATCCGCGCATCCTGATCCTGGACGAGGCAACCTCAAGCGTAGACGCGCGAACCGAACGCGCCATTCAGGAGGCCCTGGAACGTGTGATGGAGGGCCGCACATCCTTTGTAATCGCGCATCGCCTGGCGACTGTTCGCGGTGCGGACCTGATTCTTGTCATCCAGGACGGCGATATCGTTGAGCGCGGAACGCATGAAGAACTCCTCGCTCGCCGTGACCTCTATTACAAGCTCTACACCACGGGATTTCCCGGCAAAGACCAGACAGAAGTCGCCCCGGTCATGCCCGTCATGCTCTCGCGGCCCCGGTGGGGCGGCAGATAGGAGCGTCGCTCGTGACTGTCGGGGCCGGTCCGGATCGGACCGACTAGAAGAACATATACCGCAGCCAGCTGTACACGTAGCGCGCGCCGTGTCGCCGCAGCGAGATGTGCGACCGCTCACGGCGGCTGGCGTACTCGTGGGTCGGCACCTCCGCCACCCGGTACCCCTTGCGCAGGAACTTGATGATCATTTCCTGTTCCGTGGTCGTAATGTCCTCGTTCAGCGTGATCGACCGTGCGGCGGCTACGTCGAACGCTCGAAACCCGCTCTGTGAATCGGTGAGCCGGACCCCGAACCGGTAGTTGATGCCCAGCGTGATGATGTCCTGCCCCATCATTCGCAGGAACTTGTCAAAGTCGCCGTGCAATTCATCGCTGCCGCCCCGCATGCGTGAACCTGTTGAGTAATCGGCTTCGCCGTTCGCTACTGGCGCAACCAGAGCTGGTATGTCTTCGGGGTCAAAGGACATGTCGGCGTCAATGGTCACCAGGATGTCGCCCGTCGTCCGCGCAATCGCCTCCCGCACCGCGCAGCCCTTGCCGCGTCCGGCGTCCAGGTAGACCGGAACCTCCAGCGCTTCCGCCAGGTCGCGTGTGGCGTCGCCGGAGTGACCGTCAACGACGAACAGTTCGTCCGCGTGCGGCCGACTGCGCGTGATGATCTCCTCGATCGTCTCCGCTTCATCCTTGGCCGGGATGCAGACCGAGACCCGGCGTCCGTTCACTGGAATCTCACGCCCGCCTCGCAGCTTTCCCGCACGCACGGCTGATCATAGTCGGCTCGGCGGAGTATTCGTTTACGCTGAGCCGTCCGGGACATCTCATCCACTAGCTTCCAGGCACGCCGGCGGCGGACGGCCTGGCCAGCCGCGGATAATGCCCACGTCCGACGCCGAACCGCCGCGCACCGAGGAGTTGGAGATGACCATGAACGCAAGTGACGGCAACCCGTTTCTCGCCGCGGGCGACTGGCGCCGCGGCAACGTCCATATGCACTCCACAAACTCCGACGGGCTCAAGTCGCCCGCCGACGCCGTGGCCTGGTACCGCGACGCCGGCTATGACTTTGTGGCTCTCTCCGACCACCGGGTCGTCTCGGACACGACGGCCTACGCCCAGCCGGGCTTTGTCACGATCCCGGGCATCGAGATGCACGGCCCCGACCCCTACACCGGCGAGCGCTATCACATCCTGGCCACCGGCGTCAGCGGCTTCGAGCGCTCGGACGATTCCTGGGGCCCGCAGGAAGCCATCGACCGGGTCAACGCCGGCGGTGGTCTCGCCGTGATGGCGCACCCCTACTGGCTGGGCCAGTCCGCCCACGACATGCTGGAGATTGAGGGCTTCGTCGGAATGGAAGTCTTCAACTCCATCTGCGACGTCACCCGCGCCAAGGGCTTCTCCGGCGTCACCTGGGACGAGTACCTCCTTCAGGCCGGCTTGACCTGGGGCTTCGCCACCGACGACTCGCATTGGAAGTACGGCGCCGAGGGCCGCGGCTGGGTCATGGTCCGCACCTCGGACTTCACACCGGCCGGCCTCGTCGCCGCCCTGCGGCGCGGCCATTTTTACTCGTCGATGGGACCGGAGATTCTGGACCTGCGCGTCGAAGACGGCGCGGTCCGTGTAAGCACCTCGCCCGCGGCGCGCATCAACTTCATCGCCGCCCGGGCGCGCGGCTCAAGCCACCTGGCTGGACCCGAGCCACTAACGGCCGCCGCCCACGACCTGCGCGGCGAGGAGACGTACGTCCGGGTCGAAGTGGTGGATGCGGCGGGCCGCGTGGCTTGGTCGAACCCGATTCTGCTCTGACCGCAGGGGCTTCCCCGCGCCGCGCCAGCGAAAGACTAAGGTCGGGTTACGCCGCCGCTCGGACGATGACGGCGAACTTGCCGGCGTCCAGGCTGGCGCCGCCCACCAGCGCGCCGTCGATTCCCTCGCGGCTGAGCAGTTGCGCGCAATTCTCCGGTGTGACGCTGCCGCCATACTGAATACGCACCCGCTCGGCGGCCGGGCGACCCTGCGCCGCCGCCACGGTGTCGCGAATCCAGCCGATGGCCTCCTGCGCTTGCGCGGGCGTGGCGTTGCGACCCGTGCCGATGGCCCAGACTGGTTCGTAGGCGATCACGCTGGCCGCCGTTTCGTCTGGCGTCAGCGCCTCGAACACTTGCGTGACCTGCGAGCGCAGGACCGCGTGCGTTTGTCCGGCGTCGCGCTGGGCCAGCGATTCGCCCACGGCCACGATTGGCGTCAGTCCGCCGTCCAGGATGGCGCGAGTCTTGCGCTGCACGTCCAGGTCGGTCTCCCCGAACAGCTGCCGCCGCTCCGAGTGGCCGGTGATGGCGTAGGCGGCCAAACCGGCCAGCGTCAGGACCGAGGTCTCTCCGGTGTAGGCCCCGCTCGGTTCCCAGTGCACGTGCTGGGCGCCGACCGCAATCGGCGTGCCCCGCACGGCCTCCGCCACGGCCGCGAGCCCGACGGCGGGTGGACAGAGCACGACGTCCACTTCCGCGAAGGGCAACTCCTGAGCCGCAACGGCCCGAGCCAGCTCCGCGCCGTCGGCCGGCCCGGTATGCATCTTCCAGTTCGCGGCCACGATGGGTCGGCGGGGTTGCGGCGGGGTCATATTGGAGGCTTCAGGGATCGGGAACCTGCCAGTTTAGTGGTCGTCAGCCCCGCACTGCCGCTGGCGTGTGCGGCCCGTGGAACAGGCGGAAAGCGATCAGGAGCGCCGCGGCGTTAGCCAGGGCGGCCAGCGTGAGGGGCAGGGCGGGGTTGACGTTCAGCAGCGTGCCGGCGGTCAGCGAGCCGACCATGAGACCAAAACTCCACAGCGCGTGAATGAACCCCACCACCCGTCCGCGTTCCAGCGGCGCGGTTCGGTCGCGCACCGTGCCGAGCGCCAGCACCGACATCGTCCAGCCGCCCACCACCCCCAGGACTCCCACGGCCATCAGAACACTCACGGACTGCCAGGCAATCGCTGCCAGCGCCGAGGCCGCGACCATGCTGGTCAGCACGACGTAGATCGGACCGGCTCGTCCGCGGCGGTCGGACCAGCGGCCGATCAGGAACTGGCTGATCATGGAGAGGCCCATGCCGGCAGCGGTGTAGAAGGCGACGGCCAGCACGCTCCCGGTCGCCCGAAAGATGAGCAGCGGGAGCGCCAGGCTCCAGACACCCCAGAAAGCAGTGGGAAAGAAGCGAATCCCGCCCATCAGCCACACGTCCCGCCGTGTCAGGATGTCGCGGGTACGCAAGCCGACGGCGAAGGCGCCGGCGGGCCGGTTTGGGCGCACGTCGCGCAGATAGCGCAGCGTGATCGCGGCTGGCACGAGGTTCAAACCCAGCCCCACCAGCGCATAGCCGCCGAAGCCGAACGCCTCAACGACGGGTCCCGCGACAACCGAGCTCGCGGCCGTGCCGATCGTCCCGCCCAGAAAATAGGCGGCGGTGGCCACACCGACCGACTGACGGCTGGTGGCGCTGAGCAGGTAGCTCTGGCCGGAAGTCGAGCGCATGCCGTGCGCCAGTCCCAGGATCACGGCCAGTGCCACCAGCAGCCAGGGCACGCCGGTTAGAAACTGCAACATTCCCGCCGAAAACCCGCAAATGCCGACGACCAGCACCAGCCGGTGTCCCAGACGGTCGGCCAGAGCGCCGGCCCCGATGGAAATGAGTCCACCCATGGCGTATTCCAGGGTCAGCAACAAGCCCGTAAAGGCGGGTGCCAGGCCCAGGTCGCGCTCGATGTAGATCGGCAGCAACGACCGCGCCGCGGCGATGGCGACGTTGTTCAGAAACAGGATCGAGATGATGGTGACCAGGGCGGGCGGAACCAAGCCCAGCCGCGCGCGCAGCCGGGCCGTCACCGACCGCCCTGGCCACCGATCCCGCCGTTAGCGGGGTCGGTCAGTCCTCTGACGCCGGCGCGGCGAGGCTTTCCGGCTTGCCGCAGCGCGCACATGCCCAGTACCTGTTTTTCAGCAGACCGAACCACCGACGATATTCGTAGTAGTTCCAGGTGGTCTCCTGGTGGCAGAGGGCGCACGCACGCCGCTCGCTGGATCTGACGTGGACCTTGAATTCATCATCTTCGTCGGGCATCGCTCAGTCCTCGGGTGCGGCCACCTGAACACTTGCACCGGCCGCGCCCCGTGTCAACGTGCTACCCCAGCCGGTTGGCCCCGTGGTGGGCTACCAGATTGCACGCCTGCAGGTAGTGATCGATGGACTCCCCGCAATCTGCCCAGTAGCCGTCCAGCACGTCGTGGGTCATCTGGCCTCGTTCCAGGTACGCGTTGTTCAGGTCGGTCACTTCCAGTTCGCCGCGGTCCGAGCGATCCAGCTGCTCGATCAGGCTGAAGGCCTGTGCGTCGTAGAAGTAAATGCCTGTGACCGCCAAGTTGGAGGGAGGATCCGTCGGCTTCTCCACGAAGCGCGCGATGCGGCTGCCGTCCAGTTCCGCCACCCCGTAAGCGCTGGGATTTCCGACCTCTTTCAGCAGCACCTTGGCGCCCCGCGGCTGAGCCTCGAACCGCCGGGCCGGTTCCACAATGTTCCCGCCAATGATGTTGTCACCCAGGATCACAACCATTCGGTCATCGCCCACGAACGGCCGCGCCAGCGAAATGGCCTCCGCGATACCACCCGCACCCTCCTGATAGGTAAAGCTCAGGTGTTTGACGCCCAGCGCCTCGCCGTTGCCCAGCAGGCGCAGGAAGTCGCCCGCGCTGGACCCGCTGGTCACGATCAGAATCTCGGTTACGCCGGCGTTCACCATCGTCTCGATGGGATAGAAGATCATCGGTTTGTTGTAGACGGGTAGCAGCTGCTTATTGGTTACGCGCGTAATCGGGTCCAGACGCGACCCGGTGCCGCCCGCCAGAATGACGCCTTTCACGCTTCCTCCTCACGCTCGGCGTCGCCGGGTTGCGGCGACAGCAGCGCCTGCACGAACCGGTCGGGATCGAACGGCTCGAAGTCCATGAGCCGCTCGCCCATGCCCACGAACTTGATCGGTATACCGGTGGCGCGTGTGACGGCAAACGCAACGCCGCCCCTGGCCGAGCTGTCCAGCTTGGTCAGCACAATGCCGCTCACGTCGGCCGCCTCCAGAAACCCCTGCGCCTGGTGCAGGCCATTCTGGCCGGTGAGCGCATCCAGAACGAGCAGCACCTCGTGCGGGGCTCCGGGCGCCTTGCGCTCCGCCACCCGCCGCATCTTGGCCAGTTCATTCATCAGGTTGATGTTGGTGTGCTGGCGTCCTGCCGAATCGGCAATCACGTAGTCGACTCCCCGCGCCTGGGCTGCGTCCAAGGCGTCGTAAATCACGGCGCCCGGATCGCCACCCGGCTGGTGCGCGATCACCGGCACGCCCACCCGATCGCCCCAGATTTGCAACTGGTCAATGGCTCCCGCGCGAAACGTGTCCCCGGCCGCCAGCAGCACATCGTGCCCGTTGGTCTGGAGCAGATGCGCCAGTTTGGCGATGGAGGTCGTCTTGCCCGCTCCGTTCACCCCAACCACAAACACCACCTGTGGGGGCGGGCCGCTGGCGAACTGCGCGTGCCGCCCGCCCAGCGCCTCGGTGAGCCGCGCCGCCAGCAGTGCCCGGGCAGCCTCGGGATCGGACGCCCCGTCCGCTCGCACCGTCTCCCGAAGCTCCTCCAGCAACTCCATTGCCAGCATGGGTCCCAGGTCGGCGGCGATCAGCAACTCTTCGAGCTCGTCCCAGTCGGCCTCGTTCAGCTTTGATCGGCGTAGCCAGTGCCGCACCGTGGCAAATCGCCGCCGGGTTGGCTGCACGGCCGGTGGTGGATCCGCCTCAGCCTCGGGCGCTTCGGTACGCCGCGCCCGCCGCAGACGCTTCAACAGCACGCCAGCCTCCGCGCTCGTAGATTGGGTCGAATCAATGGAAACCGTGCCGAGCCGCAACGTGCGCAGCCAGTCGAGGCCGCCCTCGGCAACGTGGAACCGACCCGAATTGTATGCGCTGACGCGTCGCCACTAGCAGCCCGAAGCCTACGACGCCGGAAGCGCCCCATGTGATCGTTGCTGACTGACGGATGTCCCGTGGAGTTTGGCTTGCGGGCAGGACCGGGCCGCCGTCAGAACCAAAAGCCTGTCGCTCGACAGTGCGGACAGCAGGCCGGACCCCTTGAGTTGACGTCCGCCCGTCTGGTCGCCGGAAATCGGCGGTCGCGTGACGGGGGTCGACTTACCGGCGAGACGACCTGTCGGCGTCCGCACCAGGGCGCTGCCTGCTATGCGCCTCAGGGTCCGCTAAGGCCCCCGCGCGCGTGTTCGCTCGTGATCTCCCGGCCGGTCAGGCTGAACGACTGGCCGCAGCCGCACTCTGACTGGGCGCGCGGATTGCGCACCTTGAAGCCGCCGTCCATCAGCGAATCGCTGTATTCCAGCGTCGATCCGTGTAGCAGCTCGGCGCTCTCCGGGTCGACCACCACAGTCACCCCGTGGGCCGGAATGCTCTGATCGCCTTCGCGCGGTCCGGGCTCGATGCCCATGGCATAGCGAAAGTCGCCGCAGCCGGATTCAACGACGACGCGCACTCGCAGTACGGCATCCGGCCGGTTGCGCTTTGTTCGCATCCGGTCGAATTGAGCGGCCGCCGAAGGCTGCACCGCCAGAATCGGCGCGTCCGCCATTGGAAGGTCCATCAAACTCGGTGCGTCGCTTATGGCCACGTTGGCGTTCCTTAGCTGCGAAGCGCGCCGCGGGCAATCCCGCGCCGCACCCTGAGCCTACGCAACCCGACGGGGGCTCGCCACATCTTCAGTACGTTGGTGGAGCGCCGCTACGACTGTGCGGATAGACCGTCGGCTCGGGCATTGAGGGCATCGATCCGTGCGGCAAGCTCGCCATGCCGCCGACTGTTCTCCTCGCGAAACAAGCGCAGTTCATTGCGCAATTCGCTGTGCTGTCGGCCACTCTCGTCGCACGACTGGCGCAGATCGCCGCGCAACTCGCTGTGAAGTTGAAGGCTCAGCCCAATAATCAGCCCGCCAAGCCCGATCAGCAGCGTCACGCCCACGCTGAGGATCCCAATCAATTCTGCCGACACGATGGCTCATCTACCGCCCGGTAGAGATTTTCTGATTCTGCGACGCGACGGATCAAGCGCCTTGAGACCCGTAGCCGAAGCGGACTAGTCCGCTGCTGAGCCTACGGTCGCCCGGCGCAGCTGCGGCACCAACGCATGCAGCACCTTCAGCGTCCGCTCAATCTCCGCTTGCGTATTCCCGTGTCCAGTCGTCAACCGCAGGCTGCCCGCGGCCAGGTCCGGCTGAATGCCCATGGCCAGCAACACGTGCGAAGGCTCCAGCGACGCCGAGGTGCAGGCGGACCCGCTGGACGCCGCGATGCCGGCGGCGTCCAGCCCCAGCAGCAACGCTTCGCTCTCCACGCCCGATAAGCAGACGTTCACGTTGTTCGGCAGCCGCTGGCGGCTAGGCCCGTTCAGACGGCTGTCGGGAATGGCCGCAATGCCCCGGATCAGCAGATCGCGCAGGCGCGCGTTGTGGGACGCAGCTGTCGCACGTGAAGCCTCGGCGCGTTCAAGCGCTGTGGCCAAGCCCACCGCAAAGGCCACGTTCTCGGTCCCGGCGCGGCGGTACCGCTCCTGCGACCCGCCGACGATCTGTGGACTGAGCCGGGCGCCGCGCCGCACGAACAACGCGCCCACGCCTTTCGGACCGTAGAACTTGTGGGCCGCGATGCTGAGCAGATCCACGCCCAGCGTAGGAATGTCAATCGGCAGGTGCCCCGGCGCCTGGACGGCGTCGGTATGAATCAGCGCCGGGTGGTCGCGCAGCGCCGCGGCGATGTCCGCCACCGGCTGAATCGCGCCCATTTCGTTGTTCGCGTACATCACGCTCACCAGGGCGGTGTCCGGGCGAACCGCTCGCATCACCGCGTCCGGGTCAACCAGGCCCTCGGCGTCCACGGGAAGCACCGTGGCCTCGAAGTCGTGGCGTTGCGCGAGCAGCTGCACCGTGTGCAGCACCGCGTGATGCTCGACGGCCGTGGTCACCAGGTGGCGCCGCCCTTCGCGAGCCGCCGCGAAGGCCGTTCCTCGAATGGCCAGGGCCGCGCCCTCGCTCCCGCCGCTGGTGAACACGATCTCGCCCGGGTCCGTTGCCAGGATTGCCGCCACCTGCGAGCGGGCCTGGTCCAGCGCGTCGCGCGCGGCCCGGCCTTCCGCGTAGAGCGAACTGGGATTACCCGGCAGTTCCTCCAGCGTCGTCACGATGGCGTCCCGGACCGCCGCATCCAGCGGCGTGGTGGCCGCGTGGTCCAAGTAGATTCGGCTAGCCGCCATTGGCGTCGGCTCGCGCCGCAGTCAGGTCGTGCTGGACGAGGCCTGCGGCAGCGCGGACCGCTCCTGGATCGCGTATCGGCAGGCGCAGCCGACGCGCGGCCCCACTTCCAGCGGGACGACGTCCGCCTGGACCAGCCGACGAATCAGCCGCAGCTCGGAGTCGCAACCGGCCCGACAGGTGGCGGCCACGTCCCAGATCGGACAGTGATGCGCCGCCAGCACGTAGCCGGTGTCGGTCTTCTCCACCCGCGGCATGAAGCCGCATTCGGCCAGGATGCGCCGCAGCTCGTGCACCCGCGCGTGAAACTCCAGGCCCGCCAGGCGCGGCGCAAACCGTTGGTACTGCTTGTCCTCGTGGTGCGTCAGGATGCGGCTCAGCAAGTCGTGCCCGCCGAACGCCAGCGCCGCTTCCACGAAGTCCTTGGCGAACTCCCCATAGGTCTGCGGAAAGCGTGCGTGGCCGTCGCTGGTCAGTTCGTACTGGTGACGCGGCCGTCCCGGTCCCCCGCGCACCACTTCGACTCGCACCAAACTCTCGGCCACCAGCCGGTCCAGGTGCGGCCGAACGGCCGACAGGCTGCTGCCGATGGCGTCGGCTATCGCCCGAACCTGGAGCGCCCCCTGCATCTTGAGGGCGTGCAGTATCTGGTCGCGGGAATTGGGAGGGTGATCGAACATGCGCCGCCAGCGCCGAGTCGTTGGCCGAACCTACCACCGCCGGATAGCCGCTACCAACTTGTTTCAGGTTCGGACGACACGCGGGCCTGGCATTTAGACGGTTTACACGGAATTATCTGGAAAAACTGTGTATACTGGCTGCATCAGGCTTCAGGCGACGGCCGTCGGCCGCCGCTCCGCTCTCCGACGAGGCATGAATGCACGCGACTGAGGTGGCGAACGGACGACCACCGGCGTTGGGTCACTGGGCGAACGACCTGGCCGCGGTTGACCGACGCCAGGACACCACCACTGACGCCGACGCGCCTGACGCGGCGCGTGCCGGCGGCGACGAGTCGATCGAGGACACGCTGCGGCTCTATCTCAACGAGATCAACCGCGTTCGGCTGCTCACGGCCGCGGAAGAGGTCAGGCTGGCCAAGCGCGTGGAAGCCGGCGACCCCGCCGCCCGCCAGCGGCTCGTGGACGCCAACCTGCGCCTGGTCGTCAACGTCGCTAAGCGCTACGCCGCCGGCGGGCTGCCGCTGCTGGACTTGATCCAGGAAGGCAGCCTGGGGCTCATGCAGGCCGTGGAGCGCTTTGACTGGCGCCGCGGCTACAAGTTCAGCACCTACGCCACCTGGTGGATTCGCCAGGCCATCACCCGTTCGCTGTCCAACGACTCGCGGACGGTGCGTCTGCCGGTGCACGTGGTGGAAGCGCTGCGCAAGATTCGCAAGGTCACCCCGGAACTGGCTCTGGAGATGGAGCGCGAGCCGACGCCCGCCGAACTGGGTGAGGCTCTGGGCATGGCGCCGGAGCGGGTCGTCGAGATCGTGCGCGCGAGCCGCACCCCCATGTCGCTGGAGCAGCCGGTGGGTGAAGACGGCGACGAGTCGCTGGCGGACTTCGTGGAAGATCCCAACCCGGAATCGGCCGACGCCGTCCTGCTGGCCGGCACGCTGCGAGAGGATCTGGCCCGCGCCCTGGCGATTCTCCCGGATCGCCAGCAGACGATCCTGGTTCGCCGCTTTGGGCTGGATGGGCAGGAACCCTGGACCCTGGATCAGATCGGCGCGCACTTCGGCGTGACCCGCGAGCGCATCCGGCAGCTACAGGTGGAGGCGCTGCGCAAGCTCAAGCGCTCCAGCGTCTCCCGCGATCTGCGCGACTACCTGGCCGTCCCCGGCGCCGGGATCAACTAAGCGGACACGCGGAACCGTTCGGCGCTAGCCGATCGCCAACATCCGTTCAATCGAGCGGCGGGCGCGCACGCGGATGTCTTCCGGAACTTCGATCTGCTGGCGGTTCTCGCGCAGCGACGCCAGCACCTGCTCCAGCGTGATCTCGTTCATGTGCGGGCAGCGCACCGAGCAGAGGCGCAGCATCTCCTTTTCCGGGGCTTCCGCGGCGATGTTGTCGCCCATACTGCACTCGGTCAGCAGCAGATAGCGTGGCGCTTCGACCTCGCGGACATACCGGGTCATGGCAGCCGTCGACCCGGAGAAGTCGGACGCGTCCACCACCTCGGGGCTGCACTCCGGATGCGCCAACACGACTACTTCGGGGAACTGTGCCCGCACGGCCTGGACGTCCTCCACCGTGAACTTCTCATGCACCTCGCAGCGGCCGGTCCAGCCCACGATGTCGTAATGCAGGCCATTGTCGGCGGCCTCGGCGCGTGCGTCCGCGGAAACCGGCGCCGCGCTGGGGAACACGATGGTCTTGCCTGTTTCCCGCGCCACGTTGCGCGCCAGGTATTCGTCCGGCAGGAACACCACCTGGTCGGAATCCAGCGATTCCACGACCTGGGCCGCGTTGCCGGACGTGCAGCACACGTCCACCTCGGCCTTCACGTCCGCGTACGTGTTGATGTAGGCGACGATGGGCACGCCCGGGTAGCGCGCGCGCAGGCCGCGCACGTCCTCGGCGGAAATGGACTCGGCCAGCGAACAACCCGCACGCCGCGCCGGCAGCAGCACGGTGCGCTCGGGGTTGAGAATCTTGGCAGTCTCGGCCATGAACCGCACGCCGCAAAAGACGATCGGATCCGCCTCGGCCCGGGCGGCCACCCGGCTCAATTCCAGCGAGTCGCCGGTGTAGTCGCACACGGAGTGGAAGAGCGCCGGCTCCATGTAGTTGTGACCCAGGATCACCGCCCCGCGCTCGGCCTTCAGCCGGTTGATGCGGTACGCCAGCTCCGCCTTCAGGTCCAGCTCGAACTCAGGGACGATGCCGTGCAGCTTGGCGCGCAGCGCGGCCCGGGTAGATTCCAGGGTGGCGGTATCCAGGCTCATGGCAACAAACACTGGCGCATTACGGCGACCAACCACGCGATCCAGCGAACGGTGGGCGAACCTACGGCCGTAGCCGCGGGATTGGTCAAGAGCGCCAGCCCGACCAGATAAGTGTCTGCAATTCTTGCATACGACACCCGCCCGCGGGCAAGCCGTTTACGGCCTTGGTCTATTCGAACAAACGCAGCAGGTCCAGGTACGAGGCGTCCAGCGGGCGCGTCCGGCCGGCAATTTCCGCCAGGGGAACTGGTTCGATGTGCGGCCCGTGCTGCGCGGCCATCTGGCCGTGCTGGCCGGTGGCGAGATAGCTGACGGCGGCTACCCCCAGGCGCGTGCCCAGCACCCGGTCGAAGGTGGTGGGCGGCCCGCCCCGCTGCAAGTGGCCCAGAACGCTGGAGCGCGTCTCGCGGCCGGTCGCCTCCTCGATCGCCCGCGCCAGGCTTTCCCCGACGCTGCGCGCGGCCAGCACGATGTGGCCGAATTCGTCGGTCGCCTGTACCCCCGCTTCGCCGACTTCAAGGCCGTCGATCTCGGCCCCTTCCGCCACGACGACGATGCTGTGCGTCCAGCCCTGCTCATAGCGGCGCTGAACGTGCGCCACGAAGTCCTCGCGCGTGCTGCGCTGCTCGGGTACGGCGATGTAGTCGGCGCCGCCCGCCAGGCCGCCCACCGCGGCCAGCCAGCCCGCCTGTCGGCCCATGGTTTCAACAACCGTGGCGCGGTGATGCGACATGGTGGTGGTGCGCAGACGGGCGATTGATCCCGCTATGGTTTCCACGGCGGTGTCGAACCCGATGCACATGTCGGTGCCGGGCACGTCGTTGTCGATCGTCTTGGGTATCCCAACCACTGGCAGGCCGTCACCGGCCAGCGCGCCGGCCACGGACAGCGTGTCGTCGCCGCCAATTGCGACCAGACCATCCAGGCCCATGTCGTCAAATACCGACGCGGCCCGTGCGTAGCTCTCCGGCGTCCGCCGTGGGTTGGTGCGTGAACTGCCGAGCAGGGTCCCGCCGACGTCCAGGAAGCCGTCGGTGTTCTCGATGGTCAGAGGCGTTCCGTTGCGGGCCAGCACGCCGGCCCAGCCGTTGTGGATGCCCGTGACCAACCAGCCCCGGGCCAGGCTTGCCCGGGTCACGGCGCGAATCGCGGCATTCAGCCCCGGGCAGTCGCCGCCGCCGGTGAGAACTCCGATGTGCACAGGTAAACCTCGCCCGCAATGATGTCTATACAACCATAACCCTCCACGCGCCGGTGGCCGGGCCGGATACCATGGCAGGCGTCCGCGATGTGTGAAACGAGTGGCATGGACGTCTATACAGCAATCCGCGGCCGTCGCAGCGTCACGGGACTTCGCGAAGATGTCCCCTCCCGTGCGGTGCTCGACCGCATCATCCAAGCCTCCATCTGGGCGCCGAACCACCACCTCACCGAGCCCTGGCGGTTCCACGTTCTGTGCGGCGCCGCACGGGACGAGATGGGCGCCATGGTTGCGAAACGCTTAACGCGGGACCTGGACCCCGACGATCCGGCAACCGCTCCAGCAATCCGATCAGCGCGCGTCCGGCTCCTGAGGTCCCCCGTCGTGATCGTGGTCAGTCAACTGGGGTCGGACGATCCGGTGACCGACCAGGAGGACTACGCGGCCGTTTGCTGCGCCACCCAGAACCTGATGCTGGCGGCCCACGCCGAAGGTCTGGCGACGAAATGGCGCACCGGCGACATGTGCGACTATCCGGCCTCCAAGGAGTTCCTTGGCCTGGACCAGCACGACCGCATCGTCGGCTACATCTATCTGGGCCATCCGGCGCCCACGGTCGGACCTGATCGGCGCGAACGCCAGCCGGCGCGGATCGGCTGGCTGGGATGGGACGACGAGGCCTAGTTGAGCCTCGTCGCGTCCAAGGAGGGCGGCTGATGGTGTCCGGAAACGAACTGGCTCGCCTTTCGCTGACTGAGGTTGGCGCGTTGATCGCCGCCGGCCAGGTCAGTTCCGTCGAAGTCACGCGCAACTGTCTGGGCCGGCTGGACCGCTACGCTGCCCCGCTGGGCGCGACCACGGCAATCCTGCACGACCAGGCGCTGGCCGACGCCCGCCGGGCCGAACGCGAAATTTTGGCCGGCGAATATCGCGGTCCGCTGCACGGCGTACCCGTCGGGATCAAGGACCTGGCCGACGTGGCAGGTGCCGTCACGACCGCCGGCTCGACCGTTTTTGGAAACGAACCTGCCAGCGTGGACGCGGGCTTGGTCCGGGGTCTACGGAAGGCGGGCGCGGTAATTGCCTGCAAGCTGAACTGCGACGAGTTCGCCTACCACCCAACCGGCGCTACCTCGCAGCTGGGACCGTCCCGCAATCCCTGGAACACCGAGATGGTCTCCGGCGGGTCCAGCGGGGGTACCGGCTCGGCCGTCGCGGCTGGCTTGATCTATGGGGGGCTTGGAACGGACACCGGCGGCTCCATTCGGTTGCCATCGGCCTTGTGCGGCCTCGTCGGCATCAAGCCGACCTACGGTCGCGTCAGCCTGGAAGGCGTACGCCTGCTAAGTCCCAGCTTCGACACTCCCGGGCCGATGGCGCGCACCACGCGCGACGCTGCCGTGATGCTTCGCGCCATGGCCGATCCGGTGACCGACGAGGCCATCCCCACGGCCAACCGAATTGCCCATCTGACCAGCGAGATGCCCGTCGGCCTGGAAGGCCTGCGCGTGGGCGTGCCGTCCAACTACTTCTTCGACGACCTGAATCCCGAGATCGAACGAATCGTTCTGGCCGCCGTGGACGCCCTGGCCATCCTGGGCGGCGACTTGGTGCAGGTCGGGATGCCCTCGGTTCCTGATCTGGCGCTGTCGCAGCGCGGGATTCTGACCATTGAGGCCTATCAGAACGTGCTCAGCGTCACGGGCGGCGACGTCACCCGCGTGAACCCTACCCTTCGCGCGCGACTCAAGCTGGGTTTGGCCGAGGCCATGCGCCCGGGCGAAGACCCGCAGGTCACCCTGGGACGCCTGCGCAGCGAGCGCGACGACGCCCTGGCCGCCTATCGGCGCGCGGCGGGCACGGTGGACGTGCTGGTGGCCCCGGTACTAAAGCGGCCGCCACCGCGCATCGATGCGGCTCTCACGGACTATCACTGGATGCCCGACCTGACGCGGCCGTTCAACGCCACCCATCAGCCGGTGGTCGCCGTCCCCTGCGGTTGGACCGCCGACGGCCTGCCGGTCGGCTTGCAGATCGTGGCCGCCAAGTACCGCGAGCGCATCGCGCTGCGCGTGGCCTACGCCTACGAGCAATCGGACCACGCGCCGGAGCGCCGCTGGCCGGACCTCCAGGAAGCCGCCTAGGCCCGAGCGCCTAGCGCTTCAGACGCACCGCCGTCCCATAGGCCAGCAGTTCCGCCGTGCCCTGCATCACGTTGGCCGTGTTGTAGCGAACCTGTACGACGGCGTCGGCGCCCATCTTCTCCGCCTCGGCCACCATCCGGTTCAGCGCTTCGGACCGGGCGGTGGTCAGCAACTCGGCGTACTCGCGCACTTCGCCGCCGACGATCGTGCGCAGACCGGCCATGATGTCGCGCCCGATGCCGCGCGTACGGACCGTGCTGCCTTGCACGATGTCGATGACTTCGGTGATTTCCTCGCCCGGCACGGTCTCGGTCGTAACGACAATCACAGGTTTCCTCCTCGGGAAGCTGGAGGCGTCGTGTCGACGGAATCCAGCACCGCGACGACATCATCCCACCCGAGTTCAGCCGCCCGTTCCCGCGCCTCCGCCCGGTACGGCAGGCTGACGAGCGGCCCAACCCGCTCGACTTTCAGTCCCGCCACCACCGTGGCTAGCCGGGCCGAGGTCGCGGGGTTCTGACCGAGCAGTTCGCCAACCGCCAGGCCGCCAGCAAAGGCGTCGCCGCCGCCTTGTGCGCCCTCAACGGTTCGCGCCACGGTCGGCAGTCGAATCTCACCGTCGGCCCAGGCCACGTACGCGCCGGCTTCGGCCATCGACACGGCCGCCACGCGCGGACCGCGGTCCAGCAGCCGCGCCGCCGTCGTCTCGGGATCGGCGGTCCCGAAGACCATCTGCCCCTCGTCGAAGCCGCACAGGGCTACGTCCACCAGGGGCAACACCTCGTCGGCCGCTTCCGCCGCCGCCGGACCGTCCCACAGCCGCTCGCGGAAGTTGAGGTCGAACGCAACCGTCGCGCCCGCCGCCCGACCCCGCTCAGCCAGCCGGCGTGTCGCCTGTCGCGAGGTCGTTGAAATTGCCTGCGCGATGCCGTTCAGGTGAACCATCCCTACCCCGTCCAGGTCAATCGGATCCATGTCCGCCGGGCTCACGGTGGAGGCGGCGCTGTTCCGCCGGTAGTACCAGATGTCGTAGGCCCCCTGGCCGCCCTGCTCCACCACATACAGGCCGGTCGGTCCGCCGCCTCGCTCCACATAGCGCAGGTCAACTCCGAGGCCACGAAATTTGCCCAGCAGGTAGTCGCCGAATGGATCGTCCCCCAGCCGAGTCACGATCGCGCTGGGCACCCCCAGCCGATGCACGGCCACGGCGACGTTCAACGCGTCGCCGGAATACGATCGTTCCAGCACGGCGGCGTCGGCCAGCGGCGCCGGGGCCGAGAGTTCGACCATCACCTCGCCCAGGCTGACGAGGCGTGGGGTGGCGTTGTTGCTTGCCATGGGTCAGATGCGAACGCGGGCGCTGCGGGCGACGCGGCGGATTTGCAGCATCGCACCGGTCTGCTTGGCCTGGGATCGCGTGACGGCGCGCTGGAAGGTGCGGTTGGCCTCGATCACGTTTCCCTCCTCGATCATCCCGATCACCTGATCAAGCGCCGTCACCAGGTCGCTCAAGCCCTCCACAAAGTCCTCATGGTGGCGACCCAATCCCTGGGGCGGCTGGATCTGCTCCAGCTTCACCAGCACCGCTGCGTTGGAGGAGCGCAGCTCACGATAGATCGTCAGATAGGCGCCGGAGTCCCGAGATCGGCTGGCAATCAGGGCGTTGAATCGCTGGCCCAACGCGGCGTCGTCAGCCGCGGTGCTATCACGCAGGGCGGTTAGCTCATTCAGATACGCCGCTACCGCCTGCGCGTCAACCGTCTCGCATCCCGCCCCCACCACCAGGGCGCTTGCAACTGAGATGCCGCCCAGCAGGAGTGTCCGGCGACTGGGCGCACCAGCGGATGGGGCCAAGATCCGCATACCCGTAGGGCCCAGTTCGGTGGTGGTCCAGCCTACGGGATGGGCGCCGGGCATTGGGTTAGGCAAAGCGCAGCGGGGATCCCAGTTGGCGCAGGAGCGCGACAACGCTCTGCGCAGCCAGCGCGCTGGTCTTGGGGTTCGTCTCGCTGGGCCGGTTCTCGAGACGCAGCCGCATGGCGCCGAACGAGCCGAGCGCCTCTACCTCGTGCACATTGCCGCGCGCCTCAGGATCGGCCACCACGGTGACGCGTATCCGCTCCGGATCGTCCGCTGCCAGGGCCAGCAGCGCCGCCACGTTGACGTTTTGCGGGAACCCGCGAACGGCCTCCACCGGACCACCCGAGAAGATCACGCGCGGCTGGCTGACTTCCGACAGGTCAATCCCCTGCTCCACCACCCACGGCGCGTCGGCCAGGGCCAGCGGCGGCTTGGTGGTGGTCAGCGTGATCGACTCCACGTGACCCGCCCTGGCCGCGCGCACCACGTCCAGCGCGCCGATGGCGCCCGATGGCACCCAGATGCGTGCGCCCGACGTCTGCGCTGCTGTCAGGAGCGACGACAGGAAATCGCCGTCGAGCGTTGCTCCCGCGCTCAGCGCGACCAGATCGACGCCTCGGCTCAGCACCTGGGGCGCGATGGCGCGAAGGGCCGATTGGGAGGCGGCCTCCAGCACTGCGTCCAGGCTGTCCCAGTCGAGCGTCGCGAGGTCGGTGTGGACAGGCACCCCGGCGGCCGCGAGGTTGTCGCGCGCGGGTCCGGCGAGCGGTTCAACGACGGCGGCGATCTTGACGCCGGGCGCTTCGCCGGAGCGGACGGCGCGTGCGACTTCGGTCCCAATTGCCCCCAGGCCCGCAATCGCCAGTCGCAGCGACGGCGTGGTGCGCGGCCGCATGTCCGACCGGCTCAGCGCCCGTTGCGCGGCAGGGGCAGGTGGATTGGCGCGTTGATCGCTTGCCAAGCCGATTCGGCCGTGGCTTCGGCGAAGGTCGGATGCGCGTGCACCGTCTCCCGCAGGTCGTCCAGGGTCGCTTCCAGCCGGATGGCAAGCACGCCCTCGCTAATGATGTCGCTCGCTCCCGGGCCAATCACGTGCATGCCCAGTAACTCGCCATGTGGCTGGCCGGCCACGATCTTGACGAACCCGTCGGTGTCGCCGTAGGCGCGGGCGCGCCCGAGCGCCTGAAACGGGAACACGCCGACTTGCACGTCGCCGCGTGCTTCCCGGGCCGCTTCCTCGGTGAACCCCACGCTGGCGATTTCGGGGTGGGTGAAGGTGCAGGCGGGCACAGCGTTCGGTTCATAGACCGAGGGGCGTCCCAGCGCGTGCTCGGCGGCCACCACGCCCTGATGCGACGCCACATGCGCCAGCAGCTTGTCGCCGATCACGTCGCCAATGGCGTAAATGTCGGGCTGGCTCGTCTGCTGATGCTCGTTGACGCTGACGCCTCGCGGCGTGAAGCGCACGCCCGCCGATTCCAGCCCGATGTCCGCCACGTTGGCCCGCCGTCCGGTCGCCAGAAGGACGTGGGAGGCGTGCACTGTCTCGGCCGCGCCGCCGCCTTCCAGGAAAACCTGAAGGTGCGGGTCCGCCTGTTCGATTGACGTGATCCGCGTGCCCGTGTGGACCTTCACGCCTTGCTGGACCAGAATCTTACGCATGGCCGCGCTGATCGCCGCATCCTCGTTGGGCACGACCCGCGGCAGCATCTCGACGAGCGTGACCTTTCCGCCGAGCAGCGCGAAAAGGGTTGCCCACTCCACGCCTACGGCGCCCGCGCCGGCCACCAGGATGTGCTCGGGGACCTGGTCCAGCGCCAGCGCGCCATCGCTGTCGATCACGCCGGGCAGGTCGACGCCGGGGATCGGCGGAGCGGCGGACGAGGAGCCGGTGGCCACGATGACTGACTTGGCGATGATGAGTTCAGTGCGGTCGGCCAGCGCCGCTTCAATGGCGCCCGGGCCAGCCAGCCGGCCAGTGCCCTGCAGGACGGTTACGCCTCCGGCCTTCAAGAGGCCCTGGATGCCGCGGCCGAGCTGGCGAACCACGCGGTCCTTGCGCCGGATCATCGCGGGGTAGTCGGCTGAGACGTCCTTGACCCGGACGCCGAAGCTGGAGGCCTTCTTGGCTAGTTGGAAGACCTCGGCGCTGCGGAGCAGGGCCTTGGTGGGGATGCAGCCGCGGTTCAGGCAGACGCCGCCGAGGCCGTCGGCATCAACCAGGACGACCCGCGCGTCCAGCGCGGCTGCGCGCAGGGCCGCCACGTAGCCGCCGGGACCGCCGCCAAGCACACATACGTCGGCCTGAAGGGGCATCACGTCCGCCGATCTTGCTGCAAGGTCCCCGGCATTGTAGGCGTGAGCCGCCAGCCGCCGCCCGTGACGTCAGGCATTGAAGTTCGGCGGAACCTCTTCGGCGTCGAAGACGCGCAGCGCGGCGTCCACGTGCCGGCGGCCGCGTTGCAGCGAAATGCCGTCGTGGCCGGGATAGAGCGCTTCGAAGTCCAGCTCGCCCAGGCGGCGCATCGTCGCGGCCAGATCCTGGATCGAGCAGTCGGGGGTGGAGAGCAGCAGGATCTTGCCGCCCTGGAAGACCACGTCGCCGCCGAAGAGGCCCAGGTGGTCGTCACCTTCGAGCAAGTAGGAGAGGTGCACGCGGGCGTGGCCGGGGGTGGCGATGGCGGTGAGGCGCGCCTCTCCTACTGAAATGGTGTCGCCGGCTGCAATCGAGAACGCTGATGGGCAGGGAGCCAGCCGGTAGTCCGATGGGTAGGTGCCGCCGGCCCGGGCGCGGGGGAGCGAGATCGCCTCCTCGTCGGCCTGTTTGAGCCAGGTCGCGGCGGGTCCAGGGGCCAGCACTTCGGCGCCGGTCAGCTCGTGCAGCGGCCCCGCGCCGCCGCCGTGGTCGGCGTGCGCGTGGGTGAGCGCAATCGTCTCGATGGCCGCGGGGTCGAAGCCGGCGGCGCGCACGTTGGCCAGGATCAGTTCGGGCTCGAGGCCGACGCCCGCGTCGATCAGCGCCAGCGGGCCGCCGCCGTCGACCAGGTAGACGTGGCAGTCGTAGGGGTTGGACAGATCGGCGCCGGTTGCGCCGCTGCCAACCAGGTGCACGCGCCGGGTCAGGCGCATTGCGCCGCAATCTCCCCGAAGGCCTTGCAGACGCCCAGGTAGATCCCGACCGCCTGTTCGAGCTGGGCGATCTCAATCCATTCGTCGTTTGTGTGGGCCTGGGCGATGTTGCCTGGGCCCAGAACGACGGATGGGATTCCGCCAACACCGGAAAGCATGGCCGCGTCAGTGGCGTAGGCGACGCCCAGCGGCTCCGGCGAAAGACCGGCGGCGGCAACGGCCCGCTGTGCGGCGCGCACGACCGGGGCGTCTTCGGGCGTCTCCAGCGGGGGGATGTCCACGAACGGTGGATCGCGGTCGATGCGGAGTTTCGAGTCCTGAGCTCTCAGGTCATCCAGCGCCGCGTCAACATGCTCGAGCACCTCGGCGGACCTATCGCCGGGCACGAGGCGGCGGTCGATCTCGATCTCGCAACGGTCGGGCACGACGTTGACTCCAGCCCCGCCTCGAATGGTTCCGACGTTCCAGGTGGCGTTGCCCAGCACCGGGTGGGGGTGGGCGGCCAGGTGGGGTTCGAGGCCGCGGGCGAGCGCGGGCAGCACCCTGGCCATGTCCTGGATGGCGTTGTGGCCCTGCTCGGGCATGGCGCTGTGGGCGGCGATGCCGTGGGTGCGCATGCGCCAACGCACGGCCCCCTTTTGGGCCGTGATGATCTGCAACTCGGTCGGCTCGCCGACCACCGCCGCGTCGACCGGCGGTCGCCGTTCGGCCATGACCTTCGAACCGATCATCACAATCTCTTCGCCCACGGCGCCGGCCAGGCAGAGGTCCACGGGGAAGTTTGGATCCGCCGCGGCCGCGTGCAGGACGTGCAGCATGGCGGCCAGGCAGCCCTTGGGATCGGCCGAGCCGCGACCGTAGAGCCGGCCATTGGCGATCCGCGGGTTGAGGGCGTCCGGCATCGGGTCCAGGCCCACCGTGTCCAGGTGGCACTCGAACATCAGGGTCGGGCGGGCGCCGCGGCGGACCCAGGCCAGCAGGTTGGGGCGGCCGGGCTCGACGTCGTACATCTCGACGTCGGCGCCGGCGGCGCGGGCCAGGTCGGCGACGTGGTTCGCCAGTTCCGCCTCGCCGGGTCCGCCCTCCAGGCTGCTGTTGACGCTGTTGATCGCGACCAACCCGGCAAGCGTTTCAACGACGGATGTAGTGATGGCCAGACCTCGCGATGCGCGCCGACGGGGGAGTCTGGCACACGCTTGGCGGCGGGATGCGTGGGGTGGCGAATGGGGTCCTCGCGCGCATTAAGAGTTTTGTCTAAAAAACTCTTCGGCCGCTATGGGGCGCTTTTTTGCTGGGATTGGGGGGCGCGGGAGGTGGGGGTGGATACCCGCGTCCGCGGGTATGCCGGATGGCGCGGCGGGGTGTTTTGGGGCAGGTCGGAGGCGGGTCGGGGGACGAAGACTGGATTCCGGCTGAAGACGCCGGAATGACGACAGCAGGGCGGCTGCCAGCAGGCCTGGGAAGCTGACGCACAGGAGGCCGGTCAGCAGTCGAATGAGGTGGGCGAGCATTTGCAGCATCGCAGAAGGGTCCGCTTGCGAGACGGTTACGCTTATTGTACGCTGATTGCGTACGGTTCGCAACTGGGCGGCGAGTGGTTTGCGCGAACCGGTGACAGAGAGGTCTCAGATTGAGCAAACGACGGGCCGCCAAGCGGCCGACGAGCGCCGAGCAACGGTTTCGGTCCGCGGCGTTGGCGAAGGCCGACGAGTTGTCGGAACTGGTGCTGGATCGGGCACTGAAGAGCGAGCGCTGGGCGGTGGAACTGGCGTTCAGCTACGCGTTCGGGGCGCCGCCGCGCACAGGCAGCGGGCAGGCGTTCGCGGCGTTGTTGGAGGACTTGCATGCAGCTGCCACGCGCCGTTCGTGACGAGCTGTGGGCGCGGGTTGGGTACCGGCCCTACGACGAGCAACGGGAGGCACACGACTCCGACGCTCGTATCCGGCTGATCGCGGGCGGGGAGCGGGCCGGCAAGAGTCAGAGCGCGGCCATGGAATTGGTCGGTCGATTCCTGGAAGGGCAGCTGTACTGGCTGGTGGGGCCGGACTACGACCTGTGCCGGCCGGAGTTCACCTACCTGGTGGAAGCGCTGGGGTCGCTGGACGCCATCGACACGCTGACCTGGCCGACCGGCCAGTCGAGCCGCCTGACGCTGCGCAACGGCGCGGTGATCGCGACGCGGACGGCGCAACGGGCGCTGCGGCTGGCCGGGCAGGCGCCGGACGGAATCCTGGGATGCGAAGCCGCGCAACTGTCGTACGAGTCGTTCCTGCGGCTGAGCGGGCGACTGGCCGAACGGCGCGGCTGGCTGTGGCTGAGCGGGACGTTCGAAGGGTCGCGCGGCTGGTATGCCGAGCGCTTCCGGGCCTGGCAGACCGACAACCCGGACCTGGCGGCGTCGTTCTCGATTCCGACCTGGGCCAACCGGACGCTGTTTCCCGGCGGTCGGGAGGACCCCGAAATCGAGCGGCTGGCGATGACCTACCCCGACGACCTGTTCCAGGAACGCTTTGGCGGGGTGCCGTGTCCACCGGTGTCGCTGGTGTTCCGCGAATTCCACCCGGCCGCGCACGTGCGGTCGATCAAGGACCCGTACGAGAGCTTCGACAACATCGAGATCGCGGTGGATCCGGGGTACGCGGGGGCGTATGCGGTGCTGGCGCTGGCGCAGCGCGGGGCAGAAGTGTTCGTGCTGGACGAGGTCTACATGCAGTACGCGATGACGGCGCAGGTGATCGACGCGTGCAAGCGGCGGGCCTGGTGGCCGTACGTGCGCAGCGGGGTGATCGACATCGCGGGCCGGCAGCACCACGCCATGCCCAGCCAGATCGAAGTCTGGGCCGCGCAGGCTCAGTTGCGGCTGCGCTCGCACCGGGTGCTGCTGCAGGACGGGATCGAGCGGCTGCGGACGTTTCTGCGCAACCCCGCCAGCGGCGAGCCGCGCATCACGATCAACTCGCGGTGCCAGGCGCTGATCCGCGAGTTCTCGAATTACCGCTACCACGAACCGCAAGAGCATCACCCGATCTCGGAACGACCGATCGACCGGGACAATCACGCCATCAAGGCGCTCTGCTACTGGCTGTACGACCGGTTTGGGGCGGTGTATCCGCGGGGGCCGCGGCGGTCGATTCCGTGGCGGATCACGTGGTGATGTCGTGGTCCGTTCGAAGAGGGAGGACGGGAGTCTGGAAGGCGATGGGTTGCTGTGACCGGGCGTGGGTGCTGTGGGTAGCAGCCACCCTCATCCCAGCCTTCTCCCTCAAGGGAGAAGGAGAAAGAACGGCGTCAGTTGGATGGAGTGCAAGGGGGCGCCGGCGGTTTGGGGCGGTGCGACCGCAGGGGGCGCGGCGGTCGATACCGTTTCGGATTACGTGGTGACGTAGTGGGATTCCAAAATGGAAGTCTGAGCGAGCGACTGGATTCGTGGAGTCACTTGGGTATGATTGAGCGACAGAATCGTTCGGGCGGCAGAGGGATTCTTCAGCGGGCGCGGCGAGCGCCAGGCAGAAGGAGACACTTCCAGATGGCCGACTCGAACATCGGTGGCTCGTCGCTGACGCGGGCAGAGTTGCGTGAGGAATTCGATCGCTTCCGCGATGAGATGCACCGTGAATTGCGCCACTACGCGACCAAGGCCGACGTTGCCAACCTCAAAACCTGGATGGTCGGTCTTTTGCTGCTCGTCGTGCTCAATGTCCTTGGAACGGCCGGGGCCATCATCGCTGCTGTCCTAGCTCGCTAGGTCGCGGCGCCGGGCGCTGATCCGCGAGTTCGCGAACTACTGCTTCCACGAACCGCGCGCGCATCACCCGCTCTCGGAACGACCGATCGACCGGGACAATCACGCCATCAAGGCCTCGTGATACTGGCTCTACGGCCGGTTTGGGGCGGTGCATCCGAGGGGGCCGCGGCGGTCTATTCCGTTTCGGATTACGTGGTAATGCGTCCGCCGAACCGCGCAGGCTCAGCACCAGCCAGCGCCGCGCCGCAGGACGAAATTTTTCAGACCTACCCTCTGAGGCAATCATCGATAGCTCGTGCCGGTTCACTTCGCCGACTGACTTGGGAGCTCTATCCAACGGATTCCACACATGTATGCGGTTGACGCTCGGCTCAGCGACAAGGGCACGAACACCTGCCGTCCCTAGCGCAAAACGACTGGCTCAGGCTGGGAGAGATCGAATTCGAGACGCATGTGGCCAAACACGTCGCGACCAAGCAGAGAGATTGGTTCGCGGCCGTGACGCTCACTGTGCAGTTCGGCCAAGTCCTGGATTTCAGAATAGAACGGAACCAGGACTAGAGGCTCAACATAGACAAAGCGTCGAACTGAGACGTCCCAGAACCAGATCCGCACTGGAACTTCCCAATAGGCTTGGGCGCCCCCAATGCCCTCAAGGGTGACGGAGGTCCGGCAGACGGCTTCCCAATCGCGGCCTATCAGGTGGCGGGCTTTGCGAAGTGAAAGGAGGGTGCGATCCGCCCCGGTGTCCACCATGAACGAGACGGTCGCGTGTCGCTGTGCATCGGCTCCCGGGTAGCGGCCGTAGACCCAAGCGCTGACGTAGGGGGCGGGGCCCGCTCCGGGGCTCGGAGGCTCGGCAGTGCCAACAATCGCCAAAGGCAGCTACTTCTGGCGGGACAGCACTTCGATTGAGGCCGATCCTGGGGTGACGCCCTGCTCTTCAAGATCTCTGAGAAGCTTGGAGAGTCGAGGTGACGCTCCGATGACCTGCCGATGACGAACCGCGACGAACTTGATGCCGTACTCCTCGACCAGCGCGGCCATGTTGTCCTCGATCCATCGAACGTCCTCTTGCTCGCGTCGCATCTCGGCAAGCATGACTTCGGGGTCATTCGGAGGCACACCGACCTGAAATACGGCCATGTCAGGGTCTCGCCGTGGGGTGGATTATTCAGTCTATCCGGACTGATCGATCAGGCGATGACCCGTATTGGAGATTTGAGGTCAACGTGAGGGGTGGCGGGCAGATGCCGACGGGTGGGTCAGAATAATGATGTGGGCTGGATGGAGGGTACCCACAAGGGGTACCCCTACAGAAATGTCGTCACGGCGTTATTCGGGAGGCCGGGTGGATTTGCCGCCGTGGACGGTGGGTTCGGCGCACCATTGGTGGCGGAGGACGGCGAGGGGTTCGAGGACGGACTCGGTGAGGCCGAGGAGGTCGATCAGGACGGCCTGGTCGAGGGCCTGGCGGGCCGAGTCGTGGTAGGCCTCGTTGGCGGGTAGGAACTCGTGGTCGAGGAATTCGGCAAAGATCTGTTTGGATCGTTCGATTTGCGCCGGACTAAGACGACGGATGTCGAGCGTTAGCAGTTCGGGCAGGTGGGTGATGGTCATGACGGAGCGGCCCAACTGCTGACGGCCACCCGTCCACCAGAAGTTGAGCAGGCCCAGCGTGGTGTTTGCCCAGAGCACGATCGCCTCTTCACGGGCGGAGTCCGCCAGTCGGAAGTTCGGCCAGGCCCGGCCTCCGATCGAACGTTCCGGGGTGAGGCAGGCGGCCAAGCTCTGGGAATTGAGCCGGAAGTCCCGATTGAAGTGCAGGCGGGTGGCCGTGTTCCAGACATCTAACGCTTTCTCGTCTCGGTCTGGACGCACGCGTCCCTCGCGGTCGGGTTCCACGGTGAGGCGCCGCTCACGCGCCGCGCTGTGGCGCCAGAGAACCGGATAGGCCGGTGCCTCGCGGTGTGGGATCACGTCGAACGGGCCGTTGGCCTTGCCATTGATCTGCATGTCATGCAGACCCTTTTCGCCGAGCTCGCCAAGCACCGCAACGGGCAGGGGGAGTGCCTCCCGCATACGCGGCAGGCGAAGCGATCCCCGCTCGAGCGCCAGGGCGGAATCGGCAACAGACGGTTCCCTCAGCGACGCGCAGCCACCATCGGCGGCGGTTGCGCGAACGAAGCAGCCAGCTTCTGTGTCCCCGACGCTCAAGAGGCCGGCACGGGCGTCTGGAAGATTGCGGACCGTCCGTGCGATCTCGGCGGACTCGGCCAAGCTCCGCGGCCGGCGGAGGAGGTTCACGTACGTTGCGGCCGCCTCCGCCTCCGCCTCCGCCTCGTCAGCCTGGGAGGCTGCGTCTCGCCGGGTCGCGATCACGAGCGCTTCGCCAATGGTGGTGTCCGACGAGAACGCGCGGCCGGTGTCGCCGATGGCCGCAATGGTGACGATGGTCAGGTCGCGGTATTCGCGAGCCAGCAGCCGACGGGCCGACGACCAGGCCTCCCCTGATACGACCGCCAACGGCAACACCAAGGCAAGCACGCCGCCGGGTTTGACCTTGGCATGCGCCAAGTCGATGAAGTTGGAGGCCAGCCCGGCGTAGCCGTGGCCCGCCGGATGGTTCAGGCGGCTGCGAATTCGTCCCAGCGCCGTTGACATTGCCCGCTGTTCGTCGGCGCTGGTGTTGAATCCAGCGAACGACGACACCGGGACGCCTTCTTCGGTTCCCTCATGTCCAAGCGGCCGTGTGAACGGGGGATTCATGATCATGAGGTCGACCGAGCCGTGGGGCACGTGGAGCTCGTCGCCCTGCCGCTGCCAGCCGGCGGGGGAGTCGGCGGCGAGAGGCGCGCCGCGGCCGCGCACGACGTGCTGGCCGGTGCCAAAGAGGGACGGTTGGGTATCGCTGAGAATCAGGTCCAGCGAGCCGATGGCGGTGGCGCGCCCGCTGGCGTCGTTCGGTTCGGGGTCGCCATAGGGCATGGTGTGGATGCGGGTGCGGTCAAAGGTCTGGGTGGGGTGCGCGCTGGACAGCGTCGCAGCTGTCAGATGGGTCGCCGCCGGCATGATGTCCGCGCCGATGAGAGCACGTTCCATCATGGCGGCGTGGAGCGGGGCGTCGTCGCCACCGGCCCGGCGGTGGCGCGACGCGACGGCGCGGTAGGCGGCGGCCAGCAGCGCGCCGGTGCCGCAGGCCAAGTCTGCGATGCGCAGGTCGGTGAAGGCTTCAGGGTCGGACCAGTCCACGTCGAGGCGGACCGCGGCCAGTTCGGCCAGCAGGGCGGCGGAGGCCGGCAGGGTGTAGAAGGTGGCCAGGAACTTCCGGTCGGCGATCAAGCGCCCGAACATCTGGCCGGAGAGGTCGTGGGTGGTGGCGGCGCCGAGTTGGTGCAGCGCTTCGGCCACACGAGCCAGGTGATTGAGAACAGCCGATGCCGCCGCGTCGGGTATCGGTATGACGATGTCTGAGGCAATACGGAAGATCGGCCAGTAGTTGATTTCGCCCAGGATGTAGCGCCACGTCCCTACCACCTGCGACTTGAGCAGCCGTCCGAATGGGCTCTTGTTGCGCACTTCCTCGAGCGCGGGGACATCGTGGGATGCAGCGATCCCGGTTTGAAAGGTGAGGGCGTTGGCGACGATGGCCATGGCCATGCGCACGGTTTGCTCGCCGGGCTGCTGATGCAGGGCAGCGGCAATCTTGGGCATGGCGTCCGGGCGTTCCTGCAAGTCCTTCTCGAGGCGGCCGGCGGCCTGGCGCACGCCGGTTTCGAGGATCAAGGTGCCGCGGGCGATGCGGCGTTCGGATAGGGCAGTGTGTTCGATGAAGCCGGCGAGGTCGTCGACGCCGCCGGTGAGCCAGCCGCTGTCAGGCCAGCGATCAGGGCCTTCCGTGCCCTCGGTAAAGACGCAGTAGTCAAAGGCGGCCTCGGCCGCGCGCTGGAGCAGGACGGCCTGGTTGACGCCGCGGAGCTCCACGGGCACGCGCAGGGCGACGGCCTGTTCGATGGCTTCTCCGGTGGCCGCAACGACCGCGCCGAGCCGGCCGCTGGCGTCTCGTTCAACTTCGCGGGCCGGCTGGTACTCGGTCTCGATGACGACCGGCAAGCCGCCGGGATGCTGGATGAGGATGTCGGGGCGCTGGCCCGGGGCGTCCTGTAGCACGCCGCTCTGCTCAACACCGACGCCCTGCCGCCAGCGCGGATGCCGGGTGCGGAGCAGTCGGGCGAGTTCGACGTTGACGGTGTGTTCGGCGGTGCGGGGCATGCCGGCGGTTGGGGCGTGGGCGGACGGGACAGTATCAGGGCGCGGCGTGGTGGGTGCCAAAGCTAGTGGTTAGGGACTAGGGGATGGAGGGGACTGAGGGCGGGGACGCCGACGGTTGGGGTGGAACGGTGGTGGGGGTGGATACCCGCCTTCGCGGGTATGACGGGGGGTGTGCGCTGAGAAGCGACGGTGGTGGGATTGTCGAACCGACGACGCTCCAGCGCCAGCTCCTGCGCCAGCTCCTGCGCCAGCGTGCTCGTGCCAGGCCGACGAGGGCCGGTGACCGCCACGGCCGGGATGACGCGGAGTCGGTCCTGGAGACTTGCCGCAACGGGACGACCGACTAGAGATTCATTCACACCGTGAATGATTGTCATTCACGGTGTGAATGGAAAGTCATCAAGACTCGTGGATCAGCGTCGCCTCCTGGCCCCTACTGGATACGGTCGCACGGCGACTGATTTGGGGCGGATGGATGCATGTCCAGGACTGATTTATCTTCAGGCTGGTTCAACCGCCGGTGCGTACTTTGGAGCGGGGACTGCCCGGGTGGCTGCGGTGGGATGGGGATGGGGGTGCGCTACGGATTGCCCGGGGGTGTTGGAAGGATAGGGGTTCATGGTTCGACACGGTCCCCTTCGACAAGCTGAGGACAGGCTCACGACGAACGGCTGGGTGGGCTTGTGGATGACGGGGAGGACGGTGGGCTCGGGGCGGACGGGGTGGCTGGGCGCGCCAAGTTGGTTGGGTGCTGCTGGGTCCCGGCTGCGGACGCCGGGATGACGAGTGGCGGTTGTCAGGCTGAGGTGAGTCGGGCGGGGCTGAAGGGCTGGATGGGGTAGGCGGGGTCTTGGCCGGTGAGGAGGCGGGCGATGATGAGGCCGGTGTGCCAGCTCATCGTAATGCCGTGGGTGTGGTGGCCGGTGGCGAGCAGCAGACCGCTGCGCGGGTCGCGGCCGATCAGGGGCAGGCCGTCCTCGGGTTCGGGCCGGAAGCCGGTCCAGATTGCGGACAGGGGGCAATCCGCCAGCGCCGGCAAGGTGGCCAGGGCGCCGTTCAGCATTTCCCGGACCGCGCCGGCGCGCAGGCGTCGATCAAAGCCCACGCGCTCCTTGGTGGCGCCGTAGAGGACACGTCCATCGAACCGCTGGACGAGGCTGCCGCCGGGGATGTGGATGATGTGGCGGGCGCGGATGTGGGGCGCCTCAAAGGCGATCATGTGCCCTCTGGAGGGCACGACCGGGACCCAGGGCAGGAGTTCGCGCGCCCAGGCGCCGGTGGCCACCACGATCTGATCCGCGTTGAGTGTGCCGCGAACGGTCTGGACGGCGGGACTTGCGCCACCCGCCACGGCCACGACCTCGGTTCCCTCGTAGACATCCACGCCCGCGGCCAGCAGGGCGCGATGGACGATGGGCGGCCAGCGTTGGGTGTCGACCTGGCCATCGGGGTAGAGGGCGGCGCCGGTGACATCGGGCGGCAGCAACGGCTCACGTCTGTGGGCTTCGTCGGGCTCGATGAATTCGACGTGGAATCCGGCCGTCAGTTGGCGGGCGACTTGGGCCAGGAGCAGCCGGCGCTGTTCGTCGGTTCGCGCAACGCCGATGGTGGGGCCCTTGACGAAGCCGACGTCCACGCCGCTGAGTTCTTCGAGGAGCTGGGCGAATTCGGGGAAGGCGTCGCGGCCGGCCAGCCGCAGGCGCACGAGCGGGGTGTCGTAATCGGCGTCGTACTGCCCGCAGATGAGCCCGCCGGCGGCGGACGAGGCCTCGCCGCAGATGCGTCCGCGCTCGAGGACGGCCGCCGTGAGGCCGCGGCGACGGGCGGCCAGCGCCACGGCGCAGCCGACGATGCCACCGCCCACGACGGCGACATCCGCGCTCTTTAGGTCAGCACTCACGTCGAGTTGCCACCAGCTGGAATCGGTCGACCGGAACGTGTCGACTGAATCGTATCCAGGGACGGTAGATCGTTTGTGTCGGGTCGGCCAACGTGGCCCGTTGCCTCACCGTGTCCGTGCCTGATGAAAAGCGAACGGGGTGCTAGGCTTACCGTATGAATACCGAACGAACATTGGCCGTACGGATTGTGGGGCATGACCGGCAATCGCCGAACACGGTGGCGTCCGGTGCGCGTGCGACGCCGAGTTCGCGTGCTTTTGGACAGATCCGGGCCGTGCACGCGTGTCCGGACTGTGGCGTTCAACTGCGGCCGCTGGGTCGGTGTATGAGTTGTCCGGCCTGCGGTTGGGGGGCTTGCGATTAGCGGGGCCTGTACCAGCGTCGGGGCTTGTTTGACCGTCGCCGGACGGGCTTGGGGCCGAGGTGGTGGCGCACCAGGCGCAGGTCGGCCTGCAGCAACGTGCGCGCGTCTGGCGCCGTGTCGGCGTCGTGGCCCCAGACAACGCCTTGGCTGTAGCGCCCGTCGAGAATTGCGAAGACGTCCAGGTCACGTTTGGTCACTTCGTCCAGCAGGTCCGGCCAGTCGGCCAGGCCATCCGTCAGGGTGGCTGGCGTTCGCGACCAGCCGTCGGATCCGGGCACGATCGCCGAGTTGGAGATGCTGAGGGCTTGTACGTGTTCGCCCAGCGCGTCCAGGTCCAGGCGCCAAGCCTCGGGATTGATGGGGCCGACCTCGCCGGGCGCCAGGCACATACCCACGTAGCCCGGAAGGCGCCCGTGCAGCAGGGCCGCGGCGTGGCCCGACTGTTCCTGTAGCGAGCCGGGAAGCTGGCGTACGAGCGCGCGAAGGTCATGTCTGCGGCAGAGCGTTTCCAGCCCGCGCAGGCCGGACCGGGCGGCTTGCAGTGAGTCGAGGTAGGCCGCCCCGTCAAGTCTGGCCCAGACGCCGTAACGGATGTAGGGAACCCGCGCCTCCTCACAGCCGCGGTGGATGGTCTCGGCGTGGTCGTCGAAGGGCGAGGTCAGGTCCGTGGTCACCATGACGACCTGGACGCCGGCGTCCGCGCAGTCGACGGTGACTTCGATCAGGTCGGCCGCTTCAGACGGGTCCACCTGCCCGTTGGGCGCGACAACCAGGTCAATTGCGTCCAGGTCCAGCGCCTTGGCCTCGGCGACGAGGGCTGAGGGGGCGTGTTCAGGGAAGGCCGTGCCGGAGAGCACGTAGCGGGGGAACTTGAGCGCCACCTGGCAGACCTCGCGCGGGCCGGGGCCTGAGCTTACTGCTGGCCCGGCAGGGGACGAACCGGCATGTCGAAGACGTAGGTCTGGCGGAAGGGTTGGGCGGAGCTCATTTCCCCGTCCTGCACCCGGTAGTCCATCAGGAGGAGCGAGAGATCGTCCACGAGTCCGCGCGATAGCAGGAGGCGCAGGCGGTAGTCACCCAAGAGTGCTGCGTCGCGGGCGGTCATGGGCGGTTGTGGCTGGCCGTCAACGGTTTCCGTCAGGGTGCGGGTTGTTGGGTCGTAGCGAAACTCAATCCGCTGCGCGGGTGCGGTGATGTGGCCTGCGCTTGACCAGAAGCCGTGCGAGGGTGGGGCGTCGTTGCGGGGGCTTTCCGCGTAGGCCATTCCGACGTTCCCGCCGGTGCCGGTCGGGTTCATCGTGATGAGCGTGCCGCCAATTGCGCCGTCATGCGCAGCTACGTCTACCGAGACAACGTGGCGCGCGACGTGCTCGGTCGTGGTTGTCTCAGCGGCGGCGTCTGGCGCCAGCCGCGCTGCGATGATCTGCGGCTGCGCACTGTCCCCACGCGTACTGATCGCCAGGACGGTCCCAGGAATGGAGGGGGCGGTGATCCAGGTCAGCCCCGGGTTGACGGTGACCTCGGCCGGGCCTGCTTGGATAACCCCGCGCGTTGCGGAGACGATGCCGAACAGGATTGGATCGCTAGCCGCCACAAGGTCGTTGCCGGTCGCCAGATGCCCGTTCCGCAGGCCCAGCCGCACGCTTCCGTCTGCTGGAAGGTCCAGCGAGCCGAGCGCCTGGCCCAGCTCGTTGCCTGTCAGACGCTGTCCCGGCGCGTCCTGGAAAATCGTCCAGTACGGGGTGGTGTGGATCGCGTCGGACTTGAGCAGCCCGTAGGTTCGCGGATCGTCGGCGCTGTTGAGGACGAGGTAGTCGTAGCCCGAGTCGTGGAGCTGTTCAAAGGGATATGCGGGGGAACTCGCGAGCCCGCCAAGCGTGCGTCCGACCAACAGCCCGGCCCATACGCCGGTGGTGCGCCGAGCCCAGGACTCGGCCTGGTGCTTGGGGTAGTGGAAGGCCAACACGTGGTCGCCGGTTCGCCGTCGCGCCTCGGGCACCGGATAACTCAGGCCCGGCGCAAAGTACACGCGGCTGCCCAGCGGAACCCGGTCCGCGACGGCTCGCGCGTCGTGGGCGATGCGGCGCTCGACGTTCCAGCCGACGCCTTGCCAGTTCCACCACACGCTCAAATAGGTGTTGTAGATCAGCGCCAGGCTGAGGACGGTCAAGACGGCGACCGCCACACGGCTCAGGGCAGGCTCTAGGGGGGCCAGCCAGGCCTCAAGGCGGCGTGTGGAAGCCTGGCTCCAGAGCTTGAACTCACCGTGGTAGACGTTCGCGATCCCCGACGCCAACAGGACCACGACCAGGAACGTCACGTAGGACAGGTTCTTGAGGTGGCCGTAGTGGTAGCCGGCGCCTTTCGCGACCCAGAACATGAAACCGGCAAAGGCCGCGGCCAGCGCCAGCGTCACGCGCCGATCGCCGCGCACGGTCACGGCGCCCAGCAGGGCCAGCGCCAACGCCGGCCAGAACAGGGCGCCCAGAACGGCTTCGAGTGCGCCCGTGCCTCCCGCGCCCAGCAGCGACTCCAGCGGACCGTCGCGCGGGATCAGGCGATAGGCTTCCAGCCCGAACGCGAGTTCGACGTTCGCGAACCGTGTATCGCCCCACGCGTTGCCGAATTGGCCGTTCAGGTCGCCCGCAATGTTCGCGAGCCTTGGCAGCGCCCAGACGAAGAGCCAGACCAGCCCCGGCCCGCCCAGGACGGCCGTGCCGACGCCCAGCAGCAGCGCCCGACGCAGCGTGGTGAGCCGTTGTCGGCCCGTGACGACTAGCACCACCACCAGCGTTACCGCCACGGCGAGATAGACGGCCGAGATGGCCCAGAAGTAGGAGACCAGCAGCGCGGCGCTCACCAGCGCCGCCAGGATCAGCGCCGAACTGCCCCCGCGTCTTAAGGCCGTAATTCCCGTGGCGGCCGCCACGGGAAAGAGCGCGAATGCGACAGCGTGCGGTCCGAATCCCATGCCTGCGAACCAGAGCGGCAGCCCGTGCAGCGCGTAGAGCGTGGCCGCCAGTCCCGACGGGCGTTCGGACATCTGCAAGCCGACTCGAGCAAAGATGAAGACGGCCGGCACGCTGCCGGCCACGAGCAGGTACAGCAACGGCACATACGCATGAAACGCCGGCGCGTTCGAAAGGATTGATCCGATGGTCAGGAGATACGGAAACCCCCAGCCGCGCGAGTGATTGGGCAACCCCTGGAATTCGGCCTGAAATGGACCCTCGGTCAGCCCGTGCATGAAGACGGTGTTCCACTTGAGCGCCTCGGCCAGGGGCACGTACAGGTCTTCATCGATGTTCAGACCCAACATCGCTCCGGACCGTCCGTGCAGGTGCGGGAGGAAGGCCGCCGCCAAGAGCAACCCGCCGGCGATTAGGGTCACCGTCTGCGGCTTCGTAGGCCGTGGCAGCCACCAGCCGTCTCGGCGCACCGTCCAGGCGGCCAGCGCGGCGCCGGCGCCCAACAGGAGAGCTGTGGCGATCCGCAGGTCCATGATCAGGTTCAGCGCGTAGGCGCCGACGATCAGGGCCGCCGCGCCCACCAGCGGAACCAGCAGGAATCCGGTGGCTCGCAGTTCCGGCGGCGCCAGCCGACGGGTCAGGCCGTAGCCCGCGACCACGCACGCCGCGCTCATGGCCAGCACAACGGCCGTGGCTTCCAGGCCGACGGCCAGCAGCTCAGGCATGGCGCGCTACCTGGAGTTGCGGTGGGCGCGCGCGACTATCAATTCGTGGAATCGGCCGCCGCCCGCAGCAGACCCGTCCCGCCGGCCACGCCAAACACGTGCCCAAGACCCGCGGCCGTCCCAACGGCCGCGCCCAGGCCTGTGGCCAGAATGACCATTGCGGCGAAGTCGCCGGTGGCCACGGCGAACGATCCCTGAAACAGCGCCCCGTAAAACCGCAGCAGGACAAGCTCGCTTGCGCCGGCGAGCTCAGTGAGCGCGGCCGAGGCCAGCGCCAGGGTGACGACACCGAGTCCGACGCCCGTCACCATCCCGGCCACTACCAGCACGGCAGCCATTGAGGCCGCGGTCCAGGCAGGGCGTTCCCGAAAGCGAGCGTAGACCTCGTTGTACGCCGCCGCCGCGGAGAAGCCTCTGACGATTACCTGGGGAATGACGGTCCAGAGAAAAACGTTGGTACCGGCCAACGCCGCCGCGTCGATCAGGAACAGGACCACGAAAACCGCGGCGATCAGCGCAACCGGGCGGTCAGTCGTGAGAATGGTGTCCGGCGGGCGGGTCAGGTTGAAGACAGCGGTTTGCACCACGATCAGCGCGCCGAGAACCAGCAGAATCGGAAGAGCGGATAGGGCTAGCGCGGGTACCTGGCGCCAGGCGTCTCGGAGCGCCCGGCGGGCCGACGTGTCGCGCTCGTCGGCGGCGCGGTCGGCAATCAGCGCCGCAGCGCCCAGTGCCCACGACCACAGGATCAGGCTAATGACCGCCGCCACCGGGAGTATCGCCAGCGCCGCGGGCGATCTGATGAATGCGAGGCCGCCCGCCAGACCTGCCAGCCCTCCGGCTAGCGCCCCGGCGCCCAAGCCGATGGCCAGTGCGCCCGGCTGCACCACGGTCGAAACGGCGGCGCCCAGCGGCTCCAAGAGGCGCAGCGGATCGTTCAGCCCCCGGGCCGGCGGCAACGGGTCAGGTCGAGTCATTGCTGAATAATGGGCAGTATATCGCCGGAGGATACGGGCTTATGGGCTGTACTCGGAAGTACGCCAAGGCGGTACACATATGACAGACCGGTTGTCCGGCGCCCTTCCGCGCGCCGCCGTGATCGGCGCGGGCCGCATGGGCCACGGAATTGCCCTGGAGGCCGCGCGCGGCGGTTTCAATGTTGCCATCTATGACACGCAACCAGGTCGGGCTGAAACCGCTATCGCTGAGGCCGCGGCCGACGCGCATGACCTGGTCGCTGCCGGTTGCATCCAAGCCGCCGACATTCCGGCCATCGTCGACCGGCTGACGGCGGCAACTGACCTGGAAAGCGCCACCGTTGATACTGAAGTTGTCTTCGAGGCCGTGGCCGAGGATCTCGACGTCAAACGCCGCGTGTTTGCCCGACTGGACGGCGCGGCCCCTCCCACGGCCTTGCTGCTGTCCAACACTTCCAGCCTGGCCATCAGCGAGATCGCGGCGGCTTGTCAGCGGCCTGAACGGGTGGCGCTGGCGCACTGGATCCTGCCGCCCCACCTCATTCCCGTGGTTGAAGTCGCACCCGGGCCACGGACGAGCCCCGACACGATCAAAGCCGTTCGCGCTCTACTGGAGCGCCTGGGCAAGTGGCCAGTGGTTTTGCAGCGGGAGATGCCCGGCTACCTGATCAACCGGCTGCAGTTCGCCCTCTTGCGGGAGGCCATGGATCTCGTCGGGCAGGGCGTCGCTTCGGCCGAAGAGATTGACCGGGCCGTCCGCGGCTCGATCGCGCGCCGTATGCCTGTTCTGGGTCTGTTCCGCCAGGCCGATCTGGCCGGATTGGACGTGTATCGGCAGATCTTCAGGTATCTGGCGGCTGACCTCAGTCGGATCGAGGGACCGCCCCCGGCCCTGGACGAGGCGGTGGAGTCCGGGCACACCGGCGCCGCCGCCGGGCAGGGCTTCTATTCCTGGACCCAGGACCAACGCGACGAAGCTCTCGATCGCCGCAACGCCGAACTCATCCGCCTACTTCGAGCGGACCGTCGGGGATGATGCGGGCTTGCTGGCGCTCTCCCGCGTAGCGGGATCCATCCCCACAAAACGCCGCCCGACCAGGTAGGCCGCCAGAGCCTCCGTGCCCATGGCCGCGATACGGGCCGCGGCCCCCACGCCCGCTCCTGTCCAACCCATCACCGGGGTCAACACGAACAGGAATGACGCCATCATCAGCAGCCGTGAGAAGGCGGTCATTGCCACCCGGCGCGTCTTGCGCTGGTTCATTGTCATCGACTGATAGAACTGCCGAACCGCCATGAGCAGCGGGAACACCGTCAGAATCTGCAGCGCCACGATGGCGTCCGGCACCAGCGCCTCCGGCGCGCCCACCAGCCCGGCAATGATCGCGTGGCTGAGCGGCGTAAACGCAATCAGGGACATCAACCCCGCCATCAACAGCCCTACCACGTACACGAAGCGTCGCGCGCGGCGCTGCTGTTCAGCGTCCCGCCCCAGCACCAGCACCACTTGCCGCAGCGCCGCCATGGCGGTCAGCGGCAACATGCCCAGGCTGAACGCTATGCGGAACGCTCCCACCGTCGCCTCGGGGTCGGGAAGCCGCAGCAGCCCGGCGTTCACCATCGGATGCCCGACGGTGAGCGCGAACTGCGTGATGATCAGGGGTATCAGAAACCCGGTCAGGTACCGGAAGTCCAGCGGCGCTTCACCGTCGGGATCAGGCGCATAGGGCGCCGTGCGGTCCACCCGCCGCACCAGCGCCACGGCCAGCAGGCCCTCAACCCCGGCCACGATCAGCCACACCACCGCCGCGCTGTACGTGCCTGGAACCGGAAGCTGGGGAATCACACCGAGGCCAAGCGCCATCAACACCACCTGTCCAACCGCCGGCGCGATCCAGATCAACTGGGAGCGGCGCCGATGCGCCAGTTGGGCCAGGTTGAACACGCGCAGCAGGTTGAAGAGCGGGATGGCGAGCGAAATCCGCATCATGGCCATCACCTCGGGAAGCAGGGCCTCCGGCGTTCCCATCGCGTGGCGGAAAAAGCCTTCGCCGATCCCCGGCATCGCGAACAGCGCGCCGATGCAGGTAATCACTGCCATGTAAATCAGCATGTAGCGCTGAATCACCGCGAACGACTGGCGCCCTCGCACCAGCACCAGATAGGCGCTTTGAATCGCCGTGCCGGAGGCGCTCAGGATCTGGATGACGCTCGCCACGATCGCGAACGCGGCCAGCGACGTTTCCGGATCGACCGCCCGCGAGATGCCGGCGTCCAGCACCGGATTGCGCAGCGTCTGGAACACCTGCGCGGCCGCCAACGGCAGGAAGAACACCGCCATCGCGCGGTACGACATCACGGCTTTGCTGATCTGCACGCCTGAATCCGTAGAAAGCGCCAGCCTGACTATGGCGAAGCGCAGGCCAATCGCTCAAACGCCGCGTCGGCTCATAGGTCACGTCAATGGGTGCCCTCGTTACCCGGAGCACACGCAGACCCTGGCCAACCTGACCAGCCGGAGCACGACGGCGGGTCGCGGTCGGCGGCCACGGGCCGGCGGCATCAGGTGGGCCAGCTATCACGGCAACCGTTCGATATCGAACGGTTGAAAGCCGTGGAGAGTCCGTTTGCGTGACACTGATGATATTAGATGGAGAGACGGCCAAAAGGTCGTGTGCTAGCGTCCCGCCGCCACCAGTGAACCCGCCTGGCCCAGTCCAGGCCCTGACGCTCACGCCGGGCGACCACGAGCTGGGAGTGCGCTGGCGGGCGCCCTTGAGCACCGGGGGCCAAACCATCTCCCGCTACCAGGTCCAGTACAAGGAAGCGGCCGTGACAGCGTGGACCAGCAACCCTGAGGTGACGCCTGATGTGACGGATCACACGGCGACGACGGTCCCCATTCTGACCGGCGACGAGCGGATGCCGCTGACCAACGGCGTCTCTTACCACGTGCAGGTCCGCGCCTGCAATGGCCCGACCGACCGGACCGATTGTGGCGCCTGGGAGCAGCAAAGCGGCACGCGCGAGGCGCCGCGGCCGCGGAACCTGGACGTGCTGCCGCTTCGCGAACGTAAAGTCAGATTGACGTGGACGTGGACCGGTCCGCAGGCCAATGCTTTTTTAGTTACCGCCCGCGGCTTTGGCGTCAATCGTCAAAGTCGGTTCTATGAGTGGCGGCGGGTGCACACTGGGCGGACGACTCCCGCCGAAGCCGTTGACGAGAGTGCCTCAACCTACAAGCTCGAATTCTATCTGAATTTAATGTACAGGGCCTCGGGCGGAGCGCTAGGTCTGCAGCATCATCCGGCGTACGATGTCCAGGTCCAGGCCGTCACTGGTAAGGATTCAAGTAACAACGACATTCTGTCGGTGCCGAGTGACGCGATCATTGTCATCGATACGCCGATCAGGTCAGCGAATGGAAAAAGTTCGGGCACGGGAGGTGAGGCGCTACTCAGTTGGAATCTGATGCAGCATGTCCTCGAGGATGACTCGTACGCGAATGGCACGGCTTGGTTTCGGCATCGACGTGGCACAGGCGGTCATTCCGACATCACATGGCACCCAGAAGAGGCCAACTTCAAGTATGTAGCGGATGTCCCTGAGACCCTCTTGAAGGACGGCAACACTCTTGTATTTCTCGAACTCTACAAGCTGCACGCTATCCAGTTTTGGTATGAGCCGCCGGTTTCGCAAGGAAGCCAGCCGATCAAGCGTCGCGTCTTCGCTGGGCGCGATGTGTATGTCTGGCCGTCCACACGGGCAGGCGGGGTGGGAATGAACGAGCACGGGAATCCCGCCGCGGGCGAGCGTGTTGCCAGCTATCCCCTGAACTACCCAGTGGAGAATACCGATCGTGAGCCACGGCAAACGTACGTGTACCGCCTCTGCGACAACACGTTCCCGGATCTTGAATTCACCGATTCGTACGGACATCCAGATCTTCTCAGAGCCAATAATTGGGAGGATTTCATCTTCGATGCGTTCGATCGGTGGCGCGTCGCGACCGACGGGCTGGTCGTGGCTGCGATCGAACGCGTGCCGTGCGCGACGTATTCGGCGGTCGTTGAACAGGTGGTTCAGTCGCTTGGTCGATCATTGGACGGATCTCTTGCCGCGCAATACGACGAGAACACCCGGCGCGCCCATGTGCAAGCGCTCGTGGACCAGTCGCGACACCTAGGGACGCTACGCGACGCCGTCCTGCGCGCGGCGATGGACACCAGCGACAACCCCGACGTGGGCAATGAAGTATTCATGTACGAGTCGAGCGCACGGCCAATGGTCTACGAGTTTGGCCAGAAGCTTCAACCTGGCCTGTGCGACCGCAAGGCATACGGTTGTGCGCGGCTACATGGCGTGCCTCACGAGACGAAGGGATGGATCACCGACATCGCGCTGAAAAAGGACGCTTCTTTCGAAGTCGAATCGGGCAGATATGTGCCCGAAATTCCGACCGTAGGTCTCGATATGTGTCTTGTACGACTTGACGCGAACCAAGAACATTCAGGACCATTCCCTTCGCGCCCGGGTTACAGATTTATGAGCGTGTATACGACATTGGTGCATGAACTTGGACATGCATTTGGGATTCGCGAAGGTGCCTCCGGACCTGAGGACGATACGAATCATCCGAACGACGCTCTCAAAGAGGATTCCGTGATGATTGGTGTGGGTGCGAATATGGATTGTGCTCCATCGCCGCTTGACGTCCTCTAGATGTATGCCCTCTATCAGACCAAGCCATGATCGTCAGCTTGATCGTCAACTTGAAACCGGCTGATGTCGCACCGTAACGCAGCAGTCCCCGCTCTATTGGTGCTGGTGCTGGTGGCCCTGACGGCGTGTCAGCCACGGCAGGCAGACAAGCCACCGCGCATCCAGCAGATGAGTGCCGTGCCTCGGGCGGAGCCGACGCAGACCGCGAGTGGTCGCACCGATCGGGATACGGCCAACGACGTAGCCGGTGCGAGCGCTGGGCAAATTGTCGAGACCATCGAGCCCCCGTCGCAACTTGCACTCCGCGGCCCGGTATGCACTCTTGGTCCTGGTGGAAGACGTTTCTCCGGTGGAGCCCAGACGGCCGCGAGATATTCGTGACGCGAGGGCCGGTGCTGTTCGCGGCCAGCGCGGATGGCGCTAGCGTACGCACGATCACCCGTGGTCCTGTGGACCATTGGGATGTGATGAGCACGATGATCCCCTTTGACATCACGCCGGACGGCCGCCAAGCCCTGATCGCCGTATGCACCTACCCACGTCCCGCAGTTGGGCGGCATGACCAGCCGGACGGTTTTGGACGACCGCTTGGCCGAGAAGACTACGGACTCTACGGAACGTACGGGTATGAATTGGCGCAGGTCGATCTCGGAAGCGGCCATCAGCCAGGTCCGGGTGCCATGGACCCCGACCGAGAGCTCGGGAATCGAGGCGCTCCGCGGCGCCTAACGTTCAACCCGGTCTTCGACGGCTATCCGGTCTGGGCGCCCGACGGGCGGCGCGTGGCGTTTCTCCAGGGGCTGATCTCCGGGGGCGAGTTCTACGACGGGGCGCGCCGCCTCGTCACCCTGGCGCCAGACGGCCGCGATCCCCGTGTGCTCGTGACGCATGACGGCGACGAGTGGGAGACGGGGCTGGCCATGCAGCCGCCGGTCTGGTCGCCGGATGGCCGGCGGCTGGCCTTCGCCAGTGTGGAGGATGACGTCCTCGCGCTCTTCACCATCGCGGTGGACGGCTCCGACCGCCGGCGGGTTGCGGCCATTCGCGCGTGGGAACCCAGCAGCGCGCCGGGGCGGGAGACGTTGGGTCCGCGCCGCTTCGCCACGGTCGGCGACGTGGCCTGGTCGCCGGATGGGACGAAGCTGCTGTTTACCTATGGCCCGTCGGTGTGCGTGGTAACGCCGGACGGGGCGCTGGTGGGCGAAGCCACGCTGTTCCCGGGCGATCCGTACTATGCGTGCCTCGCCCCCGACTTGCCCCAAGAACGGGGCCTGCCCGGGCGGACCGACTTCGGCAAGCAGGAGGCGGTCGCGGCCTGGTCACCTCGCGGAGACCGCATCGCGTTCGCGTTTGCCGTGGCCGACGGTTTTCACTACGAAGATTCGCGCGACGTCTAACTGCAACTTTCCACGATGGCGCCCGACGGCAGCGACGTGCAGCCGATCGTCCGCCCGGGCCTGGGAGGGCAGCCGGTGCCCGGAGCTTCGGGCCGCGAGGACGCAGTCACGAGCCGAGCCGCCTGCGCCGCCGGGACTGTCGTCGCGCAGCCCGGGGCGCATCCGGGGCTGGTGCACGACTGCCAAGCGCTGATTAGCATGCGCGAAGCGCTGCTCGGCGAACGCCGGTCGCTGGCCAACTGGGGGTCCGGAACCCCGATCGACCAGTGGATCGGCGTCACGGTGGCGGGCACGCCGCCGCGGGTCACCGCGATCAATCTGTCGGGGTACAGCCTGCGCGGAACGGTACCGCCGAGGTTGGGCGACCTCACCTTCCTGCGGACGCTGGATCTGTCCAGCAATGGCTTCGCCGGCCCGATCCCGCGCGAGCTGGGGCAGCTGTTGGCCTTGACGCGCCTCAAGCTATCCATCAACCGGCTCACCGGCTCAATCCCGCCGCAGCTGGCGCGGGCGTCCAACCTGACGTATCTGGATTTGGGGCGGAACCAGTTGACGGGCCCGATTCCTTCGGAGCTCGGTCAACTGACCTACCTGACCGAACTCGAGCTAGACCGCAATGCGCTGACGGGGTCGATCCCGTCAGCGCTGGGCCGGCTGACCCGGCTGGAGTCCCTGGGCCTTTCGGAAAACGAACTGACCGGCGAGATTCCGCGCGATCTCGGCCAGTTGGCCAATCTGAATGAAGTTCGCCTGGATGGCAACCGGTGGACCGGCTGCGTGCCGCCCGAGGTGCCCGTGGTCAACCACGCGACGCTTGGCCTGCCGCGCTGCGAGGCAGCGGCGTGAGGCGATTGCTGTACGGATCTCGCCGAACGACTGCCAAGGTCTTGGTGGCCGACCCGTAGTCGCGGTGGGTACCGGCTTCGCAATCGCGCTGTTGCTGGTGCTGGGCCCCAGGTGTCGTGGGCGGGCCACGCTGGCTGAAGGATTAGCGGCAGCAGGTCAGGCCGGTTGGCCTCCGGTGGTACCGTTTCGGTGTGGCCACTTCGTACCCGGCGGCCGTGTTTTTTGATGCCTACGGCACGCTGATCCACTTTTCGCAAGACCCCTCGCCCTTTGATTTCATGGCCGTCGCGGTGCGACGAGCGGGGGTTGATCTGCCGCGCTCGCGCCTTGACGCGGCCCTGCACGCCGAGATGCGGTACTTCAAGGCGCACTTCGCCGCCGTCCGGACCGTCGAGGACTTCGAGCGACTCAAACTCGCGGACGCCCGGGTCTACGTGGAAGAGCTTGGCGATACTGGCCGTGTGCGTCTCAACGTCAACCACATGGCCGCCGAGCTGGGCGAGGCCTTTGCGACCCGGGTGCTTCCAGATGCGCTCCCGGCCATTGACGTGGTCCGAGCGGCGGGGGTGCGGGTTGGCGTCCTCAGCAACTACAGCTACCTGCTGCCGCTCGTGCTCGACCAGCTGGGCCTGGCCAGCCTCCTGGATCCGGTGGTCTTTTCGGCCGCCGTGGGCGCCGAGAAGCCGGATTCCCGCATCTTCGACGCCGCGGCGACGGCCGTCGGCGCTGAACTGTCGGACTGCGTGCTTATCGGCGATGACCTGGTGAACGACGTGGCCGGCGCTCGCCGGTGCGGGATGCCGGTCGTCTGGATCGCACGCGATGGAACACCAGCGCCGCCCGGGGTGGCGACGGCCCGCGACCTGGCGGACGCGGCGCGCATGGCCGTGGCGCCCGGCTGGCGGACGCTCTCGCTCGATGCGACCACGAGCGGCGATGCGGCGCCGGGTCCAGCCGACGCATAGGCCGACGCCTGGAATGTCCCTGGCCACGCTGCGCATTGCCACCGCGTCGCGAACGTCGGTGCACCCGATCGGCCGCCAGATTCAGTCGGCTCTTGACGCACGGGACGTGAGCGACGGTTTGCTGCTGGTCAGCGTCCCGCATACGACCTGCGCCGTAACCCTGAACGAACCCGAGTCCGGCTTGCTCGGCGACCTGTCCCGGGCGCTGGAGCGACTGGTCCCCTGGCATGGTCGGTACGCCCACAACCAGGGATCCGAGAACAACGCGGCCGCGCATGTCCGCGCCAACCTGATCGGGCACCAGGTCCTGGTACCAGTCGAGAACGGACGGCTGCAGATGGGCGTGTGGCAGGACGTACTGCTGATCGAATGCGACGGGCCGCGTACGCGCAGCGTCGAACTCCGCCTGCTACCCGGCGACCACGGGGCCGCCTAGATCTCGCGCTCCTCCAGTTCGGCCAGCAGCCGGTTGCCGTAGGGCAACGGTTGACGGTAGCCGGAGCGGTCGGTGGCTGCCGACCACCCCCGCAGCCTCAGTTGGCGCGTGATGAGATCGTCGGCCTGCGCCAGGTAGTGGGCGGCCTCCTGCTCGCCCCGCCGCACGATGGCAATCGGGTCTCCAGTCAGCGCACGCCAGGCCTTGGCGCCCGGGTGCGCCGGGCTGCGCATGGCTCGCGCCGCCGCTTCGAGCAGCGGCGTTCGGTCGAACGGCCGCTGGTTCGGATCCAGAAACGCCGGATCCTGCAGCGTCTCCAGCCGCGAGGGCGTGAGCAGGTTGGTCCGGGCCAGCGCACGCTGCGCCGACGCGCCCAGCAGGAAGCGCGCAAAGGCCCAGGCCGCGTCGGGCTCGGGACTGTGGGCAGGCACTGCCACGCACACTTCTTCGGCCTCAGTCAGCGCCTGGCCGCCCTCCCAGGCGGGCAGCGGCGCCACGGCCCAGGGCACGCTGGCGCGGATCCACCGTCCCACGTCGGTTCGGTCGATGTGCATCGACGTCAGACCGCCGCTGAACGGGGCCACGAACCGGTATGCGATCGGCAACTCGATGGCCAGCGTGGTTTGCCAGGTGGTCAGACGTTGCAGGCGGCTTTCGCGTTCCGGGGTGGCGAGAGCCGACGTTCGTTGCTCGGCGTCCAGGAATTCGCCGTCACTTCCCTCGGCCAGGACGGGGCGGGCGTAGGCGGGAATGGCCGCCAGGCCAAACCGTTCCACGCGCTGACCGTCCGCGATGACCAGGCGTCGCGCCGCTTCCTCGAACTCCGCCACCGTCCAGGTTCCGCGCCAGCTCATCGGCGCCGCTACGCCCGCCGCCTCGAGGTGCTGCGCGTTATAGAGCACGCACTGGTGCGCAGCCCCAAGGCTGAGGGCGGACCGCTCGCCGCCCGCTCCCGTGCGGGCCTCGAACGCGCCCGGCGCCGCCTCCCGGAGTTCGGCGTCGGCGTCAATGCGCGCGCCCAGCCCGTGCAGAAAGCCGGCCGCCGTGAAGTCGAAAACGTCCTCGGGCGCGATTCGGGTGACATCCGGTCCGTCGCCGGCGCGTAGGCGAGTTCGCAGACCGTCCGGCGTCAGGGCGTTTTCGAGGCGTCCTTGCACCGTGATCCACGGCGCGTCCTTGTGGAACCCCCGTTGAATTTCGCTTAGGGCCTCCAGCAGCACCCGCGGTCCCCAGGCCTCGAACTGGATCGTGGCGCTGGCCGCCTGCGGCACGGCGGTTGCGGTGGTTGCGGCCGTGGGTGAGTCCGGGGTCGCCTCGGGCGTAGCCGTGGGTAGCGGCGGCGGCTGCACCACTTCGACCGGGGGCAACGTCACCGGCGGCAGTTCGCGGTCCACGCGGTCCAGCGTGCAGGCCGCCAGCAGTCCGCCGGCGGCGGCCAGGCTGGCGTGGAGCAGGGACCGGCGCGAGAGCGCCACCGGTCGTGATGCCGGAACCGGCCCGCGACTTGCCCGCGTCCCGCGACAGTCCGTGCTCACGGACAGGTCGTCCTCTGCCCGGGGATCAGAAATATTTTGCAGATCCTGGTCGGTCGAGCCTCACTGGCTATTCTGGCCTCAATTCCTGTACGGCTCTCGAACTCGAAGGGCATCGCGCTATCGACCTGCTGCTCTGGGCTGGCGCCTTGGCGATTTTGTCCATCCTCGGGGTGCCCTGGGCCTTCGTGCTGTGTCGCAGCCTGCCGTCGCGCGGTGTTCTGCTGGCCGCGCCGGTCGGGCTATTCATGGCCCATTATCTCGCTTGGCTGGGGCTCTCCAGCGGGTTTTTTCCCAACGGCCGCGGCGTAGCCGTGGCCGCGTTGCTGACGTTCGCGGCGCTGAGCGCGGCTCTTGCCTGGAGGCTCTCGCCAAGCCTCGACGGACTGCGCTCCAACCGCCGCCTATGGTCCGCGGGTTGCCTCCTGCTGCTTGCAATGTTTGCGGTGGGCGTGGGCCTGCGCTGGCTGAACCCCGAAATCGGCGGAACCGAAAAGCCCATGGACTTCGCGTTGCTGAACGCCGCTGCCCGGGCGACAGCCTTTCCGCCGCCCGACCCGTGGTTCGCCGGAGAGACTGTCAATTACTACTACCTCGGCTATTCCATGGCCGCCTTCGGCATGCACCTCAGCGGGGCCGATCCAGCCGTCGGCTACAACCTCGCCGTGGCCGCGCTCTTTGCACTCGGCGCGCTGGCCGCGGCTTCGGCCGGCTACGACCTGGCCGTGCTCACCGGCGCCGGGCAGCGCGCGCGTACGGTGGCGGCGGCGCTGGCGCTGGGTCTGACGATGTTGGCCGGCAACCTGGCGGTCCTGCGCGTCATCTTCTCGGACAGCACCGACACGCCCACCGGATTCTGGCAAGGCATCGGCTGGAACGCCTCACGCTTGATTCAGCGCGAGGACGCCAGCGGGCTGACCGATTACACGATTAACGAATTTCCAGCTTTCTCCTTCATTCTGGGCGACCTGCACCCGCACGTGATGGCCCTGCCATTCACCCTGCTGGCGGTCTCGCTGGCGGTGCAGTGGATCCTCGCCGGCGTTGAGTCGGAGCGCGAAGCTCTGGCCCCTCGGCTGGCGCGCGGCGTGCTCACTGGCCTCGTGCTCGGTGGCCTCTACGCGCTCAACGCCTGGGACGCTCCCACCTTCGCGGGGCTGGTGCTGGCGGGCGGCGTTGTGGTGGCCTGGCGCGACCGGCGCCGCTTGTTGGCGCTGGCCCCCCCGGCCGCGGCGGCTCTGTTCGTCGGGATAGTCGCCTGGCTGCCCTATACCCTGAACTATGTGCCGGGCAGTCGCGGGATTGGCGTGGTGACGGTCAGAAGCGAGGCGATCGACTACTTCCAGGTGTTCGGTCTGCTTTTGATCGCGGCGGTCGTCACGCTGGCCGTTCTGCTCTGGGACGTACGGCCGGATGGCCGCCTGTTTCTGATCGTCCTGCTTGCCGCCGCCGCCGGCGCCACGGTGATTGCACGCGGCGATATTGTGGTCGGACTGTCCGCGCTGCTCATCCTCAGCGCCTTCGCGCTGTGGTCGTACCGCGCCGTGCCTGGGCTGGCGGCGCTCCTGTGGCTGCTGGTGGCCGGACTCGGGTTGTTGACCGTCGTCGAGGCGCTATACGTGGACGACTTCTTTGGTTCGCCCAACGAACGCATGAACACCGTCTTCAAAGTGCATTACCAGGCTTGGGGCCTGCTGGCTATTGCCGCCGGACCCGGACTCATTCTGGCTTGGCGCCGTCTCACGCGACCCGACGGTCTCCGCCTGAAGCTGACGCGCACGGCCTTCGTGAGCGTGCTCGCGTTACTTGCCATTCCCGCGCTGGTCTACCCGCTCATCGCCACCGCCGCCAAGACCGACGCCAGTCCGGTCTCCGGATCGTTGGACGGCCTCGCCGCCGACCGCCTGCGCCGCCCCTCTGAAGTCGCCGCGGCGGAGTGGATGCGCGCCCATGCGCCCCGCAACGCCGTGCTGCTGGAAGCCCCAGGCCGCGCCTACTCAGGCGACTCGCGCATATCCACCTGGACTGGAATCCCGACAGTCATTGGGTGGACCCAGCACGAAGACCTCTGGCGCGGACCCGATCCCCGGATCGCGGCTCGCACGGCCGACGTCGAAACCGCCTACCGAACAGCCGACCCGGCCCTGCGGCGGGCGGTGTTGGACCGGTACGGCGTCACGCACGTCGTGGCTGGCGATTCTGAGCGCGAGCGCTACGGCCCCGAGGTCGAGGCCCGCCTCCGTCATGACCTCAGCGTGGCCTTCACTCACGGCGCCACGACGATCTTCCAGGTTCGGCCCGCCCCGTGAGCACTGGTGTTCCCACCCTCCGCGTCTGGCTGGCGCGCCCGGCCTGGTTTGGCTGGTCGCGGGGCGAGTGGCTGCTCTATGTCCTGGTCCTGGCCGTTGCCGCCGGTCTGCGTTTCTTCGATCTGGGCGACCGCGTCTACCACCACGACGAGGCTATCCACGCCAAAGAGTCCAACGACATCATCAACGGCAAGCACTTCCGCTACGACCCGGCCTACCACGGCCCGCTGCTGTATTTCGTCAACGTGGTCCTGTTTCTTGCCGCCGGCGTCAGCGACGCCCTGGGACGCGTGATCCCGGCGGCATTTGGTGTGGCTTCGGTCGCCGCTTTGTTGATCTTCCGCCCTGAGTTGGGCCGCACCGGCACGCCGCTGGCCATGGTGGCCATGACCATTTCGACCTCGTTCCTTTACTACTCCCGATTCCTGCGCATGGACATCTATGTGGCCCTATTCACCCTTCTGCTTATTGGCTCAGTCATGCGTTACCTGTCACAGCCGCGGCGGCGCTGGATCTATCTGGCCTGGGTGATGCTGGGTCTCTCGCTGGCGACGAAGGAAAACACCTTCATTCACGGCTTTGCGCTCGTGATCGTTCTGCTGAGCATGGGTGGGCTGGCGTTCCGCGCGTGGCGTCGCGGGCCCAACGCGTCACCCTTGGGGACCCAGGCACTCACGGCGTATCGCGCTCTGGGATACGACTTCGAGCACCTGGTCTACGGCGCGCTGACGTTCGTTCTCATCGTCTTCGTGTTTTACACCTCGTTCCTCACCCACCTCCCGGGCTTTCGAGCGGCCTTTACCAGTTCCATTGAGTACTGGACCAGCGTGCATGAGTCAGAACGGGTCAATCAGCCTTGGTTCTACTACCTGATGTTCATGGGTCTCTACGAACCCTTTGCGTTGGTCTTCGGTGCGGCCGCTCTTGTCCGCGCGCGAGGCGCTCGGCACCTGCTGCCGTTTGTGCTGGGCGTCTGGATCGTCGTGACCTGGATCGTGTACTCCGCCGCCGGCGAGAAGGCGCCCTGGTTGGTGCTGCATCTGTTGTGGCCTCCGATGCTGCTTGCCAGCTGGTGGGTTGGGCGCTGGTTTGACGAGGCCCGTGCGTTCATCTCCCGCCTCGCGGTTGGGCTGCTGAGCGTCGCTCTCCTGTTTTGGACGGTGTGGTTTGCCATTCCGGCCACGTATGAGCGCGGCAGCGTGCCCAACGACATGGTCGTCTACGTGCAGACCACGCCCGACGTGCGGGATGTCGCCGCGATCGCTGACGAGGCCGCTAGGCGGACCGGCCAGGGGTTCAAGCTGCCCATCCTCATCGATAACGCCTTTGCCTGGCCGACCGTGTGGTACCTGCGCGACTACAAGGCTGCGCTCTACACCAAGAACCTCACGCTAGAGGAGGCCCGCGAAGCGCAGATCGTGCTCATGTCCCCGTCCAGCGCCGATGCGCTGGGCGTCCAGCTTCCCGAGTACGTGGGTCGCCAGATGAAGCTGCGCTGGTGGTTTCCGGAGCACACTTACAAGACGTGGGACGCTGGATTCCTGGGCGACTTCCTTGGCGACCCCGAAGCGCGGAGTTCATTCCTACACTGGTTGCTGACGCGGGAGGCTCCGCCAGTTCCGAAAGGATCGTATGACTTTATGCTTTACGTGCGGACCGACCTGCTGAAAGCCGGACCCCTGGGGCCCTTCCGCCTGTGAAGGCCGTAATCGTTGGCGCCGGAATCACCGGCCTGGCGCTGGCTCACGAGCTGCTGAAGCGCGGCCACGCGGTCACGCTGGTGGAGGCCGCGCCACGACCAGGGGGTGAGCTGGCCACGGTGGAGGTGGGCGGCGAGCCGGTGGAACGCTTCTATCACCACCTGTTCACCCACGACCGCTTCATGATCGACCTGGCGGAGGAATTGGGCGTTGGAGACCGCCTGGAGTGGCCGGAGCCCGAAATGGGCTACTACCTGGGCGGGCGGGTTTACCCGTTTACCTCGCCCCTGGACCTCTTGCGTTTCGGCGGGCTCAGTCCGTGGGCGCGACTGCGTCTTGGGCTTGGCACGGTGATGTTGCAGCGGCGGCGTGACTACCGTCCCTTTGAGGATCGAACGGCTGCCGAGGTTCTGCCGCGCTACGTGGGACGCGAGGCGTTTGAGGCGATTTTTGCTTCGATGCTGCGGGCCAAGTTTGCCGGGCATTGGGAGTCCGTGTCGATGGCGTGGATGTGGGCTCGGTTGATGGCACGTGCCCGCACGCGTACGCCTGACAAGCGCCGCGAGCGCCTGGGGTACTTCCGCGGGAGCTTCCGGGTGATCGTGGACGCGCTGGCCGAGTCCGTGCAGGAGCGTGGGGCGGAGATTCGGCTCGCTTCGCCGGTACAGGAAATCACCATCGGCGAACCGGGCGCGCCGGCGCTGCGGGTGAATGATGCGCCGGTGGAGGCCGATGCCGTGATTGCCACGGTGGGCCTGCCGATTATTCGCCGCCTGCTGCCGCCGTCCCGCCGCGGGTTCACGGACTCGCTGGCGGCCACGGCTTATGTCGGCGCCTGCGTGGCGCTGCTGCAGATTCGCGAACAGCTTTCGCGCTACTACTGGACCAACATCGGCGACCGCGACCTGCCCTTTGCGGGTCTGATCGAGCACACCAACTACGTCGACCGGGAACGCTACGGCGGGGCGCGGCTGCTTTACATCAGCAACTACCTGCCGCCCGAGCATGAGTTCTTTCAGCTGGACGCCGACGCGCTGATCGAGCGGTTCGTCGACCCGATCGCGCGGGTGTTTCCGAGGTTTCGGCGCGAGCACATCGAGCAGGCGTGGGTGTCGCGCGACCCGGTGGCGCAGCCGGTGATCGAGGCTGGGTATCAACGGCGTAAACCGCCGTATGCCTCGCCGATTCCCGGGTTCTACATCTGCAACACGTCGCAGATCTACCCAGAGGACCGCGGCACGAATTACAACGTGCGGATTGCCAAGGAGTGCGCCGCGCAGCTGGAAGCCGACGCGCCGGGGCTGGTCGCGCGGCGAAGCGCGGAGTCCTAGACGCCGCGCCAGACCTGGATTCGGCCCTGGCCGCCGACTTCGGGCACCGCGCGGGATGCGTCGGTGGCGGCGCAATAATCGACGTCGTCCCAGAGGCCGACCGGTTTCAGCAGCCGGGCGCTGCGGGAGGCAGCGAGGGCTGCTTCGGCCGAAGGGTAGGCGTCGGCCACGTGGAGGGCGGTGACGGCCGATTCGTCCAGATCGAGCTCCAGCGAGTTCTGTAGCAGGCGCTGGACGATGACTCCGGTGGTGTAGACGTCGTCCAGCGCCAGGGCGCCGTTGCGGCCGGCGCAGGCGATGGTGATTGAGGCGGCGTCCGGATCATCGAGGAGCCGACCGGCCACGGCGCCGGCGTTGCGGAGGGCGGCGATGAAGGAGCGGCGGGATTCGCGCCAGCGTTCGATGGCGTAGGCGCCGTTGGTGGTGGAGAGCACGGCCCGGCGGCCTGAGAGGTTCGATTGCAGGAACTCGCGCGGGGAGTTGCCGTGGTCGAACCCCTCGGGCGGCAGGCCGCCCCGCTCGCCGCAGAGCAGCGTGCCGGGGCCGAGCTGTCTTGCCGCTTCGCGCGCGGCGGCCACATCGCCGGCGATCCAGACTTCGGGATCGCCGGCCTCGGCCATCGCGACCAAGGTGGTGGTGGCGCGAATCACGTCAACCACGGCACAGACGCCGCGTGGGTCGGGCGGGAGGGTGCCCGGCAGCAGTTCGACGCGGACGAGACTCACAGGCGAATGGTCTGCCAGCGGCCGGAGGCAAAGCGCGCGAGCGAGGCCGCGGCGATGGTGAGGTAGTTGACGCCCGCGCCGATCCACATACCGGTCAACCCAAAGCCGCCGAACAGCCCCAGGCCCAGCGCCAGTGGAACTCGGATGACCCAGAGTGCCAGCAGCGAGATCAGCAGCATGGCCCGGGTGTCCCCGGCGCCGCGCAGCACGCCGGGCATGGTGGTCGCCATCCCAACCACGGGCATGAACAGGGCGACTGTTCGCACCGGCAGTTCAGCCGCGTCCAGCACCGCGGGGTCGGTGGTGAAGGTCGACAGCAGCGCGCGCGGGAATAGGAACATGGCCACGCCCACCAGCGTGGAAACCAAGGTCGCGCCGATCGCCGCCTCGCGCCCGTAGACGTGCGCCAGTTTCGGGTCTCGCGCCCCCAGGCTTTGTCCGACCGCCGCGGAGGCGGCGATACCCAGGCCCAGCGACGGCATGTAGGCCAGCGAAATGATGGGGCCGACGACGTTCTGCGCCGCGAATGACACCGTGCCCAACTGCAGGCCGATGATGCTGAAGGCCATGATGCCGCCGACCGAAATGAACATCTCGCCGACGGCGGGGCCGGACACCTTCAGCAGGCGCCGCTGCATGTCCCAGTCGGGCCGGTACGAGCCGAAGACTCCGGCGCGGTGCGGGGAGCGGTAGATGGCGGCCAGCATGAAGGCGGCGCTGGCCACGCGTGCCACACCCACGGCCACGGCGATTCCCTGCAGGCCAAATCCGCCCGACACCAGCAGGGCGCCAACCACCAGGTCGACGGCGGCCATGAGGACCGCGCCCAGCATGGGGGTGCGAGTATCGCCGGCGCCGCGCTGGACGGCGCCGACCATCACGACGATGGTCTGGAGTGGGGCGCTGAGCGCGCTGAGCGCCAGGTAGGGCGCGGCCAGCGCAACCATGTCGTCGGCGCCGCCGACCAGCCGCAGGATCGGGGCTGCGAGGAAGACCAGGACAAACACCGAGATGAACGAGGCGGCGACGGCGGTGAGCATGCCCTGACGGCCGGCGGTGTGGGCCGTGGCGACGTCCCGCGCGCCGTGGGAGCGGGCCACGAGCGCCAGGGCCCCAATGCTCATGCCGAAGAAGAGCGAGAAGGTGAAAAACATCAGGAAGTTGGAGATGCCGGCGGCGGCCAGCGCCTCGGCGCCCAACCGACCCGCGAGCGCGGTGTTGATCATGAAGAACGCGCTCTGCATCAGGTTTTCGAGCATGGCCGGCCAGCCCAGCCTGAAGAGGCGGCGGCGGATCTGGCGGAGCGTCAAATCGGACGGGCCCGTGGCGGGAGTAGGCGTGACCGGACGCGCAGACGGCAACCGGATTCCCCCGAGATCTGAAGTGATTGACGCGGCTTGTGGGGATTCTAAGGCGGGTCGGGGTGGTGTGACGTCGCTTGGCTGGGGTGGGCTGAGGCGACTGAGTTGAACCGTGACGCCACGACCGGAAGACCCTCACCCCGACCCTCTCCCACAGGGCGAGGGAGGAAGAGGCAACCGGGGTGGGATGGGGTGCTATTCGACCGGGGTGGGTGGTGGGGGTGTGGGCTGCCGGCTGGGCGCGGAAATTGGGGGTCTCGCGCGCGGTAAGAGTTTTTTCCAAAAAACTCTTGAGGCGCGGCGGGGTGCTTTTTTGGCGGATTTTGGAGGCGACGGGTGCGAGATTTGGCGGATTTTTTGGGGGGCGATGAGGGTTGTGCGCTCGGGTGGTGGGGGTGAAGGGGTGGCCGTGGGCGGGGGATGGCATGGGGGGATGGTGCGGGCTGTTGGGAGGGATCCAGCGGCTGGGATGTAGGGAGGTCGGGGTGGCATCGGGGAGCCGGGCGTAGAGGCTGCTGCTGGGTCCCCGCCCCGGATCGCGTCCGGGGCAGGCTCTCCGCGGGGATGGAGGGGACGGGGGCGGTCTGGACAGGAAGATCCCTCACCGCATTCCGGCGTCCCCGCCGGAGGCTGCCTCTCCCCCAGGAGAGGCGAAGAATGCTGGAACGACGGAGGGGGCGGAGCAGACGGACGAGGGCGGCGAGGAGGCGGGAGAGGAGGGGCTGTGAGGATTTACCCAGATAGTGTACACTCTGAGTACAGATGTGGTCAAGTGGCTGGGAGTTGGCAGTGGGAGAGGGGTGGCTGTCGATGGCGGGGCTGCGGCTGAGGTCGCACGGGGTGCTGTTGCAGGACGGGACTGAGCGCTTGCCGACGTTTCTGCGGAATCCGGGGAGCGGGGCGCCGCGGATGACGGTGAATTCGCGTTGCCAGGAGCTGGTCCGGGAGTTCGGGAGTTACCGGTACCACGAGCCGCGGGAGCATTACCCGATCTCGGAAGCGCCGAGCGACGCGGACAATCACGCGTTCAAGGCGCTGTGCTACTGGCTGTACGACCGGTTTGGGGCGGTTAGGCCGAGGAGCCGAGAAGATCGAATCCGCTTCGGATTACGTGGTGCTAGCGGAACGGAGCGTATACGAAAAACGGAGGAGCTGGGCTTCGATGGGTTGCGCCTGGCTCATGCCTGCCTCCTCGCCAGGCTCAGGACAGGCTCGCCACGAACGAATCTGGAAGATGAGAGGGCAGAGGAGGGGCGTGAGAGGACGGGTGGTGGATATTAACACGGCTCCGAATAGTCACTTCTCGGAAATCTGCTAATATGAGCCGTCGTCATGCTACTCTACCGTTGGCCTGTACCCGACGCACCAAGCCCTATGCACGTCGCCACCAAAAGACTCGGATGACGGCGAATCTGTCCGCTGACGTCGCGCGTCCGCAGCGACTCCACAACGTAAGCCACGGCAATTGAATTACATCGGTACAGGTACGCTGTGAAATTTCTAGCTGACGTGATTCTGCTTCTTATAGCATTCGCCGGATCGAAGAATAGTGGAAGTTGGTTTCGGGGCATCACGCGCCTCGAAAAGCTTATATTCCTCTTGAAAGAAGAGTATCACATCGACCAGTGGATCACAGATGACAAGCCAAACTTTATCCCATACAAATTGGGCCCCTATTCACGGGAAGTATATGCGGCGGTCGACTTTCTTAGCGAATATGGCCTAATAGAAGATACTTTTTCGACTGGAGAGTCCAGTTTGGATTCAATTGAAGTATCGCTTACTATCGAGCCGGACTCGATGCTCTATGAGGAAAGGCGATTCAGGCTCACAGACGACGGGGTGACAGCAGTGAAAGCACTACGGGCGGTAGCAGACAAGGGAGCCGTTCTTGCCATCGAAGAATGCTACAATAGCTTTGGGGATATTCCACTTCCCACTTTGCTTAGACACATCTATACAAAATATCCATCTTTCACTGGAAAATCGATCATCAAAGATCAAGTATTGGGTAAGAAGTAAAATGCCCGTCTCGCCAGTAGTAATCTTCGTCTCACTGAGTATATAACGACACTAATTCATTGGACATCGACTACCTGGCGCTAGTGGTGCTAGTAAACATAAACATCTTCGTCGGTGGTGGCATTGTGCATTGCTTTCGGTCTTGGGCAACTTTCAAGAAAACTCACAACGCCGCCATTACGGCAAGCTTGAGAGCATTGCGGGACGAAAGCATTCTTTCGATGACCGTCGGTTTGATGGAATATATAGATGATGAACGCAAGTCGGATCCTCGTGCGCGCTTAGCGGATTTGTTGTCCTATGGTTATTCTGATCAGCAGCTACGCGTCATTGAGCCGATACTGAAGGCACGTGAGCGTATTGGTGAACACAGAGGCGATCTTCAACGCCTTTCTAGATTAGCGATTAACTTAGCTGCAATCTCAATTGCGTCGTTAGTACTTTCATTTGTTTCCCTTTTTCCTGTATTCGTACCGCTAGGCCTTCGAATCCCTACCTTGGGTGTTGCATGGTACGCAACGACTGCGGCTATTATGGGTTTCACTGCGTGTATTGGTGTTGTGTCTATGATCGCAATGCACATTAGCGAGACGAGATTTAGTACACGCCTAGCTGACTTGGAGTCGGGGGAGAGCGGAAATGAAGATTAGCTCTAAGCCGAGAGAAGACTATCTGCTTGCACCGTCGCTGTCGGCGCTTGTTCGGGCATCGATACTTAACCAAGATGATCTCTGCGCACAGGAGGTCCCGATAATTCGGAATCGAGCGGATGCAGTGTGCGTGAGAGGCAAAGATGCCACTCTGGTCTGCTTGGAACTAAAGGAAAACAACTGGTCACGCGTGAACCAGCAAGCCAAGAGACATGGCGCATGGGCCCATCGGACGTATGTAGCGCTGGGAGCGAAGGCTGTACCCGAGAAGTACAATGCGCTCTATACCCATCTCAAGATTGGGGTAGTCCTTGCTGATTCTCATCCGGCCGACATAGCCAAGAGGTCGCCTCGCGGAAAGCCTGCAAGCATTCATTTGGTCCGCGCTATACGCGCCTATGTCAGGGAACATGGACGCCCTATTTCGGAGATGCTCTGATGGTGTCGCTCCAGAACAATCCTGGGCATTTTCTCGCGTACGGGCATTCCAATCAGACTACATTCGGCAATCCCGGTATACAGAGCGCATACGATGCAATAGTTGTTCCGGGAACAATTGCAACGTTTTTTCAGCAAGCGACCGGAGGATTCGTACTCGCCTTGAAGAGGCCATATTTTATTGATCCACGCACGCCGGTATTCCAGCAAGACCTACAGCAACAGCATATCAGGGCTTCCTTTTACACTCTCTCCCAAGCACATGGACCCAGGATTGAAGTAGCAGTCGATCGCGCCGGCAAAGGCTTAGCTAGACTTTGGGTAGAGATCAGAAATACATATGACCATAAAGAAGCAGCGAAGAGTTGGCTGGACTACCAGCGTGGATACGTGAGCGGATCGTCACAGAAGCTCAGGCACTACGAAAAACTGATTGGCAAGAGTCTCGGTGGTGCGCAGCAGCCTGCGTTTTTCACAAATCCATACTGGATGGCTAACAGTTTGGCATCACAAGCGTGGACTATGACCCATGGCACAATCGTTGAGATGAAGAACGAACTACACACCGACGAGTCGTTTGTCCCCATCATTGCGTGGAAACGGCGGAACGGATTTGGCGGGTGGCGCACCCTTGAAAGAATGGTTGAGTCTATTTGTGACATTGGGGACATTCACACCGTTCTCATCTGGATAGATAGCTTTCGTGAGCTAGAAGAGCCCGTTGATGAACTCAGAGCACTGCGGGAGTTGGTATCTGGAATGCTGTCGGATGGTGTACGCGTTGGAATGCTCTACGGAGGTTATTTCTCGGTTCTGTTGGGCAAAGTTGGGCTCTGGTCTTTCGGGAATGGAGTTGGATACTCCGAGAGCCGTTCCTTTCCGGAATTACCGTCGACCGGTGGACCGCCTCCTCGCCATTACCTATACGGTTTGCACCGGTATATCCAGCCCGATATCGCATCACAAATCCTGCGTAATGATTATAAGGGAATGCTTCAGATACCAGTACAATTGCGACACCAAACCGCGAATAGCGATCCAGCTTCACTCTCGTATCATGAACTAATGACCCATTTCGTTCTTTCTCGAGGCGCGGAGATTGACCACGCTGCCGGCTCAAGTGTAGTGGATTTGCAGAATGAGTTGATTGATACCGCAAGCTATATAGAAGCGAGTCATATTTTGTCTGCCTTAGCGAGCGTCGAGCACCTGAGAAACTGGGCAGCTGCACTGACTTGAGACGGCAAGTCAGGGGTGACTTGCCGATCGAATCTTCGTTGGATCGGACGTGGCTAGCTAATGCGGTTGCTTTCTAGTAGTTCATTCACAAGCGCGTCGATCTCCACCGACACACCGTTTTCGGCAAGAGCCGTGCGGATTTGGCGGCGGGCGGTGACGAAGTAGGTGTTGTCCTTGAGGGGGACTTTGGCGGCGACGGTTTCGGCGCGAGGGCTCGCTTCGGCGATGTCGGTGTGAAGCGGGTCGTGCGATTCGAACTCCTTGATCGGCAGTGTCCACATGACTTTGTGGAAGTCCCTGGCACCCCATTGGCCGCGTGACTGGAGCGGAGCGAATCGGCGACGCGTCGTCTCGCTGGTGAGCACCGCAACCAGGTACTTGCCCTCGTGAAGATCCCGCACAGGTGCCCAGTAAAGCTTCGTGTCTATTACGGCGTCGATGTCAGTCACAATTGCGGCAGCCATGTGCGTGCCTGACGTGCAATAGACAACTCTCATAGGCGGTATCGGGAACTGAGCCCGCAACTTGCCGTAGTAGTCAAGCTGCCCGGCAAAGCTCAGCCTGTCGCTGCTGCGGTGCTCGTTTCACAGCTGTTCGGCCTTCGACAGCCAGGACGCCAGACGCGCGTAGCCGGCCAAGCCAGCGGATGTGGCGTCCAGGAGCCCGCCAAGTTTCGTGTCATAGGGAATCACGCCCAACGGCGGCTGGAGCAGGCGAAAGGGCGCGACGGATTCACCCAGGTAGACGGGGCGCAGGAATTGGCGTTCCACGTTGCCCTTCAGGGGGTCCAGGTTCTTCCAGGGCGCTTTTTCCTGACGGCTGCGGCGGCTGGTCACCAGCGGCGCCTGGGCCGCGCCGCCCAGGGGGCCGGCGGCTGCCGGTTCCACCAGGCAGAGAAAGCGCGGCACCAGGGTGGCCCCCTGGCGGAACTTCTGCTGATACGGCGACGCCACCGCGCCGTCATCGCCCAGTTCCGGCCAGGGCGCGTCACGCCAGGCCAACCATCGCTCGGCCTCGTCAAGGGTAGCGTCGCGGCGCGGCAGCTGGCCGGAGGCCCGCGAACTGACGGCGGCTGAGGGCGGCGTAGGGCATCACGAAGGCGATGCGGGCGCCCGGCTCGAGGTACAGCTCGCAGCAGCGGGCGAAGAAGTAGGCCGAGAGATCCTGATGCGTGGCCACTTTGCCGCCCTGCCATACGCCAAGTCGCCGCGACTCCTCACGGAACCTCCGCTGAGTCGCGTGCGACATGTAGCGGTAGGACAGCCAGGGCGGATTGCCAATGACCAGGTCGGCGCGTTGATCGTCCGACGAGAGCCAGACGGGCCGCACCAGGTTGCGGGCCATGAAGCCCCAGATGTGGTCGCGGCCTTGCGCCCGCAGGTCGTGCAGGTCGGCGTACGTCTGGCCCAGGATTGCGAGGGAGGCGGCGTCCAGTTTCGGCAGCCGGTGGCGCAGGGCGGCCAGGAAATTGGGCGCGTGCTGGCCGCTGTCGCTCAGGCGAAGCATCATCTCGATCACCGCATCGAAGTCAGCCGGCGAACGGGTGACGGCGTAGGGGAATTGCAGCACTGGCCCGTCGGGCACCTCGATCAGCACTTCGCGGTCGGCCAGGAAGCCCTGCACGTTCCATTGCAGGGCGTCGCCAAGGTAGACGGGGATGGCCAGTTCCGGCCGGTCCGGGTCGCGCAGCCGATCGCCCAGGGCCAGCAGGTAGGTGACGCGGGCGATCTGGACGGCCACGGGATGTACGTCGATGCCGATAACCTTGTCCAGGCAGCGTTGCAGCGCCGCGCGCGTGTCCAGCCCTTCGGCGTCGGCCGCCGCCAACAGCCGCCGCAGAGCGTGGAAGAGGAACGCGCCGGAGCCGCAGGCCGGGTCCAGCACGCGCTGTTCCAGCGGCCGGTCAATAGCCTCAGCACACATGCGGGCGGCCAGCCAGTCGGGGGTGTAGTACTCGCCCAGGTCGTGGCGGTCCTCCGGATCGATCAGCGACTCGTAGAGGCCCTTGAGCACGTCGGCCTTGACCTCACCCAGCCGGAAGCGGCCCACGTGATTTGCGATGCGCCGCACCAGATCGGATCCCTTCGCCGCGGCGAGAATCCAATCGAAGAAGTCGGCTTCCACCATGCCGCCCACGCCGGCCTGCTCGAACGGCCGGCCGGAGAGCAGGTCCGCCGGTTGGGGCGTCTGGAGCCCCAGCACGTGCATGGCGATGGTTTTGGCGACGACCGAGAGGTAGGTGTGCTGGAAGAAGATGTCGTCGCGGTCCACCGGCGCGCCGTAGACCAGTTCCAGGCGTTGGGCCCAGAGTTGGCGCTTGAGGTGTGGTTCTGGCTGAGCGCCCACTGCGGCCCAGGCTTCACGCAAGTCGCCCAAGGCGCGATTCCAGGCGTGGCTTTGGCGGCCGAGTTCGCGTACGACGGCTTCGGGCTCGGGGGACAGATCGTCGCCGGCGGCCACGGCGGCGCTGAGCCAGACAAGGAGGTCACGCGGTTTGGCAGGTTCGGTCCGGTACTTCCCGAGTTCGCGCAGCCCGTCATCGCGCAGTTCGTAGGAGACGAACTCTGCCCCGTCGGTGCCGATGCCGACGTAGCGGACATCACTGTCCTCTTCGCGCTCTTCGATGTAGCGATGGAGTTGGCTCTCGGCGTCGTTGCGCTCGTGATCAAGGTTGCTCTTGAACTCCACAACGGTGCGGCCCAAGAGCGCGTCGATTCGACCCTGGACTTCCGGGATGTGCTTTTCCAGCTGTACGTCGTCGCGCGGCACGAGGAGGCCGTCGATGAGCAACTGGCGCACGTCTGAGCGGACCGTCTCATGCCCAGGCCGCCGGGACAGTTCCAGCACTATCTCGTCGAGTTGTTGGTTGCTCAGCCTGCTCACTCGCCAATGGCTCCGCCCGGAAGACCCGCGTAACGATACCCGCGACTCGGGATTGGAGAACGCGAGAGGGCAGGGCAGTGAGAACTGAGAAGGGGAGGAAGGTCGGAGTCGGGGACTGAGGAGGAAGACTGGGTCCCGGCTGAGGGCGCCGAGATCTGGTTCGACAGGTCTTCCTCGGACTCCTGACCGGCTCACCATGAACGGGGGTGTGGTTCGACGCGGTGCTCCGCGGACTGCGCACCGGCTCACCACGAACGGGGTGGGCCGCCGAAGGAGGTTGCGCGGAAGACGGGCGGGTCTGAGACGCCGGAATTGGGCGAGGAGTGGGTGGAAGAAGGGGGAGGGGACAGAAGTGAGCAGTGAGAGGGGGCTGCCTGAGAGAGCTGGCTGCTAGGGGCTGTGGTTCGACACGGGCCTGCGAAAGACTCCGGGGCGGCCCTACGGCAAGCTCAGGACAGGCTCACCAGGAACGGGGGAGCGGAGGAGGACTGGGTCCCCGCCCCAGATCGGGGTCCCCCGGATCGTGTCCGGGGCAGGCTCTTCGCGGGGATGACGGTGTGTGGGATTCGGAGGGATCGAGCGGCTGCCGGGCAGGGAGATAGGGGTGGCAGGGTGCGCTGGGACTGATCGAGGCGCTGGGTCCCCGCCTTCGCGGGGATGACGGTGTGGGCGTGGGTGGGTCAAGCGTTAGTGGTCAGGGGCTGGGGGGTGTCAGGTGGAATCGGGGGTGGGGGCTGGGTTGGCGAGTTCCTCGCGCAGGACCTCGTGCACGAGGTTCCGTAGCGTCCACGTCTCGCTGGGCTCCAGCCTGGCCGGTCCGTGACTGTCGATGAATCCATCGAGACGTTGGCGAAGGTCGCGAATGTCCGAGCGGAGCCAGGCAACGAGCGCAAGGATGAATCCGCCCAAGGCCGCACCGGTGACCGCCACTGTCACAAAGGTTCCAACATCCAGCGTGGCGCTGGTGTCCATCGGGTCCTCCGAACGAGGGGGGCTCCGCAGCCGGCCGATGAGGCGGCAGGGAGACAGCAGTCCGCCAACACCCGCCCTGCCGGATTGTAGACGGCGGGAGGAAGGGGGGCGGAAAGGAAACTGGGTCCCCGCCTCCGCGGGGATGACGTTGTGGGGTTGGGGCTTGGCTGCGCGGGGATGACGTTTTGGTTGCTGCTGGGTCCCCGCCCCGGATCGTGTCCGGGGCAGGCCGGGGCAGGCTCTTCGCGGGGATTAGACAAGGTCGGGGTAGAGGTCGCGCCAGGTGGGGTTGGTTTGTTCGATTAGGCGGAGTTTCCAGGCGCGGTGCCAGTGCTTGAGGTTTTTCTCGCGTTCGATGGCGCCGGCCATGGTGGGATGGGTTTCGTACCAGACGAGACGGTGGACGCGGTATTCCCGGGTGAAGCTGGAGCCGATGTCTTTCTTATGGCGCCACACGCGATCCCGGAGGTTGGAGGTGACGCCGATGTAGAGAGTTCCGTTGCGTTTGCTGGCGAGGATGTAGACGCAGGGGGTCTTGGTGGGGGCTGGGGGCATGGCGAATGTTAAGCCCGGGCGCGGCAGGTTGGTCTATCGGACAGGTTCGGAGCTCGGGTTGCTGTGTGGACGGGGGCGCACCTAGCACCAAGATCGATCATGGCGCTGGGTCCCCGCCCTTCGGCAGGCTCAGGGCAGGCTCTTCGCGGGGATGACGGTGCGCTTGCGGTGCTGGGTGCTGGGGGTGCGGGGGATTCGGAGGGATCGGGAGCTCGGGATGCGCTGGTGCACGGGGTGGCAGGTTGCGGCGGTAGCGGTGGTTGCTGCTGGGTCCCGGCTGAAGACGCCGGGAAGACGTTGCGGTGCGGAGTCGGAAGGATCGAGTGCTGGGGGTGCAGGGAGGTCGGGGTGGCAGGTTGCGCTGGCGTTGGTTGGTTGCTGCTGGGTCCCCGCCTGCGCGGGGATGACGGTGCGGTGGGGTTAGGATGAGGCAGTTCCGTTCCAGAGTCGCCCCGTATGTCCGTGCGCCGTGTTGTGTTTTGGATTGGGATGGCGACGGTGGCGGCGGTGGGTAGCGCCGCGGTGGCTCGGCGGCCGGTTCCGGAGGGGTTGGTGGACTGGCGGCTGACGGCACGCACGGCGCGGCGGCTGGCGGGTGAACCGCGCGCCTGGCAGCCGGATCCGGGCCTGACGGCGCATTACGACGCGATAGTGCGACGAAGCTTTGAGGCGGTGTCGAGCTACACGGGCACGCCGCTGGAGCTGGGCGCGGACGCGGTGCGGGTGCTGGGTCGGGCGGACTGGATTGACGCGAACCTGGTGAATTTCGAGCGACTGCTGGCGCCGCTGGCGGCGGCCTACCAACAGACGCGGAGTGGGTCCGGCGCGCTGGCCCGACTGACCGCGCACGGGACGCGCTTCACGGTGACGGGCCAGATTGCGGTGCTGCTGGGCTACCTGGGGCGCCGGGTGCTGGGTCAATACGACATCCCGATCCTGGACGCGGAAGCGGATTTGGCCGGGATCTACTTCGTGGAGCCGAATATCGCGCAGGTGGCGGCGCGCGCCGGGGTCGATTTGGAGGCGCTGCGGCTGTGGGTGGCGCTGCACGAGTCGACGCACGCGTACCAGTTCCGGGCGGGCGATCCGCCCTGGCTGCGGGGATATACGGCGGGCCTGATCCAGGATTACCTGGCGGAAGCGGTGCGGGCGCTGGAGTCGGGCGAGCGGCTGGGCGCGCGGCTGCGGGATATGTGGCGCCGCGTCGACCGCGACGACCCGTCCGGCACGGGGCTGATGCGCCTGGCGCTGACGGATGCGCAGGCGGAATCGCTGGCCCGCATCCAGGCGCTGATGACGCTGATGGAGGGGTATAGCAATCACGTGATGCGGGAAACGGGGCGGACGGTGATTCCGGGATTCGAGGCGCTGGAAGCGCGGATGCAGTCTCGCGAACGGGCGCGGGGGGCGTCCTCCCGCGTGTTGAACCGGCTGCTGGGTCTGGACCTGAAGTTGGAGCAATACCGGATTGGGGAAGCGTTTGTTAACCATGTGGTGGACGCGCGCGGCCTGGAGTTTATGAACGAGGTGTGGCGGGGGCCGGAGCTGCTGCCGACGCTGGCGGAGACGCGGGATCCGGGTGGGTGGATTGCGCGGGTGGAGGGGGAGATTGCTTAGGTTTCGATAGGTCGGGGGTGCTCGACCGGAAGACCCTCACCCCAACCCTCTCCCACGGGGAGACCTTTGCGTAATCCGGGGGCGGTTGCCCGGAAGACCCTCACCCCGACCCTCTCCCACAGGGAGAGGGAGCAAGAGCGGCCGCACCTTCGCGGACGAAGGGCGTTGTGCAAAGGTCTCCCCGTGGGAGAGACCTTTGCGTAACCCGAGGGACTGTTGCCCGGAAGACCCCTCACCCCAACCCTCTCCCCGAGGAGAGACCTTTGCGTAATCCGGGGGACTGTTGCCCGGAAGACCCTCACCCCAACCCTCTCCCACAGGGAGAGGGAGCAAGAGCGGCCGCACCTTCGCGGACGAAGGGCGTTGTGCAAAGGTCTCACGGGGAGAGGGAAAAAGACGGCGTCCCCCAGACCTGTTGACTATTCGTGCTGTTGCTTTGCCTCACGGGTGTGGGGTCCGGGGCAGGGCTGTAGAGGTGGTGTACGCTCAGGCGTGGCCCGCGCCACCTGGCGCGGATTTTGCGGTCATTAGCCCACCCCACCGCACCCCGTCATCCAGCACTTGTCCTAACAAGCGAATTCGACGAATCCGCCGTCCTTGAGACGGTGGGCGGGGAAGCGTCAGAAATCGACAACAAGCACCGGGCGCCTGCGAATCCTTAGCTGAACGCGGGTTGATTTCTCGCCAGGCCGGCGTCCGTATGCAGCGGCGGTCGGTTGACCGCCTTCATCCTTGAAAAACGCCCTACGCGCTGACGTGCGGTCGTGGGGACACGGAGGCATGCATTGCCACAACACGAACGAACTGACGTGTACGACCCGGATCCGGCAGGCGGCGGCCTGACTCGCCGCCGCGCGCTGGGACTTGCGCTGGCCGCCGGGACCGGCGCGCTGGCGGCCGCCTGCGGCGAAGCGGAACCGGCGGAGATTTTGCTGCCGTCACGAGACGCCGAGCAGCGAACCGCCGCGGCGCCCACGGCCAGCGTGGTGATCGAGCGCGGGGAGCGGGCGCCCAGCCGCGAGGGCGGGCTACCGGAAGCCGGCGCGGAGTACCCCATCTCACTGGCGTTGCCGACCTTTGGCGGGTCGAACTATGACGTGGAGCCGATTCTGCTGACGGCTCAGTCGGCGGTGCGATTCGAGACCAAGGGTCGCTACCGCTATTCGGAAGTCCAACTGCCATCGAACTTCGGGTACCGCTGGGACTACGCCAAGGCTCTGGACGACGGGTCTGGCGGTTCGCGAACCGATCTGGTGATTCTGGAGCAGTGGGACCTGGAGAACCTGGTTTCCAACCAGCGGCTGCTGCCGCTGGACGAACATCTGGCCAGCGATGCGACGTTCGATCCGGGCGCGTATTGGCCGGGCATTCTGGAGACCGGCAAGGTGGATGGGGTTCAGTACGCACTGCCGGTGGCCGCGGGGCCCTGGGTCACCGTTGTGAACCGCGACCTGGCGGCGACTGTCGGATTTGAGGTCCCGCCGCGGCAGGCCTGGGACGGTGAGACCTTCGTGCGGGGCGCGGCGGCGATGCACCGCGACCCTAACGTGCAGGGGGCGGAGGACTCGGTTGGGGTTGGGATCAACGTGGAGCCGATGTGGATGGCGCCCGACCAACTCTGGAGCGACGCGCCGAGCTTCATATTCCTGCAATCCAGCCTGGGTGTGGTGCCCGACAGCCAGGGGTCGTTTGCCGCGCTGCGCTCGCCGGAGGCGCTGACCACGGTTCAGACGTTTCACGATCTGGCGACGACGAAGGGGGTCTCGCAGGCTCAGCGAGATCAGGGCACCGATGTGTACGACCTTCTATACCAAGGCAGGATCGGCCTGATGTTGGTTCCGCTGTCCGGGAACTGGTTTGGTTATCTGACCTCCAGCTCTCTGCCCAGCAACAACGTGCTCTATCCGTTCCCCAGCTTCGGCGCGGGGCAGGCCCCGGCCAGCGTGTGGATGATGCTGGGCATCGGCGCGGGCGTGGCGGACCCCAAGGTGGCCTACGACGCGCTGCGCGCGCTGGAGCGCCATACGCAGGACGCGGCCAATGTGCCGGCCCGGCGGACCTCGGCGCAGGACCTGAAACTCCGATTCCCCTCCTATCGCGACGATGAGGCGCAGATGGTGGTTGACCTTTTGCATAACGCCTCCTACGTGACGCTGAGCCGAGCGCAGTGGGGCGCGTTCGTCAACGAAGTGGACGCCGGGGTGATCCTGGAAGGCCAGAGCGCCTCGCAGGCGCTGGACGCGGTGGCGCGGCGGCTGGAGGAGTTGGGGGCGCGGGTGTAGCGCGACTGAGTGCTTGAAGCGGGCGGCCGGCCCGAAGGTCGGGCAACTTTGGGTAGTGTCCTACTTTGACTTGACAGGTTTGCAAGGCGCGGGCCACAGTTTGGCAACTCGCGCATGAGGGAAGGTCGATGACGAAGCATCCAGGACCGCCCGACTTTAACGAACTGGCCCACGGGCTGTTCCAGCGCATGAGTGGTGCGGTTCCCATTGAGGAACCCGACGAATCCCCCCAGGCCGTCGCTGGCCGTCAGGGGGGCGAGGCCCGCGCCAAGTCGCTGAACGCCGCCGAACGCGCCGCCATCGCTGCCAAGGGCGGCAAGGCGCGATGGGCGGACGCCGCTACAGGCTAGGCCCGCCGTGCGGAGATTGTACTTCGGCGACTGCCTTGACGTGATGCGCGAGGAACTCGCTGACGAATCCGTTCACCTGGTGTATGCCGATCCGCCTTTCAACTCGAAGCGCATCTACAACATGTTCATTGGCGGGTCACAGCAAGACGCGTTCAGGGACACGTGGCAATGGCACGAGGCCGTAGACGACTTCCACGATGTAGCCAGTTCGCCGGGGCCGCTGGCGCACACGATGGAGGCCATGCGGCTGATCCACGGCGAGGGGCCGAACCTCGCCTATCTGTCATACATGGCAAACCGGCTGCGCGAGTGCTGCCGGACACTGAAACCGACGGGATCGCTGTATCTCCACTGCGACCCCACCTTCAGCCACTCGCTCAAGCTCGTTCTCGACGCAATCTTTCGGAGGGGAGGGATTCGTAATGAAGTCATCTGGAAGCGCACGGCCAGCCGTAATGATGCGAAGCGTTGGGGGGGCTGTTCACGACGTAATCCTGTTCTACTCGAAGAGTGACCGATTCACTTGGAACGACGTGCGCATGGCGTACTCGCAGGAATACATTGACAAGTTCTACCGCCATCACGATTCGCGTGGGCAGTGGATGTCGGACGTTCTAGAGCGCAGCAAATCGATGGGGCCGCGCCCGAACCTGGCCTACGAATTCAACGGGTACACGCCGATTTGGGGATGGCGGGTGAAGCGGGAGAAGTTGGAGGCACTGGCTCGTGACGATCGAATCGCCTGGAGCCGCAATGGGAAGCCGAGACTCAAGCGCTATTTGCATGAACAGAAGGGGCTGCCCCCCGTCGATGTCGTGACTGACATTTCCTCCCTGGCGCCGCAGGCGCGGGAGCGGCTGGGGTATCCAACCCAGAAGCCAGTCGCGCTCCTTGAGCGTATTCTCAGGGCGTCCAGCAATCCTGGGGATGTCGTCCTCGACCCGTTCTGTGGTTGTGGCACGACGATTCACGCCGCCCAGAATCTCGGCCGGTCATGGATCGGCGTCGATATCTGCGTTGAGGCATGCCGCGTGATCGAGGATCGGCTGCGCAGTCACTTCGACAGTCTGTGGTCGGAGATTGAGTTCATTGGTATTCCCAAGACGCGCGACGATGCTCGCGTGCTCGCCAACCTGGACGCGTTCCGGTTCGAGCGTTGGGCCGCGTCGCTGGTTCGCGGCGTCGGATACAACGAGCGGCAGCGTGGTGACGGCGGGATTGACGGCTGGGGGCGGCTCGCGATTCGCAAGGGCCGATTTATCGACCTGGTTTCACAAGTCAAGGGCGGCGGCACTGGACCGGGAGACGTGCAGGCGTTCAACGGGGCACGGCAACAAGCCGACGCCGACCTTGGCATCTTCACGTGCTTTGAGGACCGTGTGACGCCGCGTATGCGGGATGCCGCAGCGAGCACGGGCCGGTTCATGGATGTACCCCGCGTTCAGATTTACACCGTGGACGATTACTTCGAGGGACGGGTGCCGAAACTGCCCATTGCCGCTTGACACCGCTAAGCTAACTGCTATACTTAGATATCAGTTAGCAGGGGTGTTTCGAATGCGCCGCCTCTCCCGCGATGACCGCGCCCAGATTCTCGCCTTGCAGGTTGAAGGCATGTCGATTCGGTCGATGAGCCGCATCACCAGCCGCTCCAAAGACACCGTGATGCGGCTGGTGGTTGAGGCCGGCGAGGCATGCGCCGAAGCGCACGGGAACCTCGTACGCGACTTGCGCTGCGAACAGGTCCAGGTGGACGAGCTCTGGGCCTTCGTGGCGATGAAACAGCGGCGCGTGCCAGCCGAGCGCAAAGACGAGTTCGGCATCGGCGACGTCTGGACCTTCACGAGCATCGATCCCGAAACCAAGTTGATACCGACGTGGCTGATTGGCCGACGTGACGCGGCCAGTGCGCGCCGGTTCCTGATTGACCTTGGCCGCCGGATTCGCGGCCGGTTCCAACTCACGTCCGACGGCGCCAGCTTCTACCGTGAAGCGGCCGAAGCCGCGTTCGGCGGCCAGATTGACTACGCGCAGCTGGTGAAGCTCTACAGCGCCCCTGACGGCCCTGAGCGCTTCTACAGCCCGCCCGTGTGTGTGGCCGCGGTTCCGACGCGGATCATGGGCGACCCGGACGAATCCCACGTCAGCACGTCGCACGTGGAGCGACAGAATCTCACGATGCGAATGTCGATGCGCCGATTCACGCGGTTGACCAACGCCTTCTCCAAGAAGGTCTACAACCTGAGTTGCTCGGTGGCGCTCTACGTCTTCCACTACAACTTCGTGCGCCCGCACACGACGCTCACCAAGGCCGCGCACGGCAAGCCGACAACGCCCGCGATGGCCGCTGGCCTAGCCGACAAGCCGTGGACGATGGCCGATATCGTCAAGCTGATCGAAGACCGTGAAGAGACGGCCGAAGACGTGGCAAAGCGGCGCAAGGACCGGCGTGATCAACGGTAGCTTGACTTGATAGGCTTGAATGTGATACTCACCCGCCTCGTCGCCAGGAAGGACCGCATATGGCCGAAGTGTTTGCTGTGATTCTCCCCGACAAGAACCCCAAGGTCGGGGAGGCATTGACGAGCGCATACACGGCTGAGGACGTTCACCAAGTTGCCGGCAACGTGTATTTCGTACAGACCAACGATGAAGCGGGCACCGTTGTAGAAAAGGCCGGGATCGGTCTGGGCCAAGCTGACCCGCCGGTGCCTGGCGTAGTGTTTAGCCTCAACGGATCGTACTCGGGTCTCTATTACAACACGCTCTGGAAGTGGATGGGCGTGAAGGATGCATGACCCCCTCGGGGATCTGGGTTCGCATCAGGGGCAAGTTCGAGAACTGCAACGCGTGGCCGACACGGCCGCCTCGAAAGACTCGCTCCATGCGGTCGCCCTCACGGTCAATGGCCTTGTCGAACGGATTTCTAGCCTGGAGCGCGAGGTCAAGCACCGCCCGACCAAGGCTCAGGTGGCCGTGGTTTGTGGTGGTGTCGCGCTGGCGCTGCTAACACCGGCGACCATTTTCGTCACGAATGTCATCACAGTGGTCAACAAGGGAACCTAGGTTCAGAGCTAGCCACAAGGCCGGCCACTATGGCGACGCGCACCAGCGCCATCCAAGCGTTAGCCACCAACTGCAGTTGACACACCGCTCCGCGCTGACGCCAGCGCCGCAATACCCGCGGCCAAGTCAAAGTAGGACACTACCCGCGGGCCGGACATCTGGCCGTAGCACTTGTAGCGCCGCTGGGGATCTGGATCCTGCGGGTCATACAGGACTTGGTGCACGTCGAACCATGCCTCGGGATCAGGAAGCCAGCGCATATCTCCTTCTGGAGTACGCGCGGATCGGAGACAGGCCCTCCCTTCCCGCGAAAACCGAATGCCGTCCGGCGAGTTCCAGATCTCTTTGTCCCAGTTCGCGTCTGGCAGAAAGAGTTTGTAGCGGCGCGCCGGATCGTCGTCACCAGGGTCTTTCAAGCACGCGCCATTCGTCCGCCGCGGCGTGTTATCAACAAGCATGTTGTTGTCGCGTGATCCCTTGTAGTCGCACACTCCGAGGCTTGGTTTCTCCCAGGCGATGCCGTCGCTGCTGACGGCATACCCGACGCGTGGCTGCTGAATGCCTGCTTCCTCGGCATCGATACCCATGTACCAGCACTTGAAGACGTGCTCATCCGAATCCCAGATCACCGTCCCTTGCCACGGCGTTGCTTGCATGGAGTCCCAAGATCCAAGCACCCCTGGTCGAAGCACTGGGTTCGCCGAATGCTTCGTCGCGGCATTCACGACGAGACGGGCGTTGTGCATGTCGGCGACTTCAAGCAGATCAGCAAAGAGAAAGCTCCGCCCTGATTCGCGAGCAAGGACGACGGATCCCGGATAGGGCGCTGGCATGTCTTATCTTCGATTGACCGTGGTCATCTGCGGCAGGCCAACCCGTCGGAAGTACAAGAACCCATGGCGACCCCGACTCAAGGCAACGTCACACGCTGGGCCGGCGCAACTGCTGGGAAGCGCTGATGCGGGCACCGAGAGGTCTTGGCCAAAAGAACCGACTCGAGCCTCGGGCACCACTGACAAGTCAACGCTCTTGGACCGGTCGATAACGCGCGTCCGTCGCCCCGGGGGAGACGGACCCGGTCCATGGCGCATGTCATGGTGCGGTGCGAAGCGGCTGTAACGCACGACTGTTGCGTTGCCTGGCATTTCCACGAGAATCCACGGCAAGCGGCGCGTCTCGGCACTGAGTGGCCGGTGGCGGGAGACAGCGATCCGATGCCAATATTACGGTGTGTTCGACAGCATACCATCGTTCATTGACCGCTCCTATTGATGGGCATATCTTGAAAGCGTATTCACCACCCTTGGGACCGTGTGGGCACGATGGCCAACTCAAGGCATGCAACCGATGCCGGCAGGCCACATCCAAACTGAGCCAAGTCGGCCGGAATGGTGGCCGCCATCGCCCAACCGCCTGGCAACCCGGTGGCAAATGAGATGCTGGACGCCTTGAGCACATGCGACTTCGTGGAGGAATCCGCCAGGCTGTCGATCAGGTCAGGCGATATGCCGGCCGCCGCAGGCCTACTTCCGATTGCCTGGGCGACCTGTTCTCGGGGGCAATGGCTTATGAGCTGAGATTCGAGAAATGAGGCGCGATCCACCGTTGCACCTGGGAGCGCCGCATCCCGCTGCCCCACGACGTCGTCCGGTGGCGGTGCAGCCTCCTGCAAGAGCGCGACATCGGCGTCCATCTCTACCAGTTCCCGCCACGGCTTGAGCATCCTGGCGATGTTCCAACTCACAACTGTTGCGCCCAAATTGTCCTCCGATGATCCTTGTGTTTTCTACGGCACCCTGGAACAAGCCCAACGCTACTGAATGGGATCGACTGACACATCGGCGGCGACGCCGAAATGATCTGAGAGTTTCCTGTCCTCGTGGATGTTGCTGATCACATCCAGTGAGCTAATCGCCCAATCTGTGCTCAGGGCTATGTGGTCGATGCTCTTGCGTCCCTGGAAGACGAGATCCGGCGTAACGATTCGCATGTTCGGTGGGAAGGCCCGTTGGAGTGCCAGTTGAAGCTCAAGACGAGCGCGGCTTCCCTGCCCGATAATCTGATTGAAGTCCCCCATCACGATCAAACGCTTCGCTTCTACCCGTTCGAGAACTTCAGTGAGACCCACCAGGTACTCTTCGTGGTCCTGCCACCGCAACCTGCGCTCGGCCATGCGCCTGGCCTCAGTCCGCGATCCGAACCAGGGGATGCAGATACCAATAACGGCGACCTCGCCCACTGACGTTTCTGTTACGCCCGACACAAACCGTCCCGACGGCATCGAGTCAATCCCCAAATCATCGGCCTGACTCCAAGGCTCTCTTGACCAGAGCAAGACCTTCCGGCGATTTGGCCTGACCGTGTACCCATAGTCCGGCTGCGAGCAGATTGTGCGGCCATGTCGAGGAAGCAACTCGTCATGCGTCTCGGTGAGGCAGACAAGGTCAGGGCTAGGTCGAACAACGCGGCTCAGGATTTCAGCAGTTCGCCGCGACTTGGGCGTAGCCCACTCGACATTCCAGTTGACAACTGTCAGAGACTTCATCCTGCTCTCGTCGGGTACATGCGAAAACGGCTAGTCATGGTTTTGCACGCTCATTAGCCGGAGAGTCATGCGCAGGCTATCAGATTTGCGGCTGGGGTGTCCGGTGTGCCACAGTAAACATCAGCGTAATTCAATCTGAGGATACCGGTATGCGAGAGGACTCCGCCATGGCTACGTGTGAAGATCAGAACGAGCGGCTAGCCGTCCGCACTAAGTGGCCGCATGAGGGGCTCGACTTCACCCCCTGGCTTGCCGACAACCTCCACTTGCTAGGCGATGCATTGGGGATGAATCTGGAACTGGTTCAGACGGAGCTGCCGGTGGGCCCGTACTATCTCGATATTTTGGCGAGAGAGACCGACGAGGACGTGAAAGTAGCCATTGAGAACCAGCTGGATGAGACCAATCTCCACCATCTCGGGCAGCTGCTCACCTACGCGACCGGTTGCGACGCGCATATCGCAATATGGGTCGCGCCGGAGTTCGGTTACGAGCATGCGCAGGCCCTGCACCGGCTCAACGAATGGACGACTGGGAGAGTTCGGTTCTACGGCGTAAAGGTCGAGGTCGTCAAGAAGGCCGGTAGCACGTGCCCGGAGCCGAAGTTTCGCAAGGTTGTCTACCCCGGCGGCTGGAACAAGGAGATCACACTGCGGTCAGTGGAGATGCGACCGACAACCCGGCGGTACTACGGCTTCTTCCAGCCACTGGTCGATATGCTGCTCGGAAAAGACTTTGCCGCCAAGGCTGTTTATCATTTTGGTCCCACCGGCAGGTTCTTTCCGTCCCGACTCAAGCCACATATAGGCTACGCGGTGTCTCTCGAAGGACGTAACAACGCCTGGGTGACGCTCCATATTCGATCGGAAGACAACGAGCGTTCCAACCAGATATTCGACACGCTGCAAGAACACCGGGAACAGATTGAGATGTGCCTGACGGCCGAGTGGCATTGGCGGCGGCGGGACAATTACACCTTCTCCAGTATAAACATAAGAACGGACGGCTCGATAGACGACCCACCTGAGAAGCTGAAAGAGACTAGGGCCTGGATGCTGGAACACCTTCCCAAGTTTAAGGAAATCTTTGATCCGCGTCTCGCAGAGGCATTGGCTTCCAAGTAACCATCATCCGGTCCAACTCGTCGCCAACGGCCTGGAGTTGCGCAAGATCATCGACGAGGGCTGCAAGCCCAATGCTGCCTTCAGGGGGATGTCGGTCCGAAAGTTGTTGGATTCGATCCATTAGGCAGAGGGTCAGGTGAGTAAAGAGCCGTCCGCAGTCAACGAGGCATCGGGAAGCAATGGCTGAATATCTGCCCTGGCTCGCGTACCAGGTCGCTTTTGGGGCGGCGAGAGCCAGTGGCAACCACGTCGAGCCCTGTCGCCGTTACCATGACGGTCGACGCGAATCGCTGAATCCCTGACTCCAATGCTCGACACCCTCATGTCGGTCGACGAGGCGATCTTCACGCGCCGGACCTGCCGCAAGTTTCGCAAGGACCCGGTGTCGGAGGAGACCGTCCACAAGATCATTGATGCGGCGCGCTACGCGCCGAGCTCCTGCAACCTGCAGCTCTGGGACTTCGTGCTCGTCAGCGACCCGGAGACGAAGGCGCAGGTCGCGGAAGAGACCCGCTACGTGCACCTGGCTCCGGTCTCGCTCTTCGTCTCCTACGGCAACAACTACACGCGCGAGAACTACGCTTGGGTCCAGAGCGCGGCCGCCGCCATCCAGAACATGATGCTCATGGCCCACAGCCTGGGCGTGGCCAGCTGCTGGGTGGACACCCTGGGCGACGTTGACCGGCTTCGCCGCATCCTGGGGCTGCCGGCCGAACGCGAAATCCTGGCGCTGGTGCTGTTCGGGTACCCGGAGCTGATCCCCAAGGCGCCGCGCCGACGCGCCATCGACATCCTGCTGCACTTCGACAAGTACAAGGGTCGCCTCAACTGGCCCAGCAGCGACGACCCCGAAGAGTGGACGCTGGAACAGATCCGCGACTTCCAGATGGCCAAGATCCGCAACGGCGCCCGCTACAACAAGCCCGTGCCCTCGGAGCGCGACGCCGTGCTGGAGGCTCTAGAGGGCTTCGTGGACGTGCAGGCGGGCCGCTGGCTGGATGTTCTGCCCCTGACCGGCCTCTACACCGAAGAGATCGCGTCCAGGTACCCGGAGGTGGATCTCACCTTTGCCGAGATGACCGATCAGGTCTTTGAATTCGTCCAGGATCGCGCGCCGCGCCCTCTGCGCCACGAGCTCTACCCCGACGCCTTCCACGACGGCCCCGAGGGCTACGACGTGATGTCGCTGATCTTTCGAATGGAGAGCTACCCGCGCGCTGAACGCCGCGAAATCCTGACCACCATGCGCCGGCGAATCAGGGACGACGGGCAGCTCTTTCTGGCGTTCGTGAACCGGCATTCCTACCACCGTCCGCTGCGCTGGATGCGGGGGCGGATCGGCCACAAGGGCGTTGAGTACGCGCTGGCCCCGGACCCGAGCCTGGGCCCGTTCAAGGCGGCGACGCCGGGCGAGATCCGGGCCGACCTGCAGGCCACCGGCTGGCGCGTGCGTAATCGCCGGCACTTCTTCGCCATTCCCCCGGCGGACGAGATCGAGTTCCGCGCCGGACGCAAGGGCCGCAAGGTCAAGCTCGCCGGCCAGACGCTCACGCGCCTCAGCCGTCTGCTGCAACCCGTCGCGCCCGTTCTGGGCCCCGTCGCCCGCGTCCACGCCTGGGACGTCGTTCCGGCCTGAGCCGAACGGCGCACCGAATTCATTGGCCGTTTAGGGCTTGACCGCCACGATAGCGATTGACGACCCGAACGGAAGTCCGACGGAGCGGGCCAGCGTCGCTTCGACGCAGACCAGCCGATAGAGCGCCGCATTCAGGCGCCCGGTGCGCATCTGCGCGGCGTTGTTGGCGCGATTTGGCGGGATGGCACTGATGCCCTCGAGCGCGCGTAGACCCAACAATCCGAACGCCGAGGGAATCGCGAAGAACGTGGAGCGTTGGATCCGCAGGCCGGTGGCCTGAATCAGACGTTCGAGGTCTCGCCGGGCGTAGCGCCGCAGGTGCCCCAGATAGGCGTCACGGCTCGTCCGCAGCCACTCGTGCGCTGGTACGACCAGGACGAGCACTCCGCCGGGGCTGAGAATGCGCGCCGCTTCGCGCAACGCGGCGGTGTGGTCGGCAATGTGTTCCAGCACGTCAACGCTCAGGACCGCATCGAGACTTTCGGCGGCAAAGGGCAGCAGGCAAGCCGACGCCTTGGAAAAGCACGCAGTTTCGAGGAACGTTCCGGCTGGCTGGGCATGCCGCGCGATCTGGTAGTCCACGCCCAGTCGAACGCTGGAGAAATCGAACCGGGCCAGCAGCGCCCCGTCCATGGTGCCCACGTCCAGCACACGACGGGGCGGCTCGCCAAGGGCTTCGACCGCCAGGCGATGCACCAACTCATGCCGCGAGCGCACCCACCAGTTCGAGGCGGTGATGCGCGCATAGCGGGCGACGTACTCGGACTTCACGTGGCCTTGAGATCCAACCAGGCGGCGCGGCAGCCTAACGTAGGGCAGCGCCTCGCCCGCCGCTAGGTCCGAACCTCATAGATCACAGCGGTGCCGCTCGGATCGCGATAGACCTCGCTGAAGCGGCCGTCGGCGAGTTTGCTCTGGATCGCGGCCGCTTGCACGGCGGTGAGCTGCTCCGGATCGACCAGCACATATCGGATATCAAGTCGACGAAGGGCGGTGTCGCCGAGCTCCTGCTGTGCGCGCCAATAGGGCTGTCGATAGCGCTCAACGTAGGACAACACGTGGTACCCGTAGGGAATGAACTGCCCGGTCGACGCCGAGATATCCAGCGTGACCGTCGGTCCCTGCGTGTTGTAGAGGTTGATCGTGCTCTGCGCCCCGTGGACGGCCAGCAAGTGGTCCTGCACCGCGGTCTGCTCGAGCAGAAAGTCACGCGCGCCGGGTGGCAGGCGGTCCACCGTGGTCGACGGCTGCGCCACCATGCGCGGCCAGGCGATGGCCGACAGCACAAACGCTCCGCATAGCACCAACGCAGCGGTCATCGCACCGGTTACCACCAGCCATCGGTGTCGGCCGGTTCGACGCAGGGCCTCGTGGGTCGCGATCGCCAGGGCGGGCACGGCCAGCGTGAGCCCGGCATGCGCGATTCGATTCAGGTTCGGCGCGGATACATCGGCTCGAAACGCCAGCACGATGGCAAAGTTCGCCGCCGCCACCAGCGCCCAGGGCGTGGCCCCGCTCGCGCCGCGCCGATAGGCGATCCATCCCAGCGCCAGCGGCAACAGCCAGAACAGCAGCCCACCGTCAAGCAGAAACTCCCCGCTCCAGATCGGAACATCTCGCATACCTGGGGCGGCCCACTCGACCCACGGCCTGGAGCTGTTGAATCCCCAACTCGGCAACTGGCCCGGATGGGTCGTGTTCGGGGCCAGTTGCAACCGACCCAGGTCCGCGTCGGCGCCAAACGTGCCGGCCAGTACCCCGCTGGTGGTCTGGGCGAGCAGCAAAGCCAGACCGGTTGCCGCCGCCAGCCCGAGCGAGCTGGCCAACGCCAGCCGGGGGCGAAGCGGCCGCTGCACCCAGAACCAGAGACCCAGCGCCGCGGGTATCGTGAATAGCAGGAACTCGTTGCTGGCGGCCAGGTAGACAAGCGCCGCGCCCGCGACCATCCAGGCGGGCCGCGAGGGCACCCGCGCGACAGGGGTCAGCGCCGCGATCGCAACGACGGCCGGAATCAGGCCGTGCAGCGCCGTCGGGTTGTGGGTCGGCATGGTAAACGGGCCGCCCAACAGCAGACCGCTCCACGCAATTGTGTCGGGCGCACCGACGATGACGCCCAGCACGTCACCCAGTCCGCGCTCCCGGATGGCCGGGGGCGTCACCAACCAGTAGAGCGGCCCCCACGCGTAGGCGACGGCCGCGCCGCCCAGTGCCCATGCCGAACTCAAGCGGCCGGCCAGCGCGCCGTACAGCGTCAGCACCAGGACGACCGCCACCGACGCGACCAGATGCGGCATGACCGAGGGTGTCAGCACGTCCAGCAGGTCCACCGCGCCGGCCCCCAGGGTGTGAAGCGTCACCCGGTATTGCAGGTCGAAGTCCGGCTCGAACGGGTTGACCACTGGAAAGTTGCCGCGCGCAATGCCGGCAACCAGCCCGCTGTGCAGGTACATCGTGCCCACGTCCGCGCGCCCGACCGTTCCCTCGGCCCAAAACGCCAGCGCCGAGAGGTAGACCAGCACGCTCAGCACCGCCACGCCCGCAACCGCGAGGCGACCGTCCGGTCGGGGCTTGGGTGCCGAAAGGCGCCGCAGAGCCACGGTGCCCAGGGCGCAGATACCGCCGGCCAGCAGGAGCGCGCCCCCCACCGGCAGGACGCGCGGCAGCCACAACAGCGGCAGGCCCAGCGCCACCAGACCGATCCCGCTGCCCAGGGCGGCGCGGCTTAGCCGTGAGGGCGCCGCCAGCGCCGTGGCGGCCACGCGATATCCCAGCGCGCCGGCCGCGAACAGGCAGACGAGCAGCGCGGGCAGACTGAGCCAGATCATGGGTTGCGAGTGTGGCGAGGGGCCCGACGGTCCGCAATTGTCGACTGGTGCTCGCCTAAACTGCGCCCGTTCGTGGCGCTGGCGCCGCGTCGTGGCGTATGACTGGTGACGCCCCGCCGTTGCCGACCCGTTGAGGGTTGGCTCGCGCCGTCACGCAAGCGAAATGGCTGCAATGCTCCTCACCATCGTCGTGCCGGCCTATAACGAAGCCGAACGGTTGGGCCGAACCCTTCCCAAGATGCTCGCCTGGATGGCGTCATCCTCGGGCGACGGTCGCCTGCTGGTCGTGGACGATGGCAGCACCGACGGCACCGGAGACTCCGTACGTGCGCATATGCCCGCGCATCCAATCCTGGACCTCATCACGCTTTCGCGGCAGAGCGGCAAGGGCGCGGCTGTGCGGGCGGGCATGCTGGCCGCCGCCACCGAAATCGTTGGCTTCATGGATGCCGACCTTTCCACCGACCTCCGGCACGTGCGGGACGCGGTGGCGGCCATTCAGAACGGCGCCGACGTGCTGATCGGCTCCCGGGCGCTGGGCCATAGTCAAATCGTCGCGCCGCAGCCAGCCTACCGGCGGGCCGGCGCTCGCATCTTTCGCGAGCTGGCGCGCCAGGTCGGCGGCCTGCCGGACACGCCCGACCCGCAGTGCGGCTTCAAATTCTTTCGGGGCTGTGTGGCGCATGATCTGTTTGGCTCAGCAGTGATCGACCGCTGGATGTTCGACTTGGAGGTGCTTCGGCTGGCGCGCCACCGCGGCTACACGGTCGAGCAGCTGCCGGTCGAATGGACCAATGACCCGGATTCGCGGCTGCGCCTCACCGTGGACACCCTGCGCATGGTGCGCGATCTCGCTCGGATCCGCTGGCGGTTTCTCACGGGGCGCTACGGCGCGCCCGGACGACCCGCCGGAGCCGTCTGATGCGCGCCGTCCGTCACGGAACCGGCTCTCCCACGCGCAGCGGCGCGGCCTGAGTCGACATGGGCGAACTGATCGCGGCCACGCGCGCCGTTCTGCTGGAGTTCCTGGAAGCCAATCAATACTTGGCGCTGGCCATCTATGTCGGCGTGGAAGAGGCAGGGGTGCCGTTCCCCGTGCCGGCCGACACCGCGATCGTCCTCATGGGGTTCCAGGTGTACCGCGGCGTGGCCAATCCGGTCGCTGTGGTGGCCACCGTCGTCGGGTCGGCCACTGCCGGAGCCTCGGTGCTCTACTGGCTGGCGCGCCTGATCGGACCGCGACTGCTGACGCGGTTCGGCCGCGTGCTGCACATCACGCCCGAGCGGCGCGAACGCGCCGAGCGCTGGATTCAGCGCTACGAGGTTCCGGCGGTGGTCATCGGGCGGCTCATCCCCGGGTTTCGCATCGTCATCACCATCGTGGCCGGTGCGGCGTGCGCCAGCTTCTGGAAGTTCCTGCCGTCCGCCGCCCTGTCCGCGCTGATCTGGGCAGTTATCTATATGGGCATTGGATGGGGGCTGGGCGATCAGTACGAGCGCGTGGCGTCGGCGGTGGAAGCCGATCCGCGGGTTGGGTTTGGGATCGTCCTGGGCGTGGTCCTGCTGGTCGGCGCCTTTGTTGCGGTCGGGCTGCGCCGGCGTCTGTTTCGGGAGCTGAGGCTGCGAAAGCCAGGGGATGACGGCTCCCCGCTGACGCCTCGCTAGGACGCCGTGCGCTCGGCCTCGCTCAACCGGCCGTTGCGTCCAACCGCCCGTTTGAGCAGCTTCAGCCAACTCGAACTGCCGTGGCCCCGCCAGTCCAGGTCGTCCTGCAGCCGCATCAGGCGGTCCATGCGGCCCAGCCGGTCGGCCCGCTCGTAGATGCGCAGCCAGACGCAGGGCAACGTGGGGTCGGTCTCGCACATCCCGTAGATGTCCGTGCCGCCGCACGGTCCGTCGCGCAGACCCTTGGGACAGGCCATCGGGCAGATGAACGCCGTGTCCTGCAGGATGCAGTGGCCGCACATCTGACAGCCGAAGAGCGGACGCTTGACCAAGCGTTCCACCAGGGTCAGCGCCTGCACGGGGGCGTCACGCAACGCCCGTTGCACGGTGACCTGCGTAATGTTCACGGCGAGAAGCCGCCTATCCGGCTGTCCACGCAATCAAGTATATGGCCTTGCGCCAGCCGGCCGGGTGGACTCAGGTTGACGCGCCGCCCTGGCCGGCTGCCGGTGCTGGGCGCACCGTTGGCGGCGTGAGCCGGCGTTCCGGGACAAGCAGGCGACGTCCAACGAACAGCTGGGACGGATCCGTGATCTCGTTGAGCTCAGCCAGATCCTCCACCGAGACGTCCAACTCCTGCGCGATCGCGTACAGCGTGTCGCCCGCCTTGACCAGGTAGAGGTCGTCCGCGGCGCCGCCGGCCGATGGCGTTTCGGCCTGTATGCGCTCGCCGGGCTGCGGCAACTCGAGCTTCTGTCCCACGAAGATGCTGTGGGGATCGGGCAGGTTGTTCTTCGCCTGCAGGTCATCGGCCGTGATCCCAAAGCGCTCGGCCACTTGGAGCAACGTGTCGCCCGGCTGCACCGTGTAGGTCTGCGGGGCGGGCGTTGGCGTGGGCGTGGCGGCGGGCGTGGGGCTGGGCGTTGGGGGCGCCGTGCTTGCGGGGGTGGCGGTGGTTGTCTGCGTCTGGAGTCCCACGCCGCCCCCCTCGATCGCCTGGGTGTAGAGCACATAGGCCACAACGCCCAGGGTCAGAAGCCCGAGCACTCCCAGAATCAACTCACGGCGCGAACTGTCCAGCCCTTCACACCTCCGGCGCCTCCGGGCGAACACCCCGGCAGGCGACTGGTGGACGCCGTGAGTATAGGCGTGCGCCCCATCAATCGGTCGTACCATGCGCCAATGCAGGCGCTTGTACTGGCTGCGGGCTGGGCCACGCGGCTCGGAACCGTCACCGGCGGCGGGCCGAAACACCTACTGCCCATCGGACCGCGCACCGTGATCGACTTCGTGCTGGACCGCCTCGGCGCGGTTCCCGAGGTCGAGCGCGTCTCGGTCATAACCCATGACGTGTTCTTCCCCCTGTTCATGGAGTGGGCGGCCGCCCGGCCAGGCGGGCCGCCCGTGACCGTCATGAGCGACGGCACGTCCTCGCTGGGCGGACGGCTTGGCGCGGTGGGGGACATGGCCTACTTCATTCGGGAATCGGGAGTCGACGACGACCTGCTGGCAGTGGCCGGCGACAACCTGTTTGACTTCGATCTCGCACCGCTGGCTCGGGCCGCGCGGCGCGACCTCGTCGTCGGCCTGTACGACGTGGGGTCGCTTGATCTCGCCACACGCTACGGCGTGGTCGAAATCGACAACGAGGGCGTGGTGACGAGCTTCGTCGAAAAGCCGGAGCGTCCGCGCAGCACACTGGCGTCAGCCGCCATCTACGGGATCCCACGCGCACGGCTAGACGCGGTGCAGGCCTTCATGGACGCGGGCGGCGATCCTGATAAGTCCGGCGAGCTGATCGCCTGGCTGCACACGCACCAGCGGGTGCTGGGGCAGGTGTTCTCAGGTCGCTGGATCGACATCGGCAGCCCCGACGAGTACGCGCGCGCCCAGGCCGAATTCGGCGCGTGACGCCGGTTCGGTCCGCGGGTAAAGGGTCGTCGGCGGGATGAGCCTCGTCCTGGCGCTGGCGCTGGGCATATCCAGCGGGCTGAACCCCTACGTCACGGTGGCGATCGCCTCCATCGTCGCGGCCCGCTCCGACCTGCTGACGCCGGCCCCGGCGTTCGCGTTCGTCGCCTCGACCGGGATGTTCCTGGGCGCCCTGCTGCTGTTGCCGATCGACGTGTTCGCCGACAAGTTCCCCGGCAGCGGCGGCCTGATGGACCGTGTGGGCTGGGTGCTGCGACCCGTGGCCGGTGGCATCGTCGGCGCGGCGGCGATAGCGGGCGGCGGCCCCGGCGTGATCCTGGGCCTTGCACTCGGCGCTTCTGCGGCACTGGTCACCCATGCCTTGCGCCTGCGCACCCGTCGCCGCGTGCAGTGGCGGATGCTTGGCTTCGGCCGGATTGTGTTTGGCGCCTACGGCGATTTCGGCAGCGGCATCGTGGCCATGGTCGCCCTGCTGACGCCGCCACTCGGTCTGATAATCGCCGCGAGCCTCCTGGTGACAGCGCTGCTCGTGGACCGCCGCTGGGGCGGCGACGCGCCAGTGGCCGATCGCTCTTAGTCGGCAGCCGGAACGATGGCTGGTGATGGATGGCGCGACAGGCGAAATCCCGTATGCCGCGAGGGAGCGGGATATATAAAGGCCTCCGCCCAAGGAGAGGGCTCGGTAATGTCGGCAGTGGTGGAATTTCGCTTTCAGCGTGCTGGCAAGCTCGACCCTATCTGTTACGAGGGCGATGCCCTTGCCCAGAGAGGTCCTTCGACTTTTGACGTCTTGCTACATGGCAATGTGGTTGCTTCAGTCGACAATGTTGTGATGCACTGGCGCCAGATGTCGTATGGGCAGGTATGGGACACGATAGATGCCGACGCGAGAGAGCACCTTGGTATTTCAGGCGACGAGTTTATGAATCACTATTTTGATCAATCAACGGACTTTTATGGAAAACCGGTTTACTACTCGCTAACCCACTTAGCGGACCTCATTGCTGACCAGTATCGAGCGGCCGCTGACCAGGAGTCTGAACGTGATTCCCGCGAGTCCAACCGCGCAGAGGCAAAGCTATCGATTTCTTGACAGCATCCGTGAGGTATTCCAGATAATTGTTGATGGCCCACTTGCAGGCATTTGGATCTCTGGGCCGCGCAGATCGCAGGTATTTGTCATTGGACATTATTTGACAAGCTCAGGTCGCGGTCAGGCGGCAAGACTTAGTAATGGTAAGTATTTGAACGTCGAGATCACCTTACGCGAGCGACCGCAAGATTCATTGCTCGAAACATCTCGTTCAACATTTACTTACCAGGCTGGGAGCAGCGTCGGAGACCAAAAGGAGATATTCTCGTATCACTATGACCGTGATTCGAGACATCCAATACCGCGAGCGCACTTGCATGTAGGGGCTGCTCCAGAACATGGCGAGAACGTCCCGTCCCTTTCACGGACACATATGCCCGGTGCGACGGACTGCGCTTGAGCAGATTGTCTGGCTTCTGATCCACGACTTCGGTGTGAAACCAAGAGACGCTAGGAACAATGACTGGGAGAATATCCTGTGGAGTAACGAGCGCCGGTTTCTGGAGGCTCAAAAGCGTAGGGAGTGGCCATACGATCCGCCGTTTACCGAACGCTCATAGCGTGTAGTCCAGTCAGTCTGGACTTATGACGAGCATGGAACCCTTCGTCTGACGGTTTCGTCATGCGCGAAGGCTGCGGGCATGGGTAGTCAATCCTCCCAAGCACCCAGCGCCTCCAGGACGCCGCGCGCCTTGTGGCAGGTTTCGGCGTATTCCAGGTCCGCGTCCGACTCCGCCACGATCCCGGCGCCCACGTGCAGGTGGCCCACGCCCTGGCGGCGTTGCACCGTGCGGATCACCAGGCTGGCGGTCAGCCCGCCGTTGAAGCCCAGCGCAAAGACGCTGCCGCAGTAGGCGCCGCGACGGACCGGCTCCAGTTCGTCGATGATCTCCGAGGCGCGGATTTTGGGCGCGCCGGTAATCGAGCCGCCCGGCCAGCAGGCTTCCAGCAAGTTGGCCGCCGAGACACCGGCGCCCAGTTCGCCACGTACCTCCGACACCAACTGCCACACGGTGGGTAGCGCCTCGGTCTGCCAGAGTGAGGGCACGCTGATGGACCCCGGACGGCACACCCGCCCGAAGTCGTTGCGCAGCACGTCCACGATCATCACGTTCTCCGCCCGATCTTTGGGACTGACCCGCAGCCCCGCCTCGGCGGCGGCGTCCAGGGCGCGGGTAGCGCCGCGTGGCGCGGTGCCCTTGATAGGCCGCGTGCGCGCCTGGCCATTGGGACTGACGCGCAGGAACAGTTCCGGCGAGGCGCTGGCCAGCTCGACTCCGTCGGCGTCGAGATAGGCGCCGAACGGCGCGGGGTGGGCAGTGGCCAGGCGTTGGAACAACTCCAATCCCGGCTCCGGCGCATCGAACTCGATCCGGCGCGCCAGGTTCACCTGGTAGCAGTCACCGGCGGCGATGTAGTCCTTGACGGCCGTCACCCAGCGCCCGAAGTGGCGGCGGTCGGCGTTCGTGCGGGCACGGCGCGACGGGAGCGGTGCCGCAGACGGTTCGCGCGCCCGCAGGCGTTCGCGGACCTCGGCACAGGTGTCCTCGGGGTCGCGCCCGCCGTGAGGCGTCGCAACTATCCATCCAGTCCCCGTGTGGGCGTCGCGCGCTACCACCCAGTCGTACACGCCGAACCACATCAGGTCGGTGGGTACTGGTCCCGGACAGCGGCCCGGCAGGGCTTCAAGCTCGTAGGCGGCGTCGTAAGCGATGTAGCCAATCGCCCCGCCGGCGAAGGGCGGAAGCGGAGCGTCAGTGGTCGCCGCGATCCGCGGGAGCGCCTGGCCCAGGGCTGCGAACCCGTTGCCCGGCAGCGCGCCGCGGACCCTCGACACGACGCCCCCAGACGTCCAGCGCACCGTGTCGAACGGGTCGGCCGCCAGGTACGACCAGCGGCCTTCGCCCGCGGTGTCCGATCCACCCTCCAGCACCGCCAGCCCGGGCAGGTCGCGAAAGCCGTCGGCCAGCAGACGAAGCGGCGGCAGCCCGTCCAGCCGCCGTGTGCGGACATTCGCCGCCAGGCGGTGGCTCTCAGGGGCGGTAGGAGCGGTGAGCATTGTGGTCCAATGACGAAGCCGTCAGTTGCAGCGCGCGAGGGCGGCGCGCGGCAAGCTTTTGACATCCAGCCACGACCGCCGGCAACTCGCCTGTCCGTTCGCGTAGGGTCGGGGCACGATGTCGCCGACGCAGACGCCGTGCAGTGAGACGTGTGACATGAATGGACGCCGCGAGAGCGGGCGCGGGATGGGGCCGCTCATCCTAGCGCCGCCCCGACTGCCGCACGGCCGGCCGTTGACGCGCCGAATGTTTCGCGTGAAACACTTTGCGCTGGCGGCCCGATGAGTCTCCCAATCGGCAAGCTGCCGCTGCCGCTGCTGCGCCAGGCGCTGGGACGGGTTCCGCGCCAGGACCCGGCGGTGCTGGTGGGCGCGGAGCCCGGTGAGGACGCGGCGGTCATTGACGTCGGCGGATCTGAGCTCCTGGTGGCCGCCGCCGATCCAATCACCTTCGCCGCAGCTGACATCGGAACCTACCTGCTGGCGGTCAACGGCAACGACCTGGCCGTAACGGGCGCTGAACCGCGCTGGCTGCTGGCCACGGTGCTGGCCCCGGCGGGAACCACGGCGACGCAGATCCAGGCGCTGCTGGACGACGTGACCGCTGCCTGCGCCGCCTCCAACGTGGCGTTGGTCGGCGGACATACCGAGATCACCCACAGCGTGACCTCACCGATCGTCGCCGGCACGCTGCTCGGCACCGTGGCGCGTGGCGCGCTGGTGCGCACCTCGGGTGCCCGCCCGGGCGACGCCCTGCTGCTGGCGGGCGAAATCGCGGTTGAGGGCACGGCCATCCTGGCCGGCGACCACGCCGACGCGCTGCGGAGTGCCGGCGTCAGCGAGGAAGACATTCAAGCGGGCGCCGCCCGCCTCCAGTCACCCGGCATCTCGGTGCGGCCTGCGGCCGCCGCCCTGCAAGCCGCCGCTGAGGTCCACGCCATGCACGACCCAACCGAGGGCGGGCTGGCCACCGCGCTTCACGAACTGGCGGAGGCTGCCGGCGTCGGTCTTTCGGTCGATCGCGACGCCGTGCCCGTGCTCCCGGAATGCCGCCGCATCTGCCAGGCGCTGGGGCTGAACCCCCACGCCCTCCTCGCCTCCGGCGCCCTGCTGGCCAGCCTGCCCGCCGCGCAGGCGCCCGAGGCTGTGGCCGCGCTCGGCAATAACGGCCTGGCCGCCGCCGTCATTGGGCAAGTCACCCCCGCAGCCGAGGGCCGCCGCTGGACCGTCGGCGGCAACCCGTCCCCAACCCCCCTAATCGAGCGCGATGAACTGGCCCGCTTCCTGGAAGCGGGCTAACGCAGGTGCTCGAAGGTCCAGGCGGTAGGACAGTTCGTGCGAGCGTCGGCGCGCTCGATCAGCTCGCCGGCACGCACGTCGGAGGGCAGGGCGGCTTGGACGGGCCCGCGTTCGGAGTCTTCGGCATCTCCAACGGAGGTCCCTCGGGCAATCGCGAGACGTCCCGATCCTCGAGCACACGTACGCGCCCCCATGCAAAGCCATGCGCATCGAAGATCTCAAGCGTCGGTATCCACCGGCGCAGGCCGCCCTCGATCAAGTAGACCCGGTCCCTGTCGCCTTTGACCAATTCGCCGTCATGTATGTCGACGGACCGAAACACCTGAAAGAACGCATCCTCCGGCACGACAGTGAAATCCCTCTCGTAGGCTGGCGTGCTCCGCTGCAAATAAAGACTCCGATTGCTTCGCAGTATCTCCTCCGCCTGGTCGATCCCCATCGTTTCGTACCGCGTAGTCCGAACCTCGATGTTCTTGTCAAACCCGAATCCTTCGATGTGCAGCACGTATTGGTGATACAACGAGGATGGCCAGTTCGTCATGTAGACGCTGTTAGGCACCATGTGTCGGATCTGAGATCGCGCATGCACGTAGTGGGTTTCGGCGTGCTCCCACTGCTCGCTGATGTTCCGCCCCGCATCTCCCGTCATCTGGACTCCCGCGCGCGCCCCCGCCCCGGCAAGTATGACGATCGACAATGCACACATTGCTGGTCGAACGAGCCGGCCGAAACCGAATCCAGGAAAGGCTGTACGCACGGCCGTCAGTAGAAGCGCCAAGCCTCCCGCCAGCCAAATGGATAGGACGACGTAGATCAGGGAAAAGTACTGGTCGTAGTCAGAAATCTCGTAGAGAAACGCGAACCATGCCGTGAATGCGGCCGTGCCGAGCGTCCACACCGCAAGTCGCCAATCACGCGCGGCAATGAAGAAGAACCCGGCGGTGATTGCAATGATCCAGAGCCACCCGAACTCGCGCAGCGTATCCGTGGTGAGCGCGTGCCATCGTGCCTCCGGCGGTCCGGGATCGTTGACAAAGCGCTCGACGAGACCGACGCCACCAGGTGCGGCTGAGGCTGTGACCACCAGGTCCCACATGTCTCGAAATTCCAGCAGAACCCGCGTCTCGGGCTGTTTCAGCACCACCGCTGTCCAGCGCGCGCGCAACAAGTAAATCCATGGGGTCAAGCCGAGAGCGAAGGCGCCCGCGGACATGACCGCCTCGCGTGGCCGTGGCACCCGCAGCGGCCACCGGAACAGGACATAGGCCAGCGTCAACGGCGCCATGAAGACGCTGAGGCCGTGATTGGTCAGCGACAGGCCGGTGGCAAATGCCACACCCGCAAGCCTGGCCGGCGTCGGCCGCCGCTGGAACGCACGCAGCGCAATGGCCACTCCCAGCACCAGCGCCGCCTGCAAGCTGAACGCCTCCGCTTGCGCGGCGTCCGCCCAGACTCGAAAGCCTGTGGCATATACGACGGTTGCCGTGAGCGCGGCCACCCACGAGCCGGTAACGTCCCGCGCCACGATGAACAGCAACACCGTGGCCAGCGCGGCGATCGTTGCGTTCACCACGTTCGCCGCGTGGGCCGGTTCCAGAAATCCCAAGGCGTGGGACCCCGCGAATATCAGGCCCGTGAGCAGCGGATACGTGGGTGAGTGCGCCACGCCGCCGAGATACCCAAACGTCTGGAACTCGCCTGTATCGCCGCCGTTCACATGCGGCACCGCACTCAGCCAGTAGAACGGCAAGGCCAGTCCGGCCAGAGCAACGACTGGCAACCAGAAACGCATTCGAGGCCGGGCTGCGACGGCGTCACGCATCAGCCGGAATCTGTCCGAGATCCCCAATGCGCGAGTCACGTCGCCTTCAACCGCATGTCCAGGGTCGCTTTGGCGCCCGCCGAGTGGACGACGCCTTCGGCGGCATGCTGGCTGTGTCTCCAGTGGGTGTCAACGTCGGACCAGCCGGCCTCAGACATTCACGCCCGCGATCCGTTCGGTTGAGCGTGACCATTGGACCCGCTTGCCGGAATCGGTCGAGCACGCCTGTACCATTCACCCAACCGACTCCCCGCTGGCGCCGCCGTGCCCGACTCGACGATCGATCTACGCAGCGACACGCTCACCACCCCCACGCCCGCCATGCGGCGGGCCATGGCGGAGGCCGAGGTTGGCGATGACGTGTTTGGAGAGGACCCGACCGTGCGCTCGCTCGAGGAGCGCTGCGCCGAGATGTTCGGCCTGGACGCCGGACTGCTTGTTGCCAGCGGCACCCAGGGCAACCTCTGCTCCCTGCTGACCCACTGCCGTCCGCGGCAGGAAGTCATCGCCGACGGCGGCTGCCACGTGGTGACCTGGGAAGTCGGCGGTTGGGCCTCGCTGGCCGGGGTCACCATGGCCACCGTGGACGCGCCCGGCGGCGTGATGACGTCCGAGCTGATTCAAGGCGCGGTCAAGGCCGCCAACGTGCACCTGGTGGACTCCCGCCTGGTCTGGATCGAAAACACCCACAACGCCGCTGGCGGCGCCTGCACGCCGCCGGACCGGATGGTCGAACTGAGTCAGACTGCCCACGACCTGGGTCTGCGGGTTCACGTGGACGGCGCTCGCATCTTCAATGCCGCCGCCGCGCTGGAGTGCTCGGTCGCCGACCTGGCCCAGGGCGCCGACAGCGTGCAGTTCTGTCTGTCCAAGGGTCTCGGCGCGCCGGTTGGATCGCTGCTTCTGGGGTCCGGCGCCTACATCAGCGAAGCGCGGCGCGTCCGCAAGATGGTCGGCGGCGGCATGCGGCAGGCCGGCGTTCTGGCGGCGGCTGGGCACGTGGCGCTGGATGAGATTCCTCAGCGCCTCCCGCAAGACCACGCCAACGCGCGCCTGTTGGCTGAACTGCTGAGTGACACCCCCGGCCTCACCGTTGACCCCGACGCGGTCGCAACCAACCTCGTCTTCTTTGACATCGGGCCCGAACTTGGCGCGCCGTCGGCGTTCGAGGCCCGGCTGGACGAGGCGGGCGTGCGGGTCATTGGCTTTGACGAGACCGGCCGCTGTCGTGCGGTGACCTACCACCAGATCTCCACGGACGACATCCAGCGCGCGGCCGAGATCATTCACGACTGCGCCGAGAACTTCGGGGGCTGACGTGCGTGTCCTGGTCACCGGCGCGACCGGGAACCTCGGTCCGTTCGTCATCCAGGCTCTGCAGGCGGATGGCCATCGGGTTCGCGCCCTCGTCCGCGAGTCCAGCGACCGAACCTGGCTCACCGCCAACAATGTCGAGATGGTCGAAGGCGACATCCTGCAGCCGGACACGCTGGACGCGGCGGTGGACGGCATGGCGGCCGTCATTCACCTCGCGGGCCTGCACGACTCCTGGGCGCCGCGCGCGCAGGATTTCTTCGAGGCCAACGTTGACGGCGCCCGCAACGTGCGCGACGCCGCCCGGGCGGCCGGGGCACACCGCCTGGTGTTCGTCAGCAGCGGCTCGACCATCGGCGAACCAGAAGACGAGGTCGGCGCCGAAACCACCGAACGTCGCGACTACGCCCTCAGCGACTACGAGCGCTCCAAGGTTGAAGCCGAAGCGGTCATGTTGGAGCACGAGTCGCCGCTCGACGTTGTAATCGTGAACCCTGGAACTGTCTACGGGCCTGGCGACGACTCAGGAACCGGCCAGGCCCTCATCGGTGCCCTGACCGGTCGACTCGGCGTGTCGGTGCCCGTGCCCGTGCCGTGGATCTACGTAAGAGACGTCGCGCGCGGGATCGCGGCGGCCTTGGTGCGCGGGCGACCAGGCGAGCGCTACATTCTGGCCAGCGACAATCTGTCGCGTCTCGACTTCCTGCGGCGGGCGGTCAAGCTAGCCGACCTCGACTATGACATCAAGCCGGCCTCGCCGCTGGCCTGGCAGGCGTTCAGCCTGATCTACAGCGTGCCGGCCTGGATCACGCGGCGCCGGCCGGTCATCTCGCGCGCGGCCGTGCAGATTGCGCTGCACGGCAGCCAACTGGACGGATCGAAGGCGACCCGCGAGCTTGGCTTGGCCTACACGGCGCTGGACGACGGCCTGAACGCCACGCTGGACTGGCTGCACGACGCCGAACTTGTTGACCTGCCCGAAGAAGACGAAGAGGGGCCGCGCGATGGCGATACCGAACGAACCTGACGCCGAGGTCGATACCCGAAATTACTACCGGGCGCGCGCTCCGGAGTTCGAGCAGTGGATCCTGCGTGAAGGCCGCTACGCGCACGGTCCTGACGCTGATGCGGCTTGGCATCGAGAGATGGCCGAGTTACAGCGATTCGTCGGCTCGCTGACCGACGCGCGCGTCTTCGAAGTCGCCGCGGGTACCGGCTGGTGGACGCGCCTGCTAGCCCGCCGCAATCGAGTCGTCGCCTCCGACTACGCGCCCGAAATGCTCGAGGAGGCCCGCCGGCGAGATGGAAAGGACGTCCCGCTCGGCCGCTGCCGGGCCGACGCCTACAAGCTGCCGGTCGGCGACGGCGCCTGCGACGCCTGCATGTTCGGGTTCTGGCTGAGCCACGTGCCTGTAGCTCGTTCGGCCGAGTTCATCCGCGAGGCGGCCCGCATCGTGCGGCCCGGCGGGTGGATCGTGCTGGTGGACTCGCGGCAGGCGGAAGACTCGGGCGCGTCCGACCAGCACGTCGCGGGCGACCGCGTGCAGCGCCAACACCGGCGGCTGAACGACGGCCGCGAGTTCACGATCTGGAAGATCTACTGGACGCCGGCGGAGCTGCGCTCGCTGCTCGACCTCGTATGCACCGACGTCGAGATCGTTAAGACCGACCGCTTCTTCATCGGCGCTCGCGGCCGCGTCAAGGGTCCGGCCTCACGAGGCTGAGGAGTGCTGACAGGACAGCGGTGGACCGACTCTGAGCGCGCGCTCAGGTCAGCAACTGAATGATCAGAGTCGCGGCGGAGAGAAACACGGAAACCACCACAGTCAGCAGTAGCCCCATCATCCAGACTTTGAGGTTCGCGACGTCGGTCTTGGTTGCCAGGTGGTCGTAGCCGTCCTCAAGCCGACTCACACGCTCTTCAATCGTGGCCATGGTCCCTCCTCCCCACGGGTCACATCCGTGGGCAACTCCACCTGAACAGTGGGCCGTTAAATGTTTCATGTGAAACATTGGGCTCTGACCGCCCGCAGAGGCACCGACTCCAGTCTCTGGTCTAGGTCCCCGCCAACCGTTCGATCTCGTCCAGCAGCACGAAATCCTTCTCGGTCACTCCGCCCTCGCTGTGGGTCGAGAGCGTGAAAGTGATGCGCCGGTAGTTGATGAACATGTCCGGGTGGTGATCGGCTTCCTCGGCCTTGGGCGCCACGGCATTGACCAGGTCCACGACGGCCATGAAGTGTTCAAGCTCAAACTTCTTGACCAGAGTGCCGCCCTCACAGGTCCAGCCGGATCGTTCGGCCAGACGGGCCTGGATGTCAGCGTCCGCCAGTACAGCCATGAGAGTCTCCTTATGCGGCGCGCGCGCCGGGCGCGGCGGCGTCTCCGCCCGCCAAGTATCGGGCGTCCCTATAATCTGCGCCTCGTAGGCGCAGCTTTCCAGTCCCCGGCCCTGCGAGCCACCCATTTCCGAGACGGACATTCATGCGTGCATTGATCACAGGCGCTGCGGGCATGTACGGGTTCAACCTGACCCGGCGGCTCCTGCGCGACGCTCCGGACGCCTCGGTGGTGGCCGTGGACGACTTTTCGCGTGGCTTTCCCGGCGGCGAGCCGCTGACCCCCGAGGTTGAGGCCGGGCAGGCCATCCAAATCGTGCGCCGCGACTACGCCGACCTGACGACGGACGACCTGAACCACTGGGCGCCGGACGTGATCGTGCACTTTGCCGCGCGCATCTCAGTGCCCGAGTCCATGGAACGACCGCGGGCCTACTTCGCCAACAACGAGGCCGGAACCTTCCGATTCGCGCACGCAGTCGCCGACATGACACGGCCGCCGTTGCTCGTCTACGCCTCCTCGCCGGAGGTGTACGGTCCGCCCGTACGGGTGCCCATGGACGAGGACCACCCGCTGCGCCCGGTCACCGTCTACGCCGTGACCAAGGCCGCCTGCGAGATGCACTGCCTGGCCCTGCACCGTTGGTGGGGCCACCCGGTGGTGGTTATTCGTAACTTCAACACCTTTGGCCCCCACCAGAACATCCAGGGCTATCCGGCCGTCACGGTGGCGTTCGCCCGGCGCGCGCTGCGGGGCGAGCCGCTGCTCCTGGAGAACGGGGGCCGTCAGACACGAGACTTCATGTACATCGACGACGCGGTGGACGCCTACGCTCGCGTGATTGCGCAGGGCGCCACTCTGGCCGGCTCGGTGTTCAACATCGGCACCGGGCGCGAGACCTCCATCCGCGAAGTCGCTCGCACCGTGCTGGCCATCACCGGGTCCCACAGCGAGATCGTGGAGACACCGGGCCGGCGCACCGACCTGCCCGCCCTGAGGGCAGACGCCGGTCGCATTCGCCAGGCCACCGGCTGGGCGCCCGGCACGCCCTTCGTGGAAGGCATGCGGCGCACCGTGGACTGGCTGCGCGCGGTGGACCGTTGAGCGCCCTGGTAACCGGGGGCGCCGGCTTCATTGGCCGTCACGTGGTGGGCGAACTGCTGGACCGCGGCGTGGCGGTGCGCGTACTGGACGACCTTTCACGCGCCCGACCCGGCTCGCTGGAAGCCTTCAGGCGCCGGTCCGGTTTTCTGGGCCTGGCGCAGGGCGACGTGGCCGATCCGGCGGCGCTGCGGCGCGGGCTGATGGGCGTGGATACGGTCTTTCACCTCGCTGCCGCCGTGGACGTGGGCGCCAGCGTGCACGGTCCGGCCCAGGTAGTGCGCGCCAACGTGCTGGGCACGCTGAATGTGCTGGAAGCGGCGCGGGCGGCGCAGCTGCGCCTGGTGCTGGTCAGCACCTGCCACGTCTACGCCTCCGCCAGCCGTCCGCTGGACGAAGGGGCGGCCACCGCGCCGGCCTCGCCGTATGCGGCGTCGAAGCTGGCGGGTGACGACCTGGCGGCGGGCTATCGGCGGGCCTTTGGCCTGCGCCACACCATCGTCCGGCCCTTCAACGTCTACGGCCCCTGGCAGCGCGGCGACCTGGAGGGTGGCGTGGTCGCCCGCTTCCTGCAGGCCGCGCTGGCGGAGCGGACGCTGGACGTGCACGGCGACGGCGCGCAGACGCGCGACTTCCTCTTCGTGGACGACGCAGCCCGCGGCATTGTCGACGCGTCGGTGGAGTCGGCCGTAGGGCACACCCTGAACCTGGCGACCGGACGTGAAACGAGCATTCGCGAACTGGCGGCGCTCATCGACGCCGGCGCCGGGCGGGTGCGCCAGATCCCCCATCCGCACCCGCGGGCGGAAGTGGAACGCTACGTGGGTAACGCGGCGCGAGCCCGCGAACTGCTGGACTGGCGGCCGCATGTCGCCCTGCCCGAGGGCCTGGCGCGCACCCGCGCCTGGTTCACTGAATTGACCGCGCGCTGACTACGGGCTGCAACCCGCCGCACCGCCTCGTAACAGACGCGCCGCACACCGCGTTCATAGAGCGCCAGGACCACCGTTGCCGTGCCGTTGGACGCTGAGCCGAACGAAGAGCGACTGAATGAGGTCATCCGACTCGCCGCCACGCTTGATCGCGAGGCCTACGGGGAACTCTATCGACTGTACGTCGACAGGATTCACCGCTACATCGCGTACCAGGTGAGTGACCGGGTATTGGCCGAAGACCTGACCAACCAGGTCTTCCTGCGCGCCATGCAGGCGATCGGGCGCTACGAGCACCGGTCGATCCCCGAGTTCAACGGCTGGATCTACCGCATCGCCAAGAACGTGGTGGTGGACAACTGGCGAGCCACGCGCAGCACCGTGTCGCTTGACGAGGCGCTGGTCGCCGATCGCGGCGAATCGCTGGACGCGCACTTCGAGTCGCTGGCCAACCGCGAGGAGCTGCGCGAGGCGATGCAGTCGCTCACCGAGGACCAGCGCCAGGTTCTGAGCTACCGCTTCGCCCTGGACATGAGCCACCGCGAAATCGCCCAGATCATGAACCGTAACGAACCAGCGATCCGCGCGTTGCAATTCAGGGCGGTTGCCGCCCTGCGCAAAGTCATGGCCGAGGACGCCAGGTGAGCCCCGACATCGAGACGGCCTTTCACACGTCGCTCGACCGCCTCCTGCGCGGCGAGGCGACACTCGACGCGTGCGTCGCCGCCTACCCCGAACACGACGAGCGCCTGCGGGACATGCTGGTAGTGGCGCTGGACTTGCAGGCGCTGGCGCCGCTGCCGCTGGACCGGCGGGCGGTAGAGCGCGGGGCTCGCCTGATCGACGACGAGGTGCAACGGCTGCGCGCACGCCTGGACCGGCAGCCCGAACCCGCCAGCGCCTGGCAGCGCCTGGCCTGGTGGTTCCCGCGCTATATGCCGGTGCGGATGGCGGGCCTGGCCGCGGCGTTTGCCATCGCGCTGATCGCCTATGGCGGCGTGACGCTGGCCGCCGTGAACAGCGGGCCCGACAGCGCGCTATACGGCTACCGGCTCACCCTGGAGGAACTGCGAATCGGCTTCGCCACCGACGAGGAGAAGGCCTACCACTACCTGGACACTGCCGAGCAACGGCTGCGCGAGATCGAGTCAGCCGCCGGGACCGGAGACGCCGGCGCCGTAGCCCGCGCCAGCACCGCCTACCAGGACGTCGTACGCAAGGGCGTGGACGTTCTGGGCGCCGTGGCCCGCGATGCCCAGCCCGGCGCCAAGCGCACCGGCGAAGTGGCCGCCGACTACCGTCGCCGGCTGGCCGAACACGACACGCGCTTCGACTCGCTCACCACCAAGACCGCCCAGACTCAGCGTGCTCCCATAACGCGGGCGCATTCGGGGGCGCAGGCCGGCCTGCAGGATGTCCACAGCGGTCCCATCCTGGCCGCTGCCCCAACCGCGGCCCCCGACCTAAGTCCTGCGGCCACGGCGGCTGCCCCCGCGCCGGTGGCCAGCCCGAGCCCTGCGCCGGCCGCGGTTTCCTCGCCGCCGGTGTCGCCCACGCCGACACCCACGTCCCCGACGCCTTCGCCGACGGCACAAGCCACGCCTGAGCCGACCGCCACGGCGACCGCGGTCCCAGCCATCGACATCACCGGCAGCGCCGTGGTCGTAACCGGCGACTTGCAGGCCGTGACGGACGAGGGCCTTGTCGTCGCCGGCATCCCCATTCGCCGCGGCGAGGTGGCGACGGTGGACGGCGTCCCCCTGACCGCGCGTGTGCGGGCCGAGGCCGTTGTGGCCGGCGACGGAAGCCTGACGCTGGTTGGGCTGTCGGTCGTGCAACCGGCGCCCGCCGCGTCCGAAGCCGTGGCGGACAGTCAGCCGACCGCGTCGCCCGAGCCCTCGCCCAGCCCCGAGCCAACGCCAGCGGATGGCGCCCTGCCGCCCACGGACGAGCCGCCCACGGACGAGCCGCCGCAGGAGTCGACGCCGACCCCGGCCGAGGGTGAGCCGACCGCAACGCCCGAGGCGTCGCCGACTCCCGACTCCACCTCCGCCGCAAGCACGCCGGCCGCGGACGCGTCGCCGACGCCGACCCCGGCCGAGGGTGAACCCACGGCCGCCCCGGACACGACGCCGAGTCCAGACACGACGCCTGGAGAAGCCTCGCCAACGCCTGAAGCGCCGCCGCCGCCAGCGGAGCCCACGCCCACGCCGACCGCGGCCGACGGCACGCCGAGTCCGACCCCGAACCCGACGCCAACTGGCGTCCCCCCATCGCCGACCCCAACCGAGGGTGAGCCAACCGCGACGCCGGAGGCTACGCCCAGCCCTGAGCCAACATCAGGAAAAGGCGCGCCCCAACCGGATCAGGCGGCGTCGACCGAAGGCACGCCCACGCCGGTCGGCACCGAGCCGCCCGGCGCCACTGAGCCGACAGCCGCGCCGGACGCCCAGCCGCCGGTCGCACCCTTGCCACCCACGTTGCAGGGCGTCCTGGTTGCGATTGACTCCTTCACCGTGCGGGCCGGCGGCATCGTGTTCAGCCGGCCGTTGGACTCTCCGCTGGTGCTGCACGGGCCAATGGCGCCGGGCGACCTGGTGGTGGTGACGTTCGAGGCGCTACGCGCGGCCTCGTCCTACGTGTTGGTGGCGCGGGAGGTCGCGCCGGTCCATCCGCCCGACGGCCCGGTGGTGACGCGCTGGCAGGGCTTTGTGGACGACCTGGCGCCGGACGCGCTCACAGTCAACGGCGCGCGTCTCCAGGTCGCGCACGCCGTTCGCGAAGACGACGCCTGGGCCAGTCTCGAGGTGAGTGACCTGGTGGAAGTGGAACTGAGCGACGCGGCCGTCGCCGAGCCGGTGGCCACCGCGGTTCGACTGTTGGGATCCGGCGCCGCGCAGTCGTTTAGCAACCTGGCGGGGCTGCCGCAGGGCTAGCGGGCGGGTTAGGCCAGCACAATCACGTGCGGCGGCGCCCACATCCGCCTGCCGGCGGGAGTCGAGTCGAGCCCAAAGAGCTGGCGTGGAGTCAACACCGGCGTGTCCGAGAACCGCGGCGCGTACTTGCTGTGCTGGAAGATCTTGATGCCCCGCCACTGGAGTTGCGGGTAGGCCGCGGGGTTGGTGATGGCGTTGTACTTGAGGATCTTGACGTCGGGGCTGCCTAAGCCGTCGGCGTCAAAGACCAGATCGACTTCCGGGAAGACCTCGAGGGTTCGCTTGCCCGACACCATCGACCACGAGTCGGACAGCTCATCGACGAACTGGTGGATGATCATGATCTTCTTGTGCGACAGCCGCTCGCTGCGCACGTAATCGGCCAGGATGCGCTGGGCATCGTTGATGGCTGTGGCGGAAAGCCATCAGATCGGGTGGCCCGGCATGTCCTGATCCGGCCGGGTGGCGAACTCGGGATCAAGCGCGATATGCACGTTGGGATAGGCCATGTAGCCCGCGTCGATCATTCGCCGCACGAAGAACGACGGCGAGAGGCGCCCCATCTGCGCATCCAGGACAACCCCCATTCCACGCTCCGCCGCGGGCAGGATGTACTCGTTGACCAGGTCAACGCCCGATCCGTCCAGGAAAATCAGGCAGGAGTCGTCGTCACTCTTGCAGGGGCGCGCCAGCTCGTAGATCAGGTGCGGCGCGGACCCAGGGTTCGACGCTGCGCTCCAGTTCGTCAAACGACTTGAGGTCGCCCAGTAGCCCAAGGATCGGGGCCACGGCAAAGCTGCGGCCATAGAACGCCAATAACGCAAGGAACTCGTGGCGCAGATCCTTCGTGAGCGTGCTGGTCCGTCGCCGTCAGTCGTAGCTGGTGCTGGTCGCTTGCTTGTCGGCGTACCGCTCCAGGGCCAGGTCAATCAAACGGTCCAGCAGTTCGCGGGATCCGACCCCGCTGGCCCGCCACAGCTTCGGAAACTGGCTGATCTCAGTGAACCCGGGAATGGTGTTGATCTCGTTCAGGACGACGTCGAACGTCTCGCCGTTGACGAGAAAGTCGACGCGCGCGAAGCCGGCGCAGTCGATGGCGCGAAAGGCCTCAACCGCCATGCGCCGAATGCGCGCCGCCAGTTCGTCCGGAATGTCAGCCGGAATGCACTCCTGTGACGTGTCGCCCAGGTACTTCGCGTCGTAGTCGTAGAACTCGTTACCCGGGATGATCTCGCCGCAGACCGAAGCCTCCGGCTCGTCGTTACCGAGCACGCTGACCTCGATCTCGCGAGCGTGTGGGATCCCGGCTTCCACGACCAGCCGGCGATCGTATCTGGCCGCCAGCTCCATCGCCGGGCCCAACTCGTCCCCGTCGTGGGCCTTACTGATGCCGACGCTGCTGCCCAGGTTGCAGGGCTTGACGAAGACCGGGTAGCCCAGTTCAGACTCAATTTGACCCTGAATCGCGCTCGGATCAGCGTGCCAGGCACGACGGGTATAGGCGCGCGACGGGGCCACGGGGATGCCGTGCGCGTGCAGGACCCGCTTCTGGATCGCCTTGTCCATGCCAACCGCGGATCCCGTGACGCCGCTGCCCACGTAGGCCACGTCGGCCAGGTCCAGCAGTCCCTGGATCGTCCCGTCCTCGCCGTAGGTGCCGTGCAGCACCGGAAACACCACGTCCAGCGGGGCGTCCAGCGTTCCCGCGGGACGATCGGGCATGCGGGTCGGCAGGCTCACCGGCGCCTGCGCGGGCTGCGTGTCGGACTCGACGGTGCCCTCCAGCAGCGGCATCGGATCGTCGTCCAGCAGCCATTCGCCGGTCTTGGTGATGCCGATCGGCCGGACCTCGTACTTCCCCGGGTCCAGCGACTCCAACACAAAGCGCGCCGACCGCAGGGAGACTTCGTGCTCGCCGGAGCGGCCGCCGAAGAGCACGCCGACCCGGAGCTTGCGTTTTCGTGTCATGTCGCCAGTCCCAGGCTGGTGCTCGTGAACAGCGCCTCGAAGCGAAAGCCCGCGTCGGTCATGGCCTCGGCTGCGCCTTCCTCACGGTCGACCACCACCAGAACCAGCAGGACGTTCGCGCCGCTATCGCGCAGAGCCTGCGCCGATTCAATGGCTTGGCCCCCGGTGGTCACGACGTCTTCGATCAGCACCACGTTCTCGCCCGGATGCAGCAGACCTTCGAATCGGCGCTCGGTCCCGTAGGACTTGGCCGCGTCGCGCACCAGCACGCTGGGGTGGCCGGTTGCCAGCGAAACGGCTGTGGCCAGCGGCACTGCGCCGAGTTCAGGTCCGGCCACGCGCTGGGTGTTGGCGGGCAGGCATGCGGCCAGCGCCTGGGCGATGTCGCGTAACAGCGACGGCTCGGTCGTAAAGCGGTACTTGTCCAGGTAGTAGCGGCTGCGCCGGCCGGAGCGCAGGACGAAATCGCCTTCCAGGTACGCCGCGTCCACGATGCGGGAAGCCAGCGAGGCCATGTCGATGCTGGCTGAAGTTTCGGCGCCCACGCCGTCAGCCTAGCAGTCCGCGCGGGCACGGCTTGCGGCGCCTGCCCGAAGCCGTTCACCATGGCGCGGCAACGGCTGGTGTGGTGGTGGCGAATGCCCGCGGCGTTGATCTTCGGAATCACTGGCTATGCCGGCAGCGCGCTGGCCCGTCACCTCGTGCGCCGCGGCTGGAGCGTGCGCGGAATCGGCCGCAGCGAGTCGGCGGCGGAGGACCTGGAGGCCTTGGGCGTTCAGGTCGAAATCGCCGACGTGGGCGAGCCGGAGGAGCTCGAAGGCCTGGGACGGCCGGGCGACCACGCCTTCTACCTGGTGGGCAGCATCAGCGGCCACCCGGATTGGACGGAACGCGTGGGTCTGGACGGCGTCGTGAACGTCGAGGCCGCGCTGGCCGAGGCTGGAATTGCCTCGTTCGTGCTGGTGCAGACGTTGGCGGCGTACGGTCGAGGCTCGGACGAGACCATCACGGAAGAGTCGCCGTCGCAGCCTAATTCCCAGCTTGGACGGATTAGCCTGCTGGCTGAACGGCACTTGCGCGAAGCTCTAAGCGCCCGCGGCTTCCCGGCGCGCTTCGTGCGCGCCGGCACCATCTACGGTCCGGGCCGGCGCACCGTGGACGCCTTGCGCAGAAAGCGCCTGCGCCTGCTGGGCGGCGGGCGCAACCTCTCCAGCCGCATCCACGTGGACGACCTGGCAACCGTCCTGGCGGCGGTGGCCGAGCGTGGACGTTCGGGCGAGGTCTACCTGGCCGTGGACGACCAGCCGGTAAGCATGGGCGAATATTTCGACCACCTAGCCGAACGCGCCGAGGCGCCGATGCCCGGATCGACGCCCAAATGGCTGGCGCGGGCCATGATTGCGGGATTCAGGCTCTCGTCGAAGATAACCAAGGGGCACGCCCCGCTGGGGCACAACCTCTACGCGCTGGTCACCGGCAACTACGCCTGCTCCAACGCGAAGATTCGCCACGAGCTTGGAGTGCGGCTGACGTATCCCACGTACGTCAAAGGCGTGGAGAGCCTCCTGGCCGACGAGGGCGATGATGAGTAGCTTCCGCCGCCGGAGGCGAGCGTGACGTTCGAAATCGCCTTCGTGCTGGTGGTCACGGTGGCAGCCCTGCTCCTCCTGGCCCTGACGCGCCTTCCCCCCGACCTGATCGCCTTTGGCGTGCTGCTGACCCTGTTTTTTGGCCGGGCCATCACGGCCGAGCAGGCGCTCAGCGGGTTCTCCAACCAGGCGGTCATCGCGGTTGGGGCGATCCTGGTTATTAGCGCGGCCCTCACGTCCACCGGCGTGGCCGCGTACATCGGCGTCTGGATCCGCCGCGTGGCCGGTCACAGCGAAGTCAGGCTGATCGCGCTCACCATGGCCAGCGTTGCCGTGCTGTCCGCCTTCATGAACTCCGTGGGCGCCTGTGCCGTGCTGCTCCCCGCCGTGGTGGCGGCCGCCCGTGAGATGAACACCCCCGTGTCTCGGGTGCTGATGCCGCTGGCTTTCGGGTCGCTGCTGGGCGCCATGCTCACCCTTGTCGGCACGCCCTCCAACATCCTCACCAGCGGCGTCCTGGAACAGTCCGGCTACGAGCCCCTCGGACTCTTCGAGTTCACGCCGTTTGGGATCCTGGCCTTGCTGCTGGGAATCGGACTCGTGGTGCTCACGCGCCGCTGGCTGCTACCGGTGCGGGCTGGCGGGGCCCAGACGGCGCCCGCGGGCGTGGAGCACCACGCCTACCGGCTGGAGGAGCGCCTGTTCGAGGCCGTCGTGCCGGAGGACAGCCAGTTGGTCGGCCACAGCCTGTTGTCCGCCGGCATTGGCGAAGCCTTCGGCATCGCGGTGCTCGCCGTTGAACGCAACGGCGTCGTCACGGCGGCGCCAGCGCCACCCGAGGTGTTGCAGGCCGGCGACTATCTGCTCCTTGCGGCGCGAGAAGACGATATCGAGCGCCTGCGCGAGGTCCATGCCCTGCAAGTCCAGGACAGCATGCGGCTGGGCGCCGACGCGCTGCACAGCGGTGCGCTCACCATGGCCGAGGTGGTCCTGCGGCCGCGGTCGGATCTGGTCGGTCAAACCTTGGCGGCGATGGATTTTCGCGACCGCCATGGGTCCAACGTGCTCGGCATCTGGCGCGACGGCCAGCCGCGCCGAACCCGCCTGGCCGCCATGCCGTTGGTAGGCGGCGATGCGCTGCTGGTTCAGGGTCCGCCCGTGGCCCTGCGCCAACTGCGCGAGTCACGCGACTTCGTGATGCTGACCGAGGACGTGGAGACGCCGCGTAGCAAGCGGGCGCCGGTCGCCGTCGGCCTGCTCGTGCTCTTCGTCGTGGCGCTGATGCTGCAACTGGCGCCGGTCGCCATCGTGGGCGTGGCGGCTGCGGCCGCCATGGTGCTGACCGGCTGCATCACCATGGAGGAGGCGCGGCGGTCAGTCGAGTGGCGCGCCATCCTGCTGATCGCCGCCATGTTGCCGCTGGCCGAGGCCATGCGATCCACCGGCGCCGCCGCCTTTCTGGCGGAGCAGGCCACCGAAAGCCTGGGTACGTTCGGCGCCCTGCCGGTGCTGGCGGGCGTGCTGCTGCTGACCTTTTTCTTCACCCACATCATGGGCAACCACGTCACCGCCGTGCTGATGGCGCCGCTGGCTATCGACGCGGCCATCCGCATGGGGGCCGACCCGCGCATGTTCGCCCTGGGCGTGGCCCTGGCCGCCACCTCCGGCTTCGCCACCCCCTACGCCCACCCCGGCAACCTGCTGGTCATGGGACCGGCCAACTACCGCTTCAGCGACTTCGTCCGCATGGGCCTCCCCCTCGGCCTCCTCACCCTCACCGGCAGCTTCATCCTCCTGTCGCTCCTTTTCGGCCTCTGATCCAACCCCAAGCCGTCGCCATGCTAATCCGCGGTCGAGCGCGGTAGGGGGCCTGTCCACGTGACTGATGGGCTCAGGGAGGCGCGATCCAGCGGCTTTGGGTTGTAGTCGCGGAAATATCGGCCGAGCGCATTAGTATCTCCGTGTCAGCGCCTATCGACTCAGCCGTGACCTATGTGCTGGACCAGAGCATGCACCGAGTCGTTCCGGGCGCTGTCTATGCCGACCGCGACGATAAGTCGGAAAGCCAGGCGCCATGTGCCGGGTTTTCTGGCTCTATTGCTCCTGCTCGCGCTGGCCAGTTGCGAGCGTTCGGCCCTACCGGCGCCGCCCACGAATACCCCAGGTCCGGTCACCCCAGCTCTACAGCCAACGTCCTCGTGGACTCCAGTAGCGTCGGGTGTCTCCACGTCTGCTACGACACCTCAAGCCGCCGCGAATCCGACAGCCAGTGCTTTGTCAGCCCGCGCTGCACGCGTGGCAGTCAGGTGGGAAATCATCGACGACTATGTCTCAGGTCCCTGTAATCCGGGACCTCTTATAGCGATCGACCTGTGGTTCTGGGAGAACCAGGTCAGGTGGCGCCCGGACGGTACGGCCGTGTTCTTCAGTCAGGGGCCGATCATTTACAAAGCAGCCCTTGATGGCTCGATGGTCGAGGTCATAGCTGACGGATCCGCGACGGAGCACACTCCGTGGGGTCCAGCTATCGACTCATCGAACTACGGCGCTGTCTATGGCGATGTGTTCGGTCTGATGACGTCGTTTGATGTCTCGCCGGATGGCGAGCGGCTCGTCTACGCCACCTGCGCGTATCGCCAGAGCGGCATCCAGAAATACAGGCTCAGGAACGAATACGAGCTAGCCGCGGTAAGTCTGGAAGGCTTGGAGGTCGAACGGCTGAGGCGTAGCCAAGGATTCGACAACTACCCGTCTTGGTCGCCTGATGGCACGCGGATTGCGCTTCTGACCGCTGTCGGAGGTTCTACGAGCGTGATTCGGGAGACGCACCTCGCACTAATGGCAGCCGATGGTTCACAGCAGCGGCAGATAAGGACGTCCGCCCCAATCATCATGCACCCACCAAAGTGGTCGCCTGACGGGCAGCGCCTGGCGGTAGTGGGAACGGACGACTCGCAGTTTCGGCATGCCGTTTACACCGTGGGCGCCAACGGCACGGACCTGCGGCGGCTGGCACGCACGGTCAGCGGGCCGTCCTGGTCGCCGGACGGCACGCGGCTCGCCCTGGTGTCCACGGACGAAGCGACCGGCAACGACCGGATGCTCGTGACGATGGTGCCTGACGGGTCGCAGGTTCGGGAAGTTCCGCTGGCCGCCGGGTGGGAACCGCATTACCGCGGCGGCCACCCAATCAACGACCAGTACTGGATCCCAACACTGGCCTGGTCGCCGGCGGGCGATGAGTTGCTGTATACGTGCGGACTGCGGGTCTGCGTTGTGGCGCTGGACGGGACGCCGGTGGGGCGGTCGCCGATCGAGTTGGAGTCGGGGAGCGTGGCGAGTTGGTCGCCGGACGGCGCGCGGATCGCCGTTGCCGCCGGCGCGGTGTGGGAAACACCCTGGCTAGAGCGGCTTACCGGCCCTGCGCTGTACACAATGGCGCCGAACGGGAGTGAGTTGCGGGTGCTTGCAGAGGCCGGCCTGCGAGCGGTCGCCGCCGAGGAGTGGCGCCTGAGGGTGGCGGAGAGTCAAGCGGAATGCTCTACCGGCTACGTGGTGCCGAGTCCGGATGCAAACTCGGGCTTGGTGCGGGACTGCGAAGTCCTGATCGGACTGCGCGACGAGCTGTTCGGCATAGTTGTGTCAAATTGGAACTCAGGAACGCCCGTTTCCCAATGGGTCGGCGTGACTGTGGCGGGCAGCCCGTCTCGGGTCACCGCTCTGCAATTGCCACGCCAGAGCGGCGCGTTACGAACGTCGATTCCACCGTCCATTGCAGCACTCGCCCACCTGCGCTCCTTGAGTCTCGCAGACCAGGGTCTGGTTGGTCCCATCCCGCGGGAACTGGGACGGATGATGGCCCTGGAACACCTTGATCTCTCGGGCAACGCATTGATCGGCCCGATCCCTCCCAGCCTGAGTAGTCTTCAACTCCTGGTGCACCTTGATCTCTCAGGCAACCGACTGGCCGGCCCGATACCTCCAGGCTTGGGCCGGCCGCCAGCCCTCTCACACCTGGACCTCTCGCTGAACCAATTGACCGGCCCGATCCCTGCGGGTCTGAGCCGGCTGGCGAGTCTGTCGTACTTGGACCTCTCATACAACAAGCTGACGGACCGTATCCCTGCGGAGCTTGGCCAATTGAGGGAGCTGACTCGTCTCGGCCTCAGCGGGAACCAGTTGACGGGGCCTATCCCGACGCAACTCGGCCAGTTGGAGAATGTCGAGTTTCTCGGCTTGTCCCGCAACCGACTGACTGGCTCAATTCCGGAATCGCTCAGACAACTTCGAAGCTTGGAAGTGCTATACCTCACATCCAACGAATTGACGGGGTCCATTCCCGCCGAACTCACCCAGTTGCAACGTCTGCGCGAAGTCCACTTATTCGGCAACGGACTTACGGGCTGTATCGCGCCGGACCTGCCCGTTGTGGACCGCTATGACCTTGGCCTACCGGATTGTCGGGCGTCGGCGTGATTCGCGCGAACTGATCCTCAAACGCTCGGCCCTTGCGGGGGTGTCCATCTCGACTCGGTGACTGTTGACTGCGCAGTTGCCGATTCTCAAGCGTCGTCACGCCCGCCGAGCGCCTGGCTGGCACGCCGGCACCTGGCAGGCATCAATCCCAGGCAATCACATCTTCATACGCGAGCAGCCACGTTGTCCGTCGACCGTCCGGTAGCCTTGCCCAAGCTCTCGCGACTAACCGTTCCAGGAAAGGCCGGTTCCGGTGGTTCGAATAGCAATGCTCGGCAGCGGCTTCGTCTGCGACTTCTACATGCAGGCCCTGCGCTACGTGCCCGATCAGCGCGTGGTGGTCAACTTCTCCAAATCACAGGCCAAGGCCCAGGACTTTGCCCAGCGCTGGAAGGTCCCCGAGTCCACTACCGACATGCAGGCCGCCATTGAACGCGACGACGTGGACCTGGTGGTGGTGGGCCTGCCCAATTTCGTGCACCGCGACGCCTGCATCGCCGCCGCCGAGGCCGGCAAGGCCGTCGTCTGCACCAAGCCCCTCGGCCGCAACGCCCCCGAGGCCGCCGAGATCCTGCACGCCGTCCGCGCCCACGGCGTCTTTCACGGCTACCTGGAAACCGAAGCCTTCATGCCCGACGTGCTGCGCGCCAAGCAGGCCGTGCAGGACGGCGCCATCGGCAAGGTGCTGATCGTCCGCGCCCGCGAAGCCCACACCGGTTCGCACGCCACCTACGCCTGGGACGCCGCCACCAGCGGCGGCGGGCCGCTGCTGGGCATGGGCGTCCACGCCGTGGCCGCCTGCCGGCTCTTTATCGGCAAGGACGTGATGCCGCAGGAGGTCATCTGCTGGGCCGACACCCTGGAGCACGACGTGCCCTTTGAGGACAACGCCGTGGCCCTGGTCCGCTTTGAGAACCGCTCCCTGGGCCAGGTCGAATCCGGCTGGAGCAACCACGGCGGCATGGACGTGCGCACCGAAATCTACGGAACCGACGGCCTCATCCACATCGACGCCACCCACGGCGTCCCCATCAAGGCCTTCAGCCTCCACTCCATTGGCTACGTGCAGGAAAAGGCCGACTCCGACACCGGCTGGACTTACCCGCAGTCCGACGAAGCCTGGCAATACGGCTACCACGGCCAGATGTACCACTTCGTCCGCTGCCTGGAAGACGGCACCCCGGCGGACGAAACGTTCGAAGACGGCTACATCGCCAACGCCGTCATCGACGCCGCCTACCGCAGCGCCGCCTCCCGAGCCTGGGAACCCGTGGACCTGTCGGGGCTCGGAACGGAGTCGCCGTAGCCCCCGGGAAATGTTGCTGGCGGTGAGGGACGGTCAGCGTCTGTAGGATTGACCTACCCGCACTGGCCAATCGGTCAGGGCGGCACTTGGGCGGTTGAAGGGACGGTAGACCATGCACACCGTGAGAGCCAGGTTTGCCGATGGCGTGCTCGAACCATTGGAAGCGCTAGACCTTGACGAAGGACAAGAGGTCACGGTGTCGATTGACGACCGGACGCTGCCTAGCCGCCAAGGCAGAGGCATGCGCGCAGCAGCCGGCGCGTGGAAGGGCACCCACGATCCGGAGCGATTGAAGCGCGAGATTTACGCAGCTCGGCTTATGACCTCCCGGCCTCGCCCCAAGCTGTAAGCCGGTGCGCTATCTCGTCGATACCGATTGGGTGATCGACTACTTCCACGGGGTCGAGCGAGCGGTTCGGCGTCTCAACGAGCTATCGCCAGAGGGTGTCGGCCTGAGCGTCATTGCGCTAGCCGAGCTCTACGAGGGCGTGTTCTACTCCTCGAATCCTGAAGGCAACGAGCAAGCGATGCGGGACTTCCTCGAAGATGTTGACGTCGTCGGGGTCGATGACGGCGTCTGTCGGACCTTTGCTCGAGAACGAGGCCGGCTGCGGTCGGCAGGAGCACTCATTGACGATTTCGACCTCCTAATTGGATCCACGGCCCTGCATCACAGATTGACCCTGCTCACCAACAACCGACGACATTTCGAGCGTGTGCACGGCTTGCGTATCGTCTCGCTCTGAGTCTTTGAGCATCGCTCAAGCAATCCATCCCTACGTCGGGTCTGGCGTGCGAGGGACGGTGAGGATCGGTGGGCTGCACAAATTGCAAGTAGTACTTTCAATCTGTGCAACTCTTGGGGCGCGCGGCCATCCCGTCTCGCGCCCCTGCCGCTTTCGAGGGTTGGCCGAAAGCGCGGCCCGCTAGCTCAGGTCCCGCGCCTCGTTCCCGAAGCGAGAGGCAAATACTTGGCCGTACGCGAACTCGATGTGCATCCGCAGCCGTTCGCTGCGGGCCTTGGCTACGCTCGTGCGGGGAGAGGCGGTCTTTTGATTGACTCGAATCTTTCCAGCACCGCGCGCAGGTCGGCCAGTGGCACGGCCTCGGTGTCGGTGCGGGGTTGGCGGGTGGCGCCGCCGTAGATGACGGCTTTGGCTGAGATGTCCGGGATCAGCGCGGCGACGCGATTGAGGGAGGTGAAATAGTCGCTGGCGACGGTGGCGCCGGACTTGATCTCGATAGCGCCAATGCCGTGACCTGTCTCGTAGAACAGGTCGCACTCCAGACCTCGGGAGTCTCGGAAAAAGGACAGATTGGACTGGCGGCCTTGATTGAATCGGTGCTTGAGCGCCTCCGCCACGACCAGGTTCTCGAACAAGGCGCCGCGCAGGGGGTGCGTGACGATCTGATCCGCATGTTCGATGCCGATGAGGTAGCTGGCCAGCCCGACATCGTAGAAGTAGAGCTTGGGCGATTTGATCAGGCGCTTGCGGATGTTGGCGTGATACGGCGGCAGTTGAAAGACGATGTAGCTCGCTTCCAACACCGTCAGCCACTCACGCGCCGTGGTATGCGACACACCGGCGTCCGAGCCCAGCGCGCTCAAGTTGGCCAGCTGGCCAACGCGCCCCGCGCACAGGCGAACAAAGCGCCGGAAACTCGACAGGTTGCGGATCTCGCCCATCCGGTGCACGTCACGCTCGACGTAAGTCTCGAAGTAATCGCCCAGCGCCTGCCGCGGTTCCAGCCGTTGATCCAGAATCCGCGGATAGAAGCCCGAGTACAGCATCTCGTCGATCGCAAGGCTCGCGCCTATCCGCTGACGTTCCGCGAGTGAGAACGGCAGCAGGCGCAGGAGCGCCGTCCGTCCGGCCAGCGACTGGCTGATGGCGCTCGAAAGCCTGAACTGCTCGCTGCCTGTCAGCACAAACAGGCTGTTGCGCCTCCGTTCGTCGGCCAGCACCTGCAGATAGGACAGAAGCGCCGGCACATGCTGGATTTCATCGATGATGGCGCCCTCGCCCAGCTGCGCCAGAAACCCCCGGGGATCCGACTCGGCGAACTCCCGCTGGTCGGGTGCCTCCAGGTTGGCGTAGGTCAGGTTGGGGAACGCCGCCCGGCAGAGCGTCGTCTTTCCGGACTGCCGCGGCCCGGTCACGGTCACGAAGGGGTACTGCTCGAACAATCGCGTCAGGCGGCCGGCAATCTCGCGCTCGATCATGCTGGCCACGCTACGGCGGGGCTGCACAAATTGCAAGTAGTACTTTCAATCTGTGCAACTCTTGGGGCGCGCGGCCATCCCGTCTCGCGCCCCTGCCGCTTTCGAGGGTTGGCCGAAAGCGCGGCCCGCTAGCTCAGGTCCCGCGCCTCGTTCCCAAACCGGTACGCAAACACCTGGCCGTAGGAGAACTCGATGTGTACCCGCACACGTTCGCCGGCGGCCTGTCCCAGGTCCGGCGAGCCGTTCCAGGTCACCGGATGGTCCACGTGGTCGCCGCGGATTTCGTCGCAGTCGTCCAGCATCAGGCCGGGAATCGGCGCGCCGTTGCTGGTGCGCACCTCCACCTTGGCCATGCCGTTGCGCATGTTCGCGTTCAGGAACAGGCGGTCGCCGCCGGCAACCACGCGGTCCGTCACGATCCAGCCGGATTCCCGTCCGGCCGACAGCCCGGCAAACCGGTCCAGCCCCAGCACAAACGTGCCGACGCCGCCCGAGCGGTACTTCAGCCCGTGCGCCTCTTCGCGGCCGTGGTACCAGAACCGCATCCGGTCGCCCTCGCGCACCGGCGGGCTGTCGGACATATTGACCCACGAGTCGTCCCAGCCGCCTTCCGCGCCCAGGTCCAGAAACCGCTCGCTGCGGTACGGCCGCTGCCAGTGCAGCCCGTCCAGGCTGCTGGCCAGCGTCACCCACATGCGCTCCACGGCTGTGTCGTACAGGTTCACGAACGCCAGCATGCGGTTGCCATAGGCGATGGGCGCAATGTTGTAGAACTCGGTTCCGCGCGTGTCGAACGCGTCGTTGCGCAGCACCGTCGTGTAGTCCGACCAGTTCACAAAGTCCCGGCTGGTGGCCCGCGAGACGACGCGCTTGTACGGCAGCGCGCCCGATCCCGGCGGCGCGCCGTTGCCCATCCGGGAGTGGTAGCGCGGCGGCCGCAGAAACAGCCAATACTCACCCGTGGCCGGGTCCTTGATCGCCGCATGCCGGTCGCCGGCCTGCGCGTAGATCGGCTCCGGGTGCTGCGTCCAGGTGATCCCATCAGGACTGAACAGCGCGTACAGCCCGTTGTCGGCGTCGCCGTGAAACGAGTGATACACGGGAATCTTGTACCGCCGTTCGGGCCCGCCCACGTCGTCCACGATCAGCCCGTGCGACTCCATCGCCCGGCAGCCAGGGATCAGCGAGGGCCGGTGGAAGATGTTGTTGGCGGTGTCGCCGTCAAACTCGATCTTGCCCAAATTGGGCTTGGTCCAGGTGATGCCGTCGTCCGACTCGGCGTAATTCAGCATCACCTGGTCGCCGGTGGGACTGTCGTAGTTGAAGCTGCGGTACCACATGCGGAACCCGCCGGTGTCGTCGTCTTTCAGGATGGACAGGTCCATCCCCACGCCGCAGCCCTCCCAAGGCTGGTCCGCCGTCATGATTGGATCGTGCGAGCGCCGTTCCGGCCGTCCGATCGTCGGCGTCACGTTCCGCGAGGCGTCAACCTCGGCGTTGTCCACAAACAGATGCAGGTGCGGGTCGTACATGGTCGGCTTCTCTACCCCGCGAGTGCGCCGAGTCTAAGGCGCGGACCGGCACGGCGCGCGCGGTCGGCTCTGGAGTCCGTCCGCCGCCCTACAATGCGACCCACAAGCTGTCTGACTTGGCCTCGTCCCAGAGGCGTGGAGAGAGAGGGCACTCCTGTGTTGATCCGTCGATGCCGAGCCGGCGCCGCCCTGCTGGTCGCCAGTGCAATCGTGGCCGCGCTGCTGACCGCCTGCGGCGGCGAGTTCGAGTTCAAGCCCAGCGGCAGCGGCCGTGGCCAGGGCGTCAACTACCAGGAGGCCCCCGGGTCGCTATACGAAGCCACACCCACGCCGTCGTCCTGACGGCGTCCCGCCGCTCAACTCACGCGACGGGCGCTATTTCGCCGACTCCTGCTGCTCGGACTCCTCCTGGAGGAAAGCCTCGGCCGACGCCAGGTAGACCGAGGGAAACCCGGCCACCGGGCGCTTGCCGATGATCGTTCGCCGCGCCTCGGCCGGCGAAAGGCCGCGTAGCGCCCGCAGGATCACGTAAGTCATCAGCGGCCCGCGATGCCGCCCCTCGCGGCAGTGCACGTACAGCTGGGCGGATGGGTCGGACAGCGCCCGACGCGCAAACGACAGCCCGCGCCGGAACCACGACGACGACTTCGGCTCCAGATCGTCCACCACCGGTGCCCACGTGGCCCTGAAGTTCAGGCGCACCTCCGGCTCATGCGGGTCCGTGCTCACGTTCAGCACGTGCGTCACCCCCGCCGCCTTCAGCGCCTCCAGCGTCGCCGCATTGGGCCGACCCCCGGCCCAAATCCGGTCCGCCACCTCCGACGGCGGATACGGCTCAAAAATCATCGAACCCCTCGCTGTGAACTACGCATCGTGCTCCAACCCATCCTCCGGTTGCCCCGCCAATCTTCGCCCGCACCATTGTCCAGACCGGCGACATGGCGGACACATCCAGGCCGACGCCCGTACCTCCAACGCGCATGAGCCGCCCCCACAGCGCTAACACCTCGTCCTCCGACTACCACCCCCAGCAAGAGTGACTGGTCACGCCGGTCACCGCGCCATTGCCAAGCAAAAGTGGCAGTGCCACCCCCGCCGCCAGCAAGAGTTCCTGGCCACGCCGGTCACCGCGCCATTCCCCAGCAACAGTGGCAGTGCCACCCCCGCCGCCAGCAAGAGTTCCTGGCCACGCCGGTCACCGCGCCATTCCCCAGCAACAGTGGCAATGCCACCCCCGCCGCCAGCAAGAGTTCCTGGCCACGCCGGTCACCGCGCCATTCCCCAGCAACAGTGGCAATGCCACCCCCGCCGCCAGCAAGAGTTCCTGGCCACGCCGGTCACCGCGCCATTCCCCAGCAACAGTGGCAATGCCACCCCCGCCGCCAGCAAGAGTTCCTGGCCACGCCGGTCACCGCGCCATCCCCAGCAACAGTGGCAATGCCACCCCCGCCGCCAGCAAGAGTTCCTGGCCACGCCGGTCACCGCGCCATTCCCCAGCAACAGTGGCAATGCCACCCCCGCCGCCAGCAAGAGTTCCTGGCCACGCCGGTCACCGCGCCATTGCCTAGCAAGAGTGGCATTGCCACCCAGCCCTAGCATGAGCGGCTACCGCCGCCCACCCGTATGATGCAGCGGCTTGCCGACCGATGCTGGATCGGGCCGCCAATGCGGCACCCGCCGGATCCCTTGCAAACCGCCGCGGCCGACGTGGCAGACGCCGTCTTTCCATACGACTACCGCGGCGTTCGTGCCGCGCTCGCCCGTGTGCCTGCCGATTCGTACGCTCGCGCCGCCCGCGAACTGCTGGACCGCCGCCCCGGCATCGCCCTGCTCATCACCGGCTTCCCTGTAGGGGGCATCACCGAGACCGACGGACCCCCCGGCGCCGCTGCCGTGGGCCGCGCCTTGCGCGCCCTCAGCTGGCGCGTGGTGACCGTCGTGGACCCCATGACCCGCCCCGTTGTCGAAGCCCTCGGCTCGGACCTGGGCGAAATCGAGGAAATCGACGCCCCAGGCGTGGCCGCCGCCGAAGCCGCCACCGGTCGGTTGTTGGACCGGATTCGCCCCAACGCCGCTATTGCCATTGAGAGGCCTGGGCTTACGGCGGACGGCCGCTTGGCCAACATGCGCGGCGAAACCCTGGACCCCTCGCCCGTCCCCATGGACGGTCTGCTGCGCGTACCCATCAGCATTGGTGTCGGCGATGGCGGCAACGAACTCGGCCTGGGCAGCTTGGCCAGCTTCATGCGCCAGCGCCGCATCTCGCCCGCGCCCTGCATCACCCGCGCCCGGCACGTGTTGCTGGCGTCCGTCAGCAACTGGGGCGCGTACGGCTTCACCGCCATGCTCGAAATGCTGGCCGACTGCCCGCTGCTGCCCTCCGAGACCGACGATCGGCGCTGGGTCCGCGCTATCGTAAGAGCCGGCGCCGTGGATGGCATCATCGGACACTCCCAACCCACCGTGGACACCTTCGCCTTCGACCGAACCGCCCAGGTCCTCCACCGCCTGGCTGATGTGTGCCAAACCTACGCCCAGGCCACCGGACGCGTCCTCCCATGAACCTCTCCCGGCCCACCGCCACCGGCGCCCAACCTCTTGCCTCTCCCTGGGGAGACCTTTGCACAACGCCCCGCGTCCTCGAAGGTGCGGCCGCTCTTGCTCCCTCTCCCTGTGGGAGAGGGTTGGGGTGAGGGTCTTCCGAGCAACCGCCCCTCGGGTTACGCAAACGTCTCCTGGGGGAGAGGCCGGCGGCGGCGTCTTCGGCGGCGCCGGGTGAGGGGTCTTCCGGTCGCCACCCCCACGACAGCCGGACTCGTTAAGCCATGAACCAATCCTGGCCGCAGTCCACCGGCGCCCAGGTCCGCGCCGCCTGCCACTCAGGCCAGTGGGACCGCCCCACCGCCGGCATGGCCAATGGCTACGTCCAGGCCAACATCGTCCTGCTGCCCGCCGACGCGGCCGACGACTTCCAGGCCTTCTGCGAAGCCAATCCCATCCCCTGCCCCCTGCTTGAACGAACCCCGCCCGGCCAGTTCCAGCCCGCCCACTTCGCCCCCGGGGCCGACCTGCGCACCGACGCCCCCCGCTACCGCGTCTACCGCAACGGCGTGCCCGACCCCGGCGAACCCACCGACGTGTTGGACCAGGTTCAGCCCGACATGGTGGGGTTTCTCCTCGGTTGCAGCTTCACATTTGAGTCCGCCATGGCCCGCGCCGGCTTCGAACTGCGTCACCAGACCCAGGGCGTCAACGTCCCCATGTACCAAACCACCATGGCCTGCCGCCCCGCCGGCGCCTTTGCCGGCCCCATGGTCGTCAGCATGCGCCCCGTGCAGGCCAATCGGGTGCCCGAGGTCTGCGAAATCACCGCCCGCTATCCCCGCGTCCACGGCGCGCCCGTCCACGCCGGCGATCCTGCGATCATTGGCATCAACGACATCAACCAACCCGACTGGGGCGAGCCGGTGGAGATCCGCCCCGGCGAAGTCCCCGTCTTCTGGGGCTGCGGCGTCACCCCCCAGGCCGTCGCCCAGGCCAGCCGCCCCACCCTCATGATCACCCACGCGCCTGGGCATATGTTTGTTACGGACCGGCTGGACGCGGAGTTGGAGCAGGCTCCCGCCTAATCCTTGATCCCTACGGATACTGGAATCCAGGCACCCCTGCTCGCCTCGTACCTTGCTCGCCTCGCCCGGCACCTAACCACTGAAGTCGGGTTCCAGGTGCATCGGCCTGTCCGTCTTCGCGTTCTGGATGGCTAGTTGCGTGTCCCGTTGGCCAGTTCCCCTAGAAATCGCCGCACGACGCCGAACGCCGAGTGATCCAAGTTCCACTGCCCGCGCCGCGCCGCGACCCCAACGGAATGCGGTGGCTTCGGTGTCGTCGTCAGCGTCGTCAGATACGCAAACGCGCGCGCCTTTTCCGACTTCCTGAGTGCCGAGTCGCCGACGCACTCGAAGAATTCGTCGATGCACCGATCGACGTGCTTGCCCGCAAAGCTCTCGCAAACCAACGATTCGAGCATTCCTGCTCGCCCTCCACCGGGCAGGATCAAGACCGACACCGCTGGATGCCGATCCCCGGTGAGAACTTCCGGCCCGTCCGACGCCGGGAGCCCGGCGTTCGCCAACGAGCTTCTTACGCTCTCGAATGCGCCTTCGGCATGCGTCTCCGCGTCCCTGACGATTCCGAGGCGCTCCACCATGTCGTCGAATTCCGGCTCGACCGCAAGTGCCGCAAGAAATTCGCGCAATTCGCTTACGCCGCCGAAATTCTGGATCTGAATGTTCGCAAGGGACATGTGCTTTAGGAGGGCACTAAAGAAGCTGGACTGGTCGTTGCCTTCAACCACAAGCTGCACCGGAGATGTGATTCCGGCCGGCTGCGGCATGCCTTTACGAACTTCGCGGTTGTGACGTATGGCGCCTCTCAGGGCTTCGGGTGAATAGGTGACGCAACGATTCCCGGAATCCTTGGCCTCAAGCCGATGGAGAACGAACCCCTCGTCGCCTAAGGCTGCATAAGCCGATTCCACACACTCGTAGCTGTGCGTGGTCGCGAATACTTGCACGCCGAAGTTCCGGGACATCTCGTCGATAGCCTCCCAGACTTTGGGAACCACCGAATGATGAAATCCGTTCTCGATTTCATCCACCAGCAGTACGCCGCCCTCCACGTGGAGCATCCCCGTGAACAGCCGGGCCGCGCGACCCAGGCCGTCGCCTAGCGCAGCCAGCGGAATCAGTTCGGGCAAGCCGATGTCTGCCCAAATCATCGGAACGCCGCTGGCCGAATTGTCCTCGAGGCTTTCGATACGCGGCTCAATGATCCTGACCGCCTCTAAAACCAGGCCGCCCCGCTTCTGCCTTCGCACCTCGCCTAGGTTTCTGGCGTCCTGCGCTTGATTCGCCGCTCGGTCCACAAGGTAAGCCGAAGGAATTGGGATCTTGGGTTCAGAATCGGAATCGCCCGTGTACGCCGATATCTTCCTGCCCTGCTCGTCCACAAGCGCCAGACTCGTAACCGTCCCGGTCACGCTGCTGTTGTAGACGAATCCGATCGTGTCCTGAAGCGTTATGACTGATGTTCCGCCCAGACCGCCTATCTTTATCTCGACGTTCTTCCGCCGCGCAAAGTCGACGTTTAGTGATAGCGCGCCAAGCGTGGAATGTCGGGCCTCGACTGTGATCTTTCTGTCCAAGTCGAGCTCATGGAACATCGGCTTCCAGACCGATTCATGCACACTGATTCCGGGCGCTTGGCTAACGGATGCACTCTCGGACTCCGCCAGAAGCTCCGCGCCCCGAATCACGATGGGGTTAAACGCCAAATTCGGCCACCCGGCCCCGGCCAGAAGAGACAGCGCCTCCAGCAGTGCCGTCTTGCCGGAATTGTTCCGCCCGGCAAACAGATTGATCCGCTTCAGCCCTTCGACGCGCAGGTCCCGGAAGCCGCGAAAGTTACGGACGCGCAGGCTCTCCAGCATGCCGGGCTGCTGCCTCGCTGTGGGCGCGTGCGGCGCCGCTTGCTCGGTCACCGCCATCGCGCACTCCTCACGCCGCTCCCGAGCCGGAAAGCGGGCTGCGGGTTCCTTAGCCATGATAGTCGTGGTTCACGGTCCACGCAGGCCGACTTCCGGAACTGCCGCAGTCCACCCCTTAGGTGCTCGTCGCTTCGCTTCTGCTGCGCTGCTGTGACGCCTCCAATGTTGGATCCCGTAGCTGGTGACCCTGCTCCTCGTCCTGCTACGGCCGACGACCGCAGTACGCACAGCACCCCGGGGATTCCGGCCTGCGTATTCTGGACATCCCATGCGCTGCCGGGTCCGAGTCGCCGAATCCGCCGACTTCGTTGCGGCGTGCCGGCTGTGAGCGGATGCCGATGCGTTGCATGCGCGGGAGCGGGCTGATCGCTTTCGGTCCACTGACCAACCGGCCCGCTCGCGGCGCTTGTTTGACGCGCATTTGGGCGGCGCCGATCAGGCGCTGTTTGTGGCTGAAGTGGATGGCGTTGTCGTGGGGCTGGCGCGGGTCCAGGTCCACGAACGGCTTGAGGTTCCCGATGTCCCCGCCCCTGGCGCCGCGCCGCTACGCCATGGTCCAGGAGTTGGTCGTGGCTCAAGCCCGGCAACGACGCGGCATCGCCACGCGCCTGATAAGCGAAGCCCACCGCTGGGCCCGCGACCGCGGCCTCACGGAGATCGAGCTCAACGTCTACGAGTTCAACCAGGCCGCCTTGCGGCTCTACAGCAAGCTTGGCTATTCGACGGACAGCCGCCGCCTCTCTCGCATCCTCGACTGAGTCGCAAGCGACCATTGCTATAGAACGCTGACTTCGACCCGAGTCCTTGGCTGTGTCTGCGCTCTCGTTGAGCGTCAGGACGTCTGGGCTACCCCTTCTCGGTCAGCCGGCCGGCCAGGTACTTGTGGATGACGCTGGACAGGAGGGTCTGATAGGGGATGCCCTCCTCCCTGGCCCGCGAGTGGGCGAGATTGAAGTCGCGCTCGGTTACCCGCAGATTCACTCGCTTGGTCTTGTTGAACGTATGGCGAGCCGCTTGGCGGGCCGCCTCCATCTCGCCTTCGGCCCCAGGCGCGGAGCGCAACTCGTCTCGCTCAAATCGGTCGAGAATGTCGCGCTCTTCCGCACTCAACTCGTCGTTCACGTCGATTGCCTCCTCCGATAGTCTCTCGTCGCTTTCCGGCTGGGAATGATCGTCTTCAGGAAACGAGTGCCGTCGGTCTGCGTCACGAAGGGTACGAGGTGAATGTAGTCGCCGATTTCGACCACGTAGATCAACTGCCCCGGGTAGCGATCCTGATTCGGGTGTTCCAACACGTCGACCAAGCCGCCTTGCTCAATGGCGGAGACAACGATCTCGAATGAGATCCTTCGCTGGTCTATGAGCCGTTGGTTCTTCTCCGTGCTCCAGTCGAAGCCGGTGCTCATGCACCAATTATCATTCAACGTGTGCATTTTGGCAACACGCCGTTTCTGTCCGGGCGCAGGCGTGTCAGTGAAGACGGCGTTCGACCCTTGCAGGCAAGACGGATTGTTGGTGCGGTCTCCCATGTCGCTTGAACTCGGCCTCGACATTCTCCAAGGCACGACGCAGCCCGAGGCTCCAGGAGTTCGTGGTCGCACAAGCCCATCAACGACGCGGCATCGCCACGCGCCTGATGACCGAAGGCCACCGCTGGGCCCGCGACCGCGGCCTCACGGAGATCGAACTCAACGTCTACGAGTTCAACCAGCCCGCCTTGCGGTTCTACCGCCGGCTTGGCTATTCGACCGTCAGTCGGCGACTCTCGCGCACTCTTTGACGGCCGCAGCCCGCTGCGCCTACGCTCAACCTCCTTCGCACGCGAGGAAGGGCGGCTTCGGATGCGACGGATACGAGCAATCCTTATTGCGGCTATGGTAGCGGTGGCCGCGGCCGCGACTCTCGCGACGCCGGTCTTCGCGCAGTGGCCAACCACCTGCGTCGACCTGAACGACATCGTGGAGAACCATCTGGGCCGCGACAACAACGTCGGCATCTACCAGCGCGTCTTTGGCGACCAGGCCGAGCCGGCCTGCCAGGGCGATCATCGCGAGGACGTGCGCGGGGTGTTTGGCTGGGCGTTCGATCTCGCGCCGCCCGCTCAGTTGCCCGCCGTTGCAGCATCGACCCTGCCGCTGGTCAACGACGCCCTGTACTCAGCCGTGTGGCGGGGCCGGACGGAGCAGGTGCGCACCCTGGTGGCCGGCGGGCTGAATGCCAATACGCGGACCTCGGACAACGATCCTCTCATCCATCAGGCGGTCTGGCGCGACAACGTCGAGATCGTGCGGATTCTTGCCGATGCCGGTGCCAACGTGAACGCCACGGACTCCGACGGCGATCCCGTGATTCACTCCGCGATCTGGCGGGATCACGGAAGTGTCGTGCAGGTCCTGGTGGATGCCGGCGCCAACGTGGACGCCAGCGATTCCAACGGCGACCCGGTGCTCCGCGAGGCCATCTGGCGGGGTCACACGAACGTCGTGCGGATCCTGGTGAACGCCGGGGCGGACGTGAACGCCGAGGCCTCCGACGGGGACCCAATCCTTTTCGAAGGTGTCTGGCGCGGGCACACCGAGATTGTCCGGATTCTCGTCAACGCCGGTGCTGACGTGAGTGCGCCGAACGCGCGAGGCCGATCGGCCCTGAGCCGGGCGCAGTTCTACGATCACCCCGAGATCGTGCAGATCCTGCTGGCCGCGCTCTCCGCGGAGGCGGAACTCGGATGGCCCACGGCCTGTGTCGCCCTCAACGACATCGTGGAGAACCACCTGGGCAACGACAGCAACGTCGGCATCTATCAGGCCGTCTTCGGTGACCAGGCCGAGGCCGGCTGCCGCGGCGATCACCGCGAAGACGTGCGCGGCGTGTTCGCCTGGGCGTTCACGATGTGACATAGGGCGCCGCTAGGTGTCCCAGCACCCACGTTGGCCCGGACATAACCGAGCCAACGTGGGTGTGTCGCTGATCGATCCTGCACCAGGCTCTTTCGTTTGTCGGGACTGGATCTTTACAGGCACTGCTTGAAGCAGTCGAGGGCGCAGACGTGAGGACCGGGAACGGCGTTCCAGATCCGCTCATCGATCAGCTACGTCCCGCCTCCGTTCAACTCGTGGGCCACTGTCCAAGAGACCGGCGCCGAGCCGTCCGGTACGGATCCGAAGTACTGCTAGCCTCACCCGACGCACGTTGGTGAGATGGGTGCTGTGACATCCCGACTTCGGTTCGTCCTGTACGCCGCAGTGGTCACCGCGCTTGCTGGGCCCGTGCTTCTGTTTTTCCTGGCAAGGCTGGTTCTGGGTAACGATGCGCTGCTGCTGGACCACGTTGCTGAACGCAGGACGCCGCTCATCGAGATTGCGCTCTGGGCGGGCGCCGACCCCAATTTCCGGGATCGCAACGGCCGTTCGGCCTTGCCGGTAGCGGTTGAGCTTGGCGACTCAGGAATCGTACCGCTGCTATTGGATGCGGGCGCCGATCCCAACGCCTTCACGTCGGACGGCGAGCCTGTCGCGGCCCTGGCTGTCCGCGGTGGCGAAACCGAGATCCTGGAAATACTGCTGGACGCCGGCGCTGACCCTAACGCCAAGGATGAATCTGGCATCGCGGTCATGGTTCCGGCCGTGATTCAGGGCGATGCCGAGATTGTGCGGACGCTTCTCGGCGCCGGCGCCGATCCCAACACCCTGGCCGAGGAAGGCCTGGCGGTCCTGGCCATAGCGGTCGATCGCGGCGATGTCGAGGTCGCGCGGCTGCTCCTGGATGCCGGCGCCGACCCCAACGGCCCTGGAATCGCCGAGCTCGCCGCGCGATCCGGCAACCCTGACCTGGTCAAGCTGCTCGAGGCTGGGGCGCTCACAGCCGAAGCGCTGCTGACCCTGGCCGAACGTGGCTTGAACGCCCTGGGCAACATCGACAAGTTCATTTTAGGCATGCTCTGCATCGTCACCCTGGGCCTCGGCTGCTAGCAGCTAGGCCGTAGCCGACCCTCGCGCAAGCTTGACTGAGTCGCCAGCGACCACCGCTCCAGCCCGCCGACGCCCGCCCGAATCCCCGACGGTCCCGCCACGTCCGCGAACTCCTCAATCCGCCGTCAGCCCACCGTCCGCCCCGACGCGGCGAACGGACGCAACTCCAAGCCCAGCGCACGCACGACCTTCAGGACCGTGGCGAATTCCGGGTTGCCGTTGGGGGAGAGGGCCTTGTACAGGCTCTCCCGGCCCAGCCCGGCGTCGGCGGCCACTTGCGTCATGCCCTTGGCCCTGGCGACATCGCCCAACGCCGCTGCGATAAGCGCCGGGTCGCCATCCTCGAACGCCGCCTCCAGATAGGCCACCACGTCTTCGTCGCTCTGAAGATGATCCGCCGCGTCCCACCGACGCGTCCGTGTCGTCGCCATGCCTTCGTCCCCCTACAGCCCTCGCGCCAGATGGTGCGCCCTGGCGATGTCTCGCCGCTGGCTGCTCTTGTCACCGCCGGCCAGCAAGATCGCCAGGGACCGCCCACGCCGAATGAAATAGACCCGATAGCCCGGTCCGTAGTTGATGCGCAGCTCCGAGACGCCCTCGCCAACCGGCCGAACGTCGCCGGGGTTGCCGAGCGACAGTCGCCGGATGCGGATGTCGATGCGCGCCCGCGCCCGCCGATCCCGAAGTCGTCTGAACCAGCGGGCGTACTCATCGGTCTCACGGACCTCGACCAGCACTCCCAAAGCGTATCCCAAAGGATACGGTGGGGCAAACCTCTCGACTCGCAGGCCTGTGTGGCATCTATTTCCGGAGCGCCAGTACGTCCTCGCAGCTTCCCGCCAGTGACGCCGGCCCTCTCCTCCCCTGGCCCCAAAGAGCTGTCTCGGTGAGAGTGGGTGGACGGGTTTGGAAGCCGCTGCGCCACTAACCACCTAACCCAGCCCGCCGCTTCCAGGCGTAGTCCGCCGCGACACATCGACGATTCCGAGAGTAGGCTGCGGACTCCCCGGTCTCTTCGCGCAGTCCTCCAGACGGGGGATTCGTTCCAACTACCCTTTGTAGGCTGGCGCATGGGCTGGACGCCGTGCTGACGCTTCGCTACCTCTCGCCGGCAATCGCCCGGGTCGGCGGCTATGCGGCCGCGTTCGTAGTACTGACGCTCGGCGCCGCCCTGTTGACCGGCTGCGGTCCGTCGTCCGTCGAGGACACCCGGAAGACCGGCGGCAGCGCCTCCGCCCAGGTTGTTCAACGAGGCCGCGCCGTCTTCGCCTCGAACTGCGCGGCCTGCCACGGCGCCGCCGGCGAAGGGCAACCCGGCTGGCATATCTCCAAGCCCGACGGCACCCTGCCGGCCCCGCCGCTCAATGGCGACGGGCACACCTGGCACCACGCGGACGGTTTCTTGTACCGGGTGGTGAGCGAGGGCGGAACGTTCCAGGAAGACCCCCGCTTTCCCGAATTCAAGAGCGCCATGCCCGCCTTTGGCGACCGGCTCAGCCACCAGGAGATCGTTGCCGTGCTCACCTACGCGAAGACCCTCTGGGGTGACAAGACCAGGGGCGGCTACTCCATCCTCGAGTCCCAGGCCATGGTCAGCGAAAAGGACCCCTTCCCCTCCGGCTGATCACCGGCGCGGGGCCGCGTGATACCGGCTGTCAACCGTGAGCGCGTCCTGAGCCCGCCGAAGGAGGCAGGTCGAACCACGAGCGGCCGTCCCCGATCACCCACCTCCAGGGCACGGTGGACCACGTCCATTCACCCCCCGCCAAGTCACAGGCCTTCGCCGCCCCCCCACGGTCATACCGAGGTCTGCCGAGGACTCCCGCCTTCGCCTCCCCCTACCTCCCCGCACCGCTTCGAGGCCTTGTCACAATCGTACTCAGAGTGTACACTAGCCGAGTAAGCCTCGCAACCCACGCTCCAAATGACGACAGCGAGGCTTTCGTCATTCCGGCGTCCTCAGCCGGAATCCAGTCTTTGTCCCCCGACCCGTCCCTGACCCGCCCAAAAGCACCCCGCGGCGACCGAAGAGTTTTTTAGAAAAAACGCTTAATGCGCGCGAGGCGCCCAAGTTCGCCCGCTCCAGCCACCGCCGTCAGCGCCGCATCCAGCGGCTCGTGGCTCTTCCACCCTCGCCCTTGTCCAGACCGGAGACATGGTGGATGGGTGTTCGGACACTTGGTGGACACCTACGCCCCTCAGCGGACCGCCTATGGCGGCGGCTGGCGGCGGTCCAGATACCTCTCCTGCACCCAGCCGCCCGCTTCGACTTCGACCCAGGTCAGGCCCTCCGACTGCCGCGAGCGCCCCGTCAGGTCCACCTGCGTCTCGAACGGCAGAATCCGCAGCACGCGACCCTGCGTACTCGGTTCCGTCCGCACGTTCAGGCCGTCCGTGGCATTCACCTCGCCGATCCGCGCCGGGGCTGCCGTCGGCGTCGGCGTCGGGATGGCGGTGCCCTCGGGAGCGGCGGGCGCTGGCGCACTGGGCGCGGTGGGCGCCAGCACCGTTGGCACCGGGCCGGGATCGGTTACCGCGGCCTCGGCCGCCACGCGCGGCGGAGCGGGCCGCGGACTGGCAACCGCCTCCACCTCGGGACCGAGCAGCAGAAAGCGCAGGATCACCACGCCCACCACCGGCACGGCCAGCGTCCCCAGTACCCCAATAGCAAGAGCCAGGCGGCTCTCGCGTGCCCAGCGGTCCCAGAAACTCACGGCCCGTTCCCTGGGTGCAACATTGCAGGGGAACGGTATCGCACGGCACGCGCACCAGCCGCGTTCCGTAGACAATCCGGCCGCCCCACGCCTACAATTGGCCAACGTCGGCAACGCGTGTCGGCTGTCCGCGCTCCAGCGTCGGAGCGTTGGGAAGTTGATCCTCCCGCCCCTACGGCAGCGATGGCCGAGGGGCGTTTTTCATATAGCGGGCAGGCCAGGCCGCAGGAGGCGGGCGGGCCGCCAACGCGAGGAGCGGCCTAGCGATGTCTGATCTCTCTCGAGACGATCTCATCCAGAGCGTCATGCGCAAGGCGCGCGACGCCGACTGCCGGATTTTCGACATCCGGTTCACCGACCTGCCCGGCACCTGGCAGCACTTCTCGCTGCCGATCGACAAGCTGGAAGAGGAAATTTTCGAGGACGGCCTCGGCTTCGACGGCTCAAGCGTCCGCGGCTTCCAGCAGATCCAGGAAAGCGACATGCTGGTGGTGCCGGACCCGGCCACCGCCTTCGTGGACCCGATCCCCGAAGTCCCGACCCTGGTGATGAGCGGCGACATCCGCGATCCCATCACCGGCGAGTCCTACTCGCGCGACCCGCGCAACATTGCCCGCAAGGCCGAGCAGCACCTGGTCGACAGCGGCATCGCCGACACCAGCTACTGGGGTCCCGAGGCCGAGTTCTTCATCTTCAACAGCGTCCGTTTTGACCAGACCGCCAACTCCAGCTACTTCTTCATCGACAGTGAGGAAGGTATCTGGAACTCCGGCGCGGACGACATGCACGTGGCCAACCTGGGCCACCGCCCGCGGCACAAGATGGGCTACTTCCCCGTCCCGCCGACCGACAAGTTGCAGGACCTGCGCACGCAGATGGTGCTCGCACTGGTGGACGTAGGGCTTGACGTCGAGGTTCACCACCACGAGGTCGCCACCGCCGGTCAGGCCGAGATCGACCTGAAGTACCAGTCGCTGGTCAAGTCCGCCGACGGGATCATGCTCTACAAGTACATCGTCAAGAACGTGGCCCAGAAGGCCGGCTACACGGTCACCTTCATGCCCAAGCCGATCTTTGGCGACAACGGGTCGGGCATGCACGTCCACCAGAGCCTCTGGAAAAACGGCACGCCGCTGTTCTATGACGAGCACGGCTATGCTCTGTTGAGCGAGACCGCGCGCCACTACATCGGCGGCCTCCTCAAGCACGCCGCCGCCCTGCTGGCGTTCGTGGCGCCAACCACCAACTCGTACCGGCGCCTGGTGCCCGGCTTCGAGGCGCCGGTGAACCTGGTCTACTCCATGCGCAACCGCAGCGCCTGCGTGCGGATCCCAACCTACTCCAGCAGCCCGGCCGCCCGGCGCGTGGAGTTCCGCCCGCCCGACCCCACCGCCAACCCGTACCTGGCGTTTGCCGCCATGCTCATGGCCGGGCTGGACGGCGTCCGCAACAAGATCGAGCCGCCCCCGCCGGCCGACATGGACCTGTACGAGCTGGAACCCGAGGAAGCGGCCAAGATCCAGTCCGTGCCCGGATCCCTCTACGAGGTGCTGGACGCGCTGGAAGCCGACCACGAATTCCTGCTGGTCGGCGACGTATTCACCCAGGACGTCATCGACACTTGGCTGGACTACAAGCGCGTGCGCGAAGCCGACGAGGTCAACCTGCGGCCTCACCCCTACGAGTTCTTGCTCTACTACGACGCGTAGCGTCCAGCCTCAGCTTCATCTTCCGCGGCCCCCGGCAACGGGGGCCGCGGGGCGCTAGTTGGACTGCGGCCGCTGCCTCGTTCGCGCGCGCCGCCGGCGCCCCCGGCGCCGCGACCGCGGCGTCGATTCCTGGGCGGAGCCGGCATCGGCCTTCTTGGCCGGGGTGCGTGCGGTCCGTCGGTTACGCCGCCGAGGCCGCGACTCGGATTCACGGTGCTCCGACGTCGGAGCCCGCGTCTGCTCGGGTGGCTCGGCGGGCGGTTCGGCGGGCGGTTCGGGTTCGTAGCCCGGGGCAACCGCCTGTCCCAGCACGTCCTTCAGTTCATGCACGCCGCAGGTGCCGCAGCCGCCACTGGTAGCGCAGCCGCCGCCGCCCTGCGCCTGCTCGGCGGCCAGCTTGTCCTCCACGTACCCGTCGTGCTCGTATTGCAGGCAGCACAGCAGACGCCCGCAGGCGCCTGAAATCTTGTCAGGGTTGAGCGGCAGGTTTTGGTCCCGTGCCATCCGCAGGGACACGGTATCGAGTTCGGAAAGGAAGGTGGCGCAGCAGAGTTCGCGGCCGCAGCGCCCCATGCCGGTGCGCATCGCGGCGCGTTCGCGCGGGCCAACCTGCCGCAGCTCCACGCGCGTTCGGAAGCGGGCCGCCATCTCGGCTACCAAGTCGCCCAACTCGAGCTTCGCATCCCGTGACGAGAAGTGCAGCGTCAGCGTGGCGCCGTCAAAGGTGTACTCCGCCTTCACGGCCTGCATGGGCAGCCGGTTGGCCATGATGGCGGCAGCGAAGGCGTGCTCGGCTTCGACCTCCTGTTCCCGATAGTTCGTCATGCTGACCAGGTCGTCGTCCGTGGCGCGCCGGACAATCGGTTTCAGTTCGCCACGCAGATCGTCCGGATCGACCTCGGTGGCGGCCATGACCAGGCGGGCGGCGGTCAGGCCGCGTGGCGTCTCAACGATTGCGTAGTCGCCAACGACAAAATCGGCATCACCGGGGTCGTAGTAGTAGAGGCGGCCGGCGCGCCGAAAGCGGACGCCAATGGCGCGCGTGGTCCTGGCAGGCGCATCAGCGGCGACCATGACCACCTCCTTGTGCATCGCCCGGGTCGGGCTCTGGCCGCAGGGCCAGGTCCTCCAGCGCGAGTCGCGGTGAAACGTTGGCAATGAGCGCCCGCTGCGTTTCGCGCAGCCGGGCCAGACGGCCTACGGCGCTGGCCAGGGCCGCCCGCTGTTCGGCTGGGGCGCCACGCGGATGGTTCTGCATTGCCGAACGCAGTGTATGCGACTGCTCGACCTCGACGGTTCGCAACACGGCCAGCGCCTCATTGGTCTGCGCAACCATGCGCCCGCGCGGAAGCAGGCCGCCCACGGTGCGGAAGCGGGTTGGCACGGGCGCTGTCTCGAAAGCGGCGGCCGTGTCCCGGGCGGTTTGGTCAGCGTCCCAGGCCGCCGGATCGCGCGCCATGCGGATCGCCCAGCCCGGGCGTCCGCGGGCCGCGCGCGCGATCTGCCCCAGCGTTTCGGCGGGCAGGGTGTGGTGCGCGTTGAGGTGGGCCGCGATCTCGGCCGCCGGAACCGGACCCAGTGCGATGACGCGGCAGCGAGACACGATGGTGGGCAGTACGTCCGCGGGCCGCGGCGCGATGAGAATCAGGATGGCGTGCGCGCCCGGCTCCTCCAGCGTTTTCAGCAGCGCGTTCGCGGCCAGGACGTTGATCTCGTGCGCCGCGTCAATCAGGCCGATACGCATGGACTGCGTGGCGGGCGTGCGGTACAGACCGGCGCCCCATTCGCGCACGCCGTCGATCACGATGTCGCGCGCGTGGTCGCGCGCCGCAGGACGTGCAGGTCGTTGTAGGCGGTGAGCACAAATCGCAGGTCAATGCGCCGCCCGTCGCCGGCGGTCAGCTTGTCGGGGTCCGGCTCTTCGTCAGGGTGACCGCGCCGCACGGCCGTTCGCCACATGGAATTGGTGTCGTTCAGAAACTGATAGGCGTCGGACGACTCGGCCGGTCCCGGCAGGCCAGCGCACCAAATCTCCTGGGCCAGCCGGATGGCGAACGTGCGGCGTCCGACGCCCGGCGGTCCGGTGATCAGGTACGTCTGGGCGGCCCGTCCCGCGCGCAACGAGCCGCGCACGGACCGCACCGCATGTGCGTTGCCCACGAAGCCCCAGTCCATCACGCCGCCACGGCTGGAACGGTGACGATGTCGTTGATCGGAATCTGCAGTTGCAGCGACTGGGTGAGTTCGAAGGTCTCGGGGCTGTAAACGGCCACCGTGCCCTGGTCGGCGCTGCCCACAATGAGCGATCCACTCAACGGGTCCAGCGCGACCGCGCGCGGCGACTTGGCCACCGGCAACAGGAAGCGGGTGTCCAAGGTCTCGGTATCCAGGCCGGTGACGGTGTCGGTCCAGAGATTGGTTGCGATGAGCGTGGAGGTGCGTTCGTCCACGGCCAGGCGGTTGACTCCCTCCTCCAGGCGACGCGACTGTTGGATTTCCAGCGTGATGGGATCGAGTCGACTCACGCTGCCGTCGCGCAGGCTGGCGACGAACAGGCGGCCGGCGGCGTCGCGGATGAGGGCCTCGGGCCATGACGGAACGATGGCCCGCGCTTCCTCCTCGCCAGTCTCCACGTTGAAGCGAGTCACGGTGGAAAACGGTCGGTTGGCCAGGTACACGGTGGTCCCGTCGCCGGTGGGCACGATGTCGCCGACCCCGGCTGAAACCTCCCAGTCGTGAATGACCTGGCGCGAATCCGGATCGAGCACAAATACATGCCCGCGGTCCAGATCGGATCCGGTGACATATACGCGACCGTTGGCGGGTTCAACGGCAATGTCCGCCGTCACCAGCGCGGTGGCGGGCGCGCGGTCGGCGCCGGCCAGGGGCGCGAGGCGGAACTGGGCGCCAGTGCCGCCGGCCGCACCGGGCTCCCCGGACCAGCGGCTCTGCTCCGCGCCAGGTTCGCGGCGCACGACGACGGTTGCGGTTGAGATGACGTTCGGCTTGATTACGACGGTCGTGCGCTCGCCGAGCGGTTGGAAGTAGCCGTCGGCGGTAACCAGCACCTCGTGCTGACTACCGCTAATCAGGTCGGGGACGCGGATGCGGCCTTCGTCGTCGGTCACCGCCGACCTGACGAAGACCCGGGTGCCGCGGACGTTCCAGAACAAGCGCACGAAGGCGTCGGCGATCGGGCTTTCCTCGGCGTCGACCACGCGCACCTCGAGCGAGAACGTGAGGGGGATGGGCAGCCCAACGGCGCCAGCCGACGCGTCGATAACCTCGACTTGGGTGGCGACCTCGTCGACTGTGAAGGCCCGGCCACGGTCGAGGTCCGGCGCGATGGCCCAGGCCGGCGGCAGCACGCTGGCGGCGGCCGGCGGCAGCGGAGTGAGCGAGGGCAGGTCGATCAAAGCCATCGTGGACGCCGTCGCGGCGCCAACCATGGGAACGCCGCCCGCCACGATCCGGCCAGGTGGGCCCAAGGGCATTTCGAAGCGCACGGTTGACGGCTCGGATTCCGTCACGGTGACCCCGGGCGACCGCAGCACCTGGTAGCCCGGCACGCGGGCCCGCACGTCATAGCCGGTGCCCGGAGCCAGGCCCGTGAAGGCGACGGTGCCGTCGGCGGAAACCGGCAAAATGGCCAACAGGTCGCCCCGAAGGCCGAGCAGGTCCACGAAGCCGCTCGTCAGGGGCTGGCCGCTCGTCTCGTCCAGGACCGTGGCTTCGATTACCCCCGGCCCGGCAATGATGCCGAAGTCCGTTTCCGACGCGCCGGCGAACTCTCCGCCGCGATACCTGGCTTCTGCGCGAAAGCTGATGGTCGACTGGGCCGTGAGGGGCAGCGTGGTGGGCAGTTGGGTCTCGAGGGTGAACGTCCCCGCGCGCGAGGCGATGACCTCTCCAACGTATACGGCCGGAGACGCCGTCCGTTCAGTGTCGATCCGGCCGTCCGCGGTCAGGGCTGGCCGACCAGACGCCACGATCATCTCCAGGCGGATCAGGGTCCGGGGAACCCAGTCGACGCCACGGATCGTGATGTCTGAGCCAACCACGCCGCTGGGAGGTTCGATCCGTAGTTCCGGGCCCTGATCCTCGGCTAGCGGAAAGTCGCCGGTGATGGACGAGCCGTACAAGCCCAGCGCCAGTATCACCAGCACCGGAATCAGCAGGATGGTTCCGGCGATGGCGGCGATGGTTAGCGCGCGACTGGTAGACATGAGAGCTGTTCGCGGGTCCCTACGATCCCAGGGTTTGACGAAACTAGTGCCCGCCGCCGCACGCTGCCCGGTAGGCGTGCGCCCGACAGCCCGCCGTCCGTTGGATTGTAGTCCGTTCCCGTCGGGCCGCCGGTCAGCGCGCGGGCCGGACGCGCCAAAGGGTCAGTCGGTCGAGGACTCGCCGCCTGGCCAGGCGGGCCAACGGCCGCAGGCCGTGGCGCTTCGGCCCGAGGAGGCCACCGCCACGAGGCCGCAGGCTTCGTCGCCAATGCCAATCAGCATGCCGTCAGCCCGCCCGGCGGCGCTGATGGCAATGACGCCGCTGGCGTGATTCCCACTGACGGCAATAATGCCGCTTGCGTAGCCCCCGCTGACGGCAATGATGCCGATAGCGTTACCTACACCAATGGCGACAATGCCGACCGCGACCAGCGGGCTCAGGGCCACGGCGCCAACGCCCAATACATAGGCGAGCGCAACCTGCTGGTCCGTGACGAACCAGTCCATGACCACGACGGTGTCGGGCGCGGCGACTACAGCCAGACAGCCCGGGCCGCCAGGCAGCCGGAGCGGCGCGGCACGACGATGCATCCGTCCGGCCGAGCGGCGGCCGCCGCGATGTCCCGCAGGTGCGGCGACAGCCTGGCAGCCAGGACGGCGGCTTGGTGCGGACCGTCGAGCGAGCCAGAACCCCGCAGATACAACCCGCTGACATACAGCGCCAGCAGCGCGTCCACGGTGGGAAACACGAGCGCTTCGTCGCGCGCGTGTACGTCAACGGTTCCGAACTCCCGCCACAGCGTGCCCGCGCCGTTTTCCAGGGTGAATCTGCCGCGGGTGGACGGCAGGGCGGCGCGGGCGGCCTGATCGGTCAGGCCGGCCCGTCGGCAGGCTTCAACGTGCCAGCCCAGGAGTCGCTGGCCGGACGATTCGCTATCGGCGCTGGCGAGCAGGACGCCGCCCGGGCTCACCACGCGGCGCAGCTCGCCCACGGCGCTTGGGATATCCGCCGTGGACGGCAGCACGTGCCCGGCGGTGACAAGCTCGAACTGGCCCGAACTCAGCGGCAGCGACTCGATGCCGGCGCACGCGCCGTCCACCCCATGGCGCGCCCGCGTGACGGCGACCGCCTCCGGCTGCACGTCCAGGGCCACGATCCAGGCGCCCGGCGCGGCCCGAGCGCGCAGGGCCTGGGTCATGCGCCCCTGGCCGCAGCCCACGTCCAGCGCGGCGTACACACGCCGGATGTCAATCAAGCTGAGTTGCCAGTCGTAGAAGGTCGTGGCGGCGGGCACGGCTCGTGTAGCGGTGGGCCGGGCGTCCATCAACCGGTCCGAGGCTGCGCCGTCGTTGGTGCGAGCCGCGGCCTCATTCGCCGGGCAGGTCGAGGTTGGGGCGCAAACGGCGATGCGCCTCGAGGGCCAGCTGTTCGCGCTCGATGTCGTGTTGACCTCGATAGGCCACGATGAGGTTGCGACAGATTCGGGCGGCGATTTCCTGCGGGCTTACCGCGGCCAGGTGCTCGTGCCGCAGCGTGAAGCCGTGCGCTCGCACGATGTCCCGACAGGCGGCCTCGTCGAGCAGGCGACCGCGGTTGAACCCGTCCAGGTAAGGGCGATCGGTAGCACCGGGATGTCGCAGCACGAAGTGAGCGGGCAGGCCTACGCCTTGCAGCGGCATCCCAACCCGGGCGGCCACCGCCAGGTACACGACGGCGAGCGTGATGGGCAGACCGGTACAACGCGCGATCACGCGGTCCAGCAGGCTGTTCGCCGGATTTGGATAGTCGGCCCGCGCGCCGTCGAACCCGCGCTGCTGGTACATGTAGGCGGCCAGTGCCCGTAGCCCGACCGTGGGGTCCGAACTACGCACCTCGTCCGGCACGGCCGCCGCAAGGTCGTCAAGGGCGCGGCGAACGTCGTCCGGGTCAATGCGTGGGTTCAATACTCGCGCAACCAGCAGCGCCCCGGTTTCCGCGGGGCCGTCCGGTTCGACGGAGCGGAACCACTCAAGCGCATCCAACGCGTTAGCCCGCCGGACGGCAGCCAACGCCTCCGCGATCCGCTCCGCGTGCGGGGCCGTTGGCCTGGCCGACTCCAGCGCATCAATCGCGCGGTCACCGGCTCGCGCGAGATGCTCGATCACACGCGCGCGAATTTCCGGATCGGCATCGACCAGCAGGCCCACCATGGCCCGCAAGTCGTGGTCGTCGGGCGACGGCGACTGGCTGACGGTCATGCGCTCCAGCGGCGGTTCAGGGCCATTGGGGTCACGCGCGGCGACTGAATGCTAGCATGGATTCTGTCACGTACGTCGGTTCGCTGGCGGATTCGGTGGTCCGGCCTATGACAGCCCAGCGAGCTTGGGGCAGTATGAACGGCGTGTCCCGCGGGGTTGGGCGGAAGGCAATGAACGTCACTTGGTGCATGTGTCCGAACCGCCGCAAGGCGAGCGTTGACGAGACCAGCACGGATCGAGCGCCATGCCCACGCCCGCGAGCGCAGTCAGCGTGAGCGCGTCAGCGCCCGGTTTGCGTAGCAGTGACGGTGTGAATGAAGGCATGGCCAACATGGAACGCGATGCGCGGCACATCGACGTGCAAGGACTCTGGAAAGTATTTGGCGACAAGCCGGAGCGCGCCCTGGATTCCCCCTATAGCTCGAAGTCTCGCAGTGAAATCCAGGACGAGCTTGGACTCGTGGTCGCCCTGCGCGATGTGTCGTTTAGCGTGGATCAGGGGCAGATATTCGTCGTCATGGGACTTTCGGGCAGCGGCAAGTCAACACTTGTTCGTTCGCTGATTCGGCTCGTTGAACCCACGCGCGGCAGCGTGTATATCGATGGCGAAGACGTGCTGTCATATTCACCGAGCCAGTTGATACAGTTCCGCCGCCAAAAGATGGCGATGGTGTTTCAGAGCTATGGGCTGCTTCCGCATCGTACCGTGCTCGACAACGTAGCCCTTGGTCTTGAGGTACGGGGGATTGACAAAGAAACACGCTATCGAATGGCGTCGGAAAGCATAGAAACCGTGGGCCTCAGCGGCTGGGAAGACTATCGCCCGAGAGAGATGAGCGGTGGTATGCAGCAGCGCGTCGGACTTGCCAGGGCGCTGGCGGTCAACCCCGACATGCTGCTCATGGACGAGCCGTTCAGCGGGCTCGATCCCCTCATACGCCGGGAGCTGCAGGGCGAACTTATTTCCCTGCAAGCCAGGCTGCATAAGACCATTGTATTCATCACGCACGATCTGAATGAAGCTCTGAAGATCGGCGATCGAATTGCCGTTATGCGGGACGGGGAGATCATTCAGGAGGGTTCGCCAGAGGAGATCGTCACACTGCCGACGGACGAGTACGTGACCGAATTCGTGCAGGACGTTTCTCGAGCCAAGGTCATTCAGGCCAAAGCCATTATGCAGGAGTCCAAAGTGGTCGTGTACGAACGGCAGGGTCCCCGCGCGGCGTTGCACATCATGGACAGCCACAGTCTGGAGGCCGTGTTTCTGATCGGGCGCGACTTCACGCTGCGGGGAATGCTCACGAAGGACCGGGTCATGGAGCTCATTGACGAGCGGCGGAGTTCCCTGGAAGGCGCGCAAGTCGACCCGGCGACGACCACGACCCCTGACGCCTTTATCGAAGATATTATCCCGATCGCGGCACAGACCCGACATCCGATTGCCGTGGTTGGCGACACGCGAGAGCTGCTGGGCGAGATTCGCCGAGGGGCACTGCTCGCAGGAATGGTTGAAGGAAAGGAGGAATCCTAACATGGCTCAAGTTGACAGCGCGCCACCCGGCCAGAGAAATTCATCGACGCACAGCCCGCTCGACATACTTCGGCACCACTACGCTTGGCTGGCCGGGCTGGCGGCGGTTGGCGTCGTGCTTCTCGTTAGCTTGCTGATCTGGGGCACGGAGATGGACTTTCCGACCACGGTGTCCAGCTCCGAAATTCAGACCTCAGGCGGCGGTTCCATGACGCTGGAACGCACCGTGCGCGAAGTCGCGAGCGCCACAATTGACGATACGGTCAAACGGATAACCAAAGATGGCAGCTGGCTATTCGACGGACTAAGCACGGCTGTGGACTCTGTTCTGATTCTGATTGAGAGTGGGCTTAAATGGGTGCCTTGGCCGGCTATTGTAATCAGCCTTGCCCTCCTGTCATTTGCAGTAGGGGGATGGCGGCTGTTGGGGTTCACGGCGGGGGCGTTGCTTTTCGTGGGCTTTATGGGCCTGTGGGAGAACATGCTCGACACCGTGGCGCTCGTGGTGGTGGCGGTGGCCATTGCCGTGGTGAGCGGCCTCCCGCTGGGCGTCCTGAGCTCGCGGAATCAGCTCGCCGACAACCTGATGCGCCCCGTTTTGGATGCGATGCAGACCATGCCCAGCTTCGTCTATTTGCTGCCGGGCATCCTGTTCTTTGGCCTTGGGAAGCCCGCCGGGATTTTCGCCACGATCATCTACGCCGTTCCTCCCGTCATCCGGTTGACGAATCTGGGGATCCGTCAGGTTCCCAGCGAAACGATTGAAGCCGTTCGGTCGTTCGGTGCGTCACCGGTGCAAATACTCGCGAAAGTTCAGATTCCGATGGCCCTGCCGACGATCATGGCGGGGATAAATCAGACCACCCTGATGGCCCTGTCCATGGTGACCATCGCCAGCATGGTGGCGGCCGGCGGTCTGGGCGACAACGTGCTGCGGGCGCTCCAGAAGAATCAGCCGGGCAACGGGGCGATCGCCGGACTGTCAATCGTGTTTCTCGCCATCATTATTGACCGCCTCACGCAAGCTGTGTCGCGCGGCCGACAAGAAATGCTGCGGTCCGCGGGCTGATTGCGGCCAGCGCGCAGAGCCTCGCGGGCGGGCCACGCATTATTCGGCCGTCCCGCGGCTTGATTTGACAACGCTGGCTTGCCCCGCTAACCTCCGGCAACAGAGTGCTGCTAGTAAACTAACTTCTTGCGCATTTCAAGTGCGAGGCTCGTTGCGGCAGCCAGATGCAACGGAGGGCCGCTCTGGTCGTCCTGCGTAAAGTGGAGGTCAGGCTGTGAAATCTGTAAGCAGGCGCCAGATCATGCGGCTGGGAGCGCTGGGCTTTGCCGGCGGCCTCGTCGCGGCCGCGTGCGGGGAAACCAAAACCGTCGAAGTTCCGGTCGAGAAAATCGTCACTGTAGTCAATACCGAGATCAAAGTGGTTGAGGTTGAGAAGGTGGTGACGCGGGAAGTCGAAGTCATTGTCGAGAAAATGGTCGAGCCGCCGCCCAGAGAAAAACCTACCCTCATCTTCAGCGACCTTAACTGGACCAGCGCCCAGATACAGAATCGGGTTGCCCAATACATTGTTGAGAAGGGCTACGGCTACTCGACGGACGTCGTGTTCGGCGCCACCCTCCCCTTGTTTCAGGGCCTTCGCCGCGGTGACAGCCACATCACGATGGAGATATGGCTGCCTAACCAGAATGAAGCGTGGGAAGAGGCGCTGTCCGCCGGCGAGGTGGCCCCCATCGGCGAAAGCCTGGGCAAAGACTGGCAATCCTCGTTTGTTATTCCCGCCTACCTCCAGGAAGAGTATCCGGAATTGGACAGCGTGGTGGACCTGAAAGAAGAAAAGTACAAAGCATTGTTCCGGACGACGGAAACCGGAGACAAAGCTCGCCTGGTGTCGTGTGTGATCGGCTGGGCCTGCGAAGAGGTGAACGCCGCTCAGATCGAGGCCTATGGTCTCTCCGATCATGTGGAAATCATCAATCCCGGGGACGGCGCGGCGTTGAACGCCGACCTATACGGCGCCTATGAGCGGCGCGAACCCTGGCTCGGCTACCAGTGGGGTACGAACGACCCCTCCCTGGTGCTGGACCTCGTGCGGCTCAAAGAGCCCGCGTACACCGACGAATGCTGGTTCACCACCAAGGCGTGCGCGTATGAAGACGCTACGATCCTGATCGCGGTGCATCCCGACGTTCTAACCGGCGCGCCCGATGTCGTGGAGATGCTGAGGGCCTGGGGCCTCAACATTGAGGTCTATAGCACTATTGCCCAATGGCAGCGGGAAAACGCAGACGCAAGCGCCAACGACGCCGCCCTCTGGTGGCTGAAAAGCAACGCCGGTACCTGGAATGGGTGGGTGACCGCTGCTGCCGCGGCCGACATTCAGTCGGCCCTGGACGCCAACGACATCCCCGACGGCTGGCCGGTGGAATAGGCCAGCGCGGCGACGTCCGGCGCGTATCCATCCGCCCAGCATCCACGCGCTTGACGGCCATGAGATCAGCACGCCGGCACCGCTGGCCGACGGCAAGCCTGCGGCGGACCAGCGGTGCCGGCGGCGCAGGGAAGAGCATGCGTGATGAGCGTCAAGGCCGATGTTATGTCAAGCGATGTGGCGTAATTCGGCGCCTGACTCTATAATTGCCGCGTTGTGCCGCTCCGGCACGATGTTCCGAGCACCTACTACCCACCCGTTGCGCCCCTGAATACGCGTCGGCGCTGACGCTGGACCGCCTTTGCGCGCTGCCCGTGCGCGCTGTCAGGACTAACCCACTGTGAGCCGAGCACTTGATCGTCTGCGAAGGGCCTTTGGCCGGGCGGACCGCGAATACGCGCCGTTGGCTCTCTGGTTCTGGAACGGCCGGCTGCACGAAGCCGAGCTTGGCCGCCAGATCCAGGAATTTGCCGACAAGGGCATCGGTGGCGTCTTCATGCACGCCCGCGAGAGCTTGCAAACGCGTTACTTCGGCGAGCGGTGGTGGGATGCGGTCGACTACGTCGTTCGCAAGGGTCGGGACGCCGGGCTGAAGACGTGGATCCACGACGAATACGCTTGGCCCAGCGGCTCCGCCGGTTCGCCCCACGGGCGTAACGGGCAGACCGAATCCGCCGTCCTGTCGCAGGACAGCCAGCACTACGCCAAGACCCTCACCCGCATGATCCACGAGGTTGAAGGTCCGGCCGAGGTCGCGCTGGAAGGCCGCTATCCCACGGGGACGCCCCTGGTTCAGGTGGCGGCCCAACTCGACGCCGACGGGGACCTGGACCCCGAGACCCTGGTAGACGTGACCAAACTCAATACGTGGTCCTGCCCAGAGGGCGCCTGGCGCGTGGTGAGCTTCTCGGTCAGCACGATTGACGACCGTATCGACTACCTGCGTCCAGCAACCGTCAAAGTGTTCCTGGACGCCGCCTACGAACGCTACGCCGAGCGCCACAAGTCGGCATTCGGCGACGGCATTCCCGGCGTCTTCTTTGACGAGCCGTATATCACCGCCGAGCCGTTGCCCTGGACCGACGACCTCCCGGCCCGCTTCAAGCTGGACAAGGGCTACGACCTGTTCACCTGCCTCCCGCTGCTGGTGCTGCGGGGCGGGAACTCCACCGTCAAGGTTCGTTGCGACTTCTACGACACCGTGGCCGCGTTATACGAAGAGGCGTGGTTCGCGCAGATCGGGGCCTGGTGCCGCCGCCATGGTTTGGAATGGACGGGCCACACCGAAGAGCACGTGGCTTCCCACCCGGCCCGGCAAGGCGACTATTTCCGCGGCATGCGACATCTCACAATTCCGGGCACGGACCATCACGGCTTCCGGTACGACCGGCCGCGCACGGTACAGGCAGCGGAGGTCAAACCGGCTGCATCCATCGCCGCCATGATGGGGCGAAAGCGCGTCATGTCCGAGGCATTCGGCGGCGCCGGCTGGGGCGTCACGCTGGACGAAGTACGGCACGGCGCCAACTTGCTGGCCGCCTATGGCGTGAACATGCAGGTACTCCACGGGCTGTTCTATTCCATGGCCACCGCCGAAGCCGCCGACGATTGGCCAGCCAGCCTGGGGCACCAGAACCCCTACTGGCCGCACTTCAAGAGTCTGTCCGACTACATCGCCCGCCTGTCCGCAGTTGTCGGTCAATCCAGGGCCGCAACCATGGTCGGTGTGCTCTACCCCTGGACCAGCATTGCCGCTAACACCGCGGACGGACGTCCCAACGCCCGCGCCCGCGAGATCGCCGCCACCTACGAAGGCCTGATTGACGGGCTGGCCGACGCCAGCGTTGATGTGCATATCGTGGACGAGCGCTTTGTCAGTCACGGCCAGGCCCGCCTGGAGAACGGCCGGCTGCGCCAGGGTTCGATCACAATTACGACCCTGATCCTGCCGCCGACGCCAGTTATTGGACCGCAGGCTATGCGCCGTCTGGGCGCGTTTGCCCGTTCGGGCGGCAATCTTATCGTGATGGGCGAATGTCCATCTGGCAGTAGCGACGGCGGCTGGAGGCATCGTCCGGTCACGCGAGCCATAGCAACGCTCTTTAGCGACGCCTCGACTACGGACAAGGGCGCGGCCGTTGGCAGGGGCCGGACATATCAGGTTCCCGAGCTGCTGCCGGCGGCGCTCAAGCGCATCGCGGAGATCCTGTCGCCGGGAACCACCGTCGACTGCGAGTCTGACGTGATCGTCGTCCCACGGCGGCTGGACGGCGCCGAGGTGCTCATGGTCGTCAACCGCTCGACATCCGACACCAGGGCCACGGTCAGCACCGACGTGCCAGGTCGCCCCGAGGTCTGGAACCCTGAGACCGCCGAGACCACTGCGCTGTCAATTACCGGCTCGCGCGGGCGGCGTCGCTTCGCGTTGGAGCTACCGCCGCACGCCGCCCGCTTCGTCGTGCTCGACACGTCCGTCCGACCCTCGAGGCGCCGGGCTTCGCGGCCCAAGAAGGTGCAGACGAAGGGCCTGGACTTCAAGACCGATTGGACATTCACGCTTGACGGTGGGACCCCGACGGGTCAGGGGTCGATCCGGCGGTTTGAGCTGCCCGTGATGCGGGTCGCCAGCTTTACGTTGGGCGCGGGCCGCCTGGAGCAGCTACGTGACCCGCTGTACGACGACTCCGAGTGGCCGGAGACCTGGTTGGCGCGGGCTGGCGCCGACACCATCGGCAACTGGCGAGCCAGCTGGATCACCGGCGTTCGCAAGCACGGCGGATGGGCCGTTAAGCGCACCAGCGATCAGCACCCCCGCTTGCGGTTCCGGCGGTCGATCGAAATCAGCGAGCCGCCGATCAAAGCGTGGGCCACGTTCGTGGGTGTGGACCGCGTCACGGTCTACATGAACGGCACGCAGCTTGGCGAATCCGAGGACTGGTCCAGCCCTGTCACCTACAACATCATGCCCTACCTCAGGCCGGGCCAGAACACCATCGTCGCCGACGTGGAGTGCCTGTCCGACGAACCGATTTCGTTCCTGTTTGAAGGTCAGATCGACCTGCGCTCGGGCGGGTCCATCGTCATCGTGTCCGACGAATCATGGGAGGTGCAGGCACCGCCCACGGAAGTCTGGTCGGGTCTCGCCTATGAGCGCGAGACACCGTTGGTGACCTGGGAGCGCGGTCGCCCGCCGGTCGAGCCGTGGCGGCACATCCCGCTGCTGGGCGAGCCGGTGGGGTTCCCCCGCACGCTCGTGTACCGCCAGCGTTTGCCCGCCGGGTGCGTCGGGATCGGCATTCCGAACATCAAGGGCACCCACAAGGTGTATGTGGACGTCCGTGAACGAACGCCCGACATTCAGGGCATCTACAACATCACCACCGGCAGAACGCTAACCGTCGAGATCGAGGCGGCCGACTTTTCCAACGGGATCCTGGCGCCGCTGGCGCTCTTTACGCGGCCCACCACCATCGGCTTGCAGCCATGGGCGAACTTCGGATACGGCTGGTATTCGGGCACCGGCGTTTACGAGCGCAGCTTCGAGTTGACGGCCGAACAGTCGAATTCGACGGTCACGCTGGACTTGGGCGAGGTGCGGCATCACGCCGAGGTCTACGTCAACAACCGGCGGGTCGACGTCCGGCTTTGGCCGCCCTATGGGTTCGACCTCAGCGGCTCTGTGCATACCGGATCCAACAGCCTGCGCGTGCGGGTAAGCAACCTCTACGCCAACGAAATGCGCTGGAAGAGGGACGACACGAAGATGGGCAACGCCTGGCACCGCTACTGGCACGAGGACAACATCGAAGCCGAGTCGCTAATCTCTGGGCTGCTCGGCCCGGTCCAATTGCGCGTGGGCTAGCCGCCGCCGCCGGCGGACGCCGCCGCCCCGGGTTGGCCGAGGCCGGCGTAGTTGCGCACAAAGTTGTAGATGCGCCCCTTGTCGTAGGACTCCAGGTGCTCGATGCGGCCCCAGGCTGTCAGCGCCACCGCCGTTTCGGCCGGCAAGTTGCCATCCGGCTGCACGATCACGTCGTGCCCCTCGAACTCCGCGGCCAGTTGCCGCATGTCGGCGTCCAGCGCGGCGCTGCTGAAGTGGACGATGACGAAGCCGCGCGAGAGGTTCGCGACCTGGATCTCGTCCGGCAGGGTGTCGGTGCGGTAGCCGTGCCCGGCCAATTGGGCCACGTGTGGTCCCGAGGTGGGCGGGTCGGTGGCATAGGGCTCGTGCGGGTCGTTGACGGCGTTCAGAACCGTCGCCGCCTGCTCGTCGGTCGCTTCGCCGGGGCCGGGCGGGTTGACCTGATTCAAGCAATACAGGTTGAGCGGGATAAAGACGGCCATCACCGCCAGCATGTACAGCCAGAAGCCGCGGCTCAGGCCGCCCTTCCGCTGCCCGCCTTTACTGCGCTTGCGCTGTTCGTCCTTGCCGGTCTTTGACGCTTGGCTCGAACTGCGGGCGGCACGAGGTTGGCCGCCGCTGTCCTGGCGGCGGGTGCGGCGGCGGCGGCGCGATGCCATACGGGTTCACCTTCGGGTGGGGTGTCGCGAGTATAGGGAAGCCGTGCGTTGGTCTCGCTACAATTGCGCGTTCCCCTCACCCACCGTGGTTCGCAGCGTGTCCCGCCTGCCGTGCGTGTAGCGGCCGCCGGCCGCCGAATCGGCCGCCGCGCGCTGCTGGCCGCCGCGGCGCTGAGCCTGCCGGCCGCCCTGGCGCGCCGGACGGTCGCGTTGGCCGGTCTTGGCAGCGTCACGGTGCGCCGCGTGACCTTCGATTCAGCGCTCGGCCACAACATTGCCGATCTGACCGTCAACCTTGACGGCGTTGTGTACGCGGCCTCGCTGCTGACCTACTACACCGCCTCGGGTGGGCTGCGGCGCTGGGGTCACGCCGTCTCCGAACCGTTGATCGAGAACGGCGCGCTGGTCCAGTACTTTCAGCGCGGCGTGATGGTGTGGTCCGGCGACGCGCCCGATGCCGAACCGGTGCCACGGTTGGCCTGGGACTTCATCGGTGGCGGCCTGGACGGGAGTCCCGATCTCGGCGTCGAAGCCGGAACCTCGAACCCCTTCGGGGGCATGGCCGTCGGTCCCTTCGGCCACGTAGTGTCGAACCAATCCGTCGAGGGCGACGCCATCGGATTCCTCGATGCGTTCCTGGAACTGGGCGGCGCGGCCGGACTTGGGTTCCCGAAGACCGAAGCCCGTCGTGACACGGGCGAGCCGGGCAGCGTGATCGACCCGACGGCCGAGCCCGGCGTGATCCGGCAGTACTTTCAGGCTGGGGTGTTGGAATTCGCGCCTGGCCGGTTTGAACCGGTACGTCTGCGGCTCAGTGGTGATGTGCTGCGCAATGGCGCCTACCCCGCCGGCCTGTGGACGCTGATCCGCAGCTTCCGATCCGCCAGCCCGCTGAACGCTGGCGACAGGATTGAACTGGAGCCGCTCGAACGTCGCCGTGGGGTGATCGCCACCGGTGCGCCCCGGGCCCCGGCGGGCTTCACCATCTCGACGCTGCTCGATACGGCCGATTTCGGCCTGCCGGTCGCTCTGGCCTTTGGGCCTGACGACCGGCTCTACCTAGCGATGTCGAACAACGCGATCCTGTCGCATGCCGGCGTCCCCGGCGCCGACGCCCCGGTTGCCTTTGCCCAGGGGCTGGATCCGCTGGGCGTGGATGAACCACGTGGTCTCGCCTTCATCGGCGACGCCGTATACGCGTCCGTGCGACAGAAGATCATCCGGCTGCGCGACACGACCGGTTCGGGGGCGGCCGACGAGTCGGTGGAGATCGTGACCGACCTGCCCGAACGGGCAGAACTGCTCCACCGCAACAACGGCATCGTGGCGGGTCCGGACGGTCAGTTGTACGTGGCCGTCGGGAGCACGAGCAATTTGGGTGAACTGCCGGAGACCGAACTGTCCGGCACAATCCTGCGCATCGCGCCGGACGGCTCCAGCGTCGAGGTCGTGGCCAGAGGATTCAGGAACCCATTCGACCTGGCCTTCGCACCGGACGGGGAGTTGTTCTGCACGGACAACGCGCCGGACGTGCCGGTGCGGTCCGCGGATGACGCGCCGGACGAGCTCAACCACGTGATCGAGGGCCGCGACTACGGGCATCCAAACGTCTGGGGCGAGCCGCCCGAGGACTCGCCGACCGAGGGCCCGGTGGCGGCGCTGCCGGCTCACGCGGCGGCCACGGGCATCACCTTCTTCACCGGGCCGCAGGCGGGCGAGTTCGAGGGTGACGCCCTGATCACCACCTGGGGGCCGGGCCTGGGCCGAAGTTCCTACACCCACAACGTCCTGCGCGTCAGCCTGGAACGCGAAGGCGAGACCTATTCGGGTGAGGTCCATCCCTTTGTCACCGGCCTTGACCGGCCCACGGACGTGGTTATCGCGCCGGACGGTTCAGTGCTTATCAGCGACCACGTCGGCAAGCGCGTCTACAGCGTCGCGCGCCGATAGGTCAGGGGCCACGCGCCACAGCCCCCGACTATCGAGGCGGCTGCCAGTTCAGCGCCCGCTCCAGGTTGGCGAGGTAGTCGGCAAAGGCGCGGCGGCCCGTCGGTGTGGCCTGAACCCAGGTGCGCGGCTTGGAGTCCTGGAATTCTTTCGTGATGACCAGGTAGTCGGCGTCAGCCAGCTTGCGCAGATGGGTGGTCAGGTTGCCGCCGGTGAGCTCGAGCGTCTGCTGAATGAATCCGTACGCAAGCCGATCCGTCTCGGGCTGAACGACCAGCATCGTCATGATGCGCAGACGGGTGGACTGGTGGATGGTCTCGTTGAGGACGATGGCCTCGTCGGTCAACGGTTGCCGCTCCAGCGGATCCACGCCGCGCCCAGCGCCACCACCAGCAGCATCGCTGCCGCCGACACCAGCAGCGCGGCGTCGCCCGCGAGGTAGCTGGGTACGTAGAACGCCGCCACAAATCCTGCGCCCACCGCCGCGATCGCGGGGCGGTACATGATGCCGAACAGGATGTAGCCCAGGGACACGATGCCCACGGTGACCCGCGCGACGGCGGCCCCGGAGGTATCTGCTGTCCACATCCCCGCTGCCGCCGGAACAAGCATCGCCGCCACCACCACGGCCAGCCAGAAGAAGAACACGCGAAGCCCCGCGTTGCGAGCAGCGGGACCGGCTACATGTTCCCGGCCGGCACGGTGTCCCAAGATGGCGCTGCCCACCATCCCAGCCGTCGCCAGCAGGCCCCACAGCGGCGCCGGAAACCAGGGACTGTCCGCCGCGACCTCGGGCGCTAGCGCCGCAATGGCGTATTGCGCCAGGAGGCCCAGCGAGACGATCGCGCCCCACAGGAGCAGAATCGTGGCCGTTCCGGCGACATACATGGAGCTCCGGGCCCGGTCCATCGTGGCGTGGATGGCGTTCCAACTCTCCTCGGGTGGAAGTGCCGAAGCTTCGCGTTCTGAGTTCTGCATGTCCTGCCTGCCAGATGGGGCGCGGCCGTGTCTCGGCCGGTAGGTTTGTGATACAAACGAGTTTATTGAACTAAACTCCTCCGCGCAACGCGTGGGTCGCAAGGCACGTCAGTTTTCCGGTCCAAGAGCGCTCGCGGTGCGGTACACTTTCAGAAGTTCGGGCGGCGCGTTTGGACGCCTCCCTTCCGCGACGCAACGGCCCGCGCAGGGTCGGCGAGATCGAAAACCACGCATGGCCATCACCTCTCCCAAGCGCGAACTCCTTGACGAGCTTCGCCTGAACGCTGATGACACCGGCTCCGCGCCGGTGCAGATCACGCTGCTCAGCGCGCGGATCGAGGAGCTGACGGACCACCTGAAGCTGCACAAGAAAGACAAGCACTCGCGCTACGGGCTGCTCAAAATGGTCGGGCGCCGCCGCCGTCTCCTGAAGTACCTCCAGGGTCGAGACCCGGAGCGATATCGGGAAGTGATCGAGAAGCTTCAGATTCGAGCGCGGCGCTGACGGCGCGTGAATACCTGGCGAAACGCGGCGAGCCGCCCGATGGGCGGCGAGTACGCACGGATTGATAGGCGGTCCGCTCCGAAGCCGGACCGCTTTTCTTTGTTGTAAACGGCTTCGGAGCAGAACGCCGGGGGGACCTGACGGAAGAGCCAAGAACCGAGGGCGCAACAGCGGTTGCGGGCTCGCTTCTTCGCTCTTCGTCCAGACCGCCGGCGAGGAGTGACCTGTATGCATACCGTTGAGACTCAGTTTGGCGGGCGGCGGCTCTCGTTCGAGACCGGCCGCCTGGCTCAGCAGGCGGATGGCGCAGTCCTGGTGACCTACGGCGACGCCGTCATCCTTGGCACCGTGGTTATGTCCGATCGCCTGCGCGAGGGGATTGACTACTTCCCGCTCTCTGTGGACTACGAAGAGCGCAGCTATTCCATCGGCAAGATTCCGGGCAGCGTCTTCCGGCGCGAAGGCCGGCCGCCCCTGGCGGGCATCCTGGCCTCCCGGTTGACCGACCGCCCGCTGCGCCCGCTCTTCCCCAAGGGCATGCGCAACGAGGTGCAGATCATCCTGACCGTGCTGTCGCACGATCGCACGGTCGAGACCGACGTCATTGGCACCATCGCGGCATCCGCGGCACTCATGATCTCCGGCATCCCGTTCGAGGGTCCGGTCGGCGCGGTGCGCGTGGGCCTGCGCGACGGCGAGTTCGCGCTCAATCCGACCATTGAGGACAACGCCAACGGCGAGTTGGACTTGGTCGTATCGGGGACGAGCAATGGCCTAGTCATGCTCGAAGCCGGTGCCCGCGAAGTCGACGACGACACGATGATCCGGGCCATCGCCTGGGGTCAGGAGCAGTTGCAGCCCGCCATCGACCTGCAGCTACAACTCCGGGACCTTGTGAAGCCGGAGCCGCGCGAGATCAAGACCGAAACGCTCGACCCCGCGGTCCTTGAAGCCGTGGACGCCCGCTGCGGCGCCTCGCTCGCCGAGGCCGCACGCGTCACCGACCGTGGCGCCCGCGGCGAGCGGCTGGCTTCCATCCAGGCCGAGGCTGTTGCAGCCTTCGACGGCGAGCACGAGGCCGACGACATCGGCGAAGCCCTCCACGACCTGGAAAGCGCCTACACACGCCGCGCCATCGTGGAAGACGGCATCCGACCGGACGGACGCCCCGACGACGCCATTCGCGCCCTGACCGCCGACGTGGGGATATTGCCGCGTACCCATGGCACCGGCTTGTTCCAGCGCGGTGAGACCCAGGTGCTCTCGATCGTGACCTTGGGCAACCAGCGCGACGCGCAAAAGATCGGCCTGAGCGACCTGGAGGAACTCGTCCAGCCCAAGCGCTACATGCACCACTACAACATGCCGCCGTTCGCCTCCGGCGAAGCCGGGCGGCTTGGCTCCCCGCGCCGACGCGAAATCGGGCACGGCGCCCTGGCTGAGCGCGCGCTGCTGCCCGTGGTTCCGGGCTACGAGGACTTTCCCTACTCCATGCGCGTGGTGTCCGAGGTGCTGTCCTCCAACGGCTCCACGTCCATGGCCTCCACCTGCGGCAGCACGCTGGCGCTACTGGACGCTGGCGTGCCGATCAGCGCCTCCGTGGCCGGCATCTCGATGGGGCTGGTCACCTCGGACAACGGCGCGTTCAAGGTGCTCACCGACATCCAGGGCGCGGAAGACCACTTCGGCGACATGGATTTCAAGGTCGCCGGCACTGAGAAGGGCATCACCGCGATCCAACTCGACATCAAAGTTAACTACCTGACCCAGGAAATCGTCGAACTGGCGGTCCGGCGGGGGCGCGACGCGCGGATGCGGATTCTTGAGGTGATGGGCGGGGCGCTGGCGGCACCGCGAGCCGACGTGGGCGAATTTGCGCCCAAGATCGTCCGGACCCAGATCAGTCCCGACCAAATCGGCACGGTAATCGGCCCCGGCGGGCGCATGATCCGCCAACTGGAAGCCGATACCGGCGCTTCGATCGACATCCAGGAAGACGGCACGATCATGGTCGGATCGCCGTCACGCGAGGGTGCCGAGCAGGCGGTCCAGATGATTCGGGACATAACCGGTGAAATAGACGCCGGGCGCACCATGCTTGGCAAGGTGACCCGCATCTTCGGGTTCGGCGCCATGGTCGAGTTCATGCCCGGTCGCGAGGGCTTGGTTCCGCGCCACGAACTGGCCGAAGAACCGCCCGGCATGATCGAAGACGTCGTGAACGTCGGCGACGACATCATGGTGATGGTGATCGAGACCGACGATCAGGGCAGGGTCAACCTTTCGCGGCGGGCCGTTCTGCTGGGCCTCTCGCCGGAGGAAGCGCTGGCCTCCGCCGCCCCCGCCCAGCGAGGCGGCGGACGCGGCGGGCGCGATGGCGGTGGGCGCGATGGCCGGGGCGGCCGCGGTGGACCGCGCCGCGACGGCGGCGGGCGCGGACCGAGGCGGCCTCGCTACCGCGACTAGAGGAGCGTAGTGATGGAAACGCCGTTGCGAATCGCCGTGTTCGGAGCCTCCGGCCGCGTGGGCCAGACCGTGGTGGATGCCGTAAAGGGTGCACCGGACATGAAACTCGTGGCCGGAGTCGACCAAGTGGCGCAGACCGTCGATTTCGCCTGGTTCGACGATGCGGCGGCGGCCATCCGCGAAACCCGTCCGGACGTCGCCATCGACTTCACCGTGGCCGATGCGGCGGCGGCCAACGCGCTCAGCGCCATTGCGGCCGGCGTATCACCGGTCATCGGAACCACCGGCATGTCGGCGAAGCAGGTCGAAGCCATCCGCTCGGCTGCCGCGACCGAAGGCGTGGGCGCGTTTATCGCGCCCAACTTCGCGATAGGCGCTGTCCTGATGATGGCCATGGCGCAGCTGGCGGCCCCGCACCTGGACCACGTTGAGGTGATCGAACTTCACCACGATCAGAAGATCGACGCACCCTCGGGCACGGCCGCCCACACCGCCGAACTGATTGCCCAGGCGCGCGGCGGCCGCGCGGCCATCGACGCTCCCACCGAGCGCTTCACCCTGCCGGGGGTACGCGGCGGCGTGAACCACGGTGTGCGCGTCCACAGCGTGCGCCTGCCCGGGTTTGTGGCGCACCAGGAGGTCATCTTCGGTGCGCTGGGGCAGACCCTCACGATCCGACATGATTCAACCAGCCGTGATTCGTTTATGCCCGGCGTGCTGATGGCGGCCCGCCGGGTGCGAGACTTGCCCGGCTTGGTCATAGGCCTTGAGCACCTGCTCTTCGAGGAAAGCGACGACGCATGAGCCGTAGGTTTGGTATCGGGGTTGTTGGCGCCACGGGCGCCGTGGGCCGCGAATTCCTGAGCGTGATGGCCGAACGCAACTTCCCGGTCGGTGAGTTGCGCCTGTGGGCCTCGGAGCGAAGTCGCGGCAAGCAAATCGAATTCAACGGCGAGTCCTTCACCGTCAACGTGCTGGATGACGACAGCGACTTCACGGGCCTTGACTTTGTGTTGATCTCGGCGTCCGGCGCCATCAGCCGCGCCGTCGCGCCGCGGGTCGCCGCCGCCGGCGCGATCGCTATCGACGACAGTTCCGCGTTCCGCTACGACGACGACGTGCCGCTGGTGGTCCCCGAGGTGAACGCCGAGGATTTGCAGGAGCACAAGGGCATCGTGGCGATCCCAAACTGCTCCACCACACCGATCGTCCAGGTGCTGGCGCCGCTCCACGAGCACAGCGCCTTGCGGCGCGTGATTGCCGACACGTACCAGTCGGTATCGGGCGCCGGCGGAATGGCGATGGAGGAACTGGCCAAGCAAACCGCCGCCATGGGCAACGGCAGCGGCTCCGAGGTGGCGCCGGACGTGTTTCCGCACCAGATCGCGTCCAATCTGATCCCGTCCATCGACGATCCGCGCGACGACGGCTACTCGAAAGAGGAATGGAAGGTATCGGCCGAGACTCGCAAGATCATGCACTTGCCCGATTTGGCCGTATCGGCCACCTGCGTGCGCGTGCCCGTGTTCCGCGCGCATTCCGCGGCTGTCCACGCGGAATTCAGCGATCCCTTCGACGCCGACCTCGCTCGCTCGCTCTTGGAAGACGTGCCCGGCGTCCGCGTCGTTGACGACCTGGCCTCCGAGGTCTACCCCACGCCCTTGACCGCCGAAGGCAACGACACCACCTGGGTCGGCCGCGTGCGGCAGGACATGTCGCACCCCAATGGCCTGGTGTTTTGGGTAGTCTCCGACAACCTGCGCAAGGGCGCGGCGACCAACTCCATCCAGATCGCCGAGTCGATGATCGAGCAGGGACTCGTTTGAACCCGAGGCTGCGCTAGAGCCGAGTCGTCGGCCAACTGCTGGCGGCGCCCCGGCTAGGATGGGGTCATGGCGCTGGTGTACTCGATTCAGTCGTGGTGGCGCACGGTCAGGCGTTCGGCGGACCGGCGCGAGGACTACCGCCAGGCCCAGCAGGCGCTAGTGCGCGCCGGCATGTCGCCCGAGACTTCCCAGGAAGAGTTGGACGTGTACCTGGAGGAGATTCGCGCGGCGCGTACGCCCACACGTGACCTCCTGAAGGCCGGGTTCCTGGCGGGCATGGGTGTCGTACTCGCGGCGCTGGTGCTCTTCATCGTCTTGATCATTGCTATGGGCGTGGTCGAAGTGTTGATCGATCCCGACGGCAAGGGCAGTCGCGCAATCGCCGAAGGCCAGATCCCGCGTTCGCGCGACGGCCCACCGCTAGGCACGCCGGGCGGCGTCATCATTGCCGCCGGCTTGTTGATTGCCGCCGTGTTCGGCGTCATGGGCGCCGGCCTGGCCCTGTTGGAGCGGACGCGCTTCGAGCGGCAGCGCGCGTCCTATACCTTTGCCCACCGCCGCCGCGCGCGGCGTGCCAACACGCAGGTGGAAATCCTCCTGTGGGTGGCCATGCTGGCGCCGCTGCTGCTGGCGCTTTCCGCGTACCTGCGCGAAGCCAGCGCCGTGCCCGTGCTGTTTTTGCTGGCGTTAGGGCTGCTGCTGTTCCGCTCACTCTGGCGCTCCGCCTTCCCTGACGTCCTGCGGGCGCTCAGCCCCTACAACGCCGCCGGCCTGGCCGCGCAGGTTCTTACCACCGAGGCCGTGATCATCGAGCGTCAGGAAGAAGCCTTCTACGGCAAGGGCGTCTGGCGTCGCTGGGCGCGCTACTTCAGCCGCCGGGTCAACTGGTAACGCAATCCGCCGAGGCATAGCGGGCCGCGGGTCGCGTTAACCCGCTCTGCCCGCCGATTCCCAACCAATGGTCCGGGGGCGGCCTCGTGATACAGTCGCCGTTGCTGGATCGCGCACGGGAACGAACGACCTCTCGCCATGAGCGCCGAGTTGGTCGGCATCCTGAGCGTTGGCGCGACGCTGGTTGTGGGCGGGCTAGCCACCGCCGGCGCGGTTGTCGGCCTGATACTGAGACTTGAGAGCCGCCTGAGCGCCCGTATGGGTGCCATGGATGAGCGGCAGAACGCCCGCATGGACAGCACGGACCAGCGGCTGAGTGCCCGCATGGACCGCTTCGGCGCTCGCATGGAGGCAATGGACGAGCGCCTGAACGCGCGTATGGATCACCTGAGCGCCCGCGTGGCCACCATGGACGAGCGGCTGAGCGCCCGCATGGACACGTTTGAGGCGCGTCAATACGAGACGGTGCAGACCGTTGCGCGCATGGAGGCTACCCAGCAGGCCATGCTGGCTACCCTGGCGCGCATCGAGGAGCGCACTCGGCCCGCCGGCGACCCGCCGGCGAAGCCGACCCTGTTCGAACCAGGCCCGCCACCGGCCGAGCCGGCCGACGGTCCGCGCCAATCCGCGCCCGCCAGCGCGCCGACCCCCGCCTAGTTGCATGCACTGACCGCTGACTTGTGAGGTCCGCCTGACGGGCTGCCGGCCGCGTTTCCAGGTGACCGAGCGTCTGCCCGTTGGCAAAGCGTCCCCATGCCGCGCGCCGACAGCAACGCGACGCCAAAGAGCGTCGCGAGGCCGTCTCGTCGCCGGCGCTAGGTACAATCAACCCCTGCAGCACGGCGTATCGTGGCCGCCCGGGCGGTCGCGGGCGGAGGCTGTCGTATGTTGACCTTTGGCCGGCTCATTACCGCGGTGATCACCCCGTTTGCCGATGACGGATCGGTGGATTACGACACGTTCGGACGCCTTGTCGCCGGACTCGTCGACGCCGGCAATGACGCGGTCGTCGTCACCGGAACTACCGGCGAGTCGCCGGTGCTCAGCGACGACGAACGGTTCAATCTCTACCGTGAAGCGCTGACGGCGGTAGGTGACCGCGCCCTGGTGATTGCGGGCACCGGCGGCTACGACACCGCCGAAAGCGTGCGGCTTTCGCGCGAAGCCGCCGAGATCGGCGTGCATGGCCTCCTGCAGGTCACGCCCTACTACAACAAGCCGCCGCAGGCCGGGCTGGTCCTCCACTTCGAGACCATCGCGGCAGCCACGCCGCTGCCCAATATGCTCTACAACGTTCCCGCGCGCACCAGCCTCAACATGACCGCCGACACCGTGGCGCGTTTGAGCGCCGTGGACAACATCGTGGCCGTCAAGGAGGCGAGCGGAGACTTTGAGCAGATCGCCGAGATCGCCCGTACCGCGGAAGCCGAATTCGATATCTACAGCGGCAACGACAGCGACACCTACCTGCTCATGGCGTTGGGTGGCGTGGGCGTCGTCAGCGTCCAGTCGCACGTCGTCAGCGGCGAGACCCGCGACATGATCGACGCCTTTGTCGAAGGCGATCTTGAGACGGCGCGGCGCAAGCACCTGCACCTGTTGCCAATCGCGCGCGCTCTCTTCCCGGCCGGCTGGTCCAACCCCATCGCCGTGAAGGCCGCGCTCAACCTCAGCGGTTTCCGGGTGGGTGTCCCACGCTCGCCGCTGGTCGAGATGCCGGCTGCGATGCAGGACGACCTGAAGGCCGTGCTCGACCTATACGAGTTGGACGCCTTCATCCAGCCCGCCTCGGTGCATGCGTAACGCGTGATCGGCCTTCCGACCTTTCCGGATCTGGCGAGTCTTGCGTCGGTCGTTCGGACCTGTGAGCGGTGCGGCCTGCACGCCGGTCGCAACAACGCTGTCCCAGGGGAAGGCTCAGCCTCGGCGCGCGTCGTCTTCGTTGGCGAGGGTCCCGGCTTTCACGAGGACCGGCTGGGCCGCCCGTTCGTGGGCCAGGCCGGAAAGATGCTCGATGAAATGATCCAGGGCATCGGCATGCGCCGGGCGGATGTTTTCATCGCCAACGTCCTGAAATGCCGTCCGCCCAACAACCGCGACCCGCTGCCCGACGAAGCTGACGCCTGCCGCCCCTACCTGGACCAGCAACTCGAACTGATCGATCCCGATCTGGTCGTGCTGCTGGGCCGCCACGCGCTCAACGCCTTCTTCCCGGAGGCGCGAATCTCGCGGGCGCGCGGCGTGGCCCGGCGGCTGCACGGACGGGTGTATCTGCCCGTCTACCACCCGGCGGCGGCCTTGCGCCAACTGCGGCTGCGCGAGGTACTGGCGCAGGACTTTCAGATGATCCCCAAGCTGCTGGACGATGCCACGGCGGTCGAGCCTGACCCTCCGCAGCCCCCTGACACGCAGCAGCTTTCGTTCTTCGCTTAACGCACCCACCACTGGAACTTCCAAATGACTCGTGAACCTCAAACCGACGCCGTGCGCCTGGTGTCCATTGGCGGCATCGGCGAAATCGGCAAGAACTGCACCGTAATCGAGTACGGCGACGACGCCATCGTGCTCGATTGCGGCATCACCTTCCCCGACGCCGAGATGTTCGGCGTGGACCTGGTGCTACCGAACTTCGGCTACCTGCGCGAGATCCGCCACAAGCTGCGCGCCTTCGTGATCACGCACGGCCACGAGGACCACATCGGGGCGTTGCCCTACGCCCTGCGCGAGTTCAACCTGCCCATCTATGGCTCGCGTCTTACGTTGGGTCTGGTTGGCGTGAAGCTGGAAGAGCCCGGCCTGCTCGACCACGCGGACCTGCGGGTCGTCGGCGCGCGGGAGACCGTGACCATCGGCTCCTTCCGCTGCCAGTTCTTCGACGTCTGCCACAGCATCCCCGACGCGATGGGCGTAGCCATTCAGACGCCCATCGGCACCATCGTGCACACGGGCGATTTCAAGATCGACCACACCCCGGTGGACGGAGTCCCGCTGGACTTCCAGACTCTGGGACGCTTGGGTGACGACGGCGTGCTGCTGCTGCTGTCGGACAGCACCTACGCCGATCAGCCCGGCCACACTCCCTCAGAGGCCGTGATCGCCGAGACCTTGGACCGGATATTCAACGATGCACCGGGCCGCATCATCGTCGCCACCTTCTCGTCGCTGATCTCCCGCGTGCAGCAGGTCATTGATGCTGCCTTTGCCTACGGCCGCCGCGTCTGTTTCGTCGGCCGCAGCATGGAACGCAACGTCGGGGTTGCCCGCGACCTGGGCTACCTACAGATTCCCGATGCCGGCATGGTGGTCGATCCCAGGGACCTGCGGAACTACCCGGCCGACGAACTGGCCGTCATCTGCACTGGCTCCCAGGGCGAACCCCGCTCCGCGCTGGTGCGACTGGCGAACCGTGACCACCGCTTCATCGACCTCATGCCGGACGACACGGTGGTCGTGTCAGCCGCGGCGATCCCGGGCAACGAGGAAGCCGTGAACAAGACCATTGACCGCCTGGCACGGCAGGGCGCGCGCGTGCTGTACGAGCGCGTGATGCCCGTTCATGTCTCGGGCCACGCCAGCCAGGAAGACCTCAAGTTAATGCTCACCACCCTTCGGCCAAAGTTCTTCATGCCGGTCCACGGCGAGTACCGGCACCTTGAGGAACACAGACGCCTGGCCGAGCGGGTGGGGGTGGACGCCGAGCATGTGCTGGTGGCCGAGTCGGGGTCCATCGTTGAGCTGTCCCGCGACGACATCAGCGTGGTTGGCCAGACCGACGTCAGCAACGTCTACGTCGATGGCCTCACCGTTGGCGAGGAGAGTGACGCCACCATTCGCGACCGTCGCCACTTGGCGGAAGGCGGCGTCGTCATCACTGTTGTAAACGTGGACCGTCACACTGGTCAATGCTTGACTGACCCGGATATCATCACGCGGGGGTTTGTGTACGCCTCGGACGCTGAGGACGAGCTTCTGGCTCGTGCTCGCGACACCGTACGGTCGGTCGTCGACACCGGGGATCATTCGGACCGTTCCCCCGCGGTTTTACAAAAGAAGATCCGGAACGCACTCGGGAGGCGGCTGTTCCGGGAGACCCGGCGGCGACCGGTCATCCTGCCGATCGTCACTGAGGTCTAGCTAAGGGGCGGGCTTCGGCTCGCACCGAGGAGGGCTTCCCGTGGCCACGAGCCGAAAGGCCGCCGCGCTGCCAGCGCGCGCGAAGCGGTCTGAACACTGGGACATTGCGGGCTTTGGCGGCTTCATCGTGGCCGCCTTCGGCGTGCTCTCGTTCGTCGGCCTCATCGTCGACGACGCGCTACTGGCGACAGGCGCGGCTGGAACGATCGCCGCCGGTCTGGGCCGCGCTGCGCCGCTGGGCGCGCTGGCGGGTGCGCTGATTGGCGGGGCGGTTCTGGTTGCCGGTGCCCGGCGTCGCGCCATCATCGACGTCACCCACTTCATCGCGGCGGCCGTCTTCGTGACTGCCCTGGCGGCGATGACCGACCTCGCTGCCGGGGTCGCGAACCAGGGTCAGCCCGAGGGCGGCGGGGCCATTGGCGGGATCGTCGGGTCCGCCATACGAGCCGGCGTCGGCGACGTCCCGGCCCATCTCATTCTCGGCTTGGCCGCGGTGCTGGCCCTGGCCTACGGTCTGGCGGCCTCACCCTGGGGCACCGAAACGGTGACCCGACCCGGGCGGTTCGTCATCCAGGCCACAGGCCTCTTAGGGACTGGCCTGATACGCGTCGTCGCCGCCGCCAACGCCCGGGCACGCCCCTGGTTCTCGCCGGCGGACCGCACAGATGCCAAGCAAGAGTCGGACCGCGCACGCGCCGGCGTTGACGACACGTCAGCCGACGACGCAGACGAGGAAGTGCCCGCCTGGGGCCAGCAGCCGCTGATTCGCACCGCGGACCGACTGCCGGCCGCGGCGGCCCCTCCGCAGCAGGACGGCCCCTGGCAGTTGCCGGCAATCGATCTGCTCCTGCCCGCCGAGGACTCGGGCGAGGTTCCTGAAGCCGAGATCGTCAGCAAGGCCGCCTCAATCGAAGAGACCCTGGCCTCCTTCAAGGTGCAAGTCCGGGTTGCCGAAGCGGTCCCCGGACCCGTGGTGACCCAGTACCTCTTGCAGCCGGGACCGGGCGTGAAGGTGGCGCGCATTACCGCGCTCTCGAACGACCTGGCCCTCAAGCTGTCCGCGCGCAGCGTGCGGATTGAAGCGCCGGTGCCCGGGCAGCCGTTCGTGGGGCTGGAGACTCCAAACGACAACCCCGCCGTCGTGACGCTGCGCGAGGTGATGGAGAGCCAGGCCTGGGTCGAATCCGACGCGGGCATCAAGGTCGCGCTCGGCCAGGATGTCGCGGGCCGCGTACGCGTGGCCGACCTGGCAAAGATGCCGCATTTGCTGATCGCCGGCGCCACCGGGTCGGGCAAGTCGGTCTGTCTCACGTCCCTCATCACCGGGATCATGTTCACCAAGACCCCCGACGAGATGCAGTTCGTGCTGATCGATCCCAAGATGGTCGAACTGGTGGCGTTTGAAGGCATCCCGCACCTGCGCATGCCCGTCGTTACCGACGTAAACGAAGTCATCGACGTGCTGACCTGGGTCAGCAACGAGATGGCTCGCCGCTACCGAACCTTCAGCAAGGCCGGTGTCCGCAACCTGGCGTCGTACAACGAGGCATTGCCGGACGACGCCGAAGGACCGCTGCCCTACATCGTCGTCATGATCGATGAGCTGGCCGATCTGATGATGACGGCGCCGGGCGACGTGGAGCGACTGCTGGCTCGCCTGGCCCAGATGGCGCGCGCCACCGGCATCCACCTGGTGGTATCCACCCAGCGCCCCTCGGTCGATGTCGTCACTGGCCTGATCAAGGCCAACTTCCCCACCCGCATCTCGTTCATGGTCAGCAGCCAGGCCGACTCGCGCACCGTGCTGGACATGGCCGGCGCCGAACGGCTGATCGGCCGCGGCGACATGCTGTTTGCGCCGCCCGAAGGTGGGAAGCCGCAGCGAATTCAAGGCGTGCATGTCACCGACGAGGAAGTTCGCGCGGCCGTCGAGCATTGGCGCGAACAGGGCGAACCCGCCCAGGTTTCCAGACAGGAACTCCAACAGTCAGCCGAAAACGACGAGGACGAAGTCTTCGTGGAAGCCACCGAACTGGTCATGCGCCACGACAGCGTCACGCCCGACCAACTGGCGCGCGAACTGGGCATTGGACGCTCGCTGGCCCTCAAGCTGGGCCACCAACTTGAGAAGGAAGGCTTCGTCGGCCCGCCGCTGCCGCGGTCCCTCCGCCGCCCCGTCCTCCAGCGCAACCCCGTCGAATAAGCCGCTGACATCTGCCCGCGGCCCAGGCTGCGCGCAGCCTGGGCCCTCGGAATTAGCGTGGCTCCGCTTAGCTCACCACCGCCGCGGCCCGCGCCCTGGCCGTCGACTCGCCCCTGACCAACACGCCCGGTAGCAACGCTTCCAGGTGCCCGCTACTCCGGCCCTCGGCGGCGGCGGCCAGATACGCCACGCCCTGCCGGCCCATCTCTTCCTTCTCGAACGTCACCGCTGTCATCGGCGGTGACGTGTGCTCGGTGGCCGCCGGCGCGTTGAGCTGAGTAAAGGTGGTCCCCAGGAACGAGACGTCGCGAGGAACCGCCACGCCTGCCTCGGTCAGCGTCCGCAGCGCGGCCAGCGCCATGGGCAGGTTCTGCACGTAGATCGCGTCCGGTAGATCGTCGTGAGCCAGCATGGCCGCCACAGCGGCCTGGCCGGTCGTCTTGACCTTCTCGCCGAAGTAGATGTCCGCGTCCGCCAGCGGGTGGCGGGCGTCCGCCAAGGTGTCCCGAAAGCCGGTGAAGCGGGCGCCGTGATAGGTGTCCAGCTTGGCCGGGTCGCCGGGCAGCACCACCGCCAGCCGCTCGTGCCCCAGGTCCAGCAGGTGCCGGGCCGCCGTCCGCCCGATGTCGTAGTTGTCCGGCGCAACGTACGCACAGCCGGGAACGATGCGCTCGCAGACCACCGAGGGGCGCTTGTGCGCGCGCAGAAACTCGATATCCGCCGCGTCAGGGCCAAAGGTCAGCAGGCCGTCCACCTCCGGCGCGCGCTCGGCCGCGGCCGCCAGCGAGCCTTCCGGGAAGGTGTGCAGGCTGATCCCGTGCCCGCCGCGCGCCGCCTCCAGCTGCGCGTGATAAAGCGCCACGGCATACGCGCCCGGATCGAACCCGTTGCGGTAGAACACCCCGATGTGCGCCATCTAAGGTGTATCTCGGATTGAGATCTTGGAATTCCTTAGCATCTGGCTTCGGTGCCGGATGCCGGTTTCTGGCACACCGACAAGCCAATCCCTTGCGATATGGATAGGTCACAGACGCTGCAAAAGGTATCCGATTGGATCAACGCCCTCTTTTGGTGCCGGCCTCTTGAACCCATCCTCAATCTCAACTACCACAAACGAGCCCGTAGGTTCCTTTTGGAACTCCCCGATGAGATCGCCTTTCAGCCATAGGGCTCCGGAGTAGGGACTCCCAAATCGGAGTACTGCTACTGGCTCCTCGCTGGACTCAAGGTAGACATTGATCCGTTGCCGGAGGACGACAAGGTCCGCAGCGCGATCCCCCCCGATACTGACCGCGTACCTCCGCACCACATCTTCGTCGGCTGCCTTGGACAGAGCTTCTGTCGTAGGCGAATCAGCTATCAGCGCCACGTTCCTACCTCCTTGTGGCTGTGGGTGCAACACGCGGTCATTAGTGGCTCGGGAGAGGGCCTGAAGAACTTCGCTGGCTACAGATAGTCTCGGCGATATGGACGATCATCTCTCTCAAATGTGTGTATGCGTAGTCGCCCACAGCGAATTCAGGTGGAACTGTTGCGTTTACCCGGCGCCCAAAGCCAAGTGCCCAAGCCTTGTGCGGCTTGTCCCTGCTGAGAATGCCCAGAGCGTAGCCTCCTGACCCCTGGACGAGTGACATGCACGGGATGTCCGTTGGACCGTCGCCGATGTATACCATGTTCTCAAAGGGAACGGGACGCTCCTCGGGATCCATGGGTTCGTTGACGACATATTGGCGGTTGAGGTACTCCTTACTAACCTTTCCCTTATTGACCATATAGAGAAACCGGGTCTTGTCGGTGAAGGAGATCACGTTTTTCAGGCCGGACAACTTGCCCTCGGTGTCGTACGCGAAGTCGCAAGCCCAAATGCGATGAATGCCCCTTGCCAAGTCGCTAGCGCGCAACATGTCACCAATCCCCGCCGAAATGACGTAGAACTCGACCCGGATGCCGATGTCTCTAAACTTCGTGATTCCTTGGATCTCGTCGCGAAGGGAGATCAACCCGTCAGGAACTCCTGGATAGAATTCCAGGCCTGATGCGATCTCAATAAGCGTGTCCTTGGTCAGACCTTGAAGCGGACCTCCTTCAGCTGAGAGTTCAATTAGCTTCTGCATGTATGCTAGGTGCTCGTCCCAGCCCGCCTTCACGAGCGGCTCTACTTCGTTAGGCCAGAACTCTTCAGGCCTCAAGTTGAAGTACTGAAGAAGCTGATTAGTGGTATCTGGAGCCAGCGTGCCGTCACAATCGGCGACAACCGCAATGGTGTTGTGCGCCATACGAAGCTAGCGAGTCACGCGATTCAAGCCCAGAAAGAAGCTTGCGTATCGTTCGAATATGCTGCAGCAGATAAACGCACGTTTTGCAATTGATGTTGGTTGGCAGGGAGAAAGATTGACACAGGCGGACGCAATACGAAGAGCCTCGGTTCGAGAGTCGGGTGCGTCCATGTGGTCCTCATCATGACTGAGGCGGAGTCTACGCCACGTACAGTACACGCTTTCCCAATTGGCGTTCAACGGGGCAAGCCAAAAGCCGGGCGGTACGCGCTGTAGCCATCATCAGGCATATGCTCGGGCACGGTGGTTTGAGGATCGGCCGGAAGATTGGCTCGGCAGTGGCGACGGAACCGCCGACGTTTGAGGGGCCAAGCCGACCCGAGATTACAGTTCGGAAGGTCGCTAGCCTGCGAGCTTTCGAATGGACAGTACTACTTGGCGCAGTCTACGCCGCCCGCCGGAGCGTCGGACGCGTGACCCACACCGTGCCAAACACCACCGCCACCACCGCCGTGCCGATCAGCGTCGCGGCCTGGATGCCCAGGGACTCGGCGATAGTGCCGATCACCAGCGCGCCCACCGGCGAGAACCCGATGAAGGTGATCGTGTTGAGACTCATCACGCGTCCGTAGTACGCCTCGGTCGCCTCCAGTTGCAGCATTGTCCGGACGCACGCCGAGAACATCGTATTCAGCAGACCCACCAGCACCAGCAGGACGAGCGAAAGGCCAAAGCTCGTCGAGACCGCGAACCCGGCCAGCGCCGCCAGGTAACCAGCCACCGCAATGCCGGCCAATCGTCCGTTGGGCGGCAGCCAGTTCGCGCTCGCCACCACAAACGCGCCCAGCATCGCGCCCAGGCCCGGTGCGGCGATCAGCCAGCCCAGCCCGGTCACGTCGGCAGCGAGCACCTCTCGGGCAAAGACGGGCGCCAGTTGTTGAAAGGAGCGCCCGAACAGGCTGGCGGCGGCGGACACCACCAGCACCAGCACGATCAGTTCGCGGCTGAACGCAAACCGCAAACCGTCCCGCACGGTCTTGAGCACCGCCTCGCGCGGCCGGGGCCTGAACGGCGGTAGGCGCATCAACGCCAGGGCCGCGAACACGGGTAGCGTGGTAGCGGCGTTGATGAACAGCACGCCGGCCGCGCCGATCACCGGCACCAGCAAACCCGCCATTGCGGGCCCGATCAACGCCCCGCCCGTAAACACCACGGCATTCAGGGCAATGGCCTTGCGTAAGTCCTCCGGCGGAACCAGCGCGGGCACGATCGCCTGCCGCGTCGGCTGATCGAATGCTCCGGCAACCGCGGCCAGCAGCGCCAGCGTCGCGAAATGCCAGACGTGCGCCAGGTCGGCGGCAACCAGAATCGCCAGCACCAGGCCCAGCAGCGCCTGACTGATTTGTGTGATCCACAGCAGCGTGCGGCGGTCCATCCGGTCTGCCACCACCCCGCCAAAGAACGGCAGCACCACCATCGGCACGCCGCGCGCCGCGCTTACCACCCCGACCCAGAACGCCGAGCCTGTCAGGTCATAGGTCAGCCAGCCCACCACCAGGATTTGCATCCAGGTCCCGGAGTGCGAGATCACCAGGCTGAACCAGAACAGCGCAAAGTTCCGGTGCCTCAGCACGCCCGGACGTAGGTTGAAGAAGCGCACCGCCTACTCGCGGCCGGTCACGGTCGGCGTTCGATCACGCGTGTCGCCCGGCGCGTGCTCATCTGGTGCTGGTGTGTCCCTTGTCAGGCACGCGCACCATATCCGGGCGTGGTACACGCTGTAATGCGCCCGTGTTGGGTCCGCCGTCACACTGGCCCGGTGCAGGACCGCGGCAACAGCCCGATCTAGAGACCATCGGGAACAACTGGCTCGAAATCCGGGATGGCCAGCGGATCGTGCAGGAACACCGCCGGTGCGCTGAATGTGTTTTGAACCACGCGGCCATCCGGGTAGACCTCCAGGCGCTGGCTTCGATCGCCTTTCGCGAACGTGATCGCCAGTTCGAGCTCTCGGCCGTAGACCGTCCCGAACGCCGCGGCCAGGACGACCTCGCTTGGCCCGTACACGTTGATCCAGTGGTCGTTGCCGGCTTGAATCAGCAGCGGATACGACGCGTCCTCGTACTCGAACGCAAGGGCAACCATGGCGTCATCGGCTGGCGTCGCCAGCCAGACATCGTGGCTGACGCTGACCGAGTCGCCAGTCGTCTGACCGCCCGCATCCAGGACGCGGAACAGTCCCTGGGGCCGCGTCTCATCGGCTGCCTGTGCAAAGCGCTGCGCGAGCTCCGTGCTCAGATCCGTGGCGTTCCAGTACACGATCTGAACGTCCTCGGGCAGCGCGGCCAACTCAGCGTCCACGGCCCGGTCCGTCGTGAGGCTGACCACCAGGTCATAGCCGGCCAAGGCCTCCGCCGTGGCTCGCTCGGGGGTAATGAAGTCGGCCTGCGGCACGTAGCGCCGCAGGGTGTGCCGAATATGCAGACGTTGGCTCTCGAACAGGCCGTTGGTGCCGACCGGATAGGCATCTACCGCGTCGCCGATGATGACCGCGCGCGGCAGGTCGTCGGCCCGCGTCTTGGCAAGCTCAGCCAGCTGCGCCTGCGCCAGCTCGTACCGTCGCCACACGTAGGTGTCGTCGGGAAAGAGGTGCGAACCCTCCCAGAACTCGTTCCAGCTGTAGATGAAGACCAGGCTGGGGTTGCTGTGCGCGGCCAGCCAGGCGGTTTCCTGCAAGTAGCGGTTGTCGTCGCGGACCACCCGCGGCAGTCCGTCGCGCGTGGCGACGCCGCGGTTATCGAAGACGTAGTTCCAGGTCACCACGTGATGCCCGAATTGCCACTGCGGCGTGTCAACCACGAAGTTGAACGGGGCGTAGTCGTCGGGCCAACGTTCGAACGCCAATTCCTGAACCCTCGACGAGGCCGACCAGTCGAAGATCACGTCAACATCCAGCGCGGTCTCCACCCGCCGTACCAGTTCGGTAAAGAACCAGGTCCACGCCTCGGTGTCGTCCAGCACGTCCGGAAAGCCGTAGGCATAGACGATTACGGGAAGCTGACCGTCCGCGTCGAAGAGCCACAGATCCCGCGGAATCCCCTGGTAGAAGGCGATCACCTCGTCCGCGATCTTGCTCAGGCTCGACTCGTCGGCTGCAATGTAGGCGCGATCGCTCAGCACGGCCTGGCCGCCGGAATGCAGCACTTCCCAGTCGTAAAACAGCCCGATCCGCAGGTCATGGCGACGCAGGGAGTCCAGCACCGCCTGGGTGGGCGTCAGGCTTCGGCCCGTCGCGTACCACTCCCACATCACCCCGTCAACGCCCAGGTCGCGGATCAGCCGGAAGTTGGCGTCAAAGTAGGCGGGCGACCCGACCTGGTCGCGCGTGATGCCGATCCGTTCCCAGGTCAGCCCATGGGTGAAGAACTCGCTCGGCACGTAGTCGCGGCGCCACCAGTCAAAGAATTGGACGACGCTGACCGGTCGTGCCGGAAGCCGGAAGTCCGGGCCGTGGGGCACCGTGGCGCGCCGTGGGACCAGTGCGGATCCTTTCAAGAAACCGGAGATGTCCACGCGCTGCGGGGCGTCGTCGACGTCTGGCTGGTATACCCAGGCCGCCCGTTGCGCCCGCAGGGCGTAGCCCGCATGAGTCTCGGCCACTGCCGTGGGCAGGCCGTGCAGCAGGATCGCCGCGTTGTCGCTATCCAGAGGTTCGCTCGCTGTTCGGAAGGCCTCGCGCAGTGCCGCTCGCCACGGTTCGGGACCGTCCAGCAGCGCCATGTGACGGCTCAAAACGGCCGACCAATCCTGGCCAGCATCGCCCGACCAGTCGGCGGATGCAGGAATGCCGAACTCCGAGAGCAGCCGCTCGTCGTACCCACGCCAGGCCAGCAGATCCAGAGCGTTCACAACGGATACGCCGCTGCCCGGATCCCAGCGCAGGACGCCGCGCTCAAATACCTGCGCAACCCGACCTTGGAGCGTGAAGCGACGTGAAATCGGCGCGCCGAAGGTCCCGGTTCCGCCCAGGTCCAGCCAGGACGACCAGAGGTCCGCGCCCTCGTGGTCAGTGACGGCGAACCCTTCATCCGATTCGCCGACCACGAAAAAGGCGCCCTGGTCACGCGGCGCCTCCGGCTCGGACGCATTGGCGGGCGCGACCATGGTGATCGCGAGCCCGACGATGCATCCCAGGAACAAGTAGGTGCGCAGGCGGACTGCACGACGCGGCCAGCGGCGAAGTCCAATCATGCTGGAGTCAATCGCCGAAAATCACGGGTCGGCGCCACAAGCCGCGGCCGATCGAGCCGAACCTCTCTGAGAGGCAGCGAAAACACCGTAGCCGGTCGGCCAGGGCGCCAGGCGCACGAACGGGCTAGTCGAGCGGCAGACTGACCCGCCGGCCGTCACGCGCCGAACGCATGGCGGCCTCCATGAACTCCATGTACTTGAACGCGCGGGCAAAACTTGGCGCCAGCCCGGTGTCATGGCGCCTCGTACGGATGGCCTCAATAAAGTCGGCTTCCACATTCGGGTCGTAGTGCTCGTTGGCCGGAATCTCGATCGGCGACAGCTCATCCTCGTCCGCGGCGGCCCCGGCGATCGTGTCGTGGTCGAAGTCGTACACCAGCGTGCCTCGGTCGCCGTAGAGCCAAAGCTCGGTTGCCGGTTCGTGATGTGCCAGGCCCGACCACTGGTAGACGTAGTCGGTGCCTGACACCAATTCGCCCATCGCGGTAAACGAGTCGGGCACGCGTACGGGTTCGAAGGCGTTCGTCTCGGGATTGCGCCGCTCGGGCACGTGGACGCGCGTCATGGCCTGCACGTCGCGCTCGGGTCCCAGCCAGCGCTGCAAGCCCTCCACCATGATCCCCACGTTCATCACGTTGTAGCCGCTGATGTCGAAGTCATGTCGCCAGTGCAGCAGATCGTTCGTTACGGCGGTGTCCCCGAACGATGACATCCGCGCCTGGCGCAGCGTCCCGATATAGCGATCGACTCCCAGCAAGCGGCGCATGGTGCGGTCGCCGGCCACCCCGATCCCCGGCGGACATACCGCCGCGACCAGTCCCGGGTTTCGCTCGGCGGCATCCAGCATGTCGCGGGCTTCGGCTAGGTTGCGCGCCATGCGCGCCTGGCAGAACACATGCTTGCCGGCGTCCAGCGCGGCTACCGAGACCCGCGCGTGCATATAAGGGGTCGCGCCGATCCAGACAACGTCCACGTCAGGATGGTCAACGACGGCGCGCCAGTCGTCGAACACGTTTGGCACGTTGAAGTCGGCGGCAAACGCCTCGGCTGTCTCCCGCCGCCGGTTCGCCGCCGCCACGAAGGCGATGTCATCAACTTCCGCCAAGTTCGGCATGTGACGCGTACGCACGATGTCGCCCGCGCCTACGATGCCGATGCCAAGGCTGCCATTCGACATAGCTGTTCCTGATTCGGGGTATCCCTACGGCGGCATCATGGCACGCGCCGGGCCGGTTCGCGCGCCGCGCGTCCGTCGTTCAGAATGTGCGCGACGGGAAGCTGACCACCGGAACAGCCCGTGCGAATCAGCCTGGGCGCCGGGCAACCCAGCCGGAGGACGCATGCCTGAACGCCCTTCCGCTCCGCTCCGCATTGCCATCGTCGGCAGTGGCGGCATGGCCGTGGCGCGAGCCGAGCGCATAGCCGCCCGCTCCGACATGACGCTCGTCGCTGTCGCTGGCCGCAATCCTGACACCCGGGCCGCCCTGGCCGCGCAATTCGGCGTCGAGCACTCGGCGGACTGGGAATCTACCGTTACGCGCCCCGACGTGGACGCGGTAATCGTCACCACCCACCCTGATACCCACGCCCCCATGGGCGCGGCGGCGCTGGCTGCCGGCAAACACGTGTTCAGCGAATCTCCGCTGGCGCTCACGCCGCGTGAGGCCTCCCGGCTGCTCCGCCTGGCTGACCAGCGGCGGCTCGTCATTCGCGTGGGCCACACCAGTCCGTTGCGTCCGGGGCCGCGCCTGGTCCGCGAGCAGACGGCCGCGCTCGGCGGCTCGCTGCACGACGACCTGTTGGTTCACTTTCCCAACGATCTGCGCGCCGGCCGCGACGCCGGGTTTGACCAGCGCGTCAGCGGGCATCCCCTCGTGTACGCGATTCTGTTGGGTTACCCCGCCATCTACGGTCGCGGGCCAATCACGCACATTGCCGCCGCCGCGACGCAGGAACCGGCGGGCCACGTGTTCGACCGTGCCGTCGCGGTGGTCAACCTACGGTTCGAGGATGGCGGCCTGGCGACCATTACCTACCGACGCGGGTTCGACGGTATCTCCGCTTCGGGCCGTACGGTCATCTGCCGTCGCGGGTCCATCCGCTTCGTGGAAGGCGCCGATCACATTCTCATCACCGACCCGGACGGTCCACGCGAGCTGGCGATTCCCGACGAAGACCCCTGGAACGACGAGTTGACGGAGTTCGTGGCCGCTATCCGTGACGGGCGCGCCATGTCCGTGCCCGCGGAGGAGGCCGCGCGGGTTGTGGGCATCGTCGACGCGGCCCGGCGGGCGGCCGACGCCGGCGTAACCGTCGCCTGCCGCTAGTCCGCCAGTTGGCGCGCACGCGTCAATCGTCAATGATTCGGATTGGCGGACCTGGACCTCAGGTTTTCGCCGGGAGGATCCGCGCAGGCTCGACCCATGACCAGCGATAGCCCGGCAGCTCCGCCCTCGCCGCTTGAGGCTCCGGCCAGCCGGCGCTCGCGCCTGATTCGACACCGCGATCGCCTGGCCCCCGCCTTTGCCCACCAGGACTTCACCCGGCTGTGGCGCGCCAACCTGGGGACCATGATGGCGTTCTGGATGCAGAACGTCGCCCAGAGTTGGCTGGTCACGGAGCTCACAGGATCACCGTTAATTCTGGGAACGCTGGCCATGATTCGCGCGATCCCCATGCTGGTGCTGTCGCCGTTCGGCGGCGTCCTGGCCGATCGGGTCAGCCGCACGAAGTTGCTGATCACCTCTCAACTGATCTTTACCGTGGCCGGCCTTTCCATCGGGGTGCTGGTTGCGACCGGTGCCATTGAGATCTGGCACCTGGCGGTGTCCAGCGTGATGGCGGGCACGTCGTTCGCCATCAGCGTGCCGGCCCGCAATGCTCTGGTTTCCGACCTGGTGCCGCGACGGCACGTAGGCAACGCGATCGCCCTCACCAGCACCACCATGAACGCATCCCGAATCGTCGGCCCAGCGTTGGCGGGGTGGCTGATCGGCGTCATCAGTATCGCCGGCACCTACTTCGTGCAGACCGGCGGGTACATCTGGGGCATGGTCAACGTCCTTAGGGTTAAGGGTGGCGATCAGCACCCGAGGATCCGCGGATCGCCATTTGTCGCGCTACGCGACGGGTTCAAATTTGCCTTTAGCACCCGCCCGCTGGCCGCGCTGCTGCTGCTGGGCCTCTCACCGTCCCTGTTCAGCATGCCGATGATCTTCATCCTGCCCATCTTCGTGAAGCAGGACCTGAATGCCGGATCCGAGGAGCTGGGCTTGGTGCTGGCGGCGCAGGGTATTGGGGCCGTCATCGGGTCAATTGGCGTTGTTGCCTACGCCGCGAACCGGCGCAAGGGCCCAGTGGCAATGATCAGCGCCGCCGCGTTTGGCGGGCTGATTATGGTCCTGGGTCTCACCCGCTCGCCGCTCGCTGCCGGGATCGTCATGGCGGTCGCCGGCTTCTTCTCGGCCGTGTACATGGCAACGAATCAGACGATGATCCAACTCCTGGCGCCGAACCGTCTGCGCGGGCGCGTGATGTCCATCTGGATGCTGGGCTGGGGACTCACGCCGCTTGGGCTGATGCCACTCTCGATCGTGGCCGAGAACCGCGGTATGCCGGACGCCATGGTCCTCGGCGGCGGCCTCAGCGTGGCGGTCGTGCTCTTCATCATGGTCTGGGGCCGTGAGCTCTGGACCCTCGACGCGGATGCGGCGGTCGATCCCTCGGAGGAGTAAGCCAGCCCGGCCGTACTAAAATCCACCGGCCCCTGGTTAATGGAGACGGCCTATGCGTAGCGGCGTAGTGGGATTGCTGCCGCGCGATCCCCGGTCAGTCACGGCGGCCGACGCCCAACATGCCCGCGAGCTCGGTTTTACCGGGTCCAGCGTGCAGCTCGGCGAACCGGATACCTACTCGTTGGACGAGTTCCGGCGTTTGGGCGACCTCCTGCCTGCCGAAGGCATAGTCGTCGCCCAGGCCAACGGGACCTATCCCTCGCTGATCTCACTCGATCCAGCCGTCCGCCAGGCCGGAATTGAGGGCCTGCAGCGCCACATGCAGGCCGCGCACGCCCTCCGGGCGGAGACGCTCTACATCCGACCGGGCGGCCTGAACCCCGTCGGTCCCTGGTATCCGCACCCCGACCATCACCAGGACGCGGCCTTTGAGCGAGCCGTCGAGAGCATCGCCGCCGTGGCCGAGATCGCCGAGGCCGAAGGCATTTCGCTGGTGGTCGAGGGCCACGTGCTCTCGGTGCTGGACCGGCCCGAACGCATCGCCGAGCTGTTCCGCCGGATTTCCACCAAAGCCCTCGGCTTCAACCTGGACCCCGTCAACTTCATGGGCAGCATCTGGGACGCCTGGAACCCGGACCCGGTTTACGCCCGCCTGCTAGAGGCGTCGCGCGGACGCATTCGGGCTGCGCACTGGAAGGACTACACGCTGGAAGACCGGCTGGTGCTGCACATCCAGGAAGTCCCGCTCGGCCAGGGCGTGGTCGACCACGCGGCCTGGCTGACGGCGCTCAACGAGATCGCCCCGCGTGCCTGGGTGCTGATCGAGCACTTGCCGCCCGAGCTCATCCCGGCGGCCAAGCGCGAACTAGACGCCGCCATGTCGCAGGCGGGCCTGAGCTGGGACCCTGCCTGATGGCGAAGTGGACGGATCTACAGAGCCTGCCTGAAGCCTGCCTAGCGGCTGAACGCGAACGGCCGCTGTCGGTCTAAAGACGGCGGGATCCCAAGTAGACGGTACTCGCCGAAGCCGCGATCCTGTGCGTTTTCGACTGTGTCGACGATCGTGGACCTTATATTCGCGACATCGGTCTTCGCACTATCCACATCCGCCTTGATGGACGAAGTATCCGACTTGAGCCTGGCGACATCCGCTTCAAGCGCAGCCAGTCGTTGATCCATGCGCTCCAAAATCCGCAGGATGCTATGGATCGTTTCGTCGTCCGATTCCGTGCGCCGCTCAAGTCGTTCAAGGCGCGGGTCACTGGTTGGCGTGGCCAGGCGAGTCCCCCTCTACCGAGTTCGTTTGGATCCCCGCCCTACGCCGATTGTATCGGCCGGAACGAATCCCGTAGATTCCCGTAGCAGGCTGCCTTGAATGGCAGGCGGCTCACCGCGAACGGTGAACATGCCTCATGTGACACACCCCAGCCTGCCCAAGGACCCTGTTTGGTGACCACGGACTCACTACAGGACCGCGCCATCATCATCACCGGCGGCGCATCCGGGATCGGCCTCGCCACGGTTGAACTCTGCGCTCGGCGCGGCGCCCGCGTGGTGCTGGCCGATTTGCCGCAGAGCCGGGGCGCGTCCATTGCCGATGGCTTGACCGCCGACGGTCACACCGTCCGCTTCGTCGCCTGCGACGTAACCGACGAGGGTCAGGTTGAGAACCTCGTGGCCGCCGCGTCGGAACTTGGCCGGCTGAATGTCCTGATCGCCTGTGCCGGCATCCTGCAGGGCGCCCTGGTGCCGATCGAGGACTTCGAGACCGCCACCTTTGACCGCGTCCTCGGCGTCAACGCTCGCGGCATGTTCCTTTGCGCCAAGCACGCCGTGCGCGCGATGGGCGATGCCGGCGGCGTGATCCTGTTGCTGGCCTCCGGCGCCGGTGTCACCAGCGGCAGTTCGTCGTACGCCTATGGAACCAGCAAGGGCGCGGTGCATGGCCTGGGCCTGGTCATGCAAGGACGAATGGGCGATTACCCCATCCGCGTCAACACCGTGGCGCCGGGAAGCATCGCCACCGCGCTCAAGCTGCGGAACGTGGAGGATGTCGGCCACGCCACTGGCGTCTCCGACGATGAAATCCGCCGCCGACAGGCCGAACTGGGCGACCCAGCCGGCGTCGCCCGCGTCCTCGCCTTCCTGGCCTCCCCCGAGGCCGACTACGTCCGCGGAACCGTCTTCACCCGCTGAGCGGTCACGCCTGATAGGCCAGATCCGGAAACTCCTCGGCCGCCGCGCGCACGAACGCCTCCCACCCCTTCCGCGACACGGGCAGGTACGGCCGGCGGGTTTCCCAGGTGGTCTCCACCAGAAACGGCGAGGCCGCCGTCATCGCTTTGCCGATGATTCCGTGTAGGTTGCCGTCTTCCACCAGGTGGCGCTTGACGACGGTGCCAAACGCATGCAGCCGCTCATTGCGCCGCGCTGCCTGTTCCCAGTCGCCGCGCTCGATCTCGGCCCACCAGTCCAGCATGAACGTCGGGTTGTAGCCCGCCATCCACGAGTAGTTGCCGCGCGCGCCGTGCATGGCGAAGGCCGTCAGCACGTGCTCCCCGGCAAAGCAGCTCAACTCGGGCGCCTGACGGCGCACGTCCATGAAGCCGTCGATCGCCGATTGCACGTACTTGGCCCCAATCAGCTTGGGAAATCGCTCGGCCAGCACCCGGTATTCCGCGCCGCCCAGCACATGCGGCTGCCGCGGCGTGTTGTATTGGATCAGGCCGAATTCGTCGGGTACGGCTTCCGACACGTCGTCCCAGAACCGGTCCAATGAGGCCGGGGTCATTGGCATGAACACCGGATGCCCCACGTGCGCGCCCATAACCCCGCAATCCGCCGCGATTCGCAAACGGTCGGCAGTGCCCTGCGTGTTCAGCCAGGTCACGCCCGCCTGCGACGGCATGCCCACCTTCTGGCACTCGTCGCCAAACGCCTCCACCAGGGTTTTGAAGTCGTCCAGCTCAATGGCGTAGAACTCGCCGTCGCTGTCGGTGGTGTAGGCCCCATGCAAACCGGCGGCATGGCTGCGCCGCACGTTCTCGCGCACGATGCCCGTGTCGATCTTGTTGCCCGGCGTAAAGGGCGTTGTCAGCGCAATCCAGATCCCATGCAGGTTCTCCCGCGTCAGCCCCGCCGCCATCTCCTCACGCGCCATAACCCTCGCCCCCCTTCTCAGTAGTCTTGAGCTCTCGCGCTCATAGTGCGCCCGTCGAACCACCAACGGATGGATGACACTCGCACGCGGGTTGCCGCCGGCGACGCCATCGGCAGGACATTCGAACAAAGCGCCGCCGAAATCCTCTCCCGGGACAGCGCCTGCAGCGTTCAGGTTCGTGGCGGCTGACATTCACCCACCAGTCACCAATCACTCCCCCCACTCCCTGCCCTAGAATTGCTCCACCTCCCTGCTCCCTGACGCTTCCGCCCTACCCCCATGACCACTGACTTCCGTCCCACTGAAATCGATCCCAAGTGGCGCGCGCGTTGGGCTGAGCAGGACCTGTACCGCACGCCCGAACCCTCCGACCGCCCCACCTTCTACTGTCTCGACTTCTTCCCCTACCCCTCGGGCGACGGCATCAGCGTCGGCCACCTGCGCAACTACGTGCCCACCGATGTGATCTCGCGCGTCATGCGCATGCGCGGCTACGACGTGCTGCATCCGATGGGCTGGGACGCCTTTGGGCTGCCCACCGAGAACGCCGCCATCGAGACCGGCCGCCACCCGGCCGACCTGACCCGGGAGTGGAGCGCCAACTACAAGCGGCAGCTCGACCTGGCGGGCGGCTCCTACGACTGGGCGCGCGAGATCAACTCCACTCATCCCGACTACTACCGCTGGACCCAGTGGATGTTCCTGAAGCTCTATCAGCGTGGACTGGCCTACCGCGCCACCGGATTGCAGTGGTGGTGCCCCATCTGCGGCGCGCTGGCTAACGAAGAGGTCAACGCCGACGGCACCGACTGGCGCGACCACACCGACATCACGCAGCGTGAGCTGACCCAGTGGTTCTTCAAGATCACCGACTACGCCGACCAGCTGATCGAAGACCTGCAAGGCCTGGACTGGCCGGACGAGACGCGCGCGGCGCAGGTCAACTGGATCGGCCGCAGCGAGGGCGCCGACGTCACGTTCACCGCCGAGACCGGCGACGAAATCCCGGTCTTCACCACTCGTCCCGACACCCTCTTCGGCGCCACCTTCATGGTGCTGGCGCCGGAGCATCCGCTGGTCAGCCGCGTTACGACGCCAGACCGCGCGGAAGAGGTCCAGGCCTACGTGGCCGCCGCCTCACGCAAGGCCGAACTGGAGCGCGTGGCGCTGGATGACGACAAGACGGGCGTCTTCACCGGCGGTTACGCCATTAACCCGGTCAACAACGAGCGCCTGCCCATCTGGATCGCCGACTACGTGCTGATGTCCTACGGCGCCGGGGCCATCATGGCCGTGCCGGCCCATGACCGGCGCGACTTCGACTTCGCCACCCGCTACGGCATCGAAATCCGCACCGTCATCGCCCCGCCCGATTGGGACGGCCAGCCCCCCACCGAGGCCTTCGTCGACGACGGTCCCATGGTCAACTCCGGCCAGTTCGACGGCCTGTCCGTCAGCGACGGCGTGCGCGCCGTCACCGAGTGGCTGCACGCGCGGGGCAAGGGCGACTTTGCCGTCAACTACAAGCTGCGCGACTGGCTGATCTCCCGCCAGCGCTACTGGGGCACGCCCATCCCGATCGTGCACTGCGACGCCTGCGGCGAAGTCCCGGTGCCGGAGGACCAGTTGCCTGTTCTGCTGCCCTACGTGGAGCAGATCGACCCGCGGAAGCTGGGCGGAAGTTCGCCGCTTGAAGTCGCCGAGGACTGGGTCAACACCACCTGCCCCGACTGCGGCGCCGAGGCGCGGCGCGAAACCGACACCCTGGGCGGTTTCGCCTGCTCCAGCTGGTACTTCCTGCGCTTCTGCAGTCCGGACCAGCACGACAGCGCCTTCGATCCCGACGCCATCCAGCGCTGGATGCCGGTGGACCTGTACGTGGGCGGCGCCGAGCACAGCGTCATGCACCTGCTCTACGCCCGCTTCTGGACCAAGGCCCTGCGCGACGCGGGTGTGTTGGACTTGGCCGAACCCTTCCAGGCTCTGCGCCATCAGGGCCTCATGCTGGCTCAGCCCGGCTGGGTGGATAAGGCCGCGCTGCGGATCGACAGCCAGGGCGGCGCGCGCGTGGCCGTGCCCGACGGCGCCGACGCCTTCGACAGTCCCGACGCGGCGCAACCCTTCCGGCGCTACCCCCTGGAAGCCCGCTTCGAACTCACCGGCCAGCGCGCCCAGCGCAACGGCACGACGCTGGTGGAGTTCCGCATTACCAAGATGTCCAAGTCCTGGCGCAACGTCGTTACGCCCGACGAAGTAGCCGCCAGCGCCGGCGGCGACGCCCTGCGCTGCTACACGCTCTTCATGGGCCCGTTCGACCGTACGCTGCCCTGGAGCGACCAGGGCCTGGCCGGCGTCTCACGCTGGTTGAGCCGCGTTTGGAACGTGGTCCTGGGCCGCGACATGGGCGGCACCCGTCGTCGCCGCGCCGCCTACGCTGACGTCCAGGTCGAACTGCAACGCCGCCTGCACCAGACCATCCGGCGCGTCAGCAACGATATCGATGCCCTGAAGTTCAACACCATGATCGCGGCCCTGATGGAGTTCACGAACTTCCTGATCGAAGTCGGCGACGACGACTTGCGCGCCACCCCGGCCTGGCGGCAGACCATCGAGATCTTCCTGGTCCTGCTGGCCCCCAGCACCGTCTTCATGGCCGAGGAACTGTGGGAGCGCACCGGCCACGACCAGAGCATCCACCTGCAGTCCTGGCCCGCCTGGGACGAAGCCCTGGCCGCCGACGAGACCTTCACCCTGGTCGTGCAGGTCAACGGCCGCGTCCGCGACCGCATCCAGGCCCCGGTCACTACCGACGAAGCCGCGGCCCAGACCATGGCCTTGGCCAGTCCCCGCGTCCAGGCCCACACCAGCGGCCGCCAGCTCCGCAAGGTCATCTACCGCCAAGGCCGCCTCATCAACCTCGTCGTCGGCTGATAGCCCCCGATCCGACCTCCTGCACCTCCCGGCTCGATCCCCTCGAGAAACCGTCGGCGCCGAGCCAACCGGCGCGGCGCAGCCGGGCGTTGACTACCCGAGCCAGTGCTCGCTCTGAATCGCGTCGCGTGTCGTGAGCGAGGCGTCCAGGGCCACCACCAACCGTCCGGCCGTCCGCCGATTGGCTCGTGGAAAGGCCCGGTTGCTCGTGAAAATGATCGCCGGATAGGCGCGCCCGGCCCGCATGGCGGCAGCCGCGAGCGGTCGATAGTCCACCACGTTCTCCGTCACGATCACCCAGCATCCCGCCTGCGCCGCATCGAAAATCACCGCGTCAGGCATCCCTCGCAGGTCGCGCCGTTCGGCCACGGCCACAACCGCATGACCGCGGTCCCGCAGCGCCTCGGCGATCGCGGGCGGCCACATCTCGTCGAGCAGCAGCTTCACCTGCCCAGCAGTTCCTGCCCCCGTCGCCAGCGGGCCTCGGCTCGCTCGGCTTCCTCCTCGACTCGCCGAACCCAGCCATCGACTTCGTCTGTGTAGTCGGCGCAGTAGCGCAGCGCGGCACCTATCTGGTCAGCCGTCAGTCCCGTCCGCTCGCCGATGCTCGCCAGGCTGTCGGCATTGCCACCATCCGCTCCACGCAGCGCGCCCACCACCTCCCACACGTCCGGACCACCGATCAACCCGGCGCGTCGCCCGCCGGGACCTGACCGGAAGACGATCCCGGGATGCTGCTCCATGCGCAGCCCCTCCTCGAGCAACTGCTTGGCAACCGCCGATCGTGACTGTCCGCTTCTCCGGCTCTGCGCCTCCAACTGCTCAAATACATCCTCGCCCACGCGTACCGAAAGATGCCGGCTCATCGCCTTGGTCGCCTTGTCCGTATGCTGCTGTCACACACAGTACCACCACCCCGGCTTGGTAAGAGACCATCGAGACCTTCCTGGCCCTGGCCAGCCCTCGTGTCCAGGCCCACACCAGCGGCCGCCAGCTCCGCAAGGTCATCTACCGCCAAGGCCGCCTCATCAACCTCGTCGTCGGCTAGTCGACTCGATCCCGCGCGGCGACGCCGAACACGCCTGGCATGCTTGAGAACATTGGAGCGGCCATCAACGGGGTAGCAGGCCAGCCCAGGAAATTTGGTAGTGGGTCATTTTGATCGCATCCCTCTCCACGAAGCGAGCTGTCATCTTTTCCCTCTCCTGGGAGACCTTTGCACAACGCCCGGAGTCCTCGAAGTTGCGGCGGCTCTTGCCCCCTCTCCCTGTGGGAGAGGGTTGGGGTGAGGGTCTTCCGGGCAACCATCCCTGGGTTCCGCAAAGGTCTCTCCTGGGGGAGAGGGTTAGGGTGAGGGGTCTTCGCGGCTCACAACTCAAAATGACTCACTACCGGAAATTTTGATTTGCCCTCATCTGACGGTAACGTAGAGACTCTTACAAGTAGATATCTTGTTTATCAACAGGAGGAGCTGCTCGATGAAGGTTCGGCTCGCGCTGTTGACTGCCGTTGTCGGAATCGTGTTCTCCTTCCAACCTGTTCTTGCCCAGGATTGCGGATTTCAGTTGGGGTTCAAGGCTCTGCGCGATCTGATCCCGGACATCGTTGGCGACTGCCTGGAGAACGAGCAACACAATTCGGCAACTGGTATTACGCAGCAAGCCACCGGCAACGGCCAGCTCACCTGGCGCAAAGCCGACAACTGGACCGGGTTTACGGACGGTCAGCGCACCTGGATCAACGGACCTGAGGGGCTCGAGCAGCGGCTGAATACCGAGCGCCTTCCCTGGGAATCTCCAGCGCCGGCAAGCGCGGAGACGCGGCGGCTGACGCTGGAACAGCTGCGCAACGCCGAATACCGCCTGCCGCTTCTCGGTGACGACGACACTCCGATTCGACTTGAAGACGGCATGGGATCAATCGCGTATGGCGAGGGTGCGACAGAACGGGATTACGCGGGCCTCGTCGACGACACGGTCGCCTTCGGCGATCTTGACGGAGACGGGATCGTCGATGCGGCAGTTGTTGCCTTCACCTCCGGCGGCGGCAGCGGCACGTTCATCCACCTGCTCGCCGTGCTCGACCGGGACGGCACGCCAATGCAGGCGGCGCGAGCGTTCCTGGGGGACCGGGTGCGGGTGGAGAGCCTGACCATCTCGAGCGGCGAAATTGTGGCGACGATGCTCGCGCACCGTCGCAGCGACGGGATGTGCTGTCCGACCCTGAACATCACCCGTGCGTTCGCGTTGCGTGGGGACCAACTCGTGCCGCGTCAGGCGCTGGTTATCGAGTCTCCGCTGCCGGGCGAGACGGTTGCGAGCGGAGTCGAAGTCAGGGGCACAACGAGCACGTACCAGTCAGCCGAAGGCCTCGCCTACCTGGTCTATGACGCCCGCGGCGGCGTGATCGGCATGGGCAGGATCCCCGTTGCCGGAGTGCCAGGTTATCCGGGAACGTTCGCCGCGCCCGTGGAGTTCTTCGCCGGCGCGGGTGGACCGGGGCGCATCGAGATCGTCGACGTCCACCAGGCCGACGGGTCGGCGCTGGCCCGCACCACGGTGCCGGTGATCCTGCGGGCCGCTCCGCTGACGGACGGAAGAACGCAACGCGAACCCACATCCGAGCTTGTCCTGGAAGCGCCGTTGAGCGGCGCGACGGTCGGCGCCACGGTCGAGATTCGTGGGCGCATCAGTGCGATGCCGTTCGAAAAGAATCTGAGCTACCGCATCTACACCCAGGCCGGAACAGTCGTCGGCGAGGGAGCGATGCTCTTGGACGGCGCGTTCGACGGGCCCGGCACGTTTGCGAAGTCGATCGCAATCACGGGCACGAACGCGCCTGGACCCATCCGCATCGAGGTCAGAGACGAAAGCGTGGTCGACGGCGCACTGATAGTCAGCACGTCGGTGGAGGTGTACTTCACCGGAGCTTAGGAGCTGGTGTGGCGCCACGGGTCTCCGGCCGCGGAAATCGGTCGGCAGGCTCGACCGCCGGCCTGCTAGGGTTCGGCACGCCGTTCGCGGCGTACCTGCAAGCTGTCGCTCCCTCATCTGGGGAGCGGCGGGTTGCGGACTCTTAATTGGGCCAAGTTCTAGACGCTGCGTCGGATCCACCACCCGTACACTCCGGCGTCGGAATCCTGCCCTTGCACGCTGTAATCGTTACGTGTACACTAGCCCAGCTACCTGGGAAGCTTTCGGGAGCTGCGCATTGATGCCCGACCGGGACAGCAGACGCTGTTCCATGCCTCCACGCACCGTGGTATGGCCCCAGTCGTTGTGAGGCCGTTGAACTTGCACTCTGTCGTAGGCATGCGTTGGCCTACGCGCACCGTCGCGCACCTCCTGGGTCTTCTGGGAATCGCTAAGCGCGTCGGGGCTTTCTTGGCGAGCACTTGGCTCGCAGCGGGCCTCTGCTATCTGACCCTTCCTCCCTGCCCATGTGTGATCAAGGCTCGCCGCCGCGATTCAGTCATTAGTCGCCTGGCCCGCTTGGAGCGTAGTTCCCCCAGAGGCGACGGGGTATCTATCTGAAACGACTTGCGCGACCAGCGTGATGTGTGTTACAAGCCCGCCCCGCTATCCGTGTAAACTTGCGAAGCGCATCGTACGCTGCAAGCATGTCGGCCTGACGGCGGATCTCTCACCGCAGGAGGAATCGTTTGGCCATTGAGGGCAAGTCCATCAAAGAGTTGACGGTACCCAGCCCGTCAGCTTACTCGCGTGAACAAGCGTTTGGCGACTTGTGGGCGAACCTCGAATCGTGGTTGGAGAACCCAAGTCAGCCCACATGGCTCACACCAACTCCCCAGCCCGAAGACTACGAAGCAGCCATCGAAACCTGCATCGCTTTACAGAAAACGGGAAAGCTGGACCACGCAACTTGCGACTTTCTAGTCGGCATGCTCTACGCTGCTATGATAAGCGACCAAATTCGCAGATCAATTGACAATAACGAGAATGAATCGTTGAGATCTAGACGGTTGTTCGGGGCCAGTGTTAGAGAAGAATTATGACAGCGAAAGACATACAGGAGGACAGTCAAACTCCGGAAGGCAGCATCACGAAGTCCGATAAGTCTAGTGAGGAGGACTCTGCAGATGATTCGGCACCGGTCATCCCGGCTGAATTCTTGAAAGATGTCCCTCCTGAAGCTCGAGGGTTTATCCAGCAAGCGTTTGCATTGATCAGTGGTCCGGCACGTTAATTGTATTCCACAATATAGCTCCTTGGGTTTGTGCTATAACTACGGCGATCAAAGCGATGCGTACCAAGCGTTTCAGATTATTTCAACTGTAGGTATCTTCCGTCATCTAAGATGACTGCGGGCCAAGTGGGAGGTTTGGTGTGATGCGCCGCTTGGACCTATCGCTTTGGACGAAGGGCTACGAGGCCAGATTGGACAGAGGCCCCCGACTGTCACCCAGTGTCGAGCTTGATCATATGGTGCCATTGGTGGTCTACCTGCCGGCCGTGACTGGCGCATCCAGGGAGCGGCGGGTTGCGGCCCTAGAGCGGGCCCAACTCCACGTAGTCCGTCGGGTCGTTCACGCCCGCGTCGATGAACCCTCGCCGCCGCTCCCCGCACTTCCCGCACACGCCGCAGTGCCGCCCGTCCACCGGGCTGGCGCAAGAGAGGGCCTCCTGCACCGGCATCCCGTCCCCGGACCGAATCACGTCCGCCTTATGCATGTCGCCCAGCGGCGTCAGCACCGTGAAGCTCGTGTCCATCGCCAGGCCCGCCGTCCGCTCCAGGCTGCGCAGAAAGTCCGGTGTGGCATCGGGAAACGGGTTGCTGGCCAGCAGCCCGATAGCCAGATTTGGCGTCTGGTTCACCCCGCCGTACAGCGCCGCTGCGCCCAGTAGCAGCAGATTGCGCCCCGGCAGATACCACGCCTCGTCAGGCTGCTGCGCGTCGGGAACATCCGTGCCGCCCACGCTCCAGTGCGAGCCGTAGATCGTCCTGATGTCCAGCGAAAGTTCCACGATTGGCCGAACCGCCGGTGCGTCCAGCGCCGCGAAGAACCGCTCCAACGCCGCAAGTTCCGCGTCTTCCCAGCGCAACCCTGCGCGCACGAACAACGGCGTGATTTCGGTGTACTCACGCGCCAGCAGGCCCGTCATGATGCAACTGTCCAGCCCGCTCACCAGCGCCGCCACGCGCGACCCGACTGGCGCACGTTCAGCCATGAAACCCCCTGATCGGCTAGGGGTGGCGGGCCGCTCTTACTCCCTCTCCCTGTGGGAGAGGGTCGGGGTGAGGGTCTTCTCCCCTCTCCCCGACAGCACCCAGGCACTGGCGCCTCTTATCCCCTCTCCCTGGCAGGGAGAGGGCTAGAGCCTGCCCCGGACTCGATCCGGGGGTGAGGGTCGAATCTCACCCCATCCACCACTTCTAGCAAGGCAACCCACAACCAACCACTACATCCACCCAACTCGCCGCAGCGTACGATGTAACTGACACCCCGCGCGGCCCCACGCCGCCACCCGAACCTGGGAACCCATGGACCTGAAGGGCGCTACCGTCGTTGTTACCGGCGGCGCGCGACGCGTCGGACGCCACGTCGCCACCCGGCTGGCCGAGCGCGGCGCCAACATCGTCGTCAACTACCGCACCTCGGCCGAGCAAGCCCGCGGCGCGGTGGAGGAGTTCACCGCCCTTGGCGTCGGCGCGCTGGCTGTCCAGGCCGACGTGTCCACCAAGGCCGGCGTCGAGCGCATCCGCGACGCCGCGATCGAACGCTTTGGCGGCGTCGACGTTCTGCTCAACAACGCATCCATCTACGCGGAGACCCCGCTGGACGACCTTACCGAGGCCGACTTCGACCGCAACATCGCCGTCAACCTCAAGGGCCCCTACCTCGGCTGCTGGATCTTCGGGCTGCACATGCGCGAGCGCGGGCTCGGCAAGATCGTCAACATCGCCGACTGGGCGGTGAACCGGCCCTACGTCAACTACGCCCCATACTTCGTGGCCAAGGGCGGCATCGTCACCCTCACGCGCGTGTTCGCCAAGGAACTGGCCCCCACCGTCATGGTCAACGCCATCGCCCCCGGCCCCATCCTCATGCCCGCCGACTTCGGCCAGGACACCATCGACGCCGTCGCCCGCGCAACGCCGCTCGGGCGCATCGGCCACCCCGAAGACATTGCCCAGACCGTCCTCTACCTCGTCGAAGCCACCGACTTCGTCACCGGCGCCGTCATCCCTGTCGACGGCGGCCGCACCGTCTCCTGACAGGAGCGACCCGCGCCATGTACGAAATCGTCAAACACATCGACTTCTGCTTCGGCCACCGTCTCATCGACTACCAGGGCAAGTGCAACCAGCCGCACGGCCACAACGGACGCGTCGAAATCCGCCTGGCCTCCGACACGTTGGACGAGATGGGCATGGTGGCCGACTTCCGTGATGTCCGCAGCAGCATCCAAGCCTGGATCGACGAGCACCTGGACCACCGCATGATCCTGCGCCGCGACGATCCGCTGGCGGAGGCCATCCAGGCGCTCGGCCAGCACGCCTACCTCATCGACGACAACCCAACCACCGAAAACCTGGCCCGCCTCGTCTACGAACAGACCCAAACCCTCGGCTTCCCCGTCACCGCCGTCACCCTCTGGGAAACCCCCGACTCCTACGCCACCTACGCCCCAACCCCCGCCCCGCTATCCAACGGCCAGCAGGCCGCCCAGGAAACCGGCGCCCCCACCTCCAGCCATTCGTAGGGGCGGCGTCTCAGACCCGCCCTCTTCCTCTCGTTGCGCCCCCACCGTTCGTGGTGAGCCCGTCGAACCGCCAACGCCTCTTCCCCCACCCGGAGACCTTTGCACAACGCCCTTCGTCCGCGAAGGAGCGGCCGCTCTTGCTCCCTCTCCCTGTGAGACCTTTGCACAATGCCCGGAGTCCTCGAAGTTGCGGCGGCTCTTGCCCCCTCTCCCTGTGGGAGAGGGTTGGGGTGAGGGTCTTCCGGGCAACCGCCCCCGGATTACGCAAAGGTCTCCCTGTGGGAGAGGGTTGGGGTGAGGGTCTTCCGGGCAACCCACCCCGGGTTACGCAAAGGTCTCACCCGGCGAGGCGCTTCGCGAAGCGCCCTCCTCCGACCCAGGCGCCAACCGGCGCACCACGAACGCGGCCCGGCGGCTAGCTGGCTGGCGGTTCGGTGCGCCGCGCTCCGGCCCGCGCCCCGGCAAACCCCAGAATCGCGCCAATGCACGCCTTGACCATTCAGTCGGCAACCGTCAGGAGACTGTTTTGCGCCGGGGTGAAGTCATCGGAGGGAACGTCTGCAAGCCAGGCCATGATCCCGATGCCGATGATCACGAGGCTGAACAGGCCAATGAATACCCAACTGGCCGGGAACGTCCCGACGGCTCAAGTGAACGCCGTGACTTCAGGCGCGGTCGCTGTGGGTGCGGTTGGCGCCCCGCCCCCAGCGCGGCGGCGGTAGAAACCCCAACATGCCGGCCAGCGAGACGCCGAAAAGGACCAGCCCAAACACCATGAGCGTCAGCCCCACCACTTCATTCAGCGACGTCTCCATGCCCACCATCCGCGCACCTCAACTCCCACAACCCTAGCCCAACCATGGGCGTCGCCGCCCGCCCCTCGTCCTCAAACGTGCGGGCGGCTCTTGCTCCCTCTCCCCGTGGGAGAGGGTTGGGGTGAGGGTCTTCCGGGCAACCATCCCTGGGTTCCGCAAAGGTCTCTCCTGGGGGAGAGGGTTAGGGAGAGGGGTCTTCGCGGCTCACAACTCAAAGTGACCCACTACCGGCTAGTGCGGCCAGGGCAACGACAAGGCCTGCGATCAATCCGGCCATGCGTGCGCGCGCGTCGTTCCGGATGAGGGTCATCTCGGCCCCTTGCCGGTGCGCCCGTTGTCGCTCGGACTCCGCCATGATTCGATCCGCCAGCCCGGGCAGGACGTCCTCGTACTGAGCCAGCACTTCGGGCGGCGGGATCGGGCCAGCGTACAGCGATGCATGAACGGCTTTCACGATCTGCGCCCGCGCGTCCGAGCGAGCGGAAGGCCTAATCGATTCGTCCGGCGCGTCCGCTGGCTGGTCGCGTTGCTGAAACGCCTCGCTCTCAGACACGCTGGCGCCGGTTGGTGGCCGGGCGGCTCAACTCGCGGGGCGGCGGTGCTTAGGCAAGACGCTTTCGTAGGACCTGATCGCCGACCACATGTCGTCGCCCACCGCCAGCCAGTCGCTCCAGAGCGCCAGGACATCGGCCTGCTCCGGCGTGTTCGCAGTGTTGTACTCGTCCAGCGTGCCGCCGAAATCCATAATCCTGGCTACGCCCTCAAGCGCCGAAGGGCGCGCGAACATGTAAAAGGCCCGCAGCTTCATCTTTCCAGGGTCGGTCATCGGGGTAAGGCCCTCCGTTGCGACCAGTAGTCAACCGGACGCGCCAGCCAGCGGCGTCGCTCTTCTGACCAGCATCTGAGTGTAGCGGAATGTGTGCATAACTGGCGGTTATGCACACATTCCGACGGTGCGGGCGCATTCCCGCCTCACCCATGCGGCCGATAATCCAGCCCCAACTGGCCGCTATTCTCGCGTACGGTGCGAACGGAATTCTCCGAGAAGCCGTCCGGATTGTCGGCCTTGATGGTGACCGTGACGCTGACCCGCCCGCCGCGCGCCGCCCCACCGGTAGGGGAGTCCCTGGTGGGCGCCCTCCGCCTGCGCAACCCCACCATTCCGCCACCGCAGCCACCCCCGCGCCCACAAGCCAACCGCCCCCCAGACCCCCCAATGCCCCTCCGAGCACCGGTCAAAGAGCTTCACGGCAAGTAGAGTACGAACGCCCCCGGCAACGGAAAGCAACGTGGCCGACAGCGTCGAAACCATCGTCAACAAGCGTCTCGACTTGGACAACGACCTGGACGACGACGCCAAGCTCTACGTCATGGCGGCCCTGGACGGCACGCTCGACCAGGTCATCCAAGGCGGCGACGAACACGAACAGACCCCGCGCCCGGACACGCCCCAAACGCCCGCCGGCGCCTACCTGCGCCGCGTATCCGTCGCCGGCTTCCGCGGCATCGGCCCGCGGGCGGACCTGGAAATCGTTCCCGGCCCCGGGCTAACCCTGGTCGTCGGCGCCAACGGAACCGGCAAATCCAGCTTCGCCGAAGGCCTGGAGTTCCTGCTCACCGGCCGGAACTCGCGCTGGCAGGAGAAGTCCGCCGAGTGGCGGCAGGGCTGGCGCAATCTGCACGCCCAGGATCCGCCGGAACTTCAGGCCAGCTTCGCCGTGGATGGCCAGCCTGAGGACATCGTGGTCTCGCGCCTCTGGCGTTCGGCGAACGCAGAGAACATCGAGGATCACGCGCTCGAAGGGCTGGAATCCCTTGAGTGGGAATCAGCGTTGGACACGCACCGGCCCTTCCTCTCCTACGACCAACTCAGCGACATCGTGGACAAAGGCCCATCGGCCCGGTTCGACGCGATGGCCGCCGGCCTGGGCCTGGAACAACTCACAGAAGCGCGCGAGCATCTGCGCAGCCGATACCTGGATGACCAGCGGGCGTATAGAGACGCGCGTGAACAACGCAACGAGCTGCTGGCCGAGTTGCAGGCGCTGGACGACGAGCGCGCCTACCGAGTGCGCGCGGCGCTGGCGGACGAGCCGTGGAATCTAGAGCGCATCCACTTAGTGTTGGAGGGCGTGCTCGACGACAGCGACCAAGGCGAAGGCAATACCCTACTCGAGCGTCTGCAGCGCATGGCTGATTCGCCGCCCTCATACAGTCACCGCCCCCTCGATCTCTTGCAACGCCTGGCGACGATCGAGTTCCCGTCCGATGAGAAGATCGAATCTACCAGCCAGAAGGTTCTCGAAATGGTCCCTTGGCTGGAAGCCATCAGGGGCCGCAACGCGGCGGGCGTGGCTCTCCGACATCGGGCCTTGCAGGCTGCACTGCACGTGCACGAGTACGACGGGGATCAGCCCTGCCCCGCCTGCGAAACAGGACAGTTGGATAAACGCTGGAAGAAAGCTGCGGAGACGCGCCTATCGGATCTTGCGTTAGACGCCGAGGAAGCAAATAAGGCGGCGAGCGAACTGCACGGTCTGGTGGACGAGTGCGAGACGCTCACGCAGGGACCGCCGGACTGGCTGGCGGAAGCCGAGCGGGTGGGAATCGACGCCTCAGATGTCAGTCAAGCCTGGGAGGCTTGGGAGGGCGCCACCACCGATGAACCTGGTTTGCCCGACCCCGACCAGATGTGGCGAGCCATTGAGCCAGGATCCCTGCAAGACCACGCGGTCACTGTGAATGTGGGCAACCCGGCCAGCGGCTTCACGCCCACACCAAGCGAATCGACGCTCACGCTGAGCGATCGGGGGCTGCGCCAAGTGGCTGGACGGCTAACCGAGCGCGGCGGAAATGTCCGCGAAGCGCTTGAGAAGCTGCGCGAACGCGCCCGCGCGGAACTGGACCGCCGGGAAAACCTCTGGCGTCCCTTGCGCCGCCAACTGCTGGAGTGGCTGCCCATAGGCCGGCGCGGAAAGCAGGCGGCGGAGCGCCTGACGTCGGTCCAAGCGGCCGCCGACTGGCTGACGCAGGTTGAAGACGACGTTCGCGCTGAGCGGTTCCGCCCAATCGCCGATCGGGCGCGGAGCTTCTGGGGGTTCATGGGCAAGGGCAGCAGCGTCTCGCTGGACGATCTGACGCTCACGGGCCAGGCGACGCGCCGCCATCTGGAAATTGCCACCAGCATTGACGGCCAGGGAAGCGCGGCGCTCGCCATAATGAGCCAGGGCGAGTTGAACGCACTCTCGCTCAGCCTATTCCTCGCCCGCGCCCTGCTCCCTGAAAGCCCGTTCCGATTCCTGGTCATCGACGACCCCGTGCAAGCCATGGACCCAACCAAAGTGGAAGGCTTGGCGCGCGTGCTGGCCGAGGCGGCCCGCGAACGCCAGGTGATCGTGTTCACCCACGATGAACGCCTGCCCGCAGCGGTCCGCCGGCTGCGCATTGAGCACCGCCTGCTGGCCGTCACCCGGCGCGAAAACTCCCGGGTCAAGTGCCAGCCTATCCAGGAACCGGTGCAGCGACACCTCGGCGACGCACGCGCTGTCTGGCTAACCGACCCCCTGGATGACGAAACGCGGCGACGCGTGATTCCCGGCTTCTGCCGCCAGGCGCTCGAAGCCGCCTGCGTCGAGGCCGTCTGGCGCAACCGAACCGCTGCGGGTCGCGACCACGAGGAGACCGAGAATGACATCAACCGCGCACAGACGCTGAACGACAGGCTCAAGCTGGTCCTGCTGGACAATGTCGACGGGAATCACCAGGACATGCGCGACGCCCTCTACCAACGCTTCGGAACCCGGGCGCGCGACGTGGTGGATGCCTGCAACCGCGGCGCGCACGGCCACTGGACCGGAGGGATGGACGCCCTCATCACCGGTACCGAGTGGCTGGCCAAGCGACTCGTGACCCGCAGCGCCCAGTGACCGATGAGACGCTGCGCTGCCGGCATTCCCGCGCTCCGTTATTCCGGTGCACCCCTCCGTCATTCCGGTGAAAACCGGAATCCAGGGCCGCAACCAACCAGCCCATGACCGCCGAGCTCTTACGTGAGGCGCGCTCGCTCCTCGACGACCCGCCCTCAGCCCAGCCCGGCCTCTGGGAACGAGCCGCCATCCTGCTCGCGCGTCAAGCGCTGGAGGAGGCGCTGGACGACTTCTGGCGCGCCCGCGCGCCCGATCTCCTGCACGCCTCCATGCGCGCCCAATTGCTGTGCCTGGGCGCGCTAATGAACAACGAACGAGCCGCCGCCGACGTCGACCAACTCTGGGGCGCCCTCTCCAACGCCTGCCACTTCAACCCCTACGAAACCAACCTCAGCGGCGCCGAAGTCCACGCCTGGCTGAACGAAACGGAGCGCCTCTGCGCCCTCCTGATCCGCAAGGCGGGGCGCGCCGCCGCCCGAACCTAGCAGGCTGCGGACGAATACCTTTACCTTGCCCTCATCCCGTCCAAACTTAGGCATAAAGGCCACTCCTCCAGTAACGGCCCGGCAGCCCCCGTCGGGACTCGAACCCGCGACCTGCCCGCAGTATCCGTACCGCTCTATCCGACTGAGTTACAGGGGCTCTAGTGGGCGGAGAATGTGTCCCTGCCCAGCCGGACCACCGTACTCCACTGCCAGGCCCCGAAACCTTAGCCCCCGAGCCCAACATATGCAGATACAAGTACATAACAGATGTACATCACGGTATATACGCAGAAATCCTGACAGGAATACTCACGCACTCAAGAGATATCCCTCTGTATATCCTGGGCAGCTGCCGGCGTTGCCACGCTAGGATGTAGCGTCGCCTGAGACGGCTTCTGGCATAGGGCCATGGGGCGCCGATGCGTGTGTTGCCCACGGTTGAATGTTGCTAGAAAGGAGGATGCGATGAATGTAGCCATTGGATCACTGCGTCTAATTGGGAATCTAACGGTAGGATTAGTAGCGGCGGTCCCCGGCACATTGATACCGGAAATCCAGTTCGCTCTGAGCGTTGCTCTGAGCTCTCTATCCGCCTTGCACCGTGGGTGCCCCATGCCCCTATGCCACGCCTCGACCCACGCGCGCGGTTAAATAGCAGCCTGGAGGATCGACAACACCCAATTGGCAGAAATGTCTCGATCCCTCGCGTAGGTGCCTTTCACTCAGGAGCGGTCGCCACCGGCGCGGCTCGCCTTAGGGGCCCAGCGCGGCGACAGAAACCTCAGCATGCCAGCCGCGTCTCACACCTCGGTGGTCAGTACAACTTAGTTCAGTATTCTGAACGGCTTGGACCGTGGGAGGACGATCTTCAGCACTCAGCGCCCGCGCCAGTATGAATGGGTGGCCAAGGATTTTGCGTGTCTCTTCTGTTCGTCTCGGGCGGCGGCGGCCAGCGCGGGGAGCACGATATCCGCGTGATATGGGTTGTTGGCGAGCGGAGTCTCCAGTACCTGTCGCCCGTCGGTCGCGGCTGCATCGGCGCTAAGCACAGCCCACCCATGGAAGCTACGGCCTCGGGCGGCGCCAACACAATCAGCAATAGCCTCAGCCTTATCCGCCGGTGCCATGCTCAGCCGGTCAACGGAAATCTTACGCTCGCCGCGTCGTTCCAGAAATACGTGATAAGGGACGCGAGAACGCTCCGCCCGCTTCGCGTTCTTTCTGGAGAATATGCTGCGGCCCAGGTCTTCCTCGGGCGCGACAGACTTCGAAACACTCAACGGGGCCGCGAGGCCGCGCGCTGCAACTCCGTCAGAGCTTCAACCAAGAAACCGTCAGGCAGCGTCCGCGTGCTGTCGTAGCGGGCGCGGCGGTGCTCGCCGTTCACGTCAACCATGCACAACGCACTGCCCGACGATTCGCAGAACAGCAAGACTGATTGCCCGTACCCCCCTGGCGCGTCGACGGCAATCTCAGCGTCCGGCGTGGGGTAGACCTCAAAACGCTGGGGTGCGATCGCATAAATGGCCTTCAACAAACGCTCGGCGTTTGCGATCGCCGTTTCCGATGGTTCCGGAAACCCTTCCTCTCGCGCTTCGTCTCGAGCTTCACGCAGGTCTTGGAGGGCGTCCTCCAGTTCCTTATCTGTGCGAGTCCGTCCTTGCTTGAAAACTCCTTGTGCACTACTGACCGGACCCGAAAACGCACCGTCGGCATCTTCGGCGGTCACCTTGTCCGTGACGTCCGATTGGGTTCCGTCTGGCATGTCCAGCCCCTCCACCGTGCGCTTGATCAGCCTACAACAGCAGCGTCGAACGCTGCGGGCCCGCACCGCCCGGCCTGAGATAGACCTCGAAGCGTTGGGGAGAAATCGCATACATGGCCTTCAACAAACGCTCGGCGTTTGCGATCGCCGTGCGAACGGTTCGGGCCAAGCCTCTTTCACGCGCCTCGCCTAGCTCAGGTCGTCCAGGACGTCGTTTGGTTCAGCAGCTTGGGGAGCGACAGCCACATCGTTCAGGAGCAGGCTCTGCGGGGTGACACACGGCGGGTGAGCCCCAAGCACCCACCCCTCGCCGAAGGGGTGCCTTGACCTGCTCGACGAGCCGCTGACGACCCGGTCCCGCTCCAGTCGCTGCCCCGGCCACCCGACCCTCCAGGCCTACGACGCGACGTGCGCCCCAAAGCAGGCGCCGCCGGCCAACCGAAACACCGCCCACGCCTTCGCCGACCACTGGTGAGCGCCCACTAACCACCAGCCACTAACCACTACTTCCCACTACTTCCCACTCCTCCACTCCTTGCCGTCCGTGTGCAGCTAGTGTACACTAGCTGGGAACAGCCCGCAACCCCAACTCCGGAGCCTCCAGTGCCCGCCTCGCCCATTCGTCACCCGCCGTTCCCGCGCCTCGCGGCCGCCGCCCGGTCCTGGTTGGCCGCCCTCTCCGCCGCCATCGCCGTCGTGCTCCGCTTGCGCCCGTTCCTGCCCGGCTTCGCCTCGTTCACGCGCGGCCCGTCCCCCGTCCGGCTGCGTCGCCTCCCGTTCCTGTTCAGCCTGCTCCCGCTCGCGTTCACCCTGCCCCCGTTCGTGGCGAGCCTGTCGAACCACAAACACCTCCCCCACGGTCCTTGTCGTGCCATGCCCACCACTCGCCCCGCCGCCGTCATACCGGCGAACGCTGGTATCCAGTCTTCCGGTCTCAACGCGCTCCACACCCCGCCAAAATGCGCCCCGCCGCCACCCATCCGTCATTCCGGCGTCCTCAGCCGGAATCCAGTCTTCGTCCCTCGCCCCCAAACCCCGCCCAGAACCCCCCCGCCGCGCCATCCGTCATACCCGCGAACGCGGGTATCCACCCCCACCACCCTCGTACCCCAAACTCAGCCAGAAAACGCCCCGCCGCGACCGAAGAGTTTTTTCTAAAAAACTCTTCGGTCGCGCGAGCCCCTCGCAACGCCCTGCCCGCGCCGGGTCGGATAGCCTGACTTGAACGCCGCACACATCCGCCCCATGCGCCTCACCGCCGGTCTCCGCGCTGCCGCACCGCTCTTGGCCATCCTGGCGTTGCTGGGTTGCGAACCGGCGGAGGAATCGGCGCCGGCCCAGGCGCCCACCGGTCCGGCTGCCACCCCAACGGCGGACGCCGCCCCGGCGTTAACCCAGGTGCCCCCGGCCGCGGTCACGGCGGCGGCCAGCCCCACGGCCGCGCCTGCTCTGGTTGCTGACTTTGGCGACGCGCCCGACGGCGCCCCCGCCGGCTATCGGGGCACGCGCGTCATCGGACGCTTCCCAACCCGCCTCGATACGCGCAGCAGCCCCAACCCGGGTGCCCACGTGCTATTGCCGGGACCCGACCGTCTGGGCGAATCCGTGACGGCCGAGGCCGGAGCGGACGACCGGGCCGATCCCGACGGCGTGCCGAACCTGATCAACGGCGACGACGGCGACGACGGCGTGGCCGCCCTGACCCTGGTTCTGGACCAGGTTCCCGCGCAGGCCACGCTGGACGTGAGCGTGGCGCTTACAGCGGGCGCACCCCGAGGCCCCCGCTATCTCAACGTCCTGATCGACATGAATATGGATGGCCGTTGGAGCGTAGGTGAGGACGCGACGCCCGAGTGGGCCGTGAAAAACCTCACGGTCAATCTGGCGCCGGGAACCTCCCGGCGGGTTCGTACGCAACCGTTCGCGCTGGGCACCACCAGCCGGCTGCCGGACGGCGCCTGGATGCGGGTGGCGCTGACGCGCGAGCGCATCGTGGGCGAAGCCTGGGACGGTGGCGGGCGCTGGCAGGCGGGCGAGATTGAGGACTACCAGCTGGAACTGCCGCGTGCGGGCGGAGGCGCCCGTGAATCCGCCGCGCCCCTCATTGCGACCATTTGCCCTCCGCGGGTTGACGTTCCGGCAGGGGCGCTCATGCTGCGAACGGGCTGTCGTCTTGTGAACCTGGGCGGCGACGGAGCGTCTGAACTTCGGCTGGTTCGAGCCGACGGCGACGCCAGGCTGGTTCCCGACCGCGTCGGCAGGCTGGACCTGCGGGCGGGCGCCAGTCAGGACATACCGCTCGTGCTCGTACGGGGCGAGGACGAGGGGACTTGGCGCTATCGAACCGGCGATCGGCTGGCGGCTCAGGTGGCCGACGGGGTCGTCGTGTTCGGGACGCAGGCCGTTGAGCGCACGCTCTCGATCGTTCCGACCGATGACCGGGCCCTCTACCACATCGACCGAAGCGCCGACTACTTCTCCATCCACGACCTCTCGCCGGTCAACGGGTTCGCCTTCGCCGACATCCGGCGCATCGCCAGCGGAGCTACGGACCTGACGGCGGCCGACTTGGATCTGCTTCGCAGCGTCTGGTTCGCTGCGGAGTCCGTGCCGTCCTCGAACGCCGAAGGAACCTACGCGGCCTTTTTGGTCGATCTGGCGGACCCCCTGCCGCGGGCCGACAGCAATCTCGGCTTTCAGATCGCCTTCGCTCTGCAGGCAACCGATGCCGCGTCGGACGACTGGACGCCGCAGGTGGGCGAGTTCGACCTCTTTCAGGCCACCGACACGTGGTTCGAGTTGATCTACCGCCCGGACGCCACGCCAGCCTGGCGTCTGCAAAAGCGCACCGCGCTTGCCCCGGGCGCCGCCGCGCCCACGGGTGCCGTGGCCTTGGTGGACGGAGTGCGCGTGATCCTGCTGGTGCCCGCGCTGGAACTGGAGCGCGGGCCGGACACGCTACGGTTCCGGGTCACGTCGTTCGTGCATGAACGGGACGATCCGCTGGGGGCCGAGGGCGTCTCCATGGCGGACGCGGCGCCGGGGCTGGGACAGCCGCTGGCCACATTTGGCAGTAATCCCGTCGCCGTAGGCTGACGCGCATGTCGGCGCACAACGCCCCGCGCCGGGGCCGGTCCGGCGCTACGATCCTGCTGGGACGGCGAGCCTTTGCGCGCATGGCCGCGGGCGCGTTGGCAACCGCGCCATTCGTCGGGCCCGGCCTGTCCGAAGCCGACCTGCCGCCGGACTTCGCCATTGAGAACGGTCACCACTTTCGCCAGGCATCGCCTGAGCCGGACGGGGGTTTTGCCGTCTTTAATGGCCGGCGACCTTGGTGGGACGTTTACCGTCGAGCTGGTGGGCCGGACGTTCTGGGATATCCGATCACCCTGCCGTATGCGCGCGGCGGTCTGGCGATCCAGCTATTCAGCCACGGGGGCATCCAGTCGCCGTTTCATAGTGTGGACCTGTCGCCCGCCAACCTGCTGGACCTGCTTGATGCCGCTGGCTATGAATCCTGGCTGCGCGCCGAGCGCCAGGTGCCGCTGCCCGTGGCGACCAGGGCCAACGCGGACGCGCGCCTGGCCTGGCTAACCGACGACCGCATACGAGCCGCCTACTACGCCAACCCCGCGCCCGCCCGTTTCCTCAGCTGGGATCACACGCAGGCCCTCCGGCGCTTCGGACTGCCGATGTCGCGCCCGGAACGCTTTGCCCAGAACATCGTGCAGCGTTTCCAGCGCGGTGTGCTGGAGCGGACCGTCGAGAGTCCAACCGTGCGGGTGCGGCCCGTGGGTCAACTGCTGGTCGAACTGGGACTCGTCACCAGCGACCGCGCCACGCCCGTTTCCAGCCGGGACGCGCTACTGCACGCCGCCGGACGGACTATTCACGAGCGCCTCACGGCCGCGGTCCGCGCCCGGATTCGGACGGAGCCAGGCACGTGGGCCGTCTACGCCGCCAACGCGGGCGCGAACCGCCCGCTGGTCGCCATCCAGGCCAACCGCACGATGCGCACGCTCAGCGTGTGGAAGGTCTTGCTGCTCCGCGAGGCCTATCGACGCCGCGCCGCGGGGCTGCTGTCCTTCGGCGAACCCTTGACCATGGACGAGACGGTGCTGGAACGCGCCGACCCGCCCGTCAGTCTCCAACCGGGCGAGCAGATCGAGGTGGGCGCGGCACTGGCCCGCGCGCTCAGCGTCAGCGACAACGCGGCCGCCATCCTGCTCGGCGACCGTCTGGGCTACCAAAACATCGACCTGGACCTTCGTCGCGAAGGTCTGCGCGTCACCAAGGTGAACACGCGCGAGCCCGTCACAACGGCTCGCGAGATGGCTGGCGTGCTGGAGCGCATCGTCGGCCTGCGCCCAGGCATTTGGCGTCCTTCCCTGGGTGACATGCAAGCCATGCGCGAGCTGCTGCTCAGCGAGACGCGCACCGACCGCATTCCCCGCTGGCTGCGTCAACATCCCGTGGCGCACAAGACCGGCGACTTCGCCGACGCCGCCAACGACGCCGGGGTCGTCTTCACCGCCATGGGCCCGGTCACGGTAGTGGCGCTGGTTGATCGCACGCCCGATCGCCGCCGGTCAGCGGAAGCCATCGCTGATGTGGCTCGCATGATCGTCGACGCCGTCGATCCGCCGGTCTTCACTGGGAACGCGCCTCTTGGATAGCGCGAGGCACGGTTGCGTCAGTTCCCAGAGGCGCGTACGGTCAAGACAGAAGGTGCCAAGGCCCCAATCGCATGTTCAACCGATTCTTACGCGGTAACTCAAAGCCGGTAGCCGATATTCCCGACGTGACGCCGCGGCCACCCAACCTACGCCACCCGCGGCTGCCGCCAGAGCAGCGCCTGACCGAGAAGTGGCCCGTGCTGCACTACATGGAGCCGCGCGCCTACGACATGGCGAAGTGGGACTTCCGCGTCACCGGTCTTGTGGAAGAGGACATGCGCTGGTCGTGGGACGAGTTCACCTCGCTGCCGCAGGTGGAGCTCACGTCTGACATCCACTGCGTCACCCACTGGAGCCGCTACGACAACCGCTGGCGGGGCATTCACGTCCGCGAGTTGCTGTCGCGGGTGAAACCGCTGCCCGAAGCCACGTTCGTAATGGTGCATGCCGACCCGAACTACACGGCCAACCTGGCCCTGTCGGAACTGGACCAGGACGACGTGCTGTTCGCGGTCAAGCACGACGGTGCGCCGCTCACGCACGAGCACGGCGGGCCGCTGCGCCTGGTGCTGCCCAGCCTCTACTTCTGGAAGAGCGCCAAGTGGGTGCGGGGCCTGGAGTTCATGGACCACGAAGCCCCCGGATTCTGGGAACGGGCCGGTTACCACGTGCGCGGTGACCCCTGGCTGGAAGAGCGCTTCGGCGGCGAAGTGCGGGAGACCATGCAGCAGGCGCGCTCGCGCGCGCTGCGCGAGGGACGCCGCGTCCAGCGGTAGCTCCTGGGACTTATCCAGACCGCGGCCCTTCAAACATCCTCGTGTGCGAACGCCAGTAGCCCCACCGCGCTATCGGTGCGCCGCGCCACAATCCGCGCCCGCGCATGGCCTTAAGCTGGAAGCGCCGGGCATTCAGGCACATCCATGACCGCTAATCCGACCTACGCCGATCTCGTTTTTGACCAGGACCTGGATGATGTCGATCCGCTCGTGGCGGATCTCATTGCGCGGGAGCATCGCCGACAGCGCGACAAGCTGATCCTGATCCCGTCGGAAAGTCTTACGCCGGCCCCGGTGCGGGACGCGCTGGGATCGCCCCTGACCAGCATCTACGCCGAGGGCTATCCGTCCGGGCCGATGCGGCGGGACGCGCCGGAGCGCCTGGCGGATACGTCCGGGCAACTGGCGCGGTTCCGGCGCTACGGAGACCGTCGCTACTACCGCGGGAACGACTACACCAACCTGGTTGAGTCGCTGGCCCAGCGGCGCTGCGCGGCCCTCTTTGCCAACTCGCGCGTTCTAGCCGACGGCCTGTACGTCAACGTGCAGGCGCTGTCCGGCGCCGCCGCCAACAACGCCGTGTACGAGGCGCTGCTGGAACCTGCCGACACAATTCTCGGGCTGGCGCTGGCCCACGGCGGACACCTGAGCCACGGCGCGTCGGTCAACCGCTCCGGTCGCAGGTTCCGATCCTCCAGTTACAGCATCGCGGACGTTGACGGCCGGCTGGACTACGACCAGATCTTGGAAATCGCGCGGCGCGACCGTCCACGCATCATCGTGGCGGGATACACCTCATACCCGTGGGCGCCGGACTGGGAGCGGTTCCGGGCTATCGCCGACGAGGTTGGCGCCTACCTGCTGGCCGACATCTCGCACCCGGCCGGGATGGTGGTGGCGGGCGAATATCCCTCGCCGGTGGGTCTGGCTGACGTGGTCACGTTCACCACGCACAAGACGCTGTTCGGACCGCGCGGCGCGGTGATCCTGTCGCACCGGCGCCGGCTGATGCGCCGGGTTGACCGGGCGGTGTTTCCGGGCGAACAGGGCGGCCCGCACCTCAACAAGATCGGGGCCATGGCCGTGGCCTTCAAGGTCGCGGACTCCCCGGAGTTCCGCGCCACGCAGCGGCAGATCACGGCCAACGCGACTGCGCTGGCCGACGCGCTAACGGGCCACGGGGTGGGGCTGGCGTACGGCGGGACTGACACCCACCTGCTGGTGCTGGACCTGAAGCGCAGCGACGCCAGCGGCGACCTGCGCGGCGAACCGGCGGTGCGGATGCTCGACAGCATCGGCATCGTGGCCAACCGCAATTCGCTGCCCGGCGACGTGGGCTTTGCCGCGCCCACCGGCGTGCGCATGGGAACGCCCTGGCTCACCCAGCGCGGCTACACCACCGACGACATGCGAGTCCTGGCCGGCATCCTGGCTCGCGCCTTCCAGTCCATGGTTGGCGTGACCTATCCGGGACGCCGGACCCCCCGCTACCGCGGCCGGATCGACTTCAATGCCCTACAGGAACTCCGGCATGAGGTCGCCGCCTTCGCCGGACGAGGGCGCGCGGAACGTGTGCAGGCGGAGCCCGACCGGAAGCCCTCTGGTGTGCTGGAACTGCGCGGTCGCCGCGTGCTGGCCTTCGCGGACGAGATTGCCGACCAGCGGATACGCGATCTGGAGCCTGGCGAGGCCATCCACGCGGGCGTCGCCAACCCGAAAGGCGCCGTGCACCCGGTCCTATTCGTCAGACCCGACGAAGATCGGTCGCCGCGCGACCGCCGGCTGTTCGCGGTGATGGACCCGGCAGTGAGTGTCTGCGCGGCCGACTGGCTGCAAGCGATTGCGGACGGTTACGCCCTAATTGATTCGGACGAGCCGGGGCGCAAGATTGTGGGACCGATCGCCGTAGCGGACGCCACGCAATCCGCGTCCGGCATGTCCGCGACCACGATCAGTGCCGCCGACGCTGACCGCCTGAGCGCGCCCTCGGGGGTGACCCGCCTCGAAGTGTCGGGCGCGCCGGTCCGGCTGGTCCGTGACGGGCGCGCAGCTGCCCTGCTGTATCCAGTCGAAGCGACGGCTACCGTTGAGGCGGAACTGGCCGCACGTGGAATTCTGCGAGCCAGGCTGCTGGTGCCTCCGGTGCCCGATCTGAGCCGGCCGTTCTACCTGGGTCGCTCCGGCCGGTTGCCCTCGGAGAAGCCCGAGGCGCGGCCCGCGTTTGACTGGTCGCCCAGCGCAGGCGATCCGCTGGCTCAGGTCCAGCTGCGCGGCCCCGTATGGGGCGCGCTGCTCGGCGGCCTCTGGCGGGAAGGCGATCCGCTTCGCCAGACCCCGCTGCACGATGTCCACAGCAACGACCTGGGTGCGCGCATGGTTCCCTTTGCCGGCTGGTCGATGCCGGTCTATTACGGCGGTATCGCCGAGGAACACGCCGCCGTGCGGCAGGCGGCGGGACTGTTCGACGTGGGGCACATGGGCGTGTTCGCCGTCGAGGGCGAACACGCCGGCGAGTTCCTGGACTTGGTGACAACGGCCAACGCCTCGCGGCTTCCGGTCGGGCGCGCGGCCTACACCTACCTGCTGGATCCCACCGGCCATCCGCTGGACGACCTGATCATCTATCGGCTGGAGCGGGAACGCTTTCTGGCCGTCGTCAACGCGGCCAACACCGAGAAGAACTGGGTCTGGCTGAACGGGGTCAACGAGCGGCAGTACGAGATCGAGCCTGATGACCCGTGGGCGACCATGCCGGTGCAGGTGACGCTGCGCGACCTGAAGGCACCCGCCGAAGGTGACCAGCGCCGCCTGGACCTGGCGCTGCAAGGGCCCCGGTCTCGCGAGGTGCTGGCCCGGCTGGCGCCGGACGACGAGTCACGCCGGCGGCTGCGGCGAATGCGGGCCTTTGACGTCGGGTCGTTCACGCTGGCTGGGATTGAAATGGAAGTCGCGCACACTGGCTACACAGGCGAACGCGTGGGCTTCGAGTTGCTGGTGCATCCCGATGCGGCCAACGATCTCTGGCATGCAGTTTTGGATGCGGGCTTCGACGACGGCGTGCGACCGGCAGGTCTGGGCTCACGCGATTCCACCCGCACCGAGGCCGGGCTGCCTCTGTACGGCCACGAGTTGGGCGGCGACCTGGACCTGACGCCGGGCGATGCGGGGTTCGGCGGATTCGTCAAGCTCTACAAGCCATTCTTTATCGGGCGCTCCGGGTTCATCGCGCGTGAGCAGCGCCGCGCCAGCCAGGTCGTGCGCTTCACGATCACCGACGAGCGTGCGCCGATTGCCCGCGAGGGCGATCCGGTGGTGGACTCTCGTGGCGGCTGGGTGGGGATCGTCACCAGCGCCGCCCTGGACACCAACCAGCGGCAAGTCGGTATGGCCCACGTGATGCAGCGTGTGAGCGCCGAAGGCACGCCGCTGCGCGTCTTCGCCGGAGTCTCCGCCCGCCGCGGCGGCCGCGCCACCACCCCCCGCGACCTCAAACGCGGCAACCGCTACCCCCTCCCCGCCAACGCCATAGTCGTCTCTCGCTTCCGCTAGGGTGCCGGGCCTCGCCCCTAGTCCAGCGGATCGGGCGCCGGGACGCCGGTAAGGGTTGCAACGTCCTGGACCCTGACCCAGGACGCGGTGCTTAGACCGACCCGACCGCTGGACAGGTTGTGGCGCAGCGCCAGGCCGGACCGCTCGCCGGGATAGCGGATGGGGCTGGCGGGGTCGAGCGGCGGGCTTCCGGTGACTCTGTCGAGAGCGTGATTGACGTCGCGCAGAAACTCGTCGCGCGGTCGGAACGTGTCAACGCTCCAGGCCATGAAGAATCCGCCGTAGCGGCCGGGTGGGGTCTCAAGGGCTATTGGCATGGCGTTCAGGCTGGCGGCCAGCAGTTCGTGCACGAGGCCGAGGCCGTAGCCGCGATGCTCGGCTATTGGGAGAAACACGCCGTTCGCCATCGCCTGCGCGGGGTCACGAAGCGGTTGCCCGGCAGCGTCAACGGCCCAACCTTCGGGTAGGGGCTGGCCGTCGGCCACCAACTCGCGCATCCGGCCGGTTGACGCAGAGACACCAAAGTCCACCACGATCGGCGGGCGCGGATCGGCGGGAATCGCGTAGGACAGGGGGTTGTTGCCCAGCACCCGCGTGGCGCCGCCCACCGGGGCGAACGACGGATTGGTGTAGCACGTGCAATAGCCGATCAGGCCGGCGGCCGCCGCGCGCATGCTGTAGAAGGCGGGAATGACCCAGTGCGGCATGTCCCGTAGCGAAGCCACGGCCGCCCCCTGCGTCTGAGCCTTGGCGATGCAGGCATCCATGGCCTGCACGGCGCCGATCGGGCCCAGCGCCCCGTGCGCGTCGAGCGCCGTGAAGGCCGGCAGGTCGGCCAGTACCTCAACCTGCGCGTCGGCGCGGGCGCTCCCGGCGTCCAAGTCGCGTACTCGCGGCGCCAGGAGCGCGATCCCGTGGTGGCCGTGGCCGCGCAGATCCTGCTCCAGCATCACGTCGATCACCAGCGCGGCGTCGGCCTCGCCGACGCCGCGGGTAGCCAGCGCCGCGCGTCCGAACCGCCGCAGGTCATCTAGTGCGACGGTGATCACCTGCATGTCCTCAGACGGCGGACCAGACGTCGCGGTCGGCCTTGAAGCAGTAGGCGTGGTGCGGCGGCGCGACCAGGCCGGCCGATTCCAGAAAACCGCGCGACGTGCCCGGCCCCATGAAGCGGAACGTTTTCTTAAGCGTGTTGATCTTGGCGTTCGTGCTTGTCGGCAAGCCGAGCAGAAAGTCCTGGAAGGACCCGTCGCGGTCCTGGATTTCCTGCACCATCCGCGCGTTCTCAATGGCCGCCACGATCTTCTTCTCGCTGCGAATCGCGTTGGCGTCCGCCAGCAGGCGCCTGATGTCGGCGGACCCGTAGGCGGCCACGGCGGCAATGTCGAAGCCGTCGTAGGCGTCGCGAATCCCCTGGTGCTTGTTCCAGATCAGCGTCCAGCTCAGGCCGGCGTGGAATATCTCGAGCAGCATGCGCTCGAAGAACTCCGAATCGTGGGTCGGGCGTTCGCCCCACACGTCATCGTGATACTGCCGCAGCCCTTCGTGCCGCTGCGCCCATTCGCAGCGGCCGGTTTCGCCCAGGGCCTCGCGGACGCGGGCGTCGGCAAGGTCCTCCGGGGTCATGGGTTTGCGCAATGGCACCCGGCGCTTGGACAGACCCGGGGGCAGGGATAGGGCGGCCATGAGCCAATCCTCGGCGTGAACACGTGGTACCTATGAGCGTAGCGACGCCAAGGGCCGATGCCAACGCAGTGTTTCAAGCGAAGCAGGCGCTCACCAGACGCCAATCGCGTCGCCATGGGAACGGGCTGCACCAACACCAGCCGTCAGCCGCTTTCCAGCAGACGCGCGCCGATGACGGCTGTCCGGAGGGTCAGTCGCCGTTTGGTCCGAAGGTCGTGGCTTCCAGGTGCACGGCGACCTCGGCAAAGCCCAGGTCGCGCCAGAAGTTGATGCTGGCCGCCACCGTTGCATTGGTGGGGACCGTAACGGCCATGCGCGTCACCCCGGCGTCGCGCAGCGTCTTGCGCATATGCCGGATCATGAAGGCGCCCAGCCCGTGACGGCGCGAATCGGGGGCGACCCAGACCTCGGCCACCTGTGCCACGCCGCCGTCGAGGTGAAAGTTGGTCAGCGCTAGGGTGCGCCCGTCGCGCTCGTACATCCACAGCCAAGTCGGCCGTTCCTGCAAGCGACGGCGAACTCGGTCGGTGTACAGCTCGTGCCACTCCAAGTGGCTCAGCTCGCTGGGAAAACTCTCGTTCCAGTAGGCCACCATGGCCGCGAGGAAGCGTTCCCAAAGCTCGCCGGAGCTGTCCGCGTCTACCCGCCGAATTTCGTTGGCTGACCAGTTCACCGCGGCGCGCTCCTAGTCGTTGCCCAACAGGACCCGGTGATAGCGCTTCTTGCCCGAGCGCAGCAAGAGCTCACCATCCTGGAAAGCGTCGGCGTCAAAGATCGTGTCGGGGCTGTCCACGCGCCCGTCGTTGGCGTACGCGCCCCCTTGCGCAATCAGCCGCCGCGCCGCCGAGCGCGACCCGGCGAGCCTCGTGCTCAACAACAGGTCCACGATACCCAGGCCTGCGGCGACCTGATCCTCGGTTACTCGCGTTTGCGGTACGGCGGTGGTGGACCCGCCGCCGCGCCCGAACAGCGCGCGCGCGCCATCACGCGCGGCGGCGGCAGCCGCTGTCCCGTGGACCCTGGCGGTGATCTCGTAGGCCAGCCGCTCCTTGGCGGTACGAATCCGGGCGCCGCGCAGGGCGGCCAGCGCACGGACCTCGTCCATTGGCAGCGGTGTCAGCAGAGCCAGCGTCCGTTCCACCGACGCATCCTCAATGTTGATCCAATACTGGTAGAAGTCGTACGGCGAGGTCAGTTCGGCGTCCAACCAGAGCGCGCCACCGGCGGTCTTGCCCATCTTCTGGCCCGTACTGGTCGTGAGCAGTGGGGTGACCAGGCCAAACGCTTCGGCGCCCTCGATCCGCCGGATCAGGTCCACCCCCGCCAAGATGTTGGCCCACTGGTCGCTGCCGCCAATCTGCAGGGTGCAGCCGTGTTCCCGAAAGAGGTGTAGAAAGTCGTAGGCCTGCAGCAAGCGGTAGTTGATCTCCACGAAGTTCAGGCCCTGACCGCTTTCCAGTCGTGCGCGGTAGGTTTCGGTGGCCAGGATCTCGTTGACGCTGAAGTAGCGGCCGATATCGCGCAGGAACTCCAGGTAACGGAGTTGGGTCAGCCACTCGGCGTTGTCGACGATGGCAATGTCGGCCTGCTCGTGCTCGAACAGGCGGTCCACCTGGCGGCGGACGGCCCGCGTGTTGGCGGCCACGCGCTCGGCGCTGAGCAGCGCACGGGTTTCGGCTCGGTCGGTCGGATCGCCGATCAGCCCGGTCCCGCCGCCGGCCAGCAACACCGGGTAGTGGCCGGCCCGCGCCAGGTGCGCGGCCAGCGCCAGCGGGATGAGGTGCCCCGTGTGCAGGCTGGGCGCCGTGGGATCAAACCCGACGTAAAACGTACAGGGACGATCCAGGGCCGCGCGCAGGCCATCCGCGTTTGACACGGAATGGATGAACCCGCGCTCGGCGAGCGTCCGATAGAGCGATGTTTGCACGGAAGTCATTTGCGGGGAAATGGCGTCGATCCTGATGCCAACCGGGCCCTACGTTATTGCGGACAGGCTGAATCCAGTCCAATGCCCGCGGAAACATTGCCTCAACAGCTTACGACCAGGGCCCAACGTTCTCGGAGGGCCCTGCCAGCCCCGTCCGCGACGTCTTACTCAGAACAAACCGTTGCGATGCCGAATGTTATCCCTTGGCCCGGTCGACAAGTGCCTTGCCGCAAGCATCGTGGTAGAGGCGCTGAGCCAGTGCTTCGATCGCCGTGGGGCCGTCCACATAGAGCGTCGCACGGCTGTTCTCGATACGCACCAGCACGCTAGGCCGTGGCGGGAGATCGTCGGCCGCCACGAGCGCATTCCAGGTCTCGATCTCGCGCGTGAGCGCCCGTGCCTCCGCGTCCAGGCAACTCTGGCCGTCCTCCCCAAGCCGACCGAGCATGAAGTCCTCGAAGTGTTGGAGTTCGTGCGCGAGCACCGCCGCCAGCGGCCGCGGGTCTTCACTGCGCAGGGTTGCGTTGACCCGAATACCGCGCGACGCGTTGTACGAGGCCAGCACGCTCGCCGGTAGCGCGTCAAACTCAATGGCGAGTTGCGCGCTCGCGGCCAGCTCCAGTGCCGTCGTGTTCGCCGCAACGCTCTCCAGCAGCGCCAGCGCCGTACGGAGCCTGTGGTTGTGGGTGTTGTAGGCGCGCAAAGCGACGTCCGCCGGTTCCAGGTCGGCGTTCTCCGGCGGATCGAGCCGTACGTCCAGCACCGCGGCGTGGTCGGGCGCGTGCGGCGCCGCCAGCAGCTGGTCTGGCAGCGCCAGGTCGCGGTAGATGTCGCCCGCGTTGACCAGCACCACCGAGCCAACCGGCGGCCCACCGTCCACCTGCTCGACCCAGTGCTGCAGCGCCGTCCGCTGGAAGCGCTGAACGATGAATGGCCCCAGACGCACCGGGCGAGACATGGGCAGGCCGTGAAACTCAATGCTGGCGTCCAGGTTGCCCAATTCTAGTGGATTGTTGGCGAACGCCTCGGCGATTGCACGGTCGGTCATCCAGGCCAGCCGCGCCTGTTGCGCGAGATCGGTCGGCAGTGGCGGCGGCGTTTCGGAGTCGGGAATGTGCCGCGCGCGCAGTTCATCAGCAAATTCGGCGCTGTTCAGATGCTCGAACAGGTTGGCCACCGCGACTCGGTCGTCCGCCGGCGACCACTGAAGCAGGGCGCGCTGGGTGATCTGGTAAACGAATCCCCCGTCATCGACCCAAGGCCGGGAAACGGGCGGACCGAGCGTTTGGTCGCCGCCGAAGCGTAGGTACGCGTCATAGAAGCTCGGGCCGTCGGCGTAATTTCTGATCGCGAAGCCCACCCCATCGGCGTCCGCCCGCTCGAAGAACGCACCGCCCGTGACCGGCGTGGCGTCCAGCGACTGCGCTGCCGCGGACTGCCCGCCGCCCACCAATAGCAACGCGACCGCCAGGGCAACGGCCATCAAGCGGCTGGCGGTGCGACGGCGCGGCAAAAGCGGCATCACGGCTGGATCCTTACAGCTTGCGAATGCAAGAACGCGCCCTGCGGGCAGTGGCGTTACGCTAACGTGCAGGGATGGAACGCGAACACACGCCGCTCAAACTTACACGGTACGCGCACGGCGCTGGCTGAGCCTGCAAGCTCAGCCCTGACGAGCTGGCGCACGTGCTGCGCCTGATGCCGCCGATGGCCTCGCCCGACCTGCTGGTCGGAGGCCAGGGCATGGATGACGCCGCCGTCTATCGCCTGCGCGACGACCTGGCCATCGCGTTCACCACGGACGTCTTTACCCCGATCGTGGACGACGCCTACAGCTTTGGAGCGATTGCGGCCGCAAACGCCTTGAGCGATCTCTACGCCATGGGGGCCTCGCCGATCCTGGCGCTCAACATCGCCGGCTGGCCGCGGGGGACGCTGCCCTTGGACCTGCTGGCCGAGGTCCAGCGCGGGGCGGCCGATAAGGTGCACGAAGCGGGCGCGGTGATCGGCGGCGGCCATTCGATTGACGACCCGGAACCCAAGTTCGGTCTGGCGGCGCTGGGAACCGTGCACCCCGATGCAATTAGCACTAACGCCGGCGCGCGTCCCGACGATCTATTGGTGCTGACCAAGCCGCTGGGTACCGGCATCATCACCACCGCCGGCAAGCACGACGCCGCCAGCCCAGCCGCGATGGCCGCGGCCATCGCGTCCATGACCACGCTAAACGCCGGGGCCGCCAGGGTCGCACGCGGCCACGGTGCGCACGCCGTGACCGACGTGACCGGGTATGGACTGCTGGGCCACCTGCGCGAGATGCTCATGGCCAGCGGCGTCTCGGCGGAGGTTTACGCTGACGAAGTTCCGACCCTGCCCGAGGTACGGTCGCTGATCGTGGCCGATGAGGTACCCGGTGGGACCGAACGCAACTTGGCCTCGCTGAAGGGCGATGTTCGGTGGCACCCGGCCGTGGACATGACCACGCAAATCCTGCTGGCTGACGCGCAGACCAGCGGCGGGTTGCTGATTGCCATTCCGCCGGAGGACGAGGCCGCCCTACGGCGGGCGCTGGAGCGTAACGGCGCGCCGGCCGCCGCCACCGTGGGCCGGATCATCGAGCGCGTCGACCGACTGATGGACATTCGCCCGACCGACGCGACGAGCGTGTCCGATGGCTAAGCGTTCGCCGCGCATTTTGCTGTACACCGGCAAGGGCGGCGTGGGAAAGACCAGCGTGGCCGCGGCCGCCGCCCTGCGCTGTGCCGACGCCGGTCTGCGCACCGTAGTGCTCAGCACCGACACGGCCCACAGCCTGGGCGACTCGCTGGACCTCCCGCTGGGACCCGTGCCCAAGCCCGTGGTTGACAACCTCTGGGCGCAGGAATGCGACGTCTACTACAACCTGGAGACGTACTGGGGCACGGTGCAGAACTGGGTGGAAGCCGTGCTGGCCTGGCGCGGCATGGACAACGTGATGGCCGAGGAAATGGCCGTGTTCCCGGGTATGGAGGAACTGGCCAACCTGCTGTGGGTCAACCGGCACGCCTCCTCCGGCGAATACGACGTGGTGGTGGTGGACTGCGCGCCCACCGGTGAGACGCTGCGTCTGCTGGCGTTCCCGGAGGTTGGCCGCTGGTGGCTGGACAAGCTTCTGCCCATCAACCGCCATCTGGCCCGCATGGTGCGGCCCATGGCCCGCCGCGTGACCGACCTTCCCCTGCCCGATGACGACGTGTTCGAGGCGATGACCGACCTGGTGGACGAACTCCAGCAGTTGCACGAGATCCTGACGGCCTCCAACACCACAACCGTGCGGCTGGTGGTCAACCCCGAAAAGATGGTCATCCGCGAGGCCCAGCGCAGCTACACCTACCTGACCCTGTACGACCACATCACCGACGCCGTGGTGGTGAACCGCGTGGTGTCCGAAGAGGCCGAGGGGCAGTTCGCCGAGCAGCGCCGCGCCATGCAGGCGCCCTACCTGCTCGACATCCACGCGATGTTCGACCCGATCCCCATCCTGCGGGTGCACCAGTTCTCGCATGAAGTGGTTGGGATTGACCGGCTGCGCACCATGGGCGCCCAAATGCACGCCACCTGCGAGCCGGCGGACCGGCTGATCGACTATAAGCCCTACGAGATCGTGGAGGTCAGCGGGGGGTTCGAGTTTCGCATTCCGGCGCCCTTTCTGGACAAATCCGACGCCTCGCTGATCCGGCGCGGCGACGAGCTGATAATCCGCATGGGCGCCGCCCGCCGCAACATCGTGCTGCCGCGCGTTCTGGCCCGGATGACCCACAGCGGCGCCCGACTGGAGGACGGCCAACTCCGCGTGCGCTTCTGGGCGCGTGAATCCGCTGCGGCCACAGCTCGGAGTCTCCGCGCCTAGCGTGCTGACGCCACGCCCCCCGGCAGCCCCGCAAGCTGCGGGGACGCACCTGCTGGCTCGGCGGGTGATCTGGGGCCTGGGGGCCTTGGTTGCCCTGACCGTCAGCGGGGTCATTGGGTTCATGGTGGTGGCGGGCGCCAGCTTGCTGGACGCGCTGTACATGACGGTCGTCACCATCAGCACCGTCGGCTACAACGAGGTTATTCCCCTCGACCAGGGGGGACGCATCTTCGCGATAGTGCTCATCATCTCCGGCATCACGGCAATCGGGTACACCGGCGCGGTCACGGTTGAGTATCTTGTGGGCGGTCAACTGCTGGCGCGCGTTGCCCAACGTCGCAAGGAGCAAGCACTGGCGGCCCTGCGTGACCACTTCATCGTCTGCGGCTTCGGTCGCGTGGGCGAGGGCATCATCGAAAACCTGCGGGCAGCGGGTCGGTCCGTGGTGGCCATCGACCAGAATCCCGAGCGCTGCGAACGGGCCGAGGGCCTGGGCGTGCTGACGGTGTGCGGCAACGCCGCCTCGGCAGAGACGCTGCGGGACGCGGGAATCGACCGGGCGGCCGCGGTTCTGGTGTGCACCGGCAACGACGCCGACAACGTCTACACCGTGTTGTCGGCCCGCGCGACCGCGCCTGAAGTTCCGGTGATTGCCCGAGCCAACACCAACGAAACGGTGGAGCGGCTGACGGTAGCCGGCGCCACGCGGGTGTTTTCGCCGCACGTGGCCGGCGCCCAGCACGTGGCCTCGTACGTCCTTAAGCCGAACGTCGCCTGGGCGCTCGCCGAACTGCTGGACCCGAAGTCCAAGGGAATGACGATCGAGCAGGTGGCGATTGGGGCCGGCAGTGGTTACGTGGGCCGCACCATCGGCGAGGTGGGTCTGCGTCAACACGGTGTGGAGGTCATGGCCATTGGTCGCGACGGCGGACAGAAGTTTCTGCCGGCCCGAGAAGAGGAGATTCGCCCGCACGACGTGCTGGTGATGATCGGACCGCCGCCCAACGTGCAAAACTTTGCCGAGCGAGCGGGAACGTGAGCGCGATGAAATGCCCCCAGGTGCGATGATCCGGCCATGAGCGCGATCTGCATTGTCGGGACCGGGTACGTGGGGCTTTCGGTTGGCGCCTGTTTCGCCGACCTGGGGCACGACGTGGCGTGTCTGGATATCGACGAGGCCAAGATCGCCGGGCTGCACGCCGGGCGCGTGCCGATCTACGAGCCGGGGCTCGAATCGTTGGTCGCTCGCAATGTGACCGCCGGGCGGTTGACGTTTGCCACGGACTACGCGGCGGCGGTTCCCGATCGGGAGTTCGTGATCATTGCGGTCGACACGCCCACCGGCGCCGCCGGCGAGGCCAGCCTGCTCGCCGTGGACAGCGCCGCCGCGGCGCTGGCGCCCGTCCTGTCGGAGGGCGCGTTGATCGTCACCAAAAGCACCGTGCCGATCGGCACCAGCGACCTGATCTCCCGGATCATTCACGAGCACCGGGCGGACGGCGTGCGCTTCCCCGTGGTATCCAACCCCGAGTTCCAGCGCGAAGGCTCCGCCGTTCAGGACTTCCTGCACCCGGACCGCGTGGTCATCGGATCGGCCGACGCGGTGGCCGCTGAGCGCGTAGCCCAGCTCTACCGCTCGTTCAACTGCCCGGTCATCGTCACGGACCTGCGCACGGCCGAGATGATCAAGTACGCCTCCAACGCCTTTCTGGCCACGCGAATCTCCTTTATCAACGAGATCGCGACAATTTGCGAGGCGCTGGACGCCGACGTGGAGGTGGTCGCGCACGGCATGGGGCTGGACGCCCGCGTTGGCCCGGCCTACCTGAATGCGGGTCTCGGCTGGGGCGGCAGTTGCTTCCCCAAGGACGTGCGCGCGCTCGAACACATGGGGTCGGTGCACGGCGCCCACCCGCAACTCCTGCGTGCCGTCATTGAGATCAACCGCGACGCGCGCCGCTCGGCCGTCCGCAAGCTGCGCGAAGCGCTGGGCGGGCTGCGCGGACGCGAAGTCGCCATCCTGGGCCTGTCGTTCAAGCCGAACACCGACGATGTCCGCGACGCGCCGGCGATTGAGATCGCCCACCTGCTGACGGGCGAGGGCGCGCGAGTCCGCGCCTACGACCCGGTGGCCACGACGAGAGCGCGCGCGGTGCTGGGACGCTCGGTCCGGTTTGACACGTCCGCGGTGGCAGCCGCCACGGGGGCCGACGCCATCGTGCTGGCCACCGAGTGGAACGAGTTCCGCGAACTCGACTGGGCGGCGGTGCGCAAGGCCATGCGCGGGAACGTGCTGGTGGACGGCCGCAACCTCCACGATCCGGCTCGTATGCACAGCCTTGGGTTCCGCTACTTCGGCATGGGCCGCTACACGCCGGTCGCCGACAGCCGCGCGGCCCACCTGCTGGCCGAGTAGGCGCTGCGGGCGCAGCCATGCAGGACTCCGAGAGCACCTTCGCCCGCGGGGGCGAACTGCTGGCCGGCCTCTTGGTCGTGGCCTTCATCGTGTTTCTGCTCTGGGTCGTCCTGCTTCGGCCGCGCGACGACGAATCGCCCGCCGTGGTGCCGACGCCGACATCCGCCACGGCCACCACGCCAACCCCCGACGACCCCAACGTGGCGTTCGACGCCGTGATCGCCACGCCCACGCCGGTGCCAACCCCAACGCCCACGCCGATCCCACGGCCCACACCAACGCCGACCGTCACCGTCTATGTCGTGGATCCCGGCGATACGCTCTCCGGCATTGCCACGCGGTTCAACGTGACGATCGATGACCTGGTGGCAGCGAACCGGATTGTGAATCCCGACGCGCTCCAGGTCGGACAGGAGATCACGATTCCCTAGCTGGGCCGGTGGTGCGCGTCAGCCCGGAAGCGGGCGACCGGACCCGCAATGTCGCGACAATGTCGCCAAGCACGAGCTCCTATTCAGGTTTACAGCCGTGGACCGTGCGCGTTTGTTCCCAAATTGTCCGGCGCACGCCCATACGCCATGCTAGGGTTGCCTTGAGGTTCGCACGCGGTTGATCGGTCGACAGTGGCGCGGCGCAGGCTGCAAAAGCGTGCATTCGACGACATTGACCGCGGTGAGTTCGGCGGTCTGATCTTCAACGCCCGTCGTCTGCACAGCCTCACCCAGGCGCAGGTGACCGCCGCCATTGGCCGTGATCGGCCGTGGCTAAGCGACGTTGAGACCGGCAAGATCACCTACGTGCCGGACGACGATATCCACGCGTTGGCACAGACCCTGGGCCTGGATACGGGTCAACTCACGACCGCCCGCGACGGTGCCCGGGTGCGACTGGCGTCGGGAGCGACGGCCTTTGGCCGGCGTCGCGTCTGCCAAGTCTGCGGTCACCCAAATCCGGATGACGCGAACTTCTGTTCGAACTGCGGGACGCGGGTCCCGGCTAATCTCGAATGTGCGGCATGCAGCCGACTCAACGATGCGCTGGCGAATTACTGCACGAATTGCGGGTGCGCGCTCCCGGCTCAGCCCGCACCGCGGCTACGCGCCTAGCCCTGGTGCCCAAGCCGTCGCTTGGCTCGCTGCCAACCGATGACTGCCGGGTCGAGGTGATGGCTGGCGCGGTGTCGATGAGGCCAAGGCGGCTGGACGAGGCGATTTCGCGGATATACTTGAATTCCTTATTCCCTGATGCGGAGGGTCCGGAATGACGACCGACGAGAGGGGCGGCGGCCACGTGCATGCCGGTCCGATTCGCATCACGATCGAAATCGATCGGCCGCGCGTCGGCGTGGGCAAGGCCGGCGGCCACATGCGCGGCGCCGTGCGGGAAGCGCTGATCAGCCTGCGTGAGGTGCTGGACGCCGGCATCCAAGCCGTTGATGAACGCGAGGACGGGAAGTCGAGCAGCAAGTCCGAGCGAATCGCCATCGACTAGATTGGCGGCTGCGCGCTTGCCCCCGAGCAAAAACCAAGGATCATTTGACATTTCGAAGCCTAATGGCGCACCGTGCCTGAGCAAATGTCGTTAGCCTTGGCTGCTTTTTGGCTGTGCAATGTGCGCAGACTGTCCTGAAGGCGGGTTGAGGTTAGCTAGGCCCCCAGGGGACCACGTCTGGCGGGGGTGGAGGAGAAGAGTATGCGAATTGAAGCCTTGACCCGTCGGCGGTTTGTCGCCGGAATGGGGATTGGCGCAACGTCAGCGGTCGTGCTGGCCGCGTGCGGCGAGAGCGAAAGCGATGCACCCGCACCCGCGGCTGCGGCGGCGCCGGCGGCGGCTACGCCGGCAACGGCGATGACCGAAGCGCCGGTGATGATGGAGAACGTCGAGATCCGGTTCGTGACGGACCACACCGCTGGCCCGCGTGGCGCGGCCATGCAGTGGGGTCTGGCGCGCTTCGCCGAGAAGCGACCGGACATCTTCGTGAAGCTGGAACCGGCCGCCAACCTGATCGACAGCCTGGCGATCCAGTTCGCCGCCGGGACGGCCCCGCACGTGGCGCTGCTCTCGCAGTCGGACTTCATCCGTTTCCACGCGGAAGGCGCCTTCACCGAGATCACCGACGAACTGAACAAGCGAGACGACTTCGTCCCCGAGGACTACTACTTCCTCCCGGACGCGTACACGTTCAACAACATCGACCACTCCTTCCCGCAGCCGGAGTTGATGACGGGTCCCCAGTTTGGGATGCCGTTCCAGTTCGCGATCAGCGGGTTCGTGGCCAACATTTCGCTGGCCGAGGCCGCCGGCGTGACCCTGCCGGACTCCGAAGGTGGATGGAACTGGAACAACTGGACCGAGTGGGACGCCATGATGACGAACCCCGACACCGGGGAGTTCGGCACCTGGGCGCGCGACGACTACGAGTTCCAGTACATGCCGCAGATGTACTCCAACGGCATGAAGAAGCCGTTCGACGACACGCTGTCGAAGACGATGTACGACCTGCCCGAGGCCGGTGAGGCCTGGGAGTACCTGATCAACAAGATCTTCGTGCACGAGACGTCGCCGCCGTCCGAGCAGGTCAAGGAGCTCGGTGGTGAGTTCGGCAACCCGTTTGCCGCCGGCAAGGTCGGCATCTGGCCGTCAGGCCGGGTCTACTCGACCGGGTTCGCGGTGCCGCGCATCAAGGACCGCTTCCAGTGGACACTGCTGCCGGAAGTGATTGCCGGGCGCGGCGGTGAGCCGGGCCACAGCACTAACGACCAGCCGGACCTGGTGACCAACAGCGCCGGGCGCGACGGCACCGTGGAGCAGTCCACGGCGCTGGCCGTGTTCTTGGGCGGTGAGGAGTACCAGGGCCGCGTCGGGATCGACCGTGGCCACATGCCGGTTCACCGCGCCGCCATCGGCGCGCCGACCTCCGTGGCGCCGCCGCCGGAAGGCATGAAGTGGCTCAAGGTCTACGCCGACCGACCGGACAACCGCAGCCTCTACCCGTTCAACACTTGGCGGGAGTGGTGGCTGCAGCACCGGGCGTTGGGCCAAAAGGGCTGGGTGGGCGAGCAGTCGCCGGCCGAGTCCCTGCAGGCCTGCCAGGACTGGGGCGTCCGCCACCTGTCCTCATACGACGGGCCCGCGCCGTTCGTGTCTTCACCGGTTTACGCCTAGCGGCGTAAGCCCCGTGGCGCATTAGCGCCAAGGATTCGGCTGCGCCCGACCGGAGTTCGCTCCGGTTGGGCGCGCCGCTTTAACCTGCGGACGGCTACCGTGGCGGCGCCTGGCTAGGCATCCCGGCGGATCACCGACCGTCCCTACGACACGATCGCATCTGCGTCTGTAAACATTGCAACGGTTTTCCAGGCTCTTAGCCAGTACTTTCACGCTAGAGCAGAAGCCGGCTGCGCCTCGGGCGAACGCAACGGATATACAAGCGCAAGACGCGCGGGTACACAAGGTGTTGTTCCGTTGACGGACCGTGGCTTTGATGTGGCGGATGCATCGGTCCAGCTGGGCGGGCTGGAATCAAACGCAACGGTCATCGTTGACTACTGGGCGGGATGGTGTGGGTTGCCCACGAGACTCACACCGGCCTTCGAACGACTTCAAGCGTTCGAGGGCAGGTTGAGGTTCGCGAAGTTAAAAGTGGACGCGAACCCGCAAGCGCCCAGTACAAGAGGTGTTCGCGGGATTCCGACCACGCCAGTCCTCCGCGGAGGACAAGCAGACGCGCGGCTGGTCGACTTGGAATCGGCCGACCGTATGCGCCTGCAATTGGAGCAGCGTCTCAAGGCTGCTTAGGCTCGCTTCACGCACCTCATCCGGGTGCAAGGCCTCCGCCCGGCTTTGCACCCGGAACTTATTTAACCAGCGGAGCGGCGGCTAATCCTCAATTCGCCATGCGCGCCGGGCAGTGCCTGCGAATATCCACTCCCGGTCCGCGTCGCTGAAGAACGGCAGCTTCCACGCCGAATCGAACGCTTCCTGGTAGCTGGCGCTGGACAGGCACACCGGCCAGTCCGTTCCCCACATCAGCCGCTGGGGGCCGTAGGCGCGGTAGACGCGCTCAATGAGCGCGTGGGCCTCGCGGTAGGGATAGGCAGCGCGGGTTCCGTTCGGATAGCCGGACACCTTCACGAATACGTTCGGCCGCTCCGATAGCGCGAGCAGGTTCGACAGGGAGTCTGGGTCCCGGTAATCGGGCGAGCCCAGATGGTCGACGACGACGGTTACGTTGGGATGCCGGGCAGCCATTGCGTCCGCCAGTGGGAGCAGCCGCCAGTTGATGAGCAGCCCTATGGTGGCGTTGGTATCGGCCGCGGTTTCCCACAATGGGTCCTGCGAGACGTCGTCCAGCCAGGGTTTCTCGGGATCCGTATTGGGCGCCAGCCGGATACCGCGCAATCCCGGATGCCGCATGAGTTCGCGCAGGGCGTGGGGCGCCTCGGGGGCAAGCGGATCAACCCGCCCAGCCACGACCAGCCGATCGGGATAGCGTTCGGCTGCCTGGATCAGGTACGAGTTGTCCCACAGGTAGTACCGCGGCTGGATCAACACCGTCCACGCCACGCCGCCGATCTGGTCCTGGGCCTCGAACAGGTCCGCCGGCGCCGCCTCAAGCTCCGGCATGAAGTCCGAGTCCGGGTGCCGCCCGAACCGCGGGTCCCGAATCGTCCAGATATGTACGTGCGATTCAACCAAGTCCATGGCGCACCACCCTCAAGCAGAACCCCAGCATCATGCCAGCCAGCCGCCGCCGACTCGCCGGACCCTACAGGAGCAGGTAGGGCTGTTCGATCAACTCTCGGATGCGGGCGAGGAAGCGGGCGGCGGGCGCGCCGTCAATGATGCGGTGGTCAAAGGTAAGGCTGAGGGTCATGGAGAGTTCGGCGGTCACTTCGCCATCGCGTGCGACGGCCTTTTCGCGTAGCGCGCCGACGCCCAGGATGGCCGATTCGGGCGGGTTGAGCACCGGCGTAAAGGCGTCCACGCCGAAGACGCCCAGATTCGAGATCGTGAAGGTGCCGCCGGTGATGTCGTCCAGGTCCAGGCGATTGGCGCGGGCGCGCTCGACCACCCCGCGCAGGTCGGAGGCGATCTCCGTCAGCGACTTGCGGTCGGCTTGCTTGACGTTGGCGACGACCAGGTCCCCGCCGGCCTCGATGGCCAGGCCCACGTTGATCGTGTCGTGCAGGCGGATCGCGTCGCCCTCAATGCTGGCGTTGGCGCGCGGGTGTTCACGCAGCGCGTGGGCGCAGATGCGGATGAGCAGGTCGTTGTAGCTGATGCGGAAGCCAAGGGTCGGTTCGTGTCGGCCGGCCAGTTCGGTGCGCAGTTCGTGGAAGCGGCGGGCGTCGGCCTCGGCCGCCAGCGTGACCTGGGCGCTTTCCTGCAGGCTTTGGCGCATGCGCTCGGCGATCACGCGGCGCACGCCTTCCAGCGGGATAACACCGCCGGCGGCGACTTCGGCCGCAACCGGGGCGGCTGCCAGCGGGGGCGCCGCGGCAACTGGCATTGGTGCGACAGCCGGAGCGGCAGCCGCGGCGGCGACATCTCTCTCGATGATGCGACCGCCCGGGCCGGACCCGATCAGGCGCGCGAGATCGACGCCCATTTCCCGGGCCACACGCTTAGCCAGCGGTGACGCCTTGACGCGGCCACCGGGCGACGGAGCCACCGCAACCGGCGCGGTGGCGACGAGCTGCGGCGCTGGGACAGCGGGCGCAGGCGCCACCGGTGTAGGAGCTGGCGGCGGGGGAGCGGGGGCCGGAGGCCGCGCGGCGGCGGCTGCGGCAGCCGGGGGATCCGGGTCTTCAGCCGGCGGCGTTTCGCCGGGTTCCAGAATCCAAGCCAGCAGGCCCTGTACTTTCACGAGATCGCCCGGCCCAGCGGCGATTCCGCCCAGGATGCCGGCCGCCGGGGATTCGACACGGGCGCTGATCTTGTCGGTCTCAAACTCGAGGATTTCATCGCCCTTCGCGACCTCGGCGCCTTCATCCACCAGCCACCCGGTGACGGCGCCTTCTTCCATCGTCATCCCCATGAGGGGCATGCGGACGGCGGTAGCCACCGGTCTAGTAAACGCCTTGGAGTGACTGGCGGATAGCCGCCACGACCTTGGCCGTGTCGGGGAACGACGCCAGCTCAAGCGGTTCGGAGAACGGAACGGGCGCATGCGCCGCACCAACGCGCAGCACGGGCGCGTCCAGGTCGTCGAATGCCAATTCCTGGATCTGCGAGGCGATCTCCGCTCCGAAGCCGCCGAAGCGCACGGCCTCGTAAAGCACCACCGCGCGGTGCGTCTTGCGGACTGAGCGCAGGACGGTGTCGGTGTCCAGCGGGTAGAGCGAGCGGATATCCACTACTTCCACGCTGATGCCCTCGGCCGCCAACTGCTCGGCGGCTTCCAGGGCGTTATGCGTCTGGCGCGCGTAGGTGATGACGCTTACGTCCGAACCTTCGCGCTTGACGTCGGCCACGCCGATGGGGACCAGATACTCGCCTTCGGGTACAGGTCCGCGCATGGAGTAGATGGCCTTGTGCTCGAACATCACCACCACGTTGTCCTCGCGGATGGCCGACTTGAGCAGGCCCTTGGCGTCGTAGGGCGTTGAGGCGGTAATGACTTTGAGGCCCGGTACGTGGGCAAACCAGGCCTCGAGGCTTTGGGTGTGCTGGGCGGCGTTGCCGGTGCCGGCGCCAAAGGGCGCCCGGTAGGTGAGGGGCAGCTTGGCCTTGCCGCCGAACATGTAGCGGTTCTTGGCGGCCTGGTTGACGATCTGGTCCATCGCGATGCCCATGAAGTCGCTGTACATGAACTCCGCAACGGGTCGGCTGCCGGTCAGGGCCGCGCCGATGCCCAGGCCGGCGATGGCGGCCTCGGCAATCGGGGTATCGACGATGCGGTCCGGCCCCCACTTCTCCAGCAGGCCCTGAGTGACCGCATAGGCGCCGCCCCACACGCCAACTTCCTCGCCAACCACGAACACGGTGGGATCGCGCGTCATTTCCTCGTCGATGGCCTCGCGCAGAGCCTCGCTCATGAAGATCTCGCGCGTGGCGGTTTGGGCGGCGGACGGCTGGGGGGTGGTAACGGCCATGATCACTACTCCACGTAAACGTCGCGCTCGATAACGTCCACGTTCGGCCAGGGACTGGCCTCGGCAAACGCCACGGCGTGCTCGATTTCACGCTCGATCTGCGCGTCGATCGTTTCGAAGTCCTGCTCGGTCAGTCGCTCCGCGTCGGTGACGACCTTGCGGAAGCGCTCGATGGGGTCGCGGGCGACCCACTCGGCAATCTCGTCCTTGGTCCGGTAGTTCTTCTGGTCCAGCACGGTGTGGCCCTTGTGGCGGTAGGTGCGGGACTCGATGAGGGTGGGACCTTCGCCGCGGCGCGCGCGGTCAGCGGCCTTCTTGGCGGTGGCGTAGACCTCGAAAATGTCGTTGCCGTCGATCGAGGCGCTGGGGATGCCGTAGGCCGGACCGCGCAGGTTGATGGGAGCGGCGTTGGCAAAGTCGGCGTGGGTGGCCATGCCGTACTGGTTGTTCTCGCACACAAAAACCGCCGGCAGGTTCATGGTGGCGGCTACGTTGACGCCCTCGTGGAAGGCGCCGGTGGGACCCGCGCCGTCGCCGAAGAAGGCAACGGTGACTTTGCCGTCCTTGCGAATCTTGGACCCGAGCGCGGCACCGGCGGCGATGGGAATGCCGGCGCCCACGATGCCGTTGGCGCCGAGGTTGCCGCGTTCAATGTCGGCGATGTGCATGGAGCCGCCTTTGCCGCCGCTGTAGCCAGTGGTGCGGCCAAAGAGCTCGGCCATCATCTTGTCCATGCGGGCGCCCTTGGCAATGCAATGGCCGTGTCCGCGGTGGGTGCTGGTGATGTAGTCGCCGTCGTCCAGGGCGGCGCAGACCCCGGTGGCGGTGGCCTCTTCGCCGATGTAGAAGTGCAGCGCGCCACGCATTTTGGCGGCCAGGAAGGCCTGCTCAGCCGTTTCCTCGAAGCGGCGGATGCGCCGCATGATGAGGTAGATCCAGCGGAGTTTGGCGTCGTCCATCGCCTCGAGCGCGCCGTTGGCGGCAGCTTCACCCGCGGCGCGGCCGTTGGTGGAGACAGGTTGTTGCTTTGTCAAGGCACGCCTCCGTTTAGGAGCGGGCGGTCACACACCGCAACCGCCGGGCCGAGCCGGTTCACTGTACCGGCGCCAGAGTATATCCGGGCGGGGCGGAGCGCGGAGGGCGGCGGCGGGGGTTTGTGGGGGTACTCGCGTCCCCCGGGCCGGAACCCCTTAGGGGTGTTCCGGCCCGGGGGACGCGAGATTTGGCGCGGTTTTTTGGGGTGGGTGGTTGCGGTGGGGTTGGGGATATTGTACACTGATGGAGTACCGATGGCAAGTGGGTTGGCGGGTTAGGGGTGGGTGGCGGTCCAGAGTTGTTTGAGGTTGGTTCCGGGGACGGTGGGGAAGGGATTGAAGTGGGTGAGGTCGTGGAGGGTGAGGTTGGCGTCGGTCAGGGCGTTGCGGATGTCGGTTTCGGGGAACCAGCGGGCTTGCAGGGTGTCCTGGACGGGTGGGCGGCTGGGGCGTTCGATGCGGAGGCTCATGGTGGTTTGAGGGCCGTCTGACTCGAAGCTGCGGTGCAGGGTGAAGCCGGGGCCGCGCTCGGTGACGGGGTCGCGCCAGAGGGTCCGGAAGGCGTGTTGGGAGTTGAGGTCGAAGACGAAGACGCCGCCGGGCCGCAGATGGGCGGCGACGCGGGCAAAGGTGCGGGTGAGGTCGTCGGGCTCCAGCAGGTGGTTGAGGCTGGCGTAGAGGCAGGTGACGGCGTCGACGGGCTTCAGAGTGTCGAAGTCGCGCATGTCAGCTTCGAGAAAGGTGATGGGGCGGCCGGCGGCGCGCAGGCGGGCGCGGTGGAGCATGGCCGCGGACAGGTCGATGCCGATGACCCGGGTTCCGCCGTGGGCTTGCAGGAGGGCGTGGGCGCCGGTGCCGCAGGCGAGGTCGATCAGGCTGGCGGGGCGTCCGACGTGGGCGGCGAGGCGCTGGTTGACGCGTGGGGCGACGAGGATGGCGTATTCGAGGCCGTAGAGGCGCTGCCAGGCGTCGTAGATCTCGGCGAAAGCGCTATAGGAGGAAGGAGCGAGGGCAGAGGAGTGAGAAGTGAGAGAAGACGAGGAGGGGGAGGAAGGAGTGAGGGGAGGGGCGTGAGAAGTGAGAGAAGACGGGGATGGAGGAGGGAGCGGGGCGGGAGCACGGGGGCGGCCAGGTGAGGGGGCGGGGACGGGCGGAATGAAGGGGCCTAACTGGCGGGGTTGCCCTGGAGCCAGTCGGGGACGTCGCCGGCGGCGATGCCGTCGGCCCAGGTCCTGGAGGTGACGGCGAGGTCTTCGCCCTGGAGGGACTCGGTGACCAGCAGGGGGGCGCGGACGCCGCCGTCGGAGACGACGATGGAGCGAGCGATCACGGCACCGGTGGCGCGCACGTTGAGGACGGCCTCGACGCGGCCGGCCTCGATGCGGTCCGCGCGGACGTTCTTGCCGCGCACGCCGATGGCCTGCATGAGGCCGACGACTTCAATTTCCTTATCCGACGAGACGACGGCGCCCTGGGCTTCAAGGGTCTCGCCGTAGATGGCGGCGTCGACGATGGTGTCGCCGGAGACGTGAAGTTCGTCGCCTTCCACGATGATGCGGAAGCCGGGAAAGATGATGGCAGTGTTGACGTGGGTGGTGGCGGCGGGGATGCGCAGAACGCTCTGGCCGTCGATTTCTTCGGTGGTGGCGCCCTCGGGGACGATGGAGCCGCGGGGCGAGTCGACGGATTTGATTTCCTGATAGAACACGTCGCCGGTCATGCTTGGGGCTCCGGGCGGGGTTGGTTCGTAAGGATAGCCATTCGAGGAAGGAGAGAGGGGAATGGAAGGAGAGAGGGGAGAGGAGTGAGAAGTGAGAAGGGGAGGGGGAGGGGACGAGGAGGGAGGGGAGAGGAGTGAGAAGTGAGAGGGGAAGGGGAGAGGACGAGGAGTGAGGACGGAGGAGTGAGGAGAGAGACAGGGCGGGGAGGGGAAGGAGTGAGAAGTGAGAGAGGGAGGTAGTTGGTCTGATCAGAGAACTTTGCAGCGGGTGGATAGAATTGCGGGACGCTGGCGTGTCCTGGGTAGTGGCGGTGCGTCTGGCGTTGGGCGGGAAACCGGCCCCCGTTTGACCTGGCAAGGGGAGTCCTGGTGATGGCACCGATTGAGCGTCCGAACCGAGACGCGCTGCAGGAGGCGCTGGACATCTTTCGCGACGCCATGCGGCCGTTCATCGTCCGAACCTTGAAGCGGGTTCGCGGCCAGCAGGCCGAGGACCTGATTGCCAACGCCCTGCATTACAACCAGGCCGACCGCTTTCGGCAGAGCCTGCGCGCGCACGACGGCGACCTGGAATCCGCCATCGACATCGGCGATTTCCCGAACATCGTCGGCCGCAACTGGCGCGACGCCTTCAGCCGAGAGTTCCCTGGCAACGAAAGCGTCCAGAGCACAACCTGGCTGATCAAGCGCGCGCGCGATCAGGCCGCCCATCCCGGTCTACAGGACCTGGACACCGAATACACCCGCGCCCACCTGTTTCACATTGCCGACGTGTTGGGTCTCATCAACCAGCCAAGCCAGCGGCAGGCGGTCGAGAAGATCAGGGACCAGTTGCTTGCGTCGGCCGGACCCGGCGATGACCTCGATGGAAAAGCGGCGAAACCCACACCGACGAACGGGCGACGAGCGCCCAGGCCCTCCAGCAACCTCATACCCTGGCGTCAGGTCATCAAGCCCAATCCCGACGTCTCGCAGGGGACCTTCCGGCAAGCTGAGTTCGCGGCGGACCTGCAACAGGTCCACGACGGGCGCGCCAACGCAACCGAGTACGGCAACCCGGTCAGCTTCTTCAATCACACCTACATCACGCCGGGCCTTCGCACGTTGCTGGTCAACACGCTGCGGCGACTGGGCGGCAGCGGCGGCGATCCGGTCATTCAGACCAAGACGGGGTTCGGCGGCGGTAAGACCCACAGCCTGATCGCGCTCTATCACCTGGTGAACAACGCCGGTGCGTTGGTCAATGCCTCGGAAGAGGCGGACGCACGCCGAACCAGCGCGGATATGCGAGCCATGATGGAGGACGCCGGCCTGGCGCCGGAGGCCGACTTGCTGGCCAAGGTCGCGGTCCTGGACGGCACGCACCTATCGCCGACCGACACGACCGCCACCGAAGAGACCGGCGACCCGCTGAACACGCTCTGGGGCCAGATGGCCTACCAACTGGGCGGGCAGGACGCCTACGAGATCGTGGGCGCGGCGGCGCGTATGGGCACAGCGCCGGGCGGCGCGCAACTCGATGAATTGTTCGCCTCCGTGGGGCCGTGCGTGGTCCTGATCGACGAACTGGTGGCCTACGTACGCAACGCGGGGGCGGCCCAGGACAACATCTACACGTTCGTCCAGGCGCTGACCCAGGTGGCCCGACGCAACGATGGCGTGGCGCTGGTCGTCACCCTGCCGGAAAGCGACGCCGAGGCGGGCGGCGTCGGCGGGGCCGAGGCGCTGGAGCGGCTGGAACGCCTGCTGGGGCGGATCGAAGCGGTCTGGACGCCGCTGGAGACGTACGAGGCGTTCGAGGTGGTGCGGCGGCGACTCTTCGGCGAGGTCAGCGACCCGGCCGCACGCGACCGCACCTGCAAGGCCTTCGCGGACATGTACGGGCGCTCGCGCAGCGACTATCCGCGCGAGGCGGCGGAACAGCGGTACCTGGAACGGCTGAAGGCCTGCTACCCGATTCACCCGGAAATCTTCGACCGGCTGTACGCCGACTGGTCGTCGATTCCGCAGTTCCAACGCACGCGTGGGGTGCTGAGGATGCTGGCACTGGCCATCAGCCGCCTGGACCTCAGCGACGATGCAGCGCCCCTGATCCTTCCGGCCAACCTGCCCTTCAGCGACCCTACGCTGGCCGCCGAGTTCGTCAAGCTGCTTGGCCGACAGTGGGAGTCGGTGCGGACCGAAGTCGATAGCGACGACTCACTAGCTGACGACATCGACAAGTCGTTCCAGCGGTTCCGCGACCTGGGCGGCGCCGCCCGCCGCCTGGCCCGCACCATCTTCCTGGGCAGCGCCCCCAGCGGCGCGGTTCGCGGCCTGGACGAACGGCAGATTCGCCTGGGCGCGGTACAGCCGGGTCAGGGCGTCTCGGTCTACAACGAAGCTCTGAGCCGAATGAGTGGACGCCTCTACTACCTCTACGCCACCAACGGCCGTTACTACTTCCACGCCGAGGAAAACCTCAACAAAGTCGCCGCGGACCGTCGGGAACAACTCGACGCGCAAACGGTGAATGCGTACATCGTGAGCCAGTTGAGGGAGGCCGTGGGGCGTCGCTCGGACGTCATCGTTTGCCCAGGGGACTCGGCGGACGTTCCCGAAGCGGAGCGGGTGCGGCTGGTGATCCTGCCGCCGGAGGCCACGCGGCTCACCCGCGCCAGCGAACATGACCACGCCGGCGACCTGGCGCTGGACATCCTGCAGCGGCGGGGCGAGGCCGCCCGCGTGCATCGCAATACCCTGCTCTTTCTGGCCGCCCGCAGCGACGACGTCCGCGACCTGCGGACCAAAGTCAGGGACTACCTAGCCTGGGAATCCATCATCAATGGCGAGGCCAGGATCGAGAACCTTTCAGGCGTCCGCCTCACCCAGGCCAAAAGCAGTTCCCACAGCGCCGAGAACGCGATGCGAACGGCGCTGGTGCGGGCTTACCGGCAGGCGCTGTCGCCGGTGCAGGACGACCCGCGGAAGGCGGACTACCGGCTGTCGGCGGCGGAGATCAACGCCAGAGACAGCGGCGACATCGTGAACGCGGCCTTCCAGCGCTTCATCGACGACGAAGCGCTGGTGGAGAACATCTCGCCCACGGCGCTGGCCAGCCTGTTGCGGCAATACGTGTGGGACAGCCCAGCCTACAAGGACCACATCAGCGTGGACGCGCTATGGAAGCTGCTGACCAGTCACGTCTACATGCACCGTCTGCGCACCGGCGGCGTGCTCCTGCGGGCTATCGATGATGGCGTGCCGGAGGGCAAGTTCGGCTACGCCAGCGGCTATCAGGCCGGCGACTACCAGAACCTGCGCTTCCGCGAGCCGAAGGACGACCCGCGGGGCGGCGGGCTGGCCGAGTCCGGCCCGGGCCTGCTGGTGAACCCGGAGATGGCGGAACTGGTGAAGGACGAACAGCCGCCGCCAGAGGTTGAGGCGACGCCGGGCGGCGGGGACTCCGACGTCGGCACAGAGACCGAAACCGGCGAGGAACCGGTCACCCCGCCGGTTATCGTGCCGCCTCGCGGCCCCAGGCGCATCACCGCGACCAAGACGCTGCGCGACGACATTTCATTGGACGAGGTCAGCAACTTGCGCCAGGAGATCATCCGCAACCTGCGCGACGGCGGCGGACGGGTCACCGTCACGATCACCATCGAGGCCCACAACCCGGACGGTTTTGCGGAAAACGACGTCCGCACCGTACGCGAGAACAGCGGCCAGCTGGGGCTGGACTACGCCCAACCGAACGACTGAAGCGGATCGCACCGGGCACGAACTCAAGCCCAGACCGTGGATGGCCCCCGAATTGAGGATGGGTCAGCTAGAATCCAGTCAGCATCGAAGGGGCGGCCCCGGTGGTTGCATTGGGGACGATTGAGATCCGGTCGGCTGGTTAGCCGTCACAACGGAGGGGCGCCCACTTGCTAAAACTGGACCAGAGCCGAACAGGAACCGGCTCTCGCGAAAACCGATGACGGCGGACTTGTCGGCGCTTGACATCGAGCGTCGATTGACGACCATCGAGGCCACACTCCCAACGTTTGCGACCAAGGCCGACATTCACGAGCTGAGAGCCGACATCCAGGTGATGCGGTCCGAGTGGAAGACTGACCTTGGCGAGATCAAGGCCGACCTTCACGCGCGTGAGGCGCGGCTGATCAAGTGGATTGCCGGCTTGGTTGTGGGCGCGGCGGCGGCGGCGGCTGGCGTTGCGATCGCCGTCAACCAGGTCTTCGGCCCTGCCGCCGGCGGCTGATCAGCGCCCAGGGAGAACCCGACATGAGCGAACGCGTGAGACGCGCGGGCGGCACGCTGAACGAGTACAACACGGCGAATTCGCCCGAGCAGGCCGACACCCTAGCGCTCTGGAGCGACTGGCTGGCGGTGGGTGACGACATGCGGTCCGCCATACGCGCCTTCGAGGCCGAGCACGCCGACGAAATCGCTGGGCTGGGCAAGTTGCCTGCCAATCCCGCTAGTACGACGCGGGTCCCCGCGCCTCCGACCGTTCCGCTGTACTCGGGGCCGATTCCGTCACCCGGCACGCTTGCGCAATACGAGAAGGCCGTGCCGGGAGCGGCGGATCGAATCCTGACGATGGCGGAACGCGAGCACGCGAACCAGCGAAGAATAGAGATGGCCACAGTCTCGAACGATGAGCGCCGGGGTATGGTCTGGCTGGGTCTGTGGTTGGCGGTCGCCTTGGGCGCGCTTGCAGTGGCCGGTGCGTTTGCGGCGCTCGGGTACCCAGCCTTCGGATTGGCGACCGCGATGTTGGCCACCGCCTCGTTCTCTGGGATGCTCGTCTATGGAACGAATCTGCGGAGCAAAGATCGGGCGGTGCTCCTTGAGGAGACGCTTGGCCCAACAACCGATGCTCTGAAGAGGCGACCCAAGACACCCTGACCGCTCTGCCGCCGACCGGCCCGCACGGCCCTTCGCCATTAGTGCCGAATGAGGGCATTGCGGAGTGGGCGAACTCCGTGCTACCCTTGCGGTGGAAGCCTGTGTGCTCCGGCTGGTCTGGAAACTGCGGGCTTTGCTGTGCTGTGGCTTCTGTTGTGCGCGAATGAGGCACCAGCAAGTCAGTGGGTTGCAAACATCGCAAAAGAAAGTCGAAAACTTACTGAAACTGCGAAGGCATATCCACGGAGATGCCAGCACAGGAGGTGAAGCAAGTCTCCTACTGACCAGAGAATGAAAAAGCACTAGCTGGCGCATAGCTCTAAGCGTTTGGAGTTGTGCGGGAGCCGTTTGAAATTCATCATAAAGCCGCCTTCGGGCGGCTCTATTAATTTAAGAGGCGGATACAACCGTCTGGAGGAAATCAGCATGACAAGCCGGATGGAAGATAGTTTAGTTGGCTGCTCAGCCAAACAACATACGGAGGCGCGTCACCGCATGGCTACAGCAGGGAGGACTTCAACGATGGACTAGGCCAAAGGAAAACAGATGTCCCTGGCGAAGTGCCGGGGTTTCTGTGTTTAACGTCTTGTAGGAAGTCTGTGGTCTTTTTTTACCAGTGCCTGATTTCAGGCAGAACACACCAAACTTGAAAGGGGTTTGTCTATGGGAGATTCGAAGCGCTTTGGTCGTTCGATATCTGGCTGCTCTGAAGCAACTCGTAACCGGTCTGCACGGAGGAATCCCCGCGCTGTCCGTTCGTTCGAAAACTCCACGCCACAAGAAAGGGTAGATGACACCATGTTCATTAACCAATACGGAAAGAACAATAGAGCCACAATCAAGGTGACCAAATCAAGCCTCCCATTTGAGGTAGAACAGAATGGGATCGGTAACCGAATCGAGATTGACTTCTCTAATAATAGAGAAGGTCAAGTGGTGCGTTTCCTGAAACCGATCGGCGGTGTGCTTGCTATTCTTACAGGCACGGTATGGAGGCTAATTGTCTTTGACCGCGCAATCGAGCGCATAGTTGAAGCGATCGGAGTGGCTATGTCCGCAGTGGGCTAGCAAGGCCTTAGTCTCTAGCCGGCTGGATCCACTTGGTCCCCGCCCGTCGTCCGCAATGGACGACGGGCGGGGATGGCAACCCCGGCTTCGCCTCACCCCTCGCTCCTTTCGCTCGCGTAGACTTCCGCGCCCTACGCCACCCGAGGCTCGCATGACGCAGCGCCGGAAGCTCATTGAGGTCGATTTGCCGCTGGATGGCATTAACGGTGCCACGGCTAAGGAACCGACGACGAGCGCGGACCACCCGTGGAGACTTCACCATTGGTGGGCACGCCGGCCGCTGGCGGCCTGTCGGGCGGTGATCTTTGCCAACCTGGTTGACGACCCCAAGGACTGCTCCGATGAGTTTCCGACCAAGGAGGCGCAGCAGGCTGAACGAGAGCGGCTGCACAAGCTGATCGAGCGGCTGGTGAGGTGGGAAAACGTACAGCCAGACAGTGAGGGCGATGTATTGGGCGAGGCGAGGCGGGAGATCACGCGCTCGCTGGCGCGGGGGAGGGGCGAGCCTGCGCCTACAGAACCTGGTGCTGTGCTCGACTACCTCAGGGGGTACGCTCCGCCGCTGCATGACCCTTTTGCCGGCAGCGGCTCGATTCCGCTGGAAGCGCAGCGGCTGGGGCTGCGAGCCATCGCCTCGGACCTAAACCCGCTGGCTGTGCTCATTAACAAGGCGCTGATCGAGCTGCCGCCCAAGTTCAGAGACCAGCCGCCGGTCAACCCCGAGGCGGACCGGCTGGGTATGTCGGTGGGCAAGGGACGCAAAGCGCGGAAGGTGGCCTGGCGGGGGGCGGCGGGGCTGGCGGACGACATCCGTTATTACGGACGCTGGATACGCGACGAGGCATGGAAGCGCATTGGGCATCTCTATCCGGCAGCGAAGCTGCCGGACCGCGGCGAGTCCACGGTAGTCGCGTGGTTGTGGGCGCGCACTGTGCCCTGCCCGAATCCGGCGTGCGGGATGCGGATGCCGCTGATGAAGACTTTTCAATTGTCCAAGAAGAAAACCAAGAAGGAAGATAATCGCCACTGGACGAGGCCTGTGGTCAATCGCGAGACGAAGACCATCAGTTTCGTGGTGCAGAACCACACTCAGGGGGTACCCGCAGGAGGAACCGTAAGCAGTCGGGGCGCTATCTGCCTAGCTTGCCAAAGTGCAGTCACGTTGGCCTATGTACGCGAGAAAGCTCGCGCCGGACAGATGGGCGAGCAGATGACAGCCGTCGTAGCCGAGGGGCACCGCAAGCGTCTATTCTTTTCGCCTGATACGATTCACATCAAGTCGGCCTTACAAGCTGCACCGGAGTGGTTGCCGACTGGAAGTCTTCCAGATAAAGCGTTGGGTTTTCGTGTACAAGCCTATGGGTTCGAGAAGTGGCATCAGATGTTCACACAAAGGCAGCTGCTTGGATTGACTACATTCAGCGATCTATTGAAGTGTGCAAGAGACAGAATTGCCCGAGACGGGGCATCGACGGAATATGTCAACACAATTGTTACTTATATAGCTTTAGTATTAGGAAAGGTTGCTGATGGTGGATGCAGTTTCGTAAGGTGGCAAAATGCTGGGGCAAGTGTCGCTGGCCTCTATTCCAGACAGGCAGTCTCCATGATTTGGGATTTTGCCGAAACCAATCCCTTTTCTAATTCAACTAAAAACTGGGTTTCACAGTTCGATCTGGTCGCTAGATCCATAGAGAATTTGACTGTTCCCAACGCAGGTGGAGTAGCTCGCCAAATGGATGCATCGACTCTGCCGGATGAGTTTGGGAAATTGACTGTTGTTACTGATCCTCCGTACTATGACAACGTGGGTTATGCTGACCTTTCCGACTTCTTCTATGTATGGATGCGTCCAATTCTCCGAGGTGTTTATCCCAACTTATTTGCAGGGATATTAACCCCGAAGTTGAAGGAGATCGTAGCGGCGCCGCGGTTCGAATTTCCGAGACATCGGTTCGAGGATATGCTGGGTCGTGCCTTGTGCGCGATACGCGAGCGAAGCAGCACCGAGTTTCCACTATCACTTTTCTACGCCTATAAGCAGCAGGAGAAGGTGCGCGAAGGGCTGGCATCCACCGGCTGGGAGACTATGCTGAATGCTTTGGTTAGCGCCGGTTTCCAGGTGGTGGGCACATGGCCTGTACTTACGGAGAAACCAAATCGAACGCGGTCTCTCGGCTCAAACGCGTTAGCGTCATCGGTAGTACTGGTCTGTCGACAGCGTCCATCGGATGCGCCAGTCGGGACGCGCCGGCAGTTCTTAGACGAACTTGAACGCGACTTACCCTTGGCGCTAGAAGAACTCACGCGCGAGGGGCACATCGCGCCGACCGACCTTCCGCAGGCGGCTATCGGGCCCGGGATGAAGGTCTACTCCCAATACAGCCGCGTGGAGACGATCAGCGGTGAGCGAGTGACGGTGCGCGAGGCGCTGGCGGCGATCAATCAGGCCATCGACGCCTACGAGGAACGACAGGAAGGCGAACTGGACGCGAAGACGCGCTTCTGTCGGCGCTGGCTGCGGCAGCACGGCCTTGCGGACGGCCCGTTTGGCGAGGCGGAAGTGCTGTCGCAGGCGAGTAACGTGGTCATCGACGATCTGGCGTCCGAGGGGCTGCTGACCTCTGGAGGCGGCTTGGTGAGGCTGCTGCCGCTGGACGACTATGACGCGAAACGAGGGTGGGCGCGCGGCGACATGACCGCTTGGGAGGGCTGCCACCGGATGGCGTGGCACATGAACCGCGAGGACGGACGTCTGGTGGAGGGCGCGGCGGAGGTGGCGCGGGTGATGGGCGGCGATGCGGAGATGGCCGAACGGTTGGCTCGCCTGCTCTATAGCCACTTCGACCGGGCGGGCGATTCGGCCAACGCGGTGATCTTCAACAACCTGGTGACGGCTTGGCCGGCGATTCTGGAAGAGGCGCAGCGGCAGGCGGCGAAACCTTCGCAAGCAGCGATGAGCCTCGGCAGTAGTTAGTAGTCAGTCGCTGACTGACGGCGGGCAAGGGCGGGAGGCGTTGTGAATCGCGGGATGACGCCATTTACTGCGAAGTATCAACTGGAGCGGGAATTGCGTCCGTTTGCAGCGGACGAGGTGCGGGAGTTGCCGCGCAATCGCTCAGGTCTTTACGCGCTGTGGCTGCCGAGCGGTATCGAAGGCGGGCCGGAGCGGCTGTACCTGGGCATGTCCACGACGTGTTTGCGGCGGCGTCTGTTGCAGCATTTGTCCAGCGAGACAAACCCGGAGCTACGGCGGCAACTGCGCATGTTCCGCGACCTGGTGCAGTTTTCGTTGGTCTATACGGCGAATGAGCAAGAGACCCGAGCGTTGGAGACGGCGCTGATTCGGGACTGGCGGCCGGAGACGAATCGGACGCTGCGGGGTCAAGGGGTGGGGCAGGAGTGAGGGGAGAGGAGGGAGAAGTGAGAGAAGACGGTGGGGATCAAGAGGATCGAGCGCTCGGGATGGCTGGGTGATCGGGCTGCGTGGTGCGCCGGGTTTGTTGGGTGCTGCTGGGTCCCGGCTGCGGACGCTGGGATGACGGGAGGGGTGGGGCAGGAGTGAGGGGAGAGGAGTGAGAAGTGAGAGGGGAGAGGGGATGGGGAGGGGAAAGAGGGAGAAGTGAGAGAAGACGGTGGGGATCAAGAGGATCGAGCGCTCGGGATGGTTGAGTGAACGAGGTGGCATGGTGCGCCGGGTTGGTTGGGTGCTGCTGGGTCCCGGCTGCGGACGCTGGGATGACGGGAGGGGTGGGGCAGGAGTGAGGGGAGAGGAGTGAGAAGTGAGAGGGGAGAGGGGATGGGGAGGGGAAAGAGGGAGAAGTGAGAGAAGACGGTGGGGATCAAGAGGATCGAGCGCTCGGGATGGTTGAGTGAACGAGGTGGCATGGTGCGCCGGGTTGGTTGGGTGCTGCTGGGTCCCGGCTGCGGACGCTGGGATGACGGGAGGGGTGGGGCAGGAGTGAGGGGAGAGGAGTGAGAAGTGAGAGAAGACGGTGGGGATCAAGAGGATCGAGCGCTCGGGATGGCTGGGTGATCGGGCTGCGTGGTGCGCCGGGTTTGTTGGGTGCGGCTGGGTCCCGGCTGCGGACGCCGGGATGACGGGAGGGGTGGGGCAGGAGTGAGGGGAGAGGAGTGAGAAGTGAGAGAGGATGGGGAGGGGAAAGAGGGAGAAGTGAGAGAAGACGGTGGGGATCAAGAGGATCGAGCGCTCGGGATGGTTGGGTGAACGAGGCGGCATGGTGCGCCGGGTTGGTTGGGTGCTGCTGGATTCCGGGTGGGGTGGGGCAGGAGTGAGGGGAGAGGAGTGAGAAGTGAGAGAGGACGGGGAGGGAGAAGACGGGACGGGGGGGGTGAGGGAGGATTGGGTGGGGTGTGCGGGGGAGTCTGGGCGGGGAACGTGGGGAAGCGACGGGTGCACTACCGCCAGACGATTCTGTGGCGTAAGGCTATGCAAGCAGCGCGTGAGGTCTATGGGCTGACGCCGCGGTTGCCGCGTGAAGAAACGTATGGGATGCGCGCGCAAATCACGCGGGCCGCGGTGTCGATTCCGGCCAATGTCGCGGAAGGCTGGACCCGGGAAACGGCGAAGGACAAGGCGCATTTCCTGGCAATTGCCCAGGGGTCACTGGCGGAAACAGAGACCCTGCTGACGCTCTGTGAAGACCTGGGATGGTTCCCGAAGACCGACACCCGGACGCTGCGCAGCCTGCTGGACGAAGTGAGCCGGATTCTCACGACTATGCGGCGGCGGAGAAGGGAGAGGATGGAGTGAGGAGTGAGGAGTGAGAGAAGACGCGGCGGGGCGGGGTTCGATTGGACTCACCACGAACGGAATGGTGCGCCGGGGATGAGGGGGTGCGCTGAGGACTGCCTGGGCGGCAGCGAGGTTGGGGGCGAGTTCGTGGTTCGATTGGGCCCTTCGACAAGCTCAGGAAAGGCCCACCACGAACGGTCGGGTCATCGCTGGCGTCCAAGCGCGTGGTGAAGTAGCGAATTCTCTGGACCACGTCGTCGGGCTTCAGGAGCGCGTGGCCGAGCTTCCGTAGGTCCAGCCAGCGGTACGGGGTGTCTCGCAACGCGCCGTTGTACAGGTTGAGGCCGTCGACGTAGACGTTGACCCGCGCCACGAGCGCCCCTTAAGCAGACCGCCCGTCAACCCCTGAAATATGCGAAGCCCCCGTGCACGGGGGCTTCACCGCCCAGGCCGAATATTCGGCTGGGTCTGGTGACCATTTATATGCGCCGCCGCCGCGTGCGTCAAGATCCTTGCTTGCCCGCACCGGCCTTGCCGCCATAGGACTGGTGGGCATGACGCCGGTTGCTCAGTGTGTCGGCGCGGGGGGTCTAGCAAGCGCGGCTTTCAAGCCGCGCGTCGGTCGTCGAGGACTTCCGCGTCCTGGCGCATCTGGCTGAGCGTGGAGGTGGGGGGTGTTCCTGGTTCGACACGGCCCCTTCGGCAGGCTCAGGGCAGGCTCTGCGAGGGACTCCGGGCCGGCTCACCACGAACGGGGGGCGGCGGGGATGGGGAGGGGACGGGGGTTAGTTGATGCGCCAGTGTGGGGGGTGGTTGGTTAGGACGCGGTGGATTTCGGTGGCGGCGTGGGTGGCGGTGCGTTTGGCGGATTCGAGGGTGATGCCGGCGACGTGGGGGGAGAAGAGGCAGTTGGGGGCGTTGAGCAGGGGGCTGCCGACTGGGGGTTCCTCTTCGAAGACGTCGATGGCGGCGGCGGCGATGGTTCGCTGATTCAGGGCGTTGGCCAGGGCTTGTTCGTCGACAACGGGGCCGCGGCAGGTGTTGACGAGGATGGCGTGGGGTTGCATGCAGGCGAGTCGTTCAGCGTTGATGAGATGACGGGTCTCAGGGGTGAGCGGGGTGTGCAAGGTGACGATGTCGGAGTGCCGCAGCAGGTCCTCAAGCGAATGGACGGGTTGGCCGCCGTGGTCGCGGACGACCTGGGCGGGGACGAAGGGGTCGAATACGAGTCCACGCATGTCCAGTCCCAAGGTGAAGGCACGTAGGACACGCAGGCCGACGCGTCCGCCGCCGATGACGCCGACGGTGCGGCCATCGATTTCGCGGGCGGGGACGTCGCCGCTGTCACGCCAGCCGCCGGCGCGGACGAGCCGGTCGCGCTCGGGCAGGCGCTTGCAGAGGGCCAGGGCCGACGCGACGGTGAATTCGGCCACTGAGGCGGCGTTGGCCTCGGGGGTGATGCAAACCGGAATGCCGCGGCGGGTGGCGTGATCCACGTCCACGCTGTCCACGCCGACGCCGTGTTTCTGGATGAGGCGCAGGTTGGGGGCGGCGTTGATGACGGCGGCGGTGATGGGCGCGACGCGCACGATGATGGCGCTGGCGGGGGCGGCGACGGCCAGGATGGAGGCTTGGTCAGGGCGTTCGGGCCGAATGACGGTGGCGAAGGTCTCAAGGGCGTCGATGCCGTCCTGGTGGATGGGCTCGGTGACGAGGACGGCGGGCCTTTGGGTGGCGTTCATGCGGGCAAGGGGTCGATGGGCGGCCGATCAGGCAGGTCGATCAGGTGGGTGTACTTGAGGGCGTTGCCGGTGTTGAGGAGGACGATGCGCTCGTGGCGGCCGATGTCGCCGCGTTCCAGCAGCCTGGCAAGGGCGGGGATGAGGGCCGCGCCTTCGGGGGCGGCCATGACGCCTTCAAGGGCGGCGAGCCGGCGCATGCCGGCGACGAGTTCGGCGTCGTCCACGGCTACAGCCGTGCCACCGGTTTCGCGCAGGATGCGCAGGATGAGGCGGTGGGCGAAGGGCAAGGGCACGAGCAGGCCGTTGGCGATGGTGTGGGGATCGGCCGGGCGCTCGGCGTCCGGCAAGCCGGAATCAAAGGCCTTGACGATGGGGGAGCAGTCCGAGGCCTGGACGGCGATGAGGCGGGGCGGGGATCCCTTCAGCCAGCCGAGTTCGGCGAGTTCGCGCATGGCTTTCCAAACGCCGATAAGGCCGACGCCGCCGCCGGTGGGATAGAGCACGACGTCGGGCGGGTCCCAGCCGAAGGCTTCGGCGATTTCGAGGCCCATGGTCTTTTTACCTTCGACGCGGTAAGGCTCTTTCATGGTGGAGGCGTCGAACCAGCCGGCTTCAGCACTGCGTTCGGAGGCGATGCGGCCGGCGTCGCTGATGACGCCGCGGACTTCGGTGACGTCAGCGCCGTAGGCGACGCATTCGGCCTTGATGGGGTCGGGGGTGTTAACGGGCATGACGACGCGGAGGGTGATGCCCCAGGCGGCGCAGTAGGCGGCCCAGGCGCTGCCGGCGTTGCCGGCGGTGGGGATGGCGATGTCGCGGACGCCGAGTTCGTAGGCGCGGGCCACGCCGACGGCGGCGCCGCGGGCCTTGAAGGTGCCGGTGGGGTTGGCGCCTTCGTCCTTAAGCCACAGGTTGTCGAGGCCGAACTGTTGGCCCAGACGGTTGAGTGGAAACAGGGGGGTTGCGCCAGCACCGAGGCCGGGGGCCTGGAGGGGGTTGTCGAGCGGGAGGAGTTCGCGGAAGCGCCAGAGGTCCCGCGGGCGCTGGCGGATGTCGTCCGGCGTGACGGCGGCGCGGACGGCGTCCAGGTCGTATTCCGGCAGGAGGGTCGCGCCGGCGCCGTGGCTGACGGATTGGAGCACGGCGGGGTCGTGGGGTTCGCCGGTTTCGGCGCAGCGGAGGGTGGTGAGGAAGGAGGTGAAGGGGCGGTCGGACACAGAGCGCGCCAGGGAGTAGAGGTGGGGCGGATGGGGAGCCTAGCGCATGGCGGGGGTGAGGTGGGAGACGGATTCGGGTCCTGGGGGCGTTGTGAGCAAGGCCGACTCTGTGGCAGCGGCGCGAGTGACGATGGCGGCCGCTGGAGAGAGGAGGCGCGGTGCGGAGGCGGGTGGGGGCCTCCGCACCGGGTTTGGGGTTGGTTAGCGCGCCTGGGCGCGGGCGCCGGCGAGTTGCTGGAGCTTGGCGAGGTTGAGGATGGCGATGGCGCGCTTGCGGCCGCTGGACGGGGCCAGGGCGCCGGCGCGGCGCAGTTTGTTGACGGCGAGGCTGACGCTTTCGCGCACGGTGCCGAGGCGCTGGGCGAGTTCCTCGTGGGTGACGCGCAGGACGGTGGCGTGCTCCTGTTCGGACATCTGGAGAATGGCCAGGGCGACGGATCCGGCGACGGTGTCGAGCGCGGTCTGGGCGGCGCGCCGCTGGACGGCGGTGAGCCGGGACAGCTGGCGCTGGATCAGATCGCGCAGCATGGCGGGACGCCGCTGGGCGAAGAGGCGGAAGCCGGGGATGTCGAACCAGGCAATGGTGACGGGGCCGTCGGCCTCAACGACCGTGCGGTTCTGGCCGTCGGTGGGAAAGACGTTCTCGAACCAGTCGCCGTCGCGGAGCGATGCGGTGGCGAGCTGGCGTCCCTTGGGGCTGATGCGCCAGACGGTGACGCTGCCGTCGCAAACGATGCCGACGCGCTGCCGGTCGGCTCCGGGATCCAGGACGATCTGCCCGGATCGATAGGTGGCCGACTGGGCGCCTTCCATTCGAAGACGATCGACCAGCCGGGGCGCAGAGGATCTGATCGGTGGTGACATGGCCGCCCTCCTTGGTCGGAAGCGCTTCACCAAGCGCTTCTTCACTCGCCTATGAGGCTATGGGGGCTAAATGAGAGAAATCTAAGACGCGAATAGTCTTTGGGTCAGGTTGGTTTTTTGGGGTCGGGTGGTCGAATGGGTGAGGTCGAGGCGGCGGGGCGGGCGCGGATTTCCGCCAGGGTTCGGCGTACGGGTCTGGCTGTCCGCGGACGACGGTGGCGGTTTTAGGGTTTGGGGGCGTCGTCGGGCGGGCGGCCGGCGGGGAGGCGGATTTCGATCTCGGCGCCGCCGAGATCGCCGACGCGGGCCTCGACGCTGCCGCCGTGGGTCTCGGCGACGCTGCGCACGATGGTGAGGCCAAGCCCGGTGCCGCCACCAGCGCGCGAGCGGGCCGCGTCCACCCGATAGAAGCGGTCGAACACGTGCGGAAGATGATCGGGGGGGATGCCGGGGCCGTTGTCGCTGACGATGAGCGCGACGGTGCGGTCGCGGGCGATGAGCCTGATCTGGATGACGCCGTCTCCGGCGGTGGCGGTGATGGCGTTCTGGACGAGGTTGCGGAGGGCGCGTTCGATCTTGTCGGCGTCGGCGAAGACCCAGGCGGCGTCGGCGCCGGCGACGGTGAGGGAGCGGCCGGCGGCCACGGGGGCGAGGTCGGCAAGCACGCGGGCCGTGAGGGGGCGCAGGTTGACGGGTTCGAGCTTGAGAACGCCGGGGGCGTCCATTTCGGCGACGGCGAGCAGGTCGTTGACGATGCGCTGCATGCGGTCGGCCTCGCGGGTGATGGCCTGCGAGGCGGCCTCATCGGAGCCCGACGGGTCGCGGCCGAGGAGTTCGGCGTTGCCGCGGATGACGGTGAGGGGGGTCTTGAGTTCGTGGGAGGCGTCGCCGACAAAGCGCCGGTGGACCTCCACGCTGTCCTCGATGTGGTCGAGCATGCGGTTGAAGGTGCGGCCGAGGGCGCTGAGATCGTCCTTGCCGGTGCCGACGCTGATGCGGCGGCTGAGGTCGCCCTGCAGATAGATGGCCTCGGCGGTGCGGGTGATTTCGGCCACGGGGTTGACGGCGGTGCGGGTGAGGTAGAGGGCGCTGATCGAGGCGACGAAAAACACGAGGGCGGCTCCGCCAAAGAGGAGGTTGCGGGAGCGTAGGGTGGTGCTATCGGCCAGCTGCAGGGACTGGGCGCTTTGCAAAACGCCGACGAGATGATCGCCACGCAGGATCGGGACGCTGAGCAAGCGCAGGCGGAAGCGGCCGGCGACGTTGATGGTCTCGATCGACTCCTTGTGCGTCTCGATAACGCGCGCGGCGCCGCCGGTGACGGGCAGGGAATGGCCGCGCAGGTTCACGGAGGCGACGACGGGGCGGCCCTGCGGGTCCAGCACCTGCAGGTAGACCTCGCGTTCGCGGAGCTCATCGACGGGCAGTTCGATGAGCATGCCGACCTCGGGCCGGACGCCGGTGAGCCCGCCGCTGACCTGGGCGATGCGTACGACCTCGCGGGCGCGGGCGCGGAGGGTTTCGTCGACTTCCACATCCAAGTGCGACATCAGCAAGAGCTGCAGTCCAATGCCGAAGATGGTGATGGTGAACGCGATGCAGCCCAGGTAAAGGAGGCGCAGTTTGAGCCGGATGCTCATGCGTCGCCCTCCCGCAGGACGTAGCCCGAGCCGCGGACGGTCCAGATGAGGCGCGGGCGGCCGTCAGCTTCGAGCTTGCGCCGCAGGTAGCCGACGTAGACGTCGACGACATTGGAGATGGTGTCGGGCGCGAAGCCCCAGGTGGATTCCAGCAGACGCTCGCGGGAGAGGACGCGCCTGGGTTCGAGCAAGAACACGCGCAACAGGTCGAATTCGGTGGCGGTGAGGGGCACAACGGTTCCGGATCGCGTGACCTGGCGGGCGGCCTCGTCAAGCCGAAGGTCGGCAAAGACGAGGCCGTCGGTCTCGGACGTGGCGGGTCGGCGCAGGAGCGCCCGGAGACGCGCCACCAGTTCGCCGAAGGCGAATGGTTTGGGCAGATAGTCGTCGCCGCCGGCGTCGAGGCCGGCAATACGGTCGCGGACGCGCTCGCGGGCACTGAGGAAGAGGACGGGGACGTCGCTGGTTTCGCGAATGCGCTGGATGACGGCCAACCCATCCAGGCCGGGCATCATGACGTCCAGGATCACGACGTCGGTGGGTCGCTCGGCCAGGGCCTGGAGGGCAGCGTCGCCATCGGCGGCGACGCGCACGTCGAATCCCTCGATCGCGAGGCCCCGGCGCAGGAGGTCCAGGATCTCGGGATCGTCGTCGACGGCGAGCAGACGCGGCTTCTCGGCAGGCTGTTCGAGCGCCATTCCGCGAGCGTACACGCGGTGGGTGGGGAAGTTCGCGGTAGATTGAACGTTAGAGATGGTTTGGCGACACCGATTTTCGACCCTCACGGGCTTGCGCGCCCTGGCGCTGATTGCCTGCGCCACGCTGGCGCTGCTTCTGGCCGCCTGCGCGCAGGACGAGGCGGACTCCGACGAGCCGCTTGTGCTGGACCTGGACGACAAGGCCCGCGTAACGATCGAGGCCGAGTTCAGCACGACCACGATTCCGCGCGCGGGGCTGCAGCAGATCTGGCTGCGCCAGTCATCCGGCTGGGACCCGTGCCCGGCGATGCTGAGTCCAGAGTTTCCGCCGGATGTCTGCTGGATCCGGGTGCTGATCGACGAAACGCAGGTGGCGGTGCTGCTGCCGGCGCCCAACGGAACGCTGGGGCCGTATCCCATCCCGTTGCATTTCGACGTGTTTGACTTCGAGCCCGGCGAGCACCTGATGTGGTTGATCCAGGTGGGACGGCTGGAAGTGCGTCACACGGACGGCGCGCCGCTGCAGATCGAGCCGCCAGCGGAGGCGCCGTCGGCTTAGCGAGTTTGCGCGGGGGGCGAGGGGCAGCCGGCGAATCAGAAGGACGTCGATTCGCGCCCTGGCCAACCGGCCGCGCCTACCCGCGTGGGATGTCCGAGTTCAGGATCGCGGCGGCGAGGGCGACATCGTCCAGCAGTTCCGCGGTGGTTCCCTGGTCCGCGCGCGCGATCTGGAGGATCAGCACGAGGAGGTCGTCCTGCTCGGTGACCAGCAAGCGGGCTTCAAAGGCGTCCGTCCCGCTGACGACGCGGGTACTGGCGGCGGCGGCGCGTGCCCCGACAGGCGGCGGCTCCTGCGCTACCAGCGGGACGATGGTTGCCGGGCGATCCGAGGTCTGAAACCCCTCGACCAGACCGCCGGCCACGGTTTCCAGGAACCGTGCGGGCGCGTTGAGCAGATCGTCCGCCAACAATCGCTCAACGGTTGACGCGCTCTGACCGACGAACAGCAGTGCGAACAGGAACGGGTCCTGGCGGCGCACGAGGAGCGGGTCGAGGAACTGGCCCCGCAGGCCGAACTTGGCGGCGGTGATGTCCTCGTCCGATCCTCGCAGCACTGGCAGGCCGAGCCGTTCGGCCAGATCGGCCGGGTCGGGCAGGCGTGCCTGAAGCTCTTCGGCGGAGTAGCGCGCCAGCTCCTCGGGCGAGGCGGTGGGCGGTGGCGGACTCGGGCTGGCCTCGGCTGCGTCAGCCGGTGGCGGCGAGGGTGTCGCGACTGGGGTCGCGACAACGATGACCGTGGGGGCCCGGGTTGGCGTGGGCGTCGGGCGCGGCGTGGCCGTGGCCAGGGGGATGGGCGTCCAGGTGGGTGCGGGGGCCGGCGTAGGTGTGGCGGCGGGCGCGACGACGCGCGGCGTCCCGCAGGTTGCCGCAGCCAGCGCCAGCGCGATGACCGCGGCGCCGGCGGTGCGCGCGAGCCGCGCCCGAGGTCCGTTCACACCGCCAGTCGTCCGTCCTCGATGAGTGGCGTATCTCCGGTGAGGATGGTGGGCCGGTCGATTACCCCGTCGCTGTGAAAGGGGACGTCGGTGGCGCCGCCGATGTGGAGGCTGTTGCCCAGCGCCACATGGGCCGTGCCGACCACCTTCTCGCATTCGAGGACGTTGCCACTGATCCGGGTTGCGGGGTTGGCGCCGATGCCGAGTTCGGCGATGTTGCGGGCGCCATCGCCCAGCCGGTCGAAAATGTCCTGCAGGACGCCGGCACCGGGGCCGCTGACCTTGCACGCCCGACCGTCGCGCACCTCAATCACCATCGGGGTGTCGGACAACGCGTCTTCCGGGTCGTCGACGGGCAGCGCGGCGTCCATCACCAGGGTTCCGTGGGCGCGGCCTTCGAGGGGCGCGATGAAGGCCTCGCCGGCCGGCAGGTTGCCGAACGCGCCCGGCGCGGTGAAGACGCCGGTGTCCGCGTAGCCTGTGCGTCCGGTCAAGTCCAGGTGCAGGTCGGTGCCGCCGGGCGCGGTGAGACGCACGGCGCTGGCGGAGGTGAGGATGGCCGCGAGCGCTTCCGAGGTACGTGCGATGTCCTGGTAATCCACGCGCAGGGTGCGCATGGCCATTTCGTAGGTGATCGAGGGCATGCTGGCGATACGCGTCCCGGCGGCGCTGGCGTTCCGGCGCGCGTGGGTGTGGGTGAGGGACTTGCTGGTCGGCAGGAAGCAGACGTCGGCGGCGGCCATGGCGGCGGCCACGCGCGCCGGGGGCTCGCTGCCGTGGTCGGGCGCCACGGGCATCACCAGCAGCCGCACGCGGTCGGTGGCGCGCAGCGCCCCTCGAGCAAACAGTTCGCCCTGCGGACGTTGGGGCGGGTCGGTCACCACCAGCACGCGCTCGCCAGCCTGGACGCCCAGCGATTGGCGCATGACCGCCTCCAGCATCAGGGCTTCCGCGGCGCTGAGCTCGCGCGGCTCGATGTCGTGGGGTCCGAACTCCAGAAGGGTCATGCGGGATATTCCTCACGTTGGCGATTGACGCAGTGTGACATCGTGTAAGGCAGCTTCTCCTCAGTGCGCCGTTTGCACGCCGCGCGAAGACGTTGGCTGATGGGTTCCGTTTACCAGGGTATGCACCGGGACCGGCCGCGAGGGCGGCTGGCGTATGTGCCGCGGGCGCGCGGGAGCGTGGGGCGTCTGCTCGTGCGGGTTGGAATTGGCGTGGTGGCGCTGGGCGCGTTTGGCTTTCTGACGCTGTCCGGCCTGACTGCCTGGTTCCTGACGCACCCGCCGCAGGAGGAGGGCACGACCACCCGGCTGGACAACGACGTGGGCTGGGTGCGGCTGAAGGTACCCACGAGCGACGGGGCCAGTCTGGCGGCCTGGTACGGCCCCACGATCAATCCCGCCGGGACGGTGATCGTGACTCACGGCATCGCGAGTACGCACCGCGACATGGCTAGCAAGGGCAACATGCTGCGGCGGTTGGGGTTCAACGCGTTCGTATTCGATTTCCGGGGACACGGCCTCAGCGATTCGGGCGTGGTGACGCTGGGGGCGCGCGAGGTGGACGATCTGCTGGCCGCACTGGACGTGGTGGTGGCGCTGCCCGGGGTGGATCCGCAGCGGGTGGCGGTGATCGGGGACTCGATGGGCGGGGCGGCGGCCATCATGGCGGCGGCCCGCGACTCACGCATTGCCGCGGTGGTGTCCGAGTCATCCTACGCACGGCTGCTGGAAACCACGGACGAGTCGTTCGAGGCATTCCTGCGGGTTCCGGCGTTTCCCTTTGCCGGCCCGGTGCAACTGCTGGCGCGGCTGTTCAGCGGGGTGGACCCCGGCCAGGTGAACCCGGCAGACGACATCGGGCGGATCAGTCCGCGTCCGGTCTTCATCATCCACGGGCAGTCCGACCGCTATGTGCCGGCGGAGGTCGGGCGGGAGCTCTACGAAGCGGCGGGGGAGCCGCGGGTGATCTGGCAGCCGCCGAGCGTTGGGCACGTTGGAGCGTACTCGCAGCGGCTGGGAGAATACGCGGTGCGGGTGAACGCGTTCCTGCGACAGGCGCTCGGTCGACCGAATCCCAGCGTCCCAGCGATGGCGGAGGGCTGAGTCGGTGCTAACATCACGCCGCTTCCGCTTGGTGCGGAACGCACTGGGGCGAACGCGTGGAACGTAGCGGCTCATCAATTACCGACACCACGATTGTCGTATTGGTCATGCTGCTGGGCGGCATGTTCTGGGTGTTCACCTGGCTGCCGTCCCTGGGCCTGCGCCAGGAACTCGACGAATGGATGGTGCCGGGGCAGTTCCTGGTCATGGAGAATCCGCTGCCGCTGTCGGAACCGGTTCTCACCCGAGCACACGAGCAGTACCGGTTCACCTGCGCCAAGTGCCACGGGCACCTGGCCGACGGCCACGGTCCGCAGGTCCAACTGCTGGTGCCGCGACCGCGCAACTTCTCGCACCCGGAGGTGCAGAACCAGACGGACGGCGCCATCTTCTACAAGATCTTCGCCGGTCGGGGCGACATGCCGCCATACGGCTCGCGGGCGACGGAAGAGGAGATCTGGGAGTTGGTGTGGTACGTACGCGCGGCACCGCACATGCCCGGTTTCTACGACGAAAGCGATCCTGACGACATTGTGCTGAATCCCGGCGTGGTTCCCACGGTCCGGACCGGCACGTCAACTACGCCTATCCCGCTGATGGCGCCGGACCGGTAGCCGGACTTTCCGTGAGCCTTGCTGACCGATTGAGGGCGACGAGGCTGGTTGGGCCGGGCGTGGCCGCGGGGCCGAGCATCCACCCTGACTCCCGGATCAAGTCCGGGGCAGGCTCCAACCCTCTCCCTCAAGGGAGACCTTTGCGTAATCCGGGGGGACTGTTGCCCGGAAGACCCTCACCCCAACCCTCTCCCACAGGGAGAGGGAGCAAGAGCGGCCGCACCTTCGCGGACGAAGGGCGTTGTGCAACCCTCTCCCTCAAGGGAGACCTTTGCGTAATCCGGGGGGACTGTTGCCCGGAAGACCCTCACCCCAACCCTCTCCCACAGGGAGAGGGAGCAAGAGCGGCCGGCACCTTCGCGGACGAAGGGCGTTGGGCAAAGGTCTCTCAAGGGCGAGGGACGAGAGGCTGAGCGAGGAGGTCACGCGTGGACCTCGGCGCCATTCCCTACGCCTCCGCCAGGGAGATTGCCGCCGCGGTGCGCGAGCGTCGGGTCAGTGCCCTGGAGGTTCTTGAGGCCGCGCTGGATCGCATCGCCGCCACGGACGAGCGTCTGCACGCGTTTCGCCACGTTGACGCTGACGGAGCGCGCGCGGCGGCCGCGGCGCTGGACGCGGCCCACGCGGGCGGAGCGACTCCCGGTCCTCTGGCCGGGGCGCCGGTTGGGGTGAAGGAGCAAGTGGCGGTGGCCGGGCTGCCGCGCGAGGCCGGATCGCTGCTGATGCAAGGGCATCGCGAGGAATCCGACGGGCCGGCGGTTGCGCGACTCCGGGCCGCGGGCGCGGTGATCGTGGGCATGACCTGCATGCCGGAATTCGGGCACCTGGCCTTTGGCCATAGTCCGCTGGGCCCGGCTACGCGCAATCCGTGGTCGGCGGGTCACACGCCGGGGGGATCAAGCAGCGGCTCGGCAGCGGCGCTGGCGGCAGGCCAGGTTGCGCTGGCGCTGGGCACGGACGGGGGCGGCTCGATTCGAATTCCGGCCGCGTGCTGCGGCGTGGTTGGGCACAAGCCGACGCTGGGCCGGGTGCCGCACGCGCCGCTGAGGGCCGGCTTCTCGCCGATGTCGCACCTGGGGCCGATGGCGCGATCGGTGGCCGACACGGCGCTGATGCTGGACGTGATTGCCGGGCAGGATCACATGGACCCAGCCTCGCTGCCGCCGGAAGACGTGAACTACGGGGAGATCGCCAGCCACCCGCCCGCGGCAGGGCGAATTGCATGGGCGCCGCAGCTTGGGCACGCGGAGGCCGATCCCGAGGTCCTGCAGCCGTGCCGCGCGACCGTGGCGGCGCTGCAGGACGACGGGTTCCAGGTGACCGAGATCGATCCGTTCCTGGACGACTGGACGGAGACGTGGGCGGTGCTGTTTGACGTGATGCTGGCCGGCAACATCGGGAAGCAGCCGGAGGAGATGCGGTCGGTATCCGATGCCACGCTGGTCGCGCGGGTTGCGCGCGGCCTCAAGGTGAGCGCGACCGAGTTTCTGGCGGCGGAGGCGGCGCGACGCGACGTGTGGGCGGTGTTCGCGCGGGTGTACCAAGACTTCGACGTGGTGATGACGCCGACCCTGTTGCAGCCGCCGCTGCCGGTGGACCCGGCCACGGGCGTCACGGATGAACCCGACGCCTGGGTCGAACGCTGGTTCCAACACATGTACCCGTTCAACCTGACGGGCCAGCCGGCGGTCAGCGTGCCGGCGGGACTTACACCGGGCGGGTTACCAGTTGGGTTGCAAGTGGTCGGACCGCGGCTGGCGGATGGCGTGACGCTTGGATTTGCCGCGGCGGCGGAGCGGCGAACCAGCTGGAACGAGGCGCGGCCGCCGCTATAGCCAAGCGGGTGCGTGTGGGAAGCGGCGGTCCATCGCCTACAATGGTTCCCGGCGCGGTTGCGCGCGCCATTGCGCCCTCCGCGCCGCAGGCCGCCCGGCGCCGCCGATATCCGGCCTGCCTGATTGCCTTGTACCGACGAATTGCGAGGGGGACGTTGATGGCAGCGAAAGAGAGCGGCCTGCGAGGGGTCGTGGCCGGCCGGTCGGCGCTGAGTTCAGTGGACGGCGAAGTCGGCCGGTTGACCTACCGCGGAATCGACATTGCCGACCTGGTGGCGGCGGAGACGTCGTTCGAGGAAGTCGCCTACCTGCTGTGGCATGACGAATTGCCGAGTCGCAGTCAGCTCGACGCCTTAGCCAACCAACTGAACGAATCCCGCGACCTGCCGGCGCCGGTGATGGACATGCTGGCGTCGCTGCCCAGCGACTCGACCCCGATGGTGGCGCTGCGCACGGCGGTGTCCATGCTGGGCAGCTTCGACCCGGATCAGGGTGACGACTCGCTGGAAGCCGCCCAGCGCAAGGCCGTACGGCTGCTGGCGCAGACGCCGAACAGCGTGGCGCAGGCCGGCCGTCTGCTGGAGGGCCGCGACCCCCTTGACCCTCCGGACGGTTCCGTTGCCTCGTCGTTCCTGGCGACGTATTTCGGCGAAGCGCCGAAACCCGAGGCGACGCGAACGATTGATGTGATGCTGGTGCTGCAGGCGGACCACGAGTTCAACGCCAGCACCTTCGCCGCCCGGGTGATCGCCGCCACGCTGACCGACATGCACTCGGCCATAGCCGGCGCTGTTGGGGCCTTGCGGGGCCCGCTGCACGGCGGGGCCAATCAGGCTGTTCTGGAAATGCTCTTGCAGGTCACTTCGCCGGAAGAGGCCGAAGCCTGGGTGATGGGCAAGCTGAGCCGGCGCGAACTGGTAATGGGCTTCGGTCACGCGGTGTACCGCACGGCCGACCCGCGGGCCACGATCCTGCGCGAAATCGCTCGGGAACTGGCGCCCGCATCCGGTCACGCGGAGTGGTTTGACATATCGCAGGTCATGGAAGCCGTGATGCTGCGGGAGAAGAATCTGAACTCCAACGTGGACTTCTACGCCGCGACGGTGTACGCCTCGCTGGGGATCCCGCCCGACCTGTTCACGCCGATCTTTGCGATCAGCCGAATGAGCGGCTGGACCGCCCACGTGCTGGAGCAGCAGGGCAACAACCGGATCATCCGACCAAGGGCCGAGTACATCGGGCACATGGACCGCGCGGTGACGCCGATGGACGAGCGCGGCTGAGGCGACGTTCGGGCTAGCTCAGCGGGATTTCGGTTCGCTCGGCGGCCGAGCGGTAAATCGCGTCCACAATCCGGGTGACCGTGACGCCCTGGGCGGCGGTGACGGTGGGCTGGACGCCCTGGCGGACGGCGCTGATGAAGTCCGCGATGGAGATCACGTGCTCCTGGCGGGTCTCGCCGGTGGTGTCGTAGGTCTCGGTGCTGTGAAAGCTGTCGCGGTCATGGAAGACGCGTAACGGCTTGATTTCCAGGCCGCCGTCGGCGGCCGAGACCGTCAGCCGCTCGACGTTCTTGTCGATGCGGAGAATCCAGGAGCACTCGAGCAGCAGGATGAGGTCGCCCTCGAACCGGATGCCGGCGAAGGCGAAGTCGTCCACGTCGTAGGTTGAGGTGTCCCAGGATCCCCAGCGGTTGGTGACGCCGCCGCGGTTGCCGAACGGACGGCCAACGGCGCCCCAGACGCTGAGGGGCTTGGGATGGCCCAGCACGTAGAGGGCGCGGTCAAGGGCATGGACGCCGATGTCGATGAGCGCGCCGCCGCCGTTGGCCGCCCTGGAGGTGAAGGCGCCCCAAGTAGGGACGCCAGCCTGCCGGAGCATGGTGGCGCGGGCGAAGTGGGGCGCGCCGAGGTGACCGCCAGCGACCAGCTCGTGGGCGCGCCGGGCATCGCGACTGAAGCGCGTCTGAAAGTCGATGGCGAGTATGCGGCCGGCGCGCTCGGCCGCGTCAGCCATGGCCTGGGCCTCGGCAACGTTCATGGCCATGGGCTTCTCGCAGAACACGTGCTTGCCGGCCTCGAGGGCGGCGATGGTGACCTCGGCATGGGCAAACGGCGGGGTGGCCACGGCGACGACATCCACGTCGTCGCGCTTCAGCAGGTCGCGGAAGTCGGTATAGGCGTGGGGGATGTCGTAGTCGCGGGCGAAGTCCCCGGCGCGACCATCGACGGGGTCGGCGACGGCCACGATGTCAACGTTGGGCTGGGCCGCGAAGCCTGGCTGGTGGGCGCCGCGGGCAATGCCGCCGCCGCCGATGATTCCAACGCCGAGGGTTTCGGAACTTTGCGTCATTGGCGCTTAGCGGTCGGAGGCGCCGACCCGGGCGTACTGCACGGCGAAAAGTTCACGGCGCACGGTGGAGGCGTGCAGGAGCGGGGCCAGGGTGGACCAAAGGGCCTCGCTGTACGGATCGGCGGCCATGCGGTCCCAGGCGGCTTCGAAGTCGGCGGCGCGCTTGAAGGCGAACTCCACGAGCAGCGACGCGTGTCCACCGCGGCGTCCAACCATGACGCGACCGGAGGGCCAGTCGAGCGAGTCGGCGGCGAACTGGAGGAACTGGTAGACCGTGCGACGGGCCTTGCGCCAGGACTTGGGGCGCGGGACGGCTGACCATTGATAGACGAGCGTTGGAGTGTTGGCCATGGCCGCTGCCGAGGCGGTGAACGAGGGACGCTAGCACACTAGGTGGATAGCGGCGCGGCTCGTGTCGAAATGTGAGGAAGCGTGTACAGCGGGCGGGCGACTTGGGCCGGTTCTGGCCGGGCAGTAGTGCCCAACAGTCAGCTGCAAGCGGGCACGACGCGGTACGATTGAGCTTAGAGCATGAGGGTGGTCACCAGTGAGGATCCCTCCAATGTCTCCAGAAACCATCGCCATCGTGAGTGTGGGTATAGGCCTCGCCGGGCTGACCGTTGGTCTTTGGCGCGACGTACGAGGCGACGTGCGAAAGCTGACTGAGCGCGTGGACGAATTGACCCACCGTGTGAATGACCTGGCGGAGCGCGTGGCTCGGATCGAGGGTGTGATTGAGGGAGTGCTCGGGAGTCGGAACTCGGCGCCGAGGTCGTAGGCGGCCAGTCGATACTCGCCGAGCGCCAGCCAGTCCGTTTCAGATCAGGTTGACCGACCACCTGCCGGGCGCGAGCACCCGGTGATACACTCAAGGCCTGCGGCGTCCAAGGAAGCCGCGACCAGCTATGAAACGCACATACCAACCCAAGGTTCGACGACGTAGGCGCCGGCACGGCTTCCGCGCCCGCATGGCCACGCGCGGCGGTCGCGCGATCCTCCGGCGGCGGCGGCGGAAGGGCCGCAAGCGCCTAAGCGTCTGATCCGCGTCGCCGCACGGCGCGGTCCTTCACCCATGAACCGACGCAACCGCCTGCGCCGGGCTCGCGATATTGCGCGGGTCCGATCACGCGGCGCAAAGGTCGTGACCCGGCCGCTGGTGCTGTTTGTGGCGCCAGGCGTGTGTGACGCGCCGCGGGTGGCGGTGCCGGTGTCGCGCCGGTTCGGTTCGGCGGTGCGCCGCAACCGGTTACGCCGGCGGGTACGCGAAGCGTTGCGCTGCCAGCTGCCGGACTTGCCCAGCGCGCTGGACATCGTGGCGCTGCCGAGGCAGCGGGCGGTTGGCGCGGCTCCCACGGAACTGGCCGCGGCGATACGGCACGGGTTGCGACAGTCCCAGGTTCGGCTGGCCGAATGACGCCAATGGCGCTTGGGCTGATCCGGGTCTACCAGCGGTGGGTGTCGCCGGCGTTCGGGTCGGTGTGCCGCTATGAGCCGGCCTGTGCGCAGTACGCGTACGAGGCCATCGAGCGCCACGGGGTACTTCGCGGAACCGGAATGGCCGTGCGACGCCTGGCTCGCTGCCACCCCTGGCACGCGGGAGGCTACGACCCCGTCCCCTAGGGACGCGGCGGACTTATGGAAGCCATCCCCAACACCTGGCAGACGTGGGCCGTTGACCCGCTGAGCAACGCGCTGACGCTGATCCAGGACGCGGTGGGCAGCTACGCGATTGCGATCGTGCTGTTCACGGTGCTGATCCGGCTGCTGATGATTCCGCTAACGCTGAAGCAGATCACCTCGCAGCGAAAGATGCAGCTGATTCAGCCGGAGCTGGAGAAGATTCGCGGCCGGTTCAAGGGCGACCGCCAGGCGGTCTCGGAAGCGACGATGAAGCTCTACAAGGAGCGCGGCGTGAACCCGATGGCGGGGTGCCTGCCGATCTTCATTCAGTTGCCGGTGCTGCTGGCGCTGTACGGCGGCATCCTGACGCTGAGCGGACGCGGGCTGCTGAATGAGCAGTTCCTGTGGTTCAACCTGGCGCGCGAAGACTCGACGTTCCAGGTCATTGGCGACGCCGCGCCCACGGTGCCGGTGGACGTGGTGCTCGCCACGACGGACCTGCCGACGCCGCTGGAGTCGTCGCTGGCTATTTCGTTCACGCAGTTCGCGGCGAACTACCGGTTCCGGACGGACGTGGTGGACGCGGAGGCGGCGGTCGCGGCCCTGAACGACGGGAGCGCGGCGGCGATTTTCCTGAATAACGAGACGGACCTGAGCCAGTTGCCAGTGGGCACGGACGAAACGCGGCTGGTGCAGGCGGCCGCCTTCCTGGTAGAGCGGGACCGGGCGGCGACGCGGATGACCGTGGATCAGGTGGAGGGAATCCTGCGCGGCGAGATCATCAACTGGGCGGACCTGGACGCGGGTGTCGGACCGATCGTGCTGCACGGGCTCAAGGACGACCTGAGCGCGCCCAGACTGCTGGAACGCGTTGTGCTGAACGGCGATCCAATTGCGGCGCCGATCCGCGAGCACAACAGCGTGGACGACTACTTCAACGCGCTGCGGGCCGAGCCGGGCTCGCTGGGGGTTTCGCCGCCCATGCGGACGGACGACATCCGGATGCTGAACATCGAGGCCCCTGGCGACAGCCGCGCGTATCCGGCGCTGGCGGACGCGCTGGCGGACGGGCGCTATGCGCTGGCGCGGGATGTGTATGCGTACTGGGCTCCAGCCACGGATTCGACGACGACCTACCTGCGCGACTGGTGGAATAGCGGGCAGGGGCAGGAGGCGGCGCAGGTGGCGGGCTTTACGCGGCTGCCGGCGCGATTCGACCTGTTCGCTTCAGGCGGGTTCTACATCTCCGTCCTGGCGTTGCTGGCCGGGGCGTTCCAGCTGGCGCAGGCGCGGATGATGCAGTCGAGCACGGCGACGGGGCAGGCGGCGACGATGAACCGGGTGATGCAGTTCATGCCGATCATCGTGGTGGTGTTTGCGTGGACGTTTCAGGCGGGGCTGGTGCTGTATTGGGTGATTTCCAGCATCATTGCCATCATTCAGCAATACTTCACGACGGGGACGGGGAAGCTTTTCCCCGCTCACTGGCCGATGGCGCGCGACGTGATGGGGGATCATCGGGCGAAGGTGGAGGCGGTAAGCGCCAAGGCTGAGGAGACGGAGAGCGAGTTGAAGCCAGAGGCAACGAGCCGCCCTCGACGTAGGCGACGACGAAGGAGACGCAGTGGCTAAGGATTCCGGCGCCAGCGATGGCGTGATTGTGACCGGCAGTACGGTTGAAGACGCGGTGAAGCGCGCGCTGCTGCAACTGCATGTGTCGCTGGACGAAATCGACGTGGATGTGCTGAGTGCGGGGTCGCGCGGCGTGCTGGGCCTGGGCCGGGAAGACGCGCGGGTGCGCGTGCGGCTGCGCAGCCAGCCGTACTCCGACGAGGCCGAGGACGAGGAACCGGAGGCGGAGCTGCCGGAGGCGGCGGAGGCGCCTCCGGTCGAGGCCGTGGATTACGACGAACCCACGGCCGACGAGCCCCCGGACGACGAACCCATGGCCGACGAGCCCGCGGCCGACGAGCCCGCGGACGACGAGCCCGCGCCGCCGGACGCCGAGACGCCCGCTCCCGCCGTGGCCGAGCCGGCCGCGCCCGCCGGCCGCCGGCCGCGCGGCGAGTTGCTGGAGTCCGGCGAGGACCTGGAACACGAGGCGGAGGATCTGCTGGAAAGCCTGCTGGAGCGCATGGGCGTCATGGCGGATTTCGACCTGGTTTCCGAGGACCCGCTGTCGTACAACATCGTGGGCGACGATGACTTCGGGCGACTGATCGGCCGGCAGGGCGAGACGCTGCGGGCGTTTGGGTACCTGGTCAACCTGATGCTGGGGCGGCGGCTGGGCAGGCCGTGCCGGGTGATCGTTGACGTAAATGGCTACCGGCAGCGGCGGGAGGATCAGCTGGCGGAACTGGCGACCACGCTGGCCGACGAGGTTCGCAGCACGCAGGAGCCCATCACGCTGGACGCGATGCCCGCCAACGAGCGGCGGCTGGTGCACGTGGCGCTGGCGGACGACGAGGATGTGCGGACCTACAGCATTGGCGAGGGCGACGAGCGCCGCGTCGTCATCAGTCCGAGGGCCTGACCGCCAGGGGCACATGTCCAACGCCGCCGAGCGGCCGGTCTATCTGCTGCTCGGCAACGTTACGCAGGATCTGACGCTCGACGGCCAAACGTTTGGCGGCACGGCCTATTACAGCGGGCGGGCAGCGGCGGCGCTGGGGTATCGGGTGGTCGTGGCTACGCGGCTGGCGCCCGCGGATGCCCGACGCCTGGCCGCCGCGGCGCCGGAGATCGAATGGCGCCCGGGGCCGGCGCACGAGACCACGACGTTCTCGAACATCTACGGCCGCAATGGGCGGACCCAACTGGTGCATGGGCGCGCGCCGCGACTGAACGCAGCGGATGCCCGACGCCTGGCGCCAGAAGCGGAGATCGTGCACCTGGGGCCGATCCTGCGGGAGACGGGGCCGTCGGTCGTGAAGGCCGTGGCCGGGCGGGACTTCGTGGCGCTGACGGGCCAGGGGCTGCTGCGCATGGTGGACGGGCAGGGGCACGTGCGGGTGGACCTGCCACGGTCGGCGGCCAGGGCCTTTGCCGCGGCGCACGTGAGCATTCTAAGTACGGAGGATTTGGCGGGGGACGTGGAGTCCGCGCGGGCGTTGCTATCGCGCTCGCGGGTTGGGGTGTTGACGGACGGGCCAGGGTCGATTCAGGCGCATGAGGATGGGCGCTGGTTGCGGTTCCCGGTTACGGAGCGGCCGATGCGTAATCCGACCGGGACGGGCGACGTGTTTGCGGTGGCCTTCTCCAGCGCGTATCGCGCGACCGGCGACCTGCGCGACGCGCTGGGAGTGGCGGCGGAAGCGGCCGCGCGCTGGATCGGCGCACCGGCGCCGGCGCCGTTCCACTTGCTGCCCGAGCCGGGAGCCGCGGGTGAACTTTGACGCGCTGACGCTGGCGGCGGTCCGGTCGGAAATTGAAGACCAGGCGCTGGGCGGGCGCGTGCAGCGGGTGGCGTCGCCGCGTGCCGGGGCGCTGGCGCTGGAGATCTATGGGCAGCAGGCACGCCACTACCTGCTGGTGGACGTGGACCCGGATAAGCCACGCGTGCGGTTTGCGGGGCAGTGGCCGCGCGCGGGGACGCAGGCGGCCAGCCCGTTGCTGCTGCTGGCGCGCAAGTGGATCCGGGGGGCGCGGCTGGTGGAGATCGTGCAGCCGGCGGCCGAACGGATCCTGGATCTGACGTTTGACCTGCATGGCCCCGAGATGCCGGAGGGGGCGCGGACACGGCTGATCGTGGAGTTCATCGGGCGGCAGACGAACCTGTTGCTGGTGGACGAAGGCGGACGGATTCGAGATGCCCTGCGCAGGGTGCGGGGCGGAGACGGTCGCCGACGGATTCAGCCGGGGGCGGCGTACGAGCGGCCACGCGCGCTGGAGGCGCCGGACGTTGCGTCGGTGAACCCGGAGGAGCTGGGTCGAAGCGGCGAGCGAGCCGGGCCGGCGTGGCGGGCGTTGGTGCGGGGGGTGCGGGCCGTGAGCCCCACGCTGGCGCGGGAGGCGTTGGCGCGGGCCGGGCATGAGCCAGCCGCGACGCGGGGCGAGGTGCCGGACTGGGGGCCGGTGTTGCAGGGCCTGGGGGCGATTCTGGCGGACGGGGCACGGGGCGACTGGCGGCCATCGCTGGTTCCAGGGACCGGAGGGTGGCGGGCGTTCGCGCCGTACAAGCTGACCCAGTTCGAGGCGCCGGGCGTGGCGATGGACTCGATGAGCGAGGCGCTGGAAGAGTTCGACAAAGCCACGGCGGCACCGGCGCCGGCGCCGGATGCGCGGGTGGAACGGTTGGAGCGGCTGATTGCGTCGGCGACGGAGCGGGCCACGCGGCGGCTGGCGGCGCTGCGAGTGGAACTGGAAGGCAGCGACGCGGCGGACGAAGTGCAGGCGGCCGGGGAGGCGTTGCTGGCGTTTGGACATGGGCTGCCGGCGGGGGCAACAGAGTTCCGACACGAGGGGCGCACCGTTGAGTTGGATCCGCGACGGTCGGTGGTAGAGAACGCGCAGCGCTACTTTGCGCGGGCTCGCGACCGGCGGTCGGCAGCGCGGGAGACGCCGATCCGGATGCAGCGGACGGAGTTGGAACTGGGTTTTTTGCGGCAGGCGGCGGATGACCTGACGCGGGCCGATTCGCCAGGGGTGCGACAGGCCATTGAGGTGACGCTGGCGGAGGCGGGATATGGGCGGTCAAATGCCAAGCGCCAGGCCGTGCCGTCGGCGTCGCGGTGGACGCTGGGGGCGAATCAGCTGCGGGCGGGCCGGACGGCGGCGGAGAACCACCGGCTGACCTTTCGCGAGTCCGCACCTGACGATTTGTGGCTGCACGCGCGGGGCGTTCCGGGGGCTCACGTGCTGCTGCGGTGTACCGCCGGGGACGCGCCTGAGGACGTGATCGAGAATGCGGCGTCGATTGCGGCCTACCTCAGCGCCGCGCGCGACGACGCGCTGGTTGATGTGGACGTGACGCCGAGGCGGCGTGTGCGGCCCATCCGCGGAGCCGGGCCGGGACAGGTGACGTATCGAGGCGAGCGCACGCTGCGGGTGGCGCCCAGGGCCCCGGGCGAGGTGGGCGCGGAGCGGCTGAGCTGAGTGCATATCCAGCGCCATGTTGCTTTCGCGAAGGGGGTTATAAACCCTACTTGACCACGAGCGCTACTTAGAGACCTTTGCGTAACCTGGGGGCGGTTGCCCGGAAGACCCCTCACCCCAACCCTCTCCCCGAGGAGAGACGTTTGCGTAACCCGAGGGGCGGTTGCTCGGAAGATCCTCACCCCAACCCTCTCCCACGGGGAGAGGGGGCAAGAGCCGCCGCACTTTCGAGGACGCGGGGCGTTTTGCAAAGGTCTCTACTTAGCGAGGGCCACAGAGCATCCCCGCTCTGTGGCCCTCGCGGCAGTACGAGCGCTGCCGCGAGGGCGGCTACTTCACCATCAGGCGGTGACCTTCTCCCACGGTTGGCAGCCCTGCGAAAAGAAACCGCCATCTGAAGTCTGAATGGTCACGACGCCCGGACCCTGCACGTTCTGAATGTCAAGCACGTTGTCAACATTGAGGATGCCGCCGCCAGCGTCTCTGAGCCGCGCATAGCTACAGAACGGAACATCGGGATTCGATGGTCCGGCGGAGCGATAGGTGCCGGCGTCGATATCGATTCCCACGATGAACGTGCCATTTCCGACGGACGCGGCCATTGGTGGGGCAGGCGTAGACGTGGCGGCCGGTGCTGGGACGTCACTGAACGCCCAGGCGAAGGCGCGCTGAATATCGTCGCGGTGGTCGTTCTGGCACGCGGCCTCTGCGTCATCGCCAAAGGCGCGCTGGTAGATGCCGACGGCTCCGCCCGCTCGGTCGGAAGCCTCAACCATGTCGTTCATTTCCAGGCAGGTCTCCGGCCAGCCGCCGACGTAGTCGGCGCGGGCGGCGGCAATGCTGACGGCAAAAGCCACGAGCAGCGCAAGGCTGATGATGCTGAGACAGCGATGACGCATAGGGCCGGTCCGTCTGGATGCCGGTGTGACAAGCGCGGCCCCGAACAGAACCGCTGGGCGGCAATCCCTGTTGTCACACAGAACCCCAGCGCGACCCGTCCGGGGCCGCGAGGATTGCCGTCTGTGTGACGAGGTGAGGGTGGCAGGGAATTGGTGCGCTGCGATCCACTTTGTATCCCGTGGGTCTAGACTGTGGCAGGTGAAGTCGGGCGAAACGCCTTGGGAAGGTGGCGACAACCATGACAAGCGAGCCCCAGCAGCCATCAATCGCTGACGTGCTTGCGGAGATTCGTGACTTCCGGGCTCATCTGGACCGGCGATTCTCTGACGTGGATCAGCAGTTCGTAGAAATGGCGACGGACATCAACGCTCACTTCACGACGCAGGATCAGCAAATGACCGACCTGATGACCTTTCTCAAGGTGCGCTTCGACCACATCGACGCGCGTCTCGAAGAATTGGCTGCGCCGCAGCAGGTGGGAGCCATTCCAACCCAGATCGAGCGTGTGAGCTAGTGCGCCCCATGCTCGATCCTCAGCGCGACCTCAAAGGCGCAACGCCGGAGACGCTGGCTCGCGCCTTGCTACGACCGCGCCGCGTTCCACAGGCCGTTGTCCGCGGTGAGGTCACGGTAGAGGAGATTGCGCCCGACCAGCCGTGCGACCGTATCCCGCATCTGCGCAAGGGTGTCTAGCTCGCGCACGTTGTGCTTGCCCGCGAACTCTTGCACGTAGCGGTTCAGGTGCTTGGGGCTGATCTTGTGGAACGTCCCTTTGTGTGCGCGCTTGAGCATGGACCAGAACGACTCCACGCCGTTGGTGTGCGCGTCACCGTCAACGTACTCGGCGATGGAGTGCTTGACGGCTTGGTGGAACGGTAGGCCGCGATAGGCGCGGGCCTCGTCGGAGTAGACCATGGCGTCAGGCTGCGTCCGATGGCGGACGAAGCTGCGCAATGTCGGGCCGGTCGTATTCGGGACAACGGCAGCGCTCACACGGTTTGTGGCCCGATCCTTCATGCCGGCGACGGCCGTCTTGCCAACGGTACCCGGCCCCACATCGGCGGCTCGTAGCGCTTCGCGTTGCGCGTTGCTGAGATTGCGGCGCTTCCCGCCGAAGTAGCTTTCGTCCACTTCGACCGGGCCGGTGAAGTCATCGCCAGCCTCGCCCGCCCACGCCTCGCGGATGCGATGCAACATGAACCAGGCGGTCTTCTGGGAGACGCCGATATCGCGGTGAAGTTTCAGGCGCGACACGCTCTTGAGTGACGTTAGGCAGAGGTAGATGGCGATGGCCCACTTGCGGAGCGGCACGTTCGAGCGGGCAATCGGCGTACCCGTGCGCACGCTGAAGTAGCTCCGGCAGTCGGTGCACCAGTACGGCATCGGCTTCGCGTTCGGAACCTCGCGGGTCTTGGTGCTGCCGCACTTCCCGCAGCATCGCTGGCCGTGCCAGCACACATCCTCAAACCAGGTCGTGGCCGCCGCTTCGGTCGGGAACAAGCCCATCAGGTCCACCAACGTCATGCCCTCGCGGTAGTGCTTGCCCGGCCCCTTCGTCCGCATCGTCACCCTCCTCATGTCGTGCCTGTAGCACGCCAGGATTCGGAGGGCTTGTCAAGTAAGGTTAATATTCGGTAGTGGGTCACTTTGAGTTGTGAGCTGCGAAGACCCCTCACCCTAACCCTCTCCCCCAGGAGAGACCTTTGCGGAACCCAGGGATGGTTGCCCGGAAGACCCTCACCCCAACCCTCTCCCACAGGGAGAGGGAGCAAGAGCGGCCCGCACCTTTGAGAACGCGGGGCGTTGTGCAAAGGTCTCCACAGGGAGAGACGTTTGCGTACCCCGAGGGGCGGTTGCTCGGAAGACCCTCACCCCAACCCTCTCCCACGGGGCGAGGGAGCAAGAGCGGCCCGCACCTTCGAGGACGCGGGGCGTTGTGCAAAGGTCTCCCAACGAGACCTTTGCGTACCCCGAGGGATGGTTGCCCGGAAGACCCTCACCCCAACCCTCTCCCACAGGGAGAGGGAGCAGGAGCGGCCCGCACGTTTGAGGACGCGGGGCGTTGTGCAAAGGTCTCCCAGGAGAGGGAAAAGATGACAGCTCGCTTCGTGGAGAGGGATGCGATCAAAATGACCCACTACCTAATAATCCCGTTCGCGAAGGCCCCTTTGCCGTGAGCTTGGGCCTGCTCACGGTTCAGCACATCGCGCAGCAAGGGAGCGCGGCCTACACGTCGGCCGCGCTCCCTATCCTATGAACGTCCCGCGTTAGCTGCCCGTTCCGTTTTTCCGTTCCTTTTCGCGCCTGCCCAGGTACCTGAATAAGCGCCACATCGTCGCCATGGCCAGGACGAAACCGAGCGCAAGGATCACGTAGAACGCGACTATAAGTATTTCGATCACGCCTACGTTCATCGCACCCTATCCGATACAGTCCCGTCGCCACGCTGCCACTTCTCGATATCGACGGTACTGCTTTCACCCGTACAACCGATCACCTGCACGCATCGTTCGAATTCCGCGTTCACCCAATCCCAATGTTCCCAGTCTCCGACGCCACCGGACTCGTTCGAGGACTGGCTGGTGATGTCCCACCAGTTGGCGCCGGATATTTTTCTCCATGTGAACCTTGGGTCGCGATGCGCAAGCTGCCTACCGTCGTAGCAGAAGTTCGTTCGCGACTCAAATGAGAAGATGTGGACCCCACCCTTGTACCTGTCAACCCTGATTGCATGATCTACACAGGGGTGCGTAGCTGAAGTCTTGGCGCCAGCTCCGGCGGCCACGTCATAGCCCTCAGGGACAAACGGTGGTAGCAGAGTCTCAGTCACCGTGACTACCGTGTGCTCCGGCGCGTTGCGCGCGCGCGCTCCAAGATCGCCGTTTCTTCCGGCGACAATTGCCTGAACGCCTCTCGTGGATTTTCCGCTTCCAGCACGGCCGCGATGATTCGGTCCGTTTCCTCCACGGCGGACGACCCATCCGCCAGCGCGGGCGCGACCAGGGTGGCGGACGTTACCAGAACCAAGACAACAGCCACCAGCCACCAGCCTACGTACGTGTTTCGCCATTGAAACACTCCTCCAACGCGTATGCACCTCACCATTGAAGTACGGGTTCAAAATATCATAGATCAATATATCTTCGCAAGTCCTGATACACCTCACCCCAGCCATCTCAGCCCGGCTCAGTGCCGCGCGAGACGACGCGCTGGTGCAGGTGGACGTGACGAGGAGGCGGCGCGTGCGGCCCATCCGCGGCGCCGGGCCGGGACAGGTGACGTATCGAGGCGAGCGTACGCTGCGGGTTGCGCCGAGGGCGCCGGCTGACGTTGGCGCGGAGCGGGTTGGCTAGAAACTCGGGTGCCGCGGGCCAGCCCGGTCCGGCAGATTGCAGATGGGCGCCGCAGGCGACTGTCGAGAGGCTCGTCGACCTTGGCGGACTGAATTCGGGCCGTGGCCAGGTCTCGCGGTCTTCGCCGCTCGCGCGTATCGACCGCACGACACCGACGGCGGTGAAGGCGATGGGGGCAACGATGGGCACGATTCCGACGGGTGTGTGACCCAGTAGCACAAGAACGGCGCCGAGGATGGGTCCGATGACCGTGGATGCCACCAAGGCGTACTAAACGATGTGCTCCTTGGTTTGCTCACGCTCGACCAGGCGGAAGATGCGGTCTGCCGATCCGGGGAGCAGTTGTTCGTAGCCACGAAGGATCTCAGGGTGTGGCAAGGGGCCTTGATGTATCTCCAACTGGGCGTGCTCACGCGCGAGGGCTTAGGGCTGTGCACGAGCCGGCACGACCTCGGAGGCGGGGGCTTTGTCAGTCGGGTCTCTGGACGGCGGCATGCGGCCGATCAGTCCGAGCACCGTCGTCTTCCGAATAGCGCCTCATAGCGCGTCGGATACGACAGCCGACTGATCGCCAGTGTCTTTCTACCGCCCGTAGTTCAGGTCCGAGGAATCGGCCTGTTGCATCAGGAGTGACAGCTGATGGTCGAATGACATCTCCGCTTGGAAGGTACAGTGGCACCACCCACTGAAATCTGGGCCTGATGTTTCGCCACGAATCCGGGGGTGGCATTCCGTCTCCTGATCCACCGACGCGTCGTGGCTCCTTCTGAAGCCTCAGACGGTCGATGGCTACCTCTCGTCAACCATCACGGTACAACGAGGTTGCCGTCACGTAAAACGGGCACGACGGATCCGAACTGCCCGTCCAACGTGCGTCGTTGGGGCCGCTGCTCGAGTGCTCAAGGGCGCCGCAATCGCGTATGCCCGTGGTGTCGCAGGCTCCTCTACGGAGACCCATACGGAGAGCGGTCGCGCAGACCCGGCGCGTCACGCCGGCGACGCCGGGGTAGTGGGTCACTTTTGACTTGACGATTTCTAGCCCGTGTGGACAATTTGCCCACGGTCGTGAGAGGGGACACGCGCCATGCTGAAGCATCCGGGACCATGTGACTTTAGCGAATTGGCCCACGGGCTGGTTCAGCGGATGACCGGCGAGGCGCCCATTGACGAACCTGCGGAATCCCCGCAGGCCATCGCTGGGCGTGCTGGGGGTGAAGCTCGCGCGGAGGTCCTGAGCGCCGACGAGCGGTCCGCTATCGCCGCCAAGGGTGGGAAGGCCCGGTGGTCGCAGCCGTCGGCATAGGTGCCACCCAAGGTTCCCGAGGCGATCCGCTATGCTTAGTTGCGTGGAATGCTCTACGTTCATCAACGTGGCAGCCATCGACAGTGCAAGCACCCGACAAAGACTGGTCGGGTCACGTTAACATAATGAGCGTGTCCGCCTACCGTGGGCCATTGGAGGTGGTGAATGGAACGTGCCAGGCTTATGCAGCCACGCCAATTCGCTCTCTCCCAGATTCTGCATTCACCCTCGTTCGGCTGAAAACATGAGCGAGGAGTTGTTACAAACTACCGGTAGTGTCTCAGTTTGAAATGGCACAGTGCGGCCGGGCTGCTAGGATGTGAGCATGCTGAAACGGTCAAGCAAGAAGCGGCCGCGCGACGCCAATCAGCTCGCCAAGCTGGTGGTGGACATCGCGACGGGTGAGGACGAAGACGTGGAGCCGGACGACGGTAAGAATCCGCACGCCGTCGCGCTCGGTCGGCTTGGCGGGCTCAAGGGCGGGAAGGCAAGGGCGTCGAAGCTGACTGCTGAAGAACGCAGCGAGATTGCGCGGAAAGGGGCCCTCGCGCGGTGGGCGAACCGCTGACGGCTTGACCGCCCGGTCCCGTAGCGGCACATTGCGTCGATTATGACGATTTGCATCGGTGTCCTCTGTGACAAGGGCAAGGGCGTTGTTGCCTGCGCCGACGACATGATCACGGCCGGGGATGTCCAATTTGAGCAAGAAGGCTCAAAGATCACGCGACTCACAAATCGCTGCGTTGCACTTACGGCGGGACCGGCCCTGACGCACATTGAGGTATTCGAGCGGGCCGACAAGGCGACCTCTGCCCTTGCCGACCCTCCGATCGGCCAAATCGTGGCGGAGGTGAAAAAGGCATATGCCGCCGTCCGTAATGAACGGGCAAGAGGAACAGTTCCTCCGACCTCTCGGACTGGATTACCCGACGTACCTTCAGATGCAGTCGGCACTGGCACCAGATCTGGCGTTCCAGGTCGGGCAGCAACTTGCCGGGTTCGAATTGGGACTTCAAGTCGCGATCGCGGGCGTGGATGCCTCGGGCGGCCATTTGCATGCGATCGCCGGCCCTAGCACGGCCGAGTGCTTTGACGCGCTTGGCTTCGTGACGATTGGCTCCGGATCACGGCATGCAGACGCGGTGTTCATTGCGCAATCGTACGACCGCGCGTTTAGTGCAGTGGAGGCGGCGTTTGTAGAGTTTGAGGCGCGGCGGCGCGCGGAAGCTGCGCCGGGCGTGGGCAGCAGGCTTACAGATCTGATATACATCGGGCCGAATATCGTTGAATTCGATGGTGAAGCGCTAAGGATGGTCTGAAGAAGTCCGGCGCCAGCGGCAAGGCCTATCATCGCGGGTGACGGGTGCCAGGTGGGGGATTCGATGCAGCTGCAGCGCTCATTTGCCGACGTGGAGTACGACGGGACGAAGCGCCAGACCCGGCGGGCGCAGTTTCTGCAGCGGATGGACGCGCTGATTCCGTGGGCGCGGCTGGAGCAACGCATTCGCCCGGTCTACTCGGCCGGCGAGCGCGGACGCCCGCCCTACCCGTTGTCGGTGATGTTGCGGATTCACTGCGTGCAGCTGTTCTATAACTTCAGCGACCCGGCGATGGAGGACGCGCTGTACGACAGCGTGGCGGTGCAGCGCTTCGTGGGGTTCGCCGCCCGGGGCCCGCGGCCCGATGAGACGACGATTCTCAATTTCCGCCACCGGCTGGAACGGCATGGCCTCGGCGACGACCTGTTGGCCGAGATCACCCGGCATCTGGCGACGCAGGGCGTGCAGCTGCGGGAAGGCACGATCGTGGACGCGACCATCATCGACGCCCCAGCGTCAACAGCGAACCGCGCCCAGCAGCGAGATCCGGCAATGCATCAGGTCAAGAAGGGGAACCAGTGGTATTTCGGGATGAAGGCCCACATCGGCGTGGATGCGGTGACCGGCCTGGTGCACCGCGTGGCGACCACCGCCGCGAACGTGGCCGATGTGACGCAGGTACCGCAGCTCCTCCACGGGGGCGAGACGCAGGTGTGGGGCGACGCGGTCTACCTGGGCGTGGATCGACGCCCGGAGCACCAGGCCCGGGCCGTGGACTGGCAGGTGGCCCTGCGGCCGGGGCAGCGGCGGCGGTTGGCGCCGGGCAGCGAAGCCGCGCAGGCGGAGCGGCGCAAGGCATCGATCCGAGCGAAGGTCGAGCATCCGTTTCTGTATGTGAAGCGCCACTTCGGCTACGCCAAGGTGCGCTACCGGGGCCTGGCGAAGAACCGGACCCGGCTCTGCCTGCTGTTTGGGCTGGCGAATCTGCTGCTCGCGGAGCGGCAGGCGACCGTGTAAGCGGGAGCCCTGCGCCCCGCGGCGGGACGCGGACGGGCCAACCCGCGGCCGGCGCGGTCAACCGGCCCTGAATTGAGGTCTACCCGGCACCTCCTGGCGCCCCATCAGCGCCCTGGTGCCCTGGTGCCCCGCTTGTTCAGAGCTTTCCTAAAGTTCCTCGACGGTGCGTACACGAAGCTTCGCGGTCAGGAAGACGCCGCGCGCCGCGAAGTGCGCAACGAAATGTCGGCCCCGGTCGATAAGTCTAATGGGGAGGATAAAGGAGGCGAGCCTGATGGAGATCAAGGCTAGGCGGATTCCGTCCCAGGAGGCCGCAGCCTTTGAGGAATACCTCAAGGTGCGTGCCGCGCGGTTGGCTTTGCGGTGGAAAAGTGGCAAGCCGCTACCGCGTATGAAGCGCCGCGCTGTTCGTGAGCAGCCTCCGGTGACCGTTCCGGCGGACGCATCGCAGTAGCACCCCTAGAGATTTTTGGGAGCGCCCCCACCGGGCGCTTCCTTTTTGTTGACTATCCCTGTGCGCTCAGGCATAATGTTCAGTATGAACAGGTTGCCAATCAAGAATCGCGCGCAAATCCTCAGCGCACTCGTCGAGGGCAACAGCCTTCGGGCCACAAGCCGAATGGTGGGCGTATCCATCAACACCGTGACCAAGCTCTTGGTCGATGTCGGGACGGCGTGTGCGGAGTACCAGGACAAGGCGCTCCGCGACCTGAGTTGCCAGCGCATCCAGGCCGATGAGATTTGGGCCTTCTGCTACGCGAAACAGAAGAACGTCCCGGCCGACAAGATCGGCCAGTTCGGCTACGGCGACGTGTGGACCTTCACGGCTATCGACGCGGACACCAAGCTCTGCGTGTCGTGGATGGTGGGCGACCGAACGTCAGAATCGGCGCTCACGTTCCTGACCGACATCGCCAACCGCGTACCCGACCGTTTCCAGCTCACGACGGACGGCGCGTCGATCTATCAGAACACGTACGTGGACGCCTTCGGGCCGATTGTGGACTACGCGCAGCTGCAGAAGCTCTACGCGGCCACGGTCGATCAGACCGGGCGCTACAGCCCGGCAGCTTGCATCGGGACCAAGACGGCTGTCATCACCGGCACGCCGAACCCCGACCACATATCCACCAGCTACGTAGAGCGCGCCAACCTGACGATGCGAATGAGCATGCGCCGGTTCACGCGCCTCACCAACGGCTTCTCAAAGAAGGCCGAGAATCACGCGCATGCCGTGGCAATCCACTTCATGTACTACAACTTCGGGCGTTACCACCAAACGCTGCGTTCGACGCCTGCGATGCGGGCCGGAGTGACCGATCACCGATGGTCCCTAGAGGAAATCGTTGCGCTGGCAAACTGAGACACTACCAAACTACCCCTTACGCGCTTGGCCGCTACTCATACCACCGGCTGGGTGCATCGACCATTGCGCAACTCGCCCGCGCGGGGATCATTTCGGGAACGCCCCCAAACAATATCCGGCTCAAAAGACCTGACGGATTAATTACGTTAGTTGGGGGCACTGTTAAGGCATACATCGAATACAAAACACCGGCAGAATTGAATACCGATTGCAAGGTTCGACATGCCATACAACAGGAAATTACACCAGCTAGCGAACTTTGCAATCTGTTAATCGTCACCGACGGACAACAGACGTTTTGGGTCAATCCTCACACTGGGAATCAGGTTGAGTCGGATTCCCAGCTGCCGGTTTTTAGTGTTAGAACCATTGTTGATGGCAGTGCGTCCGACGAACACTTGCGGTCCATTGAACGCATAGTCGACCAATCTGACCAATCGCTGACGCCCGACTCTGATACGTTAAAGGATCCATCACTGATCGACCCGTCAAAGCTGGCAAAAACGATCTGGCAGAAGATTTGGATCAACACAGGCAAAGAACCCGAGAAGTGCCTGTACAACGTCGTCGAACTGTTTGTGTTCAAGTTTCTTTCCGACCTGTCCGTACTCAGGACGCACGATAATTTCGTAAGCGTTTGCCGGATTGGCGACGAAGAAGGTTACACTGCCGCGCTTGACTATTACGCGCGTATAAGCCGCCCCGCTATTCACGGGCTTTTTCCTGAGGGTGCAGATCGCACAACTATCATCAACGGGACGATTTTTATCAATGAGAGCGGGGGGGCGAACCAAGCACAAGCGCGGCTGTTTTTTGAGGTACTGAATGACCTGCGCAATTACGACCGAGAGCATGGATCGTTCAAGTATATCAACAAGGAATTCAAGACCCGGCTTTACGAATCGTTTTTGCGGCAGGGGGCCGGGCTGCACCATTTGGGCCAGTTTTTCACCCCGCGCAACGTCGTGCGGGCTATGGTGCAAATGTCGGGCACCAACGCATTGGCGTCAGGCGCATCGATTTGCGACCCATTTTGCGGAGTTGGCGGATTCCTGCTTGAAGCCATTTTGGAATCTCCGCAACTAGCATCGACTTTTGAACCACATAACGGCACTATTGCGCCGGATGTGAACATCGTTGGCTACGACAGAGGTAGCGACGAAAAAGAGGATGAACGCACGATCATTCTGGCGAAGGCAAACGCGCTAATTTACTTCTCAGAACTGATCACTCGTTACAACACGCCAGCCTTTCTGGAAGAATTCGCCAACAAGGTCGTGAATCAAATGTTTCGGCTGGTGCGCAGTAATCTTGGCACTTTTGCGATTGATGATGTCGGCCGTCACGATCTGATACTGACCAACCCTCCGTATGTGACACGAGGATCGCGCAGCTTGAAAGATGCGATAGCAGAGGCGGGAATATCGGATCGATATGCTGCGTCGGGCCGCGGGACAGAGTCGCTCGCCTTACAGTGGGTCGTCAGAAGCCTCAAACCGGGCGGGATGGCACTAATGGTCGTTCCGGATGGTCTTCTGAACCAAAACCCGATGCTAGAATTCGTCAAACGGCATTGCATTGTCAAGGGCATAGTGTCTTTGCCAACGCGAACGTTTTATTCCACGCCGAAGAAAACTTACGTTTTGGTGGTCGAACGCAAGGTCGAAACTGGCGCGGACCAAAGTGACCCAGTGTTCACATTCTTGGTATCGGAGATCGGTGAAACGAGGGATGCCAATCGCTGGACCATTCCTCAAAATGACCTGGTCGAGGGTGTTGGTCTCTTCAATCAATTCAAGGGATCGCCCGGAACGTTTGTTTCGCAATCCAGACGATGCAAGGTTGTCGAGTGGGGAGAATTCGTTGGGTTCGAGCATTGGACGTTGGATCGCTTTTGTTGGAGCGACAAAGAGCTCCAAGCAATAGGCGTCCAATCTGAAGCGGCGGAACCCTACACGATTGAGCAGTTCAATGAACTGCTGCAAAACCTGCGGGACACTTCAGTGGTTCTGCAAGTAAGCGATTCGCGGATTGAAAGCTCGATAGAAGTATTCCTCGGCGACGCGGCCCTGTTCGACCTGCGGATCGGACAACGTGTTTTGAAAAAGGATTGCCTAACTGAAGGGGTTCCGTGCATCAGCGCGAACGTCAATGACATATTTGGGTACATCGCCGAAACGACATTGATTCGCGATTTCAATGTCCCTTCATTGACTTGGTTGATTGACGGAAATTTTGATTGGTATCTGATTGAATCTGGACTCGAGTTTCACCCGACCGACCATTGTGGGGTACTTCGTATATTGCACGACGACATAGATGCCGGGTACCTGTTTCACACCCTAAAAGCCACTAAGGAGCAGCCTGGATTCGACAGAACGTACAGGGCCAATTTGGGGAATGTGGCACGTATCGGCGTCGCGATCCCGACCTGCGACGACGGTTCCTTCGACGTTGTGCGTCAAAGGGAACTTGCCGTAATGTACATTCAAATCGAAGAACAACGCGGCCGCTCTATGTCATGGCTGAAAGAGATTGCAAACGTACAAGTGGCGGTCATTTGATCCGCTAGGCCAACAGTCTATTACGGGATTATACGCTTGACTTGCCAACCCTAGAGCGTGTAGATGATATGCCGAAGTCGCTTGCCCATCGCTGTCCGAAGCTTGTCTGAATCCGCCTGAAGCAAATCCCTACAATCGTCTGAGTCGAACTCGTCCCTGATCCATGATGCAACCCGTTCAGCCGTGGTTCGTGCCTGTTTGGTTAGGTCGGCGTCGCGCATCCAGCCGGATTTGCCGTTCGCTCGAACAAGGCCGCGAAGCGTGAGATTGTCCCGCTTCTTTCCATTACAGGGACGGCAGAGCAGGATACGGTTTTGGATATCATTCGTGCCTCGGTCCGACTTTGGCGTAATATGATCCAATTCCATAAACTCGATTTCCAGGACGCGTCCACAGCCCGCACACACGATACCTGTTGCTGAGCTTTGCGCAACGGCAAGCGCGTTGGCAATCTGCTTATGTGGAATCTTCTGCCAGGGTTCCGTTGGTCGTTGCGTACGAAGCTTCAAAGTTGGAGCAGCGACTTCGTTGGCGTCGGTTCGGGTTGGGGGTTTGCACGTATACGTGACATCAATATCAGGGTCGATAAGGAGTTGTTTGTGTTTTTCGATTCGTTCGCGGACAACATCAATCGCCCCGTCCCATATGTCTATACCAACCCACCGACGCCGTTCAAGTTCTGCGGCGATAGGCGTCGTGCCGCACCCGGCGAACGGGTCAAGTACCGTATCTCCTTCATTGCTACTAGCTTGGGGCTTATAGCGAATGCTAGCCAAAAGCCTTGACATCCCTTCGAGTGGTGGCTAGAATTGTGTATCAATTCGAAGGGGTGAGCGATGAGCCGCAACATGAGCCGCAAGGGGCCGGGACGAGCCGAGCGCAAGGGTCTGTCCCTCTTGGACGTGACGCGGATGTTCCCGGACAATGACGCCGCCGAAGTCTGGTTCGTTGAGACCCGATGGCCCGATGGCGTACGCTGCCCCCGCTGCGAGTCGGAGAACGTGGCCGATGTCAAATCCCGCAAGCCACAGCCGTTTCGCTGCCGCACCTGCCGCAAGCACTTCTCGGTCAAGACCGACACGCTCATGGCCAACTCGAATCTCGACTACCAGGTCTGGGCCATCGCGGTCTACTTGATGTCCACCGGCATCAAGGGCACGGCGGCCATGAAGCTGCATCGCGACCTCGGCATCGCCTACACGTCGGCCTGGCGTCTCGCGCACCGCATCCGCGAGACCTGGCGCGACGAAAACCCCGCGTTCACCGGCCCGGTCGAAGCCGACGAAACGTACGTGGGCGGCTTGGAGAAGAACAAGCACGCCGACAAGAAGCTCTACGCCGGTGGCGGCACCGTGGGCAAGACGCCGGTCGCTGGCGTCAGGGACCGCGCCACAGGCCGCGTGAGCGCCGACGTGGTACCGAACACCACCGGCCCCACGTTGCGGACGTTCGTGCGCGAGCGGACGCACCCCGGCGCGTTGGTCTATACGGACGAAGCGCTGGCCTATCGCGGCCTGCCCTATCACGAAACCGTCCGGCATGGCACGCACCAGTGGGTGAACGATCAGGCCCACACGAACGGCCTGGAAAGCTTCTGGAGCCTGTTGAAGCGCGGTCACAACGGCGTGTACCACAAGATGAGTCCGAAGCACTTGCATCGCTACGTGCGCGAGTTCGAGGGCCGCTACAACCAGCGCAGCCTCGACACCATCGATCAGATGACCGCGATGGTGCGGGGATTCGAGGGCAAGCAACTCACCGGCGCGAGCCTCATCGCCTAGGCCATGCACCCCACGCTGAACGCGCTGTACTACGGCGATTGCCTGGAATGGATGCGCGAGTGGGACGATCAGACCGTGGACCTCGTGTACCTCGACCCGCCGTTCAACTCGCAATCGAACTACAACGTGCTGTTTGGCAAGACGGTCGGCGGCGCGCAATACCGCGCCTTCACCGATACGTGGCACTGGGACGCGGACGCGGCCGAACGCATGGACGCCTACCGTTCAGCCATCGCACGGCCCGCGCACGCCGCCATCGTCGGCCTGTACAGCATCCTGGGGCCGTCGGGGATGCTCAGCTACCTGACCTACATGGCCGAACGGCTCGAACACTGCCATCGGCTGCTGAAGACGACGGGCGGCCTCTACTTGCACTGTGACCCGACCGCAGGCCATTACTTGAAAATCCTGCTTGATGGCATTTTCGGTGCTGCGAACTTCAGGAATCAGATCGTTTGGGAGCGGTCAGGCGTCAAGGGCACACGTGGTCCGACCAGGACGTTCGGGACGGTGACCGACCTCGTCTTGTTTTACGCCAAGCCGCAGCACGTCGTGACCATCCCGCGCGTCCGTAAAGAGACGCCTGGCATGCGACCGTTCAAGCATCGCGATGAGCAAGGGGTCTATCGAGCCGTGGCTGACCTGTACAGCGATGCAGGTCTCCATGCCTCACCGAAATACGAATGGAACGGGCACAACCCGCCGCACGGCTGGCGTGTCAGTCGAGCCAACCTCAAGCGCCTGCATGCCGAAAACCGCATCCACTACAACGCCAATAACAAGCCGTTTCGCAAGCAGTACCGTGACGAATGGGACGGCGTGGCGGTGAGCAATCTATGGAGTGACATCCCGGTGGCTCTTGGAAAAGAGCGCCTCGGCTACGCGACCCAGAAACCGCGTGCATTGCTTGAGCGTGTGATCGCCGCGTCCAGCCCAAGGGATGGCGTTGTGCTTGACCCGTTCTGCGGCTGCGGCACGACCGTCGAGGCTGCGCACAAGTTGGGCCGCCCGTGGCTTGGCGTCGATATCTCGCCCTTTGCCATTGACGTGATCCGCGACCGGCGGCTCCAAGACCCAAGCATTCCCGCCTACGGCATCCCCTACGACCTGGCGGGCGCATCCAAGCTGGCCGCCGAACGTCCGTTCGCGTTCGAGACCTGCGCGGTCACCCGGCTTAATGGCTTTGTGCCCAATACGAAGCAGGTGGCGGATGGTGGCGTGGACGGCCGGGGCACGGTCTGGGAGCAACCCGAGGCCGACGTGACGCGGCTCGCGCTCGCTCAAGTCAAGGGCGGCGCGTTCAGCCTCGGCAACTTGCGCGACTTCAACCACGTCATCGCCCGTGACCGCGCGGCCCTCGGCTGCTATCTCACCGTGGATCGCGTAGACACGCACGCCGCGCGAACCGAGACGGCCGGCATGGGCACGATTCAGGTCGGCGGCATGGCCTACCCGCGGATGCAACGCTGGTCCATGGCCGACTACTTCAACCAGCTCCCGCCCGTCTTGCCGTTGATGGCCGACCCGTACACCGGCAAGCCGATGCAAATGAGGCTCGTATGACGAAGAAGCGCACGCGCGGCCGCCCGCCCAAGCCGCTGCCCGAACCAATCCCCGACACGCCGGAGAATATCGCGCGCGCCATTATGCAGGGGCCGCCGAAAGCCGAATGGGACTTCGAGCGCGAGGCCCAGGCGCGGCGCGATGCGGCCCGCGCGGATTAGACGGTTTGGCTAGCTATCGCTATAAGCCCCACTAGCTTTGATGATACGTCTGTATAAATCTAGTGGCTTTTGTGTAGGCCAGCCCGTACGTTCGGTGGCACGAGAATTGATATACGACATGTCCCATACATCACGCATGTTGACGAGGTTATAGACGCCGTGCTCGTCTTGGAAAAACTCGGCATGACCTGCTCCGTAGTTGATGCGGCCAGGGCGGCGACCGGGACTCTTCGTGTAAGCCTTCTCTTTCTGGACATTGAACGTGTGCCCTCCCCCGCGTACATATAACAGCAAGATGTCGTGCTTGCGGGAAAAGTGGGAACGACTAGCTCCGCCGGTTCGATACGACCAGACAATCTCATTCTTAAAGTTTTTCTTTCCAAAGATCGCGTCAAGCAACGCCTTCAGGTAGTGGCTGGCCGTCGGGTCGCAGTGCAAATATAGGCTGCCAGTGTCATTCAGAATCCGATGCATCTCCATAATCCGCACGCCAAGCCAACAAAGAAAGGCTGCCATATCGTCGCCTGAAGCGAGCCGAGCCGCTTGAATCACCTGCCAAACCGCGGGCCAATCGTCCTTAATCTGGTCAACCCAATCATCGTGAACGTCCCGCTCCCACGACCATCGATCTTCAAACTTTGCCCCCGCGGATAACGAGTCCGGTGTCGCGTGAAAGTCCCTGCCCTTGTTGAACGGAGGGTCAGTCGCTATCAGGTCGACAGTCTCAGAATTCATCCCGCGCATGACATCAAGATTATCGCAGTGATATAGTGTTCTATTTTTGAAATTCATTCGAGGCTTTGATGGAGAAGTAATCATCTAATTATATCACTGATACGCTGGGCCGCCAGCCGTAAGTTCTCTGTAAGTCAGGTGCTTGCCGACCATCCGTTGAGCCATCCGTTGCAGGATTTGAATGGTATTTAGTTCTCGCCAACTCTGCCGCGTAGCCATTTCGGAGATGTACCGGCTCATATGCTTCGGGCTGAAGTGGTGAAACGTGCCGTGAAACGCTCGCTTGAGCATCGCCCAGAATGACTCGATCCCGTTCGTGTGCGCTTCGCCTGCCACATACTCGGCTACCGAATGTCGGACGGCGGTATGATTCGGGAGCACGCGATAGCTCGGATTCCCGTCTGAGTAGACTCTAGCATCCCGCGCCGTGTGCATAGCCAGAGATCGCAGCAAGTGCGGTTGCGTGGTTCGGGGAACAACCATCGCGCGTATCTCGCGGGTTGAGCGGTCACGAATGCCGACAACCGCTGTCAGCCTGCGGTGCTTTGGGCGGTTCCGGGCCGTCCCTCCCAGATAAGCTTCGTCAATCTCAATTGGGCCGGTTAGCAAGGCGTCACCGGACTCGAACGCTTTGCGGATTCTGTGTAACAAGTGCCACGCCGTCGCTTGCCGAATGCCTAGGTCGCGATGGAGTTTCAGACTGGAAATCCCCTTCAAGTTCGTTGCCGTCAAGTACATCGCAAAGAGCCATTTGCGTAGTGGCAGCTTCGAGCGGTACATAACCGTTCCCGTCCGAATGCTGAAGTATTTCCGGCACTTCCGGCAACGATACGGCATCGGCTTCGCGTTTGGCGATACGTGGATGCCATCAGCCTTGCAGTGGGCACAGTGAATGCCGTTCGGCCAGCGTTGCTTAACGAACCACGCTTCAGCGGATGCTTCGTCAGGGAATAGCTCAGTTAGCTCAAAGAGGCTGATTGTCTCGCGGTGTGATCGTCCGGGTCCGGCCATCGCTGGACTCCCGATCTCGACTGATACATCATTCTACAGGACTTCGGGCGGTTTGGCAAGTGAAACGTATAATCCCGGTCTATTACTGATAATGCCCCATGCGGGAGGATGGCCTACCAATCCCATAGCTCGACGCCTTACCGGACGCGTCGGTGGACTGGGTCGACGTATCGCTCCACGCGGTCCCGATGCCCTTAACTGCATAGCCGGGATGACTCATAAGGGCCTATACTGCTTAGCGATTGGCAACAGGACATGCGTGGCCTCTCCCGCGACGACCTCGCGCAGATTCTCGGCCTTCGGGTTGAAGGCATGTCGATCCGGGCCACGTGTCGGCTCACCGGACGGTCCAAGATCACGGTTACTCGACTATTGGTTTAGGCCGGTCAGGCGTGCGCTGAGGCGCATGACGCGCTAGTCCGCGATCTGCGGTGCGAGCAAGTCCAGGTGGACGAACTGTGGGCATTCGTTGCGATGAAGCAACGGCAGGTACCGGCGGATTCGGGGCCGGTTCCAACTCACGTTGGACGGCGCGAGCTTCTACCGTGAGGCCGCTGATGCCGCGTTGGGCGGCCAGAGTGACTACGCCCAGCTGGTCAAGATGTACAGCACGCCAGCCAATGGTGAGCGCTTCTACAGCCCGCCGGAATGTGTCGCGGCGGTTCCGACGCGAATCTCCGTCGATCCAGACGTGGCGAATATCAGCACGTCACACGTCGAGCGCCAGAACCTCACGACGCGAATGTCCATGCGGCGCTTCACCCGCTTGACCAACGCCTTGTCCGAGAATGTCTACAACCTGAGTTGCGCGGTGGCGCTGTACGTCTTCCACTACAACTTCGTCCGCCCGCACACGACGCTCACGAAGGCCGCGCATGGCAAGCCGACAACGCCGGCGATGGCCGCTGGCCTCGCCGACAAGCTGCGGACGATGGCCGATGTCGTGAAGCTGATCGAGGAACGCGAAGGCACGGCAGAAGAAGTGGCAAAGCGACGCAAGGATCGCCGTGCGTCAACGTGACCCACTACCGACGCCGGCGGGTGTTGGCGTGGACCGGCTAGCCTGAGATATGGGTCGACGATTGTTGCGTGCGGCGGCGGTAGTTCTGGCGGCTGTGGTGGTGGGTGGGTGCGATGGCGGGGCGTCCGCCCCGGGGACGTCTGTTGAGCCGACGGGCTTGACACCCGCAGCCGTTGCCTTGCCCGCGGAGTCGGAGGCAGCCTCGGCGGTCGTGGCCGCGGCAAACGCTTTCATCGATGAACTGACCGCGGAGCAGCGGGCGGCGGCGGTGCTGGAGCTGGGGGATTCGAGGCGGGCGAACTGGTCGAACCTGCCGCCGGGGTCCGTGCGCTTTGAACGGAATGGGGTGCGTATCGGCGATCTTGACCTTGAGCAGATCGACGCCATGCACCACTTCCTGGCGTTGGCGCTGAGTCTGGATGGGTACCGGACCGTGCTGGGGATCGTTCGGGCGGAGGACGCGCTGGCCGAGTCGCGGGGGTCGGACCGCTCTCGATGGAGTTCCGACAACTACTGGCTGGCGTTCTTTGGCGAGCCGTCGGAGAGCGGCGCCTGGGGGTGGCAGTTCGGCGGCCACCACCTGGCGGTGAACGTGACGGTGGTGGACGGGCGGAGCTACCTGTCGCCGACGTTTCTGGGAATCGAGCCGGCGTCCTATGCGTCCGGTGGGTCCACCGTCGCGCCACTCGATCCGTATGTGAAGGCGGGGCGTGCGCTGATCAACGGCCTGAACGACGAGGCTCGGGCGCTCGCGACGATGGCGAATCGGCCGGGCGGCGTGGTGGCGGGCGCGGGGCGAGACGGGGTGATTCCCGAAGTGAACGGCGCCAGGGCGGGCGACTGGGGCGCGGAGCAACAGCAGTTGCTGCTGGACACGATCGAGTTGTGGGTGGGCGTGCTGGACGAGGCGAGCGGGCAGGCGAGGATGGATGAGATTCGGTCCGATCTGAGCAGCACGCACTTTGCCTGGAGCGGGGACGTGGATGGCGGCGGGGCAATTTACTACCGGATCCAGGGGCCGAGCCTGATCGTCGAGTTCTCGACCGAGGGGCGGCTGGGTGGTGGGGGAGCGCACTACCACTCGATTTATCGCGATCCGAGAAATGAGTACGGAAGCCGGGTGGTCGCGGCTAGCTGATTGGCACGGCGACGGCTCACCACGAACGGGAGGTGGGCCGGGGAGGGGCTGGTCAGAAGCGGGGGCGGCGTTGGCAGTTGGAGCAGTAGTGGGTGCTGCGCTGGCCGACGACGATGCGGCGGATGGGGTGGGCGCAGTGCGGGCAGGGCTGACCGGTACGGCGAAAGACGCGCAGGTGGTCCTGGTTGGCGCCAGCGGCGCCGCGCGTGGTCTCAAAGGTGCTGAACGATGTTCCGTGGTTGGCGATGCCTGATTCGAGCACGTCCACGATTCCCTGGGCGAGGGCCTTGAGCTTAGGGGTGGAGATACGGTCGACGGGTGTCTCTGGGTGGATGCGGGCGCTGAATAGCGCCTCGTCGGCGTAGATGTTGCCGACGCCGGCCAGCTTGCGTTGGTCCAGCAGGGCCGACTTGACGGCCACGGTTCGGTTACGGAAGCCGTGGCGCAGGGTGCGCCAGTCGAAGTCTGGGTCCAGCGGTTCGGGTCCCAGCTGGCCGATGACGGTGTGCAGGTCGGCCTGATCCAGTGCCCAGGCGCGGCCGAAGCGGCGGACGTCGACGAAGTGCACGGCAGGGTCGCGGTCCAGGGCCAGGATCAGGCGGGTATGGGGCTGGACGGCGTCGGCGGGGCGCAGGTGGACACGTCCGCTCATCATCAGGTGCAGGACCAGTACGCGGTCGCTCAGGCGCAGCAGCAGGTACTTTCCGCGGCGGTCGACAGCCTCGACGCGCTGGCCGACGAGACGAAATTCAAACTCGTGGACCGGGACTCCAAGGGTGAGTTTGGGGTCCAGGACGGTGGCGCGACGTACGGTTCGGTCTACGATATAGGCATCCAGCTCGCGGCGGATCGTTTCTACCTCTGGCAACTCAGGCATAACCGCGAGACCATGGGATGGGGCGTACGACGCGCCCCACAGCATGCGAACCGAAACCGACCCGTCAAGTCCCCCGGCCGATAGCGCCCCGCCCGCCGAATCCGGCGGGCGGGGATCCGCGGTCGTGAATCAGCGCGTTTTCTGGCTGCAGGTGGCTTCGCTGGCCATCGTCACGGGCGTCAGCCTGGCGGCCCTCCCGTACGCGGAGCAGATACGGGAAAACGCCGGCCCGGCGTACCTGGCGCTGTTTTTGCTGTCGGTGCAGTCCGGTGCGCTGTTCATGCTGCCGGGGTTCGGCTGGGCGTCCATCGCCGTTTTCGCGGTGGCGTTCGACAACGTGTGGGGGCCGGTGCTGGTGGGTACCACGGGGCAGGTGGCGGGCGAGATGGTGTCGTACCTGCTGGGCGTGACGGGGTCACCGTGGATCCAGCGGCGGCGGTCGTATCAGCGGGTGGAGGGGTGGATCAAGCGCTGGGGGCTGCTGGTGATCTTTGCCATCGCAGTCCTGCCGAATCCGGTGTTCGACCTGGCGGGGGCGATTGCCGGGGCGGCGCGGCTGGGGTGGTGGAAGTTCTACGTGGCCTCCTGGGCGGGTCGACTGATCAAGAACCTGGCGTTCGCGGCGGCGGGGGTGCAGAGCGCGGACTTCATCCGGCAGTTTTTCTAGCGGCCTCGGTTGGGCCGCGGTGCGGCGATAGAATCGCCGGCCATGGAAGAGTATTTCCGGCAGATTGCCGTTCGGACCGCCGAGGGTGAGCGGGTAGCGTCGGCGGTGGTGGTGTCCAGCCGCGGGTCGACGCCGCAGGACATCGGCGCGCGCATGCTGTTCTTCCGGGATGGGTCCACCTGGGGGACCGTTGGGGGCGGCTGCGTGGAGGCGGACGTGCGGGCCGAGGCCGTGCGGGTGCTGGCGGACGGCAGGTCGCGGGCGCTGGAGATCGACCTGATTGACGATATCAAGGGCGAGGGCGACGTCTGCGGCGGCACCCTGGAAGTGCTGCTGGAGTCCTGGACCGACGCTCCCCTGATCCGCCCGTGATCGAGCGCGCCGCCGCGGTTGCGGTGGCCCAAAAGGCCCTGACGCGGCGGGCTGCCATCGTGTTCGTGCACCTGGTCGGCGCTCGCGGCGTAGAGGCCGGCGGACTGGGGCTGCGGGCGATTTACGAGCCGAGCGAGGGGCTGTCGCATGCGGTTGCTACGCCGGGGATCGACGAGGCCCTGGCGCGGCTAGCGGCGGAGACGCTGGCCGCGGGGCATCCGCAGGCGGTGAACCTGGACGCCGAGGGCGGGCCGGCCACGCGGCGTGACCGGATTTATGCGCGGTTTCTGCTGGACCCGATCATGGCCACGCCGCGGCTGTTGATCGTGGGGGCGGGGCACATTGCGCAGCCGCTGGCGCGTCTGGCTTCGGTGCTGGACTTCGAGACGATCGTGGTGGACGAACGGGCGGACTTTGCCAGCCGCGAACGCTTTCCGACGGCCGACGAGGTGCATGCGCGGCCGTACGAGGAGTTCCTGGACGAGTTTGAGGTGGACGAGCGGACGCACGTAGTGCTGGTGACGCGGGCGCACCGGTTCGACGAGATGGCGCTGCGCCGGCTGCTGGATTCGCCCGCGCCGTATATCGGGATGATCGGGAGCCGCCGGCGGGTCCACATCGTCTACGGGACGCTGCTGGCGGAAGGGTTCACGCCCGAGCAGTTCGCGAAGGTGTACGCGCCGATAGGTTTGGACATCGGGGCGCGGACGCCGGCGGAGATTGCGATTGCGATTGCGGCGGAGATTGTGGACCTAAGGCGGAAGGGGAAGGGACGGCGGTTGTCGCTGAATGAGTTTCGGCCGGGGGCGGCGGACCGCGAATAACGTCGGCAATCAGAATCGTGGCCAGTTGGGAGCGTAGCCGATTCAGTTGGACCAACTCAGCAAACTTCCCGTCGGAATATTGGAACTGAGGAATGCGAGATGGGACGACGCGCGAAAGGGGCTTACGAGGACGATCGATCTTCAGCAGCAGGCGCGCGCCTGCTGTTCTACGCAGCCCACCTGTGATGTCGTTCAACCCGCGACATCGAGTGACCCAGTTGCAGATGTCGATTCAACGACTGGCGAACTGAAGCACCCTCAGATAGGCTTACAGAACTGCCGTACGCTCGGAGAGCGTCGTTGCGAACATGGGCGCTGGCCACCAACTCCAAGCGTCTCCCGTATGGAACGCGTTTGTCGGAGAGGGCTCACGTTGCAACTCCCCCACCAACATAGCTGCAAACTGGAGAAGTCATTCCACAGGTTGAAGACCTACAGGCTCTCCGTCCTCTCGTATCTCAGGCTCATGCCGATTGCCTGAACAGCAGGGATACTTGCTGCAGTTGACGGCTATGTCGAAGCAGACGCACGAGATTCGCGATCCTATACATGTTTTCATACGAATTGACTCTGATGAGAGGCGTGTAGTTGATTCGGCACCGATTCAGCGTCTCAGGGATATTCACCAGCTAAGTATGGCATATCTCTTGTACCCGGCGGCAACACACAAGAGATTTGAACATTCATTGGGAGTTATGGAGCTGGCCGGACGAGCTTATGATGTTCTGACAGATCCTGAAAACCTAAATGACGAGATCAGAAACGCCCTTCCAGATATCGTCAACCGCGATGAAAGAGCATATTGGCGACGTGTCTTGAGGCTAGCAGCACTTGTCCACGATGTAGGTCACTTGCCGTTTTCGCACGCCGCAGAGTATGTGCTTCTTCCGGAAGGTCATTCGCATGAGACGATCACTAGGGATATAATTGAATCCAAACTGATGCGTTCCATCTGGGATGATATTACGCCCCCTGTACGGGCGAGTGATATAGTGAAGCTGGCGGTGGGAAGACGAACTGCAAGCGATGTCGACTTCTCGCTCTGGGAAACACTTCTTTCAGAAATTATTACCGGGGATGTTTTCGGTGTTGACCGGATAGACTATCTGTTGAGAGACTCACTGCATGCCGGAGTCGCCTACGGCCGGTTTGACCACTACCGTCTTGTTGATACCTTGCGATTTCTTCCGCATCCGGCCACCGGGGAGCCGGCTCTTGGCGTGGAAGAGGGCGGCCTACACTCGGCAGAGGCACTTCAGATCGCTCGCTACTTCATGTACGCACAGGTATACCTGCACCCCGTTAGACGAGCCTACGACTTGTTGCTGCAGGATTTTATGTCGTCGTGGCTGAAGGGTGCAAATGCAATTAGATCGTGGCAGGATGTGTTGAAGATATCTGATTCTGACGTATTAGTCGCACTTAAGCAGGCTGGGTCATCTCCGGGTGGCGTTGGGTGCGAGTTGGCGAGACGGATCAGCGAGCGACGGCACTTTCGCACCCTATACTCGCCGACACAGGATGAGCTTGAAGTTTCGCTTGAAGCTTCTGAGATTATCCTGAAGGCAGCTCAGGACCAGTTTGGTGTGCCGGACGTCCAACTTGATCCGGTTCGGCCCTCCCCGAGCGATCTAGACTTTCCAGTCCTAAAGCGAGATGGCCAAACCGAGTCGGCGGCTGCCCTTTCGAACGTGATCGCTCAGGTGCCGACGACGAGCTTCGAGCGGGTAATGGTCTCGCCTGAGAAGCGTGAAGAAGCCACCAGATGGCTCAGTGAGAATCGTGCTACTCTCCTGTCAGCGTTCGCAGCAGAAGGGACGGACCATGGATAGGCTGTGTCAGGCGCGGTTTGTCTCAGATGTTGTTGGAGCACTGCGGGAGAACGGAAGCTGGACCGCTGAATCGCATGTTCAGAAGTGTATCTACATGGTAAAAGAACTCTTTGATGCGGAAGTGCCCTTTTGCTTTGTTCCGTATAAGCATGGCCCATATTCGTTCGAATTGCGTGACGAAATAGGCAGGCTATTGTCTGCTCGAGTATTGGTTTCTGAGCCGGCTCGGCCGTATGGGCCTCGAATTAGAAGTCGGTCTGATTCCGCCCATCTAAGGCGTCAGCTTGAGCGAGTGAACCACGGGCTTTCAGAGGAAATTGTGTTTGTTGCTGGAAAGATAGGGGAAATGCCTGCCAGTGACGTGGGGCTTCTGGCAACTGGAATCCTAGTATTGAAAGAACAAGATACTCTCGAGGTTTCGTCCCAAGAGTCTTTGATTAGGTTTCGATGCCTGAAGCCTGCGGTTGAGGAAGAGACTTGCATTAAGTACATTGGTAAAGCTCGAAGATTGTTACAAGACGTGAAGAAGTCGGATTACTCAAGAAAATCGAGACCGCGTCCTCACTCTTCAGTGCATGCCTAGGTTTGCTCGAATGAAGCGGCAACAAGGCGTGGACAAAATGTAGTGCAAGTTCGGTCTGAGCGAGTGACTGTGCAACTTTGACTGCCGGCGTGTACTGCCTACCGTCGGTAGGTATTCATCATTGAGGGAACGCGATCCGTAGTGTCAGCGAGCGCCGGGTGAATCAAGCGTGGCGGTGGGCGATTAGGTTGAGGTCGATGGCGCGGACTACGGCGGCGGTGCGGTTGGTGACGGCGAGTTTGGCGATGACGTTGGCGACGTGGATTTTGACGGTGCGTTCGGAGATGACGAGTTCCTGGGCGATGTCGCGGTTGCGGGCGCCGCGGGCCATGACCTGAAGCACCTCGAGTTCGCGCGGGGTCAGGGTTTCGACGGGGGCCGCCTCTTTGTCGGGGTCTTCGGGGCCGAGGCGGTCCAGGAGGCGTTCGACCACCACGGGTTGTAGCAGCGAGCGGCCGGCGTGGACGGTGCGGATGGCGCGCACCAGGTCCTTGGGGCGCACGTCCTTGAGGAGATAGCCGCGGGCGCCGGCGCGGATGGCCTCGTAGATAGCTTCGTCGTCGTCGTAGGTGGTGAGGACGATGGACCGCAAGTTGGGGTTGGTCTGGCGCAGTTTGCGGATGGCTTCGACGCCGCCCATGCGGGGCATGCGCAGGTCCATGAGGGCCACGCTGGGGTTAGTGGCGGCCGCGCGTTCGAGCGCTTCGATCCCGTTGGAGGCCTGGGCCACGACCTCGATGTCGGGTTCGGCGTTGACGATCGCGCCGAAGCCCTCGCGGACGATCGGATGGTCGTCGGCGATGAGGACGCGGATCATTGGTTGTTGGCGGCTGGCTGGATCGGGATGTGGGCCTGCACGCGGGTGCCCTCGCCCGGTTGGCTTTCGACGGTGAGTGTGCCGCCCAGACGCGCGGCGCGCTCGCGCATGCCGAGCAGACCGAAGCCGGCCGCGTCGGCGGCGGCAAGGTCGATGCCCGCGCCGTCGTCTTCCACGACCAGGCGCACGTCGTGGTGGGTGACTTGCAGGCTGGCCAGCACATGGCCCGCCGAGGCGTGGCGCAGGGCGTTGGCGAGGGCCTCTTCGCCTATCCGCAGTAGCTCGTTGGCAATGGAGACGGGAACATCGGCGGCCTCGCCCTGGACGCTGAAGCGGGCGGCGGCCGCGCCTGAGGTGTCGACGCGGGCGACGACGGCGGCCAGCGCGTCAGCGAGGTCCTGTCCATCCAACGCCGAGGCGCGCAGGCCCTGGACGGAGAGGCGGGCTTCGCGCAGGCCGACGCGGGCCAGATCAAGCGCGCGGCCGCGGTGGTCGGCGGCGGCCATGGCATCGCCGGCGGCGTGCTCCAGAGCTTCAAGGTGGACGATGACGCCGGTGAGGCTCTGGGCCACGGTGTCGTGAATGTCGCGGGCGAGGCGCATGCGTTCGTCGAGCGCGGCGCGGGCCTGGCCCTGGCGGTAGAGCAGGGCGTTTTCCAGGGCGATGCCGATCTGGGCGGCGACGGTGAGCAGGAAGTTGGCGAGTTCGGCGCCGTCATCAGCGGCGGTGCGGACCAGCAGCGCGCCGCGTTCGCCGGCGACGGCCAGCGGGAGGGCGTGGACCCAGTCGCCGGAAGAATCGAGCTGGCTGGTCAGGGGGCTGTTGGTCTCGGGTGGGTCCGACGGCACTATGGCGGCCCAGCCGGGTGGTGGCGGGGCGGCGAGGCCGAGTTGCTCCGTCTGGGTGGGCGCGAGGCGGACGAAGGCGGCCTGGATGCGGGGATGGCGGGGAAGTTCGGCGGCGCTGACGCGCAGGATTTCGCGGGCGTCCAGCGTCTGGGTGATGGAACGGGCCACGCGCACGACGATTTCCAGTTCGCGGGTGCGGTCGGCGACGCGCTGTTCCAGGGAGCCGTAGAGGGACTGAAGCTGGCCGGCCATGGATTCGAACTGGGTGGTCAGTTCCTCGATTTCGTCGCCGGTTCGGGCGGCGGTAGGGATCGGGCGGAAGTCGCCGGCGGCGATGCGTCGCGCGGCCACCGCCAGGTCACGCAGCCGACGGGTGGCACGGACGGCGGTGAGGCCGATGAGGGCCGCAGGCAAGAGGGCGGCGCCGAGCAGGGGAATCAGGACGAGGAGGCCGGGTCCGCTGAAGGCTTCGATGAGGGCAGTCCAGGGACGTTCAACGACCAATCGCCAGCCGGTCGTGCCGAGGGGCGCGAAGCCGGTGATGCGCTGGGCGCCGACGGCGGGACCGCGCAGGAGGGCGCCGGTGGGTGACTGAAAGAGTGGTTCGCCGAGTTCGCCGGATGAGGTGATGGAGCGGCCGATCTGGTCGGCGTCCTGGTGGAAGGCCACGTAGGCGGCGGCGTCGACCAGGCCGAGGGTGGCATTGGGGGCTTCGGGGATGAGGTCCTGCAGGAGCGAGCGCCACGGGGACTCTTCCGTTTCAGCCGCAACATGGATCACGCCCACGCGGATGACGGCGCCATCGGGGACGGCGACGACGATTGCGGGCTGCGAGTCAGAGGTCTGGACGACGTCGGAAAGCACGAGGGCGTCGGCGACACGGGCCCGTTCCAAGGTAGCCGAAGCCAGAGCGCGGAGGTGGGGGTCGAACTGTTGGGTCGGGAGGTCGCCGGCAGCGCGGGGGGCGGTGGCGCGGTGGACGAAAAGGTTGGGTCCGCCGGTGGCGGCTGTGCGGAGATTGGCGCGGAGGGCGTCGGCGACGGCGCGTTCGATGGGTTCGGACAGGGCGTGGGCGCGGTCGGCTTCGGCTTGCAGCAGGGTTTCGAGGCGCGAGTGCTGGTTGAGAAAGAGCGTGAGGACGGCCACGGCCAGCAGCACGGCGGCGGTGGGCACGGTGGCCAGGATGGCGATTTGCCCGGCCAGCGAGCGGGTCCAGGGACGGCCGGACGCGGTTGGGGAGCGGTGTTGCACGAGCGGGCGTCCAGCTGCCGCGTAGACTGATCAGTATGGACGCTTCCGAGCGCCCCCGCCTCGTGGTTCTGGATGCGATGTCGTTGATTCATCGCGCGTACCACGGGGTGCCGCGCCACTTCGCGACATCCACCGGCGAACCCACGAACGCCGTCTTCGGCTTTGCCAACATCCTGCTGCGGATCGTTGACGAGCTGTCGCCCGACCATGCGGCGGCGGCGTTCGACCTGCCGGGGCCGACGTTCCGCGACGAGCTGTACGAGCCCTACAAGGCGCACCGGGACGCGCCGGACGAGGCGCTTGTCGCTCAGTTTGGGCGGATCCGCCATCTGGTCGAGGTGCTGGGGATTCCGATTTACGAGCTGGAGTCGTACGAGGCCGACGACATGCTGGGCACGCTGGCCCGGCAGGCGGAGGCGGAGGGGTTCGACGTCTGGCTGGTCACCGGCGACCGCGACGCCCTGCAACTCGTGACGCCGCACGTGCGGGTGCTGAGCACCAATCCGCGGACGGGTCAGCCGTTGATCTACGACGAGGCGGCGATCGAAAAACGCTGGGGGATCAAGCCGGGCCAGGTCGTCGACTTCAAGGGCCTGCAGGGCGACAGTTCCGACAATATCCCCGGGGTGAAGGGGGTGGGTGAGAAGACGGCTTCGAACCTGCTGGCGAGCTACGCGGACATCGACGACATCTACGCGCACCTGGACGACATCCGACCGGCGATCCGGCGGCGGTTGGAAGGCCAGGAGGAAGTAGCGAACCTGTCGCGGCGTCTGGCCACCATCGTGTGCGACGCGCCGGTGGAGTTCGACGCCGAGCGCACGCGGCTGTGGCAGGCGGACGTGCCGGCGCTGCATGGGCTGATGCGGGAGTTGCAGTTCCGCAACGTGGTAGAGCGGATGAGGTTTCTCGAAACGTCTGCTCAGGTTGCGGCTGACAAGCTTGAGGTCGAGCCCACGCTGGTGCAGGACGCGGAGGGCGCGCGGGTGCTGGCGGAGCAGCTGGCGGGCACGGAGCGGGTGGCGGTGTTCCCGTACACACGGGGCACGTCCTGGAGCGTGGAGTTGCTGGGGCTGGGGCTGGCGTGGGGCGGGGATACCGCCTACGTGAGCCTGGACGGCGAGGCTGGGCCGCTGGAGGCGTTGCGGGACTGGCTGGAGGACGCCGAGGCGGCCAAGGCGGCGTTCGACTCGAAGCAGTTGCACCGTGCGCTGGCTGCTCGGGGCGTGGCGCTGCGCGGCGTGGACGTCGACCTGTTGCTGGCGGCCTACGTGGCGACGCCGAGCGCCATTCCGCGAACGCTGGACGATCTGGCGTTCCGGCGGCGGGGAATCGAGGTCGAGCCGGCGTTGCCCGATCCGCAGGTTGCGGGTGGCCTGCTGCAGCCGGATCCCGCGGACGTGGCGGTTCCGGCGGCGCTACGCGCGGCCCTGGCGCTGGGGCTGGCCGAGGAACTGGACGCGGAGATCGACGACCTGAAGCTGACGGAGCTCCTGCACGAGGTGGAGATGCCGCTGGCCCTGGTGCTGAGCGAGATGGAACGGCGCGGGATCAGGCTGGACGGCGGGGCGCTGGGGGAACTCTCGCGGGAGATGGCCGAGGAGATCGCCGAGCTGCAGTCGGCGATCTATGCCGACGCGGGGCATGAGTTCAACGTCAACTCGCCCAAGCAGCTGGGGAAGGTTCTGTTCGACGAATTGGGCCTGCCGGCGGGGCGGAAGACCAAGACCGGGTATTCCACGGCGAGCGGGGTGCTGGAAGGGTTGGCGGACGCCAACCCGATCGCGGGGCGGGTGCTGGAGTACCGGGAGCTGAGCAAGCTGAAGTCGACCTACATCGACACCCTGCCGGACCTGGCGCATCCGACGACGGGGCGGCTGCATACCACCTTCAACCAGGCGGGGACGGCGACGGGACGGCTGTCGTCGGCGAATCCGAACCTGCAGAACATTCCGATTCGGACGGCGCGGGGTCGTGAGATTCGGCGGGCGTTCGTGGCGGAGCGGGCGGACTGGACGCTGCTGGCGATCGACTACTCACAGATCGACCTGCGGGTGCTGGCGCACATCAGCGAGGACGCGGCGATGTGCCAGGCCTTTGCGGATGGGCTCGACATTCATGCGGCCACCGCCGCGAGCCTGCACGACGTCTCGTTGGACGAAGTCACCGAGGACATGCGGCGGCTGGCCAAGACGACGAACTTCGGGATCGTGTACGGGATCAGCGCGCAGGGGCTGGCGTCGCGCACGGAGTTTTCGCATCGGGAAGCCGCGACGTTTATCGAGACGTACTTCGCGACGTATCCGGGCGTGAAAACCTACATGGATTCCACCATCGAGGAAGCCCACGCGCGGGGTTACGTGGAGACGCTGTTTCAGCGGCGGCGGTATCTGCCGGAGCTCAATTCGCGGGCGTTCCACGAGCGGGCGGCGGCCGAGCGCATGGCGATCAACATGCCGATCCAGGGCACGACCGCCGACATCATGAAGGTCGCGATGGTGAAGCTGGATCGCGCGATCCGCGACGAGGGGTTCGCGGCGCGGATGCTGTTGCAGGTGCACGACGACCTGCTGTTCGAGTTGCCGACCGACGAGCTTGACGACTTTGCGGAGGTTGCACGCGAGTTGATGACCAACGCGGTGCCGCTGCACGTGCCGCTGGCGGTGGACGCGAAAGCCGGGCCCAACTGGCGGGACATGCGCGAGATTTAGCGCCGCAGAAGGCTTGGCGCCCCGTTCCCCAGGCGGACGCGCGGCGAGATCAGGTCGTCCATCGGGGGAACGGGGATGCATTCCAACCTCTGCAGGACTGACGGAAGGAGGTGCGGGAACGCTGTACTCGATGTGACCGACACCCCACCCGCGCCTGCCATCCCGCCGCAAACGCGCTCCGCGTTCTGCTCGCGCATAGTGGTTCTACAACCGCGCCGCGCCCCTACGATGCGGGTGCCGTTGTCGCCGTGACGGTGTTTGAGGGGTCGCTCCACTCGGCGGCGTAGGTCGTGCCGTCCCCGGACGCTCGGACGCGAAACTCGTAGGTTGTCCCGGCGGCGCCGGTGAACGCATAGTCGGCGCTGCCCGCGGCGCTCACGTCGGCCGCCAGCGTCCAGGCCGCGGCCGCGCCCACGCGATACTCGATCCGCCACTGCGCCACCTCCGCCGGCGGCGCCGACAAGGTCAGGGTGACGGTCGTGGCCGCCACCGACGCGCTCTGGATATACGGCGGCGGCGGCCGCGCGAGCGCGGTCGGCGTCCCGGCGTCGGTCACCGTGGTCCAGACGGTGGTCTTGCCCAGCCCGATGTAGTTCGGGTCGATGGCGTCCACGACCCAGGCGTTGATCTTGTAGGTCTCGGCCGCTTCGGCTTCCTCGTCCGCCAGCGCCGTGATCGTCACCGCCTGCGGCTGGTCCCAGGTCGACCAGATGAAGTAGAGGTCCACCGGATCCATCCGCACGTCGGCGCCGGCCTGGGTGCGGAACTGCACCTGGACTCGCGAGATCGGGCGCGTGGTCAAGCGCACCGTCACCTGCGCGCTGGCGCCCTCCACCAGCGTCAGCCGCTCCGTCGACAACCGGACGCCGGGGACCACCGGGGGCTCGTCGTCATCCTGGATCGTCACCGTGGTCATGGCCACCGCGCCTACGGTCACGCCCGCCGGCAAATCGCCAAAGCCGAGCTGCAGGCTCTCCCCGTCATCGTCCAGCGTGTCGTCCACCGGGATGACCTGGAAACTCACTTCCGTCGCCGCCGGCCCAAACGTCACGCTGGCCGGGATGCCCGTGGAGTCCGCCGCCTCCGCCCCGCCCTGCAGGCTGACGGTCAGTGGAATCGTCACCGCGCGCTCCGGCGCCGCGCTCAGCGTCAGCGTCACGGTCACGCCGTCGGTCGCGCTCTCGCTGACCGTGTACGCCGCCTGCCCGAAGGCCACGGTGACTTCGGGCGGCACGACCTCGGTCACCGTGATCGTCACGTCCGCCGTCGCCGTCCCGCCGGTCCCGTCGCTCGCCGTCACCGTCAGCGTGTACGACGCCGCCGTGGCGTAATCCACGGCCCACGCCAGCGTCAGGCGCCCGGTTCCCGCCTCCAGGGCGAACGTGCCCTCGGCGGTGCCGGCGGTGAGGCCATAGCTGACGGTGGCCCCCTCCGCCGCCCCCGTGGCCGTCACGGTCCCCACGACCGTGCCCACGCCCGCGTCCTCGGCCACCGTGAAGGCATACGGCGCCCCCGCGAACGCCAGCTCGTCGTCGTCCTGGATCGTCACCGTGGTCACGGCCACCGCGCCCGGCGTCACCGCATACGGCAGCGCCCCGAACCCGAGCTGGAGACTCTCCCCGTCATCGTCCAGCGTGTCGTCCACGGCCATCACCTGAAAACTCGCCATCGTCGCGTCGGCGGCAAACGTCACGCTGGCTGGCACGCCCGTGGTGTCCGCCGCCGCCGCCCCGCCCTGGAGGCTGACGGTCAGCGGGATCGTCACCTCCCGCAGCGGCACGGCGCTCAGCGTCAGCGTCACGGTCACGCCCTCCGCCGCGGCCTCACTCACCGTGTACGCCGCCTGCCCAAAGGCCACCGTCACTTCGGGCAGCGGCACGCCGGCCGCGCTCACCGCGATCGTCACCGGCGCCGTGGCCACGCCGCCCCGCCCATCGTCCGCCCGCACCGTCAGCGCGTAGGCCGACGTCGCCGCGGCGTCCAACGCGCCCGCCACCGTGATCTGCCCGCTGTCCGCCCCCAGGGCGAAATGCCCCAGGGCGTTGCCGGCCGTGAGCCTGTACGTCAGCGCGCCCCCGGCCGGGATTGCCGTGGCCGCCACCGTCCCCACCAGCGCTCCCACGACCGCGTCGTCGGCCACGGCAAAGGCGTAGGCCGGGGCGCTGAACCGCGGCGGACAGCCGCCGGTCCGGGCCGTCACCGGCGCCGACGCCGCGCCCCAGGCGGCGATCGTGAGCCCGCCCGCCCCGTACGCGCGCACCCGGAACTCGTAGACCGTGCTACAGCCCAACCCCTGCACGGTGTAGGGCGAGGCGGCGATCGCGTCGTCCGCCGTGATCCACCGCGGGTCGCCCCCCCGGGCCCGGTAGTCCACCCCATAGACGCGCGCCCCCGGCGCCGCCGTCCACTGCAGGACCATCCCCGTCGGCTCGGGCGTGGCCGCCAGGTGCTCGGGCGCCGCGGGCAGCCGGGGGACGGGGTCCGTCACCGTGATCGTCAGCGGCGCCGTCGCCGCGTCCCCGCGGCCGTCCGTCGCCGTCACCGTCAGGACGTAGCTCGGCGTCGCCGCCCGGTCCAGCGCCCCCGCTACCGTGATCGTCCCGCTCGCCGCGTCGATCGCGAACGTCCTGACCGCGTTACCGTCCGCGAGCGCGTAGGTCACCGGCTCGCCGCTGCGGTCCGTGGCCCTGACCGTCCCCACCAGCTCGCCCGCCACCGCGTTTTCGGGGACGCTGAAGGCGTAGCTCGCCAGCGGGCGTCTCGCTCCCAGCGCAACTCGCGGTCAGCACCGCCAGCAGGAGCCCGATCAGCAAGGCTCGCAGCAACCGTCGGCCCTCGCGTGCCACGGCGCACCCAGGCGTCACGGTCCGCTCTCCGTTCCGCAGAGCTTTGCGTTGCTGACCTCAACCAACTGCGCCGCAAATCCGGGATCCAGACAGCCACCGAGATAGTGATCCGGGTGCCGGAACCTGAACTTCAGCCCCGTCACCCGCGGCGGCTCGCCGCTGATCTGCACCCCCACCCACTGCGCCAGCGGCGTGCCGGGGCCCCAGTTCAGCAGCACATAGCCGGCCAGTTGGTCCCGCAGTCCCAGCAGCGTCTCGCAGTCCGCCACCAGCCCCGGGCTGCTCGCCGGATTGGGGACCACGTAGCCCTCGCCGCAGGCGGCCTTGGCCGCCTCGGCGTCCTTGTAGCCCGAGTGCGCCGCCACCATCGCCACCCCGCCGCGCACCAGCACCCGCACGTCCGAGCCGTCCGGCGCCATGGTGTACAGCACCACCTTGCCGTACGGCGTCGGGTTGCCGGCCGCCCGCACCGCGACGCGCGATCCGTCTGGCGCCCAGGCCGCCGCGGCCCGCCCCCGCTCGTTGGCGAACTCCTCCGGCGTCCGCCCCACGAGCTCGCCGTCCAGGTTCACCACGCACATCTGAGCGTCGCAGCCGTACAGAATGTGTGCACCGTCCGGCGACCACGCGACCTGCGACAGCGGGTAGGGCTCCCCGGTCTCGGGGACAATCGTTGCCAGCCCCCGCAAATCCGTAATCGACTGGAGAACGCGCTCGTCCGACCCGTCAGCCGCAATCGTGACTAGCTGCGCGCCTTGGCCGTGCCGCCGCACGAACGCCAGGCGCTGCCCGTCCGGCGACCAAGACACGCGGCTGATGACCCCACCCGTGACCGTGTACCTCCCGGACCCGTCGGCAGCGACCACATCGAGCCGGCCTGAAATCAGCACGGCCAGGCGCGCCCCGTCCGACGACCACTGCGGCGGTATGTTGGCCGGGTGCGTTTCGTTCGTCAGCACGAGTTGGGGCTCTGCATCCGCCTCCTGGGCCGCGAGCGTTCGTAGCTGAAGTCGCGTCGCGTGATACTTGCGATCGGCCGAAAGGAACGCAATGCGGCGGCCGTCGGGCGACCAGCTGGGCAGGTAATCGCCCCGCCCGTTGGTCGTACGCCGCTGTCCCGCCGACCCGTCGACACCCGCCGTCGCGATTTCCCAGTGGTATTCCCCGCGCGGCGTCCAGGGCGCGTCGCCACGTACCGTCAGCCCCTTGGTTGGATACTCGCAACTGGCATAGACGATCTGCCGCCCGTCCGGCGAAAACTCGGCGTGCTCAGTGACGTAGTGGGCATGCTCAGTGACTCTGGGGTAGCCGGGATTTGAATCAGCAAGCCGCCGCAGCCGGGTCCCGTTGACGTCGACCATCTGCACCTGCGTGGCATCGTTGAAGATTATCTGCGTGCCGTCAGGGTTCCAGTCGACAAAGTGCGGGGGCGGGGGTACCTTGAAGGGGAGCCCGCCGCCTGCTGGTCCGCAAGGGAATCCGGGACTGTTGTCGGGCCCGAGCGAACGCACCCACTCCCAATAGTCGCGGGTTTCACCGTCAGCACCGACATCCTCCGTATCCTCGGTCGCCTCGCAACCAAAAGCCAGCACGCTCGCAAGCAACAGGGCAGCGCACAATGCTCGACGTAGCCGGGCAGTTATCACGGGCTTGATTCCTGCTGATACAGCGCATAGATCGCTAGTACGTCGAGGGGATGCGGCGAACAGTCCAACCCCACGTACGAGGTCCCGGAGGTATTCAGCACGCTGGCTCGTCCCTCGTCGTTCATGGACGTTCCAGGGCCCCGACCTTGGCTAGCCGTTCGCGAGCATAGGGATCCGCCACCACCAGAATTCGCTCGTCGGTGCCATCCGGCGCCATGGTGTACAGCACCACCTCGCCTCCAGAACGCACCGAAGTGGACGATCGGTTCAGTCCCACGCTTCCCACCGCAATCCGTGTGCTGTCAGGCGACCAGGCCGCCAGGCTCCCGTTCGGTAGAGACACGGGCGATTGCCCGACAGGCGGCGTACCGTCGGTCCTGACCACGCAGACCTGCGGGCCGCACGTGTACAGCAGGCGCGTCCCGTCCGGCGACCACGCCACCGTCGAAATCCACGCGAATGTGGGGCGCGAGAGGTACGCACCGTCCGGCCGCCAACCCTCGACGAGCGCAACGCGCTGTGCGTCGGTTCCGTCGGCCGCCATCGTGTATAGCGCTACGTCTTCCCCATCCGCTTTCGCAAACGCCAGCCGGCGCCCGTCCGGCGACCACGCCGGATCGCTCACAACGCCGACGGCCAGTTCCAGCTGCGATCCGTGGGCGTCGTCTGCCGTCACGATACGCAGGACGTAGCGCGGCGAGTCCGCGGGCCGCCTCGGCCCCTGTTCTAGTACAAACGCAATCCGCCGCCCGTCGGGTGACCACTGCGCGGCGTCAAATGCCGAGCGCGCCACTTCCCACACCTGGCCGCTGTCGGCGTCCAGTACGTTAAGGCGGGTTCCGCGGAGCGCTCCCGTCGTGTAGTCGTGGTCGGAAATAAACGCAAGTCGCTGCCCATCCGGCGACCATTTCGGCAGGCCGCCGATCGCCAGCCGCTCTATGGTCCCGCTCCCACGATCCCAAACGAAAATCTCGTACAGATCGAAGCGAATCCCGACCCAGAGCCGCCCGGCGGGGACGTCGAGGACACCCTCTGCCCCACCGGCATAGGTCTGCCCCTCTACCTGATCGCGACACACCACAAACGCAATCTTGGACCCATCAGCGGCGACACTCGCCGCCGTCAGCCGCTCCGCGACGAACCGTACTGGTCCAACCAACCGTTTCGCAGGTTCGCTGCCCTCTCTCGGATCTGTCCAGTCGGAAGGCATGTTGCGGCTCCGCGCTTCCCAGTGCCTGCCCGTCGTTTCAATCGATATTTCGCCGGAGGCGTCGTGCAGGTGCTGCAAGCCGGTTCCGTCTGCCGCCGCGGCGTAGAGCCGAGTGCCTTTGGTGAACAGCACCCCCGACCCATCCGGCAGCCAGGCCACAGCCACGGTCCGCAATGCGCGACTCCCTCTAGACGATAAAACCGGACGCCACAGGTGGGCCAGCCACTGGTTAGATACGCCGGTACACGGTGGTCGGGGTGGTTCCGAAATCTCAGACGCACGGTAAATGTCGGCAGCTGGCTCGCTCCCGCACCCCGCCATGCCCAGGGCAATCCAAAGCATAGTCGCCGCGACCGCCAGCCGCCGCCTGCGAGCACCAGGAATCAGTCCAATCATCCTCAGACCTATCGTGACTGGTACAACGCGTACATCGCGAGCACGTCCAATGGATGTGGTGAACAGCTGAAGTCGGTATTCGCTGCCGCCATGGCTGTGTCAGCAAAAGACGGATGCCCGGCGAAGCCCGAATGGCCACTACGAACGCCCAAGGCGTGACCTGCCTCGTGTACCAACACTCCGTACACACTACCTTTATCTTGGGGATTATATACAAAGGTCACATTGCGGCGGGCTAATCGGCCCGCGTGACCGTGACGTCCTGGACGATGGCCTTGGCGAGTTGCGTCGGCGTGCACGGTAGTCGTACGTCTTCCTCAAGCTCCGCTTTCGACGGCTGGTAGCCGATGGGCGGGAGCTCGATCTCGCGGCACTGGATGCGCTTGCGGCGGCGTTTGAGCATGGCGAGGTCCTCTCAAAGCTGTTTCCCACTATACGCGCCCCGGACCTGTTTCCCGTATAGTCGCGCCACGACGCGAGCATCAATGACCCGGCGGCCTCGGACGGGCCGCTGGAGACCTCGCGTCGTACCGGGTCATTGATCCAGCGGTTCCGTTCGGGGCCGCTACCCGGACGGAGACCACCATGACCGTCAGAACTCTTAGGCATGGACTGCCGGCGCTGGCGATTCCGGCACGACTGACCATCGCCCTTTGCATCACCTTGGCCACGGCCGCGCTCACCGCGTCCGTGGCCTTTGCTCAATGGCCGACGACGTGCGTCGCGCTGAACGATATCGTCGAGGCGCACCTCGGCAACGACGGCAACGTCGGGATCTACCAGCGGGCGTTCGGCGCGGATGCCGAGGCCGCCTGCCAGAACGACCATCGTGAGGACGTGCGCGGCGTGTTTGGATGGGCCTTCGGGCAACCTTCAGCACCGGTCTACGGTGACTTTGTGCAGGCGGAGTCAATCCTAGGTCGTGGGTGGCATACGGTTATTGCTGGTGACCACTCAAGATTTTTGGTTGCGTTCGTCAACCAATTCGACGTTTGGGGCGACTTCATAGCCGGACTTGCTGGAGGTTACTTTCACATCAGTCTCAAATTTCCAGATGATCGCTTCACCTGCATCGTGCCACGTGCCGGTGAACGTCACGTGACCGTCGTTCATAGTGGTGATGATCACTTGGTCCACGAAGCAACGGTTTTGCAATTCTGCGGAGAATCGGTTGGGTTTGGTACGCAGGCCAGCTACGAGATCGTCGATGCAATGTATCGGCAGCGGACTGGCTTATACGCATTCACCTTTAGGGACATTAGGGACCACTATTCGGTTGGCGTCGAACTTGGAGACCTCAATAACCCAGAGCATCCCCTGACCCGTGGACTTCTCGCCGGCGGATTCGATCTACGGTACTGGGATGCGTGGCCGACAACATGCGTGGAGCTCAACGACATTGTCGAACGACATCTCGGCAACACCGAAAACGTCGGTATTTACCAGCGTGCTTTTGGTGACCAGGCGGAAGCCGGATGTCGAAACGATCACCGAGCCGACGTTCAAGACGTGTTCGCGTGGGCGTTCTAGCGCCGAGGGCCGTCTTCGAGCAAGTCTGCGCCAATTTCCAAGACCAGCTCAAGGCGACGTGCCTCTTCGGACGTGGCTAACTGCTGGAGTCGCTCGACTATGTCACTTTCCAGTGAACGTACAGGCTGTCCGTTCCAATATGGCCGGTTGCAGCGTGCGCATTTTATGGGCAGCGGCAATGAGATATCGAGTGGATGAAGTGTTTCGTGCTGGCACGTCTCATCGGTGCACCTGACCCGAATCCGCAGGATATCGCTCAGGTCGATCAGGATTCGCTTCTGTACGGCCGCCATCATCCCCCCTCGGATACGCTGGCCCACCAGCGGTCAGGTCAGCGTAGCGCAACCGCTGGCCGGCCATGCCGCGCACGATGGCGGCCATCTGGTCCACGGTGTCGGCGTCACGGTCGTTGTAGCGGCCCGTGAACTCCCCCACGTAGCGATCCAGGTGCTTCGGCGACATGTGGTGATAGACGCCGTGGTAGCCGCGCTTCATGAGGCTCCAGAACGATTCCAGCCCGTTCGTGTGCGCCTGCCCATCAACCCACTGGCTGACCGAATGCTTGACCGCTTCGTGGTATGGCAGGCCACGGTAGGCGAGCGCTTCGTCGGTAAAGATCAACGCGCCGGGGTGCGTGTGCTCGCGTACAAAGCCTCGGAGCGTCGGGCCGGTCGTGTCGGGCACGACCTTGGCCTGCACTTGGCCGGTTGCCCGGTCTTTCACGCCGGCCACCGGGGTCTTGCCCACGGTGCCGCCACCGGCCCGCAGCTTGCGAGCCTCGTGCTTGTTGGCTTCCTTGCCGCCGACGTAGGTTTCATCCGCTTCGACCGGGCCGGTGAATGGTCGGGTCTTTGCCTTCAGCGCCGTGCGAAGTCGGTGCATCATAAACCACGCCGTTTTCTGGGTGACGCCGATGTCGCGGTGCAGTTTGAGGCTTGACACGCCCTTGATCCCCGTGGTCAGCAGGTAGATGGCGAAGGCCCACTTGCGATAGCCGACCTTCGAGCTTTCCAGCGGGGTGCCCGTGCGGAGCGTGAACATGGCCTTGTTTGGGCAGTCGCGGCAGCGGTGCGTCATGCTGCGATGCTTGATCCCCGCCTGGACGTTGAACGTCCCGCAGCGTGGGCAGAACGGGCCATTGGGCCAGCGCTGGCGCTCGAACCATGCTTGCGCCGCCGCGTTGTCGGGGAACATATCGGCCAACTGAACCAGCGTGATGCCCTTGCGGTGATGCTTGCCCGGACCCTTGCCAGCCATTGGATTCCCCGCCGTTTCCATGTGACCATAATGTATCAGATCGGCAGGTTGGCGTCAAGGGGAAATGTGACCTTTGTATATAATCACCTTTATCTTTATCTTTATCTTTCGCAACGCTGGGGCAGGTGTTGAACGGTATATCGCTCGGATCCACACGCGCGTCACCGCCGGGGAGGGTCAGCGGATCGTGCTCAACCTTAGTTCTTCGCAGGAAGATGTCGGTTGTATATCCCTCATATCCCACGCGCTTTGTCAGAACCGCGCACGCGATGGTCGATTCTTCCTTTGGATCATAGCCTCCCCAGCAATCGCGAAGCCCGAAACCCAGATTGTCGGCGAACTCTGAGAATGCAAATTCGCGCCGTCTATCGTAGTCTGAAACTTTCGACAAATCAGCATTCCAATCGATGTCATCTAGCATGATGATGTCATTGAGGCGACTATCGTCGATCTGATTTGGTCGTATGTCAGTCCACCGAAGGCGACTAAGGATTGCAACCACTGCATTTCGAAAACTGGTATCAGGGAGTGCTGTACGCGCACGTACTTCTTCCAGGACCGCGTCGACTACGTTCGAATAATCGGTGCAATCTTCGCTGCTATACGTCATGGTCACGACGCCGCCGGTGGCCAGATCCCATTGCTCAAACGCATGCTGGATAAAAGCGGACCAGTCACCCTGCTTGCCGACAGGAAACGTATCCTCGCAAATGCGATATTCATACGTCGCGCTAGGCAGGGGAAAGCGCAGCGGAATCCCCGCAACCCATTGCGGCGCGCTCGATTCGGAAGACGCTGCCGGAGAAGACGACGGCCAGACATATGAATAACGTGCCGCAAAGACGTCGGTATCGTACGTGGTGCTGGATCCCTCACGATAGACTAACTGAATGGCATAAACTTGGCGAGGCATGAGCCCGGTCAACGTCAACGGACTTGTCACGTTCGTTCTTGAAGAGTGAACTGAACCAAGATTCTCTGGCCGCCACTCAGGACGTGCATGATTTCCAGACGCCAGTCGATATCGCAGATCATACGTACCAGACGTGTAGTTGTTATTGTTTAGGATATCCCTGACTGAGGTCCACGTTATCTCCCCAGAATCTGAGTTCGTGCTATTGCCGTTAGCCTCCGAAATCGGAGTATCAATAATGGTAATCGTTTCACTCGCAAGCGTCGTGTTACCGTCGCTGGCTTCAATCTGAAGCTGAAATGCCTTCGAGTCTTTGAATCCCCGCCTCGGATTGTCGACGATGACTCTGTCTAGATAGATTACGTAGCAGGGATTGGTCGTTCGATAGGTTGCGCTATTGCTGGTCGTTCTCGAGACTTCACTAACACGGATATCGTAGTGCGATGCCGCCTGTGTCCCGACCCAGGTCAACAGAGCACGCCGCTGGGACTGAGGGACTACGTCAAGGTCACGCGGTGTAGCCAAGGCTCCCGTTGCGAGTGAACCGCAACCCGGAACGACTACGGGCGTCGGCGAAGGCGAAGGGTCCACTATCGGATCGCCGCTGGTTGGCGTCCCGGTCACGATTTCGGACCACGCGCCGTCCCCGTGGTCGTTGGCCGCCCGCACCTGCACCTGATACGTGGTGCCGTTGGTGAGCCCCGTAATCGTGGTGGACGTGCGGCCGCGGACCTCGTTCTGGGTCCACGCCCCGGACGTGCCTTCCCGATATTGCACGTCGTAGTGGGTCGGCGTGCCGCCATCGGTCGGCGTCTCCCAGTCCACGTGCAGCGCGGCGTCGCGCGGACTCACGATGGGCCGCCCCACCCGGCCGGGTGAGAGCGCCTTCACCGTCAGCGTCGCCCTGGCGAACACCCTCGACCCGTTCTGCCGCTCCAGCCGGATCGTCGCAGTCCCGCCCGGCGGCCAGCCCCGCGATGACCACCCGGCCCCGGCCGGATCACGCCGCCCCCGCGCCGCTACGCACGGCCCGCGCCAGCCGCCGGAACCGTCGGCCCACAGACAATCATCCGCCCACAAATAATGGCGACGCCGCACATTACCACCCCGCCGCGCCCCACCTCCCCGCCGCGCGCAATCGCCAGGAAATTGGCCTTGGCCGTCTCGCGAAAGTCACGATCCAGCGAGTCCAGCACCGCCGGGAACAGAATCTCCAGATAGGTCGCGTCCGGAATGGCATCGGTTGCGCCCAGCCCCAGCCAAAAGCGGATGGCGTCCTCGCGCTGCGACGCCGTCCGCGCGATCCCCCGCCAGCTGCAGCGCACACTGGCCGCCGCCGGCTCCCCCCGGATCGCCGGGTGCGCCGGCGAGGCCCCAGCAAGACGAAAGCCCTGCTCTAGCACCTCCTCTACCGTGGACGTTCGGCCCGCCGTCAGAGCGATTCTCTCGGTTGACCGACGGCCAATCCTGCGTGTATCGCGATGGGTCTGATCAGAAGCTCTCGAGGTACCCTCGGCCCGTGGTTCGTTTCGTTCTCGCTTCACTTGCTGCACGGCGTCAGGATCTTTGGCCTCCAGCGCCGTCGCGTGAGCAGCGGCCCCCTCAGCCCTTGCCGCAGAAAGAGGCATAGCGGCGGGCCTGGAAGAGCTTGTGCAGCCCACACTCAGCGTCGCAACTGCTCAGAGGCTCAATGCGATTAAAAGCCTGATGGCGCCGATCAGCCGCCCGTCATTTCGAGAAGTTGTCCTCATGTCCCTGGCACGCACCTCGCGAGGCCCAAGAGCGGCGAGTCCATACCTCTCAGATCCGAAAGCGCGGCCGGAATACAGCCCGTCAGTTGATTACCGCCTAGCTGCAACTCTCGAAGGGTCTCGATCTTGGTCAACTCGGGCGGAATGGGGCCGGAAAGCCCGTTGTTGGAGACGTCCAGGACCCGTAAATGGGCGAGGCCACTCAACCCAGGCGGAATCTCGCCGGTCAGATCGTTGTCGGAGAGGTCGAGCACGAGAAGGCGCGACAACTGCCCCCACTCCGCGGGAATCGAGCCGGCGAACCGATTGCCTGAGAGATCCAACCCCTGGAGGTATTCCAACTCTGCCAACGCCGTCGGCAGGAATCCACCATGGTCGAACTCGCCAAGCGACCCGTCACCAAGGTCCAGGCTCCTGACTCGAGGCGGAGTGCCGGCGACAGAAACCCCTTCCCACTCGTCCACCGGAACATCTCGTCCCCAGTTGGTGGCGGCTGTGCCGAACAGGTCGTGCCGCACTTCCACGAGCGTCTCGCAATCCCGGACCAAGCCAGCGTTGCGCAGGGGCGCCGACACAATCACGCCGGCACGACACGACGCCGTCGTTGCAGGAATCTTGACCACCAGATCTTCCTGACGCTCGGCCACGAGGCCATCGTGATCGTGGACCAACATCCGGGGGTCCGACCCATCGGAGGCCACGCTGGCAAGCACCACCTCGCCACGGCTGTAGCGGACTCCGCCGCCTCCCTTCGAAGGTTGGTACAGCGCGATCCGCTTCCCGTCGTGCGACCAGGCCGGCACAGATCGCGCGTCGTATATGTGCGGTGACTCGTGCACGTCCACCAGCTCGTGCATAGATCGGCCGTCAAGGTCCACCACCCAGATGGCCGAACCAAACGCAAGCAGAATCTGCGATCCGTTGGGCGACCACTCGACGGTCGAAGCCCAGGCAGGCTGGACACCTAAGGTCGCGATTTGCCGGGCGTCCGTTCCATCCGCGGCGATCGTGTAAACCGCCGTCGAGTCGCCGTCGGCCTTGGCAAACGCTATGCGCGTACCGTCCGGCGACCACGCCGGTCCGCTTGTCGCGGTGGAGAGATATTGCCGTCCCGTTCCGTCGGCGTTGATCGTGTAAATGGCGTAGGGTAGTTCGTCCCGCAGGACATACGCGAGGCGCGTGCCGTCCGGCGACCAACGCGGCGGGTAATTCACCGGCGCGACGTGCAGGTTCCGAACGTCGGTGCCATCCGTCGCCATGGTGTAGAGGCGTGAGGGTTCATAGCGCCCGTCCTGGGCAACGAAGGCAATCCGCGTGCCGTCCGGCGACAACGCCGGAAAGTTGCCTGAATGGAGACGCGCGACCGTTCCCTCGTCGAGCCGAACCAGCGCGATCTCATAGAAATCGTCTTTGATCCTGAACGTCGTGTCGCCGGACGGATACGTAAGAATTTTTCTGTCGGACATCAGAGGCGTGCTCTTGGGGCACCCGCCAAAACTTTCAGACATGGTGGCGAAGTCCAAGCAGATCGCATTCTCCGGACCTCCGTCTCCCAGAACAACCGTTCGCATATCCCGATCTGCGCCGTCCGAATATCTCCAGCAGGCGGCGTACACCAGCGTGGCGCCGTCGCTGGATAGGTCAAGTCCCGTCATTCGGTTAAAGGCGTAGCGCGACGAGCCGATGTGCATGTACTCAGGTTCGCGAACGAGCCAAAAGAACTGCGTGCCATCCATCGCGACCATATGCACCTCGGCACCCTCGCCGAACACGATCCACCGGCCATCCGTGCTCCAGCGCGGGGGAGTTTCGAAGCCGCTGTAGTCGAGACGGTCCGAGCGCTGGCCCGACCCATAGACCCCCGACCCATAGACCTCGCACGGCTCGGGTGTTTCAAACGCAGATGATAACGAAGGAACGCGACCTCCAGCGGTCGCCGACACTTCGGGTTGGCTCGACCCTGATAAGTATCTCGGGACCGCACCGTTCGCGGCAATATCCAGACTCTCAGCACGCGCTGAACTGCCAACTAGACATAGATTCACAAGCACACATACCAACGCAAACATGCCATTGTTAAAAAGCAGTCTCTTGGAAACATCGGCTTTGCCACGAGGCCGCGTAAGACCCCAAGTAGCCCTACCGCGACTGATAGATCGCATACAAGACCATCACATCAAATGGGTGCGGGGAGCAGCCCACAAGCGGCTCAAGAGTACCCATCATCATTGACGACCCCTGGATCGTTGGATGCTTATGCGCAACCTCGTCGTCCGTACCCGTTAGAGGCCCACGAATGCCCAGCATGTGTCCGGCCTCGTGAACTAGCACCGCATAGGCATTGTTTCCGCCCGCAGGGCACGTATTGAATGACACATCGTCCTTGTTGACATCCACGTCTGCTCCGGGGATCAGCAAATCGCCAGGAATTGCCACCTTACTATGTCTCAGGAATAGGTCACTGCTGATCACTTCGCCAGCTTTATTCCTCGAGCGAACCACGCACGCCAACGTATCGTCCGTCGCGAAGTCGCTGCCATTGGAAGAACCCCAGCACCAGAAGTGACCGACGTTTGGTGCCATCTGCGGAAACACGCCTGCCGCAATTAGCCCGTCAATATTGAGTTGGACGTCGTCAAATAGAATAACTTCATTAACCAGGATATCCTGCTCATGTCGCTCACCATAGCCATCCAAAACTATCGCCTTGACGTGAGTTTGGATGCTGTCCTGCACGCTCTGAGGTATGGTCACGGGTACACCCTGCGCATCGAGATAGGGACGCAGAGCATCGGTCACATCCGCGGACACTCGTTCAATGAAACTGTCATAGTCGTCATTCGGATCGTCCGGATCGTCATAGTCTGTACATGGCTCCAGCTCTCGCTCCAATGTCACAAGGTTGTCTGTCGCGCCCCACTGGTTTCCTATGGCCTCCCACTGACCAAATGCGTGCGGGATGAGCTTGTCCCACTGCTCCCATGTGTCGACTGGAAACGAATCTGAGTATATTCGATATCGTAAGACTCCAGACTCCTGGGGATCATTGATGGGGTAAGTCGCAACCGGGTCGCGGTTTGCTGGCGGTGTCGCTGACGGCCACACGTAGGCATCGCGCGCGGCGCGAACGCGTATGACCTCGCCGGACACAAGACCATTCCATCGGTATTGGATCGCATAGACTTCGCCGAGGGCCAGTGACGAAACGCGATTCCGATTGCTGTCAGACGGGATGAATGATCGGAAGGGTGTACCTGTATCAATGTCAGGTGTCCAGTTACGGATCGCATGGCCGCTGGCGAACTTCCGAATCCGAAATAGGTACTTGCCATGTTGCGATCCTTGCGCCGACGGCAGGAAGTCCTCGATGTTGGTCCAATCGATGACGGCTTGGCCGTTGGTTCCAGTGCTGTGACCGTTGACTGCAACAATAGGCGTGTCAATGAGTGTAACTGAGTCGCTCGGAAGAGATTGTGTTCCCTTGTTTGCCTTGACTCGGAAGTCAAAGGCTTGAGCGTCTCCGAGACCACTGGTGGAGGCGTCTCGATCTGTAGTGATCTCGTCCAAGTAAATTTCGAAGCAGGGGCCGGATACGGTGTTCTCATCCCGTTCCGATGGATCTAAGTTTGGGAGTCGCCAGGTTGATGTGCCGGTCTCTTTGACTTCCACGGTGAAGTCATCGGTTCCCGTCGTTCCTATCCATACGAGCTTGGCCCTACGACCGGGCAAAGGAACGACATCAACATTCGAGGGCTTTGCCAGCGCGGTGGAAGTAACGGTTGTGCCACATTCGTCAGCCGGCTCAAGCGAATCATGCGTCGTTGGTCGGCTCACCGGATCAATCACCGTAACCTGCGGCGTACCCATCACAATCTCGGACCAGAGGCCGTCACGAGTGTTGGCCGCCCGCACCTGCACCTGGTGGCTCGTGCCGTTCGTGAGCCCGGTAATGGTGTAGGACGTGTGGTCGGGCTCCTCGTTCTGGGTCCAGGCCCCGGATGTCCCCTCGCGATGCCACACGTCGTAGTGCGTCGGCGATCCTCCGTCGCCCGGCGCGCTCCACCCCACCGTCAACTGCCCGTCGCCCGGCGTCACGCTCGGCCGCCCCACGTGGCCGGGAGCGACGGCCGTCCCCGCCACCGTCAGCGTCGCCCTGGCGAACACCCGCGACCTGTCCTGCCGCTCCAGCCGGATCGTCGCAGTCCCGCCCGGCGCGCAGCCGTCGATCCACATGGAGTCGTAGTACCCCGGCCCCGTCGACGGCCGCGGCGCCGCCCCCACGCTGATCCGCTCGCCTATCGCGATCGTGGTCTTGGGTAGGCGGATCGACGCCCCCGAGACGCTGGGGGCGGGCCGCCACGCGCCGCAGATCCCGTTGCAGGCATGCACCCGGACGTCGTAGTAGGTCGTGTCCGGCCGCAGGGTCCCGTGGCTGATCGTGTGGCTCGTCCCGCCCGTCACCACGTCCGCCCCCGGCGGCCAGCGTCAACCCAGGCGCGCCCCACCCGCCACAGCCGCCGGAACAGTCGGCCCACAGACAATCATCCGCCCACAAATAATGGCAACGCCGCACATTATCACCCCGCCGCGCCCCACCTCCCCGCCCCGCGCGATGACCAGGAAGTTGGCCTTCGCCGTCTCGCGAAACTCAGGGTCCAGCGCATCCAGTACGGCAATGAACAAGGCCTCCAGCGTGGCCACGTTTGGGATGGCATCGTTCGTCCCCGGCCGCAGCCAGAAGCGGATCGCGTCTTCCCGTTGCTGGGCGGTGCGCGCCACGCCGCGCCAGGCGCAGCGCACACTGTCCGCCGCCGGCGTCCCCCGGATCGCCAGGTGCACCGGGGAGGCCCCGGCCCGATGCAGGCCCTCCTCCAGCAGCTCCTCGACCGTCGGGGCCGCGGTGTCGGTCACCGTGGCTTCGCTGCGCGTCGCAGCTTGGTCCCGTGCACGCACCCCGCCGTGGCTGGGCGGCTCGGTGTTCCCAACGACCTGGGACATGCCGGGCGTGACTGCCGGCGCAGGAAGCGCCCGGACGCGGCTTGACGCCCCGGTGACCGTCGGCGCCGCCTGGGCCAACTCGGGGAAATCCGCTCGCATCGCGGTATCTGCGGCAAGGGGCTCGGCCGTTGGCGGCGACGGCTGCCTGCCGGCAGTCCCTGGCGAACATGCAAGGCCAGCGACCAACGCGACAAGCACCAAGACCGGCATCGCCCATCGGCGGGGCGACGTGACAGCGACGCCGATGCGCCGAAGTCCGCGATTTGCGCGCGTCACGTTGCCTCAGCGGCGACCAGGCCGCCGTCCTCGTGCTGCCGGACCAGGGTCCGAAGGTCGCTGCCGTCCGGCGCCACCGTGTACACCGTGATGCTCCGGTCGTCGCCCACCAGCGGTAGCAAATGCCGCCGTACGTAATCGCGCCAGATGGCGTTGTGCTTCTGGGGCTCTGGGTCGACAACGACCACCACCGCCAGCCGTGACCCGTCCGGCGACCAGGCCGCCGCCCGCCCATAGAGCGACCCACCGATACGGGTTCCCCCGGGCGCGACGATACACAGCCGCCAGTCGTCGCACTCATACGCGATGTGGGCGCCCGAGGGCGACCAGGCCACCAGCGGCAGGGGCGGCGGAGGATGCACTTGGGGAGGGGCCGTGCTGTCGGGAAGGTCCACGACCCACTGCTCGGCCGCATCATCCGCCGTGACCGTGATGGTGTAGAGCGCCCGACGCTCACCGTCGCGGCGGATGAAGGCCAGCTGTTGGCTATCTGGGGACCAGGACACTTCGCTGACCGCATTCGACAAACGCCGCCGGACGGCGCGGTCGGCGTCAACGACATAAAGGCCGAGCCCGGCCTTGCCATCGTCGTTGAGAAACGCCAGCCAGCGCCCATCCGGCGACCAGCGCGGCGGCCCGATGAGCGCCTCGCCGCCGGGTACCGATCGCTTACCGGTGCCATCCGCGCTCATGACGTAAAGCGAACCAGGCGTGAGTTCACGGTTGAGTCTGTAGGGATTTACTGCGTACGCCTCGTTGGGCAGACCCCGGAGGTACGCGAGGCGTTGTCCATCCGGCGACCACACGGGGTAGTAATCGATGACGCCGTTTGTCGTCAGCTGCCGCGGAGGCAGATCAGGACGATCCACGTCCAACAGCGCCAACTCGTGAAGGTCGAATCTCGAAGGATACGGAACAAACTCGCAGGTCGCGTAGATCATCATTGAGCCGATAGGTGCGAAGCTAAATGTCGTCGTCGTGTTCCACGGCGTTGTTTCCACATCCGCGGGCCACACTTGCGCGACCGCCCGCAACTGACGACCATCCCGCGAGGTGGCGTGGATGTCAGGCCCGAGGCTAAAGACGACCTCCGACCCATCGGGCCGCCACGCCAACGACGTCTCCCGCATCCGGAATCGCGTGCTGACCCATCCAGCCGAGTAACAATAGGTCCGTGGGCCAAGCTTCTCCACACGCTCCCATTCTTGTGTCGCCTCTCCGCAAGCTACGGTAACCGCCGAGAGACCGACAATAATCAATATATGCGCGCTGAAGCGCACGACGTGCGCTAGCCGCGAGTGCTTGCGGCAGACGCCATCCGAGATTCTCTCCACCAAGAGCGTGAGCACGCCAAAACGCCCAGGATTCCTCATGGAACCACGACTTGGTTCAAGGTATAAATCGCCATGATGTCCAACGGGTATGGAGCGCAATTGGGTTGCTCGAAGTTATAGTCCATAACCGAGTCAATGAATTCCGATTCCTTGTCTTTCTCACCCGGATGACCTGAACCGCCCCCGCCGATTCCCAACACATGCCCTATCTCGTGAAGAATGTCCGCATAAGCCCGCGTATCGACTTCGTCACCGCGATTCAAGCACTTGTTGAAACGGGCATTCGCTGCCGGCACCGCCAGCGGATCAACCGGCCGTCCACCCTCACCTTCGTACATGCTGCGCCGAATGAAGATGTCCCGCGTCCCGTCGACGCCGCCGGGTTCGCCGACGGCAGGGACACACATCTTCACGCCCATATCCAATGAACCATCCATGTTGTACCAACACGACTCCTGAAGCCCAACATCTGCGGCAAATTCTGTAAACGCCGCCACTCGCGTTATCGTGTCGATGGGGTGGACCTCATTGAACATGATGACTTCGTACGCGTCCACGTCGCGCATCGTATGGTCCTCAAAACCATATGTTTCTTCCATCTTCCTGTCATCCAGGACGATCCCCATCGACTTGAATTGATTCAGGAAGTTCAGTACGAGTTGCTTAAGTTCCGCGTCTTCAGACCCTGGATCCACGGGCCTGAATTGACTGATTCTCTCGTCTATCACGCGAATGAGCCCCGCATACTCGGCGCACGGTTCGTATCCGCCCGACGCATCGCCTTCACGTTCCGTCCGGATGAGGCCACCGGTGGCCAACTGCCACCGAAGCATGGCGTGATTGATGAGCGTCACCCAGTCATCGATGCGGGCGTCGCTTGACGGACGGAAGGTCTCGGTGCAGATGCGGTACGAATACAGCGGGTATCCGTCCGCCGTCCGGTCCCCGAGCCGCTGCTGAAGCGGGAACGCCGCCACGCGCTGACCGCCCAGCGCCACGCCACTCGACGGCCAGACATAGGCATTCCGAGCGGCAAATACATCCGTGTCTCTGGCGTTGTCCTCGAGGAGGTTGTCTCGGTAAATCAGCTGCAAGGCATACACCGATCCGGCTGTAAGGCCCCCAATGACATGGGTATTTGGTGTCACGCGAAACGACACGTCTGACGGCGGCGGCGAAAACTCTGTTGCTTTCCAGCTCGCCTGGGTGTGGTCGCCACTGGACTGGCGCCAGCGGATTTCGTAGTAGCCCGTACCGAAGTTGGTGTTATTCAGCACGGTCGGCGCCCCGACCAGGTCCCAGGTGACCTCGGCCCTCGCGTCGGACCCATCGGCCTTGGTGATGGGCGTATCGATGATGATGACCGGCGTGGTGTAGAGGATGGTTCCGGTGGCGTATTTCACGCCGATCCGGATGCCGTACGCGCGTTTGTGGGCAAGGCCGCGATCGTTGCCATCCTCGTCGAGGATCTTGTCGAGGTTGAGTGGCTGACGTTGTGGCTTGCCAGGCTCAATAGGAATCTCCGTGATGCTCGGCACGGGATGCCAGTCGCCCGCAGCGGTCGTGTGGACATTGCCAACCTTGTCGGTTGCCCGGATGACGTAGGCCGTGGCGTTCTGCACGTGGGCCCAACAGATGGTGGCCTGGCGTTGGGCTTGGGGGACAACATCCACGCGCAACTGGCCCAAAGGCACCGTGTCGGCGCTGGTCGCCGGACACTCCGGATCGGCGGCCGTCGGGGTCGTGGTCGGCCCCGGCGTCACGGTTTTGATCTTGTCCACTTCCGTCGGCGTCCCGTCCTGCGGGTCCGACCGCGGGCCGCAGCCATGCGTGTTGCAGGCTCGTACCCGCACCGCGTAGGTCGTACCGTTCATCAGCCCGGTGATGGTGTAGGTGCGTTCGTCCTGGCCCACCGTCCGCTCATGCCCGGGCCACGCCACCTGGTACCCGGTAATCGGCGAGCCGCCGTCGCCCGGCGCGCTCCACCCCACCGTCAACTGCCCGTCGCCCGCCGTCACGCTCGGCCGCCCCACTTGGCCGGGCGCGACGGCCGTCCCCGCCACCGTCAGCGTCGCCCTGGCGAACACCCGCGACCTGTCCTGCCGCTCCAGCCGGATCGTCGCAGTCCCGCCCGGCGGCCAGCCCCGCGATGACCACCCGGCCCCGGCCGGATCACGCCGCCCCCGCGCCGCTACGCACGGCCCGCGCCAGCCGCCGGAACAGTCGTCCCACAGACCATCGGCCGCCCACACATGATCACGACACCGCACACTACCAGCCCGGCCGCCGGCCGCCGGCGCGGGCTGCCGGCAGATACGCTGGCCGTTGCTCGTACGCGACAAGTGCACACTGGACCTGCTGTCTCCGCAACCCCACGCCCCAATGCCCACCGCCCGCGCCGCCTTCCTGATTCGGCCTCAGCTCGTCGTTCCACCCGTTCGTTCTGAGCAGGCCGAAGGGACGCGCCGCCGTCCCCCGGCGCGGCGAGGAGCTTCGCCTCCCGAGCCTCGGCGAGACAGCACGGCGCTCAGGGCCACCCGAGACTGGCGATTGGCCGGTTCTACGGCCAGAACCTAGAATCTCCGATCAATTGAGGAGCGCACGTTTGGCCGGATTCGCCCACCTTCACGTCCACAGCGAATTCAGCCTGCTTGACGGCTTCTGTCGAATCCCCGACCTGATCGAGCGCACCGCCGCGCTCGGCATGGACTCGGTCGCGATCACCGACCACGGCGCGATGTACGCCGCCGCGGACTTCTATCTGGCCGCCCGCGCCAAGGGCGTTCGCCCGATCATCGGCTGCGAGGTCTACGTGGCCCCGCGGTCGCATACCGACCGCGACCCGGCGCTCGACCGTCGCTCCTACCACCTCACGCTGCTCGCCCGCAACCTCACCGGCTACCGCAACCTGGTGCGCCTGGTTTCACGGGCAAGTCTGGACGGGTTCTACTACAAGCCGCGGGTGGATCGCGCGCTGTTGGCGGCGCACGCCGACGGGTTGATCTGCCTTTCGGGCTGTCCCTCCGGCGAACTCTCGCGCGCCGTCACTGACGGCAACCTGGCCCGCGCCGAGGATGTCGCCCGCTGGCACGCCGATACGTTTGGCGCGGCCAACTACTACGTTGAAATCCAGCGCGCCGGCCTGCCCGACCAGGAACCGCTGGTGCAGGGCCTGACGAAAGTGGCCAACGGCCTGGGCCTGCCGCTGGTGGCCTCCAACGATGTCCACTACCTCACGCCGGACGACAAGGACGCGCACGACATCCTGCTCTGCATCCAGACCGGCAGCCTGGTGGCCGACACCGAACGCATGCGCATGGAGGGCGACTGGCACCTCAAGTCCCCCGAAGAGATGGCGCAGGTGTTTGACGACCAGCCTGACGCGCTGGCCAACACCGTCGCCATCGCCGAGCGCTGCGACCTGGACCTGCCGTTCGGGCGCATCGCCATGCCTTCGGTCGACCTGCCGAAGGGCCAGACGGCTAAGTCGCAGCTGGCCCAGCTCGCCACCGAGGGGCTGGCACGGCGCATACCGAACGCGGGCTCCAAATACCGGGAACGACTGGCCTACGAACTCGACGTCATCGACCAGACCGACTTTGGCGAGTACCTGCTGCTGGTGCGCGAGATCTTCGCGTTCGCCCGCGCCCAGGGCATGTTGGCCGCGCCGCGCGGTTCGGTGAACGGCAGCCTGGTCGCCTACGCCACCGACATGTCGGACATCGATCCGATCGAGCACGGCATCATCTTCGAGCGCTTTCTCACGATCGGCCGCAAAGGCTCCATGCCCGACGTGGACATGGACTTCCCCAGCGACCGCCGCGACGAAGTGATCGAGTACATGATCCGCCGATTCGGCGCGGATCACGTGGCCCAGATCGTCACGTTCGGCACGCTGGCGGCGCGCGCCGCCGTGCGCGACGTGGGGCGCGTCCTCGGGATGGAGTACGGCCTGACAGACCGCGTGGCCAAGCTGATCCCGGTCAATCCGGTCGATCCCTACACCATTGGGCGCTCGCTGGATGAGGTCGAAGAGCTCAAGAGCATGTACCAGGGCGACGACGCCGTCCGCCGGCTGCTGGACTCGGCCCAACGCATCGAGGGCGTCGCGCGCCACGCCTCAACCCACGCGGCCGGACTGGTGGTGTCGAAAGATCCGCTGCAGGAACACGTGCCGCTTACGCGCTCGGCCGAAGGCCGGCCAGTCGCACAGTTCACCTTTCAGACCATCGAAAAGATTGGCCTGCTGCAGCTGGACGTGCTGGGGCTGTCCAACTTCCGAACGATCCAGCACGCCCTGCGGCTGGTGGAGCAGGCCACGGGCCAGGCGCTGGCGCCCCAGGACATCCCCCTGGACGACGACGCGGCTTTTGCGCTGCTGCGGCGCGGCCGCACGGTCGGCGTCTTCCAGATGGAGGGCGCCGGGATGACGCGCACGCTGCGCGAACTGGCGCCAACCAGCATCGGCGAGGTGGCCGCCATCATCGCGCTCTACCGCCCCGGCCCGATGGCCAACATCCCCACCTACATCGACCGCAAACACGGCCGGTCGGCGCCGGCCTACCTCCACGAACGACTCGAACCGATCCTGCGCGAGACGTACGGCGTGCTGGTCTACGCCGACCAGGTGCTCATGATCGCCCGCCACCTGGCCGGCTACTCGTGGGACGAGGCCGACAACTTCCGAAGAGCCGTCGGCAAAAAGATCCGCGAGGCCCTGCAAAGCGAGCACGAAAAGTTCGTCACTCGCTGCGTCCAGGAGGGGATCCCAACCGACGTAGCCGAGCATATCTTCGCTCTGATCGAGCCCTTCGCCGGCTATGGATTCAACAAGGCCCACGCCGTCTCCTACGCCGTAATCGCCTATTGGACCGCCTGGCTCAAGGCGCACTACCCGGTGCAGTTTCTGACCGCGCTCCTGGACACCGACGCCGGCGACGTTGGCAAGGTGGCCAGCACGCGCCTTGAGGCCGAACTGCTCGGCGTAAATGTCCTGCCGCCCAACATCAACCAGAGCGGCGTCACGTTCGAGCCAAGCGGCGAGTCAATTGTGTTTGGACTGACCGCTATAAAGAACGTGGGCGTGGCCGCTGTCGAAGCCATCGCCGCGGCGCGACAGGACGGCGGTCCGTTCACTTCGCTGGCCAACGCCTGTGAACGGGTCGATATGCGCCGCGCGCCCAAGCGGGCCTGGGAGTCGCTGATCAAGGTCGGCGCCCTTGACGAACTCGGCGAACGCCAGGCGCTGCTGGAAGCGCTGGAACCGGCTATGAAGCGCGGCCAGCGCACCCAGGCCGACCGCGCGGTGGGCCAGATCTCGCTGTTTGGCGCCGGACTGCTGCCGGATTCGATAGAACCGGCGCTCGACCTGCCCGATGTTCCGGCCGCCGCCGAGGCCGAGCGCCGCCGCTGGGAGAAGGAACTCCTCGGGCTCTACGTGACGCCCAGCCCGCTATCCGACCCGGCCATCGGCGAGCAACTTGCCGCCAACGTTGACGCCCGCATCTACGAACTGGAAGACACGCACCACGGGCAGTCGATGACGATCGGCGGGATCGTCTCCAATCTGCGCTCGTTCATGACCCGCAAGGGACAGATGATGGGTTCCGTAACCCTCGAGGATCCGCCGGGCGCCATCGAGGTGATCTGCTTCCCGCGCATCTGGCAGCGCATCGCGCCCGAACTGAACAACGACCAGGTGGTGCTGGCCACCGGACGCGTCGAGGGCGACGACGCCTCGCCCCGCATGCTGGCCGACAACATCTTCACCCTCTCCGCCGCCACTGCATCCAATAGCGAGGCTTCAACGTCGGCCGACAACGCCGCCCTAGCCGCTTCCGCTCAACCCTCGTACCACGACGAACCGCCCATGCCGGCAGAAATCGAACCGCCTGCCGACCTTTATATCCCCGAGCCGGTACCCGAACCGGGGGACGCCCTGCCGGCTTCCGAGAGTTCGGTACCGCCCACAACCGGTGCGGCGGACGCGACGGCGGCCTACGAGCTGGAGACACCGCCGGAGCCGCACGTCACCGTGCCCGGCGACGCCGCCAACGGTTCGGGTTCGCCCGCCACTGCGGATCCGCCGGAGGAGCCCACGCCCAGACCTACGACGAACGGAGCCGATAGCGTCGGTGCCCCCAGCGCGACCAGTGACGGCGCAAGCGGAGCAGCCAACGGTTCAACGAACGGCGCGCCATCCACTCCCGAACTTGACGCTCCCGCTTCGGCGACGTCTCCCGAGGCCTCACCGCCCTCGCGCGTGATCGTGACGCTCCGCCGCAGTCCCGACCCCAGCTTCGATCTCGACCTGCTCAAGCGCCTGAATGCCGCGGTCACCTCTAACGAAGGCCCAACGCCCCTGCATCTCCACGTAGTCAAGACCGACGGCTCGGTCGCCCGCCTGCGCTGGTCCAAGAGCGTTCAGCCCAACGACACCCTGCTCGGCGAACTCAGCGCCCAATTCGGCAAGGACAGCGTCGCTGTCGCCTAGGACCGCGCTTGGGAATACGAGCCCGCGACTTAGGTTTCTGCAGTCGGCAGGGCTGCGGTCAGTCAGCTAGCGGGACTGACAGGCAGGTTCGACGCTCCCAAGAGAGCGGCAGCCCTCTGCAAACCCTTGGCGCGCGCTTCGAATTAATTCGGATACCCCCGAAGCTCCGGATGCTTGAAGGGTGACGACGCGCCTCCGAAGCTCGCTGTCGAGCGCCGGAGGTATCCACCCGAACCGAAGAGTTGATCGAACAACAACCCTTCGCTCGAATTCTGGGAGTTCATTCACATACGAGAATGCGAACTGCCGGCCGAGCCCAAAGGAATCGGCCGCAGAGGTTTCAACGGTGACGTACTCCGGCATTGAGAAGGGCGTCCAGAAGTGGGGATGTAGAAGTTTCCCATTGATAAGCAGGAGCTGATCGGCCTCCATTACCAGCGTGTCAGACAGGTTGGAACCCGTTGGGGGCTCAATGCCCAGCAAGACAACTTCGACTCCGCGATCCTGGGCCTCGCGCACACCCTCGCGTAGATCCTCGTCCCCACCCAGCAGAAACGCCGTCGTTATCGCCCGACGCTCGGCCAGAATCACTAGGTCACGGACGATTAACGAATCGACGCCCTTCTGTTGTCCGGCCTCCAGACGCCCGAGCCGAAGCTTTATCCGTGGAAGACGTCCAATCTCCTCATGAATCGGGTGGGGAGTGCCCCTCTCGGCTCCGTCATACCAATACGTTCGCAGCCAGGCGCCGCGACCGTCGAGAACCTGGTCATCGCAGAATCGGGACAAGGCTGGCGCGAACGTCTCGACATCAAGGAACTGAGATGCACGGTCCTCAACACCGAGGGATGCGGATCCTCCGGCCTTGTAGAGATAACCCGCATCGACGAACACGCAATACCGGGCAGCCATTGCGACTCCACAAAAAAGGGGGCTCCTATGGGAGCCCCCAAGTTTCCGCAAAAACCCCGCCAGTGGGGTACCTGAATGCTAGACGGCAAAGCGGCTCTGGTCAACGGCTCCGGGTCGAAGCCGAGCGCCGAATGGTCAAGGCGCCGAGCACTAGAACCAGTCGTTCGGGAATTCCACCGGCGAGACGATGTCGGCGAAGTCCGCGAACTCCTCCGCCACGGTCACGGCGGCCACGTCGGCGCGCAGTTCCTCGATCGTGGTTGGGCCAACCACGCTGACGTCGATATCCGGGCACGCCAGCGAGAAGGCCAACGCCGCGCTGGGCAGATCCAGCCCGTGCGCTTCGGCGCGGCGCGCCATCTCTTGCACCGCGTTCAGCACCTCGGGCGAGGCCTCGCGGTAGCTGTAACGCGCCCCTTGAACCGCACCGGTGCCCAGGATGTTTCCTGCGAACGGACTGATGTTGATCACGCCCAGGTTGTGCCGCCGCGCGTGCGGATGGATGCGCCGCGCCGCGTCCTGGTTCAGCAGGGTGTAGTGGTGGTACGAGCCAATGATGTCGAACTCGCCGCTCTCGGCCGCCATCGCGGCGAAGTCCGCGTTGCCGACGGCCGTGCCAATCGCGCCGACCAGGCCTTCGGCTTGCAAACGCCGTAACGAGGCCAGCGTGCCGTTGGGGGCCATGATCTGGTCCCAGTCATCCGGCCGGGCGTCGTGCAGCTTCAGCACCGGCAGATGCTCCAGCCCCAGTTCCTCCAGGCTGCTGTGCACGCTGCGGACCGCCCGATCCGGACCGAAGTCGTACTCGATGCCGTCGTCGCCCTGATAGCGCCCGATCTTGGTGACGATCAGCAGACCCTCGGGAGGTTCGGCCTCCTGTAGCCGCGCCGCCAGCCAGCCCTGCTCGTAAGACGGCGCGCTGTCCACGTGCCGAATGCCCAAACGGAACGCTTCGCGCAGCAGTTCGACGTAGGCGTCGTCCCCCACCCGGCCGATCCAGTTGGCCGATCCAAGAGCCAGCTTGGTGGATCGCACGCCCGACCGCCCCAGCGTCACGGGCGGAACCTGCGGCAGGTCAGTGGTCATAGCATTCGAGCGTCCGTCGCCAACGTGCAGTCTCATCGTGCGCACGCGTCCGCCCGACCGCAACCCTCGTTGGTCCGTTAGCCCCGAGCCTTTCGAAGGGGAAACCGGCCAAGGGCCAACCGCCGTCCCGCGAATCGGGCAATATCAGCGTCGAATGCGCCGCCACCTCTGGAGTCCGCGCCGTGGCCGAACCGATCCCGCACGTTGACGTCGAGCTTGAGGATGTATCCGGACGCCTGGCCCAATTGGTCGAGCCGGGCACGAACCTGGAACGCATTGCCGGCGGCCTGGCGTTCACTGAAGGTCCCGTCTGGCGCGGCGACCACCTGCTGTTCAGCGACATTCCCAACGACCGCATCTGCCGCTGGCGGCAGTTGCCCGAAGGACCGGAGCTGACAACCTTCCGCGCCTTCAACGGCACGACCAATGGGCTGACGTTGGACCGCGAGGGACGGCTACTTGGCTGCACCCACGGCGCGCGCGCCGTGCTTCGCTTTGACCAGAACAACCAGCCCACACCCATCGCCACCCACTTTAACGGCGGTCGCTTCAACAGCCCCAACGACATCGTCGTGAAGCGCAACGGCGACATCTACTTCACCGACCCGCCCTACGGGATCGTTGACCTGCCACCCGAGGTTCAGGAACAGCCCCTTTGCGGTGTTTACCGCCTGGACTCTGGCGGCGAAATCACGCTGGTCACCGACCGATTCATCCGTCCGAACGGCCTAGCGTTCTCACCGGACGAGCAGACCCTCTACATCGGCGACTCCGGCGGACCGCGCGATATCTGGGCCTTTGACGTCACCGACGACGGCCTGCTAGACAACCCGCGCCAGTTCGTGGACATGGATCCCTACCCGGAACCCAACAACCCCGACGGCATGAAGTGCGACTCGCGTGGCCGCCTCTGGTCCACCGGCCCGGGTAACGCCGTATGGGTGATTGAGCCGGACGGCACCGTGGTTGGCCTCGTCAAGTTCCCCGAACAGCCCGCCAACCTCGCCTGGGGCGGCCCCAACTGGTCCACCCTCTTCGTCACCGCCCGCGGCAGCGTCTACCGCCTCCAAACCAACGCCACCGGAGTGCGAGTACCCTCTTGACACATCTGCCCCACCTGTCTGGGCACTGTCAGACGGTTCCTCACTCCATAGTCAGACCAACCACTAGTGCACGCACACACTAACGTCCCTCGCTAACCATCAACCACTGTCCATTATCGAGGCAACTAAGCACCGTTTCTTGCTTCTCACCAGATTCTGGCAACTATAGCGAGTGAGTCCACGACAAATCCATACGAACGAAAGCCTCCTTTATCCACATTCCATTAACAGCCCAGCATATCCGCCACATAGTTTACTATATCCTTGGCACTCTTAAAGTACTCCACCGCATATTGCAAGGACGGTTGTGTACTGACAGGCGAGCCGTGAGCCAGTTGATTGCGTATTGTCGCTAAGCTGCTCGCATGGTCCAACTCAGCCTGACGATCACGCAAAATGTCCTCCCTCCAGCTGCGATCAAAAGACGCCACGAACTGGCTAATCGTCTCCTTATTTGGTGTGCGACCAAGACTCCTCCGGCCCTCTAGATGCGAAGCGATCCGTTCATCCCCGTGCGTGCGTCCGTACAGCACTGCCAAGCCCAGAAGCGATTGCTCCAAGAAACCATATGTCTGAATAATCCAGTACCCGGCCAAGTCGGCCTGAACCTCCAGTTCGCCGACCTGTTGAGCCCGCTTCAGGCCTACCCTGATTCGTGCACTCGATCTATCAATCTCCCGTCGATCATGCATCGCGCAAATCGAACGCATCCCTGGCGAGTTCAAGCCGCGTCCTGACGCTCTCATCATCAGAAGTACCGCTTGTCACAGATTCCAAGTAGTCAGGTCTCTCAATCAATTCGCCATGCCGCTCTTCCAGTGCTCCGTTGTCGCCCATCTGGCGCAGGAAACTAAGGTTCTGAGCCACACCTACCATCACAGAGTCCAACACCGCTGCATTGACGGCTCTTCCACGCCTCAAACGAAACGCATAGTCCCCAATTCGATCAACGATCACAGACACAACTTCCGTGAAAACGTCCCTAAGCTTTGCTCCTCCAATCTCCTGAAGCTCTCTATTGCACGCCGCGAAATCGTTCAGGAATGTCTTCATGGGCCTCTTATATTCCTCATGCCTATAGGTGAGGGCAAAGAATCTTAGAATCAACTCCTGGTCTTTCAGGCGTTGCGGCCTACCAACAAGCAATTTCCAATCGTCGGAGGTGGCACTTAGATCGCGAAGGAGATTGATAAATGGACCGCCGTACAGTGCGACTCTTATCTCGTGCGGATTCAACGTTCTTCCTGTGCTGTTAATTCTCTCAAATATCTGGTAGAGAGCCTCATTTCGATTCAACGCCTCATCCAGACGAATTATGGTTGAATGAATGATGTAGTTTCCGATCCTCCTTTGCATATCTTCGCTAAGCTGATCATACGTCAGGCCCTCAAATCTCTCTTGAGTGCCAGATAGCTTCAGATCCCCGTCAAAAAACACCCTCAGGGTCATCAGTCTTTGCTGTCCATCGAGAACCAGGAACTTGGCATCAGGAGTCCTCACCAGGAATAGGCCAGGAACGGGAAGTCCCATGAGGATAGACTCTATGAATTTACCGCGCATACTCGGTGGCCAGATAAACGATCTTTGAAACCCTCGCACTCCATACTGCGATTCTGATTCAGGTTGGAATCTAGGTATTACGATTTCTCCATTCCTTAGCCTTTCGACCATCCCTCGCACATCAAAGTCTGCTCCGTACGAATTGATCTCATGGACCAGGGAGTCAGGATCTTCTTCCGGGTCAATATCGATGATGACATCTTCGTCCAACTCACTCGTGGCGGCCACGGATCTGCCAGCAGCATCACTCATTTGAGGCCTTCCCTTGCAGAGATCCGTCAGTGCTCACGGAATCGCATCTCGCGGTATCGACCGAGGCTTCGACACCCGCCTGACTGCTGGAACTGATGGACGGAACCCGCCAGTATCGGAGTCTGACTCTGCGCCAGTCTCCACTCCCGGGATAGCATAGTAGTAGGCGATCAGCGCCAGCAAGGTCAGTATGCCGATGATGGTCGAACGACAAGACCAATTCAACCTTACAGGTCGGCGGTTCGTCGCGACTACTTCGGCACCGACGGACTTCGGCATCGTACTATGGGATCGGGACGCATTCAGGTCCGGCCGAGATATAGCGAAAAGCGCGCACTAACCGGGGAAACTGACGTTTGGACCAGCCACGCTTCAAGTCGCGCCCCGTACAGCCGGCCGAATTTCCACCGGAACAAATCGGGCAACCGGCAGAACGTATCCGCATCCGCGTCCGCCCCTACGCCGACCTCGCCCGTTTCTTCCCCGGCGAGGGCCGTATTCGAGTGATCGAAGCCCCGGCCGGAGCCACCGTCGGCGACCTGCTGGCGGCCCACGGCCTCGACGAGTCACGCCGTCTCACCCTGGGCGTGAACGACGAGCTGGCCTCGCGCGCGACGCAACTGCGCGATGGCGATACGCTGGAGGTCCTGGTCCCGATGTCCGGCGGAATGTGAGCGAGCCCATGGTGCCAACCTCGATTCAGAACCGAATCCTGCGAGTGGACCTGACCGAGCGCCGCTGCTGGACCGAACAGCCTGGGGACGCCTTTTTCCGCAAGCACCTCGGCGGCCGCAATCTCATCGCCCACTACCTCCTCACCGAAACGCCCCGTGGCGCGGACGCGTTTGACCCGGTCAACCGCTTGGTCTTCGCGATGGGACCGGCCACCGGCGTGGCCCTGCCGGGCGCCGGTCGCCACAGCGTTGGCGCCAAGTCGCCTCTCACCGGTCTCTTTGGCGAATCTGAGGCCGGCGGCTACTGGGGCGCTGAGCTCAAGCAGGCCGGCTGGGACGGCATCGTCATCCAGGGACGTGCCTCCGAGCCCGTCTACCTCTGGATCAAGGACGACCAGATCGAGTTCCGCGACGCCGGACACCTCTGGGGCCAGATCACGGGCCCGGTGGAAACCGCCATCCGTGAAGAGCTCGGCGACCAGCAGATCCGCGTAACCCAGATCGGACCCGCCGGCGAGAACCTGGTCCGCTACGCCTGCATCGTCAACGACCTGAACGACGTCGCGGGCCGCACCGGCCTGGGCGCGGTCATGGGATCCAAGAACCTGAAGGCCATTGCGGTTCGCGGCAGCCATCGGGTTCAGGTCGCCGACCGAGATCCCGTCAAGGACACCGCCCGCTGGGTGGCCCATGAAACCCTGGGCGAAGGCGGCGCGCATCACCGGCTGCACACCTGGGGCACCGGCGCGATGGTGCGCTCGAAGCAGCTTGAAGGCCACCTGATCGTCCACAACTTCCGCGACGGGCAACTGGACGGCGCCACCAACATTGACGCCATCGCCATGCGCGACAAGGTGATCGACCACATGGACCGCTGCTTCGCCTGTTCCGTGCGCTGCAAGAAGCGGGTCAAGATCGACACGCCCAAGGTCAAGGTGCGGCCCAAGTACGGCGGGCCCGAGTACGAAACGCTGGCCGCCATCGGCACCAACACCGGCGTCACCGACATCATGGCCGTCTGCAAGGGCAACGAGATGCTCAATTACCTCGGCATGGACAGCATCTCGGCCGGCGCCACCATTGCCTGGGCCATGGAAATGGACGAAATGGGTCGCCTGCGCGACTACAACGAGGACGGACAGTCGCTGCGCTTCGGCTCGGCTCAGGACGTCCTGGACGTGATCGAGCAAATCGCCTACCGCGACGGCATCGGCGATCTGCTGGCCGAGGGCGCCCTCCGCGCCGCCCGAACCATCGGCGGCGACGCCGAGGACTACGTCGTCCACGTCAAGGGCCTGGAAGTCGCCATGCACGACCCGCGTGCCATGCGCGAGATGCGTGACAACTACCCCATCACCCCCACCGGCGGCGACCACACGGGCGCCGGCCTCAAGCGCACCTCCGTCCGCAACACCGTGGGGCTGTGCCAGTTCCTTGACTACGATGACACCAAGGCTCTGGAACTGCTCAATGCCGCGACCGGCTGGAACATGACGCCCGAAGAACTGCACGAAACCTTCGAACGCGGTCTGACCATGGCCCGGCTGTTCAACCTGCGCGAGGGCATGACCGCCGCCGACGACAGCCTGCCGGATCGCCTGCATCAGCCGATTCGCATGGGACCGCTGAGCGACTACCAACTGCCGCGCAAGGAAGTCCGCACCTACGTCCAGGGCTACTACCAAGAACGCGGCTGGGATCCCGACCAAGGCCGGCCCTACTCCGACACGCTGGACTATCTGGGCTTCGACGCCTCGGAGGCCGAACTCGACGATTTGGTCGCCGAACGTCCCGAGCCCCTCCCCGTCGGCGCGTTGCCCTTCACCCTCGACCTGGAGTCAACCGCCGGCCACGAGGAATAGCGACGGGCGACTTGCGCCAAGCCCCAGGACGGCGCCTTGCCTCGGTGTGCCGCCAGTATTTAGTAACTTGCCGCGTTGCGGCAGTCTGCGGGCGGGCGCGCGTTCGCCTCGGTCTGACCGGTGACAGGCAGAATGGACACGGCCGCGCATTGGGCAGAGGTGGACGGTGAGCAACGCCATGGGATTTTCGGTGCGGATCTTTATTCCGTCCGGCCGGCCCGACGGACTGCGCATCATCGAGAAGTCCAACTGGACCGGACGAGCGCTGACATTCCCCCGCGCCGTCCTGCCGGAGGTTCAACAGCGGGAGGAGGTCACGCGCACAGGCGTGTACATCCTGTGGGGCCCCAGCGAAGACGAGGATTTCCCCATGGCCTACGTGGGCGAAGGCGAAACGCTGTTGCCCCGGCTGGTCGGCCATGCCAAGCAGAAAGACTTCTGGACGCACGGCGTGGCCTTTACCAGCAAAGATCAAAACCTGAACAAGGCACACGTCCAGTATCTGGAAGCGCGTCTGGTGGAACTCGCGAAGCAACTGAAGCGCTGCACTCTGGACAACCGAAACGATCCGCAGGAGCCGACGCTGTCAGAAGCGGATCGAGCCGATGCGGAACTCTTCCTGGCCGACCTGCTGCTGTGCCTGCCTGTCATCGGCGTCGAAATCTTCGAAGAGGTCGAGCCAACGGTGCCCCTTGAGCACGCCGGGCAAGTCGGAGACTTCAAGCAGGACGGGCGAACGGTGCCACCCTCCAGCAGCACGAACCAGCTTGTGCTGGCCGCCAAGGGCGTCACGGCGCGCGGGTATGCCGGGGCCGGCGGTTTCGTCGTGAGAAAGGACTCGCAGGCAGTAAACGACGAAGTTCCTTCGGTACACCTCAGCACTAGCCAGCTTCGCAAGACGTTGCGGAAGAACGGCGTACTGCACGACACGGGCGACTGCTATCGGTTCACACAGGACTATGTCTTTCGAACCCCGTCGACGGCTTCCGCCGTTGTCTTAGGAAGGACCAGCAATGGGCGCGTTGAGTGGAAGGACGCAAGCAACCCGCAGCGATCGCTGAAGGACATTGAGGCCGCGACCACGGCCTAAGCTGCTGGCCGCATCTACGGGAAGCGCGGCTGGCGAGCCACTGAACGACTGCACCGCGTCCCGCGAGCTGGCCGCCCAGACTGGGAGCCTGGAACGCGCTCCACCCGCCAGGCGTCGCTGACAGTTGCTACTCCCCGCGCCCTTCGCTCTCGGCAAAGGTCTTGAAGTCGCGCAGGCCTTTCAGGGTCTGCCGCGTGAACAGGAAGCGCATGAATATGAACATCAGGCGCATCTTCAGGGCGGCGCAGCGGAATTCCGTCTCGGCGATCCAGCGGGTGCGGTCTGGCCCCTCGTCACTGAACCGGTTGGTCATCAGGTTCCAGACGCCCTCGGTCTCGTAGGTGCATGTGAACTCGTCAGGCAGGTCCCGGCGGGTCACCGTCTCAATCATCTCCACGTGGCGCCCGCGGTGCTCATACACCAGGCGGGACGTGGCCCCAGGCTCACCCGGCTCGCCGCTGACGTGCTCAAAGCTCTGCAACCCCTCCTGCCACTTGGACAGGTTGTCGGCGTCGTCGAACAGTTCGATCACGCGATCACGCGGCAGGTCGATCACAATATCGCGGGTGTACTTCACAGCGGGTCTCCATTCCAGACAGCGGCGGCTTTCAATCCAAGGTACCGGCAGATGGCCGAGCGCGGTCGCTGACCCGCACGCTACTTGGGCGGCAGCGAACGGGCAAAGGCCACACCCATCTCGACCCAAGCGCCCAGCGCCGCGTCGTCCGCAAGGCCGTCGGGCGCCACCACCACCCAGCCCCGCACCGGCCGTCCGGTCATGTCAAAGACGCGCGCGTCCGGATGCGCCAAAGCCTCGGCGTACCGATCCGGGCCAGTCCGCACCATCAACTCGTCACCCGTCACGCCCACCGCCATGTTGCCGCCCAGCATGAAGGCAATCCCGCCAAACATCCGGCGTTCGGTCAGCCCGTCGGCGTCCGCCAACGCCTCGCGCAGCCGCTGCGCCAGTCCCTCGTCGTAGGCCATGCGTTTCCGGGGAGTCGAAGTTCAGCGCCTTCCATTCTCCCGTATCAGCCCAGGAGCCGCTGCCTACTGGCAACTGGCGGCTGACCTCGTTAGGCTGCGGGCGTGACCTTCATCCGGCAGTTTGCTCGCTTTATCGGCCCGGAGCGCCGCATGCTGAGCGGCACGGTACTGGCTGGGCTGGTCTTTGCCGCCAGCGGCCTGGTCCCGCCACTGCTGGTGCGGCAGATCCTGATTTGGCACGCCGAAGGCTCGGCCGCCCAGAACGCCATGGTGCTGGTGGTGGCGGCGCTGGTGGTCGCCTACCTGGTGCGGGCGGCGGCTCGCTACACCTACGGGCTGCTTTCCCACTGGTCGGCCTACAACGTGCAGCAAGCGATGATGGTCAGCCTCTATCGCCACATTCAGACGCTGCCGCACCGCTTTTTCACGGACCGGCGCGTGGGCACCCTGGTGTCGCGCTCGGTCGGCGACGTGGAAACGGTGGAGGACTTCATTGCGCACGGCATTCCGGAGACGGTGATGGCCATCGCGCTACCCATCGCAATGCTGGTGGCGTTGTTCATCATCAACTGGCAACTGGCGCTGCTGGCGCTGTTGCCCATTCCGGTGATTGTGCTGGCCGGGCGCTACTTGTTTCCGCGCATCCGCAGTTCGTGGCGCTTGGTGCGCGAGTCCATGGCCGGCGTGACCGCCACGGTGACCGAAGGCATTTCGGGCTATGCCGTCATCAAGGCCTTTGGCCGCGAGACGGAGCAACTGCGAATCGTGGAAGGCCGCTGGCAGCGCTACCGCGACGACATTCAAAAAGCGCAGTTTCTCTCCCTGATCCCAGCAGGAGTGATCGAGTTGCTGGCCGGACTCGGGCTGATTCTGGTGGTGGCCGTGGGCGGCGACCTCACCCTGCGCGGCGCGATCCCCGTGGCCGACCTGTTCGTGTTCGTGGTCTATCTCGGCCTCATCTACCAGCCGGTGATCCAGCTGGCCGCCATCAGCGAGAACATCCAGAAGGCGATGGCCAGCACCGAACGCATCCTGGAGTTGCTGGAGGTTCAGACGGACCTCCGCGACAAGCCGGGTGCGGCGGCGCCGTCAACGCCGGAGTGGTCGGTGGAGTTCGACAACGTGGACTTCCGTTACGAACCCGAGGCGCCGGTGCTGCAAGGGGTGTCGTTCCGCGCGGCGCCGGGCGAGTTGATCGCGCTGGTGGGCGCCACCGGCGTGGGCAAGACCACCTGCGCGCACTTGGTGCCGCGGTTCTACGACCTGCAGGACGGCGCCGTGCGAGTCGCCGGGACCGACGTGCGTGACCTGCCGCTGGTCTGGCTGCGCTCGAACGTGTCGCTGGTGTTGCAGGACGTGTTCCTGTTCGCCGGGAGTATCCGCGACAACATCGCCTTCGGCCGGCCTGGAGCAAGCGAGGATGACATCCTGGCGGCCGCCCGCGCGGCCAACGTGGACGAGTTCGCCGAACGCCTGCCCAAGGGCTACGACGCACGCATCGGCGAACGCGGTGTGCGGCTCTCCGGCGGTCAGCAGCAGCGCATCTCCATCGCGCGCGCCATCCTGAAAGACGCGCCGATCCTGATCCTGGACGAAGCCACCTCGTCGGTGGACGCGGAAACCGAAGCATTGATCCAGGAAGCACTGGACCGCCTGACGCTCCGCCGCACGACGCTGGTCATCGCGCATCGCCTGGCCACGGTACGCCGAGCCGACCGAATCGTCGTGCTCCGCAACGGCCAGGTGGCCGCCGCCGCTTCCCATGACGACCTGCTGGCGCAAGGCGGCTGGTACGCCGATATGGTCAGCCGCCAGGAACTCAGCGCCCGCTGGCAGCTCGAAAGCGCCGCGGAGGTTCCGCTGGTCTAAGGATCCGCGGTGTCCGGCCACTGACCGCGAAGCGGTAGGGACTCAACGACGCGACGAGATTCCTGTCGCATTGAGAAGTACTCCTCAGTCAATTGAGCAAGGGTCAACGGATAGGACGGCTGGTTTGTCGCGGCGGATTCTTCCGATCCGAGGCAGCCCCGGTGCCGTGGTGCAGGCTGAAACTCAGGTCCAGGGATTGGTGACCTCAAGGTCAAGATGCTCGAAATCGACGACGTTCCTGGTTGCTATTGCTAGATCGTTGCTACGGGCTATTCCGGCCATGAGGGCGTCACCCACATCGATGACTCGACCGGCGCGCCGCGCTTGCGCCCGAAATATCGCAGCCCACGCTGCCCCTCGTCGGTCCAATGCCAGGATCCGGTTTCTATAGCTAGAGACGATGTGCGCCTGCATTTCGTAGACCCGACTGCGTCGCTGTCCATGGGGGAGCAACTGCAGCCCATACTCCAACTCATGGATCACAATCGACGAAAGCCACAGGTCGCTCCGTGAGACCAAAAACGTCACTACTCCGGGGTGTGGAACGTCACGCGTCAACTCTGAGACGACGTTCGTGTCCAGGAGAAAGCCGCTCAATCGATCTCGTCGTCAACGAATGGAATCTTCCGCCGGGAAGATCGATCGTGGGGAATCTCTAGATTCACGCCCCGCGGAACATTCTCAACCAGCCATTGCCCCAACGGCTTGCGCGGCGGGACATGCGCCTCCCAGGTCTCCGCGGGCACCACGATGAAGCTCTTTCGTCGGCCGATACGCTGCGGCCCCTCCTCTTCCGAGAGTCGCAGGACTTCAGACAGCCGCGCCTTGGCCTCGGCGACGGTCCAGACGCGGCCAGTCTCGGCATGCTCCACGGTCACTGATCCTCCAAAGATTCGCAATCCAGCATAGACCATATTGGACCATCTGAACGGGCGGTCAAATTTCGAGTGGGAAGAGCCAGGACGAAAATCCCTCAGAAATGGACGCGACCGGGACCGGACGCGATCCCCGCCCCGTCACTCCTTGCCCTGGCGTGCCACGCCGTGCCTTGCCCCGCGCTGCCAAGCCATGCCGTACCTAGCCTTGCCGCGCCAGACCAACCCAAGCCATGCCGTGGATCCTGGCTTACAGGACCCTGTTATCTCGCCGCTTTTTCGATCGGCGTTATCGACTCGATTGCAAACCGCCCGAAGCTGCCGCTTTTCTCTGGCCGCCAGTCACCTAGGCCGATGCGCCGCCCGGCAATATCGAGCCATGCTCCCAACTGGCTCTGATCTACAAGCTCATCATCTACTTCTACGGTGAACGTCAGCGCCCACGGCCTGAATTGCGCTCGTGTCCGTAAAACACGGCTTCGCTGCACGACTACCGGGACAGTAAACTGCGCTTGCCTTCCCAGCTCCTCAATCGTCGACCCGAGTCTCTCTCGGTTGTAATCGAAGGCGTCGATAGATTCGACGATCAGACCTTCGCGGACCTGTGGCCCCTGCTTCACCTTGCGGGCTCCGGTTTCGATACAGGACCGGATGGCGCTTGCCGGGATCGGAGGCGCTCCGCTCTCGTCGAGCCAAAGACTGACTTGGCATTCGAGTTCAGCGAGTCGGGCATCGTCGCTGGCTGTGCGGTTTGAGCCGCGCTTGCGGCTAATTTCTGCCTTCTCGAGGTTGGCCGGGCTTCGGGTGTCCAGTCCGGCGGCACCGTTGTGCATGAGGAGGCCGCCCGTACCCTTGCTGCGGACTTGGAATCGCACTGCTGAATCGTCTCCCTAATGGCTTCCGCAAAAGCAGACTGAAGCGTCCATCGATCTCCGCCGTGGACGTGGTAATACCGACGAACCGTCGTCGCAATCTCATGGCAGGTTGGACAAAGCGGAGTAAGGTCTTCGGCCTCAACCTCTGCGTCAGACGGGTACCGGCCGGCCCTCCAATGGTGCGCCTCAGTGGCGGAGAAATACCCGCAAAACCCGCAGATACCCTCAGTTCGCTCAATCGCCTTCGAGCGCGCCTGGACGTAGCGCGAGCCGTAGACGGTCATGAATCACGTGCCCGTACACGGCCAACACCACGAAGCTCCACAGTCTTCCTAAGCACGCTCACGCAACATCACCCTTTTCCAACTCCCAGGGGACCACTACCAATTCGAGCCAGGATTCTCTTCCGGAGGTCATCTCGCAGTTCATCTAGATTATCCCAGAGAATATGCGAATATTGCCGAGTATCGAAGTGAATCTGATCTACCATGTTTCTGCGGCATGAGTAAATGACCGGGATTCCAAGTCCACTCGCAAAACCGGCCTCGTAGTAGACACCCCCCTCTTGCGCCGTCCCTCCCATGAGTAAAGTCCGCTATGATAAACTTGGATCGTCGAATCTCAGCGATGATTTCATCATCAATTTTAACTACATCTGTCTTTTTATCTATCCGTGGTGGATTGTGTCCTGTATCTTCTATTGCGGCCTTTATTCCTCGCTCATATGCATCATTCATTTGTTCGCCAAACCACATTGCTACAAAACACTGAGTCAAGTCAGGGCTTGCCTCGAGATCAGCAATCCGAGTTTAGCCTTCAACCGTCACAGTAAGCGCCTTCAGATCGTTACTTGATCTCTCAATCCACTCATTTCTGCATAAGTATTCCACAAGGAAATCAATCTCAAAAAACTCGATCGAATCTGACCAGGCCAGTGCACGAAAGTACTGTTCCATCTCATCGATCGGGTCGAGTGAAACTTGAACAGCGAGGTGCTCCGATAGGTTGGCCACATAGCAAAGCAGATTTTCGGCTCGCTCGTGAATTGGAAGAGGCCGCTTAGTCTTGGAACTTCGAATTAATTCAGCCGTGACTGTAGGGCATTTAACCCCTTGATTTCTTTGGCCAACAAGCATAGTTGTAAGCCGAGACTTTTGTTTGTAGTCTAGCCTTCCTAAACTATACAATGACGAAGTATCCATAATATAACTACCTCCTGCACGGTCAGAGCATTCCACTACAATTGGACCATCAGGAGGCCTTTCCATAGTCCAATGCGCTGGAGTGTACTTCCAAATTGGACATGCGCCTGTTTCAATCGCCATATGAACTCGCACCTTCATCTTCTCTAGCCCACGGGCGTAGTATCACTTTTTACATCCGTCCTGTTCTCGCATAAGAAGGCCTCGCCGGTCTTGCCGGGACAATTTCTTGTAGATGACGATTCCGACGGTCTCGATATGGCGCCGAAGCGGAGCGTACGTGATCTTTTCGCAGGCTTGAAGATCGCACTGCTGGGGGATCGGCAGGTCGTCCAAGTCCAGAGCCAGGCGTCCCAGGCGGTGGTCGTCGGCGATCCCGCGGGTAGCCAGATCAATGTCGGAACGAGTGGTCGCAACTCCCGTCACTCTCGAGCCAAAGAGCATGACTTCCGTGAGTTCGGGATAGGAAGCGAAAACCTGCGTCAGTTCGGCAAGCGTCTCTTCGGGCAGATCCGGAGCGTTCACGAACCGAGCGCCTCTTCGCCCAGCCGTTCGTACAAGGCGCTGAGGATCGCTAAATATCGCCGGCGCACATTTCCAGCGACAGCTTCAAATCTAGCTGCATCGTAGGTGTGAGCCATCAGATTGCGATCCGTCAGCATGTCGATCCAGGCATCGCCATCGTCGATGAACCTGGCCCGGAACGCCGCCCGAATGACGTGGCGCGGAGTAACCGCGTCGAGTACCACGCCGTCGTATTCCAGCCGGTCCTTAAGTGTGTTCCAGGCCAACTCAAACGTGTATTCAAAGCGCTGGATCACACCCTCGCGCTCCAGCTGGCTCAGATCCTCCACCTTGGTTTCCAGGGCCTCCCGCAACAGCGCGTAGGCGCGCGAGAAGTTCTGAAACCGGTACTTCCAGCGGACCTCCTCGGTCACTCCACCGTCACCCACGCCCGCGTCCGCTCAGACTCCCGCGCCGCATCCACTGCACGCGCCACCGCCAGCCCATCACGGAAGCTGGCCAATTGGGTCGACTGACCGCTGGCCAGCGCGCGCAGACCAGGGATCACAAAGTTCCGGAACATGGCCGCGTTCTGCGCGCGCGGCGATTCGTGGACGGCCACGGGCACGTCGACCACTGTTGGATCGACCCCGCGTACCAGGCTCACCTTGCCGGCCCGCCGGTTGCCGCCCGAGTAGCTCACAAATGCTGATCCGCGCGAGCCGTGCACCTGTACGTCAGGTGTGGGGCCGGGACGGGTGAAGGTGGTCTGGCCGGCGGTGAAGGTAAACAGCGCGCCAGAGGCCATCTCGCCGTGGACCGTCCCGAAGTCGCTGGCGGTTACCTGAGCATTCGGGGTTCCGGGCGGGGCGCCTTGCGGGTTTTCCGCCGACCAGCGGTTGGCGTCGACTCGTGAGATCGCGCCCATGTCGGGCCGTTCGGGCACCACGATCGGCAGGTGCGCCATCACGGCGTTGAGGTGGCTGCCCGTCAGATAGCGAGCCAGGTCCAGCAGGTGGACACCCAGCAGGCCGATGGATCCGGCCGGACATTCCTCCTCGGTCATCCACCACTGCACCGGTTCATGCTCGGCGCGCGGCTGCCAGATTCGTCCAAAGAGCGCCTGAACCTCGCCAAGCTCGCCGTCCTCGATCAGGCGGCGCACGGTCTGAATCGGTTCCGCGAAGCGCATGTAGTGGCCCACGCCATTGCCCAGACCGGTTCGCTCCGCTGTGGCAACCATGTCAGCGGCTTGGGCGGTCGTGTTGGCCAGCGGCTTCTCGCACAGCACGTGCTTGCCGGACTCCAGGGCCGCCACGGCAATCGGGTGATGCATCGCGTTGCTGGTGACGATCGCCACCACGTCCAGGTCGTCCCTCGCCACCAGATCGCGCCAATCGGTGTGGGTGTCGGGCATCCCGTAGGCCGCCGCGGTTTCCGCCAGCGGTCCGGGACGGCGCGCGGCAATCGCGCGCAATTCCAGTTCGGGCAGGTCGATGGCCGGGTTCAGATAGGTTGGCGCGAAAAGGCCCGTGGCGCCCACGACCCCTACTCGCCAAACGGTCTGCTCACTCATGTCAGGGTTACCTCATACCGGGTCCGGAACGTCCGGCGCGGGCCGTCCGCGCAACTCGCGTGAGACGCTGAAAAGATAGTGCAGCCCGGAACTTATCGTCAGGACCAGCGCGAACATCGCCAGCGCCCAGGTCAGCGGCACCCGGTCCCAGATCAGCGCGCCCAGCCCGACGTACTGCCACATCATCTTCATTTTGCCCAGTTGCCCCGCGCTGACCGTAACGCCCTGGGCCCCGGCGTAGGCCCGCAGCCCCATCACGAAGAGTTCCCGCGCGACGAAGCCGAAGGCCAGCCAGCCGGGAATCCAGCCCAGCTCGACCATCGTGATCAGCAGCGCGGCGACCAGCAGCTTGTCGCCCACGAGATCGAAGAAGACTCCCAGCTGCGTGCCGGACCCGAAGCGGCGGGCGAAGAAACCGTCCAGCACGTCGCTGATTCCCGCCACGATGTACAGGCAGACAGCCGCTTGGTTGGAGGCTTGGCCGTCCCAGAGCAACAACCCGACGATCAGCGGGATCACCAGCACCCGGAAGCCGGTCAACAGGTTCGGCAGCGCACGAACCCACCCGGCGGGGCCTTGGCGCTCGGGGCGGGGGGCTGTCGCTTCGCGGCGCGGCGGCACGGCTGGCTCAGCCCCCGGCATCGACTCGCCACGTGCGTTGGTACGATCCACCGGGTGGACCGAGCGCCCCGACCGAGGCGTCGTCGATCCGCACCTCGATCGCGTCAGCCGCTTCGGCCCGCACCGCAATATCCCGCTGGGGCGACCATGTCTGGCTCGACCCGGCGGTTAGCCGGCCGTCGAACACGGGCCGGCCGTCAACGACAACCGATATCTCGGTTGACCGTATAGCTACCAGTTCCAGCACGGCGCCGGCCCGTAGGCCGGTACCCGTCGGCGAGGACACTCGGCTCGGCGCCTCGGAAGCATCGGACCCGGGAAATCCGCCAGACAGAATGACCAGCAGCACCGCGCCGACGGCGATAATTGCCAAAGCCACGGTGCCGGCCGTCGTACGACCCCGGCGGCGTCGCAACGCCTGCCCAGTCTCGGCGACGTCATAGTGCCGAGCGTGGAGCGCCGCGGCGTAGGCGTTCAGCACAGGTTCCTCCGGCACCGCCAGCACTCGCGCGTAGACGCGGATGAGCCCCCGCGTAAACGGCTCCGCCGGCAGCGCATCCAGGCTGTCAGTCTCCAGGGCGATGAGATTGTGTCGCGGAATGCGTGTGGCGCTCGACGCCGCTTCCAGCGTCAGCCCGGCCTGCTCCCTCGCCGCGCGAAGCATCTCACCCATGGTCGATTATCGCGCGGCGCGCGGTCGCACGATCGCAGCGATCAGGTTCGCTGGACACTGAAGCCCGGCTGAGGCTTCAGAATGATCCCCAGACCGGTCAGCCGCTCGTTGGCGTTGGCAACGTCGACAAACCCATTCAAAAACTGTTGCATTTCCGACCGCAACTCTTCGTTGACACTCGCCGTTTGGCCGTCGAATTCCGCCACCAGCGAATCCCGCCACGATTCCAGGAGTTGCGCCAGGCCTTCTCGCAGAATCGCGGTTATGAGCTGGTCGGCAAACTCAGGCACGCCCAGCCGGATGAACGCCGTCAGGTCGGTCACGTCGTACTGAAACTGCACGACCAGGTCTTCGGGTTCGGCTTCCGTAGGCAAGATCAGCGTCACCGGCGCACGCCGGTCGGTCAGATTGATGACCCGTCGCTCCGTGACCGGTTGTGGCCATGCCCAGAAAAAGCCTGGCCCTTCCATCACGCTCAGCGTTTCGGCGCTGGGAATGTCGGCCCCGTCAATCCCACGGCCCAAAGCAAGCACGGTAGCGCTGGACGGAAACGCCACGGCCTCATTCGGCGCCAGGATCAACGCATCGTCGGCGCTCAACCGAAACACGCCCGCGGCCAGGAAGGTGACAACCGCCGCGAATCCGCCCAAAAGGACCAGCGCCGGAACCGACAGGAGCGCGGACAGGCGCCGCCGCGAGGCCGGGTCATACGGTGAGGTAGCTGCCGCGATCTGGACCGAGTTTCGCCGCGCGTACAACCCGGGAATCAGGCGGCGCGGCGGACGGCCGGCCAAGCGAAACTGCGCGGCCATGTCCGCGGCAAAGGCTTGCACCGACGCCACGTCGTAGTGGGCAGCCAGCCGCTTGAGCCGGTCAAACCTCGTCGCCAGCCGAAGCGCGCGCTGGCCGTCAATCCGCGTTCGTCCCCCCATAAGGTCAGTGACATCCGCCAGAAGCGATTCGGCGGCAGCCAGGAACGGCCCGGCGTCGTCCCGCACCTGCAATTCGGCAACCCGTAGGGTGGTCTCGGCGCCACGCGCCCCCGGACGCGTGGTCACCGCGCGGCGCGCGCGCCGGATCAGCCAGGCGGACGGCAACAGCGAGATGACCGCGGCCAGGGGCAGGCCGCCCACCGATCCGCCGGCAGTCTCGATGAAGTGAGCGACCGCGTCTCCCCCTACCGGAATCCCCCGAATCGGTAACGCAAGCAGACCCAGCAAAGCGGCGACGAGAAATGGCAGCCCCGCCGCCGCGATTAGTTGCCCCACCTGCCGGGCGCGCGCGCTGCGCCGCAGGCCACGCTGCCGCCGCACCGCTTTGGATTCAATCTGCGCCACAACCGAGGCGTCGTGTGGGAACGATCCCACCCGCAGCGTGCGCGCGGGAACCAACGCCCGGGCCGCCACCTGCGATAGCCGGTGGCGGTCATGCGCAATCAGCATCGAACCGTCCGGCCCCGCCGGCATCGGCAGGTATTCCAGCGGAATCGCCGCGGGGTCGTCCGGCGGCGCCGTCACATTGCCGGCCATGGCGTCATCCCGCATTTACAGACGCTCCGGCATCACGGCCGCTGGCCCGGTGATGAACGCGGCGCCGGCGGCTGCGGCTAGCGCGGCCGCCCGCAGGCTTTCAATTCGCCCAACGGCAACCGCGGAGGCCCCAATGGCTCCACTGGTATGCGCGGCCCATGCGGCCAGCGTTCGGTCTGGCGGCTGCCCTGGGGCCGTGGCCAGCACACCCGGCGCCAACGGCAGAACCCCCGCCGCGTGCAGGTCGTCGGCCTGCGGCACCAGGAGGGCGAAGCCTCTCCGTTGAATCTCGTTCGCCGTGCGCTGGCCTTCGTCGACACCGATCCGCGCGCGGCGTTCGTCATACCAATCCACATTGGTCTGCTGGCCGCGCGCATGCATGATGAAGGCCAGCCGCTGGGCGCTGAGCGCCGTCCCGCCATCGCGCAGGTCCAGCACCAGGGACGGCTCAAATGTGTCCAGCGAAGCCCGCAGCGATCCCCACACGTGCGGACGGATCGGCGAGGCCATCAGGCGCAGCGCGGCCGCCGGCCCAAAGGCCGGCTGCTCCGGCCGGGGAACCAGGACATCCCCCGCAGGCTCTACGAGGTAGAGCAACAGGGCAACACGCGACAACAGGGACTGGCGATCACTGGCCGGCGTGCCAAACGCTCGCGCCACGGCACGGCCGGCCGCCAGCACCGGCAGGGTCAGCGTGTTTGGCGCGGCGTCGATCGCAATCCGGACCTCTGCCGCTGAGTCACCGGCTATCAGTTCCAACACGCGGCCTTCGCGTAGACCGGCCACGGGGCCTTCATAGATCACGCGCTGGGCATAGACGCCGGCCAGCTTCGCCGCTTCCTCCCGCCAGTCCGTCGGACGCAGCAACCGGCGGTAGCGCGACTCGTCAATTGGAATATCGATGCGCACGCCCGCGGCAATCACAAGGCAACGTCCTCCGGGACGGCGCTCATGCGGCGTCGCCCGTGACCGCGGTCGGCGCTGGCAGCGCCAGCCGCCACGGGTTGTGCACGGTCTCGTCCGCGACCCAAAAACCAATGTGGGGCGGCAGTGTGGACGAGTCCGTCCCGCCGGCCAGCGCCTCGTAGACCTCGGCGGCTTCATCCAATCCTTCCGCGCGCGCCATAACCGCCCCCAGGGCGTAGGCCGCCGTGTCGTCGTCCACCTCGCGCATCGCGCGCTCGACCCGGCCTAGTCCCACATGGGCGTCGGAGCTGACCAGTGGCGCCTGAGCCGGCGCGACCGGCGCCTGAACCACCCGCCCGTCGAGATCCAGGAACCATCGCAGCCAGCGGCGCCCCGTCAGCAGCCAGACGCCCGCCAGCGCCGGAACCCAGTGACCGCCCGAGGCGATCACCAGAGCCAGTCCCAGCGCCAGTTCCATCCACACCATCATCCGTCGGCTGCGGCGCGGCGCGTCGGGTTGCGCGTCGCCGCCCGCCAGCCGGGCGTAGTCCACCGCCATCACCGCGGCCCGCGCCGCCAGCGGTGCCGAGAACTGCTGACTCTGCGGCTGGATCAACGCGATTCGCCAGCCCCAGAACTGCGGGCTGCGAGCTGGCGCCGCCTGCAGGATCGCCGCCGTGGATCGGTCGGCGCGCAGCACATAGCCGTCGCGAGTGGGCACCGCCCAACAGGCCAGGTTCATCATCGCGAACGGACCGCCAGGTACGTCAGCGGATGCGGCGGCGAGCGCCGCGCGCCCAGCGGCGCGCGCAACCAGGCCAGCCGGCCGGGGGGCGGCGCCGCCTCGGGCGCGCCCGCCAGTTCCCGATAGAAGCGGGCCACGGCCGGCCAGCGCACGCGACGGCGAGCGTCGCGCTCCAGACGCATCAGGTCACGCGGTTCGTCGGGTTGGTCGGCGGCCCGCCAGATATCGCGCAGCCGGGCCAGCAAGTCGCCGTCGCGTCCCACCGCGGTCGTCGGCAGGAGTTCGCCCACCTCCAGGATCGACCGGGCGCGCGCGCCGGCGGTCCGGCGCGCCACGGCACGCCATGCTTGCAGCAGTCCTGGTAGAAACCCCAGCGGCACGGCCCAGGCCACCACTGCGTGAACCGGCTCGCGATTAATGAACAGAAACGCCAGCAGCACGCTCACCACGCCCAGCTCCAACAGCCCGACCAGCAGGGCCAGCGCCCAGCGCCGGCCCTGCCCGGCCATTCGCACGGCGTGGGAAAAGAGATCGGCCTCCACGCGAGCGCGAATCACCGCCAATTCGCCCGGTGACATCGGCAGGCGGCTGTACAGCGCGATCTGAAACGGACCGGCATCGGCGTCCAACCGCCCGTAATCCGTGTCGATCAACACCGCGCTCCCCGTGTCCGTGGGAAGAACGAACGCATCGATCAGTTGGGCGTTAGGATCGGAGTCCTGCACGGCGATACTGGGCTCCAGCGGCGTTGCGGGCCGCCACGATAGCCGCGGCGCGAGTATCTGAGTGTATATCGCCGCCAAACCGGCAATCGGACCGATTCTCGCCGGCGCGTGGGAAGATAGGTCCATGCGTCTCCGACACACCCGCACGAGCACCGGCGCCTTTGATGTCCTGGTAGTCGGCGCCGGCCACGCCGGCTGCGAGGCGGCCCTGGCCGCGGCGCGCATGGGTCGGCGCACTGCGCTCCTGAGCACCAACCTCGACACCGTCGCCCAGATGCCCTGCAACCCATCGATCGGCGGCCCCGCCAAGGGCAACCTCGTACGTGAGATCGACGCGCTCGGCGGCGAAATGGGCCGCAACACCGACCGCACCCAGATCCAGATCCGCGAGTTGAACACCAGCAAGGGACCGGCCGTCCGCGCCCTGCGCGCGCAGTGCGACAAGCATGCCTACGGCGTGCTTATGCGCCGCCTGCTCGAGGCGCAGAAGAACTTGACGCTCCTCGAGGCCCATGTGGACGGCCTCATCTGGGAGTCGGAACCGCTGGACGGGGCGCCCGCCTGGCGCGTGCGCGGCGTCCGCGCCAGCACCGGCCAGGAGATTCGCGCCCACGCCACCGTCGTCACCACCGGAACGTTCCTGCACGGCCGGATCATCATGGGCGATGCGGTGTCGCCCGGCGGTCGTCGCGGCGAACCGCCCGCCACCGCGCTGTCCAACGACCTGAGAAACGCCGGCCTGGAACTGGGTCGCCTCAAGACCGGCACGCCGCCGCGACTGGCCGCCGACAGCATCGATTACACCCGCACGCGCGTGCAGCATGGCAGCCAGCAGCCGCTGTGGTTCAGCTTCGATCCGCCTCCCAGATCCGAGTGGCACGAGGCGGCGCCGGACTCCGTCTATCCGCACGTCCCACCGCGCGGCTGGCGCACCCAGATGGCCTGCTACCAGGTCCACACCACGCCGCGGACCCACGCGCTCATCCGCGACAACCTGCACCGGGCGCCGATGTTCAACGGCTCGATCACCGCCTCCGGCCCGCGCTACTGCCCCTCGATCGAAGACAAGATCGTCCGCTTCGCCGGCAAGGACTCGCACTCGCTGTTCCTGGAACCCGAGGGCTACCGCACCCACGAGGTCTACGTCCAGGGCGCCAACACCAGCCTGCCCGCCGACGTGCAACTGGCCATGATTCGCACCATCCCCGGCCTGGAGGCCGCCGAGATGCTCCGCCCGGGCTACGCCGTCGAGTACGACTTCGTCCACCCCCGCCAGCTCCGCCGTTCGCTCGAAGTGCGCAGCGCCCGCGGCCTGTTCCTGGCCGGCCAGGTCAACGGCACCACAGGCTACGAAGAGGCCGCCGCCCAGGGCCTCATGGCCGGCATCAACGCCGCGCGCCTATCGCAGGGCAAGGACCCGATCGAACTTGGGCGTGCCCAGGCCTACATCGGTGTGATGATCGACGACTTGGTCACCAGCGACCTCACCGAGCCCTACCGCCTCCACACCTCCCGCGCCGAGTACCGCCTGCTGCTGCGCCACGACAGCGCCGACCGCCGACTGACCGAACGTGGGCACGCCATTGGCCTGGCATCAAACCGACGCCTCGCCCGCCTGCGGCGCCAGCGCGAACGGTCCGAAGCCACCCAGGACTGGCTGAAACGCCTGCGCGTCCCAGCATCTTCCGCCGTCAATCAACGGCTGCGCGAACTTGAACTGGCGCCGCTCCGGCAAACCACGCCCGGTCTGGAAGTGCTGGTCCGCACCGGCATGACCTGCGATCTCATTGCCGAACTGGCGGGCGACGAGCCACCGCCGCCCGAAGCCGCCGCCCACGTTGAGTTCGAGATCAAGTACGCCGGCTACATCCGCCAGCAGGAAGCCCAGGTCCGACGCGCCGCCGCGATGGAAGACCACCGGATTCCGCCCGACCTGGCCTACCGCGACCTCCGCGCCCTGCGCACCGAAGCCCGCCACCGGCTCGAACGCTTCCGCCCCGCCACCGTCGGCCAGGCCGCCCGCCTGGAAGGCGTTACCCCCTCCGACATCGCCGGCCTGCTCGTCTACCTCAAGCGCCACGCCGCGGCGGCGAGCTCCAACCAGCGCTAGCCAAGCAGGAATCCCCCGCCTCTCGCCCGCTCATCACAGCGACCAAGCGACGGGAGATCCTGGGCCATCAGGCCGAGCTAGCGACTCAACGATTGCGCCGAATGAAGCGCCGGATCACCGCGCGGTGAACCCCCAGCGCGCCGAGTCCCACCGCCCCAAGAACCGCCGTGATTGGGGCAACAATGATCCCAACGACAATCGCGGCATTGGCCACCCACTGCCCGATACCGGTCAACACCGCGACCGAGGTACTCACAGTTTCGCCGGGATCCCACTCCTCGCCCTCGACCACTTCCTCCTCTTCGACTTCCAGCGCCACCTCCTTCCTTGGGTATCGCCGTCAGAAACGTCACGCTGCGGTTGTCCACGGTTGCACGGTCTCGTTCCGTAGCCGCGATTGACGTCGTAAACCACTGCCGGTCGGCGGCCGAATCCAGCCGCGCCAGATAGCTCACGTTTCCGCTGGCGCCCGGCGCGAGCTCGGGGAATTCCCACACAACCGCGTGCTGGTCGGCGTCATATCGACCACCCTTGGTCGCTCGAATGAACGTGATGCCAGAGGGCAGACCTTCGACGAGACGGACATCGCGGGCATCGGCGTTGCCCCGATTGGCATAGCGCACCGAATAGGTCAGCTCGCTATCCACCCGAACCTCAAGATCGCGTTTCTTGTCGATGCTGAGGTCGACAAAGAACGGCAGCGTGACCTCGTCATGGTCCTGATCGGCGTCGCGAACTTCGCTCTTCGTGCTTGCTTTCGCGCTCAACTGGATGGTTCGGCCATCGCCTTCAAGACGCGCGCCCGTCCGTAGTTCAAGGGCCTGACCGGGCGACATTCGATCGATTGTCCAGACCACGCTGTGCGTGGCCTCTTCGTATTGCCCGGGCTTCGTCGCGTATTGGAACACCACGTCGGGATCGAGCTGATCGCGCACCACGACTTCGCGCAGTTCCACCGTCCCGTCGTTGATTACGGTTATCGGGAATTCGACCGACTCGTGCATGGCGTACTGGTCCGGCGCACGGCGCTCGACTCGCAGGTCGGGCACCGGATGCAGGTTGACCGTGATGGTGGACAGCGCCGCCTGGTCGGCCAGCAAGTTGAGCTGTCCTTGGAACGTCTCGATTTCCTCGCGAACCTTGGCAATTTCGCGCTGAACCTCGAGCGTGTCCTGCACGTTTCTCGCGGTAGCCATGATCTCCAGCAGCTGGCGCTCGGTGGCCTGCGCGTTGCGCATACGCGACTCGATGTCCGTGAACGCAGCCGTGACGTCCCGTCCGGTCACGTCCTCGGCCACCACCTCACGCCCGTGGGCGCGAATGCGCTCGATCGTCTCATCGAATCGCTCGGCGGGAACCCGCAACGTGATCGAACTGATCCGGTACGGCTGATTGCCTGCAATCCCGGTCTGAGACTCGAACGCACCAGGGACCGAGGCCACGATGCCGCGAATCGCCTTCACGCTGGTCGGCACGTCGGTCACCACGATGCCGATGGCGGCGTTGCGAATGACCTTCCGCCCGGAATCGGGAACCTGCGTCTCAGCGGCCAACAGGGAGCCCGTGGACGCCTGGTTCGGCGCTGCGGACGCCGGATCAGACCCCTGCACTGTCGAGGCGTCCACGATCTTCTCGACCACGACCGTCCGCGTAACCAGCTTCTCGACCTGCTGCGTGACAAGCCTCTCGACCGGGACTTCCTTCACCACCACCCTTTCGACCGGAACTTCCTTTATAACGATCTTCTCAACGGCCGCAGGCGCGGCCATGGCAGCCGCTTCAGCCGACGAGCTCTCCCCGCAGGATGCGAATAGCACCGCAGCCAGCGGAACTGCCAACATCAGCGATCGTCGCGGTCCTCGCATCACTCGCCCCCTCGCCTGATCAATCCAACGGCACCGCCCGAGGCGCGCACAGTTCTCCCCGCGTCCAGGCTCTCCACCCAAGCCATCGCCGTCGTCGACGCTGACTGCGGCTTGCCCACCACACGCTGGTGAAGCATGGCCTCAACAACAACTACGCCAACGCGGCGAGAATCGTTCCCTTCTACCTGGAGCTTTTCTTCTAGGACTTTGCCGCACGGCCAGTCAGAACGCACTGGCGCCCTGCCCTACGCATCCGCCTCCGGCCGCGCCCGCCGACGCTTGATCGCCCGCACCCCCAGCCAGACCAGCGAACCAACCGCCGCAAACGGCCCGGCCACAATCACCAGCACGATCGCGGCGCTGGCCAGCCAGCGCAGGATGTCCGTCAGCAGACCCACCGCGTCGCGTGCCGTTGATCCAGGCCCGAACACGTCGCGGTTCGCCACGTCTTCAGGCAGCGCGGTCAGGAACGTCACCACGCGGTTGTCCACGCTGGCCCGGTCCTCGCCGGCGAACTCGATCTTCGTCTCGGTTTGGAACCGACCTTCGCTCCGATCGACCCGCGCCTCGTAGAACACGCCCTGCCCGGATTCGGGCGACAGCCGCGGAAACTCCCACACCACCGTTCGCGTGTCGGCGTCATAGCGCCCGCCGCCCTCCGCGCGCACAAACGTCATGCCCTCCGGCAAACGCTCGCTCAGACGCACCTCCCGCGCGTCGCCATTGCCGTGATTCTGAAAGTTGATGAAGTACGTGGCGTCCCGCCCCACCGCAACCGACGCCTCGCCCTCCTTGAATACGCTCAGGTCTACAAAGAACGGCAGCGTCGCCTCGGCCCGGTCCTCCGACGGTTCGCGCACGACCCCGCCCGCCGTAATGGTCGCCGTCACCTGCATTGGCGTGCCGTCGCCCTCCAGCCGCACCCGCGACCACACGTCCCGCGACGAATTGGCGTCCAGCCGGTCGATCGACCAGACCACGCTATTGGTGGCCGCCTCGTACACCCCCTGCGACGACGCCCACTCAAACACCATCCCGGGCGCCAGCGTGTCCCGCACCATCACGTCCCGCAGGTCCACCGTGCCGTGGTTGGCGATCGTGATCGGCAGTTCCGTACTGCCGTGCATGAAGTACCTCTCCGGCGAAAACCGTTCGATCCGCAAGTCCGGCGCCGGATGCAATCGCACCGTGATCGTCGCCAGGTCGGTCTGATTCGTCAGCAGGTTCAACTGCCCCTGCAGCACCTCGATGCGCGAGCGGACCTCCAGCAATTCACGCTGCACGTCCAGCGTGTCGCTCACCGTGCGCGCCGTCGCCAGGATCTCCAGCAACTGCCGCTCGGCCGCCTGCGCCGTCCGCAGCCTCGCGTCCACGTCGGTGAAGTCAGCCGTCACATCGCGGCCGCCGATGTCCTCAAAGACAACCTCGCTGCCCTGTTCGCGCACTCGCGCCCGAACCTCGTCAAACCGATCCACCGGCACCCGCAGCGTCACCGTGCTGATCGACCGCGGATCGTCGTCCCGCACGTCGGCTGACGCCAGGAATGCCTCCGGAATCCCGTCCACCAGCGCCTGCAAGCGCTCCACGGCGTCGTTCACGTCGCCCACCACGATCCCAATCATGGCGTCGCGGATCACCCGCCGAGCCGGCGCCGCCGCTTCAACTTCCACTACGACCGACTTCATCACAGCGCTCTCGACCGGCACCTCCCGTATCACGACCGGCGCGCCCTGGGCGTCCGCAACCCGAACCACCTCCCGTTCCGCGACCATGCCCATCGCGGTAGCCGTATCTCGCGACATGACCACCCGTTCCACGGTCTTCTCAACCATCCCCGGGCGCCGCCGGGGCCATCGCGGCCGCGGGAACAGCCATCGACCGCTCCTCGTCCTCCCCACCAAACGGCAACTCGAACTCGCCGCACGCCGCCAAACTCAGCGCGCTAACCACCAAAGCCACCACCAACATTCGGTATCGCCTCGGCATCACGCGCTCCTTTGCCGGATTGGCCCAACGCAAGCAGCCCGCCGAGGCCACCCACGTCCGCCTGTCCTTCAAGACTACCCACGCCGCCGCGAGTTTTCACTCGGACAACGTCAACTTCGTCCAGCACGCCCTCGGTTATAGATTACGTCACTTGCACGCAATTCGTTCCGTGCGCTCTGGAAACTCTCCGCCACTGCCTGCCGCGCTTCCCAGCCCCCACGCGAGCGCGGATCACTCGGCGCTACAGGTCGAACAGTGCCGCGCCTAAACCATACAAGTCAGCCAGATCGCCGCGCCCGCTCTCCCGAAACCGCGCCTGGACCTCCTCCAGCGACACCGTCAGCACCTCAACCACATCCTCGCCGTCGCCACTCGTCGGCTTGGTCACCAGTTCCACTCGTCCGACGCCTACGAGGCGTTGAAACTTGGGATGCGGCAAATGCGGCCGGTACGGGGCCTCGGCCGTCGAGACGCAATCCCACACCCCGATTGGTCGGAACGACCTCAGCGTGGCCCCGGCCTCTTCCAGCAGTTCACGCCGCAGCGTCGTCTCGATCGACTCGCCTGGCTCGCGCGTCCCGCCCGGCACTTCAGTCCGCCCGTCCCGCAGCACCAGCACCACCCAGCCCGCTGGCGTATACGGGACCACGTTCACGTTAGAAACGGCGGCTTCGGCGGGCATCGCGTCAATCCGCCGAAACGTCCCCGAATCGCGTCCCCCCGTAACCGGAGCAAACAGGTCGGGATACCGGGAAGCCTCGCTACCCACCTCTGGCGCCACGCCGGGCTATCGAGCGCGGGTTGAACGCACCCCGCTACCCGCCGCCGTTCTCCCCATCGCGCCCGTCCGCCAGCCGCGCCACCCGCAGCAGGTCCACGCCCTCGTCCATGCGCATGATGATCACCCCGGCCGCCGCCCGCTTGATCGGCCGGACATTCGACAGCCCGCAGCGCATCACCTGACCGTCCGAGGACACCAGCGCGATCTCCTCGTTCTCCATCAGCAATCTGCGCGCGTCGGCAACGCCGCCCGTCTTTTCGCTGAGAATGATTGCCTTCAGCCCCTGCCCGCCGCGGCCCTGCGGCCGGAACTCGGACACGGCCACTTTCTTGCCGTAGCCATTGGACGTCACCAGCAGCACATACCCATCGTCCTGCGTCAGGTCCATGGCCGCGACCTCATCGTCCTCCGCGAGCCGGATAGCCCGCACGCCCCCGCTGGTTCGGCCGCTGGCGCGAATCCCGTCCAGCGCGAAGCGAATCGACATTCCGTTGCGCGTAAAGAACATCGCGTGGGTCTCGTCCGTGGCCAGGCGTACCCAGACCAGTTCGTCGTTATCGTTCAGGTCCATCGCCAGCAGGCCATTCGTTCGGATCGATACGAACTGCGTCAGCGCGCTGCGTTTGACCTCGCCCTGCCGCGTCCCAAACACCAGGTAGTCGCCGGCCTCGAAGTTGGGAATCGCCAGCACCGCCGTCGCCCGCTCGCCCTGCTCGATCGCCAGCAGGTTGATCAGGTTGTGCCCTTGCGCGTCGCGGCCCTGTTCCGGTAGCTCGTAGGCCCGCAGTCGGTAGACCTTCCCCCGGTTCGTGAAGAACAGCAGGTGGTCGTGCGTGTTGGCCACCAGGAAGTGCTCCACCACCCCACCGGTCTTGCTGCGAAAACCCCGGATGCCCTTGCCGCCCCGACCTTGCCGACGGTACGTGTTGGCCGGCACCCGCTTCACGTAGCCGCGCGACGACATGGTGATCAGGCAGTCCTGATCGGCCACCAGGTCTTCTTCGTTAAAGTCGCCGGAGGCCTCGCGCTGGATTTCGGTCAAACGCTTGTCGCCAAAGCGGTCCACAACATCGCGAGTTTCGTTGCGGATGATATCCAGGATGCGGGTCTCGTCCGCCAGCGTGGCTTGCAGGTCTTGGATCTGTGCACGCACCTCGGCCAGTTCGGCCAGGATTTGCTCACGCTCCAGACGTACCAATCGCCGGAGTTGCATGTCCAGCGTGGCGTTGGCCTGGATCTCCGTCATCCCGAAGTGCCGCATGAGCTGCGTGCGTGCCGTCTCGGTGTCGGCCGACTCGCGCACGATCCTGATCACCTCGTCGATGTTGTCGAGCGCGATCACATAGCCTTCCAGCAAGTGCTCGCGGGCCTGGGCTTTGCGCAGGTCGAAGTCGGTCCGGCGCCGCACCACGGTTTGCCGGTGACGCACGAAGAGCTCAACGAAGCGGCGCAACGGCAGCTGTTCCGGCTGCCCGTTCACCAGCGCCAGGTTGTTGATGCTGAAGGTCGACTGCAGCGCCGTGTGCTTGTAGAGCTGATTCAGCACCGCCGCCGGCCGCGCGTCCCCACGCAGTTCCACCACCACGCGCATGCCGTGCCGGTCCGACTCGTCGCGGATGTCGCGCACGCCCGCAACGACCTTGTCTCGCACCAGCGAGGCAATCTTCTCGACCAGCCTGGCCTTGTTCACCAGGTAGGGAATCTCCGACACCACCAGCGCCATCGTGGTGCCGCGTACTTCTTCCACGTTCACCACGGCGCGCACGCGAACCCGCCCGCGACCCTGCGTGTAGGCCTGCTCGATGCCCTCCGCGCCCACGATGATCCCGCCGGTCGGGAAATCAGGCCCGCGCACGAACCGCATCAGGTCGCGCGACGTGGCCTCCGGGTTCTCGATGAAGTGCTCGATGGCCCGTCCAACCTCGCGCAGGTTGTGCGGGGGAATGCTGGTCGCCATCCCCACCGCGATGCCGGTGGACCCATTGATCAGCAGGTTCGGCACCACCGACGGCAGCACCTCCGGCATCTCGGCGGTCCCGTCGAAGTTGTCCACGAAATCGACCGTGTCGCGGTCGATGTCATCCAGCATCGCGGCCGCCAGCCGCGTAAGCCGCGTTTCCGTGTAACGCATGGCCGCCGCCGGATCGCCGTCCACCGACCCGAAATTGCCCTGGCCGTCCACCAGCGGGTAGCGAATCGAGAACGGCTGCGCCATCCGCACCAGCGCGTCGTAGAGCGCCTGGTCGCCGTGCGGGTGGTACTTCCCCATCGTGTCGCCCACCACCCGCGCCGACTTCCGGTACGCCGCGGTGGGCGTGGCCGAAATCTCGTCCATCGAATACAGCAACCGGCGATGCACCGGCTTCAGGCCGTCGCGCACATCTGGGATAGCGCGCGCGACGATGGTGCTCATCGCATAGTCGATGTACGAGGTCTCCATCTCCTCGACGATGTCGATCAATTCGATGGCTTCGTCGCTCCGGTCGTGGGTCACGTCGAGAAACTCCCCTCTCCTGAGATGAACCACCGTCTCCCGGCGCCCTCGGCGGGAGAGCAGCCGTGCTGGCAGGCAAGAGGCGCGTCTTTCTCCCTCTCCCCATGGGAGAGGGTCGGGGTGAGGGACTTCCGCTCGAGGCGCTCCGCATATCGAAGCCCAGCTTCAAACCCCAGGCCGTCCAAGACTCGCGGAACGCCTCTTTCTCCCTCTCCCTTGAGAGACCTTTGCACTACGCCCCTCGTCCTCGAAGGTGCGGGCCGCTCTTGCTCCCTCTCCCTGTGGGAGAGCAACTGTGTGGCACGTCAAACGCCAATGGACCCTGCCGCTCTTTCTCCTTCTCCCTTGAGGGAGAAGGCTGGGATGAGGGTGGCTGCTGCCTCCAGCAACCACGCCACATCGGCAGCAACCCGCCGCCCCTTCGCCGCCTCTTGCTCCCTCTCCCCGTGGGAGAGGGTTGGGGTGAGGGGTCTTCCGGGCAACCATCCCTGGGGTTACGCAAACGTCTCCTGTGGGAGAGGGTTGGGGTGAGGGTGGCTCGCCCTCTATCACCAGCGCCCGGCCATACCAACCCACCGCCCCCGCGCAACTCTTCCCCCTCTGTTCGTGGGAGGGCAACTGTGTGCGGTGTCAAAGCCCTCAGTGACGCGCCACTCTTATCCCTCTCCTGAGACCTTTGCACAACGCCCTTCGTCCTCGAAGGTGCGGGCCGCTCTTGCTCCCTCTCCCTGTGGGAGAGGGTTGGGGTGAGGGTCTTCCGGGCAACAGTCCCCCGGATTACGCAAAGGTCTCTCTCCTGGGGGAGAGGGTTAGAGCCTGCCCCGGACGTGATCCGGGGGTGAGGGGTCTTCCGGTCCCGGCCTGCACTGAAGAGAGGGCCGGGCTGAGGAGTTAGACGCTTCAGGGGCACGCCCCTCGTTCCCCTCTCCCCGTGGGAGAGGGTTGGGGTGAGGGGTCTTCCGCGCAGCCGCCTCCCCCACAAAAAGCCGCCATTCCCCCCCTCTCCCCATGGGAGAGGGTCTTCCGGTCGAAACGCCCCCACATCAAAGCGACCACCAACCCATTCGTCCTTTCGGCTCAGGCCTCGTCGTCCGGGCGCTGAAAGTCGCCGCTCGCCCCGCCCGTCTTTCGCACCAGGCGCACGTCGGCAATCCGCATCCCGCGGTCCACTGCCTTACACATGTCGTAAACCGCCAGCGCCGCCACTGAAACAGCCGTCAGCGCTTCCATCTCAACGCCGGTCCGCCCCACCGTCCTTACGCTCGCTTCGATCACCAGCGAGTCGTCACCCTCCGGCGTCAGCCCCACGTCCACCGCGCTCAGCGGCAGCGGGTGACACAGCGGAATCAGGTCCGACGTTCGCTTGGCCGCCATCAGCCCGGCCAGCCGCGCCACGCCCAGCACGTCGCCTTTCGGCAGGTCCGATACGTCGCCGGCCACCTGCTCGCGAATCATCGCCAGCGTCGCCGGCTGCATCACCACCCGACCCCGCGCCACAGCCCGTCGATCCGTCTCCGACTTAGCCGACACGTCCACCATCCGCGCGGACCCATCCGCGTCAAAATGAGTAAACGAAGGCCCAGCCAATCCGGTGGTTAAATCCCTGCGCGCCAGAAGTATCGTCCTACCCCCATTCTACCGCGCCACCCCGGTAAGGAGCCCTCAGACCACCCGCAATCCCGGCGTCCTCAGCCCCTTCTTCCGTAGGGGCGGCGTCTCAGACCCGCCCGTCTTCCGCGCAATGCCCATCTCCAGCCCGGCCAACCGCTCGTTGCGAGCCTGTTGAATGCTGCGCCCCTCCGTCATCCCGGCGTCTTCAGCCAGGACCCAGCAGCACCCAACGGCCCCAGCCACCCCGATCACCCCTCCATCACCAGCCCGATCTTGCGTAGTTGCGGGTCTGAGCCCCGCCCTCTTCCGCTCATGATGCCCCAGGCCAAACTCCGAGTGACGCGGCAGTTTGCGGATGTGCCATACCTCGCGAAACAAGCTAGACAGATAGCCTGAACAGGCAAGACCCCATGACTGACTGGTCCTTGCACGATGCCAAGAATCGCTTCAGCGCCGTGGTCGACGCCGCCCTCGCCGGCGAGAGCAGCGAGTAACTCGCCGCGGCCGACCCGCCGTTGTTGTGCTGGCGGTCGACGAATACGAGCGGCTCCGCCACCTGGAGAAGACACACGCACCCACGTTGGCGGAGCTGCTGCTGAACATCCCACAGGACGACCAGGAGTTCGACCGCCTGACCCTGCCGGCCCGCCCGCTGGACCTTTAGTGTTCCTGATCGACACCGACGTGTTGTCGGCCCTTCGCAGCCGCGAACGCCACCCCGAAGCCGCGGCCTGGCTCGCCAACCAACGCACGTCCGACCTCTACCTGAGCGCCGGCACCATCGGCGAAATCGAACGTGGCATCGCCCAACAGCAACGCCGCGACCCGCCGTTCGCCCGCGATCTCTCAGCCTGGCTGGACAAGATCCTCACCTGGTACGGTGACCGCATTCTCCCTATCGACGTCCCCACCGCCCGCCGCTGGGGGCGCCTGTCCGGCGCCCTCGGCCACGACGGTTCCGACCTCCTCATCGCCGCCACCGCCCTCCAACACGACCTAACCGTCGTCACCCGTAACATCGGCCACTTCCACGCCACCGGCGTTCCCACCCTCAACCCCTTCGCCAACCGACCACAGTGAGCTAGCCACCATTTACGGTGCCAGCCCCCGTTCGTGGTGAGCTTGTCGAACCACGAACACCCCAGCCCCACCTCCGTCATACCGGCGGAGGCCGGTATCCAGCGCCCTCCCAACCCCAGTCCTCACCCTCGCCGGCAGACGCTCCGAGCGCGCCACGCCTCCGCTCAGGGCCAACAGATCACCACGCCTCCACAGACAACTACAGTGACCCACCCCCATCGCCAGCGTCCTCGCCGTCGCATAGGCGCCTCGCTTTTGGATATGCTGTGGCGTCCTCGGTGCAAGATGGGCGGCCGGGCGTGAGGATTCGGCCCGAGGAGGATTTATGCCGACCTTTGAAGAAGGCTTTGAGCAGACCGAGCAGGCGGCCGCAGACGCCGCGAAGGCGGCGCAGGCGCTGGCTAAGAGTGCGCGGGCATTGGCGACAGCCGCCAAAACTGGCAACATATCCAAGCTGCGCAGCGCGGCCGGGCTCTTGTCCGAGAGCAGCGAAACGGCTCGCCGGGATGCTGAGAATGCGGCCGCTGCCTGGCCGTTCAGCCCTGAGGCCGCAGCGGCCTATCTCAGGGACGGGTACGAGCGGGAGTTGATCGACGAAGGTCAGCGTGCCGATCTCTCGATCCACCGCCTTGAATCGAAATTGTCGGCGTTTCCCAAGATGATCCACATCGCTCCGGACCGCGGTGCCGTGGTTATGGACGGTAAGCACTTACCCACCATCCGTCCTTCGCGGGTGGTGGAGCGGCTCAAGCGTGAGCAAGAAAAGACTCCTCCATCGAGCGAGCGATTCCTCGAGTCGCTGTACCGAACCTACTGCGATGGAGTTGAAAAGAGTCTGAGCGGAACTCCATACAAGCTAACCGACATCTATAACCGGCTCACTCGTCTACCGGGTGTGAGCCGAACCTATAGCCGGCTGGACTTCTGCCGGGACCTGTATCTGCTGGACCGCAGCGGTCTCCAGGAAACCAGGCGCGGCGCTAGGTTTAGGTTTTCGGCCAGCACGGGCACGCGGCAGTCGCAGAGGCTGGAGTTTGTTAGTCGCGACGGACACGTTGTGACCTACTACGCGATCGCGTTCACGGAGCCTCGCTAGCGATGGCCGCTGCTGTCTCTGGCGGGGCTGCGACTGTACCCGATCCGCTTGGTGTCACTCCCGAGAAATGGCTGGACGTCATCAGACGGGAGTACCTTGAGACCTTCGTTCGCGATGGCGGGTCGGCGCTGAAAATTGCGGTACCGCGCGATGCGCTGGCGCGGAACATAGTTTCGGACGGGCTCGCCCAGTCCGGCTCCGACCTCGGTTTCCTGGTGGTCCAGGTTGACGCGGCCGAGACCAGGGTGCACATGATGGACCAGCTCTTCTTCCAAATCGCCAAGCAGGTTCCCTGGCGGCCGTTGAGCGAGAAGGTTGTGACCAAGCTCGCCCACGACAAAATGTTCAAGACGCCGCAAGATGGCGATGGTTCGCTCTCAGAGCGCCTGGCGGCGGCTAACGCTCTGAGTCCTAGATCCATCGTGCAGGAGTTGCGTCCCGCAATTGAGCGAGGTATTGCCACGCATCGTCGACTCTCTCAAGACTTCCGTGTGGCCATGTCGCATCTGTGTCGAGCCGAACTCGCCGGCGGCGAAGATGGCGAGATATGCATTCGAACTATTATTGACTGACTCAACGGGACGAATAACCGAGTCAGCGCTATCAGGCCGTACAACATATTTAATCGCATTACCCGCACCAACGCCCGGTATCTGTTCGAGTCCATGCTGCACTGGCTGCGCCTGGCAGGCTATCCAGGCCTACTGCTTGTACTGGACACCGCCCGGCTCACCGTGCCTAGAAATCCTAAGGATGGAAAGACGTACTACACCAAAGCAGCGGTCCTCGACGCATACGAAGTGCTGCGTCAATTCATCGACGCCACGGATCGGTTGCACGGATGCCTGATCGTGGTCGTGCCGGATGTCGATTTTTTGGAAGAGGAGCAAACTCCCCGCAGCCGCGGCATCGGGCAATACGAGGCCCTTAAATTCAGGGTCATCGATGAAATCCGGGATCGGCGGCTTACGAATCCTATGGCCTCACTTATCAGGCTTTCGTCTGTGGCGCAAGGGAGCGCATCGTGAACTCCGAGGCGACTGAGCGCATCGACAACCGCCGCGCACTCGAGGCGCTGCGCAACGGCGTGCCTAACCGCGACGCGGTTCGCGTGCTTGGCTGTAATCAACCTCAGGTCGAGCAGAGGTTCTTGGAACAGCTCACGGCTACGGAACAAGCAGCACCCCGGGGGCGTCAAGCGCGCGGCTTGCTGGTCGCCGGTGGATTCGGTTCTGGCAAATCGCATCTTTTTCAGTACCTCGAAGGTTTGGCTCTGGAGCAAAACTACGTCTGCAGCCGAGTGGTGATCAGCAAGGAGACGCCACTCTACGATCCCGAGAAAGTCTATCGATCCGCGGTTGAGGCGGCGGTTGTTCCGGAGCGGTACGGGCAGGCGATCCAGGAAGTCGCGCTGCGTCTGGATCCGCGTAGTAAGGCTTACGAAGAATTCTACATGTGGGCACGGAAGGATGACACCGGGGTCGCGCCCCTGTTTTCGGCTACTCTGCACTTGCATGAGCATCTTAGGAACGACCCTGAATTAGTTGAGAAGATCATAAACTTCTGGTCAGGAGAGCCTATTAGGATTGCCGATGTGCGCCGGGGATTGCGGGAACTGGAACAAGAAGCCAACTTCCCAATTCGCGCAGTTCGCAAGCGCGAGCTGGCGCTTCAGCGCCCGCTATTTACGGCTCGACTCATGCGTGGCGCCGGTTACCGCGGCTGGGTCTGGTTGATCGATGAAGTCGAACTGACTGGCCGCTACAGTATCCTCCAGCGCGGGCGGGCCTATGGTGAACTAGCCCGCTGGCTGAGTCACATTTCAGACCTGCGGTATCCCGGCCTGTCGGTCGTCGCTGCCATCACCGACGACTTCGCGAGAGCGATCCTGCAGGACAAAGGCGACCGCGACAGCATCGTGCCAAGACTGCAGGTCCGTACAGCCGCCAATGAGGATTGGAAGGCTCGCGCCGTCTGGGCCGAAGCTGGGATGCGTGTCATCGAGAGCATGGCGCTTCCTCTCGACCGGCCTGACGAGGCCACGCTGAAGCGAACGTACGAGCGGCTGAAGGAAGTATACGCCGCAGCCTATGGATGGAGTCCGCCTGACGTCCCGTTCCCGGAATACATGGCATCGCGGCAGATGCGTTCGTACGTCAGGTATTGGATCAATGCGTGGGACTTGAAGCGGCTCTATCCGGACGAAGAACTTGGCGGGATTGAGGAAGATGAGTTGCGGCCTACGTATACAGAGGACGAAGAGCCGTAGCGACGCGACAAAGATTAAGCCGCAGAAATAACTTCGTAGGCCAGGATGCCAGTTCCATTTCGCGATCTCACCGGAGAAGACGAAGACCTCGGGCTGGCCGACTATCTGCGGTTCATTGACGAACCCGATGCCAGGGGCGTCCGTGGTTGTCTCTTCTGCGTCAATGCTGCGTCAATGCCCGGGGCGAACCGATCGACTTCAGCTTTTCGAAGGTCGATGTTCCGACGGCGTTTCTTTGGCGGCCCGGCGATACGAAGCGGCGCTCAGTCACGGCCCTTGCCAAGTCGCTTTTCGACGCGTGCCAGCCGACGCCGACGCTCTTGCTCGCGCGGGCTGACGAAGCACCCGCTGGGGTGTTCGCGGAAGACCTGGCAATTCGCCTGCCGATCTGCAGGGTCGCCAGCGTGGATGCGGGTACTCATGCGCCGCTGGACTCCGCGGACCCGCTGTCCGACACCACGCATCTCTTCTGGGTTGGCGACCCACCGGCGCCGGATTCAGCGGCGCGCCGTCTTTTGGGGGCGCTGAACGGCCGAGGCCTTGCCACCGAGCCGTTCGAACGCACGGCCGTGGGCCTTGACGAGGTGTTCAGCGCGTCGTGAGCCGCACCCCGTGGTGGAGCGCGCCGCAAGCAGAGACGCGCCCGCGCTTCTGGGAATTCTGGCGGCGTCAGGCGACTGCCGAGACGCCCGTGCGAGTCGAGTTCCAGGCATTGAGCCTGCGGCCCGCCGAAGTCCTGCGCATCGCTCTTCCGTTGCCAACCGCTGTCCGTTCGGTGCCATGCTGTGGCCCGATTCTTCAGAAAGCGTCGAGCGTCGGCCTTGAGCCGGTCCCCGAACGCGTTGGCCAGTCGCCTCCTCACCCTGTGGGTGACTGGCCCGGCGCGCCCGGCGGTCCGCCAGACCGCCCGCAAGGCCCCGCGCTGGCCGAGCGGCTGCGGGCGCCCCTCGCCGTGCCGCTCGAATCGCTGCTGCCCGGCCCGTCCGCAATCTTGGAATGGCCTGGGAAGTCCTACCGTTTCAGCTTGACGGCGTTCGCGCACTCCTTACCAGCGAACGAATTCTGCCGGCCGACGACATGGGACTCGGCAAGACTGTCCAGGCCATTCAGGACTGATGAGGCAGGCATTGAACAGAAGCTCTACGTTCAATGCAAAGACCACGCGCGTCCGGTCGGAGTGGATGTCATTCGTGAACTTTTAGGCATTCTGCCAGCCGATAGAAGCGTCCGGCCAGTTCTGGCGGCTCCAATGGGTGTGACATCGGGCGCGGCACTTGAGGTTTCGCAGGGTGGAGTTCGCATTTGGGATGCTGCAGTGCTTGCGGCACTTGAATCGGGCGAGTGAATCTCATTCACGCATAGTGTCCAATGACGTATGAGGCCGGGCAGACCAGCCGTTCTCCTTTTTCAATGCCAGACGGCTCCAAAGTGACACTCGGCAGACACAGCCCCTCGCAGGCCGCCCACGCTTGATAGTGGTCGCCGTTCGTATGCTACGAGTGTACGCTGGGCCTGATGTCTCCGCAACCTGGATCTCGGATGTCCCCCTGCCATCTGCCGCTCCGCGCTGTCGAACCCTCGCCCGATGGTGCCCCGCCCGTGCTGCCCCCTGCTAACTGGCCGGGTGCCCAGGGTTGGACAGCCCAAGTCCCAGCCGACCCCGGGACGCCTGAGCGTTGGCACGTAAGCGTCGGCAGCCGTGGCGCTTCCGGCGCGCCCCCTAGAATGGGCAACCGGCAGACGGAAGCCCTGGACGTGGACGCCCACCCCAACGCGAAGCCGAAGCACACGATGCGGCCAGACCTCAAGACGCTGCTGCTCGCGCCCCAGCCGCGCACCGAAACCCTCACATCACCGCGCCGCCGATTCTCCCGGCGCCCGCCGCCCCGGCTGGAGTAACCAATGGACGGCAAGCGCTTCATTCGCTCCATCCGCCTCCAGAACATCCTCTCCTTCGGCCCCGACACCCTCGAACTCCCGCTGGAACCCCTAAACGTCCTTATCGGCCCCAACGCCTCCGGCAAGTCCAACCTAATCGAAGTCCTCTCGCTGCTCGCAGCCGCGCCACGAGACCTGCAGACCCCGATTCGCGAAGGCGGAGGAATTCACGAGTGGCCTTGGAAAGGCGTTGAGCGACTTGGGACGGCAATGCTGGATGTGACAGTCGAATATCCCAAGACCGAGATGCCGCTCAGGTATCGCCTCTCCTTCAAAGAGGCCGGATTACGCTTCGATCTCCAGGACGAAGCCGTTGAAAACCAACGGCCGCTGCCGGGCAACACAGATCCATATTTCTATTACCGCTATCAGGAGGGCCGCCCGGTCCTCAACGTCTTCACCGACGCCGATACGACCAGGTCTTCACGGCGTCTCTTGCGGGATGATGTAAAACCCGACCAGTCCATCCTGTCGCAGCGTCGCGACCCTGATAGCTACCCCGAGTTGACGTACCTGGCGGATCAGTTCGAGCTCATGAAGTTTTACCGCGAGTTGAACCTCGGACGCCTCACACCGCCCCGCCGGCCGCAGAGGTCGGATCTGCCCAAGGACTTCCTGTTGGAAGACGCCTCCAATCTCGGGGTGGTGCTCAGCGACTTGCTAAATCGACCCGACATACAGAATAGGATACTCGGTTGTGTTCAGACCTTCTATCAGGAAGTCGAAGATATTCGTATCGACGTCACCGGCGGCCAAGTGCGGATATTCTTTCACGAAGATGGATTGCGCCACGCGGTGCCCGCCGAACGACTCTCCGACGGCACCCTCCGCTACCTCTGCCTACTCGCGATCCTTTGTCACCCCGACCCGCCGCCCGTCATCTGCCTGGAGGAGCCAGAGCTCGGCTTGCATCCCGACATAATCCCGGAAGTCGCCAAACTCCTGATCGAAGCCTCCTCACGCACCCAACTCTTCGTCACGACCCACTCCGACATCCTGGTCAATGCGCTGTCGGACACCCCCGAAGGCGTGATCGTCTGCGAAAATCTCGACGGCGCTACGCAACTCCAGCGACTCAACGCCGAGGAACTCAAGCCCTGGCTCGAAAAGTATCGGTTGGGGGATCTCTGGATACGCGGTGATATCGGAGGGACGCGCTGGTGAGCGTCCGCCTGTACGTAGAAGGCGGAGGCGATAAGAATTCGAAGATTGCCTGTCGCGGAGCCTTTCGGAGCTTCGTTAGAAAAGCCGGAGCCGACCGCCGGATGCCCCGAATCGTAGCGAGCGGCAGCCGCAACCAAGCGTATAACGATTTCAAAGCGGCGCTTGTGCAGAGAAACGTGACTGCCATGCTCCTGGTCGACGCTGAAGAAGAGGTAACGGCGTCAGGTTCGTGGGAACATCTTCGGTCGCGCGACAACTGGCGTCGACCGCCCGACGCCTCGAACGACCAGTGCCACCTCATGGTGCAGATCATGGAGTCCTGGTTCCTCGCTGACCGCCAAGCACTCCAAGCGTTCTATGGCCATAGCTTCCGAGCAGGTGCACTTCCAGGAAATCCAAAGATCGAACAGATCCCAAAGCAAGACGTGCTCAACGGCCTCGAACGCGTCGGCCAGGGAACACGACAACGCGGCTACAGCAAGGGCAGACACAGCTTCGACATCCTGGCCACCCTCGATCCAGCCAAAGTCAGAGCCGCGTCTCCCTACGCCAATACATTTATCCAAGCCCTCCTGGATCTCTCTTAAGCCAGCGTCCACGTCCGCTCTTCCCCAGCCACTAACCACTAACCACTGCTCCCCGCCCCGTTCCGCACCCCAAGCCGCCCGCCCCGCGTCCCATCCCCGCCGTCTCGTATTCCAGCCGCTCCCACCTGCCCTCACTCGTCCCCGCACACGCCCTGCAGTGCCCCGCCTCGACCAACCCAATGTCGGCCCATCACGCCTGCTCCAACCCGTCCACCCGTCCACCCGCCCCTCCGCGCCGCCAATCCCACGCCCAAAAGCGACCCGCGTCGGCCGAAGAGTTTTTTAAAAAACTCTTATGTGCGCGAGAGGACCCCATTTCGTGCCCCCAGCCGCCTGTCCCGTCCCCCTCGCGTCTCCGCACCGTCCCACCACCGGCACCCCGCCAGCGGCCGGCAACGCCGGCGTGCGGCAGCTCACCGAGAACCCCAAGAACAAAACCCACGGGGCCGCCCGTCTACACTGGCAGGGACTGACCAAACCTCGGAGCCGGTGTAACGGCGAATCTGAACCCCACCGGGCCCCCCCGCCAATCCGGCCGCTACCTCTCCACGGGGTCCGGCTTGGGCGTGTTCAGCTACCTGCTCGTCACCGCCGTCTTCGTCATCGTCCTGATCGTGGTGTTCACCTCCCTGGGCAGCAGCATCGGCGAAGGCTTGCAAGCCCTCGTCGACCAGCTCCCCATCGGCCTCTGAGGAGCCGTTCGGCGCCATGGAACGCGAACCCGACGAATACGCGCCAGTTGAGTACATCCGCCGCCTGACCGGCCGTGGGCGCCGCGTGCTTCAGCACGCCGAGCTTCAAGCCGCCCGCCTCGGGCATGAGGCCGTAGGCCCCGGCCACGTCCTGCTTGCCATCCTGGAGTCACCCCAAACCGCGGCCGCGCGTGTTCTGCGCGATGCCGGCATCGAGTTGGAGCCGCTGCGCGAGACGATCGTCGACACCCTGCCCCCGGGCTACACGCGGGACGAGGGCCGCCGCCCACTCTCGGCGCAAGGCCGCAACGTGCTGCGCTCCGCCGCTCTGGAAGCCGAACGCATGGGCGTCCGCTTCATCGGCACCGAGCACCTGCTGCTTGGCGCGCTGGCCAACGCCGGTCGTCTTACATCGGGAGTTCTGGCTGCCGCCGGCGTCGAGTTCCGCTCACTCCGCCGCCGCGTCGAAGCCGCCTACCAACCCGGCTCGCCGGGCCGCGGCCGACGCCGCCGCGGCCGTTGGCGAGGGCGCGGACGTCGCAGCAAGCCCCGCAGCATGCTGGCCGAGTACGGCAGCGACTTCACCAACGCCGCCCGCACCGGCGACCTGGACCCCGTCATCGGCCGCCAGGTTGAGATGGACCGTGCCATCGAGGTCCTGCTGCGCCGCTCCAAGAACAACCCGGTGCTGGTGGGCGACGCGGGTGTCGGCAAGACGGCCATCGTCGAGGGCCTGGCCCACCGCATCGTCCAGGGCGATGTTCCAGACGAGCTTGTGAACCGGCGGCTGATATCTCTCAGCCTGCCCGGCATGATCGCCGGCGCCAAATACCGCGGCGAGTTCGAGGAGCGGGTCCAGGCGCTCATCGCCGAGGTCCGCAAGAGCGGCGACGTCATCCTCTTCATCGACGAACTGCACACCGTGATCGGCGCTGGCGGCGCGGCCGGCTCGTTGGACGCCGCCAACCTGCTCAAGGGCCACCTGGCCCGCGGCGAAGTGCAGGTCATCGGCGCCACCACCTGGCGCGAGTACCGCCGCTACATCGCCAACGACAAGAGCCTCAACCGCCGCTTCCAACCCGTCGACGTGGACGAACCGAGCGACGACGACGCCATCGAAATCCTGAAAGCCCTGCGCCCTGTCTACGAGTCGTATCACGCGGTCGAGGTCACCGACGACGCCGTTGACGCCACTGTGAACCTGTCGCGCCGCTACGTGACCTCCCGCCAGCTCCCCGACAAAGCCATCGACTTGATGGACGAAGCCTCGGCCCGGGCCAAGGTGCGGCGCGAAACGCCGCCGGCCCGCATCATTGAGCTTCAGCGCCGGATCAAAGCCTTGGACGCCCAAATCGAGGCCACGCCGGAAGCGCCCGACCAGCCGGCGACGGCCGACGCCCAACCGCCCGCCGAGCGCGCGACGGCCGAACCCCAGATCCCCGCTGCGTCGCCGAACCCCACCGCCGCCCCACGCCCGGTGCGCGCGCAAGTCGCAGACGAACTGCGCGACGAACTGCGCAACGAGCGCGACGCCTGGCAGGCCGAAGTCGGAACCGATCGTCCGGTCATCACACCCCACGAGATCGCCGAGGTCCTGTCCGCCTGGATCGGCGTGCCGCTACCCACGCTGGCCGAGAACGACTCCGACCGCTTCCTGCACATGGAAGACGACCTGCGGAAGCGCGTCGTCGGGCAGGACGACGTGCTCGCCGAACTCGGCCGAGCCCTGCGCCGCGCCCTGGCCGGCATGCGTGATACGCGGCGTCCCATCGGATCGTTCCTTTTCCTGGGCGAATCAGGCGTCGGCAAAACCGAGACCGCCAAGGCCCTGGCCCAGTTCGTCAGCGGCACCGACGAAAACCTGGTGCGGGTCGACATGTCTGAGATGTCGGAGTATCACAGCATCTCGCGGCTGATCGGCGCCCCTCCGGGCTACGTCGGGTACGACGAAGCCGGCGGACTCACCGAGGCCGTTCGCCGCAACCCCTACTCTGTCGTCCTCTTCGACGACGTCGAGAAGGCGCATCCGCGCACGTTGCAGGTGCTGCTGCAAATCATGGAAGACGGCGTCCTCACCGACGCCAACGGCCGCCACGTCGACTTCCGCAACACCATCGTCGTGCTGACCTCGAACCTGGGCGTCGACCAGGTCACCGGACCCTCCATAGGATTCGAACCGACCTCGGAGTCGGCCCGCCGTCATACCGCCTACGAAGCCCGTATCCGCGAGTTCGCCCGCAAGCAGTTGCCCGGCGAATTCCTGAATCGCCTCGACCGCCTGGTCGTCTTCCGCGCGCTGGCCGAGGAGGAAATCCGGGAGATCGCGAGACGCGCGCTGTCCGACGCCACCCTACGCGCCGAAAACCTGGGCATCCGCCTCCACATCACCTCCGACGCGCTCGACTACATCGTCACCGTTACCCTCGGTCGGCACGCCGGCGCTCGCCCGATCGCGCAGCTGGTGGGCGAATACGTCGATCAGCCGCTCACCGACCACGTCATGCAGGAGGCGGCCGAGGGCCGCGAGTTCGAACTTCGCCTGCAGGACGGCAAGCCGACCATCGTCGAGGCCACCCCTAGCCCGGCCGGCGCCCCCGGCTAGCCCGATGCTCCTGGGGTAATGACGAGCCGTTCCCCGCTCGACCGAATCCAGGGCGGGGCGGTCCTTCGTTTGTTCGCCGAGTCGGCCGTCGACAGTCTCCGAACCTCCGGCCGGACCCTTGCCGCCGCCCTCTTTCCGGCCCGCTGCGCCGCCTGCGGCCGCCCAGGCGCCGCCCTCTGCCAACCCTGCCTCGCAACCGCCACGCCGCTCCCGCATCCCCAGTGCCGCCAATGCACCCGGCCCCTCGCCTACGGCGACCAATGCGCCCGCTGCCGCCTCGAGCGCCGCCGCATCAACCACCTCTACGCGCCCTACGCCTACACCCCGCCCATCCTCCAGGCCGTCCAGCGCTTCAAGTACGGCAACAAGCGCTACCTGGCCGCCGACCTCGCGGCTCTCGCCCTCCCGGTTCTCCCTGCCGACCTTCAGGTGGACTGCGTCGTCCCCATCCCGCTTACAGCCAGCCGCGAACGACAACGCGGGTACAACCAGAGCCGCTTGCTCGCCGCCGAGGTCGCGCGGCGTCTCGACCGTCCGCTGGACGGCAACCTGCTCATTCGCTTGCGCGACACTCCGCCCCAGACCTCGTTGCCCAGGGCGCGGCGCCTGGCCAACGTTCGCGGTTCCTTTCGCGCACTCCGGAAGCTGTCCGGCGCCCGGATTCTGCTGGTCGACGACGTCACGACGACCGGCGCAACAATCGAGGCTGCCACCCGCGCCTTGCGGCGTCGCGGCGCGGTCTGGGTCGGCGCGCTGGTGCTGGCGCGAACCGCCGACGACCAAACCTATCCGCCGCCAGAGCCGCCCGGTTTCGACTCGCCTCGCTGATATACTTCGCCTAATCTCGCGGCCGGGGAGGCGCGCAGGCCCCCCAGGCTGCGTTTTAGTTTGTGCATCGAGGAGAGGCCCGATGGCCTTGAGGCGTCGGCGCGGCGCGAATACGCACCCAGACGTTCCCGTCGATTTGTGGGCCACCTGCCGCAAGTGCAACGCGATGCACTACCGCCCCGAGTTCGAGGCCGCGCTGCGCGTCTGCCCAGCCTGCAATTACCACGACCGGCTGGACGCCGCCGAACGTATTGCGCTGCTTCTGGACGATCCCGGCGCATTCCAGGAGATCGACGCCGACATCACAGCGGCCGATCCATTGGAGTTCCGCCGTCCCAGCGGCTCGTACGTGGACCGCGTAGCCAAGGCTCGCGCGCTCACGTCCCGCAACGAGGCCATTGTCTGCGGTGTCGGCCCGCTGCTCGGACGCGCGGTCGCCCTGGGCGTCATGGAGTTCGGCTTCATCGCCGGCAGCATGGGCTCCGCTACGGGTGAAAAGATCACGCGACTCTTCGAGCACGCGCTGCGCCAGCGCCTGCCCGTCGTCACCGTCACCGCCTCCGGCGGCGCCCGTCAGGACGAGGGATTGTTCGCGCTGATGCAAATGGCCCGCACCACGGCGGCCGCCGCCCGACTTGGCGAAGCCGGTCTCCCCCATGTCTGCGTAATGGCCGACCCTACGCTGGCCGGCGTGACCGCCAGCTTTGCCGCCGTGGCCGACGTGATCGTGGGCGAGCCTGGCGCAACCATTCGCTTCGCCGGATCCCGTGTCGTGCAGGGCACGCTGCGCCGTCGCGCGCCGGTCGAAGACCACACCGCCGAATGGGTGTTGCGCCAGGGCATGCTGGACCTCGTAATTCCGCGCCGTGAACTGCGCGAGACCCTGAGCCGCGTGATTGGTCACCTGGCGCCGGCTGACGTATCCGCCCCAGCCCGAGTCGCTCGCAGGGCCGCGCGCGTTTAAGCGCGGACTGTCCCCGTGATCGAATTCGAACGCGACCTCGACGAGTTACGCGAACACATCGTGGAATTCGAACGCGACGCCAGCGCCGATCCCTGCTCTCGGGTCGCGCGCGAACTGGCCGTCCTGCAGCTCGAGCTCGCGGCGCGCACGGCTGACATCTTTGCCCGTCTCACCCCCTGGCAGCGCGTCCAATTGGCGCGGCATCCCCAGCGCCCGCACACCCAGGACTACCTCGACCGTCTCTGTTCCGATTTCACCGAACTCCACGGCGACCGCCGCTTCGCCGACGACGCGGCGGTCGTCGGCGGCCTGGCCACGTTCGAGGGCCGTAGCGTCATCGTGGTGGGTCACCAGAAGGGCCGCACCACCTCCGAAAACGTCCAGCGCAACTTCGGTATGGCCCACCCCGAGGGCTACCGCAAAGCCCTGCGCCTGTTCGACATGGCGGAAAGGTTCGGACGGCCCGTCCTGACCTTTCTGGATACGCCGGGCGCCAGCCCCACGCTGGACGACGAGAAACGCGGCCAGTCCTGGGCCATCGCCGAAAACATGGCTCGCCTGGCGCGGCTACGGGCGCCCGTGATCGTTACCGTAATCGGCGAAGGCGGCAGCGGCGGCGCCCTGGCGCTAGGCGTCGGCGACCGGATACTCATGCTGGAACACACCATCTACTCCGTAGCCTCACCGGAAGCCGCCGCCGCCATCATCTGGCGGGACTCTGGCCACGCGGAGGAAGCCGCCGCCGCCCTGCGCCTCACCGCGCCCGACCTGCTGCGGGCCGGCCTCATCGACCGCGTCGTGCCCGAACCTGAAGGCGGCGCCCACCGCGACTTCGATACCGCCGCCGCCAACCTCCGGGCCGACCTGGCGCCCCTGCTAGACGAACTCTGCGCCCAGGACATCGACACGCTGGTGGACGCCCGCTACGACAAATTCCGCGCGATGGGCGAACACCGCCACGCCCCAGCGGTCTAACAGCCGCCACTCGAGGCCCAAGAAACAATGGGCGGGATTCAGTCCGACAGCGTCCAACGTGGCTTGGAAGCGATGGCGCCTGACTCACGGCGGGCGTTGCCAGAGTCACGAAACACACGCCACCTACGCTCGACTATTGAAACAAAGCAGCTGGAGCGAATTTGCTGAGTCCAGATATCTCCAGCTTCAAGCCGCCCCTGAAAACCAGCTATAGGCTTCCCGCAGCCCGGCTGCCGTCGGGAATCGAGACTCTCAGCATTCTGCTGGTCTCGGACCTCCACGTGACCGGACGGCCACATTACTCGCTGGCCGCACTCGATGGATTGGCCGGAGCACGACCGGACCTGTTGATTGCGGCGGGCGATCTGGTGGAGAGCGAGCGCTTCATCCCCGACGTGGGCGAGCGCCTGGCGCGGATCGAAGCGCGCCTGGGCGCGTTCGCCGTCTGGGGCAACCACGATGCGCTGGGCAAGCCGCGGGGCCAGGCGCCGCGCTGGCTACGGCACGAGACGCGGCCACTCCACGACATGGAAACCGGGCTGGCCAAGCACGGCATCCAGACGTTGACTAACCGTGCAGTCCGTCTGACGAGCAACGGTGCCGGACTTCAGCTGGTCGGCGTTGGCGACACGCATGTGGGCCTCTGCGACCTGGATGCGGCGTTCGATGGCGTTGACCCCGACGTCTTCACGATCCTCGCTGCGCACAACCCGGATACCGCTTTTGAGCTGGGCTCGCGGCGCGTGGACCTGACGCTCAGCGGTCACACGCACGGCGGTCAGATTGCACTCCCCTTCTTCGGCCCGCTCACCCTGCGCACCCGCCACCGCCTGCCCCGGCCCTGCGGTCTGATGTACGTCCAGGGACGCCCGCTCGTCGTCTCCGCCGGCGTCGGCACGGCGGGCGTCCCGCTGCGCTTTAACGCCCCGGCGGATGTCGTGGACCTACGCTTGATACGGGTTGGCGCCCGCTGAAACCTGGCGCAGCGCGTCAAAGGTGAACTGCCAGAGCGTCCACATACCCGGTATGAACGAGCCCAGCAGCACCGGCGGCGAGAGGTCCGGCGCGGAGAGTTGCGCGTGTTGGATCACGTCCAGCACAGCCAGTTGGGCACGGGGCTCGCCGCCCACCCGGGTAAAGATGCGCAGCGATTCCTGCGCGGGCACGTACAGGTCGCCGCGGTCGTGCAGCAGCGCCACGGGCGCCCGCAGGCGCTCCATGTGGGCATCGGGCGAAATCGATTCCAGCGCTCCCGGGATCGCGCGGCGCACGCGGTCCATCAGTCCGGTCACCTCGGCCGGGTCCCGGTTGGTGAACAGCTCGTACACCCCACGCGCCGGCGCGCCCAACTGGGCGAGGTCATAGTTGGGCAGCACCTCTGGGTCCGGGTCCGGCGTCTGCAGCGCGAAGAGGCGGAACAGCGCGTCGCGATCTTCGGCTTCGGGAATGGCGGAGATCAGCGTGTTGCGAGTGACGAGCCAGACGTAGGAGTCGGGCTGATACGGCTGGAAGCCATCGTCCACTTGCACCGTGGACGTCGTGACGGCCCGGAGCATCGCGTCCAGTGAGTAGTAGGCCCCGATAGTTGCGACGAGAGCCACGCGGTCCGCGATCTCTGGGTCCGACGCCGCCACCATCGCCAGCGACCCGCCCACGCTGAACCCGATGAACCCCACGCGCTCAGGATCCACGGACGGACGGGACTGGAGCACCTGATAGCCGCGCACCAGACCGGCGATATCCTCCGGCAGCACTCGGTAGTTCTCGTAGTCCAGCGCATCGGGCACCAGGACCACGAACCCCGTCCGCGCCAGTCCGTCGGCGAAGCCGACCAGCGGCTCGTACGTCCGGCCTTCGGGGACGACTCCGTTTACGAGCACGATCGCGGGCGCGTCCCGCGCGTCCGGCGGTTCGTAGAGATCCGCCAGCACTTCATAGCCGTCGCGGGTCGTATAGGCCAACGTCGTCACGCGCGGCGGCGTCCGCAGCTGTAGCAGCGTCGGCGGATTACCCGGAACAACGGAGGCCAGTGCGGAAGCCGTTCGGAGCCCGGGTCCCAGCTCATCCCGGACACCGAAGACGTAACCCAGTAGCGCGAGAACCAACCCAAGCCCGATGAACGTCCGTGCGGCAATCATGGCGCCGCACGTACCAGCCGACAGCAACCGGCCGGTTCTCGCCGGCCCGGCCGTCGCGCGGCTCGCGGGTTAAGAGTCGTCGGTGTCTGCCGGTACCAGCGGCAGATTGGTTCGCTCGACTTCGGTTCGTTCACGCCGGCGCCGGCTCTCGTTAATCGTGTCCAGCATCTCCGGGATGCCGCCTTCGCCGAAGTAACTTGATGCATAGCGCACATAGGCCACTTCGTCGAGCGTCACCAGGCGCTCCATCACCATGTTGGCGATCTGCTTGGAGGCTACGTCCAGTGCGTCGCGCCTCAGCAGTTCGTTCTCGATCTGGATGGCCGTGGCTTCAGCCCAGGCGCTGCTGATCGGACGCTTCGTCCCGGCGATCATGATCGAGCGGTAGAGCTTGCCCCAGTTGAATACCTCGCTTCGCCCGTCGGCCTTGAGCACGCGGATGTCCATCCGCGCCAGCCGCTCCAGCGTCTGGTACCCCCGCCCGCAATCCGCGCAGCGGCGGTGGCGACGCAAGGCTCGCTGGGCCGTAACTTCCGACGACTCGACGCGGGCCTCGTCGTGCCCACAGTGCGGACACTGGTAAGCGTCGCGACGCTCGTAGGTGGTGAACCGATGGCCGCATTCTTGGCAGGCGCGCCGGCGACGCGTGGCATCCGCGGCCTCGCGCGTATCCACCACCTGCAGCCGCGCCGACGTGCAGGCTGGACACCGCATTCTGCACCCTCACCTCTGGGTTGGACGCGAATCATATCACTCACCCACTACATCTGGTATGTCAACACAACAGGCTGCAAAGGATGCCTACATCTTGTGGGTCGATGGGAATCGAGCCTTTCTCATGCCCGCAGGGCACGTCGCGGCCAGCACGCCGTAGCCCGAGCGCGATACCCTCGGCCAGCCGCCGCAGCAAAGCGCCAATGTCACGGGAGCCGGTCGGACCGCGCGGGCTTAGGGCCAAGCGCATGGATCATGTCGCGATCAACGTGCGCGACCTCGATCGGAGCACCGCGTTCTACACACGCGTGCTCAGCCTGACGCGGGGACCGCGTTCAACGTTTCGACAGGTGCTGGATTCGCACCAGTTTTCGCTGCACTTGTTCCAGGCCCCTGAGCGGCGGCCCTCGGCGGAAATCCGCGACTGGCGGCGGCTTGGGGTGCAGCACGTGGCGCTGGCGCTGGACGAATCGGAGTTCGAGCGCGCCGCCGCCGTCATCGTCGCCGCCGGATCGGTCGTTGAAGGACCAACCGAAGACCCGGAGGGACGGTCCCTCTACCTTCGCGACCCGGATGGCAACGTCATCGAGCTGCGCAGCTCGCTCGAACCGGACAGCAGTCGGTGACCGAACACACCGCGCCCGCCTGGCACCCCCGGATCTGACCCTGCGCCGTCTCTATAATCGCCCGTCGCGGCGCTAGGGGCCCGTGACGCCCTGGAGGTCTGCCGCGTGTACGCCGTTCTGATTGCCGGAGGCCGCGGTGAGCGGTTGCGGCCGCTGACCGCCAACCTGCCCAAGCCCATGGTTGCCATCGCCGGCAAACCGATCATGCAGCACCAGGTCGAGTGGTATCAGGCGCAGGGGGTCAATCACTTCGTCATCTCATGCGGCTACCTGCACGAGGTGATTGAAGACCACTTTGGTGATGGCGCCGCCCTCGGCGCCAGCTTCAGCTACGCGGTCGAGGAGACGCCGATGGGCCGCGGCGGCGGCCTGCGGCTGGGCATGCAGCAGGTTCCGCGTGACGAGCCCATCGTCATGGCGTCCAACGCGGACATTCTCACGGAACAGCGGCTCGCCCCCATGTTTGACCAGCATCGGGCCGACGAAAACCTGGCCACCATCCTGCTGACCCCCTACGTCAGCCAGTACGGCATCGTGGAAATGGACGGTCGCAAGGTCAGCCGCTTCACAACCAATCCCGTGCTGCCGCACTGGATCAACGGCGGCGTGTATGTGCTGGACCGGACGTTCGAGGATCTGCTGCCTGAGATCGGCGACCACGAGGACAGCACCTTCCCGGAACTGGCGGCCGCGGGCCGCTTGGGCGCCTTCCAATCGGCGGCGCGCTGGCGGGGCATGGACAGCGTCAAGGATCACGCCAACCTCGAGACGGAACTCGCCGAAGCCCCCTTGAACTACGCCGGCGCGGTCTGATGCCGGCGGGCCGCCAGCCAGCCGCGGCATGAACAAGCTGCACCTGGTCACGCCCCCGCCGTTCCGGGAGACGGGCTACGACCCGGCCGCGCAGGTGTACGACCTGGAATACCCGGACTGCGAGGGAGCGGAGCTTGAGTTCTGGATTGGCGAGGGCCGTCGCTTCGGGCCGCGGTTGCTGGAGTTCGCGGTGGGCAGCGGCCGCATCGCCGGGCCGCTGGCCCGCCAGGGGTTCCAGGTCACCGGCGTGGACACCTCGGCGGCCATGCTGACGCGAGCGTCGGCACGCCGCGCCGCAATGTCTCGGGCAACCCAGACGCGCCTTAGCCTGCAACGCGGGGACATGCGCACCTGTCAGTTGCCGGAGACCTGCGACCTGGCGTTCGTGGGCTTCAACTCCTACCTGCTGCTACCGGACCGGGTTGCCCGCGGGCACACCCTGCGCAACGCCACCGCTCACGTACGGCCCGGTGGCGGCGTGGCCGTGGACGTGTTCTCCGCTACGCCCCTTGACTCCACTCCGGACCACGAAGAGGTCGAGTTTCTGGAGCCCGACCCCTCCACCGGGCGGCGCATCACCCGCGAGCGCTACTACACGTACGACGCTAACGCGCACCGCGGATGCAGCACGCTCATCTACCGCTTTTTCGACGGTCCCGCGCTCGTCGACGAGCGGCGGCTCGGTTATAGCCTGGCCCTGCTGACGCGGGACGAGGTCGTGGCCGAATTCGTGGAGGCCGGCCTGCAGATCGATGCGGTCTACGGCGGCTATTCGCGTCAACCCTGGCGCGACGACTCGCCAAACTTGATCGTTGTTGGCCGCACGCTTGCCCGTTGACACACAGCCGGTGCGCTCTCCACAATCGGCTGCAAGCCGTCCGGGCATTTCGTGCCCATCACCCGAACCCTATATGAGCAGCGAGCCCCGTCGCCACATCCGTGTCTCCGAGTTTCGGTTTCAGATTCCGCGCCGCAACGGCGAGGGCACGTTCCCTGTGCCGCGGTACCAGCTGGGCTGGACCGACGCGTTCATCGACGACGAAACCGGCGACCGCTACGAACTGGCCTACGTGCTGGAACAACTGGAATCCCAAGGCTGGGACGTGCACAGCCTCCTGAAGGGACGCGGGACGTTTCGCGAGACCGTGCAGCGCCTCCCGCTGCCCTACGGCGGTCAATTCACTCCTGGAGACCCCACAACCCGCGACGCCTAAGCTCGTGGCCGCGCTTCGGCCCGGCGGGTTGACGTAGACTTCCGCCCGTCTGCGCACAGAGCACGATGTCTATGCCATACCGACTGGGCGCCATTGGCGTTGGCGGCATGTCCGCGGGTCACCTGGGGCGATTCCTCGCGATGCCCGAGGTCGAGGTTGTCGGCATGGCGGACCCCTCGGACGCGTCCATCGCGCGCGTGCGCTCGCGTGTGGAGGGCCTGGACGCAATCCCGGCCTACGCGGATTGGCGCGATCTCCTGGCAGCCGCCGACCTGGACGCGGCACTGGTGGCTACGCCCCACACACTGCATCACGAACATGTCATGGGCGCCTTGAACGCCGGAGCGCATGTGCTGTGCGAAAAGCCCTTGGCGCACACACCAGAACTGGCGCAGGAAATCGCCGACCACGCCAGGGCCCTTGGCCGCCATGTGGTCGTCGGCTTTCAGCGGCGATTCAGCCCCGGCTACACCTACATGCGCCAGCGCCTGCAGGGCGGCGAGATGGGCAAGATCACCCATGTGCAGGCCAGTCAATGGCAGGCCTGGGTGGCAAACGCCGCGGCAACGTGGCGCGGCACGCTGGCCCTCGGCGGCGGCGGTCAGCTCAGCGACTCCGGCAGCCACCTCATGGACATGCTGCTCTGGACCACCGGGCTGCGCATCGTTGAAGTGGACGCGCGCATGCGCACCTACGAGTTAGAGGTCGAGGTGGACGGCGCAGCCGTGCTGCTCTTCGAAAACGGGGCCATCGGCACGCTGTCGATCATCGGAACCGGTCATACCTTCGGGGAACGGCTGGCGGTAGTGGCCGGCAACGGCGCGATTCGCGCCGACTGGGCGTCCGGCGGCGTGGAAGCCATCCTGGAGGACGACCGCGAGGCCAAGGTGACGCGCGAAGTCGAAGGGCTGTCGGGCGGCAGCAATCCTGACGACCACTTCCTGGCGGTTATCAGCGGCGACGTCGCCAATGAGTCACCGCCGGAAGACAGCGTCCATCTGCTGGAGGTCCTGGCGGCACTTCGGCTGTCAGCTGCCGCTGGGCAGCGCCAAGTCGTTAGTCGAACCTGACCTCGGTGGGCGGCAGCCTGCCAGAACGCTGGCGCCGAGCGGCCCGGCTCGCAGTCGCCCTGCTGCTAGTCGTTGTGGCGCTTGGCGGTTCGGATGTGCCGGAGATCGTGGTTCATCTCAACCAGCCCTCGACCGGCTTCGCACAAACGCTCGACTTCAAGCTGGGCACGAACGAGATCGTCGATCTCTACCGCGACGGAGGGGTCGACCGTGCCAGCCAGTTTGGAGCCGACCTCGTACGCGTCTGGCTCGGCCACCGCTTCCTGGGCGCTGCAGTCGGCGACGGCGACATGGACTGGAATCTCCTCACCGCCTTCGTGCAACGCGTGCTGGACGCTGGCGCCACGCCGTTGGTGAGCTTCGTGGCCGCGCCGGCCTGGGTAACGGCCGCCGATGGGAGTCCGAGCTCGCAGCACGAGAGCGAACGCTTCAGCACGGACGGGGTTGCCGGCTACGCGACGTATGTCGCCGATGCCATCGAGCGCCTACGTAACCACTTCGGGCCAGTCGCCCTGACCTGGCCGTACACGATCTGGAACGAGCCGAATAATCACCAGAACGCCGGCCAGCACTATGCCTGCGGCAACGGAGCGGCCTACGCCGTGATCTACGCCACGGCGCGAGCCGCTGTGGCTGACCGCTTCGGATCTGGCGTCGTGGCCCTCGGCGGCCCGTCGCTGGACGTGATCGACACCGGCGCCACGCTGAATCCAGACGGTAGCCGAGTCTGCGGTGCTGCTCCGGACCTGGACTGGTCGGCCTACCTGCGGGCCGTGGACACGGCGAGTTTCCACGACTTCCTGACCTGGCACTGGTACGGCATGTACCAGATCGGCGAAACGACCCCCGCTGACGTCCTGCGCACGCGACTGGCTTGGTTTGAAGAACGCACGCGCGTGATCTCAGGGATTGCGGCCGGCCGGCCCCACTACGTGGAGGAAATCAATTTCAGCGGCGACCTGGCCGTCGATCCGCTGGTGCACGCGCCGGTCAACGGCGCGTTCCTGGCCTCGGCCACCCTGCGCGCGGTGCGCCAGGGCGCCAGCGGCCTGCTGGTCTACAAGGGCGCCCGTGACCCATCAGGACGATCACCGCGAGGCGAACCCGACTTTGGGCTGTGGTCCAGCACGCTTGCCGACCCGCCGACACCGGCGTTCGGCGTCATGCAACTCATGCGGCGTTTCGTCACGGGATCAGGCCGTCTGGTGCGCGTGAGCGTCGGCGGAACGGACCTGGACGCCTTGGTGGTGAACGCCGAGCAGGGACCGCGCGCGGCCGTGGTGAACCTGTCGCCGGAACCGCGCACGCTGCGTCTGGCCGGCCTGCCACCAGCGCGCGCGGCCACGGTGAGTGGCAACGCGCCGTGGACCTCGGCCTGGTTCGACGGCGCCAGCCTCAGCCTTCCCGGCTACGGACTGGCGGTGATCGATGGCTCGCTGTCCGGGCTCCCCGCGTTGCCGACCGTCCAGCGCGGTCGCCAGACCTACCACGCACAGTGCGCGTCGTGCCACGGCGTCACCCCGGCAGGCGCCCATGCGCCGGGGTTGGCCGGGACCGCGCGACCGACGATCGACGCCTCACACGCAGGAGCGCACCTCGCGCCTCGCGACCGTCTGGACCTTGCCCACTTCCTTTCCGGCTGGCGAGATGGCGGCCGCGCGCTGACCGGACACGTCCATGACCGCACAGGCGCTCCGGTGTCTGGGGCGCTGGTGATCGCCGCCGGCGCCGATTCCGGCAAGGCGGCCCGGACTGACGACGCCGGGTACTTTCAGCTGAACGTGCCCGACCCTTTGGCCGGGGCAACTGCGGCCGCGATGCGGCTCATCGCGCTACATCCGGATCACGGGGCCGCCTACGCGCCGACGAGCCACCGGGCCTCACCTACGGGCCACACCGCGACGTTCGTGCTTCAGACGCCGCCCACCCGGCACAGGCCCCTGCTCGCTTCAAGCTTCGCGGTCGATGATGGCAACGCGGTTCACCGACTGGAAACCGGTAGCGCCGGTGCGATTGCCGAGGTCTGGGCGGCCGTAGCCGGCGGTGGCGCCGCCCGCCGTCTTCTACCCGAAATGGGCCACGCATCCGGGTTGCACCAGACTCACATCGCTGCCGCCGACGCTTCCCAGCCAGGAGGCGCCTGGCTCATCGCCGCAATCAACTCGACTGGCCAGGTCTCACAATGGCGCACCGTCGCGGCGCCAGGAGCAGCAGCCGACGGATAGCCGGTTCAGTATCGGGCCGCGGCCGATCCGTTGAGGCGCTCCGCCTACGACTTGCCGAGGTCGTCCAAATCCAATTGGTTGATGAATTCGCGGAAAACTTCAAGCTTTTCTTCCGCCACCGGCTCGCCCTCGCCAGATTCTTCGCCGCTGACATCCGGCTCAAACCCGGCTTCATTCAGCACTGATGGATCAACCAGAATCGGCGCGTTTGAGCGCACGGCCAGCGCAATGGCGTCGCTCGGCCGCGAGTCCAGCTCGCAGCGGCTGCCGTTCACGTCCAGCACGATAGTCGCGAAGAAGGTGGTATCCACCAGGTTGGTCACGACCACTCGCTCAACGGATCCTTGAACAGTCTCGATCAACTGTTTCAGCAAGTCATGAGTCAGCGGCCGCGGAACCTCGTGATCCTGAAGCTTCACCGCAATGGCGTCGGCTTCGCCCTGACCGATCACGATAGCGAGATAGCGCGGTCCGTCCCGCTCCTTCAGCACCACCACACGGCTGGGGCTGATGAGATTGACGCGCACGCTATCCACGATCATTTCGATCATGTAGCTATCGCCTCTCGCGCTCCGGACGACCTACGAACAAGTTTGGCGCGCACAATCATGGTACCAGCGGCCGTACTCGCAACGGCTGCCCGCCTTCACGACGGTAGTGGGCAAGTTTGATCAACTCCCGTCCCCCGAGGTGAGCCACCATCTTCTCCCTCTCCCACTGGGAGAGGGTTGGGGTGAGGGGTCTTTGCGGCTCACAACTCAAAGTGACCCACTACCTTCACGACGGGTCCGGAGCGCTGAGATCGAATTCGTCGTGCAACAACCCCGTCGCCCGCGCCACCTCCGATTTGTCCACCAGGCACGTCAGCCGAATCTCGCTGGTCGTGATGCTGACGATGTTGATCCCGGCTGCTGCCAACGCCCCGAACATCCGGGCCGCGACTCCCGGTGTGCTCTGGATGCCCACACCCACGATGCTCACTTTCCCCAGCTCGGTCGACGCCGCCACGTCGCGGGCGCCAATCTCGGCGGCCACTGGACGGATAAGGTCAAGGGTTGCGTCCAGGTCCGTCTCACCAACAGTGAAGGAAAGATCGGTCACCCCGCCGTCTGAGACGTTTTGCACGATCACGTCGATGTTGATGTGGCGGTCGGCCAGCGGCTGGAACAGCGCATGCGCCAGCCCGGGCCGGTCACTGACGCCGCGTATCGTCACCCGCGCCACGTCGGTATCGTGCGCAACCGCTCGCACACGTTGCATCGTCTCGATTGGAACCGCTGATTCAGCCACAATTTCCGTCCCTGGTGCATCGCTGAAACTCGAACGTACCACCACCGGCATGCCGAAGTGTTCGGCAATCTCGACCGCGCGCGGATGCATGACGCGCGCGCCGAGCTTTGCCATCTCCAACATCTCGTCGTAGATCACCATATCCAGCTTGCGCGCGTCCGGCACAATTCGCGGATCGGCGGTGAAAATGCCGTCGACGTCCGTGTAAATCTCGCACCGGTCGACGCCCAGGGCCACCGCCAGCGCCACCGCGGACGTGTCCGACGTTCCTCGTGCAAGGGTGACAATGTCCCCCAGCGGCCCGAGACCCTGAAACCCCGCCATCACTGGCACGCGCCCCGCCGCCAGCTCTGCTCGGATCCGCGTCGGCTCGATCTCGGTGATGCGGGCGCGGCCGTATCGCCCGTTCGTCCGGATGCCGGCCTGCGGACCCGAGAGCGCCAGCGCGTCGCGGCCCAGTTCATGCAGCGCCATGGACATCAGGCCCGCGGATACCAGCTCGCCCGTCGACAGCAGAAAGTCCAATTCGCGCGAGCGCGGCCGCGAAGTCAGCCGCTGCGCCGCTGCGATCAGGTCGTCGGTCGTGTCGCCCATGGCAGACACGACCACGGCGATGCGATCGCCATGCGTCAGTGAGTCATGAATCCGCTCGGCCACCACACGAATCCGCTCGCTGGTTGCGAGCGACGAGCCACCAAATTTTTGAACGAGTAATGCCACGCCGAACCAACATTGCTGACACGCGAACCTCCGATGCTAGCAATCGCAGCCCCTCGTCCGGGGGGATCGCCGCCCCGAATCTCGGTCGCTCCGAGACCGGCAGGCGCTAGCCGGACTGGGTGCGGCTTTCGCGGGCCTCCATGACCTCGCGGGCCAGCGTCACGATCCGCCGCTGGTAGCTGGCCAATGACCAGCGCACCGCACGCCGTCGTGCGGCCTCGCCCATCTCCGCGCGGCGGCGTCCGTTCCGGGCCAGCGCCAGGGTGAAGTCCGCAAACTCGTCCAACGTGCGCCAGCGATATCCGCTGCGTCCGGGCTCCACGACTTCCCGCAGCCCCCCGCCGTCAAAGACCACGGGCACGGCGCCGGCCATCATCAGTTCCGCAACCGCCATGCCGAAGTGCTCGTACCGCTCCGGACTGCGGCGTTCCGATTCGCCGTATCCCGCCGCGTGCCAGGCAATGGCGGCGTGCGCCCGCAATTCGCGCACGGTCGCCTCGGCGGCGTTCGGATACACGTCAATCGGCAGACCGCTGGCCTCGTGCTCCACCCTGCGCAGATAGGCCACATCCACCGGGCGCTGGCCAACGCCGCCCACCAGCGCCAGACGCCAGCCCACCAGCCCACGATCGCACAGCGTGCGAAAGGTGCGCACCATGGCCAGGTGCTTCTTGTTGTGGCCGCCGACAAAGAAACGCCCGATCGACACGATCAGCGGCTGCCGCCTGACGCGGCTTCGCGGGTCGGCAACCACCGGTGGCTCAATGACCGGTCCCGCAACGCCCCAGCGCCGCTCGAGCCAGGACGCGGTGTAGTGCGAGTTGGGCGTCACCACGTCGTAGGACCGCAGCGCGTCGGCATATCGCGCGGCATGGTCGTCGCCAGCACAGTAGGCCAGCTTGGGAATCAGCCGGCGCGTCACTCGCTGAAATAGATCCCGTGACAACGTTCCGCGCTCCTCGATCGACCCCAGCGCCAGACCCAGTTGCCGGCCCTCCCAACGGTTCGTCCCCCCAGACGCTGCTGAATGGACCAGGAGTTCTCGGCATCCGGGAGGTACGTGCACCCAGGGACCCGGCGCAAAGTCGCCTTTCGCCCCCGCCTGGCCCTGGGCCACTTCATCGCCTGCGCTCGTATGGATCGTGTACGTCCGGTCCTCGTGACTCATGGCACTGAGCCAGAACCGGACGCGGGTACCGTCACTGACGCCGATCCGCCCGTCGCCATCGGACTGGCGGTAGAGGGCGCCCTGGTGGGCCTCGGTTCCAAACCAGCCGGACCGCTCGTGGGCCGCGCCCAATCTTGCGCCGAGCCTTCGCAGTGCGCGCCCGCTCATGCGCCAGGCCAGGCTGCTCGGCTGCGCCGAAAAGTAAACAAACCTGATCGACGGCAAGCCTCTGCCGTCAACCAGGCTGAGATGGGTGCCATTGACAAACAGGTCCGCGTCGCCGGCGATGTCGCGTCCGGTCAGCTGCGGGCGTTCTGGCACAAAACGAAAGCTCACGCCGTCCAGGTCCATTCCGGCCCAATTCACCACTGCCGATCGGGGCAGGGGACAATGCGAAACCACACTCACCGCACCCAGTTCACGCAGGGCGCTCGCCGCACTCAAGACCTGGCGCTCACCCCCGCCCAGCGTGGCCAGCCAGCCATCGAATAGAACAATGCGCTTTTCCTTCAATCCGACACCGTCAGTTCATCCAAAGCTGGCTGCCACTTCTTGGGGGAAACCGACGTCACGCGAATCCAAGCCCCTGCCGCCGGGCGGACGCCGCACCCAAGTCAGTCGTACGCCCCACGCAGCAAATGCCAGCGCACTCGCAATACATCAAGCAGCATCAGGACAGCATCGGACAGCGGCCGAACCTTGCTCATGGGCACGTGCCGCCACTCAATTGGAACCTCCACGGTCTGCCAGCCGCGACGGCCGGCAATAGCCAGCAGCTCCACGTCGAAGGCGGTGACTCGCTCGCGCTCAAGCACGTCTCCGTCGGCTGGATAGAGACGAACTCGATTGAAAATGTCCTCGGCCGCATCCGCTGAAAACCCTTTGAAGCCGCATTGCGTATCGCTATATCCGCTGACGCCGAGCCATCCAACAAGCCGATTGAATACGCGACCTAGCGCATGGCGCCGCCAGGGCTCATCGTGGCGGTGGGACTGATCGAGTTCCCGCGAACCAATAACGACATCGGCGCCGCGTCGAACTTCCTCCACCAGCCGCTCGACAAATACCAGCGGGACCGCCAGGTCCGCGTCCATGAACATCCGCACGGCCCCGCGCGCTTCCAGCAAGCCGCGCGCCACCGCCGCCCCCTTTCCGCGGTGGGGCTCGGCTAGTACGACCGGGACAACCTCGCCAGTCCCGGGCCGCTCGTCTGCCCAGACCTGGGCCACGGCAAGGGTGCCGTCCCTCGACCCGTCGTCCACAACCACAACTTCAACCCGACCGCGGCGCCCCACCGCCCATTCGTGAACCGCACGCAAAGTGGCGCCTAGACGGTCCTCTTCGTCGAATGCCGGGATGACGATCGAGAGTTGTACCGGCGCCTCGGACGGACTAGCCACGGTTGTAGGTCGCTATTCCCAGGGCCTCGGCCTCCGTGGCGCGCTCACTGGCCACACGGCGTCGCCAATACATCAGTGATCCGCCGGAGGGCTTCGCTCCGGCTGCAAGGCTGTCGGAAGCCCCCGGGCAACCAGGTCCTGCACGTGCTCACGCTGCCATCGCAGCCAGCGGTGCGCGCGTCCCACCTCCTCGAGCACTCGCGCCGGCGCCGTTCCCCCGAGTGACGTACGGCGCGCGACGACCTCCTCGAGGTTCAGCCGGCCCCGCACGTCGCCCGGTAGCCGCTCACTGGCTGCCGCAAAGTCCGCGTCGTCCAGGTCGGCCAGCTCCACACCTTTGGAGTCGGCCAGCCGCACCAGTCGCCCCGCGGCCGCATGCGCGTCGCGAAACGGCAGCCCGCGCTCCGTCAGGTAGTCGGCGATTTCAATTGCCGCCGGATGCCCCAGACGTGCGATGGCCGCCATGCGCTCGCGGTTCACGGTCAAGGTGCGCAGCGCGCCGGTCAGCGCCCCCAGCGCCCCAAGCACGTCGTCCTCGACCCTGAAGACCGCGCGCTTGTCCTCCTGCATGTCCAGCGCGTAGCTCAGGGGCACCCCTTTCAGCGTCGCGTGCCAGCCGAAGGCCGCGCCCGCAACCGCCCCGGCCTTCGCGCGCGTCAGTTCCGCCACGTCCGGGTTCAGCTTCTGGGGCAGCATGCTGCTGCCGGTCGCGAACGCATCGTCGAATCGCACCATTCCGAAACCGGGCGACGCCCAGACCACCAGGTCCTCCGCCCACCGCGATAGATGCCCGTTCAGCGTCAGGCAGGCCTGCAGCACGGCGCTCACAAAGTCCCGGTCCGACACGGCGTCCAGACTGTTGCGCGCGACCTGGCTGAAACAGAGTTCCGCGGCCACGTACTCACGATCCACGTCAAATGCCACGCCGGCCAGTGCCCCGGCGCCCAGTGGGCACACGTCCGCCACGGTGTAGGCGTACAAGATGTTGTCCACGTCGCGCCGGTGCATCTCAAACAGGGCCAGGAAGTAGTGCCCCAGCGTGACCGGTTGCGCGACCTGCAAGTGGGTGAAACCCGGCGCGATGGTCTCCGCTTCCTCTCCGGCCCGGTTCACCAGAACGCCCAGCAGGTCCAGAACCGCCGTCACAAGGCGCACGCTGAAGCCCTTGCAATAGAGACGGAAATCCGTGGCGACCTGGTCGTTGCGACTGCGCGCCACGTGCAGCCGGCCGCCATCGTCGCCGATACGAGCGATCAGCTCCCGTTCAACGTAGCTGTGCACATCCTCATCGTCCGCGTCCGGCGGGGGACCGCCCGCTGTCTGGAGCTCGACCAGCAGCGCATCGAGCGTCGCCGTCAGAGCATCGGCGCTGCTGGCCGGAATGATCTGCTGGCGGCCCAGCATCGCGGCGTGCGCGCGGCTGGCCACGATGTCCTCGCGGTACATCCGACGGTCGACGGGGTACGAGCGCGTAAACGCGCGGGCGCTTTCCGCCGGCGGTTTGTCGAACCGTCCACCCCACATCAGCGCGGGTTACTTCAGCAGCCGGGGCGCGGAAACGCCGTCAAACGCCCCGTGCGGCCTCGAGCGCATTCAGGCCTTCGTCCAGTTCGTCCAGGCTGATTGTCAGCGGCGGCACAATGCGGATCGTGGCCGGTCCGGCCTTGATGATCAGCAGCCCGTAATCTCGCGCGTTCTCCACGACCGCCGTCGCCGCGTCCTCGGACTCGAGATCGAACCCGATCATCAGCCCCAGCCCCCGCACGTCGGTGATGCGGTCGCCCTGCGCGGCGCTTTCTCGCAGACGCGTCCGCACGTGCTCGCCCTTCGCCTGAACGTCGTCCAGAAACCCAGGGGCCATGACCCGGTCCAGCACCACGCGGGCCGCGGCGCACGCCACCGGACTGCCGCCAAAGGTGGACCCGTGCTCGCCCGGCGCCAGCACGCTCACGGCCTCGCTGCTCAGCACCGCCCCGATCGGCAATCCACCGCCCAGGCCCTTCGCCAGCCCTATCAGGTCCGGCGTGACGCCAAAGTTCTCGTAGCCAAAGAGGCGGCCGGTGCGCCCGATACCTGTTTGCACTTCGTCAAAGATCAGCAGCACGCCGTGCTCGTCGCAGACGCGCCGCAGACCGCGAACATAGTCCGGGTCCGCCATGCGCACGCCGCTTTCGCCCTGGACCAGTTCCACCATCACGGCGGCGGTTGTTGGCGAGATCGAGTCGTCCATCGCGTCCAGGTCGTTCAGCGGGACGTGCGTAAACCCGGCCGGCATGGGTGCAAACGGTTCCTGGTAGGCCGGCGTACCGGTAGCCGCCGTCGTGGCAATCGTGCGGCCGTGAAACCCGTGTTCGGCGGTAATGACCTCGTACGCGCCGTTGCGCTGCGTCCGTCCCCATTTTCGGGCGATCTTCAGGCAGGTCTCGCTGGCCTCGGCGCCGCTGTTGACGAAAAAGACCCGATCCAGCGCCGAGTTGTCCACCAGGCGCTGCGCGACCTCGAGCTGCGGCGTCGTGTAGAAGAGGTTTGAGATATGCGCCAGGGTGCGCACCTGGTGCGCCACGGCCTCGCATAGTTCAGGATCGCCGTGCCCCAACGTGGTTACGGCAATGCCCGCGGTGAAGTCCAGGTACGAAATGCCCTCGTCGTCCCACAGGCGCGAACCCTCGCCGCGCACCACCGTTACTGGAAAGCGACGGAACGCCTGGTGGTAGTAGCGCGCCTCTAGGTCCTGCCAGCCCATGCGTGGATCAGCCTCGGGAGGGGTCGAACGGCAGTCGCCGTTCCAACCAGGATTATAGGGAGGTGGCTTCGTCCCTGACCTGCGTACCGCCGCCGGCCGGATCCAGGGCGCGCCGGAGCGCATGCCGCCGCGTGCCGCTGGCGATGCAGACCGTGTCCACGTTGCCCAGCAGCGCCACCGCGGCCCGAACCTTGGGGACCATCCCGCCCGCGATTACTCCGCTTCCGATCAAGCCCCGGGCGCTGTCCGGGTCCAGATGCGCCAGCACCGCGCCGTCAGCGTCCCGCACGCCGTCCACGTCAGTCAGAAACACCAGGGCCGCGGCCTGTGTCGCCTGAGCCAGCGCCCCCGCAATGTCGTCGCCGTTCACGTTGTACAGCGACCCGCGTCCATCGACGCCCAGCGGCGAAACGACCGGCACGTGCCCCGCCCTGGTCAGGTCGTCCAGCAGACGCGTGTTCACCGTATGCACTCGTCCTACCCAACCCAGATCCGGCGACGCACGGCGGACGCGCACCACACCGCCGTCGGGCCCGCTGATGCCGACTGCCGACACCCCAGCCTGTTGCAGCGCTCCCACCACGGCCGGCGCCACCAGTCCTCGGAATACCAGCACGGCGTCGTCGCGCGTCTGATCGTCGGTCACCCGCAGGCCGTTGTGCCACGTCGTCTGACGATTCCGTGCGCGCTGCCAGGCCGTCAGTTCGTCGCCGCCGCCGTGGGCAATCACCACGCGTGCGCCGTCCTCGACCAGCGCGCGCACGTCGGCCCCAATTCGTCCGGCGGCCATGTCGGCCGTCCCGCCAATCTTCACCACCACGTAGCGGCCCGACAGGTTCGGCGCGGCCGTGGCTTGGCCTGACGCTGGATTCGCCTCGCTCAGGTCATGTACTCCGCGTTGATCGCCACGTACTCGGCCGAAAGGTCCCCGCCCCAGGCCGTCGCGCTGGCCTCGCCCTGGTTCAGTGCCACCTCGATCGTCACGTCCGGATGACGCAGGTGCTCGGCAACGGTTGGCTCGTCGTAAACCGCCGGCGCGCCCTGGCGCACAACCTGCGTGTCCCCGATCCAGATATCGAGCACGTCGGGGTCGAAGACTGCTCCGCTGTTGCCCAACGCCATCACAATCCGGCCCCAATTCGGGTCGCCGCCGTGCACCGCCGTCTTCACCAGTGACGATGTCGTGATCGCACGCGCCGCCTGACGCGCCGTAGTCTCGTCCGAGGCCCCGCGCACCGTCACGGCAAATACCTTCGTGACGCCTTCGCCCCCACGCACGATCTCCCGGGACAGCCACCGGCAGACAGCCTGCAAGGCCCGGGCAAACACCGCCGCATCGGCCGTCCCTTCCCGGAGGGATCCCGTTCCGCTAGCTCCGTTCGCCAGCAAGAGGGCCGTATCGCTGGTGGACTGGTCGCCGTCAATGCTGATCAAGTTGAACGAGTCGGCAACGGCCGCGCTCAGCAGGCGCTGTAGAGTCCCACCCTCCACTTCGGCGTCGGTCGTCATGAACACGAACATCGTCGCCATGTTCGGGTGCACCATGCCCGCGCCCTTGGCGGCGCCGCCGATTCGGATCGTTCCGTTCGGGACTGGCACCTCGATGGCCAGAGTCTTCGGCGCGACATCGGTAGTCAGCATGGCGGCCGCGACGTCCGCACCAGCTTCCGCCGTCAGCTCCAGCGCCTCAACGCCCGCCAGCACCTTGGGCATCGGCAGGCGAAACCCGATCACGCCGGTGGACGCCACCAGGACCTCATCCGCCGGCACGCCGAAACGGCCGGCGAAGGCGCCAATGAACTCCAGCGCGTCGGCACGCCCGCCGGCACCTGTGTACGTGTTCGCGTTTCCGCTGTTGAATACGATTCCGCGAGCCGGCTTCTTGCCCAGGCGCTCCTGGTTGATGTTCACCGAAGTGCCGCGCACCCGATTGGTGGTAAACGTCGCGGCCGATTGACAGGGTGTGTGCGTGCTGAGAATCGCGCCCAGGTCCAACACGCCCGGGGTCTTGATCCCCGCGGCTACGCCGCCGCCGACAAACCCGCGGGGCGCCAGCGTTCCGCCGGGTACAACCCGAAAGCCCTCTAGCTCAGCCGGTGGCTCGTGCATCTAGGGGTGACTCGGCGGAATCGCGAGGCCGACCTGCTCGTCGATCCCGACCATCACGTTCGCGTTCTGGACCGCGCTGCCGGCCGCGCCCTTCCCCAGGTTGTCGATGGCCGCCATGGCAACCAGCGTCTGGGTGGCTTCATCGACGGTCCAGTGAACAAACGCGTGGTTGCCGCCGGACGTCCATTTGGTGTGCGGCGGTGCGCCCGCCAAGTGCACGAATGGCTCGTCCTCATAGGCGTCGCGGTAGGCCTGCTCAACCTGCGCTGGCGCAACATCCTCACGCAGCGCCCCGTAGCCCGTAATCAGGATGCCGCGCGTCATGGGGACCAGATGCGGCACAAACGTCACCTCGATTTGCGAATCCCCCAGGCCGCTCAACTCCTGCGCAATTTCGGGGCTTTGGTAGTGCTTAGCCACGCCATAGGCCGCGGCGTCCTCGTTGATTTCGGAGAACCCATACGCGGCCGACGATGAACGCCCCGCCCCGGACACTCCCGTCTTCGAGTCCACCATCACGTGACAGGCCAGCAGCCCGGCCCGCGCCGCCGGCGCCAGCGCCAGCGCCGCCGTGATGGCATGACAGCCCGGGTTAGCCACCAGGTCGGTCTCGCGAATCTGGTCGCGATGCCACTCCGTCAACCCATAAACGGCCGACTCGATCCACTCCGGCGCCGCATGCTCCACGCCGTGCCAGTGCATGTAGTCCGCCGGGTCCCGTAACCGGAAATCGGAGCTGACGTCGATACAGCGGACGCCGTCGTCCAGGAACGGCGCCAACTGCGCCGCCGAAGCCTTGTGCGGCAGGCAGGAGATCACCAGATCGGCGCTGCCGTTCAACTCGGCTGTCAGTTCCAGATCGGCGTACGCGGCTCGGCCGCTGGCGCGCAGCCACGGAAACACCTCGTGCAGACGGCGTCCGGCCTGACTGCGCGCGGTAACGCCGGAAATCTCGAATTCCGGGTGTCCGGCCAGATACCGAACCAGTTCGCCGCCGGCGTAGCCGGTGGCGTTGAGTATCCCTATGCGCATACGCACCTCGCCTGGGAGAAGCGATTATATGGACGATCGGCGGCTGCGCCGCCGCTTTTTTAACCGTTCAGGGTGAGTAGCAGGATCAGCGCCAGTGCTCCCGCGCCCACCCGGTAGACCGCGAACGCCGCCAGACTTCGGCGTTCGACGAATCCCAGCAGCCAGCGCACCGCCGCCACGCCCACCACCGCCGCGACCAGGGTTGCCCCGATCAACAGCCGGATGTCGCCTGGCGGCTTGCCGCTGGCCGCCACGTCGACAAATTGCACCAGACCCGCGCCCGCGACCGCCGGCGCCAACAGGAATAGCGAGAATCTGGCCGCGGCCGCACGCTCCACGCCCAGACCCCGCGCCACCGTCATAGTGATTCCGGCTCGTGAAACGCCGGGAACCAGCGCCGCGATCTGGGCCAGGCCAACCGCCACCCAAATCAGCAGCGGCGTGGTCGTCAGATCGCGCCGGCTCGCGCCATATCGGTCCGCCGCCGCCAGCACGACGCCAAAGACGATCAGCAGTACGGCCGCCAGCACCGGGTCGCGCAACGTCGTCAGCCAGCCGCGCAGCGGCAGCGCGATCGCGCCGATCAGCAGCGTCGATCCCACCAGAGCCAGCAGCAGCCGGCGGGCCAGCGGCGCCGAGGGACCGATCCCCAGCGCCCCGCGCGCCAGCCACACCCAGTCGGACCAGAGCGCGATCACCAGCGCCAGCCCCGTCCCCAGGTGCAGCGCGACTGAAAGCGTCAGCCCTGTCAGGAAAGGGTCGGTCCAGCCCGCCAGCACCGGAACCAGCAACAGATGCCCCGAACTGCTGACCGGCAGGTACTCGGTCAGCGCCTGTACCGCCGCCAGCAGGACCACCTCGACCCACATGAGTCAGCCGCCCCGGCTCGGCGCCGGAGCGGCCCCCTGCGGGCGGCCCAAGGGCAACGTGCCTAGATGAACACCGGCGCGAGCACCAGGGTGATCGTGCTCAGCAGCTTGACGAGCACGTGCAGCGACGGGCCCGCGGTGTCCTTGAATGGGTCACCCACGGTGTCGCCCACGACCGATGCGGCGTGTTCGTCCGTGCCCTTGCCGATCGACTTGCCGTCCGCGTCGCGCAAGTGACCCGCCTCAATGAACTTCTTGGCGTTGTCCCAGGCGCCGCCGCCGTTGTTCATGACCGTCGCCAGCAGCACGCCGACGATGGTTCCAACCATCAGCAGCGCCGCCTCGGCCTCGGCGCGCAGCACCAGACCGACCACGATCGGCATTAGCACGGCCAGCAAACCGGGCGCGATCATTTCCCGCAGCGCCGAGCGTGTGCTGATATCCACCGCCTGGCTGTAGTTCGGCTCGACCGTGCCCGCAAGGATTCCCGGCTCTTCCCGCCACTGCCGCCGTACCTCCTGGATCATCGCCTGGGCAGCGCGTCCAACCGCACGGATCGCCAGCGAACTGAACAGGAAGACCAGCATGCCGCCCAGCAGGGCGCCAATGAAGACCTCAACCTTGGAGAGGTCAACCTCTTTAAGGCCCGCGGTTTCCAGATAGGCGCTGAACAGCAGGAAGGCCGCCAGCGCCGCCGACCCGATGGCATAGCCCTTGGTCAGCGCTTTGGTCGTGTTGCCCACGGCGTCCAGGCCGTCGGTCACGTCGCGCACGTCCTCGGGCGCCTCGGCCATTTCCGTGATCCCGCCTGCGTTGTCGGCGATTGGCCCAAAGGTGTCCATGGCCAGGATGTAGGCGGCGCTCATCAGCATGCCCATGGTGGCCACGGCTGTCCCGAATACCCCGGCCTGAAAGTCGCCAATCACGACTCCCAGATCGGCGAAGGCCAGAATGCCCACCTGGAACGACGACCAGAGCGCCACGGAAATGACGATGATCGGCATCGCCGTGTTTTCGAACCCCACGGCCAGCCCGGCGATGATGTTGGTGGCCGGCCCGGTGCGGGACGCCTCGGCAATCTCGCGGACCGGACGGTTGAACGCCGTGTAGTACTGCGTGATGTACACGAACGCCACGCTGGTCAGGATGCCGATGGATCCGGCCAGGAAGAACCACCATGACCCCAGCATCACGATCGCGCAAATGGCCATTCCGACCGCGGCCAGCACGGCCGTCGTCCAGTAGCCCACGTCCAGCGCCCGTTGCGCGTTGCGCACGCGGTCCGGCCGGATCACCAGCAGGCCCACGATCGAAGCGAGCGCCCCGAACGACCGCACCACCAGCGGGAACAGAATCCAGGCGATGTTGTCTCCGCCCGTCGCCTTGAAGACGGCCACACCCAGGATCATGGCCCCGATGCTTTCGGCGGCCGTGGATTCAAAGAGGTCGGCCCCACGACCGGCGCAGTCGCCCACGTTGTCGCCCACCAGGTCGGCGATCACCGCCGGATTGCGCGGATCGTCTTCGGGCAGGCCCGCTTCCAGCTTGCCTACCAGGTCGGCGCCAACGTCGGCGGCCTTGGTAAAGATGCCGCCGCCCAACTGCGCGAAAAGCGCCACGAAACTGGCGCCGAACCCGAATCCGACAATCAGTTCGGGCGCACGCTGCGGATTCTCAAACCCGCCAAACCCCCAGAACAGCGCGAAGACGCCCAGCAGGCTGAGCCCCACGATCAGGATTCCGGAGACGGCGCCGCCGCGCAGCGCAATCGTCAGTGCGTCACCCAGCGAGCGCGTCGCGGCGCTGGCCGTGCGCACGTTCGACCGCACGGCAATGATCATTCCAATCACGCCGGAAAGGCCGGATAGCACGGCGCCAACCAGGAATGAGACACCGGTGCGCCAGGCGATATCGCCGGCCTCGATGCCCTTCTCTTCGTTCTCGCCGAAGAACAGCAACAGCAGCGCCAGGACTCCGGCAGCCACGATCGCCATCCAGGCGATCGTGCGGTACTGCCGCTGCAGAAACGCCGTCGCGCCGTCATAGATGCGGTCGCCGTTCAGCGACATCCGCCCATACAGCTCCGAGCTTTGCTTGGCGTCCAGCTGCTGCATGGCCGGGATGAGTTGCGAAGAATCCGCCGACCGATCAACCGGCTGCGTTAGAACATCGCGCGCGAGATAAATGACGACGATCACCGAAATGATGATCGCCGCGGGCACAAGCCAGACCAGACCTTCCAACTACGAATCCTTCCTGTGGACCATGCGTAACGATGGCTGGGTGCATGGTGACGCGACAGAGAACGACTGATACATCAGCTCAACCTTCGCCGACGAGAACCGGGCCTGCCGCCAGAATCTCCCCGAGCGCTTCCAGCAGCGTGCCCATGTCGGCGTCCGATCCAATCGAAACGCGCAGCGCGTTGGCATGCCGTGGCGCCTCCGGGAAGCGGCGGACGAGAATTCGACGGTTGGCGAGGTCACGCTGAAGCGCACCCGCATCGTGGGGTGCGCACTCAACGAACACAAAATTCGCTTCGGATGGATAAACCTGGAGATCAAAGCGTTCGCGGAGCTCCTCCGCAAATGCGTCCCGCCGGACGCGAGTTGCCTCCCAGTGCGCCTCCGCCCACGCGATTTCGTCGCAGGCCGCCACTCCGGCCACCTGCGCAAGCCGGCTGACATTGTACGAATCCTTCACGCGATGCAGAACGCCGATGAACTCCGGATCGCCCACCGCGTAGCCCAGCCGCAGTCCGGCCAGGCCGAACGCCTTTGAAAACGACCGCGTCACGCACACGTTGGGCAGCGTGCGCGCCAGGTCCATTCGGTCGCTCGACGCAAACTCCACGTAAGCCTCATCGATCACCAGCAGGTTCGTGCGCTCGGCCAGCCAGCGCAGCTCGTCCACCCCATAGTGCGTCCCGGCCGGATTGTTGGGACTGGCCACAAAGGTCACCGCGCCGCGCGCCGCGGCCAGCTGCCGCACGGGCAACTCGAACCCTGGCCCCAGTGGGCAGTGAACCATTCGCGCGCCCTGAATCTCGGTCAGCACCGGATACAGCGAGTAGCTTGGATTCGGCGCGACCACCCGCGCCCCGGGACCGCACACCGCGCGCACGATCAGGTTGAGCACATCGTCCGACCCGTTGCCCACGATAACCTGCTCGGGTGAAACATCGTGACGCGCCGCCAGCCGCTCCCGAAGTTCCTCGCTGGTCGGATTCGGGTACAGCCGCACATCGTCCGTTACGGCCGCCCGCAGTCGCGCCAGTACGCCCGGGGCCACCGCCGGACTCTCATTCGTGTTGAGCTTGATCCAGCCGGACCCGCTTGGCTGGTGACCGGGCGTGTAGCCGTGCAGCGCGGCGATCTCGGGTCGAATGTGCACCATCAGGGGGTTGGGGGGAACCGTCGCGCGCAACGCGGGCGTTCGGGGGCGCATGCTACCTACTACGCACGCTCTCCGCCCGCGGCCGCGTCAACCCTCCCAGCCAAGGTCGGGGAACGCCGCCCGCGCCAGGGTGTACGTCGCCAGCGAACCCATGTCGCGTATCGCGCCTGCGGCGATCAGCCCGGGCAGCCCGGCCAGGGGCGTCAGGACCACCTCGATTTGTTCGGTTTCCTCCGGCGCCGGCTCGCCGACCTGCTCGGCGTCCAGAACGACAAACACGTGCGCCCAGTTACGGTTGCGCGAAGGGCCCGTCAGCAGCGACCCGGCGGCAAGCACGCGCCCGGCATAGCCAGTCTCTTCCCGCAGTTCCCGCACAGCCGCCGCTTTGGGAGCTTCGCCTTCGTCCACCAGGCCCGCGGGGAACTCCAGCACCACGTCGCGGGCACCGTGCTTGTACTGTCGCACCAGCGGGACCTCGCGAGCGGGCGTGACCGCGACCATCAGGCAGAAATCGTTCTGATCCAGCAGGTGGTATTGCGCAATCTCGTAGCCGCTCGGCAGGCGCACCTGCTCCACCGTGTGCGTCAGCCAGCGGTCGCTGTAGACCGTCTCCGAGCCCAGAATCTCCCAGGGCCGCAGATCAGCCATGGCGGCCAACGCGCGGACGTCCCGGCGGCCGACGAGCGTTCGCCGCCCCCTTCTCGCATATGCAGTTGAGCGAAGCGCGGGCGACGTAAGAGGATGGGGCCACTGCCGCCCTGGCCCGCTTGAGGACTAGCTCCGTGACCGATCCCCGCGTGGAAGCGCTTGCCGACATCCTAGTGCAGCACTCGACCGAGGTCGGACCTGGCGACCTGGTGCTGATCGATGGCACCGCCAACGCCCGCCCGCTGCTGATGGCCTGCTACCAGCGCGTGCTGGCGGCCGGCGGACACCCGCGGCTCAGCGTGGGCTTCGAGGAGGCCCAGGAAATCCTGCTGGCTGAAGGCAGCGACGAACAGCTCGAGTTCCTCGACCCGATCGCCAGGTTCCAGGCCGACTCGATTCAGGCGGCCATCCGCATCCGCGCCGCCGAGAACACTCGCGCCCTCGCCAGCGTCGACCCCGCCCGCTTGGCCAAGACCATGATCGCGCGGCGTCCCGTCATGGACCAGATCATCGAGAACGTTCGCTGGGTCCTGTGCGACTACCCCACGCAGGCCCTGGCCCAAGAGGCCGAGATGTCGCTCAGCGAGTACGCCGATTTCCTGTACGGCGCCACCAACATCGACTGGTCGGTAATGACCGCACGGCTGGCGTCCCTGAAGACCCGGCTCCAAGGCGGCTCGGAAATCCGCATCGTCGGCCCCGATACCGACATCACCCTCCGCACCGCCGGCCGCATCTGGGAACCGGCCGACGGCAAAAAGAACATGCCCGACGGCGAAATCTTCACGGCCCCGATCGAGGACAGCGTCAACGGCCGCATCACCTACGACTTCCCCGCCATCTACCAGGGCCGCCAGGTCGACGGCATCACCCTCACCTTCAAGGAGGGGCTGATCGTCGAAGCCACCGCCGAGCGCGGTGGCGACTTTCTCAACGCCATCCTCGACACCGACCCAGGCGCGCGACGCCTCGGCGAGATCGGCATCGGAACCAACGACGGCATCAGACGCCACACCAAGAACATCCTCTTCGACGAGAAGATGGGCGGCACGGTGCACCTGGCCGTCGGCCGTTCCTACGAGTTCACCGGCGGCAAGAACCAGTCCGCCGTCCACTGGGACATGGTCAAGGACCTGCGCACCGACGCCGCGCTCTACCTTGACGGCAGCCTGCTCCAGGAAAACGGTGTCTTCATCGAATAGTCTGATCAATCTTTTGTAGCTTCATACAGCGCGACAACGTTCGGCGATACGGCTCCGGCGAACCGAGGCTGCGCCCCGAAACCGTCGCGGTGTGGTACGATACCTTCGTCGGACAGACGACTTGATCCCGGACGGAAGTGAGTGGAGGCGGTTCGGGCATCAACGGAAAGAACTTATCCAGAACCGCCACCCCGCCGCACATGTCCGCGCAGTGATCGACAGGCCGTACCGGCTCGCCGATCCCGCGAGTATCAGGCGCACCCGTCCCGCTGACCAGCCCAGGCCGCTATGCAGGCACATCGTGCTGACAGATTCGCCCGCGCATTGGCCAGCGAAGGAGCTCTAACGCGCATGGCGTATACGGCCAAAGACATCCAGGTGCTCGAGGGCCTCGAAGCCGTCCGCCGCCGTCCCGGCATGTACATCGGCAGCACCGACGGCCGCGGGCTGCACCAGTTGGTCTTCGAAGTCGTGGACAACGGTGTCGACGAAGCGCTGGCCCAGCGCGCAACCACGGTCGAGGTCGTCATCACTCGTGACGGGTGGGTGCGCGTAACCGATGACGGCTCTGGCATCCCGGTCGACGAACACCCCAAGGCCAAGCGCCCCGCGCTCGAAGTCGTGATGACCACGCTCCACGCCGGCGGCAAGTTCGACAGCGAAGCCTACAAAGTCTCGGGCGGCCTCCACGGCGTGGGCGTCTCGGTCGTCAACGCCGTCTCCAAGCACATGCGCGTTACGGTCCGGCGCGACGGCTATTGCTGGACCCAGGAGTACGAACGCGGCGGGCCCGTGACCGACGTCGTCAGAGGCGAGCGGACATCCCGGCACGGAACCGAGGTTGAGTTTCTGGCCGACGACCAGATTTTCGAAACCCTTGACTACAGCTTCGACATCCTCGACCAGCGCATTCGCGAGATGGCCTTCCTGGCCGGCGGCACCACCATGCGCCTGCATGACGAGCGCACGGACCGCCGGGTTGCGTACTACTTTGAGGGTGGCGTCACCTCGTTCGTCCGCCGCCTCACCCGCCGCCGCGGACGGCTGCATCCCGACCCCATCGTGCTGCGCGGGCAGGTGGAAACCACCAACGTCGAAGTCGCCCTGGCCTATTGCGACACGGTGTCCGAACAGATCCACACCTTCGCCAACACCATTCGCAACATTGATGGCGGCACCCACCTCACCGGCTTTCGGGCCGCCCTCACCCGCTCGCTCAACGACTACGCCCGCAAGAGCGGCCAGCTCAAGGAAAGCGACGCCAATCTGACCGGCGACGACGTCCGCGAAGGACTGACCGCCATCGTCAGCGTGATGATCCCCGAGCCGCAGTTCGAAGGTCAGACCAAGGCCCGACTCGGCAACAGCGAGGTCGCCGGGCACGTCCAGTCGGTCATCAACGACCAACTCGGCACCTACTTGCACGAGCATCCCAGCGAGGCCCGCAAGATCGTCGGAAAAACCATGCTCGCCGCCCGCGCCCGCGTCGCCGCCCAGAAAGCGCGCGACCTGGTTGTGCGCAAGGGTGCGCTGGACGGCTTTGCCCTGCCCGGCAAGCTGGCTGACTGCCAGGAGCGGAATCCCGACCGCTGCGAACTCTTCATCGTCGAAGGCGACTCGGCCGGCGGCAACGCCAAGCAGGGCCGCGACCGGCGCTTCCAGGCCATCCTGCCCCTCCGCGGCAAGATCTTGAACGTCGAGAAAGCACGGGTCGACAAAGTCCTCTCCAACGAGTCCATCCGCAATGTCATCACCGCCGTCGGCGGCGGCGTCGGCCTCGACTTCGATGTCACCAAGATTCGCTACGGTCGCGTCGTCATCATGACCGACGCTGACGTGGACGGCTCGCACATCCGCACCCTGCTGCTCACCTTCTTCTACCGCGAGATGAAACCGCTGATCGAACACGGCAATCTGTACATTGCCCAGCCGCCGCTCTTCCGCGTCGCCAACTCCAGGCGCGCCGACTACGCCTTCAGCGACGATGAACGCGACCGGTTGCTCAAGCAGATTTCGGGCAAGGTCGCGGTGCAGCGCTACAAGGGACTCGGCGAGATGAACGCCGACCAGCTCTGGGAAACCACCATGAACCCGGAGGACCGGCATCTGCTGCAGGTAGGGCTCAACGGCGACAGCGATGCGCACGTCGACGCGGTGTTCCAGCGGCTCATGGGCACCGACGTAGCCTCACGCCGCCGCTTCATCATCAACCGCGCGCGCACGGTCCGAAACCTGGACGTCTGACGATCCCCGCATGACCGCCGCTGCCGAAGGACCGGCGATTGCGCTGGATGTCATGGGCGGCGACCGGGCGCCCGACGCCACCATTGAAGGCGCAATCCGCTGGGCCAGGTCAACCGGCCAGCGCGCCATCCTGGTCGGCGATCTCGCTGTCATGCGCGGCCTGCTGACAAGCGGAGGTGAGAACCCGGCCGCCTGGCGTCTCGAGTTCGGCCCACAGACCATCGAGATGGGGGCGCACCCCGTGCAGGCCGTGCGCCGGACGCCCGACGCTTCGATCCGCCGCTGCGCCGATCTGGTCCGCGCGCGCGAGGCCCAGGCCCTGGTGTCCATGGGCAACACCGGCGCGACCATGGCGGCCGGCGTGCTGGTGGTGGGTCGCGCCAAGGGCGTGGACCGGCCTGGCCTCGCGGTCCTGATTCCAGGTCGCGAGGCGCCGACCCTGCTCATTGACGCGGGCGCCAACGCCGACGCGCGACCCGAACATCTCCGCGACTTCGGCCTGATGGGCGCGGTCTACCTGCGCCAGGTGCACGGGACACCGAAGCCTCGCGCTGGCGTCCTGAGCATCGGCGAGGAGGCGAGCAAGGGCAGCCCACTGTCCTTGGCGGCCGCGGAACTCCTGGCCGCCGCGCCGCTCGACTTCGTTGGCAACGTCGAGCCGGCCGGACTGTTCGATAGCACGGCGGACCTCGTGGTCTGTGACGGGTTCACCGGCAACCTCGTCCTGAAAACCATGGAGGCCACCGCCGAGTTCGCGGTCGGCGAACTCCGCACGGCCGTCCGCCGTCGGCCCTACACCCTGCCCGGCCTCGCCTTCATGTATCCCGCGTTTCGCGCGGTCCGCCGCCGCACCGACTACGCGCAGTACGGCGGCACGCCCCTGCTGGGCGTGGACGGCGTGGTCATCATCGGGCACGGCCGCTCGCATGCCGTTGCCGTCGAAAACGCCCTCAATGCCGCCGCCCGCGACGTCGAATCCCGCGTCGTCGAGCGCGTCTCCGACGGTCTGGCGTCGATCAACCGGTAGCTCCGCGGAAGCCGTCGGCGGAAACACCTCACTCGCCGGAGAAAGCCCCACCCATGGATCGGCCAGCGCCCAACCTCTTGCTTCCGCTGCCTGGCGGAGACGAGCGCGGCGCGTGTCGGGGTCTGCGGCGCCGCCAATTGCTCGGTTTGCTCGTGGGATCAACCGCCCTTGCCCTCGGTGGCTGCGACGTCTGGAATCTCGTGGGACGACCAAACGCCCGCAGTCCCGGCGGATCCCCCCTCTCGATTCCCGCGCTGCGAGCGCGGCGTTTTCCGCCATCCGAGATTCGCCTGCATAAGGTGGCGGCGCGCCGCGACGACTACACGGCGTACGAGATGAGCTACACCTCCGACGATCTGCATGTCACGGGCATGGCCACCATCCCAGCCGGCCAGGGACCCTTTCCGGTCGTTCTGCTGAATCACGGCTACGTGCTGCCAAGTCAGTACGCCACCGGCGTGGGCACGCGCGTCATGGCCGACGCCCTGTCCCGGCGCGGCATTGTGACGCTCGCAACGGACTATCGCGGGCTCGGCGGTTCGCAAGACGACACGCAATTCAACCTGGGCGCTCGGCTGGAATTCGTGATCGACGTATTGAATCTGGCGTCCGCGGCGCGAGAGTTCCCCGAAGCTCAGCCGGGTCGCATCGGTGTGTGGGGGCATAGCCTCGGCGGCGAACTGGCAGTACGAGCCGGCGTCGTGGATCCCTGGATTGGCCCGATAGCCCTGTGGGCGCCGCTCAGCGTCTGGATCGACGATATCTCCGACTACTACCGGGTCCCAACCTCCAGCTCAAGCGACCAACTGCGGGCCGCCCTGTCCGCCGGCAACTATCTTGAGGGACTCACCGGCCCGGTGGACATTCACCAGGGCGCCGAGGATCGTGCGGTCAACCCGGCATGGGCCACAAAGCTCCGGCATGCGATCCAGGAGGCCGGCGTGGCGAGCAACCTCTACCTCTACCCGGGCGTCGGCCATCTCCTCAACGCCAGTGCCCAGACCGTGGTCCGCGACAGCGCCGAATTCTTACGGCGAAATCTGCCGACCGCTCGCTAGGATTCGAGTGCCGTGCCTGCGCTGTTTCAGGCCGCCGAGCAGACGTCCCCAAACGCTAGCCGAGGTATAGGCGCAGCCCCGGCCGCCGCGATCCTGGCCATCGCCGCGCTGGCCGCCGCCCAGCCGCTGGACGCCGACCTCTGGGTCCATCTCAACAACGGGCGCTACATCGCCACGAGCGGCACATTGCCATATCCGGATCCCTTCACGTTCAGCGCCGGAGACGCGGTCTGGACGGTGCACGAGTGGCTGTCCGCCCTGGCCATGTTCCAGCTCGTCAGCCAGCGAGGCGTCGGCGCGGCCGTCCTCGCCTCCGCCGCCGTCTATGCCCTCATTTGGGGCCTGCTGGAACGAGTCCTGGCCGCCCACGGTGTAGCCCCCTGGATGCGCGTCGTCGCGCTCGTGGCCGCCTCCCTGCCGCTGTTTCCGTTTGCCGGCATCCGCCCGCTGGCCGTGGGCCTGCTGGCCGCCGCCGTCACCGCCTCTCTGGCGCTGCACCACCGCCGCACCGGCTCGCGCGTTGTGTGGCTGTTGCCGCTCGTGTTCGTGTTCTGGGGCAACGTGCACGCCTCCTTCCCCATCGGCTACGCCCTACTTGGCGCTCTATTCCTGGAGGCCCTCTGGGCGCGCGCACCGCTGCCATTCGTCGGTCCACGGCCCCGCACACGCCTGGGAACGTTCACCGTGGTCTCGGTACTTTCGACCTTCGCGCCCGCCCTCAACCCGTCGGGTCCGCGCGTGCTCGCCCAGCCGTTCTTTCTGTGGGACAGCGAGTTCCGTCGATTCGTCAGCGACTGGCGGCCGCCGGAGGCTTTTGGCGAGACCTGGTGGTTGTTCGCGATCTTCCTGGCGTCAATAGCCGTACTGCTGTTGGTCCGCTATCGCCGCGTCACGCTGGTTGACCTGGCCCTCCTGGCCGTGCTGCTGGCCGCCGGCTACAGCACACGCAAGGTCATGCCCTTCGCCGCCGTCCTGGCGCCACTCCTGCTGGCCGGCCCGCTCGCGCTCACCGCCGTCCCCCGCCTGCGCCCGCCGATCTGGGCGGTTCGCGCCGCCGCCGCCCTGGTAATCGCGGCGGCCATCGGCGTGGCCGTCGCCGTCAGCCCGCGAACGCTGAGCGGCTCCACCGTGGTGCCCATGCCCGCCGCCGCCCGCGACCTCGTGGCGCGGACTGGCGCTACCCGAATCTTCAGTACCTACCATTGGGGCGCGTATCTCACCTGGGCCCTTTGGCCGGACGCGCTCGTGTTCATCGACGGACGCTTCGATCTCTTCGTTCCAGACGCGCTCGAGGACTACCTCACGGTGATAAGCCTCGGACCCGAGTGGCGCCAGACAATCACGGAAATCGACCCCGAAGCTCTGGTGATCGAGACCGACTCGCCTCTGGCTCGTCGGCTGGCCCGTCCCGACTCCGAATGGCGTGACATCGGCGGTGATGCCACTGCCCGTGTGTTTCTCCGCGCCCCAACCGGACCCACATGACGCCGCGCCGCTGTGTCACATGAACCATTCCCCTCGGCTGCCCGGCCGCGGAAGCCAATGACCCGCAAGCACCATGGCGACCAGGGCCAGACCAGCCTCTTCGACGGCGCGCGTGTGTCCAAGACGGACGGCCGCATCGCCGCCCTGGGTACCGTTGACGAGCTCAACTCGGCCCTCGGCGTGGCGATGAGCGCCTGCCCGCCCGGCGACCACCTTGACCGCCTGGCCTGGATGCAAACCCGCCTCTTTGCTCTCGGCTCTGACCTCGCCAATCCCGGCCGCCGCGCCCGCGGTGACCGCATCGCGCCGGCGGACATCGCCACGCTCGACGAGTGGCTGGAGCGCTACCGGGCGGACCTGCCCCCGCTCCAGCACTTCATCCTGCCCGGCGGCACGCCCGCCGCCGCCGGCGTCAACCTGGCCCGCGCCGTCTGCCGCCGCGCCGAACGCGAAGTCTTCGACCTGGCCGCCCAGGCCCCGGTCAGCCCCCACGTCCCGGTATTCCTCAACCGCCTCGGCGACGTCCTCTTCGAACTCGCCCGCGCCCTGAACCACGACGCCAACGTCCCCGAAAACATCTGGCTCGGCCCCCGCGACCGCCCCGAAAGCTGACCGTCCCCAGGCACTGCGCGCGTCCGCCTCCGCCAGGGACGGAACGGACGTTTGACAACCGTTGGCAGGGCAATCAGCGTCAGGACGTCGGGGATGGGGGATTCGCGGTCGAAAGGACCACGCCATGTATCGATCAGTTCGCGCGGCGGCGCTCTCCATCAAGCCCAGGAAGTGGGACAAGCCCGCCAATGCCGACAAGCTGGAGGACTACGTCCGCCGGGCCGCCGCGGAGGGCGCGGAGCTTGTTGTCGCCCCCGAGGGATTCCTGGAGGGCTACATCGTCATGGAGGCTATTCACGAGCCGGAGCGCCGCGCCGACATGTGGGAGATCGCCGAGCCGCCTGACGGTCCCTACATCCAGCGCTTCAGGAACCTGGCCCGTGAACTCAGCATCGTGCTCTGCTTCGGCTATGCCGAACGACGCGATGACGGCGTCTACAACGCCGCCGCCATCCTGGGACCCGACGGCGAACACTGCGGGACCTACTACAAGACGCAACTCGCCGAAGGCGCCACCGACGACTGGGACTTCAACCGCCTCGGTCCCAACTTGCACGCCATCGACACCCCGTTGGCGCGCGTGGGCACCATGATCTGCAACGACCGCTGGAATCCGTTGATCGCCCGCGCCCAGGTGATGGACGGCGCCCAGGTCATCCTGATTCCCTCCTACGGCTCACGCAGCCGCGAGCAGAACCTGGCCGTCATCGCGCGGGCACGTGAGAACGGCGTCCCCGTGGTGGAAGCCAACGTGGGCGTGAACCTCATCGTCAGCAAGGGCGAGGTGGCGGCCTATGTCTGGGGAACCGACCGCATCTCGGTGGCCACCATTGAGATTCCGCTTCCACCGTCCGCGGACAACGCCCGCGCCGTGGCACAGGAGTTCATGGACTGGCGCGGACCTGAAATGCAGCGGCGATACGAGCGCACCATCGAAAGTGCGAATCAGTAGCCTGAAGCCGGTCGCCAGCGGGCGAGTAGTTGCCTGCTAGCCGGTCGTGGAGGACGTGCGGTCGGCGAGTGCTCGCAGCATCTCCCACGGGTAAATGCCCGTGCTGTGGCTGTCGCTCCAGTCAAAGGTGAGCGCGTAATTCCCTACCGGAGCAATTCGGTGTGCGCGGATATCGGCGGGAATCGCGGCCGGGTTCAGCAGCGGCACTCCGGTCAGTTCGTCGCGGCAGACCGCGCAGCCGCAGGCCAGCCGAATCTCCCGCAGCGGGATCACGGAGGTTGTGCCGTCGGCCCAATCGATCCCCATCGCGTCGTCACCTTCGCGGCGGATGCCCACCGCCGTCACCCGCGCCGGCGCGGTCGAGCGTGAGCTCACTGGGCGGCGCTTGCGATCAGGTGCTCGATCTCGTCGGCCAGCGACGCGGCGGCGACCGGTCCCTCGCCCTCGGCCATCACGCGGAACACCGGCCGGTCGTCGTCGGGCACCACCACCGCCCGTGTGCTGCCGCCGCCGAAGACGACTCCGTCGATCTCGCCCTCGTCGCTGCGGTCGGGATGTGAGTTCAGCACACGCATGAGCCGCGCTCGTTGCTCCCAGGCCACCGAGACCTCGCGCTGCGCCACCGTGAACGCCGGCAGCGAGCTCACGCGGGCCGAGACCGACAGCTCGTTCACCGCCTGCGCGCTGATCAGGTGTACCAGCGTCGCCATGGCGTCCGGTCCCGGGTGCAAAGTCGGAAACGCCAGGGCGTTGCGGCCGTTCGCCGCCACCACCGCTTGCTCGCGGTCGCTCACCTGCATCATGTTCGCCATGTTCGCCTGCGTACGGATGGGCGTAAAGCCGAGGCCGCTCGCATAGGCCGTCAGGCTGTTGGGCACGGTGAACGGCACGGCCAGCGGACCGACGATTCCGCGCGCCCGCAGCCCGTCCAGCACCAGGACAATGACCGTCAGGCTGTCGATCGGACTTCCCTGCTCATCCACCAGCCAGATGCGGTTGCCGTCCGGGCCCACCACCGCACCGAACGTTGCCCCCACGGCCGTGACGATTCGCCCCAGTCTGGGCAGGCGCTCTTCGATTGCCACTCCGCCGGACCCTATGTCGACCGGCGAGGCGTCCACGGCGGTGTCGCGCACGCCCAGGCGGGTCAGCACGCTCAGCAGCGTCTCGCCACAGGTTCCGTCGCTGTAATCCACCACAACGCCCACGTGCCGGTGCGTTACCTCGGAGTTGGCCACGACACGAAGCAGCGCTTCCTGATATGCCTCCACCGCGGCTGCCACCGTGATCTCGGCAATCGAATCTGAACCGACCCGGCGGAAGTCCTCGCGCATGAACGTGGCTTCGATCTTGCGCTGATCGGTCGGCCGAATGTCTACGCCGTGCGGATTGGTGAAACGCACGTCCACCGCCGCCGCGTCGTAGGGCGACGTGCGCACGTGCGCGGCGCCCTCGGCCTCAAAGCGCGCGCACGAAAACCGTCCGACCGGAAACGGAGTGGCCCCAATGTCGATCACGCGCACGCCCACCGAGGCCAGCCCCGCCATCAGCGCCCGCTTCACCATGCGCGCGGGTCGGGTCTGGTCGCGATTCGCCACGATGGACGAGCCGATAGGCAGGGTGCTTCCCCAGGCGGCGCCGAGCCGCGCCGCGAACTCGGGTGTCAGTTCAAAATTCGCCAGCCCTGCCACGCCCCCGTGCGTGAAAATCGTGCGCCGGGCCTGGGGAGCGTGAATCAGGCTCCGGTCCACGACCACGCCTTCATCCACGAACTTGCGCGGCCAGATGCGCACGCCCGGTCGAACCGACGAGCCGTTGGCCAACGTGCTGCGGTCCCCAATCACAACGTCTTCACGAACGGTCACGCCACGCCCCAGGTTGGCGTGGCGGCCCACGATGCATTGGTACAGCTTGGCGCCGACGCCCACCACCACGTTGCCGCTGATCACGGCGTTGCTGATTTCGGCGCGCTCGGCGATCAGGGTGTTGTCCCCAATCACCGCGGGACCATTGATCACCGCGTGGGAGTGGACTTCGCTCCCGCGCCCCACGTAAACCGAACCTCGCATCTGCGCAGTCGGATCCACGCGAGCCGTCGGATCCACGGTCGCCGCGCCTGGACGATACGTCGGGCCGCCGAAGGTGCGCACGCGGCCCGACACCAGGTCGGCATTCGCCGCCCGATAAGCGTCCAGCGTGCCAATGTCAGTCCAGTAGCCGTCCGCAACGTGACCAAAAAGGGGGCGTCCGCCAGCCAGCATGGCTGGAAACACATCCAACGAGAAGTCGACTTTCTGCCCCCAGGGGATCAGATCGAAGACGGCCGGATCCAGCATGTAGATGCCGGTGTTCGCGGCGTCGCTCAGCACCTCGCCCCATGACGGCTTTTCCTGGAACCGCACAATCCGTCCATCGTCCTCGGTCACCACGACGCCGTATTCCAGCGGATTGGGAACGCGGGCCAGGAGCAGCGTGGCTTGGGAACCGCGGGCCTCGTGCGCGGTAGCCAGGGCCGTCAGATCCACGTCCGTCAACGCATCGCCCGAGATCACGAGAAAGGGCTCGGTCAACTGCTCGCGCGCCAGCGCCACGCTCCCGGCGGTGCCCAGCGGCTCGTCCTCGTAGGTGTAGGTGATCCGCAGCCCGAAATCCTCACCCGACTGAAAGTAATCCTCGATCGTCGAGCCCAGGTAGTGCAGCGTCACGATCACGTCGGTGAAGCCGTGCACCCGCAGCAGCCGCAGGATGTGCTCCATGACCGGCGCGTCGCCCAACATCGCCATCGGTTTGGGGCGCTCAATGGTCAGCGGTCGCAGCCGGGAGCCTTCGCCGCCGGCCATGACTACGGCGTGTGTGGGGATTCGCTGGGCCGCCGCGTGGGTCGCGTTTTCAGTCTACGGTCGGTCATTGCCGTGTCAACGCCGATGCTAGGCTCGCCCGCGACCGCGGCCTGCTGGCCGCCGCGCCTTCCTCATGCCGCCTGACAACGCGCCCACGATCGCCGTGATCGTGCCCACATTCAACGAGCGCGGAAACCCTGGCCCGCTGGTGGAGCAGGTAACCGCCGCGCTTGGCAGCATGCCGTTTCGCATCGTGTTTGCCGACGACAGCACCGACCGCACCACCCGTGAGATTGATGACCTGGCCCGCGCCAACCCCGCCGTCAGCCTGAACCACAGCCCAACCCGGCGCGGGCTTGCGCGCGCCGTGGTGGAAGTCCTGGATGACCGGACCGAGGACAAGGTGGTCGTGATGGACGGCGACCTGCAGCACCCGCCCAGAATCGTTCCGCGGCTCATCGCCGCGCTGGACGCCGGCGCTGACATCGCCGTCGCCAGCCGCTACGCGACCGGCGGGCACGAACTAGGGCTCAGTGGACCCTTGCGGCGGCTGGTGAGCCGGGAATCGTCGCGCGTCGCTCGCGTCATGCTGCCGGCGGCCCGGCGCACCTCCGACCCGCTCAGCGGCTTCTTCGCGTTTCGTCGCGCGATCCTCGCCGGCGCAACGCTGCAACCGGTTGGCTTCAAAATCCTGCTCGAAATCCTGGTCCGCGGCGATGCCAGCCGCGTGGTTGACGTGCCATACACGTTTGACCGGCGCTTGCGCGCCGCCAGCAAGGCTTCAACGCTGGAGGGCACGCGCTTTCTGCGCCACCTGCTGCGGCTGCGCGTGAGCTAGCCCGAGCCTGGGCTCGCCACAACCGCCGCCAGGGCCGCGCCCACCCGTGGCGCCGCGGAGGACGCCGCGTCCACGACCGCCGTATGGCCCTCGTCCGCCACCTCGGCGGTCCCGGCCACGTTCGTGATCGTTGCCACGGCCGCCACGGTTGCCCCGGCGTGGCGCGCGACCACCGCTTCAGGCGCCGTGGACATCCCCACCGCGTCGCCCCCCAGCTGACGCAGCAGCGCCGTTTCCGCCGGCGTCTCGTACGACGGACCGGCAACCATGGCGTAGACCCCCTCGCGCACGGTCAGACCGGCCTGCGCCAGCGTCCTGCACAGGGCGGCGCGCAGCGCCGGGTCGTAGGCGCCGGCCAGCGTGGGAAACCGCTCGCCGCGCGGATCGTTCGGCCCAAGCAACGGGTGATGGCCCGCCAGTCCGGGCAAGAACAAGTGATCGGAAATCACCATCGCGTCGCCCGGCCGGTAATCCAGGTTGAGCGCACCGGCCGCATTCGTCAGCAGCAGGTGCGTGACGCCCGCATCCAGCAGCACCCGCACGAACGTGGCGATCGGCTGCATGTCGCCGTGCTCGTAAAAGTGCGGACGCCCCTGACATAGCCACACCGGAACCCCGCCCGCGGCCGCCAGACACAGGCGGCCCGGGTGCCCCACAACCGTGGCCACGGGCAATCCAGGCACCTCGTCGTAGTCCAGGGTCCGGCGTACCTCAAAGGCATCCGCAAGCCCCGACAAGCCGCTGCCGCTGACAACCGCCCAGCGAGGCGGACTGCCGCCGGCGGCCGCACGCAGAACCTGGGCGCCGCGAGCGGCTTCGGTCACGCCCTGCGTCCGGCGCCCGAACCGCCCGGCGCCTGGGATCGAGTCTCCCGCGCCAGGTCGGCGTAGACCTGCGTGGTCGCCGGGCTGGCATGACCCAGCAACTTCTGGACCTCGCGCACGCTGCTGTCGCCCTGCAAGCGATGCGCGGCGAACGAGTGCCGCAAGGTATGCGGTGTAATGGGCGTCTGGATGTTCGAGCGCCGCGCGTAGGCCTTGACGATCAGCCAGAAGCCCTGGCGGGTCAGCCGGTTGCCGCGATGGTTCAGAAACACCGCCGGCTCGTCGATCCGGCGAAGCAGCTTTTCGCGACCGTTGGTCAGATATGCCCACAGCGCCTCCGCGGACCGCTCGGTCAGCGGCACGGTGCGCGCGCTGGCGCTGTCCCGCCCCAGCACAATCTCCCGCGCCCAGCAATCCACGTCGTCCACGTCCAGCCCCACCAGTTCCGACACGCGCATCCCGGTGGCGTACAGGGCTTCCAACATCGCGCGGTCACGCATGCGCTCGGGCGTGGAGGCGTCCGCCGCCTCTGCCAGCAGGCGCTCGACCTCCGCGGTCGAAATGATTCGCGGACGCCGCCGCGCAACCCGGGCGCCGTCCAGCCCAACGGTGGGATCGGCGGGGACGGCTTCGATCGATCGCAGGTAGCGATAGAGGGCCTTAACCGCCGCCAGCTTGCGCGCCCGCGAACTCTGACGGTACTCGCGCTGAACCAGGTCGGTCATGAACTCGCGCACAACGCGCGCCGGAACGTCCCAGCCGCTGTGCCCGGCCTTGCGCACGAACGTCTCAAACTGCCGCAGGTCACTCCGATACGCAGCCAGCGTGTTCTTGGAAAGGCCGCGCTCGGTTTGCAGGTGCTGGACGAAATCGTCCACGGTGACGCGCATCAGTGGCACGGGTGAGTAACAAGCATTCGAACGTCGTACTCCCTGGCGACGGATCGCGCCCCGCCCCGCTCACCGAGCGGATGGGGAGCGTTATGTTAACACGAGAACCCGGCGAAACCCGCCCGCTGGCCTAGACTCAGACGAAACGTTCGGGGGTTCTCTGGCATGCGCGTGGATCTGGCCTACGGCGACGGCGTCCTGCCGGTCGACCTGGACATGGACGCGGACGTCATTGAGCCGCTCGACCCACCGCGCATTGCCAGTCCGGACCAGGCGCTGCGCGAGGCCCTGCGCCGCCCCATCGGCAGTCCGCCGTTGGCTGACCTGGTTCCTCCAGACAGTTCGATCGTGGTCGTCATGAGCGACAGCACTCGGCCCGCGCCGAACCGCCTCATGCTCGAAGCGCTACTGGCCGAACTCGGCGGCGAGGCTGCCGCCCGAATCGATGTGCTCGTGGCCACCGGCCTGCATCGACCCACGCGCGACGACGAACTCGACCGCATGCTTGGCCCGGAGCTGCGGCGGACCCTCCGCATCAGCAACCACGACGCCCACGACTCGACCTGTCTTCGCGAGATCGGCCGAACCTCGTCCGGGCGGCCCGTCGTCATCAACCGCCGCTACCTGGACGCCGACGTTCGCATCACCCTCGGCCTGATCGAGCCGCACTTCTTCGCCGGCTTCAGCGGCGGGGCCAAACTCGTCCTGCCCGGTGTGGCGGGCGAAGCCAGCATCCTGCGTAACCACGACGCCGAGATGATCGGCCACCCCAGCGCCCGATGGGGCACGCTGGCCGGCAACCCAATCCACCGCGAGCAGCGCGAAGCGGCACGGTTGGCCGGCTGTGAGTTCAGCCTCAACGTCACCATCGCGGGCGACGGCGCCATCACGGGGATTTTTGCCGGCGCGCTGGAGGCCGTGCACGACGCCGGCTGCCAGGCGGCCCTCCAGGCCGCAATGCAGCCCGTTGACCGGGCCTACGACGTCGTCGTCACCACCAACGGCGGCCATCCGCTGGACCTCAACCTGTACCAGGCCGTCAAGGGGATGGACGCGGCGGCCCAGATCGTGCGTCCCGGCGGCCACATCGTCATGGCCGCCGAATGTCGCGAAGGCGCCGGACACGGCGACTTCGTTCACATCCTGCGGGAACACAAGACGCCGCGTTCGATGGTCCAGGCCATTCAGGAGGCGCCGCGGGTCCGCGGTGACCAGTGGCAAAACCAGATTTTCGGGCGCGTGTTGGACAACGCCACCGTGCATCTGCACGCCGACGGGCTGACCGACGATGAGGTCCGGGCCGCCCACTGCGTCCCGTGCCCGGACGTGGCCCGGCGAACCCGCGAACTCGTTGGCGCCTCGGGCCGCGCCTGCGTTCTCCCCCGAGGCCCCTTCACAATTCCGTACATTGCCGCCTGATCGCTGTCGATAGCGGTCGCCGCGCCGATCCGCTCCGGTACACCCGGGCCCGCAGACGCGGCCGAGGCAACCTCAGTAGACTCACAAGCATGGCCGGACAGCCGCGGCGGAGGGTTGATCACGTGGACAGCACGTCAGCGAACGGCGACCACCAGCATGAGCACGTGTTTCAAGAGGTCTACCTGAGCGACGCCGTGGCCATCTCCGAGGAAACCACCCACGGCACGGTCACGCTGGAACTCTTCGACCGCGGCCTCGTGATGCACATGGATAAGGACGAGGGCCTGGAACTGGCCCGGGCCTTCACTGCGCTGGCGCGTTACCTCGAAGACTAGTTCGACGCGTTGCGGCCGCGGGTCATCGGGCGCGACGACAGCTCGACCGGCAACTCTTCAGACGGCCCCAGGACCTTGGGATCCAGCCGCACGCCCGCCCGGAACGTGTGCGCGGCTCGCAACTCCCGGTCCCAGGTTCGTTCCGCGCCCGTGCAATCGACCAGCGTGACCGGTCCTTCGTCCACGGCCAGCACGGCGATATCGGCCTCCGCGCCCACCCGCAGCGTGCCGGCGTCCAGTCCCAGCTTCTTGGCGGGCCGCAACGTACAGCGCGCCACGATGTCCTCCAGCGGCATTCCCAGCCGCCAGAACTTGGTCATCACGTTCGGCAGGCTGAAGGCGGGTCCGTGCACGCAGCCGCGGTGCAGATCCGAACTGATGTAGTCGGGTAGAAAACCTGAATCCAGGGCCGCTTGAGCCGTATGCCAGCCGAAACTGCTCTTGCCGTGGCCGATGTCGAACTCGATGCCGGCGGCCCTCGCCGCTACAACTGCCGGCAAGACCTGGCGAGCATCCATGTCCACCAGCCCGCCCGCCAGCGGCGTGTAGCTGTGCGTGACCACGTCGCCGGGCCGTAGCCGATCCAGCACGTCGGGGATCGCTTCCGGGGTGTAGCCAATGTGGACCATCAGCCAGACGCCGGCTTGCTCGGCGGCCTCCAGCGCGGCGTCCAGCGCGGCCTTCGCCTGGTCGCCGTCGCCCACGATCGTGTCGGAGTAGCGAATCTTGACGCCCGGCGCGATGTCCCGATTCTCGTCGATTGCGCGCACGGTCCCATCGATGTCGAGGTAGCGCGGATCGCGCAATTCGCCCAGGTGGGTCACCAGTCCGGCCGTGCAGATATGCACCAGGGCCCGAATGCGCGTGCGCGAGGGCTCGATGACATAACGGCGCAGCCCCGCCAGCGTGATCGCCCCGGCGCTGCCGGTGTCCAGGAACGAGGTCGTGCCGCCGGCAGCGCCAATCTTGTCGGCTTCCAGCCCCCAGACCGTCGCGCCCCAGTACACATGCACGTGAAAGTCGACCAACCCGGGCACCACATAGGCGCCGCGCGCGTCGACGACTTCGCCGGCCTCGCCGCTCAATTCGGATGCGACCGCCGCGATACGACCGTTGGCCACGCCAACGTCGGCCCGCACGGGTGGCCCCGCCTCGGGGTCGATCACGGTCCCGCCGCGAATCAGAAGGTCGTACGGTTTGGAGGGAGCTCTCGGCTCCTGGCTCAGCGTCACACCAGCTCCCCGCATGTGGGTGGTCCGTGCGCAAGCCGCATCCGACGAATATCCGGTGCGGCGCGAGTGGCGGTAGGGTACCATCAGGCAGTCGAGCGTCCGCGCCCATTGCGACGCTGGCAGCGGCATCGGCTATCATGTCGTGTTGCTGCCCCAGACGACTCGGCAGCTACCGCCCAACTACGACGCAGAGATTCAATCTGGCGTCAGACTGTCACGGAGGAGATTGCATGGCCACGGTTGCGACCAAGGTCAAGCCGCTCGGCGACCGCGTCTTGATTCAGCCGGAAGACCGCGAAGCGACGACGGCGAGTGGACTCGTGCTTCCTGATACGGCCAAGGAAAAGCCCCAGGAAGGTACCGTCATGGCTGTCGGCGCCGGTCGCGTGAACGACGAAGGCGTGACGGTTGCGCTGGAAGTCAAAGAAGGGGACAAAGTCCTCTACGCCAAATACGCTGGGACTGAGCTGCGCTTGGACGATGAGGACTTCCTGATCGTCAGCGAGCGCGACGTCCTCGCCATCATCAGCTAGCGAGGCGCCTTGCCCAAAATTCCGGGCACGATTGGGGACCAGCTTCCAAAGCCCGAGAAAAAGGAAGTTCGCTTCGGTCACGAGGCCCGCGAGACTCTGCGTGCCGGCATCGACATCGTTGCCAACACTGTAGGGTCAACGCTGGGGCCTCGCGGCCGGAATGTGGCGTTCTCGCGAACGCTGCGCCCCCCACAGATCACCAACGACGGCGTCACCGTCGCCAACGAAATCGAGCGGGTGAACAACGTCCTGCATGATCTGGGCATCCAGATCATGAAGGAAGCGGCCGCCAAGACCAACGCCATGACGGAGGACGGCACCACCACCGCCACCGTCCTGGCCCAGGCCATCGTGCACCGTGGCCTCTACAACATTGCCGCGGGCGCCAACGCCATGCTCCTTCGCGAGGGCTTGCGGCGCGCGTCCGACGCGGCCATCGAGTACCTGCGCGACCTGGCTCGACCGATCGAAAACACCGAAGAGATCCGCCACGTCGCCACCGTTTCAGGCGACGACGCTGAACTCGGCAAGATCGTCGGCGACATCATGAGCCGCGTCGGGCGCGACGGCCTGGTCACGGTTGACTATCACCGTCGCGGCGTGCGCCTGGAACCCCGCTACGTCGAGGGCTTGCAGGTCGACAAGGGCTGGATCTCGCCCTATTTCGTCACCGACACCCACAAGATGCAGGGCTCGCTCGAGAACACCCGGGTCCTCCTCACCGATCAGGACCTCCTCTCAACCGATCAACTCACCAGCATCCTCGATAAGGTCGCCGAGAGCGACAACCGCAACCTGCTGCTGGTGTCCAACGTCCTCAGAGGCACCGCCCTGACCTTTGTGCTCCAGAACAAGCTCCGCGGCAACCTGAACGTCGTGGCTATTCAGTCCCCGTCCTTCGGCGACGAGATGCGCGACCTCCTGGAAGACTTGGCCGTGCTCACTGGCGCCACCGTCGTGTCAAGGAGCCTGGGCATCCGCTGGCAGGACGTCCCACTGGAATGGCTGGGGTTCGCCAAGCGCGTCGTCGCGAACCGGGAAGCGACCATCATCCTCGAGGGCGCCGGACACGAGGCCGACGTCCAGGACCGCCAGAATCAGCTACGCGCCCAGCTTGAGGAAGAAACCAACCCCAACTTCGAGAAGAAACTCCAACGCCGCATCGCCCGCATGGGCGGTGCCGTGGGTATCGTGGCTGTTGGCGGCGTCACCGAACAGGAAATCAACCACCTGAAAGACAAAGCCGACGACGCCGTTGGCGCGGTGAAGATGGCCTTGCGGGATGGCATCGTCCCCGGCGGTGGCGTCTCGCTGCTGCGCGCGCAGACCGCCGCCGCGCGCGTTGTCGAAGAACTCTCCGGTGATGCGGCCGTCGGCGCGCGCATCATCGTCGACGCCCTGGAATCGCCGCTGCGGCGCATCGCGCGCAACTCGGGCGCCAGCCCCTCGGTCGTCGTCAACCGCGTGCGCAAGCTGCCCGACTGGCACGGCTGGGACGCCGTCGTTGGCGACTACACGGACCTCTACGAACGCGGCATCATCGACCCGGCCGCCATCGAGATCGCCTCCATTCGGGCCGCCGTCAGCGTCGGCATCATGACGTTGACCACCGAGGCGATCGTGTGCGAGAACCGACCGATTCCCGTGGCCGCCAAGCCGGAAGATGACTTTATGAGCGAGGGCGGCATCTATTAGCCGACCGTCATGCGTCAGCCAGCGCCGTGACTAACACCTTCAATTTCGAACGCTGCCTCAGCGACGAGGCCCACCGTCGAGCTGCCCCGGGCACGATGGTCTCCGCCTCCGGCGCGCCCGAAGACATTGTGGCGGACCTGGTAGTTGGCGAACCTGCCAACGAGGCCTTGCCCCTGGACCAGATGGTCGAGGCCGCCCGCCACGCCCTTCCCGAAAACTACGCCGCTCTCCTGTACGGTCGCCGCAAGGGCAGCCTGGAACTCGTCGAGGTCGTGCGTGAAAAGCTGCGAGCCTTCGAGGGACTCGAGGTCGATCCCGATCAGATCATCATCACCAACGGGTCCAGCCAGGCCATCGACATGGTGCTGCGAACGTTTGTAAACCAAGACCAGATCATTGCCCTGGACCAGGCCTCGTTCGGCGCCCTGTTCGTTCGGCGCGTCAGCGACTACGGCGCACACGTGGCCTGGGACACCGACGGCCCCCGGGCCGACGCCCTTGACGAGCTCTTCGCTACCCGGCAGCCCGCCATCTTCTACACGATTCCAACCTTTCAGAACCCCATGGGCGCCACCGTTTCGCGTTCGCGCCGGCTTGAGTTGCTCGAGGTGTGCCACCGCCACGGCGTGCCGGTGTTTGAGGACGACGCCTACTACGAACTGCACTACGACGGCGAACGGCCCCCGTCCATGTACCAACTCGATGGCGGCACGGGCCTCGTCATCCGCGCGGGCACGTTCTCCAAGATCCTCGGCGCCGGCATCCGGCTGGGTTGGATTCTCACCTCGGCCCCCCTGGCCGACCGCATCCTGCCGCTCAAGACCGATGGCGGCACCAGCCCCTTCTCATCTGCCCTGGCCTCGGAATTCATGCGCGAGCACATGGAAGAACAGATCGCGCGCCTGCAGGACATCTATCGCGAACGGCGGGACGTCATGCTGGACGCGCTCAACGAACACGTCGGCGACTTGGCGACCTGGATCCGACCCGGCGGCGGTTTCTTCTTCTGGCTCACACTCCACCGACCCGAACTCGTGCAGGACGTAATTCAGCGCTGCGAGAACGCTCGAGTGCTGGTCCGCAACGGTTCCGTCTTCCGCGTGGACGGCGTCAGCCTCGGCGCGATTCGCCTGGCCTTCAGCCACGCGCCGCACGCCGACATTCGCGCCGGCGTGAAGATCCTCGGCGAAGCCATCCGCGCTTCCAACGCGGACAACCCATGAGCGCCGACTTCGCCCAAGCCGCCGTCGGCCAGCGCGTGCCGGTGGACCGGATGCGCGCGTTTACCACCAGCGTCATGCACGCCGCCGGCGTAGCCGAAGACCGCGCCGCCCAGATTGCCGACGTGCTGGTGGAAGCCGACGCGCGCGGCGTCTTTTCCCACGGCGTGACCCGCGTCACGCCCTATACAGCTGACATCCGCTCGGGGCTCGTCAAGGCAGACGCGAACGTCAGGCTGGTGCGGGAACGGCCCGCCACCGCTGTGCTCAACGCCGACGGGGCGCCCGGCGCCGTTTCGGCGCGGATCGGAATGCAACGCGCCATCGACCTGGCTAAAGACGGCGCGGCTGGCATGGTGTCCGTGCACAACGGTCGCCACTTTGGACCGGCCGCGCATTGGGCGCTCCAAGCCGTCGAGGCCGGGTGCATCGCCTTCGTCACCAGCAGCGGCGGGGGCGCATCCGGCGTCCTGGCCTTCGGCAGCCGCTCACCCGCCCTGACCAATGGACCCATCGCCTGGGCGCTTCCCGCTGGCCGAAACTATCCCGTGGTGGCCGACATGGCCGTCGGCTTCTCGGCGCTGGGCAAGGTTCGCGTCGCCGCCGCCACCGGGCAGTCCATCCCCCCGGACGTCGGCGTGGACGCCGAGGGCAATCCCACCACCGACCCAAACCAGCTCGTCTGGTTGAACCCCTTCGCCGGCCCCAAGGGTTTCGGAATGGGGATTGTGATGGAGACGCTGTCCGGCATTCTGGCGGGCGCCACCGCGGCCGTGAACCGAAAGCCCGACCATCTGGGCACTGTCGGCCAGGTCTTTGTCGCCATTCGCGTTGAGGCCTTCCGTCCATTGGCTGAGTTCGTCGCCGAGATGGACCGCACGATCGACGCCATCCACGCGCTGCGTCCGGCCGAGGGCTTTGACCGCGTGCTGGTTCCCGGCGAACCCGAATGGCTCAAACGCGCCGACGCCTTCGAGCGCGGGATCGGCTACCCCAGCGGGCTGCTGGACGCGGTGGCCGAAACCGGCCGCGCCTACGGCGTGGACCCGGAGTGGGACGCATGAGCAACCGGTTGAGCTACGGCGCCGGCGGCGCGCGCATTCCGGCCGACGCGATGCGCGAGTTCGGTAGGAGCGCGTTGGCTGCGACCGGCGTGCCCAGCGACGACGCGGCCTTCGTGGTCGAGACGCTCGTCCACGCGGATCTGCGCGGGGTGTTTTCCCACGGGACGCGGCTCCTGGGCGCCTACACCGAAGCCCTGCAAACCGGGGCGGCCAACCCGACGCCTGACATTTGCGTTCGCCATTCCACCGGATCCGCCGTGGTCAGCGGCGACCGCTCATTGGGACAGCTCGGGGCGCGGGCTGGCATGCAGGCCACCATCGGTATCGCGCAGGACCGCGGCGTGGGAGTCGCGACCGTGTCGAACACGGGCCACTTCGGCGCCGCCGCCTACTGGGCGCTGATGGCGGCCGACGCCGGCCTGATCGGTCTGGCCACCAGCAATATGGCCGGCCCCTGCATGCTCGCCACCGGCAGCCGGCAGCCCGCCACCGGCAACACGCCACTCGCCTGGGCTTTTCCGACCCACGGGGCCCATCCCGTGGTGCTGGATATGGCCTCCGGCGCCTATGCCCTCAACAAACTCCACATGGTGGGCAGCGTCAGCGGTACCTTGCCGGAAGGCGTCGCCACCGACAGCGACGGCAATCCAACCACCGACGCCGCCAAGCTCGCCTACGTCCTGCCGGCCGGCGGCCCCAAGGGCTACGGCATCGGCCTGGTGCACGACCTCATGGCCGGCGTCCTCTCCGGCGACGGCGCCACGTTGATCAAGGGCGCCATCGACCCGGCGAGCCGGACACCGCGAGGCAGCCTGTTCTTCCTGGCTATCGACGTCGGCGCCTTCCTGCCGTTGGACGACTTCCGCACGGCCATGGACGAACAGAGCCGCGCCGTGAATGCGCTGCCGCCCGCGGCCGGCTTCTCCAAGGTGCAAATGCCCGGCCAGCCCGAGTGGGAACTCTTCGAGGACAGGGCCGCCAACGGCATCGCCTACCCGCCGGGCGTCCATGAACTGTTCGCCGCGATGGCGCACCGGCTCGGATTGGAAGCGCCCGCAGGCGTCTGACCGCGGCGCCGCATTTCGCCCAGCTTCACCGCGGCGCCTCCCACCTCCACGCATGCCCCGCTTCCGACGAACATCGGACCTGCGCGAGTGAGACGCAGATATGCTTCGTCTAGTACTTGACAGTGCAAGACTCAAGTCATATGATCTCTTCGTCAGCACTTGACCGCAGCGTATGGAGGGTTTCAGATGACCTTTGCTATCCGAAGTTGGCGGCCGCAGGCTCGCCGCCAGGCGATTGCGCCTGGATTCGTCGACGACGAGTGGTTCGCCCGGCCGTTCCGGCTGGCGTTTCACGACCACCCCGGCTGGCTGCCGCCCGTGGATATCGAGGAGACGGACGACGCGGTCGTCGTCCACGCGTCGGTGCCCGGCTATCGGCCCGAGGACATCTCGATCACGACCGCCGACGGCGACCTGATCATCCAGGGCGCGCACGACGACGGTTCACAGGCCGAGCCGGCCGACGGCAGCCGCTATCACGTCCGTGAGCGGCGCGCGGGCCGTTTCTACCGCCGCGTCCCCCTGCCGGTGCGCACCACCACGGCCGGCGCGGGCGCTCGCTACGAGAACGGCGTCCTGACCGTGCGCGTCCCCAAGGCCGAGGAGGCCAGGGCCGCCACTATCGCCATCGAGTCCGCGTAGGACTCGGCGGCACAGCGGGCGGGCCGATCGCACGGCCCGCCCGCAATCTCCCGCGAAGGTGTGTCCCTGAACGAAACGCAAATCGACGGCCTGGCCGACAGCGCGCGCGACGCCGCCGAACGTGACCTGCGGGCGGCGATCAGCAACGTGCTTGACGCGCTCCCCAGCGGCCACGGCCCGGACCAGTGTCAGGACTGCGGCGGCCACATAGAGCCGCTCCGCCACGAGCTGTTGCCAGGCACCACCCAGTGCGCCGGCTGCGCCCGACGCCGCGCGCGAGTCTTAACGCACAGCCTCAACTAACTGGGGGCGCTCCCTCCCTTCTCACCGCCTCACCGGTTCCTCCGGCGAGGCGGTCGACACGTCGGGGGCGGTACGCTATCGCTTCCCGCCATTCACCAACCGGCCCCGTGCGCTCCCAATCCGCCGCCACCTGCCTGCGCTGCGTGGACTGCCAGCAGTCCCACCAGCTCGAATATCGCCTGGCCTGCCAGACCTGCGGCGGGCTCCTGGAGATTGAGTACGACCTCCAGCGGCTGACCGACGAGCCGCTGGTCCAGCCCGAACGAACCGGCGTCTGGCGCTACGCCGCCTGGATGCCGGTGCACGACGCCGCCAACTTCGTCACCCTGGGCGAGCAGTTGTCGCCGCTCTTCCGGATTCCGCGTCTCGGCGCCGAACTTGGCCTGAGTCGCCTCTGGATCAAGTTCGACGGCTCTAACCCCACCGGGACGGTCAAGGACCGTTCCAGCCAGACCGCCGTGGCGTGCGCCCGACAGTTTGGCTTCAACGCCATCGGCGTCGTCTCCACCGGCAACGCCGCCTCTTCCATCGCCGCCTACGCCGCGCGGGCCGGCCTGCGCGGCGTGGTCTGCTGCTACACGCGCAGCACCGCCGCCAAGATGTCGCACATCGTCGGCGTTGCCAGCGACGTGATCTGGTACGAGGGCGTGTACGACGACATGATCCGGCACCTCGACGCCGCGGTGGACCGTCGCTGGCTCTTCGATGGCGGCGCCACGCGTAACCCGTTCAAGCAGGAGGGCAAAAAGTCCATCGCCCTGGAAACCTACGAGCAACTCGGCCGCGCGCCCGATCTGATGGTGTACCCGGTCGGCATGGGCGAAACCCTGCTGGCGGGCCAGCGCGCCTGGGCAGCCCTGGCGGCCACCGGTCGCATCGGGCGACCGCCGCGGCCGGTCTCGGCACAGTCCACCGAGGCCAACACCATCGCCGTCGCCTGGCGCTCCGGGGATGAGCTGCGGCCCAAGACGATCGGCTACACGGTGGCCGAAGGCACTGCCGTCGGCGACATGGGCGCCAAGGGGGCGCTGACGCTCCGCCGCATCCGCGAACAAGACGGGCTGGCCGGCGACGTGTCCGACGAGGAAACGCTGGACATGCAGCGCCGACTCGCCCAAAGCGAGGGTCTCTGGGTCGGACCAACCGGCGCCGTTCCCCTGGCGGTCACGGCCCGCCTGGCGCGGGATGGCCTGCTGGATCCGGACGCCGAGATTGTCTGCCTCTCCTCCGAAACCGGCCTCAAGGGTGACTGGCCCCCGTTGCAGGTCAATGGCCAGGAACCCAGCCTGGACTTGATCCGCCGCGTCCTTGACCGTCCACCATCTGACTAGCCCAACACGACCCCACCGCTTGCGACAATGCGCCAACCGTTGCTGCCAGGGAGACTGAGTATGCTGAAGACTTCTGGAACTGACCGCCCCCTCGTCGAGATGATGCCCGGCGTTCGCCGGCGCACACTGCTGTGGGGCGACTCGATGCTGATGGCCGAGATTCACCTTGAGGTAGGCGGCGTGGTGCCCCTGCACGACCACATCTACGAACAGATCGGTTACTGCATCAAGGGCACGTTCGACCTCATAATCGGCGACGAAATCCATTCCATCGAACCGGGCAGTTGCTGGGTCGTTCCGTCCGGCGTGCCCCACAAAGCCGCGGCGACCAGCCGCTGCTTGCTGGTCGAGGCCTGGAGCCCCGCCCGCGACGACTACAAGGACTGAACACCAGCTTCGAGGCCTCTCGGGTCGACGCTTCCGCGTCGGCCCCGCGCATCATTCGGACGATCCTGCGGGACAACGGCCGGCTGGCGCCGCTCCTGTTGGTTGGCAGCGCCGCGACTTCTGCGTTTCAACTCATCATGGCCCGCGGCCTGGAGCCGCGGGCCTATGCCGAGGCCTTTGCCGTGCTCGGCGCGCTGTCGCTGCTGGTAACGCCCGCGCAGGTCGTCCAGACGCTGGTGGCGCGTCGTGCCGCCGAACTGGTCGCGCTGGGGCGTCTCGCCGAGCTGCGGGCCACGACGCGAACCATCGTGCGCTGGACCGGCCTGGTCTCCCTTCTCCTGGCGCTGGCTATCGCTGCCGCGTCGCCGCTCATCCAGTCCGCGCTCCGGCTGGATTCGCCCTGGCCGGTGGTCGTGGCGGGGATTGGCGCGGGGGCTCTGACTTTCGAACCGGTGGCGCGCGGCATTACCCAGGGCGCACGCGATTTCGTCGGTCTCGGCTACGCCCTGGCCGCGCACGGGCTGGGACGCCTGGTGGTTGGCGCCGCGACGGTCCTGGCGGGAGGCGGCGCAACCGGCGCCCTGCTGGCAAGTCCGGCGTCGGGGCTGGGCGGCATCGTCGTTGGCTGGCTGAGCGCCCGCCGAGTCCTGAATCGCCCGGATCGCCCCGCCGAGCGGGAAGCGTCGCCGCTCGGAATCGCGGACCACGTGCGCGTGGCGCTCATTCTCTTCGCGCTGGCCGGTCTGCTGCACCTGGACGTACTGGCCGTCAAAGGCTTCTTCAGCCCCGACCAGGCCGCGGCCTACGCGGCGCTGGCGCTGATCGGTCGGATCGTCTTCTGGAGCGGGATGATGGTCGGCGTTGTGCTGTTGCCCTACGTCGTCTGGCGCGCCGCCGCCGGTGAGGACGTCATGCGCGCCTACCTGGCCAGCCTGGCCCTGATGGCCGCCGTCTCCGGCGGCTCGGCGCTCGTCATCCTGACCTGGCCCGAAAGCGTATACGGGCTGATCTTCGGCGACCGCTATCCGCCGTACACCGAACTTCTACCCCTCTACGTAACGTCCGCGGCGCTGCTGGCCATCGCCGCGGTGACCGCCATCCTGCACATCGGGGTTGGGCGCCTGCGCGTGTGGGCCGGCTTGGCCGTCGTACTGGCGGGCACCGTCGGCGGCTACGCCCTCGCACACGACACGCCGCGCGCCATCCTCACCGTGCTGCTGATCGGGACGGCCATGGCCGCCGTCTACCTGGTCGCCGAAGCCATCTGGCTAGCCCACACCAGCCGCACGAAGGCAGCCAGCAAACGTCAGGGCGCGGACGTTCCCTCGCGTCCGTAGTCGTCCACCAGCCGCACCACGTCATCCGGGTGCGGCGTGGAGACTTCCAGCACACGCACGTCGCCATGCGGCGCCTCGTAACGATGCACCTGACCCGTATGCACCCGTACGCTGGCGCCCTCGTCCAGGTCGCGCGTTTCCAGCGCCTCGGCCGAGTCGCCAATCACGAGCCGCAACCGCCCGTCCAGCACGTAAATCGTCTCATCCTTCGCCTCGTGGTACTGCAGGCTCAGGCGCGCGCCGGTGTTGATCTCGATGATCTTGCCGATGTACAACTCGGTCGAGGCATAGATCACTTCGCGACCCCAGGGCTTCGTCACGATCGTCACGTCCTGATCGCTCATGCGGATCCAACCTCCACGCCGGCCGCGCGCGCCCCGAGATTCAGCAGCGTAGCCACGCGCTCCGCCGACGTGGTCTCCGTGTAGACCCGCAGCAACGGCTCGGTGCCCGAGAAGCGGATCAACAGCCAACTCTCGTCATCCAGGTAGTACTTGATCCCGTCCATGTCGTTCCGTCGCAGCACGGTCGACCCGTCAATGGCGTCCGGCAGCCAGGCCGTCACCCGCGATTCTATTTCCGATCGGGCCTCGGCCGGGAAGTCCAGGTCGTACCGCGCGTAGTGGTATTCGCGCCCCAGCTTCTCGAACAGCAGCGCCACCAGTTCCGTCGGAGTCTTGCCTTCGCGCGCCATCAGGTCCAGGAAATACAGCCCGGCGACCACGCCGTCGCGCTCGGGCATGTGCGGCTGGAACACGTACCCGCCGCTTTCCTCGCCGCCCATCACGGCGTCGAGATCCCGCATGGCCGGGGCCACGAACTTCATGCCTACGCCGACTTCCTCCACGTGGACGTCGTACAGCTGGCCCAGTCGTTCCAACATCGACGTCGTCGTAAGCGTCTTCACCAGCGGCTGCCGCATCGCCCGGTGCTCCAGGAAGTAATACGCCAGCAAGCCGATGGTGCGTAGTTGATCCACGAACTCGCCGTGTTCGTCCACGACGCCCAAGCGGTCGCCGTCGCCGTCCGTCACGATGCCGACTGCAGCTGACGTATCGCGAACCACCGCGGCGACCTCGTCCGTCTGCGGCGGAATCGGCTCGGGGCGAGCAAGGCCCGGAAACCGCGGGTTCCAGTCGCTGTGGATCTCGGCAACGTCCAGCCGCCCGCCTGTCAGGATGCGGGGCAGCCAGCCGGCCGCCGAGCCGTACATCGCGTCCACCACCACCCGCATGTCGCGCGCGCGCAGCGCCTCCAGGTCCACCAGGTTGGCCACGTGTTCCAGGTACGCGGCGTCCGGGCTGAAGTTGCGAAGTAGGCCGGCGCGTTCGGCCGTGGCCGCGTCCAGGCTGCCGACGGCGTCGCCGTCCACCTGCGCAACGGCGGCCTCGATTTCGGCCAGCGCGTCCGGCGCCGCGGCCGCTCCGGTGGCCGTGCGAATTTTAAACCCATTGTCCGCCGCCGGGTTGTGGCTGGCGGTAACCATCACGGCGCCGGCCGCTTGCAGACTCGCGGTGCTAAAGGCGGCCACCGGCGTCGGGCAGGGCGTGTCCACGAGGTGCACCTGGATGTTGTTGCCGGCCAGCACCGACGCCACGTGCGCGGCAAACCGCTCGGAGCCGAATCGGCGGTCGTAGCCCACCACGATCCCGCGCTCCCAGCGCCAGTTGCGCCGCACGAATGTCGCAAAGCCCTGCGCAACCCGTCCAACGTTGCGGAACGTGTAGTCGCCGCCGATCACGGCGCGCCAGCCGTCCGTTCCGAAACGGATGGGTGTTTCGGCCAGAGGCGCCATCCTAAGCGTCCGGCCGAGCCGCGACGGCCTGGCGGGCCGCGGCCAGCGCATCGCGGAGGGATTCGTCCAAGCCGATCCGCGGCAGCCACCCGGTGTCCTCGCGCAGCCGGGTCGCGTCACCGGCCACTACGGTGCCGTGGCGTCCCGGCGGCAACCGCCGCTCTTCGTGGATTTCAGCGTCCACGCCGCCGAGCGCGATCAACCGTTCCACCATCTGGCGCAGCGGCCGGGCCTGTCCGGTTGCCACGTTGTAGACGGCGCCCGCCCGCCCGCGGACTGCCGCTGCCACGATCGCCTGCGCGACGTCGCGTACGTCCACGTAGTCGCGGGCCCCGGCCAGGCTGAAGGTCGGCACAACCGGCTCGGCCCGACCATCCAGAATCGCCGCTACGTAATGCACCTGGCGGCCCGGGAAATACTCGGCCGAGCGTCCCGGCCCAACACTGCCAAACAAGCGCAACCTCACCACGTCCAGTCCATCGGACAGATGGTATTGCAGCGCCTGCAGGTCCGCCGCCGCCTTGGTGGTTGCATAGACCGACGCTGGCCGCAACGGCGCTTCCTCGGTGACCAACTCGCCTGTCTCGATCCGGCCGTAGATTTCTGCGCTGCTCATGGCTACCAGCCGAGCCGTCGGCGCGTGCCGCAGCGTGGCCTGGATCAACCGCAACTGACCCAGCACATTCACGTCGTACGCGCGCAGCGAGTTGGCCTGCGCCTCGCCCGGATTGGCAATCGCGGCCAGGTTCACCGCCACCGACGGCCGGACACGCGCCACCACGTCCTCAACCTGGTCGGCATCACGCAGGTCCAGAGCCTCGAAGCCGGCCTCGAGATTTCCGCCCTGCGACGCCGCGACCACCTCACAACCGGCGTCACGGAACGCGGCCACCGTGTGCGACCCGATGAAACCGGCCGCTCCGGTGACAAGAACCGCGCCTGACACCGTTTTCGCCAGGGTCAGCCCGCGCTGCGGCTGGCCGCCATTTCGGCGTGTGCGACTTCATCGGCGACGACGTCGACGTCCGCGTCGACCATGAGGCGGACCAGTTCCTCAAACGTGACCGATGGCGCCCAACCCAGGTCGTTGCGAATGGCCGAGGGATCGCCGATCAGGCGATGCACCTCCGCCGGACGCAGCAGGTCCTCGCTGGTTGTGATGTGGTCCGGGGCGTCGAGTCCCAGGTGGCCGAACGCTAGGTCGGCAAACTCCAGACCCGAATGCGTTTCCCCCGTCGCCAGCACGTAGTCGCGGGGCTCGTCCTCCTGCAACATCAGCCACATGCCGCGTACAAAGTCCGGGGCATAGCCCCAGTCGCGTCGCGTGGACAGATCGCCGAAGGGCACGCTCTGAACCACCTCGTGATGCACGCGCGCCGCCGAATAGCTGAGCTTGCGGGTCACGAACTCCATTCCGCGCCGCGGCGACTCGTGGTTGAAGCAGATCCCCGAGCAGGCGAATATTCGATAACTCTCGCGGTAGTTGACGGTGATCCAGTGGGCGTAGAGCTTCGCCACACCGTAGGGACTGCGCGGATAGAACGGGGTGGACTCGCGCTGCGGCCATTCCTGAACCTCGCCGAACATCTCGCTGCTTGACGCCTGATAGAACTTGATCGTGGGATCCACCGCGCGGATGGCTTCCAGCACTCGGGTCGCGCCCAGCGCTGTCACTTCCCCGGTCAGCACCGGCTGCCGCCACGAGGCCGCAACAAAGGATTGCGCCGCCAGGTTGTACACCTCGTCCGGCCGGTGCCGCTGCATGATCTCGATCAGCGAGTACTGATCGTGCAGATCGCCCGCTTCCAATACCAGGTCGTCCTGCAAATGCTGGATGCGGCCGTTGTTCTCGGTACTGGTGCGGCGTACGACGCCGACGACTGTGTAGCCTTTCTCCAGCAAAAACTCCGCCAGATATGAGCCGTCCTGACCCGTAATGCCCGTGATTAACGCGCAGGGCATGCACAACCCCTGTTCAAGGAAACCCGTTCGCAGTGTACGTGCGGTGTCTAAACAACACCCGGCGGCGGCCCAACGTGACGCCCAGTGCCGGTTGCACAGGTCCAGCCCATGACCTCCCTGAACGCATCCCCCTGCCTGCTCGCCGACATCTTCGATTCCGGCGACATCGCGGCCATTGTGGGGGCCGGTGGCAAGACCACCAGCATGTTCGCCCTGGCCCAGGCCCTGGCGGAGCGCGGCCTGCGCGTGGTCACCACCAAGTCCACAACCATCCATCGCCCGTCGCTGGCCCGCTCACCCAAGCTGCTCGTGTCGCCGCCGAATCGCTGGCGCGCCGAGCTTCCGGCGGCGCTGGACGCTCACCCCGTCATCACCGTGGTCACCGCCGCCCCCACCCAACGCCGCTACGACGGCATCCCGCCCGAACTGGCGCCGGACCTGCTGCGTGCGTCCGGCGCGGATGTTCTGATCGTCGAAGCGGACGGCGCGCGCCGCCGCCTGCTCAAGGCGCCCGCCGCCCACGAACCCGCCATGCCGGCCGGTGCAACGCTCGTCATCCCAGTCGCCTGCCTGGCCGCCGTCGGACGCCCCCTGGCCGAGCGCCACGTACATCGACCCCAACTCGCCGCCGAGATTCTGGGCGTCGACCTCGGCGCGCGCCTGACCCTCGATCACGTCCTCAAGCTGCTCCTGGACGCAAGCGCCGGCCGCAAGGCCGCGCCCCCCACCGCCCGCTGCTGGCCCGCCCTCACCGCCACCGACACCGTCGCCCCAGACCAACTCGCCGCAGTCCGCGCCGCCCTCAACACCCACCCCCACGTCACCGGCTGGATCGAAGCCACCGCCACCTGGACCTACACCGCCCACCGCCGCGCCGGGAACCCCGAGTAGCTCGCGGGACATTCCAGCCGCGCCCTGCAGTCCCAGAGCGAGAACATTCGCGCGAAGAGGAGCGTTCTAGGAGACATCCTCCGGCGTGAGGCTGCGGGAAATCGGATACGGGCAGCCAAGCTAATGCGGGACAGCGATCCCACAGAATCGGTTGCGGCTCAAGCGGTCAGCTCGGCCACCCTTCACGCACAGCCAGATCTTCCAGCGATATCCAAGGCACGCCTTCCGCTTCGCAGATGTCTGGAATCTTCGGGCTTGACGCACTACGCCTCGAGAGAGCCGCCGGTATCTCCGATGTCACGACGGTCCATCCGTAAACGATGGCGTACGCGACAAGCCAAGGATCAGCAGGGTCCTTGGCGGGGTCGTTCGGAACGAGCTTTGGGTGAGCGCGGTCAAGGTGTTGGTACACAGCTACCAGGTCAGCGCTCAGCGCCGGAACGCGCGATCCAGCGTTGACGCCGATCCGTTGCGCACCCTCGGGATCGAGCCGCCGCAACTCATCACGAACCGCGGGAATGAGTTTGAGTCGCCGCTCTTGAGCGAGCTTTTCGATTCCAGCCCAGATCCTGTGCGCCGAGTCTGCCGAGAACTTCGGCGGTGGAGGCGCCACCCCAGGCCGGCGGACGTGCGAGTTGTTCAGGTCCATTACGCAGCAAGTGTCGATCGCGTATATCGGCGGGTCTTCGGGAAACCGAATCACGCTGCTGGGCTGCGCGCACTCCCACTCTGCGCTGTCTCGGCAAAGGCTCTCAACGCGTTGCTATTCAGATCGAGGATGGCGCTGGCCTCTCTCGTGTCGATGACTTCCGTATCGAGCGCTTTCAGAAACGCCTCGGCCACTTCAGGGCCTACTTCGTAGAACCTTGCGCGTCCAGCCGACTGCCTAAACGGCCTGCTTGGATCGGGCGCCTGCGGTGCGGCAGCCGTATCGGACTGGCGTAGGAGATGTCCCAAACGATCGATAGCGCCCGTCACGCTGCAGTGTTTCAGCCGGATACCGGCGGCCATGTAGCTGACGCGAAAGCGCCTCGCAATGGCGCCGATGTGCGCTAGATCCCACTGCTGTGGCGGCAGGCCAGCGTGCCGAGTCTCTACTTCCGCGAGCAGGGCCGTTCGCGGCATCAGCATGGCGGCGGCCACGCGGTTACACCATTGCTCTACCTGCCCGTGCGGTCCGGACCGAACCTGTTGATCGGAAACGCCCGGCTGGCGCAGCAAGAGGTGCGCGAATTCGTGAAACAACGTGAACGAGCGGGCCTGATGTGGTTGCTGATCGGTATTGACCACGATGGACGGTGGACAGCCGGGATCGAACAGTGAGATTCCGATCCCTTCTCTCCGCGGCCATTTATTCTGAAATACGAGAATCCCCTGACGTTCAAGCAGGATGCGTCGGCTCGCGTAGACCTGAGCCGCATCGGCACGCGGTGGAACGTCGTGCTTGAAGCCCAAAGCCCTTCGCTCCTGCACCGCCACAGCTTCGGTCTCATCGCCCAGCGTGTAGGTGTTGATGACCGCGCGCGGGAATAGTTCTGGATCTACCTCCAGCAGGTCGGCCATTGCCCGCTGAATGCGCCGAACGCTGCGCACAATGAGCAAGACATCCTCGGTGGCAGAGATCTCCGCGCTTCTCTCCGACCGGAAGTCTCGGGGTCGCGGATCGGCCTCCGGCGGAGAGGCGCGCAGCAAAGCGGACCTCGTCTGCTTGTACGCACGTGCTATCCGATCAAGGATCCCAAGGTTGACCGAACGTTGACCGGCTTCGAGAGCCGTCAGTTCATGCGGTTCCACACCGATCTCAGCAGCAGCCTTGGGAACCGAGTAACCCCGCAGATCGCGGGCCCATCGCAGAACGCCGCCGTTAACGGGAATTGATTGTCGTGCTGGCATTGCAGGGTTCTCGTGACCAGCCTGACGGCGGTCTAGCTACTCCGGGAACGCTCGCAGGCTGTGATGGTACTCGCCTTCCGCCGAGAGTTTCAGTGCGTCTCTTGAGGGTAACGGTCGAAGCTTCTGGCCGCCTAGCCCAAGAACCTTACGCGCTGGCACGCTCAGCCTCTTGGGAAACCGAGCTGCGTTGCGCCAGAATGCACACAGTCTGGCCGATCAGAGACGAACTCACCAATGACCACCACCGCCCGACCGATCGACATTGACTTCGACCGCCTGCTCGACACCTTTGTCGCCCTCCTGTCCGTTGACAGCTACTACGGCGACGAAGAGCGCGTCGTGGCGGTCATCAAGCCGCGGATGGAGGGTCTGGGTATCACTTGGCGCTCGGACCCGCACGGGAATCTGATCGGCGAGTGGCCGGCGCGCGGCAAGGACGGAGACCCGATCATTCTCAACGCGCACATGGACACGGTGCGGCCAACGCCGGTCATGACACCGGTGGTGAAAGACGACGGCGTCTATTCGGACGGCTCATCGGTTCTCGGCGCGGACGACAAGGCCGGGCTGGCCGCCATCATGGAAGCCGTGCGCGCCTACCACGAGTCGGGGCTGCCGCACGGAGCGGTGGAACTGCTCTTCACCACCGGCGAAGACGTCGGCCACATCGGCTCCAAGGCGTTCGACGCCAACGACGTCGCGGGACGCCGCTGCTTCGTGCTGGATGCGGGCGGGCCAGTTGGCAACGTGGTTATGCGAGCGCCGGGTCAGCGACGCTTCAACTTCACGTTTCGGGGCAAGGCCGCCCACGCGGGCCTGGAGCCTGAGCTTGGAATCAGCGCCATCGGCATGGCGGCCCGCGCGATCGACCGCATGCCGCTGGGCCGCGTGGACGAGATCACCACGGCAAACGTTGGCATCGTGTCCGGCGGCGAGGCCTACAACATCGTCGCGCCGGAGGCCAAGGCCACGGTCGAGACCCGCAGTCTCTCTGAGGAACGGCTTGAGCTGCAGGTGGCCGACATCGTGAGCGCCGCACGCCAGGCGGCAGAGGACTTCGGCGGCTCGGTGGATATCGAAACCCACACCTTCTACACGGCCTACCAGCTGGACGACGAAGACCCCGCGGTGGATCTGGCCGACGCCGCCATTACCGCCGCCGGCCTGGAATCACGCCACGTCAGCACCGGCGGCGGCAGCGACGCCCACGAGTTCAACGAGAAGGGCATTACCTCGGTCTGCCTGGGCATGGGCTACATCAACGTGCACTCGGTCCGCGAGTTCATGCCGCATGACCAGTTGCGGGCGATCACACAGGTCACCACTGAGCTGATTCGCCTGGCTTAACCCGACCTCCGAACGACCGGCCAGCTGCAGGTCGTCGCGCTGCTCGGCGGCCTAGGCCGCCGCCTCGCGTTGAGGCGGCCCATTGCGCAGGCCCACGATCAGGCCTTCGAGCACGCCTTCAAGCCTGGCTTGGCCGCGTTCGACGGAAGCCAATCGCTGTTCGACCGCCACGCTCTGGGCCTGCAACTCCGCGATCTGCGACTGCAACGCGACGATCTGGGATTCCACGACCGTAAGGCGCGAGTCCAGGGCCGCGACCTGCGCCTGCATGTCCGAGAACTGTGACTCCAGAGTTGCAAACCGTGCTTCTAGCCCTGCGAACTGTGATTCCAACCCGGTGAACCGTGATTCCAACCGGACGAGTCGCGCGCTCAGCCCACCGATACCGGATTCGAGCCCGTCGAGTCGTGCTTCCAGACCAGAAAACTGAGCCTTAAACCCGGCGAGTTGTGCTTCTACAGCGGCCTGGCGGTCGTCAAGCCGATCCATGCGGCCGGTGAGCCGCACCGACATGCCGATGATCAGCGCCGCCAGCGCCATGCCCACGCTAAGAATTCCGATCAAATCCGGCGTCACGCCGTTTGCTCCTGTACCCGCCCGACTATGAACCTCGGACCACCAGCGCCATTCTAGCCTTGTGGCCCGCGGCCATTAACTTGCGCTGTTTGTCCCGTTTTCCAGCAGCGCGTACTCGTAGCTGTCCTTCAGCGCCAGCCACGAGGCTTCAATGATGTTGGCCGAACTGCCCACCGTGCCCCATTCGCGCGAGCCGTCCGTGGATTGGATCAGCACCCGCACGCTGGCGTCGGTGGCCGAGGCGGAGTCCAGGATGCGGACCTTGTAGTCGACCAGGTGCATCTCGCGCAGCGCCGGGAAGAAGCGTTCCAGCGCCTTGCGCGCCGCATGGTCAAGCGCGCTGACCGGCCCGTTGCCTTCGGCGGCGGTGTGAAAGATCTCCTCGCCGACGCGAATCTTGACCATGGCTTCCGACAACATCTCCCGGCCCCCGCGCGTCTCCGCCAGCACCAGGAAGTCCACGAACTCGAACGGCGAGCGGTAGTCGTCCCGCAGGCGGCGCAGCAGCAGTTCGAACGACGCCTCCGCCCCCTCGAACTGGTAGCCGCGCTCCTCCAGGTCCTTCACCGCGGCCAGCGCCTCGCTGACGTCGGCATCGTCGGTACTGAGACCCAGCCCGCGAGCGCGCTCGGCGATGTTGCTTCGGCCGGCCAGTTCCGAAATCAGGATGCGCCGCTCGTTGCCCACGGTGGCCGGGTCAACGTGCTGATAGGCCTGCGCGTGCTTGCGCATCCCGCTGCCGTGGTACCCGGCCTTGTGCGCGAACGCGCTGTGGCCCACGTACGGCATGAAGGCGCTGGGCGGCGTGTTGGCCAGTTCGCCCACATAGCGTGACAGCTCCGTCGTCTGCCTCAGCTGCTCCGGAGTCACGCAGCCGTGGCCGAGCTTCAGCTGCAGGGTCGGAATCAGCGTCGTGAGGTTGGCGTTGCCGCAGCGTTCGCCAAACCCGTTGATCGTGCCCTGGACTTGCCGAGCGCCGGCCGCCACGCCGGCCAGGGTGTTGGCCGCGGCCAGATCGCTGTCGTTGTGCATGTGGACGCCAATCGGAACCTCGGTCCACTCCCGCGCGGCTCGCGTGGCCCTGTCCACCTGATCGGGCAGCGCGCCGCCGTTGGTATCGCAGAGGATGATCCAGTCAGCTCCGGCCTCGGTGGCGGCCTCGAGGCAGCCGCGCGAATAGGCCGGATCCTGACCGAAGCCGTCGTAGAAGTGCTCGGCGTCCACCAACACTTCGCGCCCTGCCGCCTTCAGATACGCCACGGTGTCGCGGATCATCGCCAGGTTTTCGTCGGTGGTTGTCTCCAGCACCGATTCGACCTGAAAGCGCGAGAACTTGGCCACGATCGTGACGGCGGGGGTGTCACACGCCAGCAGCGCGGCCACCGTGGGATCGTCGGCCACGTCGCGGTCCTTGTAGCGCGTGGCGCCAAACGCGCTGATGCGCGCCTGCCGCCAGGACATCTCGGCCGCGCGACGGAAGAACTCCCGGTCCTTGGGGTTCGAGCCGGGAAACCCGCCCTCGATGTAATGCACCCCGTACGCGTCCAGCCGCTGGGCGATGCGCAGCTTGTCCTCGGTCGAGAACGAGATGCCTTCCGTCTGCGCACCGTCGCGCAGCGTCGTGTCGTACAACGAAACTTGCATGGAAATCAGTCGGGTCTCGGCGGATTGTGTTTCGGATACGTGCGGGGCGGCTCGCCAGCCTCCCGCGAGACGTTGGGTATGCTTGTCAGCCGGCGGCGGGGCCCTCGATGCGGGCAATGACCGCCGCGGTCATGGACGTGGTGTCCACGAGGCGCGCGCCCTCCTCGCCGATGTCCGGGGTTCGGAACCCGTCGTTCAGTGTTTGCTCGACGGCCGACTCGATTGCCGCGGCCGCCTGCGGCTGGTCGAACGAGTGGCGAAACAACATCGCCACGCTCAGGATTGTACCCAACGGGTTGGCAATGCCCTGCCCAGCGATGTCGGGCGCGCTGCCGTGTACCGGCTCGTAGAGCGCGTGACCTTCGTCGCCCAGGCTGGCCGAAGGCAGCATGCCCAGCGATCCGGTGAACACGCCCGCCTCGTCACTCAGCAAATCGCCAAACGTGTTCTCGGTGACCACCACGTCCCACGCGGTCGGCTGCCGCACCAGCGCCGCGGCAAAGGCGTCAGCCAGCATCGTGTCGTACTCGATATCCGGGTGCTGCGCCGCCACGTCATTCGCGATTTCACGCCAGAAGCGTCCGGTGACCAGCACGTTGAACTTGTCCACGGAGAGCACCTTGCGTCGGCGCCCGGCTGCCCACTGGAAGGCGCGTTCCACGATCCTTCGGATTTCGCTCTCTGTATAGGCCAGCGTGTCCACGGCGCCCCGTTCCCCGCGGATGAACCGCATCTCCTTCGGCTCGCCGAAGTACAGCCCGCCCGTCAGTTCGCGCAGAATCACCAGGTCGGTCCCACGCACGACTTCGGGTCGTAGCGGCGACTGGTCGACCAGGGCGTCGTAGACCCGCACGGGTCGAACGTTCGCGTAGAGGCCCAGCCCTTTGCGCAGCCGCAGCACCCCTTCCTCCGGGGTGAACTCGGCGTGCGGGTCGTCCCATTTCGGACCGCCCACCGCGCCCAGAAACACGGCGTCCGCATCCAACGCGTCCTGCAGCACCTCGTCGGTACAGGGCTCGCCAAACCGGTCGATGCTGTTGCCGCCCAGCGGGCGCTCAACCTGCGTCAGCCCGATCCCATGGCGTCCGGCGGTGTAGTCCAGCACCTCCGCGCCGGCCGCCGTCACCTCCGGGCCGATACCGTCGCCCGGGGTGACCACGATCCGCCAATCCTTCATCGAGCAGGCCAGCCGCGGATGTAGGGCAACCGTTCGTAGACGTCGCTTATTGCGTCGCCCGACTCGAGCAGCGATGTCAAAGCGTCCCACCCCCCGCTGACGAACGCCTGCCGAACCGACGCCGGCAATTCGGCGCGATAGGTGGCTTGGCCGGCGGTGATCGCCCCGCTGGCAACGTCAATCGCCACCTGCGTTTCGGGCGCCTCTTCAATCAAACTCTGCAGCGACTCAATCTGTGCCGCCGGCAGGGTTAGGCAGGGCACGCCAATGGTCGTGCAGTTCCCGAAGAAAATCTCGGCAAAGCTCTCGCCCACGATGGCGCCAATGCCCCGCCGTTTCAGGGCCTGCGGCGCGTGTTCGCGGCTGGAGCCTGAGCCAAAGTTGCGGTTGACCACCAGGATGCTGGCGCCGGCAAAGCGGGCGTCGTCGAACGGATGCTTGCCGTTGAGTTGCCGGCGTTCATCCTCGAAGGCGTGCGGCCCCAGCGTCTCGAACGTGATCTCGCGCAGATAGCGCGCCGGGATGATCCGGTCGGTGTCGATGTCGTTACCGCGCACCGGAACGCCGGTTCCGGCCACGTGGGTAATGCGTGCGTCGTCAGACATTGGCCGCTCCCTTAGCCCGTCGCCAGCGCGCGCACGTCGGTTACCTCACCGGCTACCGCCGCGGCGGCAACCATGGCTGGGCTCATCAGCAGCGTCCGGCCCAGCGGGCTGCCCTGGCGGCCCTTGAAATTGCGGTTGCTCGACGACGCGCAGACCTGATCGTCCACCAGCTTGTCCGGGTTCATGGCCAGGCACATCGAGCACCCGGCGTCACGCCATTCGAATCCGGCCGCTCGGAAGATCTCATGCAGACCCTCCGCCTCGGCCTCGTTCTTTACCTGCTGCGAGCCCGGCACCACCAGCGCCTTGACGTGCGAAGGCACGCGCCTGCCCTCGGCCACGCGCGCCGCTTCGCGCAGGTCGGAGAGGCGGCTGTTGGTGCAGGACCCCACGAACGCCACGTCGATCGGCGTCCCGGCAATTGGCGCGCCCGGCGACAGCTTCATGTGATCCAGGGCGTCCTGGATCGAGCGCCGGTCGAGACCTTCCACGTCGTCCGGCGACGGGATCAGCTCGTCCACGCCAACGACCTGACCTGGGTTGACGCCCCAGGTGACCATCGGCGCGATGGACTCGCCCTCGATGTGCGTCTCGTCGGCGTACGCGGCGTCCGCGTCCGAGGCCGCGTCGCTCCACCACTGCCGGGCGCGCTCGAACTCATCGCCCTTCGGGGCGTACTCACGGCCTTCAACGTAGGCGTAGGTGGTCTCGTCCGGGTTGACGTAGCCCACCCGCGCTCCGCCTTCGATGGACATGTTGCAGACCGTCATGCGCTCGTCCATCGACATGGCGTCGAAGACGTCGCCGGCGTATTCGTAGGCATAGCCCACGCCGCCCTGCACTCCCAGCCGCCCGATGATCGCCAGGATCACGTCCTTGGCGTACACGCCGTCGGCCAGCGCCCCGCTCACGGTGATGCGCCGGCAGCGCGGCTTGGCCACCGAAATGGTCTGCGTGGCCAGCACGTCGCGGACGTGTGAGGTGCCCACCCCAAAGGCAATCGCGCCAAACGCGCCGTGCGTGCTCGTGTGGCTGTCGCCGCAGGCAATCGTCATGCCGGGCTGGGTCAGCCCCAGTTCCGGCCCGATCACGTGCACGATGCCCTGGCGGCCCGTCGAGCGGTCGAAGAACGGAATTCCAGTGTGTTCGAGGTTGCGCTCGATCGCCACGAACATCTGCTCGGCCATTCCGTCCACGTACGGCCGCCTGGATCCGTCGGTCGGGATGATGTGGTCCACGGTGGCGAAGGTGCGGTCGGGGTAGCGCACGGACAGCCCGCGCTCCACCAGCATCTGAAACGCCTGGGGACTCGTCACCTCATGCACCAGGTGCAGGCCGATGAACAGCTGGGTCTGCCCATTCGGCAGTTCGCGCACCGTGTGGGCGTCCCAGACTTTGTCGAGCAGCGTTCGGCCCATGTCGCCTCCTAAATTCCGGGAACGCCCGACGCGTCGGCCAACAGCGTGGCCTCGGGCGTTGTTGACCAGCCTTTGCCCAGCCCGGCCAGCAGACGGTTCAGCGCGTTGACGTACGCCTGGGCGCTGGCGACCATGATGTCGGTATCCGCGCCATGCCCGCTGAAAGTCTTGGCGTTGCTCTCGATGCGGATCGTCACCTCGCCGATCGCGTCGATGCCCTCCGTCACGGAGTTGATCGAGAACTCAGTGAGTTGGTTCGGCACCTTCACCAGCCGGTTGATGGCGCGGTAGATGGCGTCCACCGGACCGGTACCAATGGCGGCGTCGAAAAGCTCCTCGCCGTCGTCCGAGCGCAGCCGCACCGTCGCGGTCGGCATGGACCCGGTGCCGGTGCTGACCTGCACGTGCAGCAGCTCGAACGTCTGGTGAAACGAGCGCCGCTGCTCGTTGTGCACGATCGCCTCCAGGTCGCGGTCGGTAATCGTCTTCTTGCGGTCGGCAATTTCCTTGAACGACTGAAAGGCGTTCTGGAAATTCGCATCGGGCAGTTCGTACCCCATGCGCTCCAGCCGGTCGCGAAACGCGTGCCGACCGGACGTCTTGCCCAGAACGATGCTGCTCTGGTCCAGCCCGACATCCGACGGGTTCATGATTTCGTAGGTCGTGCGTTCCTTCAGCATCCCGTCCTGGTGCAGGCCGGATGCGTGGGCAAACGCGTTGGCGCCGATGACGGCCTTGTTGGGCGGCACGACCATGCCCATGTAGTTCGAAACCAGGCGGCTCGTCCGCGCCAGTTCCGTCGTGACCAGCCGTGTATCGGCCTGGTAGTAGTCGCCGCGCGTGCGCAGCGCCATCACGATCTCTTCCAGCGAGGCGTTGCCCGCCCGTTCGCCCACGCCGTTGATCGTGCATTCCACTTGCACCGCGCCATTCTTGACGGCCGCCAGCGAGTTGGCCACGGCCTGGCCTAGATCGTCGTGGCAGTGCACGGAAAACACGACATCCTCGATGCCGCGCGTCTGGTCCATGACGTACTGAACCATGTCCGCGAACTCCGCCGGCTGGGCGTAGCCCACCGTGTCGGGGAAGTTCACGACCGTCGCGCCGGACTCGATGGCGGCGCTGAAGACCTCGCTCACAAAGCCCAGATCGGACCGCGTGGCGTCCATGGCCGAGAACTCGATGTGGTCGGTGAGCGTGCGCGCGTGCCCCACGGCGTCACGGGTCAGGTCGATCACGACCTCCCGGCGCTCCCGCAGTTGATGCTGCAGGTGGATGTCGCTGGTGGAGATCACGATGTGCAGCAGCGGCCGCGCGGCCGATTTCAGCGCATCCCAGGTCGTATCGATCTGCTCGCGCTTGAAGCCGCTCAGCCCTGCAATCTCGACGTTGCGGAGTTCGCGGGCCAGCAGGTCCACGGCCTTGAAGTCGCCGGGCGACGTGAACGGGAACCCGGCCTCGATCACGTCAACGTTCAACCGGGCCAGTTGACGCCCGATTTCCAGCTTCTCGTCGATGGTCAGCGCGCCGCCGGCAGCTTGCTCGCCGTCGCGCAGGGTGGTGTCGAAGATGCGGACGTTCCGCATGGTGACAGCTTCCTCTGCTAGGTCATGGGCGGCCGCGCGTGCGGCCGCGGGATATCCCGGGGTTCCCCTCCGCTAACGGGAGGGGCCGGGAAGCGCGAGGCTGGACGTCACCTGCATATTGCGCATCGGTCGTGCGTTACCTGCGGTTCATTCGCGCGTCTTGGGAAGCCAATCCATCATGCTGCGAAGCTCGCGACCCACCACCTCGACTGGATGTTCGAGGTCGCGGTTCCGCAAAGCATTATACGCGGGCCGCCCCGCCTGATTCTCGAGAATCCAGCGGCGCGCGAACTCCCCGTTCTGCACGTCCTCCAGGATCGCCTCCATCGCGGCCCGTGAATTGGCGTTGACCACGCGCGGCCCGGATACCAGGTCGCCGTACTCGGCCGTGTCGCTGATCGAGTAGCGCATGTAGCTGATGCCGCCCTGGTAGATCAGGTCCACGATCAGCTTCAACTCGTGCAGACACTCGAAGTACGCGAGGCGCGGGTCGTAACCGGCCTCGACCAGCGTCTCAAAGCCGTTCTTCACCAGCGCCGTCACGCCGCCGCACAACACCGCCTGCTCGCCGAACAGGTCGGTCTCGGTCTCGTCCTGAAACGTCGTTTCGATCAGCCCGGCCTTGGCGCAGCCGATCCCCTTGGCGTAGGACAGCGCCACGTCTCGTGCGCGGCCGGTCGCGTCCTGATGCACGGCCACCAGCCCCGGAACCCCCACGCCCTCCACAAAGAGGTCGCGCAGGACGTGCCCTGGGCCTTTGGGCGCAACCATGGCCACGTCCACCTCGGGCGGCGGACTGATCTGCCCGTAGTGAATGTTGAAGCCATGGGCAAACAGCAGCATGTGGCCTGGGCGCAGCACCGGCGCAATCTGCTCGTCGTAGACCTTCGGCTGATCCTGATCAGGCAGCGCCAGCATCACGGCCTCGGCCGCGTCCACGGCTTCGGAAACGTCGAGAACCAGCAGGTCCTCGGCTTCGGCCCGAGCGCGTGAGGCGCTATTCGGGCGCAGGCCCACCACCACGTCGGCGTCGGAGTCGCGCAGGTTCAGCGCGTGCGCGTGCCCCTGGCTGCCATACCCCAGAACCGCCACCCGCTTGCCCTGCAACTCGTCGGCCGTGATGTCGGCCTCGTAGAGAACCTTGCTATCCACGCGTACGTCCATTCCGTGGGGAGACGCTATCGCGCGCTATGGCGATCACGCCGGTTCGGGAAATCTCCTCGATCGAGTACTCGGTAATCACGTCTAGAAACCGGTCGATCTTCGACTGGCCGCCGGTCATCTGCACGATCATCGACGTCTTGCTCACGTCCACGATCTCGCCGCGGAAGATATCCGTCACTTCGGCCAGACCCGGTCGTTCGCTGGCGTTGACCCGCACCTTGATCATGGCCAGCTCGCGCACGACGGCCGGCGCGCCGGTCAGATTCCGCACCGAGACAACCTCCACCAGCTTATACAGCTGCTTCTCGCACTGCTTGACCTCGTCCGCCGAACCTTCGACGGCAATCGTCATGCGCGAGTAGCCCGGCTCCTCGGAGTGTCCGACCGCCAGGCTGGCGATGTTGAACCCGCGTCGGCGAAACAGGCTGGCCACTCGGGTCAGCACGCCGGGGTGGTCGGCCACCGTGGCCACTAGCATGTGCGTTTGTGGCTCGTTCATCGCGGGTCCTCGATCACGCTGTTCACGCCGGTACCCGGCACGATCATCGGGTAGACGTTCTCCACCCGGTCCACGTGCATGTCCAGCACCACCGGGCCGTCGTACTCGTGGGCCATGGCAATCGCGTCGTGCATTTCGTCGCGCGAGCTGGCGCCCACGCCGCGCAGCCCGAACGCCTGGCCAACCTTGGCGAAATCCGGGTTGTCCAGGAAGGAGCCCATGTAGCGGCCTTCGTAGAAGAACTCCTGCCACTGGCGAATCATGCCCAGGTGCCCGTTGTTCAGCACCGCCACCTTCACGTTGATTCCTTCGGCCGCCAGCGTGTTGAACTCCTGGATGTTGATCAGCAGGCCGCCGTCGCCGGTGACGCACCAGACGTCCTGCGAATCGTCCGCCAGCTTTACGCCCATGGCCGCCGGCAGCGCGTAACCCATCGGACCCAGCCCGCCGGCGCTGAAGAACATGCGCGGGCGCTCGTACCAGTAGTGCTGGGCCGCCCACATCTGGTTCTGGCCCACGTCGGCGATTACGCGCGCCTCGCCGCCCGAGATGTCATAGATCGCCCGCACGACTTCCTGCGGCAGCACGGAGTCGGGGCTGTCGGGAATCTTCAGCGACGGATGATCGCGTCGCCAGCCGTTCATCTGGTCCAGCCAGGGCGTGCGATCGCGTGCTTCGATCAAGGGCAGCAGCTTCTGCAGCGTCAGCCGCAGATCCCCCACGATCGGTACCTCGGTCTCCAGCACCTTGCCAATCTCGGCCGGGTCGATGTCGATATGGACGATCTTCGCGCCCGGCCCAAACTCGTCGGCCTTGCCCACGGCCCGGTCGTCGAACCGCGTGCCCAGGCCGATGATGCAGTCGGTCTGCCGCATGGCGAAGTTGGCGTAAGCCAGGCCGTGCATGCCGAGCATCCCGAACGACAGCGGATGGGTCTCGGGAAACGTGCCCACGCCGTGCAGCGTGCTGACCACCGGAACATTTCCGCGCGTGGCCAGCTGCATCAGTTCGTCGGCGGCGCCCGAGATGTCGATGCCGTGCCCGGCCATGATGATCGGCCGTTCGGCGGCGTTGATCACCTCGGCCGCGCGCCGGACCATCTTGGCGTTGCCAACCTTGGACGGCCGATAGCCGCGCAGGCTCACCTGCGCCGGCGCAACCTCGGTGGTCGTCTCCAGGAATACGTCCTTCGGGATGTCCACGTGCACCGGACCCGGGCGCCCGGTGGACGCCAGGTGAAACGCTTCCTGCATCACCCGCGGCAGGTCGTCCACGTCCATCACCAGGTAGCTGTGCTTGGTGATTGGGATGGAAATGCCGGTGACGTCGGCTTCCTGGAAGGCGTCCGACCCGATGGCCGGACGCGCCACCTGGCCGGTGATGTAGACCACGCCAACCGAGTCCATCATGTCGTTGGCCATGCACGTCACCATGTTGGTGGCGCCCGGACCGGATGTACTGGTGGCGACACCCACCTTGCCGGAAGCTCGCGCGTAGCCGTTGGCGGCGAATCCGGCCGCCTGTTCGTGCCGGATCAGCACGTGTCGGATGCGGTCCTGGTAGAGGTAGAGCGAGTCGTAGAAGGGCAGCGACGCGCCGCCCGGCATTCCGAAAATGACGTCCACGCCCTCGGCGAGGATGGCGTCGCACACCACCTCGCCACCGGTACGCGGAGTCTTCGGCGCGGCGGTCGAACCGTTCGTGGATTGGCCGTTGATCGCGGACATGTCGTGGGTCTCCTGAAGCGTCGTGGGGAAACGTGCGGTCGTGTCTGGTGGGGGAAACGCGGAGACGGCGGTTAGCCGGCGTCTCCGTCCGGTACCTCGACCGCATTGACCTGAGCGCGCGCAATCTCACGCCTGTGCGTGCTGCGTCTCATCGCTCCGCGTCCTTTTCGGCGGCCGGATCTCCGGCAACAAAAAGCCCGTCCCACTCAGGGACGGGCTTTCAACCCGCGGTACCACCCCGCTTGCCCGGTCATTCAACCGGACCGCTTCATTACCCGATCACGGCGGGCACCGGACCGGCCTACCAGAAACGTCCTTCGGCCGATCGGCTCGGGGGCGACCTTCAGCTGCGAGAACCCACCGGCTCACACCATCTCCGGCTCGCTCGGGGTTCTCGGGAGGCCTACTCCTCCCCGTCAACGCCTTTGCGTCGTCCGCATTGTCTCTCGGGGCCGCGACAAGCGTGACCGGCCGAGCGCACAATGCACACACCGCAACCGTAACAACGCCCTGCGACTGCGGCAAGAGATTTCCGAGCCTGGTGGTGGGCAGGCGTACTAGCCAGTCGGACGCGCAACGGCGGGTTTACCATGCCCGGGCCGATTGCGGTTCTGGCGCTGGTTGGCGAAGGGAGGAGTTGCGCTGTGGCTACCGTTTGGTACTTGGACTTGGAGACTTATACGGAAGCGCTACGAGCCCTAATCGATAGCTCCGACGCCGCGTCAGGGCTGGAGCGATCCGAGGCGTGCACCGGTCCTCCGTGCGGCCGCGACATTTTTTCTATGACTAACGCTGAATGGCGCGCGGTCCGCGACGGCACCAGGCTGGAAGAGCCAAGTTACTGCGACGCATGTACGGAGACTTTCGAGGCGCAGCGAGTTGCTCAAGCTCGGTTCAATGCCGTGAAGGAAGCCTTCGATGCTGAGCCGGAAGCTCGCGTCTTGGTGTTGCGAGAGGGCCTGAACGTCGTCTTGCATTTGTTGAAGACTATGCAAGTGGACGCCGACGCGGACCTCGAGGTCGTGCTGAACGGTGCGTTGGACGCCCAGAGGCAGCTTGCCGACTGCGTGCGTCGCATGCCGAATTCGCCCAAATACGAAGCCGCTAGACATGGACGTGGACTGAACGAGCTGTGGCTAGATCTCGACCTGGGTCCAGTTGGACTGACGAGGACGGCCGTCAGCGGGTATGAGTACGAATGAGATTTAGTTGGATTTCGGGCCGGGTTCCGAGATAGCTACCGCCCACGAGGAGTTGGACGATCCACATTGCTTCGACGCTTACGGCTTAGCTAGAGGCGGATGCAATGTTTGGACGAGCATGCAGACCAGTGCGGTGCTGCGCAGAGCTGACGAGAACTAGCAGCACATCAACATCGCGGGACCCGTTTCAATAGTGGTGGAGTCGCCCGATGCCGTTCTGTTCGCACCACTCGCTGCCACATGAGCAAACTTGCCCTCCGCCCGGCGACTGGCAAACTACCACTGCCCTCTGCGCATAATGCGCAATGCTCACCACGCCCGAACCGATCCCGTCTGACGGCCGCTACGTCGTCTTCGACCTCGAAACCCTGAACCTGAGCCACGAAGTGCGCGGCGGCTGGCGCAACATCCAGGCCTTCGGCCTGGCCGTCGGCGTCACCATCGACGAACACGGCCGGCAACACGTCTGGCAGGAACCTGACGCCCAGGATCTGATCGACTACCTCGCCGCGCATCCGCGCGTGGTCGGCTTCAACTCACGCCGCTTCGACCTCACCGTGCTCTCCGCGTACGGCGACGTAACCGTCCTGCGCGAGCGGTCATTCGACGTCCTCCTCAAACTCCAATCCGTCACCGGCCGCCGCAAGGGCATGCGCTTGCAGGACATCGCCGGCGCCATGTTCGGCGAGGCCAAGTCGTTGAGCGATGGCACGGAAGCCGTCCACCTGTGGCGGACCGGGCAACCCAACGACCGGCAGCGCGTGATCGACTACTGCGCCCGCGACGTTGAACTGACCAAGCGCATCCTCGAGTTCGGTGTCGACAACGGCTATGTCCTGGTTCCGGTGCCAAACCTTGCCAAAGACCGCACGACCGTCCCCGCTGAAGTCCCCGTCGACTGGGCCCGAGACGCCGCGTTCAGCGGCGGTCCCCGCCAGCCTCCCGGCCAACGTACAAACCTGTAGCGGCGGGCGGGACGCCCCTACATGAACTCGAAAATCGCCTCGATCTCGACCGGCATGCCGCCCGGCAACTGCGCCATCCCCACCGCCGAACGCGCATGGCGGCCATTCTCGCCCCACAACTCCACGAACAGCTCGGAATAGCCGTTGATGACGGCCGGATGGTCGGTGTAGTCATCCGTGCAGTTCACCATGCCCAGCACCTTGACCACGTGCAGAATTCGGTCCAGGTCGCCCAGCGCCTCTTGCAGCGCGCCCAGATGCGCCACGGCAATCGAGCGGGCGAACTCGGCCGCCTGCGCCGTGTCGAAGTCGCGCCCCACCTTGCCCACCGGCGTCGCGCCGTCCGCGTCCACCGGCCCGGCCCCGGAGAGGTACACCAGGTTGCCGCTGACGTTCCACGGCTTGAGCGGCGCCGTCGGCGGGATGGTCGGGGCCGAGAGTTCGATTCCGAGGTCCGCCAGCTTGCCTTCAATCTTCATGCGTCGGGTTTCCCTTCCACGCTCAGTCGCCGAATAGACCTTCGGCGGCCACGATTCCAATTGCCGCGTCAAACGCCGCCACCGTCTGCTCGATGTCGTCGTCCGTGTGCGCCGCGCTCGTGAACCCGCCGCCCGACATGATGTGGACGCCCTGGTTGATCAGGGCCTGGCCCAGGGCCTCGCCGGCGGCCCCGCCCAGGCCGCTCTTCGACGGCTTGCCGCTGAGACTGATGTGGAAGTACGACGTCTCGCCGTACACCAGCGCCCCCACGTCGTGACGGTCGAACGCGGCCTGCAGGTCCTGCCGAAGATGCTCGCAGAGCGCGTCGATGTGCTCGTGCACGGCGCCGTCGGCCACGTATTCCAGAACCGCCGTCCCGGCCGCCGCCGACACCGGGTTGGCGTTGAACGTGCCGGGATGGGCGATCCGCTGGCCGCGGTCCCAGGCCGGGTCGCCGCGCTTCTCCAGCCGATCCATGATCTCGGCGCGCCCGCCCACGGCTGCGCCCGGCAGGCCGCCCGCCACGATCTTGGCCATCGTGGTCAGGTCCGGCGTCACGCCGGCCATCACCTGGAACCCGCCCGGTGACATGCGGAATCCCGTCACCACCTCGTCCAGAATCAGCACGGCGTCGTGCTCGGTCGTCAGGCTTCGCAGTCCTTCAATGAACGTCGGGTCGATCGGCAGCCCGCCCCAACTGGCCCCGTTCGGCTCCACGATCACCGCCGCCACGTCGCCTGTGGCCAACTCGTCCCGCACGCGACCAAGGTCCGTGGGCAACGCGGTCACGGTGCTTCGGGTCGCCGCCGGGACACCGGCGGAAGTGGGAATGTCGAACGGCGCCTCAACCCCCACCGTGGCGTAGTCGTGCCAGCCATGGAAGTGACCCACAAACTTGACGATCCGGTCCCGGCCCGTGTGCGCGCGCGCCAGCCGCATGGCCATGTGTGTGGCCTCGGTGCCCGAGGAATGGAAGCGCACGCGTTCGATGCTCGGCTTGAGGCGCTTGATCTGCTCGGCCCAACGGATCTCCAGCTCGTGGCCGGCCCCGTAGTGCGTGCCCAGCGCCAGCTGCGCCTGCGCTGCGTCCACGGCTACCGGGTGCCCATGCCCCAGAATCAGCGCCCCGTGGCCCATCGTGTAGTCGATGTACTCGTTGCCGTCCACGTCCCACTTGCGCGGGCCCTGCGCCCGCGCGGCCAGGATCGGAAAGGGTGCCTGGATACGCGTGTCGTGAGCCACGCCGCCGGCCAGCGCTGCGCACGCCCGCGCGCGCAGGGCCGCCGAACCGGCGTGCTGTGACGTGAACGACTGCTCAATCGCGCCATTGGCGGAGTCGGCGCTCATTGCGCACCTCCAGTGAGATAGGACGGAACCCGCTCCGGCGCGGGCGTTCAGACTGGCCAACAGGATTGAGTGTGCCAGTCCGCCGTGTCAACGCGCCCGCGATCAGCTCACCGATGCCCTGCTGCGTTACTGGCGGCCGACGCGCGTCCCTCAGGCTCGCAATGGACAACGGAATCGGTCTCAGGTTCGACGTGCCTCTCCAGGTGAGGCCCGACGACGTGGGATACATCGCGGGTTGCCCGTCACTCGATGTCCTCAGTCAGGTAACAACGGATGAAGAAGCTGTTGCCAACTTGCGGGAAGCACTGCACCTGTTTCTGGTGTCCTGCTTCGATCGCGACTCTCTGGTCCCGGTCCTGAAGGACTGTGGATTGGAGCCTGTCTCCGCCGAAGCGACGCCAATCAACCGCTCGCTCGAGGTCGCAATCCTCAGCGTGGGTGCGGCCCTGTTCGTGGGCTTGGGCGGCTTGACGCTGGCGTCATGGCGCGACGTGCGCGCCGACGTGCATGCGCTGAGTGCTCGCGTGGATGGGCTGGCCGCTCGCGTGGATGCGCTGGCGGTCCGCGTGGACGGCTTGAGCGATCGCGTCGCCCGCCTGGCAGGTGTGGTCGAAGGCGTGATCGTCGGCCGTCGCCAACCCGCCGCCTGACCACCGGCAGTCCGACAACAGGCGCCTCGGGCGGCTATCGGATGCGGACTCCGCCACCTCACCGCTGGACCTTGGCGAACCTGGAAGCAGTCATCCGGGGTAGTGGGTCATTTTGATCGCATCCCTCTCCACGAAGCGAGCTGTCATCTTGTCTCTCTTCTGGGAGACCTTTGCACAACGCTCCCTCGTCCTCGAAGGTGCAGCGGCTCCTGCTCCTGCTCCCTCTCCCTGTGGGAGAGGGTTGGGGTGAGGGTCTTCCGGGCAACCGCCCCAAACACCACCTAAGCCGCTGGCCGCACCCATCACTCCCCGGCAGCCCTCTCTCACCTCTCACTCCTCTTCGCTCACTCCTTTCCCATGGGTGAGGCTCTTCCGGGCACCGGTCACCGGCTTACACAAGGGTCTCTCCTGGGGGAGAGGGTTAGAGCCTGCCCCGGACGCGATCCGGGGGTGAGGGGTCTTCGCGGCTCACAACTCAAAGTGACCCACTACCTCATCCGGCGCCAGCACGCTCGCCTCGTAAGCTGACCCCATGCTCTTCATCTTCCTGGGCAGCCGCGACCCCCGCTTGCGAAACGCCGTTGAGGCGGTGCTGGGCCATCCGGTGCCGGACGACCTGGCCTATACCCACCTGGACGGCGCACGCGTGGCGCCTGACGAACTCAACGCTGCCTGCGGCGCCGTCTCGATGTTCGGGGATCGGCGTCGGGTCTTCCTGGACGGAGCGCCCCCCAGCGGGCCGCCGGCCCGGCGACTCATCAAGTGGCTGGCCGCCTTTGGCGACGCCCAGGCCAAAAACACCAACACCGACACCTGCGACCTCGCCGTCTCGGTGTACCTGGACCTGGGTGACCGCCGCACCGCGCCGCGCGTGAAGGCCTTCAACGGGTTAACCCAGCACGGCGCGCGGGTTCAGCAGTTCGGGCCGCTGCACGACGCCGAGGCCGTGAGGTTCGTGCGCTCGTTGGCGCGCCGCGAAGGCGTGGGCATGTCCGAGAACGCCGCCGCCCGACTGGTGGAACTGATCACGGCCGACGCCGGCCTGCTCACCAGCGAGGTTGAGAAGCTGGCGACCTACGTGGGGTTCAACGGTGAGATCACCGAGCGCGACGTTAACGACGCCTGCGCCACCATCGGCGAGCACACGCGCTGGGACTACGTCAACGCCCTCACCGACCGCCGTGGCGCCGCGGCCCTGTCCGTGCTGCACGACATGCTGGCGCTGCGCACGCCGCACGAAATGATCCTGGCCGACATCACCCGTTCGCTGCGCCAACTGGCGGCGGCGCGTCAGGTCGTGGTCGAAGGCGGCAGCTACCAGCAGGTGGCGCGGGCCGCCGGCGCGCCGCCCGGCCGCGGTCGTTTCCTTGCGCAGCAGGCGCGGCGCATGCCCGACCGCCTGATCGCCCGCATGTATGCCGAAGTCGTCCGCACCGACGCGGCGCTCAAATCAACCGGCGGCGACAAAGACGCGCTGCTGGAGATCCTGACGGCGCGGCTGGCCACCCGGCCTGCCGACGCTCGCGGTTAGGCGGCTTCCGCCGCCCGTAGCTGGCGCACCAGGCGCGAGACGCTGCGCGCCGCCTTGCGGCGGTGGATGATGCCCTTGCGTGCGGCGGCGTCCAGGCGGCCTTGCGCGTCGCGGATGGCCGCCTCCGCGGCTTCGGTGTCGCCGGACTCGATCACGGTGCGGGCGCGCCTCACAAACGTTCGCACTGCCGAGCGAGTGCTCACGTTGCGCGCGCGCAGAAACCGCTGCCGGCGCACGTTTTTGGCGCGGCGGTGATGACGGGTGATTTCTTTGGGTGATGGCACGGTTCAACGAGGTTTCGCTTCGCGAGTAGAAGTTGAGCATAGCATCGGTAGGGTCGCCGCGGCCCCCGTGTGCAACGGCGGGTAGTGGGCAAGTTTGATCAACTCCCGTCCCCCGAGGTGAGCCACCATCTTCTCCCTCTCCCACTGGGAGACCTTTGCACAACGCTCCCTCGTCCTCGAAGGTGCGGCGGCTCTTGCTCCCTCTCCCTGTGGGAGAGGGTTGGGGTGAGGGTCTTCCGGGCAACCGCCCCCGGGTTACGCAAGGGTCTCACTGAGAGAGGGTCAGAGTGAGGGGTCTTTGCGGCTCACAACTCAAAGTGACCCACTACCCAACGGCGATCCGCCATGTCCGTCGATCCATCCGACCATGGGGAACCGCAATCCATGCGAGCTTGAATAAAGCCCAAGGGGCGGCCGGCACGTGCCGGCCGCCCCTCGTCGACGCGCTCAACTAGCGAATGGGCGTCACCGTGATCTTCACCACGGGCGCCTCGGTGTCCCACCCGTGGGCCTCAACCGTGAGGTCACTGGTCGGCAGGTCGCCGTCGACACCCGTGTGGTGGCTGATCACGCCGCCCTCGGCCAGATCGGGGTTGCTCATGCCGGTGCCCGCGTCGTCGGACGACACGCCCCGCGGCGGCTGGCAAGGCGGCGCCAGGTCGGCAAAGTCCTCGGTGTTCATCTCGGTACCGGCGTCATGGGCACGGGCCACGTGCGTGGCGGTCTCGCCGATCGCTGCCGGCAGAGCCAGGCCTGCCACGCCGGTAAAGCCGTCGTTGGTGCAGATCAGCATCGAAGCCACCGACTGGTGGTCGGCGCCCCGGTCCGCCACGATGGTGATGGTGGACGCCTCACCGGGCATCATGGGCGGCGGGCCTGCCCCCGCTGCCGCTGCCACGTGCGCGACGTCAGGGTTGTCATGCAACGACTGAACGAAGCCGGGCACATCGCCGTTCTCGGCCAGGCTCTGAATCGCCGGACGTGCCGGATCGCCTTCCGCGAACAGCCGCACCGCCGGCCGGTGCGTGGCTACCACCGCCGGCGTCAGTGGCTGCGTGCTGGTCAGGTTCTCAATCGTGACGTCATAGGCCGTGGTTTTCGACCACCTGCGGATGCCCTCGCCCGTCAGCGACCTTTGCAAAACGCCCCTCGTCCGCAAAGGTGCGGGCCGCTCTTGCTCCCTCTCCCTGTGGGAGAGGGTTGGGGTGAGGGTCTTCCGGGCAACCCACCCCGGGTTACGCAAAGGTCTCCCCTCAGTTCCCAATGCCGCCAGCCATCCGTGAACGTCGGGATACCCACGCTGGGTCGAATGAAGGCCAGGCCCGTCGTGGTGTTCTGGACAATGTCGCCGTTCGGCAAGTGCGCATGACAGTCGAGCGGCTCGCCCATGGTGTCGCCGAGCATCGACTTGAGCTCGGCGAACTCCCCGGCAAACTTCAGATGTGCCCCGTCGCCGCGGCGCTCGTGCGCCGACGCGCCGCTGACAAAAATGGCAAACAACGCTATTACCAGCGCAACGCTGCGCAAACTTCTCGTTCCCTTGGAACTCCTTTGTCCCGTAGGCCACTCCGCCCGTTTCGGAATCAATTCAACCGTGGAAACCGTTTCCGAGGCCGATGGGCGCGAAACTTGGATTCGGGCGTCCCCGGCCCCTTGCATGAGCGTTTGATGAGACTTCCGCCAGGAGGCAATTGACGTGCCTGAAATTGGTCTCGCGGGCAACTTCGAGGCCGGGGTGGAAGCCGTCTTCGCCGCCGCCGTCGGTCGGCACATGGTCGCCGCGCCCCAGGGACGGCTGGGCGTGCAGACCGGCGCCATGCCCCTGCCCGATCGGCGGCTCCCGGCTCTCCAATCGGTCTTCAATGCAGCGCGGACGGTTCCGGTTTCCTTCACCCTCTGGCACGCGCCGGGGCACGCACTGGCTGCCCGCGAGCCGCCCGCCGCCGAATGGATCGGTCGCCTGCGCACCGCCGACGCGCTTCTGCTGGTCGTTTCGGGTGAAGGTGGCCTCGAAGCCGCCGCCGAGCGCGCCGATGCCATGCAGACCGAGCTGGCCGTACTCGACCTGGCGGTGCTTGAACCCGCCCAGCAGCGCCTCCGGGAACGGATGACCAGCGGCCCGCGCGTCGAGCGTCGCGAGGCTGGCGCGCAGCTGGCCGTCGTCACCCACGCTCTCGAGTCGCTGGAAGCCGAGCGCCCGCTGTTGGACGACCTCACCCAACAGCAAATCGCCAGCCTCCGCGGCTTCGGCCTGCTAGGCGCAAAGCCCTGGGCCGTGGCCTGCAACGCTCCGGACGACCAGGCTGCCGCCATGGAGGCCCGGCGCCTCGAGGTGGCTCGCGACGACTGGTGCGTCGTCGCCGCCGATACCGAAGCCGAACTCGACGATCTATCGGCCGAAGACGCCGCCGCCTTCCGAGCCGACCTCGGCCTGCCGGGCCTGGCCGCGGAGCGCGTGGGCCAGGCCCTGCGCGCGGCCATGGACCAAATCACCTTCTACACCGGTAACGCTCGCTCCGTGAACGCCTGGTTGCTGCCGCGCGGCGCGGCCGCGTTGGACGCCGCCGGCGCCATTCACACCGATCTGGCCGCCGGATTCATCCGCGCCGACGCCGTCGCGGCGGACGACCTCATCGCCGCCGGTTCAATCTCCGCACTGCGCGATCTCGGCCACGTTCGCCGCGTCGGTCGCGACTACGTCGTGTCAGACGGCGAGGTTATCCAGGTCCACTTCAGCCGCTGACCCGGTCCCGCCGCGCCAGCCCCACCAAGTCGCCCACGGACCCAAGCCCACGGCTCGCCAGATAGCCGCGCAACCCGTCCACGATGCGCTCCGCCGTGCGCGGCTCCCGAAACGTCGCGGTACCCACCTGAACGGCGGAAGCCCCGGCCATTAGAAACTGCAGCGCATCGTCCGTCGTCACCACGCCGCCCATGCCAATCACTGGAATCGAGACCACGCCGGCCACGTCATGCACGCAGCGCACCGCGAGCGGTCGTATGGCCGGGCCTGACAGCCCACCCACGCCGGCGCCCAGAAACGGCAGAGCGGCGCCGGTGTCGATCACCATTCCCAGCAGCGTGTTGATCAGCGACAGGGCATCCGCTCCAGCCTCTTCCGCCGCGCGCGCGACCGGCCGCAGGTCCGTCACGTTCGGTGAGAGCTTGGCGATCACCGGCAGCGACACGCCCCGGCGCACGGCCCGCACCGTCGCGGCTGTCGTGCTGGGATCGGTCGAGTAGTCCAGCCCGCCGGCCACATTGGGACACGACAGATTGGCCTCGATCGCCACCACGTTGTCCAGGCCGTCGAACCGCGCCGCCAGCGTCGTCCAACTCTCGGGATCGTGCGCCGCAATACTCACTACCACCGGACAGGGCAGGTCCGCCCAGATAGGCGCTTTCTCCCGCACCGCTCCTTCGCCGCCGGGATTCGGCAGGCCGATCGAGTTCAACATGCCGGCCGGCGTCTCGATCGTTCGCGGCGTGGGGTTGCCTTCCCGGGGCTCCGGCGTCACCGTCTTGGTGACGATGGCGCCAAGCTCTGCCAGGTTCACGATGTCCCGGTACTCGTCACCGAATCCAAACGTGCCGGAGGCTGTGAGCACCGGCGCGCGCAGCCGCAATCCGCGCGGGTGGTCGGGCGCCAGGTCCACAACCAGCGATGGCGCCGCCGCGGCGTCCGTCGTCGTAGCCATCGCCCTCATGCGTCCGGCCGCATGCGTCGAGGCTAGCATGAGCCCTCGGAGCATTGGACCCTATACTTATGTTGACTGTCAGGAACCGTCTGGCATAGCATCCCGTCAGATCGTCGCCGTGGGGGGCCAGTGGGCGACGCGTCAGCGGAGGCGCCCCATGGCCGTGACTATCGCCATCGCCAACCAGAAGGGCGGCGTTGGCAAAACGACCACCACATCCAATTTGGCGTCCACCCTGGCCCGCTCCGGGCTCAGGGTGCTCGTAATCGACTGCGACCCGCAGGCCAACCTCACATCCTCGTTCGGCGTCGAACGTGTCATGGAAGCCACGCTGGCCGACGCTCTCCTGAACCGTGACGCCGATCTGCCCCGCTACCGCGTCAACGACCCCGCCGGTGCCACCGTGGACGTTGTGCCGGCCTCGCCCGAACTCGCCCGCGTCGAGTCGGCGCTCCAGACAAAGTTGGGTCGCGAACTGCGCCTCCGCGAGCACGTGCTGCGTGTGGACACGGAGTACGACTACATCCTTTTCGACACGCCGCCGTCGCTGGGAGTGCTGACCATCAATGCCCTGGTCGCGTCCGAGTGGGTCATCATTCCCACCGAAGCTAGGTTCTTTTCCTTGCAAGGGCTGCAGATGCTGAATGAGAGCATCGAGGAAGTCGCCTTCCTCAACCCGCGCCTGAAGGTGCTCGGCATCGTCCTCAGTAAATTTGACCGCCGGCTGCGCGAGGAAAAGACCGTGGCCGAGTATTTGCGGGAGCGCTGGGGCGCCAGCGTCTTCGAATCCGACATCCCCACGAACAGCAAAATCTTGGAAGCCGCCAGCACCGGCGTCTCCATCTTCGCCGCGGGCAAAGCCAACCGCGGCGCCCGCCGCGCGGTCCAGGCCTACGAAACCCTGGCCGCGGAGGTGCGTACCCGTGCCGCCTAGCGACCGCGGCGGGTTCGACCCCGACCGCCTGGATGACCTGCAGCGACCCGCCAACCTGGTGCCGCGCATCCTGCGCCAGGGCCCGGACCCCGGATCCACCAAGTCCGTGCCGGGCCTCACCGACATTCGCGTAATCGGAGTCGGCGGCGCCGGCAACAACGCCGTCAACCGCATGGTCGCCGCCGAACTCGACGGCGTCGAGTTCATCGCCGTCAACACCGATGCCCAGGACCTGGCCGCCTCCAACGCGCACCGTCGCCTCCTGATTGGCAGCCGTTCCACCGACCATCTCGGCTCGGGCGGCGATCCCCGGCTGGGCGAGCGCGCGGCCACCGAGAGCAACGACGAACTGGCCGACCTGGTCAATGGCGCCGACATGGTGTTTATCACCGCCGGCATGGGCGGCGGAACCGGTACCGGCGCCACCCCGATCCTGGCGGATCGCGCCATGGAAGCAGGGGCCCTGACGGTGGCCGTCGTAACCGTGCCCTTCACCTTTGAAGGCGCGCGGCGTGTCCAGGTTGCCCACCAGGGTCTGGCCGAAGTTGCAACCCGCGCGGACGCCCTGATCACGCTCCACAACGACAAGCTGCTGGAACACGCCGACGCCCGCACCGCCTTCGCCGACGCCTTTCTGATGGCTGACGAGATGCTGCACCGCGGCGTGCAGGGCGTCACGGATCTGATTACCTCCACCGGCCTGGTCAACGTTGACTTTGCCGACGTGCGCTCGGTCATGCGCGACTCCGGAAGCGCCATGATGGGCGTCGGCGAAGCCGCCGGCGAAGAGCGCGCCCTCCGCGCGGTGCGTCAGGCCATGGAGAGCCCCCTCCTCGACACCTCCATCGACGACGCCCGCGGCGTGCTCATCAACATCACCGCCTCCGACGACGTGGCCATCGCCGAGATCAACGCCGCCGCCGAGCACGTAACCGCGGTCGCCGCACCCGATGCCAACATCATCTTTGGCACCGTGGTCGATCCGCGCATGGACCAGGCCATTCGAGTGACGCTGATCGCTACCGGCTTCCAGGCCTCGCGCCCGCCCGAGGTTGCCCGGCCGCAATTCAGCCGGCGGCAGCGTCCGGACCGCGGCCCAACCTCCCGCCCGCGCCGCGGCCGGCGCGAAGGTCTTGCCGACGATCAGGTCAACGTGCCCGCCTTTCTGCGTCGGCGCTCTCCGTCCTAAGCTCACACGCAGAGGCGCCGCGACCTGACCGCGGCGGACGGAAGGGTTGACGCGTGCCCCAGGCTCGTGACGGGGCTGAACCGGGCCGGCTGTTCGCGCGCTGGCTGGCGGACCAGGCCGACGCGGCCCTGGACGCCCCCATGCTGGACGCCGGGCGTTTGTTGCTCCAATTGCGCGCCAACCGCGCGTTCCTGCGCCATGTCGAGAGCGCCGGAACCACCGTGGCCGAGCGCGGCGGCTCGCTGTCGGGCCTGCTCGCCACCGCCCTCGAACGCATCGGCGCGCTGGGCGCCGCCGTTCTGCGCGACGCCAATCGGGAGCAGCACGAGGCCATCGTGGATCAGTTCGTCCAGTTGCAGACCGCCGCGGTTCAGTCGCTCGTGCGCGGCTACGACGCCATCGTCCCCATCAACGCCACCCCGACCGAACGCGAACGCCTGCTGGACAACATGGTCCGCGCGCTGGACCGGATCAACAGCGTCATCAACTCGTCACTGGAACTGGACGAGGTCCTCCTCGCCACCGTCGAGTCCATCTCGGACCTGCTGGGCGTCTCGGAAGTCACCATCTACCTCTACGACGAGGCGATCGACCGCCTGATCCTCAGCGCCACCCGCGGCTTCAACCCCGAGGCCGTCGGACAGACGACCCTGGCGCTGGGCGAGGGCATCATCGGCTGGGCCGCCCAGGTCGGTCAGCCCGTGGCCGTCCGCGACGCCTGGAGCGATCCCCGCTTCAAATACGTGCCCGGAATCGGCGAAGAGGACCTGCGCAGCTTCCTCGTCGTTCCCATCGTGATCTTCACCGTCGAGCGCCTGATCGGCGTGCTGAGCATGGGCAGCCCGCGCTTCCGCGACTTTACGGACGAGGAGGTCCGCTTCGCCGAGATCACCGCTGGCCAGCTGGCCATCGCCGTGGAGAACGCCAGGCTGCACGGGCAGACCGACGATGCCTTGCGCGGGAAGATCGAGCAGCTCACGACCGTCCAAAACCTTGCGCGCACGCTGACCTCGGACTTGGAACCCGGCTCCGTGCTGGCCCAGATCGCCCAGACCGCCGCCGACCTCATCGGCGTCGACAAGGCGGCTATTTGGCAGGTGGACGAGGACGGCAAGCGCATGCGCATCGTGGCCGCGTACAACCTCGGTGACGCCTACCGCCAACACAGCCTGCGCATCGGCGACGGCGTCGTCGGCCGCGCCGTCGCCACCCGCGCGCCGGTGGTCGTCAACGACGCGATGAACGATGAGCGGCTCGTCGCAACCCGTGAACTGATCGCCACCGAGGGCTACAGCGCCCTGTTCAGCGTGCCGCTCATTCTGCGCGACCGCGCCGTCGGCGCGATCAGCCTCTACAGCCCCACGCCCCACGAATACACGCGGGAACAGGTGGACCTCGCCTTCACCTTCGCCAACCACGCGGCCATCGCCATCGAGAACGCCCGCCTCTTCGAAGAGGTCCGCCAGGGGCTCGAAACCAAATCCATCCTGCTCCAGGAAATGCACCACCGCGTCAAGAACAACATGCAGACCATCGCCTCCCTGCTCGAAATGCAGGCCCGGCGCACCGAAACCCAGGAAGCCTCCACCCTGCTCAAGCTCAGCGCCGGCCGCATCGGCGGTATGGCCCGCGTCCACGACCTGCTCTCACAGGACGCCATCGGACAGACCACCGTTCATCAGATCATTGACTCGATGGCCGACATGCTGCGCGGCGACCTGAACGCCAGCGGCCGCCGCATCGATATCACCGTGGAGGCCCGACCCGGCCGCATTCAGTCGGAGAAGGCGACGGTCTTCGCCCTCGTCATCAACGAACTCTTGTGGAATGCCGTGGAGCACGGCATGGCCGGACGCGCCACCGGCCGCATCCACGTCAACGCCGCGGCCGAAAACGGTCGCCTCGCCATTTCGATCGCCGACGACGGCATCGGCCTGCCCGAAGGCTTCAGCCTCATGCGCGATCAGGGCCTGGGCCTCACCATCGTTCGCAATCTGGTGGAACGCAACCTGGATGGCGACTTCAACATCGCGCCCCGCGATGACGCCCCGGGCACGGTGGCAACCCTGCGCTTTCGTCCCTAGGCGTCGCTGGCGGCCTCGCGCTTGCTACGGCCGAACACCACCACCGTAATCACCCCGGCCAGCGCCAGCAGCGCGCCCAGCAGCGCGCTCGGGCCCGGAATCTCTCCGTAGAGCAACGCCCCCAGGATCACCCCGCCGGTGACCTCCTGGGTGGTGATCACGTTGGGAATCGTCGCGCGCGCCCGTCGTAGCGCCGCGTTCAGCAGCGTGTGACCCAGGCCCAGCGGCACGATCCCGAGAACCACAATCACCAGGATCCGCCCGCCGTCGTACGCCCCCGGATCAAAGGAGAAAACGGCGTACGGCAGCGCCAACAGCGCCGCCCACCCGTAGACCGCGAACACGTAGGCCGGCAGCGGCATTGCCCCCCGGTAGTAGCGCCCCGCCAGCACATAGGCGGCCAGGGCTGCGCCCGAACCGGCCGCCGCCAGATCACCGCCCAGCGTCGCCCCACTGGCGGCCGGCTCGAACCCCACCAGCACCGCGATCCCCGCCACCGCGGCCAGCACGCCAACGATCTGCATCGCCCGCGGCGGCTCCCGCAGGACCACCGCCGAGCCCAGCGCGACCAGCGCCGGTGAGCCATACACCAGCGCCAGCGCATGCGCGGTCGTCGTCGTCTGCGCTGCCAGCGTGAACAGCAGAAAATGCGCGTACAGCGTCGCGCCCAGCACCGCCGTTCGCCGTTCGCGCACGTGCGCCAGCGATGCGCCCGACACCTTGGCCAGCCCCAGGGCCACCAGTGCCGCCAGTCCCAGCCGCCAGAAGGCAATTTCGGCCGCGCCCACCGGCAGGGCCAGGCGTGAAAGCGGCGCACCCAGCGCAAACGCCGCCGCGGCCGCCGCGCTCAGCACTACGGCGCCCCGGGTACCCCCCGTCAGTGCGTCGGCCCCTCGTTCGGTAGCCGGTCGCGTCTTGTCCCCTCTCCCCGTGGGACAGAGCTACGGTGAGGGTGGCCGCGGCCCCTCGCAACCAAAGCCCGCCACGCGCCTCTTTCCCCCTCTCCCTTGCGAGACCTTGGCACAACGCCCTTCGTCCGCCAAGGTGCGGCCGCTCTTGCTCCCGCTCCTCGGAGACCTTTGCACAACGCCCCGCGTCCTCGCAGGTGCGGCCGCTCTTGCTCCCTCTCCCTGTGGGAGAGGGTTGGGGTGAGGGTCTTCCGGGCAACCCACCCCGGATTACGCAAAGGTCTCTCCTGGGGCAGAGCAACTGTGTGGCACGTCAAACGCCAATGGACCCTGCCGCTCTTGCTCCTTCTCCCTTGAGGGAGAAGGCTGGGATGAGGGTGGCTGCTGCCTCCAGCAACCACGCCAAATCGGCAGCAACCCGCCGCCCCTTCGCCGCCTCTTGCTCCCGCTCCCTGTGGGAGAGGGTTGGGGTGAGGGTCTTCCGGGCAACAGTCCCTCGGGTTACGCAAAGGTCTCTCCTGGGGCAGAGCAACTGTGTGGCACGTCAAACGCCAATGGACCCTGCCGCTCTTTCTCCTTCTCCCTTGAGGGAGAAGGCTGGGATGAGGGTGGCTGCTGCCTCCAGCAACCACGCCAAATCGGCAGCAACCCGCCGCCCCTTCGCCGCCTCTTGCTCCCGCTCCCTGTGGGAGAGGGTTGGGGTGAGGGTCTTCCGGGCAACCCACCCCGGGTTACGCAAAGGTCTCCCTTGCGGGAGAGGTTGGGATTGAGAATCTTCCACGCTCAAGTCTCAACGTGACTCAGGACCTTTCGTCCAGCCAGCGAGCGGCCTCCGGGGCCCAGTACGTAATGATGATGTCGGCGCCGGCCCGAGCCACCGCCGTCAGCGCCTCCAGCGCCGCCGCGCGTTCGTCCAGCCAGCCCCGTTCGGCCGCCGCCTTGATCGCCGCAAACTCGCCGCTCACCAGGTAGGCCGCCAGCGGTGCGTCGTACTCCGCGCGCACCCGCGCCACCACGTCCAGGTACGTCAGCGCCGGTTTCACCATCACGATGTCCGCGCCCTCGTCCAGGTCCAGCCCCACCTCGCGCACCGCCTCGCGCACGTTGCCCGGGTCCATCTGATACCCACGCCGGTCCCCGAAGGCGGGCGCCGAACCGGACGCTTCTCGAAACGGCCCGTAGAACGCGCTGGCGTACTTGGCGGCGTAGGCCATGATCGCCGTATCCGTCAGACCCTCCGCGTCCAGCGCCGCCCGGATCGCGCCCACACGCCCATCCATCATGTCCGAGGGCGCCACCACGTCGGCCCCGGCCCTTGCGTGCGAGAGCGCCACTTCGGCAATCCGCGCCACCGAGGCGTCGTTGTCGATCGTCTCTCCGTCCAACACTCCGCAATGCCCGTGATCGGTATAGGCGCACAGGCACACGTCGGTGAACACCACCAGCCCCGGCGCGGCCTCCTTGATGGCCCCGACCGCACGCTGCACGGCGCCATCAGCTGACGACGCCTCATCGCCCGCCGGCGACTTCACCGCCGCCTGCCCGAAGAGCAGCACGCCTTGAATCCCCGCCGCCGCCACCTCGCGGGCCGCCGCGCCGATCCGGTCGACCGACCGCTGCATCTGACCCGGCAACGATCCAATCTCCGTCTCCACGCCCGCGCCCGGCACCACGAACATCGGGTACAGCAGTTGATCCACCGACAGCCGCGTCTCCCGCACCAGCCGCCGCAACCCCGCCGTCCGCCGCAACCGCCGCGGCCGCTGCACACCCGGCGCCCCCACGGCCGGCACCGGCCCAATCAACCGCTTCAACCGCAACCGCTTCAACCGCTCGCGCAGCACCTCACACCCTCCACCCCCCGGCAAGCAATTCTAAAGCCGGCGAATCGGTGCGGACCCAAGCAGCCCAGCATTCGGCCCTTGCTATCTCCGGCACTTAGACACCTAAGCATGCGCGTGCTTAGCTTTACGCAGCATATCCACGCCAGCGCGTCACGACATTGCTCCGATTGGAGAGCCTTGCCATGATCTCCATGTCGTCTCGCTCATCCCACTTGTTGACGAAGACACCCGCCAGCCTTGAAAAATGGCGACGCTGCGCGGCGCGACTGCTCGCGCTATGCATGGCTGCCACCATCCTGCTGGCCGCCTGCGGGCCACAAGCGCCTGCACCGACGGCCGAACCGACCTCCACCGCAACCTCGTCACCCGCGCGGACCGCGAATCCGCCGCTCGCCGCCACTCCGACACCTGCGGCCCCCACGATGTCAACGCCTCCACCACTCCGAACACCGGCGGCTTCGCCCACACCCACCGCTCCTACAAAACCGACGCCGCAGGCGACTTCGACACCAGAGCCGACCGCCGTGACGACGCCGAAACCTGCTCCCACCGCGGAGGCTAGCGGGACGACGACCTCGGACCGCGACGCGCTCGTCGCGCTCTACCACGCCGCTGGCGGCCCGGACTGGGAACGCAATGCTGGCTGGCTCAGCGACGCCTCCATCGGTACGTGGTACGGGGTTGTCACCGACGACCGCAACCGAGTTATTGAGCTGGACCTGACTGAGAACCGCCTTGAAGGTGTGATCCCCATCGAACTGGCCGACCTCACAAGCCTGGAATGGCTGGACCTCGAAGGGAATCAGTTGCAGGGAGCAATCCCCGCTCAATTGGCCAACTTAAAAGACCTCGAGTGGCTGGACCTCAGCAGCAACGAATTACAGGGAGAAATTCCCGCCGAGCTGGCTCATCTTACCGATCTGCGGTCGCTGTATCTGGGCCGAAACCAGTTGCGCGGCGAAATCCCTGCCGCGTTGGGCGATCTCGCCAAACTGGAGACCTTGAGCCTTTCGGATAACCAACTAAGCGGAGAGATTCCCGCCGACCTGGCCCGCCTTACCGATCTGGAATGGCTGTCTCTCTATGAAAACCAGTTGAACGGCGCAATTCCGGCCGAACTGGCACGCCTCAGTGAGCTTGAATACCTTGATCTCGGTCGGAATCAGCTGGAAGGGACAATCCCGGCAGCGCTGGGGGACCTTGTCAAGCTGGAAACCTTGAGCCTTTCGGAAAACCAGTTGGCTGGAGAGATTCCTTCTGAACTGGCCAGCCTCACGAAGTTGGAATGGTTGGACCTTTATGGGAATGAGCTGGAAGGAACAATTCCCGCCGAGCTGGGCCGCCTAGCGAACCTGGAGTGGCTTGACCTCAGTTGGAATCAGTTGGAAGGGGAGATCCCCACCGAACTAGAACACCTCGATAATTTGACACAGATATTCCTCTTGGGGAATCAGTTCAGCGGGTGTGTTCCTATCGGTTTGCGCAACGTCGCTGAGAATGACTTTCTCTGGCTTGGTCTGCCGTTCTGCGGATCATAAACGCATGACCGCACGTCAATTGTCGAGTGCAGGAGGTTCCCGTCTGCCCTGAGCTTGTCGAAGGGCGTGGTTCAACAAGCTCACCACAAACGGAGTTCGGGCTCGCCGAGACAAGGACGCAATCGGTCGTTCAGATACCCCACCACCGCCTCCCCCAACGCCTCCGCGCTTGACTCCGCCGCCACCACGTCCGGCGCTCGCCCGGCCCGCGCACACGCCGCCGCCGTGGTCGGCCCGATCGCGGCCACCGCGACGCCCTTTGGAACCGCCTTCAACCCGCCCAACGCAACCGCGAAACTGACCGCGCTTGAAGGGCTGGCAAATGCCAGGGCGTCGACTTCGCCCTTTCGTATGGCATCCACAACCTCTCGGGGCACGGCTGCCGGGCGCGTCCGGTAGGCCGAAACTCGCGAAACAGACAGCCCTGCGGCCAGCAACCGCTCGGCCGCCTCGTCCCGCCCATCCTCCGCCTGCACAAGCGCAACCCGCGCGCACGGCGAGGCCACCGCAACTACCGCCTCGGCCAGATCCACCCCGGTGCGTCCTTCAGAGCGGACGGTCACGGCAACGCCTGCCCGCTCGGCCAAGGCGCCGGTCGCCGGGCCAACCACGCCCACCGCAACTCCCGCGGGCACCGCAGGCCCGCCACGCCGCAGCCGACGCGCGCGCTGCACGTAGTAGCGGACGGCGTTCCGGCTCATGAACAGCAGGTATTCATACCGGCCCGGCGCGCGCACCAGCGCGTCCAGCGCCTCGTAGCTGCGCGGCGGACCAATCCGGATCGCCGGCGCCGTCACCACCTCGCAACCCAACGCTTCCAAGCGTTCGGTCAGCCGATCCTTCGCGTCCGCCGGCCGTGTCACCACCACCCGCGGCCGCGTCACGTCCCCTCGCCGTCCAGCACTCCGACCACCGGACCCACCACAATCACCGCCGGGGCCCTCAGCCCCGCTTCCCGTGCAATCGCATCGATGGTCGACAACCTGCCCGAGACGGCACGTTGCCCAGGCAGCGTGGCCCCTTCGATCACACGGACCGGCTCGTCCGGCGAGCGCCCCCCATCGACCAACCGACGGGCAATAGACCCCAGGTTTCCCACACCCATCAGCACCACGATCGTTCCCGGCGTACCGGCAATCCGTTTCCAGTCCACCCCACCGTCTGTAGCCGACTGCGCGTCGTGCCCGGTCACCACCGTCACGCTCGACGCCACGCCCCGGTGCGTCACTGGCACATCCGCGGCCGCCGGCCCGGCCAGCGCCGACGAAACGCCCGGCACCACCACTACTGGATTCCCGGCCGCCCGCGCCGCCAGCACTTCCTCGCCGCCTCGACCAAACACGAACGGGTCCCCGCCCTTCAGCCGGCACACCGAGAGCCCTTCACCAGAAAGCTGAACCAGCAGATCGTTGATCTCGGCCTGACTCCGCGAAGCCCGACCCGGCGCCTTGCCTACGTCCTCTAACCGCGCGTCGGTTCGCGCCAGCTTCAACAGGTCGCGTGACACCAGCCGGTCATGCACCACCGCGTCCGCCGACTCCAGAACTTCGCGGCCATGCACCGTGATCAGCTTCGGGTCGCCCGGACCGGCGCCGACCAGATAAATCGTGCCGGGCTGCGCCCTCATTGGTTCTGGGAACCCCGCGCCGCCAGCACCCGTGCAGCAGCCCACCGGCCCAACGCGTCGGCGTCCGTCACCCGTCCGCGAAGCGTCAGCGGCGGCTCTTCACCCTCTCCAAACAACCCCGCTGTCATCGTCAGTTCAGCGCCCGTCGCTACCGCCAGCGCCCCGACCGGCGCGTTGCAACCGCCGCGCAAGGCGCGCAGAAAGGCCCGCTCGGCCGTCACCGCCGCCCGCGACGCTGCGTCATTAATTCGCTCCACCAGCCGCTCTACATCGGGCCGGTCCGCTCGAACCTCCACCGCCAGCGCGCCCTGCGCCGGCGCCGGCAGAAACGCCGGCGGTTCCAGCACCTCGGCAATCGCCGTGTCCAGACCCGCTCGCTCCAGACCAGCCAGCGCCAGCACCGCCGCGTCGAGCTCGCCGGCCTGAACGCGCCCAACCCGCGTACCCACGTTGCCGCGCAGGGATTGCACGTTCAGGTCGGGGCGGACAGCCAGTACCTGGGCGGACCGCCGCGCGCTGCCGGTGCCCATCGCGGCGCCCTCGGCAAGCTCGGCCAGACCCACGCCGCTATGGCTCACCAGCGCATCGTGCGGATCCGCCCGCACCGGCACGGCGGCGATCCGCAGACCCGCCAGCGGCGCCGTCGGCAAATCCTTATAGCTATGCACGGCAACGTCGGCCCGCCCATCCACCAGGGTCGCCTGCACGCCGCGCGCAAACACGCCTCGCTCGCCCAGTGCTTCGATCGCCCTGGACCGGTCCCGGTCGCCCGTCGTCTCCACCAGCACAAACTCCACGCGGAGCCCAGGATTCGCGGCCGTCAGAAGATCGGCCACAAGCCCCGCCTGCGCTCGGGCCAGCGGCGAACGGCGTGTCGCTATGCGAACCCTCACCGCCGCACCTCGGATTGCGCCGCCTGCGTCAGCCCCTGATCGTACGTTGCCTGCGCTCAGCGCTCGGCATAGGCATCCGCCAGCACCGCCGCGACCTCCGGGCGCGTGAACTCGGCCGGCGGCCGCTGGCCTTCGCTCAGCAGCCTTCGCAGCCGCGTGCCGCTCAGGAATACGTGGTTCGCCATGTCGTGCGGACAGGTCTTGGCCGAGCCCATCGCGGCGCAGGCGGTGCACCAGAACGCGTGTTCAAAGAACAGCGGAGTGATTCCCAGCTCGCCGGCGTCGAACTCTCCAAAGATGTGCTGGGCGTCATGCGGGCCGTAGTAGTTGCCCACACCCGCGTGGTCGCGACCCACGATGAAGTGCGTGCAGCCGTAGTTGCGCCGCACCAGCGCGTGAAACACCGCCTCGCGCGGCCCCGCGTAGCGCATCGCCGCCGGCAGCGCCGCCAGCACTACTCGGTCCCGCGGAAAGTACCCGTCCAGCAGCACCTCGTAGCAGCGCCAGCGCACGTCGGCCGGTACATCGTCTTCCTTGGTGACGCCCACCAACGGATGCACCAGCAACCCATCCACCATCTCCAGCGCGGCCTTCTGGATGTACTCATGCGCTCGGTGAATCGGATTGCGCGTCTGGAACCCCACCACCGTGCGCCAGCCCAGCGCCTCAAACCGTTCGCGCAGCTGCACCGGCGTCAGATGCCGCGGGTCGTCCGCGCGGTCAGGCACCGGACCAACAGACGTAACCGGCCCGCCCAGCAGCACCTCGCCCTGCGCGTACAGGGCGGCCACGCCCGGATGATTCGCGTCGGTCGTGCGGTACACGGCCTGGGCCTCGGCCGTCTTGTCGTAGTGGAATCGCTGCCGAACTTCCAGCTCACCGCGCCGTGCGCCGTCGGCATCCAGCAAATCCAGCCGGTCGCCCTCGCGCACCAGCGCCGCCGTTTCGCCGTCCACGGCCAGCGTGATCGGCAGCGGCCAGGGCTGCCCGTCCGGCAGGTGCATGTCCTTTAGCACCGCCGCGTAGTCCGGCTCGGTCATGAATCCGGTCAGCGGGCGGTAGCCGCCAACCCGAAACAGCTCCAGGTCCGCCAGTTGCCGGGGCGATAGCTCGATCGCCACGGTCGATTCGACGGCAGCCATCAGGCGGCCGCCGCGCATTCGGACACCGGCGTCAGGTAGCCCAGGCACTCCAGGCTCTCCAGAATCGTGACCGTGCTTTCCTCGATCGACTCCAGGTCCGTTTCCACCACAATCTCCGGATCCACCGGCTCTTCGTAGGGATCGCTGACCCCGGTGAAGTTCTCGATCTCACCGGCCAGCGCCCGCTTGTAAAGCCCCTTGGGGTCGCGCTCGATCAAACGTTCGAGCGAGCACTTCACGTACACCTCCACGAACGGCCCGATCGTCTCCCGCGCCTCACGCCGCCCGTCTCGATAGGGCGAGATCGCCGACACCAGCATCGTCGCGCCGTGCCGCGTCCCCAACCCAGCCACCCAGGCGATCCGCCGGATGTTTTCGTCGCGGTCGGCGCGCGTGAACCCCAGCCCCTTGCTCAGGTGCGTGCGCACCACGTCGCCGTCCAGTGACTCCACGCGGTGCCCGCGACGCTTCAGCTCCGGCGTCAGCCGCTCCGCCAGCGTCGTCTTGCCCGCGCCCGAGAGGCCGGTCAGCCAGATCGTGACCCCGTCCGACGTTTCCTGCCGATACGCGGCAAGCCCGTTGCAATCCATTGACTTGACCATCCCTACGAGTTCCCGTGCAGACCGCACTCGGTCTTCGACAATCCACGCCAGCGACCGCTGCGCAATGACTCCCCCGGCAGCGGACGCGACGTGCATCGCGTGTCGCAGCCCAGGCTTGGATAACCCTCGTCGTGCAGCCGGTTGTAGGGCACGTCGTGGCGGTGGATGTATTCCCAGACCTCCGCTTCGGTCCAACCGCTCAGCGGCGCGACCTTCACCAGTCCGGACTTCGCGTTCCATTCGAGCACCGGCGTCGCCGCCCGCTGCGCCGATTGATCGCGTCGCACGCCGGTGATCCAGGCGCGCTTGTCCGCCAGCGCCCGCGCGTTCGGGCCGACCTTTCGGATGCCGCAGCAGGCGTTCGGATCGCGGTCCCAGAGCGAGTCGCCGTACCGGGCGGCCTGTTCGGCCAGCGACAGTTCGGCGTGATACGCCGTGGCCTCGAGCCCGTACCGCCGCTCGATTCGTTCGCGCACCTCGTGCGTCGCTTGGAAGAGCAGCCCGGTGTCCAGGTAATAGACCTCAACGTCGTCCAGCAGGTCCAGCCGCGCCAGCATGTCCACCAGAACCATCCCGCTGGGTCCGCCGAACGAGCACGACAGCGCCACGTCCGGGGCGTAGGCCTGCACGACTTCGCGCAGCACCTCCTCAGCCGGCAGGCGCTGAAGTCGTGGCGCGGCGCGCCGCAAATCGAGTTCAGCAAGTTGTACGTTCACAGTTGAGAAAAGTCCTCCGATGGCACGGGGGCGCAAAACGCCCCTCGGTTCAATTCAGATTCTCGACGCTCGATCCAGGGATCGGTCAGGTCGGAACGACCATGCGGCCAAGGCGCGGACGCCCGGCCGGCGTCGAGGAGTGCCTGGCGTGGCCAGGCCTTCGCGGGCGTGGAGGGGTTAGGCCACCACGCCCCGGATACAGGCGCATGTGTCGCGTGAGGCGCCCGACACAGAGCCACGGGTGGATTGGCGTGAAACAGCAATAGCTGACGACAGCACCGGCAAGCCGCCGTGGGTCGGCGAAAGCTCGGTGGACGTAACCGGCGTCAGACGGCGCATTCGCCCTCGCCGCGTTCCAGCACGTACAGCCGGTCGCGATCCCAGTCCACGAAGTGATCGGGTTCCTCGTCATACGCGGGCGGCAGCGCCAGGTCCTTCAGAAGAGTGTCGAAGTACATCCGGTCGTAACGGTCCACGTACTCGTTGAAGGACTCGTCGTCGGCCTCGCGCTTCTCTTCGTAGTCCAGGATCAGCCGCTCCACCACCATCGGCGCGCGCTTGGCCGGCACCCGCGTTCGCAGCAGCATGCCCAGCCGCATCGGCGAACCGTAGCGGCGGTTTCCGCCAATAAACGTGTGGTAGGCCGGAACCTGCCGCCCACCCGTCCTGATGGCCGCGCCGTGGAACCCGATGTTCCCCACGTGGTGCATCCCGCAGGAGTTCGGGCAGCCGCTCATGTTGATCAGGATCTGCCGTGTCAGCGGGTCCCTGATGTGCATTTCCTCAACCTGAGCCTGAATGGCCTTGCCGAGGCCCATCGACGACGTGATCCCCAGCTTGCAGCTGTCCGTGCCCGGGCAGGACACCACGTCGTTGATCTCGTACGCGCCCGGATTGCCCAACCCCAACGCGCGCAATTCGCGCCAGACCGGGTACACGCTGTTGTCCGGAATCCAGCGCAGCACGATGTTCTGCCAGTGCGTGGTACGCGCGCGGCTGGCGCCGTACCTTCGCAGGATCTCCGCCAGGCCCCGGAACTGCTCCGGGCTCAGGTCGCCCTGGTTGACCTTGACCTCGATCGTCGAGTACCCCGCCTGCACCTGCGCCTTCACATTCGTGGCGCGGAAGCGCTGGAACAGATCGGCGTATTCCTCAGCGATTGCGGGCGCCTCGGCGGGCAGGTCCGGCGCGTCGATCTCCTCGTGGTCGACAAACACCAGGTCGTCCAGCGGATACTCGCGCTCCGCCCAGGCGCCCGTCAGCTCGGCTTCCACCATCTCGCGGAAAGTCTCGATGCCCACGCGGTGCACCAGGAACTTGATGCGTGCCTTGGCCCGGTTGCGGCGCAGTTCGTCCGAACGATTGAAGATGCGCAGCACGGCCTCGGAGACCCGCAGATAGTCGCTCAGCGGCACGAAGTCGTACAGCTCAAACGCATGCTTCGGCATGATCGACAGCCCGCCGCCGGTCAGCATGCGGAACCCGCGCTCTTCCTTGCCGTCCACCATTCGCGTGGCCGAGTAGAAGGCCAGATCGTGAATCTCGCCGATCACGCGGTCCGTGTCGGATCCACTGAACGAGACCTTGAACTTGCGCGGCAGCAGCTGCGTCAGCGGGTTGCGCACGAAGTAGCGCACGAAAGCCCCGGCGTAGGGTGTCGCGTCGAATACTTCGTCGTCCGCCACGCCTCCCCAGGGGTCGCCGGTCACGTTGCGGACGGTGTTGCCGCAGGCTTCGCGACTCGAAAGTCCCACGCGACCCAGCACCCGCAGCGCCTCCCAGGCCAGCGGCAGCGGGATGTGATGCAGCTGGATGTTCTCGCGCGTGGTGATGTGGCCCTTCTGCAGCGGGGCAAATCGTTCGGCCACCTCGGCAAAGGCGTCCAGTTGATCGGCCGTGACGCCGCCGAACGGCAGCTTCACGCGAATCATCTGCACGTTGGCCTGCCGCTGCCCGTAGACGCCCTGCTTGAGCCGGAATCCGACGAACTTCTCTTCGACGCGCCGCCCGGCCAGATAGGCCTGAGCCTCGGTGGTGAAGTCCGCGAACTCCTCGTCGAGGATCTCGATCACACGCCCGGCGGTGTCTTTGCGTTCAGTAATCGCCATGCCTGGCCTCCACGAGCCGCCCGTCGCGGCCGGGTATTGAGCGTACCTGGATCGTCGCCCCAGGCAATCGCGCCAATTCTATAAAAAAACCCAAGCCGGGCGCCAGCCGATTCACACCCGGTCGGCCGACCACTCGTGAAACGGCAGCGGCAGCCCCGGATCGTTCACGCCCGGCGGCCGCTCCGGCCCGAACAGCAGCTTCACCGCGTCATTTCGGCTCAGCCGCCTCCGCTCCCCAGCCATGGTCAGCACAATCGCGTCGCCTTCGTCCACCGGGTTCAGATCGTCGCGCCCGTAGGCCCGCACCAGTCCCACCGGATCTTCGATTCGAATCATCCCTATGTAACCTGCCGACTTCATGATTCCAACCGAATCCAGCATGTCCGTCACGTCGTCCGGCCGGGCTGGCGCCGTCAGGCTGGCGTGCACCGTTGGGCTTTGCCCGCCTCGGCGTTCGTCGGGCGTCTGGGTCGACGTCTTCACCGCCGGGTCGTCCCACTCCGCCAGCAGGCGGGCAATCATCGGCGCCACCAGGTCGGCCGGCCCGCCGTACTCCGCCATCGCCGTGCCGCGCACGAACACGTAGGCCCCCGCCCGGCCATCGCGCTCGGCCACCCACACCGTCGAACTACGGCGTTGCAGCATCGCCCGCATGTGGTCGGGCGGACGCACCGCGCCCCAGGCCTGTTGCTCGTTAATCTCCGACAGAGCCTCGAAGTCCGCGTCCGTCGCCGGCCGCATGTCGGGCACGGGTTCCGACGGCAGAAACGTCCGGTTCCCCCGGTCGAATCTGTACACCCGAACCGTCCCGCCGTACTCCCACCCCTGCTTGCGGTACCAACTCGGCACGCCCGTCGACAGCAGGCTGATGTGGGAGCCCAGCTCCGCCATGCGCTCAATGCAGGCTTCCAGCACCCGCGTGGCGTAGCCGCGCCGCCGGTAGGCCACGTCGGTCGAGACCCCGTTGATGCCGCCAATGCGCAGGCGCACGTCGCCGATCCTGGTGTCGTGCGGAAAGATCGCCGTGGATGCCACGATCTGGTCGTCCTCGCGGATCACCTGGATGTTCTCCACGTTCTCCGGCTGGTGCACGTGCGGCCAGTCCTCGCCATAGGTGGGGTCCGTGCCCACCTCCTGGCGCATCACGCGATTGACGTGATCGATCAGGTCCTGGCGCTCATCCAGCCGCATCACCCGCGGCCCGTCCACGCTCATCCCAGACCACCTTGTCTCATCGTGGAATCCCCGCGCGGCGGCTCGCCCTAGCCTGAATGCCCGGCGTCAACCCGTCCAGCGCACGCGACCTCCAGGTCGTACATCCGCTGCAGATTCAGCCAAAAATCCGGCGTCATCCCCAGCGCCTTGCCCAGCCGCAGCGCCATGTCCGCCGTGATCGTCCGTCGTCCATGCACGATTTCGTTGATCCGCCGCGGCGGTACGCCCACCGTCCGCGCCAGGCGGTACTGCGTAATCTCAAGTTCCTCCAGCATCTCCGCCAGATGCGTTCCGGGATGGATAGGGCCATTGTGGACATGCGATTGCGCTTCTGAGCGATTGCTCATCATCGCAGCCCACCAGCCACGGAACAACGACGGCGCCGTCTTCCTGCTCACACCCGATCCGAATCATCCGCACGTAGCTGGCTGATCGCAGAATGCCCAGCGAGTCCAGCGCCTCCGTCACATCGTCCGGCCGCCACGGCGCATCCAGGCTTGCGTGCACCGTCGGTTTGACATTCACACGCCGTTCCTCGATCGAGCGAGTCGAGGTCCAAACCGCCGGGTCGTCCCAGCTTTCCAGCAGGCGAGCCAGCATGGGCAGCACCAGCTCCGCCGGGCCGGCCTATTCGGTGACCGAGCTTCCGCGCACGCGCAGGTAGGCGCCCACCTCCCCGTCGCGCCGCGCCACCCAGACCGCCGCGCATCACGTGACCTACATGCGCCAGCAGCTCGTCAAATTCGCCCGGCCTCGGAGCCCGCGGCCCGTCCTCGCTCACGTCAAGCCCTCTGGTCACTCGGACCCGGACTTCGCGAGTCCGTCACGGTTGTCCGGCGCACCACTCAGAGCGCGTAGAGGCCCTCGAACTTCGCCGTCAGACGCCGCAGCAACGGCTGCGCGTCCAGCGGCCCACCCGTCACCCGCTCAATTAGCTCGTCCGGCGTCAGCCGCCGCCCCACGCGGTACACGTTCGTGGCCATCCACTCCAGCAGCGCGGACGTGTCGCCGCCCGCGACCTGTTCCAGGATGTCGGGCCGCGCGCGCAACGCGGCCTCGTACAACTGCGCCCCAATGATGTTCCCCAGCGTGTAGCACTGAAACGCCCCGCCAATGCTGCCGGCGTACCAATGCACGTCCTGCAGCACGCCGTCGCGGTCGTCGGGCGCGCGCACGCCCAGGTCCGCTTCATAGCGCGCGTGCCAGGCTGCGGGAAGGTCGGCCACGGACAGCTCGCCTTCCAGCAGCTGCAGCTCCAGGTCGAACCGGATCATCACGTGCAGGTTGTAGGTCACCTCGTCCGCGTCGGTCCGGATCAGCGACGGCTCAACCCGGTTCACGGCCGCGTAAAAGTCGCGCAAGTCCACGTCGCCCAGTTGCTCGGGAAACTCGGCCTGCAGCGTCGGGTACCAGTGCGACCAGAAGCCCACGCTGCGGCCCACGATGTTCTCCCAGAGACGCGACTGGCTCTCATGGACTCCGGACGACGTGCCGCCGCCCAGCGGCGATCCGTCGTCCTCGGCCTGCGTGCCTTGCTCGTACAGGGCGTGACCGGCTTCGTGGATGGTGCTGAAGAGCTGTTCGGCCAGAAAGTTCTCGTTGGTGCGTGTGGTAATTCGCACGTCGCCGTGCGCAAACCGCGTCATGAACGGATGCGCCGTCGGATCCAGCCGCCCGCGGTCGAAGTCGTACCCAATGGATTTGATGACGCGCTTGGCGAACCGCGATTGCTGGTGCTGCGGAAAGTGCTTGCGCACCGGCGCATCGTCCACTTGCGGAGCCGCGGCGATTCGTGCGACCAGCGGCGTCAGCCCCTCTCGCAGTTCGTCAAATACTGGACGGATCCGAGCCACCGTCATGCCCTGATCCGCGTCGTCGATCAGCGGATCGGCAATGTGCGCGTACCCGGGAAAGAAGTTGGCGTACTCGCGGCTGAGGTCCAGGGTGGTTTCCAGCATTGGTTGCAGAGTGGCGAAGTCGTTCTTGGGCCGCGCCGCCACCCACGCCGCGTACGTGGCCGAGGCGTGCCTGGCCGCGCGCTCGCTGTACTCGGCCGGCACCCGCGTCACCCGCTCGTAGTCATGGCGGGCCACCCGGACCAACGCGGCGTCGTCATGCCCCGGCGGCAGGGACTCGGCGTACGGCGCCAGACGGTCCAGCAGCCGGCCGATTTCCGGGTCGGTGGCGCTCTCGTGGGCGAGCCGACTCAGTACCGCTAATTGCCGTGCGCGACCCGGCGCGCCGCCGGACGGCATGAACGTGGTTTGGTCCCAGTTCAGGACCGCCGCCGCCGCGCCAATGTCGCGCGCCTCGCGCAACCGGTTCCGCAGTTCACCCAGATCGGATTCAACGCTCATGGCTTGGCTATTCCTCTCGGCGGCCGGTCATGACCGGAACGCTTGCACGATGGCCGGCCACGGATCATCGAGCACGACGTGACCGGGCTTCGGTCCCGTCACGGTGATCGCCACCGCGCCCTCCGCCAGCGCGTGCATCTCGTCGCCCGGCGTCGGCTCTTCGTCAAAGTAGTCTCCAAACTTCACCCGCACGCTGACGCCGTCCTCGTCGACCTCGCAATCGTCGAGTGTGCAGTCACGAAAGAGCGTGAATACGCTGGGGCGAGTCAGCCGCACCGGCGAGTCGTCACCGAACCCATCGGGCACGTTGACGTTGACCAAGACGTTCGGCAGCGGCTCGAACTCCGCCCGGATGGCCGCCAGCAGCCGACGGGTCGCCGCGGCAATGGCCTGGTACTGCTTCGCCGCGCCGAAGTACTCAGTCGAGACCGCCACACCCAGCAGTCCGCGTTCCACGGCCACGCGGGCCGCGCCCACGGTGCCCGAGACCTTGTAGGGCTCTTCGCCAGGATTCCAGCCAGGGTTGATGCCGGACACCAGCGCGTCCGCGTTCCCGCCAAAGGCGTGCGCGGCCCCGATCACCGCCAGCGAAGCCGGCGGCGCGTCCAGTGCAAAGGCGGGGATGTCCACTTCCACCGGCGGCGGTGGCGCGGCGGGACTTAGCCGTACGTCACGCGTTAGTCCCGGGTGAACGGCGACATCCTCGGTCTCCGGCGGAGGCGTGGCAGTCGTAAGTCGAACCTCGCGTCGCAGCGTGATGGACATCCCAGCCCCGCTGAAGTTCCGCGTCGGGGCATACAGCGCCACCTGCCCCACCCGCGAGAGTTCGCGCGCCAGCGCCCATACGCCGGGCGCTTCAATGCCGTCGTCGTTGGTTACGACCAGGTTCATGGGGGTTAGCGGCCAGTGGCCAGTGAAAAGGAGCGAGGATATCTCGGAAGTGCCAGAGGGCGGAGGAGGATCGCTTGCGACTCCTTAGTCACGCACCCAGGTCCCGTCCACCGCGTGCCCGCCGTCCACCGGCAGCACCACCCCGCTGATCGCGGCCGCCGCGTCGGATGACAGGAACAGGATCGCCTGCGCCACTTCGTCCGGCAGGATGAAGCGACCCGACGGCATCGCCGCCAGCCGGTCCTCCACGTCGTCGAATTCGCGGTAAATGCGAGGGACGTCAACAAACGCGGGCGCAACCGCGTTCACCCGGATGCCACGATGTGCCAGCTCCAGCGCCAGCGTGCGGGTCAGTCCAACCAGGCCGACCTTCGTGGCCCCATAACCCACGCGCCCTCTGGCGTGCCGCATCACCTGGGTCGTCACCACGTTGATGATCACCCCGCCGGGGTCCTGCCGCGCCAGCACAAAGCGTCGCGACAGTTCAAAGGGCGCCTCCAGGTTCACCTGCGCCATCCAGCGCCAGCGCGCGCTGTCCATTTCGGGAAACGGAAAGTTCCCCTGCGCCGCCGCGTTGTTCACCAGGATGTCCAGCACGCCCAGGTTCGCCGCCACGTCGTCGAACAGTTGGCCCGCGCCGTCCGGCTCGCCCAGGTCCGCCGTGACGCCGTAAACCGCACCCGCGCCCAGCTCATCCAGGGCCGCGACCGTGGCGGACACATCGCCCTCGGTCCGCGCGCAGATGGCCACGTTCGCCCCGGCCCGCGCATAAGCCTCCGCCACCGCCAGGCCGATGCCCTGCGTACCGCCCGTGATGAGCACCGAAGAACCATTGAAGTCGTAGCTGACGGGCGGCATTGGGGAGGTCCTGTGGGTCACGTCGGGTTCACCGCAATCCTAGCGGCGCCACTACAGGTCGGGGTGCGGGGTAGACAGAAAGTTTGATTCAAACGGATGACGTAGGTTAGCTGCACCACCTACGGCAGGGACGAAGGGACGAATTTGCGGCCTCGGCTGGGGTCGCTGGGGACCATGTGTGTGGTAACAGGTCATCCGCCCAGCGGTCGCACGTCGGGGCCGCCTTGCGTTTTCCGGTGCACGTGTGTTCTACGTCTGGTGGCTGATGCTTTGCCTTTGGCTCTGGGCGCTGCTCTCGGTTGGCCTGTCCGTTGCAGGCCTCAACCTGGCTGAATCAACGGTGCTCAGCGGCCTGGCCTGCGGGTCGTACCTGCTCTGGGGCTGGTTCGGGCACAGACCTGATTCGCCGCAGCCACCGCCGCAGCCACCTCTTCCACCTCAGTTACCCCCGCCACCGCCGGCCAAAGCCATCGAAGAAGTCGTAACTCCCGTAGCAGTCTCGCCCCTAGACTCGACTCTCCGCGATCCCACCCTGCGACAGTGGATGTTCAACGATCTGTTTTTGCGCGACGGGAGTATCTGCGGCATCTGCAAGCGACCCTTCGACATGCTGCATTTCAACTCAAGGGAAGTGCACGTCGACCACATCAAGCCAGTAGCGGCTGGCGGCAGTCACGAGATGGAGAACCTGCAACTAGCCCACGCGAATGACGCCTGAACGTCGGCCCGGTGATCGCGCCGGCAGGCGGCTTCGGCTTCGGTGGCGTCAGGGAACACCCGTTGGTAAATGCCGACATTCTCAGCGCGGCCGGCCGCTGACTCGAAGGCGTCATTGGCCCCAATACAGGTGGTCGGCCACTCCGCCACCACCGAGGACAGCGTGGCGGTGAGCGCGGCGAGCGTGGCAACAGCAAGTCGGCGCATAGGGCCTCCCCAATGCAGAGGGGCCCCGGAGAAGCCGCTGGACGGATGACCTGTTACCACGCATGTCTACCCCAGCAGCCTCCGAGGCCGCCAGGTCATCCCTGACATACGTGGTCCGGGGGGCTTACCCGCTCTGTGTTACGCGCGTGGGTACGCTTAACAAGCCGAACGCCGATCGGCCGCACGCCGATCGGCGTCCATTTCATCGGAAGGTGAAGCGAACAGGGTTTGCCGGGCACTCAGAATGCCACGGCGGGCTGCCAATACAGCCCGTGCGGTTCGAGTCCGCCACCTTCCGCCCCTGAGTCTAGCGAATGCGGCCCCATCGCGTGTTACGGCCTGCGGTAAACTTCGGGCACGGTGACGCCGACACCGACGCGAAAGGATGGAGCTATGCAGGATCAACGCCCTCGCGTGCCTGCCGACCCGCCGCCCGACCAGGCGGCGAATCGCGATCTCCGGATCGACGCCACGCCTGAAGCGGTGGCGCGAGCCGTCCTTCAGGGCGGTGCGCCGCCGAAGAAGAAGCCTCAGCCGGCGACGGCCTGACATGGCTCAGCGGCCACACGGGTAGTGTCCTACTTTGACTTGACGCGATCTGGGGCACGGCGCACAGTTCAGGAACCTAGGCACGAAGGGAAGGCCGTTCGATGACTCGACACTCAGGGCCGCCCGACTTCAGCGAAACGGCGCACGGCATGGTCGCGCAGATCATTGCGAAAGCCGATCCCGACGCGGCCGCGGCCGCCCCGCCCGAACCGTCTGCCGCGCACGTGGCCGCTGGCCGCAAGGGCGGCGAGGCCCGCGCCACGTCGCTCAGCGCCGCCGAACGCGCCGCCATCGCCGCCAAGGGCGGCAAGGCGCGATGGGCGGACGCCGCCACCAGCTAGGCCCGCCGTGCGGAGACTTTATTTCGGCGATTGTCTCGACGTGATGCGCGAGGACCTCGCTGACGAATCCGTTGACCTGATCTACCTGGACCCGCCGTTCAACTCGAAGCGGCTCTACAACGCCTTCATCGGCGGGGCGCAGTGGGTGGCGTTCGAGGACACTTGGCGCTGGCATGAAGCCGTAGACGACTTCCACGAGACCGCGTCCGACGTGGGTATGGCCCCCACGATGGAAGCCATGCGGCTGCTCCACGGTGAGGGGCCGAATCTGGCCTATCTGTCGTACATGGCGAATCGATTGCGCGAGTGCTGGCGCGTGCTGAAACCTACCGGCTCGCTGTACTTGCACTGCGACCCGACGATGAGTCACTCGCTCAAGCTGCTACTCGACGGCATTTTTCAGGGTGGCGATATGCGAAACGAGATTGTCTGGTGCTATGCCGGGGGGGGCAGCCTCGGCGCGACTTCCCTCGCAAACACGACATCATCCTGCGGTATGCCAAATCGGATACGTGGACCTTCAATCGTGACGCAGTGCGAATACCGTACGACTCCGAGTACAAGGCCACTGTGTTTGCCGGTGACGACACGCGAGCCCCACGCCGCGTTTACCGGCCCCACGAGGCGGGCAAGGTTGTCGAGGATTGGTGGCGCGAACTCCCCCGGCCATACGGTGCGGAGCGCATGGGGTATCCAACCCAGAAACCCCTCAAGTTGGTTGAGCGCATTATTCAAGCGTCGAGCAACCCTGGCGACATCGTGCTCGACCCGTTTTGTGGATGCGGGACGGCCGTCCACGCCGCGCAAAATCTCGACCGCCAGTGGATCGGTGTCGATATCTGCGTCAATGCCTGCAAGGTGATTGAGCAACGCTTACGGAACCACTTCGATAGCCTTTGGAGCGATATCGAGTTTGTCGGCTTCCCCAAGACGCCAATCGATGCGCGGGCACTTGCCGATTTAGACGCCTTCCGGTTTGAGCGATGGGCAGCGGCGCTTGTGGACGGCATGGAACCGAATCGCCAGCAGCGCGGTGACGGGGGCATTGACGGCTGGGGGCGGCTCGCGATTCGCAAGGGCCGATTTATCGACCTGGTTTCGCAGGTCAAGGGCGGCGGCACGGGGCCGGGAGACGTACAGGCGTTCAACGGGGCCAGGCAACAAGCCGACGCCGACCTTGGCATCTTCACCTGCTTTGAGGAACGCGTGACGCCGCGTATGCGCGACGCCGCAGCGAGCACGGGCCGGTTCATGGACGTACCCCGTGTGCAGATTTATACCGTGGACGATTACTTCGAGGGACGGGTCCCGAAACTGCCCATTGCCGCTTGATATCCCTAAGCTAACTGGTATACTTAGATATCAGTTAGCCAGAGGGTTTCAGATGCGCCGCCTCTCCCGCTCCGACCGCGCCCAGATTCTCGCCATGCAAGTCGAGGGCAACTCGCTTCGCGCCACCAGCCGCATGACCGGCCGCTCTAAGGACACCGTGATGCGGCTGCTGGTTGAAGCGGGCCAGGCGTGCGCCGACGCGCATGGCGCGCTCGTTCGCGACCTGCGCTGCCAGTAGGTCCAGGTGGATGAGTTGTGGGCCTTTGTCGGCATGAAGGCCCGGCGCGTCCCAGCCGACCGCAAGGGCGAGTTCGGCATCGGCGACGTCTGGACGTTTACGGCGCTCGATCCCGAGACGAAGCTGATCCCAACATGGCTGATCGGCCGACGCGACGCCAGCACCGCCCGCCGGTTCCTGGTTGACCTGGGGCGGCGGATTCGTGGCCGGTTCCAACTCACGTCCGACGGCGCCAGCTTCTACCGTGAAGCGGCCGAAGCCGCGTTCGGCGGCCAGATTGACTACGCGCAACTCGTGAAGCTCTACAGCGCCCCTGACGGCCCGGAGCGCACGTACAGCCCGCCGGTGTGTGTGGCCGCGGTTCCGACGCGGATCATGGGCGACCCGGACGACGAACACGTGAGCACGTCGCATATCGAACGCCACAATCTGACGGTCCGCATGGGCCTGCGGCGCTACACGCGGCTTACGAATGCCTTCTCGAAGAAGGTCTACAACCACTCATGCGCGGCGGCCCTGTTCATGTTCCATTACAACTTCGTCCGCCCACATTCGACGCTCACGAAGGCCGCGCACGGCAAGCCGACAACGCCGGCGATGGCGGCAGGGCTGGCGGACACGCCGTGGACGATGGCCGATATCGTGCAACTGATCGAAGATCGTGAAGACAGCGCCATTGACGTGGCGAAACGGCGCAAGGACCGGCGCAAGTCAAAGTAGGACACTACCGCCACACGCGGTGGCTTCCCTCGACTATGGTGGGCCGCAACGGGCTAGGGAAGGGAGCAGCCAATGAGGCACTCGTTCCTCGTCGTGCTCAATGACAGCGACGACGCCAACAGTAAGAAAGCTGCGGAGACGCTCCTGTCGCTGTACGAGGGTGCCTACGCCATAATCCCGAACACGGTGTACTTGGTGTCCAGTGACGAAATTGCCCGCGACATCGCCATCAGAATCGGGGTTCGTCGAGAGGACAGCGAGGATGAGCACCCAACGGCCCGTGGCGCTGTCTTTCGGATCAACGGCGTCTACGCTGGATTCAACGACCGCTCCCTGTGGGAGTGGCTGGTGAACCACGAGCGCGCCGTCACGTGAGGGGCCTGCGATCAGGTCGGCGTGAAGAAACCCCGGAGTCAGGCTCGAACGAGCCCATCATTCCTCGCGGGGAGCTTGACGAACGCTTCCAACGGTTCGCAACGCGGGACTTCGTGCATGAAGAGGTTGGCAAGCTGCGATGCAAGTGGCACGGGACCGATAGACAGGTCCATCGCCTCTACGGACAGTTGAAAGCTGCCGCTTCGCTCTGCGGCGGCCTCGTCTTGCTGGGCGGCGTGTGTGGCACGGTTGCCATTGCCATCTCACGCTGCTCTGGCAGCTAGGCGACCCCGATCAACTCCCGGTAGGTGAGCCGCTTCCCCAGCATCCCCCGCGCGAGGCGGCGCATCTGCTCGATGGTATCGGCGGGCCGATTGTTGTGGCGGCCCGCGAACTCGCCGACGTAGCGGTACAGGTGCTTCGGCAACATCTTGTGGTAGGTGCCGTGGTAGCCGCGCTTCAACAGCGCCCAAAAGCTCTCCAGGCCGTTCGTGTGCGCTTGGCCGTCCACCCACTGGCCGACGCCATGCCTGACGGTGGTGTGGTTCGGCAAGCCGCGGTAGGCGGCGGCTTCGTCGGTGTAGACCTCGGCTCCGGTGGCCGCGTGCTCGCGCACGAAGCCGCGCGGGGTGGGGCCTGATGTATCGGCCACGACCTGGGCGCGCACCTGGTTGGTGGCTTGATCCTTGACGCCGGCCACGACCGCCTTGCCGATCCCGCCCTGGCCACCATGCGCCCGCGTCGCGCGGTGCTTGTTCTTCTCCAGGCCGCCCACGAACGTCTCGTCGGCTTCGACGGGACCCACGAACGGGTCGCCGGTGCGCGCCCAGGCACGGCGAATCCGGTGCGCCAAGTGCCAGGCGGACTTCTGGGTGATGCCCAGGTCGCGGTGCAGCTTCATGCTGGACACGCCGTTGAGTGAGGTCGTCAGCAGGTAGATGGCGATGGCCCAGGTCTGATAGCCGAGGTTGGACGCCTGCATGACGGTGGCCGTGCGCACACTGAACCGCTTGCGACAGTCCCGGCAGCGGTAGGGCATGGTCTTGTGGGCGGCGCCGCTCTGCACGTTGAACAATCCACAGTGCGGGCAGTACGGCTCATCGCCCCACCGCTGCGTTGCGAACCACGCCTCAGCCGTCGCGTTGTCGGGGAACACTTGGAACAGTTGCGCGAGCGTGAGGCCCTACCGATACGCCTGCCCTGGTCCCTTGCCTGCCATTGTGCGCCTCCCGTCGTGAGGGCACTATGCTACCGCCTGGGCACTACCGTATATAAGCTCCCAGGCTTGGCATGCCGACCGACGCTCCGGACTGAGGACCTCCGCCCGGGCCTTCCCGCCCTGCCGAACTGCCGTGACCTGCGGCAATTCTCGTTCCTCAGCGGCATCCTCGGCCATCGCCGCCTTGACAATGCGGAACGCCATCTCGTTGACGTCGGGAGGGTCGCGGTGGGCCATCAGACGGCCAACCGATCCACGGCGATAATCACGCCAGTCGCGACCGAAATGAGTAGCAGCATCCAAGCCGCCAGTGAGAACTTGAGGTTGGCGAGATCGCCCTTAAGCTCCCCTCGCATGTTGGCCAGGTCCGCCTTGGTCGCGAGGTGGTCGTACGCTCCTTCAAGCCGCGCGAGACGCTCAGCATCCGTGGCCATGCGGCCCTCCGGTCGCCAGGGTAGTCAAGTCCCAGCACCCTGATTGTGGTGCCGCGTTCGCGTTGCCGCCACCCCAAACCATTGACAACGCGACCTCACACCACGCTCACCCAGGCGGCGAACGGCAAGCCGACAACCCCGGCGATGGCTGCGGGCCCAGACACGCGACTGTGGACCTTCACCGACGTGGTGCCCTTGCTCGAAGAACGCGAAGAGGACGCCCGCGACGTGTCGAAGCGCCGCCGGGAGCTTGCCTGATCAAACTTGCCACTGCCGGTTGCGCGGTGAGCCTTCGTCCAGACGAACGAAGGGCGACTCAAGCACTGGCGGCGCTCGCGCTTCCCAGCCCCAGGTCCGTGGGCGCGCGCGATTCCACGACCGGCAGCACTCCCGCCAGGAAGTCGTCCACCTCCAGCGCGCCCAGGTCCTCACCGGTGCGCAGCCGCACCGACACCTTGCCCGCCTTGATGTCGCGGTCCCCGGCGATCAGCATGTAAGGCGTCTTCTGCAACTGCGCGTCGCGAATCTTGCGGTTCATCCGCTCGCCGCGCGCGTCCACCTGCACCCGCAGCCCCGCTTCCCGCAGGCGCTCGGCCACGGATTCGCAGTAGGCGGCGTGGCGGTCCGCAATCGGGATAACCGCCACCTGCACCGGCGCCAGCCAGACCGGGAACGCCCCCGCGAAGTGCTCGATCAGCACGGCCACGAAGCGTTCCATCGCGCCAAAGATCGCGCGGTGCACCATCACCGGACGCGGCCGCGTGCCGTCCATGTCCTCGTACGTGATGTCAAAGCGTTCCGGCAGGTTGAAGTCCACCTGGATCGTCGTGAGTTGCCAGCGGCGGCCAATGGCGTCCGCCACCTGGATGTCGATCTTGGGACCGTAGAAGGCTGCTTCGCCCTCAACCCGCGTGTAGGCCATGTCGTGCCGTTCCAATGCCTCCACCAGTCCGCTCTCCGCCAGCTCCCACAGGTCGTCGCTGCCGGCGTACTTGGCTGAGCCTGAGGCGTCGCGCACACTCAGTTCCACCGTGTACTCGCTGAAGCCGAACGTCTGGTAAATGAACGTGGCCAGATCCAGCGCGCCGGCAACCTCATCGGTGAACTGGTCCCGGCGGCAGAAGATGTGGGCGTCGTCCTGCGTCATCCCGCGCACTCGCAGCGCACCGTGCAGCGTGCCCGATCGCTCGAACCGGTAGACCGTGCCCAACTCGCCGTAGCGCAGCGGCAGGTCGCGGTAGCTGCGCGTCTGCGAATCGAAGATCTTGACGTGGAACGGACAGTTCATCGGCTTGTTGATGAACGTCTGGTGTTCCAGTTGCATCTCGGGGAACAGCCCCTCCGAAAACCACTGCGTGTGACCGCTGGTTTCCCAGAGTTCGCGCCGTCCGATGTGCGGCGAATACACCATGTCGTACCCGCGCCGCCGGTGTTCCTCCCGCCAGAACGTTTCCAGCAATTCGCGGATCTGCGAGCCTTTGGGGTGCCAGAGCACCAGCCCGGCGCCGATGGCCGGGTTGATGGAAAAGAGGTCCAGGTCGCGGGCCAGCTTGCGGTGGTCGCGGCGACGCGCTTCCTCCAGCCGCTGCAGGTGAGCCTTGAGCTCCGCCTGTGTTTCGAAGGCCGTGCCGTACACGCGCTGGAGCTGCGCCCGGTTCTCGTCGCCGCGCCAGTACGCGCCCGCGATGGACAGCAGCTTGAACGCCCCGATCTCGCCCGTGCTGTCCACGTGCGGACCCCGGCACAGGTCCACGAAGGGACCGGACGCGTAGTAGCTGATCGTCTCGTCGTCCGGCAGGTCGTTGATCAGCTCGACTTTGAACGGCTGGTTGGTGTCCTCGAAGTGCGCCAGGGCCGAGTCCCGATCGTGCTCGGAATACTCGAACGGATAGTTCGCCTTCTTGTGCTTCAGCATGAGCTTCTGCAGCGACTTCAGGTCGTCCGGCGTTAGCGCGCGCGGCAACTCGAAGTCGTAATAGAAGCCGTCGTCGGTCGGCGGGCCGATCCCCATCTGGGCGTCTGGAAACAGGTCCAGCATGGCCGTGGCCAGCACGTGCGCGGCCGAATGCCGCACCCGATAGAGACGGTCGTAGGTCTGATCAACATTCATCGAAGACGCTCCACGCAGAGAGAGGAAGGTAGGTAGTCATCTGCGGCACCCCGCCAAATGTGCGCGGGTACGGCCCCCGCCCGTGCGCGGCAGGGGCTAGATAGTGGCGGTGCGTGTGTCGCGCGGCGTCTCGCGGCGTGGGTATCGCATGGTCGCTCGGCGCAAACCTATCACAGCCCAAACCCCATCCATTCGAACTCCAGGTCGCCCACCACCACCGTGTCGCCGGCCAGCGTTCCCGCCTGCTCAAGCCGTTCGGTGACCCCCTGGCGGTCGAGCTGCCGCTGGAAGTAATCCGCCGCGTCAGGCGTATTGAAGTTGAGCCGGCGCGCCAGTCGTTCGAGCCGAGGGTTGCGCACCACGTAGGCGCCATCGGCCCGGCGGAACAGATGCGCCGGCTCGTCCATCGGCGCCGGACGCAGCACCGGGGTTTCCTCCGGCTGCGGACGGGTCGCCGGCGGCGCGTCCGCCAGCATCGCGACGGTCCGCCCCACCAGCTCCCGCAACCCCGCGCCGCTGCCCGCCGAGACCGCCACGGCTTCGTACCCCTCGGCGAGTACGAGAGCCCGAAAATCGGGCCACTGCTCGCGGGCCTCCTGCAGGTCCATCTTGTTGAACGCGACGAGGCGCGGGCGCTCCAGCAGATCGGCGCTGAACGCCCCCAGCTCGGCGTCGATCGCCTGGAAGGCCTCGAACGGATCGCCTTCCAGCCCCGAGCCGTCCACCACGTGCACCAGCACCCGTGCCCGCCGCACGTGGCGCAGGAACGCCATGCCCAACCCCGCGCCCTGGCTGGCGCCCTCGATCAGCCCCGGCAGATCGGCAAAGACCACCCCCGAATCGCCCGCCGGCACCACCCCCAGCACCGGTTCGAGCGTCGTGAACGGATAGGGCGCAACCTTGGGCCGGGCGGCGCTCAGCCGCGCCAGCAGCGACGACTTGCCGGCATTCGGCGCGCCCACCAGTCCGATGTCCGCCAGCAACTCCAGTTCCAGCCGCACCTGGCATTCCTCGCCGCTCGCCCCTCGCGTCGCCAGCGCCGGCGCCTGGAAGCGCGCGGACTTGAAACGCACGTTGCCATGCCCGCCGCGTCCGCCGCTGGCCACCACCACGGACTGGCCTTCGTCCACCAGGTCGGCCAGCACCGCGCCGGTCTCCTGGTCGTAGGCCACGGTGCCGCAAGGCACGTCCACGGTCACACCAGCGCCATTGGCTCCGTGCCGCTTTTTGCCCTCGCCCGGCCCGCCATTGGTTGCGATGAAGCGCCGCGTGTATCGAAACGCCGTCAGCGCGTGCAGGTTGGCCCGCGCCCGCAAGACCACGTCGCCGCCGCGCCCGCCGTCCCCACCGTCGGGACCACCCCGCGGCACGAACTTCTCCCGCCGAAAGTGCGCGACCCCATTCCCGCCCGAACCAGCCCGGACGTAGATCTGCGCTTCGTCAAAGAAGCCACGGTTAGTGGATCGGTCTGATGACATCCCAGGATCTCTCTCGTTCTCACCCGCATTGTGGCGCAGCGTCGGGCCTTAGTCGCCCCTCGTTACACTCGGTTCTCGTTCGAACGCCGCGACAGCCCGTGGAGGCGCCCGTATGCGCGTGATCGCCATTGCCGCCCGCCCCGGTGACGTCGAATTCGCCATCGGTGGCACCTTGGCGCGCCATCGCAAGCGCGGCGACGACGTGACCATCGTCACGGTCGCCAACGGCAACTCCGCCCTGGACGAACTCCCGCCGCGCGAACTCGCGGCCCGCCGTCGCGCCGAGTCCGAATCGGCCGCCGAGCGGTTGGGCGTCGACCTTGTCTGGATGGACCACTCCGACTTCGCGGTCCAGAGCGACGCCGTCACCCGCCTGATAGTCGTCGAGCTTCTGCGCGCCCGCAAGCCTGACCTCCTGCTCGCGCCTGCCCCGCTCGGCAACGTGCTGGACGCCGAGGGCGCCTGGGATCTCGCCCGCGCCGCCGCCGAGATGGCCGCCGCGCCGAACGTGCTCTGCGAGGGCGAGCCGCTCCTCCAGCCGCCCGCCCTGCTGGCCTATGAACGCGCCTGGTCCGCTGGCTTCACGCCCACCGAGTTCGTCGACGTAACCGAAACCCTCGAAGCCAGGCACCACGCCCTGGACGCCCACGCCTCGCTCGCCGCCTCGCTCCGCGAGAGCCACGGTGTCGAGCTCGGCGAAGCCGCCGAAACGGTGGCTGCCTACCGCGGCTTGCAGGCCGGCGTGGCCTTTGCCGAAGCCTTCAGGTGCGACGCGCGCCTGGGTCCCCTGCCGGCGCGCCGGCTGCTGCCATAGCCGCCGACACGGAACCCGCGCCCGACGCGCCGGCCGACCTGCGGGCGCTCTTTGGCCCACGCGGCCCGCTGGCCGAACACCTCGCCGGCTACGAGCCGCGCGCCTGCCAGGTCCAAATGGCCGAGTTCGTGGACGGCGTCGTGGCCGAGGGCGGACGCGGAGTCGTCGAAGCCGACACCGGCACTGGCAAGTCGCTGGCCTACCTGGTGCCCGTGTTGCGTTCCAGGCGCCGCGCGATCGTCAGCACCTCAACCAAGGCCCTCCAGGATCAGCTCTGGACCCACGACCTCCCGCTGGCCGCTCGCGTCGCCGGCGTCGCGCCTGCCGCCGCGCTGCTAAAGGGCCGCGCCAACTACCTCTGCCTGCTCTCCCTCGACGAGCAAACCCTCGCCCCCGACCTTCTGCTCGGTGAGCAGCTATCCGGCGTCCGCGCCTGGGCCGCCACCACCGCCACCGGCGACATGGCCGAACTGGGCGCCCAGGCAACCCCCGACGTAGTGACCAACCTCACCCGCGGCGTCGACACCTGCGAGGGCGCCCTCTGCCCCTTCGCCGGCGACTGCTGGGCCGAAAAGGCCCGCGCCCGCGCCGGAGCGGCCGACGTCGTGGTCACCAATCACCATCTCGTCTTCGCCGACGCCAAGCTCCGCGGCGCCAGTTCCGAAGCCGGCGGCATGCCGCTGCCGCCCGACGGCGTCCTGATCCTGGACGAAGCCCATACCCTCGATGAAGCCGCCACCTCGGCCTTCTCAGCCCACCTGGACGACGGCCGCGCCGCCCGCATCATGAACGCCCCCCGCGTACGCGCCGCCCTGGAGGGCGACCACACCCGCACCATGGCCGCCGTCGTCAGCGCCAGTGCCCGCGCGTTCGCCAGCCTTAATCGCTCGGTGGGACTCAACCGAACCACCATCACCGACGAAATCGGCTCGGGCCTCAGCCTCGCGGAATCCGCCCACTCGCTCCTCGAATCCTGCAAGGCGATCACCGACCCCGACACCCGGACCTGGGTCTCCCGCCGCATCCACGAACTGGCCGCCGACGCCGAGCGCGTCTTCCGCCTGGACGATCCGTCCTGGGTCCACTTCGCCGAACGCACCCGCGACGGCGCACTCACCGCCCACGCCGCCCCCCTCGAAGTCGACCGCCTGATCGACGGCGCAACCCGCGACCGCCCAGCCGTCATCGCCTCCTCCGCCACCCTCACGGTGGATCGTTCCTTTGCCTACGTCCTCTCGCGCCTGGGGATGGGTGGGGCCGCCGAACTGTCAACCGAGCCGGCCTTCGACTACGCCCGCCAGGCCCTCATCTACGCGCCCGCCGACCTCGAACCGCCCCCCACCGCCGGCGCTGACGACGACGCCTACTCAGCCGGTCTGGCCCACCGGCTCACGCAACTGGTCGAAGCCTCCGGCGGCGGCGCGTTCTTCCTCTTCACCAGCCGCCGCGCCCTCAACGACGCCTGGCGCCGCACCAACCGCGCCTTCCCCTACCCCCGCTTCCGCCAGGGCGACGCGGCTCCAGCCGAATTGCTACGGCGCTTCCGCGAGGCCAACAACGGCGTCCTCTTCGGCGTCCGCTCATTCTGGGAAGGCGTGGACGTCCGCGGCGACGCCCTCCGGCTGGTCGTGATCGCCCGCCTGCCCTTCGCCGTGCCCGATGACCCCGTGGTGGCCGCCCGCACCGATCACCTGCGCCGCGAGGGCGCCAACTGGTTTGCCGAACTCGCGCTCCCGCGCGCGGCCCTTCTGCTCAAGCAGGGCTTCGGCCGCCTCATCCGCTCCACCACCGACCGCGGCGTCGTCGCCGTCCTCGACAGCCGCCTCCGCCGCCGCGGCTACGGCCAGACCATCCTCCGCTCCCTACCGCCCGCCCCCGTCACCCACCGCCTCGACCACGTCCAGCGCTTCTTCCAGGCGCGAACCACGTAAGACATCTTGGTGAGTAGAATGCTGTCAGGCGCTTCAGACGCGGCAAGCTAACGGCATGAGCCCTGAACTTATCGGCATTCTCAGTGTGGGCGCGGCTGTACTCGTCGGCATGGTCGGCATAGTCAGCGTGAACGTCGCGCTCTACCGTGGTCTGCGCGCGGACATGACCGCTATGCGGAATGAGCTAAAAGCCGATATCGCCGTGCTTCGAGAGGCTGTGAAAACGGATATCGCCGCCGTTCGTGAGGACGTGAAGGCCGTCGAAACCCGGGTCGTAGCCCTCGAAGCTCGCGTGGCGGCCGTCGAACAAGGTCAGGCGCGTCTGGCAGGTGAGATTCAGGGACTGTTCGTCGGCCTGGGCAACGCGCAAGCCGTCCGCGAGCGCGAACCCGCCGCCTGACCCGCTGGCTTGTCAGGCGCGCCCTGGCCGCGCGCCTCTAGTGACACCCGCAGGAGCTGCCGCAGCCGCCTCCGCCGCCCATGTACGCATCGTTCGCGGCGCTGGCCTGGCTCGCCGAACCTGACGACGCCCGACCCACCATCGCCGGCGCGTAATACACCTGCCGCACCCGGCTGCTGGCGCAGGCGGTGCAAACCACCGGGCTCTCGTCCGTCATCGAGCGCCGGACGTCAAACACGTCCTCGCACTTCTCGCATTCATACGTGTACGCCGGCATGGGAAATCCTTCGGGACTCGACCTGTCTCGCCGGGATTCTAGCCGCTGCCCGTCCCTGCGCGCGTCCTACCATGACCCCGCCCACCCCACGCCGAGGCCTTCAATGGCCCCCAACCTCACCGCTTACATCCGCGACGTACCCGACTTCCCCAAGCCCGGCATCCTCTTCAAGGACATCACCCCGCTGCTTGGCGACGCCGAAGCCCTCAAGGCCGCCGTTCAAGCCCTCGCCGACCCCTATCGCAACGCCAACCTCGCGGCCGTCGCCGCCGTCGAGTCCCGCGGCTTCATCTTCGCCGCCGCCGTTGCCTGCGAACTCGGCTGCGGCTTTGTCCCGCTTCGCAAACCCAACAAGCTGCCCGCCGAAACCACCTCCGCCACCTACGAGCTCGAATACGGCGTCGACACCATCGAAGTCCACGTCGACGCCATTCAACCCGGCGACCGTGTAGCCATCATCGACGACCTGATTGCTACCGGCGGAACCGCGGTTGCCGCCGTGGAGCTGGTTAAAAACCTGGGCGGCAAGCTCGTCGGCCTTTCATTCCTGATCGACCTGGCCTTCCTCGGCGGCTGCGCCAGGCTCAGCGAATACCCCGTCCACACCGTCATCACCTACGACGAGGACTGACAGGCTTCAACCGCCCACAAAAGAGATCATGCTCAGACGCACATCACGCTCACCGACTGAAGATCGAACTAACGCAGGGCCGCGCTAAAGAACCGGTAGCGGATCCGGCCTCGCCGCGTTGAGCTTGGTGATCTCCGACGCCACCCGCCGCGCCGCCTCGTAGTACGGCCGCGCCACCGGGCTGTCCATCCCCTGCGACGCCACCGGCCGCCCGTTGTCCGAAGCGATCCGCACCTCGGGGTCCAGTGGAATCTCACCCAGGAACGGCACGCCCAGTTCCTCCGCCGCCCGCCGCGCCCCGCCGTGGTCGAAAATCTCGAACCGCGCCCCCGTATCCGGGCTGATGAAGTACGACATGTTCTCCACCACGCCCAGCACCGGCACCCGCAGCTTCTCGAACATCGCGATTCCCCGCCGCACGTCCTGCAGCGCCACTTCCTGCGGCGTACTCACAATCACCGCGCCCGACAGCGGCAGCAGCTGCGACAGCGAAAGCGGTGCGTCGCCCGTGCCCGGCGGCAGGTCCACAACCAGGTAATCCAACTCGCCCCAGGCCACGTCGTGCAGCAATTGCCGCAGCGCCTGCGCCACCATCGGACCCCGCCAGATCACCGCCTGACCCGGATCCGTCAGAAACCCCATCGACATCACCGGCACGCCAAAGGCCGACAGCGGCTTGATCTTGTCGTTCTCCAGAATCGGCCGCCCGCTGATCCCCAGCATCCCCGGCACGTTCGGGCCGTAGATGTCCCCGTCCAGCAGCCCCACCTTTGCACCCAGCTCACGCAGCGCCACCGTCAGGTTCACCGCCACCGTGGACTTGCCCACCCCGCCCTTGCCGCTGGCCACCGCCAGCGCGTTCTTCACGCCCGCCAGCACCTCGCCGTCATGACCGAAGCCCGTGTTGGACGAGACTTCCGCCGTCCAGGTGATCTCCACCGTGCTCGGCCAGCCCAGCCCGGCAATCGCCTCTCGTACCTCGCGCTCGATTGCTTCTCGATGCGGCGAGGCCGGCGACGTCAGCACCACCGTCAGCGACACGTTGTCACCGTCCACTCGCACGTCGCGAACCAGGCGCGCCGCCACCAGGCCGCGCTGCAGGTCCGGTTCCATCACGCGCGACAGCGCCTGAGTGACCTCGGCGGCCCGATCCGCGGGCAGTTGGGAAGTGGGAATCATGGCAAGAGTAGGGGTACGGCGCCGCACGCCCTCGGCGCACGCACCGTGCCCAAGGCTAGCACCGTTCTATCCGTCATCCCCGCGAAAGCGGAAACCCACCCGCGGCGCCCAACACCCCATCTCCAGTCCCATTCAACGCGGCAATCCACCCTCACCGGCCAGCGCTGCCCCACCCCACTAAACTAGGCGCCGGCGCTTCCAAGGACTCCCTGCGTGAACAAAGTCGCCGTCGTCGGCTCCGGTAGTTGGGGAACCACCCTGGCCGTGCTCGTCGCCGAAGCCCACGGCGCCTGTGCCCTCTGGGCCCACGATCCCCACGAAGCCCGCGACATGGCCGCCCGCCGCGAAAACGTGCGCTTCCTGCCCGGCGTCACCCTGCCCGACACCGTCCACATCAACCACGACCCCGCAACCGTCCTGCACGGCGCCGACCTCGTTCTCATCATCGTCCCCATTCGGCGGCTTCGTGAGAACTGGGAGGCCATCGGTCACCTCATCGAACCCCACGCCGCCATCGTCAGCGGCATCAAGGGACTCGACCCGGCCACCGGCCAGCGCGTCAGCGAACTGGTCGCCGGCTGGGCCGGTGAGGACATTCTCGACCGTCTGGCCGTACTCTCCGGACCCAACCTCGCCCGCGAAATCGCCGCCGGCGAGCCCGCCACCGCCGTCATCGCCGCCCGCACGTCCCAGGTTGCCCGCAGCGTGCAGCAGCGCCTCAGCGCCCCCACCTTCCGTACCTACGTCAGCGACGACGTCATCGGCATCGAACTCGCCGGCGCCCTCAAAAACGTCATCGCCATCGGCGCCGGCATGGCCGACGGTTTGCGTTATGGCGACAACGCCAAGGCCGCCCTCATGACCCGTGGCCTGGCCGAAATGACTCGACTCGGCCTCACCGCCGGCGCCGACGCGCTGACTTTCGCGGGCCTGGCCGGCATGGGCGACCTCATCGCCTCCTGCGCCAGCGCCCATTCCCGCAACCACTACGTCGGCCAGCAACTCGCCGCCGGACGCACCCTCCACGACATCCAGTCCCGCATGGTCATGGTTGCCGAAGGCGTCGATACCTCGCGCGGCGCCGTCGCCCTGGCCCGCCGCCTCGGCGTCGAAATGCCCATCGTCGAACTCATCAGCCAGGCCCTGTTCAGCGGCCTCCCCGTCGCCGAAGCCGGCCAGGTCCTCATGGCCCGCGAACTCAGCCACGAACTCCGCGGCCTCCGCCGCAACAGCTAATCGACCCATCCGTCATACCCGCGAACGCGGGTATCCAGCCCCACCTCGATTCACACCCTTGGTGCTTCCCTGTATGCACACGCGAGCCATTTCGCGGCGGAGATGATGAGTCTGGCCTACGCTCTCATTGGGACAGGCCTGCCATGCGGCGCGGCGGACGCTGGTGCTGTGTCGTTGAACGACGCGCTTGTGTCCTTGCCTGGACTGCCAAGCGCGTCTCCAGGTCGCCGTGCGGCCAAGGGGCAAGTCAAGTGGGCGCAACCTACGTCACCGCCGTGGTTCGCAACCCGGCCGAGCCGAATCGAAGCTGGCAAGGGCTCTTCCTGGTCGACACCGGCGCCACCGACTCCCTCATCCCCAGGACCTGCCTTGAAGCCATTGGCCTCAAGCCCAAGGGCCAGCGGGTCTACGGATTGGCCGGCGGACGTGAAATCAAGATTGACATCACCACCGCTGACATCGAATTCATGGGCGAGGTCGTCGGCTCGACCATCGTCATTGGCGACGAGGACGCCGAACCGCTGCTCGGGGTAACCGCCCTCGAATCGGTCGGAATCGAAGTCGACCCGCGCAACCAGCAACTCAAGCGCCTCCCCAGCATCCGCCTCAAACCCCTGCCAACCGCCTGAGGCAAATCCCCACAGCACCCATCGGGCGTGCGCCCCACCACCCCCCTCCACTCTCCTCCCTTATCCCCTCTCACTCCCCCCTTCTCACTTCTCTCTCCTTCCCCTATCCCCTCTCACTCCTCACTCCTCTGCCCTCTCTCCTTCCCCCTCCCTTCCTCCCGACTTGTCCCAACCCGCCCCTACACGCCACAATTGGCCGGCCTGAAGATAGGAGTCGCCGAGCCGTGGCCACCGTCACCTGCACCAACTGCGGCCGCCATATCGCCGCCCGCTCGGCCACGTGCCGCCACTGCGGCTTCGATGCCTATGCCGACCGCCGCGAGGGTCGTGTCGAGGACTACGGCATTGACCGCGTCATGCGCCGCATCCGCGCCGTCCTTTACGTCATCTTCCTGCCGGTCGTCGGCCTCCTTGGCCAGATGGTCATCGGCGCGCTGGTGCTGCTGCCCTTCTTCTTCCTGGCCGCCCTCTCCAGCGGAGCGACCGATGACGGACCGATTGAACTGATGCGCGGGCTCACCGGCTTCGTCTTCAACTGGCCCGGCGTCCTGATCATGGTGTTGTTCACCTGCATCGGCCTCTACCGCCGCTTCCAGCCCATCCGCACCCTCACCCACCGCCTCCTCCGCCCCATCCGCGCCCTCACCCACCGCCTCCTCCGCCGAACCTCCTAACCCCAACCTCCCTCTCCCTCTCCCTCCTTTCCGCTCTCACTTCTCACTCCTCTCCCCTCACTCCTTCCTCCTGCGTAGGGGCGGCGTCTCAGACCCGCCCGTCTTCCGCGCAACACCCATCCCCGGTTCGCCCACCCGCTCATGGTGAGCCTGCCGAAGCGCCGGTCCAGAGTCCCCGAAGAATCGAGTCGAACTACGAACCACCACCCCCCAACCTCCCTCTCCCTCTTCCTCCTTTCCGCTCTCACTTCTCACTCCTCCCCCCTCACTCCTTCCTCCTCCCGGTGTATCCTTGGTGTATGTCACGCACCAACATAGACATCGACGATCGGGCCTGCGCCGACGTGATGCGGCGTTATCGACTCACCACCAAGCGTGCCGCCGTCAACTTCGCCCTGCGCACCCTGGCGGCCGAACCGCTATCGGTTGACGAGGCTCGCGCGCTCCGAGGGACCGGTTGGGACGGCGACCTCGAAACCATGCGTTCCGGCCGCCCCCCGTGGTCCTGATCGACACCTCAGCCTGGATCGAGTTCCTGCGCGACACTAGGTCCCCCGTCTGCCTTCACGTCGACGAGCTGCTGGCGCACGAAGTTGCCATCTGCGACCCCATACAGATGGAAGTGCTGGCCGGAGCCAGGGACGAGTCCCATCTGTTGAACCTCCGGCGCCTGCTCGCTCGTGCCGTGGTCATACCAATGCGTCCGACCGACTATGAGGATGCCGCCGCGCTCTATCGCAATTGCCGGCGGCAAGGCGCGACCGTCCGCAAGCTGATCGACTGCCTCATCGCCGCCGTCGCCATACGCGCCGGCGCGCCAATCCTCCATCACGACACCGACTTCCACACCCTCGCCCGCCACACCAACCTGCAAATCCACCCACCCCACCACCCCTAACCCCTAGCCCGACGTCATCCCGGCGTCCGCAGCCGGGACCCAGCAGCACCCAACATCCCGAGACCACCACGCAGCCCGATCACCCAGCCATCCCGAGCGCTCGATCCGCTTGATCCCCACTGGCCTCTCTCACTTCTCACTCCTCTCCTCTCACTCCTGCCTCCCCTCCCTCACTCCTGCCCCACCCCCCGTCATCCCGGCGTCCGCACCCGGAATCCAGCAGCACCCAACCCGGCGCACCATGCCACCCCGTTCACCCAACCATCCCGAGCGCTCGATCCTCTTGATCCCCACCGTCTTCTCTCACTTCTCACTCCTCTCCCCTCACTCCTGCCTCCTTCCCCATCGCCAGCTACGGCCCGAATCGCGGGTATCGTTACGCGGGTCTTCCGGGCGGAGCCTTTAGCGAGTGAGCAGGCTGAGCAACCAACAACTCGACGAGATCGTGCTGGAACTGTCCCGGCGGCCTGGGCATGAGACGGTCCGCTCAGACGTGCGGCAGCTACTCATCGACGGCCTCCTCGTGCCGCGCGACGACGTACAGCTGGAAAAGCACATCCCGGAAGTCCGGGGACGCATCGACGCGCTCTTGGGCCGCACCGTCGTGGAGTTCAAGAGCAACCTTGATCGCGAGCGCAACGACGCCGAGAGCCAACTCCATCGCTACATCGAAGAGCGCGAATCAGACAGCGACGCCCGCTACGTCGGCATCGCCACCGACGGGGCAGAGTTCGTCTCCTACGAACTGCGCGATGACGGGCTGCGCGAACTCGGGAAGTACCGGACCGAACCTGCCAAACCGCGTGACCTCCTTGTCTGGCTCAGCGCCGCCGTGGCCGCCGGCGACGATCTGTCCCCCGAGCCCGAAGCCGTCGTACGCGAACTCGGCCGCCAAAGCCACGCCTGGAATCGCGCCTTGGGCGACTTGCGTGAAGCCTGGGCCGCAGTGGGCGCTCAGCCAGAACCACACCTCAAGCGCCAACTCTGGGCCCAACGCCTGGAACTGGTCTACGGCGCGCCGGTGGACCGCGACGACATCTTCTTCCAGCACACCTACCTCTCGGTCGTCGCCAAAACCATCGCCATGCACGTGCTGGGGCTCCAGACGCCCCAACCGGCGGACCTGCTCTCCGGCCGGCCGTTCGAGCAGGCCGGCGTGGGCGGCATGGTGGAAGCCGACTTCTTCGATTGGATTCTCGCCGCGGCGAAGGGATCCGATCTGGTGCGGCGCATCGCAAATCACGTGGGCCGCTTCCGGCTGGGTGAGGTCAAGGCCGACGTGCTCAAGGGCCTCTACGAGTCGCTGATCGATCCGGAGGACCGCCACGACCTGGGCGAGTACTACACCCCCGACTGGCTGGCCGCCCGCATGTGTGCTGAGGCTATTGACCGGCCGCTGGAACAGCGCGTGCTGGACCCGGCCTGCGGCTCCGGCGCGTTCCTCTTCCACGCTCTGCGGCGGCTGTTGGCGGCGGCCGACGCCGAAGGGCTGGACACGCGCGCGGCGCTGCAACGCTGCCTGGACAAGGTTATCGGCATCGACGTACATCCCGTGGCCGTCCAGATCGCCCGCGTCACCTACCTGCTGGCCCTGGGCGATCGGCTGCGCGACCCGGACCGGCCGGAACTGGCCATCCCCGTCTACCTTGGCGACGCCCTGCAATGGAACGTGCAGGGCTTCCTGGCCGACCGCGAAGTGCTGATCGAGGTGCCCGACGGGCCAGTGCTGCAATTCCCCTACGCCGTCACCCGTTCGCCGGCTGACTTCGATGCGGTGATCGAGATGATGCTTCGCCTGAGCGACAGCGGCCAGCACGCGCCCAATTTCCTGGCCGCCCTGCGCCACCGGCTGCCGAAACTGGACGCCGCCTCCCTCGCAATCCTGGGCCAGACGTACGCCGACCTGCACGACCTGCGGGCGCAAGGCCGCGACCACATCTGGGGCTTCATGGCCCGCAACCTGGTGCGGCCCGTCTGGCTCTCGTCGGACGATCAACGCGCCGACCTGGTCATTGGCAATCCGCCCTGGCTGTCCTACCGCTACATGTCGCACGCGACTCAGCGGAGGTTCCGTGAGGAGTCGCGGCGACTTGGCGTATGGCAGGGCGGCAAAGTGGCCACGCATCAGGATCTCTCGGCCTACTTCTTCGCCCGCTGCTGCGAGCTGTACCTCGAGCCGGGCGCCCGCATCGCCTTCGTGATGCCCTACGCCGCCCTCAGCCGCCGTCAGTTCGCGGGCTTCCGCACGGGGCAATTCTTCGCCCAATACCGCAGCCGCACGAACCCGGTGCTGGCGCGCTTTATCGAGGCGTGGGCCTTCGATAACGACGTCCAGCCGCTGTTCCCGGTGCCTTCCTGTGTTCTGTTTGCCGACTCGGGTGAAGCGGGCGAGTTGCCGCCCAACGTGCGCCGGGCCTCCGGCCAGCTGCCGCGCCGCGACGCCACGCCGGCCGAGGCCGACCGCTGGCTGGCCTGGCGTGACGCGCCCTGGCCGGAACTGGGCGATGACGGCGCGGTGGCGTCGCCGTATCAGCAGAAGTTTCGCCAGGGCGCAACCCTGGTGCCGCGCTTCCTCTGCCTGGTGGAACCGGCAGCCGCCGGCCCCCTGGGAGGCGCGGCCCAAGCGCCGCTGGTGACCAGCCGCCGCAGCCGTCAGGAAAAGGCCCCATGGAAAGACCTGGACCCGCTAACCGGCAACCTGGAACGCCAATTCCTGCGCCCCGTCTATCTGGGCTACTCCGTTGCCCCTTTCCGCCTTCTCGACCCGCCGATGGGTGTGATTCCATGGGACCCCCAGTTTGGTCTGCTGGATGCCGCCTCGGCCGGCCTGGCGGGCTATTCTCATCTGGCAGCGTGGATGTCGAATGCCGAACGGTTATGGAATGAGCACCGGAGCAGCGATCGCCTGAGCTTCGGCGCGCGACTTGACTTCCACCGTGGCCTAGTTTCCCAGCTGCCGGTGCCGCCGTTACGCGTCATCTATAGCGCGTCAGGAACTCTAATGGCTGCGGCCGTCCTCGAGAACGCTGAGGCGGTAATCGAACACAAGCTCTATTGGGCACCTGTAAAGAGCCTTGACGAGGCTCGCTACCTGATCGCTGTTCTCAATTCCGAGGCTGCCCGCCGACGAGTCGCCTCGCTCCAGTCCCGCGGCCAATGGGGCGCCAGAGACTTCGATAAAGTCATGTGGACGCTCCCAATCGCCGAATTCGACCCCGCCAACCCGCTCCACACCGCCCTCGCCACCGCCGCCCACCACGCCGAAACCATCGCCGCCCAAGTCCCCCTCAAAGAAGGTGTCTACTTCACCACCGCCCGCCGCCAAATCCGCAAGGCGTTGGCCGAAGACGGTGTGTCTAGCGAAATCGACGAGGTGGTTACCGAGCTCTTAGGGGTTCGTCCTGAAAATACTGGTTCGGCGCGTTAACCCGCGAATCTCATCACTCACTCGGTCGCAGTCGCCCGCGCAGTGTTTTGGGATGCCTGTACACCTCGTCGCGTTTCGCCACCCGGACGATGAAGACAAGCGCCACATTCCCGTGAATCTGGTACACCACGCGGTATCGGCCGACTCGAATTCGCCACGCGTCGTGCGGGCCGCTCATTCGTCGGCATCCTGCCGGCTGCGGATCGCTCGCCAAGCCTTCGACTTGTGCGGTAATGCGCTGCTGGTCGCGCAGCGGAAGCCGTCGCACTTCCCGGCGCGCCGCGCGATGCCACTGAACTTCATAGCGCATGGGGTGAATTGTACATATGTTTACTTTTGTGCCATAATCCGCTACGAGATGCCTGCTGGCCTCGACAGGGGAAACTGGCCATGATTGAGGTGCGAGTCTCGCAAGCTCGGCGGGATCTTTCCGAGCACATCAACCGAGTCGCGTTCGGCAATGAGCGAATCGTGCTCACGCGCCACGGCAAGGGTGTCGTGGCTCTGGTATCCGTTCAGGATGCCGAATACCTCGAGCGGCTTGAGCGGCTTGAAGACGAGGAAGACATGGCAATTCTGAGCCAGCGGCTCAAAGACACTGATGCCTCTGACTACATCCCACATGCCGAGATTGAGGCCGAGATCAACGGCTGACGACCATCGACGCGAGTTTCCCTGAGGTGAAGGGCTGCGCCAAAACCGACGTCTCCAAAGATCCGCTCAAGGTCGCCTCCCTCCGTCATCCCGGCGTCTTCAGCCGGGATCCAGCAGCACCCAACATCCCGAGAACACCACGCAGCCCGATCACCCAGCCATCCCGAGCGCTCGATCCTCTTGATCCCCACTGTCTTCTCTCACTTCTCGCTCCTCTGCCCTCACTTCTTCCTCCCCTCCCTCACTCCTCGCCCCCACCCCCCGTCATTCCGGGGTCCGCACCCGGAATCCAGCAGCACCCAACAGACCCGCCGCACCCTGCCACCCCGTCAATCCCACAGCCCAGGCGCTCAATCCTCTTGCCCCAGCCCCCTCTCACTTCTCACTTCTCTCCCCTCATTCCTTCCTCCCTCCCCGCCGCCTCTTCCAGAACTTCGCCAACTACCACAACCCCAACGAAACCCAGACCGAACAGGACCTCATCCGCCCCCTGCTCCAACTCCTCGGCTGGACCGACGACCTCCCCCAGCAAACCTCCAGCGGTGGCGAAGACATCCCTGACCTGCGCCTCTTCGCCGACGCCCAGGCCAGCCCCTACCTCGAAGCCCTGGCCGTCGCCGAGCTCAAGCGCTTCGGCCGGCCCCTCGATACCCGTCGTCACCGGCCCGCGCTGCCCCGTGTCAGTCCAGAGACGCCAGCACCTCGTCCAACCGGTACAGAACGCGGTCCGAAACAGCCGCCGCTCCGGCGCCCCGCACACCGCCACCTAAACCTTCCAGGCCTCCGAGCCTTCCTCAATGTGCTCGCGCGGATCGGCCCACGACACCTGCCCCTGCTGCTCGATCTGAGTGCGGACACCCTGAAACACACGCCGCACGAAGATGGGCCGGGTATCGCGCGCTGGCTCCAAGCTGACGGCAGAGACGCCGAGAACCGCGCCGCCGCTTGCCGCTGGTTGAGGTCCCTTAGGTAGCCGAAGCGCCGTTCAGACTGGCCAGCGCCGCCGGGAACTCCGCTTCACTGAACACCAGCCGGAACACCCCTTCGGCCGGGCCGTGCTGGACGGTCACTCGGCCGGCGTCGAAGCCGTCGTTGAACGCCTTCTCAAGTGTCTCGAACACCCGTTGTTTATAGGCGGTATCCAGGTTGTCCCTCAAGTGCCCGCCTTTGGTTTCGAACACGAGCAATTGGTTGCCGTGCGCTTCGCTGCCCATCGCAATGAAGTCGGGGTATATCCGCCCGTTTCGCCATCCGCGCAAATAGTATTCGTGTTGCTTGCGCACGGCCACGCGATGCCACCATTGCAGTGCCTTCTGCTCATCGAGATAGAAGGCGAACTTGCGTTCCAAGTCGGAATCGAAGTGCCGTTTGAATATCGGTTCGAACAAGCTCAGCTGCATCGGCCCGCCGCCATATTCCCTTTCCAGCGTCCGCTCGTCTGCAGCCACGGGTATCGAGTATTCGTGGACCACGCGGAAGTTGTCTCCCGCCGTCAGGTCGAAGCGGATGTCCTTGCTGAGCAGCTTTGCTCCGAACACGCGCTCCGCCTGCCGCTCCACCTCCGACACGACGTGCTCGCGCAGGCCAAACGCCAGATAGGCCCGTCGATCGTAGGTGTGGTCGTCGCTCTCGCCCGCGTCCCGCAGTCGCTGGAGCAGGTCCCGCGCAACACGGGCGGCTTGCCAGGGATTGGGCACGATGTCTGACAAGCGACGCGTGAAGTAAGAAACTCTGACCGTCTTGTCGATGTGCAACTCTTCGGAACGATAGAAGACGGGCCGGTCGTCCCCCACGTCAACCGACGCCGTCTGCCGCTTGGCACTCTCGGGAAGCGACAACTGTGGGTCGGGCGCTTCGATGGCGCCCCAATCGATGTTCGGCAGAATGTGGCGTCCATAGTCCAGTTCGCACCAGCCGTCGGCGTCTTTGTGTTGAACTTTAGGCAGGAAGATGTTCTGGTTTCGGAACGGGTCACGCCGCCGCACGGTGACGAGCTTCAGAGGGCCGCCCGAACTCCATACATCGTCGTCCAGCCCCGTCAGCCCCTCCTCCTCCAGGCCCTTTCTGACCTGCTGGACCGCCTTGCCCACGTCGGTATTCCAGCAGTAGACGTGGCATTGATCCAGCGGCTCGCGCCCCGTCCTGCGGGCGTGCGGCTGGCGCATCACCCGCCCCACCAACTGCGTGATCGCCCGCTGCGCCCGCGTGTTGTCCAGCATCACCAGCAGATAGGCGAACGGGCAGTCCCAGCCCTCCATCAGCGCTGCCTTGGTGATGATCCAACGGACCTGCGAGAACTCCGACAGCAAGTCTTCGCGGCCCAATTCGTCGTTCTGCGCGGACTTTACTTTCACGGACTCGGCCGGGACGTCAAGGTTCTGAATCAGGTACTCGCGCACGTCCTCGGCATGCACCCGTTCGCCGTCGCGCTGGTCCCTGCCGGTGCGTTCCACGCGCACGACCGCGATAGGCCGGATGTAGCGCCCCTCGCTCATGTGCAGCGACACGGCTTCGGCGTCCAAGCGCTCCAGTTCCTCGACCGCCTGTCCCAGGGTGTACTGCCATTCGGCCTCGGTGAACGACGTCACCTGCACCGGCAGCTTGATCATTTCCTCGGCTTTCAGGTCCACGCCGGAAATGTCCACCAGCAGGTTGCTGATGTTGCGGTTGGGCGTGGCCGACAGTTCGATCACCAGCGTGGGGTTCAAGCGGTTGACCGAGCGCACGAATTCTTCGTTGGCTTCCGGTTTTCTCTGACCGTAGGCCTTGTGCGCCTCGTCCAGCACCACCACCGGCCGCAGCATCTTGAACACGTTGAACAGGCTGTGCTTCACGGGACCGTTGTCAGAGGTGCGTTCCAGGTCGGGAAACTGTTCCAGGAGGCGCCCGTCGCCCAGCGCGTCGTCGCTGTCGGGAAAGAGCGTCGGATACCGACCCGAGTCGCGGAACATCCGCAGGAAGTCTCGGCCTCGCTGCCGGTTGGCGGCCGGCAGCATCAGCAGCATCACGCACAGGTGGTTGGCAATGTCGGCGGCGCTGAATGGGTCTTCTTTCTCCAGCACCTTGACCCGCCCGCCGCTAGCCCGCTCCAGCATCTGTCGGTAGGGATGCTCGCGGCGCCAGAGCGCGTCTTTGGTCTGCTGATAGATGGCGCGGGTCGGGGTGATCCACAGGGTCAACCCGGTTTGCCGGTTCAGCCGTTCCAGCGCGGCGGCCGCCAGCAGCGTCTTGCCGCCGCCCGTGGGCACCTTGAAGCAACCGTGCGGGATGGAGTAGCCGGCCGCGGCGGTGCGGTCCACGTGCGCGCCGGCGCTCATGGCCGCGCCGCCGCTGCGCGTCAGCGCTTCCCAGGCCGCCTTGGGGTAGTTCCGGACCACGGCGGGAACGTCCACGCCAGCTTGCTCCAGAGCCTCGACGCCGATGATGGACGCCTGTCGGGCCTCCTCCAGGGCCTCCCGCCAGCGCGTAAAGGCCTCCAGCGCGCGCCACTGGTACTCCTTCAACTCCATCGCGTCCCGGCTATTCCTTCTTGTGCATCTGGTAGGGCAGCTGCACGAACGTGATGCCCCAGTCGGTCAGTTCGCGCTGACCGATGTACTTGCCGGCGCCGAAGACGATGGCCTTATGGCCCGCCAGACGACCAGCCGCGCCGATCCGCTCGGCTCGCTCGTCGTTCAGCATCGCCTCATGGCTGCGCAAGTATTCGACGTCGGGTTCATAGAGCAGGTAGTAGCTGGTCGTGTCGTCGCTATAGAACAGGCCATCATCGTCCTGGGCTTCTAGCGCGCTTTCACCGGCGGCAATCCCCGAAGCCGTGTGCAGCAGGTAGGCGGCCAGCGAGGGAAACGCCGGTAATGCGTCGCCGCTGAGCATGCCCTCGATCTCGATCGGTGCGCCCAGTGTGCAGTAGGTGAACGAGCCGCCCAAACCTTCGCGCAGAGATTCGTCCTTGGCGGTCGGTATACCGTTGATCACTCGGCGCACTCGTTCGGCTGTGATCCTATCGGCATAGTCTTCACATTCGACCAAGATAAACTTTCTATTGCCACCGTGTGATTGGTTCAAGTCAAGAACAGCATGAGCGGTTGTACCACTGCCTGCAAAGGAATCTAGTATAATACATTCTTCAGGGCATCCTTGAAGAGTTAGTTGACGTACAAGTTCGTGTGGCTTTGGAAACTCAATAACTCTTGAGTCGAAAATCTCCATTATTTCTCGAGTTCCATTTCTCGTGAAAATTCCGTCACCAACTACCGAAGAAAATCCCGTGAATGAATTTGTCAAATCTTTCAGGAAAACTTTGATCCTCGGCCTTCCTTCAGGACTCTCAGGCCATATAATAGTTCCCTCAGAGATCAATTTTGACATACGCCCTTGGTCAAATCGCCAACCCCTAGGAGGGCAGCCATAGTTAATTCCTGTTTCTGGATCGATAAGGTTAAAATGTAGATTGGGACGAGCCTCTATAGTTGCCAATCCAACCATGTTGCCACTAGCCCAGTCCCCTCTCGGGTCGTTATCTGGGTTCGAATATAGGTCCGTCTTTCGATCGTCACCGCGTATTGATGTCCCGTAGCAAAGAATGTATTCGTGGTCGATTGAAGCGCCGGTCACATTACGGTTATCCCTATTTTGACGGCTCTTCCAAACAAACTCTGCTAGAAAACAGTCTTCGCCAAAAATCTCGTCCATCAGCATTCTCAGGTGATGCTGCTCATTATCGTCGATAGATACAAAGATAGTCCCGTCTTCCGAAAGCAACTCCTTGAGCAACTGTAGCCGCGGCCACATCATGCACAGCCACTTGTCGTGGCGTTGCTGATCCTCGTTGTCCACTGGCCCGTTCTCGCTCAGCCACTCACGCATCAACGGGCTGTTCACGTTGTCGTTATATACCCAACCCTCGTTGCCGGTGTTATACGGCGGATCGATGTAGATGCACTTCACGCGCCCGGCGTAGCGCGGCAGCAATGCCTTCAGCGCGTGCAGGTTGTCGCCGTGAATGATCAGGTTGTCGTCGGCGGACGGCGCGTCGCCAGAGGCGGCACCGACAGACTTGTCGGGATGCGGTGTCAGCGGGCGATAGGGAACGCTCAGGTGGTGGGCGTAGACGTGCTGCTTGCCCTTGAAGTCCAGCGTCGGCACGCTTCAGCCTCTGGCCGACCGGCCCTGTAATCGCCGCCCACTCACGATGCTTCAGAAATCATGCCACGGCCCGCCGATTCCTACCACTGGCGACTCGCGCCCCGACCAAGGTCACCGCGTGCGCCGGGCGCTGTCGGTCGCTCGCCCGTGCCGTCCAGCCGCTCTAGCTGACTGACTCACACCAACTCACACCGGCGGGCGGAGTAACGAGCCGAGCGGCATGCCGCCCGCCCCGGATTTCGACGAAACCGTTTCGGCCCGCGCCCGACGCGACCCGGAGTTCCGGGATGGATTGCTGCGTGCGGCGGCCGAGGCGCTGCTGCTGGGCGAGGCCGACGTTGGCACGGCCCTGGCCGACCTGGCGTCCGCGACCGATGCGGAACTACTGGAGCACCTGGAAGACGCGGAGGACCTGGCGGTTATAGGCCAGCGGCTGGCCGACACGCCGCTTTCCGAGTACATCCCGCACGCGCAGGTGGAACCCGAGATGCGCGAGTGAGCCGGCCCTTGCACAATGGTGCCATACGTGATACCAATACAGTGATCGAAGTCAGGGAGTACCTCAACCACCGAGGCCGTAGTCCATTCGCCACTTGGTTCAACCGACTCGACGGATCGGCGGCGCTCAGAGTGCGCGTTGCTCTGGAACGGATTCAAGCCGGTTACCTGTACAGCGTCACGGGTGTCGGCGCCGGAGTGCTGGAGTACCGCATGCACACGGGTCCCGGCTACCGAATCTACTTCGGCAGGGACGGCGACACCCTGGTGATTCTGCTTGGCGGTGGAACCAAGCGACGCCAGTCGGCGGACATCAAGGCTGCTCAGAATCATTGGGCGTCTTACGTACGGCGCAGGGGTGAGGAGACATAGTGAAATGCCACTGACGCGAGACTTCAGAGAAACGGTGATGGCCCGTGCCCGGCGTGACCCGGAGTTTCGGGAAGGGTTGTTGAACGAAGGTGTTGCGGCGCTGCTGCGGGGCGAGGTGGACGTTGGCAAGGCGCTGCTTCGCGACTACATCAACGCCGCCGTGGGGTTCGAGGAACTGGGGCGGCTGACCGGCAAGTCGTCAAAGAGCCTGATGCGCATGTTCGGTCCGAACGGCAACCCGCAGGCGCGCAATCTGTTCGAGGTCATCAGTCAGCTTCAGCGGTACGAAGGCGTTCGCCTGGAGGTGACGGCGGTTCGGTAAGCGGTTGGCCGGGTGCCTCGCGCCCCGACTCATTCTTGATTGCCGCGCTGTTAACCGATGCGTCGAGATAGAACTTGCGGTGGTCGGGCTTTGCATCAGTCGTCATCCCTAAGCCGTCTCACGTACGCCTCGGCACTTAGGCCGCCCGTGAAGTTCGGCGCGATCCCAATCCTGAGTTCCCATTCGTTGTGAGACAGCACGCACCACTACCCCCACCGCACGCTCGGAAAAGGAGTCCCACTACCGTTCACTTTGGTGCATAATGGACGCATATCGGACATCGGCGTGGTGCCGAGGAATCCGAACCGCTGAGGGGGTGATGCATATGGGTGATGCCAATCGTGGCTTTTCGAGCGCTGCCGTATGTGAGGTGAGCGCCCGATAAACGTCGCGTGACACTCGGGTACGGCAATTGCAGTGCCCGGAAAGCCGCGAACACGAGCGGTCCACCTGGTGGGCCGCTCGTAAACTTTAATCCCCAATCGCCCCCTTCCCCCGGCCAAGCCTCTCTTCACCTCTCCCCGCGGGAGAGACCGAGCCTGCCCCGGGCTCGGTCCGGGGGGTGAGAGTCTTCCGGGCAACCCCGAATAGAGCCTCCCTACCCCTTCAACTGAAACACCGCCTCGATCTCACAGGGAATATCCATCGGCAGCGTGCTGCAGCCCACCGCTGAGCGTGTGTGCCGCCCCGCCTCGCCAAACACCTCCTGCATAAGCTCCGAGCAGCCATTCACCACCAGGTGAACCCCGGACTCCGAAGGCGCGGCGTTCACGAACCCCACCACCTTGATCACCCGTTCCACCTCGTCCAGGCTGCCCACCGCCTTGCGCACCTGCGCCAGGATGTTCAGCCCCGAGTCCCGCGCCGCCCGCGCGCCGGTTGGAACGTCATAGTCCTCGCCGACCCGTCCGCGCCAGTCGCCTCCAGGCGGTTGACCTGCAATCCACAGCAGATCGCCGGTTCGCAGCGCCGGGACGTAAGCCGCCATCGGCGTCGGCGCCTCCGGCAGCGTGATGCCAAGTTCCCTCAAACGGGCTTCATGCGACACAGGTCACCTTCCCCGACGCCAAAACCGCAACTACCCAAATTCTATCCGCCCCACCCCCAAAACCTCACCAAACCATCACCCCCTCCTCCGTCCTACCCCTCCCTCTCCTTCTCCCTCCTCGCTCGTCCGTCCTCCCTCTCACTTCTCACTTCTCTCCCCTCACTCCTCGCTTCTCCCCCTTGCCGTCTGTACCTAATAAGTGTACACTAGCGACCATGCCCAGGCAACCCCCTCCCCACGTCTCGAGCACCCCGCCCCCAAAAACCCGCCAAATCTCGCGCCCGCCCCCGGCTGGAACCCCTAACGGGGGTTCCAGCCGGGGGCGGGCGCGAGTACCCCACAAAGCCCGCCAAGAAGCAATCTCGCCAAGCCACTGGCCGCCGACAATCCCCCAGCCGATAATGGCGGCGCTCACCCGTCAGGGACGAGACCCATGCCAATCCGAACCATCCACGTCGGCGCCTGGAACCGAGCCCGCTCCCACCTCGGCGTCATGACCCAGTCCGAGGTCTTCGAACCCGTCGCCCTGGTCGACGTCAACGAAGACTTCATGGCCCAGGGCCTCGACCTGGCCGACCTCGGTACCGACGCCGCCCACACCTCTCTGACGGCAGCCCTCGACAAGCACGACTGCGACGCCGTCGTCGTCGTCACCCCCGTCATGCTCCACGCCCAGTTCATCGACGAAGCCCTGGCCGCCGGCAAACACGTCATGGTCGAAAAGCCGTTCACCGTCAGCCTCGAGGACGCCGAGCGCGCCGTAGCCTCCGCCGAGGCGGCCGGCCTGCAACTGCTGGTGACCCAGAACGACCGGCTGCGCCCCTCCTACCCAACCATCCGCCGCCACCTCATCGAGGAAACCTACGGCCCGCCCGGCTACGCCGTGATGATCCACCACAAGGCGCGTTCCGGTCCGTATCACGACTCGCCCCACATGCACCTCTGGCAGCAGGGCGTCCACCAGATCGACTCCCTGCTCAGCGCCATCCCGCGAAAGCCTGTTCGCGCCCGCGGCATCAGCCTGGAGCCCGCCTGGGGCACCTGGCCCACCCCGTCCCTCGTGCACTCCATCATCGAGTTCGACGACGGCACGTCCGCGACCTACGTCGGCACGTCACAAGCGCGGCACACCGAATTTCAGTTCACCGTTGAATGCTCCGAGGCCGCCCTGGCCATCAGCGGCCTCCACTCCAACGACTCGCTGCTGCTCAAGCGCGGTACCGAGGTTGAAGCCATCCCGACAGATCCGCCGCCAGGCGGCATGTCCCAGGAGGAACAGATTTCCGACATGTTCGCCCGCCAGATCAACGAGGGCGTCGACACCCAGCTCTCCGGCCGCAACAACCTCACGACCATCCGCGTCATCGACGCCATCGCCCGCTCCACCGCCTCCGGCCAGGCAGTCGAGCTGCCCTAACGCGACGTCCCTATCCGCGATCCACGGGGTCGATGTCTACGACCTTGACCGTTGGTCCGCGCTGCCAGCGGCGGTAGGCGCGGGCGGCCCGCGCGGCGCGCCACAGCCCCAGGATCACCCGGCGCAGATCGGGCCGGAACAGGGAGGCCACGGCCAACACCAGCGTCGCCGCCACCAGGAACACCAGGCCAACCGCAACCACCAATAACGCCCCAACCGCCGCGATCAGGAACAGCGGCAGCGCCGCCAGCGAGCGGCCAAACGAGCGCGTGTCTTCGATCATTCGGGAACCGTGCGTCAACCACGAAGTTTCGACTCACAAGGCTACGGAATTGGCGCACCCGCCGGTGGGCGGCCGCGTTCTCGTAGACTGCACCGGCCCCCCACCGGATCACCAGTGCCTTGCCAACCTACGAAGTCCGCGAACTCCAGCATCAGCTGAAGGTCTACGCCGACGGCCACTACCTGGCCGCCGTCCAGCAGGGGAAATTCCGTCCCTACATCCACCCGGTGATCACGCCAGGCGGCCACGCCGTCACCGAGATCGCGCCGGCCGACCACCTGCACCACCACGGCATCTGGTTTGCGCACGAGGACATCGACGGCGTCAACTTCTGGGCGCCTGAGTCCCGCTGGACCCACCCCATACCGCGCATGCTAGTGACCGCAACCGACATCGAGATCGGCGCCGACGGAGTGACCTTCCGCCAGGATGTCGACTGGCTGGACGGCGAAGGGTCAATGCGCATGCAGGACTCGCGCGTCATCGTGATAGGCGAGCGCCCCGATCACACGCTGGTGGACGTCACGGTGACGGTTCGGGCCGGCGAGCACGCGATCCGCATGGGCCAGACCAAGGAAGCCGGGCTGGCCTTGCGCGTCGCCGACCAGATCGACGTGCTTGACGGGGGCCGCATCACCAACGCGAACGGCCAGGTGAACGAAGCTGAAACATTCGACCAGATCGCAGACTGGGTCGACTACTCAGGCCCGATCAGCCGCACCGAGACAGCCGGCATCGCGATCTTCCCGCATCCCGGCAGCGACGGGATTCCCTGGTTCACGCGCGACTACGGCCCGCTGTACGTCAGCCCCTGGCGGCACCAGGAGATCACCCTGGAACCCGGCCAGACGCGCACCGTGGGCGCGCGCTTTGCGGCGCACGACGGATCCTGCGAGGAGGCGGACGTGGCCGGGCTCTACGCGCGGTTCCTAGAGGAAATCGCCTAGCGCCGGTCCGCCTTCGCCGGATCCCAGCAGACCGGCGTCGGCCACCAGCCCAACCAGTGAGGCCGTTTGGGCGGCCTCAGCATCGATGAACACGATCTCTTCGGCGATCTCCTCGATCACGGCCGGCGTCGTGGGACTGGCCACGGCCACCAGGTCTCCTTCGTCCTGTAGCTCGCCACCGGACAGGTCCACCAGGTAGAACGCGGTATTGCTTAGGCCGTGCAGTTCGGACTCCTGACCTGTCTTGATCAGGCCCACACTTCGCGGCGAAGCCACGATGATGCGGTTGTGGCGGTCGGTATCCAGCGTGCTGAGCAGCATGTCCTGGCGGGCGATCTGGCTGATGGTCGCCAGGTTGGCCAAGCGCTGTTCGCCGGAGTCCACGTACTCGTTCACGGCGGCGGGGTCCACCGCCGCCTGCCGCATTTCGGCGGGTTCGGGAAGGCGCAAGAAACGCCATAACCCGGTGCCGGATGCGCCGGACGCCTCACGCAAGACCATTCGGGCCGCCGTCGCGTCCGCGCGCAACCGTGCCTGGAGCAGCGAGGAGCCAAAGCGTTCGCGAACAGCCACGTAGAGAAGTCCGATGGAAAGTAACGCGCTGACGCGCGACTGCATCAGACGCGTACTCAGCGCCTTGCGCAGATTGCGATCGTCAGCCTGGCGAATCGCCTCCACCAGCGCGCGCGCCTCCACACCGTGAATGGACGACACCCAGCCGGCGTAGTCCTTCAGGTAGGTTCGGTCCGCGGTCAACGCCGCCTCGGCCGACTTGGGCCACATCAGACTTCACCTCCTGCGCCGCCGAACACGCCCTCGAACACCTCGGCGCGGACGCCATCGGACGCCTGCAAGCGGTAGGTCCACGGGTTGTCCAGCATCACTCGACCCATGCCCTCAAGCAGGGAGGTGAACTCGTCAAGCAGTGCCGCGGGCCGTTCGTCGCCGGGGTCGAAGCCGATCATCGTCATGCCGTCCGGCATCACGCTGGGCAGGGCCAGATCAATCTCGATCGAGCCGGTGGCTGCGGCGAAGCGCGCAATCCGCCACGACCAAAAGTGCTGTCGGATCGCCACAATGAAGGGCATCGCCGCCGTGTCGTATCGATCGGGATCCCATTGGATCGGGGCGCCGTTGTAGCTGGACGGAAACTCTTCGACGTTCCAGGCCGGACCGGATTCCACCGCGCTCACGTCGCACCATTTGCCACACGCTTGAGGGCAAAGCCTACTCCAGTCCGGTCTCTCACGCGCTCCACAGCCGTCGAGTCACCTCCCGGTAGAACCGGGGATGCGAAATTGTCCAGAATGTCCGGTCTGCCGCCGAGCCACGCCGTCATCCGTACATCAGACAACCGGGCCGAGCGACCCTGCCTGCCGTTGCACCCGCCGCCTACGCCGCCGGGCGGCTGGGGTGTGGCCGAGCTGCACTGCCACACCACGGCCAGCGACGGCGTGGTCACGCCGGAGGATCTCGTGGACATCGCCGAGCGCCTGGGTCTGGACGTGCTGGCTGTGACTGACCACGACACCACTGCCGGAGCGCTGCGCGCGCGGGACTACGCCCTGGCTACCGGCGCACGCGTGGAAGTGATCGTTGGGATGGAGGTCACGACACGCCGCCAGGACCACATCGTGGGTCTCTTTCTGGAACGCGCCCCAGCGATCTTCCGCTCGGTGCCCGACACCGTGGATGCGATTCAGGCGCAGGGCGGACTGGCGGTGGTGGCGCATCCATTTCTGGGGCTGCCCTCGTCCATATCAGTCCGTCGGCTACAAGATGCGCTGCGACGCTGCCGGTTCGACGGGATCGAGGCCGAAAACCCCTACATGCGGCAACGTTCGCGCGACCGGCTAGCCACGTTCCTGCACAACCAAAGCGACGGCGTCGGAGCACAGGTCGGGGCCAGCGACGCGCATTTCGGCGATCTGGCCAAGGCCGTGACGCTGTTCGAGGGCCGTAGCGCCGCGGACCTGCGCCGGGCAATCGAAAATCGGTCAGCCCTGCCCGCCGTCGGCCGGGTCCGGCACCCGCGCCCCAGCCTGCGTGCGCATCTGCAGAACCAGTACCGCAGCTTGCTGCGCCTACCCCTCATGCGCGCAGGGACTCTCTGGCGGCAGTGGAAGGTCAGCTAAACGCGAGGGTGCGCAAACCTGACGGAAACAATCAGTGAATTGCGATCCCAAACAAATGCACGACCTGCTACGAACCCTAAACCATTAACAAGCTGTTGGAACCTGTGACTAGGTGGTTGATTGAGTTAGTCAAGACTTCAAGTTGTCATGATTGTAATATGACCTGCTAATCTCATTGTCCTGTTATCCTGTCTTTCAAGATGCACTGCCAGCAAGGCTCTAGACCTTCGCCCCTACCTAGTGTTCTAAATTCGGGTCGTGGTATGTTGCTTCGTGCAACGTTGCATTGGAGTGTGTGGTACTTCTGATCTCGTGATCTTGGGTCGGCCGAATGGTAGTACGATAATTCTTCGATAATCTCGACTACTGATTCATTCCAGTGATTCCACGCGACGATATCATCCCAGTTGTTGGTAGCGGGCAAGCTGGTCAACTTTGCCTCGATCACCTTCAGACGCTGGCCTACGGTTTTTGGCACGATCCCAAGTGTCCCCAGTTGGCTACTGATTGTTGGGTATCCTAGTCGCTCGGCAGCCTCTCCATCAAATATGCGGCAAGGCGCGCGACCGGCTATCCCGGCCCAAGTCCACACCGAGGGTGTGGATGCGAGGGTCGGCCCCAGCGACGCTCACTTTGGCGACTTGGCCAAAGTAGTCATCCTGTTCCGTGGGCGCAGTGCGACCGATCTGCGCTGGGCTATCGAGGATCGGTCAACCGTTCCCGGCGTCGGTCGGGTCCGTCAGTCGCGCCTTGGTCTGCGAGACTACCTTCAGAATCAGTACCGCAGTCTGCTGCGTCTACCCATCATCCGGGCTGGGGCTGTGTGGCGGCCGCGGCAGACCGAGTAGCTCTTTGGTTTCGGCTGCACGCCGTCAGCCGAACTGCGATTAGCCGGCGGCTGGTGGTTTTGGGACCTCGGGAGCTATTCGCAGCGCGTGATGGAATATCTCGTTCATAAAGTCTGTCCACTTTGCGTCATCGCGCAGAACGTCCAAATTGAAGACGCTCTCGACCCGAATCTCATTGAGCCGATCACGCATCGTCGGCGTGACAACGCCTGCTACGAGCAAGTTCTTGCATTGCGCAGGGGCTTCGTCAAAGGTCTTCTTCATGGCACCCAGCCGTTCCAGCGCACCGGCCGGATCCTTTCCACCCTTGACCTCAATTAGAGCCGCGAGCGTCCCGCCTTTCTCGAAGCTGATGTCCGGCTCACTGCCAAATCGCATCACCACACCTCTTAAGAGTGTCCAAGCGTTGTCCGAGGCCGCTGCGGTATCTGTAGCGAGTAGGCCGTGTGTTTGCACCCAGCTGAGCATCTGTTCCTTGACCGCCGTTTCGGCAACTTGCCCGATGATGTTCCGCATGGTGCCGTCGGCAGTGATACCAATCGTGGCCAGAATGTTTCGGTAACCGTTCTCTATCGTCCATGCCGTGTTGTTGAGGATGATGGAGCAAATGACCGCGTTGTATAGCTGACTTACGCGCAAGGCCGTTACCCGGCGCACACGTGCCTTATCTGGCTCGCGCTCCCAGCGCTCCACGTGTCCGGCAATCTCGGCCACGCGCTTTCTCGAGAGCAACGCCATGCCCCGATAGTGCAGGGAGGCCTCAGGAATCGCGGCAAGAACAGCCGGATGTGCAAACACCAAGCGCGGCTCGATGCCCGCCGGCGCCACGTGACGCCAAGCATCCTCTGCAATGAGTAGCGACGCACAATCACTGTAGTCAGCCTGGCCAGTGAAGGTCTTGAGCCGCTCGCGCACCAGCAAGTCGTCCCGCCGGTCGATTAGCTGGGCCATGGCGATGGCCCGCTCGATGGCGTCGGACTTGCGTTGTTCCCGTAGTTCAGCGTCCTCTGTGCTAAGTGCGCAGCTTGCCATTCCGCCCGAGTTCCGGCTTACGCCAGTGATATACGCACTTTCTGATCTCCCGCCGTCCGAAGCGAGCCATTTGCTGGCTGGCATTGCCCTTGCCGCGGGGGAGAACGCTAATTTCCTCGCACTCGAAGCCGCAGGCCTCGGCAACATTGGAAAGGACGAGGTCCACCGGCACTTCCTGACCGTGGTACTGAACGTTGTCGTTCACCATCACCACACGGCCACCGGGCCGGGTGAGTCGCGCCAACTCAGCCACAACCACGGCCATTTCGAGAAAGTAGTTCTCAACGAGCTGGATTACGTTCGGATTTCCCAGTTCATCCCGCCGCAGGCGGAGTTCACGCAGCGCTTCCGCAAGTGCGTCCTGCTCCTCGCAGGCGGCCTTCGCACGCGCCAGAACCTCTGGTCGGGGATATTCACGGTCGAGCCAATCGGCCTTTGAACGATTTTCGACTGTTGCGCTAAGCAGTGACTGCCGGAGCTGGCCAAATCCCGACCGGTCGTATCCGAGCCAAGCCAATTCGAGTGCGTAGGTGCGTGTGTAATCGTAACGATTGGCGTACGGCGGCGACGTGATGGTTAGGCCAAAAGATTCATCAGATAGCCGTGCGAGCTCGTGTAGCGCCGAGCCTTGGATCAGCCGCGGAGTTGCTCCACCGTAGCGAGCAGCCAGTTGCGGCGCGTCCTCCGCCATCTCAGCCAGACGGCGATCTAGCGCCGTACTGAGATCGGGAATCGGACCCTTGTGCATGGATCCACGCAGCTCGCGCTTGCAGCGCGAGTCCCAGCGGAGATATTGCCCGTCCTTTCGGGTGTAGCTCACCTCTTCCAACACGCTCATGCACGCCACGTCCAAAATGGTTCGCAGCACGGGATCCTCGACTCCATGCAAGAAGGCCCGTGCTCTGGCAAGGGCCTTCTCCGTAGAGCTTGGGAAGGCGTGCTGCGTGATCGCGACGTGCGGGAACCGGAAGTCTGCTGGCGCGCCGTTTGATCGCACGGCCTTGAGCAGCGCCAAGCCCCCCGCAGCGATCTCCGCGCGATTCACTGCGCGAGCCGCGTACGTGATCGCCTGCGCCGTGCGCACGCCGACGGGCATGATCTCAATCGCCGTCGCCTGACGCTTCGCCCCGCCGGCTACCAGGGCTACAGTCCCGATCCCGGCAAAAGGATCCAACACCGGCCCGTCAGCTTCCGCTAGGGCGTCTCGCACAAGATCGGCGGAAAAGCCCTCTTTGTAGCGGAGCCAGCGCAGCCCCGGCTGAGCCTTGTTCGCCTGGTAAGACACCAGACGTCGGTTCAACTCCGGGCGCACAATCAGGCGTTCGGCAAAACGCTTGTACAGGGCGCCGCGTCGCGTTTCGCCAGATACGGGTGGGCTGAGCCCTCGCAGTTCAATCTGGACGGTTGGTGCCCGCAAACTTCCCCTCCCTGCCTGCGGCGCCAGCGAGTGTAGACGGCCCGCGGTGGCCCTGGCGAAGGGCTATACCGCGCCTTCGGCGGGGCGGGGCTTGGGACTGGACGGGAGCTTGAGGTCCGGTGCCTCCGCGGCCTCCCCCTCCAGCGGCCCGGACTCGGGCAGCGGCTCGGGCACGTCCGGCAGGGTAGCGGGGGCCCGACCCTGGTGCTGGTCGACGAGCAGCGTGAACTCTTCGGCGTCCAGCGTTTCCACCTCGATCAGGCGCTCGGCCAGTTTGTCCAGGAGGTCCTGGTGGCGCAAGAGGGTGTCCATCGCTCGGCGGTGGGCGTCATCAATCAGGTGGGAAACTTCGTTGTCGATTTCCTCGGCAACTCGCTCGCTGTAGTTCCGCTGCTCGGCGATATCGCGGCCCAGGAACACCAGTTCCTCGCGGCGGCCAAAGGCCCGGGGGCCCAACTTGGGCGACATACCGTATTGGGTGACCATGCGGCGGGAAGTCTCGGTGGCCTGCTGAATGTCGTTGCTGGGGCCAGTGGACATTTCGCCGAAGACCAAAACCTCAGCCGCGTGCCCGCCCATGATCATGGCCAGCATGTCCTCAAAGAACGACTTTGTGTAGAGGTGGCGGTCTTCTGGTGGTTGCAAGCGCGTGTACCCGCCCATCTGCCCACGCGGGAGGATGGTGACCTTGTAGACCGGGTCCGAGCGCTTGAGCATATGCGCCACGAGGGCGTGGCCGATCTCGTGATAGGCCGTCACGCGCTTCTCCTGCGCGCTCATCACGCGGCTCGTGCGCTGGGGGCCGGCGATCAGCCGGTCGATGGCCTCCTCGATCTCGAACATGCCCACCGTGGAGCGGTTGCGCCGGGCGGCCAGGATGGCGGCCTCGTTGAGCAGGTTCTTGAGGTCGGCGCCTGAGAAGCCCGGCGTCTGCTTGCCCACGGTCTCCAGATCCACCTCAGGATCGAGCGGCTTCTCGCGGGCGTGCACTCGCAGAATTGCCTCGCGTCCGCGAATATCCGGCAGGTCCAGCGTCACGCGGCGGTCGAAGCGACCCGGGCGCAGTAGGGCCGGGTCGAGGACGTCGGGGCGGTTCGTGGCCGCGAGCACAATCACCGTCTGCTCGGACTCGAACCCATCCATCTCGACCAGAATCTGGTTGAGAGTCTGCTCGCGCTCGTCGTGGCTGCCGCCCAGGCCCGCACCGCGCTGGCGGCCGACGGCATCGATCTCATCCACGAACACCAGCGAGGGCGCGCTCTGCTTGGCTTTCTCGAATAAATCGCGCACGCGCGAGGCGCCCACTCCGACGAACATCTCAACGAACTCCGAGCCGCTGATATTGAAGAACGGCACCCCGGCCTCGCCGGCGACGGCCTTGGAGAGATAGGTCTTACCGGTGCCCGGCGGGCCGACCAGCAGCACGCCCTTGGGAATCTCGGCCCCGATCTTGGTGAATTTTTCGGGATACTTCAGAAACTCGACAACTTCGGCCAGTTCTTGCTTGGCCTCGTCCACCCCCTGCACGTGTTTGAACGTGACCTTGGGTTGGTTGGCGGTAACCAGCCGCGCGCGGCTGCGGCCGAAGCTGAGCGCCTGCGAGTTGGATCCCTGAGCCTGGCGCATCAGGAAGATGAGCAGCCCGATGAAGACCAGCAGCGGCAGAACCGAGGTCAGGATGCTGATGATTGTGGGCGCGTTGCTGGGCTCGTCGAACTCGACCGTGACCTGCTCGCCCCCGATGTTGATCCCGCGATCGGCCAGTTCGCGGCCGATCTCAAAGTTTTTGTCGACGACGGCAGTAATCGTTCGCCCGTCCACACTGGCCGTCACCCGCGAAGCGCTCAGGCGGATCTCGGGACGGCTTCCGCGCTCCGCGGCGGCCTGAACGTCGGCCAGCAGCGTGGAGATAGGCACGTTCTGCTCGCGCGGGCTCGGATTGAACATCACGAACAACACAACCAGAATCGCCACGGCTAGCACGATGTACATGAAGCCGTTGCGCACGAGTCGGTTGTTCATGAAAGGGCAACCTTTCGTCCCGGGACAGAACGAGAAGGGCGCTGCGCCGCGTAAAGGTAAGCAATTATATCAGCGGCCCTGCCATGCCTGACCGGAACTTCTGCTATGGGTCGAGTGTAGGAACACGCGTCCCGCGTTCAGTAACGAAACCACCAGGCGCCTTCGCCTGAGGCAGCGGCGTCCACGCAATTTCTATGGTTAGCACTTCAGCAGCGTGCGGTGGCGGGCGGTGCATTGCGTCAACCGCAACGTCAGGCACACAGGCGGGTTGGTCATTCACTGTGACCACCGGCGTCCCGGCGCGCAGCGCAGCGGGAAGCCGGCGGCGGCGCAGCAGTCGGGTCAGGTCGTGCGGTCGCCCGTCGACCGCCGACACGATGCGGTCGCCCGCTCGGAGTGCGCGAACGGCCAGCACGGCATCCGGCGGCGGTACAGCGAGCGCCAGTACTGGACTCGAGCGACACTCCGCCTCTCTGGGCGCCACGCGCCGGAGCTTTAGCCGGCCAACCGCCAGATCAACATCCGAGGGAACCGCGAGCCTGACAGGCCTGCGCAACGGCCGGTCGCTGACGCGGTCGGCATACAGCGCAATCGCGCGGTCCCGCACATAGGCCCAACGCCCGGCGGGCAGTTGAATCCAGCGTCCCGCCGTGTTGTCGGCCAACGCGCGTTCCAGCGCTCGCCACAATGACTTCCCGAGCTGTCGAGTCGGCTGTCCGTCCGCCCGACGTGCGGCGTTCAGCACCTCGCGCAGCGGTCCGGAAGCCACGGCACGGCGATCCGGGGCCAGCGGCATCCGCACCCCGCGAGCCGAGCCGACCATTGGCGCGGCTGGCGGCGGCGCCAGCGCGCCAGCGCGCAGCAGCGCCTTGCGCGCCCCCGGGTAAATCTCGTCCAGCAAGGGGATCAGCTCATGTCGGACACGGCTGCGGCGAAAGGCAGGTGCGTCGTTGGCCGGATCACGGTGCGTCGGCAGACATCGGACTGCCGCGTACGCCTCTACCTGTCGACGCCAGACCGTCAGCAGCGGACGCAGCGTCCAGCCGTCATCCAGTCGCATTCCTCGAAGGGCATCGGGTCCACCGCCACGGGCAAGGTTCATCAGAATGGTCTCCACCTGATCGTCGGCCTGATGGCCCGTAGCCACCCGTGCGGCGCCCAACTCCGCGCCCTTGCGGCGCAGGAAGCCCTGCCGTAGGCGGCGAGCGGCCATTTCCAGGGACTCGCCCCGGTCAGGCGTGGGCTGTGCGGCCCGCTCGCTTGTGATCGGTACGCCTCGCGTGCGGCAGGCGGCTTCCACGTCGTCGGCCACGGCGGCACTGCCGTCGTGCCAGGCATGGTCAAAGTGCAGGACATGGAGCGCCGGCCCTCCGCGCTCGCCGGCGGCAAGCAGCGCGTCCAGCAGCACCATCGAGTCCGGTCCACCCGACACGGCCACCGCCAGCAGGTCACGCGCGGTCAGCCCGGCGGTGACGACGGCGGCCCGATAGACGGCATCCCGTACCAGGCGCACGGTGCGTGGCGGGATGTCGCGGCTAGCCGGTGCTTCCGAATCCGCCGCGTGTGGGCGCATCAGGAGTCTCCCGCTCGTCCCACGTGGCCACCGCGACCGACACGAACACGCCTTGCGCGATCCGCTCGCCCCGCTCCACGACCACCGGACGGTCCGTCGAATTCCATACGTCGATGTGAATCTCGTCTTCAGGCCCGGCAAAGTCCTGATCAACGATGCCGATCGCATTGGAGAGACGCAGACCCTTGCGACGGGGCGTGCTGCTGCGAACCGCCACCAGCAGCATGAACCCGGGCGGGGTCGCCACGATGAGATTGGACGGAATCCGAGCCGTCCCGCCGGGCGCAACCTCGGTGGTCACTCGGGTCGTGAAATCAAACCCGACCGAGCCGTTGGTGGCGTACGTGGGCAGCGGCAGCGAGGGGTCCACCCGGGTGATGGGTACGCGCATAGCGTGGCGAGTCTACGCCGCCCGTGGACTGCTCAGCCGCCGGTGAAGGCCTCCAGCCAAGCGTTCAGGTGGCCAAACCTGACGGGCGGGGGCGGGGGCGGGTCCGGCGGCGGATCCACCGGCTCGGGCGTTGGTAATGGCGCGCCGGTCAGGTCGTCCATGATCACGATGGCGCGGTCGCCAGGATCGACCAGGCCGAGATCACGCTTGGCGATTTCGCGTAGCGCCGGCAGCGACCTGGCGTAGGCCAGCCGCTCGCGCAAATCCACGTTGGCCCGCTCGACACCGTCGATCTGCGTCGTCAGTTCTTCAATGCGCTCGTTGGCGGCCACGTAGGCGGGCGAGCTTGTGGTTTCCCTGACGATCACCGCGACCAGCGCCAGAACCCCGACCAGGGCCAGGATCTGGCCCAACAGGCGCGCGCGGTCGTTCGCCGGAGAGGCAGCTGGCGTCTGCATTACTCGACGGTAACCGTCTTGGCGAGGTTGCGCGGCTGGTCCACGTCCAGACCCAGCCAGACCGCGATGTGATAGGCGAAGAGCTGCAGCGGAACCACGCCGACGATGGGCGCGATCAGCGGCGGCGTGCGGGGCACGGTGACGATCTCCTCGGCGATCCCATCCTCCAAGTCGTCCCCTTCGCTGGCGACCAGGATCACCCGGCCATTGCGCGAGCGCGTCTGGGCCACGGCATTGAGCGTCTTGGCCCGCAGTTCACCGTCGAGCGCCACCGCGACCACCGGGATGTCGGGGGCCACCAGGGCGATCGGTCCGTGTTTCAGCTCCCCGGCGGCAAACCCTTCGGCGTGGATGTAGGACACCTCTTTGAGTTTCAGCGCGCCTTCCAAGGCGAGGGCGTGGGCCAGCCCGCGTCCCATGTAGAGGAAGTTGCCCGCGTGGTGATAGCGACGCGCGAGCTCTTCGATCTGCGGTTCGATCTCCAGCGCGCGCGCGACCGCCAGCGGCGCGTGGGCAATATCGGTCAGTCGGCGCGCAAATTGGTCGGGCGGCAGTACGCCGCGTTCCACGCCCAGGTGACACGCCAGCAGATATAGCGCACCCAGCTGGGAAACGAAGGTCTTCGTGGCGGCGACGCTGATCTCGGGACCCGCGTGGAGGTGGAACACGGCATCGGCCGTGCGCGTGAGTTCGCTGCCGACCGTGTTGACTACCGCTACCACCGGCGCCCCGGCGGCCCGGGCGCGCTCCACGGCCAGCAGCACGTCGGCCGTAGCGCCCGACTGAGAGATCGCGATTACCAGCGTCCGATCGGAGAGCGGACCCGGCGCGTAGGCGAACTCAGAGGCAATCTCGGTCGCGGCCGGCACTAGCGCCAATTCCCGAAAGTAGCGTGTGCCAATCATGCCGGCGAAGTTCGACGACCCGCTGGCCACAATCGCCACCCGCTCGACGGTCTGCGCGTCAACGGGCAGCTGGAAGTCGTGGAGTCGCAGTTCGGCCGGATCCAGCGTGACCCGCGGGCGGATGGTGTCGGCCAGTGTGTCCGGTTGTTCGTGAATCTCTTTGTGCATGAAGTGCCGGTGCCCGGCCTTCGCTGCCGCCACGGGGCCCCAGGGCACGGAAATCAAGCGGCGGTGACGCGGGCGGTTGTTCAAGTCCTGAAACTCAGCGCCAACACTGCGCAGGGCCACAATCTCGCCGGCCTCAACAACTTGCAGGTTCCTGGTGTGGCGGACGATGGCCGGCAGGTCCGAAGCCAGAAACGCCTCGGAATTGCCGTGGCCGACCACCAGTCCGCCAGCCGACCCCACACGTCCGCCCACGAGCACGTCTGGCTCGTCAGCTGCCAGCGCAAGTACGGAGTGCGCACCTGCCAGATGGCGCAGCGTATGCCCCACCGCCTCGGTCAGGGACGCCCCAACGTCGCGCTGTACGCCGATGAGATGCGCGATGACCTCGGTGTCGGTCTCCGAGGCGAATACGTGGCCGTCCGCCAGCAGGTTGGCGCGCAACTCCGACACGTTGTCAGTCATGCCGTTATGGACGATGACCAGCCGGCCCGAAGCGTCGGCGTGAGGGTGGGCGTTGCTGTCGGTCACTGCCCCGTGGGTCGCCCAACGCGTGTGCCCGATACCGATAGCGCCGGACATCAACTGGCTGTCGACCAGCATCGCCAGGTCGTCGATGCGACCGGCCCGACGGCGAACGCTCAGACCTTCGGGTGTGAGGACGGCCAGGCCAGCCGAGTCGTACCCACGATATTCAAGAGCGCGCAGCCCATCCAGGATGGCTGGGGCAGCTGGCCCGTCGCCTATATACCCAACGATGCCGCACATGGCGCCGTACTCCGCCCAAACGAAAGATTAAAGGGCCCTGGGGCCCGCGGAACCTGCGCCTCCCCGGCCAAGACCATACCGCCCGTTGTGCTCCGCGGCAACGGGCAGACTTTAGAACCAGCGGTGCTACCGGGCCATAGGACGCGGGGCCCGAGTTAGGCGTCGTAGGGCGATGCGCCGTTCGACGAGTGGCGGCAAAACCAGTCCAGCGTGCGTGTGATTAGGTCAACCCGATGCGCCGGCTCGGTGACTCGGTGGTATTCGCGCGGGTAGCGCACGAACATGGTTGCGACGCCGGCGGCCAGCAGACCGGCGTGGAGTTCCATGCCCTGAGCAATCGGCACGCGCCGGTCCTCCGCGCTGTGGACCACCAGCGTGGGAGTTGTGGCGCCGGCCAGGTGCTGCACAGGCGAACGGTCGCGGATCAGTTCACGCCGCTCCAGCGGCGAGCCGCCGAATTCCCAGAGCACCCAGCTTGGAATGTCGGTCTGGGCAAAAAAGCTCTCCACATTTGTTACCGCGTTGACGGCAACCGCGGCGACGAACTGCCGCGTGTGCCCGACCGCCCAGGCGGTGAGATAGCCGCCATAGCTGGTGCCGGTGATATAGGCCGCCGTGTCATGACCGCTGGTCTCCATCCAGGATTCAAGCGCCGCCAGGCAGTCCGCAAAGTCGCCGCCGCCCAGATCCAGACGATCCGCGAGCAGAAACTCCCGGCCATAGCCGTCGCTACCTCGAAAGTTGGGCGTCACGACGGCGAACCCGTGCCGAATCGCCGCCTCACTCTCTGGGCGGAACTCCTGGGCGGTTCGACTGTGAGGCCCGCCGTGCGGCCAGAGAATCACGCCTCTGGGCTGCACGCCGGCCGGGGCCAGGGCCAGACTCTCAACCGAGACGCCATCGTCCCGACGGATCGTCCAGGTGCGGGCCTGTGCCGAGCTTTCGACGCTGTGGTGTGCCGAGCGCCAGCGTGTACGCCCATCCGCAGTCAGCAGCTCGATTTCAGGCGCAACCGTGGCCGCCTGGGTGACGCAGGCGATTTCGCCGCTGTGGGCATCCACATCGGGCAAGGAGGCGTGCGGCTGCTCCAGCGCAAGTACCGCGGGCGGCCGGTCCTCACGCGCCCGCATGAGGACATTGCGCATGCCATCCTTCACGGCCATGATCCAGGCGCCGTCAGGCGCCGCCACCGGTCGCGCCTCCGTGTCCACGCTTCGATCAAGTCCGGCGGTGAGCGACCGCCGGTCACCACCTGTGAGGTCGACGGTGGAGAGTTCCATGTTGACCGCATGGGGTCCCATCATCGGAGCGGCCAGGAAGCCAATCCGCTGCCCGTCGCGCGATGGGGCTGGCGTCACCGCGGCATGCGGACCGGTGACCAGCGGACGCTCGGACGACCCGGCAGCATCAGCGCACCAGATCCCGAACGGCTGCGTCAGGTTCGAGACAGCGCCTTCTTCGCGTCCGCTTCGGTTCGAGACGAACACGACGGTGTCGCCGTCGGGCATCCACGTCCCGGCACCGCTGTGATAGTCATCCGAGGTCAGCGGGCGCGGCGGCTCACGTCCGTGAAGGTCGTGCAGCCAGAGGCGTATGCGCTCGACTTCGCCAAGCCCGTCGCCGTCGTTACGCGGATTGACGGCAGGATCGGGCGGACTCTCGGGTGATGGGCTGTACGCGGTGTAGAGCAGCCGGTCGTTTTCGGGCGACCATGCGAATGTGCGGAAAAACGAATGCATGGCCAGCCGGCCGTGCGGGGCCGGCATCAGATCGATCTCCCGTCTCGATCCGTCAAGGCCGACTATGACGATGCGGTCGGCATCGTCGTCGGACTCAACGTAGGCGAGGCGGGCGCCGTCAGGCGACCAGATGACCGGAGGACTGCTGCCCGAGATGCCGCCGATGAGCTTCTCGGCAACTGGATCCTCGGCATCCAGTATCCAGATCTCGCTGGACGTGGTGTTCGCCCCAACGTCGGGAATGGCAACCGTGTATGCCAGGCGCCGACCCTGAGGCGCCCATAGAGGTCGGGTGGCGGTCGGCGCCTCGAAGAGCGCTCGAATTGTGGGGTGATCCAGCTCCACGGCAGACTCCGCAGCTACTAGCTAGGGAAAGGCAACGCGCCCAAACCCGAAGCAGCGAGGGCAGCGCGGCGGGCGGCCGCTGGGGCGCGCCGGCGGCCCGTCGGGATCGATACCCGAACCTGTACACACCGGACAGCGCCGCGAGAGCAAGCGCTGCAACAGCCGCCAAAACAGGCCGGAGATGCGACCGCCGCCGGAATAGCCCGGTGGACGCCCCTGCGAGCCGGAGCCAGCAGCGCTCACGCCACGGCCGGGACGCCGCGGCGCAGCCCGCGGCCCGGCGTGGCGCCGGTGTGGCGACCGTGGTCGACCACGATTTCACCGTTGACGATCACCAAGTCGATGCCGTCCGGGTACTGGGTCGGGTTGTCGAACGTGGCGTTCGACCGCACTCGCGGCATGTCGATCAGCACCAGGTCGGCGGCCATGCCGGGATGGATCAGTCCACGGTCGATCAGGCCAAAGCGGCGGGCGGGCGCCGAGGTCATGTGGCGGATCATTTCCTCCAGGGACAAGGCGCCCCGGTCGCGCACGAACCGCCCGAGGAACCGCGGATAGGTGCCGTAGGTGCGCGGATGCGGCGAGCCGCCGGTAAGCAGCGCGTCGGTTGAGCAGATGTGGGCGGGATGCCGCATGATCATCTCGAAATCGGCGTCGGTGGCCGAGTTGTGAGCCACCGCGGCCACCACGCCTCGCTCGGCGCGCACCAGGTCCACCACAAAGCTCTCCGGCGCAACGCCGCGTTCCTTGGCGATATCGCTGACGAAACGCCCTTCCAGGCCGTTGTTCGCGGGCGATGGGACGCTCGCCAGCCGGATGCTCGACCAGTCGCTGTTCCGCACGCCGATCTGACCCCGCATGCCCGCTTCAATACGCGCGCGCGTTTCTGGATCCTCCAGCCGCGCCAGCATCGCCTGTACCCCGCCGTCCAGCGCCCAGTCCGGGAATGAAAAGTGCAGCAGGGTGCTTCCGGCGGCCCAGGCGTACGTGTCAAACGACACCGAGACGCCCATGTCGGCCCCTCGGTCGGCCTCGTCCAGATTGATCCACCAGCTGTTGTCCAGGCTGTTGAAGTGGGAGATGTGGACCGGACAATTGGCACGGCGGCCGATCTCCAGCGTCTCACGTATGGCCTGGCGCATCCCCAGCTTGTAGCGCATGTGCGTGACGTAGGGGGCGTTGTATCGCCCGGCCACTTCGCTGATGGCGGCCAGTTCGTCCGTGTTGCTGAATGTGCACGGGGCGTAGTCCAGGCCGGTGGACAACGCCGCGGCCCCATCACGCATCCCGTCGTCCACGATCTGGCGCATTTGCGCCAGCTCATCCGGCGACGCCGGGCGGTCCTCCCAGCCCAGCACGGCGGCCCGTACGCAACCGTGAGGGATGTGGTGCGCGACGTTGATGGCGACGGTGCGGTCAAAGCTGTCCAGCCAGCCGCCGACGGTCTCCCAGCGACCGTCCACGTCCGGCTGGCCGTTGAGTGCGTCGAAGTAGTCCAGAAAGGGTTGGCGGTCCTTGGCGGCCAGCGGCGCGTAGCCAATGCCGTCGAGGCCGGTCAGTTCGGTGGTGATGCCCTGCCGCACCTTGGGCTGGTGGTCCGGGCGGTCCAGCAACAGCAGGTCCGAATGGGTGTGGACGTCGATGAAGCCGGGCGTCAGGACCCTGCCGGCCGCATCAATCTCTCGCGCGCCCCCAGCTTCGACGCGGCCCGCCGCCACGATCGTCGAGCCGTCCACGGCTACGTCGCCGCGTAAGCCAAGCGTGCCGGAGCCGTCCACAATCAGCGCGTCGCGAATGCAGAGATCGTGCATTAGATCATCAGGCAGAGTCGCGCAGGTACGCGGCATCGTAGTCGGCGGCGGTACCGGCGGCGAATGCGTGCAGCCGACGAACGGCCTCGGCCTCCGCGGCCGCCAGGAATTCGAGCGCGATGTTCGCGCCGAATATGCTCCGTCCGGTCGCTGCTCGCGCTTCAGCCTCGCGGGCGGAGTCCGTGGCGCTCACCTCAAGCCCGTTGATGGCGACGACTGCCCGACGAAGCTCGCCGAGCGGCATGCCTGGGTCGATTGTGCTGACCCCGGCCGCTTTGCGTTCGAGCAGCCCTGAATCGGCAATGGTTGTCAGACTGTCCGCTCGAAAGTCGGCAAGGCATCGAAACGCCGCCGCCAGCCCAGGTGGCGGTTCGGGAGAGCCGGCCTCGATCGCCCAGGACAGTCCTCCGATAGCCGGGCCGTTGCCCTGGACCGCGTGCTGTCCGAGTCGGAGCACGAAGACCTCATCGGCGGCCAGATGGGTCAGATACCCGGCCACAAATGCGGCTTGGGGTTCCGTGAGCGCGGCAGGATCGGCCAACACCGGATTGGCCCGAAACAGACGGCGCGTGGCGCCGCCCCAGGTCGAGGAGTCGCGAAAATCGTAGAAGTGCGTAGCCTCGCGAGCGGCGCTCGTGCGGTCGCGAGCGTCGGGCGCAATGGCCCCTGCGTAGTAGGCCGTCGGACTTCGGTGCAGGATGTCGCGCAGGGCATCCGGCGTCTGCTCCAACGCCGCCAAGGCCACCCGCATGTGCGCTCGCTGTGTGGCCAGAGACGCCCCCCGCTCCGGTGCGCTGTCACAATGCCGCCAGACGTGGAGATTGTAGGAGGCGGGCCAGGTGGCAATTCACGCCGGACACACCGGAATCGTTGTTCAGGATCTGGATCGTGTCGCGCGGTTCTACACGGACGTGATTGGCCTGTCCCAAGCGCGCCGGATGAGCCGCGAGGGCGCGCCGCTGGACGCGCTGCTGGGCCTAACCAATGTGCGGCTGGAAGTCATGTTCCTGGGCACGCCTGACCGGCCGGCGGCGATTGAGCTGTTGGAGTACGTCCGTCATCCGTCGGCGCCGATCCGACGGCAGCCCAACACCCACGGGCCCAACCACGTGCATTTCATCGTGCACGACCTGGATCCGATTCTGAAGCGCCTGGCGGCAGCGGGGATTGAGTCAATCGGCGGTCCGGTCGCCTGGTTCGACACCTGGACTCGCGTGCTCTACACGCGCGACCCCGAAGACAACATCGTGGAACTGACCGAGATTCCGGAGGGGCAGGCGATTCCCTACGCGCCGACAGGCGACTAACGGACTACCCGACCGGACAGGGCCGTTCCACTACCAGCTGGGAGGGTGTGCCGATCCGGATCAGCGACGCTATGACGCTACGGCCTCGGCCCGGCCAGACGACATAGAGGCCAGCACGGCGTCCTGCACGGCGGCGGCCTGACTTGCGAGGCCGGAATCGGGCGAGTCGCCGCGCGTGAAGGCCTCCACCGCCCGAACGTGGCCAGCAAACGGTCCATCCAAGTCCAGGGGCGTTGTTTCAGCGTCACCGAGATGCAAAGCCGCCGAGGCCCGTCCGTCGGTGTGGATCGAACCGTGGGCGCCAATCAGCATGGCTCGGTCGAACGGCCGCCCGCCGGAGGGCGCCGCACCCACGTCCAGCACCGCTGTCAGGCCACGTTCAAACGTCACAATGGTCGTGACGTAGTCGGGGCCGTCCGCGCCCACGGCCTGGCCGGCCGCGTAGGCCGTAACGGCCGGGCGACCCATCAGGTCGAGCACCGCGGCCAGTTCGTCAATCAGTGCGGCCGCCAGTTCATAGGCGCCAGCCGGCGCCCAGCGGGTCCAGCGTAGAAAGCGTGGCGAGCCGATTCGCCCAGTGTCCAGGGACGCCCGCAACAGGCTATGCGGCGAGCGGTGCAGGGCGGGCGCCAGCACACAAATACTCGAACCTCCGGCGGCCTGCAGAGCCGACAGCCCAGCCATTCCATCCACGGCGGACGTGAACACGGCGCAGGGAAGGCCGGCATCGGCGGCCGCGCCGCGCGCATCCACGGCTGTCAGCACAACCGCCTCCGCGTCGGTCTGCGCCGCAAGGGCGGCGGCGTCCGCGTCGGGGCGCGCGACGCCGACGATGTCCAACGACGGCGCGCCGATCAGCGCGTTTTCCGGGTTCGCGTTGCCGGAGGCGCCGACGGCCAAGAGTAAGCGCATCGGAAGTCCAACCTAGCTGGGCTCGTACGGCTAGTGTGGCGGTCGGCGGCGTTCCTCTGCAAGCGGCGCGCCGTCCACCGCCCCAATCCAGCATGTCCGACGGCCTCGGGCCAGGCTACGGCCTGATGCCGGCCAGCACGACACCTCGAACGAAATACTTTTGCGCAATGAAAAAGAAGATCACGATCGGCGCCATCGAGATGACGATCGGCACCATAAGCATCTGAGGTTCCGAGCGGTATTGGGTGTGAAACCAGCGGACACCCACCGCCAGCGGCATCTTCTCCGGAAACTTGAGAAAGACTAACGGCCAGAAAAACTGATTCCACTTGGCGACAACGTTGAACACGGCCACGGTGGCGATGGCCGGTTTCGACAGCGGGACCACGACGCGAAACAACACTTGCAGGAGATTCGCGCCGTCGATTTCGGCCGCTTCGTCCAGCTCCACCGGCAGGGTCAGGAAGAACTGCCGGAAGATGAAGATGTAAAACGCGTTCCCCCACAGGTCCGGCAGCGCCACCGCCCATAGGCTGTTGAGCAGACCCACGGTGCCAAACATGGTGTACCAGGGAACCGTCATCATCTGGTGCGGCAGCATCAGTGTGGCCAGGACCACTATGAACAGTTGGTTCCGCCACGGGAACTGCGTACGTGCGAAGCCGAACGCCACGAGGATGCTGACGAACGTCTGTCCGAACAGGCCCAGCGCAACCAGGACGAGCGAGTTTACGATCCAGTTCGCGAACGGCGCGGCTTCCCACACGGCCATGTAGTTCTGTGTCATCCACGGGTCGGGCCAGAGATCCGCTGGCGTGTCTCTGAGTTGGAGCGGCCCCATGAACGACGTGCGCAACATCCCGAGGAATGGGATGACGTAAAGGAAGCTCCCCAGCGACAGGACTGCGTAGGTGACCACGCGCCCGATCAGGCATCTGTTCAGGATGCGGGACGGCAAATTGCCGCTGCGCCGACTGGGCGCCGCGGGCGCGCCGATTCGCGCGGCTGGCAGGTCCTCGCTATTTGATACGCGGGCGTCCGTCAGGTAGCGCATCAGGAGTCGCCCGCAGCTGCGGCTGCCTCCCAAAGCTAGCATCGCCCGTGGCGCTGAGCGGCCAGCGTCGAGCCCTGCTACCGCCAGGAGAGAGCATCTGGCGGGGCCGTTCGGGCTACGACTTGATGCCGGTCAGCGCAATTCCGCGTATGAATTGCTTCTGTGCGAAGAAGAACACGATCACGATTGGCGCCACCGAGACGATGGATGCCGCCATGAGCATCTGAAATTCGCTGGCGTATTGCGTCCGGAACCACCGGAGGCCCACCGCCAGCGTCAACTTCTCAGGTGTCTGCACAAAGACGAACGGCCAGAAAAACTGGTCCCACTTGTGGATCAAGTTGAACACCGCCACGGTGGCGATGGCCGGTTTCCACAGCGGGACCACGACGCGAAACAACACTTGCAGGAGATTCGCGCCGTCGATTTCGGCCGCTTCGTCCAGCTCCACCGGCAGGGTCAGGAAGAACTGCCGGAAGATGAAGATGTAAAACGCGTTCCCCCACAGGTCCGGCAGCGCCACCGCCCATAGGCTGTTGAGCAGACCCACGGTGCCAAACATGGTGTACCAGGGAACCGTCATCATCTGGTGCGGCAGCATCAGCGTCGCCAGAACCACCACGAACAGCTGGTTGCGGCCCGGAAACTGCGTTCGCGCGAAGCCGAACGCCACGAAGATGCTGACGAATGTCTGTCCGAACAGGCCCAGCGCAACCAGGATCAGCGAGTTGGTGACCCAGCTCGCCAGCGGCGCGGTTTCCCAGATGTCGATGTAGTTCTGCCAGGTCCACGGATCGGGCCAGAGCCGCGGCGGCGCCTCGGGGATCGCGTCGTTCTGCATAAACGACGTGAGTAGCATCCACAAGAGCGGAATGGAGTAGAGGAAACTCCCAAGCCACAGCGCCGTGTACGTAATCGCCCGTCCGGCTATGCGCATGGCGTGGGCCGGAGTTTGGCGGCGGCGATGCGTTCGCGGTTAGCCAAGCGCTGGCGGACCCCGCCGTCAGGACGCGCCACGTCCACGGGACTGAGATTGGATGTGCCGGTCAACACGACTGCCGGGGCCTTGTCACCCGCAGCGCCGGCGGCCAACAACAATCGCATGAGGCTCAAACCTGGCTGGTGTGTCCCGGCTAGTGTGGCGGCCATATCCGTCGGAGGGCAAAGCGGCCTTAAACGTCTGGTGGGGGCCTTGCGGCCCCCACCAGACGAACTATGGCGTCAAGCCGAAGCTATGACTTGATGCCGGTCAACGCAATCCCGCGTATGAACTGCTTCTGTGCGAAGAAGAACACGATCACGATCGGCGCCACCGAGACGATAGACGCCGCCATGAGCATCTGGAACTCGGTGCCGTATTGCGTCCGGAACCACCGGATGCCAACCGCCAGCGTCAACTTCTCAGGCGTTTGAATGAAGACGAACGGTTCGAAGAACTCGTTCCACTTGCCAATGAAGTTGAACACCGCCACGGTGGCGATTGCAGGTTTCGACAGCGGGATCACGACGCGGAACAACACCTGTAGGAGGTTCGCGCCGTCAATCTCGGCTGCTTCATCCAGCTCCAGCGGCAAGGTTAGGAAGAACTGCCGAAGGATGAAGATGTAGAAGGCCTGTCCCCAGAGGTCCGGAAGGGCCACCGGCCACAGGCTGTCGAGCAACCCGACGCTGCGGAACATGACGAACTTTGGCACGATCGTCACGTGGCCCGGCAGCATCAGGCTCGCCAGGATCAGCACGAACAGTTGGTTACGGCCCGGGAACTGCGTCCGTGCGAAGCCGTAGGCCACGAAGATGCTGACTAGTGTCTGCCCGAACATGCCGAGCGCGACCAGGATCAGTGAGTTCACGATCCAGTTCGCGAACGGCCCGGTTTCCCACATATCGATGTAGTTCTGCCAGATCCAGGGATCGGGCCAGAGCTGCGGCGGTTCCTCGAAGAGCTTGTCCAGCCGCATGAACGACGTGCGGACCATCCACAGGAAGGGGATGGCGTAGAGGAAACTCCCCAGCCAAAGGACCAGGTACGTGGCCACGCGTCCGCTCACGCGCATCGCGCGGATGCGCCCCGGAGTACGGATTCGAACCGACGCCGGCATCCCGGAGGGATCCGACGGTTCTACAGTTACCGTTTGTTGCGCCATGTTGCCTCCTAAGCGGCCCTTTCACCCTCGTAGTACACCCAGCGACGCGCGGTCAGGAACTGCACGATCGTCAGGAAGAGGATGACGAAGAACAGAATCCAGGCGATGGCCGAGGCGTAGCCCATCTTGAAGAAGCGGAACCCGTTCCAGTACAGGTACAGCAGCAGGAACAGCGTCGCGTCGGCCGGGCCGCCCTCGGTAATGATCAGGGCGGCCGTAAAGACTTGGAACGACCCGATGACCGCCAGCACCATCGTGAGGAAGATCTGCGGCGTCATCATCGGAATGGTGACGTGACGGACCTTGCCCCACCAACCGGCCCCGTCAATCTCGGCGGCTTCATACAGGTGCTGCGGAATGCCCTGCAATCCCGCCAGATAGATGATCATCGTAGTCCCCACGGACCAGAAGCTCATGATGATCAGCCCCGGCATGGCCCAGGTCGTGGACCCCAGCCAGTTGGGCGACTGGATGTCCAACGGGTCAAGGACGATGTCCAGGAAGTTGTTCAGCAGGCCGTTGGGCTGCAACACCCAGTACCAGAGCACCGCCGTGGCGACGCCTGTGGTAATGGACGGTAGGTAGAACGCCGTCCGGTAGATGGCGATGCCCTTCACTTTGCGGTTGAGCAGCCCGGCGACTATGAATGAGATGATCAGCACGCCCGGTACGTGGAACACCACGTAATACACGGTGTTGTACACGCTCTGGACAAACCGGGTGTCCTCACCGGACAACAGCTGGGCGTAGTTCTCAAACCCCAGCCACTTGATGTCCCCCACCAAGCGCCATTGCGTGAAGCTGAGGAAGAACGAGAAGAAGAAGGGCCCCGCGAGGAACAGAATGAACCCAAACAGCCAAGGGAGGATGAACAGGAACCCCTGGGTCTCCTTCCACGTCCAGCCAAAAATGCCGCGCCTGCGTTTGACGCCTATAGGCGCACTGGCCATGTCAGTTGCGGTCATCGCACCTCCTTCTCACCGAGCGTCAGGCCCCCCGCACAACACAGTGGGCCGCTCGGCCCCCGAATAGACGAGTCCCGCGACTGCGGTGGCGGACCGTACCGCCATCGCGGGACGCACGTCAACAGATGTGCGAGGATTCTACGGGAGCGCGGCGGCGGCGGGCATTAGGGAATCGCCGGAGTCTCAGCCGTCCAGGGGATAGTTAAAGCTCGCGTCACCGTCCCGGGTGAACGACCACACGTCTTCCCGGCCGGCGCAGCGCACCGCCAGGTCCGGCGGTCCTCCAGCGGCCGCTGGCCGCCAGTCGACCTCCGCCTCATCGCCGTAGACGAAAGCCGCGGCGCTCCAGAAAGCCTCGCCGGTGACCTCGGAAATCAGCGTGCTTCGCAGGTCGCTGGCGGGATTGCCTGGCGAGCGGGCCGTCAGCACACGCGCGCCTGCTTGCGGCGCAAAGGCGACGGTCAGCGTAGCCGGGGTCTCGCCATTCACCGGCACCTTCAGCCGTACCGTGGCGCCCCGCTCGGCCGGCCAGGCCAGCGCGTCGCTGAGGTGTGCGTACGAGGTGTTGTCCGGCAGGCTCGCCGACTCCCCGTTGCCGTTCGGCCAGCCCGTGATCGCGCCCTCATGATGGAAGACCACGTGCGCGCGGCGCGCGACCGGCGCCTCGACGCGGGTCAGGACGATGAAGTACCCCCGCCGCGCCAGCACCACCCGGCGCGCGTAGACGGCGGCGTACGGCCCTTGCTCCCAGAGCACCTGGGCGTCGGCGATTCCGAACGAATTGCCGCTCACCGGCCGGTAGCGCAGGGCCTCGCCGGTTGCCGGGGGCTGCGCCTCGCCTTCCAGCACGATCGTCGAATGGCTGAGCGTGTGGCGGTACCACGAGTCGTTGATAGCAATGCCGTAGCCCGGCGTGCCCAGGTCGGCGCCCCAGCGTCGACCGCCGCCATAGATGCTGAGCGCCAGCTTGTCGGCGTGGCCGTGACCTCCGCCATGCGGCCCGTATTTAAGCAGCAGTTCGCCTGCGAAACCCTCCGGGAGCTCCGGCCGCAGCACGGCAAAGCCGCTGGCCGCCTCGTTGGTTTCCACGAGCGGCGGCGCAGCTGCGTCCGACACGTCGTCGGGCCCGTAGAGCAGCGACTCCACGTTGGCGCGGGACATGGTTCGGTACGCGCGCGCCAGCACCGCCTCGAACTCCGGCGCCCCATACCAGCCGGCGGCGATCTCGTAGAAGCCCGGACCGTTAGGAAGGCCGTGCCCTACCTCATCGGTTACGCGTGAGTGGTACCAGCAGTCGTTGATCGCCGGCACGTGGTCGTCCGGATACGCAATGCGCAGCGGCGCTTCAAACATCCGGCGCATCGCCGGGTTTCCCATTGGATCGCCGGGCAACCCTTCTCGGGCCTGAGCCAGATACAGAATCGCTCCGAGCGTGTAGTAGTGGTAGCTGGACGCGCCTTCGTACCAGTGGCCGTCGTCCAGTACGCCGCGCGCCAGTTGATCCGTCAGTCCGTAGGTGTCGTCGATCACCGTCCGCGCAAGAGTCTCGTCGCCAAGCGCCGTGCCCAGCGTTCCCAGCGCGGCGTTGAGCCAGTTCTCGTAGTTGTGAATGCGCGGCGTTCGCTGCGCTTCGATGTGCGCCGCCGCCTCCTCCAGCAGGCGGGTCCGCAGCCGGTCGCGGTCGGCGTCGTCCAGGCCCGGCCAGATCCAATGGCAGGCCCAGGCAATCGGGATGGCCCACACCGATTCGTCGAGCGCGGAGAAGGCGATCTTGCCCACGCTGGGATTGTTGCGCGGACTGTGCACGTCCGGATAGACGGCGGCGTATTCCGTGAGAATCTGGCGCGCCGCGTCCAGGTGGGCCGGCTCGCCTTCCAGCCGCCATAGCAGGGCCAGCCGGTAGGCGCGCTGCGCCATTCGACGGTTAGCCGTCCAGAGCCACGAATCGTCGAAAGGCTGCCCGGACCACACGCGGCCGTCCACGGGGCAGGTGTGACTGGTTGGAGAGTCTTCTTCAAAGATCAGTTCCGCTGCGTGGTCGGGACAGAAGTACGAGTGGTAATAGCCGCCGTTACGGGCCACCGGCCGCAGCGGACTGGCCAACGCGGCCGCGGCTTCGTCGTAGAGGTCCTGCCTCGCGGCGGCAAAGGCCGGCGCTTGGCGCCGCGCCAGCGCACGCTCCAGCGGTCCCGCGGGTAGTCCCAGACTGTCTCCGTTCACGACGTCCCCCTCTCGAGGCCGTAGGCGGCCATCGCCTTGCGGGCAATTCCCGCCCAGTTCAGTCCCGCGTCCACCTCGCCGGCCGCCCGAACAGCGGCTTCGGGATCAAGTGCTTGCGCGTCCAGCAGCGCCTGGCGCAGCGCCGCCGGATCGTCCGGGTCGTACAGCACCGCGGCCTGTCTGTCGCCAACCAGCTCAGGTAGACACCCGCGACGCGGAAGCACCAGCGGCGTGCCGTGCCCCAGCGCCAGAATCGCCGAACCGGAGGTCAGGGTGTCCAGGAACGGCAGCACCAGCACGTCCACGGCCGCCATAACGAGCTGCACCTCTTCGTCGGCGATGTGCCGCAGGTGCGCGATCACGCGCGAATCCTCGATCTTGGCCGTGTGCAGCGGCCCGTGGTAGTTCGCGTGCAGCGCGCCGGCCACCAGCAGGCGCAGGCTGTCACCCTCCAGCGACCCAAATTCCTCGATCAGCCGCTCGACGCCTTTGTAGGCCCGGATGTTGCCGAAGTACCCATACACGAAGGCGTCGTCTGGGATGTCGAACGCGCGCCGGGCTTCCGCCCGCGTGGCCTTGCGCGGGTAGGCATCCGCGAATGAACCGTGCGGGATCACGTGCACCCCCCACCTTCGGCCGAAGCGACGCCCCAGCACGGACTTCGCATGCTCACAGTGGCAGATCACCGCGTTGGCCAGCGTCGTCACGACTCGGCGCGCCACTTCGCCATGCAGGGGTCGCAACTGCTCGTGCGGAACCACGTTGTGCATGGTCCACACGATGCGAAAGCCGCGCAGCCGCGCCACGGTCAGCATGGCCGCAAACCCAACAAGACGCAGCACGGCCATCACGGGGTTGGGGTGCTCGTAGAAGTTTGGGTTCCAGTTCAGATGCACGATGTCGTACGGACGCGGGAACTTCCACACGAAGCTGAGATTCCCCGACGGCCGCACCTCCACGCGCACGCGGTGCTCGGCCAGCGCCTGCGCCAGCAGCCCGGCGTAGGGATTGGACCCATCCATCCGCCAATTCAGCGTCGTGGCGCTCCAGAAGAACACCACGCGCGCGATCGGGTCGGTTACCCCGTTGGACTCGGACAAAGTCATGGGTTCAGTTGCCGGCCACCCGCCGTCCGCGTCGGTAGGTTCGGGCCGCAAGCGCGTCACCGACTGGCGCCGCAAATGCCACGGCGGGCCTTAGAAGCCGATGCCGGCCGATGAGGCCTTGCTCGGGTTGATCTTGAAGGATCCGCTGCGCTCCTCGCCGCCGCAGCCTGAGGCCACCGCGATAGCGACGATCAGCAGGACAGCGGCCAACATGCCGGCAACGCGGCGCAGTGATCGGACTTTGATAGCCTTACCCATCTGAACCCTCCCTCCGACGCTGCCGCAGCCTACCCGTTCAGCCGCGGCGATTCACCAAGCTCGGCAGCGTAGGCAAAGATAAGCGGCGTCCCACCGGTGTGCAGAAACACCACGGTGTCCTGATCCGTCAGTTCGCCGCGCCGAATGTCGTGCAGGAGGGCGGCGAAGGCCTTGCCGGTGTAGACCGGCTCCAGGAATATGCCCTCGGTCTCAGCCACGAGACGCATCGCCGCCAGGCCCTCAGGCGTGGCTTCGGCGTAGGCGGGACCAACGAAGGCCTGCGAGTTCCAGATGTCCTCGGGACGGATATGCACGTCCAGCCCCAGAAGCCCAGCCGTGGCGTTGGCCATGTCCGCCTGCTGGGCGGTGCGACCGCCGTCCACAATCAATGGACTGAAGCCGCGAATAGCGTAGCCAGCGCCCAGCGCACGGTTTCCGAGCTCAAGCCCGGCCTGCGTGCCGCCGCCCGAGGCCACGTAGAGGTGCGTGATGTCCGCACCCAGCGCCTGGGACTGCTCATTGACTTCCACTACACACTCGACATACCCGATGGAGGTCAGTGGACCGTAGTCGATCACATAGGGCCGGCGACCGGCGGATCGTAGTTCGTCCGCCGTCGCGGCCAGGTCCGCCTCATGGCCGAACATGCCGTCGCGGCCCGTGGGACGAACGTCAGCCCCCAGCAAGTCCAGCAGCAGGCGGTTGCCTTGTAGTTCGTTCCCGTGCGGACCCTCGTTCAGTACCAGCACGACGTCCATACCGGCGCGTCGGGCCGCGGCCGCGCACTGGCGGGCGTGGTTGGACTGCATCACCCCGCCGGCCCACAGCAGCACGTCGCACCCCTGGTGAAGGGCCGCGCCGACTTCGAACTGGAACTTGCGGTTCTTGTTGCCGCCCAATCCGTGTTGCGTCAGGTCGTCGCGCTTCATCAGCAGCCGCGGCCCGCCTAGCTCCCGGGTCAGATTGGGTAAGTCCTGCAGCGGCGTTGGCAGATCGGTCAGGTGAAAGCGCGGCAGGGCATTCAGGCGGCGCCGCAACTCCATGGCGGAATAAACGGCCGGCGCCTGGGCCATCGGAGCGCTCCCTCCCGCGTCAGTTGTGGGCGGATGAACCGGCTGTCGGTCGTATCGTACCGACCGAATGCACAGTCCGTTCACTGAGCCCGAGTCAGTGCGACCCCCAAAGCGGGCGCTCGCGGCCGTCCAGGGTTGAATCCTCGCCACGAGCCGCCTACAGTCTGAAGTCCGAACCCTTGGGCGCGTAGCTCAGCTGGTTAGAGCGCCACGTTGACATCGTGGAGGTCAGAGGTTCGAGTCCCCTCGCGCCCACCAGACTTGACAAAATCAGGAACTTTCACGCTGAGGTTCGTTCTGGACCTGTAGTCAGGCCATGTCCATCAAAAGCGCATCACTTGCACTGGGCGCGGCAGCCTCGCCGCTAACCCTACGCTGACGGATGTTCAGGGATGAGCAGCACTCCAAGAAGTGCGACTCTGCGGATACGCTGAACGGCTATGGCTGTTCCGGCGGTAGTGTCCTACTTTGACTTGACAGGTTTGCAAGGCGCGGGCCACAGTTTGGCAACTCGCGCATGAGGGAAGGTCGATGACGAAGCATCCAGGACCGCCCGACTTTAACGAACTGGCCCACGGGCTGTTCCAGCGCATGAGTGGTGCGGTTCCCATTGAGGAACCCGACGAATCCCCCCAGGCCGTCGCTGGCCGTCAGGGGGGCGAGGCCCGCGCCAAGTCGCTGAACGCCGCCGAACGCGCCGCCATCGCTGCCAAGGGCGGCAAGGCGCGATGGGCGGACGCCGCTACAGGCTAGGCCCGCCGTGCGGAGATTGTACTTCGGCGACTGCCTTGACGTGATGCGCGAGGAACTCGCTGACGAATCCGTTCACCTGGTGTATGCCGATCCGCCTTTCAACTCGAAGCGCATCTACAACATGTTCATTGGCGGGTCACAGCAAGACGCGTTCAGGGACACGTGGCAATGGCACGAGGCCGTAGACGACTTCCACGATGTAGCCAGTTCGCCGGGGCCGCTGGCGCACACGATGGAGGCCATGCGGCTGATCCACGGCGAGGGGCCGAACCTCGCCTATCTGTCATACATGGCAAACCGGCTGCGCGAGTGCTGCCGGACACTGAAACCGACGGGATCGCTGTATCTCCACTGCGACCCCACCTTCAGCCACTCGCTCAAGCTCGTTCTCGACGCAATCTTTCGGAGGGGAGGGATTCGTAATGAAGTCATCTGGAAGCGCACGGCCAGCCGTAATGATGCGAAGCGTTGGGGGGGCTGTTCACGACGTAATCCTGTTCTACTCGAAGAGTGACCGATTCACTTGGAACGACGTGCGCATGGCGTACTCGCAGGAATACATTGACAAGTTCTACCGCCATCACGATTCGCGTGGGCAGTGGATGTCGGACGTTCTAGAGCGCAGCAAATCGATGGGGCCGCGCCCGAACCTGGCCTACGAATTCAACGGGTACACGCCGATTTGGGGATGGCGGGTGAAGCGGGAGAAGTTGGAGGCACTGGCTCGTGACGATCGAATCGCCTGGAGCCGCAATGGGAAGCCGAGACTCAAGCGCTATTTGCATGAACAGAAGGGGCTGCCCCCCGTCGATGTCGTGACTGACATTTCCTCCCTGGCGCCGCAGGCGCGGGAGCGGCTGGGGTATCCAACCCAGAAGCCAGTCGCGCTCCTTGAGCGTATTCTCAGGGCGTCCAGCAATCCTGGGGATGTCGTCCTCGACCCGTTCTGTGGTTGTGGCACGACGATTCACGCCGCCCAGAATCTCGGCCGGTCATGGATCGGCGTCGATATCTGCGTTGAGGCATGCCGCGTGATCGAGGATCGGCTGCGCAGTCACTTCGACAGTCTGTGGTCGGAGATTGAGTTCATTGGTATTCCCAAGACGCGCGACGATGCTCGCGTGCTCGCCAACCTGGACGCGTTCCGGTTCGAGCGTTGGGCCGCGTCGCTGGTTCGCGGCGTCGGATACAACGAGCGGCAGCGTGGTGACGGCGGGATTGACGGCTGGGGGCGGCTCGCGATTCGCAAGGGCCGATTTATCGACCTGGTTTCACAAGTCAAGGGCGGCGGCACTGGACCGGGAGACGTGCAGGCGTTCAACGGGGCACGGCAACAAGCCGACGCCGACCTTGGCATCTTCACGTGCTTTGAGGACCGTGTGACGCCGCGTATGCGGGATGCCGCAGCGAGCACGGGCCGGTTCATGGATGTACCCCGCGTTCAGATTTACACCGTGGACGATTACTTCGAGGGACGGGTGCCGAAACTGCCCATTGCCGCTTGACACCGCTAAGCTAACTGCTATACTTAGATATCAGTTAGCAGGGGTGTTTCGAATGCGCCGCCTCTCCCGCGATGACCGCGCCCAGATTCTCGCCTTGCAGGTTGAAGGCATGTCGATTCGGTCGATGAGCCGCATCACCAGCCGCTCCAAAGACACCGTGATGCGGCTGGTGGTTGAGGCCGGCGAGGCATGCGCCGAAGCGCACGGGAACCTCGTACGCGACTTGCGCTGCGAACAGGTCCAGGTGGACGAGCTCTGGGCCTTCGTGGCGATGAAACAGCGGCGCGTGCCAGCCGAGCGCAAAGACGAGTTCGGCATCGGCGACGTCTGGACCTTCACGAGCATCGATCCCGAAACCAAGTTGATACCGACGTGGCTGATTGGCCGACGTGACGCGGCCAGTGCGCGCCGGTTCCTGATTGACCTTGGCCGCCGGATTCGCGGCCGGTTCCAACTCACGTCCGACGGCGCCAGCTTCTACCGTGAAGCGGCCGAAGCCGCGTTCGGCGGCCAGATTGACTACGCGCAGCTGGTGAAGCTCTACAGCGCCCCTGACGGCCCTGAGCGCTTCTACAGCCCGCCCGTGTGTGTGGCCGCGGTTCCGACGCGGATCATGGGCGACCCGGACGAATCCCACGTCAGCACGTCGCACGTGGAGCGACAGAATCTCACGATGCGAATGTCGATGCGCCGATTCACGCGGTTGACCAACGCCTTCTCCAAGAAGGTCTACAACCTGAGTTGCTCGGTGGCGCTCTACGTCTTCCACTACAACTTCGTGCGCCCGCACACGACGCTCACCAAGGCCGCGCACGGCAAGCCGACAACGCCCGCGATGGCCGCTGGCCTAGCCGACAAGCCGTGGACGATGGCCGATATCGTCAAGCTGATCGAAGACCGTGAAGAGACGGCCGAAGACGTGGCAAAGCGGCGCAAGGACCGGCGTGATCAACGGTAGCTTGACTTGATAGGCTTGAATGTGATACTCACCCGCCTCGTCGCCAGGAAGGACCGCATATGGCCGAAGTGTTTGCTGTGATTCTCCCCGACAAGAACCCCAAGGTCGGGGAGGCATTGACGAGCGCATACACGGCTGAGGACGTTCACCAAGTTGCCGGCAACGTGTATTTCGTACAGACCAACGATGAAGCGGGCACCGTTGTAGAAAAGGCCGGGATCGGTCTGGGCCAAGCTGACCCGCCGGTGCCTGGCGTAGTGTTTAGCCTCAACGGATCGTACTCGGGTCTCTATTACAACACGCTCTGGAAGTGGATGGGCGTGAAGGATGCATGACCCCCTCGGGGATCTGGGTTCGCATCAGGGGCAAGTTCGAGAACTGCAACGCGTGGCCGACACGGCCGCCTCGAAAGACTCGCTCCATGCGGTCGCCCTCACGGTCAATGGCCTTGTCGAACGGATTTCTAGCCTGGAGCGCGAGGTCAAGCACCGCCCGACCAAGGCTCAGGTGGCCGTGGTTTGTGGTGGTGTCGCGCTGGCGCTGCTAACACCGGCGACCATTTTCGTCACGAATGTCATCACAGTGGTCAACAAGGGAACCTAGGTTCAGAGCTAGCCACAAGGCCGGCCACTATGGCGACGCGCACCAGCGCCATCCAAGCGTTAGCCACCAACTGCAGTTGACACACCGCTCCGCGCTGACGCCAGCGCCGCAATACCCGCGGCCAAGTCAAAGTAGGACACTACCGTTCCGGCCACCAGACATGGGTGCTCCTGCCTAAGCCGGTATCCTCTCCGTGCAACGATGCCGCGCCAGACGACGAGGCTACGGCTGACCGGAGACGCTGGAGCGCCACTTGACGTACCAACGGGCGAAGCTTATCCAGCCCAGGATGCTCTTCGACTTCATGGCCGTGAAGACCCGTTTCTGGTAGGCAACGCATTCCTCGCCGGTCATCGTGAATGTCCTCTGGGCATGGCCGTGCAGGCCCTCTATGACCAGCCACTGGCCGCCGGCGAATACGAGTGTGTGATCGGCGACGTGCTCCGCTTCCGGGCCAAGCAACCGAACGTGTGTCAGATCCTCTATTCTTGCCAGCTTTCGCAGCAAGCCCCTGGACATCACGGAGTTCTTGAGGGTCTCGCGAGTTAGGGGTGTGAACAGGACTGACACGATTCGCCACGTCTCGAACGCATCCAGCCTGCCGTCCGCCGCGTGGCTTATCATGTTGTTTACGTTCTCCATCTTCAGCGGCACAAGGAAGTCGTACTTGTCCGGCAGGCCCGGCTCGATGTGTACCTTGCCCTCGCCCACTCTTACCGTAAGCTCCTCGCCGGTCTCCTCGATGGTGATGCCCATCACCTCGAACATGCCGGTAAAGAAGTCCACAAGCTCGTCCGTCTGCGAGACGGCCCGCCAGAGGTCTAGAGTCCGACTGGTCTGCGACTCGCCACTCACGTTGATTCCTCCTTCGCCAAACGCCTTCTGAAAACAGTCACCGCGCGGGCAGCGGCAACCGGAGCCAAAGGGGCAGGTGGTCGCTCACCTTGTGCTCGAATCTGGCCACCAAGTCCACCCTCTCACCGGAGGACAGGTCCAAGTAGGGACGGCCCAGCAGGGCCTCGCTGAACAGGTTACCGAACTCGAACACCCCGTAGTCCGGCCCTGTGGGCCAGTCGCCCATCACCTCGTTGTCCCGTCGTCCTCGCACCTGGAAGCGCAGCCGAGCGCGCCCACATTCGCCGAGGCCGGGATGCGCAACCGAACTCGGTCGAGGCCGGATTGGCGCGCCATCTGTCGAAACCGGCCGTGTGGCGTCTCCTTTGGTGATGATACTCGAGTACGACGTAGCGCATGTGCCCGCCGGGCTGACGCCCTCTCCGGCAGTGTTCCAAGGTCTCTGGCGGCGGCCTGCTCGGGAACAAGGGCTTCGGGATCCTCGGATGGCGGGGCGCCTTGCCGCGCTTACGGCCGCCGTCGGGCGGACCGCGGACGAAGCGGAGGTCGCCGCAGTCCAGTCGATGGTCGCCGCACTCCCGCCGCCGGGCCGACTGGCATGGATCGGCGCGATGCCGGGACGGGCGCCCCGAATGGTCCGGATGCGGATCCAAGGTCTCGGCGCCGATCGTGTTGCGGACAGCCTGCGGCAGGTTGGCTGGCCCGGCTCGACGGGTGCAGTGCTCGCCGTCCTCGACATCATGACGGATCGATTCGCGGGCCTTGGGGTTCAGTTGGATGTATCTGCACAGGGTTTATTGCCCAGGCTGGGCCTTGAATTCTTTCTGCCAACGAAGCGGCAGTCGCTCGGGTTCGGCGCTGGAGCGGCTACGGCAAGCGGCGACCTCTGGCGCCCGCTGCTGACCTGGCTGGAGGATGCCGGCTGGTCCGTGCCTCGGAAGTCGCGCGGTTTGCTGGCGTTTCCCGGCCGCGAATATGCCTTCGGTGATGGAATTTTCGAGGTTCGCAAGGAAATCAATCACGTGAAGATCGCGATCGAGGAAGGTCGGGCGTGCACGGCCAAGGCTTATGGCCGCATGCTGTTCCGCCCCCCTCGATCCGTGAGACGGGGGCTCCAGGTCCCAAGCCGCTCGCTTCGCGTGAGCATGGCGGGACGACCGGGGTTCTCCCGCAGGCGCGGGGATAGACCCATTGACCGATACTGCCGACCAGAGGTCAGAGCGGTTCTGTCTTGGCTTCATTAAGGCGCAGCGGGATACTGAGGGCCGGCCTCTCCTTACACCCTCCGGCGGCGCGACCACTCCGCCCCAATGGAAAGGGAGAAGCCTCCAGCCCTGGCGGGTCAGAGGCTCGTGGGGCCGAGGCCGAGGTCTCCCAGCCTGCTCCTTAATATAAGGACCTCCCACCGAAAAGTTCGCAGTACAGTACGCTTTGGCCCGCCACTTTCGGCCACCGTGTACCGCGCCGCAATGGCGGGCACGGAGGTCAGGACCGCTCGGGCGCCGGATTCCAACCGCGCTCCTCACGCCAGCCGGGTCCAACGTTGGAAAATCGGCCCAGCCCAAGGCCGCTGATGTCGATGTTTGTCTCACCGTAAAGCACCAGATCGCTGACGACCTTGCCCGTGGCCGGTGAGATGCCGAACCCATGTGCCGACGCCGTGACGACAACGTAGTTGCTCGGGCAGTCCAGGATGTCAATGATGGGCCGATAGTCTGGGGCCTGTTCCACCACCCCAGCCCAACTTCGGATCACCGGTACGTCCGCCGCTCCCGGAAGCAGCTCAGCGAGCCGCCTGGCGATATTCCTAATGAGGGGAGTGTTGGGCTTGGCAGGACCGGTGGTCAGGTCCACGTCGGTCCATTCGTGGGCCCCTCCACCAAAAATCAGATTTCCCCTGACGGCCTGGTGTCCGTAGAGTCCGTTCCCCGCAATGCCGATGCTAAAGAGTGGCTCCAGAGGGGCTGTCGCCAGTATCTCCACCCTTGCCGGCGCCACGGGAACGTGAACGCCCACCAGCTCCGCCATCAGCGCGGTCTGGGGCCCGGCGGCAGCGACCACCATATCGGCCGCAATGGCGCCGGCGGTCGTCTCCACCGACGAGACCCGGCCGTCGACGACCTGGATGCCCGTGACGGTCGTGTTCTGATAGAGCCTGCCTCCCAGGTCTTGAAAGGCCCATGCGAATGCCTGGACCGACAGCTGGGAATTGGCGTGCCCGCCGTTGGCGGAAAAGATGCCGCCTAGCGTCCTCCCGGTGATTCCGGGAATCATGTCCCGTATCTCCGAAGGGTCAACCACTGCTACACGCAGGCCGTGGCGCAACGCTTCGTCCCGTTCCGAGAGGAGGTCGCCCATCTCCTTTTCCGTCACGGCGACCTGGAGCCTACCCTCGTGTATGAACTCGGTGGGATAGCCCAACTCATCGTCCAGCGTCGCCCATATCTTCAGGGCTTCGGCGGCCATCGGTATCAGCGGAGGCTCGTCAACCCGTTCGCTGATCATCCCGCCGTTTCGCCCGGAGGCCTCGCCCCCGACGATCCCCTTGTCGACGACCACGACATCCCGGCCCGCCCTGGCCAGGAAATAGGCTGAGCTCAGGCCCGAAACGCCACCCCCAATGACGACTACGTCCGCACTGTTCACGGGCATGATTCCACTCCGATCATCCGGTCTTTGCCGCCCTCTACCCCAGTACCTGATTGGTTGGGCTGAACCACTTGGGCCAGTCCCTGCGCACCCGCTCCGTCTCTTCGTGAGGCCACAAGACCCTCAGTGGAAGCGGCCGCACAGGTGGGCGGTAGGACATCAAGGGTACTTCGGCTATGTCGGTGCCCGACTCCTCGGCAAGCAGCAGCGACACCTGCTCACGACAAAGCCGGCCCTGGCAGTGGCCCATTCCCGCCCTTGTCAGGCGCTTGACCTGGTCTGGGTTGACTGGAGAGTCCTTCACGAGCGTTGTGAGACTCCGGCGGCTCATTCGCTCCGATTCCCAGTGCAGATACCGTGGCGGTCGCAGGTCGATGAGCTCGGCACAGGTAACCTTCTCGCACGGGCACGCGAAGATACTAGGCCCGCCGGCGTTCACGAGGGACTGAAGCCAGCTCTTCCAACTCGAGTGCACCTCGTTCGGTGTTGAGTCGACGGCCACTGCCTGGAGGTCGTTTCTCCGGGCGAGCGCTTCGTCCTTGCCGATAGCGCCGAGCGACTCGGCAGCGGCAACTCCGGCCAGGCGGCCTTGGTTTCGTGCAATCTCGGTGTCCAGGACCATTCCGTCGTGGAAGCCGGCGACATCCCCCGCGACAAACACGGTATCGACGCTGGTCCGCATCCAGTCGTCGTGGACCGGCACGTACCCGCCAAGCTCGGACTCGAAGGTGAGGTCGCACCCCAGGAGACTGAGGAGCTCCACGTTGGGAACCAGGCCGATGGCGAGGCAGACGGTGTCGGCGGAGACAACCTTCTCGGTGCCGGCAACCGGCTCGCTCTCGTCGTCGATCTCGACCAGCACGACGGACTGGATTTCGCCGTCTCTGCCGACCGCCTCCCGAACGGTGTGGGACGTGTACAGCTTTACGCCCTCGCCCTGCAACGCCGTGATGAGGGCCTCGTCGCCGCGTATGGAGGAGGACACCTCCACGACAGCGGCTACCTCGATACCCCTGGCCAGCGCCATCCTGGCGGTGTGGAGGCCCAGGTTGCCGGCGCCCATGACCACCATGCGCCGCGAACTGGAAGCCTGGTATCGATTCATGAGCACGTAGGCGCCGTTGGCCCCCATCGCGCCCGCCAGATTCCACCCCGCGAAGGAGATGCCCAAGTCCCGGGCGCCGGCTGCCACGATGAGCCGGTCGTACTTCATCAGCCACGACCGCTCGTCGTCGGCCAGGCCGAGCTGCGGGCCGTCGAGAACCCTGCTGGTTTCAGAATTGCGAAAGGCGCCCCAGACACACGTCCCAAGCTGGACGTCGACGCCGGCTTCTTCAGCCTCCGCCAGAGCTTCGTTGGCCGCAGCCACCCGCTCCAGCATCAGAGCTTTGTTTCGCAGCGTGCCCTTGAAACGCTGGCCGAAGAACTGCGGAACATTCAGCCCGACCATGGAAGTTGAGAGGGGGTTCTCGTCGATGAGCGTGACCTGCACGCCGGCCTTGGCCGCTTCTATGGCGGCAGCCGCCCCCGACACCCCCGCACCTACAACCACCAGTGGTCTGGATTCCATATGAGGCCCCTCTTGTTAAGCTGGAAGTGTCTTCTGCGTCACATCTGCCTGGATATGTGGCTACACCGCGACCTTACGTGGCGCTGAGATCCGATCCGGCAGGGCGCCGCGCAGAGCCTTGGTGTAGTCGGCGCCGAATCCACAGCATGTGCCAATGATCTGGGCTCCCATCTCGACCCAAGTGGCGGCTTCCCGCGTCAACTCCGCGGCAGTCTCTTCGTTGCTAATGCTGCTGTCCTGCCAAGTTGCGAGATAGTCTTCTCTGCCAGCATCCGGATAGACGACGATGGGCCCAGACCACTGGTCAAGCATGATCTGGAGCGCCACCGTAGTCTCAGCTATCCGGCTGTGAAACACTCCAAGTACGTCGGGGCTCAGCGATGCGATCTCAGCGATGCCTTCGGCCAGGCTCATATTAACGTCGGACGGCCGCCAACTCGACGTCCACATGGGCATTCCCAGGCCGACGCTGTAGTTACGGTCGTCACCCATACTCAATCTGACCGTCTGTCCGTCAGGCGCCATTGAGGCCGTAAAGGCCACCCAAACCGGTAATCCCGTGGCCTTCGCCGCTTCCGTGGCTATCGCCCTGGACTCGTTGTCGTGCCACAAATTCTCGATCAGAAAGAAGTCCACGCCGGACTCTGCCAGGACATTCGCCTGTTCTTCGGCGTAGGCCCTCAATTCCTCCGTCGAAAGGCTGGTGCCATACCCGTAGCCAGTGCCGCCCAACAGGGTCCCGGTTCTGCGGTCGCGGATGGGCATTCGGCACGAGATGGAGCCGGCGATGTACACGGGCCTGTCGACATCGGCCCGGGTTATTGCCTCCAGCGCCGCGTCCACGGCTCGCGTATTGATCTCCCTTACCAACTCAGCGTAGCCGGACGCCTCGAGCGCAGGGCGCAGGGTGTTGAAGGTATTGGTGGTTATGACGTCGGCCCCCGCCCGGATGTAACGCTCGTGCATCAGTCGCACGGTTGCCGCGTGCGTATAGTTGCCGGGGCCGCACCACGAGGCCGCGTGCATGGGCACGCCCATAGCCTGAAGCTCCGTTCCGATGGCCCCGTCAAGGACGATCACTTCGCCCTGGTCTATGCGGCTCTTCAGCGTCTTATAGTTGGCCATGACTTAATTCTCCGTTACGGCTCGGTACGCTATCCGGCATTTCCCATAGCCAACTGCCTGGATCGGGAAAACGCACGGTACCCGACGAACGCTAGAGTAGTTTCTCCCAGAAGTACTGTCCACCGCCGAAGTCGACAAGGTGCGCGGCGCTTCTATCGATAGATGGTGTCGGCGATCTGGAGGAAGGCGGTACCTACGTCTCGGGAGCAGGTGTTGCTGAAGATGGATGGGGTCACCATCGCTGGCTGAAAGGAGCTGGACCCCGGCTCGACGTGTTGTTGGCCTTAGACGACGCCACCGGCACAATGCGAGCCGCCTCGTTCGATCACGCGGCCGAGCCGAGCCATGCGCCTGCGCCGGACTCCGATTCTGTGCGGTCGACGGTGGTGAGGGCTAGTCACGAGGACGCCGGAATTCGCCCCATATGGCGTTCGCTCACTCCCAGGAGCCAGGCGCCCAAGCTCGAACCTCACACCGGTTAGTCAGCACCAAGTCTTGCCCTGCCCGCCATATAGCTCCCAATAGGCAGGCCTCTATTGAGACGATGGACCGGAATGTTCGCAGTACACTAGACGTTGGCCAACAAGCACCACTTGATGCGGAACGCGGAAGCTAGCGTCGATAGCCTGGGGCCTGCTGGCCGGGGCGTTGGCGATTGCTGTGCTGGCCGCCTGCGATGGAACGCTCGACGAAACCGTTGTGCTGCGCCTTACCGCTCGCGCCGCAACCGCCACCAGTAGCCAGCCCACAACCGCCGCGCCCACGCCCGCTGCCGATCGGCAGCTCGCCTCCGACCAGCCGGCGCAGCCGTCTGCCACACCCACGGCCTCAGCAACTCTGACACCCGCGCCAACGGCCACGCCAGCACGCACGGCCACCCCATCCCCGACGCCCACGCCGACTTCACCGCCCATGCCAGCAGTCGTCGTGGACCTGGACGGCGCCTCCGGCCGGCTCGTGGCGGTGATCGACGGCGACACATTCACGGTCGCGGCGCCGTCGGGCGAGGTTGCGGTCCGAATACTCGGAATCGACGCCCCGGAATATGACGACGTCGGGCAGCGCCCACTGGCCGAGCAGGCGCGTGAGGCCCTGCGAACAGTCATTGGCGATGGCCCGCTGCGGCTCATCACGGACGCGGAGCCGGCCGATGCCGCCGGCCGCCTGCTGCGGCACGTATACCGAGCGGATCGTCTGCTGGCCGCCGACCTGGCCCGGCAGGGCTGGGTGCGCGCGCTTCCGGTTCCGCCGAACCTGGCGCAGCGGGAAGTCATCGACCACGCCGTAGCCGAGGCCCGAGCCGGCGCGCATGGCATCTGGGCACTTACAGCCGCCGACGTCTCGCTGTCCGTCGACAAGGTCAAGGAAGTCGTGACGCTGACCAACTCCGGCTCGGCGCCTCTGGACATTTCCGGCTGGTGGCTGGTCAGTCTGCGTGGGAAACAGAGCTACCGCTTTCCAACTCAGACCACCATTGCCCCAGGCGAAACCCTTGAGGTCGCGTCAGGGGAGACCCCGGGCCCGCATCGCTTCCAGCAGCGCAACGTCTGGAACAACTCCAGGCCCGACCCAGCCGAACTGCGTCGCACCGACGGCCGCATCGTCGGCGTTTGGGACGACCCCGCTTCGCCCTAGGGGACGCGGCTGTTCACGCGGCCCGGCGCTGGTCCCTGGCCAGAGGTCGTACGCTCGCAGTAAGGGATTCGGGCGGATCGCCTCAACCAGAGAGACCCTAACCAGACGAAGAGCCTCCCACGAGGGCGTCTCGGCGCTCTTAGGTCACATGGACAATCCCGCCGCCTCAGCGCGGTACTGCTCGCTTCACTCCTAGCCCTCGTCGCGTTCGTCACGCCCGCCGTCGCGGACGAAACGGCCGTTGACGACATGGCAACCGGCGGGCTTTCGGCCATGGTTCGGCAGGCCGCGTTCGCCGAACCCGTCGAGACCCTCGCCCACAACATTCCCGACCTGCTGGTATCCATCGGCGACGCCGAGGTGGATTGCGGCTTCCTCACCTACTACAGGTCCACCGGCGGCCTCACCCGCTGGGGATTCGCCACCTCCGAAGTTATTGCCGAGCGTCCCGACGGCCTCACCCAGTACTACCAACGAGGCATCGTGGACTGTCAGGAACGCGACAGCGTCTGGCGCATGGAGCGTCGGCTTGTCTGGGATTACGTCGGCGGCGGCCTGGGCGACGCGCCCGACCTTGGCACAGAGCCTGATCTGCTGAGCGAGCAGATCGGTCTGCCGCTCGGCCCCTGGGGCCACCGCGTGTCCAACTTCGCCGTGGACGGCGCCACCACCGGCTTCCTTGACTTCTTCAACGCCCTCGGCGGCCTGCAAGCCTTCGGCCATCCCAAGACCGAGGCCCGCCTGGACGATGCGCCCGGCGTCATGCTCGGCATTGACAACGCCGATCCCGGCGTGATCCGGCAGTACTTCCAGGCCGCCGTGTTCGAACACCGTCCTGGCAGCCTCGAGCCGGTGCAGCTGCGCTTCCTGGGCGACGACGCGCGCAGCGTGCTCTATCCCTTTGGTAGTCACCAAGCCTTCCAGAGCTTCCAATCCGCCGCGCCGCTGCGCCATGGCCAGACCTACATCGCCGAGGGAACTTCAGGTAGAGACGCCCTCGTTGCGCTCTACCGCGCCGCGGACGGCGCCAACTGGAATCGCAACGACAACTGGCTCAGCGACGCCCCGCTCGGCGACTGGTATGGGGTGACCACCGACGACACCGGCCGCGTTGTTGACCTGGACCTCTCCGAGAACCAGTTGAGCGGCGTGATTCCGGCTGAGATTGGCCGCCTCACCAACCTGGCACGGCTGTCCCTCTGGGGCAATCAGTTGCAAGGGGAGATCCCGCCCACGATCGGCAGCCTCGACAATGTGACCCATCTGTCCCTCTGGGCCAATCAACTGCGTGGGGCCATTCCCGCCGAGTTGGGCGACATGGCCAGCCTGGAATGGGTGGCTCTCGGCATCAACGAGCTGACCGGCGAAATCCCGCCCGAGCTGGGCAATCTCACCAACCTGACCCACGTGGACTTCACTTTGAACCAGCTCAGCGGCGCGATCCCGCCCGAGTTGGGCAACCTCACCAATCTGGTCTGGATTGGGTTCTGGTCTAACCAGCTGGACGGCGCGATTCCGCCCGAGCTGGGCAATCTCACCAGCCTGACCCGGCTGGACCTGGATCACAACCGCTTGAGCGGCGCCATCCCGCCCGAGCTGGGCAACCTTGCCAACCTGGGCATGCTGTACCTCAGGGAGAATCGCTTGAGCGGCGCGATTCCGCCCGAACTGGGCAACCTCACCGACCTGACCGTGTTGGGCTTGGAGCAGAACCAGCTGACCGGCGAGATTCCGGCGGAGTTGGGGAATCTCGTTAACCTGCGCACGCTGCTCCTCGCGGGGAACCAGCTGACCGGATGCGCGCCCGCTGAGTTGGAGGCGGTCCCGGACAGCGACCTGGACGAGCTTGATCTCCCGATCTGCGAAGCCGAGGCGGATCCACCAGCGGAGGCGTGAGTCCTCACGGCGCCTCTGCCACATAGGCGTCGGGGCTGAAGGACAGAACGTCGGGCGCAGCCTCGCCGGCTGGCTGCGATGCGCCTGGGGTTGTGCCGCCTGCGCTGGCCCCTCGAGATTTGCGCTGGGTAGAGCCGTTCCCGTGATGCGCGAGCGTCGGCCCTAGTCCTAAAGGCCGACCCACCGGCGTAAAATTACGCCATTCGGGCGATGGCGCTTCGCGCGCCGCCGCCTACAGTGAGCCGCATGAACACCGCGCCAGGAGCGCCCGATGACCTACTTCCGCAGGCAGCCCCAACCATGAACGACGTCGTCATTCAGACCGACGCACTCACCAAGCGCTACGGCCGCGTGCTGGCCGTGGACCAGCTCTCCCTGCAGGTGCCCCGCGGTCATGTCTTCGGGCTGCTCGGCCCCAACGGCGCGGGCAAGACGACCTTCATGGGCATGTTGCTGGGGCTGGTGCGGCCCACGTCCGGCAGCTTCAGCCTGCTGGGCGCGAACGGCGTCAGCATGGACGCGCTGCGGCGCATTGGCGCCATCGTCGAGACGCCGGCCTTTTATCCCTACCTCTCGGGACGCCGGAATCTCGCCTATTTCCAGGGGGTGATGGGTCGAAAAGACACCCGCGAACTGGACACCCTGCTGGAGCGCGTGGGACTGGCCGACCGCGCCAACGACGCCTTCAAGACCTACTCGCTGGGCATGAAGCAGCGCCTGGGGCTGGCCTACGCCCTGCTGGGCGATCCCGAATTGCTGCTGTTGGACGAGCCGACCAACGGCATGGACCCGGCCGGCATGGCCGAGGTTCGCGACCTGATTCGCAATCTGGGTTCCGAAGGCCGCACCGTGCTGATTTCCAGCCACCTGCTACACGAGGTCGAGCAGGTGTGCGACAGCGTGGCCATCATTTCCAAGGGGCGGCTGGTGGTGCAGGGCGATGTGGCCGACCTGCTGCATCCACAGGAGCAGGTGCGACTGCGAACCACGGATGACGCCAAGGCCCTGGCGATCCTGACCGCCGCGGACGACATCGAGTCCGCGAAAGCCGAAGACGAGGCGCTGGTGGTGACGATCGCGCACGAACGCTCGTCCGAACTGACCGCGCTGCTCAGCAAATCCGAGGTCTACGTCACCGAGATCGCGCCGCTCCAGGTCTCGCTGGAGCAGTACTTCCTGGACGTGACCGGTGAGAACGGAGAACGGCTCGAATGACCAGCCAGGTTCTCTCCCTCACCCGCTGGGAGTGGTACAAGCTCCGGCGCCGCTGGATGCCCTGGATTCTGCTGGGCATCTCCGTGCTGCTGGTGCAGGTCGCCTTCTGGGGCAGCTATGCCTTGTTCCGCAGCGGCGAGATGGCGGTCAGCGAAGGCGGAGAGTCCGGCAACGTCACGGTCTTGACCGATGACCGATTCCTGGAACTGTTCGCCTTTCCCACCAGCCTCACCAATGGGCTCATCGTCGCGCACGGGTTTGGCGGCATCCTGCTGATGATCCTGGCCGCGTCGCTGATGGGATCGGAATACGGATGGGGCACGCTGCGCACCGTGCTGACCAAGGGCACGGGACGCTGGCCGCTGCTGACCGCCAAGCTGCTGTTGCTGGCCGCGCTGAGCGTCGGCGTGCTGATCGTTGCCACCGCTTCGGTGGCCGTCAGCAGCGCGATCGCCTTGGCCACGCTGGACGCCGGCTGGGTGTCGTCCTCCGCCGATTGGCCCGGTCTTGGCATCGGGTTCGGCAAGGCCATCTACGGCATGCTGCCGTACGTTGCGCTGGCCGTATTCGCGGCGGTCGTGACCTCATCCTCGGGCGCCGCCATCGGCATATCCCTGGGCTACTACGTCGCCGAGTCGATTCTGGTCGGCGTGCTGGCGCAATTCGACTGGTTCGAGCGCGTCGCCGTCTTCGTCCTGGGGCGAGCCGTCAGCGGGTGGGTGCAGACCGAGGGTGGCGTGTCGTTTCAATCGTCCGGGACGACGGCTGGACTGCCGGACGCCTCGCAGGCGTTTCTCGTCCTCCTGGCCTACATCGTCGTGCTAACCGGAGCAGCCCTCTGGCTGTTCCAGCGCCGCGAAGTGGCCGGGGCCAAGGGCGAGTAGCACCCATGCAGGATTGCACGCCCCAGCGGACTATCCCGGATCGGAACGTCCTCAACGCCAGCGGCCCGGACGGGGAGTGGCTCGAATGACCGCCCAGGTTCTCTCGCTCACCCGCTGGGAGTGGTACAAGCTCCGGCGCCGCTGGATGCCGTGGATTCTGCTGTTCATTGTCGCGGTCCTGCCGCAATTGTCGCTGTGGGGCAGCGTCTCGGGGACGTTTGGATCCGAGACCGAGCAGGCCGTCCGCGGTGCCGATGGCACGCACCTGCTCTTCCCAAACAGCGTGGTCGGCGGTCTGCTGGTCGCGCAGGTGTACGGAATCGTCCTCATCATGATCCTGGCCGCGTCGTTGTTGGGCGCCGAGTACGGTTGGGGCACCCTGCGGACCGTGCTGACCCAGGGAACAGGACGCTGGCCGTTGCTTACGTCCAAGCTCCTGCTGCTCGTCCTGCTCGGCGCCGCCGCGCTTGTCGCAGGCGCCGCCGCCTGGGTTGTCGGCAGCGCGATCGCCTTGCTCACCCTGGGAGACGGGGCGTGGATAGCCGAATCCGCCGACTGGATCGAAGTCGTGAAATGGTCCGGTAAAGCCGTCGTTGGGCTGATCCCGTACATCGCGCTGGCCGCGTTCGTCGCGGTGCTAACGTCATCGTCCGGCGCCGCCATCGGGATATCAGTTGGCTACTACCTCATCGAGTCGATCCTGGTCGGCGTCCTGTTCAACTTCGACTGGTTCGAGCGCGTGGCCGAGTTCCTCATCGGCCCGGCCGGCTACGGCTGGATGGGACTTCCCGGCGGCATGACGTTTTCCTATCCGGCCGAATTGCCGGACGCCGCCCAATCCTTCGTCGTGCTGCTGGGCTATAGCGTCATCCTGGGCGGCGGGGCCTTCTGGCTGTTCCAGCGCCGCGACGTCGCCGGGGCCAGGGGCGAGTAGCGCCCCATGCGGGAGAATGCGCCACTTACAGTTCCGGAGCACCGCGTTCCGGACGCCACCGGCGAGAACGGAGAACGGTCCGAATGACCAGCCAGGTTCTATCCCTCACCGCCTGGGAGTGGTACAAGCTGCGCCACCGCCGCATGCCCTGGATTCTGCTGCTCCTCAGCGTGCTCCTGGTGCAGATCACATTCTGGGGCGCCTACGCCGTGTTTCGCGCCGGCGCCGACGTGACGCTTGGCGACGGCGGCGGTACCGCGAGCGTTGGCGGTGACTTCCTTGACATCCTGGCCTTTCCGAACATCGCCGTGATCGGCCTCGCGGTCTCGCACGGCTTCGGCGTCATTCTCATCATGATCCTGGCCGCGTCGCTGACGGGGACCGAATACGGGTGGGGCACGGTGCGCACCGTGCTGACGCGCGGCGCCGGGCGCTGGCCATTTCTGGCCTCCAAGCTCATTCTCGTTGCGCTCTTGGGCGCCGCCGCGCTGGTCGTCGGAACCGCCTCCCTGGCCATCAGTAGCTTCATCGCCTCGCTGACTTTGGAAGGCGGCAATTGGATCGCCGAGTCCGCCGAGTGGGGCGAGGTCGCCCGCATGTTTGGGAAAACGGTCTTCGGGCTGGTGCCCTACGTGGCGCTGGCGGTGTTCTTCGCGGTGCTGACCTCGTCCTCCGGCGCCGCCATTGGGCTGAGCCTGGGCTACGCCGTGGCCGAGGGCATTGTGGTCGGCATCCTGGCGAGCTTCGAGTGGTTCGAACGCATCTCCGGATTCATCCTCGGCCAGGCGGTCGGCGGCTGGCTGGGAACCGGCGGTGACGCGATGTTCTCCGGCGGTGGCGACGGGTCGTTCTCCGACGCCGCGGTCGTCGCCGTGCAGCCGGAAGCCCTGCAGGGCTTCCTGGTCTCGCTGGCGTACATCGTGATCCTGAGCGGCCTGGCCTTCTGGATCTTCCAGCGGCGCGACATCGCCGGCGCCAAAGGGGAGTAGCCAACAGCAGTCGCCGGCCGTCAGTGGCTAGTCGCATATGTCTTGACCACCGGTAGGTCGGCGGCGAAACTCAAGCGCTACAGCAAAGGCGTTGACGGAAACGTGTTCGGCGGGTGGCCCGCCGCAGCGAGCCCGGGACGGTGAAAGCCGGGCGGTCAGGGTCCCGCTGGAACATCCTTCCCGAGCCGCCGGTCGAAGGCCCGTAAGGGCTGGTAGAACCGGACGGAGTTGCGCTCCGTGATCGGCGCAACGGCATCCGCCTCCAGGGCGCGTGCCGGGTGAGCGGCGCGGCCTTTGCGGGCCGCGCAACGCGGGTGGTACCGCGGGTTGATCGACCCGTCCCGTTGGGGACGGGTCTTTTCTTTGTTCTGGAGCGACATGGCAACCGAGCCGCTGTTCTACGCCGACAGCTACCTGCGCGACTTCCAGGCCGTCGTCATAGCCGTTCGGCCGGATGGGGTCACGCTGGACCGCACGGCCTTCTATCCGCTCGGCGGCGGACAGCCCAGCGACACCGGTGAGTTGTGCGCCCACGGCCAGGTCTGGCCGGTCACCGCCGTGCGACGGCAGGGCGCGGACATCGTCCACCGGCTCGAAGGCGAGCCACCACCGGCCGGGACCGCCGTCACCGGCCACCTGGATTGGGACCTGCGCTTCGCCTTTATGCGGCTGCACACCGCCCTGCACGCCCTCTCCGGCGTGGTCTGGACCGGCTGGCAGGCGGACGTAACCGGAAGCCACATCTACGACGACGGCGCCAAGGCCCGCATGGACTTCTCGCTGGAGGGCGTGCGCATCAACGACGTGCGTGACGAGATCGAAGAGCGACTGAACACCGAACTGGCCGCGGCCCGACCCGTGCGCGCCTACGAACTGCCGCGGGCCGAAGCGTTGGACCTGCCCGACCTGATCCGCACCCACGTCAACCTGGTGCCCGCCCACATCCCCAACATCCGCATCGTGGAAATCGAGGGACTGGACCGCCAGGCCGACGGCGGCACCCACGTCGCCAACACCAGCGAAATCGGCCGCGTGGCCATCGTCAACGCCGCCAACAAGGGGCGCATCAACCGCCGCCTCGAGATCGCCCTTACGGACTGACTCCATGAGCGACGAGACTCCCAGCCCTACGAAGCCGACGTCCGCGTTCGAACCGCTGCCGGACGAACTGGACTTCCCGACCATGGAACGGCGGATCCTGGACCTCTGGGCCGCCGAGGACACCTTCGAACGGCTGCGGGCCAAGAACGCCAAGGGTCCCCGCTGGTCGTTCTTCGACGGACCGATCACCGCCAACAACCCGATGGGCGTACACCACGCCTGGGGACGCACCTACAAGGACGTCTACCAGCGCTACCGGGCCATGCGCGGCTACCACCAGCGCTACCAGAACGGCTTCGACTGCCAGGGCCTCTGGTTGGAAGTGGAAGTCGAGAAAGACCTGGGCTTCAACTCCAAGCGCGACATCGAAGCCTTTGGCCTGGAAGCCTTCGCCGACGCCTGCCGTGAGCGCGTGGAGACCTTTTCCGGCGTCCAGACCCGGCAGTCCATTCGCCTGGGCCAGTGGATGGACTGGGACAACTCCTACTACACCCACTCCGACACCAACATCGAGCACATCTGGCACTTCCTGCGGCGCTGCAACGAGCGCGGCTGGATCGCGGCGGCTCAGCGGGCCATGCCCTGGTGCGCCCGCTGCGGCACCGCCCTCTCGCAGCATGAACTCATCGACACCTACGAAGAGGTGGAGCACGACGCCGTGTACGTGCGGCTGCCCGTCCACGGTCGCCCCGACACCGGGCTGCTGATCTGGACCACCACGCCCTGGACCCTGGCGGCCAACGTGGCGGCTGCCGTGCATCCCGACCTGACATACGTGGAAGTCCTGGCGGACGGCTCGCGCTACGTCCTGGCCGAAGCTACGGTGCCCGCCGTGTTTGGCGAAGACGCCGAGATCGTTGCCCGCCGCCAGGGCACGGACCTCCTGGACTGGACCTATGACGGGCCGTTCGACGACTTGCCGGCTGTCCGCGGCGTCACCCATCGCGTCATCCCCTGGACCGACGTTGGGGCCGACGAAGGCACCGGGATCGTGCACATCGCGCCGGGGGCGGGTGAGGAGGACTTCCGCCTCGGCCAGGACCTGGGGCTTGAAGTGCTGGTGCCCATTGACGAAAACGGCAACTACGTGGCCGGCTACGACTGGCTGACCGGTCGTGACGCCCGCGAGGTTGCCGACGACGTGATCGCGGACCTGCGCAAGCGCGACTTGCTGCACCGCGCCCACACCTACACCCACCGCTACCCGCACTGCTGGCGCTGTCGCGAGGAGCTTGTCTTCCGCGTGGACGACGAGTGGTTCATTCGCGCCGACGAAATCCGCCAGCCCATGCTGGACGCTGCCGCCACCGTCAACTGGACGCCGCCGTACGCCGGCGCCCGCATGGCCGACTGGCTGCGCAACATGGGCGACTGGAACATCTCCCGCCGCCGCTACTGGGGCCTGCCCCTGCCCTTCTATCCCTGCCAGGCCTGCGGCCACTTGACCGTGATCGGATCCAAGGCCCACCTGGCCGAGCGCGCCATCGAGGGCATGGACGACTTGCGCGAACTGCACCGGCCCTGGATCGACCGCGTGGTCATTCGCTGCGAGGCCTGCGAGGCGCCCACCCACCGCATCGACGCCGTGGGCGACGCCTGGCTGGACGCCGGCATCGTGCCGTTCTCCACCCTGGGCTACCTGGAGAACAGCGAGGACTTCGAGCTCTGGTATCCGGCGGACTTCATCACCGAGATGCGCGAGCAAATCCGGCTCTGGTTCTACTCCATGCTCTTTATGAGCGTCACCATCCGGAACCGCTCGCCCTACCAGTCCGTCTTCGTCTACGAAAAGCTCAACGACGAAACCGGCCGCCCCATGCACAAGAGCTGGGGCAACTCGATCGACTTCGGCGAGGCGGCCGACCGCATGGGCGCGGACGTGATGCGCTGGATGTACGCCAGCCAGAACCCCGTGTACAACATCAACTTCGGCTACGGCCCGGCCACCGAAGTCAAGCGCCGCATGCTCACGCTCTGGAACGTCTACTCGTTCTTCGTGACCTACGCGCGCCTGGACGGGTTTGACCCCACCGCGCCGCGCATCCCCGTGGCCGAGCGCCCCGACCTGGACCGCTGGGCGCTTTCACGCCTGCAGGGCCTGATCGACACCATGACCGCCGCCCTGGACGACTACATGGTCTCGCGCGGCGTGCAGGCCGCGCAGGCCTTCATCGAGGACCTGTCCAACTGGTACGTGCGTCGGGGGCGCCGCCGGTACTGGAAGTCGGACTCGGACGACGACAAGCAGGCCGCCTACCAGACCCTTCACGAACTGCTGACGACGCTAACGCGCCTGCTGGCCCCGGTGATGCCCTTCTGGACCGACGACATCTACCGGAACCTCGTCCGCCGCGCCGACCCCAACGCCCCAACCAGCGTCCATCTCACCGACTGGCCCGAGGCCAACGACGCCCTGCGCGACGAAGTACTAGAGGCGGATATGAGCATGGCACGAGATATTGTTGCCGCAGGACACCAAGCAAGAAACGAAGCTGGGCTGAAGTTGCGTCATCCGCTGCGCAAAGCAGATGTGTGGGAAACTCATACCGAAGATCGCGAGCGACTAAGTCGCTTTCGCGACCACATTATTGATGAACTGAACGTCAAGGAAGTGGAGTTTACTGCCGCCGCTTCTACAGATTTCTTTCAGACGAGAGCAAAGCTCAACTTTCGTCGTGTCGGACCGAGACTTGGACGACTATCCAAGGTCTTGGCTTCCCATATCGAGAGTATTCCTGAGCGACACTTGGATATCTTATTTCAATTTCGATTGAACCCGAACTATAGGTACAAGATTAACCTCGAAAGTGTAGACGTCTTACTCGAATACGACGACTTCGTTTTTCACGCGGTGCCGCTAAGAGGGTACGGCGTGGCAGAACGAGGCAACATGGTCGTGGCCGTCACGACGGCTATCGACGACGACCTTCGCCGCGAGGCGCTGGCTCGCGAGATTACCCATGCTGTCCAGGGCCTACGCCGCGACTCTGGGTTAGAGGTGTCCGACCGGATTCACCTCTGGATTGAGGGCGTAACCTCGGTGCGTGTGGCCCTATCCGAACACCAGGAAAGTGTTGCCACCGAAACGCTGGCCATCACCGTAAACGAAGGTCAGCCGCCAGCCGATACAGCCGAGGCCACTCCTACTCTAAACGGCGTGCCCGTCCAAATCCGCCTGACCCGCGCCGAAGCCTAGGCACTCGCCTTACCGCCGGCTCACCAAGTCCACAAAGCGCCGAAGCGCCCGCGTGGCTTCCTCTGCCGCTTCGGCTGTGCCGCCCGCGAGTTGCCGACGTATATCGGCCTGAAGTTTGGCCCAGATTTCCTCGGGGTCGCTGTCCTCGGCGTACTTCCTGATGAATGCAATCCAGTCCTGGGCGGGTATCCCGGCAAGCGGTTGGCGCCGCGTCTCGGCGACCCAGTCGTCCATGATCCCGATGCGTGCAATGCGGCCGAAGTTCCCCCCGCCGTCATAGGCGGGTTTGTCGGACGTGTTATCGCGTGGCATGTAGGGCGTGACCGACTCCGGCGAACGGATAGCGCGGTCACCCGAGGTTTTGCGGACGTGGCGCCACCAGTGGTTGCGCATATCCGCCGCGTGCCTGGCGGACCACACGCCGGGGGCGCTGATTCGGGGAACGCCCGAGAGCACGTTGGAAAGGCGCCACGGAACGACGATCAGCAGGTCCCAATCGGTGCACGCTCCGGGGGTTACGGTGTACCGAAAGCTGGGCACGCCTTCCTTCGCGAGGATGTACCAGCCCTTCAGTTCGACGCCCAGCGCCACCTCGTAGCCGCCGGCGGCGGTCCGGCGCCGCAGAAGGACGTCGGGAAAGGTCTGGGCCTGTCGTTCGAATCCGTAGAGCGGCCATTGATCGTCGGGATCCCATACGTCGCGCATCCGGTTCAGCGTCTCGACGACCTGCACCTCAATCGTTGCGCCCAGCACCGTGTTGAGGACGAACAAGTCGGTGGCTGCTAGTCCCTCTATGTTGGTCGGTGAGCTGAAGTAGCTCGGCATGGCCAGCACCGCCTCGGTGACGCGCTCCATGAGGACTGTGCGTGGATGGTCTGGGTCTGGAGCAGGCGGCTTCGGCGCCGGGGGCTGTGTTGTCACGTGGGAATCGGCAACGGCTAGGGCGCGCGGCTAGCCGCGGCGCGAATGCGCTCCACGGCCAGGTCAGCAAAGTGGTCCACAACCTCGGCCGCGTAGCCGGCGCGGCCAATGCTCACGCTGGCCACCACTGCGCTGCACAACCCGCCGAACGGCTCCCACACCACGTCGCAGGGATCCGTGGACGCGGTGACGAGCCGGCGCATGAACTCCAGCGGCTTCTGGTTGAGATGAACAGCGGCGTTTCGACCGGGCTTGTACACCCGCGGCGCTGACCGCACACCATTGCCCTTGTACCGCTCGTGCCCGTTGAGGGGCGGCGATGACCAGACGTTGGTGACGCCATGGACGTGGTTCCACGAATCGCGGAGTTCTGCCCATTCCACAGCCGTGACGGGCCGCACCCCGTCAAGCGAGTAGTACGGGGCGCTCGCAGCGGCGCCGTGCTCGTTGGCGTAGCCGACCAGCCGTTCCATCATTTCGGCCGGCGGGAAGTACCACAGCCAGTCTTGCGTGAGGTATTTACGAGTCGCGGCATTGGCTACGCCGCACGCTTCGTTGGCCTTGCTCAGGGGCAGCCCCGCCCGCTGCCACTCGTATCGCAGCCACTGCTTGGCGGACATGGGGCCGTCAGGCGTCTGGAACTCGAGGCGGCGACGGTAGAACACACACACTTCAGTAACCACCGGGAAGCGTCGAATCGTCTCGCTGTTCACGTTGCCGGCAATGTGGCCGACGCCCTTGTCCCAGACGATGGTTTGCACGTAGTCCCAGCCGTATTCGACGAGCAAAGGATGGACGGTCGCCCAGCCCAGTTCGGTGTTCCAGAACCACAGCGTGGTGGAGGGATGCGCGTGCTCGGACCAGGATTCGACGTGGGGCCGATACCAGTCCACGAGGCCGTCGACGGTTCGTGGGTCGCCGGGGAAGCCGCCCACGCCATACGCGCCGTCGGAGATTATCGTCGAGGGGGAGGGCCAACCGCCGTACGCGTCCAGCGCGTCGCCGTTGAACACCGACCAGGCGCATTTCGTCTCGGTGTCTGTCGTCCGTGCGCCTCTGTCTTCGCCAGGCTCGTCGCTGACGGAAGGAACACCAGACGCGTCGTCGGGGAAGAGACGCAGCGACTCGGCAGGTGTGACCGCGATTCTCTCGCGCGTGCTGGGACCGCGTATGACCATCGCCTCAGTCCTTCCCCAGCCGACAGGTCTCAAGTTTGCCAAGTTGCGACCGGCAGGCCAACACTGCGGCGGGCGCATGTTCAAGGCTACGACGCGCGCCGGAGAGTCGTTGGATACGGCTACTCTGCCGGCGCCACCTCTAGCGTCCCGTCCGTCACCCTTACCTTGTAGCTGCGGGTCCGGTGGCCGAAGGGTGGATTGATGACCCAGCCGTCCGTGACGTCATAGACCCAGCCGTGCAGTGGGCAGGTGAGCTCGCAGCCCACCAGTTGCCCGGCGGCCAGGGGATAGCCGGCGTGCTCGCACAGCCCGTCCAGGGCGTGATAGCGGCCGTCCACGTTGGCGATCACGATCTCGGCCTTGTCCAGGAACACCGACGACAGGCGCCCCGGCGGCGGCAGCAGCGAGGCCGGGCCGACGGCCTTGAACTCCGGTTCCTCAGGCGAGGTCACGTCGCATCACCGTGACGTCCGCGCGTCGGTCGCCAAGGTCCAGACCGGCCGGATGCACGACTTCGGCAACGAAGCCCGCCTCGCCCAGGACAGCCTGGCGGGCCTCGGCGGAGGCGTATGCACGAATCACACACACGTCGTGGGCGGCGGCGTGATCCAAGGCTGCTTCGATCACGGCGCTCGCGAGGTCCACGTAGGCCGGCGCCGCCTGGAAGTCCAGCGTCCCATTGCCGCGCACCGGCGCGTGAATGGGCGCCCACAGATTGGCCGAGGCCACCATCCGCCCGCGATCGTTGATCAGCACCTTCCAGGCGTTGGCCGGACTCGTGGCATGCCGCGTCATCGAGTTGTAGAACGGGCGCAGGCAGCCGCCGGCCTCCACCGTCGGGGGAGCGTAGAGAATCGCCTCGGTGTAGTCCCGCACGATCCACTCGCGCGGCTCGGGCAGCATCAGCAGGCCGGTGTACGCCGCCAGATCACCCATGCGGATGTCGCGAATCTCGCCGGCGCCTGCCCGGCTGAAGAATCGGTCGTCGAAGTCGTCAGGCTGCGTCCCTGGCCGCAGCGCGCGCATGGTGAGGCCGTTGTAGGGGAAGAAGCCGTGTTTCTCATAGACGTGCTGCGCCACCGGGTTCATGGTTCCCAGGTAGCTCACCTGACCCCCGGCTGACCAGAAACCCTGAATCGCCAGTTCGGTCAGCCGCTGCGCCACGCCCTTGCCGCGCTGGGCGGGCTCAGTGAAAACGAACCCGTAGCCGCCCATTTCAGGCAGGTCTCGATCGGTCCCGTGCCAGGCCGTACCCACAATCGTCCCGTCGATCCGCCCGATCAGCATCGTGTCGGCCAGCGACGGGTCGTGGGTCCCGGCCAGAAATTGCGCCAGGAACGCAGCTTCGGTGGGAATCATCCAGGGATCGAACGGTCGTGTCAGAAAGTTGTAGGCCTCGAGCTGGACCTCAGTGGCGCCGCGGCCTTCGCCCGGCCCCAGCACGCTAACCACCAGGCGCTCGCCGTTGGCCAGCGCGAATGCCTCGTCCATGCCGTTGTGATCCCCGGTTGTGCGTTCGTGGGTGCCACAATAGCCGCTCTGACACGTGATTGAAGGAGCAGGACGCATGTCGTTACAGGGCAAGGCCGCATTGGTCACCGGAGGCGGAACCGGCGTGGGCCGCGCCACGGCGCTCAAGCTGGCCGAACGCGGCGCGCACGTGGCCGTGAACTACTCGCGCTCAGCCGCCGAAGCCGCCGAGACCGCCGACGACATCAGGGCGCTGGGCGTTGAGGGCCTGGCCATCCAGGCTGACGTTGCGTCCGATGCCGCGGTCAAGGCCATGGTCGAACAGGCCGCCGCCGCCTTCGGTCGCCTGGACATCGTGGTCAATAGCGCCGGTACCACGCACTTCGTCGATCATGACGACCTGGACGGCATGAAGGAGTCCTACTGGGACCGAATTCTTGCCGTGAACCTCAAAGGCCCCTTCTTCGTCAGCCGCGCGGCGGCGCCGCACCTGAAGGCCAGCGGCGCTGGCGTGATCGTCAGCATCTCGTCCCTGGCCGGCATTACGGGAACCGGATCTTGCATCGCCTACGCGGCCTCCAAGGGCGCGTTGAACACCATCACCAAGTCGCTGGCGCGCGCGCTGGCGCCTGAGATTCGGGTCAACAGCGTGGCCCCCGGCCCCATCGACACGCGTTGGATGATCGGGCACGAGGAGTTTCTGCAGCGCGCCATCGACAAGAGTCCCGTCAATCGCGCGGCAACGCCCGAAGACATTGCCGACGGCGTGCTCCTCCTTGTCGAGAACCCCATCGTGACCGGCGAGGTGCTGGTGATGGACAGCGGCTGTTCGCTTTAGCGGCACGCTCCGGACAAAACTGGAACCCCCGCCTTAAAGCTGGACCCCCCGCCGTGGCGGGGGGTCCGTTCGTCGTCGTGCTTCCACGACGACATCAACTGAGGCGGCACCCTACTCCTAGATGTGTCCCGTGCCCTGGCAGAGCGAGCATGTCCGCCAGAAGGCCGTCTGGCCGTAGTCCGTCCGACTGACGTGACGCCCGGTTGGGGCGTAGCGCAGCGAGCCGCGCCCGCCGCAGCGGAGGCACACTTCATGTCCGCTAGGCGCGGAATAGGCGGCCCGTGGGCCGACATAGTGAGTCATCGTTCCCTCCTCGTTGTGGGAACTTCCGCCAGATCTCCAACGATCGGGTCTGCGGGCTGACGCCATTGTCAGCAATTTCACTGTACATGATCGCCGCGCCGAGTCAAACGTCCGGGTAGTGGGTCATTTTGATCGCATCCCTCTCCACGAAGCGAGCTGTCATCTTTCCCCTCTCCTGGGAGACCTTTGCACAGCGCCCCTCGTCCGCGAAGGTGCGGCCGCTCTTGCTCCCTCTCCCTGTGGGAGAGGGTTGGGGTGAGGGTCTTCCGGGCAACCCACCCCGGGTTTCGCAAAGGTCTCTCCTGGGGGAGAGGGTTAGGGTGAGGGGTCTTCGCGGCTCACAACTCAAAGTGACCCACTACCAACGTCCGGGCTCCTGGCTGCCCGGGCGACTGCCAACTGGCCAGCCGCGTTAAGTTCGTAGGGCACCGGGGATCCCCGGCGCCCTACGGGACCGTCAGTCGCTTAGCGGGAGGGTGCGGTGCGCAGGAAATGCACGACCTTCCACAGCTCTTCCTCGGTCATGCCGCCCGTTTCCTGGGGCTGGTCCGCACCGGCGATGCACTGCGAGCGAATCTTCTCGCGAACCTGTGACGGCACCTTGAACTCAGTGTGCGTGGCGCCCAGTTCCTGCGGCAGGCTGTGCGGCACATCGCCGATGTCGTCTCCTTCGATCGACGTGTTGCCGAGCCAGGCCTTCAGGAAGATGACGCCGTCGCTCTGGGACTGGACAGCGGCGGTCTTGAAGCTGGCCGGTCGCGGTGAATAGAGCTGGTACTGGGGACCAAACCCGTCCGCCGCGTATCCATGGCAGGTCGCGCAGGTCGTCAGATACACCTGCTCGCCATCCTTGAGCACGCTCTGCAGCTTGGCAAACGCGTCCGGGTCTTCCTGCTCCAACTCGGCCAAGGCGACCTGTCGTTTTCGATCCAACTCGGCCGCTACGACAGCATCCTCGCCATCGTTGGCCAACGTTGCGGAAGCATCTTGGCGGTGCTCGGCCATCTTGCTCTCGAATCCATCAGACGAAGGGCACGGGTTTTCCGGGCAGTTGCCGGCGGCGGCACAGGCGGGTTCAGGAAAGTCGGTGATGCCCGGAGGCTGACACGCCGCAACCACGACGAGCGCGACGACCGCAGCTGCCAGAGCGACGATAAATCCGCGGCGCAGCGAAATCTTCATGCTCCGTCCCCCAGAGATTGTCTGATGGTTGGTCACCTTGAACAGTCAATGTAACGCGCCGCCTTCCCCACGCGCCACCGGGCACACCGCCGTGGCTCCCGCCGACAAGCGGCCCCTTCCCCTCTGCCGGGCTGGAATCCAGTCGCGTGTCACGAACGCCTGACCGCTGGCGACCGGCTACTCGCCCTTCCCCAACGCGTTACCCTTACGCCGCGAGCGGCCTGGAGGCTCGGCCATGCGAGCGGCGCTTCACACCCTCATGTTCGGCGGCTATCCCCTGGAGCGTGTGGCGCCGGTCGCCCGCGACATCGGCTACACCGGCGTCGCCCTCATGTGCCGCCCCCCGCAGCTCGACCTCGAAAACCCAGGACCCTCCGGCCGCGCGGGCTCACGCGTTCTGTCGGATGCCGGGCTGCAAGTCGTCGGGCTGGCCTCCGGCCTGGGCCGGCCCACCGCCTTCACGGGCGCCCCGGCGGAAGCCGAACTGGACGGCGTGCGCCGTGCCCTGGAGGCTGCCGATGCCCTTGGGGCCGGTCTGCTGCGGCTCTGGGGTGGGGCTGACGGCATGTCGGTTGACGACGCGAACCAACTGGCCGCCGCCGCGGCCTGGTACGGCCGCGCCGCCTCACTGGCCGCCGAGGCGGGCGTGCGCGTCACCATTGAGGTCCACGCCCTCGGGCTGGCCTCCAGCACCACCGCAACCTGCCGGCTGGTCGACGCCATCGACCATCCCAACCTTGGCGCCGCCCTGGACACCGGCAACCTGCACTCGGCCGCCGGGTCCGTCGGCGCGGACGATGTCGCCCAGCTCGGCTCGAGCATCTTCGACGTCCACGTCAAGGACATGCGCGGTCTCCCGGACGCCGACGGGCACACCCTGGAAGTGGACGGGCGTTTCTACGCCCACGTGCCGCTGGGCCAGGGGGACGTGCGCAATCGCGAGACCCTCCGACAGCTAGCGGCCGGCGGCTACGCGGGTTGGGTTGCCAACGAGTCCGAGTGCGCCTGGCCCGACTGGGAGACCTCGGTCGCGGCGGCGAAGCACGAATACGCCGAATTGGACAAACTCATCCAGACCGCGCATGCCTGAGCACACGCCGAGGCTCTAGCCCTCCCACTGCACGGAGTCAGGTGACCATGCACGTCGCGTTTAGCTGGGATCCGAGCATCTTCAACTTCCGGCACATGCTCGGCAATCCCTATGGCGGTCTCCTCGTCGAGGCCATGCAGCGCCACGGCTACAGCTTCGAGCTCATCAGCCTGAATCCGGGCAGGGATACGCCCAGCGTGAACCTGAGCTGGATATGGCGCAATCGCGGTCGCGTCCACGGAATACATCTGCACTGGCTGCAGGGCATTACCAATACGGACACGGCCACGAAAGCCTGGTTGCGGATGGGCGCGTTCGTCGCGTCCCTGCTGCTCGCGCGGCTGCTGGGCTACCGCATCATCTGGACGCTGCACAACATGCTGCCCCACGAACGCCCCCATTGGGGCGTGGACGTCGTGGGCCGCTACGTCATGGCCCTACTGGCCAACTCCATCATCTGCCACTGTGAGTACGCGGCTCGCGAGTACACCCGCCGCTTCATCCGCCGCCGCAATCTGTTCGTGATTCCCCACGGCGATTTCCGAAACGCTTACCCCGCCGACGTCACACGCCAGGAAGCCCGCCGCGAATTGGGCATTCCCGACGACGCCTTCGTGTACACCTCGTTTGGCAATATCCGCGGCTACAAGGGTCACGACGACATGCTGGAAGCCTTCCAAGGACTTGAAGGAGACAATCTGTGGCTGGTTGTGGCCGGGTCGCGCCACCCCACATACGAAGGCGTCGTTGGCAACCCGGTCCTGAACGACCCGCGGGTGCTGATGCACGAGGGCAAAGTGCCGATCGACAAGCTGCAGGTCTATTTCAACGCGGGCGACGTGGCGGTCTTCCCCTACCGCGACGCTTTGACCAGCGGCGCAATCATCACCGCGCTCGGCTTCGGCCGTCCGATCATCGCCACCCGAGTGGGCTGCATCCCCGAACTCCTGGATGACACCGGCGCCGGCGAACTGGTGCCGCCCGGCGACATCCAGGCCATACGCGCGGCCATGCGCGAAGCGCAGGACTGGGACCTCGCGGCCAGGAGCCAGGCGGCCCACGCCGTCGCCGAGGGCCTGGGCTGGGACCGCATCGCCCTGCAGACCATGGAGGCCTACGGCCCACCGCGGACCGCCTGAACCGAACGCCGAACAGGCGGCGCGGTAGCTGCGGCTAGATATTCAGCGGCGCCGGCGGCCGCGGCAGCGGCGCCTGCTCGGGATCCCGAGACTCGCCGAAGAGACCGATCTCAGACGCCGAGACGTAATCCGACGCTCCAAACGTGGAAATGATCCGGAGCACCGCGTAGCGGATCGGCACCGGCGTATCGACGTCGAACACCAGCTTCAGGTCCGGTGACTCCGCGGTAAACCGCCCGATGCTGACCAGTGCATCCGGATGCGTTTGCGGATCTTCCAGCGAGGCCAGCACCTCAAACTCCCGGATGTAGCTGGCTTCCGGTTCCTCCGGGTGGTTCCAGATGATGACCTTCCGGACCGGCGTGCGAAACCGAACCTGATAGATCGCGGTCAGCGGATAGTCCGGCCCGGCCGATCGCCAGGCGGTGAACTGCGGATCGAACAGGCCGTCCTGCAGCCGCTTGGGGCCGTGGTTGCCCTCGGCGGTAGAGCTAATGGCCAGCAACTCCCCGCCGTTCACCAGTTCCAACAGGTCGAAACCCTCGCCGTCCAGGTTGGATCCCTGCTGCAAGCCGACCTGGATCCGGCGAATAATTTCCGGCTCGATCCCATTCTCCTGGGTCGTCCGCAGCGCCAGCACGGCCGGAACAATCCCCGCAGCCGCCAGCGCGCCAAAAATCAGGACCGACGTGAGCATTCGGCTGGAGGTCAGAAAGCGCCAGAGGTTGCGTGGCGTCGGCCGCCGCCCCGCCGAAATTTCGGCCGCCCGCGAGTCCTGATCCGCACGCACCTCGGCATCGTGCCCGGAATGCCAACGGCCCTGCTGCGCATCCACGGCGGTCTGCCGCCGCGCCCACGCGCCGCGCGTGGCGCCGCGCTCGACGGAACGCTGACGGGCGGTCATTGGGGGCCACTGGCCGGCGAAGCGGCGCAGGCACGGCGCTGGCAGCGCGTCACGGGGTGTAGGCCCGGTCCAGAAACTCGGCCACGTGCATCACCTTCAGGTCGAGCCCGCGCCGCCGGGCGCCCGATTGAATGTGCAGCAGGCAACCGGGATTGGCGGACACCAGGATCGTGGCGCCCGTGGCCGCGATGGCGTCCAGCCGTTCCTCCAGAATCGCCAGTGAGATGGCAGTGTCGGTCACGCTGTACAGTCCGGCCGCGCCGCAGCAGACGGTGGGGTGTTCCATCTCCACCAACTCCACGCCGGGCACGGCCGCCAGCAACTCGCGCGGCTGCTGCGAGATACCCTGGGCATGCACCAGGTGACACGCGTCCTGATATATCACGCGCTCGCTTATCGATCCGGCCGGCGGCGCGGCGCCGATCCCGGCCAGGAACTCCGATAGGTCGCGCACACGCCCCGCGAACGCATGCGCGCGGTCGGCGTAGCCCGGGTCGTCGGCCAGCAACTCGCCGTATTCCTTCAGCGTGGATCCGCAGCCCGCCGAGTTGATGATGATGGCCTCGTATTCGGCCGCGTCGAAAGCGTCGATGTTGCGGCGCGCCAGCTCGCGGGCGGTTTCGCGGTCGCCGCCGTGCACGTGCAGGGCTCCGCAGCAACTCTGGTGTTCGGGAATGTGCACGTCGCAGCCGTAGCGCGCCAGGACTCGCAGCGAGGCGCGATGCGCTTCGGCAAAGGAGACGCTCATGATGCAACCGGTGATGAAGGCGACCGAGTGGCGACGCTCGCCGTAGGCCGGCACGAACCGCAGGTCCGAGGCCTGCAGAAAGCGGTCCGACACCGGCGGGGACAGCGCCTCCACGGCGGCCAGCGTCGGCGCAATCCAGCGCAGGAAGCCCAGCCGCCGCACCAGCGCCTGCAGCCCGCTGCGCTGGTAGACCCACAGCCCTCGCGCGGCCAATCGCAGCAACTTGGGTCTTGGAAACACGACCCGCAGCACCGTCTGGACGATGCGTCGGCGAGTAGGCAGCAGCTTGGCCTGCACGGTCTGGGCGCGCACGGACTCGATCAGCGCGCCGTACTTGACCCCTGAGGGACAAGCCGTTTCGCAGGCGCGGCAGTCCAGGCACTGGAACGTGTGCCGCAGAAAGGCCGGACTGTCCAGGGCCATCCGCCCGTCCTGCACGGCGTCGATGAGCTGAATGCGTCCGCGCGGCGAGTCCATCTCGACGCGCAGCACGCGGTAGGTGGGGCACTCGTTGAGACAGAGCCCGCAGTGCACGCAGGTAGACAGAATCGACGCGTCGGGTGCGTCCACCGCTGAGAATCCCCGCCGCGCGGGTTCGACTGCCATGCCTCAGGTCACCACGAATCGTCCACGATTGATTATCCGACCTGAATCGAACGCCGCGCGCAAAGCGTCCATGGCCTGCACGTCCGGGGCCTCGGCCGACACCCCCCAGACGCCGGCCGCGCGCTTGACCTGCACGGGCGCGGACTCGATCACCAGGGCGCCGCCCAGCCGCTCCGCTGCCGCCCGCAGGCGTTGTATGAACGACGTCAACAGGCCGGCATCGTCCGACCCGCTGGCGCGCACACGAACCACGCCGTTCAGCGCCCGGGCGCTGGCGACCGTCCGCAAACCCAGGTCCTCACCAATCTCCGCCGCGCTGCCCAGCAGCGAGGACGTCTGGCTGGAGAGCGCGCTCAGGCGGCAGGTTGTCTGCCCTCCGATATTCGCTGGCGGCCGCGCAAGCGCGTCGGCGTCGGACCAGAACCGTGTCTGCGCCGGGCCGTCCAGCGTGACCCCGTCAGCCGCCGCGTGGGATGCAACGGCCGCTGCTGCCATCTGCAACTGAGCAGCCACGCCGCCGGCCGTTCCCGGTGCCCGAATGGCCAGCAGCCAGGGAGCGCCGCTGCCCAGGTCGATATCCGGCGTCAGGCTTCGTTGCACGAGATCGAAGCCGCTGCCCATCAGTGGGCAGTCGATCACAGCGCCCACGGCCGACCCGGCGGCCGCGGGATCGGCCAGGGGCACGACCAGCGTGCGCTCCACGGCCGGGCGCGGCGTGATCTTCAGGTTCACGCGGGTGATGACGCCCAAGGTGCCGAACGCCCCAATGTGCGCCTTCGGCAGGTCGTAGCCGGTCACGTTCTTCACCACCATGCCGCCGGACCGCGTGACCAGGCCGTCCAGCCCGGCGACTTCGAGGCCGATCACCAGGTCGCGCGCCGTGCCCGACCCCGCGCGGCGCGGACCGGACAGATTGGCGGCCACCATGCCGCCGACGGTGGCTGCCGCCCCACCCGCCGGGTCCAGCGCCAGCATCTGGCCGGCGTCCGCCAGCAGCCGTTGCACATCCTGAAGCCGCGCGCCGGCGGCAACCGCCAGGGTCAGGTCTTCGGGCCGGTACTCGATCACCTTCGAGAGCCCGCTCAGGTCCAGCAGCACGTCCACCCGCGCGGGCGGCATGCCGAGCCCCAGGTGCGTCCCACCGCCGCGCGGTACCACGACCGCCCCCAGCTGTTGACAGACAGCCAGCGCCGCCGCAACGGCATCCGGCGAGTCCACCCCCAGGCACAAGCCCGGCCGAACGCCGTCAACGCTGTCGAGCGCAGGGTCGGGCGCACGCACGGCGTCCAGCGGCAGTTCAGCCGCCAACGCCTGCCGCAGGTCGGCCAGGTCCGGCTCAGAGCGCGGTGCCATGATTGCAGTATCGGGGTGCGCCAGAGCGCACTCAATCCGTGTCAAGACGCATGATCGTAGCGAGAACCAAGGCCGGACTTCAGGACGCGCGGGCGCGGTTGCCCGATCCCGTGGGCGTGGCGCCGACGATGGGCGCGCTGCACGAAGGTCATCGGGCGCTGCTGCGGGCCGCCCGGCGGCGCGAGCGTTCGGTGCTGGCCACGTTGTTCGTCAACCGCACGCAGTTCAACGAGCCCGGTGACTACGCCGCCTATCCCCGCGATGAAGCGGCGGACCTGGCGGCCTTCAAGGCCTGCGGCGTGGACCTGGTCTTCGCGCCGCCCGTCGAAGAGATGTACCCGGAAGGCTTCGGTACGCGGATCGACCCTGGACCGATCGGCGCCGACCTGGAAGGGGCGCGACGACCCGGGCACTTCGCGGGCGTCGCCACGGTGGTGGCCAAGATCTTCAACCTCACAAAGCCGGCGCGCGCCTACTTCGGTCAGAAGGACTGGCAACAGACCCGGGTGATCGCCCGCATGGTGAAGGACCTGAATCTGCCGGTAGAGCTGGTGATCGTGCCCACGGTCCGGGACGCCGACGGCTTGGCGCTCAGCAGCCGCAACGTCCGGCTTACACTCGCCCAACGGCAGGCGGCAACGGCGCTCTGGCGAGGTCTGACGTTGGCAGTTGACGCCTGGGACGACGATGAGCGATCGCCAGCGGCCCTGGCGCAACTGCTGAGAGCGGTAGTCGAAGCGGAGCCGTTGGCCACGCTTGTTTACGCCGAAGTCCGCCACGCGCTGACCCTGGAACCGGTAGCCGTGGCCGACCCGCCCCTGGTGATCGCCGTGGCGGCCGAAATCGGCGGGGTTGGGCTGATCGATAACGTGGTGTTGGGCAAGGGGCTGGTGGCTGGAGATGACGAGCAGGTCTGAGACCTGTACCTGCGCCCGCTGCGGACGGCCCGTCAGGAAGTAGCCCACCCGAGCGCCTGGGCCACGGCGTAGGTGCTTGGTTCGACTTCGGCGGGTTCGGGTGCGTAGCGCACGGCGGCGCCGGGGTCTTTGAGCCCCGTGCCGGTAAGCACGCACACCACGCGCTCGCCAATGACCTCGCCGCCACGGGCGCGCTGCAGCAGCCCGGCCACGGACGCGGCGGAAGCGAGTTCGACAAATATCCCTTCTTCGGCCGCCAACAGCCGGTAGGCTTCCACGATGCCGTCGTCGCTGACCGCCTCAATCGTGCCGTCGGACTCATCGCGCGCCTGCACGGCACGCTCCCAGTTGGCCGGATTGCCGATCCGAATGGCGGAAGCGACCGTGTCCGGGTGTGGCACGGACTGGCCGTCCACGATGGGCGCCGCGCCCGCCGCCTGAACCCCGTGCATGACTGGAAGCTGCGTGGCCCGGCCGGCGGCCTGGTACGCGCGAAACCCCTTCCAATACGCCGTGATATTGCCGGCGTTGCCGACCGGGACGTACAGCTCGTCCGGCGCATCGCCAAGGGTGTCGACGACCTCGAAGGCAGCGGTCTGCTGCCCCTCCAGCCGGTAGGGGTTGACCGAGTTGACCAGCGCCACGCCGGGACGCGCTGCCAGTTCGCGCACCAACGTCAGGCCGTCGTCGAATGTGCCCTGGATGGGAACTACGCGCGCGCCGTAGATGAGCGCCTGGGCCACTTTGCCCAACGCGACGCCGCGGGCCGGAATGATCACGCCGGTGGGGATGCTGGAGCGGGCGCCGAACGCAGCGGCCGAGGCGGCCGTATTGCCGGTGGAGGCGCAGATGAAGGAGTGCGCACCTGCTTCGATGGCCTTGGCGGCGGCCATGGCAAGCCCGCGGTCCTTGAACGAGCCAGTGGGATTGCAGCCCTCCAGCTTGAGCCAGACCTCCGAAGAGCCAAGCCGTCGCTCCAGCGACGCGGCCCGGATCAGCGGCGTATCGCCTTCGCCGATAGTCAGGCGCGGGGTGGCGCCGCTGACGGGCAGGAACTCGCGGTAACGCTCGATCACCCCGGGTCGGGGGGAGCCGTTCATTCCGCCAGGTCCTCGACCCGAATCATGCTGGCGACCGAGGCCACCACGTCCAGCCCCGCGATTTCAGCCAACGCGCTTTGCACCGCCGCTTCCTGGGCTTCGTGGGTCAGGAACACCAATTCGGCACGGCCGGCGTTCTGGTCCACTTCCTTCTGGATGACGGAGGCGATGCTGATGGCGTGATCGCCGCAAACCATCCCGATACGCGCCAGGACGCCCTGCTGGTCTTTGACCCAAAGCCTGAAGTAGTAGCGCGAGCGAACGTCGGCCATGGGCAGGACCGTTAAGTCACCGTCCAACGTCAAGGGTATGCGGTCATGGACGGCCCGCCGGATGTTGTGTCCAAGATCGATCAGGTCGGCCACGATGGCGCTGGAGGTCGGCTCCGGGCCTGCGCCCCGACCGATGAAGAGGGCCCGGCCCAGCAGATCGCCGTCCAGTAGCACCGCGTTGAAGACGCCGTCCACCTGCGCGAGCAGTACCTCCTGCTGAATAAGGGCCGGATGGACGCGGGCTTCCAAGCCCTGGGGCGTGCGCTTGGTGATGGCGAGCAGCTTGATGCCGTAGCCCAACTCGGCGGCGTAGCGGAAGTCCGCCGCACTGATGCGCGTGATGCCTTCGCGATACACATCCTGCGGACGCACCGCGCAGTTGAAGGCCAGCGAGGCCAGGATCACCAGCTTGTAGGCGGCGTCGATGCCCTCGATGTCGTTGGTGGGATCGGGTTCGGCGTAGCCCAGGCGCTGCGCCTCGGCCAGCGCGGTCTGAAAGTCCACGCCGCCGGCGGCCATCTCCGTCAGGATGTAGTTGGTGGTGCCGTTGATGATGGCGTGGACCCCACGGATCTGGTTGGCCGCCAGGTCCTGGCGGAACAGCCCGATCAAGGGGATGCCGCCGCCGACACTGGCCTCGAAATAGAGATCGCGGCCCTGAGCGGCGGCCAGTTCCAGCAACTCGATCCCGTGGGTGGCCATCACTTCCTTGTTGGCGGTGACCACGTGTTTCCCAGCCTGTAGCGCGCGACGGATGTAGGTGTTGGCGGGTTCGACCCCGCCCATAAGTTCCACGACGACATCAATGGCCTCGTCGTCGAGCACGTCGTCCACGTTGACCGTGAGCTGGGATGCGTCCAGCGGCACGTCGCGGCGGCGGTTGGGATCGCGCACGAGGGCCCGCCGCACCTTAAAGGGCCGGCCGATCTGACGCTCCAGGAAGGCCGACCGCTCGGTGATCGTTCGGACCACCGCCGAACCGACGGTGCCCAATCCCAGGAACCCGAGCCCGATCTCTGCGGCCATCCGTCCCTCTACGCTAACCGCGATTGCCGCGTGAAGAATAGCGCCGCGCCGCCGGAAGCAGACCCATTTGAACAACGGGCAGCGCCGCCGGCAGACGGCCGGCTACAGGGCGCTCGGACGCGGCAGGCGACCATCACGGCCTCCGCGGCGACGTCACGGTTCGCCGGTAGGCATATCCCAGCAACACCCGCGCCACGCCGGCGGTCGGCAGCGCGATGACCATGCCGGTGATCCCCCAGATTTGCAGACCGGCGAAGATGGCGAACAGCGCGACCAGGGGATGCACGCGCACGACCCGGCCGACGACGTTGGGAATCACGAGGTAATCCTCGAGCTGCCGCAGGACCGTGTACATCACCGCAACCACCACGCCTGCCACCCAACCCGGCCAGCCGAAATTATTGGCCGTGACCAGGGCCAGGGCAATGGGCGGGATGGCCGCCATGATGGGGCCAAAGACCGGAATCAGCTCCAGCAAACCGGTGGCGATGGCCAGGATCACGGCAAATGGAATGCCGATGATCGATAGGCCGATGAAGGTCGTGGTGCTCATGATGACGACCAGGATGATTTCGCCCCGGATGAAGCCGCCGAGGACGTTGTTGATCGAGCTGATCAAGTCCTCGACTTCGGCCCGCGGACCCGGCGGAACCAGCCTCAGCAGGCCGCGAATAAGGCTTGGGCCGGCCAGCAGCAGGTAGCCCGCCGCCACTACGGCCAGCACGCCATGAACGAGTAGTGTGAATGCGCTGCGGAAGGCGCCAATCGCCCGTGCTGCGTCGGTCAACATGCCAGTCGCGCCATCGGTCACGCCGTCGATCACGTCCTGCACGATGAGCGGCTGACCCAGGATCTCCGCAGGCAGCGTGGCTTCGGCCTCGGCCACGATGGCGGGTAGTTCCGCGTTCAGCCGGTCTATTTCGTCGACCACGCGCGGCGCGATGAAGAACCCCAGCAAGGCGAGCAACCCGAGTCCAATGGCGTAGAAGAGCGCCACGGCCACCGGACGAGGAATACGCGCCAGCCGCACCATCGCGCCGACGGCTGGGTTGAAAACGTAGGCAAAGATGCCCGCCCAGACGAACGGGCCCACGATCTCGCGCGCGCCCCACAACACCAGCCCGGCCAGAATCGCGATCGCCATCGCGACCGTGCGCCGGGTGCGCGGCGACCAACGGTAGACCGGCTGGTTGCCGGCCGCGGGCGCGCCGTTGGCCGGCTGGGAGGGCGGTCGCGGGTCTGCAGTCTTCTGGTCGGAGGGCGAGGCGGAGGCCTCAGGCGAGTCGGGCGCCGACACCGTGCTCGGTTCGGGGTGCGGAGGGCGTGGGTTGATGGTAGACGACCCCAGACGCGGGCGGGGCGGGTTGGCTCAGGCGTCGGGCCAGCGGCCGGCGCGCAGGTCGGTGGAGGAAATGTCCACCCGCAGTTCGTCGGCGGGAATGGCCTCGAACAAACCTGCGGCTTCCGGGGGCAGGGTCAGGTCGCTCAACTGAACAAAGCGACCATGCTCGAGACGTCCGGCCACAACGAATCGAGCGCCCAGGGACCGGAGTTCCCGCAGGGCGCGGCACATGGCCGGCGCGCCGCCGTAGTAGACCGGATTGACAATGCGGCGGGCAGTGTCGGCGCCCACCGCAAAGGCCGCGCCCGGGAGCAGGCGAGCCTTCTCCAGGAAGGTTGGCGCGGCCGTCAGAAGCAAGCGCGCGTCCCCCGCAAACTGCGCGGCGCGCCGCAGGGCCTCTCCGGACGGCAGCGGCGGCTTGTCCACGTTGGTTATCGAGAGCTCGTAGGCCACGGGATCACCAAAGCGCCGGCGCGCGGCCCGCCACAGCGCGCCGTGCCCCTGGTGCCGCGGGTTGAAGGACCCCGAGACCAGCGCCGTTGGAATCTGGCCGCCGGGCCGCCGCCGCCCGTCGGGATAGGCGGTAACCCAGGGCTGCGTACCGTCATGGACGACCGCCAATTCATCATCCTGAACGTCGACCGTGCGCGTCACGGGGGCACGGTCGGCTCCAGCCAGCTCGCGCCAGGGGGCCACCCCCACCGCGTCGGCTAACACTGCAACGATGGCGCGCTCGACCCCGGCTTCCTGCTCGTGCCGCCGGGCGAACGGCGGCTGGAACGTCCATTCCAACCCGATGGTTCGGGCGCCGTCGAATGTGGCCACGTGCATCCGGTCGCTTCCCCGCCGCACGCGGTCGGTGGCCAGCGCGGCCGTGGCGGCCAGTCCCACGACCGGAATCGAGGCCTCGGGCCGCAATTCGCACGCGCGCTCGAAGGCTCGTCGCGCCATCGCCTCGGCGGTTGCAGCCGAGACCGCTTGTTTCGGTGGCTCACCCAAATAGGCGGCCACGGCGGCCGAGCTGTAGGGCACCGCGATGTCCAGCACGGTCCGTGACCCGCCCGGACGCCGCAGCAGCATGGGAATGACCCCCGTCCCGCCGCCCGTCAGCACCAGCGCCGCGGCCGTTCGCGCGGCGTGAATGCAGTGAACCAGCCCGCCCAGCCCCCCGCCCACGGCGGTCACGCGCGGCCTAGGCCAGGCTTAGGAGCACGCGGCCGTCCGCCACCCGGACCGGATAGACGCGCACACGCGCTCGGTTCGGATCGGCCAACGCGCGGCCGCTGGACAGATCGAAGATCCAACCGTGCCAGGCGCATTGCAGCAGCGTCCGTCCGCCCGTGCGGTACTCCACCGGCCCGCCAACCGCCTCGGCACGCACCTCGCCCTTGCAGAGGCCAGCGGACAGGCGCGCCCCTTGGTGCGGACAGACGTCGCGGGCGACGTGAAACTCCGTGCCCGCATTCACGACCACGAAGCCGCGGCCCTCGATCTCCACGCGGGTGGGCCGGCCGACCTCGAAGTCGGCCACCGCCCCTACGTCATGCGCGCTCGAAGTCATAAAACGCGGCGGCGTTGAGCGACATGATCTTCTGCCGCAGCTCGCCGCGCACCACGGACGGCACCGCACGGTCCGGCGCGTCGAAGTCCCAGTGCGGGTAGTCGGTGGCGAACATCAGGAAGTCGTCCCGACCGATCATGTCGAAGATCTGCAGCAGATGCTGCGGATTGGGCGGCTCGTCCATCGGCTGCGTGGTCATGCGGAAGTGTTCCAGGATGTACTCGCTGGGCAGCTTACGCAGCCAGGGCACTTCCTCGCGCAGCCCCTTGTAGTTCTTGTCGAACCGCCACATCAGCGGCGGCAACCAGGCGAAGCCGCCCTCGATCAGCGCGATCCGCAGGCTCGGGAGTTTCTCAAAGATGCCCTCGGACACCAGGCTCAGCACCTGCGCCTCGAACGCTTGCGTCATCCCCGTGTGGTCTTCCAGGTAGTAGGAGGGCCAGCCGGTGGCGGTGATGGGGTGGTTCCCCCAGCCGCCGAAATGAACCCCAACCGGCAGGTCCATGTCGCAGGCGGCTTCGAAGATCGGATGGTAGTGGCGCTTGCCGTACGGCGCCTGGCCGCGAACCGTCAGGATCACCTGCACGAAGCGCGGGTCCTTGCCGCAGCGGCGGATTTCCTCGGCCGCCGCCTCGGGCAGCTGCGGCGTGACCGTGATGGAACTGCGCCAGCGCTCGTCGCTATCCAGCCAAACGTGCCGCTGCCACTCGTTCACGGCGCGGGCCAGCGCGATGGCGAAGTCATCGTTGTGGACGTGGCCTGCGGCGTAAAGAGGCGTGAGGATCCCGAACTGCATGTCCCACTCGTCCAGCAGTTGCTCGCGCACGAAGTCGGGATCGCCGCCGGGCCGCAGGCCGTTGGGCGGCCAGGCGTCGCGCCGCGAGGCCATTTCGTAGCCCTTGGGGTACTGAGTGCCGGGCGGTGCCGAGAACCCGGACTGCTTGATGTACTGCACCCAGCGATCCGACATGAACGGCGTCAGGTCGGCGATGGTGTTCGGGTATGGATGCACATCGCAATCGATGACGGTAAGCGACGTACGGCCGTTCGCGGCCTGGGCAGCCACGGGCGTGCTAAGGACAGCCTGTGCCATGGGGACGCCTCCTTATCCGCCGATACTCGCCACCAAGACCCCAGGCGTCAAGACCCGGAGGCAATTTCCAGTACCTAGACATCCTCACAGCACCATCCGGCCAAGGACGTACACCCTCCCAAAGTCACCATCGACCAACTCCACCTCATCACCGCTGCCGCAACGGTCAATAAGTGCCCAGCCTCCTAGCCCGCCGACCGCAAATTCCCGTTTCCTACCCTTCCGAGAGTGTCGTGCCGCGCTCAAGACCTCACCGCCACACACAAGTTGAGCGGACCACAAAGTCACCCGTTACGCACTCCGACTATTATTTGCACTCGCTCATTCAGTCGGACAAACCAGCACGACACAGCCTGCTGCCTACAGCCATTGCCAGACTACGACTAAACCAATGGTGGTGCCAACCGATCATCGATTCGGTCATTATTCCAATCATACAACCAAATCTCGCCATTGTCCAAGATCTGCGCTCGAATACTACCATGGAATCTCGTTGACACTGCTTTATCGGAGTAATGGCGATACTTATTCGAAGCATCTGTCTCAGGCTTCTTGCCCACTGACACGACAGTGAATACGGGATCAATCGCCTTCACGGACGGTTGATGGTAACCGGAATCTCGCCCATGGTGTGATGCCTTAAGGATATCTGCCTTTAGACCGAGGTCTCCGTAATGGGAGTGAATGTCAGCCCAAGCTGCGATGTCCGCATCACCGCCGAGCACAACTCGCCGTCCGGCATATTCTACAGTCAGAACATAACTCAATTGATTCCACGACTCACTCCTGTTTGCTTGCTCAACTAACTCAGATGTTGGCGAGAGAATGCTCATGCCGTCCTCGGACCAGAAGTGCCCTCCCTGATTGCGGTAGTTGTTCAAGACTGTATGCGCCTCGTCTGGGTCCCGTAGCCTAACGTACTCTTGCCAGTCGTCCCACATTCCCTTTGATCCCGAGCCTTGAAAGTCATTCTCTGACATGCTCTTTTCGTTGTCTGTATCCCAAAAGTTTGATAGTGCGATGTCGTCCTGATGAGGACTAAACAATCGATATAAGCCCGACATATGGTCCATATCAGGATGAGTGAGTATAAATCGAAATACACTCCTACCCGGATAGTACTGGGCCAGGTACTTGGCGGGGTCAACTAGGCGATCTTCGAGAGACTTGAGCATGATGCCTAAACTATAGGGAATCTCACTTCTCATCTTCATCAATCTATATTGCAGCTGGTTCAGTCCGAACTCAGCAGCAAGATCATCTTCGGTAGATTCGTCCAGACCGGGCGAGTTATTGATATCAATTATCGACAGTCGACCGCTCGGAAAGTCGATCACCGTACAGTCTCCATGCCCGACGTTCAGAAAGTGAATATCCAAGGCCATATTCTTTCTCCTCGAACTACATCTCGTACGAAAGACCAACGCGGTAAACTTCGTCCGCGAAGCGTATCCCGTACGACTTGGTGCGTCGCTGGCAAAGAACAGCTGAGGCCGCAAGACCCGCAACGCATAGACCCTGAAGGATTATACCCTGCCACTCGGCACGGTCTGAACATGACGCGATTGCGGACGCAGTGACGGCCGTAGCGGCAATCAGGAACGCGGCAGTCAGTCCTCGCCCGAGAGCATATAGAGCGTTGAAGGTCTCAATTAGCTGCCCTCGGCCGTCCGCGACAGCTCGCGAGTAGAGCAGGTCAAAGTACTCCTGCTCGGATAGCTCACCGGCAGACCAGCGACTGCAGATGCGTCGATTCAATGCAATTTTGTTCTTGAATGCTTGTGAGTGCGTGGTGTCGTCGTCGGATACTAGGAACTTTGAAGGCATCCCACGACTTTTCGGATACCAGAACAGCCACATCTCCAGCGGACCTGACAGAGTTGACTGAAGGAGGAATCCAATAACATATGCAGCAAACAGGGAAACAACAACCACCATCAGATTTGCGTCGTTTAGTGTCTCAACTGAGACATCGAAGTGTCTTGTGGCTAGGTAAACGAGAGTAGCGCTCACGACAGATCCAGGAATCAGATATCCGAGAAACTGATAGAGAGTAAGGCTAAGCCTTACCATGTCACCATCACCGCCCTATATGATCAAAGATCACGAGTGCAGCTTACTACACTCTCACGTCCTGATCTGGCAGCTGGCCATCTCATCAGCCCTGGTTTTGAGTCTTCTCAATGCTTGCGAGCCACCAGTACTCAGGAAGCAGTCTGATCTTCTGGCACTCCGACTGAATTCACGGTCAATTGCGATGCCGATTCATACGCACTCGGCGTCGTGTCAACAAACCTCCACATCCGTCAGCGCAAAGTCGCGACCCTTGAACAGCAGCGGCTCGCCGGTCGACTCCGCCAGGGCATAGGCAAAGCAGTCGCCAAAGTTCAGTCCCGCCGGGTGGTTCCCCTTGCCAAACCGTCGCCATGCCGTACGTGCGACCTGCGCCTGCTCAACCGTGACCGGCGCCAGTGCAATCGCTGCCTCCTCCAAATATGCGTCCAACTGATGACCAGCCGTGACGCCTCGACGACCCTCGAGCACCATGACTGTCTCCCGATAGTTGACAACTGACAGTTGGCAGTGCGGAGCGTTGACAATCGCCTCGTCGAACTGCTCCGCTTCGTGTTCGTCAAACAAGATGCTAATGACCGCCGAGGTATCGACGATCACTTCGGCAGCCCTCGTTCGTCGTACAGCAGGTCCCCGTGATCAACCACCGGACCTCCTTCGCGCAACAGCTCGGCGCAGCGCTTGGAGATGGCGCGCATCTTGCGGAGACGCGCCTCAACGCTGCGCTCGCGCTTCTCACGCTCCAGGCGCTCCCTGAGCGCCACGGTAATCGCGCCGGTCTTGGCCTCGCCAGTGAGCTCCGCCAATTCACTGGCCAGCCGACACGTTTCCTGATTCTTGATGTTGAGGCTCACGAGTTCCCCTCAAGGGTGGAACGGCCAATTGTAAATCTACCCTGCGCCGTGCCGCCACTCTTAGCAAGGTTGCCCGACCTTCGGGCCGGCCGCCCGCTTCAAGCACTCAGTCGCGCTACACCCGCGCCCCCGAGCTCCCAGCCGCCGCGCCACCGCGTCCAGCGCCAACGCTGGGGGCCAGAGATCAAAGTTCCGGTTGAAGCTTGGTGCCGTGACCGTGCTTACTGCCGTCCGCCGGGCCGCCGACTCGAAGGGCGCCGGTCGCGACGTCAGGCGGCGTCGATGTCGGTCAGCGCGAAGTCCCGCCCTTTGAATAGCAGTGGCTTGCCGGTCGACTCCGCCAGGGCGTAGGCGAAGCAGTCACCAAAGTTCAGTCCCGCCGGATGATTCCCCTTGCCGAATCGCCGCCACGCCCTGCGCGCGGCCTGCGCCTGCGCAACGGTGACCGGCACGATATCTACTGGCGTTCGTTCCAGAACAAGGTCAAGCTCAAAGCCGACCGCGGTGTTCCTGCGACTCTCGAGAACGATCGCCGCCTCCAGATAGTTCGCGGCGGACATCTGGCAGCGTGACGCTCCCGCGAGCGCGCGCGCAAAGTGCTGAGCGTCCGGCTCGTGAAACAGAATCGCCAGGACCGCCGAGGTGTCCACGATCACTTGGGCAACCCGCGCTCGTCATACAGGAAATCGCCATGATCCTCGGCCGACGGTCCGTCGCGCAGCATCGCGGCACAGCGTTGCCCAATGGCAAGCAACTCCCGGGTTCGCGCCTCCACGCTGCGCTCGCGCTTCTCGCGTTGCAGGCGCTCCTTCAGCGCCACTGTAATCGCCCCGGTTTTGGTCTCGCCGGTGAGTTTCGCCAATTCACTGGCCAATTGGCACGTCTCTTCGTTCTTGATGTTGAGGCTCATCGGTTCCCCGCAAGGGTAGAATTACCAAGCGTGTATCTACCCTACGCCGTGCCGCCACTCTAAGCAAAGTTGGGTAGTGTCCTACTTTGACTTGGCCGCGGGTATTGCGGCGCTGGCGTCAGCGCGGAGCGGTGTGTCAACTGCAGTTGGTGGCTAACGCTTGGATGGCGCTGGTGCGCGTCGCCATAGTGGCCGGCCTTGTGGCTAGCTCTGAACCTAGGTTCCCTTGTTGACCACTGTGATGACATTCGTGACGAAAATGGTCGCCGGTGTTAGCAGCGCCAGCGCGACACCACCACAAACCACGGCCACCTGAGCCTTGGTCGGGCGGTGCTTGACCTCGCGCTCCAGGCTAGAAATCCGTTCGACAAGGCCATTGACCGTGAGGGCGACCGCATGGAGCGAGTCTTTCGAGGCGGCCGTGTCGGCCACGCGTTGCAGTTCTCGAACTTGCCCCTGATGCGAACCCAGATCCCCGAGGGGGTCATGCATCCTTCACGCCCATCCACTTCCAGAGCGTGTTGTAATAGAGACCCGAGTACGATCCGTTGAGGCTAAACACTACGCCAGGCACCGGCGGGTCAGCTTGGCCCAGACCGATCCCGGCCTTTTCTACAACGGTGCCCGCTTCATCGTTGGTCTGTACGAAATACACGTTGCCGGCAACTTGGTGAACGTCCTCAGCCGTGTATGCGCTCGTCAATGCCTCCCCGACCTTGGGGTTCTTGTCGGGGAGAATCACAGCAAACACTTCGGCCATATGCGGTCCTTCCTGGCGACGAGGCGGGTGAGTATCACATTCAAGCCTATCAAGTCAAGCTACCGTTGATCACGCCGGTCCTTGCGCCGCTTTGCCACGTCTTCGGCCGTCTCTTCACGGTCTTCGATCAGCTTGACGATATCGGCCATCGTCCACGGCTTGTCGGCTAGGCCAGCGGCCATCGCGGGCGTTGTCGGCTTGCCGTGCGCGGCCTTGGTGAGCGTCGTGTGCGGGCGCACGAAGTTGTAGTGGAAGACGTAGAGCGCCACCGAGCAACTCAGGTTGTAGACCTTCTTGGAGAAGGCGTTGGTCAACCGCGTGAATCGGCGCATCGACATTCGCATCGTGAGATTCTGTCGCTCCACGTGCGACGTGCTGACGTGGGATTCGTCCGGGTCGCCCATGATCCGCGTCGGAACCGCGGCCACACACACGGGCGGGCTGTAGAAGCGCTCAGGGCCGTCAGGGGCGCTGTAGAGCTTCACCAGCTGCGCGTAGTCAATCTGGCCGCCGAACGCGGCTTCGGCCGCTTCACGGTAGAAGCTGGCGCCGTCGGACGTGAGTTGGAACCGGCCGCGAATCCGGCGGCCAAGGTCAATCAGGAACCGGCGCGCACTGGCCGCGTCACGTCGGCCAATCAGCCACGTCGGTATCAACTTGGTTTCGGGATCGATGCTCGTGAAGGTCCAGACGTCGCCGATGCCGAACTCGTCTTTGCGCTCGGCTGGCACGCGCCGCTGTTTCATCGCCACGAAGGCCCAGAGCTCGTCCACCTGGACCTGTTCGCAGCGCAAGTCGCGTACGAGGTTCCCGTGCGCTTCGGCGCATGCCTCGCCGGCCTCAACCACCAGCCGCATCACGGTGTCTTTGGAGCGGCTGGTGATGCGGCTCATCGACCGAATCGACATGCCTTCAACCTGCAAGGCGAGAATCTGGGCGCGGTCATCGCGGGAGAGGCGGCGCATTCGAAACACCCCTGCTAACTGATATCTAAGTATAGCAGTTAGCTTAGCGGTGTCAAGCGGCAATGGGCAGTTTCGGCACCCGTCCCTCGAAGTAATCGTCCACGGTGTAAATCTGAACGCGGGGTACATCCATGAACCGGCCCGTGCTCGCTGCGGCATCCCGCATACGCGGCGTCACACGGTCCTCAAAGCACGTGAAGATGCCAAGGTCGGCGTCGGCTTGTTGCCGTGCCCCGTTGAACGCCTGCACGTCTCCCGGTCCAGTGCCGCCGCCCTTGACTTGTGAAACCAGGTCGATAAATCGGCCCTTGCGAATCGCGAGCCGCCCCCAGCCGTCAATCCCGCCGTCACCACGCTGCCGCTCGTTGTATCCGACGCCGCGAACCAGCGACGCGGCCCAACGCTCGAACCGGAACGCGTCCAGGTTGGCGAGCACGCGAGCATCGTCGCGCGTCTTGGGAATACCAATGAACTCAATCTCCGACCACAGACTGTCGAAGTGACTGCGCAGCCGATCCTCGATCACGCGGCATGCCTCAACGCAGATATCGACGCCGATCCATGACCGGCCGAGATTCTGGGCGGCGTGAATCGTCGTGCCACAACCACAGAACGGGTCGAGGACGACATCCCCAGGATTGCTGGACGCCCTGAGAATACGCTCAAGGAGCGCGACTGGCTTCTGGGTTGGATACCCCAGCCGCTCCCGCGCCTGCGGCGCCAGGGAGGAAATGTCAGTCACGACATCGACGGGGGGCAGCCCCTTCTGTTCATGCAAATAGCGCTTGAGTCTCGGCTTCCCATTGCGGCTCCAGGCGATTCGATCGTCACGAGCCAGTGCCTCCAACTTCTCCCGCTTCACCCGCCATCCCCAAATCGGCGTGTACCCGTTGAATTCGTAGGCCAGGTTCGGGCGCGGCCCCATCGATTTGCTGCGCTCTAGAACGTCCGACATCCACTGCCCACGCGAATCGTGATGGCGGTAGAACTTGTCAATGTATTCCTGCGAGTACGCCATGCGCACGTCGTTCCAAGTGAATCGGTCACTCTTCGAGTAGAACAGGATTACGTCGTGAACAGCCCCCCCAACGCTTCGCATCATTACGGCTGGCCGTGCGCTTCCAGATGACTTCATTACGAATCCCTCCCCTCCGAAAGATTGCGTCGAGAACGAGCTTGAGCGAGTGGCTGAAGGTGGGGTCGCAGTGGAGATACAGCGATCCCGTCGGTTTCAGTGTCCGGCAGCACTCGCGCAGCCGGTTTGCCATGTATGACAGATAGGCGAGGTTCGGCCCCTCGCCGTGGATCAGCCGCATGGCCTCCATCGTGTGCGCCAGCGGCCCCGGCGAACTGGCTACATCGTGGAAGTCGTCTACGGCCTCGTGCCATTGCCACGTGTCCCTGAACGCGTCTTGCTGTGACCCGCCAATGAACATGTTGTAGATGCGCTTCGAGTTGAAAGGCGGATCGGCATACACCAGGTGAACGGATTCGTCAGCGAGTTCCTCGCGCATCACGTCAAGGCAGTCGCCGAAGTACAATCTCCGCACGGCGGGCCTAGCCTGTAGCGGCGTCCGCCCATCGCGCCTTGCCGCCCTTGGCAGCGATGGCGGCGCGTTCGGCGGCGTTCAGCGACTTGGCGCGGGCCTCGCCCCCCTGACGGCCAGCGACGGCCTGGGGGGATTCGTCGGGTTCCTCAATGGGAACCGCACCACTCATGCGCTGGAACAGCCCGTGGGCCAGTTCGTTAAAGTCGGGCGGTCCTGGATGCTTCGTCATCGACCTTCCCTCATGCGCGAGTTGCCAAACTGTGGCCCGCGCCTTGCAAACCTGTCAAGTCAAAGTAGGACACTACCCAAAGTTGCCCGACCTTCGGGCCGGCCGCCCGCTTCAAGCACTCAGTCGCGCTACACCCGCGCCCCCAACTCCTCCAGCCGCCGCGCCACCGCGTCCAGCGCCTGCGAGGCGCTCTGGCCTTCCAGGATCACCCCGGCGTCCACTTCGTTGACGAACGCGCCCCACTGCGCTCGGCTCAGCGTCACGTAGGAGGCGTTATGCAAAAGGTCAACCACCATCTGCGCCTCATCGTCGCGATAGGAGGGGAATCGGAGTTTCAGGTCCTGCGCCGAGGTCCGCCGGGCCGGCACATTGGCCGCGTCCTGCGTATGGCGCTCCAGCGCGCGCAGCGCGTCGTAGGCCACCTTGGGGTCCGCCACGCCCGCGCCGATGCCCAGCATCATCCACACGCTGGCCGGGGCCTGCCCCGCGCCGAAGCTGGGGAACGGATAGAGCACGTTGTTGCTGGGCAGAGAGCTGGAGGTCAGATAACCAAACCAGTTCCCGGACAGCGGAACCAACATCAGGCCGATCCTGCCTTGGTATAGAAGGTCGTACACATCGGTGCCCTGATCTCGCTGAGCCTGCGAGACCCCCTTCGTCGTCGCCAGATCGTGAAACGTCTGAACCGTGGTCAGCGCCTCCGGCGAGCGCAGCGCGGCAAACGACCCCTGGCTGTCGGGCACCACACCCAGGCTGGATTGCAGGAATATGAAGCTCGGCGCGTCGCTCCAGAGTTGGTCGGGCGCCATCCACATCGGCTCCACGTTGATCCCAACCCCAACCGAGTCCTCCGCCCCCTGCACGTTAGGGTCGCGGTGCATCGCCGCCGCGCCCCGCACGAAGGTCTCACCGTCCCAGGCCTGCCGCGGCGGGACCTCAAATCCGACAGTCGCCGCCAGGTCGCGGTTCACAACGGTGACCCAGGGCCCCGCGGCCACCGGCAGTGCGTACTGAACCCCATCCACCTTGCCGGTCTCCAGAATGCCCGGCCAATACGCGCCCGGATCGAACGTCGCATCGCTGGCCAGATGTTCGTCCAGCGGCAGCAGCCGCTGGTTGGAAACCAGGTTCTCCAGGTCCCACTGCTCCAGAATCACCAGATCGGTTCGCGAACCGCCAGACCCGTCGTCCAGAGCCTTGGCGTAGTCCCAGCGGTACCCGAAGTTCGATGGCAGTTGGACTTCCGAATAGCGGTAGCGACCCTTGGTCTCGAATCGCACCGCCGACTGAGCCGTCAGCAGAATCGGCTCCACGTCATAGTTCGACCCGCCAAAGGTCGGCAACGCCAGTGAGATGGGGTACTCCGCGCCGGCTTCCGGTAGCCCGCCCTCGCGGCTGGGCGCCCGCTCCCCGCGCTCGATCACCACGCTGGCCGTGGGCGCCGCGGCGGTTCGCTGCTCGGCGTCTCGTGACGGCAGCAAAATCTCCGCCGGTTCCGCTTCGCCGCAGGCGGCCGCCAGCGCGCCGGTCCCGGCGGCCAGCGCAAGTCCCAGCGCGCGGCGGCGAGTCAGGCCGCCGCCTGCCGGATCCGGGTCGTACACGTCAGTTCGTTCGTGTTGTGGCAATGCATGCCTCCGTGTCCCCACGACCGCACGTCAGCGCGTAGGGCGTTTTTCAAGGATGAAGGCGGTCAACCGACCGCCGCTGCATACGGACGCCGGCCTGGCGAGAAATCAACCCGCGTTCAGCTAAGGATTCGCAGGCGCCCGGTGCTTGTTGTCGATTTCTGACGCTTCCCCGCCCACCGTCTCAAGGACGGCGGATTCGTCGAATTCGCTTGTTAGGACAAGTGCTGGATGACGGGGTGCGGTGGGGTGGGCTAATGACCGCAAAATCCGCGCCAGGTGGCGCGGGCCACGCCTGAGCGTACACCACCTCTACAGCCCTGCCCCGGACCCCACACCCGTGAGGCAAAGCAACAGCACGAATAGTCAACAGGTCTGGGGGACGCCGTCTTTTTCCCTCTCCCCGTGAGACCTTTGCACAACGCCCTTCGTCCGCGAAGGTGCGGCCGCTCTTGCTCCCTCTCCCTGTGGGAGAGGGTTGGGGTGAGGGTCTTCCGGGCAACAGTCCCCCGGATTACGCAAAGGTCTCTCCTCGGGGAGAGGGTTGGGGTGAGGGGTCTTCCGGGCAACAGTCCCTCGGGTTACGCAAAGGTCTCTCCCACGGGGAGACCTTTGCACAACGCCCTTCGTCCGCGAAGGTGCGGCCGCTCTTGCTCCCTCTCCCTGTGGGAGAGGGTCGGGGTGAGGGTCTTCCGGGCAACCGCCCCCGGATTACGCAAAGGTCTCCCCGTGGGAGAGGGTTGGGGTGAGGGTCTTCCGGTCGAGCACCCCCGACCTATCGAAACCTAAGCAATCTCCCCCTCCACCCGCGCAATCCACCCACCCGGATCCCGCGTCTCCGCCAGCGTCGGCAGCAGCTCCGGCCCCCGCCACACCTCGTTCATAAACTCCAGGCCGCGCGCGTCCACCACATGGTTAACAAACGCTTCCCCAATCCGGTATTGCTCCAACTTCAGGTCCAGACCCAGCAGCCGGTTCAACACGCGGGAGGACGCCCCCCGCGCCCGTTCGCGAGACTGCATCCGCGCTTCCAGCGCCTCGAATCCCGGAATCACCGTCCGCCCCGTTTCCCGCATCACGTGATTGCTATACCCCTCCATCAGCGTCATCAGCGCCTGGATGCGGGCCAGCGATTCCGCCTGCGCATCCGTCAGCGCCAGGCGCATCAGCCCCGTGCCGGACGGGTCGTCGCGGTCGACGCGGCGCCACATATCCCGCAGCCGCGCGCCCAGCCGCTCGCCCGACTCCAGCGCCCGCACCGCTTCCGCCAGGTAATCCTGGATCAGGCCCGCCGTATATCCCCGCAGCCAGGGCGGATCGCCCGCCCGGAACTGGTACGCGTGCGTCGACTCGTGCAGCGCCACCCACAGCCGCAGCGCCTCCAAATCGACCCCGGCGCGCGCCGCCACCTGCGCGATATTCGGCTCCACGAAGTAGATCCCGGCCAAATCCGCTTCCGCGTCCAGGATCGGGATGTCGTATTGACCCAGCACCCGGCGCCCCAGGTAGCCCAGCAGCACCGCAATCTGGCCCGTCACCGTGAAGCGCGTCCCGTGCGCGGTCAGTCGGGCCAGCGCGCCGGACCCACTCCGCGTCTGTTGGTAGGCCGCCGCCAGCGGCGCCAGCAGTCGCTCGAAATTCACCAGGTTCGCGTCAATCCAGTCCGCCCGACCCAGCACCCGCACCGCGTCCGCGCCCAGCTCCAGCGGCGTGCCCGTGTAGCTCGACACCGCCTCAAAGCTTCGTCGCACTATCGCGTCGTAATGCGCCGTCAGGCCCGGATCCGGCTGCCAGGCGCGCGGTTCACCCGCCAGCCGCCGCGCCGTGCGTGCCGTCAGCCGCCAGTCCACCAACCCCTCCGGAACCGGCCGCCGAGCCACCGCGGCGCTACCCACCGCCGCCACCGTCGCCATCCCAATCCAAAACACAACACGGCGCACGGACATACGGGGCGACTCTGGAACGGAACTGCCTCATCCTAACCCCACCGCACCGTCATCCCCGCGCAGGCGGGGACCCAGCAGCAACCAACCAACGCCAGCGCAACCTGCCACCCCGACCTCCCTGCACCCCCAGCACTCGATCCTTCCGACTCCGCACCGCAACGTCTTCCCGGCGTCTTCAGCCGGGACCCAGCAGCAACCACCGCTACCGCCGCAACCTGCCACCCCGTGCACCAGCGCATCCCGAGCTCCCGATCCCTCCGAATCCCCCGCACCCCCAGCACCCAGCACCGCAAGCGCACCGTCATCCCCGCGAAGAGCCTGCCCTGAGCCTGCCGAAGGGCGGGGACCCAGCGCCATGATCGATCTTGGTGCTAGGTGCGCCCCCGTCCACACAGCAACCCGAGCTCCGAACCTGTCCGATAGACCAACCTGCCGCGCCCGGGCTTAACATTCGCCATGCCCCCAGCCCCCACCAAGACCCCCTGCGTCTACATCCTCGCCAGCAAACGCAACGGAACTCTCTACATCGGCGTCACCTCCAACCTCCGGGATCGCGTGTGGCGCCATAAGAAAGACATCGGCTCCAGCTTCACCCGGGAATACCGCGTCCACCGTCTCGTCTGGTACGAAACCCATCCCACCATGGCCGGCGCCATCGAACGCGAGAAAAACCTCAAGCACTGGCACCGCGCCTGGAAACTCCGCCTAATCGAACAAACCAACCCCACCTGGCGCGACCTCTACCCCGACCTTGTCTAATCCCCGCGAAGAGCCTGCCCCGGCCTGCCCCGGACACGATCCGGGGCGGGGACCCAGCAGCAACCAAAACGTCATCCCCGCGCAGCCAAGCCCCAACCCCACAACGTCATCCCCGCGGAGGCGGGGACCCAGTTTCCTTTCCGCCCCCCTTCCTCCCGCCGTCTACAATCCGGCAGGGCGGGTGTTGGCGGACTGCTGTCTCCCTGCCGCCTCATCGGCCGGCTGCGGAGCCCCCCTCGTTCGGAGGACCCGATGGACACCAGCGCCACGCTGGATGTTGGAACCTTTGTGACAGTGGCGGTCACCGGTGCGGCCTTGGGCGGATTCATCCTTGCGCTCGTTGCCTGGCTCCGCTCGGACATTCGCGACCTTCGCCAACGTCTCGATGGATTCATCGACAGTCACGGACCGGCCAGGCTGGAGCCCAGCGAGACGTGGACGCTACGGAACCTCGTGCACGAGGTCCTGCGCGAGGAACTCGCCAACCCAGCCCCCACCCCCGATTCCACCTGACACCCCCCAGCCCCTGACCACTAACGCTTGACCCACCCACGCCCACACCGTCATCCCCGCGAAGGCGGGGACCCAGCGCCTCGATCAGTCCCAGCGCACCCTGCCACCCCTATCTCCCTGCCCGGCAGCCGCTCGATCCCTCCGAATCCCACACACCGTCATCCCCGCGAAGAGCCTGCCCCGGACACGATCCGGGGGACCCCGATCTGGGGCGGGGACCCAGTCCTCCTCCGCTCCCCCGTTCCTGGTGAGCCTGTCCTGAGCTTGCCGTAGGGCCGCCCCGGAGTCTTTCGCAGGCCCGTGTCGAACCACAGCCCCTAGCAGCCAGCTCTCTCAGGCAGCCCCCTCTCACTGCTCACTTCTGTCCCCTCCCCCTTCTTCCACCCACTCCTCGCCCAATTCCGGCGTCTCAGACCCGCCCGTCTTCCGCGCAACCTCCTTCGGCGGCCCACCCCGTTCGTGGTGAGCCGGTGCGCAGTCCGCGGAGCACCGCGTCGAACCACACCCCCGTTCATGGTGAGCCGGTCAGGAGTCCGAGGAAGACCTGTCGAACCAGATCTCGGCGCCCTCAGCCGGGACCCAGTCTTCCTCCTCAGTCCCCGACTCCGACCTTCCTCCCCTTCTCAGTTCTCACTGCCCTGCCCTCTCGCGTTCTCCAATCCCGAGTCGCGGGTATCGTTACGCGGGTCTTCCGGGCGGAGCCATTGGCGAGTGAGCAGGCTGAGCAACCAACAACTCGACGAGATAGTGCTGGAACTGTCCCGGCGGCCTGGGCATGAGACGGTCCGCTCAGACGTGCGCCAGTTGCTCATCGACGGCCTCCTCGTGCCGCGCGACGACGTACAGCTGGAAAAGCACATCCCGGAAGTCCAGGGTCGAATCGACGCGCTCTTGGGCCGCACCGTTGTGGAGTTCAAGAGCAACCTTGATCACGAGCGCAACGACGCCGAGAGCCAACTCCATCGCTACATCGAAGAGCGCGAAGAGGACAGTGATGTCCGCTACGTCGGCATCGGCACCGACGGGGCAGAGTTCGTCTCCTACGAACTGCGCGATGACGGGCTGCGCGAACTCGGGAAGTACCGGACCGAACCTGCCAAACCGCGTGACCTCCTTGTCTGGCTCAGCGCCGCCGTGGCCGCCGGCGACGATCTGTCCCCCGAGCCCGAAGCCGTCGTACGCGAACTCGGCCGCCAAAGCCACGCCTGGAATCGCGCCTTGGGCGACTTGCGTGAAGCCTGGGCCGCAGTGGGCGCTCAGCCAGAACCACACCTCAAGCGCCAACTCTGGGCCCAACGCCTGGAACTGGTCTACGGCGCGCCGGTGGACCGCGACGACATCTTCTTCCAGCACACCTACCTCTCGGTCGTCGCCAAAACCATCGCCATGCACGTGCTGGGGCTCCAGACGCCCCAACCGGCGGACCTGCTCTCCGGCCGGCCGTTCGAGCAGGCCGGCGTGGGCGGCATGGTGGAAGCCGACTTCTTCGATTGGATTCTCGCCGCGGCGAAGGGATCCGATCTGGTGCGGCGCATCGCAAATCACGTGGGCCGCTTCCGGCTGGGTGAGGTCAAGGCCGACGTGCTCAAGGGCCTCTACGAGTCGCTGATCGATCCGGAGGACCGCCCACGACCTGGGCGAGTACTACACCCCCGACTGGCTGGCCGCCCGCATGTGTGCTGAGGCTATTGACCGGCCGCTGGAACAGCGCGTGCTGGACCCGGCCTGCGGCTCCGGCGCGTTCCTCTTCCACGCTCTGCGGCGGCTGTTGGCGGCGGCCGACGCCGAAGGGCTGGACACGCGCGCGGCGCTGCAACGCTGCCTGGACAAGGTTATCGGCATCGACGTACATCCCGTGGCCGTCCAGATCGCCCGCGTCACCTACCTGCTGGCCCTGGGCGATCGGCTGCGCGACCCGGACCGGCCGGAACTGGCCATCCCCGTCTACCTTGGCGACGCCCTGCAATGGAACGTGCAGGGCTTCCTGGCCGACCGCGAAGTGCTGATCGAGGTGCCCGACGGGCCAGTGCTGCAATTCCCCTACGCCGTCACCCGTTCGCCGGCTGACTTCGATGCGGTGATCGAGATGATGCTTCGCCTGAGCGACAGCGGCCAGCACGCGCCCAATTTCCTGGCCGCCCTGCGCCACCGGCTGCCGAAACTGGACGCCGCCTCCCTCGCAATCCTGGGCCAGACGTACGCCGACCTGCACGACCTGCGGGCGCAAGGCCGCGACCACATCTGGGGCTTCATGGCCCGCAACCTGGTGCGGCCC